>NZ_CYSR01000040.1 GCF_001458395.1 Leisingera aquaemixtae | reverse complement strand
TCGAAGCCGGGGCGGGCGTGACAGCCACTGGCCGATACACCAAGGTCGTCGTCGATGACATCGATCCCGGCAAATCCATATCCGCGGGCCATCTCGACAAGATCGTATTGCCGGCGCTGGCTTTCGAGGTTCGTCATAACCTGGCTCTGCGTCGACTGGCGCACGTAGATCACCGCCTGACGCTTCAGCAGTTCCGGTGGAAACGTGAGGGCCATGTCATTCATTGCTGTGCCCTCCCGGACCGGTTTTTGCCGCGGTCAGCAGCAATTGCGCCAGGGCTGTCACCATCGACCGGTATTCCGGTTCCGTCAGCGATGGTGCCGGCGATAACGGCAGCGGCAACTGGGCTGGTGTCGAGGATCTGTGATGCTTCATTCGGGGCCTCCATGGGTGACTCGTCACCATTCAACCCTCGCCGGAAACCGAGGTGCCCGAGAACCGAATGAAGTTCGAAAAGCGCATCCGTGGACACCAAAGGTGCGCCAAGCTCGAAACTCTGACAAACCGAAGCATCCAGAATCCAAGCGGGTGCCAGGATCGCGATCCCCGCATCGCGCTCGATCCCAACATGTTGGCCATCACCGCGATTGAGCGTGCGGAAAACCTTCACGTCCGAGCCAAAATAGGCATGCCATCGATAATGAACCCGGTAAACTTGCCCGACATGGGCAGAATGAACGGGAACTGGCCCTGACGAGAAAAAATGCGCTCTTTGCTGGTCACGACGAAGGCGGCCGCGCCTGGGGCCGCATCGCTTCGCTTATTGCGACGGCGAAGATCAACGGCGTCGAGCCTTTTGCCTACCTCAAGGCCACCCTCGAAGCCATCGCTGCAGGTCACCCTGCCAGCCGGCTCGACGAACTTCTCCCCTGGAACTTCCCACCGTCAAGCTGAAAGCCCGGTGCCCTCCAGACGCCGCTTACAGAAAATCCTGCAGATATAAGAGTGGTTCACGCATGCTTGGGATTTACGTTCGCAAATGCTATTGCAGCGGCATAGCCTTTAGACTGCCTTGCTTGGGCATCACGTCGGGTTACAAACACCCCTGCAGACGGCGGCAATCAGCCCGGTGAGGACAAGACCACTTCCTTTCGACCTTCTTTTCTCCCACAATAAGGGCGGAGAGCCGACCTTTGCTGCGCCTTGCACGAATGACCGCGATCGCGCAGAAGCGGTCTTTCGGCCTGGCAGCCAGAGAACCTGTCAGGTCCAGACAATTAAGATGGACGTCGGCACCGGGGCCGGTCAGTGGGCCACGGACTCGGATATAGTATGGAGCGGGTCTCTAAATGGCCCAGCCTGCAAGCGCGGGCTTTACGACTGCCTTGACCCGACGGGGGCACGCGCACTGATGCTTGCGGCTGGACAAGGACGATTGTTCTGATAGCCTCGTGAAATCATGGATTTTCAAGTCATTTCGTACCGTGGAAGTCTGCCGGAAGGGCAGGTAAACAAGGTCTTCCTGCTTACCGACGGCTGGGACGATTGGTTCAAGTATAGCACGATGTATGTAGTGTTTTACTTCGATGAGGCCGGAGAGAAACACCGCATTGGCGAAGTGAAAATTGGTGAGTTTGAGATGATCGCCGATCAGCGGCGGCCAAATATCCCTGACGAGTTCAATGAGCTTGATGAGAGGTTTTTTTCGCTCGGGCAGGATGATAGTTACTACCAGGCGGTCAACGAACTCGGTGACGCCTTTCGGGATGAGTTCCTGGAGGCCATGAGAGATGTCGCACGCGATGCCGACCTCTTCGAGCGCGCTTTGGAGGAAAAGGTAACTGGCGTTTCGCTGCTGAGATCTGTTTCAGATCAATCGGTTAGAGGTCAGTACCGGAGAATGGCGCAAGGCGGCGCACGTCTGACTGAATATGCATTCTCCTACACGCCACCCCCATGGGGGGCAAACAGCCTACCGCCTACCTACAATTTTGCAGTTCATCCGGAGACTTACCCTCCGACCAACGTTCATGTTCTTATCGGTCGAAATAATGTCGGGAAGACATATACAGTTGAACAAATGACAAACGCCCTTGTTCGCCCCGAAGAAGGCAATTTTGGAGACTTCCGCTGGGACGAAATTGACGATCTTGGCCTCGAAGATTCGGAAAGTTTCTCGAACATCATCGCCGTAACCTTTAGTGCGTTCGACCCGTTCGAGCCACTTTCCATTCCCGAGAACAAACTATCCCGAGTCCGTTACCAATATATCGGCCTAAAACATACTGGCCGAAACGAAGATGGTACGAAGAAGCCGCCAAAATCTACGGATGACCTTGCCGCAGACTTCGGAAGGTCTGTGCAATTAATCCTCACCCAGAAATCGAAGCAGGAGCGGTGGCGGCGTGCGTTATCCCTTTTGGAATCTGACCCTATCTTCAAACAAGCGGAAATATGGCAGTTAATCGAAACGTTCGAAGGGTTGCAAGCTGAGAACGAAACGCGCGAAGCTTTCAATAAACTCCGCAAGGATGCAAGGCAGCTCTATTCAAAGCTAAGTTCTGGCCACAAGATCGTTGTTCTGACCATCACCCGACTTGTGGAGGCGATTGAGGAACGATCCTTGGTATTGCTTGATGAGCCGGAAGCCCATCTTCATCCGCCACTGCTTTCCGCATTCATTCGCTCACTGTCTGATCTCCTCATCAATCGAAATGGAGTGGCGGTAATTGCCACCCACTCGCCAGTAATCCTCCAAGAGGTTCCTAAAACATGTGTCTGGAGGATATGGAGGAGCGGCCGTGAGAAACGCATTGAGCGACCAATTTTTGAAACCTTTGGCGAAAATGTCGGAACACTCACCCAAGAGATATTTGGCCTCGAAGTTACAAACTCCGGTTTTCACAAAATGTTAACCGACGCCGTTCGCGACGACCTCACATATGAAGAAGTCCTCGCACGCTTTAATGGACAGCTGGGTGACGAAGCAAGAAGCATCGTCCGTTCGCTGATCGCCGTGCGAGAGCAAGAAGGCTAACACATGTGGACTGCCCCCCGGCCGGAGCTCACTGCACTCGATATCTTTGATACTTGCGCACAAGGGATCGCGGATGCTGCCAAGAAGACGCGCCTCGAAGGCATCCGAGAGCAAATAGAACAAGCCGAAACTGACTTTGATGCCAGAGCTGCGGCGACTGAGCTCCATCTTGTTGTGGAGGCAGATACCGTTGCCGGAGCCAATGGCCCTGTAACAGCAAAGGAGATGGAGCAGCTATACGACCGTCATCTGGCGCGACAGAAGAGCCGTGGCCGGCAAATCTACGACAAGATTATGATGGCTGCCGTACACGGACAATGCCCATTCTGCGGACATCTACCGGTTTCTACGCTGGACCATTCCCTGCCTAAGGCGCGGCACCCTGCCCTCGCACTCACCCCCCTAAACCTCATCCCATGCTGCAAGGATTGCAACCACAACAAGGGGACCTCTGGTCCTAACTCGACTGAGACACAGTTCCTACACGCTTACTATGACGACCTTACTGCCGATCGCTGGCTGTTTGGCACAATCGTGGAGGGTTCTCCGCCTGGAGCGGCGTTCCATGTCGATCCGCCGGAAGAATGGACGGACGCGACGTCGTCAAGGGTTAGGAGGCACTTCGATAAACTCAAGCTGGCGAGGCTCTATGCGTCCCAAGCCGGTCGACAAATACAAAACATCCGACGCTCTCTATCCAATATTTACGACGCAGCCGGAGCTGATGCGGTCAGCGCGGATCTGCTGGAAAGGAGCTTGAGTTGTGCCGACGTTAGCCTCAATTCTTGGGACGGCGCGTTATACGAAGCAGCGTCCCATAGTGATTGGTTTTGCAATGGGGGCTTCAGAGCTTAATCGAACTGCTCCGCAATCACGCCGAATCTGGAAGGCTGCCACCCCGTCTGCCTTGTTTAGCTGGGACCGGTCATCCGCTGCGTCCGGCCCGAAGGGCAGGAAAGGGCCAGGGACCGGTCACGCTCCGTGCCAGGCACGACGGTCGGCTCTGGGCCGTTCTCGCCGGTGGAAGTTGTTTCTATTGCCCTGATGCTGCGTTGCACCCGAGGCCAGCTATGAGCCCGTCCCAGTCATTGTGATTTTGTGCTGCGCGCGCCCGCAGCGTGAATATCGCTGCGTTGGCACAAAGTGTTCCGCCGCGCGGCGGCGGAAATACCGGCCATTGGTTCAGCGCGCAGCGACGATGAAGCGGGCAATCTACAGGTCGCGGGACGAAGTTGCCGTTGATTGGTGAACACCCCTCTCGCAACTTGGCGAAGAAAAAGGCGTCACTTGAGGGTTGTGAGATAGGCAATCAAAGACCAGCGGATTTCCTGATCCGCGATTTCGACACGATCATTGCTGGTTGCCATCATGTTGCCTGGCAAAGCCATCTTTGGATCTGCAAGGAATGCATCAAGCTTTGCGATATCCCAAACTCCGCCGTCCTGGCGCAGGGCGTTGGAATACCGGTAGTTTTCAGAACCGGCAACAGGCCTTCCAACAATGTTCCACAAGGTCGGCCCTTTGGAGACTTCACCCGCTTCAAGCGGGTGGCATATCTTGCACGTTTCAACGGCGACCCGGCCTTTTTCCTTGCCTGCCGCCTGAAGGTCGCCTTCGGTTGGCGGTTGGGGCGGCTCCCAAATTGTTACTTCGCGCAGAATTTCAGCAACTGCCGTGTGGTTCTTCTGAGCGGCCAGATGCAACGGCGGATCGCCGAACTTTGCGCGCGCCAGCGGGTTGGCACCGGACTTGAGGAGTGCCCGGACTCACCGCACCTGAAGCGGCAGCTGAGTGAAGCGGCGTGCGTTCTTCACGCCCTCCGGTGGCTTCAAGGTCGGCACCGTGGTCAAGCAGCAGCTCAATAAGCTCCGTCCGATCCCGCCCTGCTGCAACCATCAGCGGGGTGCCAAGCGCGGTATCGGCGTTGGGATCGGCACCGTATTCCAGCAAGATGCGCGCCGCTTCTTCGTGGCCCGCCATGAGCGCGAAGTGAAGCGGGTTGGCGACCCCCGGTTCGTCTGACGGCGCGCCGTTCGCAAGAAGGCCGGTCAACGCGGCGACATCCCCCGAACGCGCGGCATTTGCTACTTCACCGGCATCGGATCCGAGCGCAGGCAGAACACAAAGTGCCGTCGCAGAAAGGCTTGCGAAAAGAGGTTTCATTGGACTCTCTCCTTTCTTGGCGAACATATGTACCGGGATATTAGCACGTTTTCTGTGCCAAATCTCCGGTCCGCAAAGGCCTGCTACGGACTCTCAGCCGCCGAATGCTTGTGCAGAAAGGCCCTTGTCGTGCTTGGGCAGGAAACGGCCATCGACAGTTCTGGCCAAGGGGCTGTTCCTGCGTCGTTTCCGGTGATGCGCTGCCACCCGCGCGCGCAAAGCCGTGGTTCGGCCCGGTAGCGGCGAAATCTTGATGAGAGCCCAATTCGCCAAATGCTGCGCCTCAAACCAATGAGCGTGAAGCGTTGTAAATGGACATCGAGTGAGAGCTACACAACCGATTGGTGCCAGTAGAGGATCCCACTGGTGCGGAAAGGCAAAGCAAACCTAATGAGGGGCAAGGGTGGTGCGCTGGTTGCTTCAGCAGGCATTCACCAACAGAGCGAGCAACAATTCACCCCTTGGCCCGCTCTTTGGTGAAGGCATGGAACACGGCGAGGGTTTCTTCGCTGACGTGGTGTTCGATACCTTCGGCGTCGTATTCAGCCACCTCTTGAGACACGCCAAGAGCCACCAAGAAATCCACCACGATCCTGTGCCGTTGGCGGCAGGCTTCGGCCAGCTCGCGGCCTTCTTCCGTCAGGCGTATCGAACGGTAGGGCTCCTGCAGGATCAGCCCTTCCCGTTTCAGGCGGTTCAGGTTCTTGGAAACCGTAGGCTGGGTGACGCCAAGCCGCTCGGCGATTTCGACAGGCCGGGCTGCGCCATTCAGCTGTATCAGCTCGGCAATCAGCTCGACATAGTCTTCGACCATCTCGCTTTGATGAGCCGTGCGCACGGCCTCAAACCCACTTGCCTGTTCGTCCGGGCTTCGGCTGAGGGCGTTTTCGTTGGTGTCAGTCATGTTGCTCATAAGGCCGCGGTCAGTTTGGCCTCCCTGTATGCCTGCATCAAAGCGGGTTGACAACGGTATAGAAGAAACTACAAAATTTAGCCAAAGCTAACTTTTGTAGGCTCAGCCATGAAAAAACTCATCACAACGGCATTGGTCGGCCTTTTGCCGGTGGCCGCCGGGGCCACAGCGGTTGAGCAAGCCCCTTGGGCGCCGCGCTCCGCCGCTTATCGCCTGACACTGTTCATGGGGAACCTGACCCCGGTTCCTTGGGAAAAAATCAAAAACAGCTGGACCGCACCGGCGCCAGGCAGCGCATTGTCTGAAGATGCCATGTCGCGGGTCACCCCGGCTGAGGCCAGTGCGATCAGCGCGGCGCTTGCAGCACAAGACCGCCAGGCGCTGTTCGAGGCGGCCACGGCGGTCGTGGCCCAGGGTATTCTGCGTCACCTGGAGGCGGCGGAGGCAGCGCTTGGACAGCCCAACGCAGCACATGAGGTTGCCAAGGCCGAAGCGCTGTTCCGCGCCTTCGAGGACGGCATCAAGGCAGCTGATGCCAAAGCTGCGCGGGATCTGGGGCGGGCATGGCTCGTCCTGAACTCCTCGCTTGGCACCGCTGGCGTGCTTGGCCATGGGGCACAAGAGACCGATGCAGAGCGCTTTGCCGCAGCACATGCAACGCTCGAAACCTATCTTACGGAGAATTATTTGCCTGCCGCCTATGCGGAACGCGAAAAGCTGACCCCGGTCCCCGAAAGCGCAGTGCGCTCGGGAACGCCGGTAACGCTGCCTGCAACCTTGCCGCCGGGGTCGAATATCGCCGATCAGCGGGAGTTGCCCCGGCTGGTGCTGCAATTCGAAGAAGCTGGCGAGGATGAGGCCAACCTGCCGCTGGTTGCCTATGGTGACATGCTGTTCGACAGCCCGGAAATCTTTGGCGCCCCGGCCCGCGAACTGGGTATTGCCTGCTCCACCTGCCACAACCGTTCGGACGTGAACCGGGACTTCTTCATCCCCGGACTGTCGAAATATGCGGGTGGCATGGATGTCGACGGTTCCTTCTTCAACCCAATGTTCAATGACAGGGCGGACGACCATCTGGATACGCCGTCGATGCGGGGCATCCGGTTTACCGCGCCTTACGGCCGCGACGGGCGCGAGCCCAGCCTGCGGCGGTTCATCCGCAACGTGATCGTGACCGAGTTTGCCGGGGAGGAACCGACACCCTTCCAGCTGGACGCGCTGGAAGCGTATGTCAAACAGTTCGATTTCCTCCCGAACCCGAAGATTGACCGGGCGGGCAGGCTGACGGATCTGGCCTCGGACGCTGCCAAGCGCGGGGAAGAACTGTTCAACACTGAATTTACCGGACTGGGAGACCGCTCCTGCGCCTCGTGCCACACGCCCGAGCGTAACTTCCGCGACGGTCTCACATACGACATCGGCACTGCCGAACCGCCCTTCCCGGGCGGCACGCCAATCCACTTTGAAACCCCCACCCTGCGCAATATCAACTTCACTGCGCCCTATCTGCACGACGGGTCGCTGCCAACGCTGGCCAGCGTGGTGGACTGGTTCGATGCAAGCAAGAATCTGGGGCTGGATGAGGCGCAGCGCGCCGATCTGACCGCCTACCTCGAGGCTGTCGGAGATGGCGAGGAACCCTATCAGGCGTTTGAAGGTCGCGACAGCGTGTTCCGCCTGTCCTGGGAAGAGCTGACCACCTTTGCAAGTACCCTCGACACGCTGCTGCCGATGCGGGATGCGCAAAATATCGCCCTTCTGGTGGATACGGTCGCCCCTGATCTGGCGGCAGATGCAAGCGTCATGGTTAATCAAAACTCCAAGCCGGAGATCTATAAATTCGCGGCCATCCTGCGGGCTGTCGGCGATGCAAGCGCTGCCGGCGATTGGGACGAGGCAGGCCTCCAGTGGAGCCAGTTCAAGGCAATGCAGGCTGAAATTGACGAGAGGATGTACTGATGCTGTCGCGCCGCAATTTTCTGGCCGTATCGGCCGCAATCCTCGCCGCGCCAGCCTTGGCAGCGGGTGAGGAACTGAAACTGGCCTTTATTCCGCAAGAAAACCCCGAAAAGCTGCTGGGCGACGTCAGGGCAATCACCGGCTGGCTGTCCGAACGCATGGGAATGACGGTGACAGGGTTTGTGACCTTCGACCATGCCGCCGCCGTCGAGGCGCTGCGCAACGGCGATGCAGACATATCTTTCATGGGCGCCCTGCCTTATGTTCTGGCCGAGGATCAGATTGGTGCCGTGCCACTGCTGTCAGAGGTCTACCGCGGGCAGCCGAGCTATGCGGGCCGCGTGTTTGTCCGCAAAGACAGCGGCATCGAGACGCTGGCCGACCTCAAAGGGCGCGACATTGCCTTTGCCGATCCTGTGTCGGAGTCCGGCTATCTCTACCCGCTTGACCTTTTCGTGCGCGAGGGGCTCATCGCCGATGCAGCCGATGCGGACAATTTCTTTGGCCGGAAGTTCTTCGCCGGGGGCTATCAGCAGGCGATGCAAGCCATGGCGAATGGCCTCGTGGATGCCGCCGGCGCCAGCCAGTATGCCGATCTTCTGCTGACACCGGATCAGCAGGCAGAAGTCAAAGTCCTGGCCGAAAGCGAACAGATCCCAAGCCACGCGGTTGTTGCCCGGCCCGGCTTGGATCAGGGTGTGCAGGCCAGGTTCGTCGAAACCATGCTGCAGCTCAATGAGCCCGGCAACCGCCACCTGCTGGCGTATCTCTATGGGCCGGACGGCTACATCGCGGCGGACCGGGACGTTTACGAAGGCGTGCGCGAGACCGCCCGGCGCTACGGGTATCTGAAATGACAGCAGCCTTCACCCTGAATGCAGTGTCCCACCACTTCGACGGCGCCGCGGCGCTGCGCGAAGTGTCGCTCAGCGCTGCTCCGGGTGAACGGGTGGCACTGCTTGGCCCGTCGGGCGCCGGAAAATCCACCCTGCTCGCACTGCTCGACGGCCGCCTGCGCGGCTGGCACGGCGAGGCCGGGGTTCTGGGGGTGCCGCTTTCGGCAACGCACGCTCTGCCGCGTGAGCTGCGCACCGGTGCCGGGTTCATCTTTCAGGAATTTGCGCTGGTTGACCGGCTGACTGTCTATCAGAATGTGATGAACGGGCGGCTTGCCCGGATGCGGACCTGGCCCTCCCTTTGGGGACGGTTCGGCGAGCAGGATCACCTCAAGGTGGCCGCGGCGCTGGAAGACACCGGCCTTTCCGGCCTGGCCCGGCGCCGGGCCGACCAGCTTTCGGGCGGGCAGCGCCAGCGGGTGGCAATTGCCCGCTGCCTGGCGCAGGAGCCCAGGCTGGTCCTGGCGGACGAGCCGGTGAGCAACCTTGACCCTGCCCATGCGGAACGGATCCTCGGCCTGATCACAGGTGCGGCAGACAAGCGCGGCATTGGAGTTGTCTTCAGCTCGCACCAGCCGGAGCTGGCGCGCCGTTTTGCGGGCCGGGTTGTGGGGCTGCGGGCCGGCGCAGTGCAGTTCGACAAACCATCCGGCCAGGTCACCAGCGATGACATCGATGCGCTGTATCATGGGGCAGCACCTGGCGCCGGGCTGCGCGTGGTCAGCTGATGGGCCGGGGGCTGGTCTGGATCGTGCTGGCGCTGGCCATTCTCTGGTCGGCCGCAAGCGCGGAAATGGGCCTGGACAAGCTTCCCGGCGCGGCACCGCGCCTGGGCGAGTTCCTCGGACGGATGATGCCGCCGGACCTGTCAGTTTGGCGCGAAGTTCTGCAAGGCCTGGCGGAGACTCTCCGGATTGCCATCCTGGGCACGTTCTTTGCCGTCCTCCTGTCCGCTGGGCTGGCAGTTCTCGCAGCCGAGACCCTGGTGCCTGCTGCCGTCTGGCGCCCGGTGCGCGGGCTTCTGGCGATGATCCGCTCCATTCCGCTGATCCTTGTGGCGATGCTCATGGTCGGTGCGGTGGGGCTTGGGCCCTTGCCCGGGATCCTCGCCATCACCTTCCATGCAACTGGGATGCTGGCGAAATTCTATGCCGAAGCGATCGACAATGTGGCCGCCGCCCCGGTGGCAGCACTGGAAAGTGCTGGCGCCAGCCGCACGCAGCAGCTGCGATGGGCGATCTGGCCTCAGATGGCGCCGGTCATCCTGCGGGACACCGTGTTCCGTTTCGAACTGAACCTGCGCGAAAGCCTGATCCTTGGCGTTGTCGGTGCGGGCGGCATCGGGCTTTATGTCCAGACCTACGTTCGCTCGTTCCAATATGACAAGGCCGCGACGGTAACCATGGCCATTGTTGTGCTTGTGCTTGCGTCGGAGGCGGTCAACTCCGCCCTGCACAAGCGGTTTTCCTGAGCGGACCCTTCCAGATTATTATGAAGGTTATATTAGGCGAAGCTGCCATTTGAGCGAAATAGCTCTGTGGCGGCTTTGTCCGCTCCTCGTTAGCCGGTCGTGGTTGCAACGAAAAGGGCGGTTCGAATTTCGCGCCCCAGACTGGCATTGAATGACCGGTCTGGCGACATCGGCTGCATCGCAGCGATGAGCGTGCCGCACCCGCGAGCGAATGCTACGTTAGCAAAAAACAGGAAGGGCAATGGCGGCTCCGTCCGGCGTCTTACCTGTTCGCGCACCACGCAGCAAACTGCGTTGCTTCCCGAACCGGCCATTTGTGACCGGTACGGCGAAGGTGCCGGGAAAGCCCACACCGGAAGTGCTGGAATATTGCTGCGTGCGCACGCAGCGCAGCAGTCCGCTGCAACCGCTGAATTCCGCCCGCTGCACGGCAGCAGGAAATGCGGCCATTCCGGCAGCCTGCGGAAAATCTGGAACCACAAAATCAAGCCGCGCGGGACTGAACAGACGTTTGGAGAATAGTCTTTGTTAGCTGTAGACTTCGCTTGCGTCCGAGGCATTAGCACGTGAGAGGAGCTTCGCATGGCACGGGATACGTTCCAGCTTGGTAAAGCCGCTGCAGCGGCCTACGAGCAGCAAAAGGTCAAAGCCATCTTCCGGCCGCTGGCCGAGGCGACGCTGTCCGCCATCGAAATCTCCAATAAAGACGTTGTGCTGGATGTAGCCTGTGGTACCGGGATCGTCAGCCGTGTCCTATGGGAACGGAGCTCGCCAGAAGCGGCGATAACCGGCATCGATCTCAACGAAGGGATGATCGAGATGGCCCGCGGAGTTACAAGCAATACTCCTGACGCCTTCAGTTGGCACACTGGCGACGTGACCGGCATGCCTTTTAACGATGGTTCCTTCACCAGTGCCATTTGCCAGCAAGGTTTTCAGTTCTTTCCGGATGAAGAGGCGGCCCTGAAGGAAATTCGCCGCGTGCTGCAGCCCGGCGGCCGGTTCATTCTGACAGTCTGGGCCGAACCGTCCCGTTTCTTCCTTGCACTGGCAGACGCCATCGGCCGCCACGTGTCACCAGAAGACGCAACGCGCTCTCTCGCGCCATTCACCTACGCGGGCCTTGACGCCATACCTGAACTACTGTGTTCATGCGGTTTCGCCGATGTTTGGTCGACCGACCTGACGGTTGAACGGGTCATTCACGAGCCGAAAGTGAGCATACCGCTGGAGATCACCGGAAACCCTGTAGGACCAGCGGTCTTAGGACGAGGTGAGGAGGTCATGGCAAGCATCGTCTCCGAGGTCCTGGCCACATGTTCCGACTTGCTTCGTGGCAATGATCTAATCTCGCCGCAGACAGCCCGGTTGTTCAACGCCACCGCCGTTTGAAGCGCCAAGGCTTTCGGTCAACGACCGGAGACGGCTCCACGCTGCCATGCGGAGCCGCTGCATCAGGTCGCTCGAACCAGGATCGCGACCGGACGTTTGTATGCTTTGAAAAAATCCGCCAGCCAGCACTAAGCCGGCGCCTGGAGCGGGAGGGAGGGATGGGAGAAGTTTCGTGCCCAAAAGGCCGCCGCACACTCTGGTCAAACGTCTGTAAACGTGAATTTTTATCAGATTGCCTCGACTACCGCGTGCGGTTCGTTGCCCGGCATAAAGTCATTCCAGCAATGAGCAGCAGTCCATCGCTTCAAGTCCTGTGAAAACCTATTGAAGCCCGGAAACAGAGCTTCTGCCTGAGTTATTTTGCCTGCAGTATCTTCAGACGCTCGATGAACTCATCCTTGAAGCCCGGCGCCAGCGCCTGGCAGCCAACGGCTTGAACCAGAGATTCCTCATTCAGTTTCTCATGATAGTAGAGATTATGAACCGCGGTCACGCTGGGCGCCCCATTGTCCCGGTGCGCGAGTTCAATCGCATCGCCCGCTTCAACGCTCCCTTCGCTGATGACCCGGAAGTAAAACCCTGTCCTGGCACTTGCCAGGCATGTTTTGATCGCTTCACGAACCCCCATCCTGATCCCGAATTTGAAGCAAGGCGACCGCGGCTGGGAGACCTCCAGCAGTGCCTCCCCTATTTGGTAGCGGTCACCGATGCGCACTTCAGTCTCCAGCATGCCCTCAGTCGTCAGGTTCTCCCCGAAATGCCCGAAGGCATAGCCTGACTGGCCCAGCTGGTTTTGATAGAATTCGTAGTGTTCCGCAGGAAACGCATAGACCGCTTTGTGCGGGCCGCCATGGACTGTCAGGTCGGCCTGCTGATCCCCGTCGATATTGGTCTCCCGCACCATACGCGGGCCCTCCACCGCACTTTTATAGAATCCAGTCGATATTTTGCGGCTGCCGTATTCAATCTCGACAGGCCGTGCGACACTAAGCGCCAAAACCTGCATCGCGCCCTCCCCGGCCTTATCGCGGTTCTGAAACCACGGCATCCACTTCGATTTCCACCAGCCACTCAGGGTTCACAAACCGGTCAATTGCCATAATCGTGTCTACTGGCCGGGCATCCTTGCAGTAGAGTTTTCGAGCCTCGATAGCCTGCTTCCAATTCTCGATATCCGTGAGGATGACACGTGTCCGCACGATGTCGTGCAACCCCGACCCTGCATCCTCCAGGGCCGTTTTGATAATCTCAAAACACTGCTTGGTCTGCGCAAATACATCGCCAACGCCAACAGTCTTCCCTTCGGAATCAACAGGCGCTGTCCCGCCTACCGCAATGAAGGGGCCAACCCTTACCGCGCGGCTGAATCCGACGATTTCCTCCATCGGGTTCCCGTTCGAGATCAATTTCCGATTTGCAGCCATATCTGATCTTCCTTGTTGAGCTTGGTGAAATTCTATTATGAAACAACCAAGGTATCTCGCCGATTTCTGCTTTGCGGAATGTCGGTTTTGTCCCGCGTCTCTATTGTAGGACCAGACTGCGGCGAATAGGCAGTTTGAAATTCGCGCCTCAACCCGGCTTTCATTGACCATTTTGACGACAGTGGATTGCATCGCAGCGAGAGGTTTGCTGCAGCAGCTCAGCGGATGCTGCGTCAGCAATAGCTGCAAGAGCAAAGGGCGGCTCCGTCCCGCGAACTGTGAATTCGAGCAGGCAAAGATTATTGCAGCGCGGCGAAAGTCCGGTCTGACGGGCCGCACTGCGGCGAGCACTGTCATGGATGAACGGCAGGAATGGGCCGTCCTCAACGCTTAGCCGGAACCTAATCGGCTGGATGCTGCGCTGCTTCCGATGACCTTGAAGAGCCCAAGGACGAAGCTGCTCCACGGCATTGGCGCGGGTGGCTTCTTCCTTGGGTCCTGAGGCCACTGTTCACGCCAGGCGGATGCAATATCCCCCTCCGGTTTTGCGGTTCACTATACAAGACAAACCAATGCGTTCGCTGGTACCCGCAATCAGGTATTTTCGACATTCAGGTCGCTGCAGAGCAAGACAAACCTATTGGAATTTGCAAGCTGCCCTAATGTCAGCCTCACCCGAAATTGGCGCACCGCCGCTGCCCCGCACTACCCAAGGGATCGCCTGTGTGCTTTCCGGGATGGTCCTGTTTGTCGGGCAGGACGTTCTGATGAAGGACATGTTAAGCCATTACCCGGTTTGGATGCTGATATTTGTCCGGTCCATCGTAGCCTTGATCACTCTACTGCCGCTCGTCATTTGGCTAGGCGCACCGCATCGCATCTTCACCCCTCTCTGGCCGTGGTATCTGGCGCGGGCCATGCTTTTCGCCTCCGGATTCGCGATGTTCTATTCAGCATTTCCCTTCATGGGACTGGCTGAGGTCACTACGCTGTTTTTCTCGGCACCTTTAATGACAGCGGCACTTGCGGCTCTTTTTCTACACGAAAAAATCGGGCTTCACCGTGCAGCAGCACTGCTTGTTGGCTTCACAGGTGTAGTAATTGCAATGAACCCGGCAGGCGACAGTTTTGGCTGGATTGCCATCCTTCCGCTCCTTTGCGCTCTCACTTATGCCATCAGTCAGACGATTGTGCGCAAGATCGGTGAGCAAGATACCTCGCTGACCATCGGTCTTTACACAATCTCATTTTCAGGTGTTCTGATTGTACCGATGGGATACGCCGTGTCGCAGATGATCGTGATCACACCTGAATTGAGCCACCTCCGCATGGGCTGGCCGGTACCTCAGGCGGAGGGCGTTGCCATGCTCGCTTTGCTGGGGAGTATCGGAACAGTGGCCTACACGCTGGTTTCCCGCGCCTATCAAATCGCTAACGCCAGCGTGATTGCACCTTTTGACTACAGTTATCTGCCTCTGGCTGCGGCCCTCGGATTTCTGCTGTGGGGAGAGGTGCCGCCCTACACGACTTTCGCTGGAATGGTGCTGATCGTAGCGAGCGGACTGTATACCGCATATCGGGAACTGCGCGTCAACCGCGCCGAGGCCGACAATCCCCCCATCGCTCAGACCGTCTTTACGCCAGGTGCGCCCGCAGTGGTACTGGAGGATGCGCTGGATGCGGAGGCGGTGGAACTTGATGAATCTGAAGAGCAGCTGAACTGATCGACGGGCCGCTGGGGCTCAGGATTACATATCCAAGAAGCGAGTGCGTGCCCACGAGCTAATTAGCAATGGATCCGATGTCTGGTTGCAGTACGTCGATGCCGAGTTTGCGAACAGAGCATTTTGCGATGCTTAACCCATTTTCTCTCATCAAGCGAGCATGGTTAAGCAGACAACTAGGAGCAGCCCGATGCCCCTCCAGCGTTCGGCCTCTGCCGCTCCGACTGTGTTCTATAACGTTTCACAGTTTAGCGCAGCACGTGACCGGCACTCTGCTGTCGCCCCAAAACCCGCTACACTTGGCAGCTTGTTCTTTTCAGCCTACCAGCCACATTCCGCATTTTGGTCCAAAGAGGCTTCAAGAAGACAAGTGCCACTAGGTCCTACGCCTCTAGTACAGTATTTGCCGGACTGGTTAGGACCTGCAACCCTGCGAAACAAAATCCGCGGCAGCATCTTTTCTTTCCCGGCATCGATGCCATCTAGTTGCATGTCTACTCTGTGTTGCCGCTCTACGGGACTGCGGCAGGTGCAGCCGGACCGCTGGACAGACGGAAAGTCTCACGCCGCAGCGTACAACCCACCCCGCGTGATCAGTCTATGCCTATCGACCTTTTCCGAAATGCAGCTCTGCAGATTGCAGCCGCCTGCCTGCTAGCCTTCCCCATTGCCGTCCAGGCGCAATCCGACCCACAGCCGTCCAAGTTGGATTCCACCGGTTCTTTTGCGCCGATCGTCGAAGAACTCCTGCCTGCCACCGTTATGATCAGGACCTATGGCGGCTATGCCGTAGCCGGCAAAAACACCTCCGGCCACGCTCTGGCACAGGACGACCCAACGTCTCCGGAGCCAAGCGGCACCTCGGCAAGCGGCTTCATTATCAGTGCGGACGGTCTGATTGTAACTAATGCCCATGTCGTGAATGGTGCAGGTTCCATAATTGTCAGCCTGCTAAACGGCCGTTCCTATGAGGGAATCCTGATCGGGCAGGATGAGCACACCGATATTGCGCTGCTAGCAATATCAGCAGATGAGCCGCTGCCGGTTCTTGGCTGGGGCAATCCCGACAGCCTTAAACCCGGACACCGGGTGGTGGTGCTGGGTAACCCCTTCGGCCTTGGCCTGTCTGCGACCGAAGGCATTATCGCCGGGCTGGACCGCGATCTGCTGACCAGCCCCTATGACCGGTTCATCCAGATCGACGCCTCGGTGGTTAGCGGCGACTCCGGTGGCCCGCTAATCGATGCAGGCGGTTATGTGGTGGGCGTCAACACTGCCATGATGTCCTGGTGCGAGGGCTGCACGGGAATGGGTTTCGCGGTACCGGCCGACCTCGCGATGGAGGTCGCCGCCCAGTTGCTGGAAAACGGCCGGGTGCCGCGCGGTTATATTGGCGCCCAGAGCCAGCCGCTTACGCCAGGGCTGGCCACGCTCACAGATGCGCAGGGGCAGGCAGGCGAGATCATCACCAGGGTTGAGCCCGCTTCTCCGGCCATGGCCGCCGGGCTGCAGCCTGGAGATATCGTTCTGGCGGTGAACGGCACCCACGTTACCGCCACACAGCATTTGGTTGAGTTAATCGCCGGACTGCCGGAAGGCAGCGTCGCAGAGCTATCGCTGTGGCGCAACGGCACGCCGTCACAACAGGCGATCAGGATCGCCTCTGCCCCGGCAGGGATGGCAATGCAGGAACCGCAGAGCGAGGTGGAACTTTCTTTTTTTGGTCTAGTGCTGGCCGCGGTTCCAGCGGATGACGAAACACGGCGCGAACTGGCTATCCCAGCTGATGAGAAGGGCTGGCTGCTGGTGTGGACCGGTGGCGCGGAACGGCCCGGCAGCCTCGCCCCCGGCGATGTGATCACCCACCTGGACGGAATACCTCTGCCCGATCTGGCTGCTTTCCGCACTGCCGAAGCCAGGCTGGCCTCTAGCCGCAAGGATGCCGTCCTAGCCCGGGTTTGGCGCAACGGATCCGCCCTGTTTGTTCCGGTCTGGAGCAAGTCAGTGCATCGTTCAGTCAAGTCTGGCAGCTTCACGGAAGAGTAATAATGCAGCCCATTTCAGCCGCCTCACCTGCGGGTTTTCCACGGTCGGCCCGCGGACGGAAGCCCTTGGCAAAAAACCGCCAAAATTCTGTGTAAGCGCCTGCAAAACTTCTTGATTTTATCCTGAATCGGCCACAGGTTTTTCTTGTCCCAGAGCTGCGACAGCAACGACGATTGGCGCGCGACGGCACTCTGGGCGCAAGGAAAACCATGGATGGACCATCCCCTTGCTGCAGGTCCCGGCGTTCAGGAAAGCCAGGACCCACCAGAGACCGCCGCGGACCACGCTGATCTGCAATTGCCAGACCACGCTAAGGCCCGCATCTCCCCGCCCCTCCTTAGAAACCGCCGGGCACGGCCACCGAAATTCCCGGCCGGGGAAAGGACAAAAGCTTTCCGCAAGATCTACTTCCCGAAGGCCGCCGCGGAAGACTGGAACGACTGGCGCTGGCAGATGCGCAACCGCATCCGCAGCCAGGAGGTGCTCAGCCGGATCTTTGACCTGAGCGATGAGGAACAGGAGGCACTGGCCCAGCATCAGGGCGGGCTGCCGGTCGGCATCACCCCCTATTACGCCAGCCTGATGGGGCTGGATGATCCGGATGAGCCGCTGCGGCGCACCCATATTCCCGTCGGACAGGAATACTTACAACTCCCGGGAGAAGCAGGTGACCCGCTGGGCGAGGACCACGACACCCCGGTGCCGGGACTGGTCCACCGTTACCCGGACCGGGTGCTGTTTCTGACCACCGGCACCTGCTCGACCTACTGCCGGTATTGCACCCGGTCGCGGATGGTGGGCCAGGCAGGCGGTGAATACCAGTTTTCGGTCTCCCAGTGGGACCGGGCGCTGGACTACGTCGCTGCGCACCCCGAGGTCCGCGATGTGCTGCTGTCCGGCGGCGACCCGCTTACCATCGCGGATGACAAGCTTGATTACCTTCTGGGCCGCTTGCGCGCGATCCCGCATGTGGAATTCATCCGGCTTGGCACAAAAATACCGATCGTCTTGCCGATGCGGGTCACCCGCGAGCTTGTGCGGATGCTAAAACGGCACCACCCTCTGTGGACGTCGATCCATGTCACCCACCCCAACGAGCTGACACCAGAGGCCACAGAGGCCTGCAAGCGGCTGGCGGACGCGGGCATCCCGCTCGGCTCGCAAACCGTACTGCTGAAAGGGATCAATGACAGCGTTGATATCCTCAAACCGATGTACCAGGCGCTGCTGATGCGGCGGGTCAGGCCCTATTACCTCTACCAATGCGACCCGATCACCGGCTCCGCCCATTTCCGCACGCCGGTAGCCAAGGGGCTGGAGATCATTGAGGGCCTGCGCGGCCATACCACAGGCTATGCGGTGCCGCAGTTTGTGATCGATGCCCCCGGCGGCGGCGGCAAGATCCCGCTGCTGCCGGATTATGTTGCAGGGCGCGGCAGCAGCGACCTGATCCTGCGCAACTTCGAAAACAATCTCTACCATTACCCCGATCCGGGCGGCAGCCTGGGCGCATCAAAGGAACACCGGCCATGCTGATCGGCCTGACATACGATTTGCGCGACGACTACCGGGGCAGCAGCCTCAGCGATGAGGCGATGGCCGAGTTCGACAGCCCGGAAACTATTACCGCCATAGAAAACGCCCTGCGTGCGCGGGGCCACGAAACACAACGGATCGGCCATGTCCGTATCCTGGCGCAGCGGCTGGCGGCAGGCGACTGCTGGGATCTGGTCTTCAATATCGCAGAGGGGCTGCAAGGCCGCGCCCGTGAAGCGCAGGTCCCTGCCCTGCTGGAAGCTTTCGGTATCCCCTATACCTTTTCCGACCCGCTGACCCAGGCGCTGGGGCTGGACAAGGCGATGGCCAAACGGGTTGTGCGCGATGCGGGCATCCCGACAGCCCCCTTTGCGGTGCTGGAGACACCGGCGGACGATAGCGGACTGGACCTGCCGTTCCCGGTCTTTCTGAAACCTCTGGCCGAGGGCACCGGCAAGGGGTGCGAACATGCCTCCAAGGCGAACGGCGTGGACCAGGCCGCTGCCGCTGCCCGCTCCTTGCGCCAGCGCTTCTGCCAGCCGGTTCTGGCTGAGAGCTTCCTGCCCGGGCGCGAATTCACCGTCGGCATTCTCGGCAACGGGGCGGATGCGCGGGTGATTGCGGTGATGGAAATCCTTCTGCTCGACTCGGCAGAGCCGGAAATCTACAGCTTCCAGAACAAAGAGCATTGGGAAACCCGGGTCATCTACCGCCTTGCCGAAGACCTGGAGGCACGCGCCGCTGGCGCCTCCGCACTGGCCGCCTACCACGCGCTCGGCTGCCGCGACGCGGCGCGGATCGATTTGCGCTCCGACGCTGGCGGCACGCCGCATTTCCTGGAGGTGAACACCCTGCCGGGCCTGCACCCCAGCCATTCCGACCTGCCGATCCTGTCGGCCAAGGCGGGGCTTGATTACCAGGGGTTGATCGGCGGCATTCTGGATGCCGCCATCCGCCGCTGCCGCCTGGCGGACAGAACCGAGGCGCTCAGCGCAGCGCTATGAAACCGCTGTCCATCATCGTTCTGCACGGGGCGAGCGGAGACGATCCCGACGAACGTGACACCCGCGATACTGCGGAGGCAATCCGCGCCGCGTTGAGCCGGCAAGGCTTTGACGCCCGGCTCGCGCATGTCTCGGGCCGTCCTGCGAAGCTGCCCTGGGCGGCAAAAGACCGCCCGGAGCTGGTTTTCAACATGGTGGAAGCCATCGACCGCGACATGCAGCGCGCGGCTGAGGTGCTGCCGCTGCTGGAAGAAGTGGGTATTCCCTATACCGGCTGCTCCGCGGCAGCGCAGTTGGCTGCTCTCAGCAAGACCGCGCAAAAGAATCTCATGTCCCGGCACGGCTTGCCGACACCGGTCTGGCCGCAATCCGGCCCTGCCCTCGCGAAGCTTGACCGGGTGATTGTCAAATCCGTCACGGAACATGCCTCGCTGGGGATCGATGCTCAATCAGTTGTGTCCGGCGCCCACGCAACTGAGGAGATTGTCCGCCGCGAGGCCCGTTTTGGCGGCAGGTTCTTTGCAGAGGAATATATTCCCGGGCGCGAGTTCAACCTGTCGCTGCTGGAATGCGGCGAAGGCATAAAAGTGCTGCCGCCCGCCGAAATCCTGTTTCAGGATATCACCTCCGATGCCCCCTGCATCGTCGATTACGCCGCCAAATGGGATGAAACCGCACACAGCTACCATCACACACCCCGGCGGTTCACCTTTCCGGAGCGCGACAATGCTCTGCTGGGCCTGCTTTCGGATCTTGCCCGGCGCACCTGGCAGATCTTTGGTCTTTCTGGCTACGCGCGTGTGGATTTTCGGGTCGATGAGGGCGGCCGGCCCTGGATCCTGGAAGTGAACACCAATCCCTGCCTCGCGCCGGATGCCGGTTTCGCCGCCGCCGCTGAGCAGGCCGGGATGGGCTATGACGCCCTGATCGCGCATCTCGCAGCGCTCCCCCTCGCCGCAGCTGAAAAGGACCCGCGCCATGTTCCGCATCCGCAAGATTGCTGATGCCCACGCCTCCGCCAGCCAAGCCGCAATCGGCAAGGCTCTGGCGATCTTGCGCGCCCAGTTTCCGGGCAAACGGTCCGCCGATATCGACGCGCTGCCGGAGCATCTGAACAATCCGTTTGCCAAACGGTTCATCCCGTCGCTCTTTGTCGCGGAAAACGGGCGCGGCGACGTGCGCGGTACTGCCCTGCTGCTGTTCGACCCGGAACTCGATTTCGCATTCCTGGACATTCTGGCGGCAACCCCGGTAGAGGCCGCAGGCTCCGGCACCGGCGGGGCACTCTATCAGCGGATCCGGCAGGAGGCAGCCGCGCTTGGGGCTGCGGGGCTTTACTTCGAATGCCTGCCCGATAATCCTGAAAGCGTCCACGACAGCGCAGCCCTGGCCCAAAACGCGGCCCGGCTCAAATTCTACGAACGCTACGGTGCCCGTCCCATCACCGGCACAAGCTATGAGTTGCCGCTCTCGCCAGAGGACACCGATATGCCGCATCTGGTGTTCGATGGCCTAGGCCAGTTTGACTTGCCGCAAGCGGAACGGCTCAAAGAGATCTTCCGCGCCATCCTGGAACGTAAATACGCGGACCTCTGCCCGCCGGAATACGTCCGGAAAGTAGTGGCTTCTGCCATCTCGGGGGGCTACGGGTTGCGGCCGCCGCGCTATGCCGCCCGCGCGGTCAGCATGCCGCCGCCGACCGGGCTGCAGATTCCGATGGTTATCAACGATCGCCACGACATCCACCATGTCCATACCCGCGGCTATGTCGAAAGCCCGGTGCGAATTGCCGCCGTTACCGCAGCGCTGGACGCCACCGGTCTGTTCGCCCGCCTGCCGCCGCGGCATTTCCCGGACCGCTGGATCAAGGCGGCGCATGACCCGAAACTGGTGGAGTACCTTCGCAGCGCCTGCGCCGAAGCGCCGGAAAAAGGCGCGGTCTACCCCTATGTCTTTCCGGTCCGCAATTCGGCCCGCCGCCCGCGCGAACGCACCGTGCTGGCTGGCTACTGGTGCATCGACACCTTCACCCCGATCAACCGAAATGCCTGGCCTGCCGCCCGCCGCGCTGTCGATTGCACGCTCACCGCTGCAGAGGAGGTGCTAAACGGCGCCCCTGCCGCCTATGCACTGGTCCGCCCGCCCGGCCACCACGCCGAATACAAGACCTTCGGCGGGTTCTGTTACCTCTCCAACGCCGCTATTGCCGCCAACTTCCTGTCCCGGCACGGGCGGGTCGCGATGCTCGACATTGACTACCACCACGGCAACGGCCAGCAGGATATCTTCTACACCCGCGCCGACGTGCTGACGGTCTCCATCCACGGCGACCCCAGCTTTGCCTACCCCTATTTCACCGGCTTTCGCGATGAAACAGGGCAAGGCAGCGGCGCCGGGTACAACCTCAACCTGCCTCTGGCCGAACAGGCAACGCCTGGAGACTTCCACACCGCGTTGCAAAAGGCTCTGGCGCGGATTGCGGAACATGATCCGGGTTTTCTGGTCCTTTGCCTTGGATTTGACACTGGCCGCGGCGACCCGACCGGCACCTGGAAGCTGAGACCGCAAGACTTCCGCCAGACTGGTGCCTGCATCGGGCGGCAGCCGTTTCCCATTCTTGTGGTTCAGGAAGGCGGCTACCTGGTGCGCACCTTGGGCGACAATGCTGCTGCCTTTTTTAGCGGACTGGCCGAGGGAATTGCGCAGCGCCCGAAACCGGCGGCATCGCCCCGCCCCGCCCCGTCCCCGAAACGCCGCTGGCGCAAGACCCTGCGGGCCGGAGACGCCGCCCGAATCACGCAGCTGGTTGCGGAAACCGGTAAGTTCTCCACGGAGGAGATCGAAATCGCTGGCGAGCTGGCTCAGGAGCGGCTCAGCGCCGGAGCTGCCTCCGGCTACCACTTCCTGCTGGCCGAATCCGGCACCAGGCTGCAGGGTTACGCTTGCTTCGGCCCGGTGCCGGGCAGCGATCACAGCTGGGATCTCTACTGGATCGCAGTAGACCCGTCCCATCAGGGCACGGGCCTGGGGCGGCTGCTGATGCAACGGTCCGAGGCCGCAATCCGCCAGGCTCAGGGCCGCAAGGTCTATATCGACACCTCAAGCAGCCCGCCCTATGCGGCGACGCGCCGGTTCTATGAACGGATGGGTTACGTTATTTGCGCCGAGTTTCCAGATTTCTACCGCGACGGCGACGGCAAATCGGTTTACGAGAAAACCCTGGACCGCTGACAGGACGCTGCGCGAGGAGCCTTTTCCAGCAGTTCAGCCGCGGTACCGGCCGCCGCCATAGCGTCCAGGCGTATCGCCGTTTTCCACTTCGTTGGCATCGCAATCCGGCGGCAGGCACCGCCGCTCTGCCGCTTCCTGCTGGAGCGTTTCCGCCGGTTCCCAGCCATCCTCCATCAGGGTTTCCGGACGCGGCGGTGGCGTATCCCCTTGGCGCAACTCAGTACGCGAACGGGTTCGCGGAATCAGGCGCAGAAGCTTCCCCGCCAGAGCATGTGCCGCCTGTCTGGCGGCTGCCAATGTGGTATGGCCTGCCAAAACCATAAGCGTAGTCCTCAGATGCGCCAGCCAGGCGGGCGCGGTTTCGATCCGCTTTAGTTCTGCCGGTGCGGGCGCGGTCTGACCCGCCAGGATGCCCCAGCAACATAGTCCCGAAGTTCAGCTGCCTCCTGTTCCGCGGTCAGCAGCCGGTAGCGGGTGACGTCCAGAATGCTGATCACCGCAACAGGTTCCCCATCCTCAGTAACTGGAATATGGCGCACATGGTGCTTTGACATCAGCCATTCCAGCCGCTGCACGGACTGGCGGGCATCGCAGGAAATGACGGGGTGCGTCATCACGCTCCGCACCCGCAAATGACCGGGCAGCTTCTGGTGGGCCTCAAGATAACGTACGATATCACTGCTGGTCAGAATGCCGGCCATCGACCGCTTGTCCGAGGACACCAGCAGCGCTGATGTATCCTCCTGCGCAAGCAGAGCGATGGCCACATCCATGGGTGAGACTGGAGCAATCCACTGGATGTCTGCTTCCAGTTCATCAAGCAGTCTGCGAATTGTCATGGTGATACCCCTTTCCGAAACAAGGGTTCAGCCGGAAGAAGCTGCAGGAACGCCGCCGCTCCAGCTGCTACAACTCTGTCACTGGGTCTTCCAGAACTCCGGCGGCGACCGCATCCGCCATTTCCTCGTCATCCACGAAACCGTCCGCATCTGCATCAATTTCCGCAAACAGTTCGCTGGTCACGCCGGAATAGACAGCCTGCAGTTCCTCCAAGGACGCCTTGCCGTCGCCGTCTGTATCAATTCCGGCACTCATTGCATTGGCCGAAACTGCCGCCAGGGCCGCGAGAAGAGCGCCGAAAGCTACTCTGCTCATGTGTTTCTCCATCAGAAACCCGGCAACCCGTCATGAGCTGCCTATCGTTGAAATGGGACCGGCAATCGTTGAAGGCAAGGGAACAAAGTAAACTTTTAAAAAAGCAAATTCAGTTACTTACCCAACCCCGCGCAAACCCGCCCCTTTCCACATCCCCTAGCTGTCCACCAGACTCAAGCCAGCGGCCACAACAGCGGGATCAAGAGCACGGTAACCGCGCCTGTGACTATGTTCATTGGCACGCCGATACGCAGGAAATCCGCGAACTTGTAGCCGCCTGCTCCATAGACCAGAGTGTTTGTCTGATAACCGATCGGGGTGGCGAAACTGGCGGATGCCGCAAACATCACCGCCACGACAAATGGACGCGGATCCACTCCCAGGGCTGCCGCAAGCCCCGCTGCCAGCGGCGTCATGATCACCGCAATCGCGCTGTTGGTCAGAACTTCGGTCAGCACCGAAGTTACGGCATAGACAATGGCCAGCGCCACCCATGGCCCTGCCAAGGCCATCAACGGTTTCAGCGCTCCAACAATCAGCTCGACGGCGCCGCTGCTGTCCAATGCGCGGCCGATAACAAGCATTGAAACAATAAGGATCAGCAGACGACCGTCCACCGCCGAAAACGCCTCGTCCGGCTCGATGCAGCGTGTCAGCATCACCAGTGCCGCTCCAATCAGCGCCAACGCTAGGATCGGCGCCGCATTAAACCCAGCCAGCACCACAACTCCCAGCAGGATCGCCACTGCCAGCGGCGCCTTGCGGTGCCGGAAGGCGCGGGCCTGCCGCTGCACCAGCCTCACTAGGCTTTGCTCCAGAGCTAGCCGCTGAATGTCAGCAAGCGTTCCCTCCACCAGCAACGTGTCCCCTACCCGCAACACGGTATTTTCCAGACGCCTCCCGGCAGAGGCGCCTTTTCGGTGCAGCGCCAAGGGATAGACCCCAAACCGCCGCCGCCAGCGCAGCCGCCCCAAGGTGCGACCCACGGCCTTTGACCCCGGCCCCACCAGCAGTTCAGCAGTTTGTGACAATCGGGTGCGGCCGCTCTCTAAGTCCGGAATCCCGGCTCCCCGCGCGGTTCCTTCGCTGAAGGCCATCAGTGCGCTGTCACGGGCTTTCAGCACCACAATATCTCCGGCCTCCAGCCGTACCGCCGCCAGATCGCGGCGCAGTGACGCATCGCCGCGCACCACGTCTATCACTCGCGTACCGCCCCGTGTCAGCTCCAACGCCGTAAGCGGTGGCGCGCCAATCAGCGGCGAGCCCGCTGGGATGAAGACATCCACCAGCCAGCTCTTCGCCTCCCGCTCAGCCGTCTGGGCAGTAACCGTTACCCTCTCCGGAAGCAGATGCCGCCCGGCCAGAGTCAGGAACCCGCCCCCCGCCAATGCAACCGCAAGCCCCAGCGGCGCAATCTCGAACAGCCCGAACGGAACCATCCCCAGGCCACGGGCGACCCCGTCCACCAAGAGGTTGGTGGAGGTGCCGATCATAGTGACCGTGCCGCCCAGAATCACAGAATAAGACAAGGGGATCAGCAGCTTGGACGGGACCGTACCGGCCTGCCGGGCGAGGCCGATAGCAACCGGGATCAGCACCATTACCACCGGCGTGTTGTTCAGTACCGCCGAAGCCGCAGCCGCCGTGGCAAAGAAAGCTGCCACCGCTAGGACAGCATGGCGTTTTGCCATCCGCGCCATGAAGCTGGTCAGCCCTTCCAGCACCCCGGTCCGCACCAGCGCGGCACTCAGAATGAACATGACGCCAATTGTTGCCGGTGCCGGATTTGCCAGTGCCGCTAGCACATCCTCCGTGCTTACCAGTCCCAGCGCCAGCGCGGCGCAGGCACCGGTGAAGGCCACCAGATCCGCAGGCCACCGCTCGCTGGCAAAGGCAGCAAAGACCATTACCGTCAATGCCAGCGCCAGCGCCGGAGCAAAGTTGCCCGGATCTATGAACACCGCTCAGCTCCCCTCATGCCTGCGCCCTCCAGAAAAATCGAAAACCCTGCGAGCAGGCTCAGCCCAGCAAGGCGGCCCAGACACTGCCCACGCAGAAGTATCAACATCATGAGCACCGAGTTTGATGCAATATGCCGGATCCTTGTGCCCCGCCTTTAGAGGCATGTGATGAAGACTGCTTGCTGACACTGGCCGACGGCATTGTGCCGACTTTCCCAACCGAAGATCATGTGATGATAGAAAATGAAGAATTTGCAATCGCAGATTGGCACCGCTGGACGCCTCAAGGGCATTCATCTGCCCGGAGTGTAATTGCCCCCTACCCAGCCGATGCGCCCTTTCTGCCCGCAGCGCGCTGCAGCGCTTTGCGCAGCGCCTCGCTGGCAGTGTCGAGCCAGATGAAATCCAGCTGCTTACGGGTGCTCTCGGGAATGTCCTCCAGATCGCGCCGGTTGCGCGCGGGCAGCATCACCCGGTTAATCCCCGCTGCAGCGGCGGCCAGCACTTTTTCCTTGATTCCGCCCACTGGCAACACCACCCCGCGCAGCGATATCTCTCCAGTCATCGCAGTATCGTTGCGCACAGTACGATCCAGAAACAGGGAAGCCAGTGCGGTGTATATCGCTACCCCGGCGCTGGGACCGTCCTTTGGCGTGGCGCCGGCGGGCACGTGGACGTGAATGTCAACGCTGTCAAAGCTCTTGGCCTCCAGACCCAGACTCCCGGCCTGGGCCTTCAAAAGCGACAACGCGGTCTGGGCGCTTTCCCGCATCACCTCACCCAATTGGCCAGTGAGGATCAGCCGCCCCTTGCCCGGCGCTCGGCTGGCCTCGATAAACAGGATGTCGCCTCCGGCAGGCGTCCAGGCCAGCCCGGTGGCAACTCCCGGCGTACTGATGCGCAGCGCGGTCTCATTTTCAAACAGCGGCGCACCCAGCGCGGCCTCCACCTGATCCACCCCAAGCTTGTTTTTCGCTGGCTTGCCTTCAGCATAGCGCACAGCTGCAGCCCGCAGGACGGCGCCGATCTGACGTTCCAGCTGGCGCACCCCGGCTTCCCTGGTATAGCTGCGGATTATCAGCCGCAGCGCCGGCGGTGTGAACCGGAGGCGCTCGTACATCAAACCGTTGGCCCTCAGTTGCCGCGGCACCAGATAGCGCTTGGCGATCTCCAGCTTTTCTTCTTCGGTGTACCCCGGCAGGCTGATTACCTCCATCCTGTCCAGGAGCGGCCGCGGAATGCCTTCCAGCATGTTGGCCGTGGTCAGGAACACCACTCGAGACAGGTCGAAATCCACCCCAAGGTAATTGTCGCGGAATGTGCTGTTCTGTTCCGGGTCCAGCACTTCCAGAAGCGCTGCGGAGGGATCGCCCTGGACACCGTGGCCCAGCTTGTCGATTTCATCCAGCATCAGCACGCAATCTCGGCTGCCGGCCCGCCGCACCGCCTGAATAATACTGCCGGGCAGCGCCCCGATATAGGTGCGCCGGTGGCCCCGGATCTCGGCCTCGTCATGCACCCCGCCCAGGCTGACCCGGCCAAAGGTCCGCCCCAGGGCGCGCGCAATCGACTGGCCCAGGGAGGTTTTTCCAACCCCTGGCGGCCCGGAAAAGCACAGGATCGGCGCCCGGCTTTCAGGTGATAACTTGCGCACAGCCAGGAACTCGATGATCCGCGCTTTGACTTTTTCCAGCCCATAGTGGTCGGCGTTCAGAATGCCCCGCGCTTGGATCAGGCTAACCGGTCGGCCGCTTGGCGCCTGCCAGGGCAATTCCACCATCCAGTCGAGCCAGTTTCGCAGAACCGCCCCTTCCCCCGCAGCGTCAGACAGGCGCGCATAGCGGGCCAGTTCCTTGCGTGCCATTGCCTCGGCTTCCGGTGGCATGCCGGCCCGAGTGATTGCCTCGCCCAGTTGAGCAATCTCCTCCGCATTGCCGCCGTCCTCGCCCAGCTCATGCTGGATTGCCGCCAACTGCTCGCGCAGGATTGCCTCGCGGTGGCGTTCGTCAAAAGCAGCGCGCGTCTGTTCGCTGATCTCTCGGGTGATGCGCAGCACTTCCAGCCGCCGCGCCAGGATCTTCGACACCTTGTCCAACCGGGCAGCAATATCGACGGTTTCAAGGATCTCTTGCCGATCCTCAATTGGGATGTCGGAATAGGCCGCTGCCAGATCCGCCAACGCCCCCGGCTCGGTGGCTGCTTGGGCCGCCTCCTCCAACCCAGCGGGGCTCTGCGGCAACAGCGACAGCAGCTCTGCCGCTTGGCTTCTGAGATGCAAAAACCGGGCCTCGACCTGCGGCAGATGGCTGGTCACATCTGGCAGGTTCAGCACCCGGCCCACCGGAAACGGCGGCCCCTTCAGCATCTCGACCAGCCTAAACCGGGCCACTCCCTGGCAGATTATGTGATGCGCGCCGTCGGGCGAAGTCATCAGCCGAAGGATATTCGCAGCGCAGCCAATGCGAAATAGATCCTCCGCCCTGGGATCGCTGACCGCCGGGTTGCGCTGCAGCAGCAGCCCTACAGGCCGCGACTGGCGGATCGCCTGCTGGATTGCCGCAATGGATTTGGCTCGCCCGGTAGAGACAGGGAAGACTGTGCCGGGAAAGGCGACCACGTCGCGCACCGGCAGCAGAATCAACCCGTCTTCCGGCAACGGAACGTTCTGCATGTCCTGCAGCTGGGCCATATCTGAAGCGCTGGCTTGGTTCATGCCGTCTCTCCCTCTCCGCTCTTGCACAGCCGGATCAGCAAATGCCCCCGCACCGTCTGCCGCTTGACGGCATAGGTGCCCGGCGGGATCGGAATGCGCCGTTCGAACCGGCCAAAGGGCAGCTCTAGCCGGATCACTGTGGCATGGCACAGCTCCGGCGGCGGCTCCCGCCGCCCCCGGATGATCAGTTCGTTGTTTCTGATGCGCACCTCAACGTCATCGGCCTTGGCGCCTGGCAACACCACATAGACAAGCAGCTCGTCGTCGGTTTCCAAGAGATCCACCGGCGGTTCCCAGCAGGGCTGCCCGTCCTGCAAGGATGTGAGCAGAAACAGCTGACGGCAGAACTTCTCTGTCGCCGCAAGCTGCGCCATCGCTTCGGAAAGCAACATGTTCTCAGGAGGCTGACGGTCCATGCTTCACCAAAGTTTATCCTAGTATCCCTTACCCGGAGTTTCTGCCGCAGGCCTCAGAGCATCCGCCTGCCAAGCGCTGGGTCAGGTTTTCCTCCGCCAGGGGTCCTGCGCGATGCACCAACCGGCCAGCACCATGATAGCCCCACCGCTTAGAACCGCCGTCCATGCAACCGGCCCATTGTCAGTAAATCCAAGTGTCCAAGGCGAGAGGACCAGCCAAAGACCAATTGCCACGCAGCCCCATTCCTCCCAGCTGTTTCCTGTGTACTGGGCTGCGGCCGCCAGGACTGCGGCTGCCGATCCGGCTGCGATGAAGCTCCAGCTGACCGGGATGGCCAAACCGCCGTCGGCTAGCCCTGAATTATGAAGCCACGGCGTGACGGCGAGCCAGCAACCCAGGGCGGTGATGATCCAATTCTGCCAATGCTTGCGTATCATCGGCACGTCCTTTCCCCAAACGGCAGAAAACTGCCTTACCTCCAGTCTGCCGCATCGGCACAGGATTTCATTGACAGCAGTCAACCCGCCGGACCGCAGACCCTACGCTGCCTGACTGCCAGCCGGGTGCTCCGGAGCCTTTCCATCGCGGCGCCCTGCCGGCTGTTGCCCCCACGGCGCAGGCTGAAACCGCGGAGTTTCCGGCAATCCCTGCCAGTACCGGGCCATTCGCCCGGCTTCTTCGTGGTAATCATCCATCATCTTCTGAACATGGCGCCACTGCACCATCTGGATCTCGTCAAGACTGATGCAGCCCAGTATGCAGTGCTGCGTTTTGAAGTTTTCGTCGAGACGGGCCATGGTGAAACTGCAGGCCTCCCCCCAGACTTCGGCACAGACCTGCATTGCCTGCGCTACCGGCAAAGGGACCGTTCGATCCGCAGCCATGGCTGGTCGCTCATTCTGAATTTGCTGACTGGACACTTTCATGACACCCTCCGGGATTTTGCTCCGCAATAGTATGAACAAGGCCACCCAAACCACACCCCTGCCGGAGGGGCATTGACAGCGGTCATAGGCCGGCTGGTTCCTGCCCTGCCCGCTCGGGTCCCGGCAGGTTTTGGCTGATCAAGCGCCGCGAAAGAAAGCTTCGCCGATGGCAGACGGCGACTGCGTCACAATGTGAGAATTATTCGACCGCAGTACTCTCTTTGCTGCCTTTCCCTCCCCTGCGCCACGCTCGCCGTTAGCGATCTGCTGCAACACACCCATATTGCTTACCGCCGCCTGTTTAGGCGTCAGCATGACAATGGCTTGGCGCTGCTCCAGCTGGCTCAATCCCCGGCACAGGGTCTCCACCGTCATATCCAGCAACGAGGCCAAATCCCGGCGCCGCAGGTCGATAACCACAACGGCACCTTCGCTACAGTTGCCCTGACCAGCACCTGCCCCCTCAACCTCGCGCAGCAGCCAGCTGGCAATCCTACCCAATGTGCCGCCGCTGCGCAGCAGCACTGCCCAGTCCCACTGTGCTTTCAACTGTCGGGTGACTGAGGCGAGCAACGCCCGGCTTAGCTTGGGTTCCATCTGCATTAGCGTCTCCAGCGCGGGCAGCGCGATCCAACATAGCATGACATCGCTCGCGGCCTCCCAGGCAACTCCCGGCCGTTCCGGAAACACCGGACCGACCCATTCACCTGGTTGCAGCACCTGCAGCACATACGCTGCACCGGCTTCCGTAATGCAAACGATTTTCACCGCGCCTTCCACGATGATGCCGCCGTGCCCGGCCTCTTCGCCCTGCGGCACAATCGTTTCCCCCGCCCGGAACCCTGCCAGACGGGCCCGGCTTGAAAATGAAGCAAAGGCTTGCTCTCCCGCTGCTGCGCAAATACTCAAGTGGCTGACCGGGCACTCCCGGCAACGCCCTGCTGAAGCAGTGGCTGTGACTTTCCCATAATGCATTCCGGCTCTCCCCCCAGACAGGATGAACCAGGCAGGCACGGCGCGACTCACCGGCGCAGCGCTGCCAGCGGAGTGCCAGTCTGCACCTGCACGCTGTTTTGAGGAAGAGACTGTTTTGTAAAGAATTGTGCGCAAAGCGCTCCCAAAGCTGTGAAACTTTCAGTGCAAAATTGTTTCGTGATCCGCGGCTGGCAGCAGACCTTCCCCCGAACAGTCTGCTCTCTTCTCGGCCTGCCGCGGACCACTGCTGTGCAAAGGCATTTTCAGCCGGCACAGACCCCGATTATCCGTTCCTCAGCCTGTGCCGTTTCCGGCTTGAAATGCGTCACAAAAAAAACTTCTTTCGCCGGGCAAAAGCCTCCAGGTCCTCAGCTACCCGGCCAGCCTCATGCCCCAGACAACAAATACCTTATTGTCCCCGCCCAGCGGCACCCGTCCTGCAAGCTGAAAGCCGCGTACTCTTGAAGACACCCAAAGCTCCTCTGTCCGATTGATCCTTCAGCCGGTTGTCCTGGCCGGATTTCCCGGCTGAAGGAGGTTCCGCGGCAGCCGGAAAGCTCCGGCAGCATCTAGCCGTCATGGGGACAAGCTGCGTACCGCACAAATGTCGCAGATTCCCGACTGTACGGCATTGATGGCCGTCAACCGCGCCCCGGCCCCGGTGTGGCACAGTTGCGGAAGGACTGGAGCAGCGGAGGCGCTGGCATGGAGTTCAAGGATTATTACCAGGCGTTGGAGTTGCAGAAGGACGCCGGCAGCGAAGAGATCAAGCGAGCCTACCGCGGGCTGGCACGTCAGTTTCATCCCGACATCAACGCCTCTCCCGAGGCCGAGACGCGGTTCCGGGAGATTACCGAAGCCTACGAGGTGCTGAAGGATCCAGAGCGGCGCGCCGCCTATGACCGGCTCTGGAACCAGCAGCAACAATCCTCCGGCGGGGCCTTCACACCGCCGCCAGGCTGGCAGCAGGGGTTCAGCTTTACCAGCGGCGGCACTGATCGGGGCGAAGTTTTCAGCGACTTCTTCGAAACCCTGTTCCGTCGGCCCTCGCCCTTTGCCAAGGCAAGGCACGAACGCAGCACCAGCCAGCATGCCCGCATCCGGATCGATATCCCGGACGCCTACACTGGCGGCAGCCGGGTGCTGACGCTGCAGACCCCTGTAGCAGCCGAAGATGGGACCGTACAGCTGAAGTCCCGCGATATCCCGGTCTATATCCCCAAGGGGATTGTGGAAGGCCAGCACATCCGTCTGCCCGGCCAAGGTCCGCAGTCTCCCGGCGGCGGTCCGCCCGGCGACCTTCTGCTGGAAGTGTTTTTTGCACCCCACCCGGTTTACCGGGCCGACGGAAAGGATCTGTACCTCGATCTGCCGCTAGCGCCTTGGGAGGCGGTTCTCGGTGGCAAAATCCGGATGCCCGCGCCAGTTGGCAGCCTCGCGGTGAAAGTGCCGCCCAACGCCCGCAATGGCCAGATCCTTCGCCTTAGGGGCAAGGGGCTGCCAGGATCGCCCTCCGGCGACATCTACGCAACTTTCAAGATAGTAAACCCGAAGGTCACGACCGATACCGCTCGCAGACTGTTTGAGCAAATGGCCCGGGAAATCCCGTTCAACCCGCGCGCCAGTATAGGGGGATAAGCGCATGAAAACCACCGCACCGGATAGCCAGATTCTCGACAGTCTTACGCTGCAGGAATTATGCCGTTTCTGCCGCGCCGAAGAGAGCTGGGTCGTGGAACTGGTGCAGCAAGGCGTCCTGGAACCCGAAGGCACCGGAGCGGCGAACTGGCGCTTCCACGGCCTATCCATAACCCGCGCCAAGAAGGCGCGGCGGCTCAGCTGCGATCTGGGTATCAATGCCGTCGGCGTGGCACTGGTGCTGGACCTTCTGGAGCAGCGGGAATATCTCCTGCGGCGGCTCGGCCGGTACGAAAACCTCTGACTGGCGGTTCGCGGGCTGTTGACGGCGGTCAATGCCGTTTCGGCCCGGAAGGTTATCCTCCCAACGTTCAGCACAGGAATGCAGCTATGATAGTCAGGCAGGCCATGTCACGTGCAACTGCGACCGCTGGGACGAATACTCCCATCCGCAGTATCGCGCGTATCATGCAGCAGCAGAACACGGGTGCGGTTGTCATCGGCAGCAGGGACTGCCTGCTAGGCATTCTCACTGACCGGGATATAGTGATCCGGGTGCTGGCAGCCGGCGGCGACCCCGCCACGGTGACCGCCGGTGAAGTTATGACCCGCAACCCGGTCTATTGCAGTGCCGATGAACCTTTGGATGATGCGGTATTTCTGATGGAGATCGGGCGGTTCCGGCAAATGCCGGTGCTGGACGGAAAGGGGCGGCTTTGCGGAATGCTCCGCCTAGGAGGCGAGCCACAACGGGCGGCGCAGGGCCAAGGGAGTGAATCCGCGGCATGATTTGCCGGGAGACACAGGTGTCATACCAGGAACGGCATCATCGCGCTGGCAAAGCTGAGGACCAGGAAAAACCCGGCCATGTCGGTGATCGTGGTCAGCAACGGCCCGCTGGCGGCAGCAGGGTCCTGGCCGGCACGTTTCAGCACCAAGGGAACGATACCGCCGATTGACACAGCCACAAAAGTGTTCAGAGCCAGCGCCCCGCCGATCACAAGCCCCAAAAACGGATTGCCCTTCCAGCCCCAGGCCACAAGCCCGATCAGGATACCAAGAACAATCCCGTTGATCACACCAACTGCCGCTTCTTTCTTCCAAATACGCCAGACATCAGCGGGACGTGCCAAACCCAGAGAAAGCTCGCGCATGCTGACTGCAACAGCCTGATTGCCGGAGCAGCCGCTCATGTCCGAAACCATTGGCAGAAAGACAGCAATAGCAATCACCGCCGCCAGGGTCTCCTCGTAGGCTGCAATAACGCTCGCAGCGATGACGTTGAGAACGATATTTGCCGACAGCCATTGCAGTCGCCGGCGGGCGCGCAGTTTCAACGGCATCGTCCGCAGTTCGTCTCCAAACACCCCTTGCCGCCGCAGGTTCTCCGTCTCAGCCCGCGAAAGCAGCGCCTCATCCACGGCAGAGCGCGAGACCACACCAGCCAGCACACCGCCCTCCTCCACAACCGGAAGCCCCAGAAACGGATGTTCACTGAAAATATCCTGAAGCTCCTCCAGCGGCGTGTTGGCCGGAACAGTCAGCGGCGCTGTCATGATCTCCGTCAGGCTGGCCCCCCGGCGGGTAGTCAGCAGCCGTCGCAGCGAAACCACTCCTACAGGAACGCCGCTGGAATTGACCACATAGGGGTGCTGACCACGATACCGTTCGAAATCCTCGGAATCCGAAACGAAACGCCGCAAGACATCGCCGACCTTGTCAGATTCCTGAAACGTGAAGGCCTCTGCTGCCATAAGACCGCCGGCGACGTGGCCTTCGTAACTTGAAAGACGCCTGACGTCAGCTGCATCAGCCGGCGTCAAACGAGCCAGAATAGCCTCCGCCTCCGTATCATCAAGACCGCCGATCACATCGGCCCTGATGTTCGAACCCAGCTCATCAATGATCCCGGCGGCGGTCCCGGATTCCAACCCCACCACGAGGCTGGCAGCCAGCTCGTTCGGGGCTTCCTCGACGATTTCCGCAGCCCGCGCAGCAGGAAGCAGCGACAGCGCAAGGCTCCGGTCCTCTGGCGGAAGGTTGGTCAGCTCTCGCAGCGCATCACTAACTGCAAGCGGCTCCAGCACCTCTGCCAGCGCCGCACCGTCCCGCTCCGCCAGTGCCCGGTTGAGCCGATCTTCGGCCTCGTTCACGTTACCGGGGTCTGTCCTGGCATCGGCCATGTTTTTCTCATTCTGTCTGTGCGGCAGCGGAAACAAACCATCGAAAGGCAGTGCCGCCCGGCTGCAACTTCACCACGAGGCTTCAGTCTGCTGCACCGGAAGCCGCAAGGCCGCGTTAGAAATCCATGCCGTCCAAGCCACCCGGATAACCGGAGTGCGCTGCCGCCTTGGGATGGTCCACCACCACCGCTTCGGTGGTCATCATTAGACCGGCAACCGACACTGCGTTTTGCAAGGCGATCCGCACCACCTTGGCAGGATCCACGATCCCCGCCTCGAACATGTCGGCCAAACAGTCATTCTGCGCATCGTAGCCCCAGGCGGTGTCGTTCTTCTCCAGCAGCTTGCCTGCGATCAGCGCTTCGTCCTTGCCCGCATTACGGATAATCCGGCGCACCGGCTCTGCCGCCGCTTTGCGGACGATGGCAATGCCGGCCCGCATATCGCCGTTTGCGGCTTCCAGCCCATCCAGCGCCCGCGCCGCATAGAGCAGCGCTGCGCCGCCGCCCGGCACAATCCCTTCCTCGGTCGCCGCGCGGGTGGCATGCAGCGCATCCTCGATCCGGTCCTTGCGCTCCTTAACCTCCGCTTCGCTGGCACCGCCGACCTGGACAATCGCGACACCGCCGCTCAGCTTCGCCAGCCGCTCCTCCAGCTTTTCTCGGTCATAGTCAGACTTTGTTTCTTCGATCTGCTGCCGGATCGCTTTGCAGCGCGCCTCTATTTCCGGTTTGGCACCGCCGCCGCCGATTAGTGTGGTGTCATCCTTGCTGACCATAACCCGCGCCGCCTGCCCCAGCATGTCCAGCGTGACATTCTCTAGCTTCATACCCAAATCGGCGGAAATGACTGTGGCTCCGGTCAGCACTGCAATGTCCTGCAGCATCTCCTTGCGGCGGTCGCCAAAACCGGGCGCCTTCACCGCAGCGCATTGCAGGCTGCCGCGCAGCTTGTTGACAACCAGAGCCGCCAGCGCCTCCCCATCCACATCCTCGGCAATCACCAGTACCGGCTTACCGTGTTTGATCACCGCCTCCAGCACCGGAATAAACGGCGCCAGATTTGAGATTTTCTTGTCAAACAGAAGGATGAACGGCGCTTCCAGCTCCACGCTGAGGCTGTCCGCCTCGGTGATGAAATAAGGGGAAAGGTAACCGCGATCAAATTGCATTCCCTCCACCGTTTCCAACCGGGTTTCGCGCGACTTGGCCTCCTCGATGGTGATCACCCCGGTTCTCCCTACCCGCTCCATCGCTTCGGTCAGAATTTGCCCGGCCTCGGTGTCGCCATTGGAAGCAATGGTTGCAACCTGTGTGATTTGCGCGCTGGTGTTTACCGGGCGCGACAGACCCGTCAACGCTTCCACCAAGGCTTCGGCGCCGCGGTCAATTCCGCGCTTCACGTCCATCGGGTTCATCCCTGCTGCAACCGCCTTGCAGCCTTCGCGCAGGATGGAGCGGGCCAGAACAGTGGCAGTGGACGTGCCGTCGCCTGCCAGCTTGGCAGTGCGCTCCGCCACTTCGCGGATCAGCCGGATACCAGTGTTTTCCACCGGGTCCGGCAACTCAATGGACTTGGCAACGGACACGCCGTCTTTGGTCGAGCGCGGCGCTCCAAAGCTTTTTTCGATCAGCACGTTACGGCCGCGAGGACCCAGCGTCGCGTTCACCGCATCGGCAAGAACATTTACACCGCCCAGCATACGGTGCCGGGCGTTCTCGGAAAAAATGATGTCTTTCGCACTCATGGGACTGATCCAGCCAAAAGTTGTCTCGTCCCGCGAAAATGTGCCATGCGCCTGATCTGTGAAAGCGCTTCAGTGATGATTTTTTCTCACCGATGTTATCGAGTATTCGAATACATCATATTTTTCAGTGCTCTACACGCCACCTACCGCCTCATCCCGCTCCACGGTTCCGCCACCGAGGGCATACTGCCGCAAAAACTGCACCGCCTGCCCCGCATACTCACCGCGTTGACCTTCACTGATCACGGCATAGGCCGAATAGCCAAACCGCGGCGCCCCTTCGATCCGGCGCAGCCAGCCCGCCCTCAGATCCGCCGCAACCAGCCGTTTAGGAAAGTAGGCGGAGGCCGGCACGTTCCTCAGGTGCTGCAAGGCCAGCGTTCCGATGTCCAGCTGAAACCCCGGCGTGCGAATGTCCGGCAAGACCAGCAGGTGATCGGCGCGAAATTCCGGTCCCCAGTCGACCAGCACATACTCGGTGCCGAACGGATCCGTGCTGGTGTCCGGGTCGCTGCTGACCAGCACAAATTCATCCTCGAACAGCTGCTCCACCGCCAGCCCCGCCGCCGCTTTAGGTCGGTAGGCGACCATCAGGTCCAGTCCGCCTTGGCCGAACAGTTGAACCAGAGCGTCAGACGCCATGGCTGATGCCCGCACTGCCACTTCCGGGAGCGCCCGCCGTAGACCCGGCAAGGCCCCAGTCAGGAACCCGTCCCACAGACTGGAGGGCGCCCCGACCGCCAGCACCGTCTCCATCCCAGCAGGCAGCGCCGCATCCAGTTTGGCCTGCATCCAGGTCCGCGCCAATGTCTGCGCATGGCGCTGAAAATGCCGCCCGGCCTCTGTCAGCGCTGCCCCAGTCTTGCTGCGGTCAAACAGGCTCCGCCCCAGCTGCTGTTCCAGCGCCCGGATGCGCAGGCTGACGGTCGACTGAGCCACATGCACCCGCTTGGCGGCCTCCAGAAAGCTGCCGGTTTCGGCCACAGCCAGAAAGGTCCGTGCCAGTTCGATATCCATGGCTCAACTCCAATGCGGGCGATACAGTCTAGCAGAAGCCGCCCGTGTCCCGAAGCGCAGAGACACAACTCTTGCCCGCCATCAATGAAACTTCCGGCAAATGGTTCATACTGGTGTCACCGCGGCGAAAGGCGCTGCGGCGCGTTCGGGAAGCCAGCCATGAAAGACACCACACTCAGACGGGAAATCATCGAGGAACTGGACCTCGTCCCCAGCATCGACGCGGCCTCAATCGGCGTCTCGGTGGAGGATGGGATCGCGACCCTCACCGGCCATGTTCCAACCGGCGCGCAGAAACAGGCAATCGGCAAGACCGTCAAACGCGTCAGCGGCGTGCGCGCTGTCGTGATGGAAATTGAAGTGCGGCCCATCGGTGAGCATCTGGACGCCGACGATGAAATCGCCCGGCGTGCGGTTGAGGCGCTTCGTTGGGGCGACTCGGTCCCCAAGGACACGGTCAAGGTCGAGGTCGAGCACGGCGTTCTGACCCTCACCGGACAGGCCGGCTGGAGCTTTGAGAAAGCCGCGGCTGAACGGGCTGTGCAGAAGGTTTCAGGTGTAAAGCAAATCATCAACCAAATCGGGATCACCTCCGCAGTCAGCCACACAAACGTTCGGATGAGCATTGAAACCGCCCTGCGGCGCGACGCCGCCAGGGAGGCCAAGGGCATTCAGATCAATATCGACGACCGCGCGGTCACATTGACCGGGCGAGTGCGCACCGAGGCCGAACGGGATGCCGCCCGACGAGCTGCCTGGGCGGTGCCTGGCGTCAGCAGCGTAGTCGACGGTCTCAGCGTGGAACCGTGATCTGCCCAACTCAGAGAAGGTTCGCACGATGAACCGCGCCCATTGGCAGGACTGCGTGAGTTTCACTGCTGGCCTCTGGCTTTTACTGGCACCGCTTGCCTTCCGCATCGACTGGCCTGTCGGCCTTGACCTTACGCATATCGCCATGAACTCCCTGGCATCCGGTCTAGCGGCAGCGGCACTGGCCATGCTGGAAATGTTTGTCTTTCTCAGATGGCTGGAACTGGCCATCACGCTGCTTGGGCTTTGGGTAATCTGGGCGCCTTGGATGCTCGGTTTCTATCTGGTTCCCGCCGCACTGGCCCAATCACTGGTCTGCGGCTCTGTGCTGGCGCTGATGGGAGGCTTATCACTGCTGCAACCTTCTTGGGACGACATGCCCTGACCCTTTTCGCCATCGGGCAGCGGGCCATGGGAGACAATAGCCCCATCAGTCTTGTCAGCAGTCAATGCGCGCTTCGCAAAACCGTTCAAAATAGTTCTGGAGAGGCGAACAGCGAGGATGCCATGCCCGCACCGGACACGATACGTAAAGCAGCTTGCCAACCCCAGGGCCCCCTTCAGAAGCCTACCGCATCCTGTTCCACGCTTTCTTTGCCGCCTGCCCGCATCGGATCAGTGAGTTTGCAGCATGGCACGACAGCCCCAGCACCGCTGAATGCGCAGGTTCCGGAGAACCTCATGAACTCGGACCGCAACTGGTATGTCATCATCAATTCGCACCGTGCGCGGATCCTGCAGGGGCTGCCTAAACCCCATAGCCCCGCAGGGCTGGAGATTGTGCTGCAGGCTCCAGAACGGCACGTCCGCGGCATCATCGCCGGCAAACCCGGGCGCGCCTTTGCCCCCACCGGCAACGGACGCCGTCCGGCCAGGCAATCGCACCAGTCGCCGCAGCGGGCCGACCAGTGCGAATTCTTGCGCGATGTGTCCGATTTCCTGAACTCGGCGCTACGTGATCAGAACTTCGACAGGCTTGTGCTGTTTGCTTCGCCCAGCATTCTGGGAGTCTGGCGCGAAGAGGTACCGGACAGTCTGCAGGCAAAAGTGACACGGGAATTTGCAAAGAACCTGGTGCGCCTGCCCTACCATTCGCTGGCTGATGCAATTCGCGAAGCACTCTCCTCCTGAAACACTGCACCTCTCTTCATGGCCGTTGACGGCTGTCAATGCACTTTGCGGTGCAAACTGCCAGACTGCTGCCGCCGCCGCCCGCTGCACGGGCTGCGCGGCAGAGCGAATGCCCTTGCAACCCTGTTCCTAGCGAGGCCGCGGGCATTCCGGCAGGCCGGATCCGCCCCGGCGTTCCGGCCTGCGTCTTACCCCTCCGCCTTTCCTGCTGCCAATAGGGCCCGGCGGACCGCCCGCGCCAGCACCTGCAACGAATAAGGCTTAGCGATCAGCTCGGAGCGAACCATAATCCGCCGCCGCCGTGGCACCATGCGCGAAGCATAGCCCGAGGTCAGCAGAACCCCGACCCCCGGAAACCTGCGGCGCAGTAGCAGTGCCAGGTCATAGCCCGAAAGCCTGCCCGGCATCACAACATCGGAAAACACCAAGTCTACCGGTTCCCCCTGTTTCAGCAGCGCTAGTGCTGCCTCGCCGTCGGCGGCCTCCAGAACGGCATAGCCTAACACTTCCAGCCGCTGCAGGACCGCTTCCCGCACCAGTGGGTCGTCTTCTACGACCAGGATCAACTGACCGTCGCCAAAGGGGAGATCCGCATCCTCCCCGTCGTCCGGATCCTGCGCAGCCTCAAGAGTGCGCGGCAGGTATAGGCTGACCGTGGTCCCTTCCCCTGGCAGGCTGTCCAGCAGCAGGAAGCCACCCGCCCGGGCCACTGTCATCCCGACGCTCGTCAGCCCCAGCCCGCTGCCCGCACCGGTTGGTTTGGTGGTGAAAAACGGCTCCATCGCCTGCTCTGCAACTTCGGACGGCATTCCGCTTCCAGTGTCAGCGACGGAGATACGCACAAAATCACCAGGCATCGCTCCGGCTATTCGGGCAGCCTCCGCAGTCGTTAGTTGAACATTCTTCGTGGCAATCGTGACCTCACCGCTGCCGTCAATCGCATCACGCGCATTCGCCACTAAGTTTAAGAGAGCACCGTCCAACTCGCTTGGGTCGGCTTTTACCGGCCAGACATCCGCGCCGGGATGGAACTGCAGCCGGGTATCCTCACTCAGAATTCTTTCCACGACCTGCCAAGTGTCGGTGATATGCCGGTTCACTTTAATCACAGCCGGTTCGGACCTCCGCCCCCCCGCCAGTGCCAGAAGCCGCTTATTGAAGCTGGCTCCCATCTCGGCTGCCTCGCTCGCCCGCCGCAGCAATCCGCGCGCGTCCTCATTCCGGATACGGAACGCCGCCAGCTCCAGATTGGCGAGGATCACCGTCAGCAGGTTGTTGAAGTCATGAGCGATAACACCAGCCAGCCGCCCGATGGTTTCCAGCCGCTGCCGCTTGGATTGCTCCGTCTCATAGTCACCGTCCGCCTCCGCCGCCTCGCAATACAGGCTGAGCCCCGCTACGGCTCCGTCCAGGTCTTTCACCGGCTCTACCCGCCACCGCAGCAATACTGTCCGGTGACCGCCCGTCGCAAAACTGTCCATTCCTGCACTGCCACTGCCCGTCTCCAGCGCCCGGTGCAGAGCCGCGCACCAGGCCGCGGGGCTATCTGGACGCAGTTGCTGATGCCGCACCCCAGCGAGATCGCGGGCCCCAAACCCGTGCAACCCTGCCCAGGCCTTCGACCACGCGGAATAGCGAAGATCCGCGTCAAGAAACGCCAGTGCCGCCGGTGCAGCTGTAATGAACCGCACCAGCGCGCCGCCGAGGGATGCGGCTTCCTGTTCGGAAAATGGCTGTTCCGGCTTGGCCATCAGCTGCGCTCCGCCCTGTGCCTCTGGATGATACCACAGCAGACCACGCCAAGGGAGCGGCACAGGCACAAGGGGGGGGCGGATTGATGGCAGTCAATGCAGATCCGCACCAACATGGCAATATTGCTAAGGCGGCAGAAAGCCGCGGTTCAAGACATGAGGATGAACCAATGAAACGGCAATTGAGTAAACAGCACTGGCAAGACTGGATCACGCTGATTGTTGGGATCTGGCTGATACTGTCCCCCCGGCTGCTCGGCTTGCCAGATGGTGGTGCAGAACCAGCTGCTGGTGTTTCAGCCGCCACCTGGAATTTCATGATCATTGGCGCCGTCGTCGCGGTCCTTGCAGCCTTTGAGCTGTTCGCCTTCCGCGAATGGGAAGAATGGATTGGCGCAGCGCTCGGCGCTTGGCTGGTGATCTCACCATGGGTGCTCGGGTTCCAAGTATCCTTCCCCGCAACGGCGAATGCTGTGGTCAGCGGTCTGATAGTCGCCGCTCTCAGCGGCTGGACCGCCATCGAGGTTTATCGCGGCGGCCACGCTTGACACATCCCGGCGCCAGCCTGCCGGACAAAATGTCGACGGGCTGGCGCCTGCGTTCCTGCCGATACTGAAGGGTCCCGCCATGGCTCAGAAAATTCTTGTGGCAACAGACGGCTCCAAAGCTGCGAAGCGGGCGGTTCAGTTCGCTGCAGGCCTGGCCGCGGGTCTGGAGGCAGAGCTGATCATCCTGCATGTCCTGCTGCACAGCCGACGCTCAGAAGAACTTATAAATCTGGCAGAGGCCGAGCACATCTTGGACCACGTAGCAGGAGAATTGGCGCTCACCAATGTGCCTGAAAACATCAGTCAGCTGATTAGTGAAACCAGCCGTGCCGGCACCATTGCGCAGGCCGTGACCGCAATCGGACGGCTTATCCAGCGATGGGCCGAGAAATCCGCCCGCGCCGCAGGGGCCAGCAACATTCGCACCCTGACCCTGCCCGGTGATTGCGCCGAAGAAATCCTGAACGTCGCCGAACTGGAAGGGTGCGACATAGTCGTGGTCGGGCAGAAAGGGCTGGGGCCGGCGCGGCGATATCTGCACGACAGCGTCTCAAATAAGGTGCTGCGCCGTGCGCAATGCACAGTAATCCTAGCCCGCTAAAGCTAGACAACGCAGAAAGATCTGCCATGGCAAGTTTAGACCACAGTACCGTGCAACCTGAAGTCGCACCTCTGGACTTAGAGGTGCCACTGGACACAGTGTGTTACATCATCGCCCTCGCCAGAGACTATGACGGCAAATCGGACTGCACCGACCCCTCTGCCAGCGGCATGGACGAGGACGACATGGCGCTTGGCATTCTTGAGGACCGCCCCTCCGATCCTGTGGAGGAGGAACTGATCTCTATCATATCCGACCTCAGCCTGGATGCGCAGATGGACCTAGTTGCACTGATGTGGCTGGGGCGTGACGGCACCAGCATTGACGACTGGCCGGAATTGCGTGCCATGGCAGAAGATCATCAGAATGGCAGTACCGCCGGATACCTCTGTGGCACTCCCATGTTATGCGACCACTTGGCGGCAGGCCTTGATCTGATTGGCCTCAACTGCGGTACATTCGACGCGCGGTACGGATAGCACCCTGCACCCGCCACCGCCCTGCGGTTCGCTCTCACCGAAAACGGGGAAACAGCTTAGCTCGCATCAACCGCGCAAACGCGCGCAGCTTGGTCTTTCCCTGTGCCAGCTGCCGCCGCCCCAGCAAATGCTGAACACACCTCTGCTCCACCGAGTAATAGCTTGCTATTTCGGCACAGCTCAGACCCAAGTCAGCCAGCGCCCCGACGGATTTCTCCGGCTCTGACCCAAGCTTTTCGCAATCACAAAGCAGTCCCCCGGCGGTCCCTCCAGTTCCGATTGTCTCGAAAGTCCAGGGAGTGCTCTCTGGCGCGATCTCATGGTCATCATCAGCCGCCTGCAGCGGCAGTTTATCTGGGTGGGGCATTGGACCGGCACTCTTCACAGACAACTCCCGTAGCAGATACAGGACGCATGACCGCACAACATTGACGGGCGTCAACGGCGGCAGCTTCCCGCCTAGAAATATCCCCCTTTCCGCTTATAGCCTCGGCTCAGCCGCGCCGCCGTTGACGGCTATCAATGGCCGGTCGCGGGGCGCTTTCTAACCTGAACCAGCGGGCGCGTATCTGTAAGGCGCCTTTTGGTTTTGGAGGTGAGAATGAGAGTATTCACATATGCAGTCCCAGGTTTGGCCGCTGCCGTTGCAGCCGCCTTTGCCCTGCTCGCAGTGCCGGTTGAACCGCTCGGCAAGGTCGATTCCAACAACGACAGAAAACTCAGCTATCAGGAGCTGACCCAAGCCTACCCGGATGTCAGCAGAACCCTTTTTGCCTCATTGGACTGCAGCCGGGACGGTTTCCTGGACGGGGCGGAATATGACGCCGCCGCCACAGCGGGCTGCCTGGAGACACGCAGGCTGGCGGCGTCGGTGCTGCAGCATTGCCTGGCTCCGGCGCGGTGCGCTCTGGACCGCCACGCCGGTCAAGTGAGCACTATTAAGAGCGGGCCCAGCTTATGGACGGAAGACAGCCGTGAGGCGTAAACCCGCCGGTCCGGGTTGGCCCGCAAACAGCGTTGACGCCCGTCAATGAAACCCGTTTGACCGTGACTATCCTGCTGTTGCCGGTCCGTAAAAAGTACGCACCGTTTTGCAGTGGAGATTACCATGAAAGTTTACACACTTACTGCTGCTGCTATGGCCATGGCGGCAAGTGCTGCCCTGGCAGCGATGTCGGACGTCGATGCCGACGAAGACGGCATGGCGAGCTACGAGGAACTGACAGCGGTCTACCCCGATGTCACTGAAGACCAGTTCACCGCAATGGACGCCAATGAGGACGGCAGCCTCGATCAGGAGGAAATGGACGCCGCGACTGAAGCGGGAACTTTGGCTGCGCTGGACTGAATCTGCGGCTGAAGCCATCGCAACAGGGCGGCCCTGCTGGGCGGTTACCACCCGCCAGCAGGGCCGTTTCGCGTCTGACACCAGAAGACTGGTTACCCCGATTGGCAGCAGATCCCCCATTTCACCACGCCAATCAAAAAGCCGGCCCTAGGAAAGCGCCAGGACCAGTAAGATGACCAGTCCAAGGAGTACCGGTTTTACCGATGTCATAAGCGTTCCGGATTCAGCACGGCGAAATCGAACACCGGCACGATCAGGCGCGAGACCAAGCCGACTATACTCTCTCCGTTCTGACACATCTGCTGCAAGCCGGCCGCTGTTTCCGGGCCGATAAACTCCTCACCGCAGGCCGGGCAGACCAAAGCCGGAATATTCTCCACGACCATCAGTTTGGCTTCGCGCCAGACCGCGGTCTTGACGTGCTGCCGCTCCAGTTGGCTTTGAACGCAGCGGCCGCAGAGCGGCAACTGCCCGGTTCCTTCCTGGCGGTGCCGAAGCTCATCAATATTGGCGATGTTCGTTTTCATGACTCGTACTGTCCCATTGTGGCGCACCGACGACCGGTTTGACCCTGGCCAGATGCATAAACTTCATTGAGCCGCTGCCCCATGTGAAATCCCTGGCCCTAGGGCCATGGAATCGGCAGGGACGGCAGCGGGGATCTGAATGGTGCGCCGTGCTGCAAAACCTGCAATGACAGCCGTCAATGAGGAGCGCACCTGCGGGTCGCAGAGGGTTCTGGCAGCTAGAAGCTGAACCGCCCCGCGTGGCTTCCCTCGCAAGTGGGAAATGGCTACAATGGGCCAGAACTGGACATTTGCTCTCATGGCTCAGATTTCTGTCCTTGCCGTTGAAGACGAACCCGATGTGAGGGAAACGCTGCGCATTGGGTTGGAGGGACAGGGTTGGACTGTGGTTGAGGCTTGGGACCGGGAATCCCTGTTCACGGCCATCAGGGACCACCATATAGACATTGTCACCCTGGACCTGAAACTGGGCCAGGAGGACGGGCTGGAATTGGCCCGGGAACTTCGCCAGCAACGCAACCTTCCAATCCTGATAATTTCCGGCAGGACCGAACCATTTGATCGGGTTCAGGGCCTGGAAAACGGCGCCGACGATTACGTGGTCAAACCTTTCCTCGTCCGGGAGGTTATCCTGAGGATTGCAGCCATCCTTGAACGGTATCGGACGCCATCAGTAGCCGGTAGCAGGATCACACTGGGCCGCAATGTGCTGGATATAAAGCGTGGAATAATCCTCCGTCCGAATGGACAGACCATTGATCTGACAAACATGGAACAGCAATTGCTGGAACTTTTTCTACGCTATCCTGGCCGGGTACTGAGCCGCGATGACATCTCAATGGCTTTGCACGGCCGCAACTGGGCACCATTGGACCGCACCATCGACGGCCATGTCGCACGGCTTCGGCGAAAGATCGAGGAACCTGGAGAAGCCCCGGTTCTGATCCGCTCAGTTCGCGGGATAGGCTATGTCTGGAACAGTAACCCCCTTCCACAACAACATGACAACCCGGCACAATAGATACACGGAAGGTTGGAAGGCTCTGCAGTTTGGGACGTTATTTCTGGTCGCCAGGAAAACACTAACTATGGATTTTCGCAAACTAGCACAGCGTGTTGTAAACCTTGCAACCGGTCAGTTGGAGTGTCCCACTATCCAGCACATCTCCACAGCGAATAGGCCTTCACAAGCGCTGGTCCAACAACACATTCGGCTCAACGACGGCCAAGATTTCCCGAGTTTCAACACCGATGGCGCGCGCGATGACAATAAGCTCTACAACGTCAATGCGACGCTGACCGCTTTCGACCCTAGCGACCATAGACTGGTGACAGTTTAGCTTTTTCGCAAGGTCCGCCTGCGACAGGCCAGCCGCCTTTCTTGCTTCGACCAAGACTTGGCAGAGCACTTCCTGACCTTTGCTGTGAATAGTGTTGCTCATTGCCGCTTCGCCTTGCTCAGCGGCACAATGATCTATAAACCGGATTATCTAAAATTTAGATATTTCACGGCATTGGAGCGAGCGTGATCGACTACCCTACTGGTTTTGAACCGAAATTTTTGTTGAAAAGCAAACTGCATCTCAGCACCGCACGAGAGGAATCGCTTTGAAACGACAAGCTCAGGAATTCGATCAACGTTCGCGCCTGGCGCTAGTTGTCCGACCCGTTTTTGCGTCCGATCTGTGAACTGAAGTGCAATGGAGCAACCGATTTCCGTCAGCGCCGATGATTTGCCAATGCAGCTCATGGGCATGCTGCTGCACTTTCTGATCGAATCTGAGAGCCTGGACGAGGCACTTCGGTTCCAGCAGCTGATGCATGAGCACCGGGACTTTTTCACTACCGATGATCCCGGTGTCCGCGAAGCACTGAACTGCGTGGCGCGGCAAGTCGGCGCCGTGGTGGAGATGGCAGGGACAGCCCCGGAATTCGCGCCGGTCTGATCCGCCCAATCCCCCGTGACATAACCAGACCCGGCCCGCGGCGGTTCTCCCCGCCTGCGCCCGGCCGCTTCATGCCCAATTCCAGATTTTCCCGGCAGGTGCCCCATATGCGGTGCCTGCCCTCTCTCCCGCCTTGCGCAAATGGAGCTCTCAATGAACAATTCATCAACCGCCACGCCTGCCGCCTTCCCGCTCACCATTCACCCCCACTGGCGCGCCGCCGCCGAAGCCAAGGGCTTCGGCATCCTGCAGCGGGTCAAGGACCGCTATCACCTGCTCCTGTCCTGCCACACCTGCCGACGGACACACGCCAGCAAGATCTTTGTTCTTATGAACAGCCAGCCGCAGTGCCCGCACTGCATTCAAGACCGGTGGCAGGCCGATGCCGAGGCCGCCGGGCTGCAGTGGGCAGGCCGCGACCCGCAAAGCCGCCATCACAGCTTCTACATCGCGAACTGCGGCCACCGTTTGCGCCGCCAGTTTGAGCTGATCAAAAGAGCTGCCGCCGGGATCTGCGACGTACGCTGCGAACTCTGCCAGCAACAGAAGGAGCAAGAAGAAGCCGAAGCCCAGGGCTGGGAGCTGATCGGAACGGACCCGGACGGCAACCAGAACTACCGTCTGTACCGGCATCCAGAATGCGGCCATGAACAAAGGGTGGCCCGTGCCAACATGCAAACCGGCCGGTTCGGGTGCGGCTTATGCGGAGAAGACTGGCCCGCAGCACCGAGCCATCTCTACGCCATGCAGTTCAAGCTTCCAAACGGAACCTGCTTGGTCAAACTTGGTTTTTCACGGAACCCGGATTCCCGCCTGCGCCACCAATTGCTGAAGCACCGTGACCTGGACGCGAAGATCCTGAAGACCGTTCCGATGGCAACCGGGCAGCTGGCCTTGCAGGCCGAGAAGCGGCTGCATGCGAAGCTGCAGGCGGGGTTTCCCGATCAGATCGCGCCGCCAGAGCTCTACAGTGACGCCCTGCGGGTCCGCAGCGAGGTCTACTTTGCCGGTGCGGCCCAGGTGATCTTCGCGATGCTCGACGCCATCAAGGCGGAAGAAGACAGCTAAGCGCCTCCCTCCCCTTCAATTTCCGACCTGTTTTCCGCCCGGCCCCGCTGGGCGCCCGATCCCTTTTGCCTGTTCACAGGAGGCTTGCCATGAACCAATCCAACCACTCCCCCGCGCGCCCCGATTGGTGGAAGTTCGCTGAAGACTGCGCCCGCCGCTATCATCTCTACTACGAAGAGCTGCAGCAGACGCGGCGCAAGACACTCAAAGAAGACGCGCCAGCCGACGGTGCCGACACCGAGGAGCCGCTTGTGTCCACGCCCCCGGAACAGCCCCATTCTTTGCTGCAGCATCTGAGCGAGCACCCGAACGCGCGGCATCTGCCGCCAGAACTCTGGGAACACCTGGAGCAGGAAGGCGCCGACCCATTTGCCTGCGATGAGACAGGTCGCTGGCTGCCGCACACAGACCTGCCGGCAGACAAGCTGCTTCTTCTGCTTCGGATCGCCGCGGCCTTCGGCTCCCCGGCTGCGGTGGACACGCAGCTTGCCCGTGGCGCCGTGCTGATCCTGCACAACATTCCTGCCTCCGGGTTTTCAAGCGTGGAAAATCTCCTCAACCACGCCCTGCTGCCGCCGGGCTGGCAGGCCTATGACGGCCGGCGCCAAGTGCAACTGAACCAGCGCGTGACCCTCGCTGTCCCCAGTGCCCGCGATGGTGCGATTGAACAGCAACACATTGATGAGCTGCACGATCTGATCATCAAGGGTCTAGCGCACAGCCAGCCTTTGTGGATCTGCCTGCCGGATGAGATGGCACTGCCGTCGCCGCTGGTGGCGGAGCACTGTCATCAGCTGGCATTGCCGCAAGTGGACGCGGATTTTCTGATCGCCCTGCTGCGCCAGACGCACAGCCGCACGGGCCGCATCGATGAAGCCGCCACCTGCGCCGCGCTGCCCCCGAACGGCCAGTTGCAAGAGCTCTCCACCGCCGCACTCTCATTCGCCCTGCGTGCGCCCACAGCGAAGAAGATGGCTCAGCGCCTGTCCCAGGCGCTAACCGCCGCTGCCGCTTCACCGCCCGAAGCCCACGCGCCAAGGGAGAAGATCACAGGCATTGGCCGGTCCTATGACACCGCCCGGCAACTGGTTGCAGACCTGCGACTCTGGGACGAAGGCGGCGTGGCCTGGAATGAGATCCCGCACTCCTTGCTGCTTTTTGGCCTGCCGGGCACCGGCAAGAGCCACCTCGCCCGCGCGATGGGCCGGAGCGCCGGGGTCAATTGCGTCGAGACAAGCTGCGCCGAATGGCAGGCCAAGGGGCATCTGGGCAACCTCCTGCACGCCATGCGCAAAAGCTTCGATGAAGCCCGGAAGAATGCTCCCTGTATCCTCTTCATCGATGAGATCGACGCGATCGGTTCCCGCGACAGTGCCGGCGACAACAGTGCTAGCTATAGAAGGCAAGTGGTTGCTGGCTTTTTGGAGCAGATGGACCGCATCAGCCGGGATGCAGGGATCATGGTGGTTGGTGCCTGCAACCACCCGCAGCACATCGACCCCGCAGTTCTTAGAGCCGGGCGGTTTGACATCAAGATCGAGATGCCGCTGCCAAGCAAGGCAATGCTGCAGCACCTCCTTGCTGAGCGGCTGCAGGACGCAGTCCCCGAGGATGCGATGTTGGAGCTGGCGCGGGACTGCATTGGAAAGACCGCCGCCGACGTTGACGCCGCGGTGCGCTCTGCCCGCAGTGAGGCCCGGCACAGCGGCTGCGCGCTCGATCTGCAGCTTCTGCGCCGCCATTTGCAAGTCATGGCACAGGAGGAGAACCACGACCTGCTTTACCGCATCGCCATTCATGAAGTCGGTCACGCCATCACCTCGTGGAGCTACGGCGAGACGATCACGCGGATCAGCCTGTCTCCATCTGGCGGCACAATTGAGCGGGATGTTCCCGCGAACGCGGGTCTGCCGGCAGACTTTGAATGCCAGCTGTATATCCACCTCGCAGGGCGGGCGGCGGAGCGGCTCATCTTCGGGGTTGTTTCTGCCGGAGCCGGCGGGGGCACGACGTCCGATTTGGCACAGGCTGCACGGATTGCGTTGGCAATGGACCACGAGCTGGGAATCGGCATCCACGGCAACGGCTGGTTTGGACCGCAGGATCCCTCCCGCTTGACGGACAGCGAACGCCAGCGCCTGCAGGAGCGGCTCGACTACGCCGAGGACCAAGCGCGCGCGCTGCTGTACCCCCATCAGCAGTTGCTGCAGGACATGGCTGCAGACTTGGTGCAGAAACGAGAGTTCGATGCCAAAGCGGTCCGGTCCTGGCTGCGTGACGTGCCGCGCAACAATGGTCCGGAGCCGGTCCAGGACCAGTAGATGCGCCCGCCAACCAAGCCGCTCCGCCGCGAGGTTTGCACAATTCTTATGTGCAAACTTCCGCGGTGCAGGCCCGGTTGGTCCAAAATCCGGACCTCATCCGCGGGGAGCGCGAGATCAATCGTTGGCGTCAAAACCAACTGAGGGTCAAACCTGAGTGTGCGGTAGAAAAGGAATAGACTATGAACGCCGAAGTCCCCTCCCAGCAAATTGCCCCTGAAGTTACCGGCAAAATCGCCTTGTTGCGAGCGCATACAACGTCCCGATTGCCATGCATTATCCCGATGGCGTCACCAGCCCGTCATCGTGACAGAGCCGAAAAAATCCAGCTTCTGGCGGTCCAAGGTTGGGGCTCAGAGCAGAACCGCGGAAATTCTAACAACGGCCGAGGGCACGTTGGGTAGCACATCACCAAACCCGAATACTCACGTTATGAACGAGGGACCAGTGGGGGCAGGTCAAAGGGTGAGCAGACGGTCCCGGTCAATCTCCTAACATCTTCATCAGAACTGACACCGCATCCTCCGCACCCAAATAACCTAGAGCAGGATGCATCAAGTCTCCTGCATTTGGATCAAGTGTAATATCGAAATCTCGGCTTAGAACGTCGAATAGACTTTGGAGCCTTCTGCGCTCCATCAAATCCAAACCTGTCACCAAGGGCTTCACCAATTCTCGCTTTTCTAGACTGTGATTTTCCCCCAATTTTAGTGTCGCATTTTTGATGTCACGCTGAGTTAGATTGGCATAGGCTCCCCGGAGAATCTTGTTTTCTTTCCGTAACTGATCGTTCTCACGAAACACCTCTTCGAGCAGTGCGCGGCTCTTTTCAGAGATCATTTTCTCCATGAGCGTCTCATGGAGTTTCTCCCGCTCAGTTAATTTCTTTCGAGCCTGCTTCCCGGTTCCATGGCCTGCATCCCTGCAAGCTTGGATCGCCAACTTGACAAGCTCGTTCATTCCATCTGTGTCATTTGTGATCGTGCTTAAAGCCGGTGAACCGTGATAGTGTTCTTTCAGGTACTGACCGACGTCCGGAATTACATTCAGGGATACTCCGCGGTCTACCATTTCGTTAAGCGCCGCCCACAGGCGTTCCAAGCTCCTCAATTTCTTAGGGCTCTTTGCATTAGCCCTAAGTGCTTGATAGAAAATTTCTACTTCCGCTAAATTAACCAAGGGCATTGCGCTCCTCCAAACATCTCCCGATGTGGTAGTCCATTGCTGTTTCTCCACGGTTTGCTGCTGTTTGACCTCCCACAGCAGTTTTCAGAGCCTCAAAGTCGCCGACCAAAACTACTTGTTCGGAACCACACATAAATACCGTATAAATCATTGACCTATCGATGAAGTCACTCTTCGTCGTATTGAATATGGGCATGATGATAAGACCCCATTGAGACCCCTGAGACTTATGGACGGTCAAGCAATAGTCGAGGTCAATATTGCTCGAGTCCGCTCTTGTCAGTTTGACTTTTCTCCCCCAAACTTGGCCAACTAAGCTTCTAGGATACGTCCCAAAATACCATTTTTAGTCCTCTTCTTAAGTCTGTTGCTAAATAGACCAACGGGTCTCCGACTCTGATATCAGGTCTACCTAACATGGCTGGGCGGTTTGGTTTCGCGAAATAGCCTGACCTCCTTATCTCAGTGGTTGTTGGCGATGGGGATTTGTTTATCTTGATGATCTCTAAGCTCGGTCAAATCTGAAAGCGGGAAAAGAATGCCGCCTGCAGTAAACTCTTCCTCAGCCTCTCAAACATTCTATAAGAAGTTTATTGGTTGAGAATGCCGATCTAGCAAAGCCATATTCAGTGGATATTTCACTTCTGTTAAGCCGACCTCGGCGAATGTAGTCAGACCGATCATCTCACGCTTTCTGCTCGGCGATCCAATTCTTGAAACGATCAACACTCTTTAACTTAATTTTCGCGATACTCCTATTCATTTTCCAAACCCTCCAAGACACCATCACTGATAGTTGACCCGTCGATCATTGCTAGGATACCATCGCCAACTTTAATCTCCCTAAAATTTTGAACTTCCTTCTCAAAGTCATTGATCAAGCCGAACTCGGCCAAGCTTGTTATTCCGGAGAAGAGATCATTCAAACCTTTCTCACCAACGTTTCGGCGCAGGAATTGTGTGAGTTTTACCGATGCCTCATGCTGTATATCTTCCGGCAGTCGGATCAGGAGATCGTCGAAACCATTTTCTGAAAGTAGTTTTTGGATAAGTAAGCGATGGCGCGACGGGGCGGAACCTTGGCCGACTTCGGGGTGAAGAAACTGTGCTTCGGATACCATAGCTGTCAACGCCTCCTCGGACGTCTCTACCAGAACTGCATCTAGGTCGGCTTCCTCCAACCCAGTGATCAACGCATTGCCCTTTCCTCTACCCTTCGCTTTTTGCAATAGTACGATGGATTGGTTAATCCGTTGAGTGCGGAAGCTGAGATCAACCATGAGCTCGTCGATCTCATCACTTAACTTATTGATATTTTTCTGGCTTTGCGTCGTTTTAAACTTGCTACCAGATTCCAACAAATTGGCGTGCCGTTTAATCAATTCGGAACGAGCCCGAGCCTTTTCCCGCAACGTGTAGACCAAATTCGTATGGACGATTACCTGTCCGGAAAGGAACATCGGCCCGGTCAAGTTGAACCTACATCTTCCGCAGGAGAATTCGTTTCTAGTGATTGAAGTGTATTCTGCTCTTTTCCTCCATTTCTTGTCCTCTTGCTGAACCACCATTCCTTCGTGGCAACGAGTACACGCGACAGGGCAAATGCCGTCAATCCGCGTATGCCACAGACCTGGCTCCAATTCTCGGAACGCATTATTGTGGTCAGATGGAAACACAAAGGCATCCCTGAAGCTGTCATCAGACTGCTCATACAGAAGCGTTAGATATTCGTCCGTTTCCAACCCTTCCAATTTTGCTGCTGCATCATTTAAAAGGTCACTGATAGTCGCTGGGTTTGTTTTATTGTAATACAACGTCATAATAAGGTTCGCGTGCCCTGCGACGAACTCCGACACGATGTGAACTGGCAGACCCGCTTCAATAAAGTGTGTAATTAGCGAAGCTCTAAGTGCGTGAATGGTGAAGTTGGATGATATTTTACCTTTCTCGTCTACCTCCACCAACTGTATTTCACGCTGCTCCTCCGACAAAATTCTGTCTTGTATTTCCCGAAGAAGTAAAAGAAATAGGCTCACAATTTTACCTGATCCCAACGGCGCTAAAGTCCTGATATCGGCGAATTTATTTATTGTCCTCTGCCTTCCGGCATCGCGAAAAAGGAAAACAAACTCTGTAGCCAGTTCGCTGTCAGGTGTGTTGTCGCAAGGCAGTTGGCAGCGCTTCAACAATTTATCCGCAGGATTAAACTTGGTTTGCCAATCTCGAAGATCGCACAATTTTCCAAGAAGATCTTTCTTGTGCCACGGGATATCATAAGGTTCTTCAACGCCTGGAGCCTTCTTCACGCTAGATTTGTTGGTATTAACCCTAAAACCTGGGAATGCTTGTTCGCCGAGCGCGGTTGACATGATCTGACAAAACCCTCTTTGGCGGCCTTTCATAGCTTTGGCATTGGTGTTGAAAGTCTGATTTCCCGACGCATCTACCAAGAATTCATCAAATTCACCGCTATCTAAGTAGCGAGCTTGAAGACCGCGCAAAGGAAGAGAGAAAAGAGTCTCGAGAAGAACCGCTGGACCAGGGAAGTACTTTTCCATCCAACATTGTTCTTCTGGATCATAAACTTCCGCGCGGCACATTCGTTGTTGCTTGGGCCAAGCGGCGTCATCCTCTGACAAGATTTTCAACGCCATTTCCACGATAGTTACCGGCAAGATCGACTTCTGCGTCTTCGATGGCCTTTCACCAATGGACGTCACACCGGTCGGGTATTGCCCGAGCCTACTTGGAACGTGATTTCTCGAATGCCCATACAGATGGGGTCGGTTTTTTATGATATAGTCGAACATCTGCCCAGGAGTCGCAGCGATTCTTGCCAACGCTTCCGGTCCACCTTCCCCCTTTCTCATCAACTCCTCATTTTGATTGAGAATGAACTCCTCGAAGGTCAGGCCGCCGTTCAAATTGTTGCTTCCTCCCGTTTGAACAAAGTCAGCTGCAGTCAAATCTTCTGGGCTTGACAAAATATCTCCATAAGTACGCAGCCATTTCAGCAGCCCTTCTCTTAGGTATTTGGCCTTGTGAACTCGCGTGGTATTTGTCTGTTCTTGATTCTCCAGATACGCCGAAAAGATATGCTGCCATCTTTCAAACGAAGGGTGACCAATCTCAGGATCTAGAACCCACCACGAATTTGCTTCGCTGCATGAATCTCGTCGTTGTCCGGGTGTAATGTGTGCTCGCCAGTCTTTTGAAAGATCACTTGGAGGACCAGCGAGGCCCCTCAACATTTTCGAAGTGGCTGTTCTAAAATTCTCTCTAGTCTTCTCGGTATTACCTGAAGCGTTTTTATTTGCTAATTCTACAAAATCGCGACAGAACTTGAGTGACACTTCGGAATAGTGCCGACAATTCGTTGAGCGAAGAAGTCTAGCGTGAGTAAAATTATATCGCCCTTCAGCTACGGAAACCAATTGCCTTTCACCCTTGGCATTCGGGTGCATCTCCAATGCAACTCTGCTCGAGAAATCTGACCCAGCCTTTTTCGCCTTCGTTTTTTCGTTCAACCAGTGAGATTTGTGTTCTGCCACCCAGGGAATTAACGCGGCTCGCTGCTCCGTCAAAATATTCAGAACAACATTCTGCCCATCTAAGTGCTGCCTATGCCACTTCCCCGGGATGAATGTTTTCAAGTACTCATCGAATGCCCGCACTACGTCATCAAGTGTTTGAGCCCCGTTCAAGCCTTCATTCAGGCGTTTTACAGTGATGTGGAAACGCCTGTTTTTTGGAGAATGCCGAATCCAGGACTGAACCTCTTCATCAATCGGTAAGGCGATACTCTTCCATTTGCCCACCGAGTGCTCAATCAAAGCAAGGCGAATTGGGTCCAGGTTGATAAAAAGGCCGTTAGGGTATCTATTAGCGGAAGTAGTCACATAGTCGGTACGGATCGGATCATCTGAGCCTGTCACTGCTTGCCCCAATTTTTGCTGTAGTGAATAATCCTGCGGGGTCGCTCTTGTATTTGAAAACGAGAAGATCGATTGGTTCCCCTTGAGGCATGTAAGTTTCTCCACGCTTTAACGTAGCTTCCAATGCCGTTAACTCTCGGTTGACTTCAACCTCGGTCGCCGAGGTGTAAGCTAACTGGGCCTCCAAGGTTTTGTGGTGCATGCATGTCTGAATAACCAAAGGGCTGACATTCAGGGATTTCAGCGATTGGCCGTAGAAGTGCCTGAGACCGTGCGGATGCACGCCTTTAGATCTGTCGGGGTTAAGCCCAATTTTTCTGACCGCGACGTTGAAAGCGTCACGCATTGCGGTTTTGGTCCATGGATCACCAAAACCATCGGAGTTGGAGGAATTAACAAACAAGTATGGGTGATCGGCCCCTTCAGGTAAGATATTCAGTATGTATTCCCGGTGTGCAGAGTAGAACCACTCTCGAAACGGAATTCCATGTATGGATTCCGGCAAGAAATGTGCGACAGAGTATGGCCCTTCTTGATCACTGTCTTTTTCCGTCATCGCCATCGATTTGAACCCAGCAAACTGAGCTCCAGATAACCGAGTCCGTGGTAATCGGTAATAGACCTCACGTAGAAATTGTTGTCGTGAAACAAATGAACCTTGGTGTTTCACCCTCCCATGCTCTGGGTGCAACAGACGGACGTGTTTTCGAGTCACATCACGCACAAACATATGGAATATTTCGCTGGAACGGAGCCCTGCACCAGCACACAAGAGAACCGCCATTAACAGATTGAGGTTGTATTCACTTGCCAGCCCAGTATATTCAGACCTCCTGCGTTTACGACGACAACCTTCGACTATCAATTCTCCAACTGCGTCAAACGGAAAGTGTCTTGCTCTTACCGTGGCAGATTTGTAAGCCGCCCTATCAGGAAACGGGTACCGCCCCTTTCGATCTTTTTGGGCAGTTTCAGAAATGTGATACAAAAGAGATCTATTGTCGCCCTCCCTCCTTCGGGCGCTCACAGCCCTGTATGTTGACAAAGCGAAGCTCTTAAATCCCGCGTTCGAGAGTGCGTTGTCTTTAACCTCAGCAATAGTCTCCAAGAATTTACTTAGGTACTGCTTTGTCTTTCCCAAATCGGCCGGAGAGAGTGCCTTCCAATACAGACTAGAATTGTCCAGCTCTGGCACCCAACTTGACCCATACTTTTGGCTTTCGATAAACTTCGCAATTAAAGTTCCCGCCATTTGTTCGGATGCAATGACACAATCAGGAACAACCACCCGATAGAAATCATAAAACCTAGCTATTGCACGGACAGCTTCCCCTTGCCAGGTTCTAGATTTATCTCGATGTGGAACTCTAGTGATGAAATAGAACGCTTCAAACAGAATGCGCCCACCGTCTTCGTCCGTGACAATAACCGGCACACCAGGCTGCCGTGCGTCGAAACCGATCTGAACGATAGTGTAGTGATGCCCGGTGGTGCGCCGCATATAGCTACTCGTTACTAGTAATAAGTAACCTGTACTACCAAACACCACTTTTCATCAACAGTTTTGATCAAGTTAAAGCAAGAACTAAATCGACCCACGCCCCAACTAAGCCATTATAAAACTTATAATTTTCATGCTAACGAGCAACGTGACTGAAATATCTCTAGTAACCCCGGCCATACTACTAACTTGAATCCTGCCGGGCCTACCAGATCATCCGCCACTGCACCGGACGCGGCCTGCAATCTCCGCGCGCCGGACCCAAGCCCCCCGCTTCCGCACCCGCAGATGCACCCCGCGTGCGGCGTGATAGCTGTGCGATGCGCAGCCGGGCGTTCCAGACCGGGGCGGTAGCTGGTGAACGGTTCGGTCTGAGGCATGGCAGGTCTTTCAACACCGTTTTGCGTCAGGACTGGCAACCCAGGGGCACCAGAGATACCTGCAACAGGGCGGCACCCTGGCCGCCGGATCAGCGGGCGATGACGATATCGGCCTGCAAGCCGCCCAAGTCGGCGCTTTCCCCCAGCCGCAGCGTGCCGCCATGGGCGCGGGCAGTGTCCGCCACAATCGCCAGCCCAAGGCCGACACCCGAGCCGCGGTTCTGATTGCGGGCCGGATCCAGCCGGGTAAAGGGCCGGATCGCATCGCCGCGCTGCTCTGGCGGGATGCCGGGACCGTCATCTTCGACCCGGATGCGCAGGGACCGCTCTGTCAGCGCCACCGACACCCGCGCCCTGGTGCCATAGCGCACGGCATTGGAAATCAGGTTTTCCACCGCCCGGCGCACCGGCTGGCGCCGCAGCAGCACTTCGCCTGCTCCGCTCATCTCGCCCAATGCCACCTGGTTTTCCTGACGCTGCCAGTCGGCAATGATGGTGCGGACCAGGTCGTGGGGGTCCACCGGCTCCGGCTCGCTCACCGCGGAACCGCGGGAGAAATCCAGGAACGCATCCAGCAGCGCCTGCATCTCGTCGACATCGCGCAGCATCGGCGCGGCGTCTTCCTCGTCCAGCATCGCCAGTTCCAGCTTCATCCGCGTCAGCGGCGTGCGCAGGTCATGGCTCACGCCGGACAGCATCAGCGTGCGCTGTTCGATCTGCCGCTCGATCCGGGCCCGCATATCCAGAAACGCGCTGCCGGCCGCGCGCACCTCAGTGGCGCCGCTGGGCGAGTACGGCACCACCCGCCCGCGGCCAAAAGCCTCTGCGGCATCGGCCAGCCGCTTGATCGGGCGCAGCTGGTTGCGCATGTACAGAAAGGAGATCAGCATCATCAGGAAGCCGAACAGCAACATGGTGACAATCAGCTGATGCGGTGCCGCGGCGGTCAGGCGGCGGCGGTCAAAGCTCAGCTCGACCAGCCCGTGCGCGGTGCCGAAATAGACCAGCGCCCTGCGGTCCGCCGGAAACCGTGCTGCCAGGAACCCCGGGAAGGTTTTCTCCAGCTCGTCGCGCACCACCCGGCCGGAAAACTCGATCAGGCTGAACTGGTCCTTTGGCAGCGGCGCCCCGGGCGCCAGATACCGCGCCTGCATGTTCAGCGGCTGCAGCAGCGGCGCCATCTGTGCCAGTGCCGTCTCCTGATCCGGCGCCGCTTCCGCCACCTGCCGCAGCAGTTCCAGCTCGCGCTGGATGGTGGCGGTCATCTGAACGGTCACATCCTCCAGATCCCGCTTGATAAATACAACCGAGACCACGATCTGCAGCGCCACGATCGGCACCACCAGGATCAGGGCCGCCCGGGCGTAAAGGCTGCGCGGCATATAACGTTTGAGCCAATTGAAGGACATGGGCTAAGCCTATAGGGCGCCAGGAAAAGAGAAAAGACGGTCCAGCGGCGCATCAGTGCAGGAAAACAACAGCGGTGCAAGACCATGAATTCAGCAGACGACTTTAATCCGCAGCCCGGCCGCGCCGTGGAGCTGGAGCCCGGCCTGCGCCGCATCCTTGCGCCGAATCCTTCTCCGATGACCTTTCGCGGCACCAATACCTATCTGATCGGCACCGGCAGCCTGGCCGTGATCGACCCAGGGCCGGAGTGCGCACCGCATCTGGAGGCGATTCTCGCCGCCGTCCAGCCCGGTCAGCGGATCACCCATATTATCGTGACCCACAGCCATCTGGACCACTCCCCGCTGGCGCGCGGGCTGAGCCAGGCCACAGGCGCGCCGGTCTATGCCTTTGGCGGCGCGGGCGCGGGCCGCAGCGCCGTTATGTCCAGGCTGGCCGCCAGCGGGCTGGCCGAAGGCGGCGAAGGCATCGACACAGAGTTTGCCCCGGACATCACCGTCCGCGACAGCGACGTGATCGGCGGCGATGGCTGGGAACTGGAGGTGATTCACACGCCCGGCCACCTTGGCAACCATATTGCGCTGGCCTGGAATGATGCCTGCTTCACTGCGGATCACGTGATGGGCTGGGCCAGTTCGCTGGTGTCGCCGCCGGATGGCGACCTTACCGACTTCATGGCCTCCTGCCGCCGCCTGCGCCTGCGCAGCTGGCGGGTGTTCCACCCCGGCCACGGCGCGCCGGTTACAGACCCCGCCGGGCGGCTCGACTGGCTGATTGCCCACCGCCAATCGCGCGAGGCTGCGATTCTGCAGGCGCTGGGGCAAGCCCCCGCCACCGCGCGCGCCCTGGCGGAGCAGATCTACACCGAAACCCCGCCTGCCCTGCTGAAGGCGGCGGAGCGCAACGTCTTTGCCCATCTCGTGGACCTCAGCGGCCGCGGCTTGGCAGCACCGCAGGAAACCCTGTCCGCCGCAGCCGTCTTTGCGCGGCGCGGCGGCTGATTTTTTTCAAAAAAATCCCTCCGCCCTCTGGACGCCCAATCCGCGGACCGCTATACGGCACGAACCGTTCCGGCGTAGCTCAGCGGTAGAGCAGTTGACTGTTAATCAATTGGTCGTAGGTTCGATCCCTACCGCCGGAGCCATTTTCAAAAACACCTGAAAACAGGCCTTTAGGCTGTGCAGCGCTGGTTCTTGCCTGTGCTTTCTGCCAGTGTATTCCGGCCCGCCACGGCCGGCTTGCCGCAGAGTCCAATCGCCAGCTCTGCCGCCGCCCCTGCCCCTTCTGCCGTCCCGAAGCGTCCGGATTTCCGCCTCGCGAAGGCCTGCATACCCAGCCGGAAAGCGGGCACAAAAAAATCGCCCCAAAAGCAAATTTTCCTCTGGACGCCCCAGGTTGGAACTCTTATACGACGCCTCACATTCCGGCGTAGCTCAGCGGTAGAGCAGTTGACTGTTAATCAATTGGTCGTAGGTTCGATCCCTACCGCCGGAGCCAGATTTCCAGGGGTCAAAGCAGCGATGCTTTGACCCCTTTTGGTTTAGCGCGGCCGCTTCGGCTTTTCTGCCCTTGCCCTTTCCCAGTGCCCCGCCAGGGTTTGCCGCCCCCCCCTGTCACGAGGGCAGGTGCGGTGCCAGGATCATTTCGGCACTGGCCCAGGCCTGCTGGAAGAGTGCCAGCGGCGGATCCTCTCCCAGCTCTGCCTTTTCGATGGCCAGCATTGCGCGGCGCAGATCCGACAGCCCCAGCACCGCAGCCGAACCTGCCAGCCTGTGCGCCTCCTTGCGCTGCGGGTCCTCCAGCGCCGTGGAGGTCTGCAGCGTGTCCTGCAGCTGGGTCACCTCATCGCAGAACAACACCAGGAAACTGCGCGCCCGCTCCGCCCCCAGGGCCTCGAAGAACTGGTGGATGTCGGACTCGATTCTGGGCAACGCCTTGACCCCGCCTCCAGCCCGGCGCGCAATCACATCGGCAAGCTCCGCCTTGTTGACCGGCTTAGTCAGCACTTCGGCAAAGCCAGCCTCCAGAATGCGGGCGTGATCCTCGGCCGCAGCATGGGCCGTCAGCGCGACGATATCGGTCCCTTCGGCAAACTGCCCGGCGCGGATCCGGCGCAGGGCCTCAATCCCGTCCACCTCCGGCATGCTGATATCCATCAGAATTAGATCGAAGCGCCCCGCTTCGGCCGCCTCCACCGCCTCGGCACCGCCCGGCACCGCAGTGACTTGATGGCCCTCCTGGCTCAGCAGCGTCGCCAGCAGCTCGCGGTTGATGTCATTGTCCTCCGCGATCAGCAGACGGCAGGCGCCCTTGTTCCGCGGCTTGTCCTGTTCGGCCTGCCGCGGCGGCGCCTTGGCGGGGGGCAGCGCCAGCGAAATGGTGAACAGGCTGCCCTCGCCCGGCTCGCTCTCGCAGGTTATGGTGCCGCCCATCGCCTCCACCAGGCGCTTGGTGATCGCCAGCCCCAGTCCGGTGCCCTCACTGCCGCGGCCATAGCTGGCGTCCAGAGTGATAAAGTCCTCAAAGATCCGGTCCAGATCCTCCGGCGCGATACCCTGGCCAGTGTCTGCGACGCTGAATTCCACCGTTTCACCGTCGGGCAGACGCATCACGTCAACACTGACAGCACCCTCTCTGGTGAATTTCAGGGCGTTGCCGATCAGGTTCAACAGCACCTGCTGAACGGCGCGGGGACGGCCGGCGACCACCGGTTTTCCACCCAGGCTGCAATGCAGCGACAGGTCGATTCCCTGGCCCTTGGCGCTGGCCTGCTGGCTCTCGACCAGGCCGCTCACCAGCTCATCCAGATCGAATATCCGCAGTTTTTCAGAATCGGCACCGGACTCCAGCCGCGACAGCTCCAGCACGTCATTGACATGATGCAGCAGCAATTCGCCCGAAACCCGCATGGCCCGCAGGTAGCGGCGCTGCTCCTGTGTCAGCCCGGTGCCCTCAATCAGGTCGATGGCCCCCAGAACCCCGGTCAGCGGCGTGCGCATTTCATGGCTCATGACTGTCAAAAGGTTGTGCTTGGCCCGCTCGCCCGCCAAGGCGTCATCCCGCGCCCGCCGCAGTTCTTCTTCCACCTCGATCCGCTCCGATATGTCGCGCAGGAAGCTGACAAACACCATTTCGGAACCGGACTGGCTGACCGAAACGGACAGCTCCACCGGGAACAGCTCGCCGGATTTGCGCCGCGCCTCCAGCTGCAGCCGCCCCTTGCCTGCAACCCGCGTCTCACCAGTTCGCAAAAAGCGCTTCATGCCGGCCTTATGCGCCTCCTGCAAATGGTCCGGCACGATCAGGTTAACCATCGGCTGGCCGACCGCCTCCTCGCGGCTGTAGCCAAAGACCGATTCCGCCGCACCGTTAAAGGCCTGGATCCGCCCGTCGGCGCCGACCACCAGGATCGCGTCCAGCGAGGAAGCAATCATCGCCTCCATCTGCGCCGCAGCCCGGCTGCGTTCGATCGCCATCTCACGCCCCTTGCGGTACAGCCGCCCAAGCAGCAGCGCCGCCAGCGCCAGCGCCAGCACCAAAGCCAGGACCACCCAGCCCAGCCGGTACAGGATGGTGAAAAGCTGCAACCGCTTGTCCTTGGTATCGTCCACCTGCAGGACAACCCCGAACAACGCCAGCTCGCGCACGTCCTTGCTGTTTGCGTTCAACTCCGCCGCCAGTTCCAGCAAACCGTTCAAGAGCGCCTGATCGCCGCTGTCCACTACGGCCGCCATCCGGTCCAGACGGTCCTGCATCTGCTGCAACAGGCCCGCCCCGCCCTGGCTGCTGCGCAGGTCCTCGAACAGCGGGCTTTCGCGGAAGGTCGCGATCCGGCTGTAGTAGATGTCAAACTGGCGCCGCAGCCGGGGCAGATCCTCAGCCTTGCGCGCCGTCAGCACCGCGGTCTGCAGCTTCAGATGCTCCACCTCGGCTTGGGACAGGTTCCATTGCATGTTGTCGGTGGCCGCGGTCGACAGCTTGTTCAGCTCCTGCAGAACCTGATGGCCCAGCCGCACCGACTGCGCCGCCAGCACAGCAGCGACGGCCAGCACCAAGGCCAGGACCCAGCGCGGCACGGAGGGAAACCCGTGAAGCATCAGCTGCAGGCCCCCTGCCCGCCGGTCACGGCCGGATCACGATGCGGTCCAGCTGCCAGATGCTGCGCGAATAGACCTCCTCCGTCCGGTAGTCGGGATTACTGTCGTAGGGGTAAACCACCCAAAGCGGCCCCTTGTTGCGCAGCGACATTTCCGCGCCATTGCGTTCAAAGGCGACAATCGGGCCGCCCTCAATCGCGTCGGACACCGGGATTTCCACCGAGTAGTTGTTCACCGCATGCGCCACCAGCTGGCCGCCGCTGACCCCCATCCGCTCCATCAGAACAGCCAGCGGCACGCCGGTGAACTGCTGCGGACCGGTGGTCCAGATGGTCTCCGTCTCAAAGGTGACGGGATCAAGCGCGCGCAGATCCGCGATCGTGTACTGCGCCGAAGGCTCAGCCGCGCCATCCATGCGCACCGACAGCAGCACCTTCGGCTCTTCGCCCGCAAAAACGGCGGCGGCACAGGTTATGACCACCATCGCAGCCAGCGCCGCGGCCCGTGACATCATCCCTCTCATTTCCAGCTCTCCTCAGTTCAGCAACATACTGCCCGGAAACATGCCACACCGGCGCGGCCCGGAAACCGGCACCAGAGGATAGGGTCCTGACCTTCCGTATAGGGTGCCCAGACGCAAGCATAGCGCGAGCACCCTAATGTTGCCTTACCAGCCGCCGCCGGGCCGGGTTACTATCAATAATATTCCGGCAATCGCACAGGAGCGGCAGCAGATGTCCTATTACCACGCAGGCACGCAATCCCAGGTTGACAATTTCGAAACACTTGTGGCTGTAGATTGGGACCGTGAGTTGCAGAACAGGTCCAGGGGCATCATGCGTATTTTGCTGGCAGACGATCACGACATGGTGCGGGAAACGATCTCCGCCTACCTCAGATCCGAGGGCGGTGCCGAGGTGGCGTTGGCCACCGATCTGCCCGGCGCGATTGAGCAGATTTCCGGCGAGGGGCCGTTTGATCTGGTGCTGCTCGACTACAACATGCCGGGAATGATGGGACTAGACGGGCTGGCCAAGGCGCTGGCGGCCAACGGCGGCAAGGGCGTGGCCATTCTGTCCGGCAGCGCGCCCGCCCGCACTGCGCAGGAGGCGCTGGATGCCGGCGCCATCGGCTTCATCCCCAAGACGATGGGCGCGCAATCGCTGCTGAACGCGGTGCGTTTCATGAGCGCCGGCGAAATCTACGTGCCGGTCGACCTGATGCGCGAGGAGGCCGCGGCCAGCACCCACCCCCTCGCCAAAAAGCTCAGCCCGCGGGAGCTGGAAGTGCTGAACGGCCTGTCTAAAGGGTTGTCGAACAAGGAAATCGCCCGCGATCTGGACCTGCAGGAGGTCACCATCAAGCTGCATGTGCGCACCCTGTGCCGCAAGCTGGACGCCAAGAACCGCACCCAGGCAGCGCTCTGCGCCAAGGAGGCCGGACTGTTCTGAGCGAAGCCCCCGGCCCCGGGCCGGTTCGTCAGCGCAATCTGGCAGGCAGCGCCGCATAGCCCCGGAACCGGATCCGCCCGCCGGGCACCCGACCGGGCAGCAAGCGGTAGTCCGGGAAGCGGCGCAGGAACCGTTCGATTGCGATCCTCCCCTCCAGCCGCGCCAGCGTCAGCCCGACGCAGACATGCGGCCCGCCGGCAAAGGCAAGATGCCGGTTGGGACTTCTGGAAATATCGAACACTTCAGGGTTCTCAAACACCTCAGGGTCCCGGTTGGCAGCGCCGATCACCAGATGCAGATTGGTGCCCGCAGGCACCCGGCAGCCGCCGATCTCCACCTCCGCTGTGGTCTCGCGGTTGCCCAGCTGATTGGGAGAGCGGAACCGCAGCATTTCCTCAATCGCGGGTTTGATCAGCTCCGGCGCCTCCAGCAGCCGCCGCTTCTGCTCAGGATAATCATGCAGCAGCGCCAGCCCGTTGCCGATCAGGTTGGTGGTGGTTTCATGGCCTGCGTTCAGGATGAAGATGCAGTTCTGGATCAGCTCGACCTCACTCAAGCTGCCCTCGGCCCCCTCGCCGCGGATCAGCCGCGTCAGCACATCCGTTTCGATATCGCCGGGGCTGGCCCGGCGCCGGGCAATCAGGCCGCTGAGGTACGCCTTAAACTCCTCCACCGCCCGGTGCCCTGCGGCCAACTGTTCGGCACTCAGCACAGGCTCCAGCGCGCCCAGAATGGCCAGCGACCAGTCGCGAAGCGGGCCGCGCTCCGCCATCGGCACATCCAGCAGGTTGCCGATGATCTGGATCGGGATCGACGCGGCGAAATCCTCGATCAGGTCCGCCTCATCCAGGTCCGCCATCGTGTGCAGCAGGTGATCCACCGTTGCGATCAGCCCCGGCTCCATCTGCGAAATCGCCCGCGGCGTCAGCGCCGAGGTCATGATCTTGCGCACCCGCGTGTGCAGTGGCGGGTCGGAGAACACCAGTGAGGTTGTGTGATGCTCAAACAGCGGCGAGCCTGCGCCGTACTTCGGGGCAAACACCTTTGTCTTGTCCGAGGAGAACAACGTGGTGTCGCGGTAAATCCGGTCAAGGTCGGCATGCCGGCAGATCAGCAGCGAGCCGTCCGGCTGCGGCAGAACCGGAGCGTCGCGCAGCAAGGCATCGTAAAAGGGAAACGGATCGTCCGTAAATCCGTCCGGCGGGTTCGCCAGATCAAAACCCTCCGCATTCACAGATATTTGCTGCCGTTCCTTCATCGCCGCTCTCCCGCCGGTTCCGATTGCCCTGCCCGCAAGGCTTTCCGCCGGATATGCGACTGTCAATCCGGCAGTGCGGCAAAAGACCCAGCGTCAGGCCGCGCTTGGGCGGTTAACGAACACGCCGTTTCCAGCGTGACACCGGCGCCCTTAGGGGATAGAAACAAATCATGAACACAGCCATTTCTTCCATCCGCAACCTTGGTCCCGCTTATGAGGAAGCCTGCCGCCGGGCCGGTATCACCTCAGCCGAAGACTTGCGCGCCATCGGTGCCGACGCGGCCTATGCCCGGCTGCTGCAGACCGGCACCCGGCCGCATTTCATCGGCTATTACGTTCTGGTGATGGCACTGCAGGGGCGCCCCTGGAATGATTGCAAGGGCAAGGAAAAGGAGGAGCTGCGCCAGCGCTTTGACGCGATCAAGGCCGACGCCCGGCCGCAGCACAGCACGAAACTGCTGGCAGAACTGGACGCGATCGGCGTGCGCGCTGCGCCCGCGGATCTGAAGCCCCTGTAAGCACCGCCGCCCGTCCGCACCAGCGGTCAAAGCGGCGCCACCGGTCCGCCGTTCTGGCCCCTCATGCAACTTTTTCCCGGGTTCAGCCGTTAACCATGCAGAAACGAGTGCAACAGAAGGAGTACCGGCATGGACCTGATCCGCATCATTTTCGCAGTACTGCTGCCCCCGCTTGGCGTTTTTCTCCAGGTCGGTCTTGGCAAGCACTTCTGGCTGAACATTCTGCTGACCCTGCTGGGCTACATCCCCGGCATCGTGCACGCGGTGTGGGTCATCGCAAGGACGCCGAGCCATGCCTGATCTGCCGCAACACCATGAGCAAAAGCTGCAATCGCTGGAGCGTCTGGCGCAGCGCATGGACCGGGCCTTCCGCATTCCGGGCATCGGCCTGAGGGTCGGCTGGGACAGCATCGCGGGCCTTGTGCCCGGTATCGGCGACGCCCTGTCGCTGGCGCCCGCCGGTTACATACTGTACTCGGGCTACCAGCTGGGCGCCTCCGCCGGCACGCTGGCCCGGATGGCGGCAAACACGGGCATCGACGCCCTCATCGGCTCCGTGCCGCTGGTGGGCGACCTGTTCGACATTGCCTGGAAATCCAACACCCGCAACACAGAGCTGCTGCGCCGCCACCTGGAGGATACCGCCTCACGGGGTGAGCCCCTGCCCAAGCGGCTGGGGTGCCGGGCGTTCTCGAAACTGACCGCGCCGCGCGAGTTCGGCCGCTCGCTGTCTTACGCCAGGAACAGACCCGGCCCGCAGCAGAAACAGCCCGGCATACGGCAGCATCCGCTGAACCGGTTCCTTGACCCATGAAAAAAGGGCTGCAAGCCTTTAAGCTGCAGCCCCTTCAGATTTCAATCCGGTGAACCGGATGATCAGCCGACCAGCTCGATGCCGGAGAAGAAGTAGGCGATTTCCACAGCTGCGGTTTCCGGAGCATCGGAGCCGTGCACGGAGTTCTCGCCAACCGATTCAGCGAACTCGGCGCGGATGGTGCCGGCGGCTGCGTCTGCCGGGTTGGTGGCGCCCATCACTTCGCGGTTCTTGGCAATGGCGTTTTCGCCTTCCAGGACCTGCACAACCACCGGAGCGGAGGACATGAACTCGCACAGTTCGTCGTAGAACGGACGCTCGGCGTGCACTTCGTAGAATTTGCCTGCCTGTTCCTTGGTCATGTGGATGCGCTTCTGCGCCACGATGCGCAGGCCGGCTTCTTCAAACTTGGCGTTAATCTTGCCGGTCAGGTTGCGGCGGGTTGCATCGGGCTTGATGATCGAGAAAGTGCGTTCCAGAGCCATTTGGCATTCTCCTGATTGATGGGCCGCAGGGCGTATCCCCGGGCCGGAAACTCCGCGCGCCGCGTAACATGGCTGGAGGCGCTTGGAAAGACGTTTTCAGACCGCGCGCAGGCGCGTGCGCCCCCCGCAGCGATAATTTCAGCCAGAGGATCGCGGCAGGCCGATTGACAGCCCCCGGCACCTGCGCCACACCGCTGATCATGTTACGTATTCAGGACATCACCTATTCGGTCGAAGGCCGCCCGCTGATTGACAGCGCATCCGCCACCATTCCCACCGGGCATAAGGTCGGCCTGGTCGGGCGCAACGGCACCGGCAAGACCACCCTTTTCCGGCTGATCCGGGGCGAACTGGCGCTGGAGGGCGGCAGTATCTCCCTGCCCTCCAAGGCCCGTATCGGCGGTGTCGCGCAGGAGGTGCCCTCGTCCAACGTGTCGCTGACCGACACGGTGCTGGCCGCCGACACCGAACGCGCCGCTCTGCTGGCAGAGGCTGACAGCGCCAGCGACCCTGCGCGGATTGCCGAAATCCAGACGCGCCTGACCGACATCGACGCCTGGTCGGCAGAGGCGCGCGCGGCCTCGATCCTCAAGGGTCTGGGTTTTGACGACGCGGACCAGAAACGCCCCTGCTCCGACTTCTCCGGCGGATGGCGGATGCGCGTGGCGCTGGCGGCGGTGCTGTTTGCCCAGCCCGATCTGCTGCTCTTGGACGAGCCGACCAACTATCTCGACCTCGAAGGTGCGCTGTGGCTGGAAAGCTACCTGGCGAAATACCCCCACACCGTTCTGATCGTCAGCCACGACCGCGGACTGCTGAACCGGGCGGTGGGCGCCATCCTGCATCTGGAGGACAAGAAGCTCACCCTGTATCAGGGCAACTACGACACCTTTGCAGAGACCCGCGCGGCCCGTCTGGCGGTCGCCGAAGCCGAGGCCAAGAAACAGGAAGCCCGCCGCGCCCATCTGCAAAGCTTCGTCGACCGCTTCCGCTATAAAGCATCGAAGGCGGTGCAAGCGCAGTCGCGGCTCAAGATGATCGCCAAGATGAAGCCGATCACCTCCCCGCAAGAGGCAGCCCTGCGCGCCTTCACCTTCCCCGAGCCCGAGGAAATGTCCCCGCCGATCATCCAGATCGAGGGCGGCGTCACCGGTTATGGCGGCACGGAAGTGCTGAAGCGGCTGAACCTGCGCATCGACCAAGACGACCGCATCGCGCTGTTGGGCAAAAATGGCCAAGGCAAGTCGACACTGTCAAAACTGCTGGCGGACCGGCTGCCGTTGATGGCCGGCAAGATGACCCGCTCCTCCAAGCTGCGGATCGGCTATTTCGCCCAGCACCAGGTGGATGAGCTTTATGTCGATGAGACCCCGTTGGACCACCTGCGCCGCCTGCGCCCGGATGAGGCGCCTGCGAAATGGCGCGCCCGGCTGGCGGGGTTCGGCCTCGCCGCGGCCCAGGCAGAGACGGAGGTCGGGCGGCTGTCCGGCGGCCAGAAAGCGCGGCTCAGCCTGCTGATCGCAACCATCGACGCGCCGCATATGCTGATCCTCGACGAGCCGACCAACCACCTCGACATCGAAAGCCGCGAGGCGCTGGTCGAGGCGCTCACCGCTTATTCCGGTGCCGTGATCCTGGTCAGCCACGACATGCATCTGCTCAGCCTGGTCGCGGACCGTCTGTGGCTGGTGTCGGACGGCACGGTGAACCCCTATAACGGCGACCTGGAAAGCTACCGCGCGCTGCTGCTGGCGCGGGAAAAGCCCGCTGCCAAAACCGGTGCGCCAAAGCCCGCCAAGCCCAAGCGCACCTCCCGCGATGTGCTGATTGCGCTGCGGGCGGACGTGCGCAAGTCCGAGGCGCGGGTGGAAAAGCTCAGCGAAATGCGCGAAAAGCTTGATGAAAGGCTCGCCGACCCAACCCTGTACGAACCGGGCAAGGCTGCGGATATGGCGGTCTGGCAGAAAAAACACGCTGAATGCATCGAGGCGCTGGAGCGGGCCGAAGGCCTGTGGATGGACGCGCTGGAGAAACTGGAGCAAGCCGAAGCGCAATGATCGACACCGCATTCCTGATTACCGCCTTTGTGACCCTGTTTGTCATTGTCGACCCGATCGGCCTGACGCCTGTGTTCCTGGCCCTGACCCAAGGCATGTCCACCGCGCAGCGGCGTACCATCGCGATCCGCGCTACGATCGTCGCGGCAATCCTGCTGGCGCTGTTTGCCGCGCTGGGGGAGGCGGTGCTGGGCTTCATCGGCATCTCCATGCCCGCCTTCCGCATCGCGGGCGGCGTGCTGTTGTTCCTGACGGCGCTGGACATGCTGTTCGAACGCCGCAATAAACGGCGCGAGGACCGCAGCGAAGAGGATGAGTTTGACGACCCGTCGGTCTTTCCGCTGGCAATCCCGCTGATGGCCGGGCCCGGCTCGATTGCCACGGTGATCCTGCTGACCGGCCAGCAGCCCGGCTTTACCGGCTTTGCCATGGTCATGGCCACGGTGCTGGCGGTGCTGGCAATCCTTCTGGTGATGTGCTTGTTTTCCGGCCTGTTTGAGCGGCTTCTGGGCAAGACCGGCATCACCGTCGTGACCCGTCTGCTGGGAATGCTGCTGGCGGCCCTGTCGGTGCAGTTTGTGCTCGACGGCCTGCGTGCCTTCGGCTTTGCCGGCTAGCATACCGCCCTGGCCCGCCTACATTCTGTTCAGGAGGTGCGTAAATGGGCGACTATGAGATCGGGCGGTTCATCTATCTGGCGATCCTGCTGGTGGCGGTTGGCTCTTGGGTCTTCGTGCAAAACCGCGAAAGCCTGGGCAAAACGCTGCAGATGTTTGCCGTCTGGGGCTTCATTTTCCTCGGCGTCATCGCCTCTTACGGGCTGTGGCAGGACATCCGCCAGACCGTGCGCCCGCAGCAGAACGTGGCGGTGGATGGCGGCCGGGTCGAGGTGCCGCGCGCGCGCGACGGGCACTACTACCTGACACTGGACGTGAACGGCACCCCGATCGAGTTTCTGGTGGACACCGGCGCCAGCCAGGTCGTGCTGAACGAAAGCGACGCCCGGCGGGCCGGGATTGATACCGGAAACCTCGCCTATCTCGGCCGCGCCCAAACCGCCAATGGCGAAGTGCGCACCGCCTCTGTCTGGATTGATGAAATGTCGCTGGGCGGCATAACCGACACCGGCGTGCGTGTCTGGGTCAACAAGGGGGCGCTTGACCAGTCGCTGCTTGGGATGGGCTACTTGCAGCGCTGGTCCAGCATCGAGATCCGCAATGGCGCCCTGGTCCTGACGCGGTAACCGCTGCTGGCGGCACAGCTCCTCAATTCAGGTTATTGAGCCGGATCAAGGAATTCCGGCTCAATCGCTCCTAAGCTGGATGGCGACTGACACACCAGAAAGGAGCTTGATATCCCCGTGACAGATGCAGAACTGAAACAACTGACAGAAAGCTACAGCAAGCTGAAGGACGAGGCCGTCAGGGATCCCGCGTTTTTCTATGACGCGCTGTTCCGGCACGCGCCTGAGCTGCGGCAGCTTTTCCGGGAGGATCTGGAAGGCCAGGGCATGAAGTTCATGACAACGCTGGGCGTCATTCTTGCCAAGCTTGACGATGAATCCGCCGTCGACCCGCACTTTCAGGAACTCGGCAAAAGACACGCAAGCCTCGGCGTCCACACCTCTCATTTTGCCCCCATGGAGGAAGCACTGGTCGACTCCCTGCGCAACGCGCTGGGAGAAGAGTTCACCCCCGAGCTCGAAGCGCTGTGGCGCAGGGCCTTTGAGGAGATTTCCGCCCGGATGATCCAGCGCGGCGGCATTCAGAACAGCTGACAACTGCTCGCCTCATGCCTCACCCGGCGCCGGGCTGCGGCGAGATGAAGCCAAGGATGGGGTACACGCGCCCGAATGCGCCCGGATTGCTTTCCAGCCGCACAACGGACCAGTCATTGGCGGCCGACACATCTATCACCGCCATGCCCAGCGACACCTTGTTGCGGTGCCAATTGGCATGATTGACCTCGATCCGGCGGGAATCTTCGACCTTGGACACCACCGCAACATGGCCCAGCGGGTTTGAGCGGGTCGCCTGAAAGGCCATCACCGCGCCGGGCAGCGGCTGCTTCCCGCGGCTGAACTGACCATTGGCCTGTGACCACCAGGTCTTGGCATTGCCGTAAATCTCGATGCCGCTGGCGTTGCGCGCAAACGGCACGCACCACACCCGCTTGCCCTTGGACCGCAGGGAGCGGACTTCCTGAACCGCAAAGTCCAGACGCTCGGCGTCGACCTCGGCCCGGCCGACAGACCCGCCCTGGGGAGCGCCGCAATTTGCCAGCACCAGCAGTGCCGCCCCAACAACAGGCAGCAGCCGCGGCCGCAGAAACACACGCTTCGAAATCATCTGTCCCCCCAATGTCTGGATCTTTTGACGGGGAGGATTAATGCGCGAACCGCAGTCGCGCGAGCATTTCCTGCACAATTGAAATAAAACTGACGGGAACTGGCGGAAACCTGCCGATCTGCGGGGCGGGGCAGCCTATTTTTCTGCCTTCTTTTCCCAGCGCCCGCTTTCCTCGGACCAGTACTGGGCAGAGCAGCCGGCGTCTGTCAGGCTTTTCCACTGGGTGCGGGCGTGCTGCACGGCCTCCGGATCGGTGCCGTCAAACAGGATGCAGACCCGCTGCAGCGCCTGCACCTCTTCCGCGGTGACGGCGGCGCCATCCACAGCCATCACGCAATCGGGTGAATTGGCGGCCTCCGGCCCTGCCGTCAGCAGGACCGGCTGCAGCGCATCATGGGGGCCGCCCGCCAGGCCGTGGGCAGGGAAGCTTTCCTCCGGCCCCTGCCACAAACGGTCATCCAGCCAGGCCATGCGTTCGGGATCGCGCCCGCGCACCGCAATGCGCCAGCCCGCCCCGCGCGCCTTGTCCAGAAGGACCGGCAAGGTCTCCTCCAGCGGCCTGCGGGTCAGATGATAGAAATAGGCAGCCCCCATAAGTGTTTATTCCGCCTCGAACTTATCCGCGACCAAGCGGTTCAGCGCCATCACGCCCCAGCCGGTGGCGCCTTTGGGCGCGTAAGCGGTATCCGTCTTCACCGAGGCGACGCCCGCAATGTCCAGATGAATCCAGGGCATGCCGTCCTTGATGAAGCGCTGAAGGAACTGCGCCGCGGTGATTGAGCCCGCGGGCCGCCCGCCCACGTTCTTCATGTCGGCGATGCGCGATTTCAGCTGCTCGTCATAGGCCTTGCCCAAGGGCATCCGCCAAGCGCCCTCATCCTCGGCGCCGGCGGCCTTGAGAAAGGCATTGCAAAGGCCGTCGTCGTTGGAGAACACGCCGGCATTCTCATGCCCCAAACCGATGATGATGGCACCGGTCAGCGTTGCCAGGTCAATGACGCCCGCTGGCTTGAACCGCTCCTGCGCGTACCACAGCACATCACACAGCACCAAACGGCCTTCGGCGTCGGTGTTGATGATCTCCACCGTGTCGCCCTTCATCGACTTCACCACATCGCCCGGGCGGATGGCGTTGCCCGACGGCATGTTCTCCACCAGCCCGACGAGGCCCACCACATTGGCCTTGGCCTTGCGCAGCGCCAGCGCCTTCATGGTCCCGGTCACGACACCCGCGCCGCCCATGTCCATGGTCATCTCTTCCATGCCGGCCGCGGGCTTCAGGGAAATGCCGCCAGTGTCGAACACAACGCCCTTGCCGACCAGCGCCAGCAGCGCGGCATCCTTGGCGCCGCCCTTCCAGTGCATCACCGCCACCTTGGAGGGGCTGTCGGACCCCTGCCCGACACTCAACAGCGTGCGCATGCCCAGCTTCTCCAGATCCGCTTCTTCCAGGATCTCGACCTCCAGGCCGATCCCCTTCATTTCCTCGATGCGGCGGGCGAATTCCGTGGTGGTCAGCACATTGGCCGGCTCATTGATCAAATCGCGGGTCATATGAACGCCCTCGGCCACCGCCAGCAGCGGCGCGCAGGCGGCTTCCAGCTCCGAAGGCGCCTTGCAGGCGATCACCACCTCGCCCTTTGGCTTGTCGTCTTTCGGCGATTTGTGATTGTCGAACTCATAGTCCCGCAGCGCAATGCCCTGGGTCAGATCGGCGGCCTTGTTCATGCCGCCAGCCATCACCGTCAGACGCTTGCCCGCGGCCCCTTTGGCCAGATTGGCGCCTGCCTTGCGCGCCTCCACCGGCGTCAGCTTGCGCGGCAGCACCAGCACGTCCAGCGCCTCCGCCTGCATCCCCGCAGGCCAGCTCACAGAGATCACGTCGCCGGACTTCGCCTTCTTGAACCCCTCGGACCCGATCAGCCGGGCAATGGCGCCTTTGCTGAGCCGGTTGGCGCTGCGCGCCGCCTGATCCATGCTGCCCTCCAGCGTGACCATCACCGCCACGCGGCCGGTCATCTCTGCCAGCGCTTTGGGGTCGTATTCGGCAAAACGGATCGGGGTAAGACTGCTCATTTGTTGCGAACTCCTGCTGGTATCACCTGATTGTTGGCTCAAGAGGTATCCTGCGCAGCGGCGCTTGGCCAGACCTGGCCGTTCAGTCCGGTTATCTGCAATCCGCCGCCGATCCTGCTGCCTTGCGAGAATGCAGTTTTCCCCGCCAATCAAATCCACTAAGGTCCGGGAAAATAACAACGGCAAGGTCTGGGGGGATCGGGTGTCACGCTACGACAGATATGTGCTGTCACAGTATCTGCTCTTCTTCGGCTTCTTTGCCCTGATTCTGGTGGCCGTGTTCTGGGTCAACCGGGCGGTTGTGCTGTTTGACACGCTGATCGGCAACGGGCAGTCGGCCCTGGTGTTCCTGGAATTCACCGCGCTCACCCTGCCGAACCTGATCCGCATGGTGCTGCCGATCGCCACCTTCGGCGCCGCGGTCTGGGTCACCAACAGGCTGAACAGCGAGAGCGAGCTGACCGTGCTGCGCGCCACCGGCACCAGCCCCTGGCAGATGGCCAGGCCTGCGCTGGCCTTTGGCATCATCACAGCGCTGATGATGTCGGCGCTGACCCATTACCTGCTGCCCGCCTCGATCAACCAGCTGGAAGAGCGCGAGAGCGAGGTGTCCCGCAACATCACCGCCAAGCTGCTGAGCGAGGGGGACTTCCTGCATCCCGCCGAAGGCGTCACCTTCTACATCCGCCAGATTGACCCCGACGGCACCCTGAACGACGTGTTCCTGTCGGACCGCCGCGACCCGGCGGTAACCGTCACCTATACCGGCGCCCGCGCCTTTCTGGTGCGCGACGAAGGCAGCGCGCATCTGATCATGGTAGAGGGCATGGCGCAGCGGCTGGACCACAAGACGCAGCGGATGTCGACCACGTTCTTTTCTGATTTCTCATACGATATCAGCGCCCTGGCGCGCAAAGCTGAGAACCCGGCCCGCAACATCCGCTCCATCCCCAGCCTGGAGCTGATGACCGGCACAGAGACTGTGACCCGCACTGACGGCTATTCCGCCGGTGCCCAGGCGGAGGAGCTGCACCTGCGCTTTGCCCGCGCGCTGGTGTGCGTGGCCGTGGCCCTGATCGGATTTTCGGCGCTGATGCTGGGCACGTTCTCCCGCTTCGGCGTCTGGCGGCAGGCCTTCCTTGCCTTTGTCGTGTTGATCTTTGTCGAAGGCCTGCGCGGCGTGGTGTCGGAACCGGTGCTGGACAACCCCGGCCTGTGGCCGCTGATCTACCTGCCCACCCTGCTGGGTCTGGGCGTGGCGCTGATCTTTCTGATCCTGGCCTCGCGGCCCAAGCGCATCCGGCAGGAGGTCTCCGCATGAAGCTGGATCTCTATTACGCGCGCCGCTTCCTGCAATGGTTCCTGGTGATCTGCGCGGTTCTGATGACGCTGGTCATTCTGATCGACCTGAACGAGCAGATCCGCCGCTTCGAAGGGGCCAGCCTCGGCCTGCCGCAGCTGGTTGGCCTCAGCCTGCTGAACATCCCGGCCGCGCTCAGTGAGTTCCTGCCGCTGATCATGATCCTGACCACCATCGTGCTGTTTGTCGGCCTGGCCCGCAGCAGCGAACTGGTGGTGACCCGCGCCATTGGCCGCTCCGGCATCCGGGCGCTGGCGGCGCCGGTGCTGGCGGCGGCAGGGATCGGAGTTCTGGCTGTCACCATGCTGAACCCGATCGCGGCGGCCACTGCCAACCGTTACCAGGATCTGGCCGAAACCTATCACAATGGCGGCCCCTCTGCGCTGTCGCTCAGCGGCGAGGGCCTGTGGCTGCGCCAGGGCGGCGCCCGCGGCCAGTCGGTCATTCACGCCAAGGGCTACAGCGGTGATGCCGCCGACATCACCCTTCATGACGTGTCGATCCATGCCTACAGCACCGCCGGCGGACCGGTGCGCCGCATCATCGCCAAAAGCGCCCGGCTGGACGGCAGCAACTGGATCCTGACCAATGCCAAATCCTGGCCGCTAACGGCCGGCATTAACCCGGAAGCCGGCGCCGCTTCGCATGACGAGCTGCAGCTGCCCACGACGCTGACCACCGACCGCATCCGCGACACGCTGGGCACCGCCAGCGGTATTTCGATCTACGACCTGCCCGCCACCATCCGCGAGCTGTCTGCCGCGGGCTTCACCACCAAGCGCTATGAAGTGCGCTATCAGGCAGAACTGGCCCGGCCGCTGTTCCTGATCGCCATGGTGCTGGTCGGCGCCTCCTTCACCATGCGGCACGCCCGCTTTGGCGGCACCGGCCTGGCGGTGCTGATGGCGGTGCTGCTGGGTTTTGGGCTTTATTTCATCCGCAATTTCGCGCAAATCCTTGGCGAGAACGGGCAAATCCCGGTGGCCCTGGCCGCCTGGGCGCCGCCCGCTGCTGCAATATTGTTGACCTTGGGACTGCTTCTCCATGCCGAAGACGGGTAACCTGCGCCGGGCGCTGCTTCTTTCCGCCGTGCTGCCGTGGCTGGCGCTGACAGCCCCTGCCCTGCAGGCGCAGACCGCGGCGCCGCCCGATCCGGCGCAGCCTGCGATGCTGGTGGCAGATCAGGTCTTCATCACCCCGGACCGCACCCTGGTCGCCGAAGGCAACGTCGAGGCATTTCAAGGCAATATCCGGCTGCGCGCCCGCAAGATCACCTTTGACCAAACCAACGGCACGCTGCAGATCGAAGGCCCGATCCGGATCGACCAGAATGGCGGCATCACCATCCTGGCCAATGCTGCCGAGCTGGACCGCGACCTGCGCAACGGCCTGCTGACCGGCGCCCGCATGGTGTTCCAGCAGCAGCTGCAGCTGGCTTCGCTGCAGATGACCCGGGTCAGCGGCCGCTACACCCAGCTCTACAAAACCGCCGTCACCTCCTGCCATGTCTGCGACGACGGCCGCCCGCCGCTCTGGCAGATCCGGGCTGAGCGGGTGATCCACGACCAGCAGGAACGCCAGCTGTATTTCGAAAGCGCCCAGCTCAGGGTGCTGGATGTGCCGGTGTTCTACTTCCCGGCGATCCGCCTGCCGGATCCCTCGCTGGAACGCGCCAGCGGGTTCCTGGTGCCCTCGGTGCGCTCCACCTCGAACCTGGGCACCGGGATCAAGGTGCCGTATTTCTTCACGCTGGGTCCCCACCGCGATTTGACGCTGGCCCCTTATATCTCCTCCAGCACCCAGACGCTGGATATACGCTACCGCCAGGCGTTCCGCCGCGGCAGGATCGAATTCAATGCCGCCTATACCCGCGACGACCTGTTCTCCGGTGAGGACCGCGGTTATGTCTTCGGCGAGGGCCAGTTCGACCTGCCGCGCGATTTCCGCTTCACCTTCGACGTTAAGGCGGTCTCGGACGACGCCTATGTCGCGGACTACGGCCTGCCCGATCTGGACCGCCTGCGGTCCGAGGCGGTACTGACCCGGTCCAAGCGCGACAGCCTGTTCCGCACCTCGTTCACCCATTACAAGACCCTGCGCGACAGCGAGGAGCAGAGCGATATCCCCTCCGGCATCGCCGAAGCCTTTTACCAGACCCGCTATTTCCCGGCCCTCACCGGCGGCGAGCTGCGGCTGACGCTGCAGGGCCACGGCCACCACCGCAGCTCCAGCATCGAAGGTGATGAAGAATTCAGTAACGGCCGCGACCTGTCCCGGCTGACCGCTGACCTCGACTGGCGCCGCAGCTGGCGCCTGGGCTACGGCATCCTCGCGGAATGGGAGATCGGTGCCGCCGGCGACGCCTTCCGCGCCTACGACGACGCTGTCTTCACCGAAGAAGTCACCCGCCTCACCCCGCGCAGCGCGCTTACCCTGCGCCTGCCGATGATCCGCCGCGAAGCCGGCGGCGCCAGCCAGTACCTGGAGCCGATCCTGCAGCTGGGCTGGCGCGACGAGGGCGGCGGCAACGTGGTCAGCGAGGAAAGCCGCTTTGTCGAATTCGATCAGGGCAACCTGCTGTCACTGTCGCGCTTCCCTGCAAACGACGCCCGCGAAGACGGGCTGACCCTGGTCTACGGCGCCAACTGGGCCCGCTATGCGCCCACCGGCTGGCAGGCCTACGCCACCGCGGGCCAAGTGCTGCGCAGCGACGGTGACGACCGCTTCACCAAAAGCTCGGGCCTGGGCGGCAGCACATCGGATATCCTGCTGGCGGGCCAGATCAAATACGGCGACAGCCTGGCGATCTCCACCCGCGGCCTGCTGAACGGTTCGCTCAACTTCTCCAAGGCGGAGCTCCGCGGTGAATGGCACACCAGCCGCTCCAGCCTTGCCGGCACCTACCTGTGGCTGGGCACCGACCCGGATGAAGACCGGGACGAGGAAAGCTCGGAACTGTGGGTGGACGGACGCTACGACATCAACCCCAACTGGTCTGCCAGTGCCCGGCTGCGTTATGACATCGCCGGCGCCCAGGCCACCCGCGCGGGCCTTGGCGTGGCCTACAGCAACGAATGCGTGACGGTCGACGTTTCGGTCAACCGCCGCTATACCTCAACAACAAGTGTTGAGCCGACAACGGATTTCGGCTTTACCATCTCGCTGAGCGGATTTTCCGTAAAAAGCGGCAGCAAACAGTACAGGCGGTCATGCAGCAAGACGTGAATACCCGGTTCCCGGCTCCCTTCCTTTCCCGTGCTCTCAGAACTGCGGCCGCGCTGGCGCTGGCCGCAGGGCTCGCCTGGAGCGGCCTGCCCGCGGGCGCACAGAACCTTTTTGCTCCGGCCATCACCGTGAATGATCAGGTCATCACCCGGTATGAGCTGGACCAGCGCGCACGCTTCCAGGCCGCGCTGCGGGTTCCGGGCGATCCGCTGGAAACCGCCCGCGAGGAGCTGATCAATGACCGGCTCAAGCTGATGGTGCTGAAGCAGGCCGGAATTGAGCTGAGCGAAGAAGACATCACCGCGGGCATGGAAGAACTGGCCGGGCGCGCCAACCTGTCGCTCAACGAGTTTCTGACCGTATTGCAGCAGCAGGGCGTTGCGCCGCAGACGCTGCGCGATTTCACCAAGGTCGGGCTTGGCTGGCGCGAATACACGCGCGCCCGCTTCCTCTCCCGCGCCCGGCCCACACCAGAGGAAATCGACCGCGCCATGGGCACCGCCGGCACCGGCAGCGTCCAGGTTCTGCTGAGCGAATTCATCGTGCCGCTCAACGACCAGAACGCCGCCCAGGTCGAAGAACTGGTGGAGCAGGTCGCCAAGCTCAAGGGCTATGACAGCTTCTCAGCCGCCGCCGCCCAGTATTCGGCGGCAGGCAGCCGCGGCGATGGCGGCCGCCTGCCCTGGATGCCGCTGACCAAGCTGCCGCCGCAGTTGCAAGAGGTTGTGCTGGCGCTGCAGCCGGGCGAAGTGTCCGAGCCGCTGCCGCTGCAGGGCGCGGTGGCGCTGTTCCAGATGCGCGGCCTGCGCGAGGTGGAGGGCGCGGCCCCGCGCTTCTCCGCCATTGAATATGCCACCTATTTCCTGCCCGGCGGGCGCACGCCCGAAGCTCTGGCCGCCGCGCAGCAGGTGGTGAACAGCGTCGACACCTGCGAGGACTTCTATGGCCTGGCGCAAGGGCAGGATCCGTCTGTTCTGGCGGTCGAAAGCCTGCCGCCCGCGGAGATCCCCAGCGATATCGCGCTGGAGCTGGCCAAGCTGGACCCGGGCGAGACCTCCACCGCGCTGACCCGCAACAACGGCCAGACCCTGATGGTACTGATGCTCTGCGGCCGCACCGCCGACCTTGGCGAGGGCGCAAACCGCGAAACCGTGGCGAATGCGCTTACGGGGCAGCGGTTGACTTCGCTGGTCGACAGCTACCTGGAGCAGCTGCGCGCGGATGCGCGGATCGACATCAAATGAACCGGCCCGGGCCCATTGCGCTCAGCTGCGGCGAGCCCGCAGGCATCGGCCCGGAGATCGCCGTCAAGGCCTGGGACGCCCTGCGCGCCGCCTGCCCGTTCTTCTGGATCGGCGACCCGCGCCACCTGCCCGCCGGCACTCCGATCCGGGAAATTACCGCCCCGGCAGAGGCCGCAGCCGCCTGCGCAGACCGCTTTCCGGTGCTGCCCCTCGCCTTTGGCGGCAATACCGTGAAGGGCACCGCCGACCCGGCCAACGCGGCCGGTGTGATCCAGTCCATCGAAACCGCCGTCCGGCTGGTCCAGCAGGGTGAGGCCTCCGCGGTCTGCACCGCTCCCATCCACAAGAAGGCGCTGATCGACGGCGCAGGCTTTGCCTACCCCGGACATACCGAATTTCTTGCCGCCCTCGCAGGCCGCGACCGCGTGGTGATGATGCTGGCCAGCGAACAGCTGCGGGTGGTGCCTGCCACCATCCACATCGCGCTTGCGGACGTGCCCAAGGTGCTGACCCCGGGCCTGCTGCGCGAAACCATCGAAATCACCGCCGCCGGGCTGCGCGATCAATTCGGCATCGCGTCCCCCCGCATCGCCGTCGCGGGACTGAACCCGCACGCGGGCGAAGGCGGCGCCATGGGGACCGAGGAGCTGGACTGGATCAACGGCCTGATCAGCGGGATGCAGGACGAGGGGCTGGCGGTCACCGGCCCGCACCCGGCCGACACCTTGTTCCACGCCGCCGCCCGCGCCCGCTATGACGCGGCGGTCTGCATGTACCACGACCAGGCGCTGATCCCGATCAAGACGCTCGACTTCGACCGCGGCGTCAACGTGACCCTAGGCCTGCCCTTCATTCGCACCTCGCCCGACCACGGCACCGCCTTCGACATCGCAGGCACCGGCCAGGCCAGCCCGGCCAGCCTGATCGAAGCCCTAAAGCTGGCGCAGCGCATGGCCGCCAGCCCTTGATTCTTCTTCTGGCGGGAAATATCCCCGCCGGAGGCATGAAAGTTCCGGCGCGCCGCCCGCGCCCTGTCCCAAGGTCCAGATGACATGAGCGCTATCGACAGCCTTCCCCCCTTGCGCGAGGTGATCGCGACGCATCAGCTGTCCGCGCGCAAGTCATTGGGCCAGAACTTCCTGCTCGATCTGAACCTGACCGCCAAGATCGCCCGCCAGGCCGGCGACCTCACCGGCTGCGACGTGCTGGAGATCGGCCCCGGCCCCGGCGGCCTCACCCGCGGACTGCTGGCCGAGGGCGCCCGCCGGGTGCTGGCGGTGGAGAAGGACAGCCGCTGCCTGCCGGCGCTGCAGGAAATCGCGGACGCCTACCCGGGCCGGTTCGAAGTGATCAACGGCGACGCGCTGGAGATCGACCCGCTCGAATATCTGACGCCGCCGATCCGCATCGCGGCCAACCTGCCCTACAACGTCGGCACCGAACTCCTGGTGCGCTGGCTGACGCCCAAGGAATGGCCGCCCTTCTGGGAAAGCCTCACCCTGATGTTCCAGCGCGAGGTGGCCGAGCGCATCGTGGCTCAGCCCGGCTCCAAGGCCTATGGCCGCCTGGCGATTCTGGCCCAATGGCGCGCCGAAGCCCGCATCGTGCTGTCGCTGCCGCCCGGCGCGTTCACACCGCCGCCCAAGGTCTCCAGCGCGGTGGTGCATCTCGACGCCCTGCCCGAGCCGCGCTTCCCGGCCGATGCCGCGATCCTGTCGCGGGTGGTGGCTGCCGCCTTCAACCAGCGCCGCAAGATGCTGCGCGCCTCGCTCAAGGGGATCTCCCCCGACATAGAGGCGCATCTGACCGCCGCCGGCATCCCGCCGACCGAGCGCGCGGAACAGGTCAGCCTTGAGGCCTTCTGCGCGCTGGCCCGCGAGCTGGCCAAGGCCTGAGCCCTATCCCCGAAGTCTTTGCCGGAGCCAGATTCCCCGATGACCCAACCGGTTTCCTCCCGCCCGACCCTGCTGTCCGTGAACGTCAACGCGGTTGCCTATCTGCGCAACCGGCGCGAGGTGCCCTGGCCCAACCTGACCGACATCGCCCGCGCCATCCTGCAGGCCGGCGCCCATGGCATCACCGTGCATCCGCGCCCGGATGAGCGCCATATCCGGTTTTCGGACCTGCCGAACCTTTCCCGCCTGATCGCAGAGGAGTTCCCGCAGGCGGAGTTCAACATCGAAGGCTACCCGACCCGCCATTTCATCGACCTGGTGCTGGAGAACAAACCGCATCAGGTGACGCTGGTGCCCGACACGCCCGAACAGTCCACTTCCGACCACGGCTGGGACTTTGCTGCCGATGGCGGGATGCTTTTGCCCGTCGCGCAGGAGTTCAAGGCCGCGGGCATCCGGGTCTCCTATTTCGTGGACGCCAACCCGGCGGACCCCGCGCTGGCGCAGCAGGCAGGCGCGGACCGGATCGAATTCTACACCGGGCCTTACGCCAATCAGACCAGCCCGGACGCCACCGGCCGGGAACTGGCCAGGATCAAGGCCACCGCCGACGCCGCCCGCCAGCTTGGCACGGCGGGCGCCAGCCCTGCGCTGATGATGAATGCCGGCCACGACCTGACCATGGACAACCTGCCCGCCCTGCGCCAGGCCATCCCGGATCTGGCCGAAGTCTCCATCGGCCACGCAATCACCGCAGATGCGCTCATGCTGGGCTTTCCGGAGGCGGTCCGCCGCTACCTGCGGGTGCTGGGCCAGGCGGCGTAACCGCCCGGCGGTCCAAGCCGGTGCGGATCTTGACGGCACGCCCCCCGGCTGCCTTATGCTGCCTGCAACAGCCAGCCAGCAAATGCAGGAGCGGCGGATGGAGTTTTTATCAGAATACCGCGGCCACACCCGCGAAATCATCGGTCTTTTCCGTGCGGCCTTTACCGCATCGGAGGGCGAAGCCGAAGGCGGCCTGATCGCGGGCCTGGTCCGCGATATCTTCGCCAAAACGCCGGATCAGGACCTGTTTGTCTTTTCGGCCTGGGACGGCAGCACGCTTACCGGCTGCATCATGTTCTCGCGGCTGCGCTATGATCAGGACAGCCGCACGGTCTTCCTCCTGTCGCCGGTTGCCGTATCGCCCAGCCGGCAAAGGCAGGGGATCGGGCAAGCGCTGCTCAAACACGGGCTGAGCAGGATCCGCGAACACGGCGTGGACGTTGCCGTCACCTACGGCGATCCCGCCTATTACGGCAAGACCGGGTTCCGCCAGATAACCGAGGCGCAGGCCGCGGCCCCCTTGCCGCTGCGCTTCCCGGAGGGATGGCTGGCGCAACCGCTCAGCGGCGCAGAGCTTGCGCCCCTGCGCGGCCCGTCATCCTGCATCGAGGCCCTTAACAACCCGGACTACTGGTAGCCCAAGCTGCAAAACTGGGATTTCTCCCGCAACAGCCGCTCACCAAAACAAAGACCCCTGGCGCCATCGGCACCGGGGGTCCTTCGCTGTTCTGGTTTTGCGCCGCTTATTCAGCAGCTTCAGCCGGGCCGTCTTCGGTCTTGGGCTTCGGCTTCGCGCGCGGGCGGCTGGTTTTCTTCGGCGCGGGTTTTGCCTCCGCATCGCCGCCGCCGTCGCTGGCCTCTGCCGTGTCATCCCCTTTGGATGCCGGCTTGCGGGTCCGCGGCTTGCGGGCCGGGGCCTTTTTCGGCGCGGCCTCAGCCGCAGCATCCGAAGGTGCCGACTGGCTTTCCGGTGTCTCGACAAGACCGCTGTCAGCGCCGTTGCCGTTATCGCCGCGCGGGTCGATCACCTCGGGCTGCGGGCTGCCGGCCGGGTCTGCCGACGGAGCAGCCGATGCGGCCTCACGCTCCTGGCGCTCCAGCCGTTCGGCCCGCTCGCGGTCGCGCTCGGCCTGGCGTTCACGGTTCTGCCGCTCCTGCTCCTCGCGGCGCGCCTCGATCTCGCGCTGTGCTTCATTCAGCATGCGCAGGTAATGCTCGGCGTGCTGCTGAAAGTTCTCAGCGGCAACCCGGTCATTGCTCAGCTGCGCATCGCGGGCCAGTTGATTGTATTTGTCGATGATCTGCTGGGGCGTTCCGCGCACCTTGCCTTCGGGACCGGAGCTGTCGAACACGCGGTTGACAACATTGGCGCCATTGGGACGGTTCCGGTTCGACTTGGAACGTGAACGTGATTTGGACGATCTCATATGCCTAACGTAAGCCTTGAGTTAATGCGCCGTAGACCCATATCGTGCGCGCCTCAACGCCGGATCATAAGCTTTTTTGGGCTTGATGCCGCGGGAAGGCTTCGAGAGCTTTCTCCTAAAGCGGCTCCTTCTGAGTAACCATTTTCCGCAGCCCCAGACAAGGGGCACAATGGTATTTTCTGTGTTTTTTCTTTCGAATTCGCGAATTTCCGTGTCAAACGCCGCTCTTTACGCTGGAATGCGCCCGCACCACCCGGTCGCGCCCGTCCAGATCCTGCAGCACGGCAATGCCGCTCAGACCGGCCTCTTCCAGCAGCGCGCTGACCGCCTGGCCTTGCGACGGCCCGATTTCCAGCAGCACCCGCCCGCCTGGCGCCAGATGCCCGGCCACTTGCGCGGCGATCCGCCGGTAGGCCCCCAGCCCGTCGCCGCCATCGGTCAGCGCAATACCGGGCTCATGCCCGCGTACCTCCGCCGACAGGCCTTCCATCTCGTCCAGCGCGATATAGGGCGGGTTCGAGACGATCAGGTCGAACTGTCCTTCAACCGCCTCAAACCAGTCGGATTGCCGGATATCGGCCCGCGCCTGAACCCGGTGCAGCACCGCGTTGGCGCTGGCCTGCAGGCAGGCCGCCTCGCTGATATCCACCCCCAGCCCAGTCGCCTCCTGCCGCTCGGCCAGAAGCGTCACCAGAATGCAGCCGGAGCCGACGCCAAGGTCCAGAACCCGGCTGTAAGGCTCTGCCAGCGCCGCCTCGACCAGTATCTCGGTCTCGGGCCGCGGGTCCAGAACATCGCGCGACACCTTGAAGCGGCGGCCGTAAAACTCCCGCTCGCCGATCAGATGCGAGACCGGCACCCGCACCGCCCGCAGCGCAATCAGCTGCTCATAGCGCTCGGCCACCTCCGGCGCCAGCTCCTCCGGCGCGATCAGCGTCACCCGGCTGGCCTCGATGCGGGCCGCATGGGCCAGCAGCACCCGTGCATCCCGCGCCGGATCCGGCACCCCTGCCGCCCGCAGCCGCGCCGTTGCAGCCGCCATCGCCTGTGCCGCGGTCTCTGCCATGCTCACTGCCCCATCTCGGCCAAGAGCCGGGCCTGATTGTCCGCCGTCAGCGCGTCGATAATCTCATCCAGATCGCCGCCCATCACCTGATCCAGCTTGTAAAGCGTCAGGTTGATGCGGTGGTCGGTCATCCTGCCTTGCGGAAAGTTGTAGGTGCGGATCCGCTCCGAGCGGTCGCCCGAGCCCACCTGGCTCGCCCGGTCCGCCGAGCGTTCGCTGTCGATCCGCTGCCGTTCCAGGTCATACAGCCGGGTCTTCAGCACTTGCATGGCTATCTCGCGGTTGCGGTGCTGGGACTTTTCAGACGAGGTCACGATAAGCCCCGTCGGCAGGTGGGTGATCCGCACCGCCGAGTCGGTGGTGTTCACATGCTGCCCGCCTGCGCCCGAGGCCCGCATGGTGTCGATGCGGATGTCGTTGGCGTCGATGTGAATGTCCACATCCTCCGCCTCCGGCAGCACCGCCACTGTCGCCGCCGACGTATGGATGCGCCCGCCGCTCTCGGTCGCGGGCACCCGCTGCACCCGGTGCACACCGGATTCGTACTTCAGCCGGGCAAAAACATTTTCGCCCTTGATATGCGCGACCACTTCCTTGATGCCGCCCAGTTCGGTCATCTGCTCTTCGATGATGTCGAATTTCCAGCCCTGCCCTTCGGCATAGCGCTGGTACATGCGCAGCAAATCGCCTGCGAACAAGGCCGCCTCATCGCCCCCCGTGCCGGGACGGATCTCCAGCATCGCCGGACGGCTGTCGGCGGCGTCCTTGGGCAGCAAGGCCAGCTGCAGCGCATGCTCGGCCTCCGGGATCGCCGCCTTCAGCGCCGGAATCTCTTCCGCTGCCAGATCCTTCATATCCGGATCCGCCAGCATCAGCTCGGCCTCCTGCAGATCGCTTTGCAGCTTGCGGTAGGCCGTCACCTGCTCCGCCACCGGGCGCAGGTCGGAATATTCCTTGGCAAGTGCCGCAATGTCCCCGCCGCCGGCGCCATCTGCCATTGCGGCTTCAAGATACTGAAACCGCTGCAGGATCTGTTCCAGCCGTTCTTCGGGAACCATGGGCGCGCCTATTGTTGTTCATGTTTTGGCCAAGTGACCCCCATGTGATATGCTAGAGCCATGCGACATGCCAGAGTCCTTATTGCCACAATCCTCCTCACCCTGCCTGAGCTGGGACTGGCGGACGTGAAGGCGCCAGGCGGCAAGACCATAGACTGCTATTGCACCGACAAATCCGGCGCCCGGGTTGAGCTGGGAGAGCTGCGCTGCCTGCAAGTCGACGGCCGCATGTTCATGGCGCAATGCCAGATGTCGCTGAACGTGCCGATGTGGCGCGAGGTGCAAAGCAGTTGCCTGTCGGCGTCGCTGGGGGCAACCGCCGGTTCTTCAGCAGCCCCGTCAGAGCTGCCTCACCTCTAAGCCGCCCCGTCGACTGTTTCGCAGCCCCTCGAACGTGCATGCAGATGTCCAGCAAAGACGCCTTCGTTGAGCTTGGCAGCCCGGGCATTCTTTTTCCCTCACCCGGGGCCGCAGCCACGCTTGAACAAATAACAGCGCGGCAGGTCATCTTTGTTGAAATCACGAGGGAGGGCCTCATGACCGCCCTCGCGCTCTGGCACACGGAAGGGATGCCTGCGCCATCAATCCACAAACGGGGTGGAGCCGTCCCAAGCCGGACTGTTCCGCGCCGTCGCCACCACCGGCGCCGCCTGGACGGGCTGCGCGGTGACGATGTAATCCTGCCCTCCGCCTGCCACGGGGAAGCTCCCCCCGCCGTTTGCGCAAGAACCGGAGAAAATTTTGTAACCCGGTGCAGTCGGCAACGCCCTCACATTGAATTCCGCAACAGGTCCATTGCCGCATACCGCACCAGAGGCGTGTGTTCTGATCTCCTGAGCTGTCCAGTCGGCACCGGCACTGCCACTGAACCGGCCATTCCCATCATTGTCGAATTGCATTTCATTGCTGGCGGGCGCGCCGCCGCAGGCTGCGAGAAGCGCACAGCACATCAGTGACAGAACAGACTTGGTGAAATTCACGGTCATAAATGACTTCCTTGATCAAAAATAGCGTTGTTGGTCAGCGCATTCGGCAAGCATCCAACTCAGAAGATGCCACGCATCACATTCTACAGACACCACGACTGGTCAAGGGTGGCGCAGCCACCGCACTTCAGCGCGGCTTGCCCTTGACGCGGCAGAAACTAACACAACCTGTATGGCGTCTTTACGCGCAGCCCACCCCTGAAGCGCCTCTCAGCAAAACCCACAGGCTCTGCCGCCAGAGGCGGAAGAGCCCGCGCCGCGCCCAGCGCGGCGCCCGGCCCAACTGCGAGGGGCTTTTTCAAAAGCCCGCGAGCAGGCGGGAGCGCCCCGCGCCGCTATTGCCCGGCGGAGGCTTCCTGCGAGGCCCCGTCCATCTCCGCCAGCCAGCCGTTGATCCGCTCCCTGTTGGCGCCCAGATCGGAGCGGCCGAACCGCAGCCGGGCGTAGACCTTCAACAGATCGCCGTCCTGCGCCGCGGTGGTGTAATCGGGAAATCCCAGCACCTGGGTGCGGGTGATATAGGTCACCATGCCGTCGTCCGGGCCGCCCGCCAGCACGCTGGTGCGCGGGGCATGGCTGGCGATGCGGTGGAACCGCTCCAGCCCGTCCGGCCCGGTTCTGACCACCCGGAACACGCCGCCGCGGAACTCCTTGTCCTCGGTGAACTCCGGCTGGGTGTTCCAGTCCAGCGGATCGCTTGGCGCCAGGCGGATGAACCCCAGCCCGGCGACAACGGCGGCCAGCAGCAGCCAGCCCAGCAGCATCAGCCGCCTCAATGCGGTTTCAAGGTCAAGCCTTGCCTCCTCCCTGCGCGGCCCTCCCCCGGCCTGTTCCGTGAGGCCGGACCGCTTATCTCGTTGCCACGCCCGGCAGCACGCACAACAGCTCATAGAGCAGGTTTGCGGCCACCAAAGCGGTGTTGCCAGAGGGATCGTAAGGCGGCGACACCTCTACCATGTCGCAGCCGACGATATTGACCCCCTTCAGCGCCCGGATCAGTTCCAGCGCCTGCGGCGTTGTCAGCCCGCCGATTTCCGGCGTGCCGGTGCCCGGCGCATAGGCCGGGTCAAGGCTATCAATATCATAGCTCACATAGACCGGCCTATTGCCGATATCGCGGCGAATTTCCGCACCCATCTGGTGCAGCGGCCGGTTCCACAATTCCTGCGCCGGGAAATGCTGGAAGCCCCAGCTCTGCGCCTCGGAAAAATCGGTGGCGGCATAGCCGGTGCCGCGGATACCGATCTGATAGGTCTTGTCCGGAACAATCAGCCCTTCCTCATAGGCGCGGCGGAACACGGTGCCATGGGTCTCGCGCTCGCCGAACATCTCGTCGTTCACATCGGCATGGGCATCCACATGCACCAGCGCCACGGGACCGTATTTCTTGGCAATGGCGCGCAGGATCGGCAGCGTGATCGAATGATCGCCGCCCATCGCCACCGGGATCACCGCGCCCGACAGGATCGCCTCATAGCTGTCCTGGATGATTCTGAGCGAATCCGGCAGCGAGAAGGTGTTGATCGCCAGATCGCCTATATCGGCTATGTTCAGACTGTCGAACGGCGCCGCGCCGGTGGCCATGTTATAGGGCCGCAGCATCGCGCTTTCGGCGCGGATCTGCTTGGGGCCGAACCGGGTTCCGGACCGCCAGGAGGTGCCGATATCCATCGGAACCCCCAGAACCGCAACATCCAAGCCGTCCAGCGAGGTGGCCTGCGGCAGCCGCATAAAGGTGTTCGGTCCCGAGAACCGGGCCAGGTCATTTCCGCTGATCGGTTGATTGAAGTCAGTCATTGTCTCTCATGTTCCAGCCCAGAAGGCAGATGATCTCCGTCGCCACATGTGCCCCGGCAATAGCAGTTGCACCGGTTGTGTCAAAGGGGGGAGAGACCTCCACCACGTCACCGCCCTTGATATTGATGCCGGCAATCCCGCGCAGGATGCGCGCCACCTGCGCCGAGCTCAACCCGCCCCAGACCGGCGTGCCGGTGCCGGGCGCATAGGCGGGGTCCAGGCAGTCGATGTCAAAGGTCAGATAAGTTGGCCTGTCCCCCAGGATCTCCTTGATCCGCCGCGCGGTCTCCACCGGGCCGATTTCATGCACGGTGGGGGCGTCGATGATATTGACGCCCAGCGTGTCCTCATTGGTGGTGCGGATCCCCACCTGAACCGAGGTTTTGGGATCCACAATCCCCGTTTTCACGGCCTTATAGAACATGGTGCCATGATCCACCCGCTCCATGTTGTCATCCGGCCAGGTGTCGGTGTGGGCGTCGAACTGCAACAGCGAGATCGGGCCGTACTTCTCGGCATAGGCCTTCAGGACCGGAAAGCTGATATAGTGATCGCCGCCCAGCACGACCGAGGACGTATCCGCGGCCAGAATGCCCCGGATATGCTCCGTCAGCGCTGCCGGGAATTCCGGCACATTGGCATGGTCAAAGGCCAGATCGCCGTAATCCGCAATCGCCAGCGTGCTCAGCGGCTTATGCGGCCAGCCATAGGGCTCATCCGGGCTTTGCAGGGCAGAGGCCTCGCGGATCGCCCGCGGCCCCAGCCGCGTGCCGGGCCGGTTGGTCACCGCCTGGTCAAAGGGCACGCCGGTGACGGCAATGTCCACGCCGGTCAGATCCTTGGTATACTTGCGGCGCAGGAAAGACGTGGCGCCGCCAAAGGTGATCTCGAAACTCAGCCCCTTAAGATCCTCGCGGGTGAAGGCGTGGTCGATCATATGTTTCGCGTCTTCCAGTGCCATGGCTCTGCGTCCCTTTGATACGGCTTCCGTTTCTGATCAGATACCGGCTGCGCCGGCCGCTGTCACCTGCGGCGGGCCTTACCCGCCAAGCGGCTGCGCACGCTCCACCAGCCGGGCAAAGAAGGATGCCCCCACCGGCGCGATGTCATCGTTGAAATCGTACTTCGGATGATGCAGCCCGGCACTGTCGCCCTGCCCCAGAAACAGGTAGGAGCCCGGGCGCACCTGCAGCATATAGGCAAAATCCTCCGCCCCCATCTCGCGGCCGCCCTCGGCCTCGACATTGCCCGCGCCGGAGATCTCCCTGGCGACCTCCACCGCAAAGGCAGTCTTTTCCGCATCGTTGTAGGTCGCCGGGTAGCCGGTTTCATAGTCCAGTTCCGCCTCCACCCCATAGCTCGCCGCCTGCCCCGCAACGATCTCCTTCATCCGCCGCATCACCATCTTCTGCACGGCAGGGTCAAAGCTGCGCACCGTGCCGTTGATATAGGCGGTATCGGGCACCACGTTGTCGGTGGTGCCGGTGTGGATCTGGGTGACAGAGACCACCAGATCCTGCAGCGCGTGATGGTTGCGGCTGACAATGGTCTGGATCGCCTGCGCCATGCCGCAGGCCGCCATCACCGGATCGCGGGTCTCATGCGGCATCGCCGCATGGCCGCCCGCGCCCTTGATATGAATACGGAACTCATCCGTTGCCGCCATCAGCGCCCCCGGCGTGGTCAGGAAATGCCCCTCCGGCAGGCCCGGCGCATTGTGCAGCGCATAGACCTCGCCGATATCGAACCGCTCCATGATGCCTTCCTCGACCATGATGCGGGCGCCGCCGATGGCTTCCTCCGCAGGCTGAAAGATCAGCGCCACCCGGCCCCTGAAGTTCCGCGTCTCCGCCAGGTACTTCGCCGCCCCCATCAGCATCGCGGTATGGCCGTCATGGCCGCAGGCATGCATGTTGCCCGCATGGCCTGAGGCGTAGTCCGCCCCGGTCTCTTCCGGGATCGGCAGCGCGTCCATGTCAGCACGCAGCCCTATCGTTGGTCCTTCCCCCTGCCCGTTGATGATCGCCACCATGCCGGTCTGCGCGATGCCTTCGTGCAGTTCATCCACCCCGAACTCCCGCAGCCGCTCCGCCACAAAGGCGGCCGTCTTGGGCAGGTCCAGTGCCAGCTCCGGGATCTGGTGCAGATACCGCCGCCAGGCCTTCATCTCCTCGGCGTAATCGGCAATACGGTTCACAACGGGCATTGGGGTGGACTCCTGCTCCAGACTCGGGATGATGCATCTGACACCGGAAAAAGAGCAGCCGCAATGCAAGAAACAGACCTGATCCACGACCAGTCCGCGGGCATCGAGCGCCTCCTGGAAATCATGGCGCGGCTCCGTGATCCGCAAACCGGCTGCCCCTGGGACATCGAACAGGATTTTGCCAGCATCGCCCCCTATACCATTGAAGAAGCGTATGAAGTTGCCGACGCGATTGAGCGCGAAGCCTGGGATGAGCTGAAGGGGGAACTGGGCGACCTCTTGTTCCAGTCCGTCTTCCACGCCCGGATGGCCGAGGAGGCCGGCCACTTCACCTTTCAGGACGTGGTGCGGACGATGTCGGACAAGATGGTCTCCCGCCACCCGCATGTGTTCGGGGAGGAAAGCCGCGATAAATCCGCCGAACAGCAGACCCTCGACTGGGAAGCGATCAAGGCCGCGGAGCGCGCAGGCAAGGAGCAGAAAGGCACGCTGGACGGGGTCGCCATCGGCCTGCCCGCCCTGCTGCGCGCCTACAAGCTGCAGAAACGCGCCGCCCGTGTCGGTTTCGACTGGCCGTCAGCAGCCAATGTCATCGCCAAGATCACCGAAGAATGCGCCGAACTGGTGGAAGCCCGCGACACCCTCTCCCACGCCGAGGTCGAGGAGGAATTCGGCGACCTTTTGTTCGTGATGGCCAACCTGGGCCGCCACCTGGGGGTCGAGCCCGAAGCCGCCCTGCGCGCCGCCAACGCCAAGTTCACCCGCCGGTTCGAGGGCGTCGAGGCCAAGCTCGCCGCCCGCGGCAAACGCCCCGAAGACAGCGACTTGGCCGAAATGGATGCGCTTTGGGACGCGGTGAAGGCAGACGAGCGCGCCTGAGCGCGCGCCTTCTGCTTCATCTTTCTATAAATACTCAAATTCCGGCGCCCTGCCGCCGGGCGGACCGCACGTTTCCGTCGCGGGAAATCTCCGGAAATTTGCGCGGCCCCGCCAGTCGGCGGTTCAATCCCGTCCGAACTGCGCGTAGTCTCGTGGCTCACGATTTACGGAGACCGCAATGAGCGCCAGGAAAATCATCATCGACACAGATCCCGGCCAGGATGATGCGGTCGCCATCCTGCTGGCGCTGGCCAGTCCAGAGGATCTGGATTTGCTCGGTATCACCTGCGTTGCCGGCAATGTGCCGCTGCCACTCACCAGCAAGAACGCCCGCATCACCTGCGAGGCCGCGAGCCGCACCGATGTGCCCGTCTACGCAGGCAGCAAGGCGCCGCTTGCCCGGCCGCTGATCACGGCTGAGCATGTGCACGGCCAGACCGGCCTTGACGGGCCAAAGCTGTGGGAGCCGCAGATGCCGCTGGCAGAGGGTCACGGGGTGGATTTCATCATCGCCACCCTGCGCGCGCAGGAGCCGGGCACCGTCACGCTGTGCACCCTGGGCCCGCTCACCAACATCGCCGCCGCCTTCAACACCGCCCCCGACATCATCGAGCGGGTGCAGGAAATCGTGATGATGGGCGGCGCCTATTTCGAAGTCGGAAACATCACCCCGGCGGCAGAATTCAACATCTACGCCGACCCCGAAGCCGCTGAAATCGTGTTCAGATCCGGCGCCCCGATCACCGTGATGCCGCTGGATGTGACGCATAAGGTGCTGGCCACCAAACCGCGTGTCGAGGCGATCCGCGCCCTCAATACCCGCGTTGGCCGCTTCACCGCCGAGATGCTCGACTTCTTCGAGCGCTTCGACATGGAGAAATACGGCTCCGAGGGCGGCCCGCTGCATGACCCCTGCGTCATCGCCTGGCTGCTCAAGCCTGAGCTGTTCTCCGGCCGCCATGTGAACGTCGAAATCGAAACATCCTCCAGCCTGACCCTCGGCATGACGGTGGCCGACTGGTGGGGCGTCACGGACCGCACACCCAATGCCCTGTTCATCGGCGATGCCGACGCCGACGGCTTTTTCACACTCCTGACCGAAAGGCTGGCCCGCCTATGAGCGCCGCCCTGCACCTCGCCAAGCCCGAACACCTCGACACGGTGCTGGCGCTGGTTGCCGCCTTCCACGCCGAATCCGGGCTGGAGAGCAGCGACACGCACCGCCGCGCCGGGATTGATCCGCTCCTGAACGGCCACCCTTACGGCGCGGTCTACCTGATCGGCCCCACCCGCGCGCCGATCGGCTACATCGTGATCACCTTCGGCTGGTCGGTGGAGTTCGGCGGCATGGACGGGTTTGTCGATGAACTCTACATCCGCCCCGCCGTGCGCGGCCGCGGCATCGCCACCGAGGTCCTGACCGAGCTGCCGAAATCACTGGCAGCAGCGGGCGTGCGCGCCCTGCATCTGGAGGTCGACCGCGAAAACGAGACCGCCCAGAGGCTCTATCTGCGCACCCGCTTCCAGCCGCGCAGGAACTGCATCCTGATGACGAAAACCCTGTAGCGCTGCACCCGGCCGCCGTTTGGCGCGCCTGCCTCCGGTGCGCCCGTGGCTGCGGCAAAAGCCTGCCGCCGCAGCCCCTTGCGGGCGGATTAGCGCCGCAGCCGGAAAATCACGCAACACTGCGGAACCATATGGAAGCCGCGGGAGTTATAGTGCCACCTGCGGCCCTTAAACTGGCCGGCCGGACCAATGAAAATGGAGGAAGAATATGACTTTCCGCTGGATTCCTGCTCTCGCAAGCAGCGCCGTACTGGGCCTGGGCGCCTGCACCAACCTGACCCCGGAACAGCGCACCGTTGCCGGAGTGGCAGGCGGCGCCGCAGCCGGCCTGATCGCGGCTGACGCGCTCAAGGCCGACGACGACTGGCGCCTGATCGCTGCCCTCGGCGGCGCAGCGGCAGGCACTATGGTTGCCCAGAACAACCAGACCAAGCAATGCGCCTATTCCCGCGGCGACGGCACCTATTACACTGCCCCGTGTTAAGTGAACCTGGTTAAGTGAACTTGATCTGGCGCCCTCCCCCGCCAGGGCGCCAGATCTCCGGACGCGGCCTGACGTCTGGCCGCGCATCCGGTTTCAGCGCAATTCCGCGCCGAGGTTCACCCGTTTGACCGGATCGTCCGCCGAGGCGGTCTGCCCGGTGAACGGATAAGTCCCCGGCCCGCTGCACCCGATTATTGCCGAAAGAATTGCACAGATCGCCACTGTGCGCAGAATTCGCGTCCTCATGGCCTGTTCCCCTTTCCCGCACCGCCCTTGCGCTGCGCAGGATCACCATACCGTAACGCCTGCGTGAGCGTCTGTGATCCGGGCCACACATGCAGCTTCCGGAAGGTAAAAGCCAGAAAACGCGCGCTTTTGAAGGGTTTCCGCCCCTCCCGGCTTTGTACCGTTCAGGCCCGGACGCGGGCAGCTGCCGCGGCAAGCGGATCAGATTGCCGACCCCGCCGGGCAATCGGCTGCATCAAGCTCCAGCACCGGATCATCCGGCCCGCACTCCTCACCGCTGACGGGATAAGCGCCGGGCTCAGTACACGCTGCAAGCAGCAGCGGCAGATTTATCAGAGCAAGCAAAATGAGGCGAACGGGGGTCATATCAGGCTCCTGCGCTAAGGGTGGTGCGGGTCCAGAATGCCTGTTTCCGGCAACGCGGTCCTTGATGCGTGTTAATGTCCCGTCATGACTTCGGCGCCCCCGCTGCCCTCGGCACCGCGGCGCTTGCGGCGTTCCAAAGCCAGCCTTGCGCAAGACCGCCGTCAAACACATTCGGCTTCCCTGCCATAAAAAAGCGCCCCGAACAAACGTTCGAGGCGCTTTTCAGCGTCCAAACGGAACGCTCTTACTTCAGGATCGAGCGGCCCGCGTATTCGGCCACTTCGCCCAGCGCTTCCTCTATGCGGATCAGCTGGTTGTACTTCGCCAGCCGGTCAGAGCGCGCCAGCGAGCCGGTCTTGATCTGGCCGCAGTTGGTGGCCACCGCCAGATCGGCAATGGTCGCATCCTCGGTCTCGCCGGAGCGGTGTGACATCACGTTGGTGTAGCGCGCGCGATGCGCCATATCGACGGCTTTCAGGGTCTCGGTCAGGGAACCGATCTGGTTCACCTTCACCAGCATCGAGTTGGCGCAGCCGCGCTCAATGCCCTCGGCCAGACGCGCCGGGTTGGTCACGAACAGGTCGTCGCCGACCAGCTGCACCTTGCCGCCCAGTTCGTCGGTCAGGGCCTTCCAGCCGTCCCAGTCATCCTCGGACATGCCGTCTTCGATCGAGATGATCGGGTAGTCCTTCACCAGCGCCGCCAGATAGGCCACGTTCTCTTCCGACGACAGGGTCTTGCCCTCGCCGGACAGCACGTATTTGCCGTCCTTGTAATATTCGGTCGCCGCGCAATCCAGCGCCAGGTAGATTTCCTCGCCCGGCTTGTAACCGGCCTTCTCGATGGACTTCAGCACAAAATCCAGCGCTTCGCGGGTAGAGGCGATGTTCGGGGCAAAGCCGCCCTCGTCGCCGATCCCGGTCGACAGACCCGCCGCCGACAGCTCTTTCTTCAGGGTGTGGAACACTTCCGAGCCCATGCGCACCGCGTCGCGGATGTTGTCCGCGGCCACCGGCATGATCATGAATTCCTGGATGTCGATCGGGTTGTCGGCATGTTCACCGCCGTTGATGATGTTCATCATCGGCACCGGCAGCACGCGGGCGGAGGTGCCGCCGATATAGCGGTAGAGCGGCTGGGTGGTGAAATCGGCCGCGGCCTTGGCCACCGCCATCGACACGCCCAGGATCGCATCGGCGCCCAGGCGGCCCTTGTTCTCGGTGCCGTCCAGCTCGATCATCGCCTGGTCAACGGCGACCTGCTCGGTGGCGTCAAAGCCGACCAGTTCCTCGGCAATCTCGCCGTTTACGGCGGCAACCGCTTCCAGCACGCCTTTGCCCATGTAGCGGGACTTGTCGCCGTCGCGCTTCTCCACCGCCTCATAGGCGCCGGTCGAAGCGCCCGAGGGCACGGCAGCACGGCCCATGGTGCCGTCTTCCAGGATCACGTCGACCTCAACCGTCGGGTTGCCCCGGCTGTCGAGGATCTCGCGGGCGTGAATGTCGATAATGGTGCTCATCTGTCCATCCTTGTGTGGTGCCTGAAAGCGGCGCGTTTTGCTGCCAGCGTCATACCAGCCGCGGCGGAAATGTAAACCACACTCGTTATCGCTAACACGCCTAAATCCGGCAGGTTAGGGCTAACAAACCGCTGTTTGCGCCAACAGGGCGGAGGATTTCTGCCAGCCGGGACGTCAGGCCGCAGCCGCTGCCGCACGGCGCGCCCGCCGTGCCAGCCGCTGCTCGCGCACAAAGGTGTAAAGCCCCGACCCGATAATCAGCGCAGCCCCCGCCAGGGTCAGCGCATCGGGCCGCTCGCCAAAGACCAGCACGCCCGCCAGGATCGAGAACAGCAGCCGGGTATAGCGGAACGGCGTCACCGCCGAGGCGTCCCCCACCCGCGTCGCGGTGACAATCCCGTAATACCCCAACACCCCGAACAGCACCCCGCCTGCCATCATCAGGTATTCGCTCTGCTCCATCGCCTGCACTTCGCCGGGCGTGAAGGCCAGCAGCAGCAGACCCGCAGGGATCACCGCCAGGAACGCCTGAAAACTGACAACGGTGGAAGGCACCGCACTGTCCATCACCCGCGTCATCAGGTCCCGCATCGCAACCCCCAGCACCGCGATCACAACCAGCAGCGCCGCAGGCTCGAAACTGTCCAGCCCCGGCCGGATGATCAGCAAGACCCCGGCAAAGCCGACGCAGATCGCCAGCCAGCGCCGCCAGCCGACCTGCTCGCCCAGAAACAGCGCCGCCCCCATGGTGATCACCAGCGGCGTTGCCTGAAACACCGCCGCCACCACCGAAATATCCACCAGCGCCAGCGCCGAGGCAAAGCTCATCGCCGACACCGCCTCAGTCGATGCCCGCAGGACAGGCCGCAGCCGCCAGCAGCGCGGCGCAAACAGGCTGTGCCCCTGCATCCGCGCCATCACCGCAAAGACCAGCCCGCTGCCAACCCCCAGGCAGATCAGGATCTGCCCGACCGGCAAGGTGCCCGACAGCTGCTTGATGAACATGTCCTCAAGCGTGAAGAAAGCCATCGAGGCAATGACCAGAAGAATGCCGTGCAGATTGTTCATGAAGGCGCGTCCTGTCTTGCGGACCGGCTGCGTGCCGGACCGTCCGGACAAAAAACATCAGCGCCCGCGCCCCGGCAACTCCGTTTCCGGCGCCGCTGCATGACAAGACGTTAGCAGACATATCACCTTTTGTGATACGACATGCATCGCAGGCCGCCAGCGCCGCCTCAATCCGTCTTGCGCGGCACCCCGTAAAGCTCCAGCTTGTGGCCGCGCAGCTCATAGCCCAGCTTGCGGGCGATCCGCTCCTGCAGCTCCTCGATCTCCGGATCGCAGAACTCGATTACCTCACCGGTGTTCATGTCGATCAGATGGTCGTGATGCTCGCGCTCGGCATCCTCATAGCGCGCGCGGCCATCGCCGAACTCCAGCCGCTCCAGAATGCCCGCCTCCTCAAATAGCTTCACCGTCCGGTACACGGTGGCGATCGAAATGCCGGCGTCCATCGCGCTGGCGCGGGCGTACAGCTCCTCGACGTCCGGGTGATCATCGCTGTCCTGCAGCACCTGGGCAATCACCCGGCGCTGGCCGGTCATGCGCAGGCCCTTGCGCTCGCAGCGGGCGATAATCGTCTTTGCCATTTACGTCCTCGCGGTTTTCTGGGCTTCCTCTTTAACGGATGCAACCTGCGCCGAAAACCGGCTTTTCACACGCATCAACAGTTGACAAACCGCTTATCCACAGCCATTTGGCTCACAGGCATCCCTCCCTGCCGCGTGAGCAGAGACCAATACCGGCCGTACCGCATGTGCGTGACAGAACACCCGGGGTCTAGTGATATGCCGCCATTCCCAAAATCACGCGTGGGGATTGCAGAGGCCAGCGGCCTGGCATCCGGCCAGCGCGCGCCCGAGGTCCCTGCCCCGCAAGACACCGCTGTGCTGCAGCGGATCCGGCCCGTGCTGAGCGCAGGGCCGTGAAAGGACGATACGTGACTGAATTTTCGACCATGGGGCTTCCTGAAAAGCTCTTTGCCCGTCTCCAGGACATGGGCCTCAATGACCCCACCCCGATCCAGGCCCGCGCCATTCCGCATGCCTTGAACGGCAAGGACGTTCTGGGCCTGGCGCAGACCGGCACCGGCAAGACCGCCGCTTTTGGCGTGCCGCTGATCGCGCAGATGATGCAATACGGCCGTAAACCCGCCGCCAATACCGTGCGCGGCCTGGTGCTGGCCCCCACCCGCGAGCTGGCCAACCAGATCGCCGACACCCTGAAGGGCCTGACCGAAGGCACCCCGATGAAGGTCGGCCTGGTGGTGGGCGGCGTCTCCATCAACCCGCAGATCTCCCGCATTGCCAAGGGCACCGACATCCTGGTCGCCACCCCGGGCCGCCTGATCGACATCCTCGACCGCGGCGCGCTCGACCTTGGCTCCTGCGACTTCCTGGTGCTCGATGAGGCCGACCAGATGCTGGACCTCGGCTTCATCCACACCCTGCGCAAGATTGCGGCGCTGCTGCCCGCCGAACGCCAGACCATGCTGTTCTCGGCCACCATGCCCAAGCAGATGAACGAGATCGCCAACTCCTACCTGCAAAGCCCGGTCCGCATCGAAGTCTCGCCTCCGGGCAAGGCTGCCGACAAGGTCACCCAGTCGGTGCACTTCATCGCCAAGGCCGAAAAGCTGAGCCTGCTGAAGGAATTGCTGGCAGAGCACAAGCACGAGCGCGCGCTGGTGTTCGGGCGCACCAAACACGGCATGGAAAAGCTGATGAAGGTGCTGGACAAGGCAGGCTTTGCCGCCGCCGCGATCCACGGCAACAAAAGCCAGGGCCAGCGCGAACGCGCCCTCGCCGCATTCAAATCCGGCGACATCAAGGTGCTGGTTGCCACCGACGTGGCCGCCCGCGGCCTGGATATCCCGGACGTCAAGCACGTCTACAATTACGAGCTGCCGAATGTGCCCGACGCTTATGTGCACCGCATCGGCCGCACCGCGCGCGCGGGCAAGGATGGCTCCGCCATCGCGTTCTGCTCTCCGGATGAGATGGAAGAGCTGAAGGCGATCCAGAAGGTGATGAAGATCACCATCCCCGTCGCCTCCGGCCGCGCCTGGGAAGCGATGCCTGACCCGGCAGCGCCCGTCGGCAAACCGGGCGGACGTCCCGGTGGACGCCGCGGCGGCAGCAAGCCCGGCGGCCAGCGCCGCCGTGGCGGCGCCGGCAGCAGCAGCGGCCAGGGCAAACCGCAGGGCGGAGCACCCGCAAACGCCCAGCGCCGCGGCCAGAAACAGCGCGCGCGCTGACCGATCCCCGTGCTGATCTGGGTCAAGGACGGCAAAGCCGCAGCGCGTCAGCGCTGTTCATCCTTGACGCGGATCAGCACATCACACACTTGAAATGGCGCTTAAGGGCAATCCTGCCCTTAAGCGCCTCTCAGCAGAAAACACTCTGCGCTGCGCAGCAGCGCCCGGCCCAAGGCCGCCAGGGGGTTTCAGGCGCAGCCTGAAGCGCCTGCGGGCGCGGGAGACCTCCCCTTCCGAGACAATCAGCCAGTCTGACAGTCAGACCGCGCGCAAATCCGCCCAGACCGGCAAATGGTCGGAGGCGATATGCGCCGGCCGCGCGCCATGCACCCCATGCGCAACCGCCTCCAGCCGCCGGCAATGGGCGATCCGGTCCAGCGCCCCCAGCGGCCGCAGCGCCGGAAAGCTGGCTTTCGGCGGCAGAAAGGTCAGCGCCGGGGCGATATGCTCCAGCACCGGCGAGCGCGACCATTCGTTGAAATCCCCGGCCAGCACCACTGCGGCGTTATCCGCCTCCGCCGCCCGGGCCAGCGCATGCATCTGCCCGCGCCGGGCGCGCCCCGGCAGCCCCAGATGCGCACCGATCACCCGGACCAGCCCCGCCTCTGTTTCAAACAGCGCCCAGACCGCACCGCGCGGCTCCAGCCCCGGCAGCGCGATATGGCCCTCGGCCCGCAGCCGCACGCTGTCGCGGAACAGCACCGCATTGCCATGCCACCCCAGTGACCCCGCCCCGCCCAGGTCCACCGCCTGCCAGCCGGTCTCCTCGACCAGGAAATGCGGCAGCGCCGCAGGCCGCGGCGGCAGCCGCTTGTCGGCCTCCTGCAGAACCGCCACATCGGCGCCCAGCCCGGACAGCACCTGCAAGGTGCGCTCCGGCCGCCGGCGCAGGTCCATGCCGACGCATTTCTGGATGTTGTAGGTGGCAATCCGCAGGGTATCCGGCGGCGGTTTCTTCGGCATCTGCTCTCTCTCCGGGGCTTTGCGAAAGTGTGGCGCACAATGCGGCCCTAGCACAACCGGCATCCGGCCGCAGGGGGGGCGCAGGGGGCTGTCTGCCCCCTCTTGAGCCTGCGGCTCAATTCACCCCCGAGGATATTTCCAGCCAGAAGAACAAGGGCTCAGGTGCCGCAGAAGGTCGCCTGCACCACTTCCTCGGGCAGCGGCGCGCGCTGCAGATCGGCGTGCTCCGGCTGGTCGTCGTAAGGGCGGGCCAGCACATCGTTCAGCCGGTGGAACAGGGTGTAATCCCCTGCCACCGCGCCTGCGATCATGTCCTCGATCCGGTGGTTGCGCGGGATGAAGGCCGGGTTGGCGCGGCGCATCACCGCTTGCGGGTCCGGCTCCCCCTCCAGCCGCGCCTGCCAGCCCTCCGCCCAGGCGTCAAAGGCCGCCGGACCGGTGAACTGATCCCGTGCCGTGCCCTCTGCCAGAGCCCGGAAGGTATTGGTGAAATCGCACTGGTTTTCCGCCATCAGCTGCAACAGGGCGGTGACCAGCTCCAGATCGCCCTCCCGGGCCGAGGTGATCCCCAGTTTGGCGCGGAAGCGGGCCAGCCAGGCTGCCTCCGTGCGGTCCGGCATCGCGTGCACGATTTCAGTGGCTTGCGCGACACCGTCCTGCGGGTCGTCCAGCTGCTGGATCAGCGCGGTCGCCAGCTGCGCCAGGTTCCACACCGCAATCGAGGGCTGGTTGGCATAGGCATAGCGCCGCCCGCGGTCGATCGAGGAGAACACCGTGTGCGGGTGGTAGACATCCATGAAGGCGCACGGCCCGTAGTCGATGGTCTCCCCCGAGATCGAGAAATTGTCGGTGTTCATCACCCCGTGGATGAAGCCCACCGCCATCCACGCCGCAATCAGCTCGGCCTGCGCATCGCGTACCGCGCTGAGCAGCCCCATCGGCCCCTCCGCCCCCGGGTAATGGCGGGCAACGGCATAGTCCGTCAGCTGCCGCAGGCTCGCCTTGTCGCCGCGGGCGGCGAACACCTGGAACGTCCCGACCCGCAGATGGCTTGCCGCCACCCGCGTCAGCACCGCACCGGGCAAGCCGCCCTCGCGCCAGACGGTCTCGCCGGTCTCCGCCGCCGCCAGCGCCCGGGTGGTCGGAATGCCAAGCGCGTGCATCGCCTCGCTCACCACATATTCGCGCAGGACCGGCCCCAGCCACGCGCGCCCGTCGCCGCCCCGGGAATAGGGCGTCCGCCCCGACCCTTTCAGCTGGATGTCGCGGCGCTTGCCGTCGGTGCCGACGGTCTCTCCCAGCAGGATCGCGCGCCCGTCGCCCAGCTGCGGGTTGTACGTGCCGAACTGATGCCCGGAATAGAGCTGCGCCAGCGGATCGGCGCCGTCCGGCACCCGGTTGCCGCCGAACATCTCCGCCATCTCCGCCGAATCTCCGGGCGTGATCCCCAGGGTCCGCGCCAGATCCTCGTTGAACGCCACCAGCCGGGGCGCCTTCACCGCCTGCGGAGGCAGTTTGGAGTGGAACTGCCCTGGCAGAGCGGCGTAGGTGTTGTCAAAAGGGATCCTGAGTGTCATGGCCCAAACATATGATCGGGATTGAGATTTACCAGCATGAAAGCGGAGAGAGCAGGCATGGACGCGGATCAGATCATCGAACACCTTGGCCTGCAGCAGCACCCGGAGGGCGGCTGGTACAGAGAGACCTGGCGGGCCGGGAACGAAGGGCGCCCCGCAGGCACCTGTATTTACTTCCTTTTGAAGACCGGCGAGGCCAGCCACTGGCACCGCGTCGATGCGGCTGAGATCTGGCTCTACCACGCCGGCGCGCCGCTGGTGCTGTCGCTGGCGGCAACGGACGAAGGCCCGGCGCAGGACCACCTGCTGACCCCGGATCTGGCCAAGGGCGCGCCGCAGCTGATCGTGCCGGAAGGCCACTGGCAGGCCGCCCGCAGCACCGGGGACTACACGCTGGTCAGCTGCACGGTGTCGCCGGGGTTCGAGTTCGAGGGGTTTGAGCTCGCCGCTCCGGGCTTCGACATTCCGCGCGGCTAAGCGCAAATTTCTTCTGAAGAAATTTGGCAAGAATTTTCAGAAAATTCTTGCGCCCGGCCGCAGCGCTCACGCCTCCGGCACGCTGACCACCCCGCCGCCGACACAGGCACTCACCCCTGTGGTGCCGGGTGCCGAAGTCGGCAGGCCGCGCGCCACACGCACCGCCAGATGGGCAAAGGCCTGCGCCTCCAGCATGTCGCCGTCGAGCCCAGCATCCTCCACCGGCTTAACCGGGCAATCGAGCGACACCCGCAGCATCTCCATCAGCACCGGATTGCGGCGCCCGCCGCCGGTGACCAGCACGACCTCCGGCGATTCCGGGCAATGCTCCATGCCCTGTGCCACAGCGGCTGCGCACATGGCGACCAAGGTCGCCGCCGCATCCGCATCGCTCAGCTCCTTGACCAGCCCGACCATCTCGGCAAAATCGTTCCGGTCCAGCGACTTGGGCGGCATCCTTGCGAAATAGGGCTCAGCCAGAAACAGCTCCAGCGCGCCGGTTTCCACGGTGCCGGAGCGCGCCACCTTGCCGTCCGCGTCCCAGGGAATGCCCAAGCGCTCCTGCACCAGATCATTGACCGGCGCATTGGCCGGACCGGTGTCAAACGCCAAGAGCGCGCCCGGTTCTTCCGGCCTCTCGAACCGCGGATCCACATAAGTCAGGTTGCCGACCCCGCCGAGGTTCAGGAAGCACAAGGGCCGTTCCGCACCGATGTATTTCGCGCAGGCAAAGTGAAAGAACGGCGCCAGCGGCGCGCCCTCGCCGCCCATCGCCACATCGTCAGAGCGGAAATCCCAGACCACCGGCTTGCCCAGATGTTCGGCCAGCGCCGCGCCGTCGCCCACCTGCAGGGTCCCCCGCAGCCGCGGCGCATGGGCCAGGGTCTGGCCGTGAAAGCCGACGATCTCCACATCCGCGAACTCCGCCAGCGCCGCCGCATGGGCCGCATCGCAAACCTCTGCCGCGGCCTCCACCTCCGGCCCGGTCCATTTGCCCAGCCCCGCGCGCAGGACGCTGCGCTCCTCTGCCGAATACTCCCGGTAACTGCTCTCGCCAAACCCGTGAATGCGCGCGCCGTCGGTGACCACCACCGCCGCATCCACCCCGTCCAGCGAGGTGCCGCTCATCGCGCCAAGCGCCCTGACCGCGCCCGTTTTCCCAATGGCCTTGCTCATGGCCCCTGCCCCTTTCTAGGATCCGGGCCGTCCCGCCCGTTCGCGCCGCATACTACAGCGCATATTTTGCCGGGAAAACAGGTTCCAACCCACGTCAATGCGATTTATAGGGCATGGGGCAAAACCATAGACCGAGGCATGTTATGACCTACACACCGAAATCGGATTTCGTCGCAGTCATGATGGAACGCGGGTTCCTCGCGGACTGCACCGATTATCAAGGGCTGGACGAAGCCCTGCTGCAAGGTGTGCGCCCGGCCTATATCGGCTTTGACGCCACCGCGAAGTCGCTGCATGTCGGCTCGCTGATCCAGATCATGATGCTGCGCTGGTTCCAGAAAACCGGCCACCAGCCGATCACCCTGATGGGCGGCGGCACCACCAAGGTGGGCGACCCCTCCTTCCGCGCCGACGAACGGCCGCTGCTGACCGAGACGCAGATCGACGACAATATCGCGGGCATCAAGAAGGTGTTCTCTGCCTACATCGACTATGACACCGACGCGCCGAACAAGGCGCTGATGCTGAACAACGCCGAATGGCTGGACGGCCTGAACTACCTGGAATTCCTGCGCGACATCGGCCGCCATTTCTCGGTGAACCGGATGCTGTCGTTCGAAAGCGTGAAATCGCGTCTCGACCGCGAGCAGTCGCTCAGCTTCCTCGAATTCAACTACATGATCCTTCAGGCCTACGACTTCATGGAGCTGAACCGCCGCTACGGCTGCATCCTGCAGATGGGCGGCTCGGACCAGTGGGGCAATATCGTCAACGGCATCGACCTGACCCGCCGGGTGATCGACCATGAGGTCTATGGCCTCACCTCGCCGCTCTTGACCACCTCGGACGGCAAGAAGATGGGCAAGACCGCCGAAGGCGCGATCTGGCTCAATGCGGAGATGCGGTCGCCTTATGAGTTCTGGCAGTTCTGGCGCAACACCACCGATGCGGACGTGGGCCGGTTCCTCAAGCTCTATACTGAGCTGCCGGTGGCGGAATGCGAGCGTCTGGGCGCGCTGGCAGGATCGGAGATCAACGCCGCCAAGGTGATCCTCGCCAATGAGGTGACCACCCTGTGCCACGGCGCCGAAGCGGCAGCAGCGGCGGAAGCCACCGCGCGCGAGGTGTTCGAGAAGGGCGGTGTCGGCGATGACCTTCCCACCCTGACCCTGTCGCCCGCCGATCTGGGCGACGGCATTTCGATCGTGCAGCTGATCGTGAAATCCGGCCTCGCCAAATCCGGCAAGGATGCCAAACGCCTGATTGCGGAGCATGGCGCCAAGATCGACGACCAGCCGCTGACCGACGCAGGCCTGATGATCGACGCGGGCGCGCTGGCCTCGCCGATCAAGCTGAGCGCGGGCAAAAAACGCCACGCCCTGGTGCGGCTGGACGGCTGAACCATTCGGCTTGAAACGGGAAAAGGGAGCCTCCGCGCTCCCTTTTTTCATGGCCGCAGGATCTCCCGCCCATTCCAGCTGCATCAAAGATGGAGCTTCATGGTTGGGCATGGCGCCGCGCTGCCGCGCGGCGCGGCGGCGCTTCCCTGGCTTCGATCCGCAACAGATCAGCACCGAGTCCATCCCCGGGTCAAGGGCCACGCCAGCGGCCGTGCGCAGCACGGTTTACCCTTGAGGCGGAGCTGGCCGGAATAGGCTGGAACTGGCGCTTAAGGGCAGGTTTGACCTTAAGCGCCTCTCAGCAATCTATTTGCTGCGCAGCAGCGCGCCGCGCAGCGGCGCCATGCCCAAGGCCGCACAAAGGCACAGCGGCATAGCCAATGCACCTGCGGGCGCGGGAGCCCGGCCGGCCGCCTCAGAACACCACCGCCTCCACCACCGTCATTACCAGAAACACCGGCACCGACAGGCCGATCGCAATCAGCAGCGCCGCTGCCTTGGTCATCCGCGGGGCCGCCGCCGTCTGCCCCATGATCTGTGTTGCCTTTTTCATGCGTTCATTAACCCTGATTTAGGTTTCCAGCGCGTTAATGGGGCCATGTTCGACAGCGCCCCCGATCCCGACTTGCCCGCCGCGGCAACCGCCCGCCCGCAGCTTCGCGCCCTCCAGCAATCGCCGGAGTTTGCCCGCGCGCTGATGGCCTGCGGCCAGGCGCCGCTGGTGCTGGACGGCACGCTGGTGCTGCAGCGCCGCCTGCCCGGCGGGCTGCGGCTGGCGATGGTGAACCGGGCGGACCTCGGCAACCCCGCCCCGCTGATGGCCGCGCTGCGCGGCCAGGGCCTGGGCCGCACCCCTCTGATCCTGTCGCCAGAGGCCCCGGCGCCGCATCTCGCCCGCCTCGGCGCGGTGCCGCTGGCCACGCCAGCCCATGCTGCGCTTTGGGATCTGACCGGCGATCCGGACCAGCGCCGCGCCGCCCTGCATCAGAAATGGCGCAACCGGCTGAAACACGGCGAGGCGCAGACCCTCCGCCTCACCCGCCAGAACCTGCCGCACGACGTGCGCCACTGGCTGTTTCAGGCCGACGCGCAACAGCAAACGATGCGCGGTTACCGCAGCTGGCCCATTGGCCTCACCCTCGCCTATGCGCGCGAAAACAAGGGGCAGGCGAAACTCTTTCAGGCCTTTGAGGGCAAGGACCCCGCCGCCGCCATCCTGATCCTCACCCACGGCAGCACCGCCACCTACCACATCGCCCACACCACCCGGCGCGGCAAACAGCTCAGCGCCCATACGCTCCTGCTGTGGGAGGCCGCCAGCTGGCTTGCCTCAAAAGGCATCTGCCGCCTGGATCTGGGCCTCATCAATACCGAGGACGCTCCCGGCCTGGCCCGGTTCAAGCTCGGCACCGGCGCCAGACTGCACCGGCTGGGCGGCACCTGGGGCCTCTGGCCGCCGCTCGGCCGCCTGCTGCGCCCGCTGGCACGGCTCGACCGGCGCCTGATGGCAGGCTGACATCCGCGCTGCCGCGGCCGCGACGCCCCGTCCCGCTGGACAGGCCTGGGGCAAACCCATTATATGAACGCACGTTCAGATAATCGGGAGGAGCCCCGCTCATGAAACTTACAGATACCGCAGCCGTGATCACCGGCGGCGCATCCGGCCTGGGTGAGGCCACCGCGCGCTATTTCGCCGAACAAGGCGCCCAGGTCACCATCCTCGACCGCGATGCGGAGCGCGGCCCCCAGGTGGCAGAAGAAATCGGCGGGCATTTCGCCCAGACCGATGTGACCAGCGAAGAGTCGGTCTCTGCCGCCATCGCCCATGCGGCGGAAAAGATGGGCAAGATCACCGCTTGCGTGAACTGCGCGGGCATCGCCATCGGCGCCAAGACCGTGGGCAAGGAGGGCGCGCACCCGCTCGATGCCTACAAGCGCACCATCGACATCAACCTGGTCGGCACCTTCAACGTCGCCCGCCTCGCCGCCGTGGAAATCGCCAAGAACACGCCCGATGATGACAACGCCCGCGGCGTGATCATCAACACCGCCTCCATCGCAGCCTTTGACGGGCAAAAGGGCCAGGCCGCCTATGCCGCCTCCAAGGGTGGGGTTGCCGGCATGTGCCTGCCGATGGCGCGCGATCTGGCGTCTTCCGGCATCCGGGTGATGACCATCGCGCCGGGCATCTTCATGACCCCGATGCTGGCGGGCCTGCCGGAAGAAGTGCAGCAGCAGCTGGCGGCAGACGTCCCCAACCCCGCCCGCCTGGGCGATCCGCGCGAATACGGCCGCCTCGCAGGTTTCATCGTCGAAATGGGCTACCTCAACGGCGAGGTCATCCGCATCGACGGCGCTCTGCGCATGCGCTGACGCCCCGCCGCTGGTTGCGGGTCAAGGGCGGCACAGCCGCCGTGCGCAGCACGGTTCACCCTTGACGCGCAAGCAGCGGATCACACACTCGAAAACGCGTCTTCAGGGCAAACCTGCCCCTGAAGCGCTTCTCAGCCAATCCCCTTCACACCGCGCCAGCGGTGCGCGGCCCAAGGCCGCACAAAGGCGCCTTGGCGCAGCCATGGCCCCTGCGGGCGCGGGAGCTCCCCGGGCAATTGACAATCCCTGCCGCCCACCCTTCACTCGCGGCAAGGAGGCCCCCCATGACCAAGTCAGAACGGCAGAAAATGCAGGCGGGTGAGTGGTACTGTTGCCGGGACAGCGAACTGTCAGCGTTGCGCCATCAGGCCCGGGTAGCGGTGCACCAGCACAATGGGGCGCCCCCTGATCCTGCGGAACAGCTCAGCCCGCCGCTCGCCAAGCTCTTTGCCGCCCACGGCGAAAATTGCTTGATCGAGGCGCCGTTTCACTGCGCCTATGGCCTCAACATCACCCTGGGCAATAATGTCTACATGAACGCGGGCTGCACCATTTTGGACACCGCCCCAGTCACCGTCGGCAATGGCACCATGCTGGGGCCAAATGTGCAGATCTATTGCGCACAGCACCACAAGGACAGGGTCTTGCGGGCCAAGGGCCTTGAGATCGCCTATCCCGTTACCCTTGGTGCAGATGTCTGGATCGGCGGCGGTGCGATCATCCTGCCCGGCGTCGCCATTGGCGACGGCGCCATTGTCGGAGCCGGGGCAGTAGTGACCAAAGACGTCGCCGCAGGTGAGACCGTCACGGGCAATCCCGCGCGCCCTCAGCGCAGGTAATCAAACGGTCAAAGCAGCGACCGCCACCTTAACCTGCGCTTAACATTTCCCAATGAATTCCAAAGTTTTACGGCAGAAACTTTGACCAAATGTTTCGCGCGCGAAACATTTGGTCAGCCTCGCTGCCCTAATCGAAAAAGCCGCTTCAGCCCCCGGCTTTTTCCTCCAGCAGCAGCCATTCCTCTTCGGCGGCGGCCAGCTTCTCCTGCCGCTCCACCAGCGCCTCGGTGGCCTTCTTGAACTTGACCGGCTCGCGGGTGAACAGCTCCGGGTCGCTCATCAGCTCCTGCAGCTTGCCGATTTCCGCCTCCAGCCGCTCGATCTCGCCGGGCAGCGCCTCCAGCCGGTGCTTTTCCTTGAAGCTGAGGCCGTCCTTGGGCTGGGCCTCCTGCTTCGGCTTGGACTTCGCAGGCTTCACCTTCTCAGGCCGCTCCGCAACCTCCAGCGGCCCGCGCTGCGCGATGTAATCGCTCCAGCCGCCGGCATAGGCCGTGGCCTTGCCGTCGCCTTCCATCGCAATTGTGGTGGTCGCCACCCGGTCCAGGAAATCCCGGTCGTGGCTCACCAGCAGCACGGTGCCGTCGTAATTGTCCAAAAGCTCCTGCAGCAGGTCCAGCGTTTCCACATCCAGGTCGTTGGTCGGCTCGTCCAGCACCAGAAGGTTTGAGGACCGCGCCATCAGCCGCGCCAGCAACAGCCGCGCCTTCTCGCCGCCCGACAGCGACCGCACGGGCGCCCGCGCCTGACGCTCGTCGAACAGGAATTCCTTGAGGTAGCCCACAACGTGCTTGGGCTGGCCGCGCACCATCACCTGATCCGCCTTGCCGGATATCCCCAGCAAGGGATCGGCGGTCAGGTTCTCCCACAGGGTCGAATCGCCGTCCAGCTGATCGCGGGTCTGGTCGAACAGCGCGATTTCCAGATTGGTGCCCAGCTGCACCTTGCCTGCATCCGGCTCTTCCATGCCCAAAAGCATCTTCAGCAGAGTGGTCTTCCCCGCGCCATTCGGGCCGACAAAAGCCACCCGGTCGCCGCGCTGCACCTTCAGCGAGAAGTCCCTGACAATCTGCTTGCCGCCAAACGCCTTGCTCAGCCCCTCGGCCTCGATCACCTTGCGGCCGGACTTGGGGCCGGCCTCCAGCGCCATCTCCGCCGCCCCCTGCCGCTTGATCTGGCCGGCGCGCTCCGCCTTCAGATCCTGCAGTGCCCGCACCCGGCCCATGTTGCGCTTGCGCCGGGCCGAGATGCCTTCGACCGCCCAGCGGCTTTCCGACTTGATCAGCCGGTTCAGCTTGTGGCGCTGCATGTCCTCGTCTTCCCAGACCTTGTCGCGCCAGGCCTCGAAATCCTCAAACCCCTTCTCCTGGCGCCGCACCTCGCCGCGGTCCACCCACTGGGTGGCGCGGGTCAGCGCCCGCAGAAACGCCCGGTCGTGCGAAATCAGCACAAAAGCCGCGCGGGTGCCTTTGAGTTCGTTCTCCAGCCAGGTGATCGCCTCGATATCCAAGTGGTTCGTGGGCTCGTCCAGCAGCATCAGGTCCGGCGCTTCGGCCATCAGCTTGGCCAGCGCGGCGCGGCGGCGCTCCCCGCCGGAGGCGGTTTCCACGGGCCTTGCCGGATCAAACTTCAGCCCTTCGCCCGCGCGCTCCACCTTGTACATTTCGCCGGGGTCCAGCTCGCTGGCGGCAAAATCGCCTAAGGTAGCAAAACCCTCCATCTTCGGGTCCTGCTCCATGTAGCCAACCGACTTGCCCGGCGGCACCACGATGTCACCCTGATCGGCTTCAACAATCCCCGCCATCACCTTCATCAGCGTGGATTTTCCCGAGCCGTTGCGGCCCACCAGCGCCACCCGGTCGCCGGGCTGCACCACCAGATCGAGGTTCGAAAAAACCGGATCGCCCCCAAAGGTGAGGGAAATGCCGGACATCTGCAAAAGAGGAATACGTGCCATGCCAGCCAGCTACCCCGGCGGCAAAATCGCGTCAACGCTCCCCGTTCATCTTTCCAAAAATACTCAAAATCCCCCGGCCACCGCGCGCAGCAGCCGCTTGCGGGCCTCCGGGATCGCGCCGGTCTCCAGACCGGTGAACACATGCAGCGTGTTCATCTGCCGGTCCACCACCGCATGGTCGCTGACCCAGCCGCCCATCGCCAGATAGGTCCGCAGCAGGGGCGGCATTGCCTGCAGCGCCCGCCTCAAATCCGGCACCTGCTGCAGCTCAGCCGCATAGCGGACCACCTCGGACGCCTTCTCCCCCACCCGCCACTGCGCCGGCGCCAGGTGCCGCTGCCGCAGCAGCGCAAACGTGTCCAGATACGGCGCGGCAGAGGTGCCCGCGAAGGAGGCGCAGCCGAACAGCATCTGCACCCCCTGCCCGTCGACCAGGCCCGTCATTGCCCCCCAGGCGAGCCGCAGGATGTCCGGGTCGTGCCAGTCCGGATGGATGCAAAAGCGGCCCAGCTCCGCCATCGGGCCGGCAAAGCCGCGAAGGCCCGGCAGCTCATAGAATTGCGCCGCATAGCTGTGCTCCAGCCCGCCGCCGTTCGGCAGCACCAGCAGCCGGAAACAGCAGACCAGGGTGCCGCTCGCCGCGTGCTCGACCAGGACATGGGCGCAGCGGCTGTCAAAGGCGTCGCAGTCGGTGCCAGGGGTGCGGAAACACAGCGTCCGCAGGGCCTGCGCCGCCGCCACATCCGCCGCACCGGCGGCCAGCCGGGCGCGGTACTGGCCTCTGCTCAGCAATAGATCCGGCTCTGCCATGGCTGCCCTTTGCTGCAGGCCCGCGCTGGCGCGGCGCGCATGTCCGGGCGCAGAAGCGGCAGCACAGCCGTGAAACCGGGTTACTCGGAATTCAGAAGCTGGCCGGGGCCGAAGTTGCCCAGGTTGCCCAGCAGCTGGCGCAGGAAGGTGCTGTCTTCCACCCCGGAACTGGTCACCCGGCGTTCCAGCGGCACCACCTTGCCGTCTTCCAGGCTGTAGCGGCGGATGCCCTCCACCACGCCCTGCGCGTCAAAGCTGATCGCCACCAGGTCCCGCGCCACCGGTTTCGGCGCGGCAGCGCCATAGTGGCGGAAGCGGGTCGCGACATAATAGTAGCCGCTTTCGTTCAGCACTCCGGTCGAGGACGGCACCCCGATGGTTTCGGCCACCGAATCCCTTGTATCGATCCCCGGCACCACCTCGGCCAGCTGGCCCGGTGTGGGCACGTAGCCATGCTTGCGGTAGACCGACGCGCAGGCCGCCAGCGCCAGCCCGGCCGCCGCAAATACCGCGCCGCGCAGAACGGACTTGTAATGAAACGCCTTTGGAAACATGAGGGCCCCCCGAGCCTCGCCGCACAGCGCGGCTTGAATACGTCTTTCAACCCGATTACCTAATGACCGCTTCCGGTTCAAGAAACGAAAGTCCCCAACATGTCTGAGAGCACCGCTTTGCGGGTGGCGGACCTGCCGCAGAACACCCCGACCGCCTTTGAAATCATCCCGGGCAAGGAGGAGCTGGCCGCCCTGGCCGCAGAGCTGGGGGTGAATGCCCTGCGCAAGGTCCGCTTCACCGGAGAGATCAAGGCCCTGGGCAAGCGCGACTGGCAGCTGACCGGCGCCCTGGGCGCGACCGTGGTGCAGGACTGCGTGGTCACGCTGGAACCGGTGACAAGCCGGATCGAGGAAAAGGTGAACCTCACCTATACCGCCCGCTACGAAACGCCGGAAGGCGCCGAGGTGGAAATGCCCGACGACGACAGCATCGAGCCGCTGGGCAGCCATATCGACCCGGGCCAGGTGATGGCCGAGGCGCTGGCGCTGCACATCCCGCCCTACCCGCGCAAGGACGGCGCCGAACTGGGCGAGGCGGTCTATGCCGAAGACGGCGTGGCGCCGATGCGGGACGAGGACGCCAAACCCTTTGCCGGGCTTGCCGCGCTGCGCGGGCAGCTCAAAGATGAGGACTAGAGGCAGTTTTTTCGCACATGCGGAAATTGTTTCTGGCGCCGGGCGCGGCGCTGCCCTAAAAAACACCTTGCGCCGCCGGAGATTCGCAGTATTTTCGCGCGCTCATCGGAATTTTTGGTTGGACAATGCTTAGGCAGCCGCCTAAACGCACGTCACACCGATCGAACACGAATGCAATCGCGCCGCGGGGATGGCCCCAAGGCCCAAACAGACAAAGGTTGAGACATGGCCGTCCAACAGAACAAAGTATCCAAATCGCGCCGCAACAACCGCCGCGCGCACGATGCACTGGTTGCTGCGAACCCGAACGAATGCGGCAACTGCGGCGAGCTGAAGCGCCCGCACCACGTGTGCCCGTCCTGCGGCCATTACGACGACAAGGAAATCGTCGCGGCAGCTGACGAAATCGAGATCGACGAGGACGCGGCGTAAGCCACGGACCGGATCCTGATGCCAGGCAGGCTTTCGCATGACGGGTAAACCCGCGAAAAATCAGGCAGAAGCCGGCCGCATCATCATTTCTGTTGACGCCATGGGCGGAGACGCCGGCCCTGCTGTTGTAGTGGCCGGCATTGACATGTCGGCACAGAAAAACCCGGATATCGGGTTCATCCTGCACGGCCCCGCCGAGCAGCTGCAACCTCTTGTCGCCAAAAAGCGCGCCCTTAAGGGCCGCGTCGAAATTCGCGATGTCCGCGATGTGGTGACGATGGAGGACAAGCCCTCGCAGGTGATGCGCAACGGCAAGGGCACCTCGATGTGGTCCGCGCTGGAGGCGGTCAAGAACGGCGAGGCAGGCGGTGCGGTCTCCTGCGGCAACACCGGCGCGCTGATGGCGCTCAGCATGCTGCGGCTGCGCAAGCTGCCGGGCATCAACCGCCCCGCCATTGCGATCCTGTGGCCGTCGCTGAACCCGCAGGGCTTCAACGTGATGCTGGATGTCGGGGCCGACGTGAAGGCGGATGCCGAGGACCTGCTGCAATACGCCCTGATGGGCACCTCTTACGTGCGCAATTCCATGGACATCGCCTGCCCGCGGGTGGGGCTGCTGAACGTGGGCACCGAAGAACACAAGGGCCGCGCCGAGCTGAAAGAGGCCTTCGGGCTGATTGCGGACAATGCGGCGCAGGCGAGTTACGAGTTCGTGGGCTTTGTCGAGGGCAGCGACATTCCCGGCAACGCGGTGGATGTGATCGTCACCGACGGCTTCACCGGCAATGTGGCGATCAAGACCGGCGAAGGCACCGCCCGGGTGATGCGCACCGCACTGCGCGAAGCTTTCCAGTACTCCTTCCTGTCCAAGATTGCGGCGCTGCTGGCGATGACCTCGCTCAAGCGGCTGTCCAAGCGGATGGACCCGCGCCGCGTCAATGGCGGAGTATTCCTGGGCCTGAACGGCACCGTGGTGAAATCCCACGGCGGCGCGGATGCCACCGGCGTTTCGGCGGCGGTGAAGCTCGCCTTCCGCCTGGCGCAGCACGGTTTCGCCGAAAAACTGGCCGCGCGGGTTGCATCTGCCGGCGCGCATACCCAAGATAATACTGCTTCCCGCACCCCGCGGGCGGCCACCGAAAAAGACTGAAATAGGCAGGCACCGGATGACGCGACGCGCGGTAGTTGTTGGCATAGGGCACTATCTCCCTGAACGGGTGGTTGAAAACGCGGAATTCGAGACCTCGCTGGACACCACGGACGAATGGATTCGCACCCGGTCCGGCATCGAACGCCGCCATTTCGCCGCTGAGGGAGAAACCACATCGGATATGGCTGCCAAGGCCGCAGAACGCGCTTTGGCAGATGCGGGCCTGACCGCTGACGATGTGGACGCCATCATCGTGGCCACCTCCACCGCCGACCTCACATTCCCCTCTGCCGCCACCATGGTGCAGTCCAAGCTGGGCATGACCAAGGGCTTTGCCTTTGACGTGCAGGCGGTGTGCGCGGGCTTCGTTTATGCGCTCAGCAACGCCAATGCGCTGATCGCCTCGGGCCAGGCCAGCCGGGTGCTGGTGATCGGCGCCGAGACCTTCAGCCGGATCATGGACTGGACCGACCGGGCCACCTGCGTGCTGTTCGGCGACGGCGCCGGCGCGCTGCTGCTGGAGGGCCAGGAGCTGGCGGGCACCAACAAGGACCGCGGCATTCTGGCAACCGATCTCAACTCGGACGGCCGCTACAAGGATCTGCTGTATGTCGACGGCGGCGTGTCCTCGACCCAGTCGACCGGCCATCTGCGGATGCAGGGCAACCAGGTGTTCCGCCACGCGGTGGAAAAACTCGCCTCTACCGCGAACACCGCGCTGGACCGCGCCGGGCTGTCGGCGGCGGATGTGGACTGGATCGTGCCGCATCAGGCCAATATCCGCATCATTCAGGGCACCGCCAAGAAAATGGGCCTGAGCATGGACAATGTGGTGGTAACCGTGCAGGATCACGGCAATACCTCCGCGGCCTCCATTCCGCTTGCCCTGTCTGTCGGCAAAGAGCGCGGCCAGATCAAAGAAGGCGACCTGATTGTGACCGAAGCCATCGGCGGCGGTCTGGCTTGGGGTGCCGTTGTGCTGCGCTGGTAACTCTTCCATCCGGAATCCCGCCCGAAACACCCCGCGCAATTCATTGATATTGACAGGGAATTTCCCTGCGCCCTATGCTTTGGCAAACAACGGGGATTGGTATGGGCGAAAAAACACTGACACGAATGGATTTGAGTGAAGCTGTTTTCCGGGAAGTCGGCCTGTCGCGCAATGAAAGCGCGCAGCTGGTGGAAAGCATGCTGCAGCATATGTCGGACGCCCTGGTGCGCGGTGAACAGGTGAAGATCTCCTCGTTCGGGACATTCAGCGTAAGGGATAAGTCTGCCCGGGTCGGGCGGAACCCGAAGACCGGCGAAGAGGTGCCGATTCAGCCGCGCCGCGTGCTGACCTTCCGGCCTTCCCACCTGATGAAAGACCGCGTGGCAGACGGCAACCGTAAATAACGGGACCAATTGAGCCATGTCAAAATCACCGGACGCCTTCCGCACCATCAGCGAAGTTGCGGACTGGCTGGGCGTGCAGGCGCATGTTCTGCGCTTCTGGGAGAGCAAGTTCACCCAGGTCAAACCTGTCAAGCGGGCCGGCGGGCGCCGCTATTACCGGCCTGCGGATATGCGGCTTCTGGGCGGCATCAAGAAATTGCTGCATGACGACGGGATGTCGATCAAGGACGTTCAGGCGCTGCTGCGCGAGCATGGCCCCGCTCATGTGGCGGAGTTCTCGCACCCCGTCGACGGCGCAGCCGCCGAGCGCTCCGCGCCGGTGCCGCCGGCGGACAGGCTGGGCGATGACTGGCAAAGCTCGCTGGAGCTGAGCCATGAGCAGGCGGCAGAAGAGGACACGGGTTCCGAAGCCAGCAATGTGGTCGGCTTCCCGCAACAGGACGCCGCGGCAGACGACATCCTGCAGGACCCGGCAGACGCCCCCGCAGCTGTAATCCCCGCTGCCCCGGCGGATGCCCCGGAAACTGAGGAAACCGCCGCTGACGCCGCTGAACCCGCCGCTGCGCCAGAGCCGCAGATGCGGATGGATCTGGCTGCGCCCGCCGCAGAGACCGGTGCGGAGGACGAGACCGGGGCGGCGGCAGAATCAGAACCTGGCCCATCCGCCCCTTCCCCCCTTGAGGCGCAAGACCCGGCAGCGGATGGCACCGCGCCCGCGGCGGCAGAGGCCACAGAGACACCCCATGCCCCTGCGGTGGAACCAGACACCGCCTCCCCCTGGAGCGAGGCCGCCGCTGAGGACTCGGCTGAAGAGACCACAGCAACAGCGGCTGCCCCCGCAGACTCCGCCCCGCTCGACCCCGCACCGGAAGACCGGCAAGACCCGCAAGACGGCGATGACAGCGCGGGCTGGGAGGCGGGAACCGAGCCGGCAGCGGCACCGCCTGCCGCCGCAGAGGCACAGCCGGACGCGCCGGACGGCTTTGGCACACCGGCTGAAACCGGTTCCGCTGAAACCCTTCCGGATGAGCCTCCCTTGACCGCAGCAGAGCCGCCCGTGCTGGAGGATACGTCCGCTGCGGAAACCCTCCGGGCGGACGCGCAAGAGCCTGCAGACAGCGCGCAGCCTGTGGACCCTGCACCGCAAGCAGCTCCGGACTTCCCGGCGGATTCGGACACGGCTGATCTGCCGGAACAGTTTTCGGCCCAGGAAACGGCGGAAGACCACACAGGCCCTGCAGCGGCTGATCCGCTGGCAGCCCCCTCACCCGAACCTGACCCGTCCCTGGACACCCTGGCTGCCGCGGCGGGCGTTCAGCCGGAAGAGCCGCTGGACTTTGGCAACGGCGCAGAGCCGTTTGCCGCCGCCATGGAGGCAGACCCCGGCGCGGATGACGCAGACGCCGCGGCCGATCCTGCCGCCGCCTTCCCGCCGCACGATCTGGACCAGGCCGCCCGGCAGGTTGATGCGCTGGAATTTGGCTCCGGCTTTGACCCTGACGCGGATGCGGATGCTGAGCCGGACCAGCCGCAAGACAGCCCGGCGGCAGCGCCTGAGGCCGAAACCGGCGAGGCGGCCGACGCCCCTGCCCATGTCCTGCCACACCCCGGTGTTCTGTCCCATTTGGCCGCTGTCCGCAGCCTGCCGCCGCAGACGGTGGCCGCAATCGCTGCCTGCGCCGAAGATCTGCGCGCCCTGGCGGCCCGCGGCGCAGTTGCAGGGCCACCGGTCTCCGGCGCCGGGTCCGGTCTGGACCTCCCCTGATTTCACGGGCGTTTCCCGCGCCGGGAAGCGCCCCCGCACACACGAAGGCCTGCACGCGCGGGCCTGCAACTGCCTCAGCCGGCAGGATTTCCGGGCGGATGCGCAAAAAATCTTGCCGCCCCCTCTTGCCCCTGCCGTGAAAACGGTTAGAAGGCTGTTCAACGGGCTATGGCGCAGCCTGGTAGCGCGTCCGTCTGGGGGACGGAAGGTCGCAGGTTCGAGTCCTGCTAGCCCGACCATTTGAAAAACGCCCGGGTGCTTCGGCACCCGGGCGTTTTCATATCCCGGCCCTGAATTGCCGATTGCGCAGCGGGGCCGATTGGGCCAGCATCGCCGGAAAATCCGGCGCAGGGAGGGACAGAAAATGACAGGCGTTTTGCCCAGCCAAACCATTGAAAACATGCTGGAGAACGGCGCTATCACCGTCAGCACCCCGCTGGTGGAGGGTCAGGTGCAGCCTGCCAGCCTCGACCTGCGGCTGGGCAATGTTGCCTACCGGGTGCGCGCGTCCTTTCTGGCGGGCCAGGGCCGCAGCGTCTCCGACCGTCTGACGGAATTCGAGATGCACCGCATCAGCCTTGATGGCGGCGCGGTGCTGGAAAAGGGCTGCGTCTATGTGGTGCCCTTGATGGAAGGTCTTGCGCTGCCGCAGGATGTTTCCGCCGTGGCCAATGCCAAAAGCTCCACCGGGCGGCTGGACCTCCTGACCCGCACCATCACCGACGGCGGCGAGGAGTTCGACCGGATCAAGCCCGGCTACACCGGCCCGCTTTACGCGGAGATTTGTCCGCGCTCCTTCTCGGTGCTGGTGCGCCCGGGCATGCGGCTGAACCAGATCCGCTTCCGCCGCGGCCAGGCGGTGCTGTCGGATGCAGAGCTGAAGATGCTGCACGCAGGGACCCCGCTGGTCGATGGCGAGGCCGTGATCGAGGACGGGCTGGGCTTTTCCGTCGATCTGAAACTGCCGGGCACCGACCTGGTCGGCTACCGCGCCAAGCCGCATACCGGGGTGATCGACCTGGACCGGATTGGCGAATACGACCCGCAGGAATACTGGGAGGAGGTGCGCACCAAGGATGGCCGCATCATCCTGGATCCCGGCGCGTTTTATATCCTGGTGAGCCGCGAGGCGGTGCATATCCCGCCCGCCTTTGCCGCCGAGATGGCGCCTTATCTGGCGATGGTGGGCGAATTCCGGGTGCATTACGCGGGCTTCTTCGACCCTGGCTTTGGCCATGACGCCGCGGGCGGGGCCGGATCGCGCGGGGTGCTGGAGGTGCGCTGCCACGAGGCGCCCTTTGTGCTGGAGCACGGCCAGGTGGTGGGACGTCTGGTCTATGAGAAGATGGCCGAAGTGCCGGAGCAGCTTTACGGTGCCGGTATTGCGTCGAACTACCAGGGCCAGGGGCTGAAGCTGTCCAAGCATTTCAAGACGCCAGCCTGATCGCGGTGAGGGCAGCGCCCGGCCCTCGGGGCGGGTGCTGAAAGCGCCCTCCCCGTTTTGCCGCAGGCAAACCTTCGGTTTGACGGGGAGGGTCGGGCGCTGCCCGGCCTTTCGGCCGGGCGGACTATTTCACCGGCCCGCCTTCTGCCAGATTCTGTGTCGTGCCCGCCTGCACCGGCCGGTCAAGATGCGTTGACAGCACCGTATAGGTGCGGGTGGCGCGCACGCAGCCGACCTCATAGATCCGCGCAAGCAGCCCCTCCAGCGCCTTGGGGGAGGCGACGCGGACCTTCAGGATCAGGTTGGTGTCCCCGGCGGAGCTGTGCACCTCCTCCAGTTCAGGCATCTCCTGCAGCGCCAGCAGGCCGGTGGTCACGCCCCAGCCCTCGGTATCCACATGGATGAAGGCCAGCAGCGGCTTGCCCACCGCGGCACCGTCGAGCCGCGCCACCGTTGCCTCGATGGTGCCCGACGCGCGCAGCCGCTTGACCCGCTCATGCACCGCGGGCGCCGACAGTCCGACGTCCTGGCCGATTGCGGCGTAGGACAGTGTCGCATCCCGGCTCAGCGCGCCTAATATTTTTCGGTCCAAAGCGTCCAGCGCGCGGGAAGTCCCAGCCGTTTTCCGAATCCCATCTGTTTTTTCTTCTGCCATCTTCGCCCGCCCTTCACAGAACCATGTTCAGCGCATAGCAGATTTACCTGAACATTCTTAAAGGTAAACCCATGCGAACCCCGATTCTGATCTTGATGAGCGCGATAGGCGTGATTGGTGCGAACTCGCTGCTGCTGTCGCCGGTGGTGTCCGCTGTCAGCCAAACCCTGAATGCCACCACCGCAGAGGTGATGCGGGCGGCCAGCGCCTATGGGCTAGGGGTGGCGGCGGCGGCACTGCTGCTGGCGCCGCTGGCGGACCGGATCGGTGCAGGGCGGCTGCTGCGGGCGGCGCTGTTGCTGCTGGGCGCCGGGCTGGCGGCCAGCGCGGCGGCGGCGGATGTCCGGATGCTGATGGCGGCGCAGGCGGTCTGCGGGCTGGCGGCGGGGGCCGCCCTGCCCTCGATCTACACGCTGGCGATGGTGATTGCCCCCAAGGGGCGCGAGGCGCGGGTGCTGGGGCTGGTGCTGTCGGGCTGGACGGTGTCGCTGGTGCTGGGCGTCAGCGTCAGCGCCTGGGCCACCGATCTGGCGGGCTGGCGCGCGGTCTATGGCACGCTGGCAGCTGTGGCGCTGCTGCTCTGGGCCGCCTCCGCCTCCCTGCGCGCTGCGGGCAGCCCCAGCAGCCAGGCGACCTCGCCGCTGACGGCGCTGCGGGTGCCGGGAATTGTCCGCGGGCTGCTGTCCACCGCACTGATGATGCTGGGGTTCTACAGCAGCTATTTCTTCACCGGCGCGCATATCACCCAAGGCCTGGGATTGAGCATTACCCAAGCCGGGCTTCTGCCGCTGTTTTACGGCATCGGGTTCGGGCTGGCGGTGCTGCTTGATCCGCTGCTGGACCGGCTGGGCCTGGCGCGCGCCACGCCGCCGGTGTTCCTGGCGGTCACGGCCAGCTATCTGCTGATGATGGTCTGGGCGGACAGCTATGGGCTGCTGCTGGGGCTGGCGGTGCTGTGGGGGATCGGCCAGCATCTGGCGCTGAACCTGGTGGTGGCGCGGGTGACGCTGCTGGACCCCGGGCAGCGCGGCGCCATCATGGGGCTGTTCAGCACCGTGACTTACTTATGTGTCTTTGCAGCGCCTTTTACCGGAGCGGCCGCTTATGCCGTCTGGGGGCTTGCGGGCTGCCTGGGCGTGTCGGCGCTGCTGTCGGCCAGTGCCGCGCTGGAGGCGCTTGGCCTGAAACCGGCGGCGCCTAGCGCTGGCGGCGCCCCTGCTTGACGGAGGGAATGCGCGAGCGGCCCGCCTGCTGCACCGGCGGGGCGCTCTGCCCCTGACCGCGGTCCTGCGGCTTGCTGCGCCTGGCGACGGCGTTGATGCCTGCGTTCACACCGGCGCCCACCGCGCGGCTGACAAGCCGCCGCAGCACCATGTTGATGATCCAGTTGATATTCACCGTGCTGGCCCCATGCTTTGCTCTGCCTGGGACTGTACCGCCAGATTGAGACCATTTCGGGGCATGCGGCGTGCGCCGGGCAAGCGCCCGGCAGCTGCCGCTGCCGGGGCATCACTCCTCGAAGAGTTCCGCCTGTTCTTCCGGCTCGTCGTCCTCGTCGCCGCTCTGGCCCAGCGGCAGGCTGCCCGGCGGCGGGCGGTTTTCCAGCAGGCCCGCGGCGCGCAGCTCCTTCAGGCCCGGCAGGTCGCGGGCGCTTTCCAGGCCGAAGTGATCCAGGAAGTCCGGCGTCACCACAAATGTCACCGGGCGGCCCGGGGTCATGCGGCGGCGGCCCAGGCGGATCCAGTTCATCTCCATCAGCTGGTCGATGGTGCCGCGCGACACCGACACGCCGCGGATCTCCTCGATTTCGGTGCGGGTGACCGGCTGGTGGTAGGCGACAATCGCCAGCGTTTCGATCGCGGCGCGGCTGAGCTTGCGCAGCTCGGTGGTTTCCTTCTGCATCAGGAAGCCAAGGTCCGGCGCGGTGCGGATCGCCCAGGCATCGCCCAGACGCACCACCCGCACGCCGCGGCCCTCATAGCGCTTGCGCAGATGCTCCACCGCCTCGCGCGGGTTGCAGCCATGCGGCATCCGGCTTTCCAGATCGCGCAGGGTGACGGGCTCGGCGCTGGCAAACAGCACCGCCTCCACCATCCGCTCTTGCTCCGCCATCGGCGGCGCGTCAAACAGCGAGTCATTGTCTTCGCGGACGGGAGCGCCCTGGCTCTGACCGTCCATGATCTGGTCTTCCATCAGCTATCCTCGTTCAGGCTGCGCAGCTGGAGCGGCGCAAATGTTTCGCTCTGGCGCAGCTCGGCCTTGCCTTCCTTGACCAGCTGCAGCGAGGCGGCAAAGGTCGCCGCGGTGGCCGACCGGCGTTTCACCGGATCGCTGTGCCAGCCGTCCGGCAAATAGCTGATCAGGTCGGTCCAATCGCCGGTAAAGCCCAACAGGTGGCGCATCCGGTCCAGCGCTTCCTCCATGGTGAAAACCGAGTCGCGGTCCATCACGAAGGGGCGGAAATCCTCCTTGGTGCGGATGCGGGCATAGGCCTGCATCAGATCCAGGAGATTGGCGGTATAGGTGACGGTCTTGATCCGGGCGATGGTCTCTTCCTCGCCGCGCCCGAAGAAGTCGCGGCCCAGCCGGTCGCGGCCCATCAGCCGCGCGGCGGCGTCGCGCATCGCCTGCAAACGCTCCAGCTGGAACGCCAGGTGGGCGGCCAGTTCCTCGCCCGATGGCCCCTCTTCCTCCGGGTCGGGGGGCAGCAGCAGGCGGGACTTCAGGAAGGCGAGCCAGGCCGCCATCACCAGATAATCCGCCGCCAGTTCGATCCGCAGCTCCTTGGCCTTCTCGACAAAGGTCAGATACTGCCGCGCCAGCTCCAGCACGGAGATCTTGCGCAGGTCCACCTTCTGGGTGCGCGACAGCGTCAAAAGCAGGTCGAGCGGGCCTTCGAATCCGTCCACGTCCACGATCAGGTCCTCGGCCGCCAGCCGTTCCTCTACCGATGTGTCCGCGTCTGAAAAGAGTGTCTGCTCAGCCATACACCTGCCCGCCCATGAGGGCGGCAAGTTCGTCTTCGGCGGCCTGAATGTCAAGATCCGCAGGGGGTTTGCGGGCTGCCAGCGCGCGGTCTGCGCGGGTTTGCGCTGCCGCTGTCATGCGGCCCGCGGCCTCCGCCACGGCGATCCGGTCCGCCAGCGGCGCATTGCACAGCAGGACCACGTCGCAGCCTGCCGCCAGCGAGTCCCGCGTGATGTCCGCCAGCGCGCCCTTGAGCGCCTTCATCGAAATATCGTCGGTCATGATCAGCCCGTCAAAGCCGATCTGCTCGCGGATCAGCTGCATCATCACCGGCGAGGTGGTGGCCGGGCGGCTGTCATAGGCGTCATAGACCAGATGCGCGGTCATCCCCAGCGGCAGATCGTTCAGCGCTTTGAAGGCGGCAAAGTCGCTTTGCTCCAGTGTCTCCGGAGCGCTGGCCACATGCGGCAGGTCCAGATGGCTGTCGGCGGTGGCGCGGCCATGGCCGGGGATATGCTTCAGCACCGGCAGCACGCCGCCGTCCAGATGCCCCTGCGCCACCGCGCGGCCGATGGCGGCAACGGACCGGGTGTCTTCGCCGTAACAGCGGTTCTTCAGGAACTCGTGGGTCTCCGCGCAGGCCACATCGGCAATCGGCGCGCAGTTGCTGTCGATGCCGAGGCCGTGCAGCTCATGCGCGATCAGCCGGTAGCGCAGGTACATGGCGCGTTCGGCGCCGGCGCCGGCCCGCTCAACATGCTCCAGCGGCGGCAGCCAGTTGCGCCCCAGCGGCGCGCGCAGCCGCTGCACCCGGCCGCCCTCCTGGTCGATGGTGATCACGCAGTCGCGGCCCACAGTCTCGCGGAAGTCGCCGCACAGCGCGCGCACCTGATCGGCGCTTTCGATGTTGCGGGCAAACAGGATGAAGCCGAAGGGATCGGCATCGCGGAAGAACGCCTTTTCATCTGCGCTCAGGCGCAGGCCGTCGGCGTCGAGGATGGTGGCTCCAAAAGTCATGAGTGTGCCCTATCGCCCCCTTGGATCCGGGAGGGCAGCGCCCGGCCCGGGGTGGGTGCAAAGCGCCCGCCCTGGGGGCGGGGCGGGCGCTGCCCGGCCTTGCGGCCAGGCGGTTCGTTACCGTGTGGTTACCGGAATGCAGTCGGCATTTCCAGCCACCAGCGCCGAGCAGAAGCGGCGGGCATCCGACAGTCCGGCAAAGCCCATCGCCCGCAGGCGGTAGAAGGTGCGGCCGCCGCTTTCGGCGCGCTGGATCACCCGCTGCTTGCCTTCCAGGTAATCGGCAAAGCGGGCATGGATGCGGTCCCATTCGGCGCGCGCGACTTCCGGGCTTTCATAGGCGCCGAGCTGCGCCAGCCGTGTGCCGGCTGGGAGGGTGGCCGGGTCGACATCAACGGCAGCGGCAGGGGCTGCCGGTGCGGCTGCGGCCGGAGCGGGGCTGAACCGTGCGGGCCGGGCCGAGGGCCGCAGCGAGTGCTTGACGCCGGGCGCATTCAGAACGGCGGGCGACGGCGCTGCCGCGGCCAGGCCAGGCTGCAGCGGTTCCGGCTGCACGATGGCAGGCGCCTGCGCCGAGGCGGGCACCGCAGCCGACAGCGTTTCCGACTCGCGGGCGAGTTCTGCGACCAGCGCGTCGATATCGCCGTTCTGGAAAGAGGCCACCGCGTCCTCGCTGACACCGGGGGCTTCAGCCGCCTCCGGTTCTGCCGGAACGGCCGGCAGCTCCGCCGGGGCGGTTTCCGCGGCCAGCTGCGGCAGCGGTTTGTCGTCCTCGGTTAGCCGGATCGCAGGCGGTGCCAGGGTCAGCCGGTCAGCCGGTGCCTCGGCGCTGCCACTGGCGGCCACCGCATTCACCGCAAGCCCCTGATGATCCGCCTGGGAGCCGCCCGGATTCGCGGGCTGTTCGCGCATCGGCCCTTCGGCCGCGCGCACCACCGGCACGCCGCTGACATCGCGCATCACCAGCTTGTAGCCCCAGACGCCAATCCCCGCGACCAGCGCAACCGAGGCCGCAGCACCCAGCAGGCTGAGGCTGCGGGAGAATCGCGCCCGCAACCCGGCAGGCGCGGCGTAGGCTGCATACTCCTGCGCATCATAGCCCTGGCCGTCAGGCTGATACCCGTAGGCCGGATCTTCATAACCGTATGCCGGCTCCGCGCCCGGGCCGGTGTAATGCTGATCGGAGTACTGCTGCCCGTAGGCCCCGCCAGTTGCGGTGTCCTGCCTTTGAACACCACCCTGTATGTAGGCGTGCCCCTGGCCCGCCTGCGCAAAATACGCCATTTTCCGCCTCACTGCCCGGTTTGGCAGCGCCGAAACGGCGCCGCGCCCCAAGTCTCTTCAACTGCCTCACTCCGGCGGTGTGCAATTTTAACCGCAGGGGCTGACGCCCCGTTTTGGTTATCGCATCTCTTCTGCCGGTTTCACGCCAAGAATACCAAGACCAGCCGAAATGACAACGGAAACGGCTTTGGCCAGGGCCAAATTCGCATGTGTTGCCGATTGGCTGCTCTCGTTAACAAATCGTAAACCTTCTTGCGATTTCCCGAGGTGGTACAGCCCGTGCAGCTCCGACGCCAGATCGTAAAGATAGAAGGCCACCCGGTGCGGCTCATGGGTGCGGGCCGCGATTTCCACCAGGCGCGGCCATTCGGCCAGCTTCTTGGCCACCGCCAGCTGCGCCGGATCGGACACCAGGGTGAGGTCGGCGGCGTTGAGCGCCGCATCATCCGCCGCAATCCCCTGCTCCTCTGCCTTGCGCAGGGTCGAGCAGATCCGCGCGTTGGCGTATTGCACGTAGAACACCGGGTTGTCCTTGGACTGCTCCAGCGCCTTGTCGAGGTCGAAATCGAAGCCCTGGTCGTTCTTGCGCGTCAGCAGCATAAAGCGGGTGACGTCCGCGCCGACGGCATCGACCACATCGCGCAGGGTGACAAAGGTCCCTGCCCGCTTGGACATCTTGAATTCCTGGCCGTCCTTGAACAGCTTCACCAGCTGGCACAGCTTGATATCCAGCGGCACCCGGCCATCGGACAGCGCCGACACCGCGGCCTTCATCCGCTTGACATAGCCGCCGTGGTCGGCGCCGAAAATGTCGATCAGCTCGTCAAAGCCGCGTTCCACCTTGTCGTAGTGATAGGCGATGTCGGGCGCGAAATAGGTCCAGGTGCCATCCGATTTCTTCACCGCCCGGTCGACGTCATCGCCGTGATCGGTGGATTTGAACAGGGTCTGCTCGCGCGGCTCCCAATCGTCGGGCTTCTTGCCCTTCGGCGGCTCCAGAACGCCCTGATAGATCAGCCCCTTGGCATCCAGTTCCTTCAGCGCCGCCTCGATCTTGCCGGTGCCGTAGAGGGATTTTTCGGAGTAGAACACATCCATTTCGATGCCGAGCTGGGCCAGATCCTCGCGGATCAGCTGCATCATCGCATCGGTAGCAAATTCACGGACCTCAGCCAGCCAGACTTCTTCGGGCTGGTCGAGATAGGCATCGCCCGCCTTGTCCTTCAGCGCTTGCCCCACCGGCTTCAGATAATCGCCCGGATAGGTGCCATCGGCAAAGGCCACGTCCTGCCCATGTGCTTCCAGATAACGCAGGTAGACAGAGCGCGCCAGAACATCGACCTGGCCGCCGCCGTCGTTGATGTAATACTCGCGGGTGACGTCATATCCGGCATAGGCCAGCAGTGCCGCCAGCGCGTCCCCGAACACCGCGCCGCGGGTGTGCCCCACATGCAGCGGGCCGGTCGGGTTGGCGGAGACATATTCCACGTTCACCCGCTTGCCCGCGCCGACGTCCGAGCGGCCGAAATCCGTGCCTGCGTCCAGGACCGATTTCAGCACGCCCTGCCAGATGCCCGGGGCCAGCCGCAGGTTCAGGAAGCCGGGGCCTGCGACCTCTGCGCTCGTGATCCGATCGTCCGCTGCCAGCTTGGCAGCCAGCGCCTCGGCAATGTCGCGCGGCTTCATCTTTGCGGGCTTGGCCAGCACCATCGCCGCATTGGTCGCCATGTCGCCATGGGCGGCATCGCGCGGCGGCTCCACCGCGACATTGGCAAAATCGAGCCCCTCGGGCAGCGCGCCCTCGCCGGTCATGGCGGTTAGGCTGTCGATCACGAGCGAGCGGATATCGGTGAAGAGGTTCATATCTGGCGTCCCAACTGTTCAGCACTGCGGATACCGGGGGCCGCAGGAAGGGTCAACAGGATTGCAGGGGCAGCCCCGGGCCTCAGGCGGGCGGCACCGGAAAATTCAAATTTTCCGGCCATTTTTCCGCGCCGGAAAAATGCGCCGCTGCCGCGGCGCGCCGTCCGGCCTGGCCGTCAGCGGGTCAGGACAGGATGTTCTGCACGGCTGAGGCGGTGCCCCATTCCGTGATCGTGTAGCGGCGCAGGGAGGCGACATAATACGGGTCCTGCAGGATCAGCCGCTCCACATCCTGGCGGGTTTCGGCCTCCACGTTCCAGATCGCGCCGGGAAAGTCCTGCATCGGCCGCATCGCCAGCGCGCCGCCGATCTGCAGCTCGGGCCGCGACCGCACAAAGGCGATATGCGCCTCGCGCCGCTTCCTGTCGCTGCGCACCCGGTCCATTTCCGGCTTGTCTGTGAAGGTGACGGTCCAGCGTGCCATGGCTTGCCCCTTGTTCTGCCTCTCCCAGCGGATAGCGCCGATGCCTTGCGGCATCATAGGGCCAGATCATAGCACGGTTTAAAGCCAATTCGGCGAGGAGAACACAAAGACCGGCACAGACCGGCAAGCGCAGGCCGGGCCGGCAAGAACAGCCCGGGCCGCAAACGGCCCGGGCTGTGATTTGAATGGGGATACACGCCCCTGCCCTCAAACCTGCCAATACAGGCAAGGGAGCAGCCCCCGAAACGAACGGCACCTGCAGATGCCAGAGCTCCTACGCAGGATGCCCCTCCGACTGCTTTGCACCGTCGCAGATTTCGGACCAGCCGGGCTTCTCGCCAACGAACTCATGAAAGCTGTTCCTGACCTCCAGTTCCCCGTCCAGCGCGTTTGCGGCGATGGGGAAGCTGTCCTCCTGCGACAGGATCTCCCCCAGGGAGCTGCCGCAGATCCGGCAGAAGCAGCGGCCGTATTTGTACGGCGGCGCGGGCTGGTACAGCGCCACCTCCTCCCTGCCCTCGATCCAGCGCAGGTCGCCTTTCTTGACAAAGACGATGGTGCTGGCCCCGGCCTTGCGGCAGCGGGAGCAATGGCAGGTGCCCATCAGCGCAGGCTGCGCCAGCAGTTCAAACTTCACCGCACCGCAGCAGCAGCTTCCTTCAATCATTCCGGCAATCCTCAAAGTCAAATGATCTTCACGAGAACATTACGGGAACATTACGGGAACATTCAGCCCTGCACAAGCCCGCCGCACGGCGTTGCGCCAAAGCCCGCCGCAGCGCACGCCCTGCTTGCACGGCCTTAACCGGGATCTGCGATGGTTACTTCCGCTGCAGCACATGGCGCGGATCTGGCACCCCGCGCGCACAGGAGCCCAGGACCCCAAAGACCACCTCAACAAAAGGTGCAGGGGCGTCTGACTGACGAAGCTTTTGACCGGACCCGGGGCGCGCTGGCGTTCCGGCCCTATCCTCCGCCCCCGTTGGCGGCGCCGCCTTCTCTACTCTGCCCCTGCCACTGCACGGCACATGCGAAAGGACAGAAACAGCAGCTGGAAGCCCTCAGACCTCGACCTTCACCCCGATCAGCCGTTCATGCTGCTGCAGGGCAAAGCGGTCGGTCATGCCGGCGATGTAGTCGGACACGATCCGCGCCAGCGCGGTGCGGTCTTCGGCTGCGGCAATGTCGGCCTGCCAGCGCTCCGGCATCTCCAGCGGATTGTCGAGGAAGTAGGGAAACAGCGCCTCCACCACCTTGGCCACCTTGGCGCGCTTCTCCATCACCGAGGGTGCGCGGTACATGCGGGTGAACAGAAAGGCGCGGATCTCCTTCAGGTCACGCCACAAGGGATCGGAGAATTTCACCACCGGATGCCCCAGCGCGCGGACCTCCTCGACGCTTTGCACGCCGCTTTCCGCCAGCAGGAGGCGGGCGGTGTCGATGACATCGCTCACCATCACTCCGAAGAACCGGCGCAGCGCCTCGTGGCGGCGGCGGTTCGGGTCGAGACCCGGGTATAGCGTGTCGACCTGGCCGTAAGCCTTGTCCAGCAGCGGCAGCCGGGCCAGGTCATCGTCGGTGAACAGCTCCGCCCGCAGCGCATCGTGCAGATCGTGGTTGTTATAGGCGATGTCATCGGACAGCGCCGCCACCTGCGCCTCGGCGCTGGCGTGGGTGTGCAGTTCCAGATCGACCTCAGCGTTGCATTCGGCCAGCGCCCAGGGCAGCTCCCCCACCACCGGGCCGTTGTGTTTGGCAATCGCTTCAAGGGTTTCCCAGGTGAGGTTCAAGCCGTCGAACTCGGCATAGTGCCGCTCCAGCCGGGTCACGATGCGGATCGCTTGGGCGTTGTGGTCAAAGCCGCCGTAGGGCTCCATCAGCGCATGCAGCGCGTCCTCGCCGGTGTGGCCAAACGGCGTGTGGCCCAGGTCATGCGCCAGCGCCACCGCCTCGGTCAGCTCCTGGTTCAGCCCCAGCGCGCCGGCAATGGTGCGGCCCACCTGCCCCACCTCGATCGAATGGGTCAGGCGGGTGCGGTAGTTGTCACCCTCATGCTCCACAAACACCTGCGTCTTGTGCTTGAGCCTGCGGAAGGCGCTGGCGTGGATGATCCGGTCGCGGTCGCGCTGAAAGGGCGAGCGGAAGGAGCTTTCCTCCTCCGGAACCTGCCGCCCGCGGCTGCGGTCCGGCATCGTGGCATAAGGCGCATGCATATCAAATCTTTTCCCTGGCAAATCTTGCTGCCTGGATGGCACCTTTCTATATAATGACTTGCGCTGCAACATCAGCTTTGGAGAGACCGTATGAACCTGCCCCCGAAAGTCACCGACCGCGCCTTTGCCCGGCTGGCCGAGATCGGCGCCGCGGATCAGGGCCAGGCGCTGCGCGTCGCGGTCGAAGGCGGCGGCTGCTCCGGCTTCCAGTATGAGATCGCGCTGGACCAGGCGAAACCCGATGATCTGGTCCTGGAGGGACAGGGGGAAAAAGTGGTGGTCGACGCCGTGTCGCTTCCGTTCCTGGAGAACGCGGTGATTGATTTCACCGAAGAGCTGATCGGCGCGCGGTTCACCATCGAAAACCCCAACGCCACCTCCAGCTGCGGCTGCGGCACCTCGTTCTCCATGTGATCCCGCCCCTGCCGGCACGTTTCCCGGCGCGGGAAACGACCCGGAAAACGCGTGTTTTCCGGGCCTGAGGTGCCGAGAATTCCGGCGCTGTTGGGCGCCCGCAAGCCAGGTCACGGATCGGTTTGCAGCCGTCCCGGATTGCGCAGCCTCGGCATCGCCGGGGCGAACTGGTCCCAGACCAGATAAAGGCCAGAGGCAATGACGATGGCGCCGCCGAAATAGGTGGCAGCGGGCGGAAACTCCCCAAAGAACACCGCGCCGATCACCGCCATCCAGATGAACTGCAAATTCATCAGCGGGGTGACGGCGTAGGAGGCCAGGAGCCGCAGCGCCACCACCAGAAGCCAGCGCGCCCCGAACAGCAGGAAGGCATAGGCCGCGGCCCAGCCCGCATCCGCCAGCGGCATCGGGACCCAGACAAAGGGCAGCAGCACCAGCATAACCAGGCAAAGGGTCAGGTTGGGATAAAAGACCTGGGCCAGCGAATTGCTTTCATAGCGGCCGATAAACCGCGCCAGTGTCATGGAAAATGTGCCGGAAACCGCCGCGGCAAAAGCCACGAGATGGCCCGGCGTGGCGGAGGCGACCCCGCCCGGAAACAGGAACAGCACCCCCGCAAATCCAGCGCCAAGCGCCGCCCAGGCAGCCGGGCGCACCGGCTCCTTCAGCACCAGCCCGGACATGGCGCCCGCCAGCAGCGGCATCAGCCCGATGAACACAAACACCTCAGCAAAGGGCAGCAGCCGGAAGGCATAGAAAAAGCACACCGCCGCAACCAGTGTCGCGCCGGAGCGCAGCGCCATCGCCCGCGGGCACTTGGTGCGGAAACCGCCGCGCACGGCCGGCAGCCGGTCCGCCAGCAGGCAGAAGCCTGCAACCATGGCACCCGACAGCGCATAGAGCTGGGCCGCGGCGTACTGACCCGCAAGCAGCTTGGTGATCCCGTCGGCAGAGGCAATCAGCCCTGTGTAGGCAACCACCAGCAGCGCCCCGGCCAGCGCCTGGTTGCGGGAACAGCGCATCACGCCGCCCCTGCGCTGCCCGCGCGGGCAAACCCTTCGAAAAATCCGGCAAACCCGGCGCAGCTGCGTTCTGCCGCGGTCAGGATCCGGTGCTGCTCCTCGCTCAGCACCGCCTCGGCGCGCGCTTTCACCGCGCTCCAGCTGGCCCGCGCCGTTCCGGCATCAAACACGGCTTCAGACAGGCTCCTCAAAATGCTCCCTCCCTGCTGCGCCGACACATGCACCGCCCCCAGGGGGACCGGCTGCCGGAAGGCCGGACGGCCGGACAGCAGCATGAGCCAGTTGGTCACAAAATACTCGTGATACGCATCATGAAGTCCACAAAATTCATCTTTAGCGAGCATATAGGCGGAAACCTGCCTGTCGAGCCAAGCCTCCCACGCGGCCGGCGGCTGCTGTCCGGCATAGCGCATGGCAATGCAGATCTCCGCCAGCAGGTCGGCATTCTGGTCGAGAAAGGCTACCAGACCCGCGAATTCGAGGCTGGTCACGGCAGCCGCTGGCAGCCCCGGATCCCGGCGCCCGTACTCGGACAGATAAAACACGATGTGGGTCAGCTCGTAGGCGGCCTTTTTGTTGGGAATGGCGAAGGTCTGCGGGCGGGAGATAAAGCTGCGGAGCCGGTCGTCCAGCCCGTCGTCCCGGAGGGGGATGCCGCGCCGTGCCAGCAGGCGCCGGGCCTCGGCGCGCTGCAGGTCGGACAGCTCCGCCGCGGGCAGCCCCTGGGCGCAAACCCACTGGGCAATCTGCGCCCCGGTCTGCCCCGGCAGGCCCAGATCCTCCAGATCCAGGCAGATCGACAAGATGAAGCGGTAGTACTGGCGGAAGAAACTGATGTGGCGCGCCGCGCCCTCGTAAAACGGCTGCAGGGGCGCCAGGGCCTCAGCCCTTACATCCGCTCCGGTGCATTCGAGAATGTTCAGCAGCTCCGCATTTTCCTTGAGCCAGAACACATCCTCCTGGCTACGCCGGCGGGCTGCGAAACCGGCGATCAGCGCCCCTTGCGCATCGGCCCGGGACTGGCGGGCGGCAGGAGAGAAAAACGGGATGATCTGGGCCATGGAAACCTCTTTCGGATGGGTGCGGCGCGGCGGCGGCCCCGGAAACCGGAGCCGCTCCTGGTCAGGGGCCGGGAGGGAGACCGGCCCCGTTCCGGTCAGCTGCCCGAAGAGAACAGCCGGGTCGCATCGCCAGCGCTGGTGCGCGCCTTCGGTGCCGGTGCGGACCCGGAGGAGAACAGATGCGTGCCGTCGCCTGCGCCGGCCTCTGCCGTTGCCGCGGGCGCAGAGCCGGAGGAGAACATTTCCGTCAGATCCCCGGATGCAGTTTCACCCGCCGCCGGGGCGGAGCCGGAAGAAAACATCTCTGTCAGATCGCCCGCGGCAACTTCTGATTGCGCTTGCGGGGCCGACCCCGAGGAGAACAGCTGAACCAGATCGCCTGCGGCAGCATCGCTTTGCGCCGCCGGTGCCGATCCCGAGGAGAACATCTCCACCAGATCGCCGGTTGCGGTTCCGCCGCTGGCCAAGGGCGCCGAGCCGGATGAAAACAGACCGGTTTCCCCGCCAGCCCAGCGGTCGGCCCTCTGTGGCAGCGAGCCGGAGGAAAACAGCGTCAAACCCTCCCCTGCCGTCAGATCCGCAGTACATTCCGGCGCGGAGCCGGAGGAGAACATCTCGGTCGCATCACCCGCAAACAGGCTTGCGCCTGCGGCCGGACGGGTTGCGCGGATGTCCTTGGTTTTACGCTGAGCAGTCATGTTGGAACCCCATTCGTTAGAGACAAAAGGCTCCTCGACGCTGGCACGGCTGGCGCACAGCGCAAACGAAAAATGCAATCCCACATTGCATTTATTTAAAACCGCAACTTTAACTTCGCCTCGCTATTTTTTGCGAATTTTAATTTAATTCGATTAATCCACAAATTACTCACCGCGTTATTCACACGCTCAATTTTGCAAAATAAGTATAATCAACCTGGGGGTTATTTTTCACCGGCGCAAAACCTGCCGATTCGGCGGCGCACCGGTGATTCGCGCTGCAGGCGCCGGGCTTGCCCCGGGGCGCCGATTCAGCGATAGATCGGCTTCAAATACCGCAACCTGGGCCGGAGACAAGCCATGAAAATCGCCACCTTCAATATCAATGGCATCAAGGCCCGGGCCCAGGCGCTGCCGGATTGGCTGGATGAGGCGCAGCCGGACGTGGTGGTGCTGCAGGAAATCAAATCGGTGGATGAGGCGTTCCCGCGCGACCTCTTCGAAGACCGCGGATATAATGTGGAGACCCACGGCCAGAAGAGTTTCAACGGGGTGGCGATCCTGTCGAAACTGCCGCTGGAGGATGTGCGCCGCGGCCTGCCCGGCGACGATAGCGACGAACAGGCGCGCTGGATCGAGGCCACCGTGACGGGCAAGCAGGCGATCCGGATCTGCGGTCTTTACCTGCCCAACGGCAACCCGGTGGAGCTGGAGGCGGACGGCAGCCCGGTGGCGGGCGGCAAATACGCCTATAAACTTGCCTGGATGGAGCGGCTGAAAGCCCGCGCCGAGGCTCTGATGGCCGATGAGATGCCTGCACTGATGGCGGGCGATTACAACATCATCCCGCAGGCCGAGGATGCCAAGCGGCCGGAGGCCTGGGCGGAGGATGCGCTGTTCCGCCCGCAAAGCCGGGCCGCGTTCCAGCGGATCGTCAACCTGGGCTTCACCGAAGCGTTCCGTGCCCGCCATCAGGGGCCGGGGCATTATTCCTTCTGGGACTACCAGGCCGGCGCCTGGAACCGGAATGACGGCATCCGCATCGACCACTTCCTGCTGACGCCGCAGGCCGCCGACCTGCTGCTGGACTGCCAGATCGACAAGGACGTGCGCGGCCGCGAAAAGCCGTCCGATCACGTGCCGGTCTGGGTCGAACTGGACATCTAGGCGAACTGGACATCCAGGCCCGGTCCGCGCCGCGCGCCAGCGCGGCGCCCGGCCCAACGGGAGCGGCTCATTTCACAAATGAGCCTGCGACGGGCGGGAGGCCCCTGCCTGCCCCGCCTCTCAGGCGGTGACGTCGTGGCGGTAGATCCAGTCGAATTGGCTGACCATCTTATCGGGGGCGAACCGCCCGCCCAGTTTCAGCACCTGATGCGCAGGCCAGCTGAGCGGTGCGCGCAAGTGGTATTTCCAGGCATTGCGGCTGGCGGCCTGCACGACCTTCTGCGCGCGCTCCAGACGGCGCGACTGATACAGTGCCAGACCGGCGCTGACCCCCTCGGCCTCTTGCAGCGCGCGGGCCAGCACCCAGGCATCCTCCAGCGCCAGATTGGCGCCCTGCGCCATGAACGGCAGCGTTGGATGCGCGGCATCCCCCAGAATGGCGGTGTTTTCGCCCTGCCAGCGGGCTGCGACCGGGTGCCGGAACAGGCCCCACAGCAGCACCTCCTGCACCGCGTCCAGCAGCGCCGCGGCACTGCCGCCAAAGCCCGCGAAGGCAGCGCGCAGATTGGCCGGGTCGTCCTGGAAGTTCCAGCCTTCCTCGGCCCAGGCGCGGCGCTCCTGCACCGCCACCAGATTGACCAGGCTGCCATCGCGCAAGGGGTAGGCCACCAGATGCCGCCCCGGCCCCATGAACAGCTGCGCCTCGGGCGGCAGGTTCAGATGGTTGGGAACAGTGGCGCGCCACGCGACCTGGCCGGTAAAGACCGGTTTGTCCGCGCCATTCAGCGCGGCGCGGGTTTTCGAGTGCAAGCCATCGGCGCCGATCACCAAGTCGCCGCCGCATTGGGCGCCATTGCCAAGATGCACCACAGGCTGCGGCCCGGGCTCCACCCGCTCCACCTTTTGCAGCAGCCGCACCTGCACGCCCTCGCGGCGCGCGGCACCGGCCAGAATGCCGACCAGATCGGAGCGGTGCACGAAGTAATAGGGCAATCCGGCCGCGTATTCATCGAGGTCCAGCCGCAGCACCTGATTGCCGCGGCGGTGGCCGCGCAGCACAACCGCGCGCGCCCGCTGGGAGCACCAGGCCAGGTCATCGGCCAGCCCCAGCGCCTTCAGCACCGCGACGCCATTCGGGGTGATCTGCAGGCCCGCGCCGACTTCGGAAATCGCCTCGGCCTGCTCCAGAACGGTCACGGCAGCCCCCTGGCGGCGCAGCGCAAGCGCCGCGGTCAGCCCGCCGATCCCGGCGCCGATGACAGTTATTTTCAGGCCTTTGAGTTCCATGGGCTCCTGCAGATTCTCCGCCCGCTCCCAATGAAACAAAAAACGCCGGAGCAAAAGACCCCGGCGTCAACTAATTGTCGGTTTGCCCGCTGCAGACAGCGGTCAGTCGTCGCGGTGAACCTTTTCGCGGCGCTCGTGGCGCTCCTGCGCTTCGAGGCTCATGGTGGCGATCGGGCGCGCATCCAGACGCTTCAGCGAAATCGGATCGCCGGTCACCTCGCAATAGCCGTATTCGCCCTCGTCGATGCGGCGCAGCGCAGAGTCGATCTTGGCGACCAGCTTGCGCTGGCGGTCGCGGGTGCGCAGTTCCAGCGCGCGGTCGGTTTCTTCGCTGGCACGGTCCGCGACATCGGGAATGTTGCGGGTATTGCCCTGCAGCCCTTCAATGGTCTCGCGGCTGTCAGACAGTAGTTCCTGCTTCCAATTCAATAGCTTGCGTCGGAAATACTCAAGCTGCCGTTCGTTCATGAACGGCTCATCTTCGGCCGGTCGGTAGTCGTCCGGCAGAAACACCTCTTGCTTCATTTCGGCTCCTTCGGTCTGGCCCATAATGCTGGTCATAATCGGCACCTGAACATTTTGGCTTCCCCCTCTGCCGCAGCGTTTATCCCTATCGGGAAGGAATGTCACTACACAATAGTGGCGCGGTTTGGTTAAAACCGTGATAAGAACTGGGCGCTGCGGCACCGATCATGACTGGAACAGGAAAGATATGCAATTTCAGGGCACTAAAGAATATGTCGCAACGGATGATTTGAAAGTTGCGGTCAATGCGGCGGTGACACTGGAGCGGCCGCTGCTGGTCAAGGGCGAGCCGGGCACCGGCAAGACCGAGCTGGCCAAGCAGGTTGCAGAGGCCCTCGGGCTGAGGATGATCGAGTGGAACGTGAAGTCCACCACCCGCGCGCAGCAAGGCCTGTATGAATATGATGCCGTCAGCCGCCTGCGCGACAGCCAGCTGGGCGACGAGCGCGTGCACGACGTGAAAAACTACATCAGGAAAGGCAAGCTGTGGGAAGCGTTTGAGGCGGACGAGAAAGTCGTCCTGCTGATCGACGAGATCGACAAGGCCGATATCGAGTTTCCCAACGACCTTCTGCAGGAACTCGACAAGATGGAGTTCCACGTCTACGAGACCGGCGAGACGGTCAAGGCGAAGCACCGCCCGATCATGATCATCACCTCCAACAACGAAAAGGAGCTGCCGGACGCCTTTTTGCGCCGCTGCTTCTTCCACTACATCCGGTTCCCGGATGCGGAGACGATGAAGAAGATCGTCGAGGTGCATCATCCCGGCATCAAGGACGCGCTGCTGACCGCGGCGCTGACCCAGTTCTACGAGATCCGCGAAACGCAGGGGCTGAAGAAGAAGCCTTCGACCTCCGAGGTGATCGACTGGCTGAAACTGCTGCTGGCCGAGGATCTGAGCCCTGCGGACATTGCCCGCGGCGGCGCCGATGCGCTGCCCAAGCTGCATGGGGCGCTTTTGAAGAACGAACAGGACGTGCATCTTTTCGAGCGCCTCGCCTTCATGGCCCGCGGGCGGCGCTGACGCCCGCTTGCACCACCCGGCGGGCGCCATTTCCGGCGCCTGCCCGTTTCCCTTCTAATTGCTGCCGCATTCCCCTATCAGAAGGGTAAGAGCCGGGCTGACGTGTCCGGGCTGATAGGAGACGCCTGATTGCCTGCTGACGCTGCCCCGGTTTCACACCTGCCTGCCTGCCGCCTGGGCCTGCGCCTGCTGCGGGGTGCTGCCGCGGCGGCGGCACTGCTGGCGCTGGCCGCCTGTGCCGTGCCTTCGGCCCGGGTGGAGGCGCCGACCCGGGCGGCGGCGGCCCCGGCCGCGCTGCCGCCGGTCAAGGTGTTCCCCGCCCGGTGGCCGCAGCCGCCGCAGCGCTCCAACGCCGATATCGCGCGCGATTTCCTTGACCTGCATTTCCGGCTGGAAGGCGGCAGCACCCTGCCCCAGTTCACCCGCTTCGAAGGCCCGATCACCCTGCGGGTGACGGGCAGCCCCGCGCCCGGGTTCAGCCGCGACCTCAACGCGCTCCTGGCGCGGCTGCGGGACGAGGCCGGGATCCCGGTCCGCCGGGTGTCCGGCGACAGTGCCAGCATCACGATCCAGTCGGTCTCCCGCGCGGAGATCCGGCGGGCGCTGCCCAAGGCGGCCTGTTTCGTGGTGCCGAATGTGTCCTCGCTGGCGGAATACCGGCGCAACCGGCGCAGCGCCCGCACCAACTGGTCGCTGCTGCGCAGCCGAGAGCGGCTGGCGGTGTTCATCCCCAATGACGTCAGCCCGCAGGAGGTGCGCGATTGCCTGCATGAGGAACTGGCCCAGGCGCTTGGCCCGCTGAACGACTTGTACCGGCTGCCGGATTCGATCTTCAATGACGACAACGTCCACGCGGTGCTGACCGGCTTTGACATGCTGATCCTGCGCGCCACCTATGCGCCCGAGCTGCGCACCGGCATGAGCCGGGCCGAAGTGGCGGAGCGGCTGCCGGCGGTCCTGGCGCGGCTTAATCCGGGCGGTGCCGGCACGGCCGCCGTCTGGCTGCCGGAAACGCCGCGGGCCTGGATCACCGCCTATGAGCAGGCGCTGGGGCCAAGCGCCTCACTGCGGGAGCGGCTGCGGGCCGCCAACCGGGCTGCGGAGATTGCCCGCAGCCTGGGCTGGCAGGACCACCGCCGCGCCCTGAGCCATTACACCCTGGGCCGGATGCTGCATGTGCGCGAGCCAGAGCTGGCGCTGCGGCATTTCCACACCGCGATGAGCTACCTGCGGGGCCTGCCCGGCACCCGGATGCACCAGGCCAAGCTGACGGTGCAGCTGGCCGCCTATGAGATTGCCACCGGCAACGGGGCGGCGGCGCTGGCGCGGCTGGGGCCGGCGGCGGACACTGCGGCCGCGCATGAGAACGCGGCGCTGCTGTCGACGCTGCTGATGCTGCAGGCGGAGGCGCTGGAGCTGGAGGGCCGCAGCGTCGAAGCCCGCCGGGTCAGGCTGGACAGCCTGGGATGGGCAAGGTACGGCTTTGGCCCGGATTGGGTGGTCGAGGCGCGGCTGGAGGAAATCGCCGCGCTGCGCCCCTCTGCCCCCTGATCCGGCAGTGACAGAACAGAAACGGATAGAGACATGATCGTAATTGCCGGCTTGGTGCTGGGCGCCCTTATTGGCGCAATGAAGGCCCGCAAACGTGGCGGCAACACCCTGGACATGCTGCAATACGGGGCTGTCTATGCCATCGTTTTTGGTATTCTCGGCCTGCTGGCAACCATCGTGACCCACCGGGTGCTGGCGTAACCCGAGCCGGAGGCCCCCGCGATGTTCCAGCCCTTCTTTGAAAACCTGCGCAAGGCGTCCATTCCGGTCTCCCTGCGCGAGTACCTGACGTTCCTGGAGGGCATGAAGGCAGGGCTGGCCACCTATGACATCGAGGCCTTCTACTTCCTCGCCCGCGCCGCGATGGTGAAGGACGAGCGCAACATCGACAAGTTCGACCGCGCCTTTGCCGCCACCTTCGAGGGGCTGGAGGCGATCCCCGCCGAAGCCGTGATGGAGGCGGTGGACATCCCCGAGGAATGGCTGCGCAAGATGGCGGAAAAGCATCTGAGCGCCGAGGAGAAGGCCGAGATCGAAGCGCTTGGCGGCTTTGACAAGCTGATGGAGACGCTGAAGGATCGCCTCAAGGCACAGCAGGGCCGCCACCAGGGCGGCAATAAATGGATCGGCACCGCGGGCACCTCGCCCTTTGGCGCCTATGGCTATAACCCCGAGGGGGTGCGCATCGGGCAGGACAAGAGCCGGCACCAACGCGCGGTCAAGGTCTGGGACAAGCGCGAGTTCAAGAACCTCGACGGCGATGTCGAGCTGGGCACCCGCAACATCAAGGTGGCGCTGAAGCGGCTGCGCCGCTGGGTCCGCCAGGGCGCACATGAGGAGCTGGATCTGGACAATACGATCCGTTCCACCGCCGAGCACGGCTATCTGGACGTGAAGACCCGGCCGGAGCGGCACAATGCGGTGAAGGTGCTGTTGTTCCTCGACGCGGGCGGCTCGATGGATCCGCATATCCAGGTGGTGGAGGAGCTGTTCTCAGCCGCGCGGGCCGAGTTCAAGCATCTGGAATACTACTACTTCCACAACTGCCTCTATGAAGGCGTCTGGCGCGACAACCGGCGGCGCTGGGACGAGAAGATCCCTACCCATGAGGTGCTGCGCACCTACGGGCCGGACTATAAGTGCATCTTCGTGGGCGATGCCTCGATGTCGCCTTATGAGATTGCCTATCCCGGCGGCGCCAATGAGCATTGGAACGAGGAAGCGGGCCAGGTCTGGCTGCAGCGCGCGCGCGGCGCCTGGGCGGCGAACCTGTGGATCAACCCGGTGCCGGAGAAATACTGGGACTACACCCATTCGATCGGCATGATCCGCGAGATCTTTGAGGACCGGATGGTTCCGATGACCCTGGACGGGCTGGAACGCGGGATGCGCGAGCTGTCGCGCTGAGGCCTTTCACACAGACCTTGAAGCGCTCCCGCGCCTGCAGGTGCCGCGGCTGACGCCGCCGCCCCTTGGCAGCCTTGGGCATGGCATCCTGCCCGCCGGGCAGGATGCGCGCCGGGCAGGATGCGCGCCGGACCTTCAGGTCCGGCGCCGGGCCCAACCGGGAGGACGGCATTCTCAATGCAGGCCGCACGGGCGGGAGCGCCGCCTGCCCCCGCGCGCTGCCGCTAGCCGCCCCACAGGCCCCATGCGCCCAAGGCCGCAACCGGCACGAACAGCCAGCCTTGCGGCAGCAGGCCGTATTTCACCCTGCGAAGCGGCGGCATCAGGAGGCCTGTCGCCGCCATCACCGCTGCCATGCCTGTTCCGGCCAGGGCCATCTCGGCCGAGCCGCGGGCACCTGCAAAGAGAAACACAGCCATAAGGCCCAGGCAGCCGGTCACCAGATGCCAGCATAACAAGGTGGTCTCACGCACCGCATCCGGAAGCTGCCGGTCCCGCGCCAGCGGCGCTGCGCATTCCCGGCCGCCGATGATGGCATGAACACCCGTCCACAGCGCGGCCAGCAGGGATGCCGCAAGTAAAGCCCATTGCATTCTAAGCCTCCTGAACTATGAGGAAATCCGCCCCCTGGCAGGCGGCCCGGCACATCTTGACCATGCCCTTCTGCGCAGCGCCAGCGCAATTCAGCCGCAGTGCGGGCAAATATCCCGCCGCATTCCCCCGCAGCGGTTGATTGCGCGGGCCGTCGCACCTAGGTCCTGTTGCTGTATGAGCAGCAGCACCCCGATCACCGGCCCCATCCTGATCCTCGACGATCTGCGCGATGGCCAGATGCAGCTTGCGGCGCTGTTTATCGCGCCCAAGGGTCTGCCTGTGCCGCCTGTTTCTGCCGGCGGCATGAACCTTCGGCCCGAGCGGCTGGCGGATTACGCAAACGTCTCGGTGCTGCGCGCGCGTTTTGCGCTGCCTGCGGGCCGGCCCTCCTCCTACCAGTGGGACGGCGCGCGGTATGAAGTCGCGGGCGGGTTCGGCGGGGACATGCGGATCGCCTATGCCTCCTGCAACGGCGAGGAGCACGGCGACCTGGACCGCGACGGGGCTGAGCGCAACGCCATGTGGGCGCGGATGGGCGCGGAACATCAAAAGCGCCCTTTCTCACTGCTGCTGCATGGCGGCGACCAGGTTTATGCCGATGAGGTCACGCAGGGCCACCGGCTCAGCAATGGCTGGCCGGACAAACTGCCTAGCGACCCCTCGCGGGAGGATCTGGCCAGCCTGCGCCAGCATCTGCGGGAAGGCTTTCTGCGCCGCTACCTCGCGGTTTACAGCGCGCCGGAGCTTGCGTGGCTCGCGGCCCGCGTGCCCTCGCTGATGCAATGGGACGATCATGACATATGCGACGGATGGGGCAGCTTGCGGCGCTCCAGCACCTATTCGCCGGTGGGCCAGACGCTGTTTGCGATGGCCCGCGAGGCGGCGCTGCTGTTTCAGCACGGCTGCTGCGACGGCGACCTGCCCGCGCGGTTTGCGGACCCCGAAGGCACCCATCTGGGCTGGCGCATCGAGGCCCCGGGGCTGCGGCTGCTGGCGCCCGACCTGCGCTCGGAGCGCAGCCGCCGCCGGGTGATGGCGCGCGGCGGCTGGCAGATGATGAAAGCCGAGGTGAAACGGGAGGCACCGGGGCAGACCTTCCTGCTGTCCAGCGTGCCCCTGCTGGGGCCGCGGCTGTCGCTGCTGGAGCTGCTGATGGTGCTCACCCCGCGGATGCAGGAATATGAGGACGACCTGCGCGACCAATGGCAAAGCCGGGCGCATCGGGCCTCCTGGCGGCGGATGCTGCGGATGGCGCGCGATATCGCCGCGCTGGACGGCCAGAAGATCGCTGCCGTGTCCGGTGAGATCCACCTGGCCGCGCGCGGCGAGATGCCGCTGGGCGATGGCAAGATGCTGCACCAGCTGGTGGCTTCGGGCATTTCCCACCGGGCGCCGCCCAGGGCCTGGGCGCGGGTCTTGGGGATGCTGTCCTGGCTGGGCGATGCGCCCCTGCCCGGCCACCCTGTCCGCATCCGCAAGATCCCCGGCCAGGCCGGGCGCTATGCGGCGGAGCGCAACTATCTGATCCTGGAGCGGCAGGACACGCAGTGGGCCGCAATCTGGGACCTGGAAACCTCAGGCCAGTCCGCGCCGCTGCCGCTTTAGCCGCCGCCAGCCGCGGGCTGGCAACGGTTTTCTACGCAACCGGAAGCAGCCCGCGTGCGGAAATCCGCCGGTGCCTGCGGCATCCGGCGCATGTCCGCCGAAGCCGCCGTTCCCCGGTTGAACGGGCCGCGCTCCAAACGCTACCCAAGAGGAAAAGAAGCCGCGGACCAAAGCCGCATTCCCCGAGCAGGAGCATCGCGTGAGCGTGCCGCATCAAGACATACCCCCCCGTGGCGGCGCCCCCGCCGCTGCCGTTAAGCCTTTCCAGATCCGCGGGCGGTATTTCACCGCTGTTGCGCTGCGCCCGGAAGACGGGCCGCTGGACCAGGCCTTCTATGCAGCGCTGGACGCGCAGCTTCGCTGGAACCCCCATTTCTTTGACGGCGCGCCGCTGATCCTGGATCTGGCGCAGGCGCCCGGCCTGTCCCGCCCGGCCGAGCTGCGGGCACTGACGGACTGCTTGCGCAGCCGCGGGCTGGCGGTGTTCGGGGTGCAGAATGCCACGCCGGAACAGATCTCCGCGGCTGAGGACGCCGGGCTGATCACCATTGCCAGCGGCAAGGATGCGCCGCTCAACATGGAAGGCAGCACCAGGCCCGGTCCCCGCCGCGAACTCCCCAAGAAACTCAGGCCGCCGGAAAACCGGCTGATCACCCAGCCGGTGCGTTCCGGCCAGACGGTGGTGGCCGAAGGCGGCGATCTGGTGGTGGTCGGGCCGGTCAGTTCGGGCGCCGAGCTGATCGCGCGCGGCAGCATCCATGTCTATGGCCGGCTGCGCGGCCGGGCGATGGCCGGCGCCGAGGGCGACGAGACTGCCCGGATCTTCTGCCACAGCCTGGACGCCGAGCTGCTGGCGGTCGCCGGGCTGTACCGGACGAGCGAGAATTTGGAGCCGGAGCTGCTGAACCGCCCGGTGCAGGTATTCCTGCAGGACGAGCGGCTGTGTGTGGAAGCCTTGGGATGAAGGCTGTAAAGAGGGCTGGAATGAGAGAGGCAGGACGAATGAGCAAGGACCTGAAACTGGAAGAGCCGCTGGGCCGGGTGATTGTTGTCACCTCGGGCAAGGGCGGTGTCGGCAAGACCACAACTTCGGCGGCAGTGGGCGCCGAGCTGGCCCGGCGCGGCCACAAGACGGTGGTAATCGACTTCGACGTCGGTTTGCGCAACCTGGACATGATCATGGGCTGCGAGCGCCGGGTGGTGTTCGACTTCATCAACGTGATCCAGGGCGACGCCAAGCTGAAGCAGGCGCTGATCCGCGACCGGCGGCTGGAAACCCTGTCGGTGCTGCCCACCTCGCAGACCCGCGACAAGGATGCGCTGACCAAGGAAGGCGTTGAACGGGTTCTGGACGAGCTGCGCGAGGAATTCGACTATATCATCTGCGACAGCCCGGCAGGGATCGAGCGCGGCGCCCAGATGGCGATGCATTTTGCCGATGAGGCGATTGTTGTCACCAACCCCGAGGTCTCCTCTGTCCGCGACAGCGACCGGGTGCTGGGGCTGCTGAACAGCATCACCGAACGCGCCAGCAAAGCCGGCGCAGAGCCGGTGAAGGCGCAGGTGCTGATCACCCGCCACGACAAATCCCGCATCGAGAGCGGCGAGATGATGACGGTAGAGGATGTGCTGGAGGTTCTGGCGGTGCCGCTGCTGGGCATCATCCCCGAAAGCCCGGCGGTGCTGCGCGCCTCCAACCTGGGCGTGCCGGTGGTGCTGGATGACCCCTCGGCGGCGGCGGCGGCCTATGAGGACGCAGTGGGCCGGCTGATCGGCGAGCAGATCGAGATGCGGATTGCCGCGGACCCTCGTCGCGGCCTGTTGCAGCGCCTGTTCCGCCGGGCGGTGTAAGCGGATGTTCGGATTTTCCCTTCGCCCCCGCAAAGCCTCTGCCAGCACGGCCAAGGAGCGGCTGCAGATCCTGCTGGCGCATGAGCGCAGCGGCAGCGGCGGCGCCCGCCCCGACTGCCTGCCGCAGCTGCAGCGCGAAATCCTGGAAGTGATCCGCCGCCACATGCAGATCGGCGACGAGGCGATCGACATCCGCATGGAGCGCGGCGACGAGCTGTCGAGCCTGGAGATCAACATAGAGTTCCCAGGCAAGCTGGGTGTGAATTAGGGCCGGGACCCTGGGGGCTGCCAGGCGGCGGCCTCTGCATTCTGACCGCGGGGCTGCCAAACGGCGGCCCCGGGCATTTTACGAAAATCGGGCGCAGAGACCCCGCCCCTATCCTGCGCCGGGTAAGGGCAGGTTAATCCTGTCCGCTTAGTCATGGTCCTTCCGCATTTTACTGCCGAAGGCCTATGACATATATTTTTTCCCCGACCAGTCCCGGCCCGGCCGGCGGTGCCGCACCGCAGGACATTCTGCGGCTGGGGGAGCTGCTGGGCGCGCTCAGCCATGCGCTGGATCTGACCGAAGGCCAGCCCAAGGGCCATTGCGTGCGCTGCTGCTGGATCGGCATGCAGGCCGCGCGGGAGCTGGAGCTGCCGCCGCAGGCGCCCTCCGACCTCTATTTCACGCTGCTGCTGAAGGATCTGGGGTGCAGCTCCAATGCGGCCCGCATCTGCCAGCTGTATCTGACCGATGATCTGTCCTTCAAACAGAACTTCAAGACGGTGAGCGGCTCCCGGCAGGGCATCGAGTTCCTGCTGCGCAACACCGCGCTGGGGGCCAGCCCGCTGCAGAAGCTGAAAACGCTGGGCCATGTGATTGCCAGGAACGGCCAGTTGGCCGGCGAGCTGATCGAGACCCGCTGCAACCGCGGCGCCAGTATCGCCCGGCAGATGCGCTTCTCCGAGGATGTGGCGGAGGGCATCGCCAGCCTGGATGAGCATTGGGACGGCGGCGGCCAGCCGCAGGGCCTGAAGGGCGCGGCAATCCCGCTGTTTTCGCGCATCGCGCTGATGGCGCAGGTGGCGGACGTCTTTGCCGCCAGTGCGGGCGCTGAGGCCGCCGCGGCGGAGCTGGAAGCACGCGCAGGCAGCTGGTTCGACCCGGACCTTGTGCCGGTATTCACCGCGGTGATCCGCCGCCCCGGCTTCCTGGCGGATCTGCAGGACCCGGGCTTGGAGGCGGAGGTCTTTGCCACCCCGCAGGCGCAGCATATCCATACTGTGGATGAAGACTACCTGGATGAGATCGCGCGGGCGTTTTCGCTGGTGATCGACGCCAAAAGCCCGTTTACCCACGGCCATTCGCAGCGGGTGGCGCGTTACACCGGGCTGATCTGCGACCAGCTGGGCTATGCCCCCGGACGGCGCCGCTGGATGGTGCGCGGAGCGCTGCTGCATGATATCGGCAAGCTTGGGATCTCCAACACCATCCTGGACAAGCCCGGCAAGCTGACGGATGAGGAGTTTGCCCTGATGAAGCGCCACCCGGTGCTGGGCCACGAGGTGCTGAGCCGGATTGCCGCCTTCCAGGAGCTTGCGGATGTGAGCGCTGCACATCATGAGCGGCTGGACGGCAAGGGCTATCCGTACGGAATGGATGCCAGCCAGCTGACGCAGGAGATGCGGGTGATGGCAGTGGCCGATATCTTTGACGCGCTGACCGCCGAGCGCCCCTACCGTGCGGCAATGCCGCTGGAGAAGACCTATGCCATCATGGACGGCATGGCTGGCCCCGCCATCGACCCGGACTGCTATGCCGCGCTGCAGGATGCGGTGACCGCCAGCGGCTGGCCCTCGGCCTCGGACGCGCCCTTGGCGGCGGCGGAATGGGACCTGCCGGCGGCTGAGCGCAGCGCCTAGCTGGCGAGGTTGCGGTTCTTCTGCGAATAGAGCGCCAGCGCCGTCACCTGCCCCGCCACGATGGCCGAGAACATCAGCAGTGCCGACAGGCCGATGCTGGCGTCCGCCATCAGGGTTTCATTGAACAGCGACTGCGTCGCGCTCATCAGCACCCGGCTGCCGGGGACCAGGATCAGGATGCCCTGCACGATGTAGATCGCGCCGGTGAGGTTCAGTGTCTTGGCCAGCCAGGTGCCGTAAAGGGTGATGCACATGGCGGTGACCCAGGTGCCGACGATCCAGCCGCTGCCGAAGCCGAGGTAGAGCGGCCCCCACATGCCCAGCACGGTGACTGGCAGCGCCCGCACGATATCCACCAGCCGGGCATTGAAGATCACCCCGATCGAGAACGACAGCGCAGGCAGCGCCAGATAGGGCATCCACCACAGGACTTCGTTCACGTTCTTCACCTGCGGCGTCGCCCCCCACAGCTCGGCGCCGATGCTGACGCCGATGTAGATGCCGATAAACAGTTTCATCAGCACGAAGATCGACTGGGCAAACAGGCTGGAGCCGGAGATCACGTCGTTGAAGGCAAGGCATTCCAGGGAGTTGGCGATCGACAGCCCCGGCACGAACAGCACGATGGCGGCGATGCAGGTGCCCCAGACCGGCACCTCCACCCCCATGCTGCTGACCAGCGACACCGCCAGCCCCGCGACCAGCGCCGAGAGGAATTCGACCAGGATCACCCGGTCACCGCGGCAGAACAGCTGGCAGAGCCAGACCAGGAAGCCCAGCACCGCCGACAGCGCAATTGTCGTCAGCGCGCTGCCGATCAGGGTGAGGAAGGCCGGCGGTATGGCGATATTGGCCACCATGATCAGCCAGGCAGGGTACCGGCCCGGCTCCTCGATCCCCGGATCCTCCACCGCGTTGATGCGGATGATGGTGCGCGCCAGCAGGCTGAGGTTGATCTGGGCGGGCTCCAGGCGGCGGATGATGAACTGGTTGTCCTCGTCCGGGAACTGGCAGGAGATCGATGTGGGGGTGGCCTGCACGATCACGTTGATGCCCTGCTTTCTGGCATAGAACTGCAGGTATTTCTCGATCTTGTAGGGCGCACAGCCGCTGCGGTGCAGGGTCTCGCCTGTGTCGGCGATGTTGCGGAGCTGAGACAGGAGTGCCATGTGCCGGATGCCGTTGTTCTGGGGTGCCTTGGGGTTCAGCCCCCTTAATGGATGCGGCGCGCGGCGGCGAGTGCGGATTTTGCATGGCGGCCTGCGCTGGGTGCAAGGCTTCGCGGCCGCTGCCTCTTGCTGGCGGCGCGGTTTCGGCCCATATCTGAAGCATGCTGCGCTTCATGCCAATTCTGCTGGCCGTGCTTTATGGCCTTGTGATGTACCGGATATCCGTCTGGCGCACCAATCGCGAGCTGGATCAGCGCTCGACCGAGCTGGCGGACCCGCGGCTGAAGCGGCTGACCGACCGGCTGGCGGCGGCGCTGAACATCGCGCGTATCCCTGTCCACATCTATGAGGTCGATCCGGTCAACGGGCTGGCGGCGCCGGACGGGCGGATCTTCATCACCCGCGGCTTTTACCGCAAGTACCAGAATGGCGAGGTGAGCGCAGAGGAACTGGCCTCGGTGATTGCGCATGAGCTGGGCCATGTGGCGCTGGGGCATGCGCGCAAGCGGATGGTCGATTTCTCCGGGCAGAATGCGCTGCGCACGGCGCTGATGCTGATCTTGGGCCGGTACGTTCCCTTCATCGGCCCCTGGATTGCCGGGGCGCTGACCTCGCTGCTGGCGGCGCGGCTGTCGCGCGGCGATGAATACGAAGCGGATGAATATGCCGCGGCGCTGCTGACCAAGGCGGGGATCGGCCTGGCGCCGCAGAAAAGCCTGTTTGCCAAGCTGGAAGAGCTGACGCAGGCGCGCGCCGGCATGGCGCCGGCCTGGCTGATGAGCCATCCCAAGACCGATGAGCGCATGGCCGCGCTGGAGCGGCTGGAAGCGAAATGGTCCAGGGGCTGAGCCTGCGGCAAGGGCGGGATTGAGGGGCCGGCCCCTCAAACTCCCCGGAGTATTTCAGGAAAGATGAAACACCGGTCAGCCCGCCAGGGCCTTGGCCAGCCGCGGCAGGCGGGCTTTCTTGAGCAACGGGCGGATTTCCCAGCGGCCCCCGGATAGACGGTTGGCCTCAGCCAGCACTTGCGCACCGAGGGCATCCATGCCGGCGCTGTCCTCAAGCCAGAAGCGGTAGAGGAGCTCGTCCGGGCCAAGGCGCTCCAGCCCTTCTTCGGCCAGGGTGTGACGGGGGAAGTCCTTGTTGTTGACCGTCACGATAGCGTCGGCATGGCCTGCGATGGCGGCGGCCAGCACGTGAATGTCGGCGCTGTCGGGCAGCCAGAGGCGGGTTTCTATGCCCGGTGCGGGGGCAACTTCGGCCTTGGGCCAGTGCGCGCGGGCCAGCGCGGTCTCTGCCTTGGCCTGCGCCGCGCCTTCGGGGCCGAGCTTCAGCGCCGCACGTTCCCATTCGCCCAGGATCCGGGCGGACCAGAGCGGGGTGAAATGGCCCAGGCGCGCCGCGCCCAGGAGCATTTCCCGCATCACCGTCGGATAGAGGACGCACGTATCGAGGAGCAGCTTCACCCCGGATCAGTCCAGCCGGAAGAACACGGCCTTCAGATAGCCGCTTTCGGCCAGCTGCGGCAGCTGCGGGTGGTCGGGGCCTGCATATCCGGTGTGGATGAGCTGGCCGCGGCGGCCCGCCTTGCCGATGCCACGGGCAGAGGCGTTGCGGAACCTGGCGAGATCGGCGGCGTGCGAGCAGGAGCAGAGGCCGAGGTAACCGCCGGGTTTCACCAAGGGGGCCGCCAGTTTGGCAACGCGTTCATAGGCGCGCAGGCCCGCCTCCAGCGCCTGTTTCGAGGGGGCAAAGGCGGGCGGGTCGCAGATCACAACGTCGAAGCTTTCGCCCTCTTCCCCCAGCGCCGTCAGCACATCGAAGGCGTCGCCCTGGCGGGCGGTGAATTTGTCCTGGAAACCGCCGGCCCCGGCGCCCTGGGCGGCCAGTTCCAGCGCAGCGGCGGAGCCGTCCACGCAGGTCGCCTGCCCTGCCCCGCCTGCCAGCATGGCAAGGCCGAAGCCGCCGACGTGGGAGAACACATCCAGCACCCGGGCGCCGGGCGCGGTCAGCCGCGCGGCGAAGGCGTGGTTTTCGCGCTGGTCGAAGAACAGGCCGGTTTTCTGGCCGCCGGTGAGATCAGCCATATAGGTGGCGCCGTTCATTTGGACCGGCACCGGCGCGGCGGGGGCCTCGCCCAGAAGAGTCTGGTTCTGATCGTCCAGCCCTTCCAGGGAGCGGGTGCGGCCGGAGGCGTTTTTCAGGATGACTTCGGCGCCGGTCACCTCGGCCAGAGCGGCGGTGAGCATGTCCAGATGCGCTTCGGCCCAGGCGGCGTTGGGCTGCACCACGCAGGCCGCGCCGAAACGGTCGATCACCACGCCGGGCAGCCCGTCGGATTCCGCGTGGACCAGCCGGTAGAAGGGCGCATCATACAGGCGCTCGCGCATCTCCAGCGCGCGGGACAGGCGGGCGGCGAACCAGGCCTGATCAATCACCGCTTCCGGGTCGCGGTCGAGCATCCGGGCAATGATCTTGCTTTCGGGGTTGACCGAGACCAGCCCCAGCGGGCGCTGCGCCTCATCCTCCAGCACCGCCAGGGTGCCCGGCGCCAGCTTGCGGGTGCGGCGGTCGGTCACCAGTTCGTTGGCATAAACCCAGGGAAACCCGTGCCGGATGGCGCGGGCGTTGGACTTGGGCTTCATTTTCACGCGGGGGCGCTGGAGCGCATCAGGGGAGGCTGTCATGAGGCCCTCTTAGCCGCAAGTGCTGCGCAGGGGAAGAGGCAGCCACGCGGCGGCGCGGCTGCCCGGTGCTGTTCTGCCAGGGCCGGAACCTTAAGCCGAAAGCGGCGCGCGGGTGATCGCGCTCACCTCCTCCATGATGTCGAAGATGTGGTCCGACGCCACCGTTATGCCAATGGACGCCAGGCGTTTCAGGTGCATCTCCCGGTAGGTGTCGAGATCCTCCCGGCTGCGGAACAGATAGGTGGAGCCAAAGCGGGAGGTGCCCTCTTCAATGGTCCAGATTTTCCAGAGGATCCCCGGTTCTCCGGCGATGCTCCGGGCGAGCTCCTTGGTCCCTTCCAGGAACTCTTCGGTGACGGGGCCGTCATAGGTCATATGCAGGTCCCAGATTTTCTGTGTGCTCATGTTCGTTCTCCTGTGGGAAGGCGAGAGGATTTCAGCCGTTTTTGCGGAGCTGTGCAGCGCATAGAACCGCAAGCAGCGCAAAGAAGACCGGGTCGGACCAGCCGAAGCCGGTGAAGAGGCCCGCAATGCAGGCGTACAGCGTGACGGCGGCGCCCAGAACATTGGTCCACATCAGGCCCGTCAGGATGGTGCGGGCGGCATCGCTGCCTGGTTCCGCCGTGCGGAACAGGAAGCTGATGATCCCGATGCCGCCCAGAAAGATCGAATTGTGCTGCGACAGGAACACCGCATAGTGGTCATTCACCTGCAGCCCGTACTGCGGCCAGAGGAGTTGCGGTGCGAGGAATAGCGCGAGGGCGAAGAAGATATAGACCGCAGCATGCGCGGTGAGGAAGGTCTTGCTGGTCATGTTCCGTCTTTCTGCGGCTGCGGCAGTTTTCTGCGCAGCTGGTTGAGTGCCGTAATGGTCTGGCGCTGCTCTTGCCGGCTGATCCCCGAAAAAACCTGCTCCAGCGCCTGGTTGTGCACCGGCATGAACTCCGCCACCTTGGCGCGTCCGGCTTCCGTCAGGCGCAGCACCCGCGCCCGTTTGTCCTTTTCATCGACCGTCTTTTCGGCAAGGCCGGCCTGGATCAGGTTCTTGACCACAACATCCAGATTGCCCGAGGTCGAAAGCGTGAGCTGCATCAGCTGGTTGACCGACAGCGCTCCCTTGGTGCCGAGCGTTTCCAGAACGTCCCATTGCGGCGCGGTCAGGCCTGCCGAGCGGAACACCGGCCCCACCGCGCGCATGAACCGCTGGTGGCTGCGCAGCAGCGCCAGCACAAGAGTCTGGTTTTCCCGGTTGCGGTTATCCTGTGTCATGGCGCCGATATACCCCTAGTTAGGGATATATTCAAGGCCCGTCGCGCAAAACGCCGCAGGGCCGCCGCCTGCGGCGCCAGTCCGCAGAAAGCGCGTCCGCTGATGGTTTTGTGGTCCTTAGCGCGTGCGCGAGCGCCAGCCGCCGCGGCGGCGCGGCTTTTCCGTTCCCTGCAGGCCATCGCGCAGAACCGCCGTCATCGGGTGGTCCGGCTGGTCCTTGCCGTAAAGCTCCAGCAGCGCCTGGATGTCGGCGCGGCTGTCACGGGCGGCGTCCATACCCAGCGCCCAGTCAAAGAAGATGCTGCGGCATTGCGCGCCGGTGATGCCGTCGATCCGGTAGGATTCATAGATCAGACCGCGCGGGTCGTGTTCACTGCTGCCCTTCATCCGTTCCTTCCCCTTGCACGGCGTCCGCTATGATCGCAGCGCAGCCGCTGTAGCGGGCCTGCAGCTCCTGCTCCAGCGCGTCCAGCCGGGCATAGCCGGTGGTGCGGCAGAGGAACTGCGCCCCGCCCTCGCCGATGGCATCGGCCTCGATGGCCTTGCCGGAGAGCAGCCGCGCCGCGCATTGCACTGACCAGAATAGCCGGTAACTGGCGCCGAGGTATTCCGCATCCGCGTCATTCAGCCATCCGGCAGCGACAGCCCCCGCCAGGCCCGCAGCCACATCGCGCGCGCCGGAGCCGGAGGTCAGCGCGCCCGCCTGCGAGATCAGCTCCACATCCATCATCCGCCCGGGTCCGTTCTTGGCGTCCCAGACCCCTGCCGGCGTCTTGGCGGCAGCCAGGCGCGCGCGCATCTGCGCCACCTCCTGCAGCACCTTGCCGCGCTCCCGCGGCTGCTCCAGGAGGCCCGCGCGGAAGTCCTCGATCTCTGCGGCCAGGCTGTCCTCCCCGGCGACCACCCGGGCGCGGGTCAGCGCAAGATGCTCCCACACCCAGGCCTCGTTCTGCTGGTAGAGGGTGAAGCCCGCCAGGCTGACCGCCACCGGACCCTGGGTGCCGGAGGGGCGCAGCCGCATGTCGACCTCATAGAGGCGGCCCTGCGACATCGGCGCCGACAGCGCGGTTACAAAGGCCTGGGTAAGACGGGCGTAATAGGGGCGCGTGGCCAGCGGGCGCTTGCCCTCCGACATCTCCGCCGTGCCAGGGTCGTAGATCACGATGATGTCGAGATCGGATTGCGCATGGATCTGCCCCGCCCCAAGCGAGCCCATCGCCAGAACTGCGGCGCCGCGGCCCGGCGCGGGGCCGTGCTTGCGGGCGAAATGATCCACCACCTCGGGGGTGATCCCGGCGATCACAACTTCGGCCAGTTCGGCGTATTGCGCCCCGGCCTGCTGGCCGTCGGTCAGCCCGCGCAAGTGGTGCACCCCGATGCGGAAGTGCCATTCCTTGCACCAGCGGCGGGTGGTGTCGAGGCGGGGTTCGTAATCGTCTTCCAGGGCCGGGCGGGGGGCCGGTCCCGCCTTCAGCCGGCCCGCCCCGGGCCAGGGATCAAAGAAGGACCCGCCGATCACCGCGTCGAACACGGCGGAATTGCGCGACAGAAAACCGGCCAGCTCGCGGGAGGTGCCGGCGATGTCGACCAGCAGGTCAATGAGCTGCGGATTGGCGCCGAACAGCGAAAACAGCTGCACCCCGGCAGGCAGCCCGGCCAGGAAGCCATCGAGCGCCAGCAGGGTTTCGCCTGGCTTGGCCGTTCTGGCAACGCGGGCCAGCAGCTCCGGCTTGAGCCGTTCGAAGATCTGCGCGCCGCGGGCGGAGCGCAGCGCCGGGTAGGTCGGCCAGCGGGCGATGACGGCGCCGTCAAGCTCTGCCGTCTCCTCGGGCAGCGCCGCAGGCCGCGGCGCGGCGCCCCCAGAGAAGAACCCTTCGGTCAGCGCGTGCACCTGTTCCAGGCGCTCCCTGATGTCCGCCATCAGCGGTTCCGGGTCGCGGTCCATCAGGCAGGCGATGCGGGCGATGCCGTCTTCGGATTTCGGCATCCGGTGGGTCTGGGCGTCATGCACCATCTGGATCCGGTGCTCGACCTCGCGGTGGGCGCGGTAATGGGCGGCCAGCTGCTCTGCCGCGTCCTGCGGCACCCAGCCCTTGTCCGCCAGCGCCGCCAGCCCCTCGACGGTGCCGCGCAGGCGCAGGGATTCATCGCGCCCGCCCGCGATCAGCTGCCGGGTCTGGGTGAAGAACTCGATTTCGCGGATGCCGCCGCGGCCCAGTTTCATGTCGTGCCCCGGCACGCTCAGCGCGCCGCCGGTGCCCTTGCTTTCCCGGATGCGCAAGCGGATGTCATGGGCGTCCTGAATGGCGGCAAAATCCAGGTGCCGCCGCCAGACAAAGGGCCGCAACGTGTTCAGGAACCGCTCCCCTGCGGCGATGTCGCCGGCACAGGGGCGGGCCTTGATATAGGCGGCGCGCTCCCAGGTGCGGCCGAGGCTTTCGTAATAGCGCTCCGCCGCCTCCATCGCCAGGCAGACGGGCGTCACCGCCGGGTCCGGGCGCAGCCGCAGGTCGGTGCGGAACACATAGCCGTCGCCGGTGCGGTCGCTGAGCGCGGCGCACATGTTCTTGGTCGCCCGCACCATGCCCTGGCGCGCCTCATAGAAATCATCCGGGTCGAACCGGGTCTCGTCGAACAGGCAGATCAGGTCGATGTCGGAACTGTAGTTCAGCTCATGCGCGCCCATCTTGCCCATCGCCAGAATGGAGAGGCCGCCCGCGGTCTCGATGTCATCCTCCGTCAGGCCCGGCAGTTTCCTGCGGCGGATCAGATTGGCGATTTCCGCCTTGATGGCCACATCTGCGCACAGCGCCCCGAAATCGGTCAGCGCGCCGGTCACCTGCTCCAGGCTCCAGCCGCCGCTGAGGTCGCACAGCGCGGTCAGCAGCGCCAGGCGCCGCTTGGCCTGGCGCAGGCCGGGCTTCAGCTGCGCGCCCTCCAGCGCGCGGCAGTCTGCCAGAACGGCTTCCAGCGCCGCGCCGGGGTCCTGCAGCGCCTCCGGCAGCCAGTCCGCCTCCCGCGCGGTGAGTTCCTTGAGATAGGGGCTTGAGCCGCAGGCCCCGGCCACCAGACCGGCCAGATCGCCGGACAGGGAAGGCACCAGCCCGCGCGCTTCGGCGCCAAGCTCAGGGTCAAAGGGGCGGGGAATGCGGGTGATCTGCAGGGCGGTCGTCATGCTCCCGACACTGTTCCTGCGGCACCGCCGCGTCAATGGCCGAAATGCCGCGCATGGCGGAGACCATGTGAAAAAGATTCACATACGGGCTTGAAACCCCCGCTGCGGCTTCCGATATGCAGTAATGTGAAAGGGATTTACATACACCCGCAACCTGGAGGACCCCGATGACGAGTTTCACCCCAACCGCCCCCCACACACCGGTGCAGGGCTGGTTTTCCCGCAGCGAAGCCTGGCTGGACAGCAAGGGCAAAGGCGCCTGGATTGCCGTCATGGTGCTTGGCTTTGTGTTCTTCTGGCCGGTGGGTCTGGCCCTTCTCTTCTACATGATCTGGAGCAAACGCATGTTCAGCAAATTCTCCTGCAGCCACAAAAGCAAAACCTGGGCGCGCCACGGCTTCTCGGCGATGAAACCCTCGGGCAACAGCGCCTTTGATGCCTACAAGGCCGACACGCTGCGCCGCCTGGAGCAGGAGCAGCATGACTTCGAAGCCTTCCTGGAGCGCCTGCGCGACGCCAAGGACAAGGCCGAGTTCGACCAGTTCATGGATGACCGCGCCCGCACCGCCGATCACGGCGATGACGCGGAGGATGAGGACGAAGCCGGCGGCGAACCCAAGCGCCGCTAAGCCCCGCCCCTCCTCCGGCTGCCCCGCCCCCGTCCGGGCGGGGCTTCCGCTTCCTGTCTCTTCCTTTAGCAAAGGATCCCATACATGACCGCCCTGCCCGATCCCGACTACCAGGCAGAATTCTATGCGTCTGTACCCGCCAAGCGGCTGATCGCCTGGGTCATCGACAGCATCCTGATCTTTACGCTCAGCGCCGGCGCAGTGCTGCTGACCGCGTTCACCGGGCTCCTGGTCTGGCCGCTGCTGTATCTGGCGGTGGGCTTTGCCTACCGGACCGTGACCATTGCCAACGGCTCCGCCACCTGGGGGATGCGCTTTGCCGGGATTGAGCTGCGCGACAGTGCGGGCCAGCGGCTCGACAGCGGCATGGCAGCGCTGCACACCGCGGGCTATTCGCTGTCCCTGGGCTTCCCGGTGCTGCAGGTGATCTCGATCATCCTGATGCTGACCTCGCCGCGCGGCCAGGGCCTCACGGACCATTTCCTCGGCACCGTCATGCTGAACCGGCGGGTTTGAATGAAAACCGCAAGCGACCGTTAAACCATTTTCCACAACGCTACTTGGCGCACCGGAACCGCGTTGCTATCATCACCCGAAGTAGCTGCCGCTTGTTCCGTTTTTCCCGCGAAACCGCTGAAGAGTTCCGATGCGCCATACCCTTCCCATTGCACCGCAGTTTTACGTGACAGCGCCGCAGCCCTGCCCCTATCTGGACGGCCGGATGGAACGGAAGCTGTTCACCGCACTGCAGGGCGACGGGGTGGAGCAGCTCAACAACAGTCTCAGCCAGCAGGGCTTCCGGCGCTCGCAGAACGTTCTGTACCGGCCCTCCTGCTCGGAATGCTCGGCCTGTCTGTCGGCCCGGATCGACGTGGCGGCCTTCTCCCCCACCCGCAGCCAGAAACGCACCCTGAAACGCAACGCCCATCTGGAGCGGCGGGCGACGTCGCCCTGGGCGACCGAGGACCAGTTTGCCCTGTTCCGCAGTTATCTGGACAGCCGCCACGCGGATGGCGGCATGGCCGACATGGACGTGTTCGAATACGCCGCAATGATCGAGGAAACCCCGGTGCGCAGCCGGGTGGTGGAGTATGCCGAGGCGGGCAGCAACCGGCTGACCGCGGTATCGCTTACGGATGTGCTGGAGGACGGCCTCAGCATGGTCTACTCGTTTTATGCGCCGGACCAGCCGAAGAATTCGCTCGGCACCTTCATGATCCTGGATCATATCCAGATCGCGCGGGAGGCCGGCCTGCCCTACGTCTATCTGGGCTATTGGGTCCCCGGCAGCCAGAAGATGGGATACAAGGCCAAGTTCTCCGGCCTTGAGATCTATCACCAAAGCAGCTGGACGAAAATGACCAACCCGTCTGAGTTCGCGGCTGCCAGCCATCCGCTGTCGACCGATCCGATTGCCGAACAGGTCGCCAATATCCAGCTGCCAGAACAGCCCATCCACCGCAGCCGCTGATGCAGCATCTCCACGCCGTCTCGCTGGTGGTGCCGGATTATGACGCCGCCATCGCCTTTTACTGCGGCCAGCTTGGCTGGCAGCTGGCCGAGGATATTGATCAGGGAGCCAAGCGCTGGGTGCGGATCCTGCCGCCGGGCGCTGCGCAGGGCAGCCTGGTGCTGGCCCGCGCCGAAGGTGCCGCGCAGGAAGCCGCCATCGGCAACCAGTTCGGCGGCCGCGTCGGGCTGTTCCTGGCCAGCGATGATTTCGCCCGCGACCACGCCGCGATGCTGGCTCAGGGCGTCACCTTCGAAGAGGACCCCCGGCATGAGTCTTATGGCACCGTAGCGGTCTGGCGCGACCCCTTCGGCAACCGCTGGGACCTGATCCAGTTCGCCTGAGCCGGCCCGCGGGCCGGACCGTCTGCGCAAGGATCCCCTGTTCATCTGGCTGAAAATATCCCGGGGTGAATGCGCCCCGCGCGCGCAGAGGGGCAGCGCCCCTAACCCGGCAAGAAAAGCAAAGGGGCCCGCTTGGGGCCCCTTTTCCGTTTACCTACACTGCCGCCGGATCAGTTCGGGATCAGCGCCGGCACGATGGTCACGATCGACGGGAAGGCCCACAGGATGGCGATCCCCACCACCTGGATCAGCACGAAGGGCACGATCCCGCGATAGATATGGGCCGTCGTCACCTCCTTGGGGGCGACCCCGCGCAGGTAGAACAGCGCAAAGCCGAAGGGCGGTGTCAGGAACGAGGTCTGCAGGTTCACCGCCACCATGATGGTCACCCATTTCGGATCGAACGACCCGCCATAGATCACCGGCCCCACAATCGGGATCACGATGTAGATGATCTCCAGGAAGTCCAGAACGAAGCCCAGGAAGAACAGCACCAGCATCACGATCAGGAAGACCGTCATCTCGTTGTCGAAGCTCTTCAGGAACTGCTGGATGTAGTGCTCCCCGCCGAAGGAGATCACCACCAGATTGAGCAGCTGCGAGCCGATCAGGATGGTGAAGACCATCGAGGTCACCTTGGCGGTTTCCCGCACCACCGGGGTCAGCACGCCGGAGCGGAACAGAACCCAGCAGCCATAGAGCAGCCCGAACAGCGCATAGAGATAGGCGGCGTAGGCCACGAGGAAGGCAATCCAGCTTTCGACGCTGACGCCGCCCTGGTTCACCCGCAGGTCGAAGTTCATGCCGACCAGGATGCACAGCATCACCGCAAAGGTGGACCAGATGATGATGCTGCCGGAGCGGCCTTCATCCTTCAGCTTGCGGTAGGCCGCCAGCATGATGGCGCCGCCTGCCCCCAGCGCCGCGGCCGGCGTCGGGTTGGTGATGCCGCCCAGGATCGAGCCCAGCACCGCAACGATCAGCACCAGCGGCGGGAACACCACCCGGATCAGATCGTTGCCCGCGCAGCGCGCGGCGGCCTCGCGGCAGCCCCACAGCGCCAGCAGCAGCGGCAGCGCAATCCACAGAACGGTCACGCCCGCCGAGGTGGTCGGCGCAATCGCCACCAGATCCACCAGCGCAATCAGCAGAACCCCGATTGCGCCCAGGATCAGCGGTTTGGCATCACGCGAAGGCGCCACGCCGCGGCCGAACGCCAGCACCAGGCCCAGCACGATCATGATCACGCTGATGCCGGTGCCAATCGGTGCCGCAGCGGCGATCTTGGCTTCGCGGGCAGCGGCGATTTGCTCTTCGCTGAGCTTCGCAGACAGAGCCACGCCGCCAGCCGCGTCGATGGCTTCCTGCTCCGCCACGGCGGCATCCCAGGCGTCCTGCCCGTGCAGCTCGATCATGGCCTCCTTGCACTGCGGCCCGACAGTGGTGCGCAGCGAGGCGGTTTCACCAGCATCCGAGAAGGTCGAGACGGTGATGTTCTGGCTGCCGATCACGTTAAAGCTCGACAGCAGGATCGCGCCGCCGATCAGCGCGGCCGGAACCGCCAGGAACCAGGTCAGGCCTTCGTTGCGGGTGATCACTTCGCCGGTGCCGCCTTCGATGGCGACCGCGGGCGCCTTGTGCGGGTTCAGCAGCGCATAGCCAAAGGCATAGGTGGCATAGAGGATCGCCAGCAGGATGCCCGGCAGCAGCGCCGCCTGGAACAAGGTGCCGACCGACACCACCGCCGGCTCGCCCAGATACGTCAGCGCGTCAGAGCAGCCCGCCTCCATCGCGCGGGTTTCCTGCGCGGTGGAATAAAGGTCGCCCGCCAGGGTGCCCAAAAGAACGATCACGATGGACGGCGGAATGATCTGGCCCAGGGTGCCGGAGGCGGCGATCACGCCGGTTGCCAGCTCCGGCGAGTAGTTGTTGCGCAGCATGGTAGGCAGCGCCAGCAGGCCCATGGTCACCACGGTCGCGCCGACGATGCCGGTGGAGGCCGCAAGGAACGCGCCCACAACCACGATCGACACCGCCAGGCCGCCGGGCAGCGGGCCAAAGACGCGCGCCATGGTGGTCAGCAGGTCGTTGGCGATCTTCGAGCGTTCCAGAGTGATGCCCATCAGAACGAACATCAGCACCGCCAGCAGGGTTTCAATCGACGCGCCCGCCAGAACCCGCTCGTTCATCCGGTTGACGATGAAGGAGACGTTGCGGTCCAGCGCCACTTCCCAGCCCTGGACGAACACCGGTTCCGCCATCCTTGGCAAATCCGGGTACCGGAAGACTGAGACCTTGTCCGGCCTGACGCCCGAGTTCACCAGGTCGCGGTAGGCCTGCGACGAGGTGTCGATGGCCTGGTGGATCAGGATGCCCGCGCTGTCCAGCGCGGCGATGATCCCGAAGGAGATGATCCCGGCGCCGCCGATGGCAAAGGCCACCGGAAAGCCGGAGAGAATGCCCCCGAAGAGGCAGAAAAATACGATGAGCAGGCCGATCTCGACGCCATCAAGTCCAAATAGCATGTTTCCGACGTCCCTTAATGCGTGCCTTCGTAGGCTTCTTCACCCTCTCCAAGGCTGTCCTTGTCGAGGTATTTGTTTTCGCTGCCCTGGCCTTCGACGAACTCCAGGAAGGAGCGGTAGAAGAAGGCGATGGCGTGCAGGAACACGAGGCCCGCGAAGGCGATCAGCAGGATCTTGAACAGGAAGTAGGCGTTGAACCCGTTGGGGCTGAAGCCGATGGTTTCCACGTTCCACCGCAGGGCGCGGGATTTCATCACCAGCCGCTCCAGCGTGTCCGAAGCCGAGGGGTTCGGCACGATCAGGTGCCGCCACAGGAAGAACCAGCCGTACATCCACGTCAGCACCGCGGCGGGCATCATGAAGATCAGCGAGCCGATCATGTCCACCACCTTTTTGGCGCGGAAGCTGATGCCGGAATAGATCAGGTCCACCCGCACATGGCCGCCCTGCACAAAGGTGTAAGTCACGCAAAGGCAGACCACCAAGGCATTGTAAAACTTCAATTCCTCCGCAAACCAGCTGATGTCCTGGCTGAACGGGATGCCAAAGCCGAAGCTGATGTCGGGCCGCGCGAACACGCGCTGCAGGAAGACGATGATGATCTGCTGCACCACCATCAGAAGCCCCGCCCAGGCAAAGAAGCGGCCAATGGTGTTGGCCATCCCCTCCAGCCCGCGGACCATGGCCCACATGAAGCTGCGGAAATAGAGGCCGATGGCGGTCAGCACCAGGAAGGTGGTGAACACGACAAAGAAGAATTCGACCGAGCCGCCATAGTAGACGAAGCGCATGATCGAAGCCTTGTCGGACCAGTCGAGCCAAAGCTGCGGATGGGTGACGGCGTAGCCGAGATTATAAAAGGCGCCGGCGATGTTCTGGATCAGCCAGACAAGTCCGCCCCAGATTGCGCCAAAGAAGGTGATGCCACTCTCTTCCTGCATGTTTCCCCCGGGAAGATTGCTGCGAAGTTGCGGCTGAGGGCTGGGCACACGGCGCTGCTGGCCGGCCGGCCCGCGCTAAGGGCAACTGCATATGGACCCCCCGCCTGCGGCGGGGGATCCGGTTAATGACGGTCAGGCGGATCAGGCCAGGACGCGGTCGCGCTGAACGCGGTAGGCGCCTTCGGATTTGGTGATCCAGCCGGAGGAGGCTTTCATCGAGGATTCGACGCTGCCGCGGATTTTCGCGAACAGCTCGTCGCCCATGAACTCGTCCAGGGTTTCCTTGGTGGCCTTGCCGAAGGCGTCCCAGACGCTGTCCGGGAATTCCAGGGTCTTGACGCCGCCGGACTGCAGGCGCTGCAGCGCTGCACCGTTGTTGTTCATGAACTGCGCCAGGCTCCACTGGTGGCCGGCGGCCGATGCCATCTCGATGATCTTCTGATGGGCCGGCGACAGGCTTTCGAACACTTCGCGGTTGGTGGCAACCGACAGCGCCGCGCCCGGCTCGTGGAAGCCCGCGGTGTAGTAGGTCTTGGTGATTTCCTGGAAACCAGCCTTCTCGTCCGCCCAGGGGCCGATCCACTCGGTGCCGTCGATGGCGCCGGAGGACAGCGCCTGATACACTTCGGAACCCGGAATGTTCTGCACCGAGGCGCCCAGCTTGCCCAGCGCCTTGCCGCCCAGGCCCGGCATCCGGAACTTCAGGCCGTTGAAGTCTTCGGGGCCAGAGATTTCCTTGTTGAACCAGCCGCCGGACTGCGGGCCGGTGTTGCCGCCGATGAAAGACTTCAGGCCAAAGATCTGGCCCAGTTCATCATGCAGCGCCATGCCTTCGCCGTGGTAGTACCAGTTGGTCAGTTCCTGCGGGGTCATGCCAAAGGGCACCGCGGTGAAATACGCATAGCCCGGGTGCTGGCTGACGAAATAATAGTCGGCAGCGTGGTACATGTCGGCCTGGCCGGCGGTCACGGCGTCGAACACTTCGAACGCGCCAACCAACTCGCCTGCGGCTTTGACGTCAACGGTCAGGTCGCCACCGGACATGGCCGTGATGGAGTCGGCAACATATTGTGCAGAATCATGCACACCGGCCAGACCGCGGCCCCAGGTGGTAACCATGGTCAGGGTGCGCTTGCCCTGGGCATATGCCGGTGCGGCCAGGGTGCTGGCTGCTGCGGCGGAGCCGCCCAGTGCGGACGTTTTCAAGAAAGAACGGCGATCCATAAAGTTTTCCTCCCATAATCATTCGGATTGCCCGGAAGGTCCCCCCGGGCGGATCGGTTCGAGTGGGGCCAGCCTAGCGGCGGCGAATTTTATGTGAATACCAAGTACTGCGTAGAACGGCACGTTTTTCGCGGCTGCACCGGGTCAGTTGGCGCATTTTTGGCGCGAATCGCTGAATGTCGGCACACGCCTGGGGCGCAAATGTGTCGCGTGCCTTTGATTCCTCTGGGCGGCCGGGCAATGATTCGGTACAAGTTTTTGACCAATTCCGGGACCCCATTGATGCGTCTGTTCCAAACCCTTTTGCGCCCGACCTACGCGCAGAAACTGTCGCTTTTGATGACCTTGCCGCTGATTGTGGCAGGCACGGCGATTGCGGTTCTGGTGGGCTATCAGTCGCGCGCCCTGGCAGAGCGCGAGATCCAGGCGCTGGAGATGCAACTGCTGGCCGCCAAGAAGGCGGAGCTGCGCAACTACGTGACCCAGGCCCGCAACGGCTTTGCCCATATCTATGGCCTGGCAGCACCCGATGATGCAGAGGCCAAGGAACAGGTGGCGCAGATCCTCAGCGCGATGATCTACGGCAAGGACGGGTTCTTCTTTGTCTACGACTACGACGGCACCAATCTGGTCAGCCCGCGGCAGACCGAGTTCATCAACCGCAATTGGGCGGGCCTGACCGACAGCGCCGGCGTGCCGGTGGTGGATGAGTTCATCCGCCTGGCGCGCGACGGGGCTGGCTGGCACAGCTTCACCTGGGAAAAGCCCTCCACCGGCGAGGAGGCGCAGATGATCGCCTATGTGCTGGGGCTGCAGGACTGGCAATGGGCGATCGGCACCGGCGTGTTCATCGACGATGTGCTGGCCACCGTCGCCGCCTCACGGGCGGAGGTGGAGGCGCGGGTGCGGCGCACCTTCTTTTACATCGGGGCGATCACGCTGATTTCGCTGGGGCTGGTCTTTGCCTCCGGCATGTTCCTGAACATCCGCGAGCGGCGGCTGGCAGATGCCAAGCTGAAGGAGCTGACCCAGCGCGTGTTCGACGCCCAGGAGGAGGAGCGCGGCCGGGTGGCGCGGGAGCTGCATGACGGGATCAGCCAGCTGCTGGTCGGGGTGCGCTATGCGCTGGACAACACCCGCCGCCGCCTGACCCGCGGCGATGGCGAGGGCGCGGCGGCGCCCCTGGAGAAAGGCACCGAAAGCCTGCTGACCGCCATCACCGAAGTGCGCCGGATCAGCCGCGACCTGCGCCCGGGCGTGCTGGACGACCTCGGGCTGGGCCCGGCGCTGAAGGCGCTGACCGATGATTTCGCGGCCCGCACAGGGATCGAGACGGCGTTCTCCACCGTGGTGTTCCGCAACCGGCTGGACCAAGACTCCAAGATTGCGCTTTACCGCATCGCCCAGGAGGCGCTGACCAATATCGAACGCCATGCCGAGGCTACCAAGGTCAGCATCGACCTGCGCGGCCATACCAAGGGCGCCACCATGCGGATCACCGACAATGGCCGCGGCCTGCCGCCCAGGGATGCCCGCACCGGCCCCGGGATCGGGTTGCGCAACATGCAGGAGCGGATCGAGCAGCTTGACGGCACCTTGCGCATTCTGTCATCACGGGGCACCCAAAGCGGCACGGTGATCGAGGCAAGCCTGCCTCTCAGCCATTTGCTGCCGCCGGGCGAGGAGGGAACGCCTGCACAGCTGCCGTGACCGGGGAGGATGCGGCAAGGTGCGAGGCTCCCGGGCAATGGAATGCTGCATTGGGGGAATGATGGCTGATCCGGTAAAGGTTCTGATCGTGGATGACCACCCGATGGTGGCCGAAGGCATCCAGTCGATCCTTGAGAGCTATGACGACATCCAGGTGGTCGGCTCGCTGACCGATGGCCGCGATGCGGTGAACCAGATGGGCAGGCTGGCGCCCGACGTGGTGCTGATGGACCTGAACATGCCCAAGCTGGGCGGCCTCAGCGCCACCGAGATCATTCTGGAACAGCACCCCGGCACCCGCATCCTGATCCTGTCGATGCATGACAGCGCCGAATATATCTCCACCGCGCTGAGCCACGGCGCGATGGGCTATGTGCTGAAGGATGTCCCGACCGATGAGATCAAGCAGGCCATCGACGCGGTAATGGAGGGGCAGACCTATCTCTGCACCGGTGCGGCTGGCTCCCTGAAGCCCAAGGATAACGGCGCCCGCGAGGCGCTGACCGGGCGCGAGCAGACCATCCTGCTGGAGCTGGCGCAGGGCAAATCCAACAAGGAAGTCGCCCAAGCGCTTGATATCTCTGTCAGAACCGTCGAAACTCACCGCAAGAACATCAAGCGCAAGCTGGGCATATCCTCCACCGCCGGCCTCACCCGCTATGCGCTGGAGCATGGGGTGCTGCAGGGCACCGGCGCCGCGTTCTGATCCTCCCTGCCCCTAGTTCAGGCTGGCCAGCAGCGCCGGGGACGGATCGCCCGTCGCCGGCAGGCCGCGGCTGGACTGGTAGCCGCTGATCGCAGCGCGGCTTTTCGGGCCCAGCACGCCGTCGGCACCGCCGGTATCGAAGCCTTTGGCCGTCAGGCGTTTCTGCAGCAGGATGCGGTCATCCTTGGTCAGACCGTATGTGTCCGGCGGGAAGCCCGCTCGCAGCGGGCCGCCTCCGGCAATACGGTCGGCCAGGTGGCCCACCCCGATCGCGTAGGCATCCGAGTTGTTGTAGCGCTTGATGGCGTTGAAATTGCTGGTGACGGCAAACTTCGGCCCGCCCGCCTGCGGCTGGAGGATGCGGCCTGCGGGGGTGCCGGGCGCCCCGGCCTCGCCGCCCCATTTCAGCCCGCGGGTCCAGCCGTTCCTTTGCAGATACGCGGCTGTGGACGCCAGCGCGTCGCTGGGATCCTCCGACCAGATATCGCGCCGCCCGTCGCCGGTGAAATCCACCGCAAAGGCCTGGTAGGAGGTCGGAATGAACTGGGTATGCCCCATGGCGCCAGCCCAGCTGCCGGTCATCCGGGCGGGGGTGATGTCACCGCTTTGCAGGATCTTCAGCGCCGCCAGCAGCTGCTTTTCAAAAAACGCCCCGCGCCGCCCGTCGTAGGCCAGCGTCGAGGTGGCGGAAATCACCGGCACGTCACCGCGGCGCTCGCCAAAGAAGCTTTCCAGCCCCCAGATGGCGCAGATGATTTCCGCATCAACGCCATAGGCCCGCTCCAGCGCCTGCAGGGTGGCGCCGTGGCGGGCAAAGGCGGCGCGGCCCTTGGCCAGCCGCTCGTCCGAGACGGCGATGGACAGGTAATCCTCCAGCGAGCGCTTGAACTCGGTCTGGTTGCGGTCGCGCTTGATGACCCCCGGCAGATACCCCGCCCCGCGAAACGCGGCGCGCAGGGTGGATTGGGAAATGCCCATGGCCTCAGCCCGGGACCGGAAGGCCGCCACCCACCGGTCATATCCGGCATTGGGCACCGGCCGCAGATCCGCCGGCAGGCCGGTGCTGCGGGAGCTGCCCCCGGCCGGAACCGTGCTGCTGCAGGCCGTAAGCCCAAACGCTGCAAGACCAAACCCGAAATGACGCCGTGTGATGTTCATGTTATCTGCCCGTTCTGCTGATTGCCGCCTGCCTTGTGCAGCAGGGCCTTTGCAGGACAGGCTGCCAGAAACAGCGCGGGCCGCCAAGGTCCGGAATAGCGCCAGAGCGAAGACCTGCCGCCCTAGCGCCCTGCCAGCCGGTCCGGTGGCCGTTCGGCCGTGAAGCGCGCCCGCGGGAAGCCTGCGCGGCCAAAGATCTCCCAGATCCGCTGCTCCACGTCCGGCGCGCCGATTTCCAGGCAGTTCTTGCGGAAATACCAGGTCAGGAACTGCGCATAGCCGCCTTTGCGCGCCAGCGCCCGTTGCAGCGCCCCGGCGAACTGCCCCGGCCCGGTGATGGTTTCCGCCATGTGGTGAAAATCGGACGTGCCGTAGAGAATGGCAGGCGTCCGGTGCAGGAACCCTTCCATCGCCGCAGTCGAGTTGATCGAGACCGTCACGCAGCTGGCGGCGAGAATATCGTGGATGTTGGCGCCACTGATCACCACCCGTCTGTCCCCGGCCGCGATCTCTGCCAACTCCGCCATGGTGGCGATGCTCGCCAGCAAGGGATGCGGCTTGACCAGCACGGTCCGGTGTCCTGCCCCCTGCAGCACATCCTGCAGCATCGCGATATCGGTAAATTCTGTTGCCCCGGTCCGGACCGGGTAAGACCCCTGGAAAAATACCGAAATACACCCCTGCGGAATATCCTCCCGCTCCCTTGGCGCGCTGTACCGGGTCCGGCGGGCGTCCTTCCACGTCCGTTGCAGCCGCCCGAAGAACTGCTTGGCGTACTGGTAAGGGATCATGTCCTCCCGGAAATCCCGGGCCGCGATGGAGCTGAACCCGCGGGTTCCCTCCGGGTCCAGATGCCAGAAACCGTCCAGATACGCCAAGGCCGCATTCAGCACATTCGGCATCTGCACGCTGCGGTCATCCAGAATGTGCAGATTGCCGTCCGCGAAGCAATCCCCGGGAACCTGCCGCATGCGGCTGGTGATGCCGGCGTCCAAGGCGCGGATGTCACAGCCGATCCCCTCTGCCGCCAGCATTTTCTGAATCACGCCGAAAAGCTGCAGGAAGCCGCGTGAAAGGTCGCTCTCAATATGCTTTTTGCGCAGATGGATAATGACTTTGGGCACCGGCGGCTTCCTGCGGAATACTGCAAATGAGTATCCCGATCCCGCGCGGCAGGTCCAGCCCCCTGACGCAGGCCCGGTTAATCCCGCAGCGCGTCGGCACGCAGTCCCTCACGCTCGTAATGGCGCGGCAGGACCCTGCCATAAAGCTGCCGGGTGCGCTCTACCCCGCCGCACATGCCCTCCTGCTCGACAAAGGAGAAGATCCCGACATAGCGCCTGCGCGCCCCCTCGACCGGGGCCACCCGGTGCAACGAATAGCGGCCCCGGAAGATCTGCAGGTCGCCGGGCCGCAGCACCAGCCTGCGCAGCAGCGGCGAGCCGCCCGCCAGCACCCGCGCAACGCCCTCGAAATTCTCATCCGCCGGGGTGCGCAGCATTGGCACGTATTCGAACGCGCCGCCGCTCTCGCCGTTCTGGATCGCCAGCGTCACGGTGTAATTGTTGGTATCGAAATGCCAGGGGAAGCCCTGCCCCGCCTCGACCATGTTGATGATCACATCGGCCAGCGGATCGTCATAGCGGAAGAACCGGTCCTCCGGCTCTCCCAGCGCTTCGCGGACAAACGGCATGAATCCGGGGTGCTCGTAGATCGCGCGCAGCGGGCTGTCCGGGCCAAAGTTGTCCGCAGGGACAAAGGCGTTGGAGCGGCCGAAAAACTGCCGCACCGGATGGGTTTCCGGCAGGGTGCTGTCGTCCTGGGAGAAATAGGGATTGGTGCGGCTGAAGGACCTGTGCCCCTGGCCTGCCACCGCATCGGCCTCCGCCACCAGCCTGGCAACGCCGTCCTGATGCACGAACCCGGGCAGCACCGCACAGCCGTCCGCTGCAAGATCGCGCTGCAGATCCGCGATCAGCCGGGCGCAGGCGCTGGAGCCGGGCCGGTCGATGGGATAGCGTCCGAGATCCACCAGATCGGAGAGTTGAACCATGTCCGCTTCCTTCCCTTCTATCCTTTGCTGAGGCTGAGCTTGCCTGCTGCGGGAGCACCGATCTGGCACAAACGGGACACGGGCGTGCCGGATTTGAACGATTTCCCGCCTCAGCGGGCCGCCGCTTTCGCGGAAATTTCGCCGCACCCCGGGGCGCAAGCAAGAAAATGTCTCCGGGAGCGTCCTTTTTGACACGTTTGCCGGTTGACGCCCCTGTCCGCCGCCCATAATGTCCGCTGCAACGCAATGAGGAGCCTGTGGACGTGACCACCCTAGTCGTAATCGTAGGAACCAAGCGCATGGGCCGGTGACGGTTGACCATAATCGAACCCATGCGCCTCCGACTTGAAATCGGGGGCTTTTTTTATGCGTAATGACGATGCCGCCAATTGGAGCAAAAAGCAGATGACACGTGAGATGACCGGCGCGAAAATGGTTGTTCAGGCCCTGAAGGATCAGGGGGTGGATGTGGTCTTCGGATACCCTGGCGGCGCCGTGCTGCCGATCTATGACGAGATCTTTCTGCAAAATGACATCCGCCACGTTCTGGTCCGTCACGAACAGGGCGCGGTCCACGCGGCGGAAGGCTATGCCCGCTCCACCGGCAAACCCGGCGTGGTTCTGGTGACTTCCGGCCCCGGTGCCACCAATGCGGTCACCGGCCTCACCGACGCGCTTTTGGACTCGATCCCGATCGTGGTGCTGACCGGCCAGGTGCCGACCTTCATGATCGGCTCCGACGCCTTCCAGGAGGCCGACACCGTGGGCATCACCCGCCCCTGCACCAAGCACAACTGGCTGGTCAAGGATACCGACGCGCTGGCCCGCACCCTGCATGAGGCCTTCCACGTCGCCAAGTCCGGCCGCCCCGGCCCGGTTCTGGTCGACATTCCCAAGGACGTCCAATTCGCCAGCGGCACCTACCAAGGGCCGAAACCCTCGGCCTCGCATTACCAGCCGCAGGTCAAAGGCGACATGGAGGCGATCACCGAGCTGGTCGAGGCCATCGAAAAGGCCAAGCGCCCGGTGTTCTATACCGGCGGCGGCGTCATCAACTCCGGCACCGCGGCCAGCCAGCTGCTGCGCGAGCTGGTGGACGGCACCGGCATTCCGGTCACCTCGACCCTGATGGGCCTGGGCGCCTACCCTGCGTCCGGCAAGAACTGGCTGGGCATGCTGGGAATGCACGGGCTGTACGAGGCCAACATGGCGATGCACGGCTGCGACCTGATGATCAACATCGGCGCCCGGTTCGACGACCGGATCACCGGCCGCATCGACGCCTTCAGCCCGAAATCGAAAAAGGCGCATATCGACATCGACCCCTCCTCGATCAACAAGGTGATCCGGGTCGATATCCCGATTGTCGGCGACGTCGCCCATGTGCTGGAAGACATCCTGAAGGTCTGGAAATCGCGCGGCCGCAAGGTGAACCGCGAGGCGCTGGCCAAATGGCAAAAGCAGATCGACGAATGGCGCGCGGTGAACTGCCTGTCGTTCAAGAACTCGGAAAAGACCATCAAGCCGCAATACGCGCTGCAGCGCCTTGAGGCGCTGACCAAGGGCCGCGACCGCTATGTCACCACCGAGGTCGGCCAGCACCAGATGTGGGCGGCCCAGTACCTGGGCTTTGAGGACCCGAACCGCTGGATGACTTCCGGCGGCCTCGGCACCATGGGCTATGGCTTCCCGGCCTCGATCGGTGCGCAGATGGCGCATCCGGAGGCGCTGGTGATCAACGTCGCGGGCGAGGCATCGTGGCTGATGAACATGCAGGAGATGGGCACCGCAGTGCAGTTCCGCCTGCCGGTGAAACAGTTCATCCTGAACAACGAGCGCCTGGGCATGGTGCGCCAGTGGCAGGAACTGCTGCACGGCGAGCGCTACAGCCACAGCTGGTCCGAGGCGCTGCCCGATTTCGTGAAGCTCGCCGAGGCCTTCGGCTGCAAGGGCATCTGCATCAGCGATCCCGCCGATCTGGATGATGCGATCATGGAAATGATCGACTACGACGGGCCGGTGATCTTCGACTGCCTGGTCGAGAAGCACGAGAACTGCTTCCCGATGATCCCCTCGGGCAAGGCGCATAACGAGATGCTGCTGGGCGAAGCCGAGACCCAGGGCGTCATCCAGGCCGGCGGCGCAGTGCTGGTGTAACCGCGGCAGCGCCGCAAATTTCTTCGGAGAAATTTGCCAGGAAATTCGAATTTCCTGGCAGCGACATACGAGAGGAAGACCACGAATGTCTGCCCTGCATATCAAAAAAGGCTCCACCCGCCATTCCGCCTACAACCTGCGCCCGACGTTTTCGGACGTGCAGGAACGCCACACCATTGCGGTGCTGGTGGAAAACGAACCCGGGGTTCTGGCCCGTGTCATCGGCTTGTTCTCGGGCCGCGGCTACAACATTGAAAGCCTGACCGTGGCCGAAGTGGACCACACCGGCCATCTGTCGCGGATTACCATCGTCACCACCGGCACCCCGCAGGTGATTGAGCAGATCAAGGCGCAGCTGGGCCGCATCGTTTCAGTCCGCGATGTGCACGACCTGACGGTCGAAGGCGTCGCGGTGGAACGGGAACTGGCGATCCTGAAAGTGGCGGGCGACGGCGACAAGCGGGTCGAAGCGCTGCGGCTGGCGGATATCTTCCGCGCCAATGTTGTCGACAGCACGCTGAACAGTTTCGTTTTTGAAATCACCGGCGCGCCGGACAAGATCGATGCCTTTGCCGAACTCATGCGGCCGCTTGGCCTGGCCGAGATTGCCCGCACCGGAGTCGCCGCGCTGCTGCGCGGAAACTAATTTTGCTGCCGGCCTGGAAACAGGCCGGCGCTCAGGTCCGGGTGGCCTGAAGCGGTGCGGAAACGCCCCGCTTTTTTGCGGATTGCACCGGAAAAGGAACCACCGTGCCGCGGGTCTGGCCCTCTGCGCCGGAATCCCGCCCGCAGGCCTCTGCTGACAGCCGGTCTGCCAAATCCGGGCTGCCCTGTTCGATTAGGACCGAAAGGTTTCCGGCAATCCTGACATTTCCGCTGATGGCCAGGTCGAATTCAACCCAATCGCCTGGATTGAATTCCGGAAACTCCGCCCCAGCTTCTTTTGTATAAAAAGCGAGATCCCCCTGATCTTCACACCAGATTACGGCTTTAGTCAGGGTTTCATCCCGCCACAAAACGACTCCAATCATACCAGCCCTCGCATTGCCGCTCACCAATTTTGAAACAATTGGGGTGACGCCAACATGGTAAAATGCGCACTGGGCTATTGCATTTTGTGTCGGCTTGACTAGCCTTCTGACGTGGAATAGCACCAGCCATGACGCAGAACGGCAGCGGCCGCTCGCTTCTCACCGCAAAAGTCTTGCACAATCAGTTTGCAAGCGCCGCAACTGCATCGCGAAAATTTGAACCATCAGGGCCAAAGATGACCAGTCAGAACCGCTCACCAGCTGATTTGAGGAACATGTTCGGCGCCAATCTGCGTCAATTGTCGCGGCAATACCCGTCGGTTTCCGAACTGTCCCGCCAGCTTGGCATCAACCGCACCCAATTCAACCGCTACCTGTCCGGTGAAAGTTTTCCGCGCCCGGATGTGCTGGACCGTATCTGCCGCTTTTTCGATGTTGATGCGCGTATTCTCCTGGACCCGGTGGAAAAACTGTCCAAGGCCGGTCAGGTGATAAACGGCGCATTTCTGGCGGATTTCCTGGGCCGGGGCGTGCAGCAGCTGAGCCAGGATTTTTTCCCGTCCGGGTTTTACCGTTTTACCCGCCGCAGCTTCATCAATGACGATAAATTCGTGATCGGCCTGACCTATGTGTTCCGGGACGCGGGCGTGACTTACATCAAGGGCTTTGAAGCCAAGGAGGCGATGTACAGCCAGGGGCTGCCAGCCACCCCGGCGGCGCGCGAATTCCGCGGCTACGTCAGCGGCCACGAGGACGGCGTCGCCTTTGTCATCGCGCGGCGCAGGGCGATGACGTATTCCTTCAACTATCTGGCCCGCGAAGCCTCTCTGGAGAACAATTTCTGGTCCGGCTACGTGGCCCGCACCGTGCGCGAAGGCCAGACCGGCGAGCGGGTTACCCGGATGGTTTATGAACACCTGGGCCGCGATACCGGACAGGTGCTGGCCGCAGCGCGCAGTGCAGGCTTTGCCGACGCAGCGGACCTGCTGCCCTTCCACCGCCGCCTGCTGCACGCCGGCCAGCCCTTCCGCTGACGCTATTGCGCGGCGGCCTGGCGGTAGATGTGCCAGGTGGCGTGGCCCAGCAGCGGCAGCACCAGGAACAATCCCAGGAACCAGGGCAGCAGCGCGGCGAAAGTGGCGGCGGCAATCAGCCCGGCCCAGACCATCATCACCAGGAAGTTCTGCTGCACATACTGGAAGCTGGTGATCATCGCAGTGACGAAATCCACTTCGCGGTCCAGCAACAGCGGCAGAGAAATCACCGTAATCATATAGAGCAGCAGCGCAAAAAGCGCGCCTACCACGGTGCCCACCGCCAGCATCGTCAGCCCGTTGGCGGTCAGGAACACCTCGGCAGAGCTGGAAACATTGGTCATCGTCGCATGCCCCATAAACAGGGCAAAGATCATGTGGCCGAGGAAAAACCAGAACAGAAACACCACAATGATGATGGCGCAGATTGAGGGCAGTTGGCGGCGGCTTTGCTGCAGCACCACCCCAAGGATGCCGCCAAAGGCAATCGGCTGCCCCTGTTCCAGCCGGTGCGAAACCTCGTACAGGCCCACTGCGGCAAACGGGCCGATCAGCGGAAAGCCGATGGCAGCCAGAACCAGCCAGTAGGTGGTGCCGGTTTGCACGGTGACCCAGGCCATGGCCCAGCCAGCCAGAACATAAAACCCCGCAAAGAACAGCCCGAACAGCGGCTTGGCCCGGAAGTCGGCCCAACCGCGGCGCAGTGCCTCGAACAGCATGGGCATGGCAGCAGGCCGCAGTTGCGGCACCCCAAAGGGCTTTTCTGTGGTCATCGCGGTAAGTCCTCTCAAATGCCTGTTTGCGCCAGCCTAGCCGCGAACCCGGCATCAAAAAATACTTTTCAGATACATGTTTAAATACTTGCGCGGGGCCCGCCGCACAGTAGCCAGCGGCCCTTGCAGAACACAAAAGACGGGCTGTCACGCCCGTCCTTATAGGCATATGTCAGGCGGCGTGCGGTTAAACGAAGACAAAATCGTCCGCGCTCAGAGCAAGCCCCGCCTCACCGTCCAGGCGGACCGTTCCGCCATCATGGGTGATCAGGCGGCTGCCCGCACTGTCAGTGATGCTGAGGCTGGAAAAGCCGCCGCTGTGGCCGCTGATCTGCAGGATGTCGCTGCCTTCTTCGAAGTCCCGGACCAGGTCATCGCCGCATTTAAAGACAAAGGTGTCAGCCCCCTTGCCGCCGGTCAGCGTGTCATTGCCGCTGCCGCCCTTGAGGGTGTCGTTGCCGCCGCCGCCGGCCAGCCGGTCGTTGCCGCCGCCGCCGTTCAGCCTGTCCGGCCCGGCCAGCCCGGCCAGGCGGTCATTGCCGCCCTTCCCCGCAAGCAGGTTCGCGCCGCCGTCCCCCGTCAGCCGGTCGCCCTTGGCGGTGCCGGTCAGGTTCTCGACCGAGGTGGCCTGCACAAACCCGGTGCCCTCCGCGCCCAGCCTGCCGCCTGGCGCGCCGGGGTTCTGCCACGCTCCATCCAGGTTAAGCGAAAACACCACCCCGCTTGAGATCTTCGAGAAATCAACCGTGTCTCTGCCATCGCCGCCGCTGATCTGCACCCCAGTGCCGGGACCGGTTTCCGAGAGCCTGACGATATCCCGCCCGCTGCCCAGCCGGACCAAAGCGGCACCGCCGGCGCCGACCTCTGCGGTGTCAATGCCATTGCCGGTGGAGATCAGCTCGACAAACGCATTCCCGGTGCGGACAGTGTCGTTGCCGCCGCCGGTGCGAACAACGCCAGCACCGCTGTTGCCAACCACAACGGTATCGTCACCGCCGGAGGTGCTGACAAATTCCGCAAACCCCTTGCGGACCACAACCTTGTCATCGCCGGCGCTGGTGCGCACGGTGCCCGCGCCGCCGCTGCCAATGGTGATCACATCCCCCTTGGCCCTGTCCGCGTCGCTGCCGCCAAGGCCGGTCTCGATGTTGAACACAAACGCGCTGCCGGTGGTGACAAAGTTTTCTTCGGCAAACAGATGGATGGAAAAGGTGCTGTCCTGCTGGTTTTCTCCCAGCGTGACCTCATGCTTCTTTCCGTCCCATCCGTTGATTTGCCGCGCGCGGGTGCTGTCCAGAACCACGCTGGAGTTGTAGCCCAGCTCCAGATAGTCGATCCGGCGGCCGGTTCCGCCGTCCAGATCGGTGATCCTGGTCAGGTTGTTTTCCGCTGCGCCGCCGAACCGGACGATCTTGGCCGTCCAGTCCTGCCCGGTGAGGCCGACATCTGCCACCAGCCTGTTGTCCGCATTGCTTTCAAAGACGTTGTAGGTGTTCAAAAAGCGGTCGAACCACTTAACGCTGCTTAGGCCATCAAGCAGGGGAATGGCTGTTTCACCGTCAAATACGAGATTCAGATTGACCCGTGCCATGACACTCCCCCCAAGCCACGAAAACCAGCCTTGGCAGGTCTTAGCAAAGGGCGTTCGGGCCCCATCGGCAAGGTGGCGATTTCGATAGCTTGCCCGCAGCGGCGCCAAAGAAATAAGCTCCGGCTGATACGGCCGGAGCTTGCAATTCACTCAGCAGATGCAGTGTGCCGCTGCCGCCAGGGCAGGACCGGCGGCGCAGATCAATCCTCGCCCTGGGCCTCGGAGCGGCTCTTGCCGGAAACATTCATGGCCAGGGTCGCAGCCATGAAGCCGTCCAGATCACCATCCAGAACGCCCTTGGTATCCGAGGTCTCATGCCCGGTGCGCAGGTCTTTCACCATCTGGTAGGGCTGCAGCACGTAAGAGCGGATCTGGTTGCCCCATCCGGCATCGCCCTTGGCCTCGTGGGCGGCGTTGATCTCGGCGTGGCGGCGGTCCAGTTCCTGCTGATACAGGCGCGATTTCAGCGCCTTCATGGCGATGTCGCGGTTCTGGTGCTGCGATTTCTCGGACGAGGTCACCACGATGCCGGTCGGAATGTGGGTGATCCGCACCGCCGAGTCGGTGGTGTTCACGTGCTGGCCGCCCGCGCCGGAGGAGCGGTAGGTGTCGACGCGGATGTCGGCCGGGTTCACCTCGATCTCGATGTTGTCATCCACCACGGGGTATACCCAGACAGAGCTGAAGGAGGTGTGCCGCTTGGCCGCCGAGTCATAGGGCGAGATCCGCACCAGCCGGTGCACGCCGGACTCGGACTTCAGCCAGCCATAGGCGTTGTGGCCGGAAATCTTGTAGGCGGCGGATTTGATGCCCGCCTCGTCGCCCGCGCTTTCGGACTGCAGCTCGACCTTGTAGCCCTTCTTCTCCGCCCAGCGGACATACATCCGCGCCAGCATCGAGGCCCAGTCGCAGCTTTCGGTGCCGCCGGCGCCCGCGTTGATTTCCAGGAAGGTGTCGTTGGCATCGGCCTCGCCATCGAGCAGCGCTTCCAGTTCCTTCTCGGCAGCCTTGTCCTTCAGCGTCTTCAGCGACTCCTCGGCGTCCTTGACGACCTCGGCGTCCTCTTCCATCTCGCCCAGCTCGATGAGCTCGATATTGTCAGACAGATCCTGCTTGATGCCCTTGTAAGTATTGATGGAATCCACCAGCGCCTGGCGTTCGCGCATCAGCTTCTGCGCCGCCTCCGGGTCGTCCCAAAGGTTCGGATCCTCGACCCGCGCATTGAATTCCTCCAGGCGGAATTCGGCGGTTTCCCAATTCAATCGCTGGGCCAGCAGCTCCAGCGACTTCTCGATCTCCGCCACGATGTTCTGGGTTTCCGCGCGCATGGGGTATCCTTGCAATATCCGGGCAATCTCAGGTCAGGCCTGCGTGATAAACCACCCTTGCGCCGCTCGCAAGCCGCCACGCCGCGCGCCGCTGCCGAAGGTGCTGCAGAAAAACATCCTAAAATGCGGCGCAGATTTCGGGTTGCAAAAACGCGGCTTTAACGCCGTGCGGTTAAGTCTTGTTCCCGTATTGTTTGCCGGCGGGCGGCCGCCACTGTACCTGGGGACCTGGATCATGCCTAGCGGATATCTTGTCCAGCTTGGAGACGGATCGCTCGACCACGGCGACACGATTACCGCCACCTACGCCGCCTTCACGACGGATCAGAACCTGGGCGCCGGCAACTGGAGCTGGACCGGCTCGCATGGCGGCACGCCCTACACCGATGAGATTGAACCGGGCGTATATTACCTGGCCACAGACGGAAACGTCTATTTTGTGCCGGACTACGGCCCGCCCGACAGCTTCAGTTCGGCCAGCGCAGACACCCCTCCCGCCTACACCGACATGGATGGCCCGGTCGAGGGCACCAGCGGCGCCGACACGATCGGCAGCAGCTACACCGACAGCGATGGCGACCAGATCGACAACGGCAGCGGCGGCGGCGTGTCGGGCAACCAGGACACGGTGGAGGCCGGCGCAGGCGACGACACCGTGGATGCCGGCGCGGACAACGACCTGGTGCTGGGCGGCGCTGGCGGCGACAGCATTGAGGGCGGCAGCGGCGACGACACGATCTATGGCGACAGCAGCACCGAAGCGGGGCTGGGCAACTCGCAGCAGCACATCGACGATTCAAACGTCACCGATACCAGCAGCGGCTTCACCGTCACCGCCCGGGATCTGGCCGGGAACGCAAGTGCTGCCAACATTGACTATTACGACGGCGCTTTTGGTGTGGCCGGGGCGATTTCGGATTCAGACAGCGGCGTCGACGCCCAGATCGGCTATGACAAGGCTTCAGGCATTTCCGAGGAACTGATCGTAGATTTCGGCCAGAACACCACCGAGGCCAGCTTCTCCTACAAGCATCTGTATACCGACGGGTTCGGCGAAGAAGGCCATTGGGCGATCTACAAGGACGGGGTTCTGATTGCCGAGGGCGACTTTACCGAGACTACTGCGGGCACCGGCGCCGGCACGGTCAGCATCAGCGGCTATGGGGAGTTCGACCAGCTGGTGCTCTCTGCCAACCTGCAGACCGACGGCACCGACGGTTCCGATTACACGGTTTCGAACATCACCTTCACGGTGCCGCCGGAAACGCCCGCGGACGGCGATGACAGCCTCTCCGGCGGGGATGGCGACGATGTGATTTACGGCCAGGGCGGCAACGACACCCTGCAGGGCGGCAGCGGCGCCGACACGCTGGAGGGCGGTGCCGGGAATGACAGTCTCATCGTTGGCGAAGGCGACTCCGCCGCCGGCGGCGACGGCGACGACACCTTCACCATCGTCGACACCGGCGACAGCGGCAGCAACAACATCACCATCTCGGGCGGCGACGGCGGGCAGACAACCGGCGACACGCTGGATTTCAACGGCCAGCTCGACAAGGGCACGCTGACCATCACCGACAACACCGGCGGCAGCCTGACCGGCACCGCGGTGCTGCTGGATGGCAGCGTGGTCAGCTTCTCGGGCATCGAGCAGATCATATGCTTCGCGGCCGGCACCAGAATTGCCACCGCGGCGGGCCTGCGCGCCATCGAAACCCTGCGGCCGGGCGATCAGGTGATCACACGGGACAACGGGCTGCAGCCGGTGCGCTGGATCAGCCAGTCGGCAGTGCCCGCCACGGGAAATCTGGCACCGGTGCGCATTCCCGCGGGCCTGTTCGGGGCGGAACGCGACCTGCTGGTCTCGCCGCAGCACCGGATGCTGTACACCGGGCCGGCCGCCGCCCTGCTGTGCGGCGCGCAAGAGGTGCTGGTGTCCGCCCTGCATCTGGTCAACGGCAGCAGCATCCGCCAGCAGCCCGGCGGCAGGGTGACCTATGTGCATCTGCTGTTTGACCGGCACGAAATCATCTATGCCGAAGGCGCGCCGTCCGAAAGCTTCCACCCCGGCAGTCAGGCGGTGTCGGCGCTCAACGCGCCGGTGCGGGAGGAGCTTTTCCGGATCATGCCGGATTTGCGCTGGTGCCCCGGCACCTATGGCGCCACGGCGCGCCAGTGCCTGACGCGCCATGAGGCTGTGCTGCTGGGGGCCTAGTACAGCCCGCCTGAGCTGACGGTGCCGAAAGTGGCCTTGGGCCCCAGCACCGCAGTACCGCCGCTGGACGTCGTGACCTTGCGGCCGGACTGCTGCACCTCCTCGACCAGCGGCAGGTTCGACCCCATCGCAAAGCCGCCGTCATAGGTCAGGCCGAAGATCGGCTCGGCGCCGTCGCGGAAATACTCCGCCACCACATAGGGGCCGGAAGCATCGTCCGGCAGCCGCGCGCCGGTGTAGCGGTCGATCTTGATGAAATGGCCGCCTTCCGGCACCTCAAACGGGCCGCCCCCGAATTTCTCCACCGCCTTGGTCATGAACTGCTGGAACACCGGGCCGCACATGGTGCCGCCATAGGCGCCGCGGCCCATCGGGCGGGGCTGGTCAAAGCCCATGTAGCAGCCCGCCACAATGTTCGACGTGAAGCCGACGAACCAGACATCGCGCGAATCGTTGGTGGTGCCGGTCTTGCCCGCGGTGGGCACCGGCAGGTTGATCACGCTGGAGGCGGTGCCGCGGTCGACCACGCCCTTCATCATCGAGGTGAGCTGGTAGGCGGTGACAGGGTCCATCACCCGCTCGCGGTCGGTGACGATGCGCGGCGCCTGCCCCGCAGCCAGTGACGGGTCGGAACAATCCACGCAATCACGGTCATCATGGCGGTAGATGGTGCGCCCGAAACGGTCCTGCACGCGATCCACCAGCGTCGGCTGCACCCGCTCGCCGCCATTGGCAAACATCGCATAGGCCGCAACCATCTTGTAGAGCGTGGTCTCCTCCGCCCCCAGCGAGTTGGCCAGGAAGGCGCCCATGTTGTCGTAGACGCCAAAGCGTTCGGCATAGCCCGCAACCACCGGCATCCCCACCTCTTGCGCCAGGCGGATGGTCATCAGGTTCCGGCTCATCTCAATGCCGGTCCGCAGCGGCGTGGGCCCGTAGAACTTGTTCGAGGAGTTCTTGGGCCGCCACAGGCCCTGCGGTGTGTCGATCTCGATCGGGGCGTCCACCACGATGGTCGCCGGGCTGTAACCGCTGTCCAGCGCCGCCGCATAGACAAACGGCTTAAAGCTGGAACCCGGCTGGCGCAGCGCCTGGGTGGCGCGGTTGAACACCGAATGCTGATAGGAGAAACCGCCCTGCATCGCCAGAACCCGGCCGGAGTTCACATCCATCGCGACAAAGCCGCCCTGCACTTCCGGCACCTGCCGCAGCGACCAGTGGCTGAATTCGCCGTCCTTCTTCTCGGCCCGCACCAGCACCACGTCGCCGCGGGTGAAGTTTTCGGCAAAGCTGCCCTTCATCCACTTGATGTCGGCGCGCGGCACCGACCCGGTGCCCTTGCTGTGCTCAACCCCCACGGTCAGCGACTCGCTGCCAACCTCCAGCACCACCGCCGGATACCATCTGCCGCCCAGCACGATATCGCGCGGGACATCGGCATCTGCCAGCGCAGCGCGCCAGGTGGTCTCATCCGCCAGTTGGGCTTCCTCCAACTGCACGCCGGTGCCGCGCCATTTCCCGCGGGAGCGGTCGTACTTCTCCAGCCCGCCGCGCAGCGCCAGCGCCGCTTCGGCCTGCATCTCGTGGTCGAGAGTTGCGCGCACGGTGAAACCGCCGGTGAAGAATTCGCCCTCACCGAAATTCTGCGTCAGCTGGCGGCGGATTTCGTCGGTGAAATAATCCCGCGGCGGCAGCGCGGTGCGGAACGCCTCAAAATCGCCGTTCTGCACCGAGCGCAGCGGCTGCGCGACCTCCACCTCATAGACATCGGCGGAGATATATCCGTTCTCGCGCATTTCCCGCAGCACGTAATCGCGCCGCGCCAGCAGCCGGTCCTTCTGGCGCACCGGATGGTAATCCGACGGCGCCTTGGGCATCGCGGCAAGGGTGGCGGCCTCGTGCGGGGCCAGGTCGCTCAGCGTTTTGTTGAAATAGGTCTGCGCGGCGGCGGTCACGCCATAGGAGTTCTGGCCCAGGAAGATTTCGTTCAGGTACAGCTCCAGGATCCGTTCCTTGTCGAGCGTCTCCTCCAACCGGGTGGCGAGGATGATCTCCTTGATCTTGCGCTCAGCCCGGCGGTCGCCGGACAGCAGGAAGTTCTTCATCACCTGCTGAGTGATGGTCGAGGCGCCGCGCACGTTCTCCCCGCGCGACTGCACTGCCTCGATCGCGGCAGCGGCGATACCGCGGGCATCATAGCCGGAATGGCTGTAGAAGTTCTTGTCCTCGGCCGAGATAAAGGCCTGTTTCACCAGGTCCGGGATCTCATGCGACGGCGTGAACAGGCGGCGTTCCTTGGCGAACTCGTCAATCAGATAGCCTTCGCCCGAATAAATCCGGCTGATGGTCGGCGGCTGGTACTGGGCCAGCGACTCATGGCTCGGCAGGTCGCGCCCGTAGATCCAGAACACCGCCCCGATGGTCAGCGCCACCATCGCCACGCCAAGGGTGATGGTGCTGAAAATGGAGCCGAAGAAGGAGAGTATGAACCTGAGCACGGGGTTTGGCCTTTCTCGCGAGGTGCCGCCTATATATGCGCGGCGGTGTCCGGGGTCAAAGCATGCGGCGGCGAAAGTGTGCTGTCTTGAAATCTGCCGTCCCAAGAATTGGTTTTGCGCCGTCCGTGATGTATCCTGACCCGGCAATACTAACAGCGGCTGCCCCTTTTCCCAATGCTTGCCGCGGTTCGGCGCAAGCGGCGGGCAGGCTGAACGCACGCGCACCCGACCGCCGTTTTGGCCTGCCTCCCCACCCCTGCCCGCCAGCCGCGGCGCGTGCCTTATCAGGTTTTACCCGGCAGCCCGAAAGGTGGAGGAGACAGCTATGGCCAAACTCAGTGCTCCGGTCGGCGGCGGCAAGACCGCGGTGAACGACCCCAAGGACGTTGTGCTGGTCCAGAAGATGCTCAACGAACACGCGGCGACCGTCGGCTACAAGCGGGTGCCGACCAACGGCAAGGTGGGGCAGCCGACGATCCTCGCCATCGGCCAGTTCCAGCAGCAGGTGGTGAAGACCAAGGTGACCAGCCTGGTCGAACCCGGCTCGAAGACGTTCAAGATGCTGGACAGTTCCCCGGTCAAGGTCGCCGAACAGTTTGCCAAGGCACAGGGCGGCAGGCCGCTGCCGGCCAAGGGCAAGGTCTATGAGGTGAAATGGCGGGGCAAGACCCACTGGTTCACCGAGGACGACATGGGCGATGCCGTGGACGCCATCCAGAGCCGCCTGCACACCGAGACCCTGGCGTTCATGAGCACGCTGCGGAATTACCAGGACCAGTACCGCGAGATGCAAAAGGGGTTCTGGACCTTCTTCGTGAAGATGGTGACCCCGAATGCCGACATCGACCGCCCGGCGAAATCGCTGAAGAAGGCCGACGCCGCGATCGGCAAGCTGGTCGACATGACCTATGGCAAGAACAAGAAAAGCCTGCTGGCGTCGTTCAAGCAGATGAAGCAGACCAAGATCCTGCTCGACGCGGTGGCGCTTGATCTGAACATGCTGTCCAAGGAACTGGGCCAAAGCGCCAAGATCTGCGAGGAAATCTCTGTCGACCTGCGCGATGGCGCCGCCGACATCGTGCAGCTGATCCTGGTTACCAACGGGGTGAACCCCGCCACCGCCGGCGCCGTTGTCGCGGCGAGCAAGAACACGGTTCAGGAGATCGCCAACGGCGTCATCCTCAAGGGTCAATGGGTCAAGGCCGGCGGCGTGGCCGGGTCCTTCAAGCGCATCACCTTTGCGGCTGTAGCGGGCGGCTTTTCAGGCTGGCTGGGCGCCAAGGCCGGGCAGATGATCATGAAAGGCGTCGGCGAGCGGCTGGCCAGCCGCATGGTCAATTCCAGCTGGCTCAGCAAATACCTGTGGAGCACGGCGGCGCGCTGGGGCGGCAAGGAAATCGAGATCATCCTGGGCCGCTTCACCGCTATTCCACGCAAGATCGGGGCCGAGATCGCCCTGCAGACCGTCCTGCGGATGGCGCATAAATTCTTCACCGGGCGGGCCATCGCCAAGGCGTTGACCAACTACATGGCTGAATTGGAGAAAATCGTCAGCTCCTGCATGGAGAAAAGCAAGGCCGAGGGGCAGCTGATGGACTGCATCGCCGCCGGCCTGGAAAAGCAGGGGCTGATGGCCAAGGCCGCCGGTGACCTCCTGGCGCCGCACAAGCAGGCGCTGGAGCGCGAGATCGAAAAGGCGCTGGCCAAGGCCGAAGCCAAGGCTGGCTAACGAAGAGACCCCATCAGCCCGGCCCCGGGTGCAGCGGTCCGACTGCGTCTGCGTGCTACTTCCGCACCAGCGCGCGGCGGGCGTCATCCTGGGCACGCCAGGTGATCAGCCCGTTCAGGATGCCGCGGGCCGCCTTGGCGCGCCAGTCCGCATCCACCAGGTTTTTCAGGTCGCGCTTGCTGGACAGAAAACCGATCTCCACCAGCACCGAGGGAATATCGGCTGACTTCAGCACCGAAAACCCGGCAGAGCGCAGCGGCCGGTTGTTGATCGGCTTGCCTTGCGCGCGAAGCCCGTCAATCAGCGCCGCCGCCAGCGCGTCGCTGCGCGGCTGGGTCTCCTGCCGGGCCAGGTCCAGCATCACGCCGGTCACCCGGTCGTCCGCCTGGCTGAGGTCAGTGCCAGACAGCAGGTCCCCGCGCAAATGCCGCTCCGCCAGTTTGGCCGAGGCCGCATCGGAAGCCTCCCGGGACAGCGTGTAGACGGTGGAGCCATGCGCGCGCCCCTCCGAGATCGTATCCGCATGCAGCGATATGAACACATCGGCGCCGGCCTGATGCGCCATTGCGATGCGGCGCTCCAGCGAGACGAAATAGTCATCGTCGCGGGTCATCATCACGGTGAACTGGCCGGAGCGCAGCAGCGCCTCGCCCAGCTCGCGGGCGAATTGCAGCATCAGGTGCTTCTCGATGACAACCTCTGTCTCTGCCCCCGGATCAATGCCGCCATGGCCCGGATCCAGCATCACCAGAAGCGGCGCGTTTTCATCCCGCGCGGCCCTGCCCTGCATCTCCTGCGGCGCGGGCAAATCCCAGCGCGGATCCTGCGGGGCGCCGGCGCTGGCGGCGAACTCCTCTGCCGTGGCGGGCTCCAGCGACACCGCCAGACGCGCAGCGGCGGTCACCTGATCAATGCGCATCGCCGCCGATGAGACCTTCATCGGCTGCGCCAGCTGCAGCACCAGACGCGACCAGCCCGGCACGTAAGTGCCGAACTGCGCAGCGGTAATCTGACCGCCCTGCACCAGCTTGTCCGCCGTCAGCCCGGTCCAGTCGACCTCCTGGAAATCCAGCACCAGCCGCGGCGGGCCGTCCAGGGTAAACAGCCGGTACGGCACCCCCTGGCTGAGGCCCAGCGTCATCTCCGCCCCCTGCCCGGCATCGCGCACCCGGCTGGCCTCTGCGTCGATGCGGGCCAGGCCGCTGAAGCCTTGCGCCCAAGCGGCTGCGGCCAGCAGCCAAATCAGTGCGGAAAATGAAAACAGTCTGCCCATGCGCGCCTCTTGCCCGGCCTTTCTGGCCTTTTGCCGGGCAGACTAGGCAATTCCGGCGGATTAGGAAATCCGCCTTCTGCAGTTATCCCCGGCTCAGTCCCTGGACGCCATGTAAAGCGCCAGACGCGCCAGCCCCTCCTCGATATCCGCGGTGGAGCGCGCATAGGAGAACCGCAGCGTGGTGGCACCGCGGACGGGGTCGAAATCCAGACCCGGCGTCACTGCAACGCCAGCCTTTTCAAGGATTTCCGCGGCAAAGCTGCGGCTGTCACTGGTCAGGTCCGACACATCCGCATAGACATAGAACGCCCCGTCTGGCGGCGCGATTTTGGTGAAACCGGCCTTGGGCAGCCCCTCCAGCATCAGCTGGCGGTTCCTTGCGTAGACAGCTAGGTTCTCCCGCAGCTCGTCTTCGCAATCGAGTGCGGCCAGCGCCGCCACCTGGCTGGCGTGTGGCGCGCAGATGAACATGTTCTGGGCAATCCGCTCCACCACCCGCACATGGTCCTCCGGCACCACCATCCAGCCCACCCGCCAGCCGGTCATCGAGAAGAACTTGGAGAAGGAGTTGATCACGTAGCATTCATCCGTCAGCTCCAGCGCGGTCACCGCCTTCGCCTCATACTCCAGCCCGTGATAGATCTCGTCGGAGATGAAGCTGGCGCCTTCCGCCTGAGCGGCATCGATCAGCGCCCCCATCGCCGCGTGGTCCAGCATGGTGCCGGTCGGGTTGGCGGGCGAGGCCACCATCAGCCCGGCCAGCTTCTGCCCCTTGAGGTCTGCTGTCACCGGCTGCAACCGGTTTTCAGGGGCAGTCTGGATGTCCACCGGGGTCAGCCCCAGCGCCTTCAGGATCTGCCGGTAAGACGGATAGCCCGGCGCGCCGATGCCCACCCGGTCGCCGCTGTCGAACAGCGCCGTGAAGCTGAGCAGAAAGGCGCCCGAGGAGCCCGGCGTCACAATCACCCGCTCCGGGTTCAGATCGACGTTGTACCAGTCACCGTAGAGCCGCGCGATTCGCTTGCGCAGCTCCGGCAGGCCAAGCGCAACGGTGTACCCCAACGCGTTGTTTTCCAGCGCGTTCCCCAACGCCCTGAGCGCCCCGGCGGGCGCCCCGGTCGAGGGCTGCCCGACCTCCATATGGATGATGTGGCGGCCGGCCTCCTCAGCCTTGCGGGCGGCCTCCATCACATCCATCACAATAAACGGATCAACACTGGAGCGGCTTGAGTTTCGCATTCTGATCTCCCATGGTGCGCGCATGAGTTTTGACCGTTTCTTCCGGCTGGCGTCAATCCCGGCTCTTGTGGTTTGCGCGCTGCTGCAATTTGCAGCGGCCGCGCAGGCGGCGTCGATTTCGCTGCTGCGGGACCCGGATATCGAACACGGTCTGAACCGGCTGGCCGCCCCTGTTCTGCGCGCTGCCGGGCTGAACGCCGCGCGGATGCGGATCCTGCTGGTCAACGATTCCTCCTTCAACGCGTTCGTTTTGGATTCACGAACGATTTTCGTGCATTACGGGCTGATCCTGAAGGTCACCAGCCCGGAAATGCTGCAGGCGGTGATCGCCCATGAGGCCGCCCATATCACCAATGGCCACCTGGCGCGGCGGATGCAGAACCTGCGCTCTGCCAACAGCGCTGCGGGGCTGGGCCTGGCGCTGTCGGTGCTGGCCGCCGCGGCCGGCAGCGGGGAAGCCGCCGCCGGCATCGCCATCGGCAGCCAGAATTCCGCGCTGCGCAGTTTTCTGGCTCATACGCGGGCCGAAGAAAGCTCTGCCGACCGCTCCGCCGCCGATTACCTCAACCGCGCAGGCATCAGCCCGCAGGGCCTGGTCGACCTGCACCGCACCTTTGCCGGCCAAGAGGTGCTGAGCGCCGGCAGCCAGGACCCTTATACCCGCTCCCACCCGCTCAGCCGCGACCGCATCCGCGCTGCCCAGGCGTATCTGGCAGCGCATGGCGACAGCGGCCAGGCCAGTCCGGAGGCGCGATACTGGTTTGCCCGCGTCCGCGGCAAGCTGTCGGCCTTCACCCGGGCTCCGAAATGGACCCTGCGCCGGGTGCGCGAGGAGCAGTACAAGGATGTCCGCCTGATGCGCGAGGCCGCGGCCTATCACCGGCAGAACAGCCTGAAGAAAGCGCTGTCAGCGGTGAACAGCGCCCTGGCCGTGCGCCCCTCCGATCCCTTCTACCATGAGCTGAAGGGCCAGATCCTGATCGAAAACCGCCAGTGGAACGCTGCGCTCGCCGCCTATGGCAAGGCCGTCAGCCTGGCCCCCAGCGACGCGCTGATCCTGACCGGATACGGGCGCGCGCAGCTGGCCGCGGGCCAGCCCAAGGCCGCGCTCAAATCCATGGAGCGCGCCCGCGCCATCGACTTCCGCAACCCGGTGCTGCTGCGCGACATGTCGCTGGCCTATGCCCAGACCGGACAGACCGGGATGGCCGCCCTGGTCACCGCCGAACGCTATGCCTTGCAAGGGCGTCTGGATGACGCCGGCATTCACGCCAAACGGGCCGTGGCCCAGCTGCCAGCAGGATCCCCCGCCGCCCGGCGGGCGCAGGATGTGCTGTCGGCCTATGAACAAGCTCAGAAGAGAAAGAGAAGAAAATGACCCCTTTCACCCGCACCGCCACCGCGGCAGCCGCTGCCCTTGCCCTGCTGGGCGCCCCGGCGCAGGCCTTTGACATCAACGCCATGTCGGATGCCGAGCGCGAGGCCTTTGGCGAGCAAGTGCGCGAATACATCCTGGCGAACCCCGAGCTGATCCTGGAGGCGGTCGACCTCCTGGAGGAGCGCCAGCAGCAGGCGGAGGCCGCCCGCGATGACGTCCTGGTTGCCGATAACCTGGAAGAGCTGCAGAACGACGGCTATTCCTGGGTGGGCGGCAACCCAGATGGCGATATCACCCTGGTCGAGTTCATGGACTACCGCTGCGGCTACTGCCGCCGCGCCGCGCCGGAAGTGGAGAAGCTTTTGGAAAGCGACGGCAATATCCGCCTGGTGATCAAGGAATTCCCGATCCTCGGCGAAGCCTCGGTGCTGTCCTCGCGCTTTGCGGTCGCAACCAAGCAGGTGGCCGGGGACGACGCCTACAAGCAGGTGCATGACGCGCTGATCGCGTTTGGCGGCGAGCCGAATGAAGTGGCCCTGCGCCGCCTGGCCGAAGGGCTGTCGCTGGATGCAGACCCGATCTTTGCCAGAATGGACAGCGAGGAAGTGACCGCCGAACTGCGCCAAACCCGCGAGCTGGCGCAGAAGATGGCGATCTCAGGCACCCCGACATTCGTGCTGGGCACCGAACTGCTGCGCGGCTACCTGCCTGCTGACCAGATGGAGATCATGGTGGCGGAGATCCGCGAGAAGCAGAGCTGAGGTTCCTGCCGGACCGGCGGAACCGGGGCTCTGCCCCGGACCCCGGAGTGCTTTTGGAAAGATGAAGCAGCTGGAGCTTTACTCCGCCGCCTCCTGGGCCGCCTCGATCTGGGCGGCTTTTTTCTCGACCTCTTCGACGATGTGGTCGACCATCTGCGCGTTGGACATCTTGTGGCTGGCCTTGCCCGCCAGATAGACCATGCCGGAACCCGCGCCGCCGCCGGTGAAGCCGACATCCGTCATCAGCGCCTCGCCCGGGCCGTTTACCACGCAGCCGATGATGCTGAGGCTCATCGGGGTGTGGATATGCGCCAGCCGTTCTTCCAGCGCTTCCACCGTCTTGATCACGTCGAACCCCTGCCGCGCACAGCTGGGGCAGGAGATGATGTTGACGCCGCGGTGGCGCAGGCCAAGGGACTTGAGGATCTCAAAGCCCACCTTCACCTCCTCCACCGGATCGGCCGAGAGGCTGACGCGCAGGGTGTCGCCGATGCCCATCCACAACAGCTGGCCCAGGCCGATTGCCGATTTGATGGTGCCGGAGACAAAGCCGCCCGCCTCGGTAATGCCGAGGTGGATCGGCGCGTCGGTGGCGTCCGCCAGCTGCTGATAGGCGGCGGCGGACATGAACACGTCGGAAGCCTTCACCGAGATCTTGAAGTTGTGGAAGTCGTGGTCCTGCAGGATCCGGATGTGGTCAAGGCCTGACTCCACCATCGCCTCCGGGCAGGGTTCGCCGTATTTTTCCAGAAGGTGCTTTTCCAGGCTGCCCGCATTCACCCCGATCCGGATCGCGCAATTGTGGTCGCGGGCGGCCTTGATCACCTCGGCCACGCGTTTCTCGTCGCCGATGTTGCCCGGGTTGATGCGCAGGCAGGCGGCGCCGGCCTCGGCGGCCTCGATGCCGCGCTTGTAGTGGAAGTGGATGTCGGCGACGATCGGCACCGGGCTTTCGCGCACGATCTCCTTCAGCGCCCTGGAGGACGCCTCATCCGGCACCGAGACCCGCACCAGACCGGCGCCCGCCTCTGCCGCGGCCTGCACCTGCGCCACGGTCGCCGCCACATCGGTGGTCAGCGTGTTGGTCATCGTCTGTACCGCAATCGGGGCATCGCCGCCGACGGGCACGTTGCCGACATGGATCTGGCGGCTTTTGCGGCGCTCGATATGGCGCCAGGGGCGGATGTGGTTCATCGACATGAGGTTCGTGTCCCGGCTGGATCCTGTTAGCGCCTAGATACGCGCAGCAGCGCCGCCCTGCAATGGCTGGCGCCCGGTTCAAAGAGGAAACGGAGGGGGATTATTCGGCGGGCGGCGCAGGCTGCAGCTGTGCCACCAGGGTGGCCAGCGCCTCGTTGCGGCCATCCTGCAGGTCGGCCAGCTCGAACCGGCCGGTGATCGCCTCCATCGACAGATCGATGTTCTTGGACACCTGGCCGCGCTTTCCAACCGGGCCGAAATGCTCGCCGTTCACCGCAAAATAGATGGCGCTGCTTTCCCCGGTGCGCAGACGCGGTGCATCCTCGGTCATCGGCACTTCGAACCGCTGGCCCGCATCCATGATGGTTTCCAGAATCACGCTGCCGTCGGCTGCGGTGACCTGCACCCAGGACGGTCGCACCGCCACCATTTCCACGCCCGGTTCAACCTCGGCCACCACCTGCGGCACCGGCTGTGACAGCGCGTCTTCCCCGTAGCTCATGCTGGCGTCGGCCAGGGCGACGCTGGGCAGCTCCGGCGCGGCGAAGTTGCCGATGGTGGAGGGGTCCAGGGTCGAAATCGGCGCATCGCGGGCGATCAGCACCGGCACATCCAGCGCCTGCGGGCGGTAAAGCCGGTCAAGCGCCTCGGCCGCCGGGTCCTGGCTGCCTTCGGCGGTTTCCAGCACCGCGCTGCTGAGCGGGTCGAGATCCGCCAGCACCGCCGGGGTCTGATCCACCGGCGCAAATTGCACCTGCTGCACCTCCTTCAGGACGGCCCAGCCGCCATAGGTGATGCCGCCGATCAGCGCCGTCAGTACCATCAGCGACCCGACCGCGCGCGGTTCGATCTGGCTGAGGAAACTGCTGGGCGCGGGAATGAACGGTGTATTGGGCGAGGCAAACGCATCGCCGCCCAGCCCGGTGGACTTGGCGGCCGGCGCCGCGCCGGTCTTGCTGCGGCTGGACGCCTCGGCAGACATGCCGTGGGCGACGGAAAACCCGCTTTCCTGGCAGAAATCCTGGAACGCCTGCTCGGCATCCATATTGAGGTAACGCGCGTAGGAGCGCACGTAGCCTGCGATGAAGCCGGGCGTGTCAAACGCGGAAGGGTCGGAGTTTTCGATGGCGGCGATGTAGGAGGCCTTGATCCGCAATTCGCGCTGGACGTCGAGCAGGGATTTTCCCATTGTCGCCCGCTCGCCGCGCATCACGTCGCCAAGCTTCAGTTCGAAATCATCAAAACCCTTGGGCTCTGCTGTTTCGCCATGCTCTTCCTGCTTGCGCTGGGTGAAGCGCCCGATCATGCCTGCCGTCCCATAAATGCCTGCCGCCTCGTTTCAGAGTGGTGAAGGAATCACAGTCGCGACTCAGATCCACTCATTGGTTGACAGCAGCGTAACACACTCAGCGTTAATTTACACTGATCAGTATGTTACCCGGCAAGTTCGGCACGATTCAGCGCACAATGCGACCATAATGAGTCCATCGCCTTGACCAGCGCGTCAATCTCCTTGGGGCCGTGCACGGGCGACGGCGTAAAGCGCAGGCGCTCGGTGCCGCGCGGCACGGTGGGGAAATTGATCGGCTGCACGTAGATGCCGTAGTCTTCCAGCAAGTGGTCGGAGAGTACCTTGGTATGGACCGGGTTGCCGACAATCACCGGCACGATGTGGCTGCCATGGTCGATGATCGGCAGACCCAGCCCCTTAAGCCGCAGTTTCAGCACCTTGGCCTGGTCCTGATGCTTGTCGCGCAGGTCCTGCGCCCCCTTCAGGTAGGCAACCGAGGCCGCCGCCCCTGCCGCCACCGCAGGCGCCAGCGAAGTGGTGAAGATGAAGCCCGGCGCATAGGAGCGGATGGCGTCGCACATCTTGGCCGAAGCCGCGATATAGCCGCCCATCACGCCGTATGCCTTGGCGAGGGTGCCGTTGATGATGTCGATCCGGTGCGCCAGCTGGTCACGCTCGGTCACGCCGCCGCCGCGAGGGCCGTACATGCCGACCGCATGCACCTCGTCGATATAGGTGAGCGCGCCGAATTCCTCGGCCAGGTCGCAGATTTCCGCAATCGGGCCAAAGTCGCCGTCCATCGAATAAACCGATTCAAAGGCAATCAGCTTGGGCGCGCTGGGGTCATCGGCCTCCAGCAGCTCACGCAGATGCGCCACGTCATTGTGGCGGAAGATGCGCTTGGCACCGCCATTGCGGCGCACGCCTTCGATCATCGAGGCATGGTTCAGCGCGTCGGAATAGATGATCAGCCCCGGAAACAGCTTGGGCAGCGTGCTCAGCGTCGCGTCGTTGGCGATATAGGCAGAGGTGAACAGCAGCGCCGCTTCCTTGCCGTGCAGATCGGCCAGTTCGGCCTCCAGCTGCTTGTGATAGACCGTGGTGCCGGAAATGTTGCGGGTGCCGCCGGAGCCTGCGCCGGTTGCGTTGATGGCGTCATGCATCGCGTCCAGCACCACCGGATTCTGGCCCATGCCGAGGTAGTCGTTACCGCACCAGACAGTGATGTCCTGCTTGCTGCCATCAGGCCGGTTCCACACCGCATGCGGGAAATGGCCCTTCTTGCGCTCGATGTCGATGAAGGTCCGGTAGCGTCCCTCTTGGTGCAGGCTGCCAATTGCAGCATCCAGTTTCGCGGTATAGTCCACCGGCATCTCCATAGCTAATTGTGCTCCTTCGAAGCACGCGGGCTGTGTAAAGGGCTTGGCCGTCCGGCAATTAAACCACATTCACGTTCAGGAATGGTTACCGCAGGCCTCCCCTTCGATCAACTGCATACCCGCAGGCAAGGGTGCGCAACATTGATGCAGGTCAAATAGAACTTAATCAAAGGACGGGCAAGGACAGCTGCGGCCAACCTGCGTCCGTTTACGTCGTGTTCCGTGCGCATTCCAGCAGCGGCAGCCCGGACGAGACAGCAGAAATCCTGCGCTGCCCCCTCTGGCCCCTTGCCGAGGGCACTGCTAGGGTCCGCGGCAAATTGGTCCAAATTCCGGGCCTTCCCCCGGCAAACAGGAGAGCATGAGATGGCACTGAATGACGTTCTGGACCGGATCGACGCAGAGCTGGACGCCGCCACCGGGCGGCTGATGGAGCTGTTGCGCATCCAGTCGATTTCCACCAATCCGGCCTATAAGGCAGAGTGCGACCAGGCCGCCGGCTGGCTGGTTGAGGATTTGAAATCCATCGGGATCAAGGCGGAGAAACGCGCAACCCCGGGCCATCCGATGGTGGTGGGCCACGTGGGCGAGGAGAATACCGATGTCCCGCATGTGCTGTTTTACGGCCATTACGATGTGCAGCCGGTCGACCCGCTGGACCTGTGGAAGACACCGCCGTTTGAGCCGCAGCTGGAGGACACTCCGAACGGCACCGTGATCCGCGGCCGCGGCGCGTCGGACGACAAGGGCCAGCTGATGACCTTTGTCGAGGCCTGCCGCGCCTGGAAGGACGTGAACGGCTCCCTGCCCTGCCGCATCACCTTTTTCTTCGAAGGCGAAGAGGAGAGCGGCTCCCCCTCGCTGATCCCCTTCATGGAGGCCAACGCCGAGGAGCTTAAAGCCGACATCGCGCTGATCTGCGACACGTCGATGGTGTCGCGCGGAGTGCCGTCGATCTCCTCGCAGCTGCGCGGCATGCTGAAGGATGAATTCACCATTATTGGCCCGCGCATCGACCTGCACTCCGGCCATTACGGCGGTCCCGGCCTGAACCCGCTGCGGGTGCTGTCCGAAGTGGTTGCCTCCTTCTATGACAACGACACCGGGCGCGTCGCGGTGGAAGGCTTCTATGAAGGCGTGCATGAGGTGCCGGAAGACCAGCTGCGCCAGTGGCAGACCTGCGGCTTTGACGAGGCCGAGTACCTGAATTCCGTCGGCTACACCCGCCCGCACGGCGAAACCGCCTATTCCACCCTGGAACAGCAATGGGCCCGCCCGACGCTGGAGGTGAACGGCCTCTGGGGCGGCTACAACGGCGCCGGCTCAAAGACCGTGATTCCGTCGGAAGCGCACTGCAAAATCACCTGCCGCCTGGTCGGCGACATGGATCCGGACGCGCTGCGCAGCAAGATCCGCAAACACGTCGAGGACCGCCTGCCGGTGGATGCCGCGGTGCGCTGGGACAACGACCTGGAAGGCTCGCCCGCCTCGGTGATGAACATCTCCCGGCCCGAATTCGAAGCCGCCCGCGGCGCGCTGTCGGACGAGTGGCAGCGCGAGGCGGTGTTCTGCGGCATGGGCGGCTCGATCCCGATCGCCGGCTACTTCAAGTCGATCCTCGACATGGACGCGATGCTGATCGGCTTTGCCAATGATGACGACGCCATCCATTCCCCGAACGAGAAATACGACCTGAAAAGCTTCCACAAGGGCATCCGCTCCTGGGCCCGTGTCCTGGACGCCCTGACCGCGAAGTGATGAACCGCGGGCGGACGCTTCTCCGCGCTCCGCCCGTGCCGCAGTTCCCGGGCTGAAGCCGCGCAAGCGAACGCTCCCGCCCGTCATCGGGCCTCTGGCAAGGCCCTCTTCCCGTTGGGCATGGCGCCGCTGGCGCGGCGCGCGCCGTGCGCCAGCACGGCGCCGGGCCCAAGGCTTGTGGGGCTGCATCTTTGATGCGGCGCCAAGGCGCGGGAGCCCCCTCCCCGGTGCCAAAACGCAGCGGCAGGCTTGATCCTGAGCCGCCGGCAGGGTCCAATCCCGGAAACCCGCCGCCGCGAAGGGAGAAGACCATGCCAGCATCGCCTCAATCCGGCACCTTGCAGGTGAACGGCCAGCAGATCGCCTATACTCTGCGCGGCGACGGCCCGCCGCTGCTTTTGCTGCACGGCTTCCCGCAGACCAAGGAAATGTGGGAGGAGGCCGCCCCCGCCCTCGCCCGCCGCTTCACCGTGGTGACGGCGGATCTGCGCGGCTACGGCGTCAGCTCCAAACCCGAAGGTGTGGAGGCCATGAGCTTCCGCAACATGGCCGCCGACCAGCTGGCGCTGATGCGCTCCCTGGGCTTCCCCCGCTTTCACCTGGCGGGCCACGACCGCGGCGGGCGCACTGCGCACCGGCTGGCGCTCGACGCGCCAGAGGCGGTGGCCAGCCTCACGGTGATGGACATTATCCCGACCCACCTGCTGCTGGACCAGCTGACGCAGAAGGTGGCCCGCGCCTATTACCACTGGTTTTTCCTGGCCCAGCCCGCGCCGCTGCCGGAGCGGATGATCGGCGCCGATCCGCAGGCCTATTTCGAAAGCTGCCTGCTGGGCTGGGGCGGCGCCTCCCTGTCTGATTTCCCGGCGCCGGCGCTGGCGGCCTACCGCCGCGCCTGGGCGGATCCGGCCTGCGTCCACGCCATGTGCAACGATTACCGCGCCGCCATCGACGTCGATTTCCACCACGATGCCCGCGACCTGGGCCGCAAGGTGCACTGCCCGGCGCTGGTGCTTTACGGGGCAGACGGCGCCATGGCCAGGGCCTATGACGTCGCCGCAACCTGGGCGCCGCACCTGCAGGACATGACCGCGCGAGGCATCCCCGGCGGGCATTTCTTCATCGACAGCAGCGCCCGCGAAACCGCCGCCGCACTGCTGGAGTTCCTCAGCCCTCTGCCGCCCCTGTAACCGCCCCGCAGCGCGGCACCTCTCCGCCGCAATTTGCGTTCGTTTTACGCACGCGGATTAAGACTTGCTTATCGCTCTTGGCCTAGCCTGCCCGGTAGCACGCAAGACCTTACAGACGGAGACAGCAGATGGTTCAAAGCAGGTTCAAACGGCCTTCCGGATTCGAGGGCAACCAGACCGACCCGGAGGAAAGCTACCGCGCCGGCTATCAGCACGGCACCCGCGTCCTGCTGCGCTACCTGGAGGCCAATCCCAAACCCGATCTGGACCACATCAAGAAGTGGGTGAACGCCGAGCTGACCGGCTGGCGCCACGACACTAGCGCGGAACCGGTGCCGCCTGCGCTCTGAAGGCCGCTGCTGCAAACCGGCCGCTTGCCTGACCTGCCTCCCGCGGTCAGGCTGGCGTCATGACACAAATGATTCCGACTGACGGCCCGCAACTGAACGAAATCCTCACCCTGGAGACCAGCGTTTGGGAGGCCATGGTTCTCGGCGACCGGCATTTAGACGCGCAAGTCCTCGCTGACAGCTTTCTGGGCGTCTACCCCAGCGGCTTTGCAGGCAAAGCCGATCACTGCGAGCAGCTCAAGGACGGGCCAGTGGTGGCCGAATACAGGCTGAGCAGCGCCCGCCTGCGCTGCATCGGCAATGCTGCTGCACTGCTCTCCTACCGCGCGTCCTACCGGTCATCAGGCTCTGCGGAATGGAAGGTAATGCTGATATCGTCACTCTGGGAGAAAGAAGGCGGGAAGTGGCTCAACACATTCAGCCAGGACACCCCGGAAACAGGGGGCAGGATGCACGAATGACGTCCAGCATTGCCTGGTAGAGGCATCATTAGAAAAGGGGAAAGTGGCGCGGTTGACGGGGCTCGAACCCGCGACCCCCGGCGTGACAGGCCGGTACTCTAACCAACTGAGCTACAACCGCATTTTCGCCTTGCGGCGGACCGTCTCCGGTCCGGTTCCCCTCCGGGGCGGATCCTGATTGACCCCAGGATGGGGTGCAGCAGTGGCGCGGTTGACGGGGCTCGAACCCGCGACCCCCGGCGTGACAGGCCGGTACTCTAACCAACTGAGCTACAACCGCATTTTCGCCTTGCGGCGGACCGTCTCCGGTCCGGTTCCCCTCCGGGGCGGATCCTGATTGACCCCAGGATGGGGTGCAGCAGTGGCGCGGTTGACGGGGCTCGAACCCGCGACCCCCGGCGTGACAGGCCGGTACTCTAACCAACTGAGCTACAACCGCCCGCTGCAAATCCAGCATCGCTGCTGAATGTTGGGCTGTAATATTCCCACCCCCCTAAGCCGTCAAGCCGTGTTTTGCCTTTTTCCGAACTTTCCGGAAAAAAAATGACCTGCGCCAGACAACCCCCTGAAACGGCAGGAAAAACACCTTATCAGCACCGCCTCATGGGCGAACTTCGATCTTGTGCTGCAAGGGGGGATGGTGGGTCGTGAGAGGCTCGAACTCCCGACATCTTCGGTGTAAACGAAGCGCTCTACCAACTGAGCTAACGACCCGATGAGCGGGGATTTAGACAAAGCCGCCCGGCAGTTCAAGAGCAAAAAGCAGATTTTTCGACCAGCCCGGCCCGGTCACTCCAGAACCGTCTCCGCCCCGTTTTCCAGCACATAGACACAGCCCTGCCCGTTCGGCAGCGCCGCCATCCGGTCCCGGCTCAGCCCGCAGACGATACCGCGCATCACCTGCCCCAACAGCCCATGCGCCACCACCACCGACGGGCCGGTCAGCGACTGCATGAAGTCCAGGATGCGGCCATGGAAGCTGTCATACCCCTCGCCGCCGGGCGCTTCGCAGAACAGGTCCAGATTGTACGGGTTCTCCCCGTGGATTTGCGGGTACTGAGCTGCAACCTCTGCCAGCGTCATGCCCTGGAAATCTCCGGCAAAGGCTTCCGCCAGGCGGGGATCGGTCACAAATGGCGCGCCGCCCAGGGCAATATCCGCCGTCTGCTGCGCCCGGCCCAGGGGCGAGGCATAACAGGCCGGGGCCTGTTCCATCACCGGCGCCATCAGCGCAGCCTGCCGGCGGGCGTGCTGAACCCCCAGCGGCGTAAGCGGCGATTCCAGCTGGCCCTGGATGCGCCGCTCGGCGTTCCATTCGGTCTGCCCATGCCGCAGCAGCCAGATTTTCGGAAATTGCATCACGCGCCCCCTGCCCGGTTTCTCGGGCAAATTGGTAGCCGCAAGCCGCCGCCAGCGAAACCCCGGAAACGGAAAAAGGCGCTCAACCTTCGCAGGGAGCGCCTTTCCGGAAAAATGGTGGGTGATAAGAGATTTGAACTCCTGACATCTTCGATGTGAACGAAGCGCTCTACCACTGAGCTAATCACCCGTGAGGCAGGCTTTTAACGCCCGGATGCAGGCTCCGCAAGAGGGCCGGCAGAAGATTTTTGCCCCTCGCGCGTATTTTCTTCACGCGCGGTTGCAGCCGCCCGCGGACGGCGCCGTGACTTGCTCAGCAGGCGGGCAGCGCGTCGCGCTGGATCATCGTGCGCAGAGTAAAGCTGGAGCGCGTGTTGCGGATACCCGGCACCCGCATCAGCTTGTCTTCCAGGAACCGGTCGAAATCCGGCAGATCCTCGGCCACCACCCGCAAGAGGATATCCCGGGTGCCGGTCATCAAATAGCATTCCATCACCTGATCGAACCGGCGAACCGCGTTTTCAAAGGCGCTGAGCGCTTCGGTGGATTGCCTGTCCAGTTCCACAGCCACAAAGATGGTGACAGGCAGCCCCAGCTTGGCCTGATCGACGCGGGCGGAATAGCCGGAGATCACGCCGCTCTCCTCCAGGCTGGCGACCCGGCGGGCGCAGGGCGTGGGCGACAGCCCGACCATGCCGGACAGTTCCGAAATCTTCAGCCGCCCGTTGCGCTGAAGCGCGGCGACAATCTTGCGGTCAATCGAATCCATGGCGGTTTTCCCTAAACGTGACGCCCTTGTTGGAGGTTACCACCAAAACAGCCGATTCCCGCACCGCTTTTTGGTGAAAACCGGCGCTGCGGGCCCGCTATTATTCCGGGAAGGTTTAGGAGGATCAAACCAAATGACAGTGACTGCCGTCGCATCCAGCAGCCATGAAGAGATTTACCGCGTCGAGGAGCCGTCCGTTGGCCTCCTGGGCTTTATCGCCGTGCATTCCACCCGCCTGGGCCCGGCCGCCGGCGGCCTGCGCATGCGGCCCTACGCCAGCGAAGACGAAGCGCTGACCGACGTCAAACGCCTCAGCGAAGGCATGACCTACAAGAACGCGGCCGCGGGGCTGACGCTGGGCGGCGGCAAGGCTGTGATCATCGGCGATCCCGCCAAGCACAAGACGCCTGAGCTGCTGCGCGCCTTTGCCCGCGCCATCGAGAGCCTGGACGGCCGCTACATCACCGCCGAGGACATGGGCATGAGCCCGGCGGATATGGCCGTCCTGGCGGAGGAAACCCGCTTTGTGGCGGGCCTCGCGGACGGCGAGTTCGCCAGCGGCGACCCCTCGCCGATCACCGCACGCGGTATCTTCAACGCCATCCGCACCACCCGCGCCCGCAAGCACGGCAGCCGCGACCTGTCCGGCGTCACCGTGTCGGTGCAGGGCCTGGGCCACGTCGGCTGGTACCTCTGCCAGTTCCTGCACGAGGCCGGCGCCAAACTGGTTGTCACCGACATCGACGAGAGCCGTGTGGAGCGGGCGATCGAAGAGTTCGGTGCCAAGGCAGTGCCGCTGGCGGAGATCTACGGCGCCGAGGCGGACGTCTTTGCCCCCTGTGCCATAGGCGGCATCCTGAACGCCCAGACCATCCCCCAGCTGCAGGCAGACATCGTCGCAGGCGGCGCCAACAACCAGCTGGCCACGGCAGAGGACGGCGCGGCGCTGCATGCCCGCGGCATCCTCTATGCGCCCGACTTCGTGGCCAACGGCGGCGGCATCATCAACGTCGCCACCGAGATCCAGAAGATCAAGGACCGCGAGGGCTTTGTCGCCGAGAAGCTGCGGGCGCTGGATGAGACCATGGCAGCGATCCTGACCCAGGCCCAGGCGGCGGACGTCAGCCCGGCGGAAATGGCCATCGCCACCGTGCAGGCCAAGATGGAGAAGGCCAGCAAGGCCGCCTGATCCCTTAGTCCGGCGCGGCCGCGGGGCACTCCCGCGGCTGAACGGTCCCCGGCCTGCGGCCGGACCCCATCCTGCCTTTGGGCCTGGCGGCCTGGCCCTTCCGGGCAGGCCGCGCGCCGCACCCCGGGTGCGGCGCCACGCCCAACGGGAGCGGATGCGCCCTCGCGCATCCGGCAACGGGCGGGAGGACTGCCTGAGCGCGCGCCCGGTGTGCCAGTGACATAACAGCCCCGCTCAGAAGGGCCGGAACGGAAGAGAACACCTGAAAAAGGGCGGCCCCGCGGGACCGCCCTTTCTATTTTCCAGCAAGCTGAGGCCGGGATCAGTGGGCGGTTGCCCCCGCCCCCTCGTCAGAGCCTTTCAGCGCCGCCTTGGCCGCGGCAGCCTCCTCAGCCGCTTCATCCCATTCGATGGGCTCAGGCTGCGAGACCAGCGCGTGCATCAGCACTTCGGAGACATGCGACACCGGGATGATCTCCAGACCTTCCTTCACATTGTCCGGAATCTCCGGCAGGTCCTTTTCGTTTTCCTGCGGGATCAGCACCGTCTTGATGCCGCCGCGCAGCGCCGCCAGCAGCTTCTCCTTGAGCCCGCCGATGGCCAGCGCGTTGCCGCGCAGGGTCACCTCGCCGGTCATCGCAATGTCCTTGCGGACCGGGATCTGGGTCAGCACCGACACGATGGAGGTCACCATCGCGAGGCCCGCCGAGGGACCGTCCTTGGGCGTCGCGCCTTCCGGCACGTGCACGTGGATGTCCCAATGGTCGAACTTCGTCGGCTTGATGCCCAGTTTCGGCGAGACCGAGCGCACATAAGACGACGCCGCCTCGATCGATTCCTTCATCACATCGCCCAGCTTGCCGGTGGTCTTCATCCGGCCCTTGCCCGGCAGCCGCAGCGCCTCGATCGACAGCAGCTCGCCGCCGACGGAGGTATAGGCCAGACCGGTGACCACACCGACCTGGTCTTCCTTCTCGGCCAGGCCGAACCGGTACTTAGGCACGCCCAGGAACTCGTCGAGGTTGTCCGGCGTGACAGTGACGGTCTCCGCCTCTTTCTTGACGATCTTGGTCAGCGACTTGCGCGCCACCTTGGCGATCTCGCGCTCCAGGTTCCGCACCCCCGCCTCGCGGGTGTAGGTGCGGATCATCGCGGTCACCGCGTCCTCTGTCAGCTCGAACTCCTTGGCCTTCAGGCCGTGGTTCTTCACCTGCTTGGAAATCAGGTGCTGCTTGGCGATCTCGCGCTTTTCGTCCTCGGTGTAGCCGGACAGCGGAATGATCTCCATCCGGTCCAGGAGCGGCCCAGGCATGTTGTAGCTGTTCGAGGTGGTCAGGAACATGACGTTCGACAGGTCGTATTCAACCTCCAGGTAGTGATCCATGAAAGTGTTGTTCTGTTCCGGATCCAGCACCTCCAGCATCGCCGAGGCCGGGTCGCCGCGGAAATCCTGGCCCATCTTATCGATTTCATCGAGCAGGATCAGCGGGTTGGTGGTCTTTGCCTTCTTCAGCGCCTGGATGATCTTGCCGGGCATCGAACCGATATAGGTGCGGCGGTGGCCGCGGATCTCGGACTCGTCGCGCACGCCGCCCAGGCTGATGCGGATGAACTCGCGCCCGGTGGCTTTGGCAACCGATTTACCCAGGCTGGTCTTACCCACGCCCGGCGGGCCGACGAGGCACAGGATCGGCCCCTTCAGCTTGGCCGAGCGCTGCTGCACCGCCAGATATTCGACGATCCGCTCCTTGACCTTCTCCAGCCCGTAGTGATCCGCGTCCAGGATCTCCTGCGCCTTGTTCAGGTCTTTCTTGACGCGCGACTTGGTGCCCCACGGGATCGACAGCATCCAGTCGAGGTAGTTGCGCACCACCGTGGCTTCCGCCGACATCGGCGACATGTTCTTGAGCTTCTTCAGCTCCGCATCGGCCTTTTCGCGCGCCTCTTTCGACAGTTTGGTCGCGGCGATCTTCTCTTCCAGCTCGGCGATTTCGCCTGCGCCTTCCTCGCCGTCGCCCAGCTCCTTCTGAATGGCCTTCATCTGCTCATTCAGATAGTACTCGCGCTGGGTCTTCTCCATCTGGGATTTGACGCGGGTCTTGATCTTCTTTTCGACCTGCAGAACCGACAGCTCGCCCTGCATCAGGCCATAGACCTTCTCCAGCCGCTCGCTGACGGAGAGGGTTTCCAAAAGCTCCTGCTTGCGGTCGACGTCAATGCCCAGGTGGCCCGCCACCAGATCGGCCAACTTGGCCGGCTCGGCGGTTTCGCCCACGGCAGACAGCGCTTCCTCGGGGATGTTCTTGCGCACCTTGGCATAGCGCTCGAACTCGTCGCCCACGGTGCGCACCAGCGCCTCGGTGGTGGTGACGTCGCCAGGCATTTCCGCCAGCTCCTCGGCCTTCGCCTCGAAGTAGTCGTCGTTTTCCAGGAATTCGGTGATCTTGACCCGGGTCTGGCCCTCGACCAGCACCTTGACGGTGCCATCGGGCAGCTTCAGCAGCTGCAGCACATTGGCCAGCACGCCGACGGTGTAAATGCTATCGGTTTCCGGGTCGTCCTCGGAGGGGTCGATCTGGCTCGACAGCAGGATCTGCTTGTCGTCCGCCATCACCTCTTCCAGGGCGCGCACCGATTTTTCCCGGCCCACGAACAGCGGCACGATCATGTGGGGGAACACCACGATATCGCGCAGCGGCAGCACGGGATAGGAGGAATTGAGTGGCTCTTGCATACTCGGTCCTTTGCTTGGCAAGACGGCCCGGCCCCGGTCCCGGCAGCACTTGGCGCGTCTCCTCATTGGATGTCTTTATCTGGGGGGATGGTTAATGATTTTCAACCTGCCCGCCGCTTGGTTGGCCCCACCTTGCCCGCAGCGCGCCCGGACCACAAGGCGCAAATGACCGGAGGGTGACCAAAGCGCTAACGCGCCTGAGCAGGCGCCGGATCCGGCCAGTCAGCATGGCGGATTCCGCCATTCAGCGCCGCTCCAGCGTCACCAGGCCGCGCTCTATGCGGCCTGGTGCCCCGGTCTCGCTGTAGGTGCCGCTCATTCGCGACTGATCGATCAAGAACAATCGGTATGTCTGCTGCAAAACATGCCCCGTTCCGGTGTCCTGCTGCGCCTGAATGTTCAGCCGCAGCAGCTGATCCGGTCCGCAGGGCAAGGGGCCCAGGGCGATCTCGTCCAGAAACACCTCCGCATCGTCCGGCAGGTCGCCGCGGCCGGCGCTTTCGGCCCGCAGCCCGCTGCCCGGCGCCGGCGGCGCGCGGTCCTCAACCGCAACCGGCATGAACCCCAGCACGGGCGATCCCGCCACCAGCCGGCCGTTCCTGAAATCCAGCGACAGAATTTCACCGCTGCGCTGCGGCATCGGCTGCATTTCGACCCGCCCGGCCGAGACCAGACCCATTTCGCCCGGTCCCTTTTTCATGATCCAGCGCCCGCGCAAGGCGCTGGACTTGCCCTTGACCAGTTCCTCCAGCGTGAGCGTGCAGCCATCCAGCGGCGGCGCCTTGAAAAAACCCGATGCCTCCGCCAGCGATCCGGGAGAGCGGGCGGCGTCCTCAGTCTGAGCCTCAGCCGCCGGAGAGCTGCCCAGCAGAACCGCCAGAACAAATGCGCGCAACCAGGTCATCGCCATCCTCCCCGCTTTTGCGCGAGGGTAGCAGACAGGGTCTTCACAACAGGTGAACGGGCGCACCGAAACCCGCTGAAATGGCACCGGCGGCCGGGCGTTCGCTGCCCCGCCGCCGGTGCCTGATCAGGGCAGCAGCGCTATTCAGCCGCCTGCTGCATCACCGGGTAGTCGGTGTACCCCTCATCTCCGCCGCCATAGAAAGTGTCCGGATCGCCTTCGTTTAGCGGCGCGTTTGCTGCCAGCCGGTCCACCAGATCCGGGTTGGCGATGAAGGGGCGGCCGAAGGCCACCAGGTCAGCCTCGCCCGAGGCGGTCCGCGCCAGCGCGGTATCGCGGTCATAGCCGTTGTTGGCCATATAGGTGCCGGTATACATCTTCCGCAGGGTGTCAAAATCCCCGTCCCTTGCGCCGCCGGTCTCGCCTTCGACCATGTGCAAATAGGCCAGGCCATAGCTGTTCAATTTCTGGATGACCGGCGTGTAATGGCCCACGGGATCGCTGTCGGACACATCGTTGAAGGTGGCAAACGGCGACAGGCGCAGGCCGATGCGGCCGGCCTCCCAGACCGTCTGCAGCGCGTCGAGAATCTCGAAAACGATGCGGGCGCGGTTTTCCGGGGAGCCGCCATAGGCATCGGTGCGGGTGTTCACCCCGTCCTTCAGGAACTGCTCCAGAAGATAGCCGTTGGCCGCATGCAGCTCGACTCCGTCGAACCCCGCGTCTTTGGCGTATTTTGCGGCCTGCACAAAGTCGCCAATCACCCGCTGGATGCCTTCCGCGCTCAGCGCCTGCGGCTTGGCCGTCGGCACGAACCCTTCATGGGTGAACGTCTGCGCCTCTGCCGCGGCATCGGTCGAGGACACAGCCTTAGTGCCCTCGGGCAGCAGCGAGTCATGTGTGATCCGCCCGACATGCCACAGCTGAATGACGATCTTGCCGCCCTTGGCGTGGACAGCATCCGTGACCTTGCGCCAGGCCGCAGCCTGCGCCGCCGTGTGGATGCCGGGGGTCTGGATATACCCCTTGCCCTCGGGGCTGATCTGGCTGCCCTCGGTGATGATCAGGCCGGCGCCCGCCCGCTGGGCATAATATTCCGCATGCCGGTCCAGCACCTCGCCGGTTTCGTCATCAGCCCGGTTGCGGGTCAGCGGCGCCATGACAATGCGGTTGCTCAACGCGATTGCGCCAGCGGTGGTGGCGGAAAACAGTTCTTGGCTCACGGGGATGTCCCTCCGGTCAAAGTGTCCAGCAACAGGAACGTTGCCGGAATGACCTGAGCATTCCGCCCTGCGCTTTCAACCGGGCGTCAGCCACAGAACCTGCCCGCCCGCGCACAGTGACTGTTCAACCGTGCCCGTTCACAACCGCTCGATATCGCCTTGCGCGCGGGTGTCGTGGAAGTCCTTCTGCCAGGCGTCAAACGTGCCCGCGGCAATCGCCTCCCGCATTCCTCCCATGATCTCCTGGAAATAATGCAGGTTGTGCCAGGTCAGCAGCATGCCCGAGATCATCTCGTTCGAACGGAATACATGGTGCAGGTAGGCGCGGGAGTAGTTCGAGCAGGCCGGGCAGCTGCACTGCTCATCCAGCGGCCGCGGGTCGTCCTGGTGGCGGGCGTTCTTGATGTTCACCACGCCATAGCGGGTGAACGCCTGCCCGGTGCGCCCCGAGCGCGACGGCAGCACGCAGTCCATCATGTCGATGCCGCGCGCCACCGCGCCGACGATATCGTCAGGCTTGCCCACGCCCATCAGGTAGCGCGGTTTGTCCTCCGGCAGCATGTCCGGCGCAAAGTCCAGGCAGCCGAACATCGCCTCCTGCCCTTCGCCCACCGCCAGGCCGCCGACGGCATAGCCGTCAAAGCCGATGGCCTTCAGCGCCTCGGCGCTTTCCTCGCGGAAATCCCGCTCCAGCCCGCCCTGCTGGATGCCGAAAAGCGCGTGCCCCGGACGGTCTCCGAAGGTCTCGCGCGACCGCTCCGCCCAGCGCATCGACAGCCGCATGCTTTCAGCAATCCGGTCGCGGTCCGCCGGCAGCGCCGGGCATTCGTCGAAACACATCACGATGTCAGACCCCAAAAGCCGCTGGATCTCCATCGAGCGTTCCGGCGTCAGCTCATGCCGGGAGCCGTCGATATGGGATTTGAACGTCACGCCCTTCTCGGTCAGCTTGCGCAGGCCCGCCAGCGACATCACCTGGAACCCGCCCGAGTCGGTCAGGATCGGGCGTTCCCAGTTCATGAACTTGTGCAGGCCGCCCAGCCGGTCGATCCGCTCCGCCGTTGGGCGCAGCATCAGGTGATAGGTATTGCCCAGCAGGATGTCGGCCCCGGTCGCGCGCACGCTTTCCGGCATCATCGCCTTCACGGTCGCAGCCGTGCCAACCGGCATGAAGGCAGGCGTGCGGATCTCGCCGCGCGGCGTCTGGATCACGCCGGTGCGCGCTTTCCCGTCCGTTGCTTTCATTTCGAAGTTGAAAAGGGTAGCCATATCGTATTCCTGCGCTTCTCTGCCGCATTTGAAAGGCGGCGATTCCCCCTAATGCCAAGGAGCCCCGCGCATGTCCACAGCAGACCCGGCGCCGCAACTGAAACTCGGGTGGGAGGAGTGGGTCAGCCTGCCGGAACTGGGGCTGCCCGCGCTGCGCGCCAAGGTCGACACCGGGGCCCGCACCTCCTCGCTGCACGCCACTGAGATCGAAACCTTCGGGCCGCAGAACGCCCCCAAGGTGCGCTTCATGGTGCACCCGATCCCCGGCCAGTACGATCTGGAGATCCCCTGCTCCGCCCCGATCACCGACCGCCGCGAAGTCACCTCGTCCAACGGCGAAAAGGAAATGCGCTACGTGATCCAGACCAAGCTGGAGGTTGCGGGCCAGACCTGGACGGTTGAACTCACGCTGACCGACCGGCGCGGCATGGCCAAACACATGCTGCTGGGCCGCCAGGCGCTGACCGAAAACATGACCGTGGTGCCGGGCGAACGCTTCTGCCAGCCGCAGCTAGACTACTCGGTCTATTCCTCCGCCAGCATCCGCAAGACCGCCCCCAAACGCGCCCTGCGCATCGCTGTGCTCAGCCGCGAGGACAATTACTCCACCCGCCGCCTGGTCGAAGAGGGCGAAAAGCGCGGCCACACGGTCGAGGTGATCAACACCACCCGCTGCTACATGGCGATCAACGCGCTGGCGCCGGAAATCCACTATGACGGCAAGCGCCTGCCCCGCTATGACGCGGTGATCCCGCGCGTCGGCGCCTCGGTCACCCAATACGGCACCGCGCTCCTGCGCCAGTTCGAGGCGCTCGGCACCTTCTGCGTCAACGGCTCCGAAGGCATCACCGCCAGCCGCGACAAGCTGCACGCGCATCAGGTGCTGGCCCGCAACAAGATCGGCATGCCCGCCACCGCCTTTGCCGCCTCGCCCAAGGACACCGCCAACCTGATCGGCATCGCCGGCGGCGCGCCCTTGATCGTCAAGCTGTTGGAGAGCACGCAAGGAAAAGGCGTGGTGCTGGCGGAAACCAAGAAGGCCGCCGAAAGCGTGATCACCGCCTTCCGCGGCCTCCAGGCCAACTTCCTGGTGCAGCAGTTCGTCAAGGAAGCCGCGGGCGAGGACATCCGCTGCTTCGTGGTCGGCGCCAAGGTGGTGGCGGCGATGAAACGCTCCGGTGCCGAGGGCGATTTCCGCTCCAACCTTCACCTTGGCGGCAGCGCCACCCCGGTGCGCATCACCAAGGAAGAGCGCAGCACCGCCGTGCGCGCCGCCCGCGCCTTCGGCCTCAATGTGGCGGGCGTCGACCTGCTGCGGTCCGCCACCGGCCCCAAGGTGCTGGAGGTGAACTCTTCCCCCGGGCTGGAGGGGATCGAAAAGACCTCCGCCAAGAACATCGCCGCGCTGATCTATAACGAGATCGAAGACCGGGTCCGCCCGGCCCCGATGCGGCGCCTCAAACCCGCCGCCTCCTGATCTGCGGTTCCCCTTGACCTCCCCCGCGCGCCCGCACAATCCTGCGCGCAGAAGCTTGAAACAGAAGGCAGATTCATGACCGAAAACGACCTGCTCGACCTCTTGTCCGGTAATCTTCTCTATCTGCTGGGCGCCCTCCTGCTGATCATCGTCGCGCTCAAAGGGGTCAAGATCGTGCCCCAGTCGGAGAAATACGTGGTCGAGCGTTTCGGCCGCCTGCATTCGGTGCTGGGGCCGGGCATCAACTTCATCGTGCCCCTTCTCGACGTGGCCCGCCACAAGATCTCGATCCTGGAGCGCCAGCTCCCGAACGCCACCCAGGACGCGATCACCAAGGACAACGTGCTGGTGCAGATCGACACCTCCGTGTTCTACCGCATCCTTGAACCGGAAAAGACCGTCTACCGGATCCGCGATGTGGACGGCGCCATTGCCACCACCGTGGCCGGCATCGTGCGCGCCGAGATCGGCAAGATGGATCTGGACGAGGTGCAGTCGAACCGCGCCCAGCTGATCTCCCGCATCCAGGAAAGCGTCGAAAGCGCGGTGGATGACTGGGGCATCGAAGTGACCCGCGCCGAGATCCTGGATGTGAACCTCGACCAGGCCACCCGCGACGCCATGCTGCAGCAGCTCAACGCCGAGCGCGCCCGCCGGGCCGAGGTGACCAAGGCCGAGGGCCAGAAGCGCGCGGTCGAGCTGCAGGCCGATGCCGAGCTTTACGCCGCCGAGCAGACCGCCAAGGCCCGCCGCATCCAGGCCGAGGCCGAGGCCTACGCGACCCAGGTTGTCGCCAAGGCGATTGCCGAAAATGGCCTCGAGGCCGCCCAGTACCAGGTGGCGCTCAAACAGGTGGAATCGCTCAACGCCCTTGGCAAGGGTGAAGGCAAGCAGACCATTCTGGTCCCGGCTCACGCGCTGGAAGCCTTTGGCGATGCCTTCAAGCTGCTGAAAGGAAGCAAGTGATGGCAGATGGCTTCTGGACGCTCTGGTGGGTCTGGGCCGCGGCAGCGCTGGTGCTGGGCATCCTCGAAATCCTGGCGCCCGGGTTTGTCTTCCTCGGCTTCGCCATCGGCGCCGCCGCTGTGGCGCTGCTGCTGCTGGTGTCCGGCGGCAGCTGGGGCCTGCCCCTGCTGCTGCTGATCTTTGCCGGCCTGTCGCTGGCCGCCTGGCTGCTGCTGAAACGGCTGTTTGCCCTGCCCAAGGGCCAGGTCAAAACCTTCGATCACGATATCAACGACTGATCCGGCGGGCGGGCCGCCGCGCTGCCGCCCGCCCTCAGAACTTGAACCCGATGCCCGCCAGCAGGCCATGGGTCACCGCATCATGGCGGAAGAAACTGCCGGTGCCGCGGGTGCCCTCCTGGTAATCCACCCCCAGCCCGCGGTACATCACATAGATCGAGGCGCGCTCCCAGCGGTCATAGACCAGCCCGCCCATCGCCGACCAGCTCTGGTCCGACCCGGCGCCGAAGCCGCCGATGTCGCCCTCCAGCAGGATGCTGAACTCCGGCGACACGCGGCGCTGCCAGCGCAGCCCGGCAATCGGGTCGGTCCATTCCGCCCCCTGCCGCACGGTGCCGCCGGGCAAGCCGGCAATCACATCCACATCCCAGTGGCGCACGCCCCCGAACAGCTGGAAACTGTCCCGGCCGCGCCCGAAACTGTAGGTCACCACCGCTTCCGCCACATTCTGATCATAGGTCACCGGCAGCGCCCCGGCAGGGCTGCTGCCGGTGGCATCGGCATCCAGCAGCGCATACCGCAGCCGGAACCCGAACCGGCTGCTGTGGACGCCCTCGAACTGCAGCATTCCGCCCGCCTGCAGCTGATCGAACACGTCGCTTGCCTCAAATGACACATCCCCGGCAGCCCGGCCCAGCTCTGTCGTGCTCTCCACCGAAGGCGCCAGCACAAACGGCGTCAGCTGCCAGCGCCAGCCGCTCAGATCCTGGGCCGCGGCGGCGGTCCCCAGGAGCGCGGCAAGCGCCGGCCCAGCAATCGCGGCAGCCCGTGCGGGCACACTCGGCTCAGGCATGGCTCTCCCTCCCCCGTTGCTGCCAGGCACCACGGTCCGGCCGGCATGCGGCATCCGGCCGCTGCATCCAGGCAGCTTTCAATTTCATTATGGGGAAGCAACGATTTAGCGCGCAGACCCGCCAAATCAAACCCGCCCGCACAGCCCGGCGGCAGATCATTCCGCCAGCGGCACCCAGCGCCTCTGGACGCCGGGCCGCATATTTCCTATATAAACCGTCGGATAATCAGACCGGGACCATCATGACAAACCCTTCAGAACCGCTCGAAGGCGCACCGCTGATCGCGCCCTCCTCCGTCAGCCACCCGCTGTACGAGGCCGTGGCCGAGGCCTGCCGCACCGTCTATGACCCGGAAATCCCGGTGAACATCTACGAACTGGGGCTGATCTACACGATCAGCATCAACGACGAGAACGACGTCAAGATCATCATGACCCTGACCGCGCCGGGCTGCCCGGTGGCGGGCGAGATGCCGGGCTGGATCGTCGATGCGGTGTCGCCGGTGCCCGGCGTCAAAAGCGTTGACGTGCAGCTCACCTGGGAGCCGCCCTGGGGCATGGAGATGATGTCCGACGAGGCCCGCCTCGAACTGGGCTTCATGTAAGCCTTCGGGGCGCGCCCGCCCCCCGGGCGGCGCCGCTGATGCGCCGGTCCGATGCCCGCGCGCCCTTGAGACCGCGGCACGGCGCTCCTAGATACTAAGCAACGCGCGACTTTTGGAGACCCGGATGTTTGGAATTCCCGGCAAGCAAGCTGTGACAATGACGCCCAAGGCAGCGGCGCAGATCGCCAGGCTGATGCAGAAGGACGGCCATGCCGGCCTGCGCATCGGCGTCAAGAAAGGCGGCTGTGCGGGCATGGAATACACCATGGAATACGTCGATGAACCCGCCCCGAATGACGAGGTGGTGGAACAGGACGGCGCCCGCATCCTGATCGCGCCGATGGCGCAGATGTTCCTGTTCGGCACCGAAATCGACTATGAGGTGTCGCTTCTGGAAAGCGGTTTCAAGTTCAACAACCCCAACGTGGCCGAGGCCTGCGGCTGCGGCGAGTCGATCTCTTTTAAGGAACAGCCCGGCAGCTGAGCCAATGCTGCCAGGACGAAACCGGCGGGCGGGGTCTTCCCCGCCCTTTTTGCATCGCCCTGCCCCGCCCAAGCGAATTGCGCCGCCCGGCTGCCGGTGCTACCAGTCACGCCCAGACAGGACATTCGGAGGCACTCCCCCATGCGGCGTAAACTGGCAGCAGGCAACTGGAAAATGAACGGCACCGGCGCGGCCCTGGCCGAGCTCGCAGCGCTCGCGGAAAGCCACCCCGCGCCGGCCGCAGACATCCTGATCTGCCCGCCCGCAACCCTCTTGTCGCGCGCCGCAGAGGCAGCCCGGGGCATCGCCATCGGCGGCCAGGACTGCCACGCAAGGGCCTCCGGCGCCCATACCGGCGATCTGTCCGCTGCCATGCTCAAGGACGCAGGCGCCTCCGCCGTGATCCTCGGCCATTCCGAACGCCGCGCCGACCACGGCGAGACTGACGCCCAGGTCTGCGCCAAGGCGGAGGCCGCGATGGCCGAAGGCCTCACCGCGGTGATCTGCATCGGCGAAACCCTGGCCGAACGCGAAGCCGGCAACACGCTGAAAGTGGCCGGCACCCAGCTCGCAGGCTCCGTCCCGGAGTCGGCCACCGGCGCCAATACCGTGATCGCCTATGAACCGGTATGGGCCATCGGCACCGGCAAGGTGCCGACGCTGGAACAGATCGCCGAGGTCCACGATTTCCTGCGCGCCGAGCTCACCGCCCGCTTCGGCACTGGGACCGCAGACAGCATCCGCCTGCTCTACGGCGGTTCGGTCAAGCCCTCCAACGCCGCGGAGATCTTTGCCGTCTCCAACGTCGACGGCGCACTTGTGGGCGGCGCCAGCCTCAAGGCCGCAGATTTCTCCCCGATCATAACCGCGCTGGAAGCCAGCTGACCGGCGCGCAGCAGCGCGGGCGTTGGATTTGAGTATTTTTGGAAAGATGAAATCTGCCTGGGCTTCATCTTTCCCCTAAATACTCCGGGGTGAATTGGCCAAGGGCCAAGAGGGGCAGCGCCCCTCTTCCAATTCAATCCTGCGGGGCAGCGCCCCTCTTCCAATTCAATCCCGCGGGACAGCGCCCCTCTTCCAACTCAAACCTGCGGGGCAGCGCCCCTCCCCTGAAACGAAAAACGCCCCGGTTTCCCGGGGCGTTTCTTTTTGCCTTAAGGCTACTTCGTTATGATCTCCGGCCCCATCACCGCATTTGGCAGCACTGTCGACAGCCAGGGCACATAGGTGATCAGGATCAGGAAGACGAACAGCACCGCCAGGAACGGCAGCGCCGCGCGCACCACCCCCATCATCGGCATGCCCGCCACGCCCGAGGTCACAAACAGGTTCAGGCCGACCGGCGGGGTGATCATGCCGATCTCCATGTTCACCACCATGATGATACCCAGATGGATCGGGTCGATGCCCAGTTCGATGGCAATCGGGAACACCAGGGGCGCTACGATGACCAGCAGGCCCGAGGGTTCCATGAACTGGCCGCCGATCAGCAGGATCACGTTGACGACGATCAGGAACATCACCGGGCCAAAGCCCGCCGACAGCATCGCATTGGCGATATGCTGCGGCACCTGCTCATCGGTCAGCACATGCTTCAGGATCAGCGCGTTGGCGATCACGAACAGCAGCGTGACGGTCAGTTTGCCCGCCTCGAACAGCGTGTGCTTGGTGTCGCTGTGGAAGAACGCCGTGACCAGCGCATAAGGCTTCTTGATCAGCGGCGTCTTCGGTGCGCCTTCGCCGTTCGACAGCGGCCCCATGTCCTTGTAGACAAAGCTCGCGATCAGGAAGGCGTACACTGCCGCAACCGCCGCCGCCTCGGTCGGGGTGAAGATGCCGCCATAGATGCCGCCCAGGATGATCACGATCAGGAACAGCCCCCAGCCGGCTTCGCGGCCCGAGGTGATGATCTCGCCCCAGCCCCTCCACTCGCCCTTGGGCAGGTTCTTGACCTTGGCCATCACGTAGATGGTGACCATCAGGAACAGGCCCGCCAGCAGGCCCGGGATGACCCCGGCCAGGAACATCCGGCCCACCGAAACCTCAACCGCCGCCGCATAGACCACCATCACGATCGACGGCGGGATCAGGATGCCCAGGGTGCCTGCGTTACAGATCACACCGGCCGCAAACTCCTTGGTGTATCCCACCTGCCGCATGCCCGCGATCACGATGGAACCAATCGCAACAACGGTGGCCGGCGACGACCCGGACAGCGCCGCAAACAGCATACAGGCGAACACACCCGCAATCGCCAGACCGCCCGGCAGATGGCCCACGCAAGCGATGGAGAAGCGGATGATCCGCCGCGCCACGCCGCCCGTGGTCATGAAGCTGGAGGCCAGGATAAAGAACGGGATCGCCAGCAGGGTGAAATGCCCCTCAAAGGCTTCAAACAGCGTGCCCGCGACCGACGCCAGCGAGCTGTCGGAATAGATCAGCAGAAAGATGGTGGAGCTGAGGCCCAGGGACACCGCAATCGGCACCCCGATCAGCAATAGGCCGATCACCATCGCAAAGAGGATTACCACTTCCATCAGTCATGCTCCCCGCGCTGCGCCTGCACTTCTGCAATTTCGTCTTCGACCTCATGGCTGGCGACCAGCCGGTCCGCCTCGCCGCGGGCAATCTGGAACGCTGCCTGGGTAAAACGGAACACCAGAAGCAGCATCGACACCGGCAGCACCACGTAAGGAACAACCTTCGGCAGCTTCTCGTAGGAGTCGCCGTAATTGATCAGGTCTTCCAGGAACTTGAAGATCCCCACCATCGGCACGTCCTGAACCTCATAGAAGCTCTGGCTGCGCGCCTTCATGTCAAACCCGGTCGGGAACCAGCGGCCCGAGGTGGGCGGCAGGTCGGCAAACACTGCCCAGTAGTCATAGGCGCCCTTCAGCAGAAGCAGCGAAAACACCAGGCAGCAGGCAACGGCAAACAGCCCCACCGCCTTGCGCGCGCCAGGCGCCAGCATGTTGACGATGGCGTCCACCCCCAGATGCGCATGGGTCTTGACCGCATAAGACGCGCCCAGAAGCACCAGCCAGGCAAACAGGAACACGGTCAGCTCCAGCGCCCACAGAATGTTGGAATTGAATACAAACCGCGCGATCACATTGGCGAATGTAATCGCCGTCATCAGCCCCAGGAGGAGCGCGATCAGGGTTTCTTCGAGTGAGTTGATAAGCCCGCTCGGGCCGGTTCTGGACCCCACCATGGCTGCCTCCCAAGTTTTGCGGAAAGTAAGGGTGCAGGCGGCGGATCCCCGCGCCGCCCGCGGATACGGGGCGCCCGCGCGGGCACCCCGGAAAGGCGCTGATTACAGGCCTGCGTTGATGGCTTGCGCGGCGTCGATCTTTTCCTGGCCGACGTCGCCTGCGAATTTCTCCCAGACCGGCTTCATCGCTTCGACCCAGGCCGCGCGCTGCTCAGGTGTCAGTTCGCGCACCACGCCGCCGGCGTCGATGATCGACTGCTTGGCCTCGGCGTTCACCTTGGTGGATTCGGCGTTCCGCACTGCGGTCACTTCGTTCAGGATGGTCAGGAACTGGTCGCGCACCTCCGGCTCCAGGCTGTCCAGCCAGTCGACCGAAGTCACCACCAGGTAATCCAGCGCACCGTGGTTGGTCTCGGTCACGCCGTCCTGCACCTCAAAGAACTTCTTGCCGTAGATGTTGGACCAGGTGTTTTCCTGCCCGTCCACAACCCCCTGCTGCAGCGCGCCGTACACTTCGGAGAACGCCATTTTCTGCGGGCTGCCGCCGATCGCTTCCATCTGCGCCACCAGCACGTCAGAGGACTGCACGCGGAACTTCAGCCCGTTGGCATCCGACGGCTCGACCAGCGGCTTGTTGGCCGACATCTGCTTCATGCCGTTGTGCCAGTAGGCCAGCCCCTGCAGGCCGCGGCGCTGCATCGAGTCCAGCATCTCCTGGCCGGTTTCAGACGCCTGGAACGTGTCCACCGCTTCGATGTTCTTGAACATGAACGGCAGGTCGAACAGGCGGAACTGCTTGGTGAACTTCTCGAACTTCGACAAGGACGGCGCGGCCAGCTGCACGTCGCCCTGCAGCATCGCTTCCAGCACCTTATTGTCGTTGTACAGCGTGGAGTTCGGATAGACCTCCATGCACATGGTGCCGTTCATTTCCTCGTTCACGCGCTTTTCCAGCAGCGACGCGGCAATCCCCTTGGGGTGCTTGTCAGTGTTGGTCACATGGCTGAACTTCACCACGATTTCGCCGTCGTCACAGGCGGCGCTTGCGGCGCCTGCGGAAACGGCCAGTGCCAGTGCGGTTGCAGCAGTGGTCAGGAATTTCATGTCTTTCCTCCCAGAAAAATCATCAGAAAACTCTATGTTGCCCTCAGCGCATGGCTGAAGCCCGCTCAGAGCATCCCAAGTTGCGGAAAGCCGCTCAAGTTTTGATTCGGGAATCACCCGCCGCCCGAAATTTTCCCAATTTGACAGTCAGTTACGATGACCCCTGGAGGCAGCTTGACGAAGCGGATCAAAAGCTGTGCGAAATCCCGCACAAGGTGCTTCTGCCTTTGTGCGGAAAACCGCACAAATGTTAGCGCCCGACAGAACTGCAGGGGATTCGCCGTCTGCTGTCCACCGCGAGGTCTGCGCCTGCCTGGGCGGGCGCTAGGGCGTTGCACACCAACCGCACGCCCCGCTTTCCCGGCCTTAACCTGGTCCTGCGATACTGCCTCCCGTCGCGACACTGGTGCGGACTGACACCCCGCACCGCCAGGAGATCACAGGGCCCCCAAGACCACCTCTTCATCGGGTGCAGGGGCGTCCCGCACCGAAGGCTTCAGCGGACATGGGGGCTTGCGCCCCCCGTCCTCCCTCCGCCTATGGCCCCTTGGGGCTTTCCGGCGGCGCCGCCTCCTTCAGTATCCCGGCATCACCGCCGGACCTGACGACCCGCCCCCGTCCGGCACCTGCGCCCTCAGCGGCGGTAATCCTCGGGCCGGATGCCATAGCGGGCCAGTTTGTCATAAAACGTTTTGCGCGGCAGCTTCAGGGCTTCCGCGGCCGCAGCCGCGCGCCCGTTGGCCCGCCCCAGCGCCGCAATCAGCAGCGACCGCTCCACCTGCGCCATCTGCTCCGCCAGCCCCAGCCCGGCGGCAGCGGCAGCCTCCTCCGGCATTCCCAGCACAAACCGCATCGCCGCCGACATAAGGGAGCGCGCGTTGCCCGGCCAGTCCTGCGCCATCAGCGCCGCCAGATGGTCCTGGCTGATCTCCGGCGGCTCGATCCCCGCCTGCTCTGCCGCCTGCGCCACGTAATGCCGGAACAGCACGGGAATGTCGCCCGGGCGCTCCGCCAGCGAGGGGATGCGCACCCGCATCACGTCCAGCCGGTAGAACAGATCGGCGCTGAATTTCCCCGCCTGTGCCAGCTCCGCCAGACCGGCGCTGGAGCCTGCGATGATCCGCACCCCGCAGCCCTGCTCCAGCTGCGCCAGCAGCGCATACTGCGCCGCTTCCGGCAGCGCCTGCACCTCATCCAGGAACAGCGAGCCGCCCGCCGCCTCCTGGCACAGCCCGGCCACGGTCTCCGCCGCCAGACCGGCGGCGGGGCGTTTCACAAACGGGCCTTGCGCGGCAGGCGACATCAGGTGGATGACCTCCGCCACCTTGGAAATGCCGCTGCCCGGCGCGCCGGTCACCAGCACCTCTGCCCCCGTCGGCGCCACCGCCCGCACCCGCTGGCGCATCTCCTCCGCCTGCGGCGAGCTGCCGAACAGCAGCCTGGAGGCCGGATCGCCGGTTTCCAGCTGCCGCTTCAGCCGCCGGTTCTCCAGCACCAGCGCCCGGGTCTTCAGCGCGCGCTCCAGCACCGGCAGGAAGTCGGCGGCGGCGCAGGGCTTCTCCAGGAAGTCGAACGCCCCCTGCGACATCGCCTTCACCGCCATCGGAATGTCGCCCTCGCCGGTCAGCAGCACCACCGGCAGCTCGTCATCAATGCTGCGGGCATAGTCCAGCAGATGAAACCCGTCCCGCCCCGGCATCCGCAGATCCGAGACGATGACCCCCGCAAATTCGCGGGTGATATGGTCCTTGGCCGCCACAAAGGAACCCGCCGCGACCGCCTCCAGCTCATTCAGCTCCAAGGTCTGCGCCAGCGCCTCGCGCACCGCAGCATCGTCATCCACCAAAAGCACCTTGCGGATCATGCCGCATCATCCCTCTGCCCGGCCTCGCTCCACGGCTCCAGTTCCACCGTGAACACCGCGCCGCCGCCGGTGTTGGTGCCTCGGATGTTGCCGCCAAAGCTCTGCACCAGCCCATAGGAGATCGACAGCCCCAGCCCCATCCCCTCGGAGCTGCCCACCACCTTGGTGGAATAGAACGGCTCGAACACCTTTTCCGGCTCCTTGATGCCGGGGCCGCTGTCCTGCACCCGCACCTGCAGCCGCGGGCCGCTGTCGACAGAGATCGAGATCACCTTCTCCACCTGCCCCTGCATGGCGTCCGCGGCGTTGTTGATCAGGTTCACAAACACCTGCGTCAGCCGCACCTCGCCGCCCCAGGCATAGACCGGCACGGGATAGTCCGCAGCCTGCCAGCGCAGATCCACCTGCTCCGCCTTCAGCCGCGGCGCGGTCAGCTCTGCCGCGGCGCTGATCACCCGCACCAGATCGACCTGCCCCATCGGCTCGCTTTCATTGCGGGCAAAGGCGCGCAGGTTCTTGATGATCCGCGCCATCCGCGCCGCCATGTCCGAAATCCGCCCCAGGTTTTCCCCGGTGCGCGCCGCCTTGCCGCGCTCCAGAAAGGCGGCGCCGTTCTCGGCATACTGCTGGATCGCCATCAGGGGCTGGTTCAGCTCATGGCTGATCCCCGCCGACATCTGCCCCAGCGCCGACAGCTTGCCCGCCTGCACCAGCTCCTCCTGCGCGCGCTTCAGCGCCGCCTCGGCCTCCTCGCGCTCGCGCACCTCGCGGCGCAGCTGCAGGTTGGCCGCCGACAGCGCCCTTGTGCGCGCCTCGACCCGGCTTTCCAGCACCGCATTGGCTTCGGCCAGGGTGCGGCGGCGCTCCATCACGATGAACAGCATGGCGCCCAAGGCGAGGCACACCGCCGCCAGCGCCGCCGCCTGCAGCACCGCAAGCCGCCGCGCCGGGGCCACATCCACCAGGATCTCGCCCGTCATGCCGATGACCGGCAGATCCACCGACAGATGCAGCGCCTGCTGCGGCAGGTAGGCACTGCCCCTGAGCGACCAGATCTCATGCCCGGCATAACGGCGCCTGCCGGTCACCTCCGGCTGGCCCGCCTCCGCCTCCGCCGCCGCCCCGCCGCGCTGCCAGAACAACAGCTCGGACCGGTTGGCGATGAACACCTCGCCGGTTTGATCGGTAAAGAACACCGCCGGCAGCGAGCCGCGCCAGGTCTGCTCCACATCCGCCACATCGGCCACCACCACCAGCGCCCCGCGCACCCGCCCGTCCGGGGCAAAGGCCGGGGCGGCATAAAAATAGGCCCGCTGGCCATCCGGCTGAAGCACCCCGTGGCCGGTGCCCAAGGCCCCCTGCATCGCCCGGACGAAATAACCCTGCTGCGCCACGCTGGCGCCTGTCACCCCTTCGGCTGCCGCCAGCACCCGGCCGCCCGCAGCAGCAAAGAACACATCCAGCGCCGCAGTCTTGTCCGCCACCGACCGCAGCAGATCCGCCGCCCCGGCCTGCGCCCCAGGCGCGGCAAGATCCGCCAGCGCCGGATGCTCCGCGGTCAGCACCGCCAGTTCCTGATAGACCTGCAGCTGCGTGCTCACCCGGTCCGAGGCCAGCGCCAGATCGGCCGCACTGCGCTCGGCCAGACTGTCCAGCGCCTGCCGGTAGCCATAGGACCACGCCGCCAGCGCCAGCGCCGCCACGGCCAGAAGGAACCCGGCGGGCAGGCTCCAGCGAAGAAGGTTTTGTGTTTTCATGGCGGCACGTTATCAAAGCCCCCCTTGCATTGGCCAGATGCAGCGGCAACAACCGGTATATGAAGACTTTAACCCAATCCCCGACCGATCCCGCCTTTGTGCAGGATCCCTATCCTTTCTATGCTGCCGCCAGGGCTGAGGGCCAGATGCACCACTGGCAGGATTACGGCATGGCGGCCGCCTTCGGCCATTCCGCGGTGCACATGCTGCTGCGCGACCGCCGCTTCGGCCGCGAGGTGCCGCAAGAGCTGCGCACCGAAGGCCCCGCCCATCTCGCCCCCTTCCTGGCGGCGGAGGCGCATTCGATGCTCGATGCCGAGCCGCCCCGCCACACCCGGCTGCGCAAACTGGTGCTGCGCGCCTTCACCTCGCGTGAGATCGCGGCGCTGGCGCCGGGCATCCACGACCTGTGCCACCAGTTGACCGGTGCCTTCCCGGACCAGCCCTTCGACCTCCTGGACGCCTATTGCACCCAGGTGCCGGTGATCACCATCTGCCGCCTGCTGGGCGTGCCGGAGGAGATGGCGCCGCAGCTTCTGGACTGGTCGCACAGGATGGTCGCGATGTATCAGGCCGCGCGCACCGAGGCGACCGAACAGGCCGCGGCACAGGCCGCGCAGGAGTTCACGGATTTCCTGCGCGGCTACATTGACGACCGCCGCGACGATCCCCGCGACGACCTGATCACCCGGCTGATCGCGGCAGAAGAAGAAGGAGACAAGCTCTCCACCGATGAGCTGATCGGCACCTGCATCCTGCTGTTGAATGCCGGCCACGAGGCCACGGTGCATGCGCTTGGCAACGGCGTGAAGACGATGCTGCAGCAGGGCTGGCAGCCGGAATGGCTGGCACCGGAAGGAATCGAGGGGCTGGTGGAGGAAATCCTGCGTTTTGATCCGCCGCTGCACATGTTCACCCGCTACGCTTATGAAGAGGCGGAGGTGTTCGGCCACACCTTCCAGCGCGGCGAGCAGGTGGCGCTGCTTCTGGGCTCCGCCAACCGCGACCCGGCGGCGCTGGACGACCCCGGCCGCTTCGACCCAACCCGTCCGCCGAAGGTGAACAAAAGTTTCGGAGGCGGACTGCACTTCTGCGTCGGCGCGCCGCTGGCGCGGCTGGAAATGCAGATCGCCCTGCCAATCCTGTTCGAGCACTGCCCGGACCTGAAACTGGCGGCAGAGCCCGAATACAGCAACAGCTACCATTTCCACGGGCTCACGCAGCTGCTGGTCACCCGCTCTTAAGGACCGGGGCACTCCCGCCCGCGCCGCGGGGATCACAGATCCCCTTGCCCGGTTGGGCCCGGCGCCGCTGACGCGGCGCGCGCCCCATTTCACCTTTGGCTAAATACTCCGGGGGTGAGGCGCCCCAGCGCCGAGGGGGCAGCGCCCCCTTTCCACCCCCCGCGCCGGGATGTCATTCCGGCAGGGCAGAGAGCGCCGCCATGCAGGGACCGCTCAGCAGCCAGTCCCGGAAGGCGGCCACCTTGGGGTCATGCCATTTCTGCCGCTCGCCGATCAGCGCATAGGCGCCGTCCGGGGTGCCGCAGGTCATCTCAGGGAACGGCAGCACCAGATCGCCGCGGGCCAGTTCCTCCTGGCACAGAACCAGATCCGCCATCACCACGCCGGCCCCCATCACTGCGGCGCGGGTGGCCATGTCGAGGTTCGGAAACGCCTCGCCGCTTGCAGGGTCCACCTGCTCCACCCCGAAATGCTGCACCCAGGTTGGCCAGTCGAAGCGGCGCGGGCTCTCATGCAGCAGCCGCTGGCCGGCTAGCGCTTCGGGGCCGGCCTCCAGCGCCGGCAGCAGCGACGGGGCGCAGGCCGGAGCGAGGACCATTTCGAACAGCGGCAGCACCTCGATGTCCGGCGGCCGCCCCACGCGGTTCTCAACGGAAATGCCAAGATCGTATTCCGCCCCCCTGAACCCCTTGCTGCTGTAGAAGTCCGTGGTCAGCTGCAGCTTGATCTCCGGATGCGCGGCGCGGAACTGCTCCAGCTGCGGCAGCAGCCAGCGGATCGACAGCGTCGGCGGGCAGATCACCCGCAGCTCGGAGGCATCCGCCGCGATCCGCTCCACCTCGCGCTGCATCATCGCAAAGGCCCCGGTCAGCACCGGATAAAGCCGCTGCCCCGCCGCCGTCAGCTCCACACCGCGGGCGTTGCGGTGAAACAGCTGCACGCCGATGTGGTCCTCCAGGATCTTCACCTGGCGGCTGATGGCGCCGCGCGTCACGAAGAGTTCATCCGCGGCAGCGATGAAGCCCTCATGGCGGGCGGCGGCCTCGAAGGCGCGCAGGGCATTGAGGGGCGGCAGGCGCATCATTTCACCATGGGTCAGTTTTCCTGATCCATGGTGAAGTTTAACTGGTTTGCGCGCAAGCCCCTCGGACCCTAACTCTCAAAGGCCAGAACGGAGGAGTAGCCATGACTGCATTTTGTGATAACGCGGGTGCCCGGCCCCACGGGTCTTTTGCCCGCAGCGTGCTTGGCTGGATTGCAGGCCTGACGGGACTGAGAAAAGCTGAGCCTCATGCAGCGGCGTCTCAGGGCGTGGTACAGGTGCCGCGTCACGAGCTGCAGCGGTTGACGGAAACATCTCCGCATCTGCTGGCCGACATCGGCGTGATGCCGGAGGCTGCCACTGGTGAGGCATCGCCCTGGCGGCTGCAGGACGGGCGCCACCTGCTGCTGCGCCCGCCCCTGTGACAAATTCAACAGCAGGCAGGACACCGGTCCCGCCTGCTGTTGCAGAACCGCAGCCGCCCCTCAGGCGCCCAGCGGCAGCATGGTGGTGGACTTGATTTCCTCCATCGACAAAAGCGCCGTCACATTGTGCACCTTCACCTCGGAAATCAGCGCCTGATAGAACACGTCATAGGCGCGCGCGTTCTGCACCCGCACCTTCAGGATATAGTCGATGTCGCCCGCCAGCCGGTGCGCCTCCTGCACCTCGGGGCGGTCACGCAAGGCCTGCAGGAACTTGGCCTGCCATTCCGCCTCATGCTCCGAGGTGCGGATCAGGACAAAGAAACAGGCCTCGAACCCCAGCGCCTCCGGGTCCAGCAGCACCGTCTGCTGGCCGATCACCCCGGCCTCCTTCAGCTTGCGGATCCGATTCCAAACAGGGGTCTTGGAAGACCCCACCCGGCGGGCTATTTCGTCCAGCGACTGGCTGGCATCCCGTTGCAGTTCAGCCAGAATTTTCCGGTCCGTGCCGTCGATCCGCACCGTCATTCCTGTTTTCTCCTTATGTGAGGACCAAACGGCCCGATGTCCCGCCGCGGCAAAACCATTGTTCTTATTTCCGCGCCCATATAGCGCGATACCGGGAATATTTCCTATATCTACCCTTAAGTCAAACACACCGAAGAGGGTACAGGGATGTCCGCACCAACGACACATGCTGCCAATGCCGCCACTCACACCCGTGGCCGCATGGACTGTATGGCTGCGGGCCAGGTGACCTTTGCCGGGTCCGGCCCCGGCGATGCAGAGCTTTTGACCCTGAAAGCGCTGCGCGCCCTGCAAGCCGCCGACGTGATCCTGCACGACCGTCTGGTCAGCGATGACATCCTCGCTCTGGCCGGCCCGCAGGCGGTGCTGGAAGACGCCGGCAAGGAAGGCTTCGGCGCCCAGGTCTCCCAGGCCGAGATCAACGCCCGTCTGGTGGAACTGGCCCGCGAAGGCAAGAAGGTGCTGCGCCTCAAGGGCGGCGACCCGGCCATCTTTGCCCGCCTGGATGAGGAGCTGACCGCCTGCGAGGACGCGGGCATCGCTTACAGCATCATCCCCGGCATCACCGCGGCCTCCGCTGCCGCCGCCGCCATCGGCCAAAGCCTGACCCAGCGCGGCCGCAACACCGCGGTGCGGTTCCTGACCGGCCACGCGATGCGTGGCTTTGCCGATCACGACTGGGCCGCACTGGCGCGTCCGGGCGAGGTTGCCGCGGTCTATATGGGCAAGAAATCCGCGCGTTTCGTGCAGGGCCGCCTGATCATGCACGGTGCCGACCGCGCCACGCCGGTGACCATTGTCGAGAACGCCTCCCGCCCCGATCAGCGGGTGCTGCAAACCACTCTGGACCGCCTGCCCGCCGACCTCGACGCGGCCGGTTTCGGCGGCCCTGCCCTCACCTTCCTGGGATTAGCCCCGCGCCAGGCGGCGGCGGCCCTGAACGATCTCAAAACGGAGCTTGCATAATGGCCCGCGCCTTTACGCCCAAAGTCATCACCGCCAACGATCTGCTGGAAGGCGACGTGATCTATTTCACCGCCGAGGGCAGCTGGACCCGCAACATGGCCGAGGCCGAGCTGATCACCGATGAAGCCGAAGCCCAGCTGCGCCTGCTGGAAGCGGAAAAGCAGAACATCAAGATCGTCGGCGCCTATCTGGCCGACGCCAAGGCAGGCCCGAACGGCCCCGAGCCGACCCACTTCCGCGAGGAATTCCGCCGCACCGGCCCCTCCAACTACTTCCACGGCAAGCAGGAGGCTGAAGCCAATGTATAAGTACAATGAATTCGACGAAGCCTTCCTTGCCGAACGCAACGCCCAGTTCCGCGCCCAGGTCGAGCGCCGCATCGACGGCTCCCTCACCGAGGATGAGTTCAAGCCGCTGCGCCTGATGAACGGCGTCTACCTGCAGCTGCATGCCTACATGCTGCGGGTCGCGATCCCCTATGGCACCCTGAATTCCGGCCAGATGCGCACCCTGGCGCTCTTGGCCGAGAAGTGGGACAAGGGCTACGGCCATTTCACCACCCGCCAGAACATCCAGTACAACTGGCCCAAGCTGCGTGACATCCCGGACATGCTGGACGCGCTGGGAGAGGCTGGGCTGCACGCCATCCAGACCTCCGGCAACACCATCCGCAACACCACCGCCGACCATTTCGCCGGTGCCGCCGCGGATGAGCTGACCGATCCCCGCCCCTATGCCGAGCTGATCCGCCAGTGGTCGACCGACCACCCGGAATTCCAGTTCCTGGGCCGCAAGTTCAAGATCGCCATCACCGGCAGCGGCGCCGACCGCGCCGTGATCAAGGCGCATGACGTGGGCCTGCAGGTGGTGGAGCAGGACGGCAAGATTGGCTTCAAGGTCATCGTCGGCGGCGGCCTGGGCCGCACCCCGATGATCGGCCAGGTGCTGCGGGAATTCCTGCCGCAGGCGGATCTGCTGCCCTATCTGGAGGCGGTGCTGACCGTCTACAACGTGCTGGGCCGCCGCGACAACAAGTACAAGGCCCGCATCAAGATCACCGTTTCCGAGAACGGCATCGACACCTACCGCGCGATGACCGAGGAAGCTTTCCTCGCGATCCGCGGCCAGTACGATGGCACCGACCAGGAACTGCTGGAAGAGATCAAGACGCATTTCCAGGCGCCGGAGTTCCGCTCCGCCCCGACCGATGTGTTCGACGCGGCCTATGCAAGCGACCCGGTGTTCCGCGCCTGGGCCGACACCAATCTGCACGCGCACCGCGCCGAGGGCCACGCAATCGCCACCATCTCGATCAAGGCGCATGGGCAAACCCCGGGCGACGCAACGGCGGAGCAGATGCGGGTAATGGCCGATCTGGCCGAGCAATACGCCTATGACGAGCTGCGCATCAGCCACCAGCAGAACGTGATCCTGCCGCATGTCCGCAAGAACGACCTGCCGGCAATCCATGCTACGCTGAAGGCGCATGGCCTGGCCACCGCCAACATCGGCCTGATCTCGGACATCATCGCCTGCCCGGGCATGGATTACTGCGCGCTGGCCACCGCCCGCTCGATCCCGGTCGCGCAGGAAATCGCAACACGCTTTGACGAACTGAAGATGGAGCACGACATCGGCCATCTGCAGATCAAGATCTCGGGCTGCATCAACGCCTGCGGCCATCACCACGTGGGCCACATCGGCATTCTGGGCCTGGACCGCGCAGGGGTGGAGAACTACCAGATCACCCTGGGCGGCGACGCCACCGAGACGGCGGCCATCGGCACCCGCACCGGCCCCGGCTTTGCCTATGACGAGATCGTGCCCGCGGTTGAACGCATCGTCGATGTCTACATGGCCCGGCGTGACAGCGCCGAGGAAACCTTCCTCGAAACCTACCGCCGGATCGGCATGGAGCCGTTCAAGGCCGCGCTCTATCCCGAGGCTCAGAAAAAGGTCGCCTGATCCGATGTTCCATTCAGCCGGAAACACGCCCGCCGGAGGGGAAATCCCCCTTCGGGACCGGGAGCTGGCCGCCAAGGCGGAAGCGCTCAATGCGCGCTACCGCCACCACTCGGCCACCTCGGTGATGGAGGGCGCATTGCGGGACGCGGGCCACATCGCCCTGGTCTCCTCTTTCGGCGCGGAATCCGTGGTGCTTTTGCACATGGCCGCGATCATCGACCCGATGACGCCGATTGTGTTCGTGGACACCGAACTGCTGTTCACCGAGACGCTGATCTATCAGCAGGAAGTGAGCGAGCGGCTGGGCCTGCGCAATGTGCGCATCATCCGCGCCGATGACATCGCCGAGAAGGACCCCTACGGGGCGCTGCGGTTCAGCGACAAGGACGCCTGCTGCACCCTGCGCAAGACCATCCCGCTGCAAAAGGCGCTGGACGGATATGAAGGCTGGATCACGGGGCGCAAGCGGTTCCAGTCCGGCTCCCGCGCTGCTCTGGACTTCTTTGAAGTCGAGGACGGCCCAGAAGGCTCAACTGGGCGGCTCAAGATCAACCCGCTGGCCCATTGGGCGCCCGAGGACGTGCGCACCTATATGGATGAAAACCGCCTGCCCCGCCATCCGCTGGTGGCCAAGGGTTATCCCTCGATCGGCTGCGCGCCCTGCACCAGCCCGGTCAAGGAAGGCGAAGACCCCCGTGCCGGGCGCTGGCGCGGCGAAAACAAAGAAGAATGCGGCATCCATGTGGTGGATGGCAAATTCGTACGCACAGGAGCGTGAGTGAGATGACTGTTATCGTGACCGACACCGGCTTTGCTGCTGATGACTGGACCGGCGGCTTTGACGGCTCAAACGTGCTGGAGCTGGCCTCGGACGCCAATCTGAACGACGTGCCGCTGGACGGCGTCGAGCTGGTGCGGGTTGAGTTCCCCAGCTTTGCCGACGGCCGCGGCTTCACCCTGGCCCGCCAGCTGCGGCTCAGGGGGTATGAGGGCCGCCTGCGCGCCTTCGGCCATGTGATCGCCGACCAGTACGCAATGGCCCGCCGCTCCGGCTTTGACGAGGTGGAGCTGTCCGATGAACTGGCCGCCCGCCAGCCCGAGGACCAGTGGCTGGCCCGCGCCAACTGGCAGGACCACAGCTATCAGGCCCGCCTGCGCGGCAGCACCGCCGCCCGCTGAGCCAGCCCCCGAACCCGGGAAACGCCCCTCGAACCGGTTCCGTTGCGTCACGCGCGGGGCCGGTTTTCCAAAACGGGGGCTTTTCCTGACCTGTATCAAAGATTAATCAGAGGTGCCGGCTACTCCTCCGGCAGTGGAACCGATGAATGAGATGACACCCGTGACCGACACTGCAACCGACCCGAAACCGGCCAAAGCGGTGCCGGCCCTGCCCGACGCCCAGACCGTCACCCAAGTGAAGCACTGGACCGACCGGCTGTTTTCCTTCCGCTGCACCCGGCCCGCGTCCTTGCGCTTCCGCTCCGGCGAGTTCGTGATGATCGGCCTGATGGGCGATCCGGACCCCAAGACCGGCAAGCAGAAACCGCTGCTGCGCGCCTATTCCATCGCCTCCCCCAGCTGGGACGAGGAAATGGAGTTCTACTCCATCAAGGTGCAGGACGGCCCGCTGACCTCCAAGCTGCAGCACATCAAGGAAGGCGACGAGATCATCCTGCGCCCCAAGCCCGTCGGCACCCTGGTGCATGACGCGCTGGTGCCCGGCAAGCGGATCTGGTTCTTTGCCACCGGCACCGGCTTTGCGCCCTTTGCCTCGCTGCTGCGCGAGCCGGAAACCTATGAGAAATTCGACGAGGTGATCATCACCCACACCTGCCGCGAGGCGGGCGAGCTGACCTATGGCCGCGAACTGATCGAAAGCCTGAAGGACGACGAGCTCCTGAATGAGGTGATCGGCGAAGGCTTCTGGAAGAAGATCAAATATTACCCGACCACCACCCGCGAAGAGAGCCCCAAGATGGGCCGCATCACCGACCTGATGCGTTCCGGCGAGGCGTTTGCCGATCTCGGCGTGCCGCCGCTGAACCCGGAAAGCGACCGCGCGATGATCTGCGGCAACCTGGCCTTCAACCTGGAGCTCAAGGACCTGTTCGAGAACACCTACGGGCTGGAGGAAGGCGCCAATTCCAGGCCCGCGCATTTCGTGGTGGAAAAGGCGTTCCTGGACTGATCCGGCGCCGGAGGGCCGCCGCTGGCAGCCCCATTTTTGACACTGTTTTGACGGGAGGCCGCCGCCTCCCGTTTATCATTTGTTGGGGATGATTCTGTATTCCGGGAGCAAGTATCCAGAACGGAGAAGCTCGAAATGCAGAATGAAATGGCCTCCGGGCAGGCGCCCGTCTTCATGTCCGTCAGAACAGAGGCAGGCAAGGCCCGCGTCAAGGCTGCGGTGGCAGGCTTTCAGGCCCGCACCGACCAGGTGCAGCCCTCGATCCCCGAAAAGATTGCCGGCATTAAGGCGGGCTATGACCCGCGCGCCATCGCGCCGCAGGACATCGACCAGATGTTCGACGCGCTGGTGCAGGCCGGGCAGCCGGTGACCGGGCCGATGCTTCTGCTGAACTCGATGGGCGCGAAGTTCCGCAGCCATCTGGCCGGTATCACCGGCAGCGCCTATGACGGGTCCAAACCGCTGGACCTGGTCGGCGTGGCGCAGCTGCAGATCCAGCGCGCCCGCAAACAGGGCAGCAACGCCGCCGGCTGGGAAACCTTCCTGGCCTTCCTGGCGCCGCAGCCCCCGGCAAGCGGCCACAGCGCGCTGGATCAGATCGCCCGCGTGGCCCAGCAGGCCCAGGCCCGCCCGCACTGAAAAAGCTGCCTTTTTTCGGGCCGCCTTGACCGGGCCGCACTGAACAGCGTCTTGAACCGGCGGCCGGTCCAGCCCGGCCGCGCGGCGTTATGTCACCGGCCGCGAAGCGGCGTCAGCAGCGCTTAATTGCTGCCGGCGGTGCCTTCGGTTTCCACGGCGGCATCGCCCTCAACCGATCCGGTTGCGCTGTTCAGATCCTCAGTGGCGGCATCTGCCGCGGCATCCTGCGCCGCATCCGCTGCGCCTGCAGCGCTGTCCGCTGCGGCATCCGCAGCCTGGCCTGCCTGATCCACGGCCTGATCCGCCGCATCCGCGGCCTCACCGGCCAAATCGGCCACGCCGCCGTCATGACCGGCAGAGTCCTGAACCGCGTCAACGGCATCGCCGGCTGCCCCGGCAGCGGCATCCACCGCCTGGTTCAGCGTGTCCTGCACGGCATCAACCGCCGCGCCGGCAGCTTCGGCACCGGTTTCAATCGCCTCCTCCACGGCCGCCGCCGCGTCTTCGGCAGCCTGTTCAGCCGGGGCGGTGCTCTCTTCGGCGGATTCCGGAACGGTGCTGCTCTGCTCTTCCTGCACCTGCGGCACGGTCTCCTCCGGCTCCGGACCGGTCAGCAGCATAAAGGCAGCCACCGCTGCAATGGCCACGGCAATCACGATCAACAGTTTTTTCATAATGGGCTCCTTCCATGATCCGGCCCTGCTGGCCGGTCTCTCGCCTTCTGCTTTGCCAAATGGGACCGCAAGCGGCTCCGCTCAAGGGGAAAGTTCCCGGACGCGGCCTCACGGGCGGGCCCGCGCCGCCGTCGGCAGCCCACCGGCGGAACCCCGCCGCAACCCTGCCTTATCAGGACGTTGCCGCTCGCGCCCCGGCCGCCGCAACAGGCCGCAAAAGCGCCCGTTTCAAGGGCTGTCCGCGATATGCGGCCTTGAAAAACAGCTTTCCTGCCGCCATACCGCCCATAAGTCTTGAATCACACGCGCGGGGGCAGTAGCGTTCCCGCACTTTTTGCAATGACAGAAGGATAGCAGTCATAGCCCGCAGACCTCATAACGCGCCGCCGCAACGTGATACCGGCCCGCGCGTCAACGAAAAAATCCGCGCCCCCGAAATCCGCCTGATTGGCGCCGATGGTGAAAACGCCGGTGTCGTGCATCCGGCCAAGGCCATGGAAATGGCTGCCGAAGCCGGACTGGATCTGGTTGAAATCTCGCCCAATGCCAACCCGCCCGTGTGCAAGATCATGGACTTTGGCAAGTTCAAGTACGAACAGCAAAAACGCGAGAGCGAAGCCCGTAAGAAGCAGAAGATCATCGAGGTCAAAGAGGTCAAGTTCCGTCCCAACACGGACACTCATGACTATGACGTGAAGATGCGCAACGTCTTCAAGTTCCTGGAAAACGGCGACAAGGTGAAAGTCACCCTGCGCTTCCGCGGCCGCGAGATGGCGCACCAGAACCTCGGCCGCGAGCTGCTGGAACGGGTGGCCGAAGACACCAAGGAAATCGGCAAGGTCGAAAACATGCCGAAGATGGAAGGCCGCCAGATGATCATGATGATCGGCCCGCTGGCCAAGAAGTAAGCCGCACCGCAGGTGCACGGCACAGCCCCGCAGGCCCGTCCTGCGGGGCTTTTCTTATGCCTTGGATGGGTGCCCGGCCCCAAACGCAAACAGGCACCGGACCCCGGTGCCTGCTGCCTCTCCGCGGTTCAGCCGGTCTCAGGCCGCCGCCGCCACCGCCCACCTGGTCACCACTGCCGCCAGATGGGCGCGGTATTCCTTGGTGCCGTGCAAATCGCCGATCATGCCGCCGGCATCCAGGCTGAGGCCGTCGAGCGCGTCAGGCGCGAAACTGGCATCCAGCGCCGCCTCGGCCTCGCGCCAGCGGAACACGCCCTCCTCTGACGCGCCGGTAACGGCCACCCGCACGCCGGCGGCGTATTTCGCAACAAACACGCCGACCAGCGCAAAGCGGGAGGCGGGCTGCTCGAACTTCTGGTAATTGGCCTTCTGCGGCACCGGAAAGCGCACCGCGGTGATGATCTCGCCCTCTTCCAGCGCGGTTTCGAACAGGCCGCGGAAGTAGTCATCGGCGGTGATCTCGCGCCGGCTGGTGACGATGGTGGCACCGCTGCCCAGCGCCGCCGCCGGATAACAGGCGGCCGGGTCATTGTTGGCCAGCGAGCCGCCGATGGTGCCGCGGTTGCGGACCGCCGGATCGCCGATATGGCTGGCCAGATCCGCCAGCGCCGGGTAGGGGCCCGCCGCGGCTTCGGCCGCCTCGGCATGGGTGACCGCGCCGCCGATGGTCAGCATGCCGGCGTTGTCGCTCAGCTCCTTCAGCTGCGCAATGCCGGTGAGGGAGACCAGTTTCGACGGCATCGCCAGCCGCTGCTTCAGCGTCGGGATCAGCGTCTGCCCGCCGCCGAGCGCCTGCGCGTCCTCATCCGCCAGCGCGGCCACGGCCTCAGCGACGGTCGAGGGTTTCTCGAATTCGAATTCATACATCGCGTATCCTTTCCGAAAACCGGCTGACCGGCTTTCATCTTTCCGAAAATACTCCGGGGGTATGGGGGCAGCGCCCCCATGAGCCCTTACCCGTTCATCGCCGCCCAGACCCGCGCGGGCGACAGCGGCATGTCGATATGGGTGACACTCTTGCCGCCCGACTGCAGCGCGTCGATCACCGCGTTGACCACCGCCGGGGGCGAGCCGATGGCGCCTGCCTCGCCGCAGCCCTTCACCCCCAAGGGGTTGTGGGTGCAGGGGGTCTGGCAGGTATGATCCACCTGGTAGAACGGCACGTCATCCGCGCGCGGCATGGCGTAATCCATGAAGGAGGCCGACAACAGCTGGCCGTCTTCGTCATAGGCCGCGTTTTCCAAGAGCGCCTGGCCGATGCCCTGCCCCAGCCCGCCATGGACCTGGCCGTCGACGATCATCGGGTTGATGATATTGCCGAAATCATCGGCAGCCGCGAAGCGCTCGATGGTGACCTTGCCGGTGTCGGGATCCACTTCCACCTCGCAGGCATAGGCGCCGGACGGATAGGTGAAGTTGGCGGGATCATAGAACGCGGTCTCCTCCAGCCCCGGCTCCAGCTCCTCCAGCGGGTAGTTGTGGGGCACGTAAGCCGTCAGGGTGACATCGCCCCAGGCCACCGATTTGTCGGTGCCTGCAACGGTGAACTGGCCGTCCTTCAATTCGATATCGGCGTCAGACGCCTCCATCAGATGGGCTGCGATCTTCTTGGCCTTACTGATGATCTTCTCGGTCGCCCGCACCATGGCGGAGCCGCAGACGGCGATGGAGCGCGACCCGTAGGTGCCCATGCCGAAGGGCACCCGCCCGGTGTCGCCATGCACGATATCGACCATGCTTTCATCAATGCCGATCATATCCGCGACCACCTGCGGGAAGGAGGTTTCATGCCCCTGCCCGTGCGAATGCGCGCCGACAAAGACGCTGATGGTTCCGGTGGCATTCACCCGCACGGTGGCGGCGTCATAAAGGCCCGCCCGCGCGCCCAGCATGCCGACGATGTTGGAGGGCGCGATGCCGCAGGCCTCGATATAGCAGTTGACGCCGAAGCCGCGCAGCTTGCCGTTCTTCTCGCTTTCCGCACGGCGGGCGGCAAAGCCGGCGATGTCCGCGACTTCCTCCAGCTTGTCCATGGTCGCCACATAGTCGCCGGTGTCATAGGTCAGCGCCACCGGGGTTTCATAGGGAAACTCGGTGATGAAGTTCTGGCGGCGCAGCGCAATCGGGTCGGCGCCCAGTTCGCGCGCAGCCTTGTCAATCACCCGCTCCAGTTGGAAGGTCGCCTCGGGCCTGCCCGCACCGCGGTAGGCATCGACCGGCACCGTATTGGTGAACACGGTCTTCACGTTCACCTGCACGATCGGCGTCTTGTAGTTCCCCGCCATCAGGGTGCCGTGCAGGTAGCTGGGCACCGAGGTGGAGAAAGTCGACAGATACGCGCCCATGTTGGCCATCGTGTTGGTGCGCAGCGCGGTGAAGTTGTTGTCCGCGTCCAGCGCCAGCTCGATCTTGGTCACATGGTCGCGGCCATGGGCGTCGGAGATGAAGGCCTCGGCCCGGGTGGAGGTCCATTTCACCGCCCGCCCGCAGGCCTTGGCGGCGAAGGTGCAGAAGGCTTCCTCGGCATAGTGGAATATCTTGGAGCCGAAGCCGCCACCCACATCGGGCGCGATCACCCGAACCTTGTGTTCTGGCAGGCCCAGCACAAAGGCGCACATCAGGAGGCGGATCACATGCGGGTTCTGGCTGGTGGTGTGGAGCGTGTATTCGTCCGTGCCACGTGTGTATTCACCGATCGCCACGCGCGGCTCCATCGGGTTGGCGACCAGCCGGTTGTTGACCAGTTCCAGCGTCGTCACATGCGCCGCAGAGTCAAAGGCCGCCTGCACCGCATCGTCATCGGGATTGCCGAACACCCAGTCATAACAGAGGTTTGAGGTCAGGTCCTCATGCACCTTGGCGGCATCCTCTGCCAGTGCGGCGGCCATATTGACCACCGCGGGCTTGTCGCTCAGGTCCAGTTCGATGGCTTCCGCCGCATCGCGGGCCTGCTCCAGCGTGTCGGCGACCACGGCAGCGACGATCTCGCCCACGTGGCGGATGGTGCCGTCGGCGATGATCGGGTGTCGCGGCTCCTGCTGCGGGTTGCCGTGGCGATCGGTGACGCCCCAGCCGCAGGGGATGCCGCCCACCTCGGCGAAATCTGCGCCGGTGAAGACCTTCACCACGCCGGGCATCGTCTCAGCCGCGGATGTATCGATGGAGTTGATGGTCGCATGGGCCACATCCGCGCGCAGGAAATGCACATAGGCCTGGCCGTTCACATTGATGTCGTCGGTGTAGTTTCCGGCTCCTGTCAGGAACCGCACGTCCTCGCGCCGCTTGGGGCTGGCGCCGATGCCTTGGTCCTTGGGCATGTCTGGTCTTTCCTCCCTGGAGGGTGCTGCCACTGGCGCACCTCTTTGTCACTTACTCCTTGGTCAGCTCAGGCCGCGGTCCGGCCTGGGGTCGTCTGCTCATTCCGCCGCGATGGAGGACACATCCTGCCCGGAGGCCGCCATGATCGCCTTGACGATATTGTGGTAGCCGGTGCAGCGGCAGAGGTTGCCTTCGAGGTAGTCGCGGATTTCCTGTTCGCTGGGTTTGGGGTTGTCCTTCAGCAGCGCCGCCGCCGACATCACCATGCCCGGCGTGCAGAAGCCGCATTGCAGCCCGTGATGGTCCTGGAACGCCTGCTGGATGGTGTTGAGCGAGCCGTCGGCGTTGGCCTGGCCTTCGATGGTGGCGACCTCGGCCCCCTCGGCCTCCAGCGCCAGCATGGTGCAGGCCTTCACCGCCTTGCCGTCCACATGCACAACGCAGGCGCCGCACTGGCTGGTGTCGCAGCCAACATGGGTGCCGGTCAGCCCCAGCTGCTCGCGCAGGAATGAGGACAGCAGCGTGCGCCCTTCGACCTCGCCGCTGGCATCCTTGCCGTTCACGGTCATGGAGACCTTGGCCATAGTACCCTCCCTTTAGCTTGTTTTTGTCTGGCTGACGGGAGTTAAGCACGGGCCGCGCCGTCCGCGAAGTGTTTTAACGGGGGGGCAAGGGGTAAAATTCGCGTCAGAAGGGCTTACCCAAGGTTGTGACCCTGCGTCACAAATCCCGCGCTGCGCTGCGGCGTCAGCCTTCTGCATCGCGGCGCGGCATCGGGCGGGTGGGGATTTCCTTCAACAGCCCGCCGACGCCCATGGCGGCGATATCGGCAGAGCGGACAGGCAGGCCGCAGATCACCCGCTCCAGCACCCAGTCGGCACCGTTGAGGGCCGGAGAACGGGCGCAGCCCGGCAGGCCGATCACCGGCTTGTCCCGGCAGGTGCCCAGAAACAGCAGGTTGCCGGGATCGACCGGCATTCCGAAGCGGGTCATGGTGCCGCCTGCGAGGCGCAGCGCTTCGGGAGCAACGTCGTGAATGTCAGAGGTGGCGGAGCCGGTGAGGATCAGCACCAGCTGCCCCGGTGCCCGGGTAATCACCTCGGCCAGCGCGTCCTCCCGGTGCGGCACCACCACCCGCGCCGACAGGCTGAGGCCCATCCGGTGCAGCCGGCCTGCCATCGCGGCGCGGCCCTTGTCAGGCAAATTGTCCGGCGGGGTGTCCTCGCCCACCGTGGTTTCGATCAGCGTGGCGGAGGACAGGACCGGCGGCAGCACCCGGATGGCGTCCCCTGCCCCGCTGCTGGCGCGGCGGATGGCATCGGCACGCACGCCGTAGGAGATGATCTTGATGGTGGCCAGCATGCCCCCGGCATCGGCCCGGTGATAGTCCGGCACGGTGGCAACGGTGATCATCGGGTCCACCGCATTGACGGCTTCAAGCTTGCCGCGGTCCAGCCGCACCAGGCCCGCGCCCGTGGCATAGAGGTTCACCCGCCCGGTGCCCGCGCCGGAGATCCGGATGCCCTGCGCGGACGGGTCCGGCACCAGCGCCTTTGCCAGTGTCTCTGCCGCCGCGTCCTCATGCATGTCGGCGGGGTCGAGCCGCGCGACGGTCAGTGTCTCGTGGCCTGCGGCGGCAAGGTCCTTGATGTCTTCAGCCGTCAGCACCGTGCCCTTGGCCACCTTGCCGCTGGAGCCCTGCAGCGAGTGCGCGAGGATGGCGCCCTCGGCGTCCTTCAGGGGAACCGGGCCGAACCTCATGGCTGTTTGCCGCGCAGGACGGCGGTCATTTCGGCAAGGATGGAGACGGCGATTTCCGCCGGACCCGCCGCGCCGATGTCGAGGCCAATGGGGCCGTGGATGCGGGCGATTTGGGCTTCGGTGAAGCCTGCCTCCTGCAGCCGGGCGATGCGGGCAGCGTGGGTTTTCTTGCTGCCCAGCGCGCCGATGTAGAACACATCCGCTACCAGGGCCGCCTGCAGCGCCGGGTCGTCCAGTTTCGGGTCGTGGGTCAGCAGCACCAGCGCGGTGCGGCTGTCGAGGCCCAGCTTCTGGACCGCCTCGTCCGGCCAGTCATCCATCAGGGCCTCGCCGGGGAAGCGCTCCGCTGAGGCGAAGGCTGCGCGGGGGTCGATGATCACCGGGTCATAGCCCGCAATCCGCGCCATCGGCACCAGGGCTTGGGCGATATGGACCGCGCCCACCACCACCAGCCGCAGCGGCGGGTTGTGGACAGCCACGAAGGTCTCGCCGTCTTCCTCCAGCCCGGACCGGTCCATGCGCATCCGGTCGGGGTATGCGCCGCGCACCAGACGGCGGGCGCCGGTGGTCAGGTTCACCTCATAGGCCACGGGCGTGCGGCTGGCGCGGGCCTGCACCAGGTCTTCCAGCAGGTCCGCAGGCAGCGCAGCACCGATGGGTTCCACCAGCACCTTGATGGTGCCGCCGCAGGCGAGGCCGACGGCAAAGGCATCCGCGTCGCTGACGCCGAATTCCAAAAGCCGGTGCTTGCCGTCCGCCAGCGCCTCCTGCGCCTCCACCACCACGGCGCCTTCGACGCAGCCGCCGGAGACGGAGCCTTCGATCCTGCCATCGCCCGACACCGCCAGCTGCGCCCCGGTGCGGCGCGGGGCGGAGCCCCAGGTCTGCACCACGGTCGCAAGGGCCGCGCCTGCGCCGGATGTGTGCCATTCCAGCGCGGTCTCCGGCGCGGTCTCAAACTGGGCGGTGTGCTGCATCTTGCGTCTCTCCCCGGGCCGCCCGGGCGGCGGCTGCCTTTAAACCTCGGCGCTGGCAGGGGAAGTTTCAAGCGCGAAGCGCCCGCAAAAGGCGGGCGAAAGACCGGAAAGCGCCCGCCATCCCCGGCGGGCGCTCCCCTGTTGCCCTGCGCGCAGTTTATTCCGCAGGCTGCGCGGCAGGTTTCTGCGGCAGCAGCCGTTCCGGCAGGGCAAAGGCCAATGCGATGAAGCCAAGGCCCAGGACGATCCCCAGAAGGTCGCCGGGCAGCGCGGTCAGGCCGTCGTATCCGGCGCCCGGCACTGTGCCCAGGGTCACCTTGCCGCCCGCGAAACTGTTCAAGAGGCCGCTGGCCTTCCACGCCGGGTAGGTGACCATATAGGCCGCCGCGCCCACCAGGCCGCCCGCGATGAAGAACAGCGCGTCCTTGCGGCCCGAGGCGGCAGCGACCACGCCGGTGCCGGGGCAGTAGCCCGCCAGCGCCCAGCCCGCGCCCAGCATCAGCCCGCCGATGAAGACGCCGGCATAGGCCGCCTTGACCGACATATGGCCAACATCGACCAGCCCCGCCATCTGGCCGCCGAACATCAAGACCGAGCCGGTGCCGATCGCCAGCAGGATGGTTTTCGCCAGGTTCAGGTCGGTGAGGTTCAGCATCTTGCCGATATAGTTGGGGTTGGAGGCCCCGATCCGGTCCAGCACCGCGCCGAAGGCGGCGCCGATCACGATTGCCAGGAGGATGGTTGTCATGGCTCAGGCCTCCTTCTTGAACAGCATCAGAGAGACGGGGATGGCGGCGGCAAAGGCGCCGGCGGCGAAGATGTAGCCCGACAGCGCGGTCTGCATCATGCCCGACATCATGTGGCCGGAGGTGCAGCCGCCCGCCAGCCGGGCGCCGTAAAGCACGATGAAGCCGCCAAGGAAGGCCGCGGCATAGCGTTTCGCCGGGCTGTCCCCGAAATTGGCGCGCCACAGGGCGTGCACGCTGCGCTCTGCCCCGGTGATGCCGCCGCGCAGCTTGGCCGACAGCAGCCCGCCCAGCGCCATCGCCAGCACGAAGACAAAGCTGTAGTTCAGCGGATTAGCGATGGCTTTCGCGTATTTGCCGTCCGATTTCGCCAGATAGGCGTTGGTGGAGGTATACCCGTCGGCGGTCTGCGTCACCAGCTGCGGGTTCACAGCGTCCGCGAGGATGCCGTCGAGGATCACAAACTGGGTCGAGACCCCGATGGGTTTGACCAGCAGCACCGCCAGGAAGAACACCAGCCCCAGCAAGAGCCCCCCGGCTTTCCAGTTGAGTGGCATGATGTCTCCTTTCGCACGTTACATTCTGCTTTCAGAATATATCATAGCCATAAGAGACGGTTTGATTCAGATCAAGTCACATTCCGGTTTTGGAATTCATTTTCCAGCAGGCGGCAGCAGCGCCATCAGGCGCGCCTTCTCGCCCGCATCGGAGGGGCTGGAGATCACCTGCGCCAACTCCTCCAGCGAGGCGATGGAGTGGCCTGCGCGGAAGCTGTCGGCATAGGGCAGCATGGCGCGGATGCCCTGCGCCTTGGGGGCAAAGCCGTCCCAGCGCAGCAGGGGGTTCAGCCAGATCAGGCGGCGCGACGACAGCTGCAGCCGCTGCATCTCGCGCGCCAGCGCCTCCGGGCCGCCGCGGTCCAGCCCGTCGGTGATCAGCAGGACCACCGCGCCCTGCCCCATCACCCGGCGCGACCAGTCGCGGTTGAAGGCGTGCAGGCAGTCGCCGATCCGGGTGCCGCCCTCCCAGTCCTGCGCTTCCGCCCCTGCGGCGGCCAGCGCCGCGTCGACGTCGCGCTGGTGCAGGTGGCGGGTGATATTGGTGAGCCGGGTGCCGAAGGTGAACCCATGCACCCGCGCCCAGCCCGCGCCCTTGGCGTTGGCGACGGAATGCAGGAAATGCAGGATGATGCGGCTGTACTGGCTCATCGAGCCGGAGATGTCGCAGAGCACCACCAGGTTGGGCCAGCGGATGCGGCGCTTGGCACGGGCGATTTCCTGCAGGTCGCCGCCCTGGCGCGCGGCCTTGCGCAGGGTGCGGCGCCAGTCCGCCCGGCGCCCGTTGGGCGAGGCCATCAGGCGGCGCGACTGGATCGGCGTCACCGGCAGCGCGAGCTGCGCCAAGATGCGTTTGGCGGCGGCAATCTCAGCCGTGCTCATCTGTTCGAAATCGAGGGTTTTCAGGCGCTCCTCAGCGGAGGCGGTGCGGGAGGCGTCGATGCCGATCTCCGTGCCCTCCGGCTCTTCCGCCGGGACATCGGGCGGATCGAGCATCCCGTCCAGCAGCGCCTCCGCCGCGCGTTTTTCGGCGGGTTTTGCCGTGCGCTCCTCCTGCACGCCGCGGATCGCGGGCAGCATCGCGGCCATCATCTGCTCAAGGTATCTGGGGTCGCGCCAGAACAGGCGGAAGACCTGGGCAAACACCAGCCGCTGCTCCGGCTTGGTGACGAAACAGGCGTGCAGGGCCCAGTAGAAATCCTCGCGGCTGGTGAAGCCTGCGGCGGCCACCGCCTGCACCGCGTCCAGCACCCGGCCGGGGCCGATCGGCAGCCCGGCCTTGCGCAGGGCGCGGGCGAAATGGGTGATGTTGCGGACCAGCTTGGGGTTGTCCGGCAGGGATAGCGGCGGATAGTCAGGCATCAGTGCCCCTGGGGGCGCTGCCCCCGGCCTCCGGCCTCCCCCGGAGTATTTTTTGAAAGATGAACCATCAGGCGGCGTCCAGGCTGGCGCGCGCCTGATCCAGAATGCGCTTGGCCTCGGAGCCCTGCAGGCGGGCGATGTCGTCCTGGTACTTGAGGATGGCGCCGAGAGTGTCGGCGATCACCTCAGGGCTGAGGGCGATGACGTCGAGCGCCAGCAGGCAATTGGCCCAGTCGATGGTTTCGGCCACCCCCGGCTTCTTGAACAGATCCTCGGTCCGCAGGGCCTGCACGAAGGCGACGATTTCGCGGCTGAGCTGCTGGCTGGCCTCCGGGGCGCGGGCGTTCAGGATTTCCACCTCGCGGCTGAAATCCGGGTAGTCGACCCAGTGATAAAGGCAGCGGCGTTTCAGCGCGTCATGCACTTCGCGGGTGCGGTTGGAGGTGAGCACCACGATGGGCGGCTCGGGGGCGTGGATGGTGCCGAGTTCCGGGATCGTCACCTGAAAGTCGCTGAGCGCCTCCAGCAGGAAGGCCTCAAACGGCTCATCCGTGCGGTCAAGCTCGTCGATCAGCAGCACCGGCGCGCCGCGCTCATCCGGGCGCATCGCCTGCAACAGCGGGCGTTCGATCAGGTAATCGGCGGAGAACAGTTCGTTCTGCAGGGCCACGCGGCCGGCGGCGCCTGCGGCTTCGCCCGAAACTTCTGCGGTGCGGATGGCGACCATCTGGGCGGCGAAGTTCCATTCGTAGACGGCGCTGGCGGCGTCCAGCCCCTCGTAGCACTGCAGCCGGATCAGGCGGCGGCCCAGGCCCGCGGCCAGCGCCTTGGCGATCTCGGTCTTGCCGGTGCCGGCCTCGCCCTCCAGGAACAGCGGGCGGCCCAGTTTCAGCGACAGGAACACCACCGTGGCCAGCGCCCGGCCGCAGACATAGCCCTGGCCGGAGAGAATCTGCTGGACCTGATCGATAGTCTGCGCCTGCTGCATGCTGAGCCTCCCTTTACCCCGCCCAACAGGCCACGCAGGACGGCCCCGGTCAAGCCGCGCGCCGCCGCGACGCTGCGGCGGCGCCGGCCCTGGACGGCCGCAGAGTTGTAAATCCCGTCCGGGCAGGTAAAACTTCACAACAGAGATGCGCTGACCCGGGCGCGGGTTACGAGGACCGAGAAGCACGCCATGCGCAAAGCCCCGCACAAGCTGTTCTGCCAGCCTGCCTCAATCCGGGAGGCCTGAGAGCGATGCGGGTACTGGCCGTCCTCTGCGTGCGCAACGAAGCTGCCTTTCTGCTGGAATGGCTGGCCCATCACCGGGCCGCCGGCTTTACCGATTTCCTGGTCTTTTCCAACAATTGCCAGGACGGGACGGCGCGGATGCTGGACCGGCTGGAGGCGCTGGGGCAGCTCGCGCATGTGCGCAACGAGGGGCCTTACGACAAGGGCGGCATCCAGTTCACCGCGCTGAAACAGGCGGACCGGCATCCGCTGATGAAGCTGATCGATTGGGTGCTGGTGCTGGATATCGACGAGTTTGTCTGCATCAAGACCGGCGATGGCACGGTGGCGGACCTGCTGGCGGCGCTGCCGCAGGCGGATGCGGTGACGCTGACCTGGCGGCTGTTCGGCAATGCCGGGATCGTGCGCTTTGAGGATCAGCCGGTGACGGAACAGTTCACCCGCTGCGCGCCGGAGGTGATCCACTGGCCCTGGCGGTCGGTGATGTTCAAGACGCTGTACCGCAACGACGGCACCTACCGCAAATGCGGCGTCCACCGGCCCCGCGACGTGAAAGACGCGGCGCGGCTGGACCGCTTCCGCTGGTTCGACTGCGAGGGGCGCGAGCTGGGCGCCGAGTTCAAGACCAAGCGACTGTTCTCCAGCTATGGCCAGCCGAACGGGCGCCTGGCGCAGTTGAACCACTACCCGCTGGGCGCGATGGAGAGCTATGTGCTGAAGGCCGACCGCGGCCGGGTCAACCGGCAGGCGGAGCTGGGGATGGATTACTGGGTGGAGCGCAATTACTGCGCGGCCAGCGACACTTCCATCCCGCGCAGCAGCGCGGCGCGGGCAGAGCTGCAAGCGGGCCTGCTGCGCGACCCGGAGCTGGCGCGGCTGCATACCAGCGCGGTGGCGTGGCGCCATGAACGGTTTGCAGCGCTGATGCAGCAGGAGCCCGCCCGCGCGCTGTTTGCCCGGCTGCTGATGACGCCGCCCTCACGCGCGGTGAGCCCGGCAGCGGCGGAGCTGCTGCGCGGCTTTGCCCTGCAGGGCCAGACCGCCAGAGCGCAGCCCGAAGACGGCAGCTGAACCGCAGGCGCCGCGCCGGAAGGCCGCCGAAAGGACGCTGCAACGCCCTAAAGAGGCAGAAGTTTTTCCAAATTTGGCCTCAATTGCCTCCTAACTGTGACTCCGAGCAGCAAGCCCGCAGTATTGCGACGGGCGCAGAGGATAGCAGGTATGCCGGACGGACTTGAAAATCTGGAAGAAGACCTCTCCGGGCTGAAGCCTGTGCAGTGGAAGGCCCGGATGGCGGCCCTGGCGGAAGAGTACGGAATGCACCAGCAACTGGGCAGCCGTCACTTCGCCACCTTCATCGACCAGGGCAACACGCTGCTGGTGACCTTTGAGACCATGCAGGGCATTCACAACCTGTCCGATCTGGCGCAGCCGCTGGGATTCGATCTGGTGAAGAACCTGGGCTGGTCGCACATGTGCGTGGTCTCCGACGGCGACACCTGGTTCCGCGATGACCGTATCTACGGCTTTTTCGACCAGCTGATTGATGACGGCTTCTTCGACGAATTTGACAATGTGATCTTTTACGGCGCAGGGCCTTGCGGCTATGCGGCGGCGGCCTATTCGGTGGCAGCCCCCGGCGCTGTGGTGGTGGCGGTGCAGCCGCAGGCGACGCTGGAGCCGCGGATGACCGAATGGGACGACCGGTTCACCGAGATGCGCCGCCTGTCGTTCACCGACCGCTACGGCTATGCGCCGGATATGCTGGATGCGGCGGAACAGGCCTTTGTGATCTATGATCCGCAGGAGCGTCTGGACGCCATGCACGCCTCGCTGTTTGCCCGCAAGAACGTGACCCGGCTGCGGGCGGCGTATCTGGGCGATGCGGTGCAGACCCGGCTGATCGAGATGGAGATGCTGTATCACATCCTGTCGCTGGCCGGCAGCCGTAAGCTGACGGCGGCGGCGTTCCACAAGCTGTTCCGCAGCCGCCGCAACAACTCTTTCTACCTGCGCAACCTGCTGGGGCGGCTGGAGCGCGAGGACCGCAACTATCTGGTTGCGCTGGTGTGCCGCAACGTGACCGAGCGGATGCGGGCGCCGCGGTTCCGCCGCCGCCTGCAGGAGCTGGAACAGCGGGCCGAAAGCGGCGAATTCCGGTTCCCGCCCAAACGCTGAACGGCGGCGCCGCCCGGTCAATCCGCCGCTTTGTTTCGCCGCTGCCATGTGGTAACGCGGGCGCATGACCCAGACGCTGACCATCCCCCGCCCCGACGACTGGCACCTGCATCTGCGCGATGGCGCGATGCTGCAGGCCGTACTGCCCGAAACCGCCCGCCATTTCGGCCGCGCCATCATCATGCCGAACCTGGTGCCGCCGGTGGTGACCGGGGACCAGGCCGCCGCCTACCGCGACCGCATTCTGGCGGCGCTGCCCGGCGGCATGGCGTTCGAGCCGCTGATGACCCTCTACCTGACCGAGGACACCGATCCGGCGGATGTGGCCGCCGCCCATGCCAGCGGATTGGTCAAGGCGGTGAAGCTGTACCCGGCGGGGGCGACCACCAATTCGGCCTCCGGTGTGCGCGATTTCGACAAGGTGCGCCCGGTGCTGGAGAAGATGGCCGAAATCGGCCTGCCGCTCTGCACCCACGGCGAAGTGACTGACCACGACATCGACATCTTCGACCGCGAGGCGGTGTTCATCGACCGGGTGCTGGACCCGATCCGCCGCTCCACGCCGGGGCTGCGGGTGGTGATGGAGCATATCACCACCAAAAACGCTGCCGACTACGTGGCGAGCCAGGAGCGTGATCTGGGCGCGACGATCACCACGCACCACCTGATCATCAACCGCAACCACATCCTGGTGGGCGGCGTCAAGCCGCATTACTACTGCCTGCCGGTGGCCAAGCGCGAGGAGCACCGGCTGGCGCTGCGGAGGGCCGCAACCTCGGGCGACAAGCGGTATTTCCTCGGCACGGACTCGGCGCCCCATACCGACCCGAACAAGGAAAGCGCCTGCGGCTGTGCGGGCTGTTTCACCGCCACAAATACCATGTCCCTCTTGGCGCATGTGTTCGAGGAAGACGGCGCGCTGGACAAGCTAGCGGGCTTTGCCTCCGAACACGGCCCTGCTTTTTATGGTCTGCCGGTGAGCGATCAGACGCTGACCCTGACCAAGTCGGAAACCGCCGTGGCGTTTCCGGAGAAGATCGAGACCGGCGACGGGCCTGTCACCGTGTTTGATCCGGGCTTTGAGGTTTACTGGCGTGCCGAATAGCAACACTTGTTAACCAACAGTAAAATTTCGCTCCCCTTCGCCTTGCCGGGAATCAGCAGCCCCACTCAAGTATCGGGCTATTGATTTCCGCCAGCGGCTGCCGCTGGCATTTACCGGTAAGGGGCAAGGGTATGACAACTTTTACGTTCAGTGGCGCGCGGGTCGATTACGACGGAGATACAACGACGAACGCCAGTTCGATCGAGGCCGCCGTGACGGTTACGAGCGCCAGCTCGACCTTCACATACACTTTCACCGGTGAAGAAGACGACGGAGTTTTCTTCATCGACATGAACGATGACGTCGCTCAGGCCATTCTCGGTGGCGTCAATCTGGACAATCCGGACTTCGATGTGCTTTCCGAGGAAGCCCTGATCACGCAGGCGAACTGGAAAAGCGGCGGATCGAGCGTCATTCTGATTATCTCACTTGAAACAGGTGCGAACACCGACACGGAATTCTACTTTGTACTGGATGGCAAAGCGTTGCCTGACATTGACACGTTGGGCTGGTCCGCAGTCGAGAACGATATTGCCTCCTTAACCAAACCGACTGGCGCGTATGGCGCGAACTCACCAATCGCTTGGTCCTCGATCGACGGGGCAACCTCCACCGAAGACGACGAGTTCTACGGCACGCCGGGCCGCGACACCTTTTATGGCGGTGCCGGTGACGACTATTTCGTCAGTTCCAACGGGCGCGACACCTATAACGGCGGCAGCGGCACCTTTGATCAGGTCGCCTTTACCAATGACCCGAATGGGGTCATTGCGCATCTGGGCAAGGGCACCGCGACGGACGGCTGGGGCAAGACAGACACGCTGAAAAGCATCGAGGCGCTGCGCGGCTCCGCCCATGATGACAAGCTGATTGGCAACGGCAAGGCCAACTACTTCCGCGGCATCGAAGGCAACGACACCATCAACGGCGGCAAGGGCAAAGACGAGGTCCGCTATGACCGCGACGCGCGCTATGGCGGCGAGGACGGCGTGACCGTGGACCTGGCCAAGGGCTTTGCCATCGACGGGTTCGGCGACCGCGACACGCTGAAAAGCATCGAACGGGCCCGCGGCTCGGAAAGCGCGGACAAGCTGCTGGGCAATGGCGGCGGCAACCGCCTGATGGGCCTGGGCGGCAATGACACGCTGTCCGGCAAAGGCGGCGATGACCTGATCATGGGCGGCGCCGGGCGCGACAAGATCCTGGGCGACGGCGGCAACGACGATCTGTTCGGAGACGGCGGCGCCGACCGGTTCATCTTCAGGGGCGCCTTCGGCGACGACACCGTGTCGGATTTCGAGACCGCCGGACGCAAGGAAAAGATCGACCTGTCCGATGTCACCCCCATCAAGTCGTTCCGCGATCTGAAGAACAACCACCTGTCCGAAAACGGCGATGGCGATGCCGTGATCAGCGACAACAACGGCAATACGATCACGCTGGACGGGATCGGGATCGCCGACCTGTCGGGCAACGATTTCATTTTCTGACCCGCGCTGCGGCCGGCCCCCGCGATCATTGGGGGCCGGCCCTTCGCCGGGGCTTCAAACCGGTGGCGTTCCGGTTTAAGGACAGCAAAACCGCTGCCGCAAAGGATGCCCGCCGCCATGATCCCCTCTTCCTACCCGTCGAAAGAAGAAATCGCCCGCCTGTCGGCCCGGATGCTGCTGGAAATCGGCGCGGTGAACTTCAATACCGAGACGCCCTATACGCTGGCGTCCGGCCTGCCCTCGCCCAGCTATATCGACTGCCGCAAGCTGATCTCCTACCCGCGCATCCGCTCCACCCTGATGGATTTCATGGCCGTCACCGTGATGCGCAACGCGGGCTTTGAGGCGTTCGACAACATCGCCGGCGGCGAAACTGCGGGCATTCCGTTTGCCGCGCTGGTGGCGGAGCGGCTGGCGCTGCCGATGACCTATGTGCGCAAGAAGCCCAAGGGCTATGGCAGGAACGCCCGCATCGAAGGGGTGATGACCGAGGATCAGCGGGTGCTGCTCGTGGAAGACATGACCACCGACGGCGGCTCGAAACTGTCCTTTGTCGATGCAATCCGCGAAACCGGCGCGTCTTGCGGCCACACCGCGGTGATCTTCTACTACGACATCTTCCCCGAAACCACCAAGCGCCTGGGCGACCACGGCGTTGAGCTGCATTACCTGTGCACCTGGTGGGATGTTCTGGCAGAAGCCAAGGCACAGAAAAGCTTCAGCGAGGAGACGCTGGCCGAGGTGGAGACATTCCTCAAGGATCCGCGCGCCTGGCAGGAAGCCAACAAGGCAGAGTGAGGCTGCGGCGGGCACATCGCCCGCCAGTCCGCCGCCAGGGCCGCAGCAGGCGCGGCACGCGAATATCCGCTTAACGCTTGGTTAAGCGTTCCCCGGCGGGCTGTGGAAAAGCCTGCCTCGAATCGTTCCCCGCGGCAGCTGATGCGCAGATATAGGGGCCTATCCAAACGCGGCCGCATCATGTAGCCTTCATAGGACAGGCTTGCTGGCCCATTGCGGTAAACAGCCCACAGGCCCGGTGCGGATATCCACAGGGAATCCCCAGAGATTCCCAGATAGGCGAATGGCCCCGCGCACCGTATAAGGCGGCCGGAAAGACGAGAGCAGTGATGAACGAGATTACCCCTTTCGACGGCGATATGCCCCCTGCTGCCCCGATGCCCGAACCGGCCGCGGCGCCGGCGGCCGCGATGCCGGACAACGAGCTGCCCCATTCGGTAGAGGCGGAACAGCAGCTGTTGGGCGCGATCCTGACCAACAACGAGGTCTACGACAAGATCGCGCTGATCATCGACTCGTCGCATTTCTATGACCCGGTCCATGCCCGCATCTATGAGGTGGCGGCGGCGCGGATCTCCAAGAACGCGCTGGCCTCGCCGGTGACGCTGAAGGCCTTCCTGGAGGACCACGAAGGGCTGAAGGAACTGGGCGGGCCGGCCTATCTGGCCAAGCTCGCCGGCGCGTCGATCTCCGCCTTTGCGGTGCGGGATTACGCGCAGATGATTTACGACCTGGCGATCCGGCGCGAGCTGATCGCCCTGGGCCAGAGCATTTCAGAAAAGGCACGCCGCGTTGACGTGGCATCAGAACCCAAAGAGCAGATTGTTGAGGCAGAGCAGGCGCTTTACCAGCTGGCAGAGCAGGGCCAGACGGAAAGCGGCTTCAAATCTTTCCTGAAGGCCGTCACAGAAGCGGTCAATGTGACCAACGAGGCGTATCAGCGGGGTGGCGGCATGGCCGGCATCTCGACGGGCCTGACAGACCTCGACAAACAACTTGGCGGCCTGCATCCCTCGGACCTCCTCATCCTCGCAGGCCGCCCCTCTATGGGCAAGACGTCGCTGGCGACCAACATCGCCTTCAACGTCGCCAAGGCATACAAACGCGGGGTGAAACCCGACGGATCGGAAGGCGCGCTGGATGGCGGCGTGGTGGGGTTCTTCTCGCTGGAGATGAGCGCCGAGCAGCTGGCGGGGCGTATTCTGGCGGAGGCGTCGGAAATCTCCTCGCACAAGATCCGCCAGGGCGACATGACCGAAAGCGAATTCCGCCGCTTCGTGCAAGCGGCAAAGGATCTGGAAAGCTGCCCGCTGTTCATTGACGACACGCCGGCCATTCCGATCTCCCAACTGGCCGCACGGGCACGGCGCCTGAAGCGGACCCACGGGCTGGACCTTTTGGTGATCGACTATCTGCAGCTGTGCCGCGGCATGGCCGACAACCGGGTGAACGAGATCGCCGAAATCTCGATGGGGATGAAGGCGATTGCAAAGGAATTGAACATCCCGGTGATCGCGCTGTCGCAGCTGTCGCGCCAGGTGGAGAACCGCGAGGACAAGCGTCCGCAGCTGTCGGACCTGCGGGAATCGGGCTCGATCGAACAGGACGCCGACGTGGTGATGTTCGTGTTCCGTGAGGAATACTACAAGGAACGGGAGAAGCCCGGCGACCACGAGCTGGAGAAGATGGAAGAGTGGAAGCAGGCGATGGAGCGGCTGCACGCCAAGGCCGAAGTCATCGTCGGCAAGCAGCGTCACGGCCCCATCGGCACGGTGGAGCTGTCGTTTGAGGCGCAGTTCACCCGCTTCGGCAACCTCGCCAAAGCCTGGCAGCAAGGCTACGACGAGCACTGATCCCGGCCCCTGCGGCCCGGATCGCGGAATTTCAGCGCTGCTGCCTGCCGGATCCATTGACCGTCAGGCCATCAGCACCAGCCCGGGCCGGCTCCCCCGCCGGACCGGGCTTTTTTGCTTCTTCAAAGGCAAACCTCCGCCGGCATTCCGGTTTTTCCCCCTTGACCTGCGCCCCGCCCATGTCATGAACACCGCATGAGCACGGCAAGATTGACAATCAACCTGGATGCGCTGGTCACCAACTGGCGGAATCTGGATGCGCTGACCAACTGCGAGACGGCCGCGGTGGTCAAGGCGAACGGCTACGGCCTGGATGCAGGCCGCGTCGGCAAGGCGCTGGCCCGGGCGGGCGCGCGCAACTTCTTTGTGGCCGCGGCCGAGGAAGGCGGCGCGCTGCGCCGCGCGCTGGGGCCGGGCCCCGGCATTTCGGTGTTCTCCGGCCATATGGAGGGCGACGCCAAGCTGTTGAAGGATTTCCAGCTGACGCCGATGCTGAACTCGCTGGACCAGATGCTGCGCCATTTCGAGACCCTGCCGGGCCACCCGTTCGGGGTGCAGCTGGACAGCGGCATGAACCGGCTGGGCATGGAGGCGGGCGAATGGGCCGCGGTGGCGGAAATCGCCCTGGGCCAGAACCCGGTGCTCCTGATGTCGCATCTGGCCTGCGCCGATGAGCCGGGCCACGGCATGAACGCCCGCCAGCTGCACACCTTCCGCGAGCTGACGGACGGGCTGGACATTCCCCGCTCGCTGGCCGCGACCGGCGGGATGCTGCTGGGCGCCGATTACCACTTCGACCTCTGCCGCCCCGGCATCGGCCTCTATGGCGGGCTGCCGTTCAAGGACGCGCTGCCGGTGGTGCAGCTGGACCTGCCTGTGATTCAGGTGCGCGATATGGAGCCGGGCGAAAGCGCCGGTTACGGCAATGCCTGGGTCGCCAAACGCCCCAGCCGCATCGCCACCGTTGCCGCCGGCTATGCCGACGGGTTGCACCGTGCGATGGGCCAGGGCGGCATTCAGGTTTACGCAGGCGATACCCCCTGCCCCGTTGTCGGCCGCGTCTCGATGGATCTGATCACCGTGGATGTCACCGACCTGGCCGAGGTGCCGGACATGCTGGCAATCCTGAACGAGCGCCAGACAGTGGACATGCTCGCCGATGCGGCGGGCACCATCGGCTATGAAATCCTGACCTCCTCAGGCCACCGTTCGGCACGGACATATCTGGGATGACTCCAATCGCTCTCCTGGCCCGGCTGGGCCGCACCGCCCTGGCGGGGCTGTCGGCTGTTGGCCGCGCGGCGCTGTTTGCGCTGGGGGCCTTCAGCCATATGCTGCGCCCGCCCTATTACCCGCGGGAAGTGCTGAACGCGCTGCTGAACATCGGCTGGCTGTCGCTGCCGGTGGTCGGCCTAACCGCGATTTTCACCGGCGGCGCGCTGGCGCTGCAGATCTATGCCGGTGGCGCCCGCTTCAACGCCGAAGCCGTGGTGCCGCAGATCGTCGCGATCGGCATGGTGCGCGAGTTGGGCCCGGTTCTGGTCGGGCTGATGATCGCGGCACGGGTGACCTCTTCCATTGCGGCGGAGATCGCCACCATGAAGGTGACCGAGCAGATCGACGCGCTGGTGACGCTGTCCACCCATCCGATGAAGTACCTGGTCGCGCCCCGCGTGCTGGCGGCGCTGATCACGGTGCCGGTGCTGGTCGGCATCGGCGACATCATCGGCATCATGGGCGGCTATACGGTGGCGGTGCAGAACCTCGGCTTCAACGCTGCCGCCTACCTCAAGAACACGGTCGACTTCCTGGAGCCGCTCGACATCGTCTCCTCGCTGGTCAAGGGCGCGGCATTCGGCACCATCGCGGCGATGATGGGCTGCTACTACGGCATGCAGTCGGGCCGCGGCGCGCAGGGCGTGGGCCGGGCCACCAAAGGCTCGGTGGAAGCCGCCGCGGTGCTGATCCTGGCCGCCAACTTTGTCCTCACAGGGGTGTTCTTCTCGCTATGATCCGCATGGAAAACGTCCATAAGGCCTTTGGCGACAACCAGGTGCTGAACGGCATGACCCTGGAGATCCCCAAGGGCACCTCGATGGTGATCATCGGCGGCTCCGGCACCGGCAAATCGGTGGCGCTGAAAAGCATCCTGGGGCTGATCACGCCGGACTCGGGGCAGATCTTTGTCGATGGCAAGCCCGCAGACTCCGGCGACCGCGACAAGTTCCTGGCCCGCTTCGGCATGCTGTTTCAGGGCGGCGCGCTGTTTGACAGCTTGCCGGTCTGGCAGAACGTGGCCTTCCGCCTTTTGCGCGGCACGCTGAAGCGCCCGGCGGAGGAAGCCCGCGCCATCGCCATCGAAAAGCTGCGCCGCGTGGGCCTGAAGGCCAATGTGGCCGACCTGTTCCCGTCGGAGCTGTCCGGCGGGATGCAAAAGCGCGTGGGCCTCGCCCGCGCCATTGCGGCGGAGCCGGAGATCATCTTTTTCGATGAGCCGACCACCGGGCTGGACCCGATCATGTCCGGTGTGATCAACGACCTCATTCGCGAGATCGTGGTGGAGATGGGCGCCACAGCCATGACCATCACCCACGACATGACCTCCGTGCGCGCCATTGCCGACAATGTGGCGATGCTGCACGGCGGGGTGATCCAGTGGACCGGCCCCGTCGCCGAGATGGACCACTCGGGCGATCCCTATCTCGACCAGTTCATCCACGGCCGCGCGGAGGGGCCGATCGAGGCGGTGAGGTAACAGCTCGGCTTGAACGGGCTTGATCCTCTTCTTCTGGCTGCAAATATCCCGGGGGAGCCGCGCGCCCCGCGCGGCGGGGGCAGCGCCCCATCGCGGACCGGCCTCGGCCCGGGCCGCTGCCAGTTTTGGAGATGCAGATGATCCTCCGCCTACTCACCCTCTCGCTCCTGATCCTCTACCCCGTGGCCTGGTTTGCGCCGCTGATGCGGGCGGGGCTCTTGCCGGTCTTCGGCCTCAGCGAGATCTCGGTGATCACGGGGCTGCAATCCCTGTGGGGCAGTGATGCGGTGCTGGCGCTGATCGTGACCTTCTTTGCGATCTTCGCGCCCTACCTCAAGACCATCGGCCTGGCGCTGGTGCAGTGGAACCTGCTGGACGCGCGGCTGAAGCCGGTGCTGCACGTGCTGGGCAAGCTCGCGATGGCCGATGTGTTCCTGATCGCGCTCTATATCACCCTTGCCAAGGGCATCGGTCTCGCCACCATCGAGACCGCCTGGGGCCTCTACCTGTTCACCGGCTGCATCCTGGCCTCGCTGGTGCTGGGCATGGCAAATACGGCGCAGGCGTTAAGGAAAGATATCAGCGGATAGTTGCCATAAATTTGATTCTTGTGCAACATTTTGCCGACGAACCGCGTTGTTGTGTTCCGAGGGTGCCGCCGTGGACGGCCTGAGAAGGCCACCCCCCCTGCCACCGGCCCCCGGGTGGTTTCGCTATTTTGGAGGGGTATTCATGTCCGCTGTTCACACTGTCCTGTTCAAATCCCAGGCGCTGTTCCTGCGCCTTACGTTTGCTCTGATCTGCATTGCCGCCCTGGGCGCGGTCTTGGCGACAGCGCTGTCTGCTGCCGGTGTCTGGCCCTGGCTGACGCTGCAGGCGGGGCTGGACGGGACCTATTATCCGCAGGCCGGCATGGTGGCGCAGATCACGCTGACCGCGCTGGTGCTGATGCTGGCGTTTTTCCTGCCTGCAAACGGCCGCATGCTGGCGCTGGAAAACTCGCACCGCAAATTCAGCGTGCAGATGGAGGATGTGGCCCGCGCCTATCACACCGCCCATGCCGGCGACCGCAAGGGGCTGTTCACCGCCCGCTCCGAGTTCGACGCGGTGAAGGAACGGCTGGCCTTCATGCGCAACCACCCGGACCTGGGCGACCTGGAACCGGAAGTGCTGGAACTGGCGGCGCAGATGAGCCAGGTCAGCCAGGATTTGGCCAGCACCTATTCCGACGCCAATGTCGACCGTGCCCGCACCTTTCTGAAGCAGCGCCAGCAGGAACTGGATGCCTTCCAGGCCCGGCTGGAGGATGCCAAGATGGTGATGCACGAGCTGCGCCAGTGGACCCGCGACGTGGAAATAGAGGAATCGCTGGCAAAATCGCACCTGGGTCGCCTGCGCGAGGAGCTGTTCGAGCTGCTCCCGGAACTGTCGGCGCAGCTGCAGAGCCCGCCGGACGGCACCGATCCCGAAACCGGCAGCGTGGTGGCGATGAAGCCGCCGCGGCGCGCCGACTGACTTGGGTGCCGGGGCGCTGCCCCCGGCCCTCACGGGCCTCCCCCGGGATATTTTCAGCCAGATGAAGACCGGATCCATCTTCATCTGGCCCCAAATATCCCGGAGCGCGAGGCAGAGCCTCGCATCCGGCGGTGCAGCCAGCCGCAGCCCTCTTGAACAAAACAGAAACATCTGCCACTGATCCGGCATGGCAAAAACAACTTTCTCCTGCTCGGCCTGCGGGGCCAGCTTCTCCAAATGGTCAGGCCGCTGCGAAGGCTGCGGCGACTGGAACACCATCAGCGAAGATCAGGGGCTGTCCTCCGGTCCCGCCAAGAAGTCCTTGGGCGTGAAGCGCGGCCGCACCATTCAGCTGACGGATCTGTCGGCGCGGGAGACGCCGCCGCCGCGCACCTGCTGCGGCGCGGGAGAGCTGGACAGGGTGCTGGGCGGCGGGCTGGTGCCGGCCTCGGCGATCCTGGTGGGCGGCGATCCGGGCATCGGCAAATCCACCCTGCTGCTGCAGGCGGCTGCGCGATTTGCCCATGCGGGGCTGAAGACGGTTTACGTGAGCGGCGAGGAAGCCTCGGCCCAGGTGCGGATGCGGGCGCAGCGGCTGGGGCTGGCGGATGCGCCGGTGCAGCTGGCAGCGGAGACCAACCTGCGCGACATCCTGACGACGCTGGAGGCGGAGAAGCCGCAGCTGGCGATCATCGACTCGATCCAGACCATGTGGGCCGATCACGTGGACAGCGCGCCCGGGTCCGTCAGCCAGGTGCGCGCGGCAGCGCATGAGCTGACCACCTTTGCCAAGCGCAACGGGGTGTCGGTGATCATGGTGGGCCATGTCACCAAGGACGGCCAGATCGCAGGCCCCCGGGTGGTCGAGCATATGGTCGACACGGTGCTGTATTTCGAGGGCGAGCGCGGCCACCAGTTCCGCATCCTGCGCGCGGTCAAGAACCGCTTTGGCCCGGCCGATGAGATCGGGGTGTTCGAGATGACCGGCGGCGGGCTGGCGGAAGTGGTGAACCCCTCTGCCCTGTTCCTGTCCGAACGCGGCGAGCCCAGCCCCGGATCGGTGGTGTTTGCGGGCATCGAGGGCACCCGGCCGGTTCTGGTCGAGCTGCAGGCGCTGATTGCGCCCTCGCCGCATTCGCAGCCGCGCCGGGCGGTGGTCGGCTGGGATTCATCGCGGCTGGCGATGATCCTGGCCGTTCTGGAGGCGCGCTGCGGCATTCCGTTTGCCGGGCTGGATGTCTACCTGAACGTGGCGGGCGGCATGAAGATTTCCGAACCGGCCGCCGACCTGGCGGTGGCCGCGGCGCTGCTGAGTGCACGGGAAGACGTCGCTTTGCCTGCCGATACCGCGGTTTTCGGAGAAATTTCGCTATCCGGGGCCCTGCGCCCGGCGCCGCAGACCGAAAACCGGTTGAAAGAGGCGCAAAAACTTGGTTTCACGGCGGCGATTGCCCCAAGCGGCAGTAAAACCGTGTCCGTAAATGGCCTGAACTTGCGAAAGTCCAGCGACCTAGCCGGTTTTGTTGGCGAATTCTTCGGGGCCGGCTAAAGTCGCAAAAAATTTGATACCGCAGGTAAACGGGCGAGGGACATGGAAGGTTTCACAATCATTGACGGGGTCGTGGCCCTGGTCATCGTCGTATCGGCGCTGCTGGCCTATTCGCGCGGATTCGTGCGCGAGGCCATGGCCATCGCCGGCTGGATCGCCGCCGGCATTCTCGCCTTCATCTTTGCGCCGCAGGTCGAGCCGCTGATGGCGGAGATCCCGGTGATCGGCGAATTCATCGCCGACAGCTGCGAGCTGTCGATCATCGCCGCCTTTGCCGCGGTGTTCGCGCTGGCGCTGATCGTGGTCTCCTTCTTCACGCCGCTGTTCTCGACCCTGGTGCAGCGCTCGGCGCTTGGCGGAGTGGACCAGGGCGCGGGCTTCTTCTTCGGGGTGCTGCGCGGCATCCTTCTGGTGGCGATTGCCTTCTTCCTCTATGCGGTGGTGATGACCGGGCAGAGCTTTACCGTGGTTGACGAAAGCCGCTCGGCGGTGGTGTTCGAGCGCATGATCGGCAAGATCGAGGAGCGCAATCCCGAGCAGGCCCTGGGCTGGGTCACCCAGCAGTACGAGGCGCTGATCGGCAGCTGCGGGCAGTAACCGCGCAAAGCACATTTCCGGGACAGATCCGAACGGGCGCCGCAGTGGCGCCCGTTTTTCTTTGCTATCAAAGCGTTCACACAGTTATCCACAGAGTCATCACCGTAATTATTAACAGCGCAACCGTGCGTTAATACCTTGTTAACCAACAGGAATCGCGATTCGAGCCGCGCGGGCGCCGAGCGTCAAACGACGGTCAATTCTTAACAAATCCTCAGGCTGCACCGTCAAAAGGTTAACAATGCCGGGTAAAACCGTGCTTTTGTCCCCAAAAATCCGCCGCATCCCGGAAGGGGCCGCACCCCTGCCCCAATTTGGTCCCAATTCGGGGGCCTGATGGCTTCAACGGCAAGACGCCGGGCCAAAGACGCTCAGAAGGGACACAAAATGCAGCTGGATCACACCACAGATTTCGCCGACTTCCTGCCGGTTGACATGCTGCTGAACACTCCCCTGCCGCAGTCCTGCAACCCGGCGCCGAAGCGCGCCCGCATCCGCAGCGGCGGCTTTCTGCCCGCCACCCTGGTGGAGACCGAAGAAGGCTTCAAGCAAGCCCGCGACATCAAGCCCGGCGACATGGTGTTCACCTTTGACGGCGGCGCCCAGGAAGTGAAAGCGGTCCGCCATGCCGTGCCGCGCCTGACCACCTGCATGCATGTCCCCGCCGGCGCCCTGGGCAATGACACCGATCTGATGCTGCCCTCCGACCAGAAAGTGGCGCTGGAGATGGACACCGCCGAGCGCCTGTTCGGGTTGCCGGTTGTGGTCACCAAGCTGATCGCCCTGGCCGGCTACAAGGGCATCACCGCCGCCGCGCCCGAGCGTCTGGGCCGGATCCATTTCGAATTCGAGGAAGAAGAGCTGGTCTGGGCCGAAAGCGGCATGCTGCTGCCCGCCGGCGATGACTCCGAAGGCTCTGCCTTTCACCATCTGTCGCTGACCGAAACCCGCCAGGTCCTGGCCAGCGGCGAGGGCCGTGCCCTTGCGGACACCGGCATGGGCGCGGAAGACGCCCGCCTGCCTGCGCCGCTGGACAACCTTCTGGACCGCATTCTGGCGGCCTGACCGCCAACCGTTTTTCCCTCCCCCACCTTCGGCCCGCCCCTGTGCGGGCCTTTCCTTTTGCCGCGTCACACCCAAGGCGATCGTGCAGAGGTCCGCCCGGCCGGCCTGGCAGCGGCCAAAACGCGCGCATTACGGCCATTCAGGCAGAACATTATTCCCCAAGGCGGGCGCAATTCAAAAAAATTTGCCCGAAATCCGGATGTGTGCCAGCATCGCCCCGGGCGCAGCTAGAAGACCAAAATTTCAGGCGCCTGTTTTCCAGGGAGGATTTGACGATGAACTTGAGGCCTGACCCCACTTTTCATGCCACCCCCAGGCTTGCCATGGAGGCCCCGGCGGAAACGCTGGCCTTTACCCTGATGCTGAGTCCCGACGGCTCCCAGCCGGACGGGCTGGCAGTGGTCGATGTCGACCCGAAGTCCGACAGCTATGGCGAGATCGTGCATCAGCTGATCATGCCCAACAAGGGCGACGAATTTCACCACTTCGGCTGGAACGCCTGCTCCTCGTCGCTGTCGCCGCTGTCCGGCCACGCGTTTCTGGAGCGGCGCTATCTGATTATTCCGGGCATCCGCTCCAGCCGGATCTATGTGGTGGACGTGAAGGAGCCGCGCGCGGCGAAGATCCACAAGATCATCGAACCCGAGGAGGTTTTTGCCAAGACTGGCTATTCGCGCCCGCACACCATCCACTGCGGCCCTGAAGGCATCTATGTGTCCACCCTGGGCGGCGGCGGCGAGGATGGCACCGACGGGCCCCCGGGCATCTTCATCATGGATTGCGAGACCTTCGAGATCCTGGGCCGCTACGAGATGGACCGCGGCAAGCAGGACAAGCATTATGACTTCTGGTGGAACCTGCCGCGCGACTACATGGTGAGCTCGGAATGGGGCCTGCCGCCGCAGTTCGAGAACGGCATCGTGGCGGAGGATCTGCTGAGCAACAAATACGGCCACTCGATCCATTTCTGGAACCTGCGCCAGCGCAAGAACGTGCAGACCATCGACCTGGGTGAAAACCACCAGATGGCGCTGGAGATCCGGCCCGCGCATGATCCCTCCAAGGATTACGGGTTTTGCGGTGTGGTGGTTGACACCACCAACCTGCAGGGCGCGATCTTCACCTGGTGGCAGCAGGCCGACGGCAGCTTTGAGGCCAAGAAGACCATCACCATCGACCCGCGGCCCGAGAAGCCGGAAAACCTGCCGCCGCTGTTGCAGGGGTTCGAGGCGGTGCCGCCCCTGGTCACCGATATCGACCTGAGCCTGGATGACAGGTTCCTGTACGTCGCCTGCTGGGGCCTGGGCGAGATGCATCAGTATGATGTGTCCGACCCGATGAACCCCAAGCTGGCCGGCAAGGTGGAGATCGGCGGCATTGCGCGGAACGCCAAGCACCCCAACGGCAAGGACTTTGCCTATGGCCCGCAGATGGTCGAGATCAGCCGCGACGGCAAGCGGGTCTACTGGACCAACTCGCTCTATTCCACCTGGGATGACCAGTTCTATCCGGACGCCGAGGGCGGCCAGATGGTGATGGCCAATGCCGGTGAAAACGGCGGGCTGGAGCTGGACAAGGACTTCTATGTGGAATTCCCCAAAGGCTACCGCAGCCACCAGATCCGGCTGGAGGGCGGCGACTGCTCCACCGACAGTTTCTGCTACCCCTCCGCCTGACGCGTGGCAGAGATCAGCACGGCGGCGGCCCTGTGGGGGGCCGTTGCCGCCTCTGGCGTCTATCACGGCGTGAACCCCGGCATGGGCTGGCCCTTGGCGGTGTCAGCCGCGCTGATGGACCGGTCACAGGGCAGCCTGTGGCGGGCGCTGGCGGCGCTGGCGGCCGGGCACCTCTTGGCGATGGCGGCGATCCTGTTTCCGTTCTCGGCGCTGATGGTGCTGGCACAATGGCATCGCGAGATCCAGACCGGGGCCGCCTGCCTGGTGATTGCCCTGGGCCTCTATTTGCTGTGGAACCGCCGCCACCCGCGGTTCCTGGCGCGGGTGCCGCCGTCGCGGCTGGTGCTGTGGTCCTTCCTGGCGGCGATGGCGCATGGCGCGGGGCTGATGCTGGTGCCGATCTACCTCGGGATCTGCCGCACGGTTGAGACGGATGCAGGCCACGCCGCCGCCGGCACGCTGATCACCGGCAATGCGGGTATCGCGGCGCTGGTGGCGCTGCTTCATACCGCTGCGATGACCGCCGCGGGCGGCGTGCTGGCCTATGGGATCTACCGCTGGGTGGGGCTGAAATTCCTGTCCAGAGGCTGGTTCAACCTGGACCTGGTCTGGGCGCTGAGCCTGGTGCTGGTCGGGTCCATCTCGCTGCTGACGCTGCCCTGACGGCAGGGGTGCTTCCCCGCCGCCGCCGCAGTGCAGCGGGGATTTGTGATCCTTTGATGACAGAGGGAAAGAAAGCCACTATGTGAGGGCGCGAACAGGAAACGGATTCGGAGCCTCACCGCCTTGCCGCTGCTGCCCGCCTGCCTTTGTGGACATGACCTGCCGCGCCCGGCGCCGGGGTCTGCTGCCGCAATCGGCCCTCAGGCCGGCGGCCGGGCCCGCGCCCAGGCAGCGGGCCGGAGTGCGGCCAGGGCAGCCGGATTGGCGCGCCGGCGCACAAATGCGCTAGACTGCCGGCACCACCGCTTCCAGCATCAACCGAACAGCAAAGCCTAAGTGGGATTGGAGCCAGCCAATGTGCGGGATTTTGGGGATCGCAAGCCGGGACACGGATGTCTTTGCGGAAATTTATGACGGGCTCTTGATGCTGCAGCACCGCGGCCAGGACGCCTCGGGCATCGTGACCTACACCGGCGAGTTCTTCCGCGAGCGCAAGGAAAACGGGCTGGTCAAGGATGTGTTCGGCCCCGCAGACGCCGAGACCCTGACTGGCCGCGTCGGCATGGGCCACGTCCGCTATCCCACTGCGGGCTCGCTCAGCGCCTCCGAGGCGCAGCCGTTCTTCGTCAACGCGCCCTACGGCATCTACCTGGTTCACAACGGCAATATCACCAACACCGCCGAGCAGCGCGAGAAGGTGACCGGCAAGTACAGCCGCCACCTGCGCACCACTTCGGATTCGGAAATCCTGCTGAACGTGCTGGCCGACAAGGTCGCCGACGCGATCAAGGTGAACGGCAATGCCGACCCCGTCCGCAACATCCTGGCCGGCGTCAAGATGACGATGGAGCGGGTGCAGGGCGCCTATTCCGTGCTCTGCCTGATTGCCGGCGTCGGCATGCTGGCCTTCCGCGACCCGCATGGCATCCGGCCCCTGTCGATGGCCGCGCGCCCGGCGGCGGACGGCGGCACCGATTACGCCTTTGCCTCCGAAGACGTGGCCTTTGGCATCAACGGCTTCAAGAAAACCCGCGACGTCAAGCCGGGCGAGGCGATCCTGGTCGATCTGGAGGGCAACCTGCACGAGTTCCAGGCGGTCGAGGGCAAGCTGACCCCCTGCATCTTCGAATATGTCTACCTGGCCCGCCCCGACTCGATGATGGACGGGGTGTCGGTCTACAAGACCCAGCTGCGCATGGGCCAGGCGCTGGCCAAGCAGATCGAGGAGTCGGGGCTGGAGATCGACAGCATCATCCCGGTGCCCGATTCGGCCCGCCCCGTGGCGCTGGAAGTCGCCAATTCCACCGGCATCCGCTACCGCGAAGGGCTGGTGAAGAACCGCTATGTGGGCCGCACCTTCATCATGCCCGGCCAGGCCGAGCGGCAGAAGTCGGTGCGCCGCAAGCTCAACGCGATTCCGCTGGAGTTCAAGGACCTGAACGTGCTGCTGATCGACGATTCGATCGTGCGCGGCAACACCATCAAGAAGATCGTGCAGATGTGCCGCGAAGCGGGCGCCAAGAAGGTCTACGTCGCCTCCGCCTCGCCGCCGGTGAAGTACCCCAACGTCTATGGCATCGACATGCCGACCAAGCACGAGCTGATCGCAAACGGCCTCAGCATCGAGGAAATCCGCGACGAGCTGGGCGCCGACGCGCTGTTCTACCAGAACCTCGACGACCTGATCTGGGCCGCCAAGGAAGGCAACCCGGATATCGAGCAGTTCGACTGCTCCTGCTTTGACGGCAACTATGTCACCGGCGTCACCAGCGAGTACCTGAACGCGCTGGAAAGCAGCAGCCGGGTCAGCGCCAAGATCCAGGACATGCCGGTCCCCGGCGCCTCCTGGAACGCCCCCAACCTGGCCTCCGGCTGACCCCGCCCTGCCCCCTTGCGGAAAGGGGGGTTTGAACTTCCGGCCGCATCCGCGTATGAGGGCCGCGACCACTGCATGGACAAGGCGCTGGCCGTGACGGCCCGCGCCTTTTTATGCTTCCAGACGAAAGGCCGCCTCTTGGACGCGCATCTTGCCCGCATGCTGACCTCTCCGCGCCAGTGCCGCTGCTGCGGCGCCACCTTTGCGCAACTGCTGAGCCTGAGCTGCGACCGGCCCGATATCTGCTCCGAGGATATGGAGGTGGAGGACAACTCCGCCGTCCTGGCCACCCGCGGCGACATCCTGACCGACGATTTCTGCCGCCTGGGCGATCTGCGCTTTGTCCGCGCGGTGCTGGCGATCCCGCTGCCCGGCAGCCGCGGCGAGGAGTTTCTGCTGGGCACCTGGGCCAGCCTAAGCCGCGACGATTTCGACGCCTATCTCGACCTGTTCGAGATGCGCGAGACGGAAAAGCTGGGCGACCGCCCGGCCTGGCTGGCCAATGCGATCCCGCCGGATATGCCGATGCCCGCGGGCTGCGTTCTGGAGATGCGGCCGGAGGGCCAGTATCCGGAGCTCAAGGTCACCGAGCAGAACCACCCGCTCTATCCGCTGCAAAAGGACGGCGCCGAGCTGGAGGAGCTTCTGGAGCTGCTCTATGCCTATGGCCACGACCTGCCGTCGCTGGTTTTCGACGCCTGACGGGGCATTTCAGCGCAGGCGCGTGCGGCCGGCCGCGGCGGCGGCCTTCCACCGATTGCGCCCCCGCCGGTCCGCGGCTTCCCGCCGAGCCGCACGCAGGCTGGTTGAACCGGCCCGGCCGATTGACCAGATACGCCCTGACACATCGGGGATGAAGAACATGGCAAACGCAGAGACGGCGGGCGGCACACCCGCCAAGGTGGCCGGACTGGCCACCCAAGGCAATGCAGTGAACCGCAACCGGCTGAACCTTCTGGGCATCTACGGCCCCGAGAACAGCCTGACCGCGCTGGTGCGCCTGCCCAACGGCCGCACCAAGACCGTGACCCGCGGCACCCGCCTGTCCTCGCTGGGCCAGGTGGTGGCAATCGACGCCGAGGGCCTGGTGCTGAGCGCCAACGGCGAGACAAAACGCCTGCCGATGCCCGGCAGCTGAGCGCGGGAGCGCCGCAAATTTCTTCGAAGAAGTTTGCCAAGAATTTTTGAAAACTCTTGCCCCGGGCCGCTGCCTCTTGACCTGCCTTCGCCCGCGGCCCAAGAAGGCGCCCATGACAGACAAAATCGCTCTCATCACCGGCGCATCCCGCGGCCTGGGCAGCGCCCTGGCCGAGGCCCTTGCGCCCACCCATCACATCGTCGCCGTGGCGCGCACCACCGGCGCGCTGGAAGAGCTGGACGACCGCATCAAGGCAGCGGGCGGCAGCGCCACCCTGGCACCGATGGACATCACCGTGCCGGAGGCGATGGCAACGCTGTGCCGCGGCATCCATGACCGCTGGGGCAAGCTGGACCTGTGGCTGCACACCGCGATCCATGCCACCGCGCTCTGCCCGGCACCTTCCGTTGCGGCCAAGGACTGGACCAAGGCGGTTGCGATCAACGCCACTGCCACCTCGGTGCTGATCCCCTATGTGGCGCCGTTGCTGGGCCAATCGGGCCGTGCGGTGTTCTTCGACGACCCCAAGGCGGGCGAGAAGTTCTATGGCACCTATGGCGCCACCAAGGCCGCGCAGATGGCGCTGGCCCGCAGCTGGCAGGCGGAAACCGGACGCACCGGCCCCAATGTGCGCATTCTGGAGCCGCAGCCGATGGCCACCGCCCTGCGCGCCCGCTTCCACCCCGGCGAGGACCGCGGGGCGCTGACCCCGATCCAGGACGAGGCCGCGCGCCTGCTGCCGCTGATCCTGGCGGACTGACGCCGGAAACCGGCCCCGCGCCGCGCCCCCGCGCGGCGCCCGGCCCAACGCTTGGGACGGCATCTGCGATGCAGGCCAAAGCGGCGGGAGCCCCCCCCCGGCGGCTCTGCCTGTTGCCTCCCTGCCCCGCTTTGCGGCGGATGCCGCTTCTCCCTGCGAAAACCTTGCCCCGTTCCGGCACAGGTCCTATTCAATCGGAAACCCGGTTGAAGACGGCAGGCAGACACCCCATGCGCATTCTGATCACCAATGACGACGGCATCAGTGCCGAAGGGCTCACCATCCTGGAGGCCATCGCCCATGAGGTCGCAGGCCCGGAAGGCGAGGTTTGGACCGTGGCGCCGGCCTTTGAGCAATCCGGCGTCGCCCATTGCATCAGCTATACCCGCCCCACCATGCTCAGCCAGCTGAGCGAGCGCCGCTTTGCCGCCGAAGGCTCCCCGGCCGACTGCGTGCTGGCGGGTCTGCATGTGGTGATGCACGGCCAAAGGCCCGACTTGGTGCTGTCCGGCGTGAACCGCGGCAACAACTCTGCGGAAAACGCGCTGTACTCCGGCACGCTGGGCGGCGCGATGGAGGCCGCTTTGCAGGGCATCCCGGCAATGGCGCTGTCGCAGTATTACGGCCCCGCCAACCGGGAGACCGGCAATCCGTTTGAAGCCGCTGCCGTGCATGGCGCCGCCCTGATCAAGAAGATCCTGGCCGCCCAGCCGCAGGATGCGCAGGATTACCGGCTATTTTACAACATCAATTTCCCGCCGGTCCCGGCCGCGGAGGTCAAGGGCACCCGGGTGGCGCCGCAGGGCTGGCGCCCCGGCTGCCATTTCTCGGCCGAGGAGCAGCTGTCGCCCACCGGGCGCCGCTACCTGTGGATCCGCGGCGGCAACCAGCATGTCGAGGCCACCCCCGGCTCCGACGCTGCGGTCAACCTGGACGGCTACATCTCCGTCACCCCGATGCGCGCCGACCTGACCGCGGGCGATGCCCTGGATGCGCTGAAGGCGGTCGAATGGACGGGCAAGTGAGCGCAGCAATGAGCGGACCCGATCCGGAAACCAAGATGCAGTTCCTCTACTCCGTGCGCTCGCGCGGGGTGACCGACCAGAAGGTGCTGGAGGCGATCGAGGAGATCGACCGCGGCCTGTTCGTGCGCGGCATCTTCTCGCAACGCGCCTACGAGGACGTGCCGCTGCCGATTGCCTGCGGCCAGACCATTTCGCAGCCTTCGGTGGTGGGGATGATGACCCAGGCGCTGCAGCTGTCCCAGCGCGACACGGTGCTGGAGGTGGGCACCGGCTCCGGCTACCAGGCGGCGATCCTGTCCAAGCTGGCGCGCCGGGTCTATACCATCGACCGCCACGCCCGGCTGGTGCGCGAGGCGCGGTCCGTGTTCGACCGCCTGCGGCTCGCCAACGTGACGTCGCTGGTCGGCGATGGCAGCCACGGGCTGCCCGACCAGGCGCCCTTTGACCGCATCATCGTGACCGCTGCCGCCGAGGACCCGCCCGGGCCGCTTTTGGCGCAGCTCAAGACCGGCGGCATCATGGTGCTGCCGGTGGGCCAGTCGGACCACGTGCAGACCCTGATCCGGGTACGCAAGACCGATGACGGGCTGGAATATGACGAGCTGCGTCCGGTGCGCTTCGTGCCGCTGCTTGAAGGGCTGGGCAAGGACAGCTAGGACCGCGGCCGCAATTGCGCAAGCTTCGTTTGATATTCCTGCGCTGGCCCCGTAAACTGGCGGCGGAATTCAGCCGCCCGCTGAATTGCATGGGCTATAGTGATTGACGCGAGAGAATCCCCGCGAAAAAGGGGGAAGCGTGTTTTGAGGAGAGCAAGATGACCCGGACCCCCCCCACCCGGACCGCGTCCCGCGGGCTGCCCCGTTTCCGGCTGCCCCGGGCCCGGCTGCTGGCGCTGCTGCCCATGGCCGGGGTGCTGGCGGCCTGCCAAAGTCCGCTGGACTATGACCTGCGCGGCCAGCTTGGCGCCTTCAACACCGCCACCGCCGCCCAGTCGGCCACCTCCAGCCGTCCCGCTCCGGATGGCCGCGGGCTGATAACTTACCCCTCTTACCAGGTGGCGGTGGCGCAGCGCGGCGACACCGTCGCGGATGTCGCCGCGCGCATCGGTCTGCCGCCGGAGGAGGTCGCCCGCTACAACGGCATGGCGGCCGGTGACAAGATGCGCCAGGGCGAAGTGCTGGCGCTGCCGCGCCGCGCCCCGGCAGATTTCCCCGCGGACGGCACCGCCGCCCCGGGCTCGGTGGATATCGCCACCCTGGCCGGACAGGCGATTGAGACCGCGCCGCTGACCTCTCCCAGTCCGGGTTCGGTGACCACCACCGCGATCCAGCCGGCGCCCAAACCGCAGCCCGCCAAGGTGCAGCGCGGCCCGGAGCCGGTGCGCCACAAGGTGAAACGCGGCGAGACCGCCTATACCATCTCGCGCCTGTATCAGGTGCCGGTGAAATCGCTGGCGGAATGGAACGGCCTGGGCAGCGACTTTGCCGTGCGCGAGGGCCAGTTCCTGCTGATCCCGCTGAAGGAGCAACCGGCGGCCGAACTGACCCCGGCCGCAGCCCCCGTTGCCGTGACCGAACCGGGCGCAGGCACCCAGACGCCGGTGCCGCCCAGTGCCAGCAAGCCGCTGCCGGAAGAAAAGGTCGCGCCCGCCGCGGTCAAGCCCGCGGCAGAGACCCTGCCCAAGCCGGAGCTGCCGAAACCCACCCGCGCCAGCAGCGCGGCGATGGCCTATCCGGTGCAGGGCAAGATCATCAAGACCTACTCCAAGGGCCGCAATGACGGGATCGACATTTCCGGCGCCGCCGGTGCGCCTGTGAATGCGGCCGAAGCGGGCACCGTGGCGGCGATCACCAAGGATTCCAACAACGTGCCGATCGTGGTGATCCGCCACAGCCAGAAGCTGCTGACGGTGTATCAGAACGTCGCCAATATCACGGTGAAGAAGGGCGAAACCGTCGCCCGCGGCCAGCGCATCGCCTCCCTGCGCGGCGGTAACGACGCCTATGTGCATTTCGAAGTGCGCGACGGGTTCGAGAGCATCGACCCGCTGAACTACCTGAACTGACGGCGTTAACAGAATGTTAATAAAGAAAAGCCCGGCCAATCAGCCGGGCTTTTCTTTTGCTGTGCTCAGCGGTCTCAGCGCAGCGCCACTCCGTGCCGCCCCGCCAGATCGGTGAAGAACTGCCAGGCCACCCGGCCCGAGCGCGCGCCTCGTGTCGCCTGCCATTCGATCGCCTCGGCACGCAGGTCCTCCGCGTCCGCCTCGATCCCGTAGGCGGCGCAATAGCCCTCGATCATCGCCAGGTATTCATCCTGATCGCAGGGGTGGAAGCCCAGCCACAACCCGAAACGGTCGGACAGCGAAACCTTCTCCTCCACAGCCTCCGACGGGTTGATGGCGCTGGAGCGTTCGTTCTCGATCATGTCCCGCGGCATCAGGTGGCGGCGGTTGGAGGTTGCATAGAACACCACGTTCTCCGGCCGCCCCTCGATGCCGCCGTCCAGCACCGCCTTGAGGCTTTTGTAATGCTGGTCGTCATGGCTGAACGACAGGTCGTCGCAGAACAGGATGAACCGGTGCTGGGACCCGCGCAGATGGTTCAAAAGCCGCGCCACCGAAGGCAGATCCTCGCGCTGCAGTTCCACCAGTTTCAGCTCCGGGTGATCCCCGGCCAGCGCGCCGTGCACGGCTTTCACCAGGCTCGACTTGCCCATGCCGCGGGCGCCCCACAACAGCGCGTTGTTGGCGGCGAACCCTTGGGCGAAGCGGCGGGTGTTCTCCAGCAGCGTATCGCGGGAGCGGTTGATGCCGACCAGCAGGTCCAGATCAACCCGATTCACCGCCTCCACCGGCTCCAGCCGCTCCGGCCCCACATGCCAGACAAAGGCACTGGCCGCGTTGAAATCAGGGGTTTCCAATGGCGCCGGAGACATCCGCTCCAGCGCCTCGGCAATGCGGGTCAATGCGATCTGGTCCATGGGGGGCCTCCGTCGGTAAGTCGACGGATTTCAAAGCATGTTCCGGCAAGGCCGGCAAGGGGAAGAACCGGCCTAAGCCCGGCCCTTGCGCCGCGCCGCTATTCTGCGGCCGTCCCGGATATTCAATCCCATCATGGTGAGATTCAGCGCGCCGGCCAGCAGCTCAACGCCTTGCACAAAGACGAAGGCACCGTCAAAGTTTCCGGCACTTGCCTTGGCTTCAAGGAAGAAGGCCGTCGGCAGGAGGATCAGCAAACCGTTCGCGGCAATCAAGGGCATGCGTTTTTTCTTCGCAGCGGCCGGCGCATCCTTACGCCGCCGCCCGATGGCCATGCCAGATCCACCAGCGATGGCCATCGCCGGGATCAGGGCAAACATACCAATAAGGATTCTGGATTTGACCAAGGCTATGGTTTCCGGTGTTCCAAAGGCCTCGCTTAGCACCGTGGAAGTCCAAAACGTCAGGATGATCAGAAAGGCGGTGACACCTGCGGCTGCGTGAATTTTCTGTTTCATGGCTGTTGCATCCCACACAGGTCAGGCGACGCAATGGTTGGCGACTGCCAGTTTTTTGAACAAATGCGGCCGCGTGACCGCGCTTTCCGGGTATCGGGCAATCCGGCTTTGGAACTCGGGGTTCATGAAGGCCGCGCGAAAGCTCTGGACATCCTGCCAGACAGCATAATTCACGTATGTGGCACTGCCTGCGATCCCCTTGTGCATCTGCGTCGAAATATACCCGGGCTGCGCCTTCATGAAGTCGGCGTCATGCGCCCAAGCCTCCAGCAAGGCCTGCTCATCAGACGGGTCGATGGTGAACACATTCATCAGAACAACAGGCCCTTCCCGGGCCTCCATCTGATCGGCAAGCGTGACGGCGGCGTCCAGTTCTGCAAGTCCAGGCATGTTGGTTCCTTTCTATTACCATAGCATGCTATGTATCATTGCATAGCATGCTATTCAAGTGCAGATGAGAACCATGAAATTCGAGAAAGAAAACTCCGCCGGGTATCTGGTCAACCACACTGCCCGCTTGTTTGCCGCCGGCCTGCAGGAGCGCATCACTCCGCTTGGCATCACCATAGGGCAATTCCCCATCCTGCTGGAACTCTGGATCAAGGACGGGGTGACCCAGCGCGAGCTTCTGGAAAAACTGGCGCTGGAACAGGCGACCCTGGCCAATACGCTGAACCGCATGGAAAGAGACGGGCTGATCGTCAGAAAGAAACACCCTGCGGACGCGCGGTCGCAGCAAATTTGGCTGACAGAAAAAGGACAGGCGCCCCGGGACAGTGCCTACCAGGCCGCCAGCGATCAGAATGAACATTCCCTAGCGCCCCTGTCAGACGAGGAAAGAGAGCAGTTCCTGGGCTTGATGCGGCGGATTATCAACGCTGCACACAGCGGCTGACTGCACGCCCCGCGGCCTCCTCGCCCCCCGGTCAAAGGTAAAAAAAGCGCGCCATCCCTGGCGCGCCTTTCTGTCTCAAACCGTCTCCGGCTTACTTGTCCTTGCCGTCCTCGGCCTCGAACTCAGCCATCATCGGATCGTCGGGATGCGCATCCATCTCGTCCTCATCGTCATAGTAGCCGTCGGCGCGCAGCTTTTCCTCGCGCTTTTTCTCGACATGGGCCACCAGGAAGATCGAGATCTCGTAAAGCCCGTAAACGACCACAAACAGGATGATCTGGGTGATCACATCCGGCGGCGTCACCAGGGCTGCCAGCACCAGGATCGCAACCACCGCGTATTTGCGGACAGACCCCAGGCCTTCGGCGCTGACCAGACCGGCCTTGCCCATCAGCGTCAGCAGCACCGGCAGCTGGAAGCACAGGCCAAAAGCCACGATGAACTTGATGGTCAGGTTCAGGTATTCCTGCGCCGAGCCCTGGAACACCACGCTGAGGCCCTGTGTGACCTCCTCGCCGGTGATCGCCTCGCCAGTGGCGCCAAACTGCTGGAAGCCCAGGAAGAAGTCGTAGGCCAGCGGGGTGACGACATAGAAGGCAAAGCTCGCGCCCAGCAGGAACATGAAGGGCGACGCCACCAGGAACGGCAGGAACGCCCCCTTCTCGGATTTATACAGTCCCGGCGCCACAAACCGCCACAGCTGGAACCCGATAAAGGGAAACGCCAGCATGAACCCGCCCAGGAAGGAGATCTTGATCGCAACAAAGAAGCCCTCCTGCGGGCTGATGAAGATCAGCGCGCAGTCCTGGCCGCTCTCCGCCAGCACCTCGCACAAGGGCGCGGTGAGGAAGTTGAACACCGGTGTTGCCACGGTGAAGCAGATCACCATGCCGGCGATGAAGGCCAGAACCGAATGAATAAGCCGCGTGCGCAGCTCGGCCAGATGCTCGATCAGCGGTGCGGTTGAGTCGTCGATCTCATCCGGGTTGCTCATGATTTGGCCTCATCATCCGTCTTCAGCGCCGCCTCGGCGGCTTCCGCCTTGGCCAGCGCCTCTTCCGCCTCGCGCGCCTTGCGCTCCGCCGCTGCGCGCGCGGTGGAGGCCTGGATCTTCTTGGCATCCTCGGCGCGCTGCGCCGCCAGCTTGCCAGTCTCGCTGCCGGGGTCGAATTTCGCCGGGTCGATCGACGAAGCCATCTCCTGCGCCGCCTGCTTGATCCCGTCCATGGCAGAGCCGACGGGGTTCGATGCAGTCTTCAGGCCCTTGGCGACCTCATTGACCCCGGCCTCATCCGCCGCGTCATGCATTGCCCGGCTGAATTCGCGCGCCATCCCCTTGGCCTTGCCCACGAACCGCCCGACATTGCGGAACAGCACCGGCAGGTCCTTGGGGCCGACCACGATCAGCGCGACAACGCCGATGACCAGCAGTTCGGTCCACCCAAGATCGAACATCCGCGCTTAGGCCTTGTCTTTTTCGGTCTCGGGGGTCACGTCCTTGGCCGAGTCCGAGGCGTCCTGCTCCAGCTCGTTGCTGCCTTCGCTGATGCCCTTCTTGAATGAGGTGATGCCCTTGCCGACTTCGCCCATCAGCGAGGAAATCTTGCCGCGGCCGAACAGGACCAGAACCACAACGGCGATGAGCAGCAGGCCAGGCAGGCCGATGTTGTTGAGCATAAGTATCTCTCCTTACGTGATCCGGCGCGGGTTTGCAGCGCCGGTGGAATTGTTCGCTACGGGTTTAGCGCGCGGCCTGCTTTGAGCGAAAGCAACTCCGCGCGCGCAAAGCGCCTGCAAGCAGAGGATTTCACAGTTTTTGCAGGCGGCCCGCATTCAACTGACAGGTTTATGTCAGTTGTTACACAGTAAATCCAGCCTATCACATGAACAAAGGAGAAACGTGATGAGCAAACATGCAGCCGAAATCGTGACCTTCAAACTGGCCGAGGGCGTGAGTCCCGCGGATTTCACAGCGCTGATGCAGCGCACCGAGGCCTTCGTGCGCGCCCAGGACGGCTTTGTCACCCGCCAGCTGAGCCGGGGCGCGGACGGCAGCTGGACCGACTATGTGGTGTGGAAGGACATGGCGACGGCGCAAAAGGCGGCGCAGACCTTCATGCAGCAGGACTTCGCCGCCGAGGTGGTTGCAGCGCTTGCACCGGACAGCGCGGCCATGCGCCATGAAGAGGTGCAGTGGCAGATGACGCCCTAAGACCTGAGGGCTGCGCCTGTCCGCTGAAAGCACAGCAGGCGCAGCCCTTGACCTCCTCCCTCCCCCGCGCAAAGGCTAGGCCCATGCGCCGCACCGACCGCCTTTTCGAAATCATCCAGATCCTGCGCGACGGGAAGCTGCACCGCGCCCAGGACATCGCCGGGCGGCTGGAGGTCTCCACCCGCACCATCTACCGCGACATGGACACGCTGATGGCCTCTGGCGTGCCGGTCGAGGGGGAGCGCGGCGTCGGCTACATGGTGCGCGAGCAGATCAGCCTGCCGCCGCTGACCCTGACGCCGGAGGAGCTGGAGGCGCTGAACCTCGGCATGGCCATCGTCGCCGAGGCCGCCGACCCGGACCTGAAGGCCGCCGCCCTGTCTCTGGCGGCCAAGGTGGACGCGGTGCTGCCGGAGCAGACAATTGCCGAGGCCGACGCCTGGAAATTCGCGGTCTATCCCTTCTCGGACGCCGCCCGCGCCCTGGCGCATATGCCGGCGCTGCGTGCTGCGATAAAGGCGCGGCAGAAACTGCAGCTCAGTTACCGCCGCATCGACGGCACCCTGACAGAGCGGAAGATCCGCCCTCTGCACATGGAATACTGGGGCCGGGTTTGGACCCTGACCGCGTGGTGCGAGACGCGGCAGGATTTCCGGGTGTTCCGGGTCGACCTGATCGAAGACGCCTCTGCCCTGCCGGAGCTGTTCGTGGACGAGCCCGGCAAGCGCCTGCAGGACTACGATCCATACGGACGCTAAGATCCGTTCTTCTTCTGGCTGAAAATATCCCGGGGAAGGCGCGCAGCGCCTGGGGCAGAGCCCCCTGCCCCGGCTCTGCACGCGCCGCACCTGATTTCGGATCCGCCTCCAACCGCGGCCTGGGGCCACGCCCCGCATCGGCAGCCGCACCTTCCGCTGCCTGCGCTGCAAACGCGGAACAGCTGGCCGCGCCGCCGCGTTGAGTCGCTGTACGCAACCGGAGCCCGCGCCCATGTCCCAGATTTCGCTTCCCCCCGCCCTGCACAGCGCCCCCACCCTCATCATCCTGCTCGCGTGCTATGCCGTTCTCGGCTGTGTCCTGCTCGCCGCCTCGGTGATTGCCGCCGACGTCATCGTACCCGGCCATGACTGGGCGGCAGACACGATCAGCGACCTTGGCGCTGGACGGTATGAATTCATCGTCGATTCGGGGCTGTACGCCTTTTCCGCCGCGCTGGTCGCTATCGCCGTCGCCGCTGCCCATGTGCATCTGGGCGGCCGCGGCTGGAGCTTCGGGATCGTCGCCTTTGCGCTGATGGGGCTGATCGTCTTTCTGGTCGGCGCGCGCAATGAATACGGCGACAGCGATAACGAGGGCGTGGTGATCCACATCTACCTGGTCTACGCGCTGGGGGTGCTGATGGCAGTCGCACCCTGGGTGATGGCAGGCGCGGCGGGGCAGATGGGCCAGGGCTACACGCGGATGCTGCGGGCCATTGCAGTGCTCTGGACGCTGACGGCGCCGGTGTTCTTCTTCCTGCCCACCGGCATCGACGGCCTGTACGAGCGCGGCCTTGGCCTGCTGGCAATTGTTGCCGTCTGCACGCTGGCGCATCTGTTCCTGCGCTACGGGCGCGCGCTGCGCTGACCGCCGCCGCACCGGCAGCCTGTGTGCAAGCGCGGCCTTCACCTTTGCAAAAATACTCCGGGGGTGAAGCCCGTCCCGGGAACCGTCCGGGGGACGGTTTCAGGGCTGAACGGGGCGGAACCCCTATCCAGCGGCGGCGGGGGCAGCGCCCCCTACCCGAGTTCGAAACTGGTCACGCCGTAAATCAGATCCGTCTCCAGCTGCGGCGCAGGCCCGCGATACATCCGCGCGGTCTCGAACACCGGCGCCAGCCCGAGGCCGCGCGCCAGCTCGACCGCCGCGGCATGAGGTTCCGGAACATCCAGGAACACCTCCTGCCCGGGCGGCAGCTCCTGCAGCAGCCGCGCCAGCACCGCCACCGCCGCCGGGCGGGAGACCGCGACCAGCGGCCCGATCTTGCAGCCGCTGCCGCAGCGCCGCAGGGTGCCGAACCCGGCCAAGCGTCCGTCCCGGTACGCGGCAAAGGAGTGATGCCCCGCCGCCCCCAGCCACTGCTGCCAGAAGACCGGGCGCGGCGCCGGGAAGACGCGGGCGTCCAGCGCCTCCAGCTCCGCTGCGGGGGCGCTCAGCGGCGACAGCTCGAAATCCGCGGCGGCCTGCAGCACGCCGGCGGGCACCCCGCCAAAGCGGATATTGCGGTACGCCAGCTCAAAGCCCGAGCGGCGGTAGTTCGCTTGCTGATCCACCACCCCGTCAAGGCCGACAACCCGGCCCCCGGCATGCTCCAGCGCCTTTTGCCACAGGGCATAGCCATAGCCCTGGCCGCGGTGCGCCGGCGCCACGATGTAAAAGCCGAGGAAGGCGAACGCCTGCCCGTAGTTCACCACCGAGATGCAGGCGATCATCTGCCCGTCCAGGAAGCCGCCCCAGAAACCTTCGGGGTCGACGCTGGCAAAGCACGCGGCATCGCTGTGCCCGGGGTTCCAGCCTTCGCGCGCCGCCCAGTCCGCGGCGGTGCGGATCTCCGCAGGCGTCAACGCCCGGATCTGATAGCTGCCTTGCATCTGCATCTCCTGTTTCACTGGGTGCAGAATGCCTCTTAAGCCTCAGGCAGGAAAGACGAAACAGCGGTTGCGGCGCACCGTCAGCCACATCACGCGGCCTTTTTCCGGCAGGAAGACGTTTGGCACCGTCGCCTTGAGGATCGAGCCGTCGAAATCCATGCGGAACTCCACCAGGCTCTCGCTGCCCAGAAACCGGGCGCGCTCCACCACTGCGCGGGCGGCAACGCCGTCGCTGGGGGTGGGCAGCGGCCCCTGGCCGCCGCGGTCGAAGTCGATGCGCAGATGCTGCGGGCGGAACACGATCTCTACCGCGGTGCCGTCCGCCACCCCCGGCGCCAGGAACTCGCCAAAGGCCGTGCGTGCCAGCGCACCGTTCACCTGCGCCTTCAGCACGTTCACATCGCTGAAGAACGCAACTGCCGCCTTGTCCACCGGATGGGTGTAGACGTTGTAGGGCGCGCCCTGCTGCACGATCCGGCCGCCGCGCATCAGCGCGATCTCGTCGGCCATCCGCATCGCCTCCTCCGGCTCATGCGTGACCAGCAGCACGGCGGTGTCCTCTTCCTTCAGAAGGCTCAGGGTTTCGTCCCGGATGCCGTCGCGCAAGCGGTTATCGAGGCCCGAGAACGGCTCATCCATCAGCATGATGCGCGGACGCGGCGCAATCGCGCGGGCCAGCGCCACCCGCTGCTGCTCGCCGCCCGACAGCTGGTGCGGGTAGCCGTCGATGAAGCGCTTGAGCGACACCCGGTTCAACAGCTCCTCGACCCGGGCGCGCTTCTCGTCCTTGCTGCCCTTCAGGCCGAAGCCCACGTTGTCGGCAACGCTCAGATGCGGGAACAAGGCAAAGTCCTGAAACATCAGCCCGATCTCGCGCCGCTCCGGCGGCACCCGGAACACGGTGTCGCAGATCAGCTTGCCATCGACATAGATTTCGCCGCTGTCCTGCATCTCCACCCCGGCGATCATCCGCAGGGTGGTGGACTTGCCGCAGCCCGACGGCCCCAAGAGGCAGGTGACCTGCCCCGCCCGGATCTTCAGCGAGACGTCATCCACCACCGCGCGGCCCTCGAAGAAGCGCCGGATATTGCGGATTTCCAGCCGCGGCGGGGCCATGGTGCTGTGCATCTTCGCTGGGGCAGTGTTCATGGGGCCTCGGGGCTTTTCCGATAAAAACGCTTGGGGTCACGCCGGGATAGCAATCCTGCTCAGCCGCCGCAAGCGGTCAGCACTGCGTGAAAAACCTACCGCCCGGCCTATAGGCCGGGCAGCGCCCGTCCCGCCCCCCACGGGGCGGGCGCTTCTCGCCCTCCCCGCCGGGCCGGGCGCCGCCCTCTGTTTGAGCTTTCAAGTCCCGGTTTACGGCCTTCCTTCTAGCAGCACCCCTGAGCGGCGCCGTCCAGTTCAAGCCCGTTAAAGGGAGAATTGCCGCCGCACCCCTCGAAAATCCCATAGTGGGTCTCAAACGAGCCGATGAACTCGAAATGCGGCGCCAGGCGGGTGTCCTGCAGCATCATCCAGGTATTGCCGCAGACCGGGAATACCTTGCCCGCTTCCATCACATGATGATCATCCAGCATGAAACGATGCGGCGCGTGTTCGATGGTGCCCTTGTAGATCACCGCCTGGCCGTAATCCTCGCAGGCCGGCTCCAGGGCGGGCAGCTTGAACAGCCGGTAGGTCGCCGACAGGAACTTCAGCGGCTGCACCCGCTTCTCCAGCACCGGATTCTCGATGGTCAAAAGCCGCGAGGTCACCACGCGCGGATCCTTGAACCCGGCCTCTTTCGCAATCGTCAGAAAGTCGTTCCAATAGAGCGCGCCGGACAGGCACTCGCCGTACAGCACCTCATCCTCCGCCAGCGCCTGCGGCACCCGGCGGTCGGCGTAGACGTCGGAGAAATATATCTCCCCGCCCTCTTTCAGAAGATGATACGCGCCGCGCAGCACCGCGCCCTTGTCGGTGGCCAGGTTGATCACGCAGTTGGAGACGATGATGTCAAAAGAGCCCGGCTTCAGATCCAGCGCGTCCAGCGTCTCGATATAGCCGTGATGGAATTCGACGTTGGACCGGGCATAGCCGAAGGCCTCGGCGTGGTAGTCCAGATGGCGTCGCGCCACCTCCAACTGCGCAGGCGTCATGTCGACGCCCACCACCTTGCCATGCTCCCCGACCAGCGCCGACAGCGCATAGACGTCGCGGCCCGCACCGCAGCCCAGATCAAGGATGCGCGCGCCCTCCAGCGCCTCCGGCGCAATCAGGCCGCAGCCGTAATAGCGGGTCAGCACCTCGTCATGGACCTTTGACAGCACAGCCTTCACATGGTCCGGCATGTCGTCCGGCGTGCAGCAGGCGTTTGTCTGGAGGTCGCCGCTGCCCTGCAGCACCTCGCCGTAATAAGTCTGCACGTTTTCATGTTTCATGGGGGCGCCTCTCCTGATGGTTCCGGACCATCGGGATAGCGGCACCCAAGCACCCAGGCAATCGGTCCGGCGAGTGAACTGACGCAACTGTGAAGCAGCGTGCGATACAAAGCTATGAGGGCAGCGCCCGTCCGCGGGCGGAAGCGAAGCGCCCGCCCATGGGGGCGGGCGGGCGCTGCCCGGCGTGCCGCCAGGCGAAAGAGTAGTTGTTACGTTATCTCAACCTTCCGGCAGCAGCTCAAACGCCGCCTCGGCCCGCACCTTGCCGTTCACCATCAGCTCGATCCGGTGCGGCCCCGGCACCAGCTTGAAGGTCGTCGCATCCCCCTTCAGCTTGTGCTTCTTGCCCAGCTCCAGCGTGCCGCCGCTGATCTTTGCCTGTTTCAGCTTGAACACCTTGGCCGAGGTTTTCCCCGCAGGACGCTGGAAATGCAGGATATAATCGACCAGCACCGGCGCGCCCGCAGCCCCGTCCAGACGGCAGGAGAGATCCAGCGCCCCGCCGATGCGCACGGTCTCCGGGACGCTGATCCGCGCGTCCAGCGTCAGATCCGGATCGTAGCCCAGCATCGCCATCGCCCGCGGATGGCCCGCCTTCACCAGCCCGCGCAGGGCGTGGGCGGTCATCCAGTCCAGCTCCTTGCGCTGCTGCTGCCCGGCCTGCTGCCAGCGCTGCAGCCGGTCCATCACCAGATCCGGATCCTTCTTGGCAATGTCGTTCAGATGATTGGCGACCGAACGGGTGACAAAGCGGGCGCCATCGCCATGCAGCCGGTCCAAAAGCGGCAGCGGGGCGTCGAGCGCAAGGCCAACCGACTCGCCCCAGGGCAGCCGCGGGCGGGTGCCCTCGCTGACCAGCCGCCGCACGTGATAGCTGCTGTGCCCAGCCCAGTCCTGCATCCGTGCCAGCACCTCATCCGGCCAGCGGTTCAGGAAAGGCCGGATCGCCCATTCCATCGAAAACCGCTGGGTGATTTCCTCCAGCATGTCCAGCGACAGATCCCGGTGCGCCTCAAGGCCCCGCGCGGCGACATACTCCCCCAAGGGGGCAAAGATGAAATCGCCGAAATCATCGTCCGTCTTGCCGGGATCCAGCGGCGGCGGCAGCGCCCGCAAAAGAACAGGTGCGGCGTCCGGCAGCGCCGCGGGCAGATGGTCCGCCAGCACCTGCGCAATCAGCGCGATTCGCTGCTTCAGCTCCAGCGCCGGCAGCTCCGCCATCACCTGGGCCTCAAAAGCCTCTGCATCAAACCCAGCCTCAGCCGCGGAAAAAAGGCCCGCCAGATAGCGGACCTTGCCGCGGTTGAACAGCTGGTCCTTCAGGGAAAACCCGCTGGCCATGCGGCGCTCCTTACATCGTGGTGTTGGTGGCGCCGCCGTCCAGCAGGATGTTCTGCCCGACCATGAAGCCCGCATGCTGCGAGCACATGAAGGCGCAGGTGGCGCCGAACTCCTGACGGGTGCCATAGCGGCCCGCCGGGATGGTGGCGCAGCGCTGCTTCTTGGCGTCCTCCACCGAAATGCCCTGCGCCTTGGCCGCGCCGCCGTCCAGCGCTTCGGCCCGGTCGGTGGCATGGAGGCCCGGCTGCAGGTTGTTCATAATGACGCCCTTGCCCGCCACCTGCCGCGCAGTGCCCGCGACATAGCCGGTGAGGCCCGCCCGCGCCGCGTTCGACAGCCCCAGCACCGGGACCGGCGACTTGACCGAGACCGAGGTGATATTGACCACCCGGCCCCAGCCGCGCTCGATCATGCCCGGGACCAGCGCCTTGATCAGCGCAATCGGGGTCAGCATGTTGGCGTCCAGCGCCTTGATGAAATCCTCGCGGTCCCAGTCGGTCCACAGGCCCGGCGGCGGCCCGCCCGCATTGGTGACCAGGATGTCCACGCCCTCAGCCGCCTCCAGCACCTTCTGCTGGCCCTCCGGCGTGGTCACATCGGCGGCCACTGTTACCACATTGACGCCATAGGCGTCGCGGATCGCCTGCGCCGACGCCTCCAATGCCTCTGCCCCGCGGGCGTTCATCACCAGGTTCACACCCGCCTCCGCCAGCGCCTCGGCGCAGCCCAGCCCCAGCCCCTTGCTGCTGGCGCAAACCAGCGCGCGCTTGCCCGAAATACCCAGATCCATTGCCGTCCTCCCTCGGGAATCTTTTCAGTCGCCGCAGAGCTTGCACCGCCTGCCCGGCGAAGACCAGCCCCGCGCCCTCCGCGCCAATCGTCAAACCGCCGGAAAATCAGCCCCTTCCGGACCGCTTTCTGCCACATTCCTGCAGCAGATCTATTGGACAGCGCCCCGCGCGGGTTCACAGTGGAAACGAAACACACGCCGCTTATGGGACAGACCTTGACTGCCAGCCACACCTCCGTCCAGGCCTGCCTGGCCGAGCATTTCCGCGTCGAATACGGTGCCAACGCCGGCGACCCGCTGGGCGTGCTTGAGGATCTGGTGCTGGATGACGTCTACATGCTGGACGCCGCCTCCGCGCCGCAGCGGCTGGGCATCGCCGCCGGTCACGACGGCAGCCTCTCTGTGGCGGAGGCCTCCGCGCTTGGCACCCCCGGCGCCGCGCTGCACCTGGATTGCCTGCTGACCCTGATGCCCGACCGCGGCCCCAACACCGAGATCCTGGTGCTGGTCGAGGCCGATGCCGAGGGCTATATCGCCGCCATCTACCTGGTGCCGCTGGCGCCCCTGCAGCCGCAGGTGCCCTACACGCTGGTCAAGGCGGTGCGCGAGCCCGCCCGGCGCAAGCTGGCGCAATCGGCCTGCGTCTCCTTCACCCGCGGCACCCGCATCACGCTGTCCACCGGCGCGCAGCGCCCGATCGAGGACATGCGCCCCGGCGACCGCGTCCTGACCCGCGACGACGGCATCCAGGAGGTGCGCTGGGTCGGCCAGTCCACCCTGCGCGCGGTCGGCGATCTGGCCCCGGTCCTGATCCGCAAGGGCGCCCTGAACAACGCCCGCGACCTGATCGTCAGCCCCGGCCACCGGCTGATGGTCTACCAGCGCAGCGACGAGATCGGCGCCGGCGCGCCCGAGATCCTGGTCCGCGCCCGCGACCTGGTGAACGGCGACAGCGTGGTGGTGCTGGACGGCGGCTTTGCCGATTACTTCCAGATCCTGTTCGACCGCCACCACATCATCTACGCCGAGGGCATCGCCGCCGAGAGCACTTTCCTCGACCCGGTCACCCGCCCGGCGCTGCCGGAGGATATCTGGATCACGCGCGCAGGACACCCGCACGCCCCCCTGCCCGCCGCCCACAAGCGCGGCGCGCATGGGCTGGATGTGAGCCGGTCGCTGCTGAACAGGCCGGATGCGGTGGGGCTCTTGAAGCGGGCGTCGTTGCGGTAAAACTTCCATTCAGACGGCCGGAGTTAAGGAAATCCTCCTTCAGGACTTAAAAACCCGAACAGGTGCAATATAGGGATTCAATTTTTTGCCCGACATTGAAACAATGAAATTCTGAAGCCATCTATGCTTTGCAAGCTCATGCTCTTTGCCCTGCAGAAACTCCCTATCGCTTTCATATATTTCACGTGAAAGATCGTAGTAATCTTTCAGATCACTGCCAACAAAGTTTAGGAAAAATACACCATTTTCCTCACAAATCAATTCCTGTGAAGTAATTGATGCAGATTGGTCCGCAAGCAATCCGCCCGGCTTCAACATTTCAATGATATTCCTGTCTATTACAATCCTTGGATAAACCGCTTGCCTCTGCTCTATTTCATAGGAAATCGGCAGAGCGTGGCTATAAGTAAGGGAACCAGATTTAAAGTGGGGAGCGAACGAAATTCCACCACGCACAAATAGACCATTCCTCAAGAAAGAAAGGTGCACATCAGAATTGTGCTTCAAAAACTTTTCAAACCCAGAGCTTCCAATTGCTGAGAAAATAATTGTGTCACTGATCGCCTGGTAACTCATCTCCATTTCATTAATAGAGCTAAGAACTGAAAGGGAAGATAGTAAATTATCTTTAAATTCTTCTCGTCCGTTCTCCCGATCACTGTGTATCTTGTTCCGGTATCCCAGAACATCAAGAAGCGATACGAATGCGTGTGGCGTAGCTGCTCCACTCATACAATTGCCTCAACAATACTTTCGATCTGACGCTTATATTCAGCCATTCGTTCAACCCAACCGGCCCAAACAGACCCTCGATAGAAATCTCCGCTAGGTGTTGCGTGCGCCGTATCTTTCTGGGCGATATCAAAGATCGCCTTTCCAACAATTTGTGCAACCGGCGCTGTAGGACCAACATCCCTAATGGAAGCAACAAACGGATTTTTCATTAACTCCGGATTACTAACTTGGAGCTTCCGCCCATCGCCAGACAGTAAGTTTTCTATAAAACTGTCCCTAATCATTGCCTCCCACTTCAGATAGGAACCCTTCATTTTGCCCACCTTATGAATCTTGTAATTGTTCACAATTGCCCCATAGAATGCCGGGGTGGAAAAGGAAGCATCGATTCCGTATGGCGCAAAGGTAGACGTAATCATTTCATGCCGTTGCAACCACTCACCCATAATTGCCCCCATCCCCTGAACAGCTTGAAACGAAAACCTGTCAGGCGCAGTAGGGACAAAAATTCCATCACAAGATAGAATTGTCATCCTGGTAATCGAACCAGCGCTGGGGCCTACATCACACAATATGTAATCGAACCCATGGTATGCCCCAAGATCCCTCAGCAGCCTCGACATAACAGCGTAGGTGTTTTTGTCGTGTATTGACTCCGTTACAGCCTGCGCGATGGCATTCGAAAAATACTGCTCCGCTCTTGAGAAATTTATGTCACCTCTCAGAATGAAAAGATTGTCGTATAGCGAGGACTCAGACAACGACACTTTTTGCGCATCAACCCTAGAAGCATCACCGTCGAATCGAGGGCGAAGTGCTTCGTAAATACTGGTTCCAGGCAGGGGAACCTCCGGATCTTCAAAATCTTCACTCGAGCAGAAGAACAATTCTGTACAATTGCATTGAGGGTCGCAGTCAACAAGCAACACTTTCTTGCCTCGCTGGGAAAGCAGCACCGACATGTTGAACAGAGTTGTTGTTTTCGCAACGCCACCCTTATTATTGTACAGAGACACAATTTTTGTCATCGCCCAACCTCCTAAGGAACGCAGAGTGCTAATTGCACGTTCCTGCTGCGCTTGCAAGCCCAGCCCCCAATACACTTATAGCTGTTTTTCAATAAGTTAGACGCCCCCTCACTCCCCCACCCCGCGCCTCTGCAGGTCGCGCTGCATCTCCCGCGCCCGCGCGGCAATGCGCAGGACCGTTTTGTCCTTGTCATGGGCCTGGATATGCCCGGCCAGCAGCGCCAGCCAGTAGATCCGCAGGATCGAGTTGATGCGGCGGCCATAGTTCGGGCCCAGCTTGCGGAACCATTTGACCATGTCCGCGTCCAGCCGGATCGTCACCCGGGTCTTGGGCTTGTCCAGCCGCTCCCAGCTCAGGATGCCGTCCCAATCCTCCGGCAGGCTCTTGTCCAGCCAGTCGCGGCGCAGCTTCTGCTGCAGCGCGTCCAGCTCCAGCTGCATCTCATTGTCGTAATATTGCTTGCTGGGCATCCCGTGGCGTCCCCTTGATGGCGGCGGTTCGCAGCGGGGCGGCACTCCCGCGCTGATCCCAACCCTGCCCTAGTCCGGTTAAGTCCCGGCAAGCGGGGCGTGCGCAGGAAACGCAACACCTTTTCAAAGGGCAGCCGCCCGGTGCACAGGGGGTGTACGGGGGGGTGCACGCGTGGCACCCCCTGTTTTTCTTGCCTCTTCCGGCATTCCTGCTATACGCGCGCTCATGTTGGACACCGCTGCAAACCGCCCCGAACTGCCGCCCGAAATTGCGCGGCGCCGGACCTTTGCGATCATTTCGCACCCGGACGCCGGCAAGACCACGCTGACTGAAAAGTTCCTGCTCTATGGCGGTGCGATTCAGATGGCCGGACAGGTGCGCGCCAAGGGCGAGGCGCGGCGCACGCGCTCGGACTTCATGCAGATGGAGAAGGACCGCGGCATTTCCGTCTCGGCATCCGCAATGTCGTTCGATTTCAGCGGCTTTCGCTTCAACCTGGTGGACACGCCGGGCCACTCGGATTTCTCCGAGGACACCTATCGCACGCTCACGGCGGTGGACGCGGCGGTGATGGTGATCGACGGCGCCAAGGGCGTGGAAAGCCAGACCCAGAAGCTGTTCGAGGTCTGCCGCCTGCGCGACCTGCCGATCCTGACCTTCTGTAACAAGATGGACCGCGAGAGCCGGGACACCTTTGAGATCATTGATGAAATCCAAGAGATGCTGGCGATCGACGTGACCCCCGCCAGCTGGCCCATCGGGGTGGGCCGCGATTTCATCGGCTGTTACGACATGCTGCGCGACCGGCTGGAGCTGATGGACCGCGCCGACCGTAACAAGGTGGCGGAAAGTATCCAGATCAACGGGTTGGACGACCCCAAGCTGGCCGAACACGTGCCGGAGCACCTGCTTGAGAAGCTGCTGGAAGAGGTCGAAATGGCGCGCGAGCTGCTGCCCGCGCTGGACCCGCAGTCGGTGCTTGAAGGCCACATGACCCCGATCTGGTTCGGCTCCGCGATCAACTCCTTTGGCGTCAAGGAGCTGATGGACGGGATCGGCAAATACGGCCCCGAGCCGCAGCCCCAGTCGGCTGAGCCGCGCCAGGTGAGCCCGGAAGAAAAGAAGGTCGCCGGTTTCGTGTTCAAGGTGCAGGCCAACATGGACCCCAAGCACCGCGACCGGGTGGCCTTTGTGCGGGTGGCCTCGGGCCATTTCAAGCGCGGCATGAAGCTGACGCATGTGCGCACCAAGAAGCCGATGGCGGTGTCGAACCCGGTGCTGTTCCTGGCCTCCGACCGGGAGCTGGCCGAGGAAGCCTGGGCTGGCGACATCATCGGCATCCCGAACCACGGCCAGCTGCGCATCGGCGACACGCTGACCGAGGGCGAGGCGATCCGGGTGACCGGCATCCCCTCCTTTGCGCCGGAGCTGCTGCAGACGGTGCGCGCGGGTGATCCGATGAAAGCCAAGCACCTGGAAAAGGCACTGATGCAGTTTGCCGAGGAAGGCGCGGCCAAGGTGTTTAAACCCTCGATCGGCTCCGGCTTCATCGTCGGCGTGGTCGGCCAGCTGCAGTTCGAGGTGCTGGCGAGCCGGATCGAGATGGAATACGGCCTGCCGGTGCGGTTTGAGGCAAGCCAGTTCACCAGCGCACGCTGGGTCAGCGGCGACAAGGCGGCGGTGGACAAGTTCATCAACGCCAACAAGCAGCACATCGCCCATGACCACGACGGCGACATCGTCTATCTGACGCGGCTGCAGTGGGACATCGACCGGGTCGTGCGCGACTACCCCGATCTGAAACTGACCGCGACCAAGGAAATGATGGTTTAACAAAAAACGCCCGGCCCTCCGGGCGTTTTTCCTGCGTCCTGCTGCGGCCGCCAACAGATTCGCCGGCCCGGCCGCAGCACCGCAATTGGCAGAACACTGCCCGGATTCTGGCTGATTTGTTTCCTTTCTGCATAGTTCACAGGCGAAAATACTGTAAAATCCAGCATTAATTGACGATCGCCCAGGATTTTGATATGCCCCGCAACGAGCCGGAAGCTGCCATCCCGCATGACCATTTGCGGATCCGGCTGGAACACACACGCGCGGGCCAGGTCAGTGTCCGCAATGACGGACACAGATGACAAAATTTACCGATCTGAACCTGAATCCCAAGGTCCTCAAAGCTATTGAGGAAGCTGGTTATGAAACCCCAACGCCGATCCAGGCCGGGGCAATCCCGCCTGCGCTGGAAGGGCGCGATGTTCTGGGAATCGCCCAAACCGGCACCGGCAAGACCGCGTCCTTCACGCTGCCGATGATCACCCTTCTGGCCCGCGGCCGCGCCCGGGCCCGGATGCCGCGCAGCCTGGTGCTGTGCCCCACCCGCGAGCTGGCCGCTCAGGTGGCGGAAAACTTCGACACCTATGCCAAGCATGTGAAGCTCACCAAGGCGCTGCTGATTGGCGGTGTGTCCTTCAAGGAGCAGGACGCGCTGATCGACAAGGGCGTCGATGTGCTGATCGCGACCCCGGGCCGGTTGCTGGACCATTTCGAGCGCGGCAAGCTCCTGCTCACCGGCGTGCAGATCATGGTGGTGGATGAGGCCGACCGGATGCTCGACATGGGCTTCATCCCGGATATCGAACGCATCTTCTCGCTGACGCCGTTTACCCGCCAGACGCTGTTCTTCTCCGCCACCATGGCGCCGGAGATCGAGCGGATCACCAACACCTTCCTGTCGGGTCCGGCCCGTATCGAGGTGGCGCGCCAGGCGACTGCCTCGGAAACCATCGAACAGGCCGTGGTGCAAGTCAAACCGTCGCGCCGCGACCGCGAGGGCAGCGAGAAGCGCACGGTTCTGCGCGCCCTGATCGACGGCGAAGGCGACAAGCTGACCAACGGCATCATCTTCTGCAACCGCAAGACGGATGTGGATATCTGCGCGAAATCGCTCAAGAAATACGGCTATGACGCCGCCGCAATCCATGGCGACCTGGACCAGAGCCAGCGGACCAGGACGCTGGATTCCTTCCGTGAGGGGTCATTGCGTATCCTGGTGGCCTCGGATGTGGCCGCACGCGGCCTGGACGTGCCCAGCGTCAGCCATGTGTTCAATTTCGACGTGCCTGGCCACGCCGAGGATTACGTCCACCGGATCGGCCGCACCGGCCGTGCCGGCCGCGAGGGCAAGGCGATCACCATCTGCACTCCGCGCGACGAAAAGGCGCTGGATGCAGTGGAGAAGCTGATCCAGAAGGAGATCAAGCGCCTGGACAACCCGGTCAAGCCCGAACCGAAACAGGAAAAGCCCTCCCGGTCTGCCAAGCCGGACGCTGCGAAGCCGGACACAGCCAAGCAGGACACTGCCAAGGCAGACACCGGATCGCGTGCCCCCCGCAAGGAGGACAAGGCTGCGCAGAAGCCCGAGCGCGCGTCCTCGCGCGGGAAATACAGCAAGCGCGACGACAAGGCCGTGGTTGGCATGGGCGACCACCTGCCTAGCTTCATCGCGCTCAGCTTTGCCGAACGCCGCGCCAGCTAAGCAGCGCAACAGAACGTTTCAGGGCCGCTCTTCGGAGCGGCCTTTTTCGTTGGTGGCTTCCCAGCTGCGCTGCCCTCAGCGGCCATGCAGCCGCAGCATAGTGACCTTTGCAGTTGCAGCATACCGGGTCTTCGATCTTGGCCGGTGTCAGCCTGCGGCAACGGGCGTATAGGGATCGCAACACAGAAACGCGCCATTGACGATGGGCTAAGCCATGAACACCACTGACACCAAAACCCTGACGATCTCCCAATTCCAGGCCATCGAGGCCCGCGCCCATGAGCTGCGCGCAGAGGCATTTGCCAGCATGATGCGCAGCTTGTTCCGCGCTCTTGTCCGCGCGCCGCGCAAGGTCATCTCCTGCCCCAGCTGCGCCCGCCCGCTGCACGGCTGAGACGCCTGCCGGATTCCGGCAGCCGCACGGAATTGAAAACGCCGCGTGCCCCTGGGGGCCGCGGCGTTTTTCGTTGCCTAGCGCTGGCTTTCTGCGCCCACGCCGCGGGCCCGTCGGGGCACGCGGCGCCTGGCCCAACGGGGCCTGCTGCATCTTTGATGCAGCTTGGGCCGGGCGGGAGCACTGCCCTGCCCTGCAAGGTCCGGCCCGGCGGGATCAGCGCATGCGGCTGACCACCACCGTGACCTCTGGCTTCTTACCGATCTCGCTGAAGGCGCTCTGGCGGGCGATGCGGCGCAGCTCCTGCTCCAGCTTGTCGTCATCGCGCAGGGTCTTGGCGCCTGCCCGCATCAGGAACTGGTTCAGGTCTTCTTCCATCACCTCGACCAGTGCCGCGTTTGAGGTGCCGGTTTCGGGCAGGCCCTTGACGTCGCACCAGGGTTCGCCCAGCGGCTCGTCTTCCTCGTCCAGGATCACCGTCACCAGCACATGGCCGTTCAGAGCCATGCGGATACGGTCGCGCACGATCCCGTCCATGGCGCCGTATTTGACGGTGCCGTCCAGATAGGTGCGCCCGGTTTCGATCCATTCGGTCACCTTCGGCACGTCGCCTGTCAGGTCCATCATCATGCCGTTGACAACAACGGCGCTGGCGATGCCCTTTTCCTCGCCCAGACGGGCGTGCTGGCGCAGGTGGCGGTGCTCGCCATGCATCGGGATCAGCATCTTGGGTTTCAAGAGGCGGTGCACCTCCTCCAGGTCCGGACGGTTGGCATGGCCCGAGACGTGGTAAAGGCCGGAGCTGTCATCGACCACATCCACCCCCATTTCGGAAAACTGGTTGATGATGCGGATGACACCCTTCTCGTTGCCCGGGATGGTCTTGGAGGAGAACAGGAACAGATCGCCCTCCTTCAGCTCCAGCCCGCGGTATTTGCCGCGCGCCAACTGCGCGCTGGCGGCGCGGCGTTCGCCCTGGCTGCCGGTGGTGATCAGCATCAGGTTGTCACGCGGCACGTTGGCGGCGTCCTCGGGGCTGATCGTCTTCGGGAACTCCGTCAGCACGCCGGTTTCGACCGCCGCCTCGATCATGCGGCGCATGGCGCGGCCCAGAAGGACCACGGAACGTCCCGCCTTCTCGGCAGCCACGGCGAGGGTTTTCACACGGGCCACGTTGGAGGCAAAAGTGGTCGCGGCCACCAGTCCCTTGGCCTCAGCAAACAGCTTGGTGATCTCCTCCGGCAGTTCGGATTCCGAACGGCCCGGGTGCTGCGAGAACACATTGGTGGAATCGCAGACCAGCGCCTGAACGCCGTCTCCTGCAATCTGCGCCCACATCTCCGGGTCAAAGGGTTCGCCCACCAGCGGGTTTGCGTCCAGCTTGAAGTCGCCGGTGTGCACCACCCGCCCTGCCGGGCTGTCGATCACCAGTCCGCCGCTTTCGGGGATCGAGTGGCTCATCGGCGCAACGCCGATGGTGAAGGGGCCAAGTCTGGTCACCTCGGGCCAGGCCTGCACGGTATGCACATTGGCCGGGTCGTGGCCTGCCTCCTCCATCTTGCGGCGCGCCAGATTAGCGGTGAAGGCGCGGGCGTAGACGGGCACGTTCAGATGCCCGTACATATGGGCAATGGCGCCAATGTGGTCCTCATGCCCGTGGGTGATAAAGATCCCCTCCAGCCGGTCGGCGCGTTGCTTCAGCCAGGTGATGTCGGGCATGATCAAATCCACGCCCGGGGTGGTGTCCATATCGGGGAAGGTCACGCCCAGGTCGACCAGAACCAGGCGTTCCTTGTCCTTGGGGCCGTAGCCATAGACATAGGCATTCATGCCAATTTCACCCGCCCCGCCGAGGGGCAGGTAGATCAATCTTTCACTGCTCATGCGTCAGTACCATTTTCCTTGTTGTATTTATGGATGATCTGCAGCCCATGCATGGTGAGATCGTCCTCATATGCGTCAAACAGATCGGCAGATTGCTGGAACAGAGGCGCCAGCCCGCCTGTTGAGATCACTTTCATCGGTACTGCGCGCTCAGCCTTGATACGGGCGCAGATTTCGCGCACGAGGCCAACGTAGCCCCAGAACACGCCGGATTGCATGCAGGCGACGGTGTTGGTGCCGATGACATTTTGCGGCTTGGAAATGTCCACGTGGGGCAGCGCCGCGGCGGCCTGGTGCAGCGCTTCCAGGCTCAGGTTCACACCCGGCGCAATCACCCCGCCGACATAGGCGCCATCCTCGGCCACCACGTCAAAGGTGGTGGCGGTGCCGAAATCCACCACGATCAGGTTGCCGCCGTAGGTGTCGAACCCCGAAACCGTGTTGACCAGCCGGTCGGGACCGACGGCGGTGCCCTCGTCCACCCGCACCGAGACCGGCAGAAGACATTCGGGCTTGCCCACCACCAAAGGCCGCGTGTTGAAGTAGCGGTCCGCCAGCACCCGCAGATTGAACACCACCCGCGGCACGGTGGAAGAGACGATCATGTCGGTGATATCCGCCTCGATCCCCTGCAGCCGCATCAGCGTGTTCAGCCAGACATAATACTGGTCGGCAGTGCGCTTCCAGTCGGTGGCGGTGCGCCACAGAGCGATGAACTTTTCCCCGTCATAGATCGAGAAGACGGTGTTTGTGTTGCCGCAATCAACTGCCAGAAGCATTGCTGCCCCTTCCTAGAAATAGATGTCGGCCGCGGGAATGCTGACGCGGCCCTTGGCGGTGTTTAGGACAAGGTTGCCGCTGGCGTCCACCGTTTCAAAGGTGCCCTCGGTTTCCGAGCTGGCGGTCTTGGCGGTGATCACCTCGCCCAGCTTGGCGGCGCGCGCCAGCCATTCGGTGCGGATCGGCTCAAACCCGTAGGTCGCAAACTGCTGCTCATAGCGGGCGAACGCGCCGGCGACGGCCTCCAGAAACTCCTCCGGCGTGACCTGCACGCCGGTTTCCGACAGCAGCGACACCGGGTAGACCGCGCCGGGTTCCAGCCATTCCTGCATCGGGGTTTCCACCAGATTGACACCGATGCCGACAAACAGGTGGTTGACCCCCTGCCCGTTGCCCGCGCTTTCCAGCAGGATGCCCGCCAGCTTACCGCCCTTCAGCAGCACGTCGTTGGGCCACTTCAGAGACAGCCCCTCGCTGCGGCCCGTCACTGCGACGCAGGCATCGTAAACGGCCAGGGCGGCAACAAAGCTGCGCAGCGCCGCCTGATCCGGGGTGCCTTCGGGGCGCATCACCAGGGTGGCGGCAAAGTTGCCCTTGGGGTCCTTCCAGTCGCGGCCGCGGCGACCCCTTCCCTGGGTCTGGCGCAGCGCCAGGATCCACTCCGGTCCCGCCAGTTCCCCGGCGATGCGGGCAGCCTCATTGAGGGTGCTGTCCACTTCGGCAAGCACCCGTTTTCCATATCCTGCTGGCCAGCTCATCTCATTCCTCGAAAGTGCGAAAAGGCCCGGTCGCGTGACCGGGCCTTTCCAGCCTGCCTGAAAAGCAGATCAATTTACAAGGGTTGCTGCGGCGGCAGCCGCCGCAGTGTCCACGCCGAACTGGTAAACCAGCCCGACCAGCATCATCGCGGCAGACGCCATCAGCGCAACAGTCAGCACCGGCGAGCCTTTGGCCTCGACATCGTCTTCGCCGGTGCCGAAGTACATGTAGAAGACAATGCGCAGGTAGTAGAACGCGCCGATCACCGAGGCGATGGCGGAGGCCACGACCAGCCCCATCAGCCCCGCATCCACACCCGCCTGCCACACGCCGAACTTGGCAAAGAAGCCCAGCATCGGCGGCACGCCTGCCAGCGAGAACATCAGGATCAGCACCGCCAGCGCCTTGCCCGGCTCGCGCGCGGCGAACTGGTTCAGGGCCAGAATGTCAGTGACCGGCTTGCCGTCCTTCTGCAGCATCAGGATGAAGGAAAAGGTGCCGATGTTCATGGTCACGTAAATCGCGAGGTAAACCAGCATCGCGGTGATGCCCGCCTCGGTGCCCGCTGCCAGGCCGATCATCGCATAGCCCATGTGAGCGATCGAGGAGAAGGCCATCAGGCGCTTGATGTCGCGCTGGCCGATCGCCGCGATGGCGCCCAGGAACATCGACAGCACCGACAGCACCACGATGATCTGCTGCCAGTCGGCAATGGCGCCGCCAAAGGCGTCATGCAGCACGCGGGCGAAAAGGCCCATCGCCGCTACCTTGGGCGCGGTGGCAAAGAAGGCGGTGACCGGGGTCGGAGAGCCTTCGTAGACGTCCGGGGTCCACATGTGGAAGGGCACCGCCGAAACCTTGAACGCAAGACCCGAGATCATGAACACCAGGCCAAACAGCATGCCGAGGGACATGTGGCCCTGCTCCGCCACCTGGATGATGCCCGCGAACTGGGTGGTGCCGGCAAAGCCGTAGACCAGCGAGGCACCGTACAGCAGCAGGCCGGAGGACAGCGCGCCCAGAACGAAGTACTTGAGGCCCGCCTCGGTCGACTTGACGCTGTCGCGGCGCATGGCGGCCACGACGTAAAGCGACAGCGACTGCAGCTCCAGCCCCATGTAGAGGGACATCAGGTTGCCTGCGGACACCATCATCATCATGCCGACGGCAGCCAGTGCCACCAGAACCGGGTATTCGAACCTCAGCATGCCGCGGCGCGCCATGTAGTCCTGGCCAATCAGCAAAACAGCGGACGCGCCCAAGAGCAGCGCCACCTTGGCAAAGCGCGAGAAGCTGTCGTCGATGAACATGCCGCCAAAAGCGGTCTGGGTGCCGGCCGGGCTGGTGGCGATCCAGAAGGCCACCACGGCCATCAGCGCCGCAGTGCTCCAGACCAGCGGGGCGGCCAGCGTGTCCTTGCCGGTGTAGACCGCGCCGATCAGCGCGGCCATGGCGTACAGCGCCAGAACGATCTCTGGCAGGATTACAGTAAGATCAGCTTGGATCATCTGCCTGATGCTCCCTTAATGCGAAGCAATCTGGGTGGCGGCCGAGGTGTCGGCCGCCGCCAGAGACTGGTTGAAGTTTGCAATCAGCGCCTCGGTCGAGGGGCCGATGATGTCGGTGACCACCGCCGGGTAGACGCCCAGGATCAGGGTCATGGCGATCAGCGGCGCAAAGACGAAGCGTTCGCGCGCGGACATGTCCTTGATGCCCATCAGGCTGCCCTTGATCAGGTCGCCGAACACCACGCGGCGGTAGAGCCACAGCGCATAGCCGGCCGAGAAGATCACACCGGTCGCCGCAACCGCGGTCACCCAGGTGTTCTTCTGGAAGGTGCCCATCAGGGTCAGGAATTCGCCGATGAAGCCGGAGGTGCCCGGCAGGCCGACGTTGCCCATGGTGAAGAACATGAAGACCAGCGCATAAGCCGGCATCCGGATCACCAGGCCGCCGTAGGCGTCGATGTCGCGGGTGTGCATCCGGTCATAGATCACGCCAACGCAAAGGAAGAGCGCGGCGGAGATGAAGCCGTGCGACAGCATCTGGAAGATGGCGCCGTCGATGCCCTGCTGGTTGGCGGCAAAGATGCCCATGGTGACAAAGCCCATGTGCGCAACCGAGGAATAGGCAATCAGCTTCTTCATGTCCTCCTGCACCATCGCCACCAGCGAGGTGTAGACCACTGCAATCGCGGACATCCACAGGACCACATCGGTCATGACGTCGGCGCCCACCGGGAACATCGGCAAGCTGAAGCGCAGGAAGCCGTAGCCGCCCATCTTCAGCAGAATCGCCGCCAGCACCACGGACCCCGCGGTCGGCGCTTGAACGTGGGCGTCCGGCAGCCAGGTGTGGACCGGCCACATCGGCATCTTCACCGCGAAGGAGGCAAAGAAGGCCAGGAACATCAGCGTCTGCGCGCCGCCGACGATGTGGACGCCCAGCACGTCAAACGACGCCGCCGAGAAACTGTGGGTCAACAGGGTTTCGATATCGGTGGTGCCGGCATCCACATACATGAAGACCATCGCCACCAGCATCAGCACCGAGCCGAAGAAGGTGTAGAGGAAGAACTTGAAGGAGGCGTAGATCCGCTCCTTGCCGCCCCAGATGCCGATGATAAGGAACATCGGAATGAGGCCCGCCTCGAAGAACAGGTAGAACAGCACCAGGTCCAGCGCCATGAAGACACCCAGCATCAGGGTCTCCAGGAGCAGGAAGGCCACCATGTATTCCTTGACGCGGGTGGTGACGTTCCAGCTGGCCAGAATGGTCAGCGGCATGATGAAGGTGGTCAGCAGCACGAAGAGCACCGAAATGCCGTCAACGCCCATCTTGTACTTCAGCCCGAAAATCCACTCCGCCTCTTCCACGAACTGGAAACCGGTGTTGGCGGGATCGAACTCGAAATAGATGCCAAGGCTCACCAGGAAGGTGATCGTGGTGGCAAAGAGCGCAACAAACTTGGCGTTGCGCTGCGCCGCCTTATCCTCGCCGCGCAGGAACAGGGCCAGGATGGCCGCCGCGAGCGCCGGGATGAAGGTGACAATAGAAAGGAGATTGTCCATCAGTGCGCTCCTCCGCCGATCGACATCCAGGTGACCAGGGCTGCAATGCCCAGCACCATCCAGAAGGCGTAAGTGAAGATGTACCCGGACTGTGCGCGTCCGGCGAGACGGGTGAAGAAGGGCACAACGCCCATGGCAAGGCCATTGAGGAAGCCGTCGATGGTTCCGCCGTCGCCGCGCTTCCAGAAGAAGCGGCCCAGGGCCAAGGCCGGTTTGACGAAGATCACGTTATAGATTTCGTCAAAGTACCATTTGTTGAGCAGGAACAGATACAGCGGACGCTGCTGTTCGGCCAGGCGCTTCGGCAGCGACGGATTCCAGATGTAGAACCACAGCGCCAGGAGCAGGCCGCCCAGCATCGCTGCAAACGGCGACAGCTTCACCCATTTCGGCGCCGCGTGGGCCTCCTCCAGGATGTGGTTGTCCGGCGCGATATAGAGCGCTCCCTCGCCCGGCTGGCCGGCAAACACATAGTGGTGCTCGCCTTCGCCGCCGTGAGCAGCCTCTTCGCCGTGCGCAGCTTCCTCGCCAAGGGTAGCGGTTTCGCCATGCGCGGCCTCTTCGCCATGATCCGCAGCGGAGGCTTCCGCCACCGGGATGCCATAGAACTTGCCGACCTGATCGGCGTGGCCGAAGAAGCTGCCGTACCAGATCATGCCTGCGGTGATCGAGCCCACCGCCAGCACGCCCAGCGGCACCAGCATGGTCCAGGGGCTTTCATGCGCGTGGTCGTGGGTGTGCTTGTCCCCGCGCGCCTCGCCGTAGAAGGTCATGAACATCAGGCGCCACGAGTAAAAGGAGGTCATGAAGGCCGCGATTACCAGCGCCCAGAAGCCGAACATCGAGCCGCCCGCATAGGCGCTTTCGATGATGGCGTCCTTGGAGACGAAGCCGGCAAAGCCAACCCAGCCGCTGAGCGGGATACCAACGCCGGTAATTGCCAGCGTGCCGATCATCATCGCGCGGAAGGTCCACGGGATCTTTTTGCGCAGGTTGCCATAATGGCGCATGTCCTGCTCGTGATGCATCGCGTGGATCACCGAACCGGCGCCAAGGAACAGCATCGCCTTGAAGAACGCGTGGGTGAACAGGTGGAACATGGCAGCGGAATACATGCCGACGCCAGCGGCCACGAACATATAGCCCAACTGCGAACAGGTCGAATAGGCGATCACGCGCTTGATGTCGTTCTGAACCAGCCCGACGGTCGCCGCAAAGAATGCCGTGGCTGCGCCCATCACGGTGATGAATGCAGTGGCTTCAGGCGCAAATTCCATCAGCGGCGACATCCGGCAGACCAGGAACACACCCGCGGTCACCATGGTTGCCGCGTGGATCAGCGCCGACACCGGGGTCGGGCCTTCCATCGCGTCCGGCAGCCAGGTGTGCAGCAGCAGCTGTGCCGATTTGCCCATCGCGCCGACAAACAGCAGGAAGGCCAGCAGGTTCGCCGCGTTCCATTCGGTCCACAGGAAGGACACCTGGGTCTCTGCCAGCGTCGGCGCTGCGGCAAAGATGTCAGACAGGTTGATGCTGTCGGTCAGGAAGAACAGACCGAAGATCCCCAGCGCAAAGCCGAAGTCGCCCACACGGTTCACGATGAAGGCCTTCATCGCCGCCGCATTGGCGCTTGGCTTGCGGTAGTAGAAGCCGATCAGCAGGTAGGAGGCCACGCCCACGCCTTCCCAGCCGAAGAACATCTGCACCAGGTTGTCCGACGTCACCAGCATCAGCATTGCGAAGGTGAAGAACGAAAGATAGGCAAAGAAGCGCGGCTTGTAGCTTTCGCCCTCTTTCCACTGCGGGTCATGGTCCATGTACCCGAAGGAGTAGAGGTGCACGAGCGAGGATACCGTGGTGATCACGATCAGCATGATCGCGGTCAGCCGATCCAGGCGGATCGCCCAGGAGGTCGACAGCGAGCCGCTTTCGATCCAGCGGAAGATCTCGATGTTCTGGGTGACCCCGTCAAACGACAGGAAGGTGATCCAGCTGAGCAGCGCTGACAGAAACAGCAGCGCCGTGGCGGTTACGGTGGCGGCTTTCTCACCGATCATCTTGTGGCCGAAGCCGCAGATAATTGCGCCGACTAGCGGGGCAAAGAGGAGGATGGTTTCCATGGTTCTTTAGCCCTTCATCACGTTGACGTCTTCGACGGCGATGGTGCCGCGGTTGCGGAAGAAGCAGACCAGGATCGCAAGGCCGATGGCGGCCTCGGCGGCGGCCACGGTCAGCACGAACAGGGTGAAGACCTGCCCGACCAGATCGCCCAGGAAGCTGGAGAAGGCGACCAGGTTGATATTCACCGCCAAGAGCATCAGTTCGATGCTCATCAAGAGGATGATCACGTTCTTGCGGTTCAGGAAGAGCCCGAAAATGCCGATAACGAACAGCGTCGCCGCGACGGTCAGATAATGTTCAAGTCCGATCATGTGCTCAAAGCCCCTGCCCCGGTTTCACGTCCCTAAGCTCCATCGCCTTGGCCGGGTCGCGCATCATCTGGGCAACCACGTCCTGGCGCTTGACATCGGTGCGGTGGCGCAGGGTCAGCACAATCGCGCCAATCATCGCCACCAGCAGGATCAGGCCCGCCAGCTGGAACAGAAGGAAATATTGATCATAGATGATGAGGCCAAGCGCCTCGGTGTTGTGGCGGTCGGCAGGCACCGGATTGGCCAGCAGCTCCGGCGCCAGGTGCGCGGTTTCCCAGACACCGAAGGCCATCACGAACTGCATCAGGATCACCAGGCCGATCAGCAGGGCGAGCGGCATGTATTTCGCCATTTCCGCCTTCAGCTCGGCGAAATCCACATCCAGCATCATCACCACAAACAGGAACAGCACCGCGACCGCGCCGACGTAGACGATGACCAGCAGCATGGCGACGAATTCCGCCCCCAGGAGCACGAACAGCCCGGCAGAAGACAGGAAGGCCAGGATCAGCCACAGAACCGAATGCACAGGCTGGCGGCTGATCACGGTGAACAGCCCGCCGGTGATGGCGCTGATGGCGAAGAGGTAGAAGGCAAAAACGCTCATGTCTCATCGTCCTTGTTGTCGTCCATGACCGCTTGCGCCAGATCCAGCGCCCGGTTCATGGCCGGAATGCCGGCAAACACCGACATCTGTGCGATCGCTTCCACGATCTCTTGTTTCTTGGCGCCGGCCGCGAGGGCGTGGCGCACGGTCTGGCGCACGGCTGAGTCAGCCTGCGCGCCCTGGCAAGTCAGCCCGGCCAGCGTCAGCAGCAGCCGGGTTTTGGCATCCAGACCGTCCTTGTTGACGGTGTTGCCGAACATCATCTCCATGACCTCTTTGGGCATGGTGGGCCACAGGGCCTCGAACTCCTTGAAAGCCTCGGAGGGCGAGAAGTTCTCCAGCGCCGGGTTGAACGCCTTGGCCATCTGCTGGGCCTGGGCCTGCATCTGCTGCATCATGGCCTCAAACGGATTGGGCGGCTGTTTGGTCATGTCCTCTCCTCCGGCCAAGAATTTTCAGTAAAATTCTTGGCAAAAGTTTTCAGAAAACTTTTGCGCGGGCGCCTCATCGGTAGGGCGCGTCGATTTCCAGGTTGCGGGCGATCTCGGCTTCCCAGCGTTCGCCGTTCGAAAGCAGCTTCTCCTTGTCGTAGAACAGCTCCTCGCGGGTTTCGGTGGCGAATTCGAAGTTCGGGCCTTCGACAATCGCGTCCACCGGGCAGGCTTCCTGGCAGAAACCGCAGTAGATGCATTTGGTCATGTCGATGTCATAGCGCGTGGTGCGGCGGCTGCCGTCCTCGCGCGGTTCCGCGTCGATGGTGATCGCCTGCGCCGGGCAGATCGCCTCGCACAGCTTGCAGGCAATGCAGCGCTCCTCGCCGTTCGGATAGCGGCGCAGCGCGTGCTCACCGCGGAAACGGGGCGACAGCGGACCCTTCTCGTGCGGGTAGTTCAGAGTGGCCTTGGGGGCGAAGAAATACTTCATCCCCAGTTTGAAACCGACCCAGAAATCCTGCAGCAGGAAGTACTTGGCGGCGCGGGTGTAGTCGATGTTCGCCATCGGTCAGCCTCCCACGGTCCAGCGGGCGAAGATGCCCCAGAACCAGTCAAATTTTGCAGCAAAGGACACAAACACCACCCAGGCCAGCGAGAACGGCAGGAACACTTTCCAGCCCAGGCGCATCAGCTGGTCGTAGCGGTAGCGCGGGGTGATCGCCTTTACCATTGCGAAGAGGAAGAAGAAGAATGCCATCTTGGCGACCATCCACAGGACGCCGTCCGGCAGGCCCGGGATCGGGGACAGCCAGCCGCCAAAGAACAACAGGGTTGTCAGCGCGCACATCAGGAAGATCGCGATGTATTCACCGGCCATGAACAACAGGAAGGGCGTCGCCGAATATTCCACCTGGTAGCCCGCAACCAGTTCCGATTCCGCTTCCGGCAGGTCGAAGGGCGGGCGGTTGGTTTCTGCCAGCGCCGAGATGAAGAACAGGAAGACCATCGGGAAATGCGGGATCCAGTACCAGTTCAAGAGGCCCAGATCGCCATCCTGCGCGCGCACGATGTCGCCGAAGTTCATCGAGCCGGTGGAAATGATCACGCCGATGATGATCAGGCCGATGGAGACCTCGTAAGAGATCATCTGCGCGGCGGAGCGCAGCGAGCCCAGGAACGGGTATTTCGAGTTCGACGCCCAGCCGCCCATGATCACGCCGTAAACTTCCAGCGAGGAGACCGCGAAGACATAGAGGATGGCAACGTTGATGTCGCTTAGCACCCAGCCGTCGTTGAAGGGGATCACCGCCCAGGCGATCATCGCCAAAACGAAGGAGGTCATCGGCGCCAGGATAAAGACGGTGCGGTCGGCACCGGCCGGGATCACCACCTCTTTCACAACGTATTTCAGCGCGTCGGCCACCGATTGCAGCAGGCCGAAGACGCCCACCACGTTCGGTCCCCGGCGCATCTGGACCGCGGCCCAGATCTTGCGGTCCCCGTAGACGAGGAACAGGAGCGAGATCATCACAAAGGCAACAACTGCAAGCACTTGCGCCAGGATCAGAACAGCGATGCCGCCTGGAGTGTTAAAGAAATCAGCCATAGGTCCTCACACCGTGGGTATTCCGTTCGCCGCGCAATCCGCGACCACGACTTCGGCGTCGATGGTGCGCAGGCCGCGCGGCAGAGAGGGCGAAATCAGATAGACCGCATCAGCGGTCCGGCTGCCCCCTGCCTGTGTCAAAGTTGTGCGCACATGGCGCGCAAACCCGTAGCCCCGGATCAGCGCGTATTGCGCGGCGGCGCATTCCGCATAGGTATCGAGATCGCCGACCATGCGCGGGCCGCGCATGGAGACGTGAAATTGCACCAGATCGCCCTCCAGCAGGCTGGTTTCCACCCCTTCGTAAACCGGGGCGGGCCGCTCGCCTCCGCTGCCGGGCGCCATAGCGCAGGCAGCCAGCAGAAAGGGCGTTATGAGGGCAAAGCGGCTCATTCGGCGGCCAGTTTCCCGGTTGCGCGGGCTTTCACGCCGGCCGACAGCTCCGCCATCAGCGTCGAGGCGCGGGCGATCGGGTTGGTCAGGTAGAAATCCTTGACCGCCGGCAGGAAACCGGCGTTGCCGAGCTTGTCCTGCGTCAGCGGCTCGCCGTCCTTTTCGGCCACTTCGTCAATCCGCGCCAGATGCGGTACTTCGGCCACCAGGCTTGTGCGCAGCTGCGCCAGCGAGTCATAGCCCAGCTTGGCACCAGCTTCGGTGCTGAGCGCCCGCAGGATCGCCCAGTTTTCCTTGGCCTCGCCCGGCGCGAAAGCCGCGCGCATGGCCAGCTGGGGGCGGCCTTCGGTGTTCACGAACAGGCCGTTTTCTTCGGTGTAGGCGGCACCCGGCAGGATCACGTCGGCGCGGTGCGCGCCGCGGTCCCCGTGAGAGCCCTGGTAGATCACAAAGGCGCCTGCGTCAATTTCGACCTCATCGGCGCCGAGGTTATAGATCACCTCTGCCCCGTCGATGGCCGCTGCCATGCCGCCTTCGGTCACCGCGCCAATGTCCATCGCGCCGACGCGGGAGGAGGCGGTGTGCAGCACCAGCAGCTTGGAGCCTGTGTCCGCAGCCAGCTTTTGCGCGGCAGCCAGCACCGCCAGGCCGTCGGCCTCGCGCAGGGCGCCCTGCCCCACGATCACGAGGGACGGCGCGTCCTTGACGGCGCCGTAGTCCTTGTCCAGCAGGCTTTCCAGCGCGGCGCGGTCGGTGCCCACGTGGGTGTATTCATAGGTCAGGTCTGCCGGCTGGCCGACCAGGCCGATCTGCGCGCCGTTCAGCCAGGCCTTGCGGATGCGGGCGTTCAGCACCGGCGCCTCGTCGCGCGGGTTGGTGCCGATCAGCTGGATGAACTTGGCGGTGTCGATGTCCTCGATGGTGGCCGTGCCGGCATAGCCCGCGCGGTTGCCGATCGGCAGACGGGCGTTGTCGGTGCGGCATTCCACCTTGCCGCCCAGGCCTTCGACCAGCTGTTTCAGGGCAAAGGCCGCCTCAACCGGCACCAGGTCGCCGATCAGGCCCGCAACCTTCTTGCCCTTCATGGCGTTCGCCGCGGCAGCCAGGGCTTCCGGCCAGGTGGCGGGCTTCAGCTTGCCATCGACGCGCACATAGGGACGGTCGAGGCGCTGGCGGCGCAGGCCGTCCCAGACAAAGCGGGTCTTGTCGCTGATCCACTCCTCGTTCACGCCGTCGTGGTTGCGCGGCAGGATGCGCATCACTTCGCGGCCCTTGGTGTCGACGCGGATGTTCGAACCCAGCGCGTCCATCACGTCGATGGTTTCGGTCTTGGTCAGCTCCCAGGGCCGTGCGGTAAACGCATAGGGCTTCGACGTCAGCGCGCCCACCGGGCACAGGTCGATGATGTTGCCCTGCAGGTTCGATTGCAGGGTTTCGTTCAGGTAGGAGGTGATCTCCGCATCCTCGCCGCGCCCGGTCTGGCCCATCTGGGTGATGCCCGCGACCTCAGTCGTGAAGCGCACGCAGCGGGTGCAGGAGATGCAGCGGGTCATGGCGGTGCCGACCAGCGGCCCCAGATCCAGATCATCCACCGCGCGCTTGGGCTCGCGGAAGCGGGAGAAGTCGACGCCATAGGCCATCGCCTGGTCCTGCAGGTCGCACTCGCCGCCCTGGTCGCAGATCGGGCAGTCCAGCGGGTGGTTGATCAGCATAAATTCCATAACGCCTTCGCGGGCCTTCTTGACCATCGGCGAGTTGGTCTTCACCTGCGGCGCCTGGCCTTCGGGGCCGGGGCGCAGATCGCGAACCTGCATCGCGCAGGAGGCGGCGGGTTTCGGCGGGCCGCCGACGACTTCAACCAAGCACATGCGGCAGTTGCCCGCGATGGACAGCCGCTCATGATAGCAGAAGCGCGGGATCTCGACACCGGCCTCCTCACAGGCCTGGATCAGGGTCATCGCCCCATCCACCTCGATCTCGGTTCCGTCAATGTTGATCTTGCGGAGGTCAGACATGGTCTATTTCGCCCTCAGTAACACGCCGATCGCGCTGTTCTTTTCGATTTCCGCGCGGCCATAGGCGCAGAAGGTTTCCGGTTTGCCGTAATCCACGCCGTTCTGCGCCAGGAGCTTCTCTCCCTTGGCACGCATCCGGTCCTTTTCGGCATCAGATTCGATGTAATCGCGGATTTCCGCGTCCGTGTATCCCAACGCGTTTGCCCGCGCTTTGAGCCGGCGCAACTCGCCCAGCCCTTTCAGGTACCGGGGGGAGATACCGTCGCAGTAATCCGAAACTTCTTTCGCCACGGCGACGGCAAACAGCGGATCTTCGATTTCCTGCACGTCGCGCAGCGACGGCTTGGCCATCGCCGCAGCAGGCAGGGCAACAAAGGCGGACAGGGCAATGGCAATCAAGGCACGCATGACAGGGGACTCCTTCGATGTGAAAGCCCCCATGCGCGTGCATGCTGCGCTGCTATTCAATAGCAGACCGGCCTTCCGGCCCGGATATGCCTGAAATCCGCTCACGGGGTGCAGGTTCCCTGAAAGGTTGCGCGGCCATCGGTCAGGGTCAGCGGTGCTGCCTCATCCCTGGGGTCGATGGCCCAGGCGATACTGGAAGAGCCGTAGTTGACCACGCAGTAAGTCGTGCCGGCATGGGCCGCAGCCTCGCGCGCGCCCTTGACGGAGCGGTCTGCCCCCTTGATTTCAACGTAAAACACGGCCCGGTCCGTCTTCTTGTCGACGGGCTTGGCCTTGGCTTTGAACGGCACGCCGTCATACAGCTGGCGCTCCCGATTGCTGAGGGAGCTGCCGCAGGCCGTAACAAGCGTCATCGCTGCCAGGCACGCCATCGGCGCGGCGATCCGGTATGTTTTCAAAATGCTCAAAATACTGCCGCCAATGTCAAAAGCGCCAGGCCGCCTATGCAGGCCCAGCCAATCACGTAGAAAACCGACCGCAGCCCGCCGTGCGGTTTGCCGGCCCCGCGCAGGTGGATGACAATCATCACCATCCGCGACACCAGCACCAGCGAGGCCAGCAGGTTCACCCAGAACGGCGCCGCACCGGCCAGAATGGCCACCAGCGTCACGGTCAGGAAAGCCGGCAGCGTCTCGCAGCCGTTCAGATAGGCCCGGTTCAGCCGGTAGGCCTTGTCCGCATAATCCTCCCGCGGCGTGGCGCCGGGAGCGAGGCCCGCCTTCTGCTTGGCCAGCGCCGAAACCGGCGACAGCGCCAGGATGATCAGGGTAAAGATCACCAGCGCGGCCAGAGCGTGGGAATATGCGGCAAAAGCTTCCATCAAAAGTTATTCCGCCGCCATCGCGCCAATGCGGCCCGCTTTCTGGGCCTTGATGCGGTCTTCGATTTCCTCGCGGAAGTTCTTGATCAGGCCCTGGATCGGCCAGGCCGCCGCATCGCCAAGCGCGCAGATGGTGTGGCCCTCGACCTGCTTGGTCACGTCCCACAGCATGTCGATCTCTTCCAGCTCCGCCTCGCCTTTGACCAGACGGTCCATGACGCGCATCATCCAGCCAGTGCCTTCGCGGCAGGGCGTGCACTGGCCGCAGCTTTCGTGCTTGTAGAACTTGGACAGGCGCCAGATCGCCTTGATGATGTCGGTCTGCTTGTCCATCACGATCACCGCCGCGGTGCCAAGGCCGGAGCCCAGTTCGCCGCGCAGGTAGTCGAAGTCCATGAGCGCGTCGCGCATATTCTCGCCGCGCACGCACGGGACTGAGGAGCCGCCGGGGATCACCGCCAGCAGGTTGTCCCAGCCGCCGCGGATGCCGCCGCAATGCTTCTCGATCAGCTCCTCGAAGGAGATCGACATCGCCTCTTCAACCACGCAGGGGTTGTTGACGTGGCCGGAGATCGCAAACAGCTTGGTGCCCGCATTGTTCTGGCGGCCGAAGCCCGCGAACCAGTCGGCGCCGCGGCGCAGGATGGTGGGCACAACGGCGATGGATTCCACGTTGTTCACGGTGGTCGGGCAACCGTACAGGCCCGCGCCCGCCGGGAACGGCGGCTTCATCCGGGGCATGCCCTTCTTGCCTTCCAGGCTCTCGATCAGGGCGGTTTCCTCGCCGCAGATATAGGCCCCTGCCCCGTGGTGCAGGAAGATGTCGAAGTCCCAGCCGGAGCCGGCCGCGTTCTTGCCCAGGAGGCCCTGGTCGTAAGCTTCGTCAATCGCCGCCTGCAGCGCCTCGCGCTCGCGGATGTATTCGCCGCGCAGGTAGATATAGCAGGTATGCGCATTCATCGCGAAGGAGGCGATCAGGCAGCCCTCGATCAGCGTGTGCGGATCGTGGCGCATGATTTCGCGGTCCTTGCAGGTGCCGGGCTCCGACTCATCCGCGTTCACCACCAGATACGCCGGGCGGCCGTCGCTTTCCTTGGGCATGAAGGACCATTTGAGGCCGGTCGGAAACCCCGCGCCGCCGCGGCCGCGAAGGCCCGAGTCCTTCATGGTCTGAACGATCCAGTCGCGGCCCTTTTCGATGATGCCCGCGGTGCCGTCCCAATGGCCGCGCGCCTTGGCGCCCGCCAGCGTGCGGTCGTGCATCCCGTAAAGGTTGGTAAAGATCCGGTCCTGATCCTTCAGCATGTGTGCCTACCTTTGGCTGTCCCGGCGCATGCGCCAGAGTTGAAATATGTTGACCAGGGCATAGATCATGCCCGCCAGCGCGGCGAAGTCGAACAGCAGCGCATAGCGCCCCGGCAGCCCCAGCATGGGGCCGATGAACAGCGACAGCGCGACCCACAGCGAGATGGTCCCGGCAATCACAAGCGCGATGTGCCGGCCCTTTGCTGCAATGGCCTGGTCCTGTTCCCTGGTCATCTGTTCCCTATCACCCAAGCCCGGCCCCGGGGGCCGCGGCCTGATTATTCGTCGTCGTCGTAGATGTGCGATTCTTTGGCACGTTTCGCGAATTCGGTCTCATCGCCCACTTGCAGCCGCTTTGCCTGCTCAACCCAGCCATCGCGGGCGATCCGGCCCCGGAACTGCAGCCGGGAATCGACCCAGGCGATCTCTTCCTCGGTCCAGTCGGCGATCTGATCGAAGTGGTAAAAGCCAAGCTCGTTCAGCTTTGCCTCCAGCTTGGGGCCGACGCCCTTCAGCATCTTGAGGTCATCGGCCAGCCCGCCGCGGGCTTCCTTCAGAAGCTCCGGCTCGCTTTCCTCGGTTGCCTTGGCCGCAGCCCCCTCGGGCGAGGAAGGCTCAGCCGCATCGGATTTCTTCGACGGCGCGGTCTTGACCGCTTCCGCTTGCCGGGCTGCGGGAAGCGGGGCTTCGGGCGCCTTGGGCGGCTGGCCCTCGGCAGCGCGGCCGGCAACGGTGCCGTCCTTGCCGATCCAGGGCGTCAGCAGCGGCACCTCATCGCCCTGAATGCGCTTGATGCCGTCCTTGACGTCCATCGCCAGCTGCGCGCTGGCATTGTACTGCGTCTTGCCGCTGTCGAACTCGGTCAGCGAGGTGAGGCCGGACTTCGGCTCAGCCGCGTAACGGCCGTTCTGCGGGCCGGGCGCGACCAGCTGGCCGGCCGCCAGATCGTCCAGCAGCTTGGCAAAGCCCTCTGCCGTCAGATCCTCGTAATAATCCTTGCCGATCTGCGCCATCGGGGCATTGGTGCAGGCGCCCAAGCACTCGACCTCTTCCCAGGTGAACTTGCCGTCCGCCGACAGGGTGTGCGGCTTCTCGGCAATCTTTTCCTGGCAGACCGCGATCAGGTCCTCTGCCCCGCAGATCATGCAGGACGTGGTGCCGCAGATCTGCACATGCGCAACGGAACCAGTCGGTTGCAGCTGGAACATGAAGTAGAAGGAGGCAACTTCCAGCACCCGGATATAGGCCATGCCGAGCATGTCGGCGATGGCCTCGATCGCGGGCTTGGAAACCCAGCCTTCCTGCTCCTGCGCGCGCCACAAGAGCGGAATGACCGCGGAGGCCTGGCGGCCCTCAGGATATTTGGTGATCTGCGCCTCAGCCCAGGCCTGGTTGGCCGGGGTGAAGGCAAAGCTGTCGGGTTGTTCTGAGTGGAGACGGCGCAGCATCAGATCACCTTTTCGAGGGAGTTGCCCGCGCGGATGCCTCCGGCGGGAGTATTTTTAGAAAGATGAAAAGCGGCAGGCTGGCTCACCGGTCGATCTCCCCGAACACGACGTCCATGGTGCCGATGATGGCGGCGACGTCGGCCAGCTGGTGGCCCTTGGCAATGTGGTCCATCGCCTGCAGGTGCAGGAAGCCCGGCGCGCGGATCTTGGAGCGGTAGGGTTTGTTGGAGCCGTCCGCCACCAGATAGACGCCGAACTCGCCCTTGGGCGCCTCGACGGCGGCGTAGACCTCGCCTGCCGGGACGTGGAAGCCTTCGGTGTAAAGCTTGAAATGGTGGATCAGGCTTTCCATCGAGGTTTTCATGTCGCCGCGCTTGGGCGGGGACAGCTTGCCGCGGGCCACCACGTCGCCGGTGGCGTCGCGCAGCTTGGCAATCGCCTGGCGGATGATCGAGGTCGACTGGCGCATCTCTTCCATCCGGCAGAGGTAGCGGTCGTAGCAGTCGCCGTTCTTGCCGATCGGCACCTGAAACTCGAACTCGTCATAGCATTCATAAGGCTGCGCGCGGCGAAGGTCCCAGGCGAGGCCAGAGCCGCGCACCATGACGCCGGAGAAGCCGTATTCCTGGATCTCCTTCTCGGTCACCACACCGATATCGCAGTTGCGCTGCTTGAAGATGCGGTTTTCTGTCAGAAGGCCGTCGATATCATCCAGCACCTTAGGGAATTCCATCGCCCAGAGGTCGATATCATCCAGCAGGTCGTCCGGCAGGTCCTGATGCACGCCGCCGGGGCGGAAGTAGGCCGCGTGAAGGCGCGCGCCGCAGGCCCGCTCGTAGAAGATCATCAGCTTTTCGCGCTCTTCAAAGCCCCACAGCGGCGGGGTCAGCGCGCCGACGTCCATCGCCTGCGTGGTGACGTTCAGCAGATGGTTCAGCACCCGGCCGATTTCCGAGTAGAGCACCCGGATCAGCTGGCCGCGGCGCGGCACCTCGGTGCCGGTCAGCTTCTCGATGGCGAGACACCAGGCGTGCTCCTGGTTCATCGGCGCCACATAGTCGAGGCGGTCGAAATACGGCAGGTTCTGCAGGTAGGTGCGGCTTTCCATCAGCTTTTCGGTGCCGCGGTGCAACAGGCCGATATGCGGGTCGCAACGCTCGACGATCTCGCCGTCGAGTTCGAGCACCAGACGCAAAACCCCATGCGCCGCAGGGTGCTGCGGGCCGAAGTTGATGTTGAAGTTGCGGATCTTCTGCTCGCCGCTCAGCGCGTCGACGCTGCCGTCGTCAAATTTGGAGCCGTCCATCATTGCGCCCCCTCCTTCTCGTCGCCAGGCAGGATGTATTCGGCACCTTCCCACGGGGACATGAAATCGAACTGGCGGTATTCCTGCACCAGCTTCACCGGCTCATAGACCACGCGCTTCTGCGCCTCGTCATACCGCACCTCGGTATAGCCGGTGGTCGGGAAGTCCTTGCGCAGCGGGAAGCCGCGGAAGCCGTAGTCGGTCAGGATTCGGCGCAGGTCCGGGTGGCCCGAGAACAGGATGCCGAACATGTCGTAGACTTCCCGCTCGAACCAGTTGGCCGAGGGGTGCACCTTCACGATGGAGGGCACCATCTCATCCTCGCGCACGGCGGCGCGCAGGCGGATGCGCTGGTTCCGGTACATCGACAGGAAGTGATAAACCACGTCGAACCGCTTGGCGCGTTCCGGGTAATCCACCGCGGTGATGTCCACCAGGGTTGAAAACTTGCAATTCGGGTCCGATTTCAGGAACTCCACCAGACCGGCGATGTTCGAGGGCGTCACGTCAATGGTCAGCTCGTCAAAGGACACGCTCCAGGCCACCACGCAATCGGGGCGTTTGGCTTCGATCTGGGCGCCAAGCTCTTTCAGTGCTTCAGTCATGTTTTCTCCGCCCTTCCTCAGCGCACCAGGGTGCCGGTGCGGCGGATCTTGCGCTGCAACTGCATCAGCCCGTACAGCAGCGCCTCAGCCGTCGGCGGGCAGCCGGGCACATAGACGTCAACCGGCACAACCCGGTCGCAGCCGCGCACTACGGAATAGCTGTAGTGGTAGTAGCCGCCGCCGTTGGCGCAGGAGCCCATCGAGATCACGTAGCGCGGCTCGGGCATCTGGTCGTAGACCTTGCGCAGGGCCGGCGCCATCTTATTGGTCAGGGTGCCTGCGACGATCATCACATCCGACTGGCGCGGCGAGGCGCGCGGTGCGATGCCGAAGCGTTCGGCGTCATAGCGCGGCATCGAGGTGTGCATCATCTCAACCGCGCAGCAGGCCAAGCCAAAGGTCATCCAGTGCAGGGAGCCAGTACGCGCCCAGTTGATGATGTCCTCGGCCGAGGTGAGCAGGAAACCCTTGTCCTGAAGCTCTGCATTCAGGGCCCGGGTGACAACTTCCTTGTCCACACCAGCGGTGTTGGCTCCGGTCATCACTGCCATTCCAGGGCCCCTTTCTTCCACTCATAGGCGAATCCGATGGTCAGCACGCCCAGGAACACCATCATCGACCAGAAGCCGGTGTCGCTGATGTCCTTGAAACCGACGGCCCAGGGAAACAGGAAAGCGATTTCCAAGTCGAAAATAATGAAGAGAATCGACACCAGATAGAACCGGACATCGAATTTCATACGGGCATCGTCGAAAGCGTTGAAACCGCATTCGTAGGCGCTGACCTTCTCCGGGTCCGGGTTGCGGACCGCCAGCACAACGGCTGCCAGGATGAGGACAATCCCCAGGCCTGCCGCGACGGCCAGGAAGACCAGGATCGGCAGGTATTCCCTCAACATCTCTTCCAAGAGCAGCTCCTTTCCCCGGCGGTTTCCCGCGCGACGTCAATTGGCGTGTTGATTTGGAGTGTGTCTACCCCTCCGCCCCTACAGCGTCAACTAAGGCAAGGTTAAACAACGGGGTTTGTGACAGGAAAAAGCACAGCCGCAACGCTGATGTGATTTCTTAGTGATTCCATAAGAAAAGCGGCCGCAACGAAAGCTGCGGCCGCCCTCCAAAAATGTATCGGCAATGCCGGTTTTTCAGGCTTGCCAGACGGGTTTGCGCTTCTCGAAGAAGGCGGTGATGCCCTCGCGGGCCTCCTCCCCCTCCCAGCGCTCCACAAGCGCCTTGATTGTATGGTCGATCACCGCATCGTCCAGCCGCGGCCCCAGGTCGCGGGCGAGCTTCTTGGCGGCGGCCACAGCCCCCGGCGCGCAGTTGAGATAGGGGGAAACCTCCGCCTCGACCGCCTCGTCCAGTTGGTCCGCCGGAACCGCCTTGGCCAGCAGGCCCAGCTCCACGGCCTCGTCCGCGCCGAACAGCCGCGCCGACATGAACACGCGGCGCGCTTTGGCCTCGCCCATGCGGGCAATCACATACGGGCCGATTGTGGCGGGAATCAGCCCCAGCTTGGTCTCAGTGAGGCCCATCTTCAGATGATCCGCGCCGATGGCCACATCGCAGACCGAAGCCATGCCGACGCCGCCGCCGAAGGCATTGCCCTGCAGCGCGCCGATCACCGGCTTGGGCAGGGTGTTGAGCGCCATCAGCATCTCTGCCAGCACCCGCGCCTCGCGGCCGCGGGTTTCGGCGTCCGCATCCATCTGCTGGCGCATCCAGCCCAGGTCGCCGCCCGCGCAAAAGCTCTTGCCCGCGCCGGTCAGCACCACCACGCGCACAGAGTCATCCGCGGCCAGCCGCTTTGCCGCCAGGGTCAGCTCCTGCAGCATCTGGCCGGACATGGCGTTGTGCTTGTCCGGGCGGTTCAGCGTCAGAGTGCAGACGCCGCGGGCGTCGGTTTCCAGGGTGATCGTTTCAAACATCTTGTGTCTCCGCTGAGTTCTTACTGCAAGCCACGCATGGCGCGGGCCATCGCGGCGGCCTCGTCCAGCACATCCGCGTCCAGGCCGGTGTGATAGCCCAGCTCCGTCAGGCGCTTGTGCACCGCTTCGGTGGCCACATTGCCCGCGGCCCCCGGCGCGTAGGGGCAGCCGCCAAGGCCGCCCACGGCGGCATCGAACACCCGCACGCCAAGATCCAGCGAGGCCTCGATATTGTCCAGCGCCCTGCCCGCGGTGTCATGATAATGGCCGGCAAGGCGCCCGACCGGAACCTGCTGGACCACGGCCCGCAGCATTGCCGAGATCGTTTCCGGCGTGCCCTGCCCGATGGTATCGCCCAGCGAAATCTCATAGCAGCCCAGCTCGAACAGCCGGCGCGCCACCTCTGCCACCTTCTGCGGCGGGGTCGGCCCGTCAAACGGGCAGTCGGTCACGCAGGACACATAACCGCGGACCGGCAGCCCCATGTCCTTTGCCGCGTCCAGAATGGGCAGAAAGCGGGTGATGCTTTCCTCGATGGTGGCGTTGATATTGGCCTTGGAGAACCCTTCGGAGGCGGATGCAAAAACAGCGATCTCATCCGCCTTTGCCGCCACAGCATCCTCAAACCCGCGCATGTTGGGCGTCAGCGCCGCGTAGCGGACGCCGGGGGCGCGGGTGATGCCGGCCAGCACCTCTGCGCTGCCCGCCATCTGCGGCACCCATTTGGGCGACACGAAACTCGCCACCTCGATCCGCTTGAACCCGGCGCGGCTCAGGCAATCGGTCAGCGCCACTTTCTCGGCCACCGGAATTTCGCGTTTCTCATTCTGCAGCCCGTCGCGCGGACCGACCTCGAAGATCTCGGCAAACTCGCTCATGAAACGCCCCTTCGGCTTCATCTTTCCCAAAATACTCAAATCCCTGCGGGGGCGGCAGACGCGCCGCCCCGGACCCGGGTCAGCTGTCGTCTTCTTCCAGCCGCACCAGCGCGGCCCCCGCCTCGACCTGGTCGCCGGCCGAGGCCAGCACCTCCGCGACAACGCCATCGCGCGCCGCCAGCAGCGAGTGCTCCATCTTCATGGCTTCCAGAACGGCAAGCCGGTCGCCCTCTTTCACCGCCTGGCCCGCTTCGGCAAACACCGCCTTGACCAGGCCCGGCATCGGCGCCTCAACCACGTTCATGTCGCCGCCCGCGGCAGCAGCGCGGTCGAGCGGGTCCACCACGGTGAATTCCAGCCCGTAGGCATCATGCACGGTGATCAGGGACCCGGACTGCGAGACTGTTGGCATCCGGCGCTCGCCGATGCGCCACTGGCCCTGGCTGCGCTCGGCCAGGACGGTATCGCCGTCAATGGTCCACAGCTGCCGATCGGGCCCGTCCACCTGCACATCGGCGGTGAACTCCTCGCCCGCATGGGTCAGGGTCACAGCGCGGTGCAGCGGCGTCCACAGGCTGAAGCCGGTGTGCGCTGCGGCCTCCACTAGGTCCAGCGCCACCATGCCCGCCGCCGCCTTGTGGCGCAGCTCGACCTGCGGCGCGGCCACCAGAGCGTCCAGATCGCGGGCGATAAGGCCGGTGTCCACCTCGCCATTGGCAAACCCCTCATGCGCGGCCAGCGCGCCAAGGAACGCCAGGTTGGTGACGGTGCCGCCGACCTCGGTGTCCTCCAGCGCGCGCGCCAGCCGCGACAGCGCCACTTTGCGGGTAGAGCCATGCACGATCACCTTGGAGATCATCGGGTCGTACCAGGGGCTGATAGTGTCCCCTGCCCGCACCCCGCTGTCGGCGCGGGCCTCTGCCGGGAAGGACAGATGGGTCAGGGTGCCGGTTGCGGGCAGGAAGCCCTTCGGCACATCCTCCGCATAAAGCCTTGCCTCAAACGCATGGCCGGTGATGGTGAGGTCTTCCTGCTTGGCGGGCAGGCTCTCCCCCGACGCCACGCGCAGCTGCCATTCCACCAGATCGATGCCGGTGATCAGCTCGGTCACCGGATGCTCCACCTGCAGGCGGGTGTTCATTTCCATGAACCAGAAGCCATCGGGGCGCAGCCCGCCGGAGCCGTCGACGATGAATTCCACCGTGCCCGCGCCCTTATAGCCAATGGCTTCGGCTGCGCGCACGCCGGCCTCGCCCATCGCCTCGCGCATCTCCTCGGTCATGCCGGGCGCCGGGGCTTCCTCGATCACCTTCTGATGGCGGCGCTGCAGCGAGCAGTCGCGCTCAAACAGATGCACCGCCTTTTCGCCGTCGCCAAAAACCTGAACCTCGATATGGCGGGGCTGCTGAATGTATTTCTCGATCAGGACGTCGGCGTTGCCAAAGGCCGTGGTCGCCTCGCCCTGCGCGCTTTTCAGAGCGTCGGCAAACTCTTCCGGCTTCTCAACCAGCCGCATCCCCTTGCCGCCGCCGCCGGCCACCGCCTTGATCAGCACGGGATAGCCGATCTTCTCGGCCTCGCCTGCCAGGAACTCCGGGTCCTGGCTGCTGCCGTGATAGCCCGGCACCACCGGCACGCCGGCCTCCTCCATCAGCGCCTTGGCGGCGTCCTTGAGGCCCATCTTGCGGATTGCATCCGCCGACGGCCCGATGAACACGAGGCCTGCGGCCTCCACCGCCTCGACGAATTTCGGGTTTTCCGACAGGAAGCCATAGCCCGGGTGGATCGCCTGGGCGCCGGTTTCCCGGGCCACCCGGATGATCTCGTCGCCCTTCAGGTAGCTGTCCGCCGGGGCCGGCCCGCCGATGTGCACTGCCTCATCCGCCAGTTGCACATGTTTTGCGGCCGCATCGGCGTCGGAATAGACCGCCACCGTGCGCACGCCCATGGCGCGGGCGGTTTCCATCACGCGGCAGGCGATTTCGCCGCGGTTGGCAATCAGGATCTTGTCAAACATGGGGTTGGTCCTTTGTCTGGATCTCTGGACCGGGGGCTTCCTGCCCCCGGACCCCCGGGGATATTTCTGGCCAGAAGAAGCGCCCGGCGCTTACATCCGGAAGACGCCGAATTTGGTCTCTTCAATCGGGGCGTTCAGCGCCGCGCTGAGCGACAGAGCCAGCACGTCGCGGCTCTTGCGCGGGTCGATGATGCCGTCGTCCCAAAGGCGTGCCGAGGCATAAAGCGGGTGGCTCTGCTCCTCGAACATCTCGATGGTGGGGCGTTTGAATTCGGCCTCTTCCTCAGCGCTCCAGCTGCCGCCCTGGCGTTCGATAGCGTCGCGTTTGACGGTTGCCAGCACGCCTGCCGCCTGCTCGCCGCCCATCACAGAAATGCGGGAGTTGGGCCAGGACCACAGGAACCGCGGCTGGTAAGCCCGGCCCGACATGCCGTAGTTGCCCGCCCCGAAGGAGCCGCCGACCAGCATCGTCACCTTCGGTACATTGGTGGTCGCCACCGCCGTCACCATCTTGGCGCCGTGGCGCGCGATGCCTTCGTTTTCGTATTTGCGGCCCACCATGAAGCCGGTGATGTTCTGCAGGAAGACCAGTGGGATCTTGCGCTGGCTGCAAAGCTCGATGAAATGCGCGCCCTTCTGGGCAGCTTCCGAGAACAGAACGCCGTTGTTGGCGACGATGCCGATCGGGCAGCCCTTGAGGTGGGCAAAGCCCGTGACGAGCGTTTCCCCGAAGCGCGGCTTGAACTCGTCAAAGCGGGAGCCATCCACCAGCCGCGCGATCACCTCGCGGATGTCGTAAGGCGTGCGCAGGTCGCCGGGCACCACGCCAAGGATTTCCTCTGGGTCATAGGCGGGTTCCTCGGGGCTGGCCCAGTTCACCGTCAGCGGCTTGGTGATGTTCAGCGATTGCACCGCGCGCCGCGCCAGCGCCAGCGCGTGGGCGTCGTCCTCGGCCAGGTAATCGGCCACACCGGAGAGGCGCGTGTGCACGTCGCCGCCGCCCAGGTCCTCGGCGCTGACGACCTCGCCCGTGGCAGCCTTCACCAGCGGCGGGCCCGCGAGGAAGATGGTGCCCTGCTCCTTCACGATGATGGTGACGTCCGACATCGCGGGCACATAGGCGCCGCCCGCGGTGCAGGAACCCATGACGACCGCGATCTGCGGGATGCCCTTGGCCGACATCCGCGCCTGGTTGTAAAAGATGCGCCCGAAGTGGTCGCGGTCGGGGAAGACCTCGTCCTGGTTGGGCAGGTTGGCGCCGCCGGAATCGACCAGATAGATGCAGGGGAGACAGTTCTCCTCGGCAATCTCCTGCGCGCGCAGGTGTTTCTTGACCGTCATCGGGTAGTAGGTGCCGCCCTTTACGGTGGCGTCGTTGCAGACCACCATGACCTCCTGCCCGTGCACCCGGCCGATGCCCGCGATCACGCCCGCCGCAGGTGCTGCGCCGTCATACATTGCGTGTGCCGCGGTGGCACCGATTTCCAGGAACGGGGAGCCCGGATCCAGAAGGTTCGCCACCCGGCGGCGCGGCAGCATCTTGCCGCGGCTTTCATGACGGGCGCGGGATTTCTCGCCGCCGCCCATGCGCGCGGCCTCCGCCGCCTCGCTGATCTGCGCAAGGGCCGCCAGATGCGCCTCGCGGTTCTGCTTGAAGCCTTCCGAGGAAGGCATCGCCTTGGATGTGAGTTTCATGTCCACTCTCCCGTTATAGGGTTGAGATCTTTGTTCCCGGTTGGCGCAGCGTGCGCCGGGTATGCAACACCGCGGGTCATTGCGCGGTCTCCCCCGCAGCCCGCGCCTTTAGCTCCTTGCGGATCACCTTGCCGGTCACGGTCATCGGCAGCGCGTCGAGGAACGCCACTTCGCGCGGATAGGAATAGTGCGCGAGCCGGTCCTTGACGTAGTCCTGCAGTTCCTTTTCGGAGGCTTCGCCCCCTGCCTTCAGCACCACATAAGCCTTGACGATTTCCGTCCGCAGCGGATCCGGCTTGCCGACCACGCCCACGGTCGCCACCGCCGGATGGGTCAGCAGGCAATCCTCGATCTCCGCCGGGCCGATGCGGTAGCCGCCGGAGGTGATCACGTCATCCTCGCGGCCGACAAAGCGCAGGTATTCCCCTTCCCAGATGCCGCGGTCGCCAGTCACCAGCCAAGGCCCCCGGAACTTGGCGGCGGTCTCCTCGGGCCGGTTCCAGTATTCCAGCAGCATCGAGGCGGAGCCGCGGCGGATGGCGACATCGCCCTCGTCTTGCGTGGGGTTGCCCGCCTCGTCGATCACCGCCAGTTCGTGCCCCGGCACCGGCTTGCCGATGCAGCCCGGGCGCGGCTCGAATTCCGCCGCACAGGACGAGGCCACCATGTTGCATTCGGTCTGGCCGTAGAATTCGTTGATCGTCACGCCCAGGCGGCGCCGGCCCCAGGCGAGCATCTCTGCGCCCAGGGGCTCTCCGCCGCTGGCAACCGAGCGCAGGCCGTCGAGCCCCTGCCCCGCTGCCTTGAGCATCCGCAATGCGGTTGGCGGGAAGAAGATGTTGCGCACCCCGGCCTTGGCGATCAGACCGGCGCAAGCCTCCGGTGTGAACTTGTCCAGCCGCGCGGCAACCACCGGAATGCCCAGCGCCAGGCCCGGCATCAGCACGTCGAACAGCCCGCCGATCCAGGCCCAGTCGGCAGGGGTCCAAAGGACATCGCCCGGCTGGCCCAGGTGGTCATGGCTGATGGCAACCCCCGGCAGGTGGCCGGTCAGTACCCGGTGGCCGTGCAGCGCGCCCTTGGGGCTGCCGGTGGTGCCGGAGGTGTAGATCAGAACGGCCGGGGTTTCCGGCGCGGTACCGGCGAAGGGGACTGGTGCGCCCTCCAGCCCGGCGCTGTCCGCGATCACCGCTTCGGCCAGATCTCCCAGAAGGCCGGCGCCCTCGGCATCGGTGAAGACGAAGCGCACGCCCGCGTCACCGGCACGCGATGCCAGCGCATCATGTTTGAACAGCTTGAACAGCGGCACCGAGATGCCGCCCGCCTTCCATATGGCCAGATGCGCGGCCGCACACCAGGGCGACTGGCTGAGCAGTACTCCGACACGGTCGCCGGGCTGGATGCGGGTCAGCAGATAGCGGGCCAGCCCGTCAACCATGGCGCCCAGCGCGCCAAATGTAATGTCGCGCCGCGCCGCGCCGGTCATGTCGATAATCGCGGTCTTTTCAGCCGGCTGCGCCAGGCATTGCGCCGCCATGTTCAGCCGCTCCGGCAGGTCCCAGCTGCCATCCGGGCGAAGTCCAGGAATGTTACAAGCATCATGCATATTTAGGTATTCCTGAAACGCATGGCGGCCATGCAATTTTTCACTGGATTTTCAATAGCAAAGCGATCCAGCCCTTGATCCAGATCAGAGTTTTCCGCCGCTCCATGGGGCACCACTGCGGGGTAAACACAAGAAAAGGGACGCACCCGATGAAACGCATGGTTTCCGCTTTGGCACTGACTTCTGCCCTCGCCGCCCTGGCCGGCCCCGCGCTGGCCCAGCAGCAAGGCGACTGGACCGTTGGTGTTGGTATCGCCAACGTCAACCCGAAATCCGGCAATGGCACCCTGGCTGGCGCCGCCGCGGATATCGACGATGGCACCGCGCTGTCGCTGACCGTTGAATACTTCTTCCGCGACAACTGGGGTGTCGAGCTGCTGGCAGCCTCGCCGTTCGAGCACGACGTCCGCCTGAACGGCGCTTTTGCCGCGTCCGCCAAGCAGCTGCCGCCGACCCTGTCGGTCAACTACCACTTCCCGACCGCCGGCAAGGTCAAGCCGTTCGTGGGCCTGGGCCTGAACTACACCACCTTCTTCGAGGAAGAGACCGCGCTTGGCACGCTGGACCTTGACGACAGCTTTGGTGTGGCGGTCAACGCCGGTGCCGACTACCAGATCTCCGACAATGGCGCGCTGCGGTTCAACGTGCGCTGGATGGACATCGACACCGACGCGACCCTGAACGGCGCCAGCATCGGCACCGCAGAGATTGATCCGGTTGTCGTGAACCTCGCTTACGTGCACCGCTTCTGATCCTTAGTGACCTGGTTCCGGTCTGGCGGCTGACCTCGTGCCGCCAGGCTTGTTTCAAACCCCGCGCCTCCCTCAAAGGCGCGGGGTTTTCTTTTGTTACATAGTGCCCATCAGCTCGCGGCCGATCAGCATCCGCCGGATCTCGCTGGTGCCTGCGCCGATTTCCATCAGCTTGGCATCGCGGAAGATGCGGCCGACCGGGTTGTCGGACAGGTAGCCCGCGCCGCCGAAGGCCTGCACCGCCTGATGCGCCTGGGTCATCGCCACCTCGGAGGCATAAAGGCAGCAGGCCGCCGCGTCCTGGCGGGTCACGGTTCCATTGTCGCAGGATTTCGCCACTTCATAGACATAGGCCCGGGCGGAGTTCATCGCCGTGTACATATCGGCAATCTTGGCCTGCATCAGCTGGAAGTTCCCGATCGGCTGGCCGAACTGCTTGCGCTCCGCCATGTAGGGCATCATCTCATCCATGCAAGACGCCATGATGCCGAGGCCGATGCCCGCCAGCACCACACGCTCATAATCCAGGCCGGACATCAGAACGCGCACGCCCTTGCCCTCTTCGCCCAGCACGTTCTCGAACGGGACTTCCACGTCCTCGAACACCAGTTCAGCCGTGTTGGAGCCGCGCATCCCCAGCTTGTCGAAATGCTTGGAGGTGGAGAAGCCCTTCATTTCCTTTTCGATCAGGAAGGCGGTGATCCCCTTGGAGCCCGCCTCCGGGTCGGTCTTGGCATAGACCACCAGCGTGTCGGCATCCGGGCCGTTGGTGATCCAGTACTTGTTGCCGTTCAGGCGGAAGTGATCGTTACGCTTTTCGGCACGCAGCGACATGGACACCACGTCGGATCCCGCGCCCGCCTCGGACATTGCCAGCGCGCCGACATGCTCGCCCGAGATCAGCCCGGGCAGGTATTTCTGCTTCTGCTCGGCGTTGCCGTTCAGCTTGATCTGGTTGACGCACAGGTTGGAATGCGCGCCGTAGGACAGCGAGACAGAGGCCGAGGCCCGGGCGATTTCCTCCACCGCGACAGTGTGGGCCAGATAGGACATGCCCGCGCCGCCGAATTCTTCCGGCACTGTAATGCCCAGCAGGCCCAGCTCGCCCATTTCCTGCCACAGATCGGCAGGGAATTCGTTTTTCTGGTCAATCTCCTGCGCCATCGGCTTGACGCGGTCCTGCGCCCAGCGGTGAACCACATCGCGCAGGGCGTTAACATCCTCACCAAGATCAAAACTCATGCTTGCGTTGAACATCCCGCAGATCCTCCAGGGCACAGCCGATTATATGAACAGTTGTTCAATTCAATAGACGACCACATGATTCGCGTCAATCGCATTGACCCGGGGTGCTGGCGCGCGCACGAAAACGGGCAGCCCGCCAGGGCCGCCCGCAATCAAAAGATATCAGTAAAATCAGCGGACCACGTGGATCACGGTGCGGCTGTCCGCCTCCACCAGAACCGGCAGGCCGTTCAGATAAACGTAACGGAAGTTCGAGTCCGGGATGTCTGTCAGCTGGACTTCTTCCGGGATGACCACGCCAGTCACCACTTCGCCCTGCACATACACCGGTTCGGTCGCGTTGGTGCGCACATAGGTCACCACTTCCTCGTCCGGCACAGCTGCTTCACCTGCGGCAGCCCCGGCGATCGCGCCGGCAACAACCCCGGCCGGGCCTGCAATCAGACCGCCGGTGATGGCACCGCCGATAGCCCCCAGCGGCGCATCGGCTTCACCGGTGTTTTCATAGGTCACGGTGGTGACTTCGACCGGGCTGTCCTTGGCGACAACCGGAATGTATTTCTCGGTAACGGTTTCGGTCAGATACTCGCCATAGGCCCAGCCTTCAGCACCGTCATAGCCGACCTTGCACCAGTTGCTCTGCTCAAGGCAGCCGTCCAGTTTGACAGCGCCGTCTTTGGAGATAACACCGATGATTTCGTGCTGCGGTCCGGGGCCTGCGCGCAGGTTCAGGTCGGTCACGGCCTGCACTTGGGCGCCGGCCCAAACCGGTGCAGCCAGCAGGGCCAGGGCAGATGCGGTCAGGGCGCGTTTCGGCGTAAACATAGTAGTCTCCTCTTCCATTTCCTGTCTGCGGCGCCTCAACGCGCCGTTGAGCAGGAGTAACTCCACCCGCGGAAAAAGGTTCCATGGATCCTTCCCCGCTTCTGCGCGTAAGTAATGATAAGGCGGGCGCACCCCGCACCGCCCGATAGAATCAGGAGATTTTCATGAAACGTTCGAACCGCGCCCTGGCTGCCGCATTCTGTATGCTGAGCCTGCCCGCCGCCGCCGAGGAGATCGGCCAGATCGGGGTCGACTGGGTCGGCAATGACATTGTGATCGAGGCGATCTCCGACCCCAAGGTCGAGGGCGTCACCTGCCACATCGCCTATTTCGAGCGCGGGTTGATCGACCGCCTGTCCAAAGGCAACTGGTTCGAGGATCCCTCCAACGCCTCGCTGGCCTGCCGCCAGACCGGGCCGATCACGCTGGGAGATATCGACCGCAGCGATGACGGCGAGGACGTGTTCCGGGAGTCCCGGTCCATCATCCTCAAGTCGCTGCGGGTCAAGCGCCTGTTTGATGAAGCCAACCAGACGCTGATCTATGTCGCCCACGCGGCTGAGCTGACGGACGGCTCTGCCAAGGTCTCGATCTCGACCGTGCCGCTGTATCAGCCCGACTGATAAACGGCGGAAACCTCGGCGCGGATGATCCGGGCGATCTGGGCGCAGTCCTCCAAGCTGAAGGTCAGCGGCACCCGCATGTCGATGATGCCTGCCAGGATGCGATCGCTTTGCGGCAGCCGCGGGGTGTCCGCATAGCGCCAGCTGTCATAGCGGGAGGTGAAGGCGACAGGCTCCGGCGTGCCGAACCATTTCAGTTCCACGCCGCGGGCGGCGCAGCGGCGGACAACCTCCTGCACGGCGTCTTCGCTCCAGTCCAAGAGAAGGAACTGGATGGAGGAGCCGACATAAATCTCTTGCTTCGGCCGCTCCACAACCGTCAGGCCGGGCGTTCCGCGCAGGCCGTCCTCCACCGTGCGGTAGCGGTCGTTCCAGCGCTCGACCTGGGTATCCAGGTCGCGCAGCTGCGGCCGCAGGATTGCAGCGCGCAGGTTGTCCATCCGGCCAGAGATGTTGGGGGTCTCGTATTTCACCCGCTCGAACACCTCCGGCCCCGGGGCTGCCAGGTGGCGGCCAAAAAGCATGTAGGAGCCGGACATCATGATGGCGCGGGCGGCGATTTCATCGTCATCGGTGACAAGCAGCCCGCCCTCGCCCGAGTTCACATGCTTGTAGGTCTGGCAGGAGTAGCAGCCGACCGCACCATGGCGGCCCGACAGCACCCCGTTCCAGGAGGCGCCCATGGTGTGGGCGCAATCCTCGATCACGGTGATGCCGGCAGCGTTGCAGATCTCCATCAGCCGGTCCATGTCACACAGATGCCCGCGCATGTGCGACAGCATCAACACCTTTGCCTGATCCGCCTTGGCGGCAAGGTCATCCAGGTCGATGGTCAGGTTTTCCGTCACCTCGACAAACAGCGGCTCCGCCCCGACGGAGGCGATGGAGCCCGGCACCGGCGCCAGGGTGAAGGCGTTGGTCAGCACCTTGTCGCCGGGCTTTACCCCGACCGCCCGCAGCGACGTCGCCAGCGCATAGCCGCCGGAGGCAACGGCCAGGCAGTATTTCGCGCCCATCTGCGCCGCAAATTCCTGTTCCAGCAGCGCGGTTTCGCCCGCTTCGCCCTCAGCCACGTTGTACCGGTGCAGCCGCCCGTGGCGGAGCACGGCCAGCGCAGCCTCGATGGCGTCTTCGGGGATGGGTTCCTGCTGGGTGAAAGACCCGGTAAATGTCTCGCTCATGCGGCGTTTGTGAGCCGCGGGCGGTCAGCGGTCAAGAGGCAAGCCGGACAGACGGTTTTCCCGAAACTGAGTTACGGGATCACGCAATCAGCCGGCCCGCGACCTCCGGCAGATCCTCGAACCGGTGCAAGAGCGCCTCGGGCTTCAGGGCTGCCATGTCTTCGCCCGAGGGGCCAAAGGTCACCAGCACTGACGGCACGCCCGCATTGGCAGACGTGTTGCGGTCAGTGTCGCTGTCGCCCACCAGCAGGGTGCGGGCCGGATCGCCGCCTGCGCGGCGGGCGGCTTCGAACAGCGGCGCGGGGTCGGGTTTGCGCACCGGCAGCGTGTCCGCCCCGACCAGCGAGGCAAAAGCTTCGCGCACGCCCAGGCTGCGCATCAGCTGATCCGCCAGCCCCTCGGGCTTGTTGGTGCAGATGCCGACGCCAAAGCCTGCGGATTTCAGCGCCTCCACCGCCGCCATCGCGCCCGGATAAAGCACGGTGTGATGGTCGATGGCGTCACGGTACGCCTCCAGCAGCACCGGATAAAACTCGTCCACCGTGGCCGGGTTGAATTGACCGGCCCGTTTCAGACCTGCGGTCAGCATCGTCCGGCCGCCGCGCAGGGCAATGCCTGCATCGCCGGGATGGCTCAGCACATCGCCCAGACCCATCTGCCGGAAACAGAAGTTGGCCGCGGCCAGCAGATCGCCCGACGTATCCGCCAGCGTGCCGTCCAGATCGAAGATAACTGTCCGCATTCCCTGCCCTTTCGGCACTTTTCCGCCGCCGCATGTTGCAGGCCGCAATCTAGTTTGATGGCGCCATCCCTTGCGCCCCGCCTGTTAGCGGATAAAACGGGAGCGCTAAAAAGACAAAGAGAAAAGCGATTATGAGCATTGCCCTTGTCATCCTGGCGGCCGGAAAAGGCACGCGGATGAACTCCGACCTCCCCAAAGTCCTGCACCCGATCGCCCAGGCACCGATGCTGGAGCACGCGATGGCTGCAGGCCGGGCGCTGGCGCCGGAGCGCACCATCATCGTGGCAGGCCACGGGGCTGAGGCAGTGCGCGCAGCGGTGTCAGAGATTGACGAAGACGCCGAGGTAGTTCTGCAGGAAGAACAGCTTGGCACCGCGCACGCGGTCGACCAGGCCCGCGCCGCGCTGGCCGGGTTCGAAGGCGATGTGGTGGTGCTCTATGGCGACACGCCCTTTGTCAGCGCCGAAACCTTGGAACGCATGGTCGAGGCCCGCCAGCGCGCCGATCTGGTGATCCTGGGGTTCGAGGCCGCCGACCCGGGCCGCTATGGCCGTCTGGTGATGGATGGCGACAGCCTGGAGCGGATTGTTGAGTTCAAGGACGCCACTGAGGCGGAGCGCGCCATCTCCTTCTGCAATTCCGGCCTGATGGCTGGCAAAGCCAGCGCGATCTTTGATCTGATCGCCAAGGTCGGCAATGAGAACGCCTCCGGCGAGTATTACCTGACCGATCTGGTCGAGCTGGCCAGGCGCGAGGGCTTGAAGGTGACCGCCGTGTCCTGCGACGAGGCGGAGACGCTGGGCGTCAATTCCCGCGCCGAGCTGGCACAGGCCGACGCGCTGTTCCAGGCGCGCGCCCGGGCAGAGCTGCTGGAGCTGGGCGTCACCCTGATGGCGCCTGAAACGGTTTACCTCGCTTTTGACACCTTCATCGGCCGCGACACGGTGATCGAGCCCAACGTGGTTTTCGGCCCCGGCGTGACGGTGGAAAGCGGCGCGCTGATCCGGGCGTTCTCGCACCTGGAGGGCTGCCACGTCAGCCGCGGCGCCAAGGTCGGTCCTTATGCCCGCCTGCGCCCCGGCGCGGAACTGGCGGAGAACACACACATCGGCAATTTCGTCGAAATTAAGAACGCCGAGATTGCCGAAGGCGCCAAGGTGAACCACCTTAGCTATATCGGCGATGCCTTTGTCGGCGAGGCGGCCAATATTGGCGCAGGGACGATCACCTGCAACTATGACGGGGTGATGAAGCACCGCACCGAGATCGGCGCCCGTGCCTTTATCGGGTCGAACACCATGCTGGTGGCCCCGGTCCGGATCGGCAATGAAGCGATGACGGCGACCGGCGCGGTGGTGACAAGGAATGTCGAAGACGGCGACCTGGCCATTGGCCGCGCCGAACAAACCAACAAACCGGGCCGCGCGCGCAAGCTGATGGAGATGCTGCGCGCCAAGAAGGCCCGCTTGCAGAAGGGAGCCAAGTGATGTGCGGAATTGTCGGCGTTCTCGGTAATCACGAAGCCGCCCCGATCCTGGTCGAGGCGCTGAAGCGGCTGGAATACCGCGGCTATGACAGTGCGGGCATCGCCACCGTGAACAATGGCACCCTGCGCCGCCGCCGCGCGGTCGGCAAGCTGGTGAACCTCAGCGACCTCCTGGTGCATGAGCCGCTGGCCGGCAAGTCCGGCATCGGCCACACCCGCTGGGCCACCCATGGCGCGCCGTCGGTCAGCAACGCCCACCCCCACCGCGCCGGCGCGGTGGCCGTGGTCCACAACGGCATCATCGAAAACTACAAGGAACTGCGTGCAGAGCTTTTGAACTGCGGCATGGAGTTCCGCACCGAGACCGACACCGAAACCGTTGCCCTGATGACGGAACGGTATCTGAAAGAGGGGCTTACCCCCGTTGATGCAGCCTTTACGACGCTGAACCAGCTGGAGGGCGCCTTTGCACTCGCGTTCCTTTTTGACGGCGAGGAGGATCTGATCATCGCCGCCCGCAAGGGCTCGCCGCTGGCGATCGGCCATGGTGACGGCGAGATGTTCGTGGGCTCCGACGCCATCGCACTGGCACCGCTGACCGACCGGATCACCTATCTGGAGGAAGGCGACCGCGCTGTTGTCACCCGCGCGGGCGCGGAAATCCGCAACGCGCATGGCGACCTGGTGAACCGCGAGACCAAAACCATCCAGATCGACGCCGTTCAGGTCGACAAGGCCGGCCACAAGCATTTCATGGCCAAGGAAATCGCCGAGCAGCCGCAGGTGATTGCCGAGGCAATCCGCCATTACCTGCCGGTCGAGGAAGACACCGTGCGGCTGCCCGGCGAGGTCGACTTCTCTCAGGTTGATCGGCTGACCATGGTGGCCTGCGGCACCGCCTATTACGCCTGCGTCACCGCGAAATACTGGTTCGAGCAAATCGCCAGGCTGCCGGTTGAGGTCGATATCGCCTCGGAGTTTCGCTACCGCGAGCCGCCGGTCCCCGCCAAGACGCTGGCGCTGTTCGTGTCCCAGTCGGGCGAGACCGCCGACACCCTGGCCGCCCTGCGCTACTGCAAGGAAAAGGCGGATAAGATCCTGTCTGTGGTCAACGTCCCCGAAAGCTCCATCGCGCGGGAAAGCGATCTGGCGCTGCCGATCTTTGCCGGGCCGGAAATCGGCGTTGCTTCCACCAAGGCCTTCACCTGCCAGCTGACCGTGCTGTTGGCGCTGGCGCTGAAAGCGGCCTGCGACCGCGGGTATCTTTCGCCCGAGGACATGGCCGGTTACGCCACCGCCATCCGCGGGCTGCCCAACGTGCTGTCCGCCGCGCTGGAGCAGAACGAGGCGATCCGCCAGGCCGCGCAGAAGGTCAGCGAGGCCCGCGACGTGCTGTTCCTGGGCCGCGGCCTGATGTACCCGCTGGCGCTGGAAGGCGCGCTGAAGCTCAAGGAAATCAGCTATATCCACGCCGAAGCCTATGCCAGCGGCGAACTGAAGCACGGCCCCATCGCCCTGATCGACAAGAACATGCCGGTGGTGGTGCTGACGCCGCGGGACTCGCTGTTCGACAAGTCTGTCTCCAACATGCAGGAAGTCCTGGCCCGCAAGGGCAAGGTTCTGATGATCTCCGACCAAGACGGGATTGACGAGGCCGGCGACGACGTCTGGTGCGCAATCCGGATGCCGAAGGTCAAGGAGGCGCTGTCGCCGATCCTTTATGCCATTCCTGCACAGCTCTTGGCCTATCACACCGCGGTTGCCAAAGGCACCGACGTGGACCAGCCGCGCAACCTGGCGAAATCGGTGACGGTGGAGTGACCAGCGTGACGCTGGAGGAGGCGCTGGCGCAGCTCAAGGCCCAGGCGGAACCCGGCCGGGCAGAGCAGATGGCCGCCTATCACAAGCAGACCCGCGCGGTTCTGGGCGTGCCGAACCCGGCAGCAAACGACCTGACCAAAGCCTGGCGGCAGGTCCTGACCACTGAGGAGCGCGTCTCCCTGTCCCAGGCGTTGTGGGATAGCGATGTCTTCGAGGCCCGCATTGCCGCTGCCAAGCTGCTGACCCAAGCCCGGATCAAGGACGACGAGGCGGTCTGGGATCTGCTGCAATCCTGGGTGCAGGACTTCGACAGCTGGGCGATTGCCGACCACGCCTGTTCCGCCATCGCCAAGCGCCTGCAGGCAGAGCCTGCGCGGCTGGATACGGTGGAGCGCTGGACGCAATCGGATCACATGTGGACCCGGCGCGCCGCGCTGGTTGCCACCCTGCCCTGGGCCAAGATGAATAACCTGAAACCGGCGGATCAGGAAGCGCGCGAGCGTGTTCTGGGCTGGGCGGCCGGCTACGTGCCGGACCGGGACTGGTTCATTCAAAAGGCCATCGGCTGGTGGCTGCGCGACCTCAGCAAGCATGACGCCGCCCGCACCCGCGCCTTTCTGGACGCGCATGGCGCGCAGATGAAAGCTTTTGCCCGTAAGGAAGCGGCGAAATACCTGAGACACGCCTAGGCCTGCCAGGGTCCTGCCCGGCAGCCGCCGGGCAGCGCACGCCCCCGCCCCAAGAGGGCGGGCGCTCCCCCTCCCGGTAAAACAGAGCTTAGCCCGCGGGCAGGACCTGCACCTCGGCCAGCTCGGTCAGCGGCAGGCCCAGCGCCCGCATGGCGCTGATCGACAGCCGGCTGCTGCCCGTGTCCGTGCCCGGCACAGGCTTCAGGGTGACCACCGCCTCGGTGTTGCGGCTGGTCCGGATCAGCGCCTGCTGCTCCGCCGCCACCAGCGGGGTCTCCATCCACATCCCCGGAACCGAGGGATCGCCCAGCGACGCCACCGTGGTGGCGGAGCCGCGGAATGACGGCGCAGAAGAGCCCGCAGGCGCTGCCGGATCCGCCTCTGCTGTATCAATGCCGGGCACGGGCTCCAGCACAGGGTCCTGCGGTTCAGCCGCCGCCGGCCGGTCCTGACCATTCAGAACGGAAGAATTCAGCTGGATGCCCTCGCAAGCCGCCAGCAGGGAAATCGAAGTAAGGGAAAGGATTATCATACGCATAGGGAAACCCTAGCTTTGCGCGAAACTCTTTGCCAGACACAAAAGCTGTCCCCCCTTGCCGCGGGCGGTGCCCCGCTTTACCTAGGAAGCATGACGGCACCGCTTATCGACCCCTTCGCCCGCGCAATCACCTACCTGCGCGTCTCGGTCACCGACCGCTGCGATTTCCGCTGCGTCTATTGCATGTCGGAAAACATGACCTTTTTGCCCAAGAAGGACCTGCTGACGCTGGAGGAACTGGACCGGCTGTGCTCCACCTTCATCCGGCTGGGTGTCGAGAAGCTCAGGATCACCGGCGGCGAGCCATTGGTGCGCCGCGGCATCATGACCTTTTTCCAGGCGATGAGCCGCCATCTGGACACCGGAGCGCTGAAAGAGCTGACGCTGACCACCAACGGCTCGCAGCTGGTGAAATACGCCGACGACCTTTACGCCGCCGGGGTGCGCCGGGTGAATATTTCGCTCGACACGCTGGACGAACAGAAATTCGCCGATGTCACCCGCTGGGGCCGCCTGCCGCAGGTGCTGAAGGGGATTGATGCGGCACAGAACGCGGGCCTCAGGGTCAAGATCAATGCCGTGGCGCTCAAAGGCTTTAACGAGCAGGAACTCCCCGCGATCACCCGCTGGTGCGCCGAGCGGGACATGGACCTCACCTGGATCGAAGTGATGCCGATGGGCGAGGACATCGGCAACATGGAGCGCATCGGCCAGTACTGGTCGCTGAAGGACGTGCGCGCGGAGTACGAAAACCACTACACCGTCACCGATCTGGCAGAGCGCACCGGCGGCCCGGCCCGTTACGTGCGGCTGGAGGAAACCGGCCAGAAGATCGGCTTCATCACCCCGCTCTCCCATAACTTCTGCGAAAGCTGCAACCGGGTGCGGGTCACCTGCACCGGCGAGATCTACACCTGCCTCGGCCAGGAAGGCAAAGCCGACCTGCGGGCGCCGCTGCGCGCCAACGAGGAAGGCGCTGGTGTGCTGGAGGCCGCCATCCGCGCCGCCATCGGCGACAAGCCCCGCGGCCATGACTTCGACTATTCACGGCAAGACGTCGGCGGCAAGATGTCCCGCCACATGAGCCACACCGGCGGCTGACCATGTCCAGGACCGCCCCAGCGCGCGCGACGCTGCTCTATTCCCTTTACTGCGGCGCCAGCGCGCTGATCGCCCCCTTTGCCTGGCGCAAGGTCGCGGGCAAGCTGCGCGACTATGGCCTGCCGGAAGACCGCGTGCGCGAACGCCTCGGCCATGCCTCCCTGCCGCGCCCGGCCGGGCGGCTGATCTGGTTCCATGCGGCTTCGGTCGGGGAAAGCCTGTCGGTGCTGACCCTGATTGCCCGCATGGGCGAACAGGCGCCGGATGCGGAATTCCTGATCACCTCCGGCACGCCCACGTCGGCTGAGCTGATCGCCAAACGGATGCCGCCGCGCTGCCGCCACCAGTTCCCGCCCCTGGACACCGCTGCCGCCGTGGACCGCTTTCTGGCCCATTGGCGCCCGGATCTGGGTGTGTTTGTCGAAAGCGAGCTGTGGCCGCAGATGCTGGTGCGCGCCCGCAAAACAGGCTGCCCGCTGGTGCTGCTGAACGCGCGGCTCTCGGACAAATCGGTCGCGGGCTGGACAAAACGCCCGGACACCGCGCGGTTCATCCTCGATCAGTTCGCCCTGCTGGTCACTCAGAACCGGAAGACAGCTGCGAACCTCCAGGCGATGGGGGCCGCCCCGGACCGCATCCGCCCCGGCAGCAACCTCAAGGCAGTCTCTGCGCCGCTGCCGGTCGATCAGGACACCCTCGCCAAGGTGCGCGGCAGCATTGGCGAGCGCCCGGTCTGGGTCGCCTCCTCCACCCACGAAGGTGAGGAAGAAACCGTGCTGGAGGCCCACAAGGCGCTTTTGAAACAGCACCCCGGTCTGTGCCTGCTGCTGGCCCCCCGCCACCCGGAACGCGGCGGCAAAGTGGAGGCGCTGGTCAAACAGGCGGGCCTCAGTTGCGCGCGGCGCAGCAAGGGCGTTCTGCCCGGGACCCAGACGCAAGTCTATCTGGCCGACACGCTGGGCGAGGTTGGCACTTGGTACGCGCTCTGCCCGCTGGTGTTCCTGGGCGGCTCCTTGCGCGACATCGGCGGCCACAACCCGTTTGAGCCGATGCAGGCGGGCGCCGCGGTGATCACCGGCACCGGGCACTACAATTTCGCCGAAACCTATGCTGAGCTGACCGCCCTTGGCGCCGCGGCGGAAGTACGCACGGCTGCGGAGCTGGCAGGCCAGGTTGCCGAATGGCTTGAGAAGCCGGGCGTTTTCCAGTCCGCCCGCGATGCGGCTGCGCAGTTCATCTCCCGGCAGTCGGATCAACTGGACACAACGGTGGATGCCCTACTGGCGCTTCTGCCCCATGAAGGAGGCTGCGATGGCTGAAGTGGACGCCCGCACGGTTGAAGTCATCGCGCCGAACTTCAAACGCCGCCTGTCCGGCGTCACCTCCACCATCGTGCGGCTGGTGCCGCTGCAGCGGCGTCACATCGCCATCGCCACCGCAGGCAGCGGCCTGCCCGCAGATATGCCGCATTTGTCAGCGGCGCAGCTTGTGTTCATGAGCCGCAACGGCCCCGCAGGCGCCCGCGTCTGGCACGCCCGGCGCAATGTGGAAATGCTGGGCGGACTGGCGCTGAAATACCTCTTGGGCAAGCGGCTGAAGCTTTTGTTCACCTCCGCCTCGCAGCGCCACCACTCGGATTATACCAAGTGGCTGATGTCCAGGATGGACCGGGTGATCGCCACCTCGGCCAAGGGCGCGGCCTATCTGGAAAAGCCCGTGCAGGTGGTGCATCACGGGATCAACACCGAAGAATTCTCCCCGCCCGCCGACAAACCGGCGCTGAGGCGCGAGCTGGGCCTGCCGGAAGACGCCATCCTGATCGGCTGCTACGGGCGGATCCGGGCGCAAAAAGGCACCGATGTCTTTGTCGACGCCATGCTGGAGGTTCTGAAAGCGCATCCCAAGGCGGTCGGCCTGGTGATGGGCCGCGCGACGGAAAAACACGTTGGGTTCGAAAAGGCGCTGCGCACCAAGGCCGGCGCGGCGGGCCTCTCCGAGCGGCTGCTGTTCCCGCCCGAGGTGCCGGTTTGGGAGGTTTCCCGCTGGTATCAGGCGCTGGATCTTTACGTCGCTCCGCAGCGCTGGGAGGGGTTCGGCCTCACCCCGCTCGAAGCGATGTCCTGCGGCGTGCCGGCGGTGGCCACCCGCGTCGGCGCTTTTGAGGAGCTGATCGCGCCCGGCGAGACCGGCCTGCTGATCGACCCCGGCGAAACCGGGCAGATGGTGGCGGCCATCAACAACGTGCTGTCCACCGAAGGCCGGCTGGCAGAATGGTCCGTGGCCGCCCGCAAGCACGCCATGACCAACTTCGCTCTGGAGAAGGAGGCCGAGACTCTGGTCGCCATCTACCGCGAGATGCTGGAGCACTGACCCCTGCGCCATAGCGCAACCTGATCCCTCTTCATCTGGCTGCAAATATCCTCGGGGGTGAATTGAGCCGCAGGCTCAAGAGGGGGCAGACAGCCCCCTCCCCTGCACCGTTTAAGCCGCCGGCATCCGCTGCTCGACGATCTCCGCCCACCAGCTGCAGCCCGCCGGAATGGCCTCGTCGTTGAAGTTGTACTCCGGGTGATGCACCATCGCGGTGTCGCCGTTGCCCATCAGGATATAGGCGCCGGGGCGCTCTTCCAGCATGAAGGCGAAATCCTCGCCGCCCATCACCAGCGGCGCATCCTCGCAGGAGCCGGAGACGCTGGCAGCCACCTTGGCGGCAAATTCCGTCTGTTCCTCGTGGTTCACCATCACCGGATACCCGCGGTTATAGGTGACATCGGCAGTGCCCCCGAAGGTCGCCGCGATGCCGGTGCAGACCTCTTTGATCCGCTTTTCGGCCAGGTCGCGCATCTCCTTGGACATGGTGCGCACGGTGCCCTTGATCTGCACCTTCTGCGGGATCACGTTGAACGCCTTGGAGGAGGTCTCGAAGGACGTCACCGAGACCACAATCTGATGCACCGGATCGGCATTGCGCGACGCGATGGTCTGCAGCGCCAAAACTGCCTGTGCAGCCAGAACAGTGGTGTCGATGGTCTCATGCGGCTTGGCGGCATGGCCGCCGCGGCCCTCGAATGTGATGTCGAACTGGTCGGTGGCGGCGAAGAAAGATCCGGGGCGGATGGCAAAGGTGCCCAGCGGCTGGCCCGGCCAGTTGTGCAGGCCATAGACTTCCTGCACGCCCCAGCGGTCCATCAGCCCGTCGTCGCACATCACCTTGGCACCGCCGCCGCCTTCCTCGGCCGGCTGGAAGATCACCACCACGGTGCCGTCGAAATTGCGCGTTTCCGACAGATACTTGGCGGCGCCCAGCAGCATCGCGGTGTGGCCGTCATGGCCGCAGGCATGCATCGCGCCGGGGGTCTTGGAGGCGTACTCCAAGCCAGTCTGCTCATGGATCGGCAGCGCATCCATGTCAGCGCGCAGGCCGATCACCTTGCCGGAGGTGTCCGCCTTGCCCTTGATCACGCCGACGACCCCGGTGCGGCCGATGCCGGTCACCACCTCATCGCAGCCGAAGTCCTGCAGCTTCTCCGCCACCAGCGCGCTGGTGCGGTGGGTTTCGAACAGGATTTCCGGGTTTTTGTGGATGTCACGGCGCCAGGCGGTGATTTCATCCTGCAGTTCGGCAAAGCGGTTCTTGACCGGCATTTCTCACTCCTTTGATTGTCTTTTCCCCGCAGCCTCAGGCCGCGGGCATTCTTCGTTCCACCAGCTCGGCGAACCAGCTGCATCCCAGCGGGATCGCTTCGTCGTCAAAGACATAGGCCGGGTGGTGGCACATCTGGGTGTCGCCGTTGCCAAGGAAGATATAGGCGCCGGGGCGCTGCTCCAGCATGTAGGAGAAATCCTCGGACGGCATGATCGGCGGGGTCTCGGCGTTCACTTTGGCAGCGACCGCCTGCGCCGCCTCCACCGCGTGGGCGGTGCCGTTTTCATCATTGATTGTAACAGGATAGCCCGGCACCCATTCGACCTCCGCCGTGGCGCCAAAGGCCGCGGCTGTGCTTTCGGCTACCCGGCGCACCCAGTCCTCGGCCTGGGTGCGGTATTCGGGGTCCAGCGTGCGGACGGTGCCCTGCAGCTTGGCAGTATGGGCAATCACGTTTGACGCCGTGCTGTCGGTTTCAAAGGTGCCGACGGTCAGCACCACCCGTTTCACCGGGTCCACATTGCGCGAGACGATGGAATGCAGCGAGACCACAATCTGCGAGGCCGCCAGCGTGGTGTCGATTGCCTCATGCGGGGCGGCGGCGTGGCCGCCCTTGCCAGTAACGGCGATGATGAATTCATCCGAGGACGCCATCAGCGGCCCGGGGCGGATGGCAAATTCGCCCACTGGAAGCCCCGGCATGTTGTGCAGCCCATAGACCTCCTGAATGCCCCAGCGGTTCATCAGACCGTCGTCGCACATCGCCTTGCCGCCGGCACCGCCTTCCTCGGCGGGCTGGAAGATCAGCACTGCCTTGCCGTCGAAATTCCGTGTCTCTGCAAGGTACTTGGCCGCCCCCAGCAGCATCGATGTATGGCCGTCGTGGCCGCAGGCATGCATCACGCCCGGCGTCTTGGAGGCATAGTCCACGCCCGAGGCTTCGGGGATCGGCAAAGCGTCCATATCGGCACGCAAGCCGATGGCGCGGCCGGAGGTGTTGGTCTTGCCCTCGATCACCGCCACCACGCCGGTCTGGCCGACGCCGGTGGTGATATCGGTGATGCCGAACGCCTTCAGCCGCTCCACCACAAAGGCAGCGGTTTCATGCACCTCGTACATCAGTTCGGGGTTCTCGTGCAGGTGATGGCGCCAGGCGGTGATCTCCTGGTGCATCTCGGCAAAGCAGTTCTTGGCCGGCATATTCCCCTCCCTTTAATGTTTCAGGTTCCGTTGCGGCAGACTGTCCGCGAAAAAACTTAGCTTCGCAAGTATCCGGGGTCCGCCGGGACGCGGCGGAAGCCGTCGGAACGGGGGTGACATGCGTGCACCCCCTGTGCACCGCCTGTGCACCGCCCTGGCATCAATCTGCGCATCATGCGCGCGGTTTCAAGGTGCCGGCAGCCTAGGATCGCAGCTTTTCCACCAGCCCGCGCATGAAGCTGTGGCCCGCGTTGAACTGCGCCACGGTGATATACTCGTTCGGCTGATGCGCCTGGGCGATGTCGCCGGGGCCGCAGATGACGGCGGAGTAGCCCGCCTGCTGGAACTGCCCCGCCTCGGTGCCGTAGCTGACCACATGGGAGCCGTTGTCGCCGGTCAGGCTGCGCACCAGCGCCTCCGCGGCGCCGTCCTGTTCCGGCACCAGGCCGGGCACGTCAAAATGTTTCGCGACATCAATGCGGGCCTCCGGATGGACGGCCTGCATCTCTGCCTCCACCTCACGGACCTTGGCGAGATAGGCAGCCTCCCAACCGGCAGGGTTCTCCCCCGGCACCACCCGGAAATCCATCATGAAGCGGCAGTCCTTGGCGGTGATATTGTGGGCGGTGCCGCCCTCGATCATGCCGACGTGGCAGGTGGTCCAGGGCGGGGTGAACATCGCCTGCACCTCCCCCGGCTCCTTGGCCATGTTCTCCGCATTCTTCTGGTTGGCCCAGTCGATCAGCCGGGCGCCTTGCATGATGGCGCTGACGCCGGTGTGCATGAGCGAGGAATGCACCTCGAACCCGACAACATGGGTGGCAAATCCAGTGCCGCCCTTGTGGCCGGTCACCGCCTTCATCATTGAAGGTTCCCCGACGATCACCGCAGAGCCCTTGGGCAGCACGGGCTGCATTGCCTCGATCATCGGCGGCGCGCCGGTGCAGCCGATTTCCTCGTCAAAGCTCAGCGCCAGCTGCAGGGGGCGTTTGACGCCTTGGCTGTGTGCCTCGACCAGCGCCCAGATCGCCAGCGCATCAAACCCCTTCATGTCGCAGGTGCCGCGGCCGAAGTATCTGCCGTCCTTTTCCACCACCGTGAACGGGTCGGTGTCCCAGGGCTGGCCGTCCACCGGCACCACATCGGTATGGCCCGAGAGCACCACCGCGCCCTCTTCCCAAGGGCCAACATGGGCAAAGACCGCGGCCTTGTGCGGCTGGTCCGGGTCCACCCAGCGGTGGCTTTCAATGCCATGGGACGACAGATAGTCCTGCACCCACTCCACCAGCGGCAGGTTGGTATCCCGGCTCACCGTCGGGAAAGAGACCAGGCGCCCCATGATCTCCAGCGGTGTCAGTTTCGCAGTCATAATCTGTAGCCCCCTGAGACGGTAAGCACCTCGCCGGTTACGAAGCTTGCTCCGCTCCCTGCGAGAAAGCTAACCGCCGCTGCGATATCGGATGGTGAAGGCAAACGGCCCAGCGCAGTCAACTCCTCGAATTCAGCCGTCAGCTCCGGCGGCCTTGGGTTATGCGGATCATTGACCGCCCCCGGAGCCACGGCATTGACCCGGATACCGCGCGGTCCCAGCTCTTTGGCCATGCCGCGGGTCCACAGCTCCAGCGCCGCCTTGCTGGCCCCGAACAGCGCGGCTCCAGCCGGAGGCAAAGTTGCATTCACCGAAGAAATCGAGACCACCGAGGCACCAGGCCGAAGATGTGGAAGCGCCGCAGCCAGCAAGCCCTGAGCGGCAAAGAGGTTTACATCGAACATTTCCCGCAGGGCAGAGCTATCGAACACTTCCGGACCCTCCGATGCGAAAGCACCGGCATTATTAACGATCAGATCTATCCGGCCATAGTGCTGCAGCGTGCGCTCCACCACCATTGCCGGAGCTTCCGGGTCACGGAAATCTGCGCGTACGGCCAGAAAAGAGCCGTTCTCAGGCCGGGTTTCCAAATGGGTTATCGCAACGGAGTAGTCTGCGGCCAGCGCCTGAGCGATGGCCTGCCCGATCCCGCGGGCAGCCCCTGTCACCAAGGCAACAGGCCGGTCCTGCGGTGTCGGGATCATGATCAGTAGCCGCTGTCGGTGGTCAGCACGAAATGGCCGGGCTCCAGTTCCAGATACTCCGACGGCTCCGGCTGATAGCCGACCTCATGGATCGGCGACGGGATCGGTTTGAAGTTCAGCTCTTTCTCCGACTTGCGCTGTCGCGGGTCGGCGATCGGGACCGCCTTCATCAGCGCCTGGGTATAGGCGTGCAGCGGGTTCTCGAACACGCGGTCGCGGGGGCCGATCTCAACGATGCGGCCCAGGTACATGACGCCGACCTGATGGCTGACGCGCTCCACCACCGCCATGTCGTGGCTGATAAACAGGAAGGAAAGGCCCAGTTCCGCCTGCAGCTCCATCATCAGGTTCAAGACCTGCGCCTGCACCGACACGTCGAGCGCCGAGACGGCCTCATCCGCGACGATCAGCTTGGGGTTCAGCGCCAGGGCGCGGGCAATGGCGATGCGCTGGCGCTGGCCGCCGGACATCTCGTGCGGGTAGCGGCGCATGAAGCTGCGCGGCAGGTGGACGCGGTCGAACAGGCTGGCGACGCGGTCGTGCAGCTCCGATCCCTTGGCCAGCCCGTAGTTGCGGAGCGGCTCTGCCACCTGGTCGATCAGCTGCATCTGCGGGTTCAGGGACGCAAAGGGATCCTGGAAGATCATCTGCATGTCCTGGCGCGCCTTGTGCATCTGGGAGGCGCTGAATTTCAGAACGTCGCGGCCTTCGAAATCCACCTTGCCCGACAGCGGCTCCACCAGCCGCAGGATCGAGCGGCCCGCGGTGGATTTGCCGCAGCCGGATTCCCCGACCAGCGACAGGGTCTGGCCCTTGAGGACCTTGAAGGACACGTCCTCGACCGCGTGCACGTTGGAAATGGTGCGGCGCAGCAGGCCGCCCTTGACCGGAAAGCGGGTGGTCAGGTTCTGCACGTCCAGAAGCACCTCGTCGGTGCCCTTGATCGGCTCGATCTTCTGGTCCTCGACCCCCATCAGCTTCATCGGCTCGGGGTAGTGCTTGCCGCGCATCTCGCCCAGCTTCGGCACCGCCGCCAGCAATGCCTTGGTGTAGTCGTGCTTGGGGTTCTCGAAGATTTCTTCGACGGGGCCTTCCTCAACCTTGTTGCCGCGGTACATGACGACCACGCGGTCGGCCATCTGGGCGACCACCGCCATGTCGTGGGTGATGAACATCACCGCCGTCCCGGTCTCGCGCTTGAGGCGGTCCATCAGGGCCAGGATCTCCGCCTGGATGGTCACATCCAGCGCGGTTGTGGGTTCGTCCGCAATCAGCAGCCGCGGCTCGCAGGCCATTGCCATGGCGATCACCACACGCTGGCGCATGCCGCCGGAGAGTTCATGCGGGTACTGCCGCAGGCGGCGTTCCGGTTCCGGGATGCGGACCTGGCGCAGCAGCTCCAGCGCGCGTTCCTCGGCCTGGGCCTTGGACATGTTCTTGTGGATGCGCAGGCCCTCGGTCAGCTGGCGGCCGACGGTGAACACCGGATTGAGCGCGGTCATCGGCTCCTGGAAGATCATGCCGATCTCATTGCCGCGGATCTGCTTCATCATATCCTGTTCGGTGTCCGCCAGGTTTGTCTCGCCGCCCTCCCGCCGGTTGAACAGCAGCTCGCCGCCCGCAATCTCGCCGCCGCCGAATTCCACCAGGCGCATCAGCGACAGCGAGGAAACCGATTTGCCGGAGCCGGATTCCCCAACGATGCAGACGGTTTCGCCCGGGCTCACGTCAAAGGAGACGTTCTCCACCCCGACCACCGGGCCATCCTTGGTCTGAAACTCAACACGCAGGTTTCGAATGGACGCAATGGCGTTGTCCAGCATGACGGCTTCCCTATCTTTCATTCCCCGGGCCAGCCGCGGATGGCGGCCCCAGCATCCGGAGTAAACTCTACTTTGCACAAAAATGCTCATGCAAATAATGCATAGGGTTTTTAAAATTGGAATTTGCAATTTACCGGGAAGTGGTTTTCGATACCCCCGTGGTTGCCTGCAGAGCGTCATGCGCCGGTCTGTCCGGCAACATGTTAAGAGTGCTTAATGCCTGCAATTCCGGCCTGCGCGCAGGTGCGATTGCGACCCTTCCGCAGCCATGCGGCAAATCTCCGGGCCCGCTGCGGTCCGGCCAACAAAAAGACACAAAACGTGTCCGACAAGGAGAGTGTGATGAAACTCAAATCCCTATTGATGGGGGCCGTTGCCACGGCGGCCCTGGCGCCGGCAGCCTTTGCTGAGCGCGGGTCCGATGGCCAGGTCAACATCATCTACTGGCAGGCGCCGTCGATCCTGAACCCGTTCCTGTCCGGCGGCACCAAGGACATCCAGGCCGCCTCGCTGGTGATTGAGCCGCTGGCCCGCTATGACCCCGAGGGCAACATGGTGCCCTATCTGGCAACCGAGATCCCGACAGTTGAGAACGGCGGCGTCAGCGAAGACCTGACTTCGATCACCTGGAAGATCGCACCCGGCATCAAGTGGTCCGATGGCACCGACTTCACCGCTCATGACGTGAAGTTCACCGCCGATTACTGTATGCACCCCGAAGGCGGCTGCGCGCAGCTGACCAAGTTCGAGGGTGTCACCTCCGTCGAGCTGGTGGACGACATGACCGTCAAGGTCACCTTCGACAAGCCGACCCCCTTCCCCTATGGCCCGTTCTCCGGCGGTGAAAGCCCGATCCTGCAGAAAGCGCAGTTCGAGAACTGCATGGGCGCCCGGGCGCCGGAATGCACCGACGCCAACTTTGCCCCGATCGGCACCGGTCCGTTTGTGGTGGATGAGTTCAAGCCGAACGACGTGATCACCATGTCGGCCAACCCCAACTACCGCGATCCGGCCAAGCCCGCGTTTGCGAAGGTGCTGTTCAAGGGCGGCGGCGATGCCACCGCGGCCGGCCGCGCGGTGATGGAAACCGGCGAGTTCGACTATGCCTGGAACCTGCAGCTGGCGCCGGAAGTGATCGCGCAGATGGAAGCAGGCGGCAAGGGCAAGCCGGTTGCGGGCTTCGGCTCGCTGGTGGAACGCATCATGCTGAACCAGACCGACCCGTCGCCGGACCTGCCGGAGGGCGAGCGCTCCACCGCCAAGCATCCGCATCCGTTCCTGAAGGACCCGGCCGTCTACAAGGCGATGTCGATGGCCATCGACCGCCCGCTGCTGGTGGAAATCGGCTATGGCAAGGCCGGCAAGGTCGGCTGCAACTGGGTGCCTGCGCCTGCGGCCTTTGCGTCTGACACCTTTGACTGCTCCACTCAGGACATCGAAGGCGCCAAGGCGATGCTGGAGGAAGCCGGCTATAAGGACACCAATGGCGACGGCGTGCGGGAGACCCCGGACGGCAAGCCGATGAAGATCCTGTACCAGACCTCGACCAACGCCGTGCGCCAGGACTTCCAGGCGCTGATCAAGGAGTGGTGGGGCCAGATCGGCATCGAATCCGAGCTGCGCAACATCAACGCCTCGGTGTTCTTCGGCGGCGACCCGGGCTCGCCTGACACCTTCCAGAAGTTCTATGCGGACGTGGAAATGTACGCCAACAACTTCGACGGCACCGACCCGCAGGCCTACCTGGCCAACGGCCTGTGCGACAAGGCACCGAAACCGGAATCCCAGTGGCAGGGTGAGAACATCTCGCGCTTCTGCAACGAGGAGTTCGACCAGCTGCACGCCGAGCTGACCAAGACTGCCGGCCTTGAGGCCCGCGCCGAAATCGGCCGCCGCCTCAACGACATCATGGTCGAAAACGGCGGCATGATCCCGCTGGTGCACCGCGGCCGCCTGTCGGCGCATTCCAACACGCTGGGCGGCGTTGACCTGAACGTGTGGGACAGCGAGCTGTGGAACGCAGCTGACTGGTACCGCATCAAGTAAGCAGCGCTTGCCTCACTCGGGGCCCTGACGTTACATCGGGGCCCCTTGCCATTCAGCATTGGTTACGTTTAACCGCCTGCGCGTGACATGGATGTGAGGCCCTCCCCGCCTGCTCCGACCTTAATACAAGTTGCAAAGGCGCCTACCTGATGCTGACCTTTACAATCCGGCGGCTGATCCTGGCAGTACCAACACTGCTGTTCATCAGCCTCGTGATCTTCCTGCTGCTGGAGCTCGCCCCGGGCGACCCGATGGCGCAGGTTCCCCTGACCGTGCCCCCTGAAGTCAAAGAGAAAATGCGCGAGGCGCTTGGCCTTGGCCAGCCGATGCATATCCGTTTCTGGAAGTGGCTGGTGCAGTTCTTCTGGATCGAGCCGCAGGTTCTGATCGACCACTACCTGGGCACCTCGTTCTCTGCAGGCGACCTCAGAGTGATCTCCTGGCAGACCCGTTCGCCGGTAATGGACATCGTGATCCAGCGAATCCCGCAGACCCTGTGGGTGGTCGGTACCGCCTATGTGGTCGCCATCCTGATCGCGCTGCCGATCGGCATCTACTCCGCCTACCGCCAGTACAGCTGGTTCGACCAGCTGGGAACGTTCGTGTCGATGGTGGGCTTCTCGGTGCCGCCGTTCTTCTCCGGCGTGCTGGTGATCGTGATCTTCTCGGTGCAGCTGGGCTGGTTCCCGTCGATCTATGACACCACTCATACCGTCGACAGCTGGGACAGCTTTGTCTACCAGCTGAAGCAGATGATCATGCCGGTGATGGTGCTGGCGCTGCAGATCACCGCGCAGCTCTCCCGCTTCATGCGCGCCTCGATGCTGGACAACCTGAACCAGGACTATGTCCGCACCGCCCGCGCCAAGGGACTGAGCGAATATGTGGTGGTGATGGTCCACGTTCTGCGCAACTCGATGATCCCCGTGGTCACTGTGATCGCGCTCGGCATCCCGTCGATCTTTGGCGGCGCCATCATCACCGAGCAGGTGTTCAAGGTGAACGGCATCGGCCAGCTGCTGATCGGCGCCATTCAGGCCAACGACCTGCCGATGGTGCAGACGCTCACCTTCATCTTTGCGGTGCTGATCGTGCTGTTCAACCTGATCGCCGACGTGCTGTACGGCATTCTTGACCCGAGGATCCGCTATGACTGACAAGGAACGCTTTGTGCCCGACGAAGGCATGGCGCCCGCCTCGACCGCGGTGCCCGGCGCCGGCGCGCTGGAGGAGCTTCACAACCCGCCGCGCAGCCAGTGGCAGGATGTCTGGGACCAGTTCAAGTCGCACCGCGGCGCGCTGATGGGCGGGGCCCTGTTCCTGTTCATCATCCTGGCGGTCTACCTGGGGCCTTATGTCTGGGATATTGACGCCACCAAGATCGACATCCGCGCCCGCAACCAGGGTCCCAGCTGGGCGCATCCCTTCGGCACCGACCAGCTGGGCCGCGACATGCTGGCCCGGATGATGGCAGGCGGCGCGACCTCGGTTTCCGTGGGCCTGACTGCGATGCTGCTGGCGCTGTTCCTGGGCTCCTTCATCGGGGTGCTGGCCGGCTTCTTCAAGAGGCTGGACGGCCCGCTGATGCGGATGACCGACCTGTTCCTGGCGCTGCCGCTTCTGCCGCTGCTGCTGGTGATGATGCTCTTGTTCCGCGAGCCGCTGAATGCAGCCTTCGGGCCGGAACAGGGGATCTTTATCCTGATCGTGGCCTCGATCGGGGTGACCAGCTGGATGCCGACCGCGCGGATCGTGCGCGGCGATGTGCTGGCGCTGAAGGAGCGCGAGTTCGTGATGGCGGCGCGCTCCATCGGCACCACCAACAGCGGCCTGATCACCCGGCACATCCTGCCCAACGTGCTGTCGCCGATCATGGTCTCGGCCACGCTGGGCATCGCCACGGCGATCATCACCGAGTCCTCGCTCTCCTTCCTCGGCCTCGGCTTCCCGCCGGACTTCCCGACCTGGGGGCGGCTGCTGTTCGATGCCACCGACTACCTGCAGCAGTATCCTGAGCGGGTGTTCTGGCCCGGCATGGCCATCTCGCTGACGGTGCTGAGCGTGAACTACCTGGGCGACGGGCTGCGCGATGCGCTGGATCCGCGGATCCGCGGCCGCTGAGGCGGAACGCACGCACACATTCAAATAAAAACATGCCTTCTGGCCGCTTTCCCCAAAGCGGCCAGTTTGTTTTGCAGCAGCGCTGTCCGGCAAAATCAGCATTTCGCCCGGCCTGCCCAAGCCGGAACTTCTTCCCGCCCCCGCCCTGTTTTGCCCGCCGTCCGCCGCTTGCCCGGGCGCGAAAAACCCGCCATTGCGGGAAAACGTTCCAAATCCGCAGCTGGAGAGCGCCATGTTCGAAACATTCGGCTTTGAAGAGACCACAGCACGGGAGGTTTCCGTCCTGTTTGCGCTTGGCATCGGCGTCCTGTTCGGCGTGCTGGCGCAGCTGACCCGCTTCTGCTTCCGCCGCGCCCTGGCTGGTGAGGACCGCCGCCAGGCCGCAGGCGTCTGGGCAATGGCCCTGGCGGTGGCCGTTGCCGGCACCCAGGCGGCCGTGGCGCAGGGCTGGATCAGCTTTGCGGAGCACCGGCTGATGGCGCTGGACCTGCCGCTTCTGGCCATCGCGCTTGGCGGGCTGATGTTCGGCGCCGGCATGATCCTGACCCGCGGCTGCGCCTCGCGTCTGCTGGTGCTGGCGGGCAGCGGCAACCTGCGGGCACTTATGGTGATGGCTGTCTTTGCCATCACCGCCCATGCCACGCTGAAGGGCGTGCTGGCCCCGGTGCGCACCGCGCTTGGCGCGGTTACCCTGCCCGCGGGGGAGCAGGTCTCCCTTGCCGCCCTGCCCGGCGGCGCACTGCTGTGGAGCGGTGTGATCGTGGCGGCAGCCCTGCTGATCGCGCTGCGCTCCGGCAACCGGGCGCCCACGCTTGCTGGCGCGGCGGCGCTCGGCCTCTTGGTGCCCGTGGCCTGGGTTGGCACCGGCTATGTGCTGTTTGACGAATTCGACCCCATCGCGATGGAGAGCCTCTCCTTCACCGCCCCTGCCGCCGACACGCTGTTCTTCGTGATCGCCTCCAGCTCCATCCCTGCGGGATTTGGCGCCGGGCTGGCCGGCGGGGTGCTGGCCGGTGCGCTGGCCGCGGCGGTGGTCAGCGGCAGCTTCCAGTGGAAAAGCTTCGAAAGCCCCCGCCAGACCGGCCGTTACCTGGCCGGTGCTCTGCTGATGGGCATGGGCGGCGTGCTGGCCGGCGGCTGCACCGTGGGCGCCGGGCTGGCGGGCATTCCACCCCTCAGCCTCGCCGCCGTGCTGGCGCTCGCGTTCATCGCAGTTGGCGGCCTCGGCATGAACGCCGTGCTCAGTGCAGCTTCTTCCGGATCCGCCGCACGCCCAGCCATACAAGCCCGACAACCGGCAGAGTGATCAGCGCCGTCAGGCTGCCCTTGCTGATATCCAGCGCCGTTGTCAGCGGGTAAAGCGCGTAAGCCGCCAGTGACACCGCGTAATAGCTGATCGCCACCACCGACAGCCCCTCAACCGTGTGCTGCAGCCGCAGCGCCATATCGGCGCGGCGGTCCATACTAGCCAGCAGCGCCTGGTTCTGCGCAGACCGCTCCACATCCACCCGGGTCCGGAGCAGCTCCCCTGCCCTGCGGGCCCGGTCCGCCAGCGTTTCCAGCCGCTTTTCGGTGGATTTCACCGTGCGCATGGCCGGCTCAAACCGGCGCAGCATGAATTCCGCCAGCGTCTGGAACCCCTCATACCGCGTCTCGCGCAACAGGCTGACGCGCTGGCTGACCAGGGCATCATAGGCTCCGGTGGCGCTGAACCGGAAAGCAGAGCGCGCCGCCATCGCCTCCAGTTCGGCGGAGACCGTCAGCAGCTGCGACAAGGTCTGCTCGGCCGGTGCTGATCCGGCTGTCATCGCAACCATCATCTCGCTCAGATGGGTGTCGAGCGCGCTGATGGTCGGAGTCAGGCCGCGGGCGCGGGAGAACCCCAGCATCGCCATCGCCCGGTAGGTTTCGATCTCGCACAAGCGCTGCACAATCCGGCCGATGCGCTGGCTGCCGGTCTCCGCGTTCGGAAACACCGCGAACCGCATGTGGCCCGCCGGGTCGATGCGAAAATCGCCCGCAATCACCGCGCTGCCGTCCAGCACCTGCGAGACCACCACGCTTTCCGGCACGAACCACTCCTGTGCCAGAGTCTTGACTGCGGCGTCCGCAGGCCGGGGCTCGACCCGGAACATCGTGGAGGTAATGCGCTGGCCCGGCGCCGCGGCCAGCCATTCCGCCGGGAACACCTCGAAATCCGCCGGATCAAAGGCCCGGGTGCCGGTCCCGTCGCTGTAGACGGTATAGCTGACGAACTCGGTATGCTGTTCCCACTTCAGCATGTGGCGGCCGATCTGCGCCATATAATGGGTCGCCCCCGGCTGCGGGTGCGGCGCACCGTGGCGGTCAAGCAGATCCGTCAGATGGTGCAGATCCTGCATCCGGTCGCGGTGTTCGGCCTCATTGGGCTGTTTGACCGCCAGGTAGACCACCGTGCAGGGGTTGGACATGGCGGGAAACGGCCGGGCGTGCAGTTCGTTGGTGAGCGGATACCGCAGGGGGTGGTCCTGGATCGGGGGCATTCTTGGTCTCCGGGGCAATGCCGGTGACCATAGAACGCTCTCGTAAAGATGTACAGAAATGTTTTATTTCAATACGTTAGCTGAATGCAATGGTATACAGGGCCGGTGTTTCTGGGGGCTCTGCCCCCGGCCTGCGGCCTCCCCCGGGATATTTTCAGCCAGAAGAAGGGTCCGGAAATTGAAAAGGCGCCCCGGTTGGAGCGCCTTTCCCTGTTTTGTTGAGCGTTGACTTACTGGATCAGGCCCAGCAGCGTATCGAGGCTCTGCTTTGCATCGCCATAGAACATGCGGGTGTTTTCCTTGAAGAACAGCGGGTTCTCGATGCCGGAATACCCCGTGCCCTGGCCGCGTTTGGAGACAAACACCTGTTTCGCCTTCCAGCATTCCAGCACCGGCATGCCCGCGATCGGGGAGTTGGGGTCCTCCTGCGCCGCAGGGTTCACGATGTCGTTGGAGCCGATCACGATGGCCACATCCGTGTCCGGGAAATCCTCGTTGATCTCGTCCATTTCCAGCACGATGTCGTAGGGCACCTTGGCCTCCGCCAGCAGCACGTTCATGTGGCCCGGCAGGCGGCCTGCGACCGGGTGGATCGCAAAGCGCACAGTCTTGCCTTTCGCGCGCAGGCGGCGGGTCAGCTCGGCCACGTTCTGCTGCGCCTGCGCCACCGCCATGCCGTAGCCGGGGATGATCACCACGCTGTC
>NZ_CYSR01000039.1 GCF_001458395.1 Leisingera aquaemixtae | reverse complement strand
CGTCATTGCAGCTTGTCAACAAAGGTACCTGTTTGGTACAAACCGAAGCCTCTCCGCCTCCACGGAAGGAAAGAAATAGTCGGTGACCTGCCCCCCGCAAAATCCCTCACCATGAAGTAGAGTCTGTCCAACCTATGTAGGAGCAGACGAATGCGTAAGAGCCGTTTCACCGAGGCGCAAATCATCGGGATGATCAAAGAGCAGGAAGCCGGGATGCCGACGGCGGAGGTGTGCCGCCGGCACGGCCTGAGCCCGGCAACCTTTTACAAGCTGAAGTCCAAGTATGGCGGCATGGAGGTATCGGAGGCCGCGCGGCTGAAGGCGCTGGAAGATGAGAATGCCAAGCTGAAGCGGCTGCTGGCAGACACGATGCTCGACAACGTGGTTTTGAAAGACCTGCTGGGAAAAAGCTGACGACACCGAAAGAGCGGCGAGAGGCAGCGCTCAATGCAATGCGGGATCATGACATCTCGCAGCGCAGGGCCTGCCGGCTTGCCGGTGTCGACCCCAAGACGGTCCGGCGCGAACGCCCGCCGGACCATCCTGAGATCCGCCAGGAGATGAAGGAGATCGCTGGCAAACGCCGCCGGTTCGGCTACCGGCGGATCGGCGTGCTGCTTGAGCGAAAAGGCATGATCATGAACCACAAAAAGCTTTACCGCCTCTACCGGGAGGAGGGCCTTGCAGTGAAACGGCGGCGGGGGCGCAAACGCGCCCGGGGCTCGAGAACGCCGATGCCCGAAGCCACCCAGCCCAACCAGCGCTGGTCCCTGGATTTCCTGGCAGACAGCTTCGGCGCGTCGCGGAAGTTTCGCATCCTGGCCGTGAATGACGACTGCTGCCGGGAAAACCTGTGCCTGGCGGCAGACACCAGCATTTCAGGTGAGCGTGTTGCCCGGGAGATGGACGCGCTCGTCCGGCTCTACGGAAAACCTGCTTGCATTGTCAGCGACAACGGCACGGAATTCACCAGCCGGACAATCCTGAAATGGGCCGACAGGAACGGCGTGGATTGGCATTACATCGACCCCGGAAAACCGCAGCAGAATGCCTTTATCGAGTCATTCAACGGCAGCCTGCGGGACGAGCTTCTCAATGAAGAACTGTTCGATACCCTGGACGATGCCCGCCGCAAGCTGGCGCTGTGGCGCTACGATTACAACACCGTCAGGCCGCACTCTTCGCTGGGGAACAGAACGCCAAAGCAAGCGCGGCAGGCGCTTGAGCTATTTGAGGGCTCCGCGCCTGCCGCGCTTGCCAAGCCCGAAACCGACGACTACCAAAATCAAACCCGCAGACTCTCGTCATGAGCGAGGGACCAGCGGGGGGCAGGTCACCGGCATTCCCGCAGATCAGGTGAAAGACCGGATGATCGAGCTCGACACGCGCCGCCAGCAGCTGGAAGGAGAGCTGGAGCATACCCCTGCCCCGGACACGGTGGTGTTTCACCCGTCGATGGCGGAAGCCTACCGCGAGCGGGTGTCGCGGCTGATCAAGGGCCTAGGCTCCGCCGAAGGCATGGAAGAGGCCAAGGAGGCGCTGCGGGCATTGGTGGAGCGGATCGTGCTGACGCCCGCGGCGGCAGGCGCTGGCCTGGATCTGACCCTTGAGGGGGATCTGGCCGGGCTGCTGCGTCTTGCGGCGGGTGCGCAAGGCCCGGACACGGCGAAGGCCCCGGACGGTAGATCCGAAGCCTTTGATATGTCTGAGGAAATTTTATTGGTTGCGGGAGCAGGATTTGAACCTGCGACCTTCAGGTTATGAGCCTGACGAGCTACCTGGCTGCTCCATCCCGCGACAGGTGTTTTGTCATCGATTAGAGAGGTTTTGGATTTTACTAGGTTTGGCGGTGACCTACTCTCCCAGGGCTTGAGCCCAAGTACCATCGGCGCGACAGTGCTTAACTTCCGGGTTCGGGATGGGACCGGGTGTTTCACTTGTGCTGTGGCCACCAAACCAAGAAAAATCCAATTCCGACGTCCTTGCGGAGCAAGGCTGTTGAGCGGCAGGCAGCGTGTTTGCTTCAGCAAATGCGCATTGCCGCCCGGTTGCTGTGTCACCGCCTGGTGGCGGCAGGCACAACAGCCTGCGTCGGTTACAATCAACGTTGTCCGTGTTTTTTTGGGATGGTTTGCTTGTTTGGTTTTCGTAACACTGTCTGTTACTGGATCAAATCAAGCCTATCGGGCGATTAGTACCGGTCAGCTGAACGCATTGCTGCGCTTACACCTCCGGCCTATCGGCGTGGTGGTCTTCCACGGCCCTCAGGGATACCTTGTTTTGAGGGGGGCTTCCCGCTTAGATGCCTTCAGCGGTTATCCTGTCCGATCATAGCTACCCAGCACTGCTATTGGCATAACAACTGGTCCACCAGTGGATCGTTCACCCCGGTCCTCTCGTACTAGGGGCAACTCCTCTCAAGTATCCTGCACCCACGGCAGATAGGGACCGAACTGTCTCACGACGTTCTAAACCCAGCTCACGTACCTCTTTAAACGGCGAACAGCCGTACCCTTGGGACCTGCTCCAGCCCCAGGATGAGATGAGCCGACATCGAGGTGCCAAACACTGCCGTCGATATGGACTCTTGGGCAGTATCAGCCTGTTATCCCCGGCGTACCTTTTATCCGTTGAGCGATGGCCCTTCCACGCGGGACCACCGGATCACTATGGCCGACTTTCGTCTCTGCTCGACTTGTCAGTCTTGCAGTCAGGCTGGCTTCTGCCATTGCACTCAACGAGCGATTTCCGACCGCTCTGAGCCAACCTTCGCGCGCCTCCGTTACTCTTTAGGAGGCGACCGCCCCAGTCAAACTACCCGCCACGCAGGGTCCCGGATCCGGATAACGGACCGCGGTTAGACATCAAGAGTGCGAAGGGTGGTATCTCAAGGGAGGCTCCACCGGAACTTGCGTTCCGGCTTCGATGCCTACCACCTATCCTGCACATCACAATCCTGATGCCAGTGCGAAGCTGTAGTAAAGGTGCACGGGGTCTTTCCGTCTAACCGCGGGAAGCCTGCATCTTGACAGGCAATTCAATTTCGCTGAGTCGATGTTGGAGACAGCGGGGAAGTCGTTACGCCATTCGTGCAGGTCGGAACTTACCCGACAAGGAATTTCGCTACCTTAGGACCGTTATAGTTACGGCCGCCGTTTACCTGGGCTTCAATTCGGAGCTCTCACCCCTCCTTTTAACCTTCAGGCACCGGGCAGGCGTCAGACCCTATACGTCGCCTTGCGGCTTCGCAGAGCCCTGTGTTTTTAATAAACAGTCGCCACCCCCTGGTTTGTGCCCCCGGATCCAAGTTGCCTTGAACCCGGGCCTCCTTCTCGCGAACTTACGGAGGTATTTTGCCGAGTTCCTTCAACATCGTTCTCTCAAGCGCCTTGGTATTCTCTACCAGTCCACCTGTGTCGGTTTAGGGTACGGTCTGATGGAGGGCTATTTCCAGGAACCGATCAGCAGCCCATTCAATCCGATAAGAATGAACTACCCTCACGATCCGTCACATCCTCCTGGCCCACGAATATTAACGTGGTTCCCATCGCCTACGCCTTTCGGCCTCGGCTTAGGGGCCGGCTTACCCTGCTCAGATTAGCTTTAAGCAGGAACCCTTGGACTTTCGGCGAGAGTGTCTCTCACACTCTTTGTCGCTACTCATGTCATCATTCTCGCTAGTGATCTCTCCACCGGATGGCTCACGCCCCGGCTTCATCGAAAGCCTCTCTCCTCCAATACTCCCGAAGGAGTTAAGGAGGAATGAGACTATGTCACACTACGCTCTGCTACCATGCACTATGTGCATCCTCGGCTTCGGCTCATGGCTTGAGCCCCGTTACATCTTCGCCGCAAGACATCTTAATTAGACCAGTGAGCTGTTACGCTATCTTTAAAGGATGGCTGCTTCTAAGCCAACCTCCTGGTTGTTTTGGACGTCTCACCTGCTTTCCCACTTAGCCATGAATTGGGGGCCTTAGCCGGAGGTCAGGGTTGTTTCCCTCTCCACGACGGACGTTAGCATCCGCCGTGTGTCTGCCATCTAGTACTCCCGGGTATTCGGAGTTTGGTTAGGATCAGTAAGCCTGTGGGGCCCCATTACCCATCCAGTGCTCTACCCCCCGGGGTATTCGGATGACGCTCTACCTAAATAGATTTCGCAGAGAACCAGCTATCTCCGAGTTTGATTGGCCTTTCACCCCTAGGCACAGCTCATCCCGATCCTTTTCAACGGATGTGGGTTCGGCCCTCCAATGCGTGTTACCGCATCTTCAGCCTGGCCATGCCTAGATCACTCGGTTTCGGGTCTGATCCCACGAACTCATGCGCCCTATTAAGACTCGCTTTCGCTGCGCCTCCGCCTAGCGGCTTAAGCTTGCTCGTGAGACCAAGTCGATGACCCATTATACAAAAGGTACGCTGTCAGCCCTCAAGGGGCCTCCAACTGATTGTAGGCGTTCGGTTTCAGGTACTGTTTCACTCCCCTCGCCGGGGTGCTTTTCACCTTTCCCTCACGGTACTGGTTCGCTATCGGTCAGTAAGGAGTACTTAGCCTTCGGAGGTGGTCCTCCGGTCTTCGAACAGGATTTCACGTGTCCCGCCCTACTTAATACGTCCCTCAGAGCTTCCCATACGGGGCTGTCACCCGCTCTGGCTGCGTTTCCCAACGCATTCTGGTCACTCATCAGGCTCGGCTGGTCCGCGTTCGCTCGCCGCTACTAACGGAGTCTCTATTGATGTCCTTTCCTCCGGGTACTTAGATGTTTCAGTTCCCCGGGTTTGCTCTTAAAGACCTATGTATTCAGTCCTTAAGTACCTGGTTAAGCCCATTATAAGCAGCCTTGCGGCTATTATAACAAACTTTCAGGTGGGTTCCCCCATTCAGAGATCTTGGGATCAAAGCCTATTCCCGGCTCCCCCAAGCTTATCGCAGGGTATCACGTCTTTCATCGCCTCTTACTGCCAAGGCATCCACCAAACGCCCTTCTCGCGCTTGATTTGATCCAGAAAGAGACAGTGCAAACTGCCGCGGCACCGGAAGCTGGTAAGAAACCGGCGCCTCTATTTCTGAACCAAAAAGCAAACTATCCCGCTCCCAATCATGTCGGTGATCGGGAACTTGTTGCGCAGTCTTGCGACCGCGCGGGTTAGTGTACTTGACTTGGACAACACTGTTGTTTCAGCCAGGCAGACCCGCGGATGCCCGAGGAAAGGGGCATGTGCACAGGCTCGCGTCACCTCCCGAAGAAGGATCGGCACCTCACTGAGGCTCTCCCCTCACGCGGGGCGCCAACAGTATTGTTGATTGTATCTCTCTTAACGATGTCAATGTGTGCGTCTGAAGAACAGACGTTCAAACAGTCAGCAACTGCTTGAAGATATGTTCTTCCATATGGCCACTTCCGGGGAAGTGGTGGGTCGAGGAGGACTTGAACCTCCGGCCTCACGCTTATCAGGCGTGCGCTCTAACCACCTGAGCTACCGACCCATATTGTCCGGGCCGTTTGCATGAGTGGTGGAGCCTAGGAGGATCGAACTCCTGACCTCCTGAATGCAAATCAGGCGCTCTCCCAGCTGAGCTAAGGCCCCTTGCTTTTGGACCCCTGCCGGGCAGGCATCCGATGTTTTCTGAAGAGATATGAGGACGGTCCGGTCCGTATGCGACCAGCTTTGTTTGCTGGTCTTCTGCTAAGTGATGCACGATCAGGAGCAAGCTCCGTGATGCTAGCATCATCCTTAGAAAGGAGGTGATCCAGCCGCAGGTTCCCCTACGGCTACCTTGTTACGACTTCACCCCAGTCGCTGAGCTCACCGTGGTCCGCTGCCTCCTCGAAAGGTTGGCGCACGGCCTTCGGGTAAACCCAACTCCCATGGTGTGACGGGCGGTGTGTACAAGGCCCGGGAACGTATTCACCGCGTCATGCTGTTACGCGATTACTAGCGATTCCGACTTCATGCCGCCGAGTTGCAGACGACAATCCGAACTGAGACAGTTTTTTGGGATTAACCCATTGTCACTGCCATTGTAGCACGTGTGTAGCCCAACCCGTAAGGGCCATGAGGACTTGACGTCATCCACACCTTCCTCCCGCTTATCACGGGCAGTTTCCTTAGAGTGCCCAGCCGAACTGCTGGCAACTAAGGATGTGGGTTGCGCTCGTTGCCGGACTTAACCGAACATCTCACGACACGAGCTGACGACAGCCATGCAGCACCTGTCACTCGGTCACCGAAGTGAAAACCAGATCTCTCTGGCGGTCCGAGGATGTCAAGGGTTGGTAAGGTTCTGCGCGTTGCTTCGAATTAAACCACATGCTCCACCGCTTGTGCGGGCCCCCGTCAATTCCTTTGAGTTTTAACCTTGCGGCCGTACTCCCCAGGCGGAATGCTTAATCCGTTAGGTGTGACACCGACTAGCATGCTAGCCGACGTCTGGCATTCATCGTTTACGGTGTGGACTACCAGGGTATCTAATCCTGTTTGCTCCCCACACTTTCGCACCTCAGCGTCAGTATCGAGCCAGTGAGCCGCCTTCGCCACTGGTGTTCCTCCGAATATCTACGAATTTCACCTCTACACTCGGAATTCCACTCACCTCTCTCGAACTCAAGACTGGGAGTTTTGGAGGCAGTTCCAGGGTTGAGCCCTGGGATTTCACCCCCAACTTTCCAGTCCGCCTACGCGCGCTTTACGCCCAGTAATTCCGAACAACGCTAACCCCCTCCGTATTACCGCGGCTGCTGGCACGGAGTTAGCCGGGGTTTCTTTACCTGCTACTGTCATTATCATCACAGGCGAAAGAGCTTTACGACCCTAAGGCCTTCATCACTCACGCGGCATGGCTGGATCAGGCTTGCGCCCATTGTCCAAGATTCCCCACTGCTGCCTCCCGTAGGAGTCTGGGCCGTGTCTCAGTCCCAGTGTTGCTGATCATCCTCTAAAACCAGCTATAGATCGTAGGCTTGGTAGGCCATTACCCCACCAACTACCTAATCTAACGCGGGCCGATCCTTCTCCGATAAATCTTTCCCCCGAAGGGCGTATAAGGTATTACTCACCGTTTCCAGTGGCTATTCCTTAGAGAAGGGCACGTTCCCACGCGTTACTAACCCGTCCGCCGCTCACCCCGAAGGGCGCGCTCGACTTGCATGTGTTAGGCCTGCCGCCAGCGTTCGTTCTGAGCCAGGATCAAACTCTCAAGTTGAAACGCTCGTTAAAGCGTATCCTTGACGTTCGAACCTCTGCACATCTTCACCAGGAGGCTAATCCTGATGAAAGTCTCTGTCTGTTGTGCTTCAGTACCAAAGGCACCGAAAGCCGAACAAACAGTGAAGCTGACACCACATCATCGGGCCGAAACCCTAGTGGCGCGATATACAGAAGTCTGATCCATCGAAATGAACCGTGACCGCCCGCATATCTCTTCAGTTATCCATCAATGTCAAAGAGCAAACACCCAGAGGCCAAAAACCAGACCGATGCGCCAATCTTCCGGCGCGCCCGCCTCTTCAAACCCTCAGATGCCACCGTCTCTCCAGCGTGTCCCACCGTCTCTCCGGTGTGTTTCCCGATCCGTTACCGCGTCGCCCTGTCTGGCTCAGCGTCCCGTCCGGTGTGTCTCAGCTGCGCCTCAGCGCCGCCGGTGAGGGGGCTTTTACGGATACCCCCGCAGACCCGCAACCCCAAAATTCAGAAAAACGCAGAATTCCGCAAAGAAAAATCACGAATCAAATAAAATCAACCACTTACACCAAAACAAAGTCAGCACCCCTGACCCTCTTTCCGCCCCACCCCCGCCCCGCAAACCGAACCAAACACCCCGGAAAAGGCGCCCGCCCCACTTACCCACAGACTCGGCACCCCTTATCCACAGACTCACCACCCCGGAATCGCAACAA
>NZ_CYSR01000038.1 GCF_001458395.1 Leisingera aquaemixtae | reverse complement strand
GGCGCTTTAAAATAGTTGTTATAGATATTCAAATAACCCTGAAACAAATGCTTAGGGATTTTATTGGTATCAGGGTTAATCGTGCCAAGAAAAGCGGCATGGTCAATATAACCAGTAGTGTTAACAGTCGGGAGAGGAGTGGCATTAACACCATCCTTCATGAACTTAATCCACTGTTCACCATAAACGTGACGATGAGGGACATAAAAAGTAAAAATGTCTACAGTAGAGTCAATAGCAAGGCCACGACGCAATGGAGAAAGACGGAGAGCGCCAACGGCGTCCATCTCGAAGGAGTCGCCAGCGATAACCGGAGTAGTTGAAATGGTAATAAGACGACCAATCTGACCAGCAAGGAAGCCAAGATGGGAAAGGTCATGCGGCATACGCTCGGCGCCAGTTTGAATATTAGACATAATTTATCCTCAAGTAAGGGGCCGAAGCCCCTGCAATTAAAATTGTTGACCACCTACATACCAAAGACGAGCGCCTTTACGCTTGCCTTTAGTACCTCGCAACGGCTGCGGACGACCAGGGCGAGCGCCAGAACGTTTTTTACCTTTAGACATTACATCACTCCTTCTGCACGTAATTTTTGACGCACGTTTTCTTCTGCGTCAGTAAGAACGTCAGTGTTTCCTGCGCGTACACGCAAGGTAAACGCGAACAATTCAGCGGCTTTAACCGGACGCTCGACGCCATTAATAATGTTTTCCGTAAATTCAGCGCCTTCCATGATGAGACAGGCCGTTTGAATGTTGACGGGATGAACATAATAAGCAATGACGGCAGCAATAAACTCAACAGGAGCAGGAAAGCGAGGGTATCCTACAAAGTCCAGCGTACCATAAACGCAAGCCTCAACGCAGCGACGAGCACGAGAGCGGTCAGTAGCAATCCAAACTTTGTTACTCGTCAGAAAATCGAAATCATCTTCGGTTAAATCCAAAACGGCAGAAGCCTGAATGAGCTTAATAGAGGCCAAAGCGGTCTGGAAACGTACGGATTGTTCAGTAACTTGACTCATGATTTCTTACCTATTAGTGGTTGAACAGCATCGGACTCAGATAGTAATCCACGCTCTTTTAAAATGTCAACAAGAGAATCTCTACCATGAACAAAATGTGACTCATATCTAAACCAGTCCTTGACGAACGTGCCAAGCATATTAAGCCACTTCTCCTCATCCAACGCGTCAGTTTTTGACAGAATCGTTAGTTGATGGCGAAAGGTCGCAAAGTAAGAGCTTCTCGAGCTGCGCAAGGATAGGTCGAATTTTCTCATTTTCCGCCAGCAGTCCACTTCGATTTAATTCGTAAACAAGCAGTAGTAATTCCTGCTTTATCAAGATAATTTTTCGACTCATCAGAAATATCCGAAAGTGTTAACTTCTGCGTCATGGAAGCGATAAAACTCTGCAGGTTGGATACGCCAATCATTTTTATCGAAGCGCGCATAAATTTGAGCAGATTTGTCGTCACAGGTTGCGCCGCCAAAACGTCGGCTACAGTAACTTTTCCCAGCCTCAATCTCATCTCTCTTTTTGCGTTCTGCTTCAATATCTGGTTGAACGGCGTCGCGTCGTAACCCAGCTTGGTAAGTTGGATTAAGCACTCCGTGGACAGATTTGTCATTGTGAGCATTTTCATCCCGAAGTTGCGGCTCATTCTGATTCTGAACAGCTTCTTGGGAAGTAGCGACAGCTTGGTTTTTAGTGAGTTGTTCCATTCTTTAGCTCCTAGACCTTTAGCAGCAAGGTCCATATCTGACTTTTTGTTAACGTATTTAGCCACATAGAAACCAACAGCCATATAACTGGTAGCTTTAAGCGGCTCACCTTTAGCATCAACAGGCCACAACCAACCAGAACGTGAAAAAGCGTCCTGCGTGTAGCGAACTGCGATGGGCATACTGTAACCATAAGGCCACGTATTTTGCAAGCTATTTAACTGGCGGCGATTGCGTACCCGACGACCAAAATTAGGGTCAACGCTACCTGTAGGAAGTGTCCGCATAAAGTGCACCGCATGGAAATGAAGACGGCCATTAGCTGTACCATACTCAGGCACACAAAAATACTGATAGCAGTCGGCGTGTGAATCATTAGCCTTGCGACCCTCGGCAGCAAGAACCATACGACCAATATCACGAAAATAGTCACGCAAAGCATTGGGATTATCATAAAACGCCTCTAATCGGTCGTCAGCCAACGTGAGAGTGTCAAAAACGATAAACCAACCATCAGCATGAGCCTGTCGCATTGCATTCATCAAACGCTGAATAGCAAAGCCTCTACGCGATTTCATAGTGGAGGCCTCCAGCAATCTTGAACACTCATCCTTAATACCTTTCTTTTTGGGGTAATTATACTCATCGCGAATATCCTTAAGAGGGCGTTCAGCAGCCAGCTTGCGGCAAAACTGCGTAACCGTCTTCTCGTTCTCTAAAAACCATTTTTCGTCCCCTTCGGGGCGGTGGTCTATAGTGTTATTAATATCAAGTTGGGGGAGCACATTGTAGCATTGTGCCAATTCATCCATTAACTTCTCAGTAACAGATACAAACTCATCACGAACGTCAGAAGCAGCCTTATGGCCGTCAACATACATATCACCATTATCGAACTCAACGCCCTGCATACGAAAAGACAGAATCTCTTCCAAGAGCTTGATGCGGTTATCCATCTGCTTATGGAAGCCAAGCATTGGGGATTGAGAAAGAGTAGAAATGCCACAAGCCTCAATAGCAGGTTTAAGAGCCTCGATACGCTCAAAGTCAAAATAATCAGCGTGACATTCAGAAGGGTAATAAGAACGAACCATAAAAAAGCCTCCAAGATTTGGAGGCATGAAAACATACAATTGGGAGGGTGTCAATCCTGACGGTTATTTCCTAGACAAATTAGAGCCAATACCATCAGCTTTACCGTCTTTCCAGAAATTGTTCCAAGTATCGGCAACAGCTTTATCAATACCATGAAAAATATCAACCACACCAGAAGCAGCATCAGTGACGACATTAGAAATATCCTTTGCAGTAGCGCCAATATGAGAAGAGCCATACCGCTGATTCTGCGTTTGCTGATGAACTAAGTCAACCTCAGCACTAACCTTGCGAGTCATTTCTTTGATTTGGTCATTGGTAAAATACTGACCAGCCGTTTGAGCTTGAGTAAGCATTTGGCGCATAATCTCGGAAACCTGCTGTTGCTTGGAAAGATTGGTGTTTTCCATAATAGACGCAACGCGAGCAGTAGACTCCTTCTGTTGATAAGCAAGCATCTCATTTTGTGCATATACCTGGTCTTTCGTATTCTGGCGTGAAGTCGCCGACTGAATGCCAGCAATCTCTTTTTGAGTCTCATTTTGCATCTCGGCAATCTCTTTCTGATTGTCCAGTTGCATTTTAGTAAGCTCTTTTTGATTCTCAAATCCGGCGTCAACCATACCAGCAGAGGAAGCATCAGCACCAGCACGCTCCCAAGCATTAAGCTCAGGAAATGCAGCAGCAAGATAATCACGAGTATCCTTTCCTTTATCAGCGGCAGACTTGCCACCAAGTCCAACCAAATCAAGCAACTTATCAGAAACGGCAGAAGTGCCAGCCTGCAACGTACCTTCAAGAAGTCCTTTACCAGCTTTAGCCATAGCACCAGAAACAAAACTAGGGACGGCCTCATCAGGGTTAGGAACATTAGAGCCTTGAATGGCAGATTTAATACCAGCATCACCCATGCCTACAGTATTGTTATCGGTAGCAAGCACATCACCTTGAATGCCACCGGAGGCGGCTTTTTGACCGCCTCCAAACAATTTAGACATGGCGCCACCAGCAAGAGCAGAAGCAATACCGCCAGCAATAGCACCAAACATAAATCACCTCACTTAAGTGGCTGGAGACAAATAATCTCTTTAATAACCTGATTCAGCGAAACCAATCCGCGGCATTTAGTAGCGGTAAAGTTAGACCAAACCATGAAACCAACATAAACATTATTGCCCGGCGTACGGGGAAGGACGTCAATAGTCACACAGTCCTTGACGGTATAATAACCACCATCATGGCGACCATCCAAAGGATAAACATCATAGGCAGTCGGGAGGGTAGTCGGAACCGAAGAAGACTCAAAGCGAACCAAACAGGCAAAAAATTTAGGGTCGGCATCAAAAGCAATATCAGCACCAACAGAAACAACCTGATTAGCGGCGTTGACAGATGTATCCATCTGAATGCAATGAAGAAAACCACCATTACCAGCATTAACCGTCAAACTATCAAAATATAACGTTGACGATGTAGCTTTAGGTGTCTGTAAAACAGGTGCCGAAGAAGCTGGAGTAACAGAAGTGAGAACCAGCTTATCAGAAAAAAAGTTTGAATTATGGCGAGAAATAAAAGTCTGAAACATGATTAAACTCCTAAGCAGAAAACCTACCGCGCTTCGCTTGGTCAACCCCTCAGCGGCAAAAATTAAAATTTTTACCGCTTCGGCGTTATAACCTCACACTCAATCTTTTATCACGAAGTCATGATTGAATCGCGAGTGGTCGGCAGATTGCGATAAACGGTCACATTAAATTTAACCTGACTATTCCACTGCAACAACTGAACGGACTGGAAACACTGGTCATAATCATGGTGGCGAATAAGTACGCGTTCTTGCAAATCA
>NZ_CYSR01000037.1 GCF_001458395.1 Leisingera aquaemixtae | reverse complement strand
TCTATACGACCAAAACCCCGATCACTGCCGCTGATCTGCTGAATGATCGCGTCCTGCCATTCCACGATGAACACGACCTGCCGGTGCTGCGGATCATGACGGACCGGGGCACGGAATACTGCGGCCGGGCCGACAAGCACGACTACCAGCTCTTCCTGGCCATCAATGACATCGACCACACCAAGACCAAGGTGAAATCGCCCCAGACCAACGGCATCTGCGAGCGGTTCCACAAGACCATTTTGCAGGAGTTCTATCAGGTCGCGTTCCGCAAAAAGCTCTACGACAGCATCGGTGCGCTGCAAACGGACCTCGACGAATGGCTGCATAACTACAACCACCAACGCACTCATCAGGGCAAAATGTGTTGCGGCAGAACGCCGTTCCAGACCATGATTGAAGGCAAGCAGATCTGGAAGGAAAAGTTCGTGAACTGAACTTGGCCTGACAGACGCCGCCGGAAAAACGGCCAACTGTCAGATCACATCTGAACCACTACAATTTATCGACTGGAAATGCGCTTCAGAAGTGCCGGTCAAAATCCATTGCCTGATGCAGGATGCGGATGACCTCAACGCCAAAGTCGGTTTCGCGATAGAAGGCGATATGTGAGCCGACCGCAAGTTTGCGATAGCGCGCCCGGATATGCCCTGCATCTGCCCCGTCGAGCTCACCTCTGGCCAATCTGTCCAACCGGGCAATGATGGATCGGTGATAGGTCTCTGCCTGTTCAAGCGACCATGTCTCGAACGTATAGAGCCAGATCGCTTCGAGATCGCTGACCGCGCGCGGAGAGAGCCGGACCTCCTTAGGCGTTTCCGGCATGTCTCTCCCGCATGGCACTCAAAAACGCCTCAGGGTCATGCGGCTGTGCCGGACCGCTCATTTCCCCTTCGATCAATGCCGCCTGTAGCGCTTCCAGCTTGGTTTCTTGCTCTTCCAACAAGCGCAACCCGGCGCGCACCACCTCACTGGCCGAGCCATAGCGGCCCGCCTTGACCCGAGCACCAATGAAGGTCTCAAAATGCTCCCCAAGGGCAATGGATGTGTTTTTGGCCATATCTGCCTCCTTTCTTACCAGTATATCGTAAATATTGGTACATTTCAAATGTGCGGTGGCATTATCCACAGGATTTGTTGCTTCAGAAATCGGGGCCCGTCGATCAATACCCGCAAAATGAAAGCGAGAGCGGATGACCCGCTCTCGCTCAGCTTTTCAGCCCATTTGTGCTTTGGACGGTCAGACGCGGCGATCCTTACTCGTCAGCGGCCTGCGCTTGCCCAAATTCGACGGACCAGTTTTCCAACGCCAATCGGGACCGGTCGGCCACCTCATCTGCCTTCCCTTCGAGGCGGAGATATTTCAGCGGGTCGCCATTGGGCTCCGCCGAGCCTGCAATCGCTTTCTGCGGATTGCGCAGAGTCACGGGATGGGTGAAGTATTCGTCAGCCCAGAACCCGAGCCGCGCGAAGGTCTTGCAAGAGCTGTTCACCGTGCCGTTAGGCAGGATCCGAACCTCCGCCGCACCATGTGCTTCTTTCCCTGTGGAATTCGCTTCACCGAGAAACAACGCAGCGATCATTGGCAGACCAATGCCGCGCCTTGAGCCATCCGAGACCACATGACTGACATGCAATGCTGTTTGTCCCGCCTCCAAACATCGTTCAGCATATGCGACCGCAACCACCAGATTTGCGCGTGTGGCAAAAGCAAATATCCCATCTGCCATCATCAATGCTTCGGGATCGATCCTGTTCAATTTGCCCGGATGCGCTGCGGTTTGCGCGTCGCACAGCCGAGTGATTTCGCCAAGCAGACACCCGGTCAGGTTCAGCGCCTTGCGCACCGTGATTGTCACCTCTCCGTCGAATGCGGAGAGAAGGTCCTGTTTCTCAAACAGCTTGGGCTCAACCCCTTCGTCAACGTTGGGAATGATTGCGGCCCATTCGGCAGCCTCTTCCGGTGTTGCATTGTCCATCTTCATGACGTCCCTCCTTTGTTTGAAGTCACGTCATCTGGTGTGCGACACCGAGCTCATTGGGACCGGCGCACTCCGGGCTGGTTTTCGGCGGATTTTTCGTCATTGAATCCCACGACGCAGCCGATGCTGCGTTTCGGGAATACTTGAATCGCCAATACCCTGCCGCGCTTCGCGCTCTCGGGACATTGGCGATCAGGAAAAGTCACATCGTTCCCGAAACGCAGTAAGCCTGACGATGCCAGTCGTCAGGCAAGTTTTTGGGCACACAAATGAGGGGAAAGCCGCCCGGCTCTCCCCTTCCGATCGTATCTTTTAGTTGTCAGAACAGATCGAACATATCTGCCTGCTGTGGCACCGCATCCAATGTGCGCAGATTGGCAAACCCGTTTACGATGTGGTTGAATTTGAGGCTGATGGCGGTGTGAACATCCTGAGCAACGACCGGTTTTTCAGCACCAGTTTCTTCCCGATACCGGCGCAAGGAGCAGGCGCATTGACGATAGCGGGCAATGTCGGCTTTCAGATCAACGGTGAGCTTGGCGCGACAGGCTGCAAGCGCCGCACTTCGCTGCGGTTTCGCTTTTCCGGCTATCGCGTCAATCTCACTTGCCAGATAGCCACGATAGGCACCGGTTGACACCTGCGCAAAGATGGCCCTGAGGGGCGGAATCTCTCCGCCCAGCAGGTAATACCACGGATGCCCGGCGCTATAACCGCGATGTTTGAGAGCGGCCATGATACTCTCACGCCGCTTTTGAGGCGCTCTGGTCTTTTGTCGCCAGATAGCGTTTGTCACCTGCAACGCGCCGTTGCGCCAGATCGCAATATCTCCGCTCAAGCTCAATGCCGATCGCGCTTCGCCCGTTCAGCGCTGCGGCAACTGCGGTGGTGCCTGACCCCAAGAACGGGTCGAGCACCGTATCATCGCGTTTCGAAAACGCCCGGATCACCGCGCCGATATTCTCAACGGATTTCTCGGTCGGGTGCCACCTGTTGCCGGAGTAGACCCAGGGCTGCACATCCGCAAACGGCGTCTCCGGTCTGCGCGGCCAACCCTTTGCCAGCACATAGGCCGATTCATGATGATAGGCCGTCTGGCCTGTGCTTGAGGCATAGTCCTTGGTCCAGATGATATGCCCGACAATCCGGAACCCGGCCTCGACCCATGTACGCGTGAACTTGTCGAGCGCCGTCCAGCCAACAAAACTGATGCACAGGCTGTCGTCTTTCAGAACCCGGTACATTTCCGCGAAAGCAGGCAACACCGCGTCTGGACTATTGTCATTTGCAACCTTGCGCCCGGTCCGGTCTTTGTAATCCACCAGATAAGGTGGGTCAGTCACGATCAGATCAACGCATTCGCTTTGCAATTCCAGCAATCCGGCAACCGCATCGCCACAGATGATTTGCTCCTTGGTCATATCGTCCTCGCTTTTTTTGGGTTAAGCCAAAGTCAATCCCTTCAACCTTGCGCTTGAACCCCTGCCCAGCGGCGAGCGTCCAACTCTGGAATCCGTGACGAGCTTGCGAGGAGCGGATTGGACGTTCGATCAAACTCCGGAGATGGGTCACCCTCTTCTCGGGAGACCGCGACAGCGGCGGAAGAGGATTGACCCACAGCTCAAGCGTCGCCGGATTTGATGTAAGCTGAAAGAATGGGTTCTCAGCGGGTGGTTCTCCACCTGCTGGAAGGAAAGACGCGGCGGCGCACTCGCCGCCACCATATCTTAGACCTAGGATTGATGCTGAACGGCGCAGGCAACTCGTCTGGCTGAATCTACGAGAGCCGGGTGTGGTAAAAACTCAAGATTGCTTCGAAAGCTTCGCTGTCCCAATCTGTTCGGTGCCAATGAAATGTTGCGATTAGGAGAATTAACTTTGAAACAAGATGATGTCCCTGAGATTCCGGCCTATGGTGACCCCGAGTTCGACGAAGCTCTCTCTGCCCTGGTGCGTTCGGCGGACGTCATGCGTAAGACGCTTATGTTGATTGTCGGGGCCAAGGCTGACCCGGAGCGCGTATTCCGGGAACACGGCGAAGTTCTCATGCAGTCGGAAGCTGTGATCCAAGCCTGGGCGACACATATGGGCATTGAGGCCGATTGAGGCAGCTCTTCGAAAAGTTCGCCGTTGTCACCATCGTCCGTGACCACACGGATCACCAGGTTCCCATCGATATCCCAAGAGACAGCGTATGCAATCAGTCCGGCGAAAAAGGAGTGACCGGCAGGCGAAGCTTCGCCGGAATCCAATTTAGCTAAAAGACAAGGTTCTGAGCGGGTGGTGTTCCACCTGCGACCGAGAGTGGTGCGACGGCAGATATGCCGTCTCCTTGGAACTCGAAGTGTAGCGGCCTGTCGGCGCGTGTTTTGGTCGGCAGGCCAGCCTTGATAGTTACGCCGGACCGCCAGGCCTTTGGCTTACATGCTCCGAGTCTGGTTGACGATCATCGCTGACCGTTCGCAGAACGAGCCGTCCATCAATGGGCAAAGCATCCATCTGCACCTCAAACCCTTCACCATCTTTATGCGCCCAGGCCGCAGCGATCTTGCTCCAGTATGAGCTCTTGCCATCTTTGCTATTTCTGACAGCATATCCCAGCATATAGGGCTGTTTGAGCCCTGGTGCCTTGTTGTAATCGTCTTTCAAATTTTGCTTCTTGTTCATAATATCTCCTTTCTTCAATAGCTTGAATGTGAAGCATATCTGAGGCTGGTCTGCAAATTCTGGCGCGGATCTGCATGCGGATGTAGTGAGAAGGATTGATTGCCGCGCTGGTTGTTAGTATCCACGACCTTAAGCAAATCCGCCGCAGTTACTCAGACCCAAACCGGGGCACGAACGTCAAAGGTTCGACCCGTTGTCGGGCGCTGAAAGACATTTGCCGGGTTAGGCCCTCCAAAGCCAAGTCCTACCGAAACGCAGATGCCCGCAAGATCGCTCATAAGAGCATGAGGACGCTAGCTAGGCCGTTTGAAATAGTTGAACATCCGATGTTCAACGTGTCAGAAGTGTACAAAAAACATGAGTACATTCCGGAGCACCAACGATTCCGCTGCGGGATGCTGAAGGAGAGCAACCTTAAATGGATTAAAAAGATAGACACTCTCTTTTGCGACGTCTCTCAAAGTGATACTGTAGCCCCCAAAATATATGAGGCTTTGCATGCGCTTACACAGTATTTCTGTAAGAAATTTTCGCCGACTAAAGAGCATTGATCTAGATTTTGAAGAAAAGGAGACCGTGTTTGTTGGCCCAAACAACAGCGGGAAAACTTCGGCAACCGCCGTCATGCGAAGTTTCCTAGGAAATCGGGATTTTAAGGTACACGATTTCTCGGTCAGCAGCATTTCAGCAATTGATGCTTACGTGAATGGCGAAGAGCAAAGTCTGCCGTCGATTGATCTCGATTTGTGGTTCAAAGTTGATCCAGACGCTGTTTCATTCGGGCGCGTTTTTGCTCTTGCAACAACTCTATCGACTGATTTTTCTGAAATCGGAATTCGATGCGCCTTAACAGTTGACGACGTCAACGAGCTCTGGAGGCAATACGATCTTGCTTTTCCAGTAGATCAGAACGGTGAACGCAAGCGCTCGCTAAGCCATTTTCTGGATTTAGAAGGGAATTTGAAGAAGCACTTTAGTGTGCAGTTTTCGTCGTTGGAGCGCACGGACAACGATCTCCTGCCAACGCCACTGGACCCGAAGGATGGGAAGAAAATTCTCAGTTCACTGGTGCGTGTCGATTTTGTGGATGCACAGCGAAACATTGATGACGAGAATGCTGCAAGGAGCAACAGGCTCTCCGAAGCGTTTGCGACCTACTACAGACGCAATCTTGAGAAAGCGGAACTGGCCGAGGAAGCGATAGCTATCATCGAACAGAACAACGAAAACCTGAACAGCCATTACAGTCAACGCTTTGCACCCTTGATGACGATGATTGGTGGGCTTGGGCTTCCTTCCGACAATGATCGCGCGATGAAAGTTGTTTCAACGCTGAGTTCGGAAGACGCATTACGCGGGAACACAGAGCTCTTCTACGTAGACGCCAACACGAGCCATGAGCTTCCCGAAGCCTATAACGGGTTGGGGTTCAAGAACCTCGTTTTCATGGCAATTCAAATTGATCATTTCTACAGACAATGGCTTGCAACCGAGGAAGACCGCCCCCTATGTCAGGTGATTTTTGTCGAAGAACCTGAAGTTCACCTCCACGCTCAAGTTCAGCAGACGTTTATTCGGCAAATGTGGGACGTATTGACTGAAGGCAGGCCGGACGGCGAAAGCACCCCACAGCTCGCTGTCACTACACACTCTTCACACATTCTGGATACGGTTGATTTTTCCAAAATTCGGTACTTCCGCCGCAAGTCCATCAATGATGTTCAAAACGGTGAATCATTCCATGGAACCACAGTGCACAGCCTCGCTCAGTTTCAACCGGAGCCAATCGATTTGGATGGCGAAGTTATCTCACCGGAAGCGGCTCTTTCCTTCTTGAAGAAGTATCTACGCCTTACCCATTGCGACCTTTTCTTTTCAGATGCGGCCATTCTTGTTGAGGGGTCAGTTGAGAAACTCCTGTTGCCTCGCATGATCGATTTTGCAGCCAATAGCCTGAACAAAAAATATTTGACCGTTCTCGAAGTAGGTGGCGCGTACGGAATGCGTTTTGCCGGATTGCTGGAATTCCTGGAGATTCCCTACCTTATCATCACAGATATCGATTCTGTTGACCCCGCAAATAGTCGCAAAAACTGCATTGCAACAGCAGACAATGCGGTGTCCTCGAATGCGACGCTTGGTTATTTCTTCGACGATAGCAGCGTAAAAGCACTCGCCGCCAAAACGAAAGCTGATCGTGAGCAAGCCGACGGAATGCGCTTCATCAGCTATCAAACGCCCGTCTCGATAGATGTGGAAGGACAAGCGCAAATTTTCCACGGAAGGACACTTGAAGAGACTTTCGTCTATGAGAACCTTGTCCTATTTCGAAACGATGCATTGAGCATTGGCATTGATCTACCCGACGACCTTGCCGCCCTGCATCAAGATGTCTGGAAACGTATCAAAAGCTCCACATTCAAAAAAACCGAATTTGCGATGAATGTGCTGGCTTACGAGCCGCCTCAGCAACAGGATGAAGAAGAAGGTGCCAACAATGGCGTCGCGCAGCTTCATTGGAACGTTCCGCAATACATCTTCGAAGGTCTGGTCTGGCTGGATGGACAACTCTCCCAGAACGCAGAGGAGGCGTGAATGGAAGCCGTTCTGAAGCCAACTGAGGCAGACAAAAGAATTATCAAGTGCATCTCTGAAGAAAAATCATTCTCGGTAATTGCTGGCGCAGGGTCCGGAAAAACCACATCGCTTGTCGAAGCACTCAAAAGCATTCGTGACGAACATGGAAAAGAACTCCGAAAAAACGGGCAACGCGTCGTGTGCATCACCTATACGAACCGTGCTGTCGATGTGATTTCTTCCAAACTCGGATTTGATGATCTTTTTCTGGTGACCACCCTTCATGGGTTTTTGTGGAGCGAGATTTTTCGATTTCAAAATGCAATGCGGGAAGCACTTTGCGAGGATGTAATCCCGAGGCACATCGCAAAAGCGCAAAAGGATGATAACGGCGGAACCTCCCAAAGAGCGAGAAACGCACGGGAAAAGATTCAAAGGCTGTCGCAAGAGTTGGAAGCGCTCAAAGAAGAGCCCCCGGTCAGATATGAGGAAACGACAATAAGTGACTACGCCAAGTGCATCCTGAACCATGACGACGTCATCGATGTTGCTTCCTTCCTGATCTCCAACAGGCCGATCCTGCGAAAAGGTCTTGGGTTCAAATACCCATTTTTCTTTGTCGATGAAGCGCAGGACACGTTCCCTCAAGTAATGGCCGCATTGAACGCAATATGCGCAAAAGAAGGCCTCCCGATAATTGGATACTTTGGCGACCCGATGCAGCAAATCTACGACAAACGAGCGGGAGGTTTCTCGGGACCGGAGGGTGCTGAGGTCATACCCAAGGAAGAGAACTTTCGGTGTTCGACGTCGGTAATCGATCTTCTCAACAACTTCAGATCGGACTTGCGGCAAGTACCAGGCGGTAAGAACACAGACATCGAAGGAAGCGTTGAAATCACAGTTGTTCAGGCACCTGATCCTTCAGGACCAAGAAACACATATACTGCTGAACAGCTTGATGATGTTACTTCGAAGTACTCAAACGCCGTTGTGCAATGGGGGTGGGAAAACCTGCCGTCCGTGAAGAACCTGTTTTTAGCCAGGCGTATGATTGCGCGAAGATTGGGTTTTACAAAAATCCACTCTCTGTTCACCGGAACTTATTCATCCTCGCGTTCACAATCAGACTACGAAGATGGCACCCACTATCTTTTCAAGCCTTTCGTGGATGGTGTTTTTGAACTCGTTGAGGCCTCGCGAACGGGCGATGCGAAGAGGATCGTAGAAACGCTGCGTCGGATTAGCCCCGCCTTTTCCGATAATGGAAAGAACAAGAGCAAATCGCTGAAGGCGATGCTCGATCACGCTGTGCAGCACACCGAAAAACTCAGTGAGCTGTGGGACACTCGGACTGTGAAGGAGGTTCTTGAATACTGCCGCGACAATGATCTGTGTACAATATCCGAACGGCTTGCGTATCAAATGGACCGTAATCCTCGGGAAGAATTTGATCGGGATAACGAGGATCATCAACGCGAGAAAGGCGACTGGCTGGCTGATGAGTTTTTTGCGCTGGGGACCGAAGAGCTAGAACGCTACTTCAGTTTTCTTGACGAGAGTTCTCCGTTTAGTACGCAGCACGGCGCAAAAGGAGAAGAGTACGAAAACGTCCTTGTTATGATCGATGATATCGAAGCGAACTGGAACACATATAGCTTCTCGAAATTCCTCACACCGAATGTTGCAGGTCAACCGACCGACCGGCAACGAGAGCTAACAGAAAAACTCGCCTACGTTTGCTTCTCTCGGGCTGAAGTGAATTTGCGAGTTTTGTTTTTCTCCAAAGATGCCAAGGCGGCAGGAGCAGAATTGATTGACGCAGGACTGTTCAGGAAAGATCAAGTTTCCTACCTATGAGTTTCAGGGTTTCGGTCGATTGTTAGCAGACAAGAGCTGAGGGAAGAGAAGGCGCACCGCGAGAGAAACAGGTGTGTTTTTCTCCATCTGCACAACGCTCTCTGCCGCCTTCAATTTCTTGGCGACAGAAGCACGCTTTAAAACCTGATCCTGATCGAACCTGCGGGCAGAAAATTCGAATATCTTTGCGAACTTCAGGCAGTCACTCGTATCTAGAAAAGAGTTTGACATGCCAAAAAGGTTATCTTGGCTGGTCATGAGAGGTCGCCCAGCCTGAAGCGAATACATTATGTCCAGAAGCGATGGCAATCTCTCGGATTGCCAATCGTCTGGGGAGAGGTCTGTATTCAACCGATCAGACAGCTCCAGTAGCAGCTCTTTTTCTCTCTGATAGTCGCAGTCGTAACGTTTTCTGCAAGGCACCCATCTTTTTTCGAATTCGACATGCCAAGGGTCAGTCGTTGGGTAGACATACGGCAGGCCACTCGGGTTCCATGACACCTCACGCAGAGATACCAGTTTGCTCTTCCACTCATTGTCTCGGTATGCGTGCGCCCTCAGGGTCAGGCTGTGGTTTGCGGTCGAGATTGCAACGGATTGTGCGTCGAGCGAGAACAGGTTCTCGTCATGGCTGAAATAGATATCCAGAAATGACTGTCTTATGTCTGCAGGCGGACGATTCTGGAAATCCCACGTCACCCAAACAAGACGTATGCCGTGACTCTCATAGAACGCTTCCTTTGCCAAAATCACCGGTAGTTGTGTGGTAGCAAGCTGGATTTCGAATGCCGTACGCACCCCGCAATATATCGCCGAAACATCTGGTCTACGCCGCCCATCTTTGGAAAGCACATATTCTTCAACGGCAACATCAGTGGCCTCGTTGTCTTCAAGCAGAATTTCTTCGAGGAGGTATTTGATTTTGTGGTGAAGTGCGCCTTCCTGCTGACCGCCAAACTGTTGCGCCGAAACGTTGTCAGGAGAATTTGGATCGCCTGTCCACCAAGGACAATCAACAGGTGCTCCGGCGAAGTGTTTCCAGTAAGGGCGTTTGTTGGGTGCTAGTGGCGCGTAAACCGGAAAACCACATTGGGCACACACATATCGTGCCGTTCCCGACTGTTTGCTTTGTGTAGCCCTGCGTCGAATCTGATTGTAGGTTCTGTCTCCTGCATTCAGCAAATCCTCCCATGAAATCGGGTTCATGGTTTGAAGGTCGACCACACTTTTGAGAGTGCGGGTCATTTTGGATGGTTTGTCTAACATTAGCTGCTCGAAGTCTTCCTTAGAACTTATCACAGGCCGAACCCTATGCACCAAGAAAGAAGAAAACGAGTGTGTCGAGAAAGGTGAATGCGCCGGGCGGTTGCACTTGTAGTTCTTCGTTGCTCGGTTAGTCAATGGCATCTCAATCCCAAGATCTGTAAAGTTGGCCGCCAACCAAATTTGCGCCTGCGGCCAACTTTAGGTCTGGGCCGCTTGTGGGGGATCAAACGGGGGTGCCTGCACCCCCTTTGCACGGTGGTCACGTAATACGGGACACAGCTTGCCTTAGCATTTTCATTGCTACCTTTCGTGCAGGCTGTGATCATCCCGTGACCCGCCTTGTGGTCCGTTGACAGCGCCAGCACACTGCTCGCATAAGTTTTTTACGGATATCGAATGAACTTGAGATTCCGGCGTTGACATTATTGTCTTTGAAACAAGCGCTACTAACCGCTAACTTTTTGGGCCTCATCGGCCATAGCCTTGGATTCTTCTTCTTTGCCAATCTGCGATGACCTTACACTGAGATTGCGAAGGACCATCGCATAGTCACTGGCTACAGCTCCATCCAGCTCTTTCATTAGCTGCTCAAGTATTAGCTTGGCGTTCTTCGTGTGCTCATACGCTAGTTCAAAGTTTTCGTCCGCTGCAAGTTTTGTCCCAACATTGTTGTAGGATAGAGCAAGTTCATAGCGTGATGCATTTGGCCGTTGCTCTGCGAAAAAAAGCCTTATTGCCAAAGCTTCGCTTGAATTTTTAAGGGACTGCTCAACATCGCCGGTTTTTTGTTGTGCATTCGCAATAACATCCAGGATCCTTGCTTGCAGCTGAAGGTGTTGAACTGGTTGCTCGTCAGACAAGGCCATTAATCTTGCTAATGCGTCATGTCCAAGCGTTAGGGCTTCTGTAAATCTACCCAGATCATATAAAATTCCCGCTAAATGCCCTAAATAAACGCAATAGTTTCCGGCAACACGCCCGAATCTTCGGCTCCAGCCAATTCGTTTGCCAGTGCCGAGTAGTGCATCGCCTCTGGATAATGTTTAAGCTTCGCCAAGTACACACTAAGATTGTGGTAGGCTTGTGCTAAACGTGGTGCAAACTTGATCTGCCCAGAGTCCAGAAGATTTTCGAATATTCCGGCTACGATCTCACCGTTTGTTATTGCATCCTCAAGGTGACCAAGGTCGGCGATAATATTTGAGTGCGTCTCCAATACAGTTGCAAATAATTCTAGTTCGTTTTCAGGATCTTCTTTGAGAATAGCTTCCTGCAGTATGACAGCATCACCTGAAACCTGCTGAGCCTCTTCCAGTTCCCCAAATTGATGCAACTCCAAAGCTAGATTGTTCGCTATCGACACGAGTTCTGCAGCCTCTGCCGTAGTGCTAAGTTGCCTCTTGTACAACGCGATCGAGTACTCTGAAGAGAACAATGATGACTTTGAGTTTCGCGCGGCCAATAGCTGAATTGTGAAGTCCTGACAGTGTGTCAACATGGAAATCGCAAGAGCCTCTAGGTTCCGGCTAGCGTTGGCGTCCAAATAGCCGAGATCAAATGATGTTCGGGACAACAACGCATTAAAACCGATACCGAAGTTTGGTGAAGTTCTAGCCAGCCAAACCGACATCTCATCTGATCGGTTTTGAAGCCCCAATACTAGGTAAAGAAAAGCCGTCGCGAATATATCCGGCTCCAAGCGAACGATACCATTGTCAAATTCGTGTGATGCTCTCCTCCAAAAAGGAGTCGATTGGGATGCCTCAAGAAGTTCCAGGCCATTCATGCTGCTTGAAAGCCCGTATTCGCCTAGGTCAAATATTGTACGATCATTGAGGCCGTTATCAGTAAAAAGAGCGAGTGAAAGCAATTTCTCGAGGACTTTTTCGTCCTGGAAATTGCGCGAAGAGTAGCTTCGCACTCTACTACGCTCAATCTTTGCGAGAGCTAAAAGTACGTCCTTTCCTTTGAGGGAAAAGGCGTTTTTTTGATCAAGTACAGCGTGAACGGACGCAGCTAGTATCATCAAAGGTAGCCGGTGGGACGCATTTTGAACCAGCCAGTATTCTCTATTGGTGATCTCTGGTGTTTTAACCATCAATTCAGCAGAGAGCCGCTCAACTACATCGTCTGAAATTTTCAAAGCGTCTGGCAATGAAATATGGGGTTCTCTACCCAGAGGCACCTCCGTTATCCAGAAGGGGTTGGGTGCGTTGAGTATCTCTGCCCACGCCTCGAGATTCTCACGCGAGACAAGAATTATCCTTATTGGATGGCCAGATTCATGAGAATAGTTAACAGACGCCAATACTTCCGTGACAAAATCAGTACGCGCCTCTGGATAGTCGATGATTAATGCGGCTCCCATTCCATCGCATTCAAAAATCCGACCATTGACGTCTCCGGAGGGTATTTGCCCCCCTGTCCAACCGTGTTGATCGACCAAGGTTGTCACAACATCTGCGACCAGTCGTGATTTACCCGATCCACCGGGTCCAGAGACTAAAGCGATTTTCGGACGAGCTGACGATGGATCGTCCTGCTCCAGCGCCCAATCTAACAAGCTATCAAATTCGGCTTGGCGACCATGCAGGTCGCTAAGGCGTGTCCTCCAACTGAGCGCCCCAAAAACATCTACCATTCCGTCCTTGACGGGCTGCTGGTCGGGAAGATCATCAACCAACAGCCTATCTAGACCATCCTGATATCCCAAAGAGACCGAGATTGGCCCTAGCCTAACGACTGGCGGCGGGCCTAGGTAAGGGCCGTCCCAAATCTCTTTGAAAGCTCGCCTAATAACGTCGTTCTTCGCGTAATAGCGCTGACACAATTCCTTAAATCTAGGGGCATTGGGCCCATCATGAAACTTCGCATAAAAGAGTTTCTGAAATGTTAGATCGCGCGGGTCCCACACTTTTTTCGCTACTTCAATGAAATAGAAAGGGGGACCAACATCCCTTAACAAATAGTACAACGTGGCGCGGGCGAAGTCTTCTTCACCTCGCGGCTCACTTCGCCCCCAGTTCTTCAGCATCGACCAATAAGGAGCTGATCGATCTGGTGGCGCTGAACGCCCAGATACGTTTCTTTGGAGAATTTTGTTCGCGTATTTTTTTCCTTCTACCCGTCTCAGAAAGGCTTCTGCCTTTTCGACTTCAGTTTCTAATCCGTCGTAATGCTTGGAGTTGAGAAAGCTTCGGACTTGCCTCGCCACGAAAGGACGAACGTCCACTCCATCAGGAATCAGGCTTTCAAACTCTTCTTGTTCAAGTAGTCGCAACGAATCGACTCCAACAAATCACATTCATCTCTAGACTAATGCGCCATGCTGTTTAGTGTATACGCTGCGAAGGCGTATCAGATCTGTGATCTAGGGAAATACGTTTGTGGTGTTCTTGGTGGTTCCTCAGGGAGTTGATCTTCTGAGCTGACAATCGCGCCAGAAGTTGGATCAAAATTCAGAATTGGAGGGCCATCTTGCCTGAACAAATGGCCATCTTGCCAGAATTCGTGCCTTACCGGTTTTCCATCCCTCAGAAACTCCACTGCAGGTAGGTCACCAACACGATGCTTAACATTGTGTTGCATCCAAACCCGACAAACCGGTTCACCTGTTGTTGGGTCATATTTAGTCTGGGCTGGGTGCTTTCCCGACATTGGGCTTTGTAGCATCCCTCTGACCCAAAACTCCTCCAAAGTCAGTAAAAATGTGTGTGGATCCCATTTTAGGCGCGCAGGCGCACCAATTCTGCCCACGTCGCCGTCAGCGTGATGCCAACGCTCTTCGACTGCATTGCCAGTCTCTAAACAGCGTCGAACCTTAACAGTATACTCCTCGTCATCGTCAAAACTCACAGCTCAGGATACCGCACTCACTTCAATAATGCAATTTTTTAATTTGCTTATAAATGGTTATGAGAATTTTGCACTTTAGTGGCGCCCGAGTGCACCAACTCGAATGCAATAGAGAAATTGGAGGTTTCGGGGAAGTCCACATTCTCCGACGACGGACCTCAGGAACGCGTTCCGATCCATTCAATTTTTTGGTGAGGAAAACCAATGACTACGAAGATCATCTATGGTCCACGGGCCGCCGAATTACGCAACCCGCAGGCAGAACAGAAACTTATCAGCTTCGTGCTGGATCTGGGCGGAACGGATATGATGCGCTGCGACGCAATCGTCTATCTCGTGCAAAGTTGGTGCGATCAGGGTGGCGAGATCGCGACAGCTTGTGGACAGGTCCTTGATACCGAACGTGCCGAATACACCGGTGAAGCACGTTTGTACAACGTCGAGGGAAGACTGGTCGTTCTGGAGCGGAATAAAGACCCTAACAAAAACGTATATCTGGCTTGTATTGACGATTGTTTCGGAGCAAGCCCGCGTCGCTGCATAAATCACATGCGAGCTAGACGTGGCCAGGTTTCAACCCGCAGGGTTTGCGTTGGACATCTTCCCAGATATTTCTGGATTAGTGTTGCGATGCAGATCTTCGATCTGAACTTCAGCTGAACTTCCGATACCTGAACTGGCCCGCGCAACTGGCAGGCCATTTTTTCAGGTCCCATGAAACCGCCCGCAATCCGCCGATCCCGCGCCGTCGGGGTTGGCTTTTGCGTTCCAGGATCAGTTCCGAACATTCCAACGAAAGGAGGCTCGGTATGAGCTCTAAGTCACGTGGTTCGGCGGGATCGGTGAAAGACATGCAAGTCCTGCAGCATGAACCGAAACCCGGTCTATCGCTGATCGATATCGCGTTGCTGGCAATACTGATTGCAAATCTGATCCTTGTGCCTTTGGCCCTGTTTGCCATGTCGGAGGAGTCTGGCCCAACCGCAGCGGTCAAGAATCTTGTGGTTGGAGCCGCCGCTGCTGGGGCAGCCTTTGGCGTGAATCGCTTTGCGCTGGATCGACTCGCCCCGCTGCATGCCATCGGCTTTCGGCTCGCGGGCGTAGTCGCTGTTGTTGCGATCCTGATCACTGGCGCAGGGACAGCGCTCGGGTCCTTCACGGGCCTGACCTATAAGTCGGTGGAGGCCAAGACCTATAGCGAGGCTGGTCAGGACATGACGGCCTATATTGGTGCGGTCAATGAGGTTGCGCTGGTGGCGACACGTATCGTTCCATCGGTGGAGACCATCGCAGAGAATATTGATCAGACGGCAAGCTGTGAGTCGCGCTCCTCGTGCTTGTCTGGACGTGGCAATGGCGGTCGGGGTCCGATGAGCCGAGCCCTGGAAACTGCTGCCGCGCAAGCATTCTCCATTGCGCAGGCGCTTCAGGTCGGGGAACTGGAGCGGGAACAGCTGCTGGAAGATCTGAATGATCTCAATGCGGCGTATTTTGAGGTCCTGTCGGAGAGCGGAAAGCCGGTTTCTGACCGGCGGGCTGAATTGCAGGCGATCCATTCCGAAATCCGTCAGGTGGCTTCCGCTCTGACCGAAGTCATGCCGCTTGGCGTGGTTCAGGGCTATGCTGGCGATCTGCGCGCCGGTAGTACGCTGCCGGGCAATCCGTCGGGCACGCGCATACTGAATGGCTTCCTGCACGGGCATGCGGAGACGCTGTCTGCGCAACTCGACGACCTGCCAGATGTCGAGCTTGTCGCGCCTGACTTCCCGCAACGACCCGGTATGACAGATGTGCTTGGCTTTATTCCTGCCTTTTTGGCCATCGCTGCCATCGTCGTGGTGGGGGAACTGGTGCTGCCGCTCACGCTCTATCTCATGACGTTCACATCCATTGCCTGGGAACTTGAGAAACTGCGGGGTAGGCAAAAGCAGGAAGTCGAAGAGGATACGCTTTCAAAGCTTCTGAAACCGCGCAGGACGGAGGATCCGGATGATGGGGCGGGATCATGAGCGATCCCACACGTCCGACCCTGGCCTCCCGCATTTTGCGGGGGGTGTTTCTCTTTGTGGCAGTGCCGGTTTTGGTGGTGCTGTTGCTGGGCATCATTGGCTGGGATGCCGATTTCTACGCGCTGCGGGATCGCTGGGAGCACATGAAACTCGCACTATTTGGTGACTGGCAGGCTGAGAACTGGTGCCCACCAGGGCGTGGCTCCGACAATTGCGATGAGGCTGCTCAATTCGAAGACGCGCTGGCAGATGCTGGCGACTTCACTTTCTTTCGGCGTGCGACAATCGCAGGCACCGACCTGACCGTTCATACCGGCATCCGCTTTGCCACGGCACGTGATGTGGTTGATGGGCATCCCGCCAGCCAGTGGTGCTATGTGGCGCTGCCGGATGGCGCGGTTCAGCAGCAGATTGATCTGGCCAGCAAAACCGCCGGAAACCCGCCCGTCTACACCTCCCTTGCATCATTAGATGCAACGGCATTGGCCGGGTTCGGTGTCAGCGCCGACGCGCTTTCAGATATTGCCCGGTCCCATTGTCGTTTTGTGAGCCCAAAGGAGGAAAGCTGATGTCTATTGATGCACCCACCCTGCCGGTCGGCGGTGCGGCTGTCTTGGCAGCACTTGGCTATGCCGCTGTCTCGGCCTTCATAACCGGCCCCGAAATCGCCAGCCGTGAAATCGCCCGTTCAGACTGGCAGGAAGTCTGCGAAACCAGCCTGTTAGCTGAAATCGAGGCCACCCGTCGCCCGGATCAGCTGATCCCGGATGCCCCCGATCTCGGGGGTATGCTGTGCAGTGTCTATCCGGAGATGCGCGATCTTTGCGCGATGATCCCGGATCCGATGGCGCAGGCGCGTGAAATTGAGAAACGGCGGCGCGCGGCAGAAGACGCCCGGATCCGACGGGTCGCGGAGGGAATGACGGATCGCTGTACCTGCGCTGTTGCGGTCTACGCAGAAGACCGGCTGAGCCTGGCGCTTTATGCAGGCAGCGGTCGGCTGATCACCCCCAATGCGGTGAAGAACCGGGAAACTGCCCTGATGCGGGCGCTGAACAGCCCTTCCTGTTCCTTTGGCCGGGAGGATAAGTCGTGATTTTTGGTAAACTCGAACTGGGTGAAACATCGCTGCATACCCATAATGACAGTTACGTTCTGGCCAGCGTCTCTGTCGTCTCCACCCGCCGCCCGTTTCGCCCCGCAGGACTGATGATCGGCGCTCTTACCGGTCTCTTCGCGATGGCCTTTCTGGATATCCTCTATGTTGGCGAGATCGCTGCGCTGATCACCGTCACGGTGCTGTCCCTGCTCGGCGGCTGGCATATCGGCTGCCTGCAGCTCACAAGCCGCGATCTGCGCGGCTCGCCCATCGCCGAGGCTGTCTACGGATCCTACAGCCATCTGAACCGGCTGCGCCCCAAGATCATCGAAGCGGTTGAACGCGCAAAATCGCAGGCCGTATCATGAGCGATCCGAGTGAAGCAAAACCCGGCTGGGTACGAATATTGCGCGTGAACCTGCGCTTGGTCAGCGGCTTTCTGGCGCTCTTCTTTGGCTGGATCTGCTGGCAGATGGCTGCCGCTGGCCCGGAATGGTGGGGGTTTTGGATCCCCGCCGCGCTCTGTTTCCTGGGCGGGGTTTTGCAGCTGATCGGCGCGCTGTTTGAGGTGTTCGGGTTGATCGGCAGCCTCTTTCGCTGGAACCACCTGCGCCGCAAAGGGGTTGCACCGCGCGCCGATCATCAGCCAGCCCAAAAGGATCTGCGCGATGGGGGAATGATCCGATGAGCTTTCCTTTTGGATGGGTGAGCAACTGGAAACGCCGGAAGCCCCTGCCATTTGCCAAGCCCAAACCGGTTGATCCCAAAGGGCAGCGCTTGTTGGGATTTACCTTGGACACGCACGAGCCGCTCTGGGCTCCAAAAGGTCATAGTCTGCTTCTGGCTGCAAATGGCGGTGGCAAAACAACCTGCGGCGCGATGCCTTGGCTCTATTCCTTTGCCGCCTCGGAGCGGGACAAGGCCGTGCTCTGTCTCGACTCCAAAAACGGTGAGATGGCGATCCAGGCCGCAGAAATGCTCGCCCGCACGGGCCGCAAGGTCGCGATCATCGACGACATGGGCGTCTGGACCGATCTTGAGGCCTATCGGGTCTCGCTCAATCCTTTTGGCGCAGCGGTGGCGACCTTCCAGCGCGATCCGCGCGATATGGTTTATACGAGTGAAAACATCACCCATGCGGCGATCAAAGAACCGCCCGGAGGCGAAGACGCCAAAAACCTCTATTTCCGGGCCTGGCCCCGCAATGTGATTGAATTCTGCATACTGGTCTATGCAAAACGTGATGTGCGGCTGCTGATCCCCGGCGGGGTCAGCCAATTGCTCAGCCGCCCGGATACGCTACTTCAGTTCGCTGCCATAGAGGCGGAAGAAGGTGATGCTTATCTCAAAGGTCTCGCGCAAAGCATCGTCGCCATGAGCCGCCATGAGCACTGGCCACAGCATCTGGAAGAAGCGCAGCGTGCATTGCGCATCTTTGCGCCCGGTACCCGCCTGCATCATGCGGGTAAGGATGCCACCATCTCCCATGAGCAGCTGATCCGCGAAGGTTATGTCATCTTTCTGGTTGGCCCGCAGTCCGTGATGAACCGCATGGGGGTATTTTATGCCTTGCATATGCTCGCCTTTGCCGAGGCGCTCTATTATGGGGCGGGCACGCTCAGGATCATTGCCGACGAGTTCACCAACTGTCCCTTGTCCAGTTTGGTGGAGATGCTGACGACGCTCAGAGCTTTCGGTGGGACCGAAGTCCATATGATTGCCCAGAGCAGGTCTGAGATCGAACGACGGTTTGGCAAACGCGAATCTGAGACCATCGCCGAGAATGCCGTGGTCCAGATTTGGTACGGATTCAGCGCTGCCAAGGAAGCACGCTTGGTCAGCGAGATGATGGGTGAAGAACATGCGCTTGCGACCTCGCTGGGTAGCAATGAGGAACTTAAGCTTAACACCAATATCAGCCTGACCCGTCAGAAACACATGACACCTGCAGAGCTCCTGGCCATGCGCCCGGATCTGCAGCTCATCTATGTCAAAGGCATTGGGTTTATCCTGGCCCGCAAGGTCGGCATGCAGAACATCGCGCCGTTCTGTCACCGCGTCGCGCCAAACAAGATCGAAGGCGGCACCCTGCGCGCGGACCCCCGGATCACCTTTGTCACGCCAATGATGGAGGCCGCATGATCAGGATCGTCGCGCTCTTTCTATGGCTGGCCGTACCGATCGCAGGCTACGCCACCTATGTGGCCTATGGGACACCGCACCTGATCGTGTCGCGCCATTTCCTGGACAATGGTGATCGACACAACCCCTTCGCCAAACGCATCTACACCCGTTGTCGCTATATCGGCTGGCGCTGGCATGAAGTGACCACAAGCGCGCAGGCGGGACGCTGCCCATGGATCCGCTTCTTTCAGAGCGACGCGCACTGACTTGGCAAGGAATGAACTTACGCCAGAGCCTTCGATCGAACGCCGCCTGACAGGGTCCGCTGCTGCCTCAACTTTCCCGCCCGCAATCCGCCCGTCGCAAAACGCAGTCTCCTGCAGAATGAAATCTGCGATTTCATTAGACGGGATGCATCATGAAGGTTTTAGTGCACAGATTTGAGATACGGCGCGACGGCTGGTTCGGGGATGCGTTCTGTGAGGCCAAACTTCTTGGTCAAAGCCAGCCGTGCCGCGATCTTCAGCCCGTCCAGTACCAGCGATTGTTTGACCCTGCCGCCTGCAATCAGCGCGCCGCAATGGTCACGTTCGCGATCATCGAAGACCTCGTAAGGTGCTACTGCGTCCCAGAAGGTCACGTAATCCAGCGGGGCCAGCCACTCTTCAACATCCTGAATATCCTCAAAAATCATCACGAGATCAGTGTAACAGAGACGGTTTTGCCGATGCAAATTTGTGAACCGATGGGGGCTAGCCCATGAGCTTTGACACCGAATACGCCCTGCAGGACATCTTTCGGGAAGCCGTCAAAGAGCATCTGGTTCTGAATCTGAAAACCGATGCCGATTGGACGCGGTTCCGTGCCATTTCGGAGTCGGCCCGAGATCAGATCAACACTGAAAATGAAAGCTACCGGCGCGACTACGAGGCACGGGTCGACAAGGCGCGGCAGAAGATCCTGCACAAGGCCGGATCGCTCACCCATGACCATCCCACGCCCCATGGCATCGACCGGTTCGACAAAGACGTCATCAACCGTGAAGCGCAAAGAATTGTCCGCCACGATCACGCGCGGCGTCTCTACACGATCCGCGAGGATGAAATCACCGGCTACGAAGCGTTGCAAACCGATATCCGCGCGCGCGGCCAGATCCGAGGTCAGGCCCGTGATCCGTTTAATCGGGCGACTGAACGACGGTCCGGCCCGGATCGTCGGCGTGAATAATATCCTCCAATCCCCAACCGAAAGGAAAAGACGATGAATACGACACTGAGCAAAGAAAGGTATTCTGCGGTTAGGCAAAGTTCTGAGGGGCAGCGGTTAACGGAAAACCAGATTATTAGTACGAGCGCCATTGCCGATATTTTGAATGGTGAAATCCACCGCTCGGGCAGCTTCATCGAAACGCTGCAGCACTATGGTTTCACCTTCTCGCGCGGTGAACGATTTGATGCGCAACGCGCCGAAATCATGATCCGCAAAGTCTACGAGGCCCGTTTTGGCGAAACGATGAGCACCACCCGCGAACGGCTGCTCGAGCGGGAATCCATACTGCGCGACTCCGGTGGCGAACAAGCTTTGCACTATGCGCGTTCAGTCCTTCACAAGATCTGCGACGGAAAAACGATGCCTTACTATAAGGCTCAGGATGAAGCTTCTGTGGAGATGTCCCGCCAGCATGGCGTCACTGAAAACTTCTCCAAAAAGATGATGGCGCAAAGCTTCGAAGCCGCTGAAGGTCGGTCGCTCTATGAGGCGGGCAAAGCGCTGGAAGAGCAATATCACAGACCGGTTCGCGAGGCGCAGCGCGCCTCTCAGCGCTCGGAACGCACCCAGTATCAGCGCAGCGGGCCATCTATGTAAAGTGATAAACTATTGGCTTGAATAGGAAAATATGCCTATACTGGCTCCTTTTTTCCGCGCGGTGATCGCGCGGAAGGCAATCCAAAGGAGACCAAACCGAAAGCGCAGATATGAAAGAGACACCGCCCCAGAATTTTGCAACCTCATCATCACCGCTGTCCTCACCGACACTTCGCTTCAATTGGCAGGACTGGCTGCCTTATCTCGAAGACAGCGATGCGTCCGATGAGCAGAAGCGGGAATTGATTGAAGCACTGTGGTCCATCGTGATCGGCTTTGTCGATCTGGGATGGGACATCAAATCGACGCCAGAAACCCGTGGAGAAGTCTTCGATCTCGCCGCCATCCTCAGGGCTGCCGTGGTAAACTTGGAGGATAACCCAGAGACCGAAGAGGAGGCACGAAATGGATAACCATAAGCTCAAAGCACTGATTTATCCCCGGGTTTCCTCGCGCACTCAGGAGAAAGAAGGCCATGGGCTTGAGTCCCAGGAAACCCGCTGTCGACAATACGCCGCCCAGAAAGGCTATGAGGTGGCCGCCGTCTTTCCGGATACCATGACCGGCGGCGGGGGTTATCTCAAACGCCCGGGCATGAAAAATCTGCTCAGCTTCATTGATGCGCAACCCAATGAGCGCTTTGTCGTCATCGTCGACGATCTCAAACGCGCCAGCCGCGACACGCGGGCCTATCTCGATCTGCGCGATGCCTTCCGCCAGCGTGGTGTGCGCATGGAATGTCTGAACATGAAACTGGGCGACACGCCTGAGGATGAGTTCATCGAAACCATCATGGCCGCCCAGGGCGCGTTGGAGCGCAAGCAGAACGGGCGACAGGTGGCGCAGAAGATGAAGGCGCGGATGCAATCGGGCTATTGGATTCACAACCCGCCTGTCGGCTACAAATACCAAACGGTCAAAGGGCGCGGGAAGATGCTCTTCGCCGATGAGCCGCTGGCCTCAATCGTCCGGGAGGCCTTTGAGGGCTATGCCATAGGCCGATTCCAGACCCAGGCGGAAATCCAGCGCTTCTTTGATGGCTTCCCTGACTTCCCGCGCAACAAGAAAGGCGAAGTCACCCGTCAGCGTGTCACGGACACACTCACCAACCCGCTTTATACCGGCTATATCTGTTCGGAGAATTACGGCATCAGTTGGCTCAAAGGCCATCATGAGGCGCTGATCTCTGTCGAGACCTTCGAGAAGGTGCAAGAGCGCCGTGCGGGCATCACCAAAGCCCCGAAACGCAAGAATATCGGCGAAGACTTCGCCCTGCGCGGCTATGTCTGTTGCGGTGATTGTGGCGTGCCGCTGCGCTCCTCCTGGAGCACCGGGAATACGAAGCGCTATGCGTACTATCTCTGCCAGACGAAATCCTGCGACAGCTACGGTAAGTCCATTCCGCGCGACAAGCTGGAAGGTGAAGTCGGCGGGCTGATCGAGACGCTACAGCCCACGCAGCAGCTCGTCACGTTGGCAAAGGCGATGTTCCGCCATGCCTGGGATCAAAGGCTCTCGCAGGCGCAGGAAGTGATTCAGTCGGGTCAGCGGCAGATCAGAGAGATCGAGAAGCAGGTCGAGACCTTGCTGTCGCGGATCATGGAGTCCACGAACACCACCGTGATCACCACCTACGAGGACAAGATCACCGCGTTGGAAAAGAAAAAGATCATCCTGAGCGAACAACTGGCCAATCAGGCCGAACCAACCGGCACCTACGAGGAAAAACTAGAACCCGTCCTCACATTCCTCGCAAACCCTTATAAACTCTGGGAAACAGGCCATACCGCCCTCCGTCGACTGGTCCTCAAACTGGCCTTCGCAGACCGTATTCAATATGACCGAAACCAGGGTCCTAGAACCCCAGAAATCGCGTTACCGTTCAAAGCGTTAGAGAGGATTACAGACGGGAGAGTCTGTTTTGGTGCCGGTGATAGGACTCGAACCTACGACCCCATCATTACGAATGACGTGCTCTACCAGCTGAGCTACACCGGCGCCGCTGGTTTCATAATGCCGGGCCGTGTTGCAGGCAAGCGAAATTGCCACGCCGCCAGCGCCATCGGCGACCTTTGCAGGTGCGGCTGAAAATCCCGGCAAACCTGGATTCCGGCGTGCTATTTCCGTTTGACGCCCCTTGCGACTCCGCTTATACGCCGGTTTCACGACACCTGC
>NZ_CYSR01000036.1 GCF_001458395.1 Leisingera aquaemixtae | reverse complement strand
TTTCGCTCAAGCAGCACGCCGATCCGCCGGTAGCCGAACCGGCGGCGTTTGCCAGCGATCTCCTTCATCTCCTGGCGGATCTCAGGATGGTCCGGCGGGCGTTCGCGCCGGACCGTCTTGGGGTCGACACCGGCAAGCCGGCAGGCCCTGCGCTGCGAGATGTCATGATCCCGCATTGCATTGAGCGCTGCCTCTCGCCGCTCTTTCGGTGTCGTCAGCTTTTTCCCAGCAGGTCTTTCAAAACCACGTTGTCGAGCATCGTGTCTGCCAGCAGCCGCTTCAGCTTGGCATTCTCATCTTCCAGCGCCTTCAGCCGCGCGGCCTCCGATACCTCCATGCCGCCATACTTGGACTTCAGCTTGTAAAAGGTTGCCGGGCTCAGGCCGTGCCGGCGGCACACCTCCGCCGTCGGCATCCCGGCTTCCTGCTCTTTGATCATCCCGATGATTTGCGCCTCGGTGAAACGGCTCTTACGCATTCGTCTGCTCCTACATAGGTTGGACAGACTCTACTTCATGGTGAGGGATTTTGCGGGGGGCAGGTCACGCACCTTGTTGTAGTCAATCCGGGGGCCATCAGAGGCAATGGTGATGTCGCAGAACAGGCTCAACTCGAAGTCTTCCCCGATGGCAATGGAGTTCACGGAAGCAATCACCGGCTTGGTCATCCGGCCAACGCCGGTGGCCCGACGCGTAGATTTCAACCCCCAACGATTTGAGAAACGAATTTGTAGCGCACATTGCAAACAAACTCCGCACTGTGAGATGTGCAAGATCTCGAACCACCGGATTGGCGCTACAACGCGGGGCGCGAACGACGGTTGCGCTCAACTACATATTTAGCGAACTAGATATTAGTCCGCCTCCCTCAAAAAGTGCATCTTCAGAAACCCGAACCGAGGCGCTAGGTAATCTAGAGCGAAAAACATCGGCAACCGAGTTCACACACCCCCATTTCCCATGTTCAGTCGCCCATGCTCCAGTGACAACGATTTCATTCGAAGTTAAGTATTTGGAAATATACTCCGCTGCTTGCTCTTGGTCCGAAAATACCATCGGCTGGGTGCAGTTCCCAAAACCATGCCAGCCTTCGAATGGCCTTTCTCCTCCATCACAGCCCCAAACACGCAATGCGGTGAAGGTCCCCAACTTCCCCGTCCTACTCGCGCAAGTAATTGCGTTAGATAATCCTGTTTGGATGACGTCTTCGAACTCGTCGCTTATTTCATCAGAAAGAAAACCATCGATCACAATGAGGTTCCCCTGGTGCCGCGCGATCTCTTCCATTATCCGACTTCGGCATTCCAAGGCTGCACGCTTTCCAACCGAAAAATCGGCGCTCCCAAACAGGCTCCCTGGATGCACAACAACAAGTGTCTTCATATCGTTTCCTTCGTAGTAAGTTTCCTCCCTTATTAATTTGGTAAGGTTTCGCTGGGTTTAAAAATGGGGCGGGTTGCCCCTGATCCGTGCCAGCCGATCCAACTCGCCAATGACCTGATAAGCGCGGAAATTTGTCCTCGCAGCCGCTGCGAGAGCTTCTCTCGTAAAGCAGTCCACAATGATCAAAACCCGGATGGCTTCTCGTCGAACAAGCGGTCAGACATAAAGTCCATTGCCCAGACGTCATTCATGCCAACAGCCTAAGGACCAAGATAGAGGTCTTTAGGTGAACCTGTTTCAACTGGAGAGGTCTTTAAATACCGGTAATCATGACCTTTCAGGGACCGTTTGTAAGGCGTGCCGCCAGCTTCGTGCAACTCTGGGTATGAGCCGCCACAACTTCGGTCGACCAATTCAGCATAGAGCATCTGAAGTAACACGGGCAGCCATTCGACCAAGGTTTTGCTCCCTTAGGCAACAAGAGGTTCCAGACAAAAAACAGAAAGTGTCTATAACACACATACGGAGAAGATCTGATTGCAAACTCCAAATGGACTGCACCCTTCTTGCGACACCGACGAATCCTCGTTACCCCGGTGACGTGCTACGGCATTTGAACCGGGAAAGTGATATGAGTGACGAAACGGTGCTGCAGTCTTGGCAAAAACTGCATGATTGCATCCTGGCAGCGCTGATTGCGCAGGGCTCTGATCGCCACGTCAAAGATTTTGAGAGTTGGTATGCCCAGGAAGCGAAGACGGCTCCTGCGCCTGCAATTCTTCACGTCTCCGTTGGCCTGGACGGACTTAAAGTTGGCTATCAAGGCGCTGATGATGTCGTCGATAGGTTGATGCGTGCAACGAAGAATATCAATTGTGACGATTGACTGTATGCTGGGGCTGATCTGACTGGGTTGGGTTGCTTGTTAGTGTAAGACTGACCTTGATTTAACTTCAGTGTAACTGAACATGGTGCCAAGCAAATCGACAGGGGCCAGCAGTGCAAGCGCGTCGGGCGCTTGAGCTATTTGAGGGCTCCGCGCCCGACGCGCTTGCACTGCTGGCCCCCCGGAGGCTATCAAGCCGCGCGGCACTTTTTTCTGCTTTGGAAAGGGATAAACTGTCTTTCAAATGGGTAGGAGGGCTTGGAGATCTAAGCCACCGATACACATTGGGCGTGAAACCGATTCGAAACGCAGCCTGGTCGATAGGAGGGCGATAATAGTGAAATTGCGGGTGACCGGAAAACCGTTCAACATCGCCTCCTACGCGCTGCTGCTGGCGATGCTGGCGCATGTGACCGGCTATGAGGCGGGGGATTTTGTCCATAAGATGGGCGATGCGCATATCTATTCCAACCACGTGGAGCAGGTGCGGCTGCAACTGTCGCGCACGCCCAAGCCGCTGCCGCAGCTGCGGATCAAGCGGCAGGGCAGCTCGATCTTCGATTTCAAATACGAGGATTTCGAGATCCTGAACTATGACCCTGATCCGGCGATCAAGGCGCCGGTCGCGGTCTGATCTCAAAGGAAGTTTACCCATGATCACCCTGATCGCTGCGCGGGCGCGCAACGGGGCCATTGGCAAGGACAACGATATCCCCTGGTTTGCGCCCGAGGATCTGAAGGCGTTCCAGCGCGAGACATTGGGCGGCGCCATCATCATGGGCCGCAGGACCTGGGACAGCCTGCCGGTGAAGCCGTTGAAAAACCGGCTGAACCTGGTGGTGTCTTCAAACCCCGAGGCGGCAGACATCGTGCTGCCGTCAATCGAGGCGGCGGTGGCGGAAGCCCCTGCGCAGGGGTACAGGCGCGTCTACGGCATTGGCGGCGAAGGGATTTACCGCGGCATGCTGGGCATGGCGGACCGGCTGCTGATTACTGAGGTGGATCTGACCATTGCAGATGCTGACGCCTATTTTCCGGCGTTCGAGCCGGACAAATGGGTCAAGGCCGGTGAAACGGTCCTGCGGGACAGCGACCCGGCCTGCGTGATGGTTGAATATCTGCGGCGGGCGTGACGGGGCAAGATCCCCGGCCCGTCAGTGCCTGCGCCCAGCCCAAGTCCGGGCGCAGTGCATCATCAGTTGATTAAAGCGCCTTAAGCTCCGCAGCCATTTTCCGGCCGTCGCGGCCTTCGGACAGCTCGTAGCCGATTTTCATATTGTCGGCGAGGCCGGTCATGCCCGACCGCTCTACCGCTGAAATGTGCACAAACACATCCTTGCCGCCTTCATCGGGTTCAATAAACCCGTACCCTTTGGTGGTGTTGAACCACTTCACGGTGCCGCTTGGCATTTCCCGTGTCTCCTTCTACTTTGCACTCCGCCATGGGGGCTGCCCAGGGCATCCGGCCCGCACCCTGCCAAAATTCCGCGGGGGAAGCCGGACAACCTTGAGTGTTACACGGGCCGGGCGAAAATCAAGAAAAACCGGTGAATTCTACCATAAATTGTGCTCGCCGCGGCGCGGGACATAGGGGGATGTATGAAAATCTACGGGCTGAAGACCTGCGATACGTGCCGCAAGGCGTTGAAACAGCTTCCTGATTCGACTTTGTCCGATATCCGGGCAGACGGAATGCCGGACGGTCTGCTGGAGGCGGCTTATGCGCAATTCGGGGCCAAGCTGGTCAACACGCGGTCAACCACCTGGCGCGGCCTGAGCGAAGAAGAGCGCGCCGGTGAGCCGCTGGATCTGCTGCGGGCGCATCCGGCACTGATGAAGCGGCCGCTGATCGAGCGTGACGGGGAATTATTCCTGGGTTGGGATCAGAACACGAAGGCGGCCCTTGGTGCCGCGTGACCGGCTGATTATGTCGGTGCGGCAGTTTTCGGGAGATTGACGATGCGCAACGCAGCCCTGGTTCTGGGGATTACCGCCGGGATTTTCGGCATGATTGTGGGTTTTTTCGGCTACGGCTATACCGCCGCTGTCGAGCATTTCGGCGAGATCGAAGGGCTGGCGGAGCAGGTCGGCAACGTGCAGCAGCTGCGCCTGCTGGCGGTGCTGTCGCCGCTGCTGGCGATTGCCGGCGGTGCGATGGCGCGGGCGCGGGCCCTGTGGGGCGGCGTGCTGCTGCTGGGGTCTGCGGCCGGGATGTACGCGGGCTTCGGCTTTAATGTCTTTACCATTTTCCCGATCAGCTTTGCCGCCACTGCCGGGCTGATGGCGCTGGCCGCGGGCCAGCCGGATGAGCCCAAGGCGCATTTCTGAGGCTTGCCGGGAAACGAAAAAGGCGCCGCTGCCGGGGGCAGGGCGCCTTTTTTGTTTCTGCGCCAGAGCGTCAGGCGATGGCAGGTTGCATCCGGTGCCGCAGCAGGGTGTCCACGGACAGGGCGCCCGCGCCCTTGACCACCAGGACGGACAGCAGAAAGATCCAGAGCAGCCGCTGATCGAGGATTACCGCATCGGGGAAACGGTCAAACAGCGCGCCAAGGGTTTTGTCATCGGTGGCCCCGTGGCCATAGATGTCGGTCAGCGACTGCACGGCCACAAAGCCGATCATGCCCAGCGAGGCCAGCCGGGTCAGAAGCCCGATCACGATCAGCAGAGGCAGGATGAACTCGGCGTAGGTGCCTGCCAGGGCCACAGCCCAGTGAAAGACACCCAGCTGGTCCACGTCATAGCCTGCCGCCTCCAGCTGCTTTGGGAAAATCTGGCTGTAGGCGCCGATTGAGGGGCTGAACAGGCCGAAGATGCCGTCGCCCAGCTTGGTCAGGCCGGAATTCCAGAAATAGAGCAGCAGCGTTGAGGCGAAGACAAAGCGCGCCGCAAGCGGCAGCAGCCAGTTGCCGGCCCTTTCAACCTGGCGGAAAACGGCGTCGTGAATGGAGACTAGTGCGTGCATGGTCTTACCCTTTGCTGTTCAGTCCTGTGACCGCACCGCCCTGCAACAGCAGGGCCAGGGTGGCGCCCAGGTCGAATGCTTCGTTTTCGGCGGCGGCCTGTTCCATCGCCGCGCCGATGGTGGCGCCCGCCATCAGGGCGCTGATCCAGACCGCGCCGGCGGGCGGCAGGACCTGGGGAATGGGGTCGAATTCGGGGCGGGTGATCAGCACGTCCTCGGCCTGTGCCGCGGGCTTGGGCGCGCCGTCTTCGGTGTTGTAGCGCCAGATGGCGTGAAGGGGCCAGGGCGAGCGCAGCACCTGCACCGCAGGCGCCAGTTCCAGCCGCGTGTCCAGCAGCGCATCCGGCGGCAGCGCGCCAAGCGCCTCCGGCGCGATGGGGGCGGCATCGGCGGCGTGGTAGGCGCGGCGCAGCGCCAGCTCCAGCCGGGCCACATCGCCGAGGTAGCCCAGATGCTTCAGCTGCTCCATGCCTTCCAGAAAAGTCGGGAACTCTGCGCCGTAGAACATCATCAGCGGCGACGACGGCGGGTGGCGGCGCAGGTAGATGCCTGCCAGCCCGTCCATGTTCTGCTTGCCCAGGAGTTTCGAAATCACCGGGAAGGCGCTGTGCATCGCCTCGGTCAGCGAGACCGCGACATTGTTGCGGTAGACGCTGAACCGGCGGCCCGCAGGCTGGCCGAGGTGATCGGTCAGCCCGTCCGGCACCGGCTGGCCCGCATCCATCATGGCGCGGGTGAAGTCTGCCTGGCTGACACTCATGCCGGAATGCGCTCCAGCGCGGTTGCGGCGCGGGCGGCCTCTGCTTCCAGCACCGGCCAGTCCGGCACGTCGTTGTCCCATTCGATCAGCACCGGCCTGGGGCCGGACTTCGCCAGCGTATAGTCCAAGAGCGCCCAGACCGGATCCGCCACTTCGCGCCCGTGGCTGTCGATCAGCAGCGGGCGGCCCTGGCCGTCGTCATCCTCGTCATGACCGCCCAGATGGATTTCACCCACCTTGTCCAGCGGGAAGGCGTCGATGTAGCCCTGCGGCGAGAACTCCAGATTGCTGGCGGAGACAAAGACGTTATTGACATCCAACAGCAGCCCGCAGCCGGTTCGGCGGGAGATTTCCGCCAGGAACTCCGGCTCTGCCCAGGTGCTTTCGGCGAAGGCGAGGTAGCTGGAGGGGTTTTCCAGCAGCATCCGCCGCCCGATGGTCTCTTGCAGTTGGTCGATATGATCGCAGATCCGCTGCAGGCTGGCGTCCGTGTAGGGCAGCGGCAGCAGGTCGTTGTAAAAGTGGCTGTCGTGGGTGGACCAGGCTAGATGCTCGGAGAAGCTGGCGGGGTTCAGCCATCCTGCCAGGTGTTTGAGCCGGGCGAGGTGATCCGCGTCCAGCGGCCCTTCGCCGCCGATGGAGAGGCCGACGCCATGCACCGACATGGCAAAGCGTTCGGCGAGGTGGCGCAGCTGCGCCAGCGGGCGGCCGCCGCCGCCCATGTAGTTTTCGGCGTGGATTTCCAGCCATTTGACGGCGCCGGAGCCCGCGGTGATCTGGGCAAAATGCTGCGGCTTGTAGCCAACGCCGGGGGCGGCGGGCAGTGTGTCATGGGCAGCGGCGTCAAGCATGGCGGGGCCTGTATCCGGGGGCAAAAGGGGGGGGAATTCGCACTCCCGCCCCTGAATTCGAGCGGCAATTATGCCGGCAGGTCACGCTCCAGCGGCTCCAGAGAGCCGTTGCGCTCGGTGCCGTCTGCCATGGCCGGCAGGTCCATGCCTTCGCAGGTGCCTGCGTCAACCAGGGTCCAGGCGTTGCCTTGGTAATCGACGGTCGAGGTGCCTGCGCAAGTGGTGCCGGGGCCTGCGGCGCAGTCGTTCTGGCCTGCCAGCGACACGCCGTAGCACTTTTCCTTGGTGCCGGCGGCGGCGGGGATGGTGGACGCTGCGGTCAGAGCGGCGGCAACGGCACCTGCAACGGCCAGGGATTTTGCGGTGTTCGACATCTCGTGAATTCCTTTCGGTTCTACATGCGGTGTCGTGATGACACGCAAACACTAACCCGAGGTTTTCCAGAGTTTAAGTCACGAGGCCGTGTCTCACATCCGCGTCAGAGCCTGTGACCCGAAGCGGCCCGTCAAAAATGCGCAAATCTATGGTTTTAAGGGGTTTGGGAGGGGGCAGAAACAAAACGGCCCCCGGGTGGGGGCCGCTTGCGTTGAAAATGGCGGGAATTGTTACAGAAGATCGGGCGGGGTCGCTTCCGCCGCCAGCGCCTTTGTAACATTTTCGAGGCTCTCGACCTTGGTTTGCTTCTCGCCAAGGCGGCGCACGGAGACGGTGCGCTCCTCGACCTCGCGGTGGCCGACGGCCAGAATGACCGGCACCTTGCCCACCGAATGCTCGCGGACCTTGTAGTTGATCTTCTCGTTGCGAATGTCGGCCTCGGCGCGCACGCCGGCCTTCTTCAACTCGGCCACGACCTCATGCACATAATCGTCGGCTTCCGAGGTGATCGAAGCGACCACTACCTGGCGCGGCGCCAGCCAGAACGGCAGCTTGCCCGCGTGCTCCTCGATCAGGATGCCGATGAAGCGCTCGAAGCTGCCCAGCGTCGCGCGGTGCAGCATCACCGGGCGGTGCTTGGCGCCGTCGGCGCCGATATAGGTGGCGTCCAGGCGTTCCGGCAGAACGAAGTCGACCTGATGGGTGCCGCACTGCCAGTCGCGGCCGATGGCGTCGGTCAGGACGAACTCCAGCTTGGGGCCGTAAAAGGCGCCTTCGCCCGGGTTCAGTTCCGGTTCGATCCCCGCGGCGCGGGTGGCGGACAGCAGCGCGGCCTCGGCCTTGTCCCAGACTTCATCGGACCCGGCGCGGGTGTCCGGCCGGTCGGAGAACTTGACCGAGAACTTCTCGAACCCGAGGTCCTTGTAGATCGTCGACAGGAACTCGATGAAGGTTGCGGTTTCGGATTCGATCTGATCTTCCGAGCAGAAGATATGCGCGTCGTCCTGAGTAAAGCCGCGCACCCGCATGATGCCGTGCAGCGCGCCCGAAGGCTCATAGCGGTTGCAGGAGCCGAATTCGGCCATCCGCAGCGGCAGATCACGGTAGGACTTGAGGCCCTGCTTGAAGATCTCCACGTGGCAGGGGCAGTTCATCGGCTTCAGCGCGTTCACTGCCTTTTCGCGGGCGTGCTCCTCGTCCACTTCGACGATAAACATGTTTTCCTGGTATTTATCCCAGTGGCCCGAGCGTTCCCACAGCTTGCGGTCAACAACCTGCGGGGTGTTCACCTCGACATAGCCGCCCTTGCGCTGCTGGCGGCGCATGTAATCCTGCAACTGGGTGTAGACGGTCCAGCCGTTGGGGTGCCAGAAGATCTGGCCCGGCGCCTCTTCCTGCATGTGGAACAGGTCCATCTCGCGGCCCAGCTTGCGGTGGTCGCGCTTGGCGGCCTCCTCCAGCATGGTGAGGTGGGCCTTGAGCTTTTCCTTGCCGGTGAAGGCAACGCCGTAGATCCGCTGCAGCATTGCGCGGGAGCTGTCGCCACGCCAGTAGGCGCCTGCGATGCTCATCAGCTTGAATGCATCGCCCGGCAGCTGGCCGGTGTGCTGCAGGTGCGGGCCGCGGCAGAGGTCTTGCCAGTCGCCGTGCCAGTACATCCGCAGCGGCTCATCACCGGGGATGCTTTCGATCAGCTCGACCTTATAGGGTTCATTGTTGTCGGTGTAATGCTGGATCGCGCGGTCGCGCTCCCATACCTCGGTGCGGACTTCATCACGCTTGTTGATGATTTCCTTCATCTTCTTTTCGATCGCGCCGAGGTCTTCGGGGGTGAAGGGCTCCGCGCGGTCGAAGTCGTAGTACCAGCCGTTCTCGATCACCGGGCCGATGGTGACCTTGGTGTCGGGCCAGATTTCCTGCACCGCGCGCGCCATCACATGCGCCAGGTCGTGGCGGATCAGCTCATTGGCCTGGGCCTCGTCCTTCATGGTGTGGATGGCGATGGTGGCGTCCGCTTCGATCGGCCACTGCAGGTCCCAGTGCTGATCGTTGACGGTGGCGGAGATGGCCTTTTTGGCCAGCGAGGTGGAAATGCTGGAAGCTACCTGCGCGGGCGTGACGCCTGCGTCATAGGATCGTGCATTGCCATCGGGGAAGGTGAGAGAGATTTGGGCCATTTGCTGGCTGCTCCTCGTCGGTTTGGCGCCCACAGAACGCCCGGTTGCGGGTTATGGTGTGCGGGTGATTTGGCAGCCGTGGCGCGGCGTGTCAAGAAGGCGAGGGGCCGGCCCCTCGCGCTCCCCGGGATATTTTCAGCCAGAAGAACGGGACCCCGGTCAAGGGGCGGGCGCGGGGACGCCTTCGCGGATCACGGCGGAATAGTCGGGGGTGAGGCCATGCGCCTGGGCAATCGGGGTGATGCTGCCGAGCGCGCGCAGCTCCTCGACGCTGCGGGTCTGGTCCAGAACCCCCTGCTCCCAGGCGTATTCCGGCAGGTAGCCGTTGGCCAGAACCCGCCAGTCCAGCGGCACCTCAGCGGCGAAGGTGCGGATCAGCGCCATCACCACGGTGGTGCAATTGGTGGTGAGCGAATTGTACCATTGCGGCTGCGCGGCAAGGCTGTTCGCGGCGGCCACATAGCGCAGCAGCAGGGCGCGACCGGTGTCGGGGCTGACGCCGATGCGGAACAGCTGCACGTCTTCGCCGCGCGCATTGGTGCGGGTGCCGACCAGGTCGCGCTCATCCGCGGCGATCATCACCAGGGTGTTGGATTTGAACAGGTCGGCCACGGGGGAGAAGCCGCCGCCCTCCTGGCGGCGCACCTCGACCGACCAGGCGATCTGCTCGCCGTCCTCAAAGCCGAAGCTGACGATCATATGCGCCATCTGCGGCCCCGCCCAATAGGACATGAACAGGTCCACGGTCTGCAGCGCAGTGAGGTCGTAGCTGCGGGTTTCCCAGTTCACCTTGTAGTCATCAGGCGTTTCCCAGGTGAAGTTGCGGACATCGGTGAGGGTCAGGATATCGCCCTGCACCTCGCCGGTGACCTGGCGCGCCACATCGGGCGACCAGGTGCCGTCTTCGGGCGGGTTGAGGGTGGACCACCACAGGATGACTGCGGCGAGGGCCAGGGTGAAGGTGGTGAGCGCCCGCAGGGCGTGGCTGCGGAACAATCCGGCGGTGACGGCAACGCCCAGCAAGGCAAACCCGCCCGACAGGGCGGCGCGCGGCAGCGTGGCGAAGGGCAGCCGGTACCACAGCGCCAGCGCCGCCCAGGCAGTGGCCAGCGCCACCGCGAGGACGGCAGCGGCCAGCACCGCGGTTTTGAAGAATTTTGACATGCCCGCGGCCCCCCCGGAATTTTCCGGCAGACCATAAGGAGACCGGCAGGGGACTTGCAAGCAGGCTGTGCTGCCGCTTGCAGGTAAGGCGGAGCCATGCCACATTTTGAGGAAAAGGACAGGAGACCAATGACATGCCCGCCACATCGTTTCTCGGCACCGCCAAGGGCCGCCGCATTGCCTATCACAAGAGCGAAGGGCAGGGGCCGTGCGTGGTGTTTCTGGGCGGGCTGAAGTCGGACATGGAGGGCACCAAGGCGGTGCATCTGGAAGCCTGGGCCCGGGCGCGCGGGCAGGCGTTTCTGCGGTTTGACTACTCTGGCCATGGCGAAAGCTCCGGCACTTTCGAGGAGGGCTGCATCGGTGACTGGCATGAGGACACGCTGGAGGCGGTGCAAGAGCTGACAGAGGGCGAGATCGTGCCGGTGGGTTCCTCCATGGGCGGCTGGCAGGCGCTGCTGCTGGCGCGGGAGATGCCGGAGCGGATCAAGGGCATGGTGACCATCGCCGCGGCGCCGGATTTCACCGAGGACGGCTATTGGGCCAACTTCTCCGAGGCGCAGAAGGCGGAGCTGGCGAGCCGCGGCTATGTGGAGCTGCCGAGCGATTACATGGAGCCTTACCATATCTCCAAGCGGATGATCGAGGACGGCCGCAAGCACCTGGTGCTGCGCTCGCCGCTGTTTCTGCCGTTCAGGACGCGCTGCCTGCAGGGCACCGCGGACACCGCGGTGTCCACGGAAACAGCGCTGCGGCTGATGGATCATGCGACCTGCCCGGACATGCGGCTTACCCTGGTGAAAGATGCTGATCACCGGTTCTCGGACGCTGCCTGCCTGAAGTTGATCGAAAACGCTGTGCTTGACGTGCTGGGCGGTGCCTGAAGCGGCATTAAGGTGATCGAAATGCCGACAGGCTGCCAAGGCATTTGCGATTGCAGTGGCTTGTTCACGTATCGGTCCAGTTGGGCAAAGCCATTAGAGTTGCGGTGCCGCAGAGCGCGCCCCGGCCTTTACCGGGGTCATGCGGGCGGCTGAAGGCAAAGGTTTTTATTGAATGAGGAATTTCAGAAATGGAACAGAGGGTAAGCCTGATCACGCTGGGCGTGCCGGATATGGAGAAGGCCGCGGCCTTTTACGAGGCGTTGGGCTGGCAGCGGGCGGAGAGCCCGGACGGGGTGATCGCCTTTGACCTGATCTCGCAGACGCTGGGCCTCTACCCCCTGGCGGCGCTGGCGGAAGATATCGGGGTGCCGGAAGCGGAGCTGGGCACCGGCGCGATGACGCTGAGCCACAACACCCGCAGCAGGGAGGCGGTGGCAGAGCTGCTGGCGGCGGCTGAGGCCGCGGGGGCAGAGGTGCTGAAACCGGCGCAGGATGTGTTCTGGGGCGGGCATCATGGCTATTTCCGCAGCCCGGACGGGCATGTCTGGGAGATCGCCTTCAACCCGTTTTCGCCGCTGGCGCAGAATGGCGCGTTCCGCTGGAACGGCTACTGAGCGTGGCGCGGCGGCGGCAGCGGTTCGGCAAACCGCTGCCTTGGGGAGGTTTTTCTTGATCCGGCTGCCGCCTCTCCGCACAGTTGCAGAGACGGGTGGCAGCCAAACCGCGAGGGCAGGATATGCCTCATGACCAGCAACCGAGCCGCGAACCATTGGTTCTGCTGCCGGGGATGATGTGCGACGGCCGGATCTTTGACGCTCAGATCAGGACATTTTCCGGCAGCATGCCGGTGATGGTTCTGCCGCTGGCAGGCGGCGACACGGTAGAGAAGATTGCCGCCCGGATGCTGAGCCACCTGCCGCCGCGCTTTGCCTTGGCGGGGATGTCGATGGGCGGGATCCTGGCGATGGAGCTGGTGCGCCGGGCGCCGGAACGGATCAGCCGCCTGTGCCTGATGGGGGCAAGCCCGCTGGCGGAGACGCCGGAGCAGGCCGCCGACCGGGAGCCGCAAATCATTGCCGCACGCACTGGCCGGCTGGAGGATGTCCTGCGCGCGGCGCTGCCGATGGAGGCGCTGGCGCCGGGGCCGTCGCGGCTGGAGGTGCACAGCCTGTTCTGCCACATGGGGATGGAACTGGGGCCGGAACTGTATGTGGCGCAGGCGCGCGCCCTGCAGCGGCGGCCCGACCAGCAGGCCACGATGCGGCGGGTGCATGTGCCAACGCTGGTGCTGGCGGGGGAGCATGACACGATCGTGCCGCGTGCCAAGCAGGAGCTGCTGGCGCAGCTGATCCCGCACGCGCGGCTGGAGGTCATCCCGGAGGCGGGGCATTTCCCGGTGCTGGAGGCGCCCGATGCGGTGAACCGGGCGCTGCTGCACTGGCTGGCAGTGCCGGCCTAAGGGTAGAGCGCGGCGCGCTGTGCCTTGCTGAGCAGTTCGGGCTCTGCCACCGGTTTGCCGGTGTCCGCATCAAAGAATGGCGTGTCTTTCCAGCGGCCCGACAGGCGGGCGGTGATCATCCGGCTGAGGATGCCCAAGGCCATGGCGCCGCCGCCCTTGGTTCTGGACTGTTTGCCGGGAACGGGGAGGAAGGCCCGGGCGCGGATCTTGCCCAGGGCGGACGGATCCTGAAACAGGTTGGAGCGCATGCCGGCAAAGGGCAGGCCGGGCTTGGCCAGCGTGTTGGCAAAAGGCGTGCCGCAGCAGGCGGCGTACCAGCGCAAGGGGCCGCGGCGGCCCAAGCGGATCGCCCTCAGCTGCTCTGCGCCGTGGGTGATGGTGATGGTGTCGGGCGACAGCTGGAACAAATCGACCGGATCCGGGGCCGGATCCGGCTGGCCGTGATACAGCTCGTTGGCGCGGCAGTCGGCGCAGTAGCAGACGACGCGGGTGCCGCCTTTGACACCCGCTGCTGAAACTTCGCCGCGCAAGGTCCCGCAATTGCAGGAGAATGCCAGGCCGCCGCCCATCCCGTCAGGCAGCCGTGTTCTTGTTGGCCGGTTTGCTGGCCGGTCTACGGGCCGGTGTGCTGCGGCTGTTGGCGTTCATGAAGTTGATCACCAGCGGGCGGATATTGTCGCGCCAGCTGCGGCCGGCAAAGATCCCGTAGTGGCCGGCGCCCGGTTCCAAGTGGCTGGCCTTTTTGCTTTCCGGCAGGCCGGTGCAAAGGTCCAGCGCCGCGACGCACTGGCCGGGGGCGGAGATGTCGTCCTTGGCGCCTTCGACGGTCTTGACCGCTACATCGGTGATCTTGCTGAAATCGACCTTGTGGCCGTTGACGGTGAAGACGTTGCGGGCGATCTCGCGCTTCTTGAAGATGCGCTCCACCGTCGACAGGTAGAATTCGGCGGTCATGTCCATCACCGCCAGGTATTCGTCGTAGAACCGGTTGTGGGCGTCGTGGTCCGAGGCTTCCCCGCGGGAGACGCGCTGGATCTGGTCCAGGAACGCCTTGGTATGGCGTTCGCCGTTCATCGACATGAAGGAGGCGAGCTGCAGCAGGCCAGGGTAGACCTTGCGCCCGACGCCCGGGTATTTGAAGCCGACCTGCTGGATCATGGTTTCCTCCAGCTGGCCCATGGTGACGCGGCGGCCGAAGTCAGTGACCTCCGTCGGGGTGGCGTCCGGATCCACCGGGCCGCCGATCAGGGTCAGCGAGGAAGGCTGCGCATCCGGCTCGCGCTCCGCCAGGTAGGCGGTGGCGGCGAGCGTCAGCGGCACCGGCTGGCAGACCGCGACGACATGGGTGTCGGGACCCAGCTCCCGCATGAAGTCGACGAGGTAGAGCGTGTAGTCCTCGATATCGAATTTCCCTGCGGAAACAGGAATGTCGCGGGCATTGTGCCAGTCGGTCACATACACTTCGCAGTTCACCAGCAAGCTTTTGACGGTGGACCGCAGGAGGGTGGCGTAGTGGCCGGACATCGGCGCAACCAGCAGCACCTTGCGCGGCTGTTCTGCGCGCCCGTTGACCTTGAAATGGATCAGGTCGCCAAAGGGGCGTTCTACCACGGTGGTAATGTCGACCAGATGGTCTTTGCCGTCTTCGCAGGTGAAGGTGCGGATGCCCCACGCGGGTTTCACCACCATCCGCTGGTAGGTGCGTTCGGTCACTTCGCCCCAGGCCGCCATCCAGCTGAGCGCAGGATTTGGCAAGGCGGAAAAGACCGGGTAAGATGCCATGGAGAGGGCGGTGGCACCCAGCCATTGGTTGGTGTTCCGGACGGTCTCCATCAGGTCGTAGGTCATCATGTATCGCATGCGCGTCTCCTTACGGGCTCTGTCCCCGCGTCATCGGACCAGAAAATCCGGAACATCGGACCAATCGCCGCTTTGCCCTGCCTTTTGCAGACGAGTATTCTGCATAGCAGAAAGCCTATGAGGGATTCCTTTATATGACAACTAGTGACGAAGTATCCGCAACGTCCAATTCTGAGAGCTTTGAAAAACTTAAGGAAAATATGATCCGCGTCGAGGAGCTGAGCAAGCGCCTGGCTGACGTTATGTCCCGTAAAGTGCCGCACAACCCGGCTCTGGACGGTCCGAATCAAGAGCTTTATGCGCGTGCAGCAACCGCCTATTGGACGGAGGCCATGCAGAATCCCGCCAAACTTCTGGAGCATCAGCTCGAATTCTGGAGCAAGTCTGTGCTGAATTTCGCCGAAGCGCAGAAAGCTCTGACCGGACAATTGGACAGCACGGATGACGGCGGCCCCACGGACCGCCGTTTTTCGAATCCGCTGTGGCAGAGCAGCCCGTACTTCAATTATGTCAGACAGCAGTACCTGACCAACGCCGAGGCGATCCGCAAGGCGGTGCAGAGTGCAGGTGAGATGGATGCCAAGGACAAGCAGCGGCTGAGCTACTTTGCCGATCAGATCATCGAGATGATGTCGCCGACCAATTTCCTGCCGACCAATCCGGACGCGCTGGAAAAAGCGGTGGAAACCGAGGGCCAGTCGCTGATCGACGGGCTGGAGAACCTGGTCACCGACCTGGAGGCCAACAACGGCGAGCTGGTGGTGCGGCTGGCGGATGAAAGCGCGTTTGAGCTGGGCGGCAACATCGCCACCACGCCGGGAGACGTGATCTACCGCAACCGGATGATGGAGCTGATCCAGTACAAGCCGGTGACGGACACCGTGCATGAAACCCCGATTGTGCTGTTCCCGCCCTGGATCAACAAATTCTACATCCTCGACCTGAAGGCGCAGAACAGCCTGATCAAATGGGTGACAGAGCAGGGCTACACGCTGTTTGTGGTGTCCTGGGTCAATCCCGACGCCAGCCTCGCCGATGTGGGGATGGAGGATTACATCCAAGAGGGCTTCCTGGCCGCGATCGAAAAGGCCAAGGAGGTCTGCAAGGCCGATCAGGTCAACGCGGTGGGATACTGCATCGCGGGCACCACCCTGAGCCTGACCCTGTCGCTGCTGAAACAGCGCGGCGACAAATCGGTGAAATCGGCAACCTTCTTCACCACGCTGACCGACTTCGGCGACCAGGGCGAGTTCACCCCCTTCCTGCAGAACGATTTCGTCGACGGGATCGAGGCGCAGGTGGAACAGGAGGGGCTGCTGCGGTCGTGGGTGATTGCGCGCACCATGTCGTTCTTGCGCTCCAAGGACCTGATCTATGGCCCGGCGGTGAAAAGCTACATGATGGGCGAGACGCCGCCCGCCTTTGATCTGCTCTATTGGAACGGCGATGGCGCCAACCTGCCGGGGCGGATGGCGATTCAGTACCTGCGCGGCCTGTGCCAGAACAATAAATTCGCCGGCGAAGGGTTCGAGCTGATGGGCCACAAGCTTCAACTCAAGGACGTGGATGTGCCGGTGATGTCGATTACTTGCGAAACCGATCACATCGCCCGCTGGAAGGACTGTTACCGCGGCGTGCAGCAGATGGGGTCGCGCAGCAAAAGCTTTATCGTGTCGCAGTCCGGCCATATCGCGGGCATCGTCAATCCGCCCAGCAAGAAGAAGTACGGCCATTACACCAACGACGACCTGAAGGGGGACAGCGAGGCCTGGATGGAAGGCGCTCAGTACCACGAGGGGTCGTGGTGGCCGCGCTGGAATGACTGGCTCAAGAAACGGTCCGGCAAGCAGGTTCCCGCCCGCGAGGTGGGGGATTCGGGCTATCCCTCTTTGATGCCGGCGCCGGGATCCTATGTGAAGGTCAAGGCAAACCGTTGATATTGCAGGCGCAGAAATTTTTTCTGCGCCGCAGCATCAAAACCCTTGAAATGCTGCAGTGCAGCGCGCATATTCCTTTCATGCTAAGAGCGCAGGATGGTCCTGCTGCAGCTTTCTGAGGAATTAGAACTATGGCAAAGACCCAAGACTTCACCGCGATGATGAAAGACTTCATGGGCGCCTTCCCGGTTGACACCAAAGCAATGGAAGACGTCTTCAAAAACACCGCAGCCCTGAACGAGAAGCTGTCCGCCGTTGCGCTGGACGCTGCCGGCAAATCCGCCGAGATCTCCAGCAAGTGGACCAAAGAAACCATCGCCAAGCTGAGCGACGTTTCCAAGGTCAAGGCTGAGCCGGCCGACTATGCCAAGGCGGCAACCGACTTCGCCTCCGCTTCCGCTGAAGTGGCTGCCGAAAACATGGCTGCCTTCGCCGAAGTGGCCAAGAAGGTCCAGATGGACACCGTCGAACTGATGATGGCGGCCGGCAAGGACATGTCCGAAGAAGCAACCGCTGCGATGAAGAAGGCCACCGACGAGGTGACCACCGCAGCGAAAAAAGCTTCGGCAACTGCCAAGTAAGAACGACCACGATCCGGCCCTCGCTCTCCTCCCTGACGGAGCCGGACCGTGAAGAAGGACAGGCCGTAAGGCCTGTCCTTTTGCGTTTCAGGGGATCATTCCGGCAATCCGGCCTGCCGCAGGCCGTCGCAGTAATGCTCCAGATCCTGCGCCCTGGCAAAAGGCAGCGTCTTGCTGATGCGGGCCACCGAGAATTTCGGCTCAAGGTCCAGGATGCGCCCGCATTCGCGCGCGGCCGCGGGCCGGTTCCCCAGCTGCGCGTAGCAGGCGGCCAGATGGCGGTGCGGCGCCGGGAAGCGCGGAAACAGCTCAATCGCCTTAGACACCTCTGAAACCGCCGGATCATAGGCCCGGCACATGTAGAGCGCGAGCCCGCGGAACCAGTGGAAATAGGTCGGGTGGAACGGGTTCTGCGCCGTTGCCTGGTCCAGTTCGGCCAGCGCCTTTTCCGGCCTGCCCTGGTAAATCAGCGACAGTCCGCGGAACGCCATGGCATCGGTATCGTTGGGATTCAGCATCAGGGCGCGCTGGAAATGGTCCTCCGCCAGGGAGAAATTGCCCTTGCACAAATGCATCACGGCCAGCCTGCGTTGCGCAACGCTGTCGAGCGGGTCGATCCGGGCGGCATGGCGCAGCAGCGGAAAGGCCTTGTCCAGAGTGAGTTCCGCCGACATTGCCCAGCCGCTCATCCACTCCACCAGATAGGTCAGCGCCAGCCCGGAGTAGGCGGTCGCATTGCCGAAATCGGCATCGCAGGCCTGCTGGTACAGGGCGCGGCACTTCTTAAGCCTGCCGCGGGAGTCCAGAATGACGGACTTGGCCTGCATCACCAGCTCCCGTGCGGTCAGCGTGCCGCGTTTTGCAGCCTGCGCGGCGGACTTCTGCCGCGAGATGGATTGCAGCTGCGTCGCCAGGGTTTGAGTGATCTGCGCCGCCAGCACATCCTGCTGGGCGAAATCATTGGACAGATCCCGGTCATACCGGCCGCTCCACAGCGACAGGCCGCTGGTGCCATCGGACAGCGTGACAGTGATCCGCAGCCTGCCGGGCAGCTGCCGGACGCTGCCTTCGGCCAGGTAGCGGACGCCCAGCTCAGCCGCGACAACCGGCGCCCCGGCGCCGCTGGCGGCAAAGCGCTGCGCCGCATTGCGGGAGACAACGCGCAGCGCCCGGAACCGGGACAGGCCGATGGTGATGTCCTCGGTCAGCGTCTGCGCCATGGCTTCGGTGTGTTCGCTGGCGCGAGAGGCGCTGGAAAAGGGCAGCACCGCCACCGATGCCTCTGGCGAGGGGCCTTCCGGCTCCAGGGCGGGCAGCGAGTTGCCGGTGATGCGGTAGATCCGCACCGGCTCTGCGATATTGCGGACCTGCTGCAATCCGAGGTCGTCGAAGGCCGCGCCGACCCGGCCGCGGACCTGTTCGTGCACGGTGCCGGAAATGCAGATCTCCCCCGGCGCGGCAAGGCTTTGCAAGCGGGCGGCGATATTCACGCAATTGCCCAGCAGGTCATCGCCAGCGGGGAACACCAGGCCCGCGTGGATGCCCATCCGCAGCCTCAGACTCAGCCCGCGGGGGCCGTTGCGGCAGGCGGCGGCCTTGCTGGAAATCGCCATGGCCGCCTTGACTGCGGGCACTGCTGAAGGGAATTCCAGCAGGAACCCGTCACCCACTGTTTTGACAACCCGTCCTTCATGCTCCCGTGCCGCCGGGGCGATGATGCGGCTGCCCAGATCGCGGACCGCAGCAATGGTTTCCGATTCCCGGGCCTCAGCCAGGGCGGAATATCCGGCCACATCAGCAATCAGTATGGCAGCTTGTTTTTGCCCGTCCCCTTGGTCAGCCATTTTCCCCGGTACCGCAGACTCGAAAGACCTGACGCTAATTGTATCATATTGAGAATTTTTTGGTGCTCTTTAGATGCAAAAAATAAAATATCTGATTCAATGTGTTCCGCTTCGGCGTCAGAAATGCGCTGTGCGGAAGTTAGAATGCTTCACCTGCCAGCCCGCCAGGCGGCGCAGCTTGCCGGACTCCATCTGCTGGTCCAATGCCGGCCGTTCTGCCCAGGCGCCGTGTTTCGTCAGCACATATTTCAAGCTGCGCACCACATAGCTTGCATCATGCGCGTGGCGGCGGGCAATCTCCGCGGTGATGTCCGCCACTGAAACCCCGGTTTCGGCGCTGGCGTTGAAGTGGCCGGTAAGCTGCGGCTGTTCCAGCAACAGCCGGTAGGCCCGGGCCAGATCCGACCGGTGGACCAGCGGCCAGCGGGTGGTGATGCTGCCCCAGATCTCAAACGGCCTGGCGCTGCGGGCAGCCTCAAGATAGCGGCTGAAAACGCCGCCGTCCGCGTGGTAAACCATCGCCGGATGCACCACAGCGGCAGAGAGGGCAGGGGAGGCCAGAACCCTCTGGCCGTTTTCCTGCATCCAGGCAAAGGGTTTGATCGGCCGCAGCGGACTGGCCTCATTGGCGATCCTGTCGCCGGTGGCGCCATAGAGCCAGCAGCCGCCGGTGTAGAGCAGCCGCAGCGGTTCAGGGCGCCGGGAGGCCTGGTGCAGGATGGCGGCGATGGCCGTGGTGTCGGCCGCGGCCATGCCATCGCCGAAGGTGGCGGCCAGCTGGATCAGCGCATCGGTGCTGGCAACCTCCTGCACCCAGCCTTCGGGGCGGCGCAGATCGCCGCGCAGGGGCCGGGCGCCCATCGCGCCCAGCCTGCTGTCCGAGGCCGCCGAGCGGCTGAGGCCGGTGACTTGGTGGCCGCTGCGGACCAGTTCCCGGGTGACGGCGGTGCCGATGGATCCGGTGCCGCCGAGAATCAGAACTTTCATTTTCAATGCGCTCCTGCCGCGGAATCTGCTGCAGGACAGACCTTTAAAAGCTGAAGCCCGGTTCACGTCAAGGCCTGCCGCAGCAGGCCGCCACCGGGGCTGGCAGGATCAAATGTTGCGGAAACAGCGCTGAGGCTTCCCTTTTGTTCTGCAGTGGCATAGGCTTTGCTGCGATGCGTCATGACCGGGGAGGGAACACATGGCAGAACAGGACAAACCCTTGCTGATCAAACGGTATGCCAGCCGCAGGCTGTATAATACCGAGACCAGCGATTACGTCACGCTGGAGGATATCGCGGGGTTTATCCGGGATGGCCGCGAGGTGCAGATCGTCGACCTGAAAACCGGCGATGACCTGACCCGCCAGTACCTGTTGCAGATCATTGCCGAGCATGAAAGCCGCGGAGAGAACGTGCTGCCGGTGAATGTGCTGAACGATCTGGTGCGCAGCTACATGGTGCCCGGCGGCGGGGTAATGCCGCAGTTCCTGCAGACCTCATTCGACATGCTGCGTGAAAGCCAGTCGAAAATGATGGAAAACATGACCGCGATGAACCCGATGGCCAAGATGCCGGGGTTCGAAGCGGTGAAGGCGCAGCAGGAGGCGTTCCTGAAGGCGATGACCAGCGGCTTTGGCACGGCGGGCTGGACCGGCGGCGGGCGCGAGGAGGAGAAATCCGGCGGCAGCGGCGAAGATCTGGACGACATCAAGAAGCAGCTGGCGGAGCTGCAGGAAAAGCTGTCGAAGATGAAGTGAGGCTGAGCGGCTCGCGCCGGCAGAAAATCCCACAGAAAAGCCCCCGGTCCAGCTTGGCGGGGGCTTTTTCTATAAGGGGGCTTGGTGCAGGGTATGGTGCAGGGTTATGTCACGACCCGGCTTCGACCTTCAGCACATTGTGCAGCCGGTGGTATGGCGCGTTCTTCACGATCTCGTCCAGGGTCTTGGCCTCAGCTGCTGGCCGCGCGCGCAGGAACAGATAAGCGCTGGCGCCAAAGGACAGGGCGCAGGCGCCGACGATTGTGCTGACGATGACTGTTTCGAGTCCCATGGCTTCAAACATGCGTTTCTCCGGTTGCTTCCCCTATATAAGGCAACAAAGCTGAAAATTCCATATCACTTCCCGTCCGCGCCGAGCTTACCGGCTTCCAGCACGTGGCGGGCAAGGGTTTCGGCGCTGTCGCGCTCCTGCGCGCGGTGGCGCATTTTCACCCGGCCGCCGATCCGGGAGGCGGTTGCGAAGATGAAACCCGAAAACGACAGCAGGATGAGTCCAAAAGCCAGCCCCCCGGTCACCGTGCCCGCGATCGCCGCGCCAAAGCTTGCCAGCAGCGCGCCGGCTGCCAGCCGCTGCGCCCATTGGCCGATCACCTGATCCGCGTCGCGGGCCTGCGCCTCAGCCTCCGCCGCCTCGGTGGCAAAGGCGGTCAGCAGGTCGGCCACGGCAAGACCGCAGTCCGGGTCATTGGCGGCGCGGATGGCGGCCAGCAGCGCGGCGCGTTCTGCCCGGTCCGATACAACCGCGCCAATGATCCGGCTCAGGTCGCCCTTGGGGATCGGATCCCCCATGCTCAGGGAGTTGGCCATCGCAACCAGCGCGGTTGCCGGGCGCCGCTTGAATTTCAATGGGGCTTTCATGGCGGCAAGGTGGACGGCACACGCCCGGATTGCAATCACGAAAAAGCCCCGGCGCAGGGCCGGGGCTGCAACTGTCAGGTCTTGGCTGCGTCTCAGGCGGCGGCCTTGCCCATGGTCTCTTCAACCGCACCCAGCAGGATATCCGCGATCACGTCCAACTCTGCCCGGCTGAGGCGGACCGGCAGGCGTACGTCGCAGGCCTTCATCAGCATGGCGCGGGTCTGCGGCAGATCGGGCAGGTCACGCAAAAACTGCCAGTTCCAGAAGGCACGGGCGTTGTCGGTGGACAGGCCAAAGACCTGCACCTTGACGCCCTTGGCTTCCGCCGTGGCGGCAAAGGCGCGGGTCTGGTCTTCGCTGAGGCCTGCCAGGTTGAACTGGATCGAATCCGGCGCGCGGCGTTCCGGGCCCAGCGGTGCGGGCACGTCGAAGAAGGGGGAGGCGTTCAGGCGGGCTGCCACATAGTCGTGGTTGGCCAGCCCGTCGCGCACCCGGCGCGCCAGTTCCGGCAGCTGCGGGCGGATCACGGCCGCCGACAGGTTGCTCATCCGCAGGTTATAAAGCGGCAGCTGGTTCTGCCACTTGGCAAAGGCCTGCGCCAGCTCCGGGGTGTTATCGCCGTGCGGGCCCTTGTGCTTTTTCCAGTTGTGCTCATAGGCGCCGGACATAATCACGGCGCGCGCAATCAGGTCGGCGTCGTCAGTGATCAGGATGCCGCCTTCGCCAGCGTTGACCATTTTGTAGGACTGGAAGGAGAAGCAGCCCACCTTGCCGATGGTGCCGATGTTCCGGCCGTTCCAGGTGGTGCCCAGCGAATGGGCCGCGTCCTCGACCACCGGGATGCCGCGGGCATCGCACAGCGCCATGATCGCATCCATATCGGAGGTATGGCCGCGCATGTGGCTGATGATCACCGCCTGCACGCCGTCCAGCTTGGCTTCGAAATCAGCCATGTCGATACGGTAGTTGTCCGCCACCTCACACAGCACCGGCACGCAGTCGGCATGGACGACTGAGGACGGCACGGCGGCGAAGGTGAAGGCCGGGATCAGCACCCGGGCGTCGCGGGGCAGGCCCAGCGCCTTCAGCGACAGGAACAGCGCCGCCGAGCAGGAGGAGACCGCCAGCGCGTATTTGCTGCCCAGCAGTTCAGCGTATTCCTGTTCCAGCAGCGTGACCGGCGCGTCATCAGGCGCCGTGTAGCGGAAAAGATCGCCCGATTGCATCAGCGCGTCGATGGCCTCGCGGGCGGCTGCGGGAATGGGCTCAGCGTCATGAACGTTGGGCGGCAGGGCCATATTTCAAAATCCTGAATTGTTGCTTCAGGAAACGTAAAACTAACCAGGGCTGCTGCCAAGAGGGGACGCGGCGGAATTTGCCACGCCCGGCAAAATTTCACAGGGTTGTTGCGAAGTTGCGCGAAAACCGGCTCAGGAGCGCCTAAACGCCAAGCCGGTCGCGCAGGGCAAACCAGGTCATCGCCAGCACCAGGAGCGGCGAGCGCATCCGCGGCCCGCCGGGAAAGCGTGGGGCAGGAACGCGGGCCAGGGTGTCAAACCCCTCTGCCTGGCCCTGGATCGCCTGCGCCATCAGCTTGCCCGCATGGGTGGCAGTGCCGACACCGTGGCCGGAATAGCCCGAGGCGGTCAGCACGTTGGGCGCCAGCCGCGCCAGATAGGGCATCCGCTTCATGGTGATACCCAGGGTGCCGCCCCAGGCGTAATCGATCTTCACGTCCTTCAGGTGCGGGAAGATCTCCGTCATTGGCTTGCGCACGGTGGCCTGGATATCGGAGGGGAAGCGGTAGCCATAGCTTTCGCCGCCGCCGAACAGCAGCCGTTTGTCGTGGCTGAGCCGGAAGTAGTTGACCACGAATTTGGTATCCGCCACCGCCACGTCGCGGGCCAGCACCCGGGCGGCGTCCTCGCCCAGCGGCTCCGTCGCCACCACGAAGTTGTTGATCGGCATGACCCGCGCGGCCACCTGGCCATTCAGGCCGCCAAGATAGCCGTTGCAGGCCAGGACCAGGTGATCGGCGGTGACGCTGCCGCCCGCGGTGCGGATCCGCAGCTTGGCGCCTTCCTCGATCTCCAGAACCTCGCTGCCCTCGTGGATGACGGCCCCGGCAGCCGCAGCCGCACGGGCCAGGCTGAAGGCATAGTTCAACGGATGCAGATGCCCCGCACCATGATCCAGAATGCCGCCCTTATAGGCGGGCGAGGGGCACATGGCCCAGCAGGCGTCCTGGCCGAGCAGCTCAATGCTGCCGTAGCCGTAGCGGTCCTGCAGGTGGCGGCCATAGTCATGCAGCTCTGCCGCCTCCTTTTCGGAAAAGGCGGTCCAGGCGACGCCTGGTTTCAAGTGGCAGTCCTGGCCGTGGCGGGCGATCAGCGATTTCACCAGATCCTTGGCATCCTCGCCCAGCTGCCAGAGCTTCTGCGCCTCCGGCCCGCCCATCAGCGCCTCCAGACCCTCCTGGTCCATGCGCTGGCCGCTGCCGAGCTGGCCGCCGTTGCGCCCGGAGGCGCCAAAACCCACCCGCTGCGCGTCCAGCAGCACCACGGACATTCCCGCTTCGGCCAGATGCAGCGCTGCCGACAGGCCGGTATAGCCGCCGCCCACAACGCAGACGTCCGCGGCCACCGCGCCGTCAAGGGCTGCAAAGTGCTCCATCGGAATGGCCGTCGCCGCATACCAGCTGTCCGGGTACTCGCCCTTGCGGTCATTGGAATAGAGCAGGTTCATCCCCATCACGCACCTCATCAGGAGCAGGCCCGCCAGCGCGTCGCCTGCTCTTCATCTTTCTGTAAATACTCAATTGCACGGGCGCTGCACCGGGGCGCAGCGCCTGAGGTTTCAGACGTTCATCAGCAGGTGCTCGCGCTCCCAGGGCGAGATCACCTGCAGGAACTCCTCGTACTCCGCACGTTTCACGATGGAGTAGACACGGGCGAAATCCGGGCCCAGCACCTCATGCAGGGCGGTGGCCTCCTCGAACATGTCGAGCGCCTCGCCCATCACCTGCGGAATGTCTCCATCCCCGTCATAGGCATTGCCCTTGAACTGCTTGCGCGGACGCTGCTCCTCGATCAGGCCGAGATAGCCGCAGGCCAGTGACAGGGCGATGCCCAGATAGGGGTTGCAGTCCATGCCTGCGATGCGGTTTTCCACCCGCCGCGCTTCAGGACCGGACAGCGGGATTCGAATGCCGGTGGTGCGGTTGTCGCGCGCCCATTCCAGATTGATCGGCGCGGCGTGGTCCTTCACGTAGCGGCGGTAGGAGTTCACATAGGGCGCCATGACCGCAAGACCCGCGGGCAGGTGGTTCTGCAGCCCGGCGATGAAGTGGAAGAATGCATCGGTCTCGCCGCCCTGCGGGCCTGAGAAGATGTTCTCTCCGGTCTCCATGTCGATCACCGAATGGTGGATGTGCATCGCGGAACCGGGCTCATCCTCGATCGGCTTGGCCATAAAGGTGGCAAAGCAGTCGTGGCGCAGCGCGGCCTCGCGGATCAGCCGCTTGAAGTAGAACACCTCATCCGCCAGCTTGACCGGGTTGCCGTGGCGCAGGTTGATTTCCAGCTGGCCGGCGCCGCCTTCCTGGGTGATGCCGTCGATCTCGAACCCCTGCGCCTCGGCAAAGTCGTAGATGTCGTCGATCACGGGGCCGAATTCGTCCACCGCGGTCATCGAATAGGCCTGCCGCGCAGCCGCCGGGCGGCCGGAGCGGCCCATCATCGGCTTGATTTCATGCGCCGGGTCCAGGTTGCGCGACACCAGGAAGAATTCCATTTCCGGCGCCACAATCGGCTTCCAGCCTTTGTCGTGATAAAGCTGCACCACCCGCTTCAGCACGTTGCGCGGGCTGTAGGGGATCGGATCGCCGTCCCGGTCATAGGCATCATGGATCACCTGCAGCGTCCAGTCCGCGGTCCAGGGCGCGGCCGTGGCCGTGGACATGTCCGGCTTCAGGGTCATGTCCTTTTCGATCCAGCCGTCGTCATCCGCAGCATCGGCCCAGTCGCCGGTGATGGTCTGGTAAAAGATGCTGTCTGGCAGATGGAAAAAATCGGTCTTTGCAAATTTCGATGCCGGTACCGCCTTGCCACGGGCGATACCGGGAAGGTCCGAGATAACGCATTCAACTTCGTCGAGACGACGGCCCTCCAGATAGGATTTTGCTGCATCGGGAAGGGCGTCGAGCCAGGCTGACATTAGGTCCTCTCTTTCCTGTAAAACTCTGCGAGGAAGGTTGCGATGTTTTGATTATCCACGGGGGCATCCAGACCGGCAGCAGCGCGGTCGAGCACCTCGTCGGGCACCACGCCGCGGCCGCGTTTTTCTATCAGGCCGCCGACAAAGGCGCTGGGAAACTCGGGGTGGGGCTGCCAGGAGATGATGTGGTCGCCATAAGCCAGGATGCCGTTGCGGCAGAAATCATTCCCGCCCAGCACCCGCGCGCCCTCGGGCAACTCCACCACCTGGTCCTGGTGCCAGGCGTTCAGGGTCAGCGGGCCGTCCTGCGTCTGGTAGGTGACGCGGCCCACAGCCCAGCCGCCTTCGAACTTGGCGACCTTGCCGCCAAGCGCCTGGGCGATGATCTGATGGCCAAAGCAGATGCCGGCCAGCGGCTGTTTGCTGGCGTGGATGGCGCGGATCAGGTCCTCCAGCGGCGGGATCCAGGCGTGATCCTCATAGGCGCCATGCCTGGAGCCGGTGATCAGCCAGCCGTCGGCGTCCTGCGGCCCATCCGGGAAGATGCCGTCCACCACGGCCCAGGTCTGAAACTCGAACCCCTTGCCATCCAGCATGCCGCGGAACATGCCGTCGTAATCGCCGAACGGTTCATACAGGTCTTCGGGGGAGTGGCCGGTTTGCAGGATGCCGATTTTCATAAGTCACCAGTCAGAAGAAGTTCGCTGCACGGGACGGTAGCCCGCCGCCAGGACGGCGGGCAAGCCACCGTTAGGTCAGACCGTATCCAGGTAGATCTCCACCCGCTCTTCCGGGGTGAGTTCTTCCATGTAATGCAGCTCCTGGCGCTTGGTCAGCACCATGTTGCGGATCATCTCGGCGGAGAAGAACTGCGGGATGATGTCCGAGTTCTCGAACGCGTCGATGGCGCTTTGCCAGGTGTTGGGCACCTGCGGCAGGTCCAGCGCATAGGCGTTGCCGGTGATCGGCTCCGAGGGTTCGATCTTGTTCTCGATCCCATAAAGCGCGGCGCCGAGAATGGCGGTCAGCATCAGGTAGGGGTTCACGTCGCCGCCGGCAAAGCGGTGCTCAATCCGGCGCGCCTTGGGGCTGCCGGAGGGCACGCGGATCGCGGCGGTGCGGTTCTCGTAGGCCCAGCAGATGCCGGTGGGGGCGTGGGCGCCCGGCACCATCCGGTCATAGCTGTTGCCGTGCGGCGCAAACACCAGGGTGGAATCGCCCATTGCCTTCAGGCAGCCGCCGACGGCGTGGCGCATGGCATCGGTGCCCTTGGGGCCGCCGTCGTCAAAGATGTTGTTGCCGTCCTGATCCAGCACCGAGAAATGGGTGTGCAACCCGTTGCCGGCGTAGTCCTCATAGGGTTTGGCCATGAAGCTGGCGGCAAAACCGTGGCGGCGGGCGAGGCCCTTGACCAGCATCTTGAACAGCCAGGCGTCATCGGCGGCGCGCAGCGCGTCGGGGCCGTGCATCAGGTTGATTTCGAACTGACCCAGGCCCGCCTCGGAAATCGCGGTGTCGGCGGGGATGTCCATGTCCTCGCAGGCGTCGTAGAGATCGGTGAAGAAGGTGTCGAACTGGTCCAGCGCCCGGATCGACATGGTTTCCGCCGCCTTGCGGCGCTTGCCGGACCGCGGCGACGTCGGCACCTGCAGGTTCTTGCCGCTGTCGTCGATCAGGAAGAATTCCAGCTCCACCGCGACCACCGGGGTCAGCCCCAGCGCCTTGTAGCGGTCGACCACGGCGCGCAGCGCGTGGCGCGGGTCACCTTCGTAGGCGCGCCCGTCTTCACGGTACATCCAGATCGGCAGCAGCGCCGAAGGCGCGTCCAGCCAGGGCATCGGCACAAAGCCGCGCTCAGTCGGCTTCAGCACCCCATCGGCATCGCCGCTCTCAAACACCAGCGGGCTGTCGTCGATATCCTCGCCCCAGATGTCCAGGTTCAGAACCGACAGCGGAAAGCGGGTGCCTTCCTCGACCGCCTTGTCGGCAAAGCGGGCAGGGACGCGCTTGCCCCGGGCCTGACCGTTGATGTCCGCCGCCGCAACGCGGATGGTGCGCACATGCGGGTTTTTCCTGAGCCAGTTCTTCATCCAATCACCTGACGGTTTCGGGGGCACCGCCGGCCGCCAGCGCCCCCGGACGGGGCGCAGCAGGGCCGGGGCAGCTTATCACCCCTGGTCCAATTTTTGATCATAATCCAGCGCGGCCTAGGGTTTGCCCATGAACTCGCAGGATTCTGTGGCCGGACACCTGGGCTCTGAATTTGATCAAATAATGGATACTACCGGATCAGATTAGGACGCAAGCGAAATTTTCTCCGCCGTTCCTGGGGCAGGTGCTTGTTCAGGTGTTTGTTCACCGCGCCGAAGATGGCGATGATCACCAGCGTCAGCAGGATGAAGTAGAACGCCAGGATCGGGTAGGGGACAAACGGGTTGAAGGTCTTGTCCGCGAAGTAGCTGGCGTAATACAGCGCATCACCCTGCTGCCGCCAGGCCGGGAAGCCGGAGAAGAACACCAGCGTGGTGGCGTGGAACAGGAAAATCGCCTCGTTGGTGTAGGCGGGCCAGGCCAGCCGCAGCATGGTCGGGAAGGTGATGCGGCGGAACCGGGTCCAGCCGGACATGCCATAGGCGTCCGCGGCCTCGATATCGCCCTTGGGGATCGACAGCAGCGCGCCATAGAAGATCTCCCCCGAATAGGCGGCGGTGTTGAAGAACAGCACGACCAGGGCGCCCAGCCAGGCCGAGGTGAACGGGTCAAAGAAGCTGGAGACGCTTTTCAGGCTGAGGAAGCAGGCATAGGCAAAGAAGAACTGGATGAACAGCGGGCTGCCGCGGAACAAGAAGATGAACCACTCCGCCGGTTTGCGCCACAGCGGGTTGGGGCTGGACTTGCCCACCGCCAGCGCCACCGCCAGGAAAAAGCCGGTCGTCAGCGCCAGCGCGCCGAAGTAGACATTCCAGATCAGGCCGGAGCCGATCAGGGTGAAATGCTCGCACAGGGTATATTCGCCGCGCGGCAGCAGCCGTTCGCCAATCCCCAGGGAGCGGAAGGCATAGGCCTGGATGGTTTCAACGCAACTCATGCCGCTGCCTTTCTTTGTGCTTCGCCGCCCGCTGTGGCCTGGCCTTTGGTCAGGCGCTTCATGATCCGGGCCAGAACCACTTCGGACACCTTGGTGAAGCAGAGGTAGAACACCAAGAGCGCCGCAAAATACCAGACATGCCAGTTCGGATGCGGGTATTCCGTGAAACGCTCAGTCTTGGTGCCGCCCAGCTCCCGCGCCCAGTAAACGATGTCCTCGACCCCCAGCAGGAACAAAAGCGGCGTCGCCTTGATCAGCACCATCCACAGGTTCGACAGGCCCGGCAGCGCATAGACCCACATCTGCGGCACCAGAATGCGCCAGAACGCCTGGCGTGTGGTCATGCCATAGGCCTCGGCGGTTTCGATCTGGGCGCGCGGAACGGCCCGCATGGCGCCGTACAGAACGTTGGCGGCAAAGGCCCCGAAGACAATCGAGAAGGTCAGAACCGCCAGGAAAAAGCCGTAGGTTTCATGCACCCACTGCGGCGATGCGGACAGCGGCAGCTTGGCTGCGTCGCAGACCACAAAGTCGATGCCCTGCCGGATCGGCTGATCCCAGTCCGGGCACTTCACCTTGTGGCGCATCCATTCGAACGCCTGGTCCAGCGCGATGACGAAAAACAGGAAGAACGCGATGTCCGGCACGCCCCGCACGATGCTGGTATAACCCTTTCCGAACCAGCGCAGCGGCAGGAACTTGGAGCGGGCGGCGCTGGCGGCGCCGAAGCCGAACAGCAGCGCAACCGGGGCGGTGATGGCCAGCAGGACCAGAACCACGACGACCGAGATGTAAAGGTTCAAGTGCTTGCCCGTGGTCAGGTAGCAGCTGAGCCAGCTCAGCCCCTCAAGCGTGGACGGGTCCGTGCAATAGGAAAACATGTTAGTGCCTGTCTTTCTCCGGCCGTGCCCGGCAGCATGGCCGCCGGAAGAGAATGAATCAGGCCCGCGCGCCGCGGCGGCGGGCCTGCAGATCCTGGAACAGGATCAGATTACCACTGGGAGGACACTTCCCACTTGGCGATCAGTTCGTTCAGCGAGCCGTCATCTTTCATCGACTGGATCGCCGCATCGAACTTGCCGCGCAGCTCAGCGTCCGACTCGCGGAAGCCCATGCCGACGCCGCCGCCCAGAGCTTCGGTCTTTTCGAGCATCACCAGATCGTCACCAACCACGGTGTCGAGGAAGCTCTTGTCGGCCAGAACCGCGTCAGCTTCGCCGTTGCGCACGGCGGCGACGGTTTCTTCCGGGGTGGCAAACTCAACCAGGGTCCAGCCCTGCTCGGCCACAAAGGCGGCCTGGATGGTGGTGGCCTGGGCGGCAATCACGCCGGATTCCAGGTCGATGTCTGCCGACTGGGCAACATAGGCGGACGGATCCGGCGGCGTGTAGGGCTGGGTGAAGTCAATCACCTCGTCACGCTCGTCGGTGATCGACATGCCGGCGATGATGGTGTCGTAGTTGCCGGATACCAGGTTCGGAATGATCGAATCCCAGTCGTTCTTGACCCACTCGCAGGTCAGCTCGGCACGCTTGCACAGCTCGTCGCCCAGCTCGCGCTCGAAACCGTCGATTTCGCCCGCGTCGTTGACGAAGTTCCACGGCGCATAGGCGCCTTCGGTGCCCAGGCGCACCGTCTCTGCCAGGCCCATGCCCGCGGACAGCGCCAGGGCGGCGGTGCCAAGGATCAGTGATTTCATGAGTATACTCCCGTTTTTGGTTGGTTGTTGGACTTGTTTGTTATTGCTCAATGCGCGTGGCGCGTCGAGGAAAGGAAGGCGCGCAGCCGCTCGGAGCGGGTGCCGCCAAAGACTTCGTCGGGGGTGCCTTCTTCTTCGATCAGGCCCTGGTGCAGAAAGACGACGTGGCTGGAGACGTCGGCAGCCATTTTCATGTCATGGGTCACGATCATCATGGTGCGGCCTTCGGCAGCCAGGTCCTTGATCACCCTGATCACTTCCTGTTCCAGCTCCGGATCAAGAGCGGAGGTGGGCTCGTCAAACAGCAGCGCCTCGGGCTCCATGCACAGCGCGCGGGCAATCGCGGCGCGCTGCTGCTGGCCGCCCGACAGCTGGGCGGGGTAGACATCGCATTTGTCGCCGATCCCGACCTTGGTCAGGTAATAGCGGGCTTTCTCCTCCACCTCAGACTTGTCGCGCCCCAGCACGGTGACCGGCGCTTCCATCACGTTCTGCAGGATGGTCATATGGGCCCACAGGTTGAACTGCTGGAATACCATGCTGAGATTGGTGCGGATGCGCAGGATCTGCTTGGCGTCGGAGGGGCGGCGGTTCAGCCCCTGGCCGGTCCAGGTGACGGGTTCGCCCTTGAACAGGATCTCGCCTTCCTGGCTGTCTTCCAGCAGGTTGCAGCAGCGCAGAAGGGTGGACTTGCCCGACCCCGAAGACCCGATCAGCGAAACCACATCCCCCTTGTGGGCGGTGATATCCACGCCTTTGATCACTTCCAGCTCACCATAGGATTTGTGCAGGCCGCGGATTTGCAGAACGGGCGTTGTATCGGTCAAGGTGTCGTTGTCCCTATGAGTGGAAATTCGTTCTTATTGGACCGAAAAAAAGACCGAATGCAACGTTCAAACCGCACAAGCTGGCACCGCAAGCCGCAAAACGGGGGAGTGTGCCGCCGTTTTGGAAGGGGGCGCTACGTCAGCTCTGCAGTGCGGATGCGCTGACTGGTCAGCACCGGGCCAGGCGGCGTCGGCACCGCCAGGTAGCCGCTGGGAGCGATCTGAACGAGGCCGTTGAGGTGCAGCAGGCGGCGGGTCTCCGGGTCCAGCCCGCGGATGGCGGATTCGATTGCGGAAAACAGCGCCTTGGTGTCGCCGCCCAAAGCGGTGATGTAGGGCAGCCCAGGCGTGGGCTCGGTGCGCTCGATCTCTGTCAGCCCGGCGGCGAAACCATCGAATTCACGGACCATTTCCCAGGTCAGCGCGTCCAGCGCGGCAAAGTCGGCGCGGCCCTCGGCCACGGCTTCGGCAGACAGCCGGTGGCCGCCGGTGTCCACCAGCGCGCCGGGCAGGATGCTGCGGTCATGCAGATGCACCATCGGCGCCGCCCAGCCGGATTGCGACAGCGCTTCGTTGTAGGCAAAGCGGCGTCCGGCAAAGCTGCCAAGGGGCTGGCCTGCGTCCTCTTTGCGGGCAACAAAGACGCTGTTGTAATGGCCGGGCGGGCAGCCGGGCAGGCCGTAGTCGGGGGTGCCGACAAGCTCTACCTCGCCATAAAGCCGGGTGCGGTAAGGGCAGCCGCAAGTCTGCGACAGCAGCAGATCGGGGGATTTCCAGACCTCCCAGAAATCGGCGCCGCGGGTCAGCTGCCCGGGGCCGCCGCCAAGGTGATCGCGGATCGAGGCCCAGAACCGGTCGTTTGCCGCCGCGGTTTCCGGGCGGTCGTACATTTCAAGATGAGCAATCATAAAGCAGCCTCTGCCCGTTGGCGCGCCTTGGCGCTGTCCACGTCCGATACCCCCAGCAGGCTGGCTGACAGCCGCAAGAGCGCGTCTTCGTTCGCATCGCGGCGGCCGTCGGCCAGGGCCACCTGCCACAGCGCCTCGAGCACGCCGGTGCGGTCCTCATAGGCCACGGCATCCTTGATCGCGCGGGTAAAGCGGACGGTGTCGGGGGCCTCGGCCTCCATCGCCTCCGCCTGTTCGCGCAGGATCAGCGCGCCGCCGGTGTCCAGCCCGTAGCGGGCCGCCAGAATGCGGTCGATGCGGTCCTTTTCAACTTCGGAATAATTGTGGTCGGAGCGGGCAATCCGCACCAGCAGCGCGGTCAGCGCCAGCCGCGCGCCTTCGTCATCCAGCGTGGCAGGCGCGGGCTCCAGCAGGCGGTGCAGAAGCTCCCGGAACATCAATGCTCTCCAGCGGTGCTGCCGAGTTTCTCCTCGGCGCGCTCCCGGGCCTTCTGGCTGTCGGTATAGGACAGGCCCATCGCCTTGCGGGCCTCCTCGACGATGGTGACTTCGCCCTCGTGGGCGCTGCCGTCGGCCAGCACCACTTCCCACAGCGCGTCCAGCGCGGCGAGGCGCTCCTCCAGGCCGGTGGTTTCGCGGATCAGCCGCCCGAAGGTGTCGGTTTCCGGCGCCGCGGCGTGCAGCTTCTCGCAGGTGGCGCGCACCTTGGCGGCCTCGATCGCGTTGTGCTGGTAAAGCCGGGCCAGGATCCGGTCGATCAGGCTGATCTCCTCCAGCTGGTAGTCGCGGTCGGATTGCGCCACCCGCACCAAGAGCGCCCCCAGCGCCAGTTCGGCATCCGGGTCAGGCAGGGCCGGCGGTTCGGACGGGCGGAAAGCTTGGAAGAATTTCTTAAGCAGGGGCATTCGATGACCTCAGTCAGCTGCGCGGCGGGGCGCGGGATTATTCGCCGTAGCCTTCGATGATTTCCATATCACCGGCAGACACCGGATCGCGCAAGGCCTTGGCGTCCTGGTAGGCCACTGAATCATAGCAGGCTTTTGCGGTTGCGAAATCCTTGAATTCAATCACTACCGTGCGCGCCTTCATCTGCCCTTCGCGCACTTCCTTCGGGCCGCCGCGGATCAGGAACCTGGCGCCGTATTCCGCAAACACGGGCCCGTTGGCGCTGATGTAATCCTTGTAACGCTCCGCGTCATTCACATCCACGTGGGCCACCCAGTATCCTTTGGGCATGGGGTGCAGCCTCCCTTCTTTTTATGGTTGAGTTCAGGCTGATACAAATCCGTGCCGAACACAATGGGGCGGTTATTAAGAATTTGCCGTTCTGGCGGAATTTGCGGTTGGTTCAGTATGTTGCGCCGGAAAGGAAAACGCCCGCCAGACACGGCGGGCGTTTCAACCATGATTAACGGCAGGGCCGTGTCAGCCGATTTCAGCCAGGCGTGCCAGCGCTTCCTTGACTTTGGCTTCCTCTTCTTCGCGTGCGGCGAGGTTTTCGCGCGCCTCTGCCACAACCTCTTCCGGGGCGGAGGCCGCGAATTTCGGGTTGTTCAGCCGCCCGCGCAGGCCGCCCAGCTCCTTGGCCAGCTTGCCCAGGGTCTTTTCCAGGCGCGCCTTTTCGGCGTCCACGTCGATCACATCCGCCAGCGGCAGCCCGAAGGAGGCGCCAGGAGCAGCGACCGAGGCGCAGCCTTTGGGGAAGCTCTCCACCTGTTCCAGCGAGGTGATGCGGGCCAGTTTCTGGATCATCGCCTCGTTCTTCTCCCAGGCCGCGCGGGCCTGATCGGAGAATTCGGTCACCACCATCGGGATCTTGGCCCCGGCCGGCACATGCATCTGCGCGCGGGTGGAGCGGATGTTCTCGATTGCGGTGATCACCCAGTTCATCTCGGCGTCCGCTTGCGGGTTGACCAGCTCGGTGCCGTAGGCCGGCCAGTCTTCATGCACCAGCATGTTCGAACGCTTGGCGGTGTTGCCCCACAGCTCCTCGGTGATGAAGGGCATGATCGGGTGCAGGAGGATCATGCACTGATCCAGCACCCAGCCCAGCGTCTGGCGGGTCTCGGTAATCACCGCCTCATCGTCGGAGCCGAACAGCGGCTTTGACAGCTCGATGTACCAGTCGCAGACCTTGCCCCAGACAAAGGCATAGAGCGCGTTGGCCGCATCGTTGAAGCGGAACGCCTCTAGGGCGGCGTCCACTTCAACCCGCACCTTGGCGGTCTCGCCAATGATCCACTGGTTCACGGCTGCCTTGGCATCCGGGCAGGCGTAGGCGGGGACGTTCGGGTCATAGACGTTGTTGAAATGGGCAAAGTTCACCGCATTCCACAGCTTGGTGCCAAAGTTCCGGTAGCCCTTGAGCCGCTCCATATCCAGCTTCAGCACGCCGCCAAGCGCCGCCATCGCGGCGGAGGAGAAGCGCAGCGCGTCGGCGCCGAACTCGTCGATGATCTCCAGCGGGTCGACCACGTTGCCGGTGGATTTCGACATCTTCTTGCCCTTGGCGTCGCGCACGAGGCCATGCAGGTAGACGGTGTCGAAGGGGATGCGCTTCTTGACCGGCAGGTTCTCGTCCAGCACCGCCAGCTGCATCATCATCATCCGGGCAACCCAGAAGAACAGGATGTCCTGCCCGGTGACCAGGGTCGAGGTCGGGAAGTACTTCTCCATTTCCGGAGTGGTGTCCGGCCAGCCCAGCGTGCCGATCGGCCAGAGGCCGGAGGAGAACCAGGTGTCCAGCACATCCGGGTCGCGGAACATCGGCACCTGCATCGGCCCGTCAAAGCTGCGGATCGCGCCTTCGTCCTGCACATCCATCAGCTTGACCTGTTCGGCCAGAACCCGCGCCGCTTCGTGCTGATCGGCGACAATGCGGAATTCGGTGCCTTCAGCGGACTGAAGACGCGCCTTTTCCAGCGCCTCTTCCTCAGTCGCGGCGCAGATCGGGTACCAGTCCTCCTCGCCGGGGACATACCAAACCGGGATCTGATGGCCCCACCACAGCTGGCGCGAGATGCACCAGGGCTCGATGTTTTCCAGCCAATGGTAATAGGTCTTCTCGCCGCTCTCCGGCAGGATCTTCACATCGCCATTGCGCACGGCGTCCAGCGCCGGGCCGACAACCTTTTCCGCGTCCACGAACCACTGGTCGGTCAGCATCGGCTCGATCACAACCTTGGAGCGGTCGCCGAAGGGCTGCATGATCGGTTTGTTCTCGACGTAAGGCACCTGCACCTGAACGTCCTCGCCGCTCTCAGGGTCGGTCTTAGTGACGGTCTGCATCACCGCCAGGCCTTCGCGGGTGATCTGCTCCACCACCAGATTGCGTGCCTCGAACCGGTCCAGACCGCGCAGGTCGTCCGGCACCAGATTGATGGCGTCGGCTTCATTCTCTGACAGGGTCTGCTCGCCCTTGGCCACTGCCATGGCAATGCCGGCGGCTTCCGCGTAGGGGGCGCCGTCGTCGCGCATCTGGCCCTTGGTGTCCATCAGGCGGTACATCGGGATGCCGCCGCGCTTGGCAACCTGGTAGTCGTTGAAGTCATGCGCGCCGGTGATCTTCACCGCACCCGAGCCGAAGTCCTTATCCGGGTATTCGTCCGTGATGATCGGGATCAGGCGGCGGTGTTCCTTGGGGCCGACCGGGATTTCGCACAGCTTGCCGACGATGGGCGCATACCGCTCATCGCTGGGATGCACCGCAACCGCGCCGTCGCCCAGCATGGTCTCGGGCCGGGTGGTCGCGATGGAGATATAGTCGCGCTCTTCCTCCAGCGTGACGTTGCCGTCGGCGTCCTTCTCCACATAGGTGTAGGTGGCGCCATTCGCGAGCGGGTACTTGAAGTGCCACATGTGGCCCGCAACCTCGATGTTCTCGACTTCAAGGTCAGAGATCGCGGTCTCGAAATGCGGGTCCCAGTTGACCAGCCGCTTGCCGCGGTAGATCAGGCCCTTGTTGTACATCTCCACAAACACCTTGATCACGGCGTCATGGAAGTTGGGGGAGTTCTCGTGGCCCACGCGGGTGTCGCCATGGGCGCCCGCCATGGTGAAGGCGGTGCGGGAGAAATCGCAGGACGCGCCGAGGCGTTTCAGCTGCTCAACAATGGTGCCGCCGGATTTTTCCTTCCACTCCCAGACCTTCTCCAGGAATTGCTCGCGGCCCAGCTCGCGGCGCGACGGCTGCTGGGTCTTGGCCAGCTCACGCTCGACAACCATCTGGGTCGCGATCCCCGCGTGGTCGGTGCCCGGCTGCCACAGGGTGTCGTACCCCTGCATCCGCTTCCAGCGGATCAGGATGTCCTGCAGCGTGTTGTTGAAGGCATGGCCCATGTGCAGCACACCAGTGACGTTCGGCGGCGGGATCATGATGCAATAGGTGGAGGCTTCCGGCTTGGCATTTGCGCCTGCCTTGAAACAGCCGGCCTCTTCCCAGGCCTTGTAAAGGCGGCTCTCGGCTTCGGCCGCGTTGAATGTCTTTTCCATCGCCATGCGCTAGGTCCTGCGTGCGTGTAAATTTGGGGTCGCGCTATCCCTTACCGAAAGGGGCGGCAAAGGGAAAGTCCCAGCGGCACCGGGGCAGTGCGGCGGCCTGCCGGGCGTGGCATCGGTCAACTTTTATGGAACCAGCGGCGGGCGGGCGCGTTTTCCGTTAACCAAGCGCCGCGCGGAACAGCGGTGGCGCACCGGTCTTTCAAGCGCCCCGCAGCGGCGCCGAAATCAAAGACGCCCGGCCCCTGCTGACGCGCATTCCGCGGTACGGGCCGGGCGCACGATTTTCCGGAGGGCGCGACACCTTAGGCCCGGCGGCCGTAATCTCCGCCGCAGGCATCTGGATCGCGCGCGGACCGTCTGCCCCTTATTGCCCGGTCCGGTCCAGCTTGGTCGCCAGGTGGATCAGGCTTTCCGACGAGCGCACCCCGCGGGCTTCTGCGATCTTGTCGATGGTTTCGTCCAGTTCCGCAGTGCTTTGCGCCACCACCTGCGCCAGCAGATCGAACCGGCCGGAGGTGGTGTGAACGACCTCAACCCCCGGCAGTTTGCGCAGCCGCGCCAGCACCTCCGGCCCGCTGCGCGGCTCGATCGACATCAGCACCGTGGCCTGCAGCGGCGGGCGGGCGGCGGCGCAGGATTTGAGCGTGTAGCCGGTGATCACCCCAGTGGCCTCCAGCCGCTCGATCCGGGCCTGCACTGTGGTGCGGGCAAGGCCAAGATGGCGCGCCAGCTCGGCCACCGGGCGGCGGGCATTCTCCCGCAGCAGTGTGACAAGGCGCTGATCGGTGTCGTCGGTTTGCATGTTCTGCCTGCGATCTGACGGAAGTTTTCGTCACTATAGGCAAAGTGACGAGCGGAATCGACGGAAAACTCACGGAAAATATGTAAAACGAATGAGGGTTACAGATGCAGCAGATTCCCCCGCTTTGGCTTTCGCCTGAGTCCCACTTGGCCCGCAGCGCGCCGGATCATCCGATCCTGTATTTCTCGCCGCGGGTCCTGCACGAGGTGGCGCGGCGGTTCAGCCAGGGGTTTCCGGGGCTGGTGACCTATGCGGTCAAGGCCAACCCGCACCCGGCGGTTCTTTCCAACCTTGTGGCGGCGGGGATCACCGCCTTTGATGTGGCCTCGCCCGCAGAGATGGAGGCGGTGCGCGCCGCCAGCCCCGATGCGGTGATGCATTACAACAACCCGATGCGGTCCGAGGCGGAGATCGCCGCCGGGATCGAACACGGCGTCGCCAGCTGGTCGGTGGATGAGCTGAGCGAACTGGAGAAGCTGGACGCTGTGCCGCGCGCCTGCGAGATCGCCGTGCGCTTTGCGCTGCCGGTGGCGGGCGCGGCCTATGATTTCGGCAGCAAGTTCGGCGCCGCGCCGGAGGAGGCGGTGGAACTGCTGAAGCAGGTGGCGGCCAAGGGCTGGACGCCTGCCTTGTGTTTCCACCCGGGCACTCAGTGCGAAGATGAGACGGCCTGGGTCGAATATGTCCATGCCGCAAAGCGGATCGTCGATGCGGCGGGAGTGCGGATTGCGCGCCTGAATGTGGGCGGCGGCTTTGCCGCCAACCGCGATGGCGTGGCGCCGGATCTGGAAAAGGTCTTTGCCGCGATTGCCACCGCAGCGGATCAGGCGTTCGGCGCTCAGAAGCCCACGCTGATCTGCGAGCCGGGCCGGGCGATGGTCTCCGAAAGCTTCACCTTGGCCGCCCGCATCAAGGGGATGCGCAAGGACGGCGCGGTGGTGTTCCTGAACGACGGGATCTATGGCGGCCTGGTCGATATCCGCGACATGGGGCTGCCGGGGCGGGTTGAGGTTGTGGCCTCCGACGGCACCCACCGCAGCGGTGTGCGCAAGCCGCGGGTGGTGTTCGGGCCGACCTGCGACAGTCTTGACCGGCTGCCGGACGGGCTGCCGCTGCCTTGCGATTGCGTCGCGGGGGACTATGTGCTGTTTCCGGGGCTGGGCGCCTATTCCTCGGCCATGAGCACGCAATTCAACGGCTATGGCCTGTCTGACGTGGCGACGGTGATTGAGCTGGCTGGACAAGCGGCCCGCTGACAGTAGTCTCGCCCCCGCAACAGCAGCCAGCGCGGACAGGGGGCGAGCATGGAAAAATTCGGGAAAAGCCAGCCGGTAAAGCGGGTCGAGGACCTCAGGTTCCTGACCGGCCAGGGGCGGTACATCGAGGATGCTGCCCCGGCGGACGCCTTGCGCGTATGGGTGCTGCGCAGCCCGGTGGCGCATGGGGAAATCTCAGCGCTGGACGTCGAGGATGCGCGCGCGGCGGAGGGCGTCCATGCGGTGATCACCCTGGCCGATCTGGAAGCTGCGGGCATCGACACCTCCATGGACGGCTCGCTGGTGACGAACCGCGACGGCACCAAAGGCGCGGCGCCCGAGCGCCCGATGCTGGCGCGCGGCCGGGTGCGCTATGTCGGGGAGCCGGTGGCGGTGGTCATAGCGGAGACACTGGATCAGGCCCGCGATGCCGGGGAGCTGATCGAACTGGACATCGACGATCTGCCGGTGAAGCTGGACGTGCTGCCGGGCGGTGAGCCGCTGCATGCGGGGGTGCCGGACAACAAGGCGTTTGACTGGGGCATGGGCGATGAGGCGGCCACCGCGGCGGCGTTCCAAAGCGCGGCCCATACTGTTGCGCTGCAGGTCGAGGACAACCGGATCATCGTCAATTCGATGGAGCCGCGCGGCTGTTTTGCCGAGTGGTCCGAAGAACGGCTGCATTTCTGCTACGGCGGGCAGGGGGTCTGGGCGATGAAGTCCCAGCTTGCCGCCAAACTGGGGCTGGACGAGGCCGCTGTGAAAGTCACCACGCCCGATGTGGGCGGCGGCTTTGGCATGAAGGCGATGCCTTATCCGGAGTATTTCGCGGTCGCCCATGCCGCCCGGACCCTGGGCCGGCCGGTGTTCTGGATGTCGGACCGCTCTGAGGCGATGCTCAGCGACAATGGCGGCCGCGACCTCACCTCGCTGGCGGAACTGGCCTTTGACGAAACCCTCAAGATCACCGCCTACCGGGTCACCACCCGCTGCAACCTTGGCGCGTATAATTCTCATTTCGGCCAGCCGATTCAGACCCAGCTGTTCAGCCGCGTGCTGGCAGGCGTCTACGACATTCAGACCGCCTGGCTGCAGGTGGAGGGGATCTATACCAACACCACCCAGGTCGACGCCTACCGCGGCGCCGGACGGCCGGAGGCGATCTATGTGCTGGAGCGGGCAATGGACCGGGCCGCCCGCGAGCTGGGGGTGGATCCTTGGGAGCTGCGGCGGCGGAACTTCATTCCGGCTGACGCGTTTCCCTACAACACCGTCACCGGAGAGACCTATGATGTAGGCGATTTTAGCAAAGTCCTGAGCCGCGCCGCGCAAGAGGCTGATATCGCGGGATTCGCGGCCCGCCGCGCCGAAGATGGTAAACGCGGCAAGTTACGGGGCGCCGGGCTTTGTTACTATATCGAAAGCATTTTGGGCGATCCTTCGGAAAGCGCGGAAGTGGAGTTTCTGGAGGACGGGCGGGTGCATATCTATGTCGGCACGCAAAGCAACGGACAGGGGCATGAAACCGTCTATGCCCAGTTTCTGGCCGACCAGAGCGGTATCCCGGCAGACAAGATCCAGGTCATCCAGGGCGACAGCGACCGCATCGCCACGGGCGGCGGTACCGGCGGCTCGCGGTCGGTGACGACGCAGGCCAATGCGCCGCTGGCGGCGGTGGATGCGATGATCGCCGCCTTCATCCCCTTCCTGGCGGAGGAGATGGGGGTGGAGGAAGAGGCTGTCGGGTTTGACGGCGAAACCTTCCGCGCACCGGGCTCCAACCTGACCCCCACCATGCTAGAAGCGGCAGAGATGGCCCGCGCGCACGGGCGGCTTGATCTGCAGCGTCACGCGGCGCGGGCCCGGCTGCCGGGGCGCTCGTTTCCGAACGGTGCCCATGTTGCCGAGGTCGTGATCGATCCGGAGACTGGGAATTCCGCTGTGGAGCGCTACACTGTAGTCGACGATTTCGGTAATCTGATCAACCCGGTGCTGGCCGAAGGCCAAGTGCACGGCGGGGTGGCGCAGGGGCTGGGACAGGCCATGCTGGAGCGTGTTGTCTATGACGAGGACGGACAACTGCTCACGGCTTCGTTCATGGACTATGCCTTGCCGCGGGCCAGCGGCGTTCCCATGATTGGATTCACCTCCGAGCCGGTGCCTTCGACACAGAACCCGATGGGGATGAAGGGCTGCGGCGAGGCGGGCACCGTCGGCGCGCTGGCAGCGGTGGCAAACGCGGTGCAGGACGCGGTCTGGGACCGCGGCGTGCGGCAGGTGGACATGCCGTTCACCCCGCTGAGGATTTGGGAAGTGCTTAGGGATGTTTCTGAAGCAGCTGAGTAAAAGGGTTCTAGGGTGGCTGGGACGGCCGCTGCGCTCGGAGCACTCCGGCGAAACCAAGCTGCGCGGGCCGCAGGCGCATGTGATCATCCTGGACGGCACCATGTCGACGCTGGAGGCGGGGCATGAAACCCACGCCGGCCAGCTGTACCGGCTGTGCAGCCAGACCAGCGGCCAGGTCTCGGTCTTTTACGAATCCGGCGTCCAGTGGAAGGGCTGGGGCAGCGCGCCGGACGTGATGATGGGCCGCGGCATCAACCGCCAGATCCGCCGCGCCTATGGCTATCTCGCCTCGCGCTACCGGCCGGGCGACCGGATCTATCTGTTCGGCTACTCCCGCGGGGCCTATGCGGTGCGCTCGCTGGCCGGTGTGATCGACCGGATCGGCCTGCTGAAGCCGGAGCACGCCACCGTGCGCAACATCCGCCCCGCCTACCGCCATTACCGGCTGAACGGGCGCTCCAAGACCGGCACCGCCTTCACTAAGGCGTATTGCCACGGCGAGGTTGAGATCGAGATGGTCGGCGTTTGGGACACCGTCAAGGCGCTGGGCCTGCGGCTGCCGCTGCTGTGGCGCTGGGCGGAAAAGCAGCACAATTTCCACAACCATACATTGGGTCCCCATATCAAAAGCGGCTATCACGCGCTGGCACTGGATGAGACGCGCGACGTGTTCAAGCCGGTGCTGTGGGACTGCCCCAAGGGCTGGAACGGCCACGTCGAGCAGGTCTGGTTCCGCGGCGCCCATGGCGATGTGGGCGGCCAGCTGGGCGGCTTCGAGGAAGCGCGGCCGCTGGCCAATGTCTCGCTGATCTGGATGCTGGAAAAAGCGGAGGAACGCGGCCTGCCGCTGCCCAGCGACTGGCGGATGCGCTTTCCGGTCGACCCCAAGGCGCCCTCGGTCGGCACATGGCAGGGCTGGGCCAAAATCTTCCTGCTGCGCAGCCGCCGCCGGGTCGGGCTGGACTCCAGCGAACGGCTGCACAGCAGTGTCGATGCGGGAAGACAGAACGCCGCATCGTCCGGCGGCTGGCTGGCGATGTTCTCCAAGACCTGAAGGGGGAGGGCTGGCCCGGCTGGTTTCCTGGTTTCAAGGAAACCGTCAGTCCCGCTTGCAGGCAAGATGCAGCGGGAGGGCTGTCGGATCAGACGGCGGCGCGGCGCTGCTCGAGCGCCTGCTTCAGGCGCTTCAGGGACAGGGCGACAATCAGCTTGTGGGCGGGCCGGACCGGGATCATGTAGGCGCGGCCAAACCGGTTCCGCGTCTTGACCGAGGAGGTCACGGACAGGACGCCGGCGCTGCTGGTTAAACAGGTCATCACGTCCAGGTGCCTGTCCCGCACGGTCAGGGTCAGGACCGTATCCGACACGGCTTCCACCAGAAAGAAATCCAGCTTGTCACCGGGCTGCACGCCCGTGTGCGGCTTGCTGGTGATGCCGCCGATGCGTTTGACGCCAAAACAGGCCGATATCGCGTCCCGCAGCCAGAACGCCAGCTTCAGGCCCGGCAGCGGCCGCGCGTGCATCAGGGTCCAGGCCTCTAGCGGGGTGACCGGAACTGGCAGAACAATGGACTGCGTGTCCAGGAAATCCAGCTCTGCGGCGGGGGCCAGGATTTGAATGCGGGCGGTGGCGGCCCGCGCGAAGGTATTTGGCGGCATGGCCGGCCCTTCCGCTGCGTGTCAGGTTACGGGATTGAAGATAATTGCAAAAATGCGGCCGACAAGGCCCGCGGCAAAAAACCGGCGGCCGGGGCTAGGCGGCTTTCATCACGATGCAGGTGGTGGATCCGGTCGCGTAAAGCCGCCCGTCCTCAACCCCGCGAAGCTCGCCATGCGCCACCCCGGTCGAGCGGCCGGCATGGTCGACGGTGCCGGTGCAGCCGATCAGGGTGCCCAGAGGGATCGGCCGCAGGATGTTGATCTTGAATTCCAGCGTTGTGTAGACCGAGCCCGGCGGCACCCTGGTCATCACCGCGCAGGCCATGGCGCTGTCCAAGAGCGTGCCGTACCAGCCGCCATGCACGGTGCCCATCGGATTGGTGACGTGGAATTCGGGCGTGCCGCGGAACTCAACCCGGCCTTCTTGAACGCTGTGCAGGTAATAACCCAGCGTCTCGGCAATCGGCGGGCCGGGCAGGCGGCCCTCCAGAATGCCTTGCATGAACTCAAGCCCGGAGATCCGGGATATCTGCTCTATCGTCAGCAGGTCGGAAGGCTGTTTGGCATAAAACATGGCGCGCGGGTCCTTGGCGGGGGGGTGTCCCCCGCATTAGGAACCGCGCGCCGGGGCCTGCAAGGCTTACGCCACGTTCTCCAGTGCCACCTTGGGGGTGACGCCCAGGGCGAAGCAGACGTCGCGGGTCAGTTCCGGGCGGTTCAGGGTGTAGAAATGCAGCTTGTCCACGCCGCCTTCCAGAAGGTCCGAACACAGCTCGGTGCACAGTGCCGTGGCCAGCAGCTCCTCGCGGCCGTCGCGCAGCGCCTTGTCAAAGGCGTTTTCGACCCAATCCGGGATCACGGTGCCGCAGCGTTTGGCGAAATTCCGGGCGCCCTTCCAGTTCTCGATCGGCAGGATGCCGGGAGTCAGCCTGCTGCCGTCGATCCCCGCCTTTTCGCAGGCGTCGCGGAAGCGGAAGAAGGTTTCCGCCTCAAAGAAGAACTGGGTCAGAGCCTCATCAGCGCCGGCATCCAGCTTACGCTTCAGCCATTCCACGTTGGCGGCCTGGCTGGCGGCCTCCGGGTGGCAGTCCGGGTAGGCGCCGACGCGGATGGTGAAGCCGCCGCGCGCCGCCAGACCCTTGATCAGTTCCACCGAGTCGGCAAAGCCTTCGGGATGCGGAGTGAACTTGCCTTCGCCCTTGGGCGGGTCGCCGCGCAGGGCGACGATCTCGGTCACGCCGGCCTCGGCAAACTGGTCGGCGATCTCCAGCGTTTCCGCCTTGGAAGCATTCACGCAGGTCAGATGCGCGGCCACATTAAGGCCGGAGGAATTGTGCAGGGTCGCAACCGCATCGCGGGTCAGCGTGCGGGTGGTGCCGCCTGCGCCATAGGTCACCGATACAAAGCGCGGATCCATCGGAGCGAGGACCTGCACGGTGTCCCAAAGCCGGAAGGAGGCTTCGAGATTTTTCGGCGGGAAGAATTCGAAGGAAATCTTGGGCGTCGTCATCTCAGGTCTCTCGCTATGTGTCTGTTTGCACTTGTTGCACGCGCAGCATTGTGAGACAATTTCATAATACTCAAGATTAACATGAGCGATCTGATAGAATGCATATCGAATTCCGCCATCTCCGCACCATCAAGGCCATCCATGAGGCCGGCGGGCTGGCCCGGGCTGCGGAGCAGCTGAACATCACCCAAAGCGCACTGAGCCATCAGGTGAAGGGGCTGGAGGACCAGGCCGGGGTGGAACTGTTCATCCGCCGGTCCAAGCCGATGAAACTGTCCCCCGCGGGCCTGCGGCTGTTGCGGCTGGCAGAGCAGGTTTTGCCGCAAGTCGAAGCGGCGCAAGCGGAATTTTCCTCCTTGCGGGATGGCAATACTGGCCGGATGCATATCGCTATCGAATGCCACGCCTGTTTCGAATGGCTGTTCCCGGTGCTGGAGGGCTTCCGCAAGAACTGGGGCGACGTGGATGTGGATATCCGTCCGGGCCTGGCCTTTGACGCGCTGCCTGCGCTTCTGAAGGAGGAGGTGGATCTGGTGGTGTCCTCCGACCCGGAGGACATTGCCGGTGTCGAGTTTATCGAGCTGTTTGATTACAATCCTGTCTTTGTAGCTTCAGCGCAGCATCCGCTGGCGGAAAAGCCTTATATCGAGGCGGAGGATTTCATCGGCCAGAGCCTGATCACCTATCCGGTGGACAAGGTCCGGCTGGATGTGTTCAGCCAGCTGCTGATCCCGGCGGGGGTGGAGCCTGCCTCGATCCGGCAGGTGGAACTGACGGCGGTGATCCTGCTGCTGGTCGCCTCCAACCGCGGGGTGTCGGTGCTGCCGGACTGGGTGGTACGGGAGGTGAAGTACTCTTCGGATTATGTGACCCGGCCGCTGACCAAAACCGGCATCACCCGCAGCCTGTATGCCGCGATCCGGACGGAGGACCGCGAGAAGCCCTTCATGCAGGATCTGATCCGCCTGGCAAAGGTGGAGGCACGCAAGCTGCAGCATCAATAGATGCCGCCGCCAGGACGGGCGCGGAGCGGCCTGCGCCGGTCCGGCGCCTGTGCCCGCTCCGCGCGGTTGCGTGATCCGGCGGATGCCGGCGCGCGGCTCAGACCAGCTTGACGATCTGCTTGCCGGTATTGCCGCCCTGCATCATCGACAGGAAGGTCTGGGGGGCGTTCTCCAGCCCTTCCGCGATATCCTCCAGATACCTGATGTCGCCGCTGGCGATCCTGGGGGCCACTTCGCCCAGGAAATCGCCATAGCGGTCGTAGTGGTTGAAGATGATGAAGCCATTGACCGACAGGAACTTGGTCAGCACCGTGCGCCAGATGGCCGGCGCGGTCAGATCCGTCTCGGCGCTGTTGTACCAGGCGATCATGCCGCAGACCGGGATGCGGCCGAAGGTGTTCATCAGGGGCAGCACCGCTTCCAGCACTTTGCCGCCGACGTTTTCGTAATAGATGTCGATGCCGTCCGGGCATTCTGCCGCCAGGGCCTCGCTCAGGCTTTCGGCACTGGCATAGGCGCGGTGGTCGAGGCAGGCGTCAAAGCCGAAGGTCTCGACCGCCAGCTTGCACTTGTCGGCACCGCCGGCAATGCCGACCACCCGCAGGCCTTTCTGTTTCGCGAGCTGTCCCACCATGGAGCCGACCGGGCCGGTGGCGGCGGCAACCACCAGGGTTTCGCCTGCCTGCGGGCGGCCATAGGCGTCCAAGCCATGCCAGGCGGTAAACCCCGGCATGCCGAGAGCGCCAAGTGCGGTGGTGAGCGGTGCCATATCCGGGTCCAGCTTGCGGATATCGCTGGCCAGCGCACAAGCGTGGCTGGCCCAGCCGAACGCACCGAGGGCAAAGTCGCCCGGCTGGAAATCAGGGCTGTTGGAGGCAATCACCTCACCGACGCCGCCCGCGGTCATGGTTTCCCCGATCTCCACCGGCGGCGCATAGGATTTGCCTGCGTTCATGCGCCCGCGCATGTAAGGATCCAGCGACATATAGTGAATTTTGACAAGCACTTCGCCGTCGCCGGGCTGGGGCATGTCCACGCTTTCCAGGCGGAAGTTCTCTTCGCTGGCCTGGCCTTCGGGGCGGCTGGCCAGCACGATACGCTGCATCTGGTCGGGCATGGGAGTCCTCCTTGTAATGATTGCAGCAGAGACTGGGCCTCGCGGGGGCGGAATTCAACCGCCTGCCGGGCTGTAACCGGGCGTCAGGGCTGTTGCATCCTTGCCGGCAAAGCCCCTTGGCATTCGGGGGCAGGGGGCGTATAGGCACGGTTTGACCCGGCATCTCCCCGACGTGACAGGATTCTGCAGACATGATTGGCAGCGCAAACCTCAATGTGATGATCAAAGCCGCCCGCAAGGCTGGCCGTTCCCTGGTGAAAGACTTTCGCGAGGTGGAAAACCTGCAGGTGTCGATGAAGGGCGCGGGCGACTTCGTCTCCAAGGCCGACATCGCCGCCGAGAAGATCATCAAGGATGAGCTGCGCAACGCCCGCCCGACCTATGGCTGGATCGCGGAAGAGGGCGGCGAGATCGAGGGCGAAGACCCCACCCGCCGCTGGATCGTCGACCCGCTGGACGGCACCACCAACTTCCTGCACGGGCTGCCGCACTGGGCGATCTCCATCGCGCTGGAGCACAAGGGCAAGATCGTGGCAGGCGTGGTCTATGACGCTGCCAAGGATGAGATGTTCTTTGCCGAGAAGGGCGCAGGCGCCTGGATGAACGACACCCGTATCCGCGTGTCGGGCCGCCACCGGATGATCGAGTCGATCTTTGCCACCGGCGTGCCGTTCGGCGGCCGCGCCGACCTGCCGCTGACGCTGCAGGATCTGGCCCGCCTGATGCCCGCCTGCGCCGGCGTGCGCCGTTGGGGCTCGGCTGCGCTGGACATGGCCTATGTGGCCGCAGGCCGTTACGAGGGCTTCTGGGAGCGCCGCCTGAACGCTTGGGATCTGGCTGCCGGCATCATCATCGTGAAAGAGGCCGGCGGTCTGGCCGAGGCGATCGACCCGGACGCGGGCATCATCGACAGCGGGTCTGTCGTTTGCTCGAACGAGCCGATTTTCGAGAACTTCGCCAAGGTGATCCGGGGCTGAGTTAGTCCGGACATTTAGGGATAGAAGACGCGGCTGAAGGGCCGCGTTTTTTTGTTCCGAATAGGTCTGCTTTCCCACCAACAGGGCGGTGCCCGCCCATGGGGCCGGACGGGCGCTGCCCGGCCTGTCGGCCAGGCGAAAGAGTTATTGATCCGAGGGATGGTTCACCCCGTCGTTCCAGGGAATCTCGCCATAGGTCCCGGCGTGCGTCCGCGGATTGGCGCCCTCGATGCAGCCCAGGTTGACGCCGCATTCTTTCGGATCTGAGCGGCGCTGGTGGTGGGTGTAGATGCCGCAAGTCTTGCAGAAATAATGCTTCGCCGTATGGCTGCCCCAGGTGTAGAGGGTAAGGTTTTCGGCCCCCTTCAGCACCTTCAGGCTGGCGGTCAGGGCGGTGACGGCAGCCGCCCCGCGGCGGCGGCAGAAGGAACAGTCGCAGCGCGCGGCAGAGGCGAGGCCCTGGGGGAACTCCGCCTCGATCTCAACGGCGCCGCAGTGGCAGGTGGCTTTCAGGTGGGGCATTCGATGGTCCTTTCTGGGTCTTTGCGGCGCAAGGCTGACTAAGACCGGAGATAATTCCCCGTAAAAACCTTAGGCGCAGCCCTACCATTTACTTGCCCCGATGCCCGTCGGGGGGGGCGGCTTGCGTGTTTACCAGTAGCTTGTTTCGAAAGTTGCGCAGGCCGCCTTTTCCACATGCCATGGCTTAAGCCGGGGGCTGTCTCACTTCCCCCAAGGGCCCGGATTGCGCTTTTTGCGCGGCAGTTTGGGGATGCGGCTGGCGGAGAGTTCATACTCGTTCTCCGGATGCGGCGGGGTGCCGTGGGTGCGGTTCCAGAACGCCGGGCCGCCGCGGCGCAGCCACAGGGGCAGGCACAGGATCAGCCCCACCGCAAAACCTCCGGCATGGGCCCAATAGGCGACGCCGCCCTGGTTGGGGTCAGAGCCGAGGCCGCCGAAAAACTGAATCGCCAGCCACACGCCCAGCATCACAAAGGCGGGGATGGTGAAGATGCGGAAATAGATGATCAGGATCAGCAGGATATCGACGCGCGCCCTTGGGAACATCAAGAGATAGCCGCCCATGACGCCGGCAATGGCGCCGGAGGCGCCAACCGTTGGAACCATGGACCCGGGTGCGGACATCACATGAATCAGCCCGGCGCCAAGCCCGCTGAGCAGGTAGAACAGCAGGAAGGGGAGATGGCCCATCTCCTCTTCCAGGTTGTCGCCAAAGATCCACAGGAACAGCATGTTGCCGCCCAGGTGCATCAGCCCGCCATGGATGAACAGGGAAGTGAAGAGGGTTTCAAACCCGTAGCCATGGATGATCTCGGCCGGGACAATTGCGTAGGCGTCATAGAAATAGGCCAGCGCGCGCGGCGAAGCATAGCTGGCGGTGTAGTAGATATAGGCCAAGACGTTTGCGGCAATCAGCGCATAGACGACATAGGGCCTGCGGCCGGACGGGTTGTGGTCGCGGATTGGAAACATGAGGGAACGCTGGGCCGGAAATGGCCCAGCGTCAAGTGCTTAGCGCCGATAGCTCAGGCGTTTCCGCCGAGCAACTGCGCGTTGCCGCCAGAGGCGGTGGTGTCGACGCAGACGTGGCGTTCTGCCAGGACGCGGGCGCGGTCGGGCTTGCCGGGGATCAGGGGGATGATCGGGCCGTCGCGCTTGGCGAGGCATTGCTCGATGTCGCGCCCCGTCGCCTCATCGCCCCACCACAGCACGCCGGAGATGCCCTCGATGGTCTGCAGCTGGTTCAGGCCCAGAAGGCCATGCGCCTCAATCGCGGTGCCGCCGAGGCTGATCACCTGCTTGGCCTGTTCCGCGGCGGCCTCCGGTCCCGGGCCCATGCACAGGAGCGGCGGGCGGGCCGAAACCGTCAGGCGGTTTGACTCACCGGTCGGGCCGGGCAGGGAGGTGGTGACGGGCTGCGCAGGAACGCCGCTGGCCCCCGGCAGCGCGGCGGTTTCAGTGTCCCACTCGGCGCTGACCTGCTGCCGGTCCGGCGCGCAGAAGCGGTTGAGGTAGAAGGGGCCGCCTGCCTTGGGGCCGGTGCCCGACAGGCCCTCGCCGCCGAAGGGCTGGCTGCCGACAATCGCGCCGATCTGGTTGCGGTTCACATAGATGTTGCCCGCATGCACCCGGTCGCAGACATGCTGCACCCGGTCGTCAATGCGGGTGTGCAGCCCGAAGGTGAGGCCGTAACCGGTTGCGTTGATGTCGGAAATCACCTGATCCAGCTGGTGCGACTTGAACCGGGCCACATGCAGCACGGGGCCAAAGATCTCCTCCTCCAGCGCGCTGATGCCGGGCACTTCGATCATCGTGGGCGCGACAAAGGTGCCGCCCTGCGGCGCCATCAGCTCCTTCATGACCCGGCCCTCGGCCCGGGCCTTGTCGATGTGGGCCAGGATCCCTGCGCGGGCGCCTTCGTCGATTACCGGGCCGCTGTCGGTGGATAGGTGCCAGGGATCGTCCAGGCGCAGACAGTCCATCGCACCCTTGAGCATTTTCAGCACGGTATCCGCAATGTCGTCCTGCAGATAAAGGCAGCGCAGCGCCGAGCAGCGCTGGCCGGCGGATTGGAAGGCGCTTTCGATCACCGCCTGCACCGCCTGTTCCGGCAGCGCGGTGGAATCGACGATCATTGCATTCAGGCCGCCGGTTTCCGCAATCAGCGGCGCGCCCGGCTGCAGGTTGTCGGCCATCGCCTTGCGGATGCGCAGGGCGGTGGCGGTGGAGCCGGTGAAGGCGACGCCGTTCACCCGCGGGTCGGAGGTGATGGCAGCCCCGACCACGCTGCCGCGGCCCGGCACCAGCTGCAGGGCGCTGCGCGGCACCCCGGCCTCGTGCATCAGCTGCACGGCGCGGTGGGCGATCAGCGGCGTCTGGTCGGCGGGCTTGGCCAGCACCGCGTTGCCCGCGGCCAGCGCGGCAGAGACCTGGCCGGTGAAGATCGCCAGCGGGAAGTTCCACGGCGAGATGCAGGAGAAGATGCCCGCGGGCGGCGCATCGGGAATGCGCGCCGCATAGTAGCGCAGGAAATCCACCGCCTCGCGCAGCTCGGCAACCGCATCGGGAATGGTCTTGCCGGCCTCGCGGGCGAGAATGGCGAACAGTTCGCCGTAGTTTTCCTCGTAGAGGTCAGCGGCCTTGTTCAGGATTGCCGCACGCTCCTCTGCCGGGGCGTCCCAGGGATCTGCCAGCGCCAGCGCCAGTTCGATATCTTCGGGGCTGCACTGGCTGACGGTGCCGGCGACGCTCAGGTCGGTGGGGCTGGTCACATCCTTGGCGGCCTCGGGCTGGGCATCGCCTGCCAGCAGCGGCGCGGCCTGCCACTGGTGGTTGCGCCAGGGCGCGCGGGCCTCATCGATCTTTGCCAGCGTCGGCGCATGGCCCAGGTCGAACCCCTTGGAGTTGGGGCGCTCCGGCGCATAGAGCTCCGGCCCGGTCGGGATCTTGCGGGTTACATCTGCGACGGCATCAAACGGGTCCGCGGCCACAACCTCCGGAGGCACGTTTTCGTCCACGATCTGGTTCACAAAGGAGGAGTTGGCGCCGTTTTCCAGCAGACGCCGCACCAGATAGGCCAGCAGATCGCGGTGCGCGCCGACGGGCGCGTAGATCCGGCAGTTGGTCTTGTTCTGCTCCAGGACCATCTGGTGAAGGGTTTCACCCATGCCGTGCAGGCGCTGGAACTCGTAAAGACCCTTATCCATGCCGTCGGCCATGTGCAGGATGGCGGCAACGGTGTGGGCGTTGTGGGTCGCGAACTGCGGATAGATCCGGTCCGTCAGCCCCAGCAGCTTGCGGGCGTTGGAGATGTAGGAGACATCGGTCAGCGGCTTGGAGGTATAGACCGGGAAGCCATCGACGCCCTCGACCTGGGCGCGCTTAATCTCGGTGTCCCAATAGGCGCCCTTCACCAGCCGCACCATGAAGCGGCGGTTGTATTTCTCCGCCATTTCATGCAGCGCGTCGATCGCCAGGCCGGCGCGGGGGCCGTAGGCCTGCACCACCACGCCAAAGCCGTCCCAGCCCGCCAGCGCCGGGTCGGAGACCACGGCGTCGATCACCTCCAGCGACAGCGACAGGCGGTCGGCTTCCTCGGCATCCACATTCAGGCCCATTTTGGCGGCCTTGGCCAGCAGCGCCAGCGCCTTCAGACGCGGCACCAGATGCTCCATCACGCTGGCGTCCTGCGCCAGCTCATAGCGCGGATGCAGCGCCGAGAGCTTCACCGAGATGCCGGGGTTCTTGCGGATGTCGTCGCTGTTGCAGGCGGCGGCAATGGCCGAAATCGCCTTGGAGTAGGACAGGTGATAGCGCGACGCGTCGGCCTCCGTCCGGGCGGCCTCGCCCAGCATGTCGTAGGAATAGGTGTAGCCCTTGGCCTCCATCCCGGCGGCGCGGTTCATCGCGCTTTCGATGGTTTCGCCCAGCACGAACTGGCGGCCCATCTCCTTCATCGCGCGGCTGACGGCGGTGCGGATCACCGGCTCGCCCAGGCGCTTGATGGCGCCGCGCAGGGCGCCGATGGGGCTGCGGTCCTCGTCCAGCACCTTACCCGTCAGCATCAAGGCCCAGGTCGACGCGTTGACCAGCGACGACGTGGATTTGCCCAGGTGCTTGCCCCAGTCCGACGGCGCGATCTTATCCTCGATCAGCGCGTCGATGGTGTCGGCATCCGGCACCCGCAGCAGCGCTTCGGCCAGGCACATCAGGGCGATGCCTTCCTCGGTCGACAGGCCGTATTCGGCCAGGAAGACCTCCATCAGCCCGGGCGCCGAATGGCCGCGGATGTCGCGCACCAGGGCGGCGGCGCTGGAACAGATCCGGGCGCGGTCGGCATCGGACAGGGCGGCTTGGGCAACCAGCCGGTCGCGCATGGCAGTCTGATCGGCATAGGTGCCGGCGTCGATCCGGTAGCGCAGCTTGGATTGGGTGGTCATGCAGGGGACTCCACAGATAACATGCAGGGCTTTTGCATAGAATACACGCTTTCTGGCGGGACAATCGCCTGAAAATGTGTAACATGCAGGTCAAGTGGCGGAAAGATGAGCAAGGAGACGGTTCAATTGGCCTTTCCTGATATCGACAGGTTTGACCGGGCGATTCTGAATGTGCTGGCGGAGGACGGCCGGATTTCCGTCGCTGACCTGGCCCGCCGGATCGGGTTGTCGAAAACCCCGACCCAAACCCGGCTCAAACGGCTGGAGACGGAGGGCATCATCACCGGCTACCGCGCCCTGGTGGACCCGATCCGGCTGGGGCTGGACCATGTGGCCTTTGTCGAGGTGAAGCTGGACGATACCCGGCAGGCGGCGCTGGCCAAGTTCAACGCCGCGGTGTCCAAGCTGCCCGAGGTGGAACAGGCCTATATGATGGCCTCGCATTTCGACTATCTGCTGAAGGTGCGCACCCGCTCGATGACCGATTACCGGGCGGTGCTGGGGGAGAAGATCTCCTCCCTGCCGCATGTCTCCTCGACCTCCACCTATGTGGCGATGGAGGCGGTGAAGGAAGACGGCGCACTGGGGCCGCTTTAGGGTGTTGCGGAAGCTGCGCGCGCACAGGTGACTTGATCGAAACTGCAAATGTGCCAGCATTGGGGGCATGTTCAGATTTGTTTCCCGACCCCCGCAGCGTCCAGCCAGTTGTGTTCTACCGGCTGCGGCCCTGCTGCTGGCAGCGCAGGCCGCCGCCGCCGGCTGCCCGTCCGCACCTGATCACAGCACGCCGCTCGAAGGGCTGCTGAGCGAGGTCCAGCAGGCCGGCAGCGAGGCGCAGGCGCGCGAGATCGCCAACCGCATGTGGGAGTTCTGGGCCGATGCCCCGGATGAGCGTGCGCAGGAGATCCTAAACCGCGGCATGACCCGGCGCTCGTCGTTCGATTTCCTCGGCGCGCTGGAGGATTTCGATCAGCTGATCGCCTATTGCCCCGGCTATGCCGAGGGCTACAACCAGCGCGCCTTTGTGCATTACCTGCGCCGCGATTTTGCCGCCGCGCTGCGGGATCTGGACCGGGCGCTGGAGCTGTCGCCGCGCCACGTCGCGGCGATGAGCGGGCGGGCGCTGTCGCTGTACGGCCTGTCGCGGCTGGAGGAGGCGCGGGTCGCGCTGGCAGAAGCGCTGGCGCTGAACCCCTGGCTGCCGGAGCGTTACCTGGCCGATCCCGGCGGGCCGCTGGCGCCGCCGGGGGCCGGGGATATGGAGCTGTAGCAGCGCGCGCACAACCGAGAAATTTCCCGGCAAACGCCGAAAACCGATTGTCCGTCAGAAATCAGGAGGCTAGACCTGCTGCTGTGGCGCCGCCCGGCGGTGCCGCCGGCGGACGTGGTGGAATGGTAGACACCGGAGACTTAAAATCTCCTGGCCTTATGGCCGTGCGGGTTCGAGTCCCGCCGTCCGCACCACCGGCTCCATTGCCGCATCAGCCCTGACAGAACCGTTCCGCTCCGGCGCCGCTTGGCTTGAAGTTCCCGTGCAAAGGGGACTTGGCGCGATCACGTAAAGATTGCATTGCTGTAACGATAATATTATGCAAGATGTCGCACAGAATGTGAAAGATCTTTGGCATATGGCGCTGATCCATCAGAAAATTTCCGCTTTGCTCGCGGATTTAAATTTGTCCAACCGGCAGGCCGCGCTGAAATGCGGTATTCCTTACGGCACATTTAACAGCGCGCTGAAGAATGAGCGCGAGATCGGCTGGAGCACGCTGGACGCGCTGTCGCGCGGGCTGGGGGTGTCGTTCCGCTACTTTTCCTCCGATACCGCCGGGCTGGAGCTGCTGCCGGAACGCCAGGCGGGCGGGCCCGGCAGCAAGGCGTTTGAGATTCTCAACGCGCAGATGCAGGCCGCCGCCCGCAGCCGCCAGTACAGCGGCTGCGATGTTTCGCTGCAGGATTTCCTGGACTGGTGGTTTTCCAACAGCGGCCGCCTGGAAGGGTTCGACCAGCTGCAGCACGCGGTGGACATGTTCGATCCGCCGGACCCGGAAGGGAACCGGATCCAGCCGATCCAGTCCGGGCGGCACAGCCTCGCCTCGGTCTGCTTTGAGGTGTCCAGCAGCGGCCAGCTGCGGGATACGCTGAACGGCTTCAGCGACAAGCTGAACGCCGATCTGGTGATGGCCCACAGCGAGGCGATCAACCGCGGCGAGCCGGTCATCACCCCCCCCTCGATTGATGTGAAACTGCGGACCGCCCGCCTCTTTACCCGCCAGTACCGGCGGGTCCTGGCGCCGGTTTACCTGCCGGACGGCAAGCTCCTGGTGGCCAATTTCTCACAGGATATCAAATTCGGCTAGGTCGCTTAGCAGCATGTGCTCCATTTCCAGCCGGGAAGAGCCGACAAACCATTCGGTGCTGCTGCGCACCTCCGGTTCCGGGGCGCGCCATTTCTGCGCGCGCGGGATCGCCCGGGTGAAGCCGTAAACCAGATCCAGCCGCGCCTGCATGTGGCGGTCGGGGATGAAGGCATAGATCCAATCCACATCCCATTTCTGGATCGCCAGAATCTGAAAAATCCGCATGAAGGGCGCCAGCCGCTCAGCGCGTTTGCCGCGGCGGCCCGGCAGGAAGTTCAATTCGCCGATATAAGCCAGCCGCCCGCTGACTTCGCGGGCCAGCGGCTCGGCCACGCTCTCGACACCGCCGCCTGCCGGGTTGGGAAACTGGTGGCGGGAGGTGCGCATCAGGAAATCTGCCAGAGTTTCCCGGCCCAGGTCCTGCAGCATTGCCGCCGCGCCGCCGATATAGGTGCCGTTCTCCTTCAAAAACAGCCAGAAAGCCGAATTCTCGGTGTGGTCGGTGCGCTCAATGGCAAAGCCGGGCATCTGGAACTGGCGGCCTGACAGGGCGGCGGTCTCGGGCACTTTCTCGAAATCCGTGAACATTTCGACCTGCAGGCCGGCCTGCGAAAGCGTATGCAAGTATCCCGAAAGCGTTTTTCCCATATCGAGCGAATTCATTAAAGTCCCCTGTCGTAAAGTCTTCCACTCGAATAGCCCGAAAAACTTTCTAGCGCCGCTAAAGAGTTCAAGTTGCATAAAATCTTAAATAAAATTTCGGAAAATGATCTGCTTTACCTTGGGGAAGGTAATGCAGCTATGAGGTGCAACAATATTGGCGGCAGGCCGAGGCAAAAATGCGGCTGGCAGGCACCTGCTTTTTGCGGACCATCCCGCTCGCGGCGCGGCTGTGGGAGGGCAGGGGGCGCGCTACTGTTGCCTCCCGCCGGCACGGCGGCGGCGCCGTGCCTGACTGTCATGTGCCGTGAAGGACGTCAGCGGCGTTAGGACGCGCCCTCAACCGGAAGGCCGTCGTCTTTCCAGGCCTGCAGGCCGCCCTCGATGATGGCAGCGTCATACCCCATCTGGCACAGCGTGTGCGCGGCCAGTGCGGCCCGGGCGCCGGAGGCGCAGAGCACGTAGATACCCGCATCATCGCGCCGGCTGGTCAGCGCGGCCTCGGCGGCGCCGCTGTCCGGATCGGCCTTTGATTCCAGCACGCCGCGGGGAATATGCAGGCTGCCGGAGACGCAGCCGTCCTGCTGCAGTTCGCCGGGCTCGCGCACGTCTAGGATGACGTGGCCGGCTGCGGCCGCGTCATGGGCATCTTGGGGGCTGGCCGTCTTGGTCTGCGCCCGGGCGGTTTCGACCATCTCTTCCATGGTTTGTGCCATTGTCCGCACCTCAGAATTTGTTGACAGGGATTTTCAGGTAATGATTGCCGTCGCTTTCCGCCGCGCCCAGGCGGCCGCCGCGCAGGTTCACCTGCAGGGCGGCCAGCATCCGGTCCGGCAGGGAGAGGGTTTTGTCGCGCTCGGTGCGCTGCTTGATCCAGTCTTCCTTGCGGGTCCCGGCCTTCACATGCGGGTTGCGCGCCAGATGCTCTGCCACCGTGGCCTCCCACGCGGGGGCGTCCCGGTCATCGGTGCCGTAATCGTGGCCGACGAACAGGCGGGTGTTTTCCGGCAGGGAGAGGATCTGCTGAATGGACTGCCAAAGCTCCCCGGCGGAACCGCCGGGGAAGTCCGCACGCGCGGTCCCCGCGTCGGCGTGCATCAGAGTGTCATGGACAAACGCCGCATCGCCGCAGACATAACTGACTGAGCCCAGCGTGTGACCGGGCGACAGCATTACCCGGATCTGAAGGTCGCCCAGCTCGATTGTGTCGCCATCCGCCAGCAGCCGGTCAAAGTCGCGGCTGGGATCAAATGCCTCCGGCATGTGGTAGTAGCCGCGCCAAAGCTCAGCAATCTCGCGCACCTTTTCGCCAATCGCCGTGGGTGCGCCTGTGCGCTCTTTCAGCCGGGCGGAGGCCATAAAGTGGTCGGCGTGCGGGTGGGTGTCCAGGATCCAGGCGGGCGTCAGGCCTTCCTGTTCGACCACCCGCATCACGTGGTCGATGCTGTCCTGTGCGGTGCCCGCGTTTTTCGGGTCGAAATCCCAGACCACGTCGATCAGCGCCGCCTTGCGTGTCGAGGGATCGGCGCAAATATACTGGACCGATCCGCTTTCCGGTTCATACAGGCCCCAAACCTCGGGGCTGTTGCTGCTGCCCGCGGGCGAATGCCGGACAATGCGGTCGCCTTGCGTGTAGTCCGTTGCCATTGTTTCCCCTCCTTTGCGCATATGTCGTGCTGATGGCCGCAGGGGCCGGGCCGCCTGCGGCATTGGAGGCATAACGCTTGGCAGGAAAACCGGTTCCCGCGCGGGCCTGCGCTGCGGCGGAGACGGCGCGCAAGATGCGCCGCCAGGCAGACAATAAAACGGCCCGGGAACCATCAGATCCCGGGCCGTCCTCATTTCTGCAGCAATACCGGCTCAGCCGCGGCCGCGGTAGGGCGGCACGCCCTGGTCCGGGATCCAGACGCCTTCGGGCATTGGGCCGGTCTGCCAGAACACGTCGATCGGGATGCCGCCGCGCGGATACCAGTAGCCGCCGATGCGCAGCCATTGCGGCTCCAGGAAATCCGCCAGGCGGCGGGCGATGGAGACGGTGCAATCCTCGTGGAAGGCGCCGTGGTTGCGGAAGGAGGTGAGGAACAGCTTCAGCGATTTGCTTTCCACCAGCCAGTCGCCCGGCACATAGTCGATCACCAGATGGGCAAAGTCCGGCTGCCCGGTCATCGGGCAGAGCGAGGTGAACTCAGGCGCGGTGAAGCGCACGTTGTAGGCCACATCGGCCTGCGGGTTCTGCACCCGCTCCAGTTCTGCCTCTTCCGGGCTTTGCGGCACGATGGTGTCGCCGCCCAGCTGCTTCAGGTTGCTGTAGATGCTGTCAGACATATCAGGTTCCTTGTCGTCAGACGCCGCGCTTGTTGCCCCAGACCAGCACATGCAGCTGGGGCAGGACGCGGGGGGTGAACCAGCCGTCGCCGGTCACTTTTTCAATCAGCCACAGCAGGCGGTCCGTGGCCTGGTTCAGATCGACGGGCTGTTCCGGGTCGACCTCCGGGTTGCCGGGCTGCAGGTACAGCGGCAGCTCCGGGTGACGCTCTGCCACGGCCTTGGCCCAGGCGTAATCCTTGTCGTCAAAGATCACGATCTTCATCACTGCCTGACCGCAGCCCTCTGCCGCTTCAAGGCAACGGTCAAAGGCCTTCCAATCCACCGTTTCGCCGCTGGAGGGCGGCTTGGGGCTCAGCACCAGCATGTCGAGATCGGCAAACCAGGGCTTGCTGACCGAGCCTTGGGTCTCGCAGGCAAAACGGTAGCTTTCCGCCTTGCCGTAAGCGATCACCGGGGCGAAGTCCTGGATCGCCGGGTTGCCGCCGGAGATCGAGACGGTCAGCGGCTTGCCGCCGGACAGGCGGCGCACCTCTGCCATGACGTCCTCGGGAGACATCACCGCCCAGTCATGCCGGTAGGCGCTGTCGACCGCGTGCATCGAGTCGCACCAGGAGCAGCGGTAATCGCAGCCGCCGGCGCGCACAAAGACTGTGGGTTCCCCGATCAGGGCGCCCTCGCCCTGGATCGTGGGGCCGAAGATTTCCGCGATGCGCAATGTTGTCATGGCCGGTATTCCGCCCAGGTCTTGGGCGTCTCCGAAACCTTCACCGCAGCAACCTCCGGCCAGCGTGCATTGCACCAGTCATAGAAATGCTTCGCCATGTTTTCCGCCGTCGAATACCCGTCCAGCACGTCGTTCAGATGCCGGTGGTCGAAGGTTCCGTCGATGTAGTCCTTCAGCGGTTTCAGCTCGTGATAGTCGCGCACAAAGCCGTCGCTGTTCAGCTCCTTCGCCGCCAGCTCCACCACCACGACATAGTTGTGGCCGTGCAGCCGGGCGCATTGATGGTCCGGCGGCAGGTGGGTCAGCTGGTGCGAGGCGGAGAAGTGGAATTCCTTGGTGATCCGGAACATCAGGCGCCGTCCTTGGCAGCAATCGCCGCCTTCCAAAAATCCGGGTCGGCATAGTCCGTCGGATCCTCGATGCCCGCCAGATGGAAGGCCTCGCGCCGTTCAACGCAGGTGCCGCAACGCCCGCAGTGCTTCTCACCGCCCTTGTAGCAGGACCAGGTCTCTGCAAAGGGGGTGTTGTGCGCAGCACCTGCGGTGACGATGTCGCCCTTGGTGCGGTGCACGAAGGGGGTGTACAGCCGCACGTCGGCGTATCCATCCAGCGCCGCGCGCTGCATGGCGTCAAACGCCTCGGTAAACGCCGGGCGGCAGTCCGGATAGATGAAATGATCCCCGCCATGCACCGCCGTCGCCACAGCGTCGTCGCCGTTGGCGGCAGCAATGCCATAGGCGATGGTCAGCATGATCGCGTTCCGGTTCGGCACCACGGTGACCTTCATGGTCTCTTCTTCGTAGTGGCCGTCCGGCACGTCGATGTCATCGGTCAGGGCCGAGCCGGAGAGCGCCGCCCCGATGCCGCGCATGTCGATGATGTCATGCGGCACACCCAGCCGTTTGGCGGCGGCGGCGGCATAGTCGAGTTCCTTCCTGTGGCGCTGGCCGTAATCGAAGGAGACAAGACGGGTCAGCTGATGCTCCTCAGCGACCATATGGGCAAGCGAAACGGAATCCAGCCCGCCCGAGCAGATAACGATAGTCTTCATGTTTGAACCCTTGTTTTGGTGACCGGGTAGGCTGCGACCGGTGGCGCGCGTTTAACAGCATGCGGCAAATGGCGCAAGCGGCGGGCGTATTGCGAACATTCGGCAGGACTTGTTGGAGATTTTTGAAAGTGGCTGGTGGCCGGTGAGGGCAGGGCCCGCCCATGGGGGGGCGGACGGGTGCTGTCCGGCGTGCCGCCGGGCGGTATTTTCTATACCGGCGGCAATTCCCCCTCCAGCCACTCCAGAAACGCCCGCGACGCCGGAGTGCTGGCATGGCTCGGCGGCGGCATCAGGAAATAGCTCTCCAGCTGCTCCGCCGAATGATCGCTGGCCCGGACCAGCTGGCCGCTCTCCAGCAGTCCGCCCGCCAGGGTGTCATGGGACATGGATATCCCGGCCCCGTTCACCGCCGCGGTCATGGCGATCACGTAAGTAGAGGCCAGGCTGATCTCGTGATTGCGGTCAAACGGCCGGTTCTGCGACTTGAACCACGCCCCCCAGGAGCCTGTGACGCCTGCACAATCCAGCAGCGTGGCAGTGCTGAAATCAACCGCGCCGCCCTGATAGCCCGGTGCGCAGACCGGATAGAAGCGGTCCCGCGTCAGCCGGACCGCAGCTGCCGACATATCGTTCGGGCGGCCAAAGCGGATCTCGGTCCCGGCAGAGCTGGCATGGCGTTCCGGGTCCCAGATCGGTGTCACGATATTCAGCACCAGCCAAGGGAACCGCGCATAGAGCCGCGGCAAGCGCGGCGACAGCCAGAACACCGAAAAGGCCATATTGCACTGCAAGACCAGATGGCGCCCCTGATCGCCGCCGGTAAAGGCCTGGGTTCCGGCCGCGATCAGGTCAAAGGCCTCGCGCACAATCGGCATGTAATTCGCCCCGGCCTCCGACAGCTCCAGCGCGCGGGTTTTGCGGATGAACAGCTCCCGGCCCAGGAAGTTCTCCAGGCTGCGCACATGCTGGCTGATTGCCGATTGCGTCAGGTTCAGCTCCGCCGCGGCGCGGGTGAACGACAAGTGCCGGGCACTGGCCTCGAAGGCGCGCAGCCAGGTCAGCGGGGGCAGGGAGGAGGGCGGCGATCCGGGGGGCGGCATGGATGTATGACCTGTGCATTAGTTTCCTTAATGCATAGCGGTTGAATCCATTGTTTGTCAGCTGACAATCCGGCTGGCACCAATAACGCAACCGCACTTCCGGAGGCGCAGGAATGAACACGCAAGCGGCGCTGAGCCCGAACCTCACCCATTGGCAGGAGCGCGTCGACATGGCCGCGGCCTTCCGCTGGACCGAACGGCTGCACATGCATGAGGGCGTCGCCAACCACTTCAGCCTGGCGGTGAACGAGGACGGAACCCAATTCCTGATGAACCCGAACCAGGCGCATTTCCGGCGCATCAAGGCATCCAGCCTCCTGCTGCTGGATGCGGACGACCCCAAGACGATGGAGCGCCCCGGCGCGCCGGACCCGACCGCCTGGGGCCTGCACGGCTCCATCCACCGCCTGTGCCCGCATGCGCGCTGCGTCATGCATGTGCATTCCATCCACGCCACCGTGCTCGCCTGTCTTGCCGACAGCACCCTGCCGCCGATCGACCAGAACACCGCCACTTTCTATGGCCGCTATGTGGTCGACAATGATTTCGGCGGCCTGGCGTTTGAAGACGAGGGCGCGCGCTGCGCCGGGATGCTGACGGACCCCAAGGTCAAGGTGATGATCATGGGCAACCACGGCGTGCTGGTCATTGGCGATAGCGTCGCGGACACCTTCAACCGGCTCTATTACTTCGAGCGCGCCGCCGAGACCTATATCCGCGCCCTGCAAACCGGCCGGGAACTGCGGGTGCTGAGCGACGAGATCGCCGAGAAGACCGCGCAGGAGCTGGAGGATTACCCCGATCAGGCGGAACGCCACCTGGCGGAGCTGAAGGCGATCCTCGACGACGAGGGCTCCAACTACGCAACCTGAAACCTGGGACAGGAGGCAACCCGATGCACGGCACGCTCCCCGACCGCGAGGCGGACCGCTGGCACTATCACCCCAAGGGGCAGGTGCCGCTCAACCCGCTGTTCAGCTGGCCGCCGCGCCCGGCGGCGGTCCTCAGATGGTACCGCGGCGCCTGGATGGAGATCACGTCGCTGACGGTCTGCCTCCTGCTGGCGCTCGCCCTTTACGCCTGGCTGCTGCCGCCGCTGGCAGAGATGGCCGCCTTCCGCCCCGGCTGGATGCTGCAGGTCTGGCTTGCCAACCTGCTGCCGCAGGCCGCGGTGGCCGGGGGGCTGCACTGGTGGCTCTACATCCGCAAGGGCCAGGGTATGCAGAAAAAGTTCGACACACGCGACCTGTCGCGGGGCAACGGCACATTTACCTTCAAGAACCAGGTGCTGGACAACATGTGGTGGACCCTTGGCAGCGCCATCACCGTGGCCACCGTCTATCAATGGGGCATCTACTGGCTGATGGCCAATGGCTGGGTGCCCACCGTGACATTCGCCGAAGCCCCCGTGTGGTGCGTGGTCTGGATGCTGTTGATCCCGATGTGGTCCGGCCTGCATTTCTACTGGGTGCACCGGCTGGAGCATCACCCGCGGCTCTATAAACACGTGCATGCAGTCCACCACCGCAACGTCAACATCGGGCCGTGGTCAGGGATCTCCAACCACTGGTATGAAAACCTGCTCTACTTCACCACCTATTTCATCCACCTGATCGTGCCCTCGCACCCGCTGCACCTGGTGTTCCATGCGATGTTCCAGCAGGTCAGCCCGGTGCTGTCGCATTCCGGTTTCGAACGGGTGATCGCCGGGGACACAGAGGCGGCCAAGGCCGGCGATTTCTTCCACCAGCTGCACCACCGTTATTTCGAGTGCAACTACGGCACCTCGGAGATCCCCTTCGACAAATGGTTCGGCACCTACCACGACGGCTCCGCCGCGGCGACGGACCGGACGCGGGCCTTTAAGAAGCAGATGTACACGCGCTAGAATTGCATCAATGCCGAACTGATCAGGATCAAGGCGTATATATTCGCGAATCCCTATGCCTGTGCACAGAACAGTCAGAGGCAAAGGAGAAAGCCCATGTTGCGTCTTGCATCCATCCTGTATTCGCTGATCGGCAGCAGCCTGGCAGGTGCCGGGGTGATCGCTGTGCTTGCAGCAGGGCTGGTCACGACACAAGCGATCCTTGCCGCCGCTGCTGCCGGCGCCGTTCTGGGGATGCCGGTCGCCTGGCTGGTCGCAAGACAGCTCTATGCCCGCGGCGCCTAGGCGTTGAGGAACACCCGCGCGGCGGCCTCGAACTCCCGCGGCTTCTCGGCGTGCAGCCAATGGCCCGCGCCGGGCAGCTTGGCAAACCGGGCATTCGGGAACCGCGCGCGGATTTCGCCGCGGTGCTGCGGCAGCACGTAATCCGAGTCCGACCCTGACAGGAACAGCGCAGGGCCGTCCCAGGCGGCTTCCGTCTGCGGAAAGGACATGATGTTCGGCATCTGCTCTGCCAGCGTGTCCAGGTTCAGCTTCCAGCGCTTGTTCGGCAGGTCCAGCGACTGGGTGAAAAAGCTCTGCAGCGCAGCGTCCACCCCGGCCTCAGCCAGCCGGGCGGCGGCCTCGGGGCGGCGCTCGATGCTCTCCAGGTCCAATGACTTCATCGCGTGGATATACTGGATCTGAGTATGGCCATAGGCCACCGGCGCGATGTCGGCGACCACCAGTTTGCGCACCGCCTCGGGGTGATTGAGCGCCAGCATCATCGCCGCCTTGCCGCCCATCGAATGGCCGATCACATCCATCCGGCCGCCATGGGCCGTGATCACCTCCGCCAGATCCTCCGCCAGCTCCGGATAGGTGTGGCTGTCCCTGCGGGGGCTGTCGCCGTGGTTGCGCATGTCCACCGCAACCACCTGCCGCTCATCCGACAGGCGCTTGGCGATGACGCCCCAGTTGCGGGCCGAGCCATAAAGGCCATGGGCAATCAGGAGCGGGGGGGTTCCGGTGGCAGAGCCATGAATGATCGTGTTCAGCATGGCGCCTTGATAACCGGGCAGGCAAAGGCTTGCCAGCCCCATTGAGGCGGGCGCGGGCGCGGGCTAGGGTGGCCCAACACATCAGCCGAGGGAGAGTGCCGCAATGGCCGCCAGCCTGGATCAGGATATCGAAGACATCCGCACGCTCCTGAAGGAGCGCGAGCACGCTTCCGGCGACCTCGCCGCCGCGCTGAAACTTGTCCGCCGCCGCCTGCCGCGGCGGGTTTACAAGCAGGGCATGAAACTGGCCGGTGCGCTGCCGCTGCTGGAACACCCCAAGCTGCGGCAGACGGTGGACGAAAAACCGCTGCGCGGCGCCGCCCGCGAGGTTAAGGCGCACTTGAAGGAAATCGACATTGCCGACCGGCGCAAGGGGTTCTGGCTGGGGGTCTTGGGCAGCATGGCGTTTTCGCTGCTGGTGGTTCTTATCCTGCTGGTGGTGGTCCTGCGCTGGCGCGGGCTGGTCTGATTTCCCGCTTTACGCGGCCTGCGATGTGAAAGCCTCTCCTGACCGGCCGCCCTTAAGCTTGCCGCTGCCGCGCGGCAGCTGGCGGCGGGCGGTCCGCCGCGGCAGCCGGAGACAGCGCATCGCGGAACACCAGCGTTACCGTGACAAAGCTGACGTACAGCAGAAGATACCACGACCCCATTTTTGCCAGGCTCACCCACTCGCCACTGGCCTGACCGTTGTAGAGCCAGGTTTTCGTGCCGGTGCCGACATTCTCCGCCAGCCACAGGAAAAAGCTCGACAGAAACGCCGCCAGCGGCAGCGGCATCCAGTAAAACTGCTCGCCGATGCGGAACCAGATGCGGGTGCGGGCAAACAGCAGCACGGTAGCGGCAAACAGGCCCAGCCGGATGTCTGGCAGATAGTGGTGGGCATAGAAGTTGCCATAGATTGCAGCGGCCAGCAGCACCGTGGTCCAGAACGGCGGGTAGGGGGCGAAATGCATGTCGAACAACCGGATCACCCGCGCCATGTAAGAGCCGACGGCGGCATACATGAAACCGGAAAACAGCGGCACATCGTACAGCTTGATAACTCCTGCCCCGGGATAGGTCCAGCTGCCCGCCTGCACCTTGAAGATTTCCATCGCGGTTCCGGTCAGGTGGAACAGCAGGATCACCCGCACCTCGCGCCAGCTCTCCATGCCGGCGGCCAGCAGCAGCCCCTGCAGCGCCAGCGCATAGATGAGCAGCGCGTCATAGCGGGCCAGCGGCCATTCCGGCTGCCAGATCCAGCCCGTGAAAATCAGCCCGGCCAGCAGCAGGATTCCGAAGATGGCGGCCCACCCCTGTTTCAGGGTAAACATGATGAACTCGGTGGCGGCCAGCGGCAGGCGTGCCCGCATCCCGTCGCCCAACCGGCGCTCCAGGCGCCGGGTCCGGTTCGCCGGCTGTGAGTCTTGGAAAGGGATCATAAGATGGCTGCTCTACAATTTCTTGGTTCAAAACATTAGCTAACCCTCGGGCCTGCCGGAAAACCTTTCCCTGATCTTTCTGAAAACGCAATCAGGAAGCGGTCGGCATGTGCGCGTGTTTGACCCGCGGTGTCCAGAGCCCGGGCGGGGTTTTGCGCTCCGTTGAACCGCACCAAGCGCTCCCGCCCCTTTCCGGCCTGCCTGCGGCCGTCCCGAAAGCGTTGGGCAGGGCGCCGTGCGGGCCGCACGGCGCGGGCAGCGCCCCTCTTAGGGGCGCTGCCGGGCCCAAGGCCCGTGCCGGGGCATCAGCGATGCACCGGCGGGGCGCGGGAGGGCTGCCTTTGCGGCAAGGAAAAACCGCCGCGGCTGAGGGGCCGCGGCGGTTCGTTTCTGTCAGTCCCGAAAGGGCTTACAGGTTCGGGTAGAGCGGGAAGCGGGCGCAGAGGTCCGCGACCTTGGCGCGCACCGACGCTTCCACATCCGCGTTGCCCTCTTCACCGCTGGCCGCCAGCCCGTCGATCACCTCGATGATCAGGTCGGCGATCTGGCGGAACTCCGCTTCGCCGAAGCCGCGGGTGGTGCCGGCAGGCGTGCCCAGGCGCAGGCCCGAGGTCACGGTGGGCTTTTCCGGGTCGAACGGGATGCCGTTCTTGTTGGTGGTGATATGGGCGCGCCCCAGTGCCTTGTCGGCGATGTTGCCGGTCACGCCCTTGGGCCGCAGGTCGACCAGCATGACGTGGGTGTCGGTGCCGCCGGTCACGATGTCCAGGCCGCCCTTGATCAGCTGGTCCG
>NZ_CYSR01000035.1 GCF_001458395.1 Leisingera aquaemixtae | reverse complement strand
GAAGTTCGCCAGATCATGTCGCAGCCAGATCGACCGGACGCCGGATGGCGAGACAAAGATGCCCAGTTTGCGCAGCTCGTTGGAGGTGCGGGCTTGGCCATAGGCCGGGAAATCGGTGGCGGATTTGATGACCGCCTGTTCGGTCGCCTCGTCAACCCGATTGGCCAAGTTAGGCTTGCGCCGGGTGCGCTCAAACAGGGCTTCGACACCTCCGTCCTCGACTGCTGATTTATAGCGGTAGAACGTGTCACGGCTGTAGCCCATCACCTGGCAGGCTTTGCTGACGTTGCCCAGTTCCTCGGCCAGTTTCAGCAGACCGGTTTTGTGTTTGATGATCTTATCAGTAGAGTTCAGCATTGTGGTTGCCTCGTTTTGCGGTTGGGTTTGCACCACCATCAAAACGATCAACCATCATCTCCTTCAAGAGATGCGCCGCCCCCAGTTCAGCGTGCTGAGAAGGGGGCGGTGTCAGATCACATCGAGACTAATTCATTTTAGCTGTCTAATTTACTTCTGATAGCAACTTGCCGCCTTGGCCACGGCCCACCGCAAGGCAGGTGCTGTCGGCTTCGCGTCACAAGGTTCTCGACGATCGTGGTCTCCCCGATGCGGTTGCCCGGTCGGAAGGACTGTTCTTCTTGTGCCGCCTTTTTTGCGGCACAAGAATTGGTCTAGTCTCGAATAGTTGTGTGTCGATTCAGCTCAACGCCAACGTGACTGGTTGCGGCGGACGGCATGGCCACGAAGGCCTCCTTATCGGCATTCGGCACTGCTCGCTCGACAAGGATGCGCCAGCAGATGAAAATGACAAAAGCCGCTTGCACCGCAGCGGAACCACTGAAAAGCAGTTCACTACCAAAGTGATCCATCAAACCACCCGCGAGGAGAGGACCAAAGGTTGACCCTGCGCCATAGCTGATCAGCAGGCCGCTCGCGGCGGCGAGTAGTTTCGTTGGTGAGACACGGTCGTTCACGTGGGCGATACAGATCGAATACATGGTGATGCTGGTTGCACCATAGAGTACAGCCCAAAGCAGAAGACTATTTTGCGTCTCGGACACGGCAACTCCGATAGCGCTTATTGCTGCTAATAACGTTCCACCAGCCAAAACGATCCGTCTGTCCATCAGGTCAGATAGCCAACCCATGGGCCATTGACCGATAGCCGCCCCGATCATAACGGCGGCCATGAAGGCAGCAATTTCCTCGGTGGACATATTGATCATTTGTCCGAACGTAGGCCCCATCCCCCAGAACGCGCTGCCCCAGAAGCCGATCAGGAATGTGCCAATGAGGCCGATCGGAGAGATCACGAACAGCTCGCGAGGTGACATCCGTTCTGCACCGATATCGCTGGACACACCGGTACGCGACAGCGTGACCGGGACCAGCGACAGCGAGACGAGAATCGAGACGAGGCAGAACAGAACGAAACCGCCCGGATCGGCGAGCGACAGCATCGGCTGGCTGACGGCCCAGGCCGCGAGCGTGATCGTGCCATAAATCGCTAGGACCCGACCGCGCCAGCGCGACGCCGTCCCGGCGTTCAGCCAGCTTTCGACGACGAGGATCATGCCCGCAAAGCAAAAGCCGTTGATGATCCGCAATACGGTCCAGCCAACAACGCTTATTTCCAGCGCATAGGCGAGCGCTACGGCAGAAGTCACGGAGGCAAACGCCGCAAAAGTGCGGATGTGCCCAACGGCCTCGATCAGATGCACCGACCAGAGCGATCCAGCTATGAAGCCCAAAAAATAGGCGGACATGACAAGGCCGATGCTGCGCGCGCTCATCCCTTCTAGGCCTCCGCGCACCCCCAGAAGCGTACCCTGCAGCCCGTGCCCAAGGATGAGCACGGTCACCGCCACCAGCAGCGGCGCAACCTGAAAGATTGTGGTTCTGAACGCGACGGAGCTCGCCGATGCGGGATCCGCCGCCGAAGCAGGCTGATGGCGCATGACACTTCTCGAATGGTTACAATCGTTCTGTTAAGTCGACGCTGATATGGGCATCTGATTTGCGGCTTGCAATCCCTTGAATTCGGGAGGCAGGTTCTCAAATCTCCTTTCGAAAGAGAGTCTTCGTCTCACCAAGAGAAAGGAGGTTTTCGATGAGAGACCATGCAAATGAACACGACACTGATCCGCAACAATCAAACATGCTTCCGCACCCCCCTCGCGATCACGGCGGCACCGCGCGCGCCTCGCAATGTCGATTGACGCCTTTGCCGGACGGTGAAGTTCGCCATGATGCGCCAATTGCCTTTGTCTATCGACCCGCGCGCAACCCGATGCAATCGGGCCCTCGACCAAAGCGATGGATGCTGCAACTGGAGCCGACACGCCCGCTTGAGATCGAGCCCTTGATGGGATGGACAAGCGGCAATGATCCCGCGCGTCAAATCCGGATGCCGTTCTCCAGCCGTGAAGCGGCGATCGAATTTGCCGAGGCTCAGGGATGGCGGGTTTATGTGCTGCCCGACCATGACCGGAAGCCTGTGATCAAGAGCTACCGGGACAGGATCGTGGCCAAACCAGAACCCCTGCGGCGTGATGCAGGAAAGAAAGCTATTCGTCAGGAATTTGCGCCAACGCGATCGACCGAGGAGAAGGCGAGCTCGTCACAGGACAGCTCAACGGAGTTACTTGACGAGATGCTGGAAGAGACATTTCCAGCCAGCGATCCGCTGCCCCTTTGGTCCGGACGCATCGGGCCGCCGTCCAATAGCGCTGGCGCGACGGCCTGAGATATCAGGCCGTGCGCTGGAGGTCCGGTTCAATCTCCGGAACCAAATCCTCTTTGTAGGCTTTCAGATCCTCGTCGGTCAGGGTCTCGCGCTCAAGCAGATCCTTGGCCGACCGTTCCAGCAGATCCCGGTTGTTCTCCAATAGGGCGTATACCCGGTCGTAGACCGCCGCAATCGTATCGCGGACTGCGGCATCAATGAGTTCGGCGGTCGTCTCGCTGTAAACGGCCTCGGAAGACTGAGGGACGTTTCGCCCAAGGAAATCGTGCTTGCCTTCCTCGTAGCTCACAAAGCCCAGTTCTTCATTCATCCCGTACCGCGTGACCATTGAGCGCGCGATGTCGGTTGCCTTGGCCAGGTCGTCGGACGCGCCGGTGGACAAATGGCCGTAGATCAGCCCTTCGGCGGCGCGCCCGCCAAGCAGAACGGCAATCTTGTTCTCCAACTCCTCTCGGGTCATCAGGAAGCGGTCTTCGGTCGGGCGCTGGATCGTATAGCCAAGCGCGCCGATGCCACGGGGGATAATGGAAACCTTGTGCACCTCGTCCACGCCGGGCAGCGCCATTGCAGTCAGAGCGTGGCCCATCTCATGATAGGCGACGATCTCCCGCTCGCGCGGATTGAGGAGGCGGTTGCGCTTCTCAAGCCCGGCGACGATGCGTTCGATGGCGTTGTTGAAATCCTTCATTTCGACGTGGGCTGCACCCCGGCGCGTGGCCAGAAGCGCCGCTTCGTTCACGAGGTTGGCCAAATCGGCCCCGGTAAAACCTGTGGTGAGAGCCGCGATCTGGTCGGGCGAGACGTCGCGGCCCGCTTTAATCTTCTTCATATGAACACCGAGTATCGCGATACGGCCCTCCCGGTCGGGACGATCCACCAGCACCTGCCGGTCGAAGCGCCCGGCGCGCAGGAGCGCAGGATCGAGAATTTCCGGCCGGTTGGTGGCCGCCAGCAGAACCAGCCCACTTGTGGGATCAAAGCCATCAAGCTCGGTCAGCAACTGGTTCAGGGTCTGCTCCCGCTCATCGTGCCCGCCGACACCGGGGGTTGCCCCGCGGGCCCGTCCGAGCGCGTCAAGCTCGTCCACGAAGATGATAGCAGGGGCCTTGGCACGGGCCTGTTCGAAGAGGTCGCGTACACGGGCCGCGCCGACGCCTACGAACATCTCGACAAATTCCGAGCCCGAGATAGAAAAGAATGGCACGCCTGCTTCGCCCGCCACGGCGCGGGCAAGCATTGTCTTGCCGGTGCCGGGCGGTCCGACCAGCAGCACGCCCTTGGGCATCCGCGCGCCAAGCGCACCATAACCTTCGGGGTCTTTCAGGAATTCGACGATCTCCTGCAATTCCGCCTTAGCCTCATCGACCCCAGCCACATCGTCGAAATGCGTTTCAGTGTCGGTTTCCACGTAGATCTTCGCGCGGCTTTTGCCGATAGACATGAAACCACCAAAGCCTTGCTTTTCGGCGAATTTGCGGATCAGGAAGAACCACAGACCCACGAAAACAAGGGCCGGAACGACCCAGGAGAGGAGCGTGGCCAACCACGTGCTCTCAACCGCTCCGGTGAACGTAATGCCGTGGTCACGCAGCAATTCCGCCACCCCGGGATCCACGCGGGTCGTGACGAATTCGGTCTTTCCATTTTGCGGCACAGTAAAGGTGCCGGTGATCCTGTCCGAGCCAATGATGACGTCGTCAACGAGATCGTCTTCGACATATTCCTCGAACTGGCTGTAGGGGATGGCTTCGATGGTCTGCGTCCGCAGCAGCAGATCCTGCACGAGAAGCACACCGATGAAAGCCAGAACAAAGTACCAGATGTTAATCGTGTTCTTGCGGTCCATGTCACACCTCCTTTCGGACCGGTTCCATCGTTTATGGGTGATGTGGGAACCGGTCTAAAAATTTCCAGAGGGGTCTTGACATCTTAAAAATCGATTTCCACTTCATGTGACGTTAGGGGATGCCGAAGGCGGGTCCCCAGGTTGTGGATAGCAGGCAATTGGCTGAAAGCGGTTGCCGTTTCGACTGCCAGATCGCTTGGCGTGCAGAGGCGCACGCCAGTATTGTGCCCATGCATCCCTCCTGCAACTCGCCTCATCGACCTCCCCCTGAAAGCTGAATGTTCGCGTCCTGCCGCCCGGCTGCTCTGTCTTGTGCAACGGGCCTTCGCGTCAGTCGCGGACGAAAATGAGAAAGGAGGACGATAATGCTTCACACACTTTTCGACCCCTTCGGTGCAAGCCATCCGTTTATCGACATGCGCCGAATCCAGCGCGACATGAACCGGCTGCTTGATGGTGTCGGCACGTCGCGGCACAGCTCGACCTACCCGCCCGTCAATTTCTGGGCCGGTGAGGACAGCATCGTGATGACCGCAGAGTTGCCCGGCCTCGGTGAGGACGACATCGAGCTGACCGTTCAAGACACGATGATCTCGCTCCGCGGCGAATTCAAGGATCAGGATATCGACGAAGATGTCTCTTGGCATCGCCGTGAACGGCCCAAGGGTAAATTTTTCCGCACTGTCGAGCTGCCCTTCCGGATCGATGCCGAGCATGTCGATGCTCGCTTCGAGAATGGTGTGCTGACCGTCGAGATGCAGCGCCCGGAAGACGAGAAACCGAAGCGCATCTCGATCAAATCGTAAGGCCACGCAAAGAAAGGAGGTTTGATATGGCACAGGAACTCGCCACCCAGGGCGGTCGCAACATGACCCAAACGAACGGGGCAGACACGACCGTCGAGCACATGTTCACGCCCGCCGTGGACATCTTCGAGAAGGACGACACGACGGTCATTCTGGCTGACATGCCAGGTGTCGCATCCGACGACGTAGACATCACGCTTGAGCGGCAGGTTCTGACACTGATCGGCCGCGTGAAAAACCACGCGCCCGAAGGCTATCGCCGGCTGTCCGCAGAATATCGCGAAGGCGGATACACACGCACCTTCACGCTTTCGGACGCAGTCGATCAGGACAAGATCAAGGCTGATTTCAAGCACGGCACGCTGCGCCTCGAACTGCCGCGGGCCGCGGAAGCCAAGCCGAAGAAGATCACCGTCAAAGCGGCGTAACGAAACGCCAAGAAAGGAGGATTAGAATCATGCAAATTAGCGATCTCATCCCCTGGGGTCGTTACAAGAACAAGACCCCTGCAAACGAGAACGCGGACAGCAGCAACCCGCTAGCGTCGCTGCAACGCGACATCAACAACGTGTTCGAAGACTTCTGGGACCGCATCGAGAACGGCTGGAACGGGCGTACGAGCCCCGTCGGAATGTTCGGTCCCAGCACGGATGTGGCCGAGACCGAAGACAGCGTTGAAATCGCCGTCGAGCTTCCGGGCATGTCAGAGGACGATATTGACATCGCGCTGTCGGGCGATGTTCTGACCATCCGCGGCGAGAAAAAGATCGAGCGCGAAGAAAAGCGCAAGGGCGTCTACATGTCCGAGCGAAGCTACGGCGCCTTCTATCGCACGATCCCGTTGCCGCCGGGCGTCGACACCGACAAGGCGGATGCTCAATTCAAGCGCGGCGTCCTGACGGTGACGCTTCCCAAATCGGAAGAAGCGCAGTCGCGGATCAAGCGGATCCCCGTCAAGGCAGCTTAATCCGTCGGAGTGGCCGGCGTTTTCCGGCCGCTCTTCGACCCGATTTGCCGAAGTGAACGATCCTGAGTGGTTTGCGGGATAAGACACGATCCATCTGGTCGACCACAGACTGGGAAAGGAGGAGAAAATGTCTGGATTGGGCAAATTAAAATCAGCCGCAAGTGTGGTTGCACTTATGACTGCCGTGGCCGTCACACCTGCTTTTGCTGAAGAGCTGACCGACGAGGTCGCGGCACAAACAGACGCAGCGATCAGTGAAACCGTGCAGAATGAGGCAAATGCGCAAGTGGACGAGAAACGCAACGCGCTGATCGCCGATGCAACCGAGGCACTCGAAAAAACCGAAGAAGCTCTGACTGCGCTTGATGAGGGCGACACGCAGGCTGCCATCGATGCGCTTGCCCTTGCCACCGGCAAGCTGGAAACGGTCGTGGCGCGCGAGCCGGACCTGGCGCTGGCCCCTGTTTCCGTGCGTTTGATACAGCGGGACTTGATGGGAGACGTCGAGGCCGTTGAATCCGCGCGCGAAACCATCGAGGAGCTTGTCGATGACGGACGACTCCAGCAGGCGCGTCCCCTGATGCGCGACTTTGCAAGCGAGATCATAGTCGAGACAACCAACCTGCCGCTTGCAACCTATCCCGATGCATTGGTGACGGCAGCTGCCCAGATCGATGATGGCGAGTTCGACGTGGCGCGGCAGACGCTTGCAACGGCGCTCAGCACGGTCGTGGTGACCGAGGATACGATCTCTCTGCCGATCCTGCGCGCCGAACGTTTCATTGATGAAGCCGAAACCGCGCTTGGAGGACAGTCGGCCGAAGAAGAAACAAGCGCCGGTGAAGATGACGAGGCCTTGACGCTGACCCCGTCCGAATATGTTCAGGCCGCGCGCGAACAACTCGATCTGGCCGAAGCTCTTGGCTACGGCACCGAGGATGATTTCGCTGAGTTGCACGCAGATCTCGAACGTTTGGATGAGCAAATCGAGGCCGAAGAAGACACTGGCGGCATTCTCGACACCATCCGCCAGAGCTTCGACCGGTTCAAAGATCGGTTCTTCACCTCTGAAACCTGAGCCAACACGGCCCGGGGCAGCACCCTCATGGCCCCTCGCGGGCATGTGGCCGGGAAAACCCGGCCACCCCAACCATCGACTGAAGGAGTTAGATCATGCCCGCACTTGCTTCCCGTTTCAGCCGATTTCTGGCAACTTTCTTCATTGTCACAACGACCTTTGTAGCGCCGGTCTCATCTCAAACGGCCGACGCGCCCCTGTTCCGCAACGCGGACGGGTTACCGACCCTGGCACCTCTTCTGGCCGAAGTGACGCCTGCCGTGGTGAACATCTCGGTCGAGAGCCGCCAGACAGCCGAGATGAACCCGCTCTTCAACGATCCGTTCTTCCGGCGCTTCTTCGATATGCCGCCCACGCCGCAACAACCGATGCCACGGCAGCAGATGAGCGCCGGGTCAGGTGTGATTGTCGATGCGGAGGAAGGCTATGTGCTGACCAATCACCACGTCATCGAGAATGGTGACCGGATTCTCGTCACGCTGAAGGATCGCCGCCAGTTCGAGGCCGAGCTGATCGGAAGCGACGCTGGCACGGACATCGCGCTTTTGCAGATCGAAGCCGAGGATTTGACGGCGCTCGATCTGGGTGACAGCGACCGGCTTGAAGTCGGCGACTACGTGCTGGCCATCGGCAATCCGTTCGGGCTCGGTCAAACCGTCACCTCGGGCATCGTCAGTGCGCTTGGACGGAGCGGTCTGAACGTAGATGGTTACGAGGATTTCATTCAGACCGACGCCTCGATCAACCCGGGCAATTCCGGTGGTGCCCTCATCACCCTTGACGGGCGTCTGATCGGGATCAACACGGCTATCATTGCGCCTTCTGGTGGCAATGTCGGGATCGGATTTTCCGTTCCGACCAACATGGCACAGGCCGTCATGGACCAGTTAATCGAGTTCGGAGAGGTCCGGCGCGGTCAGCTTGGTGTCATAATCCAAGATTTTACACCAGACTTGGCGGATGCGCTCGGGATCGAGGCCGGGGTCGGCGCAGTCGTTACGCAAGTCGAACCGGGAAGTGCGGCCGAAGAGGCCGGGCTGGAAGCCGGTGATCTGATCGTCTCGGTCGATGGTCGACCTGTGGCCGGGTCCGCCGATCTGCGCAGCCAGATCGGGTTGAAGCGGATCGATAGCGATGTCGAACTGAATATCATCCGCGACGGCGAGGAGATCACCCTGCAAGCGACACTGCGCGAGGCGGGATTGGTCGCGGCCTCGAATGCAGATCGGGCGCTTGATCGTCTGGCAGGTGCCGAATTGCGGGAGTTGCAACCCGGCAATCCGTTCTATGGCGATCTGAACGGCGTGGTCGTGGCCCGGCTCGATCCGGGCAGCCGCGCGGCCCGGTCCGGGCTTGAGGCGGGCGACATCATCCTCGCAGTGAACCGTCAACCCATCACATCGCTTACCGATCTGCGCGCGCAATTGACACGCGCATCCGGCGCGCTGGCGCTTACGATCCAGCGCGGCGGCTCGCGGATTTTCCTCGTGATGCGCTGACGCCATGAGCTTTGGAAAGGAGGACGTTATGGCACAGGAGACCCTTGGGACTGACCCTGACGACACAAAAACCGGTTTTGGGACCGAGACGGCTGATGCAGCGACCCTTGAACGGACCGAGGCGCAAACGACAGACAGCTCGGCCGTCGCTGACGAAATCGCCGGGCTGACCGACAAGTGGAAGCGTGCCCTGGCAGATGCCGAGAACGCCCGCAAACGCGCCGAGCTGGCGCGCACGGAAGGGCGCGAGCATGGCATTGCCACCGCGGTCGAAGCCCTGGCACCGGCGCTTGATGCGCTTTCACTCGGCATCGAGGCGGCGCGCAACGCGCCTGACGCCGAGGATCCCCGGATCGCCGCGCATCTGGAAGGCTTGCGCAATATCCGCGCAGCGTTCGAGACCGGACTGAAAGCGCTTGGCGTTCACACCATCGCGCCGGAAGACGTGCCGTTCGATCCGAAACAGCACGAGGCCATGGGCACGCAGGAAAGCGACAAGATGAAACCCGGGCGGGTGCTTGTTCTGCATCGCCCCGGTTTCGCAATTGGCAACCGCCTGATCCGCCCTGCGCGTGTGACAGTCAGCGCCGCGCCGTCGGAGGACCGGGCATCGGAGAAAAAGGAGGGTTAAGACATGTTGCGGCTCGCCTTATTCTTGGGCACGAACCTCGCAATCCTCGTGGTCCTGTCCCTGACGTTTCGGCTCTTCGGCATCGATGGGTTGCTGGCGGCCAACGGTGTGGATCTGGACCTACAAGCGCTGTTGATCTTCTCCGCCGTGGTCGGTTTTGCCGGGGCACTGATTTCGCTTTTTCTGTCGAAATCAATGGCCAAAGCCAGGATGGGGGTGCGGGTGATCGAAAGACCTCGAACCGCGACCGAGCGCTGGCTGGTCGATACCGTCCATGCTCAAGCCGATGCGGCCGGGATTGGGCGGCCGGAGGTGGGTATCTTCGACCACTCGTCGCCGAATGCCTTCGCGACAGGTTGGAACCGGAACGACGCATTGATCGCTGTCAGCACCGGACTTCTGAACAGCATGGATCGCGGTGAGGTCGAGGCAGTCCTGGGCCACGAGATCAGCCATGCGGCCAACGGCGATATGGTGACGCTCGCGCTGATCCAGGGCGTGGTGAACACCTTCGTTGTCTTCCTGTCTCGGCTGATCGGTTTTCTTGTCGACAGGCTGATCCTGCGTATCGAACGCGGCCATGGTCCCGGATTCTGGATCGTGTCGCTGATTGCCGAGGTGATCCTTGGGTTCCTCGCCATGGCCATCGTCATGTGGTTCTCGCGGTGGCGCGAATTCCGCGCCGATGAGGGCGGTGCGCGGCTGGCCGGACGGCAGAACATGATTGCGGCGCTCGACCGGTTGCGGCGCGTGCAGAATGCACAGCCTTTGCCGGATGAGATGCGTGCGCTGGCCTTTGATGCCGGGGCGGTTCAGGCGATCTTTGCAAGCCACCCCCCCCTTGAGAAGCGCATTGCAGCCTTGCGGTCAGGGCAGTCACAGAACCGCACCCAGAGCCGGCGCGGCTTGTGGCACGCGATTCACGGGTAACTTCGACAGGTGCCGACATCGCCCGCGCCATGGTGGCTCGCTACGGCATGGAACCCGAATTGGGGCATGTTAGTTATGACAGTGACCGCCCCAGATTTCTGGAAACGGGTGAGCAGCCACCCTGGCGGAACCTCCGCTACAGCGAGGCTACGGCCGAACACATGGACCCGGCGGTCATGGTTGTGATCGAAAAGATTTTCGAGCGGACAGCTGGGTTGTTAGAAAACAACTACGACGTACTCGAAGTCACGGCGAAGGATTTGCCCGAACATAAGGCACTCGATGATGCCGACCTGCAGGCCATCGGCGAAAAGGTCAGACGTCTCGAGACGCGGGATGCAGCTTGATCGATCTCGATGTGGCACCGTCTCTCGTTCGATATCGATTAGAAAAATGGGAGTGATTAAAATGGCAAACGGAATCTGCGATCTATGCAAAACCCGCCCGGCCACCTTCCGGGCTCAGGTCTCCGTCAACGGTGAACGCAGGATGATGGAGCTTTGCGATGAGGATTATCGCAAGCTGGCACGGCGCCACAGCCGCAGTGCCTCGCCGCTGGAGTCGTTGTTTGGTGGCAGTTCACTGTTCGACGAGTTTTTTGGAGACCGCGGCGGCATGGGCGGCAGCCTTTTGGATCGTCTTGGCGGGGACGACAGCCAATCGATCCCGATCCGGTCTGGCAAGCGGCGCAGCAGCGGCGGTGTGAGCATCGCCGACCGCTTGAGCGAGCAGGCCGACAAGCTGCTGCAGGATGCGGCCCAAAAAGCGCACGAATTCGGACGCACCGAGGTTGATACCGAACATCTTTTATTTGCGTTGACCGGCTCGGATGTCGTCAAGACGTTGCTGGACCAGTTCAAGGTCGACGCCGATGACTTGCGCCGCCAAATCAACGCGGATGCGCGTAAGGGCGAAGCCAGGGGTGAGGATGCAGAGATAGGCGTCAGCCCGCGCGTGAAGGACGCGCTGAACCGTGCCTTCATTGCATCGAACGAATTGGGTCATTCCTATGTTGGCCCGGAACACCTGCTGATTGGTCTTGCCGAAGAGGGCGAAGGCGTAGCTGCCGAGCTTCTGCGGAAATACGGTTTGACCAGCCAAGCGCTGCGCCAGCAGGTCACCAAGGTTGTTGGCAAGGGGGCCGAGGAAGGCCGGGTCGACACCCCGTCGAACACGCCTGATCTGGATGAGTTCAGCCGCGATCTGACCAAACTGGCCCGTGAAGGAAAGCTCGATCCGGTAATCGGCCGTGCGCGTGAGATCGAGACCACGATCGAGGTTCTGGCCCGCCGCAAGAAGAACAACCCCGTTCTTATCGGTGAGCCGGGCGTCGGCAAGACCGCGATCATCGAAGGTCTAGCCCAGCGGATCGTCGCAGGTGAAGTCCCGGAAGCGCTGCGCGACAAGCGTCTGATCGAACTCAACATCAATTCTATGGTGGCCGGGTCCAAGTATCGCGGTGAATTCGAGGAACGCGTCCAGAAAATTCTGAAGGAGATCACCGAGGAAAAGGACAGCATGATCCTGTTCATCGACGAGATCCACACCATCGTCGGTGCGGGCCAAGGCGGTGGTGAAGGCGGTCTGGACATTGCTAACACGTTCAAACCCGCTTTGGCGCGCGGAGAGTTGAACCTGATAGGTGCGACAACGCTCAACGAGTATCAGAAATACATCGAAAAGGACGCAGCCCTCGAACGGCGGTTCCAGCCAGTCTACGTGGACGAACCTTCCGTGGCCCAAGTCATCCTGATCCTGCGCGGGCTGCGTGACACGCTGGAAAGCCACCACAAGGTAACGATCACCGATGAGGCGATCATCGCGGCGGCCGAACTCGGAGACCGCTACATCACTGGCCGCTTCATGCCCGACAAGGCCATCGACCTGATCGACCAAGCCGCCGCAAGGGTGAAGATCAGCGCCACGGCGCGGCCCGTGGACGTGCAGGAACTGGAAGCGGAAGTGGAGCAGATCAAGCGTGAGCTGGACTACGCCTCGGCCCGCAAACAGTTTGAGCGCGCGGCCGAGTTGAAGAAAGAACAGGAAGGCAAGCAGGCCGAGCTCGACGAGCTTCTGGAGACATGGAAACGCGACCGCGCATCGGCCACCGCTGAGGTGCGTGCAGACCACGTGGCCCAGATCGTCAGCAAGATCACCGGTGTGCCGGTGAACGAGTTGACGACCGAGGAGAAGGAGAAGCTGCTCCAGCTTGAAGATAAGCTGCACGAGCGTGTCATCGGCCAGGAAGTGGCGATCGGCGCCGTCTCCGACGCCGTCCGCCTGGCCCGTGCCGGGCTGCGCGAAGGCTCTTCGCCCACCGCGACCTTCCTGTTCCTCGGGCCGACCGGCGTCGGCAAGACGGAGCTCGCCAAGGCGCTGGCCGAGACGATCTATGGCGACGAAGAAGCCATGATCCGCATCGACATGTCGGAATATGGCGAACGCCATGCGGTTGCGCGTCTTGTCGGGGCACCGCCGGGTTATGTCGGTTACGAAGAGGGCGGCCAATTGACCGAACGCGTGCGGCGCCGGCCCTACTCTGTCATCCTGCTCGATGAGATCGAGAAGGCGCACCCGGATGTCTACAACATTCTGCTTCAGGTCTTTGACGATGGTCGCCTGACCGACGGCAAGGGGCGCGTGGTGGACTTTACCAACACAATCATCATCGCGACCTCGAACCTCGGGTCTGATATCATCCAGAAGAACCTGAAGAAGCGCGGCACGAAGGAGTTTGACGAGGCCAAGCAGAAATCCGAACTGATGGAGGTCCTTCGGCACCACTTCCGGCCCGAGTTCATCAATCGGATCGATGAGATCATCGTCTTCCACTCCTTGAACCAGTCGGAAATCCGTCGGATCGTCGAATTGCAGCTCAAACGAGTTGCCCGCACCGCGCTCACCCAAGGGGTCGAGCTGGACTACGAAGATAGCGTTCTGGATCATTTCGGTGCCGTTGGCTTCCGGCCGGAATTCGGCGCGCGTGAGTTGCGTCGGCTCATTCGGTCCGAACTGGAGACTGCGCTGGCCCGCGAACTATTGGGTGGCCGTATCGAGGACGGTGACCGGGTCGAGGTGGCCTGGTCGACGGATGCGCAGAAGATCGTCCTCAATCCGCAAAAGCCCGCGGACGCCGCAGAGAGCGGCGCCACGTCTGAGCAAAAGTCCGAAGGTGACCCGGTTGACGACGATCCCGAGGGGAAGCGTACGGGTGAAGACGCCTCCGATACCGGCGAAGAAGCTGCGCCGACAGCTTAGGAAAATGACCGGATTGGGAGGCGGAGATACCCCCAATTCGCACACCTAGTAAAACCACTGGATTAACCCGTGATTGATGGAGTGTGCCATGAAGATCAAAATCAGATACGACAACTTGCAAGAGGCGGAGCGCAACTCTGCTGAGGAAGCAATTGGCAAAATCCGTGAGGCGGTAGAGAGCATATTACCGCGTATGGACCCGGACCTTCAACGTCTCGAAGGTCATATCCGCAAGGCCTCGAAAGGCCATCTCTACGGTGTTAGCTTGCGCCTGCATCTGCTGTCCGTGACCCTGGTTTTCAGGAAAGAGGCAACCGGCTTTGCCGACCTGTTGGCGGAGGCGCGCCACGCTTTGGTGCGACAGGTTCGTCGGCACCTTGACCATTTACACCACTTCCATGCGTGGCGAAAGCAGGTTCGCCGAGACCTCTTTGCCGAACTCAAAGTAATCGAAGAGGACGCGCAACGTCGCGAATGCCGCGACCTCTTTTTTGAGGTGATCGAACATCATCTTGACGTCGTTTGGAGTTACGCGTCGCGTGAACTGGCCTATCGCGAAGCAAATGGGGACCTCCCGGCAGGGGCCTTATCCCTGCGAGATGCGGTCGATGCGATCCTGCTTGCTGGGGTGGAAGCGTTCGAAAATCGTCCACCCAACATGGACATAAAGGACTGGCTGCTTCAGCTGAGTATTCGTACGCTGGATGCGCAGGCGCGGCAGATTGCCAACACCAAGCTGGCGGACGCCGTCGCTCTCGACGAGAACCCTCCGTTACTCTCATCGGACCCAACGGAAGCAGATCAGGAATTCTACGAGTTCAATCAACCGGACGATGCGCCAACTCTTGAGACCCTGATCCCGTATCCCGAGATGGAGTCGACCGAGGAGCACTACGCCGAACATGAAGTCGCTCGGTTTTTGCACTCGGCGATTGCTGAGCTGCCATCACTCTGGCGTCATGCTCTTGTCCTGGTTCACGTCGACGAGCTACCCGAAGAAGTGGTGGTGGAAATCTTGGGTATTTCTCCGGTGGAACTCACCGATATTCTCGTGGATGCCCGGCGCTACCTCAAGGCGCGACTGGCGGATCGGCCAGATGCGAAAGCGCTGCGCAGCGATGCCGCCCTAAACGTGGCGCTCCACAATAGTGATTTTGCGAAGCCGAACGAGGATACACAGGAACTGATTGTGTCCCGGCATCGCGGGACATCTACGACAGATGGCAAACCGCATTCTGCTCGATGAAATTTCAATGGGAGGCACGACCATGACTGAAGCTACTCTGCACGAAGTCCTTCATAACTGTTCGCTTTCGAAGAACTGGAAAGCCTTCCTTTGGCGAGGGATCGTCGCCTGCGTCCTTGCAGTCCTTACTTGGTTGATGCCCGCCGAGGCCGTGCTGGCCCTGACGATCGTGTTCGGCGCGTTTTCGTTTGCCGATGGTGTGTTCGGGCTTTGGTCCGGCTATAAAAACATGCAGCAAAGCGAAAGCTGGGGCTGGCTGATCTTCAGCGGTGTTCTGGGTATTGCTACGGGCCTCATCGTCCTGGTCACACCGTTCGTCGCGACCGTTGTCCTGGCCGTATTTCTGTGGGCCATGATCGCGTTCTGGTCGATCGCAACGGGCTTGATGGAAATCGTTGCCGCCATTCGGCTACGCAAGGAGATCAAGGGCGAGTGGCTGCTGATCCTGAGCGGTGTCATTTCGGTCGTGCTCGGGTGCGCGGTCACATGGTTCCTGTTCACGACACCTGCCGGCAGCGTTCTGGCCTTGGGCTGGCTGCTCGGAGTTTATGCGGCGATTTTTGGTGTGACCATGATCCTTCTGGCGCTGAAACTGAGGAAACTCGATGTTTCGGATGATGAAGTGGGCACGGAAGCATCAGCCAAACAGGCAATGAAGGAGTGATTGTGATGATAGGGTAACACAGGCACAATCGCCCGCCTTTTTATCCGAAAACACCCGGCACCGACCTGCGCTGGAAAGAGATGCCGATGGCTCGAATCTACCAGCCTGCAAGATCGGCGACACAATCGGCGCCACACAAGCATGAATGGATTCTCGAGTTTGAACCATTTCGCGCAAAGACGATAGAGCCGCTCATGTGAATTAGTCTCGATGTGATCTGACACCGCCCCCTTCTCAGCACGCTGAACTGGGGGCGGCGCATCTCTTGAAGGAGATGATGGTTGATCGTTTTGATGGTGGTGCAAACCCAACCGCAAAACGAGGCAACCACAATGCTGAACTCTACTGATAAGATCATCAAACACAAAACCGGTCTGCTGAAACTGGCCGAGGAACTGGGCAACGTCAGCAAAGCCTGCCAGGTGATGGGCTACAGCCGTGACACGTTCTACCGCTATAAATCAGCAGTCGAGGACGGAGGTGTCGAAGCCCTGTTTGAGCGCACCCGGCGCAAGCCTAACTT
>NZ_CYSR01000034.1 GCF_001458395.1 Leisingera aquaemixtae | reverse complement strand
CTCCCGGACCGGTTTTTGCCGCGGTCAGCAGCAATTGCGCCAGGGCTGTCACCATCGACCGGTATTCCGGTTCCGTCAGCGATGGTGCCGGCGATAACGGCAGCGGCAACTGGGCTGGTGTCGAGGATCTGTGATGCTTCATTCGGGGCCTCCATGGGTGACTCGTCACCATTCAACCCTCGCCGGAAACCGAGGTGCCCGAGAACCGAATGAAGTTCGAAAAGCGCATCCGTGGACACCAAAGGTGCGCCAAGCTCGAAACTCTGACAAACCGAAGCATCCAGAATCCAAGCGGGTGCCAGGATCGCGATCCCCGCATCGCGCTCGATCCCAACATGTTGGCCATCACCGCGATTGAGCGTGCGGAAAACCTTCACGTCCGAGCCAAAATAGGCATGCCATCGATAATGAACCCGGTAAACTTGCCCGACATGGGCAGAATGAACGGGAACTGGCCATAGGCCGTAAGAATTACCTTTTTGTCGGCTCCGAAGGCGGCGGGAAAGCTGCTGCCATTGCCTATACTCTGATCGAAACCGCCAAGATGAACGGGGTAGATCCCCAAGCGTGGCTCACCTGGGTTTTGGCACAGATCGCGGATCATAAGATCACACGTCTGAACGAACTCATGCCCTGGCGTTACGCTGCTATCGCAGCGTAGCGGGCAGCACCAGAGCCACACCAGAGCGGCTTGGCCGGACGGTTACTGATATGTAACGCGGGGGTAGCTTCCCGCTGTACCGTGGCGACCAAATCACCGCCCTTCATGCACAGAGGGGATTGCGGATGTTTCCCAAGACGACGGAAGGCAGCCCTTCTATTATCCGTACCAAGCGCACACTTCTGCAGACGCGGCATTCCCGGGTCGCCTTCCCGGAAGCGGAGGCCCGGTGAGGCGGTACAGCATACTTTGATGCTGTCGGCTGCAATGGCGTCAGCGAAGCGCAATAGGCGTGCATTACATGGTCTAGGCGCAAGTACCTATCTGCCGAAGCGCTTGCAGCGATGGCCTGCGGTTTCCACTATCGCCAGGGGATAGTCTTTCGTCTCCATGTGCGGCCTTTGGAATGCGGTTTGGTGATTTGGCGACTCTCATTGCGACCGGAGCAGGGGAGGGAATCAAGTTTAGGTCGACTGCCGTGAACATTGCGCGAACACGGCTGCACGGATTTTGCACGTGAATCACGTGCAGTTCCGCAAAGGTTCCCTGAAAACCGGGGAAACTCCCTGTTTTGCTGGCGCGGAAAAAAATTGAAAAAACGCCTTGTTTCTCTGGTTTGCGGCACATATACGGGTCAGCGGAGACGTGGCCGAGTGGTCGAAGGCGCTCCCCTGCTAAGGGAGTAGGCGGGAAACCGTCTCGTGGGTTCGAATCCCATCGTCTCCGCCATTTTCCTGAATATATAAGTGGCTAATGCCTAACGCCTTTCGGGCGGCTAGGGCTGTCCGCCTGCGGCCGTTGCCGCAGGGCATTCCTTGGCAGGAAGGTCGCCGCGGCCGGCGGCAGGCCTTGGTTTTCCCCCTCAAACGGTCACCCGCCTGGCAGAAGAAAACCCCGGCCTGCCGCCGCGGGGATCAGAAGCGCAGGGACAGGCAGGACATGCCGCCGTCCAGCTTGGCGCAGTCGGTATTGTCGATCTCGGCGATCTCGAAACCGGCCTTGTCCAGCATCTCAGCGGTGCGGGGGAAGCCTGCGGCCATAAGCACAAGATTGTTGAACCGGATGGCGTTGGCGGCGGCTTCCTCGCCGTCGGCCACATGCAGAACCCGGTAGCCCTCGAAACAGCCCGACGCGTCCAGGCGCTTGGTTGCCAGGATCGTCTCGGCATCCATCAGGGAGCAGTCGGTCTTGAAGTGCAATACGCCTTCGGGGGTGAAGACCTCGCGCAGGGTGTGGCCCCATTCCGCGGCGATCTCGGCCAGTTCGGCAACGCCCGCAGCGTCGGTGCGGTCGGAGCGGCCGACCAGGATTTCCTTGCCAGTCACCAGGATGTCGCCGCCTTCGATGCGGCCGGGGCCGGTGATTTCGCGGACGTCATCATAACAGACCCGCAGGGTGGGAGCCATCTCGGCCACTTCGCCCAGACGCGACGGAGCACCGGGGCGCATCAGGATTGCGCCCTGCGGCAAACACAGGGCGGTGTCCTCGACAAACTGAGCGTCGGGGTAGGCCTCCAGCGGTTCAAGCTCGATCACCTCAGCACCGGTGCTGCGCAGGGCGGAGACATAGGCAGCGTGCGCTTTCAGCATCGTGTCAAGGTTCGGGTTGCCGGTGTCCTCGGCGCGCAGGCCCTGGGCGATGGTTGAGGCCGGGCGGCGGGTGATGGCGCGGGTGAACTCAAAGGTGGGGTTTCGCATGGGGTTACTCCTGGGCCGGAGAGGATCCGGTGATTTCGATTTCGACAAGGGAAGGGGTTCCGCGGCGGCTGGCCTCTTGGAGGGCAGCGGCAATGGTTTGCGGGTCCATCGGGACGCGGGTGTACGGGATGCCGAAGGACGCGGCGGCGGGGCCGAATTCCGGAGGCGTGGGGTCGCAGCCGACGACGGGGACGTCCACGGCTTCCATCGAGGAGGCGATTTCGCCGTAGCCGCGGTTGTTCCAGATCACGAAGGTGATAGGCAGGGTTTCGTCCACGGCGGCCATGATTTCCGGCAGCGAGAACTGCGCGCCGCCGTCGCCGGCAATGCAGATCACTTGCGCAGACGGGTCGGCAACCGAAGCCCCGATGGCGGCGGGGATGCCGTAGCCAAGCGCGCCGTATCCGGTGGCGGTGTTGAACCAGCCGCCGGGGCGATCGTGGTCGTAATAGAGGTTGCCGGCATAGACCGGCTGGGTGGAATCGCCCACCATCAACGCACCGGGCACAGCATCGCGTATGGCGTTCAGCATCTCGACCTGGGCCCGGTACTGCGGGCCGATCTCTTCCTGGGCGGCGGTGCGGGCGTGTTTAGCACGCGCGGCACCCTGGCTTTGTTTTGGCAGCGCGGGCAATGCGTCGAGCAGGGCGGCTGCCGCCTCGCCTGCGCGGCCGGTTATGGCGATCTCCGCTGCGTGCCTAGCCAGCTGGCCGGTACATATGTCGACACGGATCAGCCCCGGCATCCGGGCCATGCTGCCGGTGGCGTACATGTCGTAATCGGTTGGCCCCAGTTCGGTGCCCAGCGCCAAGACGCAATCGGCGTCCTCGATCAGCGTGCGGACCGCCTGCAGGCTGGGGCTGGCCGGGACGGTCAGCGCATGGCCGTGCATCAGCCCGCGCGCGTTGACGGTCTGCACCACCGGCGCATCCAGGTGTTCAGCCAGGGCCTGAAGCTCTGCGCCGGCACGCTTAGCGCCGCCGCCGGCCAGGATCACCACCTTGTCGGCTGTTGAAAACCTGTTTGCGGCCTTGGAAATTTGATCCGGGTCGAGTGGCAGCCGGGCGGTCGCAGGCTGAGAAGTGCCGTCCCGTGCAGAAGCTCCAGCCACGTCCAGCGGGATCTGGATGTGGGCGGGGCCGGGGCGGCCTGCTGTGAAGGGGGCAAAGGCGCGGTCCAGGGCTGCGTCCAGGTCCTCGGGCCGGGCAACGTGTTCTGACGTCAGCGCCACGGTCTTGGCCAGCGCGTGCTGATCCGGAAGTTCGTGCAGGTGGCCGCGGCCTTTGCCCAATGTCCCGGTGGCGTTGACCCCTGAAACCACCAGCACCGGCACGGAATCCGCGCGGGCCTGGGCCATCGGGGTCAGAGTGTTGGTAAGGCCGGGGCCGGTGATGACAAACGCCACGCCAGGCTGGCCGGACACCCGGGCATAGCCATCGGCCATAAAGCCTGCCCCTTGTTCATGGCGGGGTGTTATGTGGCGGATACCGGACTCTGCCAGACCGCGGTACAGCTCGACTGTATGCACCCCCGGGATTCCGAACACGCAGGTAACACCGCGCGCCTTCAGCCCCGCAACCAGGGCTTCGCCAACTGTTGTCTTGCTCATGCGACGCTCCTGGACTTGCGGTTTGCGTGAGCCGCGATCCGGTCGAGGGCGGCGGCAAAGCTCTCGTCATCAATCGTCAGGGCAACGCGCACCCAGTGCTTGAGGCCTTCGCCAAAGGCAGAGCCGGGCATCACGGCAACGCCGCTCCCCAGCAAGTCCCAGGCATAGGCATCGCCGTCCATGCCGGTTGATGTCACGTCGATCAGCGCGAACATGCCGGCCTCGGGGCGGTGCACCCGCAGATGGGTTTCTCCATGCAGGCGCTGTTCCAGAAGTGCGGCGCGGGCGGCAAAGCGGGCGGCCATACCTGCGGCGACGGAAGAGCCTTCGCGCACCGCCTTTTCGGTCATGTCGGCGATGAAGGGCTGGTTGCCGAACAGCATCGTCTCCGAGACCGGCAGCAGCGCGGAGCAGAAGTCCTCAGGGCCAACGCACCAGCCGCTGCGGAAGCCCGGCGCGGCGTGGGATTTGGAGATTGAGGAAACCGCGATCACCCGATCTGCCAGGGCTGGATCGGAGAGCGGGGAGACGAACTCCGCGCCCTCGAACACCAGATGTTCATAAACCTCGTCGGAGATGATCCAAAGGTCATGCTGCACCGCCAGCTCGCCGATTTCGCGCAGGTCCTCAGCGGTCAGGATGGCGCCGGTGGGGTTGTGCGGGGTGGTCAGCAGAATGGCGCGGCTGCGCGGGGTGATGCGGGCGGCGATGTCGCTGGCCTGCATCCGGAAGCCGGTTTCAGGCCGCAGCGGCACCGGCACCATATCCGCACCCGTCGCGCGGATCACGCCCTCGTAGGTGGCATACATCGGGTCGCCCGCCAAAACCTCGGTGCCGGGTTCGGCAACGCCCTGCAGCACCGCGTAAAGCGCGGTCTGGGTGCCAGGGAAACACAGGATGTTCTGCGGACCGAACTCCCGCCCGCGGCTGGCGGTATAGGTCCCGGCCAGGGCGGCACGCAGCTGCGCCTCGCCGCGGCCGTCGGAGTAACCGGTACGGCCTGCCTGCATCGCCTGCGCGGCGGCCTCGACCAGTTCCGGCGGCGTCGGCACGTCCGGCTCGCCGATGGTCATCTCCACCAAGTCGGCACCGGACGCGGCCATCTGCCGTGCTTTCAGATGCACTTCCCATTTTCCGCCGCCCAGTCCGGCCAGCCGTTCGGTAATTGCTGTCAGCCTCATGCCGTTGCAGCCTCCTGCTCCAAATTCAAACCTGTTATCGCGGCAACGGATTGCCGTCCGATGCCTGCCAGCTCACCCGGCGCAAAGGCGTCCGGAAGGGCGCCGCCCTCCAGCCACAGCCCGTCGATCACCGCGTTGCAGGCAATCGCCAGCTGCCGCAGCCGGGAGGCGCCGGCGGGGCAGCCCGCTTCCTGCAGTGCGGCAGCAATCAGCCCCTCCAGAAAGTCGCGGAAATACCCATAGGTGCGTTCGTGGGTGGCCTTCATCTGCTCATCCTGCTGCACCTTGTTAAGGAAACTTGCCCAAAGCGCGATGGACCGCGGATCTACCACCGGCGGCGTCAGAGAAGCGTTCACAAAGGCGGTGAGCCGCTCCAGCGCCGTGCCGTCTGCTCCGGCCGCGGGGGCAAAGGTCTGGTCGGTCATGGCGGTCATATGGTGTTCGTAGGCGGCGATGATCAGCTCTTCCTTGGAGCTGAAATAGTGCCGGATCAGGCCCTGGGTGACGTCGGCGCGCTCGGCGATGCCCCGCACAGTGGCCCCGCGCACGCCGTTTTCCGCCACCAGTTCCAGGGTGGCGAGAATCAGCGCCTCCTTCCGGGCCTCGGCGGATTCGCGTTTGAATTTGCGGCGGTCGTCGCTCACCCCAGCTCCTGTTTTTGCTTGGCGGAGAAATTATACGCTTGCATAATTACTGGAGTCGCGGCTTACTGCAATCGGAAATTTCAAGGTGACACAACAATGCACACAGCCACTGCCGCCGCATCCGTCCCGGAGACCGGCACCCCCCGCGAGGCCATCCGGGTGGAGGATTTGCATAAGTCCTTTGGCAATCTGGAGGTGCTCAAGGGCGTGGACCTGACGGCGCGGCAGGGGGATGTTGTTGCGATTATCGGCGGCTCAGGCTCCGGCAAGTCGACCATGCTGCGCTGCATCAATTTTCTGGAAACGCCAAGCTCCGGCAAGATCGTGATCGGCGGCGAGGAAGTGGCAATGCGGGCTGATGGCAGCCCGGCCAATCAGAAGCAGATCGAAAAGATCCGGACCAAGCTGGCGATGGTGTTCCAGCAGTTCAACCTGTGGACCCACCGCACCCTTTTGGAAAACGTGATCGAGGTGCCGGTGCATGTGCTGAAAGTGCCCAAGGCGCAGGCGATTGAGCGCGCCCGCGAACTGCTGGAGCGGGTTGGGCTAGGCGGCAAGGAGGACACTTTCCCCGCCTATCTGTCCGGCGGCCAGCAGCAGCGCGCGGCGATTGCCCGCGCACTGGCGGTGAACCCGTCGGCGATGCTGTTTGACGAGCCGACCTCGGCGCTGGACCCGGAACTGGTGGGGGAGGTGCTGACGGTGATCCGCGATCTGGCCGCCGAAGGGCGCACCATGCTGCTGGTCACCCACGAGATGAAATTCGCGCGCGAAGTCGCGAACCACGTTGTCTATCTTTACCAGGGCCGCATCGAAGAGCAGGGGCCGCCTGCCGAGGTCTTTGGCAACCCGCAATCAGACCGGCTGAAGCAATTTCTGAGCTCAGTCGCCTGACGCACAACTGTCTCAATAAAATCAACAGGGAGAGACCATATGAAACTGAAAGCACTGCTTGCCGCTGCCACTGCAGCTGCTGCCCTTACCGCCGGTGCCGCTGCTGCGGAACAGGTCAAGATCGGGATCGCCGCCGAACCCTATCCGCCGTTTGCCTCGCTCGACAGCTCCGGCAACTGGGTCGGCTGGGAGGTTGAGGTGATCGGCGCCGTCTGCGCCGCTGCCGCACTGGACTGCGTGGTCACTCCGGTGGCCTGGGACGGCATCATCCCGTCGCTGACCGGCCAGCAGATCGACGCCATCATGGCCTCCATGTCGATCACCGAGGAACGGATGAAGACCATTGATTTCTCTGATCCCTACTACAACACGCCTGCCGTGATCGTGGCCGACAAGTCGATGGATATCGAACCCACCCCGGAATCGCTGGCGGGCAAGATCGTCGGCATCCAGGCCTCGACCATCCACCAGGCCTATGCCCAGGAATACTTCAAGGATGCGGAGCTGAAGGTCTATCAGACCCAGGATGAGGCCAACCAGGACCTGTTTGCCGGCCGCATCGACGCGACCCAGGCGGACAGCATCGCGATGGCGGATTTCGTGAACTCCGACACCGGCAGCTGCTGCGAGATCAAGGGCGCGGTGGCAGATGATCCGGCGATCCTGGGCAAGGGTGTCGGCGCGGGCGTGCGCAAGGGCGACGACGCGTTGCGCGAGGCGCTGAACAAGGGCATCGCGGCGATCCTGGCCGACGGCACCCACGAGAAGATCACAGCCAAATACTTCACCACCAGCATCTACTAAGGCGCTGACGTGACCGGACTGCTTGAACTACTGGGCCTTGGCGCCAGCGCGGAGCTGCTGTCTCTGTCGGGCTGGGGCGGCAACCTGCTGCGCGGGCTTGCCAACTCCCTGCAGATTGCCTTTGGCGCTTTCGGGCTGGGGCTGGTGATCGGGCTGTTCGGGGCATACGGCAAACTCTACGGCGGGAAGGTCACGCGTGATCTTCTCGCCATCTACACCACGGTGATCCGGGCGGTGCCGGAACTGGTGCTGATCCTGATCCTTTATTACGTCGGCAGCGATATCATCAACAAGATCTCCGAGGCGATGGGCGGCGGCCGGGTCGAGATCAACGGCGTTGCGGCCGGCATCTGGGTCTTGGGAATTGTGCAGGGGGCCTATGCCACCGAAGTCCTGCGCGGCGCCATCAAGGCGGTGCCGGTGGGGCAGATCGAGGCGGCGAAGTCCTATGGCATGCCGGCCTTCCTGACCATGCGGCGGGTGACGATCCCGGCGATGATGAGCTTTGCGGTGCCGGGGCTGGCAAACCTGTGGCTGATCGCCACCAAGGACACCGCGCTGCTGGCGGTGGTCGGCTTCAACGAACTGACGCTGGAAACCCGCCAGGCGGCCAGCAGCACGCGGGCCTATTTCACCTTCTTTCTGGCAGCGGGCTTCCTGTACCTGATGGTGACGCTGTGCTCCGGCGCGGTCTTTGCCCGTGTCGAAAAATGGGCGCGGCGCGGCCAGCCCTCTCTGAAGGGGGGCGCGCGATGATCAGCCTGAAGGAGTTGATGCAGCCGCACCGCATCGTGATGATGCTGGTCTTCGCGGGCATCGTGATCTGGTGCGCCTTCGCGCTGCGCTGGGACTGGATCCCGAAATACACGCCGCTGGCGCTGGAGGGGTTGTGGACGACGATCTGGATCCTCGTGGTCTCGACTTTCCTCGGCTTCCTGCTGGCTGTGCCGCTGGGATTGGCGCAGGCCGTTGGTCCCTGGTATCTGTCGATCCCTGCGCGCACCTTCTGCACCATCATCCGAGGCACGCCGCTCCTGTTGCAGATCTGGCTGCTTTACTACGGGCTGGGGTCGCTGTTTCCGCAGTTTCCCTGGATCCGCTCGTCCGAGCTGTGGCCTTACCTGCGCCAGGCCTGGCCCTATGCGGTGCTGGCGCTGACGCTGTCTTATGCGGGCTATGAAGGCGAGGTCATGCGCGGCGCGTTTTCCGGTGTGGCCAAGGGTCAGCTGGAGGCGGCCAAGTCCTTCGGCATGCCGCGCTTCACCATGTTCCGCCGCATCTGGCTGCCGCAGGCGGTGCGCAACGTCCTGCCGACCCTGGGCGGTGAAACCATCCTGCAGCTGAAGGCAACGCCGCTGGTGGCGACCATCACGGTGATGGAAATCTATGCCGTGTCGTCGCGCGTGCGGTCCGATACATTCATTGTCTATGAGCCGCTGTTGCTGCTGGCGCTGGTCTATATGGCGATTGCCGGAGTGATCGCGCTGGCCTTCCGGCGGTTTGAGAAAGGCTGAGCAGACGGGCGCTTAGGCCATTTTGCGGTGAATTGACGAATGTTCGGGAATTTCAGGTTTATCTGACATACATCAAATAACGGCCCTGCGGTTCCCCGTAGTGTCAGCGGCAAATGCAGCAAGAGAATCTTGTAACAGATGCCGCGCACTCTTTTCATATCCACTGGTTGCCGCGCCGGGTTGTTCCGGCGGCTGGCGGGGATGTGCGCGGCATTCATGCTGGTGCTGCAGGTGGCCTTTCCCGGTGCGGGGCAGGCCGCGGCTGGCGGCGAGTGGATCGAAATCTGCGGCGAGTTCGGCGTGGTGGAGATGCAGGTCGCCGGTGAAGACAGCGAAGACACGCAGGACTGCCCGAAATGCAGCACCTGCGCCCTGTGTGCGGCTGAAAGCGGGGCCGGGCCGGTAAGCGTGCTGCGGTCCGGCCTCAGCCGGGCGGCAGAATGTGCCGTGCTGCTGCCTGCGGGCACTGCGGTGCGGCCGAACCCGGCGCAATACTGGCATGACGGCCGCGGACCTCCGTTGGCAAACAAAATAGAACCCGAACGCGCCTTGGGCGCGTCCATGGCAGCCACTCAAAATAAAGGAGAGGCGCCTTGGTCCTGACACGCGCCTTGCGGGGCTGGCTAGCGGCCCTCGTGATAACCATCGCCGCGCTTATCGCTGCGGCGGCTGAGGCGGACAGCCTCGATTCCTTCCTGACAGAACTGACACCCGCCGATCTGGTGCCCGGCGCCGACGGTTTTGGCCCGGTGCGCAGCGATGTGCCGGTGGCGCCGGTGCTGAAGGCGGGCGAGACAGTTGCCTATGCCTTTCTGACCTCCGATTTCGTCGGCACAACCGGCTACAGCGGCAAGCCGATCCACGTGGTGGCGGCAATTGATACCGATGCGGTGCTGACGGGCGTGAAGCTGGTCAAGCACTCCGAACCGATCGTTCTGATCGGCATTCCGAACTCCAAGATGGTCAAGCTGACCGAAAGCTATGCCGGGCTGGACCTGAAGGCCGAGGCGGCGGCAGGCGGCGATGCCCATGACCTCGACATCATTTCCGGCGCGACTGTGACCATCATGGTGATCGACGACAGCCTTGTGCGCGCCGGCATCAAGGTGGCGCGTGCGCTGGGCCTGGGGGGCTTGTCGCCGGTGCAGCCGGATGGGCCCAAGCGCGAGGTCGACATGGCCCGCGAGGAGGCTGCGGACTGGACCACGCTGGCGGGCGACGGCTCTGTGCGGCGGATGACGCTGGACGTCGGCCAGATCAACGCGGCCTTTGAGGCCACCGGCGACCAGCGCGCGATCCGGCGGCGGGAGCGCGGCGCGCCGGACGACACCTTCATCGACATGCATATGGCTCTGGTATCCGTTCCCTCCATCGGCAAGTCGCTGCTGGGCGAGGCGGAATACCAGAACCTCACGTCCTGGCTGAAGGAGGGCGAGCACGCCATTCTGGTACTCGGGCGCGGCAGTTACAGCTTCAAGGGTTCTGGCTACGTGCGCGGCGGAATTTTCGACCGGGTCCAGCTGATCCAGGGCGATGCCTCGGTGCGCTTCTTTGACCGCCAGCACAAACGGCTGGGGTCGCTGGCCACAGCGGACAGCCCCAGCTTTGCCGAGCTGGACCTGTTCAAGATCCCGGCGGATGCGGAGTTCGACCCGGCTGAACCGTTCCGACTGCAGCTCTTGGTGCAGCGCTCCGTGGGCGCGCTGGAACGGGCGTTTCTGACCTTCGATCTGGGCTACAAGCTGCCGGAACAGTATCTGCTGCCTGCCGCGCCTGCGCCCAAGGTGGTGGAGGACGACACCAGCGAGGCCGCCGCCAAGGCCGCCCTGTGGCAGCGGATCTGGAAAGACCGCACCGTCGAGATCGGTGTTCTTGCCGTGATGCTGCTGGTGCTGACTGGGGTATTCTTCTTCCAGTTCCAGGCGACTGTGAACGCGCGCACTTTCTACTGGTTCCGGATCGGATATCTGACCGTCACCCTGGTGTTCCTGGGCTGGTACGCCAATGCGCAGCTGAGCGTGGTGAACCTGATGGCACTGGCCGGGTCCTTGCGCAGCGGCTTTTCCTGGGACGCGTTCCTGCTGGACCCGCTGGTCTTCATTCAGTGGTTTGCGGTTGCTGCAGCGCTGTTGTTCTGGGGCCGCGGCGCCTATTGCGGCTGGCTGTGCCCGTTCGGCGCGTTGCAGGAGCTCACCAACAAGATTGCCCGCGCCTTCAAGGTGCCACAGATCACCCTGCCGTGGGGCCTGCATGAACGCCTGTGGCCTGTAAAATACATGATCTTCCTCGGTTTGTTCGGTGTCTCGATGGTGTCGATCCCGCTGGCTGAAACCTATGCCGAGGTGGAGCCGTTCAAGACCGCGATCATCCTGAAATTCGTGCGCGACTGGCCGTTTGTGGTCTTTGCCGTGGCGCTCTTGCTGGCCGGGCTGTTCATTGAGCGTTTCTATTGCCGCTACATGTGCCCGCTGGGCGCGGCGCTGGCGATCCCGGCGCGGGTGCGGATGTTCGACTGGCTGAAGCGCTATCATGAGTGCGGCCACCCCTGCCAGACCTGTGCCAACGAGTGCCCCGTTCAGGCGATCCACCCGACGGGTGAGATCAACCCGAACGAATGTGTGAACTGCCTGCATTGCCAGGTTCTCTACCAATCCGAAGCTAAATGCCCGGTTGTCATCAAACAGCTGAAACGCCGGGCCAAGACCGGCAGCCCCGCACCGGACGTTGCTCTGGGCCGGCCGCCTGCCAATCACCCCAACGCGAACAGGATCAAAGTTTCCTGAAGGAGGACATCATGTCTGAAGACCTGAATAACAAACTGCCCGTCACCCGCCGCGGCCTCTTGGGGGCCACCGCCTCCGGTGCCGTGCTGGCGGCCACCGGCGCCGGCTCTGCCCTGCTGGGCGCCAAGCCTGCACAGGCCGCGGGCGTCAACCTGGCGCCGGGCGAACTGGATGAATACTACGGCTTCTGGTCCTCGGGCCAGACCGGCGAACTGCGCATTCTGGGCGTGCCGTCCATGCGCGAACTGATGCGGATCCCGGTGTTCAACCGCTGCTCCGCCACCGGCTGGGGCCAGACCAACGAGTCCAAGAAGATCCTGACCGAGGGCCTGCTGCCGGAGACCAAGGAATTCCTGGCCGCCAACGGCAAGGAAACCTACGACAACGGCGACCTGCACCACCCGCATATGTCGTTCACCGACGGCACCTATGACGGCCGTTACCTGTTCATGAACGACAAGGCAAACACCCGCGTCGCGCGGGTGCGCTGCGATGTGATGAAATGCGACAAGATCATCGAGATCCCCAACGCCAAGGACATCCACGGCCTGCGCCCGCAGAAATTCCCGCGCACCGGCTATGTCTTTGCCAACGGCGAGCATGAGGCGCCGCTGGTGAACGACGGCCAGATCCTGGATGATCCGTCGCAGTACGTGAACATCTTCTCCGCCATCGACGGCGACACCATGGAAGTCGCCTGGCAGGTGATCGTTTCGGGCAACCTGGACAACACCGACTGCGATTATCAGGGCAAATACGCCTACTCGACCTCCTACAACTCGGAAATGGGCATGACGCTCGCCGAGATGACCGAGAACGAGCTGGATCACGTGGTTGTCTTCAACATCGCGGCCATCGAAGCCGCCATCGAAGCTGGCGAGTATCAGGAACTGAACGGCGCCAAGGTGGTGGACGGCCGCAAGGGTGCGCCGGGCAAGCTGACCCGCTACATCCCGATCCCGAACTCGCCGCACGGCATCAACACCGCGCCCGACAAGAAGCACGTCTGCGTCAACGGCAAGCTGTCGCCGACCGTCTCGGTGATCGACGTTGAGAAGCTGGACGCGCTGTTCGATGCCGACGCAGATCCGCGCTCGGCCATCGTGGCGGAACCGCAGCTGGGCCTCGGCCCGCTCCACACCGCCTTCGACAACCGCGGCTATGCCTACACCACCCTGTTCCTCGACAGCCAGGTGGTGAAGTGGGACATCGCCAAGGCGATCGAGGCATATGCCGGCGCTGATGTGGACCCGATCCTCGACAAGGTCGATGTGCAGTACCAGCCGGGCCACAACTCCACCTCCATGGGCGAAACCGCCGAGGCGGACGGCAAGTGGCTGATCTCGATGAACAAGTTCTCCAAGGACCGGTTCCTGAACGTCGGCCCGCTGAAGCCCGAGAACGAGCAGCTGATCGACATTTCCGGCGACAAGATGAAGGTGGTCCACGACGGCCCGACCTTTGCAGAGCCGCATGACTCGATCATCGTGCACCGCTCCAAGGTGAACCCGGCCAGCATCTGGGACCGCAACGACCCGATGTGGGAAGACGCGCGCAAGCAGGCTGAGGCGGATGGCGTCGATTTGGACGACTATCAGGACACCATCATCCGCGACGGTGACAAGGTGCGGGTCTACATGTCCAGCCAGGCGCCGAATTTCAGCCTTGAGAAGTTCACGGTGAAGCAGGGCGACGAGGTCACCGTCTATGTCACCAACCTGGACGATATCGACGACCTGACCCACGGCTTCTGCCTGTCGAACTTCGGCATCGCGATGGAAGTCGGTCCGCTGGCAACTGCCTCGGTTACTTTCATTGCCGAACGTCCGGGCGTGCATTGGTACTATTGCCAGTGGTTCTGCCACGCGCTGCACATGGAGATGCGCGGCCGGATGCTGGTCGAGCCGCGGAGCGCATAAACATGAAACGGCTCCTGCCCATATCCTTCGTTGCGGCTCTCTCCTGCCTGACGCCCGCCTGGGCAGCGGACTGGGATGTGCCCAACCGGGCAGGGGCCATTTCCGAAACACTGGCGCAGGCGGCGGATGGCGACACCCTCCGCCTCGCCCCCGGCGAATATGCCGAGACCCTGGTGCTGGACCGCCCTGTCATCATTGATGGCCAGGGCCATGCCACACTGGACGGCCGGGGGCTGGGGTCGGTCATCACGGTGACTGGCCCCGGCGTTACCGTGCAGAACCTGACGGTTGTTGGCTCCGGCTCTTCGCATCAGGAGATCGACAGCGGCATCAAACTGACCAAGACCGCGACGGCGCCGCAGATCCTGAACAACGTGCTGCTGGGCAATCTGTATGGTGTGGATATTCATGGGGCGAAAGACAGCCTGGTGCAGGGCAACCGGATCGAGGGGCGCCTCGACCGGCACATGAACGCCCGCGGCAACGGGGTCTATGTCTGGAACGCGCCGGGCGCGGCGGTGGACGGCAACGACATCCGCTTTGGCCGCGACGGGATTTTTGTGAACAGTTCCAAGAAGAACGCGTTCACCAACAACACCTTCCGCGACCTGCGGTTCGCCGTGCATTACATGTACGCCGACAATTCCCAGGTCTCGGGCAACGTCTCGATCGGCAATCATCTGGGATATGCGGTGATGTTCTCAAAACGGGTCAAGGTGACCGGGAATGTCTCGCTGAATGACCGCGATCACGGGGTGATGCTGAACTATGCCAACCAGGGCGAGATACGCGGCAACTATGTGAAGGGGGCCAGGGACAAATGCACCTTCCTTTACAACGCGCACAAGAATGATTTCTCCGGCAACTGGTTCGAGGGCTGCGGTATCGGCATCCACTTTACCGCCGGCAGCGATGGCAACCGGATGGTTGGGAACGCCTTTGTCGGCAACCGGCATCAGGTGAAATTCGTGTCCACCAAATGGGTGGAATGGAGCGAGGAGGGCCGGGGCAATTACTGGTCCGACTTCGCAGGTTTCGATGTGGACGGAGACGGCATCGCCGATGCCCCATACCGTCCCAATGACAGCATGGACCATGTGCTGTGGACCCAGCCGGCGGCAAAACTCTTGATGGGATCGCCCGCGGTGCAGCTGGTGCGCTGGTCGCAGTCGGCGTTTCCGGCGCTGCTGCCCGGCGGGGTGATCGACAGCCACCCGCTGATGCGGCCAGCGCGGCCCGATGCCGCCAGAAAGGTTGAACACGATGGATAACTCTCCGCTGCAGATCCGCGCGCTGGACAAGTTCCGCGGCAAGACACAGGTGCTGCATGGCATCGATCTGGACATTGCGCCGGGTGAACGGCTGGCGCTCTTGGGCCACAACGGTGCGGGCAAGTCGACCTTGATCAAGGCGGTGCTGGGCCTGATCCGGCATGAGGGCGGCAGCATCCGCATTTGCGGTGCAGCCCCCGGCAGCGCCGCGGCGCGGGCCGCCACTGCCTTTCTGCCGGAGGCGGTCAGCTTTCACCCGGCACTGACGGGGCATGAGCAACTGACTCTGTTTGCCCGCCTGGCCGGTGAACGCGCGGATATTGACGGCCTCCTGGAACGGGTTGGCCTGGGCGAGGCGATGCACCGCCGCATCGGTGCCTACTCCAAGGGGATGCGGCAGCGTCTGGGCTTGGCGCAGGTGCTGCTGGGCCGCCCGAAACTGGCGCTGCTGGATGAACCCACCAGCGGGCTGGACCCGATCTCGCGCCAGGACCTTTATGCCATTATCAACGAGCTGGCAGAGCAGGGCGCGGCGGTGCTGATCGCCTCCCACGCGCTGACAGAGGTGGAGGCGCGCACCGACCGCATCGCCATCCTGCGCAAGGGCATCAAGGTGGCGGACGACACGCTGGCGGGCCTGACGTCGCAGGCCGGACTGCCGGTCAAGCTGCGGGTGCAGGCCAGCGGCGCGCACGCTGACCGGATCGCAACCGAAACCGGCGGGCGGCGGATCAATGGCGCTTCGGTCGAGATCCTGTGCTCGCCGCAGGACAAGATGGCTGAGCTGCGCAGGATCGCCGCCTTGGGCGACGCGGTGGCCGACATCGACATGGTGCCGCCGCGGCTGGAAGACCTTTACCGCCATTACTCCGGGGAGGACCGCAAATGAGACGTGCCTTTGCCATTGCCCGTGCCGAGATGCTGATCCTGCGCCGCAACCGCTGGCTGTTCATGGCGACGCTGATCATGCTGGCCTTTGCGCTGGCGCTGTCCTTTGCCGGGTCGGCCCCAACGGGGACGCTGGGGGTGGACATGCTGACGGTCTCGGTCGCCTCGATGACCACGCTTTCGGTCTACCTCGCACCGCTGCTGGCGCTGATGATGGGGTTTGACGCGGTGGCAGGCGACCGCGACCGGGGCAGCCTCGCCCTGCTCCTGGCCTATCCCGCGGGGCGGGGAGAGATCCTGCTGGGCAAGCTGATGGCCCATCTGGCGGCATTGGCGGTTGCCATGTGCATCGGCTTCGGCGCGGCAGGGGCCGTTGCCGCCTGGTTCGGCGGCGCCGGGGCGGAGAGCCTGATGGCGTTGGGGCGGCTGGTGCTGACCTCGATCCTGCTGGGGGCGGTGTTCCTGGTTCTGGGGTATGCCCTGTCGGCGCTCAGCAGCGGGGCAACGGCGGCCGCGGGTCTGTCGGCGGGTGTCTGGCTGGTGTTTGTGGTGCTTTATGACCTTGGCCTTTTGGGCGCTGTGGTGATGGACAGCGGCGGGGTCTTCACCCAAAAGGTCTTCCCCTGGGTGATGGTCGCCAACCCGGCAGATGCGTTCCGGCTGTGGAATGTGGCGGCGTCTGAAAGCGTGGCCTTGTCCAGCGGCATGGCAGGCGCAGCCAGTGCGCTGCCGGGCTGGGCTGCACCGCTGTCGCTTTTGCTGTGGCCCGTGCTGGGATTCCTGCTGGCCTGTGCTGCATTCCGGAGGGTGGAGCCATGAAACGCCTGGCCTTGGCCGCTGCGCTGGTCCTGTCCGCCTGCCAGGAGGAAGAGGCCAAAGCGCCGCCTGCACCGGTTGAGCTGACCGAGGTTGCGCTCAGTTACTTCTGCCAGATGAATGTCGCCGAACACGGCGGACCCAAGGGGCAGATTCACCTGGACGGCTTTCCGGCACCGCTGTTCTTTGCCCAGGTGCGCGATCTGGCCGCCTATGTGAAAAGCCCGGAACGGGATGCGGAGATCACCGCCATTTACGTGAGCGACATGGGGGCGGCGGCAAGCTGGGACCAGCCCGGCAGCAACAACTGGATAGGTGCCAGCGAGGCGCATTTCGTGGTCGGCTCCAATGTGGCTGGCGGCATGGGTGCGCCGGAGGTGGTGCCTTTCGCTTCAGCCGAGGCGGCTGCGCAGTTCATGGACCGCTATGGCGGCACCGTCACCGGGTTTGAAGGCATTCCCGACGATGCCGTGCTGGGGCCGGTCGATCTGGATCAGCGGCTGGAAACGCCGTCCTGAGACCGGCGTTTCCGCAGGGCCTCAAACCGTCTCCGGCTGCAGCCGCATCTCTGCGGCGATGGCGTGGCCTTCCATTCCCTCCATGCGGCTGATCCTAGCTGTGCGCAGGGCCAGTTCGTGTGAGGCGGCGGCGTTGCAGCGCTGCCAGGTCACGGTCTTGGTGAACTTGTGCACCGACAGCCCGCCGGTATAACGCGCGGCGCCGCTGGTCGGCAGCACGTGGTTCGGGCCTGAGGTCTTGTCGCCGAACGACACCGTGGTCTCCTTGCCCAGGAACAGCGAGCCATAGGCGGTGAGGCGGTCCAGCCACCAGTCCAGATCCTCGGCCTGCACCTGCAGATGTTCGGGCGCGTAACGGTCGGCCGCCTGCGCGGCTTCCTCGCGGCTGCCGCACAGGGCCACTTCGGCGCGTTCGTGCCAAGCACGGTGGGCGGCAGAGAGGTTGGGTTCGGGCAACTGGTCAATCAGCGCCTGCGCGCGGGCCATGACCCCCTTGGCCAGCGGCTCGCTGGTGGTGACCAGCCAGACCGGGCTGTCGGCGCCGTGTTCTGCCTGGCTGACCAGATCCCAGGCGACGGTTTCCACCTCTGCGGTGTGATCGGCAATCAGCAGGGAGTCCGTGGGGCCTGCAAACATGTCGATGCCTACCTCGCCGAACAGCATCCGCTTGGCCTCCGCCACATAGGAATTGCCGGGGCCGACCAGAATGTCGGCGGGCTGCGACCCGAACAGGCCCTGCGCCATGGCGGCAATGCCCTGCACCCCGCCCAGGTTCAGGATCAGGTCCGCGCCGCACAGGTCCATGGCATAGATGATCGCATCGGGAATGCCGCTGCCGGGGCGCGGCGGCGAGACTGCGGTGATATGCGGCACGCCTGCCACCTTGGCGGTGGTGATGGTCATCAGCGCGCTGGCGATATGGCTGTAGCGCCCGCCCGGCACATAGCAGCCGGCGCTGGACACCGGGATCTGCTTCTGGCCCGCGATCAGGCCGGGGATCACCTCCACTTCGCATTCCCCCATGGTGGCCTTCTGCGCCTCGGCAAAGCGGCGGATATTGGCGTGGGCGAACTGAATGTCTTCCTTTGTCTGCGGCGAAACACGGTTGCAAGCGGCGCGGCGCTGGGCATCCGTCACCACAATCGGGCCGGTCCAGCCGTCCAGCTTTTCCGCATAGCTGCGCACTGCCTCCTCGCCCTCGCGCCGGATATTGGCGAGCATTACCGCGACGGTGTCGCGGATATCGCTGTTCTCGGCGGCCGGGCGCGGCTGGGCCTGTTTCAGATAAGTGATTGCCATGATCCATGTCCCTTGAAAGGCCGCCGGTTGTGCGGGGAAGCGCACGGTGCGGTTTGCGCTTTAAACAGCGCCCAAGGGCTTAAACGGTCAAGCCAGGGACCGGTGGTTTCGAGAAACACGAATGTTTGTTTCGAATTGGGGTCTGCCTTTATGCGTCTTGCGCCGGCAGCGTCCGGAACTCCTCGGCCAGCCAGGGGAAACGGGCGCTGATCGGATCGGTGAAATGATGGCGCAGAGACTTTTGCAGCGCCTCATGGATCAGCTGCGACGTGGCCGCCGGATAGACGCTGGATGTGAACAGCGACACCGTCCGGGCAAAGCTCTTGCCTGGAAAGCGCACGACCTTGACCTTGTCGTGAAAGCGCTGGGCGCGGTGGTAACTGGCGGCGGTGGTCACGGTCCAGCCGCTGGCTTCGGCCACCAGGCCGATGATCGACTGGTTGCATTCCAGCTCAAACCGGTTGGGCAGCGAGATCTTGAGCCGGGTCAGCTGGGTTTCGATCTGCTTGCCGATGGTGTGGTCGCGGGAATAGCGCAGGAACGGCAGCGGCGCCTCCGGTTTGGTCAGCTCCTCGACGCTGCCGCTGTATGCGGCGGGCACCACCAGAATGAACGGATCGCGCATCAAGGGGTACTCGATCAGATCCGGCAGCAGCCCCGCCGGGCGGGTGGCGACACCGGCATCCAGTTTCTGCTCCTGCAGCTTTGCGATGATCTCATGGCTGGGCCGGGTGTAGTGGCGGAAATTGCAGCGGGGCAGGGCGGTGGACAGGAACTGGAACAGCTCCGGGCCGACTTCGTTGTCGAAATCATCCAGCAGCGCCATGCGCAGATCGGTGGCGTGCTGCCAGCTGCCGGAGCGGATCTCCGCCTCGCCGCGTCTGAGCGTCATCAGCCCCTCATGGACGTAGCGGGCATAGACGACTCCGGCCGGGGTCAGCCCCATCGGGCGGCGGGTATGATCCACCAGATCCACCCCCAGCGCGCTTTCCAGACTGCGCAGGTGATTGGACACGGTGCTGATCGACAGGCCGGTTTCAGCAGCAACCTTTTGTATTGATCCTGACTTTGAAATAAGCTGGAACACCTCCAGCCACCTCAGGCTTAGGGATTTCTGCACAGGCTGCGCCTCCTGTTCACCAAAGCATATCCGTTAAAAACGAAACTAAGTTTTACTTTGGGCGCAAAAGCAACTTTATTCTACTGTGTATTTTCTTCCCGGATATGGTTTGCCGTGCAAAAATACATGTCCGAGGCCCGCATTGAACGGACCCGGAAAACCACTGGGAGGAGATCCAATATGATTAAAAAGTACCTGCTGACGACTGCTTGTGCCGGCTTCGCGGCGCTGTCTGCCTCGCACGCCTCTGCCTTGGATGAGATCACCGTCGCCTACTTCCTCGAATGGCCGATGCCCTTCCAGTTTGCCAAGTCCAACGGCACCTATGAGGAGGAGATGGGCGTCAAGATCAATTGGGTCTCTTTCGATACCGGCACGGCGATGTCTGCGGCCATGGCCTCGGGCGATGTTCAGATCGCCGTGAGCCAGGGCGTGCCGCCGTTTGTGGTGGCAACCTCCGCCGGGCAGGACCTCCAGGCGGTGGATGTGGCGGTCAGCTATTCCGACAACGACAACTGCGTGGTGGCCGAGGCGCTGGAGATCGACAAGGACAGTGCGGCTGAGCTGAACGGCAAGAAGGTCGGCGTGCCGATCGGCACCGCGGCGCATTACGGCTTCCTGTCGCAGATGGCGCATTTCGGGGTTGATGTGGGTTCGATGGAAATTGTCGACATGGCCCCCGCTGACGGTGCGGCGGCCTTTGCCCAGGGCAACCTGGACATGGTCTGCGGCTGGGGCGGCGCGCTGCGGCGGATGGTGGAGCATGGCAACGTACTGCTGACCGGTGCGGAGAAGGAGGAACTGGGCATCCTGGTGTTCGACGTGACCAGCGCGCCCGCCGGTTTTGTCGAGTCCGAAGGCGAGCTGCTGAGCCAGTTCCTGAAAGTGACCGCAGAGGCCAACGCCATGTGGAACTCGGGCGATCACAAGGACGAGATGCTGCCGGTCATCGCCAAGGACGCAGGCATGGACCTGGCGGATGCCGAAGCCACCATCGCCACCTTCAGCTTCCCGTCAGCAGAGGAGCAGCTGTCGGAAAAATGGCTGGGCGGCGGCGCGCAGACCTTCATGAAGGGCGTGGCCGATATCTTCGTGAATGCGGGCAGCATCGAGGCGGCGCTGGACTCCTATGACGGAACCGTCAACAGCGCGCCGCTGGCCGCCGCGCAGAACTGAACCGCAGCGAACTGAATGTGCCGAACGGTCCGGCTTTCGGGCCGTTCGCATCCCGGCGGGCAGGGCGCAGGCCGCGAAGCCCTAACAGGAGGGAGAGAAGATGGCGGGACTGGACATCAAGAGTGTCTCCATGCGTTTTGACCTGCCCAACGGCAGCTCGGTTCAGGCGCTGAAAGACGTTTCAATGAATTTGCAGGCGGGGGAACTGTTGTCGGTGCTGGGCCCCTCGGGCTGCGGCAAGACCACGCTGCTGAACATCCTGGCAGGCTTTTTGGCCCCGACGGAAGGGGGGGTGGAGCTGAACGGGCATGTGGTCACCGGACCGGACGCGGAGCGCGGGATGGTGTTCCAGAAGGGCGCGCTGTTTGAATGGATGAACGTGCGCGACAACGTGGAATTCGGTCCCCGCATGAAGGGTATGAGGCGGGCCGAGCGCGAGAAGATCTCCGACCATCTGCTGGACATCGTCGGCCTGCAGGACTTCAAGGAGAAGGCGGTTTACGAGCTGTCGGGCGGCATGCAGCAGCGGGTGGCACTGGCCCGCTGCCTGGCGAACGAGCCGGATGTGATCCTGATGGACGAGCCGCTGGGCGCGCTGGACGCGCTGACGCGGGAAAAGATGCAGGGCTTGGTGCTGAAGCTGTGGAAGGAAACCGGCAAGACCATCATCCTGATCACCCACTCGGTGGAGGAGGCGCTGCTGCTGGGCGAACGGCTGATCGTGATGGCGCCGCGCCCGGGCCGCATCCACCGCGAATACCAGCTGCCCTTTGCCGAGCGCGGGGTGAATGCCGACCTGCGTGACGTCAAGAAATCCGAAGGCTTTGCCGAGACCCGCGATGAGATCCTGTCGATGATCTGGGAGATGGAAGAGGAGATCATGGGCCGGACGGAGCAGGTGGCATGACGGTACTGCTGTTCTACATCGCGTTGTTCGCCGGCGCCTTTTTCCTGGTGAAGTTCATTCGCAAGGGCATGCAGTCACGGCACGATTTCACCAGCCTGAAGACGGTGACTTTCGGCGACGAAAGCGCGGTGAGCCCGGACCGGGCGGCGTCGATCATTTCGGTGCTGGTGATTTTTTTGATTTGGGCGGCCTTCACCGGCTCCAAGCTGTTTCCGCTTCACGTGCCGGGGCCGTTCACCGGTGAAACCAGCTTTACCTACACGCTGGAAAACGCCGCGGGCAGCACCGACGAAGCGGAAGTCGCCGTCCGGGTGGCCGGATTTGGCGAGGCCAGCTCCAATTTCGAGGTGGACCCCGGCGGCGGCTTTGCCAAAAACGATGCGCTGGCGGCACAGGCCGGGCGGTCCACGACCTTGATCTTCGACCGCAATGATGAGGTCAAACGCAAGGAAGGCGCCAAAGTCGTGGCCATCAACGGGGAGCCGATCGGGCCTGGCACGGCTGTGGACACCGGCGACGGGACGGTGACGCTGACCGGAAAGGGCGCCATCAGCTTTACCCCCAGTGCCGGGATGCAGATGAACCCGATCTGGCTGCCGGCCCCGGAAACGGTGGTGGCGCGGTTCTTTGAAATCGCATCCGAGGGCTATCAGAACTTCTCGCTGTGGCAGCACCTGGGCTGGTCGCTGGCGCGGGTGATTGCCGGTTTCGTTGCCGGCGCGATTGTCGGTATTCCGCTGGGCTATGCCATGGGCCTGTCCGGCTGGTTCCGCGGCTGGTTCGACCCGATTGTGGAATTCATGCGCCCGGTCCCGCCTTTGGCGCTGATCCCGCTGGTGATCATCTGGTTCGGCATCTGGGAAACCGGCAAGATCGTTCTGCTGTTCCTGGCCGCACTCTGGATCATGACGATTGCGGCCCGGGCCGGGGTCTCCGGCGTGAACATCTCGAAAATCCACGCGGCCTATTCGCTGGGGGCGTCCAAGTGGCAGATCATGCGGCATGTGATCGTGCCGAACTCGCTGCCGGAAATCTTTACCGGCGCGCGGGTGGCGATGGGGGTCTGCTGGGGCACGGTTGTGGCGGCTGAGCTGGTGGCCGCGCAGAAGGGCGCGGGCATGATGATCATCGCCGCGTCCAAGTTCCAGCTGACCGATATCGTGATCATGGGCATCGTGATGATCGGGATCATCGGCTATGGCATCGACATCCTGATGCGCAAGGCTGAGAACTGGCTGGTGCCGTGGAAGGGCCGCAGCTGATTAGAAGCTGGATGACGCAAAGAAAGCGCCCGGGGAGTTCCCCGGGCGTTTTGCTGATTGCGAAGGTTCAGCTGCGGATACGGTCGAAGCCAGGGTCATAGGGGGAAGGGGCAATGACCGTTGCCGTGACCAGATCGCCGCAGAGGTCAAGCTGCATGGAGCTGTCCACCGTTGCCAGATCCGGCTCGACAAAGGCATAGGCCAGATTCATTCCCACCCGGTGGCCCCAGTCGCCTGACGTTATCGTCCCTACGACCTTGTCCTTCTGCATCAGCGAGGCGCCGCCATGGGCCGGGGCGTGAGTGGCGGCGATCTTCAGCGTGACCAGCTTTTTGCGCGGCCCCGCGGCCCGGCGCTTCAACAGTGCTTGGCGGCCAATGAACCCGCCTTTGTCCAGCGTCACGAAACGGCCCAGCCCGGTCTCATACGGGTCGTATTCGGTGATCAGATCCGTCTTCCAGTGCAGGAACCCTTTCTCCATCCGCATCGACTCCACCGCGCGGGCGCCGAACAGCTTCAGCCCGAAAGCCTCCCCGGCCTTGCGCAGCGCCAGATAGGCAGCATAAAGCGAGGCATTCGGGACGTGGATTTCATAAGCCAGCTCACCTGAGAAGCTGACACCCATCACCGTGGCCGGAGCTATACCGATGAAGCATTCGCGCACCGACAGCCAGGGGAAGGCCTCGCGCGACCAGCCGCCCCGGGCACAGGCAGAAAGCACATCCCGCGCCCGGGGTCCTGCCAGGACCAGGATGGTCCGGTCATTGGTGAGGGAGCGCAGCTGCACGTCTTCACCCGCGCGGATGTGCTGGCTCAGCCAGTCCATGTCGTGAAACTCGCTGGCAGCGGCAGAGCCGTACCAGACCCGCTCCGGCCCGCGGTCGGATGCGGGCAGGTTCGCCACCGTGGCCTCGCCCTTGACCATGCCGTGGCGGTTCAGAAGGTAGCCCAGCCCGGCGCGGCCCGCGCGGCGGGTGACGGTGCCGCAGAACATCCGGTCCAGGAAACTGTGGCGGTCCGCGCCGGTGATCTCGATCCGGTTGAAGCCACTGACCTCAGCAAGGCCCACGTTGTCCTGCACATTCTTTACTTCCGCAGCGACCACGCCGAAGGCTTCGTCGAAGTTGAAGGTCCGCGAGGGGTGAAAATCCGGCGAGGGTTTGATGTAATCCACCCGCTCCCAGCCGTTCACCACGCTGAACTCCGCGCCTTCGGCGGCCAGCACCGGCGTCAGCGGCGTAGTTTTGGCCGGCCGGCCCGCCGGGCGGTGCTCATGCGGGAAATGAAAGCGGAACTCGTTCTGGTAGTCTTCCACGGCTTTCAGCGCGGTGAGCTCTGCATTGGCGTGGGTGGTAAAGCGGCGCGGGTCCAGGCACCAGGTGTCAAAACAGGCCTCGCCGTGCACGATCATCTGCGCCAGCAGCCAGCCATGGCCGCCGCCTTCCCCCAGCCCGGCCCGCAATCCGATGGCGCAGAAGGCGTTGCGCTTGCCCGGGACCGGGCCGATCAGGGGTGCGCCGTCGATGGTATAGGTTATCGGCCCATTGACGATCGCGCGGATACCGGTTTCGCGCAGCGCGGGCATCCGGTCAAACGCGCCCTCCAGCACGTCCATCACCCGCTCCAGATCGTCAGGGCAGAGAGCGTTGACGAAATCCGGGTCGATCCCGTCCATGCCCCAGGTCTTGCAGTTCTGCTCGTAAAAGCCGATCAGCAGACCGTTCTTTTCCTGGCGGCAGTAGTAGTCTGAGATCGGGCAGCGGATCAGCGGCATCCGGCGGCCGGCCTCCTTGATGGCGGGGATGTCCTCGGTCAGGAAATACTGATGCTCCATCGAGGCGACCGGGTGATGCACCCCCATCATCGCGCCGACCTCGTTCACCCGGTAGCCGCAGGCATTCACCACAATACCGCAGTCGATATCGCCGTGTTCCGTGTGCACGGTCCAGGTGTCGTCCTTATGCTGGGTCAGCGCGGTCACTGGCGTGTTGCGGTAGACCTCGGCGCCGGCCTTGCGGGCGCGCCGCGCCAGCGCCTGGCACAGCTGCGCCGGGTCGATGTCGCCATCCAGCGGGTCCCACAGGCCGCCCACCAGTTTATCCGTAGAGATCAGCGGGTGGCGGCGGCCGCATTCCTCGGCGCTGATGATCTCGAAATGCACATCCATACCGCGGGCTACCGAGGCGAAATGCCGGTACCCCTGCATCTGCGCCTCGGTATTGGCCAGCCGTATGCCGCCGTCGCCGTGGTGGTAGTTGATCGGATAATCCGGGTCTTCGGACAGCTCCTTATAGAGGCTGATGGAGCGGGACTTGAGCCCGATCATGGTCTGGTTGGTGCCAAAGTTCGTCACCTGCGCCGCCGAATGCCAGGTGGTGCCGCTGGTCAGCTCGTTGCGTTCGACCAGCACAACGTCGCTCCAGCCTTCCTGGGTGAGGTGGTACAGCGTGGAGCAGCCGGCGATGCCGCCGCCGATCACCACAACCTTGGTGCGCGATTTCATGACAAGGAGCCTCCGGTTTACCCTCTACCGACTAAGCGCCCAGACGCGCGCGGCGGCAATGCAGGCGGCCCAGTTTCGCAGAAATTCGAATGCTTGCTTGCAGGATGCGAAAGAAACGGGGCGGTCACTGGCCGCCGCAAGAGGCGGCAATCCCAGGGACGCCGGGATCGGCAGCGCAACCGGGTGCGGTGGGAAACGCACATGGCCGTTGACGGCCCGCCCCGCACAAACGCACACTGCCGGGGCAGCAGTGGAGGCTCATCCAATGGAAATGTCGCAGATGGCTTCAAACTGTGCCGAAACTGGCGTCATGCCGGGAAACTTTGCGGGCAATCTGGCCTTATCGTTTTTCCAAACTGTCACTGTCGGGGCGATGCAAGCCTCCGCAAGGTTTCACCGTTCAACAAAACAAAAAATAACAAATACCAGTCCAAAGGGAGAATTGATCAAATGACAGTAAAGTCGACTGTTTCGCGGCGTTCTGTGCTGAAAGCTGCGGGGGCTGCGGCCCTGGCGGCGCCGCTTTATTCGAAAAGCGCGCTGGCGTCGTCGGGCGAAGTGAACATCCTGATGTGGTCGGACTACCTGCCGCCGGAGTTCCTTTCCGGCTTTGAGGCCAAGACCGGCATCAAGGTGAATTACACCGGCATCGGCTCCAACGAGGAAATCATCAACAAGATGAAGGCCACCAAGGGGCAGGGCTTCGATATCGTCTCGCCCACCAACAACCGCTCGCTGCAGTGGGGGCCGCTGGAGCTTTTGAAGCCCTTCGACATGAGCAAGGTCAACATCGACGCGGTGAACCCGGCGATGGCCAAGATCGGCACCGATGCCTGGAACTTCGGCGGTGAAGGCGTCCACTGGCTGCCGCATATCTGGGGCACCGAAGGCATTGCGTACCGCACCGACAAATGGCTGCCTGCGGGCGATGCGCCGTCTTACGGCGACGTCTGGAGCGAGGAGAACGCGGGCAAGACCATGGGCCGGGCGCATTCGATGATGCTGGGTGCAGGGCTTTACATGGAAGCCTCGGGCGAGATGGAGCCGGGCTCGATCTGGGCTGCCTATGACGACGAGGAAACCATGCGCAAGGTCTGGGGCCAGGTCACCGACTGGTGCGTGGCGCGCAAGGACCGGATCAAGCTGATCTGGAACGACGCCGACACCCAGAAGAACGGTCTGCTGAACGAGGGTGTGGTGGTCGGCCAGACCTGGGACGGCCCGCCGCTGGCGCTGAAATCCGCAGGCGAGCCGGTGCATTACCAGGCGCCCGTCGAAGGCGCGATGGCCTGGGTCGACGGCATGTCGATGCCGGTCGGCGCCCAGAACGAGGAGCAGGTCTATGCCTTCATCGACTATGCCTTCCAGCAGGAGCCTGCGGGCAAGGCGATCGACAGCCACGGCTACAACTCGCCGGTGCTGGGCGCCGACGGCTTCTCCGGCGACATCTACAAGAAGAACTTCGCCGAGGCCTATCCGGGCGACAGCCTGGCCAATCTGAACCCCTGGCCGGCCGAGGCGCCCTGGTACGCCGACGTGCGCACCGAATTCGTCAACAAGTTCAAGAGCGCCTGACCCGCGCGCTTGAATAACCTGGCCCCGGGGCACGCCCTGGGGCCAGCCGCACATTTTGCGGCGCCAACACATACGAACAGATACGGATAGCAGCTCTTGCGGGGCCGGTGGCATGCCACCGGAATGGAGGTCTGCATCTTAGGGAGAAGCCAAATGAGTGCAGGGGTCGGTGTTGATCTCGAGAACTTGTGGATCCGCTTCGGTGACTTTGTTGCCGTGCGCGATGCCAATGTGACCATCAACGGGGGGGATTTCTTTTCCTTCCTGGGGCCGTCGGGCTGCGGCAAGACCACCATCCTGCGCGCGGTCTCGGGCTTCCTGGAGCCAAGCGGCGGCCGGGTGCTGATCGGCGGCAACGACATGAAGGGGATCGGGCCGAACAAGCGCCCCACCGCGCTGATCTTCCAGAACCTGGCGCTGTTTCCGCTGATGAAGGTCTGGGAGAACATCACCTTCTCGATGGAGATCAAGGGCGCCTCGGCGCGCGAGCGGCGCAAGCGCGCGGATGAGCTTTTGGACATGATCGCGCTGCCCGGCCAGGGCGGCAAGCTGCCGTCGGAGCTGTCGGGCGGCCAGCGCCAGCGGGTGGCGATTGCGCGGGCGCTCTGTGCGGAGCCGGACGTTCTGTTGCTGGATGAACCGCTGTCGGCGCTGGACCTGAAGCTGCGCCAGCACATGCGCACCGAACTGCGGGAAATCCAGCAGCGGGTCGGCATCACCTTCATCTACATCACCCACGACCAGGGCGAGGCGCTGACCATGTCCGACAACATCGCGGTGATGCGGGCCGGCGTCATTGACCAGATCGGCGACGGCAAGGCCATCTACAACGATCCCGCCACCGCCTTTGCCGCGTCTTTCGTGGGCGAAAACAACGTGTTCCGCGGCAAGGTCAAGCGTGTCATGGGCAATGAGGCGCTGATCCAGACCAACCGGTCGGGTGATCTGGTGGCGCGGATTTCCAGCGCCAACCAGGGCCGGATGAAGGAAGGCGACGCCGCGATGATGTTCATCCGCCCCGAAGCCTTTGCTTTGGCACCCAAAGGAGCCACCGGCACGCATTTTGTGACCGCCAAGGTCAATCACGAGGAGTTCGAGGGCAACGCTTTCAACATCTTCATGGAAGGCGACGGCGGCAAGGAGCTGAAGGTCTCGATCCCCAACCTCGGGCAGTCGTTCGAGGATCACACCGGCCAGAACATCACCCTGGAATACGAGACGAAGAACGCCGTCATCGTGCCAGCCGGTGAACTGGCCGCGGAATGAGGGGGGCCAAACCATGCCAAGCTTCCTGAGGGAGTTCTTCAAACGCAACGGCACGGGCATGGGCAGCCTGATGCTGGGGCTGGTCCTGTTCTGGACCGTCGGCCTCATCATCCTGCCGCAGCTGTCGATGCTCGACTTCTCGTTCCGCCCTAACCTGCCGCCGCCGGAGATCGGCGGGCCCAGGGACGTCTACACGCTGGAGAATTACAAATACCTGATCTACGGCCCCGAGGGCGGCAGCCAGGATTACAACGCGGTCGACCTCAGGGTGTTCTTCCGCACCCTGGTGGCGGCGGTCTGCGTCACTGTCTTCAACCTGATCCTGTGCTACCCGATCGCCTATTATCTGGCCCAGACCAAGGGCAACCACATCCGCATCTTCGCGCTGATGCTGATCATCCCCTACTGGATCAACGAGATCCTGCGCGCCTTCGCCTTGCGCATCATCTTCGGCGAGACCGGGGTGCTGAACAACATGCTGGTTGGATTGGGGATTTTCGACACCCCCTTCGATTTCATCCGCAATGACATCGCGCTCTATGCGGGTCTGGGATACGCCTACATCCTCTTGATGATCTTCCCGATCTACAATGTGATCGAAAGCCTGGACCGCAACCAGATCGAGGCGGCGCGGGACATGGGCGCGAGCTGGGCCAAGATCCACCAGCGGGTGGTCATTCCTTACGCCAAGCCCGGCATCTCCTCCGGCTGCACCATGGTGTTCATGCTGTCGGCCGGCGCGCTGGCGGCGCCGCAGATCCTGGGCGGGCCGTCCTCCCTGTGGTTCACCCAGCTGATCTATCAGCAGTTCAATGACAACTCCGACTGGCCGCAGGGCGCGGCTTATGCGGTGGTGCTGCTGGTCACCTGTATTCTGCTTGTTCTGGCCGTCATGCGCCTGTTCAAGGTGAACATGGGGGATATCGGCAAATGAAGCGGTTCACCTTTATGCGCCTCAGCCTCTGGATCTATCTGGGGGTGTTCTTCGCCTATCTTCTGGGCCCCTTGGTGATCATGTCGGCCACCGCCTTTAACTCACCCGCCTTCCCGCGGATGACCCCCTGGGAATGCCTGACGTTCGAGTGGTTCGGGGCCTTGTTCCGCGACGAGCGGATCCTGAACGGCATCTGGAACTCGATCCTGGTGGGGGCGGGCACGGTGGTCTTGTCAGTCGCGATGGGGCTGGCGGGGGCGCTGATGCTGACCCAGATTTGGCCCAAGCTGCGCGCCACCTATTACACCATCATCATCGCGCCGATCCTCATCCCCGGCGTGGTCTTGGGGATCTCGACCCTGGTGTTCTGGGACCGGATCAACCGGATGCTGGGGCTGGGGGCGGACAGCTGGCTCTCCAACGGGCTGTTCCTGACCATCATCGGCCAGTCCACCTTCATCGCCAGCTACTGCATGCTGGTGCTGGTGGCCCGCCTGCAGCGCTATGACATGGCCCTGACCGAGGCGGCGCTGGATCTGGGCGCGACGCACGCTCAGGCCTTCCGCAAGGTGCTGCTGCCGTTCATGCGCCCCGCGATTGCGAGCGCTGCGGTGCTGGCCTTCCTGGCGAGCTTTGAGAACTACAACACCACCACATTCACCTTCGGCGAATACCCGACGCTGACCATCGAGCTGGCGCAGAAGGTGCGTTACGGCATCACCCCCGCGATTTCGGCGCTGGCCTTCATCATCGTGGTGCTGACGGTGATCGCGGCACTCGCCAACGAGGCCAGCCTGCGCCGCAAGGAACTGGTGGCGGCGGCGCGCCAGAAGGCCACGGTGGCGGAGCTGGAAAGCGGCAGGCTGCAACTGCCCGGGTTCTTCCGTTCCAACTGGGCGGCGGCGGCGCTGGTCGCGGTGGCCTGCGTCACGGTGGCGGTGGCGGGCACCGCGGCGCTCTACAGCCCGGCCCAGTGCATCGCCGATGTGCAGGAGCAGAAGCGGCTGGAGGCCGAACAGCGCATCCAGGAACTGCTCCGCCAGCGCGAGCTGCGCCGTCAGGAGCAGCTGGACCAGCAGGGCGAGGCCGTTCCGGCCCCCGCCGCGCCGTCCGGCAGCAGCAGCGGCTTCGGCGGCGCCTTCGCCCCCGGCAACCTGTCGGGCAGCAGCGAGGCCGAGCCTGAAGCGGAGCAGGAACCGCAGGGCAATTCTTCCGGCTTCGGCAACGTCTTCGATCCAAACGCCCTGTCAGGCGGCAGCGAGGGCGGCGGCGCAGGCGATTGACCCCGCAAGAACACAAGAAAGGCGGCCCCGGGGCCGCCTTTTCCCCGTCCGGCACCGGATGCTGTCAGGCCATGGACCCCGCAGGGTGGCGGTCCGCATAATACTGCTTCCGGAACGCCTGCGGGCTGGTCTTGTACTCGCGCTTGAACCATTCCGTCAGGCTGCTGCGGGAGCCAAAGCCGGTGGCGGCGACGATCTCGGCCAGCGGCAGGGTGGTGTGCAGCAGCAGCTGGCGGGCCTTTTCGATGCGCAGCTTGCGGTAGGCGGCCAGCGGGCTGGTGCGGGCCTTCTGCTGGAAGCGGCGCTCCAGCTTGCGCGGCGAAACGCCGGCCTGCTGGGCAATATCGCGGATCAACAGCGGCTCTTCGAGGTTCTGCTGCATCAGATCGAGGATCTTAACGATCAGCGCGTCGCCGCCGGCGGTCTGGCGCAGCTGCAAAGACACCTTGGACTGCTCCGACACGGGCCCAAAGGTAAGGCCCAGATAGTCGCAGACCGCGTCGGCAATGAACGGGCCGCGGTCGGCGCGCAGAAAGGCGGCCAGCACGCGCAGCGCGGCAAAACTGCTGACAGCGGTGCTGATCCGGCCCGAGCTGGCGGTCAGGGTGCCTGCCGGGGCGCAGGCCAGCTGCTCTTCCTCTGCGGCGGCAGCAAAGTTCGCGTGCACCGCGCTTTCCACCGGTGCGTTGATGCCGGTCTCTGGCAGCAGGAAAACCGCACTGCCGGCAAACAGGCAGCGCTGTGCCTGGCGGCAGATCCGCTGCAGGCTGGCCTTTTCGCCGGAATTCAGCGGCCAGCGGCTGGCGATGCCGCCGAGGAATATCACTGTCTGTGGCTTCCAGCCGGCGGGCACCGCGCGCATCTGCGAGCTGAGGTTGCGCACGGCGGTGCGGTAGCCGCTGTCGGGAAACAGATCGTTGGCGGCGCGGAAGACCTCGCAAATCATCTGGGCCGCGGCAGGCGGCTCCGACTGCGGCAGAATGATTTCGACGTCGTGGAGGCGGGTCTGTGCCGCGTTGTCAGCGGTTTGCCGGGAGGCTGGCACGGTCAGCGGTTCGAGACGGGACATCATTCTCTCCTCTGAGCGGGTCATGCGGGGATGCGGCGCGGCGGGCGCTGCAGGAGTGCCCCGCCGGACAGGCCGGCGGGGCGGGAGGCCTGACGGATCAGGCCTCGTTTTCTTCGTACTCCGACATCGGCGGGCAGGTGCAGACCAGGTGGCGGTCGCCATAGGCGTTGTCCACCCGGTTCACCACCGGCCAGTACTTGTCGACGCCCAGGTTGCCCGGCGGGAAGCAGGCCTGCTCGCGGCTGTAGGGACGGTCCCATTCGCCGACCAGGTCGCGCACCGTGTGCGGCGCGTGCTTGAGCGGGTTGTTCTGCGCGTCGATCTTTCCGTCGATGATGTCCTGCGCCTCCTGCCGGATCGACAGCATGGCGTCGCAGAAGCGGTCCAGCTCGTCCTTGGGCTCGGATTCGGTCGGCTCCACCATCAGGGTTCCCGCCACCGGCCAGGACATGGTCGGGGCGTGGAAGCCCGAGTCGACCAGACGCTTGGCGATGTCGTCCACGGTGACGTTGCCCTCATCCGCCAGCGGGCGGGTGTCGAGGATGCACTCATGCGCAACGCGGCCCGTTTCCGAGGTGTAGAGGATCTTGTAGGCGTCCTTCAGGCGCGCGGCGATGTAGTTGGCGTTCAGGATCGCCACCCGGGTCGCCTGGGTCAGGCCTGCGCCGCCCATCAGCAGGCAGTAGGCCCAGCTGACCGGCAGGATCGACGGCGAGCCGAACGGCGCCGCCGAGACCGGACCCACGGCGGTGCCGTATTCCGGATGGCCCGGCAGGTGCTCTGCCAGATGCGCCTTGACGCCGATCGGACCCATGCCGGGGCCGCCGCCGCCGTGCGGAATGCAGAAGGTCTTGTGCAGGTTCAGGTGGCTGACGTCGCCGCCGATGTCACCCGGACGCGACAGGCCGACCATGGCGTTCATGTTGGCGCCGTCGATGTACACCTGGCCGCCGTGCTCATGGGTGATGCCGCAAACCTCCTGCACGGTGGTCTCAAACACGCCGTGCGTGGACGGGTAGGTGATCATGCAGGCGGCGAGGTGGTCAGAGTGCTTCTCCGCCTTTTCGCGGAAGTCGGCGACGTCGATGTTGCCTTTGTCATCCGCCTTGATCGGAACCACCGTATAGCCAACCATCTGCGCGGTGGCCGGGTTGGTGCCATGCGCGGAGGTCGGGATCAGGCAGACGTTGCGGTGGCCCTGGCCGTTTGCCGCATGGTAGTTGCGGATGGTCAGAAGGCCCGCGTATTCGCCCTGCGCACCGGAGTTCGGCTGCTGGGAGATCGCGTCATAGCCGGTGATCTGGCAGAGCTTGTCGTTCAGATCGGCGATCATCTGGTGGTAGCCCTGCGCCTGGTCTTCCGGGCAGAAGGGGTGCAGGTTGCCGAATTCCGGCCAGGTGACCGGGATCATTTCGATGGTCGCGTTCAGCTTCATGGTGCAGGAGCCCAGCGGGATCATTGCACGGTCCAGCGCCAGATCGCGGTCGGCAAGGCGGCGCATGTAGCGGGTGATTTCTGCCTCGGCCCGGTTCTTGTGGAAGATCGGGTGGGTCAGATATTCGCTTTCCCGCAGCGCATAATCCGGCAGGCGGTAGGCGCGGTTCTTGACGCTGTCGTCCTTCTTCTCGATGCCGAAGGCGCCCCAGACCGCTTCGATGGTCTCGGCGCGGGTCTGCTCGTCCAGCGAGATGCCGATGCGGTCCTCGCCCACCTTGCGCAGGTTCACACCGCGGGCAACGGCCGCTTCCATGACGGTTTTCTGCAGCGGGCCGACCTCGACGGTGATGGTGTCAAAGAACACTTCCGGCTCCACTTTGAACCCGTGCTCTTCCAGGCCCGCGGCCAGGCGGGAGGTCTTGCGGTGCACCGACTGGGCGATGGCCTTGATGCCGTCGGGGCCGTGGTAGACCGCGTACATCGACGCGATGACGGCCAGCAGCGCCTGTGCGGTACAGACGTTGGAGTTGGCTTTTTCGCGGCGGATGTGCTGTTCGCGGGTCTGCAGCGCCAGGCGGTAGGCCTTGTTGCCGCGGGCATCGACGGACACGCCGATGATGCGGCCCGGCATGGCGCGCTTCAGCTTGTCGGTGGTCGCCATATATGCCGCGTGCGGGCCGCCATAGCCCATCGGAACGCCAAAACGCTGGGTGGAGCCGATGGCAATATCCGCGCCCATCTCGCCGGGCGACTTCAGCAGCGCCAGCGCCAGAATGTCAGCGGCGACAACGGCGATGCCCTTGTGCTCGTGGATGGCTTCGATTTCCGATGTGAAATCGCGCACATGGCCGTAGGTGCCGGGATACTGGAAGATCGCCCCGAAGACCGCGCCCGGGTCCAGCTCGTCCGGATCGGCAACCACCACGTCGATGCCCAGGGGCTCGGCGCGGGTCTGGATCACGGCAACGGTCTGCGGGTGGCAGTTCTTGTCGACGAAGAAGGCCGCGTTGTTCGCCTTGGAGCGCGAGCCGCGGTGCGCCATTGCCATCGCTTCGGCAGCAGCAGTGGCTTCGTCCAGCAGCGAGGCGTTGGCGATGTCCAGGCCGGTCAGATCGCTGACCATGGTCTGGAAGTTCAAGAGCGCTTCAAGACGGCCCTGGGAGATTTCCGGCTGATAGGGGGTGTAAGCGGTGTACCAGGCCGGGTTTTCGAGGATGTTGCGCAGGATCGGCGCCGGGGTGGTGGTGCCATAATAGCCCTGGCCGATCAGCGAGGTCAGCACCTTGTTCTTGGAGGCCACCTGCTTCATGTGGAAAAGCGCATCGCGCTCGGTCATTGCCGGGCCCCAGTCCAGCGCCTCTTTCTGGCGGATGGCGGGCGGCACGGTGGCGTCGATCAGCTCGTCCAGGGTTTTGAAGCCGATCACCTGCAGCATGTCGGCCATCTCGCGCGGCGAGGGGCCGATGTGGCGCCGGTTGGCGAAGTCATAGGCTTCGTAATCGGTAAGTTTGAAGGCCATTACAGAGGTCCTTGTCTGGGGCAATGTCTGGGGCAATGGACCCCGCCGGACGGTTCCGGCGGGGAGGGGATGCTTAGCCGATCAGGGCCTTGTAGCCGTCCAGATCCATCAGATCGTCCAGCTGAGAGGCGTCGGAGATCTTGATCTTGTAGATCCAGGCGTCGCCTTCCGGGCTTTCGTTCAGCGCGGCGGGGTTGTCGGCCAGGGTTTCGTTCACCTCGATCACTTCGCCGTCCAGCGGCGCGTAGATTTCCGACGCGGCTTTCACCGACTCGATGACGCCGATCTCGCCGCCTTTTTCGAACTCGTCGCCGGCTTCGCGCTGCTCGACAAAGACAACTTCGCCCAGCTGGTCGGCGGCGTGCTTGGTAATGCCCAGAGTTGCAGTGTCGCCTTCAACGGTGATCCACTCGTGGTCTTCGGAAAAATAGGTGGCCATGTTGACTCTCCTGATGATGTCTTAGCGTTTGTAGTTCTGAGTGACGAAGGGCAGGGCGGTGATTTCAGCCGGCTGCGCCTTGCCGCGGATGATGAGGTTCACCTTGGTGCCCGGCGCGGCATGGTCTGCCGCAACATAGCCCATGGCAACCGGGCCGCCGACCGTGGGTCCGAAGCTGCCCGAGGTGATGGTGCCGAGAGTATCGCCGCCTTCGCTTTGAACTTCCACACCCTGGCGGGCGGGGGCGCGGCCTTCGGGCTTGATGCCGACCAGTTTCTTGGCGGGGCCTTCGGCCAGTTCCTTCTGAATGCGCGCGGCACCGGGGAAGCCGCCCTCTTCCTTGCGGCGCTTCTGGATCGCCCAGGACAGCGACGCCTCGATCGGCGAGGTCGACTGGTCGATGTCGTTGCCATAAAGGCAGAGACCGGCCTCCAGGCGCAGCGAGTCGCGGGCACCGAGGCCTGCGGGTTCGCAGTCGTCATGGGCCAGGAACAGTTTGGAAATGCGGATGGCATCCGCTTCCGGGATCGAGATCTCGTAGCCGTCCTCGCCGGTGTAACCCAGGCGCGAAATCCGGCATTCGGCGCCGTCAATCTCCGCCACGGTGGTTTCCATGAACTTCAGCTCACGGGCGGCGGGGCACAGTTCGCCCACCACGTCCTCGGCCTTGGGGCCCTGCACGGCAACCAGCGCGCGGTCGAAGATTTCGGTCACTTCGACGCCGTCCAGGTTGGCCTGCATATGCGGGATGTCCTGATGGCGCAGCGCTGCGTTCACCACGACAAAGTAATGATCGCCGGCGTTGGAGACGATCAGGTCGTCCATGATGCCGCCGTTCTCATTGGTGAAGAAGCCATAGCGCGCCTTGCCTTCCTTCAGGCCGGCATAGGCCTGCGGGCAGAGCGTTTCCAGCTTCTCGCCGACGTTTTCACCGCGCAGGATCACTTGGCCCATGTGGGAGACGTCAAAAAGTGCTGCCTTCTCGCGGCACTGCTTGTGCTCGCCCATGATGCCCATGGGGTACTGGACCGGCATTTCCCAGCCGGCGAAGTCGACCATCTTGCCGCCAAGCTCGACGTGCAGGTCATAAAGCGGGGTGCGTTTGGGTGCGTCGGTCATCCTGTGCAGCCTTTGAATTTGTAGGGTTTCGGGGTGGGGAAGGGCGCAGGACGCGCCCTCCCGGAGAGCTTACTCAGCAGCGTGGCCGGCTTCTTCCGATTTGCCGCCGGTGGCAAAGAACTCTTTCGTCACCTTGAAGACGATCGGGCTCAGCAGGGCCAGGGCGATCAGGTTCGGGATGGCCATCATCGCGTTCAGCGTGTCAGCCAGCAGCCAGATGAAGCCCAGGTCGGCGGTGGCCCCGAAGTAGATCGCGATGATCCACAGGATGCGGTAGGGCAGCATGACCTTCACGCCGAACAGGAACTCCATGCACTTCTCGCCATAATAGGACCATCCGAGGATGGTCGTGAAGGCAAAGATCGACAGTGCGATGGCGATCAGGTAGCCGCCGATGCCCGGCAGCGAGGTTTCGAACGCCAGCGAGGTAAGCGCCGCACCGGATTCACCCGAGGTCCAGGCGCCGGAAGCGATGATCGCCAGACCGGTGATCGAGCAGACGATGACGGTGTCGATAAAGGTGCCCAGCATGGCGATCAGGCCCTGGTTGACCGGACCTTTGGTCTCAGCCGCTGCGTGCGCGATCGGGGCAGAGCCGAGGCCTGCTTCGTTGGAGAAGACGCCGCGGGCCACGCCAAAGCGGATCGCCGCCCAGACCGCCGCACCGGCAAAGCCGCCTTCGGCTGCCGAGGGGGTGAAGGCATGGGTGAAGACCAGGCTGAAGGCGGTGCCGATGGCGTCCGCGTTGACAACCAGAACGATCAGGCCTGCGATGATGTAGCTGACCGCCATGAACGGAACCAGCTTGCCCGCCACCGCGCCGATGCGGGTGATGCCGCCCAGGATCACGGCGCCGGTCAGCACCATCAGCACGATGCCGGTGATGGAGGTGTTGAAGCCGAAGTTGGTCTCAAGAACCTGTGCCACGCCGTTCGCCTGCACACCGTTGCCGATGCCGAAGGCCGCGATGGAGCCGAACACGGCAAAGGCAACGCCCAGCCAGGCCCATTTCGCGCCGAGGCCGTTCTTGATGTAGTACATCGGGCCGCCGACATAGTTGCCTTCTTCGTCACGCTCGCGGAATTTCACGGCGCAGACGGCTTCGGAATATTTGGTGGCCATGCCGACCAGCGCGGTCATCCACATCCAGAACAGCGCGCCGGGGCCGCCGAGGAACACGGCAGTGGCAACGCCTGCAATGTTCCCTGTGCCGATGGTGGCCGACAGCGCGGTCATCAGCGCGTTGAACGGGGTGATCTGGCCTTCGCCGGTTGCTTCACGGCCCTTGAACATCAGGCCAAAGCCCATGCCCAGTTTCCGGATCGGCATGAATTTCAGGCCGACCTGGAGGAAGAAGCCGACGCCGAGAATGAGGACCAGCATCATCGGCCCCCAAACCACTTCGTTTACTTCTCCTACGATTGAATTTAACGCTTCCATGGGTCTCCTCCCGCTTGCGTTAATGTTATTTGCCCTTTGCCAAGGCCATCTGACGGGCCTCTTTCAGGGCGGCAAAATCTTCATCCGCGTGGAACGAAGAGCGGGTCAGCGGTGTCGCTGACACATGCAAAAAGCCCTTGGAGCGCGCGATCTGTTCCAACTGCTCGAATTCTTCCGGCGACCAGAAGCGGTCGATCGGGTGGTGTTTGGGGGTGGGCTGCAAATACTGGCCCACAGTCAGGAAATCGACGCCCGCTGCACGCAGGTCGTCCATCACCTGGCGCACATCCTCCAGTGTCTCGCCCAGGCCGACCATGATGCCGGACTTGGTGAACAGCTGCGGGTTGGCGCGCTTGGCGTCGTCCAGCAGCCGCAGCGAGGTGTAATAGCGCGCGCCGGGGCGCACACGGGGATAGAGCCGCGGCACGGTTTCCAGGTTGTGGTTGAACACATCCGGCGCCGCCTCGAACACCGCCTGCGCCGCTTCGCCCTTGCCCAGGAAATCCGGGGTCAGCACCTCGATGGTGGTGCCGGGGTTCTGATGGCGGGTGGCGCGGATGGTCTGGGCAATATGCTCCGCACCGCCGTCCGCCAGGTCGTCCCGGTCGACGGAGGTGATCACCACATGGCGCAGGCCCAGCTTCTTGACCGCCGCCGCAACCCGGCCCGGCTCAAACGCGTCCAGCGTGTCCGGCTTGCCGGTGGTTACATTGCAGAAGGAGCAGCCGCGGGTGCAGACCTCTCCCATGATCATCATGGTGGCATGGCGCTTGGACCAGCATTCGCCGATGTTCGGGCAGGCGGCCTCTTCGCAGACGGTGGCCAGATCATGCTCCCGCATCAGCTTGCGGGTCTGGTAGTATTCCGCGCTTTCGATCTTCTTCTTGCGGATCCATTTCGGTTTGCGCGGGATGGCGCTGTCGGCCTTGCGGGCCTTTTCCGGGTGGCGGGGGCGCAGCTGAATTGTCATCTGACAATTTTCTCCGGATCAGGCGTGAATGGCGCGGCCAAGCGCGTCAAGGCAGGCTTCTTTCACCGCTTCGCCCATCGCCGGATGCGCGTGGCAGGTGCGGGCGACGTCCTCGACCGTGGCGCCCTTGGTCATCGCCAGCACCAGTTCGGCAATCAGATCGCCGCCGTGGGCGCCGCAGATATGCGCGCCGAGGATCTTGCCGTCGGGCGTTGCCAGCACCTTCACGGCACCGTCGGTCTCGCCGGTGGAGCGGGCGCGGGAGTTGGCCATGAAGGCAAACTGGCCGGTGATGTATTCGGTGCCGGCCTCTTTCAGCGCTTCCTCGGTCTGGCCGACGGAGGCGACTTCGGGGTCGGTGTAGACCACGCCGGGAACAGTGTTGTAATCCACATGGCCATGCTCGCCTGCCAGTATCTCGACACAGGCAACCCCGTCTTCCTCGGCCTTGTGGGCCAGCATCGGGCCGGGCACGCAGTCGCCGATGGCAAAGATGCCCGGGACAGAGGTCTGGAAGGTTTCATCCACCTCGATGAAGCCGCGGGCATTGATGGATACCCCCAGCGCCTCCAGCCCCAGGCCGCGGGTCACAGGGCGGCGGCCGATGGCGATCAGCACCTTGTCTGCCTCAATCTGCTCTTCCGTGCCCTTGCCGACCCGGTCCAGCGTCAGGGTCAGGCCGTTTGCGCCCTTTTCAATGCTCTTCAGAGCACGGCCCAGCTGGAATTTCAGGCCGCGCTTGCTCAGCGCGCGCTGGGACAGCTTGGCAATCTCGCCGTCGATGCCGGGCAGGATGCGGTCGAGGTATTCCACCACCGTCACCTTGGATCCGAGGCGGGACCAGACCTGACCAAGCTCAAGCCCGATCACGCCGGCGCCGATCACCACCAGATGCTCCGGCGCGGCGTCCAGTGCCAGCGCGCCGGTGCTGCTCAGCACATCCGCATCGTCGATCTCCACGCCGGGGAGGGGGCTGGGTTCCGACCCGGTGGCAATCAAAATGTTGCTGGCGGTGTAGGTGTCGCCCCCCACCTGCACCTGGCCGGGGGCGGGGATGCTGGCCCAGCCTTCAATGTGGTCGACGCCGTTCTTCTTGAACAGGAAAGCGATGCCCTTGGTCAGGTCGCCGACAATCTTGTCCTTGCGGGCCATCAGCGCACTCAGGTCCAGGCTGGCGCCCTCAACTGCGATGCCATGCTGGGCCAGATGGGACAGCTCTGCATATTTGGCGGAGGAGGTCAGCAGCGCCTTGGAGGGGATGCAGCCGACGTTGAGACAGGTGCCGCCCAGTGCGCCGCGGCCCTCGACGCAAGCAACCTTCAGGCCCAGCTGCGCCGCGCGGATCGCTGCGACATAACCGCCCGGACCGGCTCCGACCACGATCAGATCATAAGCGCTCATTTTGTTTCTCCTCCGAAATGCGGTCCAAGACCGGCACGTACGCTGCCGTATACGACGTTGCGTCTCCTATAGGAAACTTTTTCCCTATTGCAAACTAAAAGTATTGATGCGGAAATTTTGACCCGCGGATACATCAAAGCTAAGCTGCTTGCGGAACAGGAGAATTCGCAGAGATGGAACCAATTCCCTCAGAAGAAACAGGGCTCGGCCCCGAGGCCATGGAAGCTCCGGACGGGGAAGTCCTGGGGAAAATGATTCGCGACGCCCGCAAGGAGAAGGGCCTGACGCTGGAGGAAGCGGCCAAGGCCGCGGCCATCGGGCGCTCGACCTTGTCGAAGATCGAGAACAACCAGACCCGGCCCAGTTTCGAGATCATCCGCCGCCTGATGCAGACGCTGGAACTGGAAACGCCGCAGCTGTTCCTGCAGTCCGGGCAAAGCGGCGTTACCGGGCGGCGGGACTTTACCCGCACCGGCGAGGGGGAGCACAAGGAAACCACTACCTATGACCATGAACTGCTGTGCAGCGACCTGACCAGCAAGCGGATGGTCCCCTACATCAGCACCATCAAGGCGCGCGATGTCACCGAATTCGACAATTGGGTGCGCCATCAGGGGGAGGAGTTCATGTTCGTGCTGAGCGGCGAGGTGATCCTGTACACCGAGCATTACCGGCCGCTGCGCATGGGGCCGGGCGACTCGGTCTATTACGACAGCGGCATGGGCCATGGCTGCGTGTCGGTCAGCGCGGAGGACGCAAAGGTGCTGTGGGTCTCGCTGGAAGTGTGACGGGGAAGCCGCCCGCCGGGCTGCCTGTCCCGATGGCCGGTTAAGCCGCTTTTCCAGGCAAGCCGCTTCGCTTACACCTGCTGGAAAGGAGGCGCGCTGCCATGAAACTGGACCCTGTGGATATCTCGAAATCGGCTTCGGCCTCGGCAGCGGTGTTCGACGCCTTGCGCAAGGCCATCATCGAGGGCCGGCTGGCGGAAGGGGAGCCGCTGCGCCAGGATGAGATCGCGCGCCATTTCAGGACCAGCAGGCTGCCGGTGCGCGAAGCGATCAACCGGCTGGAAGAACACGGCCTGGTCCGGACCCAGCGGTTCAAGGGCGCCGTGGTGGCCGGCCTTTCGGCGGATGAGGCTGCCGAAATCTTTGATTTCCGCGCGCTGCTTGAGCCGGAGATCATCCGCGATGCGGTGCCGCGGATGCCGCCAGAGCTGCTGGCCCGGGCCCGTGCCGATTTCGCCGCCTTCGATGCCTCGAAAAATCCGATGGAATGGGGGGTGCTGAACCGGGCCTTCCATGACGGGCTGTACAGTGCCAGCCGGTTGACCTTCTTCCGCGAGGCGGCCAGCGGCGCAATGGACCGGATCGACCGCTATATCCGGGCGCAGCTAGTGATGAGCAACGGCATGGAGCGTGCAGGCCGGGAGCATCTTGCCATCCTGGAGGCGTGCGAGGCGGGCGATGCGCGGCTGGCCTCGGACCTGACCCGAGCGCATATTCTGGAGGCCAAAGCCTCCTTGCTGGCGCATTTCCCGGCGCAGGCGGGCTCCTGACCGCCGCCAAAGGCCAGGCCGCCCGCAGCGCCTGCCGAAAGGGCGCCGCCGTCAGGCCGGTCTCTGCGCCTGGGATTTCCCGAGGCAGACCAGAAACCGGATTGTCGTGCCGGCCTCCGCGTGGGGATCGCACCAGATTGCCCCGTTGTGACGCTTGGCGATTTTGGCGCAGGTGGCCAGCCCAAGGCCGGTGCCGGGCTGGTCGCTGCCGCGCTGCAGCCGCTTGAAGGGCTCGAAAATCTTCTCCCGGTACTCCGGCGGGACGCCAATGCCGTTATCCGCAACCGAGATCATCACGCCGCCGGCAGCGGGTTCAGCCGTCACCGTTATCTCAGGGGTTTTGCAGCCGCTGTACTTGATGGCGTTGCCGATCAGGTTTTGCAGCAGCTGCACGATGTCCGGCGGAAAGCACGAGACGTTCAAACCCCCGGACAGCCATTCAATCCGGGCGCCGGACGCCGCCAGATCCTGCGCCATGACAGCGCGCAAGCTGTCGAACAGGCTATCGACAGTGACATGCTCAGCGGTCCCGTTGCTGTGCGGGTTGATGTGGCTTGCCAGCCGTTCAATCAGGTCAGAGGTTTTGCGGACCGACTTCTTCATCAGGCCCAGCTGCCGGGTGACCTCGTCAAATTCACCGTTGTCATAGTCTTCTTGTATCTGGTCGCTGAGAAACTTGATGGCGCGCAGCGGCGCCCGCATGTCATGCACCAGCACATCGGAAAACAGCCGCAGCTCATTCTGCTGCTCCTGGATCCGCCAGCGCATTTCAGCGACCTTCAGGCCGTTCGAAACCATCCGCTGGAGGGCCTCGGCAGTGATCGCGGATTTGGGAATGTAATCACTGGCGCCGGCCAGAATGACGCTCTTGGCGATTTCCTCGTCCCCCTGGCCGGTGGTCATGAACAAAACCGCCCGCGGCCAGGTCGCCGTCAGCTGCGTGATAAGGTCCAGTCCGGTGCCGTCCGGCAGAAGGTAGTCCAGCAGGATCACATCCACCGGGAGGCCGGCCTGAGACAGGGCGCTTTGCCCGCAGTCCGCCTCGGCAACCTTGGCGTCCGGGTGCATTTGCAGCAAAAGCCTGCGCACCAGTTTCCGGTCGCCAGCGTCATCGTCAATGATCAGGATATTGAGAACCGTCATCGGACACCTTTGTGATGTGAATTTCGGGCAGTTCAACAATGCGCCAGTAATGGTCGAGCGTGGCCATCAGATCGACAAACATGTCTCCGGCATTGGACTTGAGAATGTAGCCGGCCACGTTATTGGCATAGGCTGCGGAAATGTCCCTTTCGTCCTCGGACGTCGTCAGCACAATAAACAGGACCTTGCGCAGCACTGGATCGGCGCGGATTTCCTCCAGCAGTTCGAGGCCATTCTTGCGCGGCATATTGATGTCGCTCAGCACCACAAAATTGGGCGGCGGCACCTGGCTCATTTCGCCGCGCAGAAACGCCAATGCTTCGACACCATCGGTGAATCGCTGGATCGGGTTGGCGATCCTGGCCTGGTCAAACGCGCGGCGCAGGGCCTTGGCATCGCCGTCATCGTCCTCGACAAGCACAATGTTCAGGGCAGGGCGGCTGGCGGGGGCGCTGTTGACGGCCATGCTGCATTTTCCTTGTTCCGGGGCGGCCAGCGGCCGGGAGAGGCGGAGGCGGGGTCCGCTGGCCAGCCGGACTGAAGCGCAATCCGGCCGTCTTTCGCTGTTCCTGTACAGGGCAGGTCCGTGCCGGAGTCCGCTGTGAAGGCCTTTGGCCTTTGGAGGGGGGGAGGTTTCGAGCCTCTCGGGAAGGAATTGCTCTGGATCTCCGGGCCCGCCCGCACCTGCGGCTGGCTGTTACTGCAGCAAGTTGGGCGAAGCTTTGGCGGCGAATTCCCGGGTGTCGTCGATCACGCTGTCCAGATCATCCATGAACACAACCAGATCCTTGCAGCTGCGTTCCAGCAGCGAGACATCAGACAGCATCGCGGGGGGCACGCTGTCATCCTGACGCGCCTGCGACTTGATCACGCGCACCCCGGCAAGCGTCCGGCTCAGAAGCAGCCGGAGATCGGGCCCGCAGCCGACAATGAACCGCTGGAAAATCCGCCTCAGCTCCTTCTCCGAGGCCCGTGCGCTCGACAGCTGCCCGTAAAGCGCCCGCCGCTCAAGCGCTGAGGCGATGGATTTCATCAGGGAATCCGTGGTCAGCTCATCCTTGACAATGTAATCCGCGCACCCGCGGCGCATGGCCTCGACGGCGATATGGTAATTCGTCGCGCTGGTCAGCATGATGGGAACCGCCTGCACTTGATCTTCATGCGACACCAGCAGCCTCAGCGCGTCCAGTCCCGTGTCCATGCCCAGGTTGTGGTCAAGGAACACCAGATCAAATTGCTCCGCGTCCAGCTGCTGGCGCATTTCGTCCAGGGTCGCGGCCTCGTGGAATTCTGCAGTCATCCCGGCCTTGCGGCACAGTTTGCTCAGGCGCAGCCTGTCAATCTCATCGTCATCAACAGAGAGAATGTTCAGATTGACGGGCTGCAGAACCGGCGGGGCGCCCTTGCTGGAAAACGGAGTATTTCTCATCCTGATACCTTTTAATACTAAGCTGCACCCGGAGCGGCTGCCCGGGACTTCACACTCTAGGCGGTATTATATTCGCTTATTTTCACGTATGGATTTATTATCTTGAGGCATTTGATTAAGGAAAACTGAGTGCAGGGGGCGGCGGCCAGGATTTTACGTTAAGGACACGTTTGCCAAATGATATTTGCGGACCCCTTGCGTTACGGGAGGCCGCGCAACCGGCCGAAGCGGGGAGAAGCAGGGAATTTTGCGAAAATTATTTGCAGGTTGAGCTGCTTAGCCTGTTCTGAGCGGGGCCGTTACAGCGCCTCAAAGATCCGGGCGGCAGGGCGCTCCCGGCCACGCGCAGACGTTCTGTGGCCCGGAGCTGAGGCAGCAGCCCGCGGCGGCAGCGGCATGAAAGTCCGCTGCCGCGGCCTTGCCAGGAAGCGTGCGCGGCGCGTCCAGGGGCAGTGCTGCACGGCAAGGCTTTGCGGTTGCGCAACGCCATAAAGGGCAGCAGGAGAGCCGCAGTATCCGGTCCGCAGCACCAGTTCTGCCCGCCCGTTCAGCCGAGGAATTATGGCCGGACCAGAGGCCGGAACTGCGGTCCGGCCTCTGGTTTCAGTACCGCTGTCTCAGGCTTGCCTGACCGAGGCGTGCGGTGCCGCGGGCTGTGCGCCCGCCAGGCTTAGAAATCTTCCCATTTCCCTGCTCCGCCGGTGCCCGTTGCCAGGGTTTGGCCGGCACCATCTGCAGGCAGGCTGGGGTCATCGCTCCAGCTGTCCTTTGGCGCCGCAGCAGCGTGCGCACTGGCGGGTTCCGGTCTCTTGCGGTCCGAGCGGGGGGCATGCTGCCCCTCAATCGTGAAATGCGACACAAGTTCCGCCAGCTTGTTTGAATCGGTGTGCAGCATGTGGCCGGCGGCGGTGGCCTCTTCCACCATGGCCGCGTTCTGCTGGGTCACCTGGTCCAGCTGGGTGACGCCGGTGTTGATCTCGGCCAGCCCGGTCGATTGTTCGGCCGCGCCCTCGGCGATGCCGGAGACCAGCTGCGAGATATGGGTGACCCGTTTGACGATGCTTTGCAGCGCCTCGCCGGCCTTGCCGACCAGATCCACCCCGCGCTCCACCTGTTTGGAGCTGTCGCCGATCAGAGTCTTGATCTCCATCGCCGCGTCGGAGGAGCGCTGGGCCAGCGCCCGCACTTCGCTCGCGACCACGGCAAAGCCTTTGCCGGCCTCGCCTGCCCGCGCCGCCTCGACGCCTGCGTTCAGGGCCAGAAGGTTGGTCTGGAAGGCGATGTCGTCAATCACAGAGATGATCTGGCTGATGTGGTTCGAGCTCTGCTCGATCTCGGTCATGGCGGTCACGGCGTTGCCGACCACGGAGCCGCTGGCCTCGGCTTCGGCCCGCGCCTCTGCCATGGTGGCTTCGACACTGCGGGCGCCCTCGGCGGCGGATTTGACCGACGCGGTCAGCTCATCCAGCGCCGCTGCGGTCTCTTCCAGGGTGGCTGCCTGGCTCTCAGTGCGGTGCGAGAGGTCATCGGAGGCCTGGCTGATCTCTTCGGCGCCGTTGCGAATACTGCGGGCCGCCTCGATCACCTGCTGCACAGTTTCTTTCAGGGTTTCCAGGGTCAGGTTGTAGTCGTGGCGCAGCTGCTCGTGATCCTTCGGAAAGGCCTCGGTGATCGGCTGCGAAAAATCTCCTGCGGACAGCCGCACGAGGCCGGCGCTCAGGCTTTCAACCACGAACTGCTGCTCCTGCTGCTGCTCGTTGCGGCGCTCTTCGGCGATACGCGCCTGCTTCAGGTCGGCCTGCATCGACACCAGCGTCTTGCCGATCTTGCCGATTTCGTCGTTGCGTGCGGCAGCTTCGATGCTGGTGTCCAGATCGCCTGAGGCAACAGCCTCCATACGGGTGCAGATCTTGTCGATCGGACGTGTAATCGACCGCGCAAACAGCCAGCCGAGGAAGGAGACAGCCGCAGCACAGGCCAAGGAGATCAGCAGCATGATCTGGCGCTGGCGGACCGCAGGCGCCAGGATTTCCTCCCGGTCCAGCTCGGCAACGATCGCCCAGTTCAGGTCTCGGTATCTGAAAGGCCCGGTGACGGCTGCAACCGTGCGGCCGTCCGGTTTTTGCACAGCGGGGTGGAACGAGACAGACCGCTCCTCCTCCGCATCTGACGCGCTGCTTTCGGAGCTGCTGCCGGCGAAGGCGGTCTCGATGTAGGGGAGGTTCGGCAGTTCTTCCAGCACGCCGTGGCGGCCTTCGAGGCGCGATTTGGTGCGGGCCTTAAAGTCGCCGCCGATCAGGTACACATCCAGAGTTTCCAGCGCGCCGCCGAAATTGGTGGTGATCATGGCGATCTCGTCGATGGCTATTTGCAGGGCAAACACCCCCGCGAACCGGCCGGCGTCATCCTCGACCCGGGTCGCGGCAAAGGCGGCCGGGGCGCCAGCACTGGGATCGTATGCTTCGATATCAGAGAAATAGACCCGCCCGGGCTCCCCTGCCTCCGCCATCCGGAACGCTTTGGCCAGTCCCGTCTCGCGGAAGGGCCCGGACACCATGTTGGTGGCGTAATCGCTTTCCTTTGTGACCGAAAACACCACGTCCCCGGCCGCGGTGATCAGGAAGATGTCGTAAAAGCCCATTCGCTCCATCACTTTCTGAAAGGCGGAATGGGTGCGCTTGAAGTGAATTTCATAGGGCGACGCGACGGACGCAAACATCGACAGATTTTGCACCTCAGCCTGGCCTTCGCCGCTTCTGGTGGCCCAGGTTGCGGTCAGATCCTTCATTGAACCGGCCGTGGAGGGGACCGATGCGATGGTCAGAATGGCGGCTTCGATTCCTTCGAAATAGGATTGCAGAGCCAGTTCCCGGTCCTCCACCAGCGACTGCATGAACAATTCGCTGTTCTGGAGCACCCCGCGCCGGAAGTTGCTGGTGCTGACGGCAATCAGCACGGCTGTGAGCACCAGCGCAGTGCTGACGATCAGCAGCGGCAGCTTGTGGGCGAGTTTCATGGATCTCAGAATTTTCAATTTACCCTCCAGCGGAGAGGCATCCTGCGGGCGGTCCCCGGCCGGATGCCAGTGATGCGATTTGTCACAGTTTCAACGTCAGATAGATTTTTTATCGGTTAACGATCCTGCGCTTTTACGATAGGGTTTCGATTTTCCTTCACGTCACCTTGAGGTTGTGGTCGGCCCTTTGCGCTGCAGTTTTGTTCCTGATGGCCCAGGCAAGCGCAGACGCCCGGACGGTCTGGCTCTTAACGATTGCGGCGGCGCACACAGCGTTACGGCGGAGTGCTGCCGGACCAGGAACAGATAAATGGTTAACGCCGGGGCGGTGCGAATCGTCTCTGCAGTGACGGTGCGGCGCCTGTATCCCGGTAGGCCAGCAGCAAATTTTCCCGCGTTTTCAGGTGGTTTCCGGGTTGCCGCCATTGCTGCCCGGGTTTTTGTGGCATTGCAGGTGCTTTATTTGCCATGGTTAAGCATCAATAAACGGGGGATTAGGGAATTGTTAACGCTGCCGCAATCTGTCCATGAAACCGGCTCTTCATGGCACCTTTTAGCCTCATTCCAGCCGCACGCCTGAATGACGATGAATTTGTGGGAAGCTGGAGTGGGTCATGAAACTATTCATTGCTGCGATGGCGGCATGCCTGTCCCTGGGCATGCCCCTCGGTGCCGCTGCGGAAGATGCGCGGCCAGGCGCCACAACCCTTGACGGGTGGGAGGCTGTCGGACGGCTGAACATCGCTAACGGGAACATCTGCACCGGGGCGCTGGTGGCGCCGGACCTGGTGCTGACAGCCGCGCATTGCCTGTTCGATCCGCGCACCGGGGCGCAGGTTGCGCCTGCATCGGTCTGGTTCGAGGCCGGGCTGTCGGGGCGGCAGGCGGTGGCCCTGCGGCAAGTGGTGAAGGCAGTGGTGCATCCGCAATACCGCTACCGGCCCGCGGGCACGCACCAGATCGGCAGCGATCTGGCGGTGCTCAAGCTGGACCGGCCGATCAGCCGCAGCCGGATCCGGCCGCTGGTCATGTCGCAGGACGCGGAGCGCGGCGATACCCTGGGGGTTCTGTCCTATACCCGGAAGCGTGCCTCCCGGCCGGGGCTGGAACCGTCCTGCAGCGTGCTGGCGCGGCGCAGCCGGACCCTGGTGCTGTCCTGCCTGGTGGACTTCGGCGCGTCCGGGTCGCCGGTGCTGGAGATGCGGCCGGGCCTGCCGCCGCGGCTGGTCTCGGTGATCTCTGCCAAGGCGGCGATGGGCAAGCGGCGGGTGACGATCGGCACGGCGCTGGATGGATCGCTGCGTGACCTGATGCGGCGGGCGGGATAGGGGCCGCCGCCGGTTGGCGAAACAGCCGCAAGCCTGCTGCCGCGCGGCCAGGCGCTGGCGGCATCAGGGCTCGCGCAGGGCCTCGCGGGACTTGTAGAGCGGTTTCAGCAGGTATTGCAAAACGGTTTTGGCGCCGGTCTGCAGCTCTGCCGTGGCCCGCATGCCGGGGCGGATTTCGATGGACTGCTGGCGTTCGGTGAAGCCGGATTTGTCGACCCGCACCGTCACCCGGTAATAGGGTTCGGCGCGCGGGTTGCGCTCATCCTCAAAGGTATCGGCTGAGACAAAATCCACCTTGCCGCGCAGCGAGCCGTAGATGGTATAGTCATACGCTGACAGCTTGATGGTGGCGTCCTGGCCGGGCTGCACGCTGGCAATATCTTCGGGCCTCACCCGGGCTTCGACAAACAGCTCCTCGCCCAGCGGGATGATCTCCAGAATTTCCTCGCCGGGGCGGATCACGCCGCCGATGGTGGTCACCGCCAGGCTGTTGACGATCCCGGCCATGGGGGAGGTGATGATGGTGCGGTTCAGCTGGTCCACCGCCAGCCGCTGTTCCTGGCGCAGCGTGGTGAGGTCGCGCAGCGTCTGCGAATACTCCTCCGCCTGCTCAAGCTCGGCCTGGGTGCCGATCTCGTTGTACTTGGCGCGGGCGTCGGTGGCGGCCTTGCGCGCCTTGTTCACCTCAATCAGCGCGACGATCTTCTGCTTGTAGAGCTGCTCCATATTGGCCAGCTCGCCGTTCAGCTGATCCATGATCTGCCGGGCGCTGTCGCGGCGGCTGGTGAAGTCGGTCTGGCGGGCGGTCAGCAGGCCGCGTTCGGAGGCCAGAATGCCGGGCGATCGCTGCGCCAGCATGTCTGGCACGGAGAACTCAAAGGCGCCTTTCATCTGCGCCTCCAGCCGGAAGCGCTTGATTTCCAGCGCGTCGATCTGGTTCTGCAGCTCGTCGGCGGCGGCGCGGAACTTGGTGTCCTGCAGCTTGGCGAGCACCTGGCCGGCGGTGACGATATCGCCCTGGCGCACATGCAGCTCCGCCAGGATGCCGCCCTCAAGGTTCTGCACGATCTGCGCCCGGGAGGAGGAGACCACCTGGCCCTCGCCGCGGACAATCTCGTCGATGGAGGCAAAGGCGGCCCAGATCAGGAAGGTCAGAACGGCGGCCAGCGCCAGATAGATGATGCGGCTGGCGCTGCGCGGCGTTTCTGCGTTGCCGTAAGGATCGTGCAGAGCCATCGTCATTTGCCTTCTCCGGCGGCCAGATGCGCCAGAACCTGGTCGCGCGGGCCGTCCACCACCATCCGGCCCGATTGCAGGATCAGGGTGCGGTTGGTCAGCGACAGGATCGGCATCCGGTGGGTGGCGATCACCGCCGTGCGGCCCTCAAGCCAGCTTTCCAGGCGGCTGACCAGGGTGCGCTCCAGCGTCTGGTCCAGCGCTGCGGTGGGTTCATCCAGCAGCACGACCGAGGGGTTTTGCAGCCACAGCCGCGCCCAGCCGATCGACTGGCGCTGGCCGATCGACAGGCCATGGCCGCCGTCGCTGATTTCCAGATCCAGCCCCTTGTGGTGGTTGCGCACATGGGCGCCGAGGCCTGCGAACTCCAGCGCCTCCATCAGGCGGTCGTCGTCGCGTTCCAGCTGGTTGAGGTTCAGGTTGTCGCGCAGGGAGCCGGCAAACAGCCGCACGTCCTGGCTGAGGTAGCCGATATTTGCGCGCAGGTCGCGCGGGTCGATCTGCGCCATGTCTGTGCCGTCCAGCAGGATGCGCCCGCGGTCCGGCGCATAAAGGCCCGACAGCAGTTTCAGCAGGGTGGACTTGCCTGACCCGTTCACGCCCAGAACCGCAATCCGCTGCCCCGGGGTGATCGCAACCCCCTGCACATCCACAGTCGGGGCGGCGTCGTCGTCATAGCGGAACAGGATCTCGCGCAGCTCGAACCGGCCGTCGATCTTCTGGCGGCGCAGATAGGTGCGCTCCTGTTCCTTTTCCTGCGGTGCCTGGGCGATGGCGTCCAGCCCTTCCAGCGCCGCCTTGACGTTGCTCCAGCGCGCCAGCGTGGCGGCGAACTGGGTCAGCGGCGCCAGCGTCCGGCTGGTCAGGATGCCGGTGGCGATGATGGTGCCGACGGTGAATTCACCGGCAAAGACCAAGAGCGTGCCGAGCACCACCGCGGTGATGTAGGTCGCCTGCTGCACCCCTTGCGACCAGTAGGTGAGGGCGCTGGACAGCTTGCGCTGTTCGGTCGCGGAATGCGACGACAGCGTGTTCAGCTCATCCCACAGCCGCAGCACGCGCTCCTCGCCGCGCTGGGTCTTCACGGTGTCGAGTTCTGTTACCACCTCATGCAGCAGCCGCCCGGCCTTGGCGTTGGCGCCTTGGGTCTGGCGGGTCAGCGCGATCATCTTCTTCTGCATGAAATAGGCAGGCAGCAGCATCAGGATGCCGCCCGCGACGATCACCCAGACCACCGGCCCGGCGATGGAGGCGACCAGCAGCAGGAACACCGCGATAAAGGGGATGTCCGCCAGCGTCGAGATAGTGGAGGAGGTGAAGAACTCGCGCACCGAGCTGAAGTCCCGCATCGCGGCAAACAGGCCCGAGGGCGGCAAGGGCTTCTTGTCGGAGCGCATTCCGATCAGGCGGCGCATCAGGTTGTGCTGCACCGACAGCTCGATCTGGCGGCCCGCCGCATCGGTGAGCCGCGCGCGGGCGAGCTTCAGCATCGCCTCCAGCGCAATCGCGAGGAAGGCGCCAACCGCCAGCACCCACAGGGTGGCGTGCGACTGATGCGGCACCACCCGGTCATAGACCTGAAGGGAGAACAGCGCGACAGAGACGGCCAGGATATTGGCGACCAGCGACCCCAGCATGATCTCGCCCACCTGGCGGCGGTATTTCGGGAACTCGCTCCAGAACCAGTGGCCCGGGTCGATCTGCGGCGTGTGCCGTGCGGCCATCTGCTTGAGCGAGGGGCGGGCCGACAGCACGGTGCCGGTGAAATAGGGACTGAATTCGTCCAGCGGCACCTCGGTGCGGTTGTCCGCGCAGGAGGTGTCGTAGATCGTCAGCGCATCGTCCGCCTGGCTCAGCACCAGCACGCACTGGCCGCCGGACATGATCGCCAGCGCAGGCCACAGGGCAGGGGCAAGGAGCTGCTTTTCCAGGATTTTCGGCTGCAGTCCGGAGGCCTGCACCGCCTTGGCCAGCGTGTGCAGCGACAGATCGCCCGGCGTTTCCTTCCACAGGAAGGCGGCAACGTCGCTGATGGGCACGTCGCTGCCCTTCAGGGCGGCCAGGGTGGCAATCAGGCTGGCGCGGTGCTGGATACGGGCCGCAGCGCCTTCCAGCAGCGAGCCGACTTCAGGCAGGGCGTCCTGCGGCTGAGGTTTGGGCCGGTTGTCCGTGCGCGGCTTGAGCTGCGCCTTGGGGCCGGGCGCCGGGGCAGGGGTGTTGGCAGGCTGCATCCCGCCTTGCGGCGCAGCCTTCGGGCTGGAAACGGGCACAGCCCGCAGCACCGGCTTGTTGCCGGAGGCGGGCAGGGGACCGGGGAGCTTTTGTGTCGTGTCCGTCAAATCTTGTCCCCATCGGCCAAAAGGCCCAGGTCGCGTGCCAGCTGCAGCTGGATCAGCACCACCTCATATTTTGCGTCGATAAAGGCCTGCTCGCGGCGCACCAGCTCCTCATAGACTTGGATTACCTCCATCACCGGACGCTGGCCCGCTTCGAACTGTTTCTGGAACAGCTCATAGGTCTCGCGGCTGCGGCGCACCAGGGCCGCGGTCTCGGCCTCCTGGCGGCGGTAGGAGGCGATCTGCTGGATCTGGCGGCTGTAGGTGCGGCGCGCGGCTTCTTCCGCTTCGCCGACCTGGCGCCTGGCGGCCTCCTTGGAAGCTTCCAGCGCCTGAAGTGCCGCAGGGGTGCCCAGGCCCAGCGGCTGGCCGGTGCCCAGGGTCAGCCCGGCGCCGGAGCCGTCTGTTGTCACGTTGCCCGCGGCTGAGATCTGCGGCAGCAGCCCTGCGCGGCCGGATTTGGCCTGTGCAATGGTGCGGTCCGCTTCGGCGCTGGCCCGAAGCACGGACAGGAACTGCACCTGCTCCGGCGGCGTGCCGATGTCCAGATGCGCGGGCTTTTGCGGGAAGGACTGGCCGGTCATCGCCTGCAGCTCGGCGCGGGCGGTGGCGGCAGCGTCGCGGGCGGTGGCCGTGGCAGTGCGGATGCCGCTGATCTTGCTGTCCACCACATTCAGATCGGCGCGGTCCGACACGCCGCCATCCACACGGCCCTGCACGATCCGGCGGAAGTCCTGCATCCGGCGCAGCGCCCTCTCGCCATAGGCTGCCTTTTCGTCGCCGCGCAGCGCGGCAGCATAAAGGCCGACGGCGGTCTCGACCCGGCCGTTCATGTCTTCAGACAGGCTGACCGCGGCGACCTCGACGTCGGCGGCAGCAAAGGCCCGTTCGGCCTTGCGGCGGCCGTTGTCAAACAGCACCTGCTCGATCAGCAGCCCCGCCACCAGATCGCCCAGGTCGGTCAGGCTGACCGAAGGCCCCAGCGTCGGCAGCCAGTTCTTGGAGGCCGCTTCGGCCCGCAGCTTGGCGCTGATCAGCTCAGCTTCGGCGGCGCGGGAGGAGGCGGCGATGGCAGCTGCGGCAACCTGGCCGTAGGCGCTGTCCCCGGCCAGCAGCGAGCGCCGGTCCATCAATTGCCGGATCACCTCGGAGGACGCCTCGCCGGGTTGCGCGAAATTGCTGCGCGGGGCTGTGCCGGCCGCGGTTTCCGGGCCGCCGGACAGCGGTGACCGGGCGCAGGCCGACAGGCTGCACATCACTGCGATGGCGCAAAGAAAGCGTCCCGGTTGCATCCTGCCCCTTGCCCTTGTGTCCAAGGCTTTTGGTGTGTTGGGCCCGGCGGAAGGCGCCGCCGGGCCGGCCGTTCAGATCACGGTGTTGACGTCTTCGTCGACGATCAGCGTGGTGCCGTCATCGCCAATAGTGTAGACGTTGTAGGCCTCGCCATCGATGGTCTTGGTGCCCGATTGGGTTGCGCCGGTGATGGTGAGCGTGTCATCCGAGCCGCCATGCACGATCACGGTATCGGAGTTGCCGGACAGCGCGTTGATGTCCGCTTCGGTCAGGGTCAGGTCGACGCCGTCGGCATGCACAAGGTTCAGCTCGTCAATGTTGAATTGCGACAGGCCCGCGTGGTCCAGCACGGTTGCGTCCGCGCCGTCTTCAAGCACGACCATCGTGCCGGAGCTGTTGCCCGCATCATCGACGCGGTTGACCACCAGATGCGAGCCGTCCGGCACATCCGCGTCGAAGCTGAACAGGGTCTGCCCGGCGCCAAGGGCCGTTTCAGTGCCGGTGACGTCGGCGACGCCGCCGCCGCTGGTCAGCTCATGCGCCGTGTCGCCGGATTCGAAATTCTCGCTGAAGAAGCCGCTGACACCGGCTCCGGTGCTGATGACGCTGCCGACGTCCGGCGCGTCATACTCGGTGTCGATGCCGAAGGATTCAGTCAGGGTTTGCGTGTTGCCCGCCGCGTCGGTCGCAGTGATCTCAGCGGTGGCGGTGGTGTTGCCCTCGGGCAGGTCATCGGCGTCGAAGGCGGCGCTCCAGTTGCCATCGGCATCCACGGTTGCAGCCCGGGTCACACCGCCGATGGTCACCTCGACGCTGGAGCCGGTCTCGACCGTGCCGGTCATGGTCAGGCCCGCGGCGCGCTCCGCGACATTCAGCACATCGTCATCGGTCTGGCTGCTGTCCGCGGTGAAGGGCGTTACTTCGGTGTCGATGGTCAGCGTATCGCTGATTGCCGAGGTGTTGCCTGCGGCATCGGTGGCGGTGACGGTGATGTCCGCTTCATAGCTGCCCTGAGCAATGTCGGAGGCGGCAAAATCCACGCTCCAGTTGCCGCCGGCATCAACCGTCGCGGTTTCGGTGGCGCTGCCCAACTGCACAACAACGGTCGAGCCCGGCTCCACGGTGCCGGTGAGGGTCACACCGTCGCTGTGCTCTGTGTTGTTGACGACGTTGTCGCCTTCGATGCTGCCGGCCTCCAGGGTCAGCGGGTCGACCAGCGTGTCCACGCGCAGGTCGGCGGTCGCCGTCGCGGTGTTGCCGGCCGCGTCGGTCGAGGTCACGCTGACGGTGGAGTCATATTCGCCGGCAGGCAGCGCGCCTGCTTCGAATTCCGCGGCCCAGTTGCCGTCCGCGTCCACCGTGGCGCTGCGGGTGACGCCCTCCACGGTGACGCTGACCGTGGCGCCCGGCTCGCCGGTGCCGGTCAGGGTCAGGCCTGCCGCGGCCTCAGAGCTGTTGACCAGATCGTCGCCGCCGGCCTGGCCGGGATCAATCGCCACCGCAGTTAAGGTATCGACGCGGATGGTGCCGGTGACGCTGCCGGTGTTGCCGAAACTGTCGGTCGCCGTGACGGTGACTTCTGAATCGTATTCGCCTGCGACAATCTCCGATGCGGCGAAATCCGCGCTCCAGGTGCCGTCCTCTGCCGCGGTGACGGTGCGGGTGACGCCCTGGAAGGTCACTTCGACAGTGGCGCCGGCTTCGGCGGTGCCGGTCAGGGTGACGCCATCGGCGGCTTCCGCCGCGTTGATCATGTCATCGCCGCCGGCCTGGCCCTCGTCCAGGGTCACATCGGCAACCGTGTCGATCACCACGGTGGGCCCGTCCAGGTCGAACTCGGTGCCGTTCGGGTCAACCACATGGACGGTCGACTCGTAGTTGCCGTCCGGCGGCAGGTCATCGACCGGGAAGGTCACGCCCCAGTTGCCGTCCTCATCGACAGTAGTCGTCTGGGTCGCGGTTCCGACGGTGACTGTGACCTCGGACCCCGGCGCCCCGGTGCCGGTAATTTCAACTGCTGTGCTGGTGGAGCCCGAAACGGGGTAGGTGGCGTCCGGGTCATTCACCGTGGGCACGATGCCGCCGGTTCCGCCGCCGCCGCCATCTCCGCCGCCGCCGGCAATGGCGGCCGCGCCGACAACGCCTGCTGCAGCCCCTGCGGCCCCCAGGCCGCCGAACAGCGGCGCGGCCAGCGGCGCGACCACCGGCTCGATCCGGTCGACGTCCAGAAAGACCATCTCGTCGTAGGCGCTCCACTTGCCGGTCAGGTCGAGCGGCTCATAAGTGGCAAACAGCATGCCGCTGGATTTGTCCTCCAGCACCACCTCGATGAACTGGCCCTCGGAGCTGAGGAACAGGTTCTTGCCGCCGGTGGCATCGAAGGCGTAGTAGTTTTCCAGCACCAGTTCCTGACCGTTGGCCAGGGTGAGGTGCAGATCGCTGCCGCGGCGGGAATAGCTTTCGACGTCGGCCGGGCTGAGATTCAGCGAAATGTCCTTGGCCGAGGCGGCGTCGATGCGCGCCGGCGTGCCTTCGGAGAAATTCCCATGCTGTGTTGTGCCCGCCATATTGCGGGTAATAAATGCAACCGTGCTCATTGTTCTACCGCTCAATCTGTACGCCGCGGCGCCGTGAATAAGGCGCCCTTTGCGTGGTTCCGTTGCCTGTAGTTTCGCCCATCGGCCGTCTTTTGCGACCATTTTGAGGCCATACTGAGACGATTTTTTGCAGCCTGTCCAGTATCTAGGCTCCGTTGCTGCGGCAAAAAAGGCGGCAACCGTGTCCTGTCTGCCGCAGATTTTTTAAGGTTTTCCATCTGGACGGGAGGGCGGGCGGTGCCTGCAGCCGGGGCAGCTCCGGTTGCGGCCCGCCCTGCAGTGCAGCCATTCTGCGCCGGTTTCCCCCATAAGGGAGAGTATGTGCTGCAGCAATCCCCCACGGGCGGAAGCGCGCCCGTAAACCCCTGAAATGCCGCGATGCAGAAGGGCTGCCGGAATGCGGCGGTCGCTTCGATGTGATGAAAATTTCCCGCAAAAGATTCTGGCAATTAATTAAAAGTACACCACTTTCAGATAGGAAGAAGTTCGTAATTGGTGTAAGCTCGAGAGTAAGTAAAGACGACGCCGACAGCCCTGGTCACCGGGCGCAGGCCGCCGCTAAGAGCGGCCAGCCGGACGTATGACGCCAGCAGCGGCGCCGAGCAGAAATCAGAACTCAACACTGACGCGGACACCTATGCCCACGTGCTGGGCATCCTCTGTCCGCGTGCGAAGGAACGCCAGGAGGAACGGCGCCAGTTAACCAGGAGGCTTGATCCACGATGAAAGACATTGCCGAACTTTTTGCAGAGCAGTACGGCGAAACGCGCGAGCAGGAAATGCCGCTGCAGGAGTATTTGAATGCCTGCCGCGACGATCCAAGCCTGTACGCGAACGTCGCCGAGAGGATGCTGAAGGCAATTGGCGAAGAGGAACTGGTAGACACGTCCAAGGACTCGCGTCTCGGGCCGATCTTTCAGAACCGAACGATCAAGCGGTACAGCGCCTTCCACGACTTCTACGGCATGGAAGACACGATTGAGCGGATCGTCGGCTACTTCCGCCACGCCGCGCAAGGCTTGGAAGAGCGCAAGCAGATCCTTTACCTGCTGGGGCCGGTCGGCGGCGGCAAATCTTCGCTGGCGGAACGCCTGAAGCGGCTGATGGAAGACCAGCCGATCTATGTGCTGAAGGCCGGCAATCAGATCTCACCGATTTTCGAAAGCCCGCTGGGCCTGTTCGATCCGGTCCGCATGGGCAAGGTGCTGGAGGAGGAATACGGCATTGCCCAGCACCGTTTGCCGGGGCTGATGTCGCCTTGGGCGGTGCAGCGGCTGGATGAATTTGACGGCGATATCAACAAATTCTCGGTCGTGCGCCTGCACCCGTCGCGGCTGCGCCGGATCTGCGTGGCCAAGGTGGAGCCGGGCGATGAGAACAACCAGGATATCTCGACCCTGGTCGGCAAGGTCGACATCCGCCAGCTGGAGCATTTCAGCCAGGACAATCCGGATGCCTACAGCTTCTCCGGCGGCCTGAACCGGGCGACCCAGGGCATCCTGGAATTCGTCGAGATGTTCAAGGCGCCGATCAAGATGCTGCACCCGCTGCTGACGGCGACCCAGGAAGGCAATTACATGGGCACCGAAAGCTTCGGCGCCATCCCCTTCAGCGGCCTGATCCTGGCGCACTCGAATGAGAGCGAATGGCAGTCCTTCAAGAACAACAAGAACAACGAGGCCTTCATCGACCGGGTGTCGATCGTCAAGGTGCCCTACTGCCTGCGGGTCTCGGACGAAACCTCGATCTATGAAAAGCTGATCGAGAACAGCGAACTGCGCAACGCGCCCTGCGCGCCGGAGACGCTGAAGATCCTCAGCCGCTTCTCGGTGCTGACCCGCCTGAAGCCGCATGAGAACTCCAACCTCTACTCGAAAATGCGCGTCTATGACGGCGAAAGCCTGAAGGACACCGATCCCAAGGCCAAGACGGTGCAGGAATACCAGGACCGCGCCGGCGTCGACGAGGGCATGAACGGCATCTCCACACGCTTTGCCTTCAAGGTGCTGTCGACCACCTTCAACTTCGACACCAACGAGGTAGCAGCGGACCCGGTGCATCTGATGTATGTGCTGGAGCAGATGATCAAGCGCGAGCAGTTCCCGCAAGAGACGGAGCAGAAGTATCTTGAGTTCATCAAGACCGAGCTGGCGCCCCGCTATGAGGAGTTCATCGGCAACGAAATCCAGAAGGCGTACCTCGAAAGTTATACCGAATACGGCCAGAACGTCTTTGACCGCTACATCGCCTATGCTGATGCCTGGATCGAAGAGCAGGACTACAAGGATCCGGATACCGGCCAGCTTTACAACCGCGAGGTGCTGGATGCGGAGCTGAGCAAGATCGAGAAGCCGGTCGGCATCGCCAATCCCAAGGACTTCCGCAACGAGGTGGTCAAGTTCGCGCTGCGCCACCGCGCCAATACCGGCTCGAACCCGGCCTGGAACTCCTATGAGAAGCTGCGCGACGTGATCGAGAAGCACATGTTCAGCCAGGTCGAGGAACTGCTGCCGGTGATTTCCTTCGGGTCCAAGAAGGACAGCAAGACCGAGAGCAAGCACCAGGAGTTCGTCGAGCGGATGCGCGGCCACGGCTACACCGACCGCCAGGTCCGGCGCCTGGTCGAATGGTACATGCGCGTCAACAAGGCGGGCTAAAGAGGAGCGCTGTGCAACATGCATCATTTCATCGACAGGCGCGCCAATCCGAAGGGCAAGAGCCTCGGGAACCGCCAGCGGTTCCTGCGGCGGGCCCGGGAGAATATTAAGGAGCGCGTCGACCAGTCGGTCCGCGGGAAGTCGATCCAAAGCGGAAGCGGTGTCCCGGACGGCGGCGAAAAGGTCACGATCCCGTCGAGGGGGCTGAAGGAGCCGCGGTTCTTCCATTCCTCCAAGGGCGGCCTGCGCCGTCACGTGCTGCCCGGCAACAAGGATTTTGTTGTCGGCGACACCATCAAACGGCCGCAAGGCGGCGCCGGGCAGGGCGGCCGCAAGGCCTCTGAGGAAGGCGATGGCGAGGACGAGTTTTCCTTCACCCTGACTCAGGAGGAATATCTGGAAATCCTGTTCGAAGGGCTGGAGCTGCCGGACCTTGTGGAAAAGGCCACGGTGGAAACCGAGACCATCGGAACCCGCCGCGCCGGCCTGACAACTGCCGGGACGCCCAACAACCTCAACCTGGTGCGCACCATGCGCAACTCTCTGGGCCGCCGGATCGCCTTGCAGCGTCCCACCACCAAGTCCCAGCGCGATCTGGAAGAGCAGATCGCCGAACTGGAGGCGCTGGACGACCGCACACCGCCGCAGGAAGATTTCCTGGAGGCGTTGCGGAAAAAGCTCGACGGCATCATCCGCAAACGCAAGGTGGTCGGCTATATCGACCCGCTGGACCTGCGCTACGACACCTTTGTTCCGGAAAAAATCCGCAACTCCCGCGCCGTGGTGTTCTGCCTGATGGATGTCTCCGGCTCCATGCAGGAGCGCGAGAAGGACTTGGCGAAACGCTTCTTCCTGCTGCTGCACCTGTTTCTGGAACGCTGCTATGAGCACACAGAGCTGGTCTTTGTGCGCCATACCCACCACGCCCAGGAAGTGGATGAGGAGACCTTCTTCTATGCCCGCGAAACCGGCGGCACCATTGTCTCCACCGCGCTCGAGAAGATGAAGGAGATCATCGAGGAGCGCTATCCGCCGGATGAATGGAACATCTACGGCGCCCAGGCCTCCGACGGCGAGAACTTCGGCAATGACTCGGTCAGGTGCAAGAAGCTGCTGCTGAACGACCTGCTGCCGGTCAGCCAGTTCTATGCCTATGTGGAAATCGTCGATGAGGCGGCGGAGATGCTGCTGAACAACCCCGAAGCAGGCGAAGACCTGTGGCAGAACTACCGCGAGGTGAAGGCGCAGGCGCAGCATTTCGAGATGCAGCGGGTTTCGCAGCCGGGCCATATCTATCCGATTTTCCGGGAGTTCTTCCTCCCCAAGGTTAAGGGAGCGCAGTATGCAGGCAGCTGAAACGGCGCGCACGCCGCTGTTCGACGGGCCGGAATGGACTTTCGAGCTGATGGAGAAGGCGCGCGACGCCATCGAGCAGATCGCGCTCGAAGACCTCGGGCTGGATGTCTATCCCAACCAGATCGAAATCATCTCAGCCGAGCAGATGCTGGACGCCTATTCCTGCGTCGGCCTGCCGCTGATGTATCAGCACTGGTCCTTCGGCAAGCATTTCGCCCGCGACGAGGCGCTGTACCGGACCGGCCGCCAGGGCCTGGCCTATGAGATCGTGATCAATTCGAACCCCTGCATCAGTTACAACATGGAAGAAAACACCATGGCGATGCAGACCCTGGTGATGGCGCATGCGGCGTTTGGCCATAACCATTTCTTCAAGAACAACTACCTGTTCCAGCAATGGACCGATGCCGCGGGCATTCACGACTATCTGGCCTTTGCCAAGAACTACATCGCCGCCTGCGAGCAGCGTTACGGCCTCAGCGCGGTGGAGGAGGTGCTGGACGCCGCCCATGCGCTGCAGTCTCAGGGCGTGTTCCGCTATGGCCGCCCGCCCAAGCCGACCAGCGAGGAGCTGGTCGCCATGCAGAAGGTGCGCGAGGGCTATGAGAGCAGCCAGAGCGTGCTGGATATCTGGACCGACTCCACCCTGGGCCGGGACAAGCTGGAACAGCCAGAGGACGCCTCCTTCAGCGCGCGCCGCAAGCAGATGAACCTGCCGCAGGAAAACCTGCTGTATTTCCTGGAGAAGCACAGCCCGAAGCTGGAGCCCTGGCAGTGCGAGATCCTGCGCATCGTGCGGATGCTGGCGCAGTACCTCTATCCGCAGAAACAGACCAAGGTGATGAACGAGGGCTGCGCGACCTTTGTGCATTACTACATCATCAACAAGCTTTATGAGCAGGGCCAGATCACCGAAGGCGCCTTTATGGAGATGCTGCACAGCCACACCAATGTGGTGATGCAGCCGGAGTACGACGATCCGCGCTATTCGGGCATCAACCCCTATGCGCTGGGTTTTGCGATGATGCAGGACATCCGCCGGATCTGCCAGAACCCGACCGACGAAGACCGTGAATGGTTCCCGGATTTTGCCGGCAACCCGGACTGGCGCGGTGTGCTGCGCGATGCCTGGGCGAATTACCGCGACGAAAGCTTCATCCAGCAGTTCCTGTCTCCGAACCTGATCCGCAAGTTCAAGCTGTTCACGCTGACCAATGACGCGGATCTGCCCAATCTGGTTGTCAGCCAGATCCACAACCGGGCCGGCTATAAGGCGATCCGGCGCGATCTGGCCAAGCAGTATGACCTGGCCTATCTGGAGCCGGACATTCAGGTGACGGACGCGGACCTGCGCGGCGACCGGGAGCTGAAACTGACCCACACCGTGCGCGACGGCATCCACCTGGATGAAGAGGAACAGGAAGAGGTGCTGAAGCACCTGCGCCGGCTTTGGGGTTACGGTGTCAGGCTGGATGCGGTGGAAACCGCAAGCGAACACTGATTGCCAGCTGACAACTTTTGCGCGAAAAAACGCAGGCCCCTGGGCCTGCATTTCATCTGTTTCACATCAATTCTGAGGATCAGAATTCGACCACGGCGCGGATGGATTTGCCCTCGTGCATCAGGTCGAAACCTTCGTTGATCTGATCCAGGGTCAGCTTGTGAGTGATCATCGGGTCGATCTCGATCTTACCGTCCATGTACCAGTCGACGATCTTCGGAACGTCGGTGCGGCCTGATGCGCCGCCAAAGGCGGTGCCGCGCCAGCTGCGGCCGGTGACCAGCTGGAACGGGCGGGTCGAAATCTCGGCCCCTGCGGGCGCCACGCCGATGATGATGCTTTCACCCCAGCCTTTGTGGGCGCATTCCAATGCAGTGCGCATCACTTGCACATTGCCTGTGGCGTCAAAGGTGTAATCCGCGCCGCCGCCGGTCAGCTCGACCAGATGCGCCACCAGGTCGCCCTCGACCTCAGCGGGGTTGACGAAGTCGGTCATGCCGAACTTCTCGGCCATTTCGACCTTGCCCGGGTTCAGGTCGACACCGACGATCTGGTCGGCACCGGCCAGACGCAAGCCCTGGATCACGTTGAGGCCGATGCCGCCGAGGCCAAAGACCACCGCGCGGGAGCCAATTTCCACCTTGGCGGTGTTGATCACCGCGCCGATACCGGTGGTGACGCCGCAGCCGATGTAGCAGACCTTGTCAAACGGCGCGTCCTCCCGGATTTTCGCCAGCGCGATTTCCGGCACCACGGTGTGGTTCGCAAAGGTCGAGCAGCCCATGTAGTGATGGATCGGGGTGCCGTCCAGCATCGAGAAACGGGTGGTGCCATCGGGCAGCAGCCCCTGGCCCTGGGTGGAGCGGATCGCCTGGCAAAGGTTGGTCTTGGGGTTGAGGCAGTATTCGCACTCGCGGCATTCGGGCGTGTAAAGCGGGATCACGTGGTCGCCGGGTTTCAGGCTGGTCACGCCCTCGCCGACTTCGACCACGACGCCTGCGCCCTCATGGCCCAGGATCGCCGGGAAGATGCCTTCGGGGTCATCGCCCGACCGGGTGAATTCATCGGTGTGGCAGAGGCCGGTTGCCTTGATTTCCACCAGAACCTCACCCGCCTTGGGGCCTTCGAGGTTCACCTCCATGATTTCCAGCGGTTTGCCGGGGGCAACCGCAACGGCGGCGCGGGTTTTGATCATGTGACTGGTCCTTCGTCCAAATTCTCCGGGGCCGGGCCGCCCTAGGGCGGGACCGGGGTGAATGCGTTGCCAGCAGCAGCACCGCGGGTCTGATTGCCTCAGCGTTACATTTGCAGGCCGGCGCACGCAAGCGCCGCCTCGGCACCCTATCAGTCCCGGCGTGCTGGGCTTGGCCCCGAATGCGACGGCTGAGCAGCGGTCCGCGCCATCGGCCAAGGAAGAAAGAAACCGCCTTTTCCAGCTGCTTGCCCGCAGGCTTCCAGTTTTGGGAAGGAATCTTGCCGCGGGGCCTTGACCTTCCCCTGACTGGAACCCTCATATGATCCAGCATAGGACAAAACCGCAGGTCTCCCATGTCAGAAAACACCCGTATATCACTGCAAATTACCAACCTGAGCTGCGCAGGCTGTGCCGGGCGCGCCGAACGTGCCCTGGCGGGCGTTGAGGGGGTTCAAGCGGCATCCGTGAACCTTGCAAACGCAACCGGCCAGGTCGAGGCTGTGCCGGAGGTGAAACTGGTTCAGCTGACGGATGCGCTGAAATCCGCAGGCTATCCGGCGGCTGAGTCCGAGGTGACCCTGGCGCTCAGCGGTATGACCTGCGCGTCCTGTGTGGGGCGGGTGGAGCGGGCGCTTCTGGCGGTGCCGGGGGTGCTGGAGGCGCGTGTGAACCTGGCCAGCGAAACCGCGCAGGTCCGGTTCCTGACCGGGGCGGTCCGGGCCGCCGATCTGGCCCGCACGGTGACAGGAGCGGGTTATCCGGCGCGGCTGAGCAGCGGTGCCCCGGATGAGGCGGAGCAGGCAAGCCAGCGCAAGGCGGATGAGATTGCCGCGCTGGGGCGGCAGGTGCTGATCGCGGCGGTGCTGACGCTGCCAGTCTTCCTGATCGAGATGGGCAGCCACATAATCCCGGCGCTGCACCACTGGGTGGCGGCCAATATCGGTATGCAAAACAGTTATTTGCTGCAATGTGCCCTGACCACCCTCGTGCTGGCAGGGCCGGGGCGGCAGTTCTACACCAAGGGCTTCCCGGCGCTGTTCCGGGGCGCGCCTGATATGAATGCGCTGGTGGCGCTGGGCACTTCTGCGGCTTACGGGTTTTCGGTCATCTCCACGTTCGCGCCCGGGCTGCTGCCGGCAGGCACTGCCAATGTCTATTACGAGGCCGCGGCGGTGATCGTGGTGCTGATCCTGACCGGCCGGTTCCTGGAAGCGCGCGCCAAGGGGCGCACCGGCGCCGCCATCCGCAAGCTGGCCGGGCTGCAGCCGAAAACCGCCATGGTTGTCGCCGCTGGCGAGGCGGTGGAGACCCCGGTGGAGGAGATCGGGGCAGGGGATCTGATCCGTGTCCGCCCGGGCGAACGCATCGCTGTGGACGGCGAGATTGTCTCGGGCAGCTCCTACATCGACGAAAGCATGATCAGCGGCGAGCCGGTGCCGGTCGCGAAAGCTTCGGGGGATGAGGTGACGGCGGGCACCATCAACGGCAATGCGGCACTGGAATTCCGCGCCACCCGCGTGGGCCGCGACACCGTTCTGGCGCAGATTATCCGCATGGTGGAGCAGGCGCAGGGCGCCAAGCTGCCGGTGCAGGGGATGGTCGACCGCATCACCCTGTGGTTCGTGCCCGCGGTAATCGTGGTTGCGGCGCTGACCGTGCTGGCCTGGTCGCTGTTCGGCCCGGCGCCGTCGCTGCCGCTGGCCCTTGTGGCCGGCGTCTCCGTGCTGATCATTGCATGCCCCTGCGCGATGGGGCTGGCAACGCCGACGTCGATCATGGTGGGCATCGGCCGTGCCGCGCAGATGGGCGTTCTGTTCCGCAAGGGCGACGCGCTTCAGCGGCTGCAGGAAGTGCAGGTGGTGGCGCTCGACAAGACCGGCACCCTGACCGAGGGGCGCCCGTCGCTGACTGCGCTGGTCTGTGCCGAGGGCTTCAGCCGGGACGAGGTGCTGCGTCTGGCCGGCGCGGCGGAGGCGCAGTCGGAGCACCCCATCGCCCGCGCCATCACGGCAGCGGCAGGCAAAGGGCTGCCCAAGGCGGATTCTTTTGAGGCGATCCCGGGCTATGGCCTGCGGGCCCGGGCCGAGGGGCGCGAAGTGCTGGTGGGCGCTGCCCGGCTGATGGTCCGCGAAGGCATTGCGCTGGGCGCACTTGAGGCCGAGGGTCAGCGGCTGGCAGAACGCGGCGAAACCCCGCTGTACGCAGCGATTGACGGGCGGGCGGCGGCGGTGATTGCGGTGGCCGACCCGGTCAAGCCGGGCACCCCTGCCGCGATCAAGGCGTTCCATGATCAGGGGCTGAAGGTGGCGATGATCACCGGCGATGCTGCGGCCACCGCGCAGGCGATTGCCGCGCAGCTGGGCATTGACGCGGTAAAGGCGGAATGCCTGCCGGCGGATAAGGTGACCGCAATTGCAGAGCTGCAGCAGGAGCACGGCACCCTGGCGTTCGTCGGCGACGGCATCAATGACGCGCCTGCGCTGGCCACGGCAGATGCGGGCATTGCCATCGGAACCGGCACCGACGTGGCGATCGAGGCCGCAGATGTGGTGCTGGTCTCCGGCGATCTGCGCGGGGTGGTGAATGCGCTGACCGTCAGCCGCGCCACCATGCGCAACATCCGCCAGAACCTGGTCTGGGCCTTTGGCTACAACGTGCTGCTGATCCCGGTGGCAGCCGGGGTGCTGTATCCCTTCGGCGGGCCGCTGCTGTCGCCGGCGCTGGCCGCGGGCGCGATGGCGCTGTCGAGCGTGTTTGTGCTGTCGAACGCGCTGCGCCTGCGCCGCCTGAAACCAGCGATAGAGGAGGGCCACACTGCCCGCGCAGCGGCCGCAGCAGGCGGACAGGAGGCGCGCGCATGAACATCGGTGACGTTTCCAGCCGCTCCGGGCTGCCCGCCAAGACGATCCGCTATTACGAGGACATCGGCCTGATCAAACCGCACCGCAGCGCCAACGGCTACCGCTGCTTTGCGGAGACCGATCTGCACAAGCTGGCGTTTCTGGGCCGGGCCCGGGCGCTGGGCTTCACCATCGAGGACTGCCGCACCCTGATGGCGCTCTACGAGGACGAAAGCCGCGCCAGCGCCGATGTGAAACAGCTGGCGCTGGAGCATCTGGCCAAGATCGAGGAGAAGATCGCCGACTTGCAGGCCATGCGCGACACGCTTGGCGAACTGGTCAAAGGCTGCGCAGGCGACAGCCGCCCGGACTGCCCGATCCTCAAGGATCTGTCAGGCGAGGTTTGAGCAAGCCCGGCGCGGCGCTCCCGCGCCCGCGGCTGCCCTGACGGGCCGCCTGGCGGCCTTGGGCACGGCTTCGGGCCTTGCGGCCCGAAGCGGGCGCATTCAGGCGGGGCGCAGCTCCAGGATCTCGCGGGCCTGCTGCCAGGTGGCGACGGGGCGCTCGTATTTCGCGCACAGGTCTGCGGCCCGTTTCACCAGCGCCGCGTTGGAGGGGGCCAGCGTCTCGCGGTCGAGCCGCATGTTGTCCTCCAGCCCGGTGCGGGTATGGCCGCCTGCGGCAATCGACCATTCGTTGACCAGGATCTGCCCCGGCCCGACCCCGGCGCCGCACCATTGGGCCTCCGGCGCCAGCCGCTGCATGGTTTTGACGTAGTAGTCGAACACGTCCTTATCCACCGGCATCGCGTTCTTCACCCCCATCACAAACTGCACGTAAAGCGTGCCGGGAATGCGCCCCTCGCGGTTCATCTTCACCGCCTGGTGGATATGCGACAGGTCAAAGGCTTCGATTTCCGGCTTCACCTCGTAGGTGCGCATCTCGGAGGCCAGCCAGTCGACCAGGTCGGGGGAGTTCTCGTAGACCCGGGTGGGGAAGTTGTTGGATCCGACCGACAGCGATGCCATGTCGGGGCGCAGCGGCAGCATCCCGCCGCGCTCGCGCCCCGCGCCGGAGCGGCCGCCTGTCGACAGCTGTATGATCATGCCGGGGCAGTGTTTCTGAAGCCCTTCCATAAGCCGCGCGAATTTTTCCGGATCCGAGGTCGGCGTCTGATCGTCATTCCTCACATGGCAATGCGCAATCGAGGCGCCGGCCTCGAACGCCTCCTGTGTGCTTTCGATCTGTTCCGCGATAGTGACAGGCACCGCCGGATTGTTCTCCTTGGTCGGGACCGAGCCGGTGATGGCCACGCAGATGATGCAGGGTGTGCTCATTAAATTCCCCTTCAAATGTCGAAAAACACGGTCTCATCTTCGCCCTGCAGGCGGATGTCGAACCGGTAGACTGCCAGACCGTCCCGCGCCTCGCGCTTGGCGATCAGTGTGGCGCGGCGGCGCTCCCATTCTATCACATTCAGCACCGGGTCTGCCGCATTGGCCTCTTCCTCGTCCTCGAAATAGACCCTGGTATTCAGCCCGACGTTGATGCCGCGCGCGACGATCCACAGATTGATGTGCGGCGCCATCATCTGCCCGCCCCGGCCCATCACAGGCCCGGGTTTCACGGTGTCAAATCCCCATTCGCCGGTCTCGAAGTCGGTGATCACCCGGCCCCAGCCGCGGAACCCCTGCTCCACCTCGCCCACATGCTCCGGGTGGGCATAGACGCCGTCCGCATTGGCCTGCCAGGCCTCCAGCAGCACGTCCTTGACCGGAGAACCGGTGCCGTCGGTCACCACGCCCTCGACCCGGATGCGCGCGCCTTTGGCATTGGGACCTGCAATGTCCCAGCCAAGCTCCTGATCGTAGATCTCAAACCCCGCCGCACCAGGGGCCAGGCCGATATGGACATAGGGACCAGCGGTCTGGGAGGGGGTTTCTTTCAGGTATTCCAGCTTCTGCCGCATCAGTTTCCCTCCAGCCGGTTTTCAAACAGGGTGGACCGCCGCCCGCGCAGCACGATGTCAAAGCGGTAGGCGATGGTGTCCAGCGGAATGGTGGCGTTCATGTCGAGCCGGGCCACCAGCATCTCAACCGCCTCCGGGTCCGGGATGGTGTTCACGATCGGGCAGCGGGCAATCAGCGGGTCGCCCTCGAAATAGAGCTGAGTGATCAGCCGCTGGGCGAAACCGCTGCCGAAGACCGAAACGTGGATATGCGCGGGCCGCCAGTCGTTCACCCAGTTGCGCCAGGGGTAGGCGCCGGGCTTTACAGTGCGGAAATGGTAGCAGCCGTTCGCATCCGTCAGCGTCCGGCCGCAGCCGCCGAAATTCGGGTCCAGCGCCCCAAGATAGCTGTCCTTCTTATGCCGGTATCGGCCGGACGCATTGGCCTGCCAGATCTCCACCAGCGTGTTCGGCACCGGGCGGGCGTTTTCATCCAGCACCCGGCCATGCACGATGATCCGCTCGCCGACCGGGCTTTCGCCGGGCTGGGCGAAGTTGCTCAGCAGGTCATTGTCGGCGGCGTTGATATCGTTGTGGCCGAACACCGGGCCGGTGATCTCGCTGGGGGTGTTCTCCAGGCTGATCAGCGGGAATTTGGGCGAGCGGGTGACCGAGGTCTTGTAGTCCTGCGACAGGGCAGGGGGGTGCCAGCGGCGGTCGCGCTGATAGAACTCCCCCTCTTTCGGCGGCGTGCTCATGCGGGCTCCTCCCCTTCGGCTGCCATTGCGGCATAGGTTTCCTTGGCCAGTTTCAGCGCCTGATTGGCGCGCGGCACGCCGGCATAGACGGCCACATGCTGGAAGGCCTCCTGCACGTCTTCCTGGCTGGCGCCGGTGCGGGCGGTGGCTCGGATGTGCATCGGGATCTCAGCGAAATTGCCGGTCGCTGCCAGCAGCGCCAATGTCAGCATCGACCGTTCCCGCATGGAAATCCGGTCCGACGCCCAGACCGTGCCCCAGGCGGCCTCAGTGATCAGCTCCTGAAACGGCTGGTCCAGCGCCGTCTTGGCGGCCTCGGCGCGGTCCACATGGGCGTCGCCCAGCACCCTGCGCCGGACTTGCATGCCGCGGTCGTATCTGTCTTGCGTCATTGCGGTCTCCCTTTGCATAGGAGTATCGCATACCGCAGGTGATCTGTATAATCCCCAATCAGGCATGAAATGATACCTGTGGTGATATGAGACTTTCGTCCTCTTTGAAGCTGCGCCATCTTGAAGTCTTCGTTGAAGTCGCCCGCAAGCTGAGCGTCACCCAGGCGGCTGAGGCGCTGGGCATGACCCAGCCCGCTGTTACCCGGGCGCTGCGCGAGCTGGAGGCGGTCTGCGGCAAGCCGCTGGTGGAAAAACATGGCCGCGGCATCCGGCTCAGCAGCTATGGAGAGCTGTTCCGGGATCATGCGGGGCGCAGCCTGGCGCTGGCGCGTGACGGGGTGGCGCTGCTGCAGGGCCTGGGGGAGGCGGAGGGGCCGCAGGTCTACATCGGGGCGCTGCCTACAGTGGCAGCGGATCTGGTGCCCGACACGCTGGCGCAGCTGCGTGCAGGCAGGGCACCGGGGCGGTTCCTGGTGATGTCCGGCGGCAATCAGTATCTGATTGACCAGCTGCGCCGCGGCAGCCTGGATGTGGTGGTCGGCCGGCTGCCCGCGCCGGAAACGATGGCCGGGGTGGAATTCGACCCCTTGTACCGTGAGCGCGTCGCGGTGGTGGTCGCAGCAGGCCACCCGCTGGCCGGGGCTGCCCATCTGCCGCCGGCGGTGTTTGAGGATTATCCGGTGCTGATACCGTCGGAAGGGTCTATCATCCGCCCTCTGGTCGAGCGGATGTTTCTGGAGCAGGGGCTGGCGTTGCCGCGCTTTCCGGTCGAGACGGTCTCATCTTCCTTTGGGCGCCGCTTCGTGCTGGCGCATCAGGCGGTCTGGATCATTAGTCACGGCGTGGTGCGGCCGGATCTGCAGGCGGGCACCATGGCTGCGCTGCCGGTGAACACGGACAGCACCTTGGGCCCGGTTGGCCTGTGCACCCGCCGCGATCACCGGCTGACCGCCGCTGCACAGCGGTTTTGCGCCGCGCTGCGCAGCCATTGCGCCGCTCTGGGACTGGTTTAGCGCCGCTGCTGGCCGGACTGGCAGGACTGCGGCAATGCAGGAGTTTGCGTTGCTGCGGCCATGCCGTATAATTCACCAAATAGAATATTTGCATTTGATGCAGGCAGACTGAAGCGGGAGGAAAGGCGATGGCCTTAAGCAGACGGAATTTCGGCCTGGGGGCTGCGGCGGGGCTGGCTGCGGCGGCGGCACCGGGATGGGCGCTGGCCCGGATCGAGCTGGGGGCCAAGAAGATTGAAACGCTGTCGGACGGCCACCTGACCCTGCCGCCGGAATTCATCTTTGGCGGGCTTGACCCGGAGGCGCTGCAACCGCTGCTGCACCGCTACGGGATCGGGGCGGGGCCGCTGATGCCAGAGGTCAATGTCACCCTGCTCAGGGACGAGGGCCGGGTGGTTCTGTTTGACGCAGGTTCCGGGCCGGGGTTTCAGGACAGCGCGGGCAAGCTGCCAGGGGCGCTGGAGGCCATCGGGGTCGCCCCGGAGGACGTAACCCACGTGGTCTTTACCCATTGCCACCCGGATCATCTGTGGGGGGTGCTGGACGATTTCGATGAACTGCTGTTCCCCGAGGCGGCCTTTCTGATGGGGCAGGATGAATGGGATTACTGGTACGATCCGGACACGGCCGCCAGCATCGGCAGCAGCCGCGCTGCCATGGCCGCCGGGGCGCGCCGCCGGATGGAGGCGCTGGAGGACAGGGTGCAGCTGTTCGCCGATGGGGCGGAAATCCTGCCCGGCGTTGCCGCCCGCGCCACCCCCGGCCACACGCCGGGGCATATGGCCTTTGAAGTCCGCGGCGGCAGTGAAAGCGTCCTGATCCTGGGCGACGCGGTTGGCAATCACCATGTCAGCTTTGCAGAACCCTCCTGGCCGGTCGGCTCTGACCAGGATCCGCAAACGGCGGCCGCGACGCGCCTGCGCCTGCTGGATCTGCTGGCCGCGGAGCAGATGCGGCTGATTGGCTATCACTTGCCGGGCGGCGGCATCGGGCGGGCAGAACGGTCCGGCAGCGGCTACCGCTTCGTTGCCGGGGAGTAGGGCAGGGCTGTTTCGAGCACCGCCTCAGGCCTGCAGCCGCCAGATCTCCTCTTGCTCTGTGCCGCTGGCACTATGTCCGGGGGCCGCCGCTTGAGTGCGGAAGGCGCCGATGGCGCCAGCCATAGCCTGAGCTTCCTTGGACAGCCCCAGGCTGGAGGAGGTGACCTCCTCGAACAGGGCCGCGTTGCGGGTGGTGGCGTCGTCGAGATTGGCCATTGCGGTGTTGATCTCCTGCAGGCTGCCGGATTGTTCCGAGGATGCCTGGGAAATGGACTTCATAAGGTCGGCCGCGCTGGTGACAGAGGCAGAAATGTCGCTGATCGCCGCGCGGGTCTGCTCGACCAGATCGGCGCCAAGCTCGACATTCTGGCCCGCTTCCTCCACCAAAGCGGCGATTTCCGTGGCGGCTTCCTTGGACCGGTGCGCCAGCGTCCGCACCTCCGAGGCGACCACGGCAAACCCCTTGCCGACATTGCCTGCCCGGGCCGCCTCGACGCCGGCGTTCAGCGCCAGCAGGTTGGTCTGCTGGGCAATTGCCTCGATCATGCCGATGATTCGGGAAATCTTCTCGGAGCTTTCCTTGATCGCCTCCATCGCGCCGTAGGTCCGTTTGACCACCTCAATGCTCTCATTGGCGTTCTGGCGTGCCGCCTCGACCGAGGCGGAGGCCTCGCCCGAGGCCTGGGCGGTGCCGGCGATTGAGACCGAAAGCTGGTTCACCGCCGCCGCGGTTCCGGCCAGGGTTTGGGCAGTGTGCTCCGAACGTTCGGAGAGGTTGCGGGACGCCGAGGAAATTTCGGTGCTGCCGCCGGCAATCGACTGGCCGCTGGCGCTGAGACTGCTCACCGAGGCCTCCAGCTTCTCCAGCGCTGCGTTGAAATCGTCGCGCAGCTTGGCATAGCCTTCGCCCATTTCGGTGCGGATGCGGTAGGTCAGGTCGCCCTGCGACAGCCGTTCCAGACCGCTGCCGATGGCCGTAACCGCGGCGGTCTGCTCGGCCAGGCGCGCATCGCGCTCCGCTTCGGCTGCGGCCTCCACTTCGGCCTTTTGCACCAGCCCGTCGCGGAATACCGACAGCGCCGTGGCGATGCGGTAAATTTCATCGCTGGAGCGCTCGTAACCGGTCACCGGGCGCAGATTTCCGGCGGCCAGCCGCTCAGTTGTGCCGCTGATATCGGCCAGCGGGCGCAGGATCAGAATCCGGGTCAGAACCAGCGCCGCCAGAAACACCGCCGCCGCCACAGCCGCCAGGATCTGCAGCTGCCGCTGTGCTGCGGTCACGTCGCTGGCGAGCCCGTCCGCGATTGAGGCGATTTCCAGCTGGCTTTCGGCCCCGAGGGCGGTCGCCTTGCCAGCAAATTCCAGCACGGCGTCCACGGTGGCCTGCGATGCCGTAGCAGCTTCGGCCGCAGCCTCCAGCGCCGCGGCCTTGAACACCGGCAGGCCTTGCGAGGGATCGGCAAGCGCGATCATCCCTTCCAGTTCCTGAGCAAACACCCCGTCATTGAACCCGCTGTAGCCCGCCAGCGCAGCGGCGGCGTCCTGCAGCGGTCCGGCAGCGGCCCGGGCGGCGGAAATCTCATGCGCTGCGGCCATGTCCAGCGCCGCAACCTGAAAGGCGCTGATCCAGCCGTTGATTTCCAGAAGCTGCTGCAGCACGCCGACCTGGTTGTCCAGCAGGCCCTGGATGGCGGTGCGGTTGTCTGCACTGGCCTGGGTTGCTGCGACCGACAGGGTGAATACCATCCGCTCCATCGCCTGCGTCAGCGGGCGCACGCTGGCGTTGCGGGCGGCCAGCACCTCCTTGCGGCTGTCCTTCAGCTCCTTGCGGCTGGCCGTCAGCGTATAGCGGAACAGCTCCACCGACTCGCGGACCTTTTGCACCCGGCCGGCGTCCAGTCCCAGCTCTTCGAGCCGGCCCAGCACAGGCTCCAGCCGTTTCAGCGCGTCTTTGGCCATTTTCTTGAGCGCCCCTTTGGTCGGGACGTCGCGCACATGCCCCAGTGCCAGCGCCGCGCCGGACAGGATGCTGATGTCCGCGCGTGCTTCCAGCAGCGTTTGCAGTCCGCCGAATTGCTGCTCCACCAGATCGTTCAGAACCTCGTCGACCTGGATGATGGTCTCTTCGCCGCCGTCCATCAGGCTGTTGCGGGCTTCGGAGGCGACCATGACAAGCTTGTCCTGCACCGCCTGGCTGAGGGTCTGCAGGCGGGCGGTCCGGGTGTCGATTGCAACCTGGTTGGCGAAGGCGCCTTTGCGCGCGGCAATCAGGTTATTGAGCCGTTCAGCAGCGGCAGCGGCCTCCGGTGCGAATTGGGCCTGCTCCCCGGCGGGCAGCCCGGCGACCGTGCTGTTCAGATGCGCGATGGCGGCGGCGGCCTTTTCCTCGGCCTGGGCCAGATCCTCAACCGATCCGGCCTGCAGAACGCCGATCATCGTGTTTTTGGCTTGGCCTGCGGCATTTACCAGGCGGCTGCTCAGCTCCAGCTGCGGGACCTTCTCTTGCGTCAGAACCTGCATTTGACGGCCGGTCTGCGTGAACACCAGGGTGACCAGGATGCCGCCCACGGCGCAGGCAGCGCCCATCGTCATCAGGATCAGCGTGATCTTGGCGCCAATACTGGAAAACAGCCGGAAACGGCGCCGCGCCGGAACGTCTTTTTCAATAGTCATCGTCTCACCCAATGCATCCGCCCGCTTCTATCTGAACCCGGGCCAGTCATGGGGCACCCCGCTGGCGCGCGGGACTGGTCAGGGATTGCAGGTGCAAGTCCGCCCGCCTGCTTCTTTGTGCTAGAAGGCCAGAAAGACTCTAAAGAAAGCATGAGCAGGCGCGGGAAAGTCCGTTGTATTTTACCGGCCGGCAGCGGCGCGGCGGTCCCGGAGCAGATGACCGCAAGCGTCTTGGGGCTGCGCCTAGGCCGGGTCCGAGAGCCGCCACACAGCATGCAACGGCAGGTTAGCGGCATCCGCCACCGGACGGTACCCGGCCAGCGGATCGAACACATGGCGGATCCGGCCGCCCTCGCGGCAGGTGGTAAGCAGAACCGGGCGGCCGTTGACCTGCTCACTGGACACCGAGACCGGTAAGGTGCCGGTGAGCCAGCCGCCATAGCTGACGGTGCCGTTGCGGCTGCGGATGACAATTTCGAAATAGTCCAGCACCGCCATGCGGAATATCAGGTCCGGGGCCCCTTCCGGGCTGCCGCCAAGATGCCCCACTGTCAGTTCTGCGCCGATCAGATTGCTGACCGAGTAGCCCCAGCGGTGCATGAAGCCGTCCACAATGTCGAGAATCTCCTGTGTCCGTTCCTCGGGCCGGACCGCCGGCCCGAAGCCCGAGAAGCGCCGTTCAAATTCCAGATGTTCGCTCACGCCCTCTCCCTGCGCCGCCCTTTGCGGGTCATTGCCGGCCCGGCCAGCCGCCGGGTTCTACCGGATGCTAACACGTTTATCCTGGCCTTTCGGCAAAAGATGCGGGCCAGATGCGCATTTCCCAGCGTCACCCGGCAGCCGGGGCTTGGCGGCGCCCGGTCAGGGTTACTCCGGCACCCCGGCCTGCCGCAGGGCAGAGGCCCATTCCGGTCCCGCAGGGCTCATCGCGGCGGGGTTGTCACGCTGGAATTGCGACAGGCAGAACTTCGGCGCTGCCTCCAGCAGCTTCTGCACCGTGCTCCGGGCCTCGTCGCCCCGTCCGGACATCTGCAAGGCAATCGCCTTGGAGCGCAGCGGCACCGGGAAGGCGCCCTTGGCGTCCAGCGAGCGGTCGGCCAGTTCGATCGCGCGGCCGTAATTGCGGGCCGACAAATGTGCCAGGGCCGAAATCGCGTCAAAATAATAGCACTGCGGTCCCAAGGGGGTCAGCTGCCGCGCCGCATCTGTCATTTGCACCGCCGCGTCCGGCATATCCTGGTACGCCAGCGTCGCCCCTTTGAGCAGCAGCGCCAAGGCTTCGTTCGGGTTGTCGCGCAGTGCCAGGTCATAAGCGTCCTGCGCCAGGTCGAACCGGAAGGTCAGGTGGCTGGAGATGAGCCCCTTGAGGGTGTGGGCCAGTGAGAACGCGGGCGCCGCGTCAATGGCCGCGTCCGCCATCCTGCTGGCAAGACGGCTGTCCTCCTCCCGGTTCGGCGACAACCCCTTTTCCACCCGCATCACATGCCAGAATCCCATCCAGGTCAGCGGCAGCGCATGGTTCGGCTCCCGCTCCAGCAGATGGGACAGGATTTCATGCGCGCGCTGGAATTTGCCCGCGTCCATTTCCTGCATCAGTGAGATCGCCGCCATCAGCAGCACATGGCTTTCCAGCGCCTTCAGCGGCTTGAACCCGGCCAGCCGGACCGCCTCGCCCGCGGCGGTCTGGCCGATCTGCAGCGTTGCGTTGCGCAGGACGGAGCTGCGTCCCTCCATCAGGCTGCTCTTGCTGCCGTCAAAGCTGCGCGACCAGATCACCTTCTCGCGGACCGCATCATGCAGGTCTATTTCGGCGCGGAACCGGCCGCCGTCGCTGGTGACCGTTCCCGAAATCAGGTAGTCGACCCCCGCAACCGAGGACACCTCGGCCGGGCGCACCTTTTCCGGGTCAAACTGGCGTGAGGCGAGGTAGGACGTCACCGAGAAAGCCCAGCTGCGCGACAGGTGCCGCGACAGCTCTTCGGACATCAGCGATCCAAGCGGCGCATCCGCGGCCCCCGGTGACCGGTGAACAAAGGGCAGAACCGCAATCGACGGCAGCAATCTGTCCAGGATCACCCGCCCCGGAGCGGCACCAGCCTGCGGCACCGGGTGCGCGGAACTGCGGGAAAACTCCGCCCGGGTGTCCGACAGCCAGCTATTGAAGACGGATTCATGAGGCAGCTCAAAACCTTCCATGAATTCCGAACTGCCGGCGCAGCTGTCCAGCTCCACCCGGGTCAGGTCCAGAATGACCCGTTCGCGGTTGGCAAACAGCAGCTTGGCCGCCTCCGGCCCCAGGTGCCGCCGCAGCGTCGACAGCGCCGTGCGCAGGCTGGCCTTGGCCTGCTCCGGCTGTGCCAGGCACCACAGTGTCTTCTCCAGAAACGCCCGCGTCCGTATCCCTCCGTCGGCCGTGGACAGCAGCGACATCAGCGCCTGGTGCTTGGCCCCCAGCTGTACGTTTTCCCCTTGCGCATCAAAGACGCCAAAAGCTCCAAACCGGCAAATCTTGAGAAAGACAGTCATCCGTCAACCCCACTGAACGATTGTTGCATCTAATATTAAATCACCATCATATTGCATTGCCTTAATTTGTTTTGCAATTACTGATTGTAAAATATTGAGGGGGGAGGTTCAGCACGTTGCATCAGCAGCAAGCCTGCGTGCGTTCCGGCATCATAAGTGACCTTGCGTCACTCTTCAACAGGACACTGTTCAGGCTGTTCAGGCCGCCTTGCTGCAGCCTCGCAAGGCGGTTTGCCGCTGTCTGAAGTTTGGCGGCGGCTACGCACGGTATGCGTGCAATTTCTGCTTCAGCGCGTAATTCCGGGCCGGATCGTGCGGATGCAAACCCCGCGACCTGATCGCAGCGCGGCAGAAACGGCGGAGGAGTTGGCGGGGCAGAAGGGCAGTGTGAATTCTCCCTCGCCAAGGGCGCGGCCATGGCCAAGTCCCGCACTCTCAGCAGCGAAACCGTCTTTCAGGCAAAGGGGGAGGAAATCAACTGTGCTGTCGGCCAGAACATCTGATCGAAGGGTCGGCGGCGGATAACGAGTGCGATGACTGGGATCACTGGGCGAACGATGTGGACTTTCGCTTGCTCTAACCTGTGGCGATGGTCTCCAGCAGCCCGCTGGGGGCCTCCCGACCCACCCGAGACACACGTTCTGAAGCCGCTAACAGCACGCCAAAACACTGGGGCCGAAACCGGGGGCCTTTTCGGGGCTAACGGGTGCACCGGGTGCTTGTTTTCTTGTGTGAGAAGCCGATGGCTGGGGTGGTAGGATGCCATGCTAAGTCCATGTTATTACACAATTAAAAGGTAAAATACTGAGGATATGTGGTCAAGTGGAAAAGAACGTATCCCAGTTTGTATCCACGCTGCAGTCTGAGGATGCAGTGCCCGGTTGAGCAAATGCGTTGCAGGAATCCGGACCCCATGACTGCCCGGCGCGCATGGGGCAGAAACAGGCTTTCTCGGGCCTTCAGATTTCACTGTCTCAGGCATGGATCATTTTGCAGTGCCTTGAGGACGCGCCACACTCGGTACCTGAGCAGACTATGAGCTTTCTTTGCTGCCGCGACGGTTTTCTGCGGCTTGATGCGGTGCCCCAGATTCTGGGCCCAAAATTTCCTCTGCAGTCGAGAGCATTCTGACAAGTGTTTGGCGGAGCCGATCGAGCTCAAAAGAAATGCATGCTTCGTTTCTGCCGCACAAGGCCAATACAGTTAACGCGACCTCATTTGAGTGCCTCATGAGCTCGATCAAGTGCTCGCCCGTTGGGCAGTTTGCTCCGGCCAACCAGTTCTTCGCGGTTCTCTCAGATGCCCCTGTCCAATTCATGGAAGCCTTGATCGCCCGGTGAGATCCCCCAAGTTCGCGCTTTAGTGCAGCCGAGATCTCCAGTCGGTAGTCTAATTTGTTCATTTGCCCTTGTCCTGATCTGAAAAAACATTGCCCATCTTCGGAAACACTTTTCCGAGGTCCCGCGTTTAAGCTTTGGCACGCAGGAATCGCGGCCATTCCCAACTGATTTGGATTTTGACGAAGGGAGGTGATTGGCTCTTGAGTCGGCGCGATGATCATGAAGAGAGCCCTGGGGCTCCAAAATCCCAGCGTGCGATCCGCGGAGCGCAATACGTGCGCATGTCTACAGAACACCAGCGCTACTCTACTGAGAACCAGTCTGACGCCATTGCGCAATACGCCCGGCGGCGAGGCATCGACATCGTTCGGACCTATTCGGATGAAGGAAAGAGCGGTCTTCGAATTCAAGGGCGCGACGGGCTGAAGCAGCTTCTCGAAGACATTCAGTCCGGGAACGCCGATTTCAAGGTTGTTCTTGTCTACGACATCAGCCGCTGGGGGCGGTTTCAGGATGCCGACGAAAGTGCTTATTACGAATACATCTGCAAGCGTGCGGGCATATCAGTCGTCTATTGTGCCGAGCAATTTGAGAATGATGGCAGTCCGGTATCGACGATTGTCAAAGGCGTCAAACGTGCGATGGCCGGTGAATACAGCCGCGAGCTTTCCCAGAAGGTATTCGCCGGGCAATGCCGCCTGATTGAACGCGGGTTCCGGCAGGGCGGGCCGCCGGGTTTCGGTCTGAGGCGTATGTTGATCGATGAGGGAGGTCAGCCCAAAGGTATTCTTGAACGAGGCCAGCATAAGAGTATTCAAACCGACCGGGTGATCCTTGTGCCAGGGCCTGACGAAGAAATTGCCATCGTAGTAGAGATATTTCGATCATTTGTCGAGGAACGCAAATCTGAAACAGAAATCTCGGAGAAGCTGAACTCCCGTGGAATACTGACCGATCTGGGACGAGCTTGGACCCGAGGTACTGTGCACCAGCTTCTGATCAACGAGAAATACATCGGGAACAATGTCTGGAACCGAAGCTCTTTCAAGTTGAAGAAGTATCGGGTGCAAAACGACCCGGATACTTGGGTCAGAGCGGAGGGTGTCTTCGAAGCAATTGTCGATCCGGAGCTCTTTTCCGCGGCTGGTGCCATCATTGGCGCGAGATCAGCAAGGCTGACTGACGATGAGATGCTGGCCGGCCTTCGGGATATCCTTCAATCCCAGGGGTATTTGTCAGGCCTGATCATCGACGAAGCGGACGCGCTTCCGTCAAGCGGTTCTTACCGCACCCGATTCGGGAGCTTAATTCGCGCATACAAGCTTGTTGGTTTCCAACCGGATCGCGACTATCGGTATATTGAGATCAATCGTCGCCTGCGTGAGCTGCACCCTGGTGTTGTGGCGGAAACTATAGCAGGAATTGAAGCAGCAGGCGGGTTTGTAGAACAGGATCCAAGTACGGATCTCCTGACCATTAACAATGAGTTTACCGCTTCACTGGTCATTGTCCGGTGTCATCAGACAAGCGCAGGTTCCCTCCGCTGGAACATCCGTTTCGACACGAGGTTGAAGCCCGACATTACTGTTGCTGTTCGTATGGACAGGCCGAACCAGAGTCCGCTCGATTATTACCTGCTTCCAGGCATCGACATGACACTACCGCGCCTTCGGCTTGCAGAGAACAACGGGTTATCGCTTGATGCTTATTGTTTCGGCACGCTGTCTCCCCTGTTCGAAATGGCGATTCAGGTACCACTTCCGGAGGCTGCCTGATGATTGAGGAAGCTCACACAGCTGCGGAAATGGTGCCAATTGATCGAATTACGGTCATCAATCCTCGCGTTCGAAACCGTAATGCCTTTGCTGCGCTGGTCGACAGCATTGCTGTACTGGGCCTGAAACGGCCCATCACGGTAGCAAGAAGAGACAGCGATGCTGGCCCGCATTATGATTTGGTTTGCGGCCAGGGACGGCTGGAAGCCTTCCAAGAGCTTGGGCAAACAGAAATCCCCGCGATCGTGATTTCCGCCAGCGGTGAAGATTGTCTTGTCATGAGTCTTGTTGAGAATGTAGCCCGCCGGCAGCACAGAGCTCTGGATCTGCTCCGCGACATTAAAGGTTTGAAAGATAGGGGCTATTCAGACGTCGAGATCGCGCAAAAGACTAATCTGACGATGAAATATGTGCGCGGTGTGCTGCGGCTTTTGGAAAGCGGTGAACACAGGCTTCTACGGGCGGTTGAAAGTAGCAAAATTCCGGTAAGTGTAGCTGTCGACATCGCCGACGCCGACGATACAAAAGTACAAGACATCCTGCGCCAGGCCTATGAGAGCAACCTTCTCCGGGGGAGCAGGCTCTTGGCCGCAAAGCGCTTGGTGGAGGCTCGCCAGAAGCATGGCAAGGGGCAGCCCGGCACGGATAAACGGCCAAGACGGCCGCTATCTGTCGAAAGCCTGCTGCGCACATACCAAAACGACGTGGAGAAGAAGCAGGTGCTGCTTCGAAAGGCGACGGCAACCCGCAACGAATTGATGTTCATCACGGAAGCTTTGCGGACTTTGCTGAACGATGAAAATTTCGTGACATTGCTTCGCGCGGAAAGCCTGGCGACAATTCCGAAGAAGCTGACTGACAGGCTTGCGTCCCGCACAGGGGAAATACAATGAAGGGTTCAAAGCAAAAGAAACAGATTACTCTGGCGTTTGAAAAGGAATTTGTCCGTGTGCCGCTGAGACGCATCTATCCACTTTACGTCGTCCAGAAAGGGACAAAGGAGACGGTCAAGTATCGTCAGGTTGCTGCATCCGTTGAGGAAATCGGTCTGGTCGAGCCACTTGTCGTCACTGCGGACAAGTCTGACCCAGGGAATTACATGCTTCTCGATGGGCACTTGCGCCATGCAATCCTGCAAGACCTGGGTAAGCGTGATGCTCTTTGCCAAATCTCCACTGATGACGAAGCTTATACCTACAACAAGCGCATCAGCCGGCTTGCGATCATTCAGGAACACAAAATGATCCTGATGGCATTGAAGCGTGGCGTACCAGAGGAGAGATTAGCGCGCGCCTTGAATATCAACATCAAAACGCTCCAGGAGAAGAGGCGCCTGTTGGATGGGATCTGTCCAGAAGCGGCCGAATTGCTGAAGGACAAGCAGGTCACGCTGACGGGGTTTCGTGTTCTCAAGAAGATGAAGCCGCTGCGCCAGATCGAAGCTGCGGAGCTGATGGTAACCATGAACAAGTTCACCGTGAACTATGCGAAGTCGCTGCTGGCTGCGACGCCTGAAAGCCAGCTTGTCAATCCGGAGAAACCCAAGGCTGCAAAGGGGGTTTCCCGCCAGCAACTTGAGCTTATGGAACGCGAGTCTGCAAATCTGGAGCGGGAGCTGCGATTGGTCGAAGATACCTACGGATCCGATCATCTCGATCTGGTTCTGGCGCGGGGGTATGTTTCCAAGCTCATCAAAAACCCACGGATCGTACGATACATAGAAATGCACCATACCGAGTTTCTGCCCGAATTTGAAAAGGTTACGGAGACGGAAGCACTGACTTTGTGATCCAAGTGGTTCCCGTCAATTGGGATGGGATCACGACTGGGGACCCGGACCCGAAAAAGCGCGGGGACCGCAGGAGACGCCGCACGGTGGGGCGGATCAAGTGCGGCTGTGGGGATGGCGGCGATCCCGTGCGGAGCCCACAAAGCCGGGATTTTACATCCGGCAGAAGTGTGAATGTTGCTCACATGTAGTGGTTCAGATGTGATCTGACAGTTGGCCGTTTTTCCGGCGGCGTCTGTCAGGCCAAGTTCAGTTCACGAACTTTTCCTTCCAGATCTGCTTGCCTTCAATCATGGTCTGGAACGGCGTTCTGCCGCAACACATTTTGCCCTGATGAGTGCGTTGGTGGTTGTAGTTATGCAGCCATTCGTCGAGGTCCGTTTGCAGCGCACCGATGCTGTCGTAGAGCTTTTTGCGGAACGCGACCTGATAGAACTCCTGCAAAATGGTCTTGTGGAACCGCTCGCAGATGCCGTTGGTCTGGGGCGATTTCACCTTGGTCTTGGTGTGGTCGATGTCATTGATGGCCAGGAAGAGCTGGTAGTCGTGCTTGTCGGCCCGGCCGCAGTATTCCGTGCCCCGGTCCGTCATGATCCGCAGCACCGGCAGGTCGTGTTCATCGTGGAATGGCAGGACGCGATCATTCAGCAGATCAGCGGCAGTGATCGGGGTTTTGGTCGTATAGAGCTTGGCATGGGCGACCTTGCAATAGGTGTCGACATAGGTCTGCTGGTAGACCCGCCCGACGCCCTTCAGCGTGCCGACATAGAACGTATCCTGTGACCCCAGATAACC
>NZ_CYSR01000033.1 GCF_001458395.1 Leisingera aquaemixtae | reverse complement strand
GTGTCGTCAGCTTTTTCCCAGCAGGTCTTTCAAAACCACGTTGTCGAGCATCGTGTCTGCCAGCAGCCGCTTCAGCTTGGCATTCTCATCTTCCAGCGCCTTCAGCCGCGCGGCCTCCGATACCTCCATGCCGCCATACTTGGACTTCAGCTTGTAAAAGGTTGCCGGGCTCAGGCCGTGCCGGCGGCACACCTCCGCCGTCGGCATCCCGGCTTCCTGCTCTTTGATCATCCCGATGATTTGCGCCTCGGTGAAACGGCTCTTACGCATTCGTCTGCTCCTACATAGGTTGGACAGACTCTACTTCATGGTGAGGGATTTTGCGGGGGGCAGGTCACCGACTATTTCTTTCCTTCCGTGGAGGCGGAGAGGCTTCGGTTTGTACCAAACAGGTACCTTTGTTGACAAGCTGCAATGACGGATTTAACTCCCAATGCTTTCGAAGGCTAACACTCTGGAAGAAAAGTACCGTGCGAGAGATCAGGAGCCGTCATGGCCGACTGACTTGCCAACATGGATGGTCACGACCTTTCGCAGGCAACCGGATGTGCCAATACCCACTGCGGGGGACTGTGACCGCAAGGCGGTCTGGGAGAAGCTGGGGCGGACCAAAAAAGTCCCCGCCACTTTCAGGAGAGCTCCGATGACCGCCCCCGGCACGCAGACAGCATGGGCGCAAGACCGCGCCCACCTTTTGCACCCTTACACGGATTTCGCCACTTTTGCCGACGAGGGCAGCCATGTGATCGGGCGCGCCGAAGGCGTGCATGTCATCGACGCCGAGGGCAAACAACTGCTGGACGGCATTGCCGGGCTCTGGTGCGTGAACATCGGCCATGGACGCGAAGAAATGGCCGAAACCATCGCCAAACAGGTGATGGACATGCAGTATTACAACCCGTTCGGCCATAGCACCAATGTGCCCGCTGCCCAATTGGGCGCCAAGCTTGCGGAACTGGCGCCGAGGGGGCTGAACCGCGTCTATTACACCTGCGGCGGCTCCACCGCCAATGATGCCGCGGTGCGGCTGGTGCATTATTTTTTTGACATGAAGGGCCAGCACCGGAAGAAAAAGATCATCTCGCGGCAGAACGGCTACCACGGCGCAACTTATGTGGCGGCCTCGCTCACCGGTATTCATGGCACCAAATACGGGTTCGACCGGATCGGCGAGGAGTTCATCAGCCACGTCTCGGAGGCCAACCTTTATGTCAAGCCGGAAGGCTGGAGCGAAGCGGAATACTGCGATTACCTTGTGCGCGAATTCGAGACGCGAATTCAGCAGCTTGGCCCCGATAACGTGGCCGCCTTCATCGCCGAACCGATCATGGGGGCCGGCGGCGTGCTGGTAGCCCCTGAGGGCTACCACAAGCGCATGTATGAGGTCTGCAAGGCGCACGGCATGCTCTATATCGCCGACGAGGTGGTCACCGGCTTTGGCCGACTGGGAGAATGGTTTGCGTCGGAAACGCTCTACGGCTACACGCCGGACATCCTGGTCTGTGCCAAGGGGCTGACCTCTGGCTATATTCCGCTGGGGGCAACGCTGATTTCGGATGAAATCTATAAAACCATCTCCAGGCCGCAATGTGAAGGCGGCGTGTTTTCGATGGGGCTCACCTATTTCGGCCATCCCGTGGCCTGCGCCGCGGCGCTGAAGAATATCGAGATTATCGAACGCGAAGGTATGCTGGATCATGTGCGAGCTGTCGGCCCTTATCTTCAGGAAAGCGCCCAGTCCTTGCTCAACCTGCCAATTGTCGGCGATGTGCGCGGCAGCCATCTGATGCTGGGTATAGACTTGGTTGCCGACAAGGCCAGCAAGGCCCCGATCGAGCTGTCGGAACAGGCGGCCAGCACGGTTTTCAAAAGCTGTGTCGAACGCGGCGTCATTGTGCGCCCGGTGGGCGACCGGATCATCCTGTCGCCGCCGCTGATCATCAGCAAGGACCAATGCGATGAACTGATTGGGGCCGTTGCCGGCTCAATCCAAGACTTCATTGCCAGTCAGGAGTGAACTCATGCGACAGATAACGCTTGCCGCAACCCAGATGACCTGCAGCTGGGACATCGACGAAAACATTGCCAAGGCCGAAGCACTGGTAGCCGGTGCCGCCGAGGCCGGAGCCCAGGTCATTCTGCTACAGGAGCTATTCGAAACCCCCTATTTTTGTCTCGAACAGTCAACAGACCACTTCCCGCTCGCCCGCCCACTGGAGCAAAGCCAGGTAGTGCAGCATTTCGCGTCGCTGGCCCGGAAACTCGGCGTGGTGCTGCCAATCTCCTATTACGAGGAGGCGGGGCTGGCGCGCTACAACTCGCTGGCCATTGCTGACGCCGACGGCACCATTCTGGCCAATTACCGCAAAACCCATATCCCGCAGGCGCCGGGGTATGAGGAGAAGTTCTATTTCTCGCCGGGCGACAGCGGTTTCCAGGTGGTAGAAACCTGCTTTGGCCGGATCGGCTGCGGCATCTGCTGGGACCAGTGGTTCCCGGAAACCGCCCGCTGCCTGGCACTGCAAGGGGCTGAGATGCTGCTGTTCCCAACCGCCATCGGCACCGAGCCGAAGAGCCCGGAACTGGACAGCAGCTGTCACTGGCGGCGCACTATGCAGGGCCACGCCGCCGCCAACATGATCCCGGTGGTGGCGTCCAACCGGGTGGGCATGGAACAGGACGGCAACACGGCCGGTGTCTTTTACGGCACCTCTTTCATCTCAGGCTGCACCGGAGAGATTCTGGCAGAGGCCAACCGCACGGAAGAAACCTTCATCACTGCATCTGTCGATCTGGACGCTGCAGCACGTTACCGCAGCGCCTGGGGCGTGTTCCGGGACCGCAGGCCGCATATGTACGGGGCGCTGCGCACCTTGGACGGCAAGACAGGAACGATGCGATGACAAACTTGATGACGATCCGGCTGATTGAACAAAGCGACCGTGAAAGCTGGGACCGGCTGTGGACCGGCTACCTCACATTCTACAAGGCCACGCTGCCGGCGCGCGTCTACGACAACAGCTTTGCAAGGCTGCTTTCGGCAGACGCGCGGGAATACCGCGGCCTGATTGCAGAGCTGAATGGCGAAGCCATTGGTATCGGCCACTATTTGCTGCACCGCGATATGTGGTCAGTCGAGGATACCTGTTACCTTCAGGACCTGTTTGTCGATCCGCAGGCGCGCGGTGCCGGTGTTGGGCGGGCTTTGATCGGCGAAGTGGCAAAGCGGGCGGAGGCAGAAGGGGTCTCTGTTCTCTATTGGCACACGCAGGAGTTCAATCACACTGCCCGCAGGCTTTATGATCAGGTTGCCGCGCTCACACCCTTCGTGAAATACGACAAATCCCTCTCCCCCAACTGAACAAGGGGCCAAGCAACTGGTCCCTTGTTCTTTATTCAGACCGCGGGCACCTGCTGGGTGATGCAATGCACCCCGCCGCCGCCGCCGCCGATCATGCGGCCGGAAACGCCCATCACCCGGCGGCCTGGAAAGGCTTCGCGCAGGATGGCGAGGGGCCGGTCATCCTCGCCCTTCCGGCCCGACACCGGCACGATGACAGCGCCGTTGCAGATGTAGAAATTCATGTGGACGACGTCATAGCTGGTCAGGGGGATTTCAATGACCTCAAAGCGCCGCCCGCGGGCGTCCGTTGCCTGCTGCAGGATGCGCTTGGCATCCTGGGTGATCCGGTAGTTGGGATCGGAGCGGTCATCGGCTGTGTGCAGCAGCACGGTGCCTGGTCCGGCAAATGCTGCCATGCCATCCACATGCCCGTCGGTGATCGGGTCCGGGGTGAGGCCGCGGGGCAGCCAGATCACCTTCTGCACCCCCAGACCGGCCTTCAATTCTGCTTCCACCTGGGCATTGCTCCAGCCGGGATTCCGGTTCGTGTGCAGCAGGCACTCCTCGGTGGTCAGAAGCGTGCCTTGGCCGTCCACGGCCACGGCGCCGCCCTCCAGCACCAGCTCCGATGTGTACATCGGCAGCCCCAGATGCGCTGCAAACCTGCCCTTGGCCAGTGTGTCGTGTTTGTAGGGCGGAAATTTGCGGCCCCAACCGTTGAAGGTGAAGCCTGCAATCCGGCGCGCACCTTGCGCGTTCTGCACAATCATCGGCCCGCTGTCGCGCGACCAGGCATCATTCAGCGGCATTTCGATCAGGGTGATTTCTGAAGACAGCAACTTCTTTGCCGCGGCCATGTCGCGCCGCCGCACTGCCATGGTGACGGGTTCATACTCCGCCACGGTATTGGCAACATCGGCCCATTCCTTGCGCGCGGCATTCAGCTGGTTCGGATACCAGTTCTGCGGCGGCGGAAACTGCATCAGGGTGCGCTCGTGCCGCGTCCATTCGGCAGGGAAGGCAAAACCATCCGCCGCCGGGGTGCCTGAAAAGACGGTGGCACCGGTCTTTGTGTAATCGACCGGGCGGGCGGCGGCGGCGGGCTTTGCAGCCAGCACTCCAGAAAGCGCTGCCGCGCCGGCAGCAAGAAAATTTCGGCGGTTCATAGAGTTCTTCCTTGTTCAGATGCCGGCTTCGGAAGCGCCGAGCGACGGATCGAGATGGTCGCGCAGGCTGTCGCCCAGCAGGTTGAAACCGATCGCGACGAAGGCAATTGCCCCGCCGGGAAAGACTGCCAGCCACCAGGACGCCGGCTGGTGGGTGAGGCTGTCAAAGATCATCGCGCCCCATTCCGGTGTCGGCGGCTGCGCGCCGAGCCCCAGGAACGACAGCCCGGATGCGGCCAGGATCACAAAACCGACGTCGGTGGTGGCCTGGACGATCACCAGCGGCCAGACCATCGGCAGCAGGTCGGAGAAGATCAGCCGCAGGTGCGAGGCGCCCATGCAGCGGGTGGCAGCAATGAACTCCTGTTCTTTCAGCGACAGGATGCGGCTGCGGATCAGCCGGGCGTACCAGGGCCAGAACACGGCAGCCAAGGCAATCGTTGTCGAGACCATCCCGCCGCCAAAGCTGGCCGCAATCGCAGCCGCCAGGATCAGCGCCGGGAAAGCCAGGAACAGGTCCGTGACGCGCATCAGGATTTCATCCGCAAGCCCGCCTGCATAACCCGCAATCAGTCCGAAACTGGTGCCGATGACGGCGGCGACGGCCAGAACAGCGAATGACACCGACAGCGAGATCCACGAACCGGCCACCACCCGCGCCAGCATGTCCCGCCCGATCTTGTCGGTGCCCATCCAATGCTCTGCCGACGGCGGTTCAAGCCGCGCCCGGATGTTCATCTTGAGCGGATCAAGGGCGGTGATATGCGTGTCCATCACGCAGGCACCGAAGGCAAGAAGCGAGATCACCACAACCAAGGTGACAATTGCCACCGCCAGAACAGCCTGGCCGGAAGAACCGGCAAATCTGGCAACCGGGCGGACGATGCGGCCAAGGGTTATTGACAGGCGGGCACGGGACGGGGGCAAAGAGGTTTCGGCGCTCATGTCAGATCCACCCGCGGGTCGAGGAAGGAATAGCTCAGATCAACAAGGAAGTTGATCAGCGTATAGGCCACCGACACCACAAGGGTGATGGCCATGATGGCGTTGTAGTCGGAGGCCGAGATGGCGTTTGCCGTGTAGCGGCCGAGCCCCGGCCAGTTGAAGATTAGCTCGATGAACACCGCGCCGGAAATCAGCAGGCCGGTGTTCAGCCCGAAGATGGTGACGATGGGCAGCAGCGCATTGCCAAGCGCATGTTTGAAGTACACCCGCGCCGGCGAGATCCCCTTGGAGCGCGCGGTGCGGATGAAATCCTGCGACAGAACCTCCAGCAGCGAGGTCCGCACCACCCTGATGGTGATCGCCATCGACGGGATCGCTAGCACTGCAACCGGCAGGATCATATGGTGCAGCGCATCTGTGAACAGGTCGAACCGGCCGGCAATCAGGCTGTCGACGGTCATGAATCCTGTCACAAAATCGGGTGCTGCAATCCCTGTGCCAAGCCGTCCGCCGAATGGCACCAGCCCCAAGGTGGCGAAAAAGATCAGCTGGAACACCAGCGCGATCCAGAAATCGGGCACCGACAGGCCCAGAACTGCGACGCTGCGCACGCCTGCATCCGCGGGCCGGCCGCTTTTGACCGCCGCCAGGGTGCCCAGTATTACCCCCAGCAGCAGGGAGATCAGACCCGCAACAAGGACCAGTTCCAGCGTTGCAGGGAAAAAAGTCAGGATGTCTTCTGAGATAGGCCGCCGGGTAACGACCGAGCGCCCGAAATCACCCTGCAGCACATTGCCCGCATAGGCCGTGAATTGCGTGATGACCGGATCATCCAGGCCAAGCCGTTCCCGCACCGCGGCCACTGCCTCAGCATCGGCACGGGCACCGGCGATCAGGCGCGCGGGATCGCCCGGCAGCAGCCGGGCGAGCGCAAAGGTCATCAACACGACACCGGCCAGCAGCACCAGGGTGGCAGCAGTGCGTCTGAGAACGAAGCGCAGCATTCACACAGCCCTCAGGACTTGCGCGACAGGTTGTACATATCAAGCGTCGCCACATAGACCGGGTTGCTCTCCAGCCCCGCAATGTCGTTGCGCGACACGAACTGGGCGCGCTCCTGCAGGATTGGCAGCCAGGCCGGGTCTTCGTTCGTCAGGATTTCGGCAAGGCGCCGGAACTTGGCCGTCATTTCCTCATTCATCACCTGGTTGCGCAGCTCGTCGATCAGCGCGGTTGCCTCGGCGTTGGCATAGCGCCCGGTATTGCCGTCAAAGGTGGCCGCATCGCCGCTGAACAGCCCCCAGGCAAAGCTGTAGGGATGATCCACGTTGGGCCACCAGGAGAAATAGAACAGATCGGGGCGCTCCTCGGCCGTGCCTTCGCCAAAGAACACGTCAAGATAGGCGGAAAAGGACATTTCCTGGAGTTTGAGGCTGATCCCGATCTCCGACAGCCAGGCCTGCAGCAACTGGCCTTCAATGTCGCCAAAGCCGGAGTAATAGGCCATCGTCAGCTCAGTGCCTTCGGGTATCCCAGCCTCGGCCAGCAGGGCGCGGGCCCTGTCCAGATCATAGGCCAGCAGCCGGTCCTTGCCGTCCATGCCCTGCATCAGCGAGGGGAAGACCGAGGCGGGCTTGTCCGCGGTGCCAAGCGCCACTTCCTCGATATAGGTGTCATGGTCAAAAGCGTGGCAGAGCGCCTGGCGCGCGCGCGGGTCGGCCAGTTTCCCGTCTGTGGCAAAGGCCACGTATTGCACAGTGAAGGTCGGCGTATCGGCCAAGGCAAACCGCGGGTCATCGCGCAAAACCACCATATCCTCCGGCTCCATCGCCAGGGTCATGTCGGCTTCGCCGGTTTCCAGCAGCTGGCGGCGGGTGGCGGAGACGGGAATGGTCTTGGTGATCACCCGGCTGAAATGCGGATGGTCCCAGCCGCCCCGGAAGGCGGCATTGGCGGCAAAGGTGGCATCCTGGCCCGGATTCAGGCTTTCCAGCGTGTAAGGCCCAGTGCCCACCGGATTGGCCTGCAGAAATTCGGAACCCATGTCGTCGTCGCCCTTGGAATGCGCCTCTGCTGCCGCCGGACTGGCAATCCAGAAACCGTATTGCGAGGCCACCTGGCGGTCGAAGATCGGGCGCGGCTCACCCAGGTCAAAGCGGATGGTTTTTGCGTCCACCACAACAATCTGGCTTTCCGGGTCTTCCAACTGCCAGGTCCCGGCCAGCCCGGCGGGGTGCAGCACCAGGCGCGTGACCGCCTGTTTCACCGCCTTGGCATCGCAGGGGGTGCCGTCATGGAACACCACTCCTTCCGCCAGTGTGAAAGTCCAACTGCTTGCGTCTTCGCTGGCCTCCCAAGAAGTGGCCAGTGCTGGCGCCGCCTTCAGCGTGTGGCTGCCGTCCAGCACGGTCAGTGTCTCATAGACCGGGCGCAAACCGTAGGCCCATTCGATATTGGTGGCCGGATCGAGGTTTTCGACCGTTGCATCCACCAGAACCACCAGGGTTTTGGGATCGCGCGCACCCAGGCTGGGAGGCGTGACGCTGCCCGCCGCCCAAACCGCCTGACCGGGCGCCGCCGCCATCGCGGCAAAGGCGCAGCTGCCCGCCAGGAAGGACCGGCGCGGCAGATGAAATTGCGGAGTATTCGGGCGTTTTCGCGGATGGGTCATGTTCAGCTCCCTATGTTCCCAGGAAATCTGCGCCTCGGCCGTCAGGGAGCCGCTCATCATTTCCTTGCCTCCAAACTCCCAAATTACCGCGGTTCCTGTCGATACCACCTAAGGGGCACAGCGTTTCCCGGGCGGTGGGCTATAGTGATCTGCAACGCCCCAGGCTTTCCGTCAGTTCGCACCAGGAAAGCCCACGCAAAAAGGATGTTGCGCCTGCCATGGCACTCTTGGACGTCACAGACCTGACCGTAAGCATCAACGCAGGCGCCCGGACTGCGGCGATTGTCGAAAACCTGTCGCTGCACCTTGAGCGCGGCAAATGCCTCGGCATCGTCGGCGAAAGCGGCTCCGGGAAAAGCACTGCGGCCATGGCCATAATGGGGCTGCTGGCAGGCGGGCCGTTGCAGGTCTCCGGGCGGGTCTTGTTTGATGGCTCTGACCTGGCACAGATGCGGCCCGCGGAGTTCCGCAAACTGCAAGGCACCGGCATCGCCATGATCTTCCAGGACCCGATGAGCAGCCTGAACCCGGTGATGCGGATCGGCGACCAGATTGTGGAATGCCTGCAGGCGCACCGGCGGCTGACCAAATCCAGCGCCCGGGGCAGGGCAATTGAGGCGCTGGCGAGGGTCGGAATGCCGGACCCCGAAGGCATGATGAAGCGCTATCCTCATCAGCTGAGCGGTGGTCAGCGCCAACGCGTCATGATCGCCATGGCAATCGTCTTTGAACCCAAGCTGCTGATCGCCGATGAACCGACCACCGCGCTTGACCTGACTATTCAGGCGCAGATCCTGCATCTGCTGAAACAGCTCTCCCGCGATTTGAACATGGCGCTGGTTCTGATCACTCACGACCTGGGCGTGGTCGCCGGGATGGCCGATGAGGTGATCGTGCTCTATTCTGGCCGGGATGTGGAGCGCGGACCCACTCAGGAAGTGCTGGAAAACCCGCAGCATCCCTATACCCGGGGGCTGTTGGGGGCGCATCCGTCCATGGACGGGGAGAGCGCCCGGCTGACGCCCATTCCCGGCTCCCCGCCCGCAATATGGCAGCGCCCCTCGGGCTGCGCTTTCCGAGATCGTTGCCCGGAAGCATTTGACAACTGTGCCCTGGAAGATCCGCAACCCGTTGCAATGCCGCTGCCTGCGCATAAGGCAGCCTGCCTGCTGCACGCGCGCGCCACGCAATCAAAGGAAACCGCATGAGGCCGACACCGAACCCCGCGCTTCGCATTGATCGCCTGTCGGTCGAATTCAGCGCATCCGGAAACCGGAAGCTGTTTGAAAAGCCCGCAACCTTCAAGGCACTGAGCGATGTCTCCCTGACCATCCGGCATGGTGAAGTGCTGGGCCTGATCGGCGAGTCCGGCAGCGGCAAGACCACGCTTGGCAAGGCCATTGTCGGGCTCACCGAAACCTCGGCTGGCGGCATTCAAGTCAACGGGCAGAACATTGACCCTTCCAATTCGCCGGAACGGCTCAATCTTGCGCGGCAGGTGCAGATGGTGTTCCAGGACCCCTATTCATCGCTGCATCCCAGAAAGACCATCGGACGCATCCTGTCCGAACCGTTCCTGATCCAGAAAACGGCTTCAGGCCCTGAGCTCGGAGATCGCGTTGACGCGTTGCTGCGGCGCGTCGGGCTGAGCCCGGACCATGCCGCGCGCTATCCGCAGCAGTTCAGCGGCGGCCAGCGGCAGCGCATTGCAATTGCCCGGGCCATTGCCAACGATCCGCCAGTGATCATCGCCGACGAACCCGTCAGCGCGCTGGATGTCTCGGTGCAGGCGCAGATCCTGAACCTGCTGGACGATCTGCGCGCCAAGCAGAACATGGCCATGCTCTTCATCAGCCATGACCTGTCGGTCGTGCGGCACCTGTGCCAGCACATCGCGGTCATGTACCTGGGCCGGATCGTCGAAATCGGCCCGGCGAAGGAGATGACCGCCGCCGCCGCACATCCTTATACGGCTGCCCTGATGTCGGCGGCACCGAGAGTCAAGGCCAGAAACCGGGCGCAGGCCGCCCCGATAGTGCTGTCCGGCGACGTCCCCTCGCATGCCGCCATTCCCAGCGGCTGCCCGTTCCGCACCCGCTGCTGGCTTTTTGAGCAGAAGGGTTGCCCGGCCCGCTGCCGGACCGAAGTGCCCAAGCTTGCAACACTTCCTGACGGTCGCCAGTCGGCCTGCCTTTTCCCGGATGAGGCTGCCAGACCGATGCAGCCCGCTGCGGTGGCCTGCGGCTAGCTTTCTCTGGATTGCGCGAGCATCCAGTCCCACAGCACCCGGACCGCGGTGCGCTGCAGATTACGCTCCAGCGTCACAAGGTGATATGAACCGCCGCTGCGCAAGAAAACCGGGCGCAGCAACTGCAGTTTGCCCTCGCTGACCAGAGGCTGTGCTAGGCTCCTGTCGCATAGGCACATCCCCAGCCCGCGCGTGGCGGCATCAACCGCCAGCGCGGTATCGGAAAAATTCAGCCCCTTCGAACAGTCCGCCCGCTCCGCCCCGGCGGCCAGGAACCAGCTCTGCCAGTCATCGGGGTGTTCGTCGTGGATCAGCGGCGCATCATGCAGGCGGCCCCGGAACTCCGCGGCCAGACCCGGGCTTGCAAGCGCAACACGCTCCTTCGTCAGGAAGGGGGTGGTGACAAATCCTTCCCCCGCCTCCGCTTCCGTTGTCAGCGTGATGTCGAATTCGGACTCGGTGAGATCGACGCTGTGGCTGCCGGTATAAAGCCAGGGGTCCACCTCGGGATGGCGGCTGCGGAACTGTGCCAGCCTAGGCGCGAACCACAGCGCGCCAAAGACCGGCGGCATGTGAATGACAACCGATCCGGGCTTGGAATAGGCATCGAGCCGACGCACCCCGAGCCGCACTGTCTCCAGCGCGTCCTGGGCCGAGATCAGCAGGTCGCGTCCGGCGTCCGTCAGCTCCACCCGCCGGTTGATGCGTAGAAACAACGGCTGCTGCAAATGGGTTTCCAGCGTCCGGATTTGATGCGACACCGCCGATTGCGTCATGTTCAGCTCTTCCGCCGCCTGCGAGAAACTGCCGAGCCGGGCCGCCGCCTCGAACCCGATCAAAGCGCCGAGCGGCGGCAGGGGGCGATAGGGATTATTCATTAGAAATACTCATCGTTTCACGTCAAATTTCGCGTTTGTCTATAATATTTGCTCACATTTACACTGTTTGGACAACACATCTTGCACGATGGAGCCCTTCATGCCCGAACAGCAAACCCCGAAATCCGTAGGCTACCGGATGCCCGCCGAATGGGCGCCGCATCTGCGCACCTGGATGATGTGGCCGACGCGCGAAGGCTTCTGGCCCGATATGGAAGAGACCCGCCGGAATTACGTCACGGTGGCCCTTGCCATCCGCGAATTTGAGCCGCTGACCATGCTGGTCCGTCCCGAAGACGCGGCAGCGGCAAAATCGCTGCTCGGATCTGACATCGAAATCCTCACCAGCCCGATCGACGACAGCTGGGCGCGCGATGCCGGGCCCTGTTTTTTGACCAATGGCAAGGGCGGCCGGGCCGGCGTGTCTTTTGGTTTCAATGCCTGGGGCGGCAAGTACCAGCCGTTCGACGGGGATGACGCTGCAGCTGACGCGATTCTGAATGCGGCCGAGGTGCCAATCTTCCACTCCGGCCTCATCGCCGAAGGCGGCGGAGTCTCTGTCGATGGCGAGGGCACCATCCTGACCACGGGCAGCTGCTTTCCCAATGCCAACCGCAATCCTGGCTGGAGCCGCGACCGTATCGAGCAGGAACTGAAGGCCATGCTGGGCGGCGACAAGGTGATCTGGCTGCCCGGCAATGCGGAGGAAACCGAAACCGACGGCCATGTCGACGGCATAGCAACCTTTGTTGCGCCGGGCGTGGTGCTGATCGAAGCGGAAGGTCCCGCGGATCACGACTGGCACAGCATCAATGTGGCCAACATCACAGCGATGGAAAGCCAGACTGACGCAAAAGGCCGCGGCATCACGCTGGTAAAGATCCCTGATGCCGCCAGCGCCGTCTCAAGCGATCCGCGGTTCTGCCGCTCCTACGTCAACTCCTACATCTGCAACGGCGGCGTAGTGATGCCGGAATACGGAATCCGCGAAGACGGGCTGGTGCGTGAAGTGTTCCAGGAGCTCTTCCCCGGCCGCCGTGTATCACTGGTGCCAATCCCCGCCATCGCGATTGGCGGCGGCGGCATCCACTGCATCACCCAGCAGGAGCCTGCAGCATGACCATGCACATCTCAACCGACCTGACCGCAGCACTTGCCAGCGGTAAAAGCCCCGGTGAGCAGGGGTTTGTCATGCCCATTGAGACCGCGCCCCACGCGGCCTGCTGGATGGCCTGGCCCTGGGACGATCACGAGGACAATTGGGGCGCGGGCTTGGCCGCGGCGCAGGAGAATTTCGTGCGTGTTGCCACCGCTATTTCCTGTTTCGAACCGGTCCGGGTCGTTGCACATCCAGATCACGCCGCACTTGCCCGCAGCTTGCTGCCGCCGCAGGTCGATGTGGTGCCCCTGCAGCAGAACGACCACTGGTTCCGTGACACCGGCCCGCTGTTCGTGAAGGATGGCAAGGGGCAGATCATCGGCTCCAGCCTGATCTTCAACTGCTGGGGAGAGAAATTCCCCGATTATGAACTCGACGCGGGCATCGGCGCCGAACTGGTGCGCCATCTTGGCCTGCCGCTGTTCCAGTCCCCGCTCACTGGCGAAGGCGGCGGCTTGCATGTGGACGGCCGCGGCACGGTCATCACGACAGAGACCTGCTTCCTCAACCCCAACCGCAATCCGGGCATGACCAAGGCGGATGTAGAACGCGAATTGTTCCATGCCATCGGCGCCCGCAAGGTCATCTGGCTGCCGGGCGATGAGGAGGAATGGATCACCGATGGCCATATCGACGGTATGCTGACCTTCGCCGCGCCGGGCAAGCTGCTGTTCGAGCGCAACCCGGACCCGGCAAACCCGCGCCACAGAGTTTGCGGGGAGAACCTGAAAGCGCTGCGCGGGCAGACCGATGCCGATGGCCGCGAGATCGAGATCGGGCTGATCGACGAGGCCTATTTGGTCGAACCGGAAACCGAAACCACGGCGCTGTCTTACGTAAATGCCTACATCGCGAACGGGGGCGTGGTGATCCCGTCGTTCGATACGCCAACTGATGCGGCGGCCCGGGAAATCTTCGCAAAAGCCTTCCCCGGCCAAAAAATCCTGCAGGTGGACATGCGGGGGATCTGCCACGCGGGCGGCGGCATCCACTGCATGACGCAACAGCAGCCGGCTTAAACAGGGGCGGCGGCCAGGGCTTCTTTGCTATGATAACCGGAGACAACTATGTTTGACGCAGCGAACATGCAAAACACCAGCAGAACCGGAACATCAGAAAGCTTGGATGGCCTCGCCCGGGCCATCGAGCTTGTTGGGCAGGAAGGGTTTCTGGCCGCCCTCGCAGAGCTGTGCCAATCGGCATCAGGATATGACAGCACTTTCACCGCAGCGTTTTTCCCGGATCACCCGCCGGTGGAGCTGTTCGACAACCTGCCTGATGAGCACAGCGCCTCGACAATCAAGCCCTACCTGGATTTCGCCTATTTCCTGGACCCGTTTTACAACCTTTTTCTGCAGGGGGTCGGGGACCGGGTGATCACGCTTGGCGAATGCGCGCCTGACGATTTCAGGGCGTCAGAATACTACCAGACCTTCTATGCAGGCACCGGCTTGTTCGACGAAACCAGCGTGTTCATCTCCTTCGGGAATAGTGCCGCCGTGGTAATCTCTTTAGGCAGCCGGGAGGAAGGCTTCCAGCTTGCTGCGGATCAAAGGGCTGCGCTTACTGCGCTGCTGCCTTGCATTGCAGCGCTGTGCCGCCGCCATTGGCCTGCTCTGGACCCCAATTCGCTGGCCGGCAGCGGCCGCATGGGGCTGCATCTGAAAAAATCCTTTGACCGGTTCGCAAGTTCAGTGCTGAGCGGGCGAGAGGCCGAAATCGTGCAGCTGATCCTGAAAGGGCATTCCTCAAAATCGATCGCCCGCGAACTGGGCAACAGCCCGGAAACGGTCAAGGTCCACCGCAAACGCATTCACAACAAACTGGGCATCACCTCGCAGGGGGAGCTTTTCTCGCTGTTCCTGGAGGCTTTGACCCGCGCACCGGCCAATGCGACCGATGATCCGCTCACCTATCTCGACCGGCCGGCGGGCGGGCAGCTCTAGGATCAGTCAGCAAACAGCCCCGCAGCATCGAAAACCGCCTCGCCCTGCAGCAGGGTCGCCTCAATGGCAACGCTGCTGATGCTCTCAAGCGGGATGTCCAGGATGTTTTCGCTCAAAACCACAAGATCCGCGAATTTGCCCGCCTCGATGGACCCGGTCCGGTCCGCGTGGCGCAGGGCAATAGCCGGATTGATGGTCATCGCCTCGATGGCTGCGGCAACATCCGGCAGCCCGTTGCGCTCCCGGCTGACAGCAGTTTCGATCTTGATCAGCGGATTCAGCTCATCCGCATCCCAATCGCTGGAGAGCGTAACGGTCGCCCCCGCCGCCAGCAGCGCCCCTGCGGGCAGCAGCAGGTCAGTCCGGCCGCCGATGAATTCCGCTATGAAGGCCTCATAGTCTTTGCTCACGGCGCTCGGCGCCAGCTGCAGATCGGCAATGGCCCCAAGTTCGGCGAACCGCGGGTAATCCGCCGGGTCGGCAAGATAGAGATGGGTCAGCCGGTGCGGCCCGGTCTCCGGCGCGGCATGGGCAATCGCATCCAGCGCCAGACGGGCGCCATAGTCGCCTGTCACGTGGAAATGCAGCTGGAAGCCCGCCGCCGACAAATCCCGCGCGGCCCGCATCAGCACCTCTTTCCCGAAATAGAGATAGCCGAATTCCTCGCCCTCCGGCAGGCCCAGACCTGTCTCATAAGGTTGCAGCAAGGCGCCAGTCGCCTGGCTCAGGATGCCGTCGACATAAATCTTGGCCACATTAAAGCGCACCAGCCGGTCCGGGTCATTGTGGTAGAGCTTCTTGAGTTCGGACAGCTGCTCGTCGAGCGGGCGGTCGGGATAGATGTAGAAGGCGTTCGAGGCCCGAACAGTGAGCGCGCCAGAGTCCTCGGCCCGGTCCCAGACCTCGTGATGGCCCTGGGGCCAGTAGCCGCCCGCATCGCTGATTGAGGTGATCCCGTTGGCATTCAGTTCCGCCGCTGCATTCAGCAGGCTGTCATAGGCGAAGTCCAGGTTCTCCCGCGTGGGCGGGAAGGCAAGCGTGCGCAGGTTGTGCGGCGCGTTTTCCAGCACCACCCCATTGGGCCGGCCGCCGGGCCCGCGCAGGATGATATTGCCATTGGCGGCATCCTCAGCCGTGTCATACCCCGCCGCCTGCAGCGCCAGGGAGTTGGCCCAAGCCCCATGGCCGATGTCATCCAGGATCATCACCGGGCGGTCCGGCGACAGTGCGTCAAGCACCTCCACCGGATTGGGATGCAGCTCCAGCAGATTGACCATATTCACCCCGGCTCCCAGAACCCAAGCGCCGGTCCCGCCCTTCCCGGCGCAGTCCCGCACCGTGGCCTTGTAGCCTGCAAGGGTATCGAAGGGTTCAAAGGGGCAAAGCACTGCGTTTACCCCGGCCTCCACCGCATGCAGGTGAATGTCCTGAAACCCCGGAAGCACGATCCGCCCGCCCAGGTCCACGATCTCAGCCCCTTCGCCCGCGGCGGCGAGGACCTCGGCCTCGCTGCCGACGGCGCTGATCTTGCCGTCTTCGCCGATGGCGAGTGCCTCAGCCCAGCTGCGCGCCTCGTTGACCGTGTAGATTTCCGCATTGGTCAGCACCAGCGTTTCCGCCCATGCCGCACTGGCTGCCAAACCGGCCATACCCGCCGCAATAGAGCAGAGATGTTTCATGGCGCACTTTTCTTTTCTTTCACCTTGTCAAGTATATACCGGGGATATGCGGCCTTGGCTTGCCGCGCCGCACTGACGCTGATGGAGACCGTCGCATAGGGCCGCTCCTTGCTTGTGACCGCCAGGAGCCCGCCATCCGGATCTGCCGCCACCGACAGGCCTTCAAAGTCAAAACCCTCAGCACCCGGATAGGCGAAATTGGACGACAGGACATAACATCCGGTTCGCACCGCCAATGCGCGGGCTCCCGCTATCCAGACATCGCTGCCAAGGTCCGGCGTCGCGCGCGGGACCAGCAGCACATCGGTTCCCGCTCGCGACAGGCGGCAAGCATGGTCCCAATCCCACAGCTCGGTGCAGATGGCAAAACCGATCCGCACCCCGTTCCAGTCCAGCGGCACGGCTTGCTGCTTGCCCGCATCATACCAGCGGCTCTCCCAATAGCCTTCCTCTTCTGGCAGTGCCGCCTTCTCATGCGGCTCCGCGGCAATCCGGGCGTCTTGCAACAAGAAGGCACGGTTTAAGGGCTGGCCGGTCGGATCCAGAACGGGCCGCGACCCTGCCAAGGCCGTTCCCGCCAGCGCTCCGAGGTCATCCAGGCCGCTTTCGTGGTCGCGGACGGACTGTTCCCACAGCGCGGCATCGCGCTCCGGGCTGGCTGCCAGCCAAGGGCACAGCGGCATTTCCGGCAACAGTATCATATCGCTCTGCTCCGCCGCCGCATGGGCGGCCAGTGCTGCTGCCTGCGCTGCCCTGGCTTCCGGCCTGGGGTCCCAATCCGCAATGGTGATCCTCATGCCGCTGCTCCCGCTGGCGTCTGGGTGCCCGCCATCTGCAATGCGACGTCCAGCAGCACATTCGCACCGGCCTGAACATGCTCCGGCGCCGTGTATTCCTGCTCATTGTGGCTGATGCCACCGCGGCAGGGCACGAATATCATCGTTGCAGGCACCACTTTGGCAAGATGGAACGCATCATGCCCGGCACCGGACACCATATCCCGGGCGGCACAGCCCCGCGCTGCGGCGCTGGCCTGCACCGCGCCGGTCAGCTGCGGGTCGAACGCCACCACAGGCGAATGCCAGATCTGCTTAAGGCTGATGCCTACGCCGTCCGCTGTCTTGTCTAGCCCGGCAATCCCCTCTGACAAGGCGTCATGCATCCGCTGCAGGGCAGCCTCATCCGGATGCCGCAAATCGACTGATAACCGGACTTGGCCGGGCATCACATTGATGGAGCCGGGCCGCGTTTCAATCACGCCGACGGTTGCGCGTGCATCCGGATCCGCCAGGCCGATCTGGTAAACCAGCTGTGTCACCGCCGCCAGATGCCGAACCGGATCACGCCGCATTGCCATGGGCATCGGCCCCGCATGGGTCTCTTGGCCGCTCAGTGCCAGGGAATACCAGCGGATCGCTTGCCCGCCGGTAACAACGCCGATGGTCTTATCTTCCTGCTCAAGAATTGGACCCTGCTCAATATGCAGTTCCAGATAGCTGCCGATGGCGTGGCTGCCCGGCTCAATACCGCCAGCATAGCCAAATCTTTCGAGTTCCTGCGCAACCGGGATGCCGGATGCGTCGGTCACCGCCAGTGTCTCGGTAAGCGAATGCACGCCGCAATGAACGCCCGAGCCCATCATGGCGGGCTGAAACCGGGCGCCTTCCTCGTTGGTCCACACCGCGATCTCCACCGGCGCTTCTGTTGTAATTGCATGGTCTTCAAGCGTTTCCAGCACTTCCAGCCCGGCCAGCACCCCCAGCACGCCGTCGAACCGGCCGCCGTTGGGCTGCGTGTCCAGATGGCTGCCGATGACCACCGGAGGCGCCGCCGGGTTCCGGCCGGCCCGGCGCACGAACAGATTGCCGATCTTGTCGAAAACCGCTGCGAAGCCGCGGTTCCCGCACCATGCCAGAAACAGCTCACGGCCGTCTTCGTCATCCTGGCTGAGCGCCAGCCGGTGCGAACCGCCGTTCTCGGATGCTCCGATTTCAGCCATATCCATCAAACGGGACCAAAGCCGCGCGCCGTCCACCGAATACTCTGTCATCGAACGCTCCTGCAAGTTTCCGGAAATACCCCTATGATCCACGCCCGGACAGCTTCCCGGTAGTCCCCCTTCAGTGGGACTGGCAGGCTGCCGGGCAGGGCTCCCGGGTTTTTCCGTCAGCTGACTTCAGTTCAGGAGGCAGCAGTGGCGCACTCTTGTTTGCGCCGCATCCGGCATCACCCTGCTGTTGGCCTGTCTGGGCGGTGCGCTCCGTTGGTCACCGCTACCCTATTTAGGTTAGCTGCCTTGCGGGGCGGCCTGGGATAGCATCCCATAATTTTCCACGTGTCATGTAGTGCGGTACCCGGCAGGGCAGCCGTGCTGACGCCGAAACCGGGAAAATCCTATGTGCCGCGGCCTGGATGTGCCGAGCCGTGGCAGCGTGCTGAAATCACGGAACGACAAGGCCAAAGAGGCAAGGCAGATGACCATTCTCAACCCAACGAAAATCACCGGATCCGTGACCGCGCTTTACGCCAACAGCGATGCCAGCGACGAAAGCCTCGCCACGCGGAGGATCGACAGGAGCACTATTACCTTTGAGGGTATGGCAGAGGATCGGCACGCCGGGCTCGTCGCCGAGGCTGATGTGCGGTTCCGCCGTCAATACCCGGCCGGCACTCCGATCCGAAATACACGGCAGATTACCATTCTCTCGGCTGAGGACCTGGACCGCATCCGCCGCCATATGGATTTGCCCCGGTTCGATGCAGGCTGGATCGGTGCCAACATCGTGGTGGCAGGCATACCCGATTTGACCCTGCTGCCACCATCATCGCGGCTCCTGTTCAGTTCGGGCGCGGCGCTGGTCGTGGACAATGAAAACCGCCCCTGCCGGTATCCCGGAGACGAGATCGACAAGCGTTATCCCGGCAAGGGCAAACGTTTCGTAAAAGCAGCCACTAACCGCCGGGGCCTTGTAACCTGGGTGGAAAAGGAGGGCGGGATCGCAACCGGGGATCAAGTCGCATTGCATCTGCCGCCGCTTCGAGTGTACCCGCACGCCTGACAGTGCTCTTTTGAGACGCAGCTGTGCCAAGCTACACGCTATAAGCGAGAAACCAACAGCAGCAGATGAAGCTGCACGAAGGTTGCAATCTGCCACCAAGACATTGCAGGTAGTCCGGAGAATTTGCCCACACTTTTCAAACCCCGCGATATGCGCAAAGTTGCCGTTAGCTGTGCTCTATCATACGTTGATATCATTGCGGTGAGGGCAGGTAGGATACGGCGGTTGCCTGCTCCCGCAATCAAAACAATTTTATAATATAAATCAAAGTCTTAGAATGCTCTGTCCGGGGCCTTCTTCGTGTTTGGGCCTTCCGCACCTGCCGCCAGACACAGGAGACCCGCCAGGTCGCCCTCCAGGGTCAGGTCCAAGCCAGTGCCCTCCGCCGCAGGCGTCAGCACGATCCGCTCCACCAGCGCCCGCAGCGCCTCCTTAGCTACCTCCATGCCTTCGGCTGAGCCAAGGTTCCTGATCAGCCGGGACACTCGCTCCCGGTACGCGAGGCCCAGATCATTATCGAAAGCTGGAGAACACACTACAACACCAAACGGCCCCACAGTGCTCTGGGCTACCGCCCGCCTGCGCCAGAGGCCATCCTCCTGATGGACCAAAGGCCAACCATGCACTAACTTTCAATTTGGACCACTCAAGTGGGGCTTTTTAAATTTCATGCCCGCTAAGCCTATGGCAGTGATGGCGTGGTACTGCGCTGCCACCAGAAGGCCGACTATGCACTTCGTACTGCTGAGTAGCGAGGAAACGCAGGGTGTCGGCGGCGTCTTTTGTATCCGAGATCTGCTAATTCGACAACGTGGGTAGGCGATCAATGCTTGCTTAGGTCACCCTACTGGCCAAGGCGCGTTTGATTTGTCCTGATCCCGAAGGCCCCTGAAAAGCGGCTGCTTCCGGCTGCTCAGAAAGTCGCGATTATGGAAGGGAGAAAATTCTGCGGACCTCGGGCTTGAAAAGACATGCGTTGCGCGCTTTGCGTCTGGACCAAAATGCATGTTTCCCTTAAGGGCGCGAGGCCAAAGGGCTGTTTTTCATTTGACCAAAAGGTTGAAACATCGTGCTGGACCCTCACTTTATGGCGGATCACTCAGACAGGAACAGACCTATGCTAAAATCCCTTACTTTCGGCGCGTTTACCGCCGCCGTGCTGGGCACCGCCGCCATCGCCGAGACTGAACAGCTGCGGGTTGGGATGTCGGGAGGCTACTTCCCGTTTACCTTTGTCAAACAGGACAAGCTGCAAGGTTTCGAAGTCGATGTGATGGACGCAGTGGGCGAAGTGGCCGGTTTGGACATCGCATATGAGACCATGACCTTTTCCGGGCTGGTCGGGGCGCTGGAATCCGGACGGATCGATACCATTGCAAACCAGATCACGATCACGCCGGAGCGCGAGGCAAAATTCGCCTTCAGCCAGCCCTATGTGATCGACGGGGCGCAAGTCGTCGTGCGCAAGGGCAATGATGAAGTCGGGTCGGTCGAAGACCTTCGCGGCCGGTCGGTTGCAGTCAACCTCGGCTCAAACTTCGAGCAGCTGCTGAACGAGCTGCCTTATGCGGAAGACATCGACATCCGCACTTACGAGAGCAATATCGCACAGGACACCGCGCTTGGACGGGTCGATGCCTTTGTGATGGACCGCGTGTCGTCGGTCCAGTTGATCAAGGAAAGCCCGCTGCCTCTGGAACTGGCCGGGGCGCCGTTCTCCGAGATCCGCAATGCGCTGCCGTTTGCCGATACCGAAGAGGGGCGCGCGCTGCGTGACCGGATCGACGCAGCCCTGGACACGCTGCGGGCGGATGGCACGTTGACCGAAATCTCCATGAAGTGGTTCGGTTCTGACATTACAGTTGCGCAATAGGACAGACGATGCGGGCGCTCGACTTCGATTACATGCTTGGGCTTGTGCCCGTCATCCTTTCCTACGTTCCGATCACCCTGGCAATGGCCGGCGCATCCATGGTGCTTGCGCTGGCCCTTGCCTCGCTGCTGGCGGTCGAACGGGTCATCAGGGTGCCGGTGCTGGACAATCTGGTTGTTCTGTTCATCAGCTTCTTTCGCGGCACCCCGCTGCTGGTGCAGCTGTTTCTGTTCTATTTCGGCTTGCCGCAGCTGCTGCCGGCGCTTGCCAATATCAACGGCGTCACGGCCGCGGTCATGGGGCTTACGCTTCATTTCGCCGCTTACATGGCCGAAAGCATCCGGGCCGCTATTGCGGGGGTCGACCGCAGCCAGTGGGAGGCGGCGCAATCTATCGGCATGACACAGGCGCAGATGATGCGCCGCATCATTCTTCCGCAGGCCGCGCGGATCGCGGCGCCGACGCTGGTGAATTACTTCATTGATATGATCAAGGGCACCTCGCTCGCCTTCACGCTTGGCGTTACCGAAATGATGGGCGCAGCCCAAAAGGAGGCGGCTGGCAGCTTCCTCTATTTCGAGGCGTTTCTGGTGGTTGCCGTCATCTACTGGATCATGGTTGAGGCGCTGAGCCAGGTGCAGGGCCGGCTGGAAACCCGTCTGAACAAGGCTTTTGCGCGATGATTTCAATCCGGGGACTGACCAAGTCGTTTCGCGGCGCGCCGGTGCTGCGCGGCATCGACCTTGATATCGAAGACGGCGAAAAGGTTGTTGTGATCGGCCCGTCCGGAACCGGGAAGTCGACGCTGCTGCGGAGCCTGAATTTTCTCGACGTGCCGGATGCGGGGCAAATAACCGTCGGCGATCTGACCGTTGATGCCGCGCGGGCGTCCAAGTCCGATATCCTCGCCTTGCGCCGCCGCACCGGGTTTGTGTTCCAGAACTACGCGCTTTTTGCCAACAAGACGGCAAAAGAGAACATCATGGAGGCGCTTGTCACCGTGCAGAAGCGCCCCCGCGCCGAGGCTGAGGAGCGCGCGCTGTCGGTGCTGCGCGAAACCGGGCTGGCCGAGAAGGCGGACAGCTATCCGGCGGCTTTGTCCGGCGGCCAGCAGCAGCGCGTGGGCATTGGCCGCGCGATGGCCTTGGGCGCCGAAGTCCTGCTGTTTGACGAGCCGACCTCGGCGCTGGATCCGGAATGGGTGGGTGAGGTGCTGGACTTGATGCGGCGGGTCGCCGAGAAAAGCCAGACTATGATCATCGTCACCCACGAGATGCAGTTCGCACGCGAAATCGCGGACCGTGTCGTTTTCATGGACGGCGGCAAGATCGTTGAAGCCGGTCCGCCAAGTCAGATCTTTGATGCGCCCCGGGACGATCGGCTGAGGCGGTTCCTGAAACGGGTCGGCCGCGAGCAAGGGGCCGGATAAAGGCCGAAGGGGCATGGGTGCCTGAACGGCCTTCAACTATTACCCGGCTGCATCCCCGCAGGCCCTGACCAAAATGCCTTTGCAGGAATAACGCGCCCTGACCCCCGGCGCGATAATGGCTTGCACTGCGGGGCCGCCGCAGACCAAGGTGGCGGAACCATGCTGGGTGAGGGAGTGCATGAATGGGGCGGGACCGGCGCCGGGTTGCGATCGTTGGATTCGGGCCGCGCGGCCTGGCAGCGCTGGAGGCGCTGGTGCGCCGTGCTTCCGGGGCAGGCGCAGCCCTGGCGGTGGATGTCTTCGAGCCGTCAAGCTGGCCTGCGTCGGGTCCAAGCTTCAGTCCTGGCGAAAGTGAAACCTGCCTGCTGAACCTGCCGGTGCGCAGTATAGATCTGCCGCCGCCGCCATTCGCGCGCGAGGGGGAAGGCAGTTTTGCCGATTGGATGGGCCTAACCGGCGGCGATGGCGAGGCGTATCTGCCGCGGGCCAGGCTTGGCGCCTATCTGAACGCCCGGTTCGAGACGCTTCTTGCGCAGTTGCCAAGCCACATAACCGTGACCCGGCGCGCAGTGCGGGTGACTGAGGCCCGGCGCGGCGGGGAGGGCTGGCACCTGTATGCGCAAGGCGTGGCTCATGGCCCGTTCGGCCATGTGCTGCTGTCGCTTGGCCAGCCTGAAACTGCCAGCGATGATCAGCTCTGCCGCTGGCAGGATCACGCGGACCGGCATTCATTGCCCTTGAGGCCTGCCTATCCGGGAAAAGGGCTGATAGATGCGGCCGAGGACTGGGCGGGCCGGGTGGTCGGCATACGCGGCATGGCGCTGTCGGCGCTTGACGTGGTCCGCATGCTGACCTTGGGGCTGGGGGGCAGGTTCGCAGGCAGCAGTTACATCGCGTCGGGACGGGAGCCGGCCAGGATCGTGCCGTTCTCGCTGGATGGGCACGCACCTGCCCCGAAACCTCTGAATGCAAAGCTGGATGCGCGGTTTGATCCCTCGCAGGAGGAAAGCGCGGCCTTCGAGGAGGCCTTGCGTGCCGGCTTGTCTGAGCAGCCCGGGTCCGGACTGGAGCCGGTGCGCGGCGTGCTTGAAAGCGCGGCACTGCGCGTCATCCGCGCAGGCGGAGGCGCGGTTCAGTCTGACGAGGTGCGCGCGTGGCTGGAGCTGGAAAGCGAACGCCCCGGCAGCCAGGAGCAGCGGGGAACGCTGGACGCCCTGCGCGCGGGAATCTCCCAGGCCGAGGGGCGGGAGCCGCCCGCCGTCGGTTATACGATCGGCCAGCTTTGGCGGAAATGGCAGCCGCTGCTGCGCCGCGTGTTTGACAGCGCTTCTGTGTCTGCCGCCACCGCGCAGGAATTTGTGAGTTTCGACGACGGGCTCAAGCGTTACTCCTATGGTGCGCCGGTGGAAACCGCCCGTCAGTTGCGGATCCTGATCGAAACCGGGCTGGTGGATCCGCGTGCCGCGGACGATCCCGATATCACGCTTACCCCGCAGGGCTGGAAGCTGCACAGCGGCGGGCATACGGTCACCGCCAGCGTCATGATTGACGCTGTGCTGCCCCAGCCTGCTCTGGCCCCCGTGACGGAACCGCTGGTGGCCGGGCTGCGGCAGGACCTGTCGCTGAAACCCTTGGGTGACGGTTTGGGCGCGCGCTGTGCCCCCGATGCTGCGCTGATCGCGGCAGACGGGGTGCGGGTGGCCGGGCTTGCGCTGGTGGGCCGCTTGGCGAACGGCAGCGCTATCGCCACGGATTCGATTCATGACTGTTTCGGCAGCATCCCTGACCGATGGGCGCAGAGCGTGCTTTCGGCGCTTCCGGACCAGGGGGCATCCCCGTCCTGATCTCCGGTCCGGATGCAGACGGCGGCCGCGGTGTTTTAGCAGGTCTGCCAGCGGGCGTGGCGCTGCCGTCAGGGCAACGGATTGCGCTGCCGGGTATTGAAGTCCGGAGGAATTGGTTGGATAAGTTCCGGGCAATTTGAGATGGATTTTCAATAAGGGGGCAGTGCCTCTGTGTGCTGTGGCCCTGGCGCGTATTCCTGTGCCGGGCAAGGCGCGCTGGTGTCTCCTGTATTCTGATCTGCAGTTTTCATGCCCGTTTGGGCCGCATTTTTTTGGAGCTGTTCCTTGAATAACAACGTCGACCCATACCCGTTATCATACCAGACCGCGGAGCCAGCCGCTGACGGGCTGCATCGGCTGGAGATGGCGGTGCAGCGGGCCGGCGAGGGCCTGACCCGATGGCAGGCCGGTTGCCTGGAGAAGGTCAGCGGCGTGTCTTTGGCTGGTGCCGAGATTACCCTGCTGCTGCTGATCGGCAGTGGCAGGCGGCCAAAATCCATCAAGGAACTGGCGCGTGCAACCAACCGTGTGGATATCCCGAATATCCAGTATTCCTTGCGCAAACTGGCATCGGCAGGACTGACCCGCAAACAGGGCGCTGGCCGTTCGGGAGTGACCTACAGCCTGACTGACGAAGGCTGCCAGCTGGCCGGTAAGCTGAACGCTCTTCGTGAACGCCTGCTGACGCAGGCGATTGAAGGGCATTCTGAATTGGCCGGGCGGTTGCGGGGGGCTGCCGATGTGCTGGAAGAACTGGTTGAACTGTACGGCGCAGCGGCGCAGCAGGCAGAAGCGCAGAGCAAGGACTGACAGGGCGGCGGACCCATTGCAGGGGCTTGCGGCGGCGGCGTAAGGTGCTGCCATGATCGAACTCAAAGACCTTCAGCTGCTCACCGCATTGGCGCGGCATCAGCATTTTGCCAAGGCCGCCGCCGACTGCGGCATGTCGCAGCCGGCCTTCTCCATGCGGATCCGCAATCTGGAGGAGCGGCTGGGCCTGTCCATCGTGCGCCGTGCCAACCGCTTTCAGGGGCTGACCGAAGAGGGCTTGATGATCGTGCGCCGGGGGCGCTCGATCTTGGATGATGCAAAGGCGCTGGAACAGGAGATCGCCGCGTCGCGCGGCGAAGTGACCGGCACGCTGGTGCTTGGGGTGGTGCCCACCGCCACCGCCTGGGCGGCGCAGCTGGTGGACCAGGTGCATCAGGCCCATCCGCGGATTCTGGCCCGGGTGGAGGTGACCACCTCGTTGGCTATCCAGCAGCGCCTTTATGATGGTACAATTGATGCAGGTATTACCTACGCCGAGAGCCTGGGTCAGGACCTGGTGACAGTGCAGCCGCTGTATGAAGAAAGCTATGTGCTGCTGGCGCCCGAAGAGATGGTGGCGGGCCGCGGCGACACGATTAGCTGGGCCGAAGCAGCTGACTTGCCGCTGAGCCTGCTGGACCAGCAGATGCAGAACCGCCGCATCCTGGACCGGATCTTTGCCGATCTGGAACTGAGGCCGGAAATCGTGTCCGAGTCCAACGGCTTTATGGCGTCGATGGTGCTGGCGCGCGAAGGCTCGGCGGCAACGATTCTGCCTCGGGCCCTGATGCAGGCCCTGGGAGAGCTGGGGGGAACCCGGGTTCTCGGGCTGACCGGGCCGGAACAATCGCGGCCGATTTGCATTGCGACGCTGGACCGGACCCCGGAATTAACCACGGTTCGGGCGCTGAAAGAGGTTGTTGCGACGTTTGTGGACGATGGGATGCCGCAAATGGCGTGATAAGTTATACTTATTGTGCAATCGGTTTTCTAGATTTGACGATATTCATTCTTGATGGCATTTCGGAATGAAATACGTGCTGACTGGAGGACCCCATGGCACCATTGGATGATAGCAAGGGCGTATGGAAGTCCGGCCGCGGCAAGGGGCGCAAGACGCCCAAAGGCCGCCAGGTCGACGACATCGCGCTGAGCGAGGTTCAGGACCTGCTGGGGGACCGCCCGCGCAACCGTGACCTGCTGATCGAGTTCCTGCATCTGATTCAGGACAAATACGGCCATCTGAGCGCCGCGCACATCCGGGCGCTGGCTGAGGAGATGCGCACCGGTCAGGCAGAGATCTACGAGGTGGCCAGCTTCTATGCCCATTTCGATGTGGTGAAGGAGGGTGAGGCCCCGCCGCCGGCACTGACCATCCGGGTGTGTGACTCGCTGTCCTGTGAGTTGGCGGGGGCACAGCAGCTGCAGAAGGCGCTGGAAGATGGGCTGGATGCCTCTCAGGTCCGCGTGCTGCGCGCACCCTGCATGGGTCGCTGCGACACTGCGCCGGTTCTGGAAATCGGCCACAACCACATCGACCACGCCACCGTGGAAAAGGTCGAGGCAGCGATTGCTGCCGATGACACCCACGCCCATATCCCGGAGTATGAAACCTTCGCCGCTTATGAGGCGGATGGCGGCTATGCCACGCTGAAAGGCCTGCGCGCGAATGGCGACTGGGAAGCGGTTCAGGCGAAGGTCAAAGAAGCCGGTCTGCGCGGTCTGGGCGGCGCTGGCTTCCCGTCCGGCACCAAATGGGGTTTTGTGCGCGCCAACGAAGGTCCGCGCTACCTCGCCGTGAACGGTGACGAGGGCGAACCGGGCACCTTCAAGGACCGCTACTACTTGGAGCGCACGCCGCATGTCTTCCTCGAGGGCATGCTGATTGCCGCCTGGGCGGTCGAGGCCGAGAAAGCCTTTATATACATGCGCGATGAATATCCGGCGGTGCTGGAAATCCTGCGCCGGGAGATCAAGGCGCTGGAAGAGGCCGGCATTGTCGAGGCAGGTTACATTGACCTGCGCCGCGGGGCAGGGGCCTATATCTGCGGTGAAGAAAGCGCCATGATTGAATCGATCGAGGGCAAGCGCGGCGAGCCGCGCCACCGTCCGCCGTTTGTGGCACAGGTGGGTGTCTTCGGGCGTCCGACCCTCGTCCACAACGTGGAAACCCTCTATTGGGTCGCCAAGATCTGCCGCGAAGGGCCTGAGTGCCTGAATTCGGTTGAGAAGAACGGCCGCAAGGGCTTGCGCAGCTACTCGGTCTCGGGCCGGGTGAAGAACCCTGGCGTGCATCTGCTGCCCGCCGGCTCCACCATCACCGACATTATTGAGGCCTGCGGCGGTATGCTGGATGGCCGCGCCTTCAAGGCTTACCAGCCGGGCGGCCCCTCCTCGGGCTTGCTGCCTGCATCGATGAATGATATCCCGCTCGACTTCGACACGCTGCAGCCGCATGGCACCTTTATCGGCTCTGCTGCCGTGGTGGTGCTGTCCGATCAGGACTCGGCCCGCGATGCGGCGCTGAACATGCTTCGCTTTTTCGAGGATGAAAGCTGCGGCCAGTGCACCCCTTGCCGGGTGGGATGCGAGAAAGCCGTCAAGCTGATGAGCGAGAAGAAGTGGGATCAGGGCCTGCTGGAAGAGCTGAGCACCGCGATGGTCGACGCTTCGATCTGCGGTCTGGGCCAGGCTGCGCCGAACCCGATCCGCCTGACCATGAAACATTTTCCGGATGAGGTCTGAGCCATGAGCGATAACGTCACATTCACACTCGATGGCGAACAGGTCACGGCGGAAAAGGGCCTGACCATCTGGGAAGTCGCCAACGGCCGCGGGCTGAAGATCCCGCATCTGTGCCACAAGCCGCAGCCGGGCTACCGCCCGGACGGCAACTGCCGCGCCTGCATGGTGGAGATCGAAGGCGAGCGCACGCTGGCCGCCTCCTGCATTCGCGAACCCGCCGAGGGCATGGTTGTCACCACCAACAACGCGCGCGCTGAAAACGCTCGCAAGATGGTGATGGAACTGCTGATGGCTGACCAGCCCAAGCGGGAAGAGGCGCACGACAAATCCTCCCACATGTGGGATATGGCAGAGCTGAACGGCGTTACTGAGAGCCGCTTCCCCAAGCTGGAAGAGGGCCGCATCCCGCTGCTGGACGACAGCCATGTCGCCATGAAGGTGAATTTGGACGCCTGCATCTCCTGCGGCCTGTGCGTGCGGGCCTGCCGTGAAGTGCAGGTGAACGACGTGATCGGCATGGCCGGCCGCGGCCACAATGCCTTTCCGACTTTTGATATTGCTGACCCGATGGGCCAATCCACCTGTGTGGCCTGCGGCGAATGTGTTCAGGCCTGCCCGACCGGCGCGCTCATGCCCGCCACTGTTCTGGACGAAAACCAGGTCGGCGACAGCAAGGACTACGATTCCGAGACCGAAAGCGTCTGCCCGTTCTGCGGTGTTGGTTGCAAGGTTTCGCTTAAGGTCAAGGACGGCAAGGTCAAGCACGTTGAGGGCATCAACGGCCCGGCAAACGAAGGCCGCCTGTGCGTCAAGGGACGGTTTGGCTTTGACTACATCCACCACCCGCACCGCCTGACCAAGCCGCTGATCCGCCGTGACGACGCGCCTGCAAAAGGCCTGAACGTCGATCCGGGCAATCTCTCGACCCATTTCCGCGAAGCATCCTGGGAAGAGGCGATGGATCTGGCCGCCAAGGGCCTGATGCGCTTGCGCGATGAGAACCCGAAATCGGTTGCGGGCTTCGGCTCGGCGAAATGCACCAACGAAGAGGCCTATCTCTTCCAGAAGTTCATTCGACAGGGGTTCAAGCATAACAATGTCGACCACTGCACCCGTCTGTGCCATGCGTCGTCCGTTGCGGCGCTGATCGAAAACGTCGGCTCCGGTGCGGTGACCGCAACCTTCAACGAGATCGAGAACGCCGATGTAGCAATCGTGATCGGCTCCAACCCGATTGAGAACCACCCGGTGGCGGCGACCTATTTCAAGCAGTTCACCAAGCGCGGTGGCAAGCTGATCGTGATGGACCCGCGGGGCGTCGGCCTGCGCCGGTTTGCAACCGAGATGGTGCAGTTCCGCCCTGGCGCGGATGTGTCGATGCTGAACGCGATCATGAGCGTGATTGTCGAGGAAGGCCTGTACGATCAGGAATACATCGACAAATACACCGAGAACTGGGAAGCCGAAAAACAGCATCTGGCGCAATTCACGCCGGAGAAGATGTCGGAAATCTGCGGCGTCAGCCCTGAGCAGCTGCGCAGTGTCGCGCGCATCTTTGCGGGCGGCAAGGCGGGCCTGATCTTTTGGGGCATGGGCGTGTCCCAGCACATCCACGGCACCGACAATTCGCGCTGCCTGATCTCGCTGGCGCTGATGACCGGCAACGTGGGCAAACCGGGCGCGGGCCTCCATCCGCTGCGCGGCCAGAATAACGTGCAGGGGGCCTCTGATGCGGGCCTCATCCCGATGTTCCTGCCCGATTATCAGACCGTGACCTCGGACGACGTCCGTAAGAGCTTCACCGATGTCTGGGGCGGCGGCGATTTCTCGAACGAGAAGGGCCTGACCGTGACCGAGATCGTGGACGAGGCTTATGCCGGCAACATCAAGGGCATGTACATCCAGGGCGAAAACCCGGCGATGTCCGATCCGGATGCCGACCACGCGCGCGACGCCTTTGCCAAGCTGGAGCTGATGATCGTTCAGGATATCTTCCTGACCGAGACGGCCAACTATGCCGACATCATCCTGCCGGCCTCGGCGCTCTATGAGAAGAACGGCACCGTGTCGAACACCAACCGCCAGGTGCAGCGTGTGCGACCTGCGGTTCCGCCGCCGGGTGAGGCGCGGGAGGACTGGCAGGTCACCGTAGAGCTGGCGCAGCGCATCGGCCTGCCCTGGGACTACAAGGATGTCAGCGAAGTCTTTGCCGAGATGAAGCTGAACATGAAGTCCTTGGACAACATCACTTGGGAACGTCTGGAAACCGAAACCATCACCTACCCGTCGCTGCACGAGACCGACCCCGGTCAGGCGATTGTGTTCGGTGACGGCTTCCCGCGCCCGGACGGCCGCGCCCGCTTTACCCCGGCATCGGTCATTCCGCCGGATGAGGCGCCGGATGAGGAATTCCCGATGATCATGACCACCGGCCGCCAGCTGGAGCATTGGCACACCGGGTCGATGACCCGGCGCTCCAAAGTTCTGGACGCGGTGGAGCCGGAAGCGAACTGCTCGCTCAACCCGCGCACGCTCAAGCTGATGGGCATCGAGCCGGGCGAGATGATCCGTCTGTCGACCCGCCGCGGCTCGATCGAGATCATGGCGCGGGCCGACCGGGCGATTGCCGAGGACATGGTGTTTGTGCCCTTTGCCTATGTCGAGGCGGCGGCCAACATCCTGACCAACCCCGCGCTGGACCCCTATGGCAAGATCCCCGAGTTCAAGTTCTCGGCGGTGCGAGTCGAGAAGATCGAAGGGCAGATCGCGGCCGAGTAAATTGGCACAACCGTTTGAGGAAACAGGGCGGGCGCGGAACCAAGGGTTCCGCGCCCGTTTTCTCTGGTGGCGCCGGGCTGGCGCCCGGCGCGGCAACGCACTTCAGAACGGGTTGCCTGACCGCGAATGCCGTAACACTGTTCCGCTTCGGGCTTTGCCCGAAACGGCCCGCGCCGCGCCTTGCACGCGCGGCGCACGGCCCAACCGGCGAGCGGGCATCTACGACGCCTGCCGGCTGGCGGGAGTGTTTCTGTCAGGGGCGGTGCTGGGTGCCTAAAGTCAGGCAGGGGTCAACGGTGCCGGGCCAGGAACCGGTCGAGATCCCGCTGGGCGGGGCGGGTGCCGGTGAAGACTTCTATCCAGCCGGGCATCAGTGAAATCCGGTATTCCGTGCTCTCGTGCACCTGCATCGAGATATAGCCGATCTGAGTGTAGATCATGGCCCGGGCCCGGATCAGTGCATCCGCCTCAGGATACCCAAAGCGCACGAACATTTCTGTCATGGCTTTCTCGCGTCGGGCATCGGCCAGGTCCAGCCGTTCCTGCAGTCGGCTGTCATTGCGCCCCCAGTTGCGGATCGCCAGATCCAGGCGGGCATCAAACAGCTTTGGGTCAAGCCAGCAGTCGAACAGGTTGAAAAGCGCCTCGGCAATGCTCTCGGCATAGGCTTTGGTCCGGGCAACCAGATTGCCGGTGTTCTTCTCCTCCCAGCGGCGGATCATCGCTTCCAGCAGGGCCTCACGGTCTTTGAAGTGCCAGTAGAAGCTGGTGCGCGACACCCCCAGCCGCTTGGCCAGCGGCATCACCTTCACCGCCTCCACACCGCTTTCGGTCAGCACGTCATGGGCGGCGGACAGCCAGTCTTCTTCGCTTAGTCGCGGGCGGGAGATGTCCTGTGTGGTCATGCCCCAAGCCTTAGCAGCCGCACCGGACGGGGGCAACTTTTCCAGACAGGTGTGAATGTTTAATTGACACATGTGTCAGGCTGGTGTCGGATGGTACCCAGCCACGTTACCGTTCCAGGAGAGGCAGGCAATGTCCAAGGACCCGCTGCTGCAGCCGTACCAGCTCAAGCATCTGACGCTGCGCAACCGGATCATGACCACCAGCCATGAGCCGGCCTATCCCGAAGACGGGATGCCCAAGGCGCGCTATGCAGCCTACCATGCCGAGCGCGCCAAGGCGGGGGTGGCGCTGACCATGACCGCAGGATCCGCTGCGGTCAGCCGTGACAGTCCGCCAGTGTTCAACAACATTCTGGCGTACAAGGACGAAGTGGTCCCCTGGATCCGCAACCTGACGGATCAGGTGCATGAACATGGCGCAGCGGTGATGATCCAGCTGACCCACCTGGGCCGGCGCACCGGCTGGAACAAGGGGGACTGGCTGCCGTCCGTCAGCTCCTCCCGGCACCGGGAGCCGGCGCACCGGTCCTTTCCCAAGCTGGCGGAAGATTGGGACATTGCCCGCATCATCTCCGACTTCGCCGACACGGCGGAGCGGATGAAAGAGGGGGGCATGGATGGTATAGAGCTGCAGGTCTATGGTCACCTGCTGGATCAGTTCTGGTCGCCGCTGACCAATGATCTCGACGGGCCTTATGGCGGCCAGTCTCTGGACAGCCGGATGCGCATGCCGCTCGACGTGCTGCGCGCGGTCCGGGACAGGGTTGGGGAGGATTTCATCGTCGGCTTGCGGTACACTGCGGATGAGGCGCAGGCAGGCGGGATCACTCCTGAAGAGGGGATCGAAATCTCCAGGCGTCTGACGGACAGCGGCATGGTGGATTTCCTCAATGTGATCCGCGGCCGCATACACACCGATCCCGCGATGACCGACGTGATCCCGGTGCAGGGCATGAAATCGGCACCGCATCTGGATTTCGCAGGTGAGGTGAAGAAGGCCACCGGCATGCCGACATTCCACGCTGCCCGCATCCCGGATGTGGCGACCGCCCGCCATGCGGTGGCCAGCGGATTGCTGGACATGGTCGGCATGACCCGCGCCCATATGGCGGATCCGCATGTTGTCAGGAAAATCATCGAGGGGCGCGAAGACGACATCCGCCCCTGCGTCGGCGCCACCTACTGTCTGGACCGGATCTACCAGGCAGGGGAGGCCCTTTGCATCCACAACGCCGCCACCGGGCGCGAACTCACAATGCCCCACGAAATCCCCGCGGCAGAGACGCTTAAGAAGGTGGTGATCATCGGGGCCGGCCCTGGCGGGCTGGAGGCGGCGCGCGTGGCCGCAGAACGGGGCCATGATGTGACAGTCCTTGAGGCAGCCGCTGAGCCGGGCGGTCAGGTCCGCCTGACGGCACAGAACCCGCGCCGGGCTGAAATGATCGGCATTATTGACTGGCGCATGGCGCAATGCGCGGCCCGGGATGTGGCGTTTCGCTTCAATACCTGGGCCGAGGCGGAGGATGTTATGGCCCTGAACCCGGATGTGGTGATCGTGGCGACTGGCGGGATGCCAAACATGATGCTGCATGAGACCCGGTCGGACCTGCCGCATGCGGTGTCCAGCTGGGACGTAATTTCGGGCGATGTGAAACCTGCCGGGCATGTTCTGGTCTATGATGAAAGCGGCGATCATCCGGGGCTGATGGCGGCAGAAACCGCGGCTGGGGCAGGAGCCCGGGTGGAGGTCATGACACCTGACCGGACTTTTGCGCCGGACATCATGGGCATGAACCTCGTGCCCTATATGCGGGCGCTGCAGGACAAGGACGTGAGGTTCACTGTTGCCCGCCGCCTGCTGGACATCAGCCGCAGCGGCAACCGGCTGACCGCCGCCATCGGCACCGACTACAGCGGCCACACTTATTGCGTGGAGTATGATCAGGTGGTGGTCAATTATGGCACGCTGCCGCTGGACGGCCTGTACTTTGCGCTGAAGGAGCAGGCATCCAACCGCGGCGAGGTCGACCACGATGCCCTGATTGCGGGCCGCCCGCAGGCGGTTACGTCCAACCCGGCGGGCCGGTTCCAGCTGTTCCGGATCGGTGATGCGGTCTCCGCGCGTAATACCCATGCGGCGATCTATGACGCGCTGCGGCTTATGAAGGACATCTGACATGCGCCTGGGGTTTCTGGGGTGCGGCGTTATCGCCTCTGCAGTGGTGCGGGGGCTTGCCGGCAAGGGGCACCGGATCACTGTGTCAGAGCGCAGCCGGACCCGGTCAGCAGCATTGACTGCGGAATTCGGCGACGTCACCGCTGCCGCTAACCAGGCGGTGGCCGATGCCAGCGACGTCGTGTTCCTGGGCCTGATGGCAGAGGCGGCTGAAGGCATCCTGTCCGGGCTGGTATTCCGCGAAGATCAGCAGGTGATCTCCTTCATGGCCGGTGCCGGTTTGGCCCGGGTCGCAGAACTGGCGGCACCGGCGCGCGCGGCGGCTGTGATGATGCCCTTTCCGGGGATTGCACAGGGCGGCTCTCCTATCATGGCGCTGGGAGACACTGGCCTGGTCGCGCGCATCTTTGGCCCTTCGAACACGGTATTTGCCTTGAAGGACGAGGCGGAGCTGAATGCCTACCTGTGTGCCCAGGCTGTGTTGTCGCCGGTTGCGCGCATGGTGAATGACGCTGCCGGTTGGCTGGGAGGCCGGGTCGAAGACCGGCAGCAAGGTGAAGCCTTTTTGCGCATGCTGATCACAAGCAGCCTGCAACAGACTGCCTGTACAGACCTGATTGAGGCGTTGAATACGCCGGGCGGCTACAACCAGCGCCTGCGCCTCCATATGGAGGATGCGGGCATGGGGCGGGATCTCGTTGCGGGGTTGGACATGCTTGAGGGCGGCAAGCCGTGACGTGATCAGGCAGCCATTTGGCTGCCCTTTTTGTTTTCGGCTGCGCCCTGTTTGTCCTTTGGCCGGTTTGGCCTGGCGATTCCGGGCGGGCGGAGGGGGTTTGGGGGGTGTTTGTTGCGATTCCGGGGTGGTGAGTCTGTGGATAAGGGGTGCCGAGTCTGTGGGTAAGTGGGGCGGGCGCCTTTTCCGGGGTGTTCGGGGTGGTTTGCGGGGCGGGGGTGGGGCGGAAAGAGGGTCAGGGNTGCTGACTTTGTTTTGGTGTAAGTNNTTGATTTTATTNGATNCGTGATTTTTCTTTGCGGAATTCTGCGTTTTTCTGAATTTTGGGGTTGCGGGTCTGCGGGGGTANCCGTAAAAGCCCCCTCACCGGCGGCGCTGAGGCGCAGCTGAGACACACCGGACGGGACGCTGAGCCAGACAGGGCGACGCGGTAACGGATCGGGAAACACACCGGAGAGACGGTGGGACACGCTGGAGAGACGGT
>NZ_CYSR01000032.1 GCF_001458395.1 Leisingera aquaemixtae | reverse complement strand
GAGGGGGGCGTGGGGGCTTCGGCGCCCAAAAAGCGCATCTCGTTGACCTTGCCGAGCAGGGAAATCCCCTCCCAGGTGATGTCATAGCCGTCCTTGATCAGGAACGCCCGCCCGCCCTGCGAGGTGTTGTTCTCGAAGATCGAGTCGCTGACCTTGATGTCATGCGGCATCAGATGCGCATTGCTCTTGTTCAGCAGGCCGTTGGGGTTGAGCACGGTGACAACAACGCCATTGGGGCTGTCGATGAACTCGCTGCCCGAAATGCGGATGTTGTGGTTCTGCTTGCTGGCGTCGAAATCCGACTTGCTTTTATACAGGCTCTTGATGTCGATGCCGCTGACGCCGTTGTCGTAGAACACCGAATTCAGCACCTGGCCGTCCTTGAAGCCGCCCGCGGTATCCAGCCCGTCGCGGGCGTTGCGTTCAAAGAAGCTGTCCGCCACCAGCATCCGCTCCGGCGCGTCGCCGTCCGGGGTGGCGGTGGTCTTGATGCCGTCGCCCAGCGATTTGCGGAAATGGCTGCCGGTCACCTTGGCGTCATCGCCGCCGACGATGCGGACCTGGTAGAAGCCGCCCTCGAAAGAGCTCTTGTCCAGAGAGAAGCGGTCGCCGTTCAGCACGTCGATATGCATCGAGACATTGCCGGAAAACGCGCTGTTCTGGACAGTGACCCCATCGCCTTCGACCACCAGGATGCGCTTGGTGTGGTAATCGGAACCCGACACCGGCTTGGCGCCGCTGTAGCCGGTTTTCGGCGCGTTCACCACGTCGAAGGTGACATTGTCCACCGTCACCCCGTTGGACAGGAGGAACAGCGGCGAGGTGTCGGTGGCCGATGTGGTGCGCACATCCAGGCCCGCGCCCTTCTCGGCGGTGAGGGTGAAATTCTCCGGCAGCCGCAGGTGCGACCCCGAGATCTTGTAGGTGTCCTCAAGAACCAGCGTGTCGCCGGCCTTGAATTTCTTGCTCGACAGCAGCGACGCGAACGCGCTGGAGACATCCTGACCCGCGGACCAGCCGAGGTCAGACGAATGCCAAACGGTCATGTGATTTCCTTTCACTGGCAATCAGCCGCCGAGTGGTGCGGCCGACACTCTTACATTCCGAAACAGTGCTGACCGGAGGGCGGGCCCTGGAGACGGGCCTGAAGCACCGGGACAGGCCCTGGATGCCGCAGATGTCTCAGATCCCTCACCGCCGGACAGCGGACTGGTAAAAACCTGGCAGCGACCTAATTGCCGCCGCCCTGTGCGGAAAGCCCCGATCCAATCCGGCCGGGAAGCCGGCTTGTTTCAGCCGTTTGCCCCGCAAACCGTCCGCAAAGAACCGCGCAACAGCAGGAACCCGCTCAAGCGCGGGTGTTGTAAGTCTGGGAAAACGCGGGGCTGTTCTGTAACAGTAGAGCCGGTGTATCCGGCCCCGTGTCACACTTGGGAAGCGGGTCCCGCAGCAAGGCCGCAAGCAAAAATTCAGCCTGCAGAACCGCTTGGCCGCCGGCCGGCAAAAACCAGTGCCCGGCCCGGCAGAAAAAAGACCCTGAAGTGCGAATCGCAGCGCCTCACGCCGGGCGGCGCCCGCCCCGCTGGTGCAGGCGCTCTGCCTGCGCATTTCGGGACCGGAAACCTGCCGGCGCCGGCAGGCCCGATCCCGCCGGCCTTAGACCGCGTGCTTCTTCACCCGCTGCCGCACCCTCTGTTTCTTGCGGACCTGCGCCTTCAGTTTCACCCGCTGCACGGCCAGGGCAAACAGGGCCGACAGCCGGTCCGGCGTGGAGAGGCCCGGGGTCAGGCAGAGAGAGTTCAGATATTCCCGTGACAGCCGCCGCGCGGGGCGCGGATCCGCAACCGCATCCGGGTCAAACCATTTCGCCACCGCGTCCGGCGTCTTGTTGGCCCGTTGCGAGCCCTCCTTATGCAGCCTGCGCTGAAACTGCGGCGGGCACTGCAGCCGGACGATATGCCCCAGCAGGGCGCATTCGGCCAGCAGCACGTAATCCGAGGCGATATAGCTGCCGATCAGGCGCGTGCGGGCCAGCATGTCCCGGCGGAACATCCCGAACACCGAGGTCACGACCGCCAGCTGGTCCAGCGTTTCATAGAGCCGCCGCGCCGGTGTGCGGGCAGAGGTCTCCACGCAGGACGCCGCCCTTTTCCCGGCTTCCCGCCCGGCTTCATCAATATATTTGAACGCCGGGTAGACCAGGACTGCCCCGTCGCCGTACTCTTCGAACCCCTGCAGGCAGGCCGACAGAAAGGCGGGGCCCAGAATGTCATCATGGGCCAGCCAGTTGAAATACGCGCCGCGGGCCAGGTGGAATGTATAATTGTAGTTCTTGGCGGCGCCGATATTGCGCGGCTGCCGCACATAGAGAATGCGCGGATCCTGCTCCGCAAAGCGGCGGCAGATCGCCTCGGTGCCATCGGTTGAGGCATTGTCGGAGATGATCAGCTCGAAATCCTGAAACTCCTGCGCCAGCACGGATTGAATGGCCTGCTCCAGGTAGTTTTCGCCGTTGTAGACCGGCAGCCCGATGCTGCAGGCCGGCGCCGCGGAAATATCTGTCATCTGCTCACTCGTTTACCGGTACCCATGTTCGACATAGACCGCCCCGCAAACCCGGCCACCCCGGAGGCTGTGCGGCCGGCAGGGCGGCCGTCCCGGACGGCCGTGCATTCAGACGAGGACGGCGAACTCAAACGCGTCTCCCGTCAGGTTCAGCCCGTAGACATTGTTGATGACACCGATCAGCTCATCCTGATCGCCGCCGCTGCCTGCCAGCCAGATCGCGGTGCCGGACGGCAGCCCGGCGGCGTCCTCGGTCAGCACGTAATCCGAGCTGGTTCCGGCCAGCCGCACCTTGTCGCCGGCGGTGAAGTCCCAGACATAGCCGTAATCGTCCTCGCCGCTGGTGGCGCCATTGCCGTCGTCATAATAGACGGTGCCGTTGTCGCCGAAGACAAAGACATCATCGCCGCCATTGCCGGTGAAGACATCCAGCTCTCCCAGCCCCGGCAGCGGAGCGGTTTCATCCACCGCCGCCAGCACCTCGGCGGTATCATCGCCAATGGTCACATCGCCGCCTTCGATTTCGGTGATGTCGATATCGTGGAACTCGATATCGTAATGATGGGTGACCAGTGCAAAGGACCCGGTGACCGGATCGTCATAGCCGATGACCAGATCCATCAGCCAGTCCACCGGTTCCGCCGTGCCCTCTTCCCAGACCTTCATCTTGTAGGACCGGTCAAAGGTGCCCGATTGCTCGACCCGCATCAGGAAATTGAACCGCGTGCCCTCGGCCAGCGCATAGTTGGTATCGCCTGTATTGGGGAAGATCTCGAAATGCGGGGTGCCGGTATGCTGGTTGTAGAACAGGAACTCCGAGGGGGTGAACCCTCTCAGCGGCTGCCACTGGATGGGGGAATCATCGGTATGGCCGTTCCACCACAGCCCGAACCCGAACAGGCCGCCCACGATAGACATGTCATGCGGGGTGACCGCAACCCGGGCTTCGAAGAAGTCCCAATTGTCATCGCCAAGGGTGATGAACCGGTCAAAGCCCAGCTCCTTGGGGCGCACGCCATCGCCGGTCAGCATCCAGTTGCCGTCGACGATCTGGGCCGCATCCTGGATATTCGTGACAGTGGACCAGTCGATCGAGTAGTTCGGATCCCAATCGGATCCGCCCTCATACTGGATGGTTACATCCTGCGTGTAGGTGGCGCCGTTATCGTATCTGGCAATGATCGACACCACGTCGTCGGCCGCGGTCGGATCCAGTTCGGCATAGGCAATGTCGATGTTGAAATCCCCGGCTTTCTCCAGACGGCGCTGGTCCGGCCCAACTGACAAAGACCGCTCTGCGCCCCCGTTCAGCGTGTAACTCAGCGACACCAGCCCCTCGTCAAACACATCCCCCAGAATATTGACCCAGGTCTGCGGCACCCCCGGCTGGCCGAAGGTCTGTGTTGGCCCGTACCAGACATCAATGACGGGGCCCACTGCAACATTCACGGCTGCGGTATCGCTCAATCCGCCATCGTCGCTGATCATGTAGGTAAAGCTGTCCGGCCCCTCGTAGCCCGCATTGGGCGTATAGGTCAGGGTGCCGTCGCCATTGTCGGTCAGGGTGCCATTGGCCGGAGCGGTGAAGCTGCCGAAGGTGATGGGATCGCCATCGGGGTCGCTGTCATTGGCCAGCAGGCCGCTGGTTGCGATCAGCAGCGACGTGCCGATGTCCGTGAACCGGATGTCATCCACCGCATCCGGTGCCGTGTTCACCGGCGTGAAGCTGCCATCCTCATCCGCAATCGGGTCGCTGGCCACCTCGAAATAATCGACCTGCGCGGTATAGCCCGCGGCCAGCCCGGTATTGCCCGCAAACACCCCCGCCGAACTGGCATTCAGCGCATGGGTGAAGCTCACCGCCGTGGTCCAGCTGCTGCCGTCGGCGGAATACTCATAGGTCCAGACATCGCCCGCGCGGTCCACCCGCAGGTATTGCGCATCGCCGGCCTGGATCGTCGCATTGACCCGCGACGACGAGGAGCCATTGACGGTCACACCGGCAAAGACCCGCAGAACGCTGCCGTCGGAATAGGTGTCAAAGCGCACCCAGTTGCCTGCGTCCTGTTCCACCAGGATTCCCTGCATCTGGAACCGGTCCGTGGGGGTGCTCAGAAAGCGCGCCTCGACCTGGAAATCCTCATCGGCAACGGCCTGCATCGCACGCGCCGCATTGTTGGTCTTCCAGGCGTCGTAATTGCCGTCCGGCGTTATCAGCTCCAGATAGGCGTCGGTGGCGCTGGCGCCCAGCCCCGCCGCCACCCCGGCCGGCCCCTCGACCGTCCACACCGCAGGATCCAGCGTCCCGCCCGCAAAATCATCCGACACCAGCCCGCTGCCCGCGGCAGGCGCCGAGACCGTCAGGCTGACCGTCGCGGTATCGCTGAGGCCGCTGTCATCGGAGATCGTGTAGGTGAAACTGTCCGGCCCCTCATAGCCCGCATTGGGCGTGTAAGTCAGGGTGCCGTCGCCATTGTCCGTCAGGGTGCCGTTGGAGGGAGCCGTGAAGCTGCCGAAGGTGATGGGATCGCCATCGGGGTCGCTGTCATTGGACAAAAGCGCGGCCTCGCCGATCACCAGCGCGGTATCCGTCACCACCGCCAGCGCGTCATCCGCCGCCTGCGGCGCCTGGTTGCCCGGCGCCGCGACCGTCAGAGTGACCGTCGCGGTATCCGTGAGGCCGCTGTCATCGGAGATCGTGTAGGTGAAGCTGTCCGGCCCCTCGTAGCCCGCATTGGGCGTATAGGTCAGGGTGCCGTCGCCATTGTCGGTCAGGGTGCCATTGGCCGGAGCGGTGAAGCTGCCGAAGGTGATGGGATCGCCGTCGGGATCGCTGTCATTGGACAAAAGCGCGGCCTCGCCGATCACCAGCGCGGTGTCCGCCACCACCGCCAAGCCATCATCCACAGCATCCGGCGCCTGGTTCACCGGCGTGAAGCTGCCGTCCTCATCCGCGATCGGATCATGGGCCACCTCGAAGTAATCCACCTGCGCGGTATAGCCCGCGGCCTGCGCGGTATTACCCGCAAACACCCCGGCCGACGTGGCGTTCAGCGCATGGGTGAAGCTGCCGCCAGTCGTCCAATTGCTGCCGTCGGCGGAGTACTCGTAGGTCCAGGTGTCGCCCGCGCGGTCCACCCGCAAGTATTCCGCGTCGCCCGGCTGAATCACCGTTTTGATCCGCGACGACGAGCTTCCATTCACCGTCACCGCCGCAAAGATACGCAGCACATTGCCGTCGGAATAGGTGTCAAAGCGCACCCAGTTGCCGGCGTCCTGCTCTACCAGGATCCCCTGCAGCTGGAACCGGTCCGCGGGGGTGCTCAGAAAGCGCGCCTCGACCTGGAAATCCTCATCCGCGATATCCTGCATCGCGCGCGCCGCATTGTTGGTCTTCCAGGCGTCAAAACTGCCGTCCGGCGTCACCAGCTCCAGATAGGCATCCGTGGCATTGCTGGCCAGATTGGCCGAAACGCCCGCAGGGCCTTCGACGCTCCACACTGCCGGATCCAGGCTGCCGCCCGCAAAATCATCCGACACCAGCCCGCTGCCCGAGGCCGGCGTGCCGATGGTGAAGCCGAAGACAACCTTGGCTGGCGCCGAAAGCCCGTCGCTGAGACCCAGCTCAAACCCGTCCAGCCCGTCGGTCCCGGCTGGGGTGGCAAAGGAGACCAGCCCCTGGTTCACATCCGCCTGGGTAAAGCTGCCGCCGGCCGCCAGATCAATTCCGTTCAGCCGCAGCGCGCCGAGGGCTGGCGCCGAAACCACGGTATAGACCAGCTCGCTGGCACTCTGCTCGGTGTCGGTGGCCGAGAGCAACGAGGCATCGATGACCAGCGTTTCGCCCGCGTTCAGGGCCGCGGACTGCTCCCGGTGCTGCAGCAGCACCGCCACCGTGGCATCGGTCTTGCTGGCGGCGATCACATCGACCAGCCCGTCCTGGTTCACGTCTTCCGGCGTCGGCGTATAGGCCCCCACGGCATTGCCGTCGATGGTGATGGCGCCAAAGACGCCGCTGCCGTTGTTCTCCAGGAACCGCACGCTGTTGTCATTGACGCTGGCGGCCAGCAGATCAATGTCGCCGTCATTGTCGACATCCTCGGCAATCACCGAGCGGACGCCGCCGGCGTTGTTTGCCAGCACGGTCCTGGTATAGCCGCTGCCGGTATTGAAATAGCCGATGACCTGGTTGCTCAGCTTGGCCGCCGCCGCGATATCGGTGAGGCCGTCTCCGTTCAGGTCGGCCGCGGTCACGTAATAGGCCCCGTTTGCCGTGTTATCGATCACCTGCTTGGTGAAATTCTGGCTGCCGTCGTTGACATAAAGCGCCACCGTGTCATCGCCGTGGCTGGCGGCCAGCACGTCGAGATCGCCATCGCCGTCGATATCGATTGCAACCGCCGTCTTGGCCTCAACCGCATTGCTGTCGAGCACCCGCTCGGTAAAATTCTGGGCGCCGTCATTCTCGTACCAGGCAATGGTATGTGAATCCTGGCTGGCGGTCACCAGATCAAGGTCGCCGTCGCCGTCCATATCCGCCGCTTCGATGAAATGCGCCCCGTCCTTGGCGGCGATGGTGTGGCGCTGAAAGCTGCCGGTGCCGTCGTTTTCGTACCAGACAAAAAGATCGTCGCGGTAGCCGCCGGCCAGAATGTCCGGATCGCCATCCTGGTCGAGATCGGCAACCGAGGCCGGATAAGAAGACTCCAGCGCATTGTCGACGGCATGCGCGGTGAAATTCTCCGCGCCGTCGTTCTCAAACCAGACAACGGAATCATTCTGCTCGGAGGTGGCCACCACGTCGATGTCGCCGTCGCCGTCGAAATCCGCCCCCAGCCCGACATGGGTCAGCGGCATGGCGGCTGACACAATAACCTTGCTGAAAACCGGGGTGCCGGTTGTCAGCACCGGGGCGTCCTGGACAATGGCGCCGCCGCCAGGGCCGGAGGCCGCCAGCGTCACGCTGGCTGTCACGCTATCCGTGCCATCGCTGAGCGTGTAGCTGAAGCTGTCGGAGCCGGAAGCGCCGGCATCCGGCGTATAGGAAAACGACCCGTCCGCGTTGAGGGCCACGGTTCCGTTGGCCGCCGGCGTTTCCAGGGACACCGTCAAGGGGTCGCCGTCGGGGTCGCTGTCATTGCCCAGCACGCCGCTGGCGGCATCCACTGTCAAACTGCCGTCCGGCGCGAGCAGGTAATTGTCATTCTGGGCCACAGGCGCCGTGTTCACCGGGGTGATGCTGCCGTCCTCATCCGCAATCGGGTCGCCCGCCACCTCGAAGTAATCGACCTGCGCGGTATAGCCCGCGGCCTGCGCGGTATTGCCGGCAAACACCCCCGCCGAACTGGCGGTCAGCGCATGGGTGAAGCTCACCGCCGTGGTCCAGCTGATGCCGTCGGCGGAATATTCATAGGTCCAGACATCGCCCGCGCGGTCCACCCGCAGGTATTGCGCCTCCCCTGCCGGGATCACCGCTCTGACCCGCGAAGACGAGGAGCCATCGACCGTCACCCCGGCAAAGACCCGCAGCACATTGCCGTCGGAATAAGTGTCAAACCGCACCCAGTTGCCGGCGTCCTGCTCCACCAGGATGCCCTGCAGCTGGAACCGGTCCGTGGGGGTGGTCAGAAAGCGCGCTTCGACCTGGAAATCCTCATCCGCGATGGCCTGCATCGCGCGCGCCGAATTGTTGGTCTTCCAGGCGTCGTAATTGCCGTCCGGCGTCACCAGCTCCAGGTAGGCATCGGTGGCATTAACGCCAACGCCCGCCGCCACCCCGGCCGGCCCCTCGACACTCCACACCGCCGGATCCAGCGCCCCGCCGCTGAAATCATCTGATGAAAACACGTAACTTCCCCCAAAAAAACTCGTAACCCGGCAGCTCTGCAGGCCGCCTGCCCATTTAACTAACTAGGCCCGTTTCCCCGGATAACTAACTAGGCCCGTTTCCACGGAGTCCAGGCGGCCGCAAAGGGGACAAAACACTTTGCGTATAACGCAACATAATACCACAGCCCCTTTCAAACGCCAATTGCGCAGACACCGCCGCCCCGGGGCGCCGTCACGCCAGGGCCCGCCGCGGCCAGGGCGCCGGCGGCGGTTTTGTTGCATCTGCGGGCACCGCCGGAACCTCCTGCAGAGTTGACACAAACCCAAGCAGGAGCCACACTATTTATTAAGGTTTTATCAGCCGGTGTTTTTAAAACACCCTGAAGGCGGGGGGGGAAAGCCAACAGAGACGGCAAAAAATTAAGCCGCCGCTGCTGATTTACAGCCTGATCGACCTAGTTGTGTCCGACGAACCAAAGTACCAGTGAAGTAGAGTAAAAATGACAGATCATACAGATAAGCCGGAGTCCCCTGAACGCAGGGAAATCCTTCAAAAGGCCGGGCGTTTTGCTGCTGTGACAACGCCTGCCGTGACCTTCCTTCTCTCCACAACCCTGTCTTCCGAGGCTGTCGCTAAATCCGGCGGCAAGCCGAAGAAGAAGAAGCGGAAGAAGAAGAGGAGAGGCCGCAAGAGACGCCGCAACCGTACCTAATAGCTAAGTTCTGCGGCCGGGCCCGGCGGAGGATATCCGCCGGGTTTCTGACTATTGCTGCCTTTGTTTTTTCAGAGAGGGTATTTCTTGGACCTCGCTCAAATTATGGCCGTTCCTGATGTGCGCCTCGCAAGCGCCGGAACCCGCCATTTTTTGTTTCTGCCTCATAACCAGAAGCTGTTCTACGCGTCTGACACGACCGTGGCCTTGTGGCCCCGGCTGGCGGCCGGGCTCAGCGTGGCGGACTTCGTCTGCGCCGCATCGGCGGACGGCGGCGATGGCCTGCAAACGCTGATGGAGCTGCTGGAGGCAGGGGCTGTGCGCTATCTGGCGCCGCGCTCCGGGCCGGTTCCGGTCACCGCGCGCCTGTGCCTGTCGATCGGCGGCCATACCACCGGGATCTGCTGCACCGGCGAAAAGACCGCCGCTATGGTGCGCAGCCTCTTCGGGCATCTGCTGGTGGCGGACAGGCCTGCGCCGGACCAGCTTGTCCTTGTCGAGGAGGAGTCCCGGGCCGGGCTGGCCTGGGCCGGGGAAGACCCGGAGTGGCACCGCTGGGACGAAATCGGCGCCGCGCTGAAGTACCTGCTGACAACACAGGTTCTGGAGGCATCGGAGGATCCGGTGCTGCACACCGCGGCCGTTTCCGCGGACGGCCAGCACATGCTGCTGTGCGGCGACCCGGGCAGCGGCAAGTCGACCCTGTCGCTTGCGCTGCACGGAGAGGGCTTCCGCCTGGAGGGGGATGATCTGGCGGTGCTGCGCCGCGGCGGCGCGGTGATGTCCCTGCCCCTGCCGGCGACGCTGAAATGCGGCTCGCTGCCGCTTCTTGCGCCGCGCCTGCCGGGGCTCGAGGACCGGCCCGCCTACATGCGGCCGGACGGCAAGCGGGTCCGCTACCTGGCCTTGGACGCCGGGGCGGTCCCGGCGCGCCCCGTCCGCTGCGTGCTGTTCCTGCAGCGCAGCCCCGACAACCCGGCCGGGCTGGAGCCCGTCACCGCGGAAGAGGACATCATCCGGATGATGCTGGCATCCTGCTGGTCCGCGGACGACCGCCTGTCGGGAGACGGCTTTGAGTCCCTGGCGGCGCTGATACGCTCCGCGCGGTTTTTCCAGGCCCGGCATGACGGGCTTGAGCACGCCTGCAGCCTGGCCCGGGAGGCCTGGCACCTGGCGGGGAGCGGCTGACCGGATGCCCGTTTTGGCCCCGAGCGCTCTGGAAGCTTTATCGCACTGCCTGCGGGGGCGGGTGCCGCGGGACCCGGACTGGGAGCAGATCATCGGCTGCGCCAACGAGCACCTTGTCGGCCCGCTGCTCTACAGGCGGCTGGTGCAGTCCGGCCAGGCCGGGCAGGTTGACCCCGAGGCCCTGAGCTACCTGGCGTCGGTGGACGCCGCCAACATCACCCGCAACACAATGCTGAAGGCCCAGCTTGACGAAGTCCTGACGGCACTGACGGCGGAGGGGCTGGAGGCGGGCCTGATGAAGGGGGCGGTCAATCTGTTCCAGGCCGCGGACGCCGCCGATGTGGCGCGGATGTCCTTTGACCTGGATATCGTGACCAGCCCGGAGCAGGACGGCGCTGTCGAACGCGTTCTGAGCGGCCTTGGCTACGAAAAATTCCCGAACAGCCGGAACCAGTATTCCCTGGGCAGCTACTTCCGGGCGGATGTTGCCGGCGCATTGGACATCCATCACCGGATCCCGGACCGCTATTTCGGCGTCATCAGCGCCCGCGAGATGGAAGAGCACAGCCGCCTGGTGCCGTTCGGAGCCGGCGCCGTGCGGATCCCGAATGCCCATTTGCGCCTGGTGACCAACCTGGCGCATGACATGCTGCACGACCGCGGCGTGTTTTCGGGCTTTGTGCACCTGCGGTATCTGATCGATCTGATCGAGCTGTGCGCGGTGCCCGGGGATCCGGTCGGCTGGCAGCGGGTCGAGGAAAAATTCTCCACCTACCGGTTCAAGCTGGGGCTGGAGTTGCAGTGCCGCCTGATCCGGCACCTGTTTCCCGAAGCGGGGTTCCCCGAAGGCCCGCGCAGCCTTGCGGGCTGGACGCTGCATCAGCGCAGGCTGCTCAGGTCGCGGCTGCCGCGGCTGGCAGGGCTGGAATGGCAGATGATCCTGCGCCTGCGGCGGACCCGGTTCTGGCTGTGGCTGCGCCAGCCAAGGTAACGCCCAAGGCCAAAACCGCAGGACCAGAACCGCAGCGCCGGAACCGCAGCAGCGCCCCGCATCCGGACCCGCGTCCGGTCCGGCACGGCATCCGGCCCCTCTGCACGCCGGGGCACGCGCCGGGGCCGGGCCGGTTTCGCCGGCGGGCCAGGCTACTCGAACAGGCGGCGCTGGGGCACCACGATCACATCGCCCGGCACCAGGACCGTGCTGCCGGAAATGCCGCTGCCGCCATTGGTGCGGTAATTGTAGAGATAGATCTTGTTGCCCCGGCGCAGCTGAATCCGCTTGTCAGCGGCAAACCGGGTCAGACCGCCCGCCTGGGCAAGCGCCTGAAGCAGGGTTGTGCTGCGGCTTGCCTCCAGCATGCCCGGGGTGGTGATCTCCCCCATCACGTAAACAGCGCGCACGGCGCGGGGGACAACCACGGCGGACTGTACCGCCGGTTCCGCCAGCGCGTCGACCGACACAAACACCCGCGGCTTGGCGGCGAAATTGGGCGTCAGGGCATTTGTCAGATCATTCCGGACCTGATCGACCGTCCGCCCGGCCGCGGCCACGCCGCCAGCCAGCGGGAACGTGATGGACCCGTCCGGCAGCACCAGCGTGCTGCGGCTCAGGCTGTCATCTTCAAGCACTTCGACGCGCAGCGTATCGCCGGTCTTAATCTTGTAGCCGCTTTGCGCCTGCGCGGCTGCGGCCAAAAGCAGTGCCGTGAAAAAACCGAATATCAACTTGAACATAGCAGACCTCCCTGAGGACAAAGAAATTTGAAAACAGATCCCTGCAAAACCGCCCGGCCTGTTGCACCTGAACCGGTCCGGCGCAGTGCCCGGACCGCTCAGGGCGGCACCTTGATCCTATCAATCCTCATTCATACTCTCCATAGCGGCATACGCACACTTTGAGACAGCAAAACACCAGCCCCCGCCCTAGCCTGCGATGACCGCAAATTCCGGCCGCAGCCCCGCGGCCTGAACCTGTGCAATGATTTCATCCTCGTACAAGGCGTTCGCGATCAGCACCATGGCGGGGCGGAGGCTGGCGAGATCCTCCGGTGCAACGACCGGCAGGGCGACCCCGGGCGCGAACCGCTGGTGCTTGCGGGGGTTCAGATCCACAAAGGCCGCCAGCCCGCGCGCCGCCTCCCCCAGGGCATTGGCAAAGGTGATCCCTTTCGACCCGGCGCCCCAGATGACGATGCTGCCGCTGCAGCCCTGCAGTTTGCTGCGCCACCGCTGCAATTCCGCATCCGCCGCCTCTGCGAAGGCCCGGGCCGATGCGCAGATCTGCGCCGCCCCCGGATCCAGATAGTCCGGCTGCGGCCGGGCCGGGACCGCTTCGGCCATCAGGAACTGGCCGCCATAGCCGGTGCGGACGGAGACCGGATCGAACCCGGCCCGCCGGAACAGGGCGGTGAGGGCCGGCGCGCTCCAGTAGCCCACGTGCTCATAGATCACGTCCCACATCGAAACCGTCTCCAGCATCCAGCCGGCATTCGGCACTTCGAAGTAAACCGGCACGTCCCGGCTGCCGATCGCCCGGCGGATGTCGCTGAGCAGGGCAAGCGGGTCGTCCAGATGCTCCAGCACGTGGCGGCACAGGATCGCGTCAAACGGCCGGTCCAGCTGACCGGAGCGGAAGTATTCACCAACAATTTCAACATTATCGCGGGCGGTGAAAGGAGAAGACGCGCCCGCCATCGAGGGATCGAAACCGGTGGCCGAGGCCACGCCGTGCTGCGCCAGAAGATCCAGCATATGGCCATCGCCGCAGCCGATCTCGATCACATGCTTGCCGGCCAGCCCGTGCCGCGCCACCAGCCCGGCCGCCAGCTCTGCGGCAAACGCCTGGAACCGGGGCGAGAAATGCAGCGCGTTCTCGTAGCCGGGCGCATAGGCCATGCGCGCAGGCTCAAAGGCGCTGTTCCAGATGAACCCGCAACCGGTGCAAAGCTGCAGATCCACGGTCCCGGCAGGCGCCGCCTGTGCCGCCGCCCGGTCCGGCCACAGCTGGTTGCAGATCACCGGAACGCTCTCCAGCCTGAAAATGCCCTGCGCCGTCTGCGCGGCGCAGAGCGGGCAGGCTATGGGGGCTGCCGCACTCATACCGCCACCAGCTCAGGGGCGAGGCCCATGGCCGACAATTGCGCCCCGATTTCGGACAGGTAGACCGGGTTCATGACGATCACCGTATCGGGCGGCGCCTCCTGCAGACTGTCCGGAGCGCTGACAGGATGGCCGGTGCCGGGCAGGTATTTGCCCTGTTTGAACGGGTTGATGTCGATGACCTGCGCCACCTCCGCGCCAAGGCCGTTGGTGGTCAGGAAGGACACGCATTTCGAGCCGCCGCCCCAGACCGCCACCCGCTGGCCGGCGGCGTGGCGGCTGCGCACGAATTCCGTCCAGTGACGGCGGACCTCCGCGACCTTTTGCGGGAACCGGGCCGCCAGCGCGCGCACCGTGTCCAGATCGTCCTCCTGCGGCAGCGCCGGGCGGCCTGCCGCGGGGGCTGCGTACTGGATGATGTACTGGCCGTCATAGGCCAGATACAGCCCGGTCACATCAAAGCCCGCACGCCGGAACAGCCGCGCGTGGCTGCCTTGCGTGAAATAGGAGCAATGCTCGTAGTAGATGTCCCAGAAGGCGCCTTCCTGCAGCACCCGCTGCACATCCGGCGTTTCAAAGAAGAGGCCCGCGGCGGTATGCCCGTCCAGCACCTGCACGATGTCCTGCATAAAGCGGCCGACCTCGGGGATATGCTCCAGCGTGTGGCGGCAGACGACGAAATCGGGCGGCTCGGCGATGGTGGCGGGATCGAAGAATTCCCGCTGGAAGCTGATCTGCTGGCCCTGCGCCCCGGGCAGGCGCTCCGGGATGAACCCGGGGTCGACCCCCAGCCCGAGAGTGCCGGTCTGGCGGGCAAGCTCTTGCAGGAACTCGCCCTTGCCGCAGCCGATTTCCAGGGTCCGCTTGCCCTTGAGGTCGTAAAGCGATGCCGCTTCCGCCGCCAGATCCCGGGCAAAGCGGTTGAAGGTGCCGGAGAAATGCTGGCTCTCCTCGGTGGCGGAGGCATAGTCGACCAGCGACAGGTCGAACACGGAATTGAAGATGAAGCCGCAGCAGCCGCAGAACATCAGCACCAGCGGATGGCGCGGAAACTGCCGCGCCTCCTCCGCGCTCTCCAGCAGGATGCAGCTTTGCACCGGGATCGCCTCCAGCCGGTAGATCTCCGTCAGGTCCCGGCTGCTGCAGGCCGGGCAGGCGCGCGTGCCGCTCATCTGCTGCTGTCCTGTTCCGGGGCGCTGACAATCTCGAGGCCGGGGATCGGGACGACGAATTTCCCGCCCGCCTCCAGAAAGGCGCGCTGCTGGCGGATGATCTCATCGCGGAAATTCCACGGCAGGATCATCACGTAATCCGGCTTGTCCTGCATCAGCTTCTCCGGCGCGTCGATCCGGATCCGCACGCCGGGCATGTATTTGCCCTGCTTGTGGATGTTCTTGTCCACCGCATATTCGATGGCGCGGTCGTTCAGGTTCAGGAAGTTCAACATGATGGTGCCCTTGGCGGCGGCGCCATAGGCCGCGATGCGCTTGCCGTCGGCCTTCAGCGTGCCCACCAGCTTGCGGGCCTGGTCGCGGAAGGCGCGCACCCGGGCGCCGAAGGACTTGTAGTATTCGAACCGGTCGAGCCCCAGCGCGTGCTCTTCCGCCAGAATGCCCTGCACCGCGTCGGTGACCGCGGCGCATTTGCTGAAATAGAGCCGCAGCGAGCCGCCGTGGATCGGCAGGCGGCGGACGTCGTTCAGGTAGAGCCCGTGCCGCTCGAACAGCGCCTTGGCAGACCCGGCCGAGAAGTAGCACAGGTGCTCGTGGTAGATGGTGTCGAATTCGATGAAGTCGATCATGTCGCGGACATAGGGGAACTCGACGACAACGATGCCGTTGTCCGCCAGCAGGTCCGCCATCCCGGCCACCAGGTCGTTCTGATCGGCGACATGGGCCACCACGTTGTTGGCGATGATCACATCCGCCCGCTTGCCTTGGGCGCGCAGGCCGGCGGCAACGCGGGTGCCGAAGAAGTCGACAACCGTCTCGATCCCCTTTTCGCGCGCCGCCTGGGCAGGCTGGCTGGCGGGGTCGATCCCCAGGACCTGGATGCCCTGCGCCTGGAAATTCTGCAGCATGTAGCCGTCATTGGAGGCGATCTCGGCCACCAGGCTGTCCGGGCCCAGGCCGTGCGTTCTGATCAGCTCCTCCGCGTTTTCCCGGGAATGCTTCAGCAAATCCTCGGAATAGGAGGAGAAATAGACATAGTCGTCGCCGAACATCTCTTCGGCCGGGCGGGTTTCCAGCAGCTGCACCAGGGTGCAGCCGGGGCAATAGCCCAGCCGCAGCGGCACCAGGGTTTCCTGCTGCGATGGCCCGGCCGCCTCCAGCAGCCCGTCCGAGCGCGGCATCCGCCCCAGGTCGAGGATCGGCTCCAGCCCCTGATGGCCGCAGGAAATGCACTGCACCCGGGCGCTGTCGGAGGCAAACTGCGCCTGCTCCGCGTCCGGGGCCTGCGGGGGGCGGGCGGCCTCGCCTGCCGGGGTATGCTTCAGGGTGACATCGATGATACCTTCGCCAATCAGCTTCTTGATATGGCCGATGCGCTGATAGCGCGGCCCCTCGAACTCCTCCAGCGTCAGCTTCTGGGCCTGGTAGGCGTCATAGAGCGACTGCGCGCCGCGGCGCGCGTCCCACTGCGGCTTGAACTGCGGCATGACGCGCTGGATCTTGTCGCAGTTCACCCGGTAGGACCGCTTGTCCGGCCCCGCACCTTCGGCAAAGGTGACCTTGCAGCCCGGCACCACATCCGCCACGATCTCCGCCAGCTCGCGGATCTGGTAATTGTGGCCGGTCACGCCGACATTGAACGCCTCGTTGCGGATCTTCTCCGCCGGCGCCTCGAGCGTTGCCAGGAAGGCGCGGCTGATGTCCTCGATATGGGTGATCGGCCGCCACGGCGTGCCGTCCGACTTCATGTGGATATTGCCGGTTGTCACCGCCCAGGCGACAAGGTTGTTCAGCACCAGATCGAACCGGATGCGCGGGCTGACGCCATAGGCGGTGGCAGAGCGCAGGAAGGTCGGGCAGAAATCGCCCCCGGCCAGTTCCGCCAGCGCCAGCTCCGACTTCACCTTGCTTTCGCCATAGGGGGTGACCGGGTTGAAGGCGCCGGTCTCGTCGATGAAATCCTCCCCCGATGCGCCGTAGTTGGAGCAGGAGGAGGAAAACACGAACCGCTGCACCCCCGCCGCCTTGGCGGCGCCGGCCACTTTCATGGTGCCTTCGAAATTGATGTCATAGGTGGTTTCCGGGCGGAAATCGCCCAGCGGATCGTTGGACAGCGCCGCCAGGTGCAAAACCGCATCGAACCCCAGCAGATCCGCGGTTTCGACATCGCGGATGTCCTTGCGGATCGTTGGCACCTGCGGCATCTCCCCGCCCGGCGCGAAGGTGCAGCGCTCGTAAAGATCGCTGTCAAGGCCGGTCACCTCATGCCCGGCCGCCATCAGCATCGGGGTCAGCACGGTTCCGATATAGCCCCGGTGGCCTGTCACCAGTACACGCATGCTCACTTCTCCCAAACCGCCCAGGGGCGCTGACCGGAATTCCACAGTGTCTGCAGGATGTGCTTGTCGCGCAGCGTGTCCATCGCCGCCCAGAAGCCGTCGTGGCGGTAGGCCATCAGCTGACCGTCCCTGGCCAGGTTTTCCAAGGGCGCATGCTCGAACATCACCATGTCGCCTTCGATGTAGTCGAACACCTGCGGCTCCAGCACGAAGAAGGCGCCGTTGATCCAGCCCTCGGCGGTCTGCGGCTTCTCCTCAAAGGCGGTGACCTGGTCGCCGTCAAACCGCATGTGGCCGTAGCGGGCGGGCGGGCGCACCGCGGTGATGGTCGCCAGCTTGCCGTGATAGCGGTGAAAGGCCAGCAGCTTGTCCAGATTCACATCGGACACCCCGTCGCCCCAGGTCAGCATGAAGGTTTCGTTGCCCAGATGCGGCTGCAGCCGCTTGACCCGGCCGCCGGTCAGCGTTTCATCGCCGGTTTCGATCAGGTCGACGGTCCAGGGGGCATGCTCCTGATCATGGCGCACCACCGGATCGGGGCGCCCCATATTGACCGTGATACTGCCCGCCAGCGTGCCGTATTCGGCAAAGTAGCGTTTGATGTAATCGCCCTTGTAGCCCAGGGCGACAGAGAAATCGTTATATCCGTAATGGGAATAGATCATCATAATATGCCACAGGATCGGCATCCCGCCGATTTCCACCATCGGCTTCGGCCTGACGGAGGTCTCCTCTGCCAGACGGGTTCCCTTGCCGCCGGCAAGAATAGCCACTTTCATAAAACGTCTCCTTTGATGGAGTTACTGGAAACACGGGTATCCGGTCCGGGCAGCGCGGTTCCGGCCGCCGCAGCGCCCTGCTGCGCCCGTCCCGTTTTCCGGGAGGGCGAGGCGGCAAAAAAGCTGGCAGCGGACACAGCCGGAGCACATCTTTCCGGCATTTCGCAACGCAGCATACGGATCAATCCCGACCTTAGCAGAACCACTTAGACCCCCGGCGGGGGCAGAATATTCGCCCCCTTGACGGAACGGTAATCCGAAACCTTCACAAGTAAAGGCCGTCCCCGGCTGCCGGGCTTTGCGGCCGCGGCCTGCCCCGCCGCCGCGCGGGGTTTTCCGCGGCGCTGCGCGGCCCGGCGGGTTCTGCACCGCGGTGCCGGAGCCGCTGATTTTTTGCCGTCTTGCCCGGCTGCGCTAGTCTTTACCCGGCTGGAAACAGGCCCGCCGGGCCAGCAGGCAGACAGGGCGCTCCGCTTGGGCCGGGGGCTGCAGCGCCGCGTTTGCAGCCGGAAGGAAGGACGTTCCGATGCCTTTTTCTTTGAACCGCATCAGCTCAAAGGCCATTGGCATTTTCCTTGCTGGCGGCCTCTGGGCCGCGGATGCCGGGGCGCAGGCATTCCGGCCGCCGCCGTTTTACTCGTCGGGCCTCGGCTGGTCCGCCGGTCAGGATATCTCCAGCGCGCTTGCGGATCTGCTGTCGAATGGCACGTTCAAGGCCGGCGGCACACTGGTTCTTGAGGACACCTACAAGATCTCCGGGTCGAATTTGCGGCTGCCGGAAAATTTCACCCTCACCGCCACCCAGGGCGCGGGGCTGGACGTGCGCACCGCCTCGGCCACCGACACCTCGGCGCTGTTCATCCTGTCCAGCGGGGTGACGGTGGACAACGTGACGTTCGACGTGGTGAACGCGCCGGAAACCGGCTACAGCGGCGCCAAGCCGGTGCCGGGCACCGATTACCACACCAAGCGCGTCCTGGTGGTCGAGGGCGATGGGGTCAGCGTCCAGAACAGCGCGTTTTCCGGCAATGTCTCGATGCATATCGACGTGCACAACGGCGACCGGTTCACCCTCAGCAGCAGCTCCTTCGACGGCGGCTTCTACCAGGTCCGCATCATCGGCGGCGATGACGCGACGGTGACCGGCAGCCATTTCCGCAAATCGCTGGGCGACGGCATCAAGACCACCGCAACCCCCGCAGGCGACGGCCCCGAGCGGATGACCGTGGCGGACAGCTTCTTTGAACGCAACAACCGCGACGGGCTGGATACCGCGGGCGGCTTCAAGGACGGCCAGGTGCGGAATTCGGTGTTCTACGGCAACGGCGTCAGCGGCATCGACATCAAGAGCCTGTATAAAAGCAAGTCGGATTTGGACCCCAGCAAGCAGAACCACAACATCCGCATTTCGGGCAGCGAGTTCATTGACAGCCCCAATGGCGTTGTGGTCACCGTGATCAACCGCAGCGGCCTGCTGAACAGCAGCAACGCGCATCTGATGCCGCATGGCATCAAGGTCATCGACTCGATCTTCGAGAGCAACACCTCGCAGGGCGGGCGGGCCTTCCTGATCAAGGACGGCTACGACATCCGCTGGGAGGGGATCTCCCTGCTCGGCAATATCAGCGAGATGCGCTTTTTGGGGGCCGAAGCGCCCAGCCCGTCCGGCACCAGTATCGGCGGCACGATTGCTGCAACAGGCGCGCCCAGGCGCCGGGCCGGCGGCCCGGGAGCCTTTCAGCCGGAAACCGGCAGCCTGCGCTGATGTTCAGCCCGCTTGTCCCGTTTGCCGCAGCCTGCAGGGGCCGCTGAAACCCGCCGTGCAGCCGGCAGCGGCGCCCTTCAGAACAGGAAATCATCCGCATCCAGCTGGCCGGGGCGCAGGTCCTCCAGGAAGATCCTGCCCGACCCGGTGCCGATCAGCGTGCCGCCGTCCGCCCGGCTGATGTTCAGGCCGTCAAACCCGTCCGCCGCCGCCCCGCCCAGGTCGATCAGGTCCGTGCCCGGCACGAAATCCGCGACCGTGTCGCGGCCGTGGCCGCTGGCAAAGACAAAGACATCGGCGCCGCCCTGCCCGGCCAGCTTGTCGTTGCCGCCGCCGCCCTCCAGCCGGTCATCGCCGCTGCCGCCTTTCAGCAGGTCGCGGCCGCCGCCGCCCTGCAGGCGGTCATCACCGCCGCCGCCCGCCAGCCGGTCATCGCCGCCGCCGCTTTTCAGCAGGTCGCTGCTGCCGCCGCCCGTCAGCCTGTCATTGCCGCCGCCGCCGATCAGCCGGTCCGCGCCGCCGCCGCCCTTCAGCAGGTCGCCGCTGCCGCCGCCCTTCAGCATGTCATCGCCGCTGCCGCCCATCAGCCGGTCCGCGCCGCTGCCGCCCTTCAGCAGGTCGCTGCTGCTGCCGCCCTTGAGAGTGTCGCTGCCGGTGCCGCCGTCCAGCCGGTCGCGGCCGCTGCCGCCCAGCAGCAGGTCATCGCCGCTGCCGCCCTTGAGGGTATCGGTGCCGCCGCCGCCCGCCAGCACGTCGCCGCCCGCCAGGCCGTCCAGCAGGTCGCTGCCGCCGGTGCCCGAGATCCGGTCGCTGCCGCGGCCGCCGTAAAACCCGCCGCCGGGCAGGGTCACGCCCGGGGCCTGGCGATCCGGGAAGGCAAACTGCAGCGAGGGGCCGAACACATCCTCCAGCGCCAGCGCGCCGCCGCCCTCCTGCACCAGCAGGATCCGGGTCTCCCCCGCTTCGATCTCGATGCCAAAGCTGCGCCCGCGGCTGTCCAGCTGGGCGGCGCTGTAAAGGCCCTCGAACAGCGACAGGTCCAGCCGGTCCTCGCCGGGGGTGAAGCCGCGCACCGTCACCGCTTCGGCCGCCGGGTTGATGACAAAGACATCGGCGCCGCGACCGCCGTCCAGCGCGCCGCCGCGGGCCCCTGCCACCAGCACGTCGTCGCCGGCCCCGCCAAAGATGTCCGCGCCGCTGCCGCCGCCGTCCAGCACGTCATTGCCGGCGCTGCCGTCCAGCCGGGCGGCGCCCGCCGCCGCCAGCCGCACCTCCCCCAGATCCGCCAGCGGCAGGGTGAACTGGCTGATGCCGCCTGCCGCGCCGGAGGCGGCAAAGACCTGCAGCGCGCCGCCCGCAACCGCCGCTTCCAGCGCGGTCACGTTCTGCAGCCCCAGCCCGGGCATATGCTCCAGGCTCTGCAGGTGGATGAGCCCGGCGCCCGGCGCCAGGGTGAACAGGCTGAGGCCGCCGTCATTGCCCGCCGCCAGCACCAAAACATGGCCCTCCGCCTCCACCACCTCCAGCGCCGCAACGCCGCCAAAGCGGGTCATCGCGGTGTCCATCAGCTGGGTCTCAAGGCGCAGCCCCCCGTCCGCCGCCACCTGCACCAGGGTGAGCGAGCTGCTGCCCGCAGCGCCGATCAGCGCCCAGGATTTGCCGAAGGCCTCAAAGCTTTCCAGCGCGGTGATGCCGGAGACGGACAGCCCCTGCGCCGCGCCCAGATCATCTGCCGGGGTCAAGGCGCCGGTGGCAGCATCGGCGCGGCAGCTGTGCAGCCCTTGCGCATCCGCCGCCAGCAGCACCGGGCCGCCCGGCGTCTGCACCGTGGCCAGCAGCGCCGCCGGATCCAGCTGCAGGGCGCCGCTGCCGCCCGCGGCGGCGGTCTGGCCCTGCACATCGCCCGCCGCATCCAGCTGCCAGCCCTGCAGCGCGCCGCTGGCGGCCCCCACCGCGTAAAATGCCGTTTTTCCGCCCGCCAGCTCCAGCAGCGCCACCGCGCCAAAGCCGCCCGCATCGGCGCCCGCCAGCGCGTCGCGCTGCTGGCCGCCCAGGCTGCCGCCGTCCTGCAGCTCGTAATAGGTCAGGTCGCCCCCGCTGGTCTGGCCCTGCACCAGCCGCACCGCACCGCCCGCCTCGGCCAGCTGGACCGGGCCGGTGCGCAAGCCGGCCGCGCCATGCAGCTGCTGGCCCGCCAGCTGCGGCAGGCTGCCGTCGCCGGACAGCTGCCAGCGGCTGATGCCGCCATTCAGGCCGGTGACGGCATAAAGCGTGGCCTGGCCGTCCTGCACCGCGATTTCCAGATCGCGCAGGCCGGTGCCGAAAATCAGATCCTCCGTGCCGAACCGTCCGGTGAATGCCAGTGCCATGACCCGCTCCTTTGCGCTTGCGATCCGGGACTCAGGCTGGCGGGACCGCCCGGCACAAAGCGGGAAGCAAAACGGGCGAAATCAGGGACATTGTTTACAGATTGATGACAATTGCGCGAACAGGCCGGGAACGGGGCGGGAACAGGCGCCCCCGCCCCGCCCTGCCCCCGCCCTGCCTGCAGCCGTTGCGTTTCCGGCGCACGCCCCGTTAGCCTGCGCTTGACCCGGCTCTGGCACTCTGGCGCGGATCCCGTTTCCCGCCACAGCCGGAGCCCGCGCCCCATGACCCAGTCCTCGCCGATCCTTGCCCTGCCCTATCTGATGCCCTCCCAGGCGCAGAAACATGTGACCCACAACGAAGCGCTGCAGCTGCTGGATGCGCTGGTGCAGCTCAGCGTCGAGGGGTTCGATGCCGCCACCCCGCCCGCCAGCCCGGCCCCGGGCGAGAGCCATGCGCTTGGCGCGGCGCCGCAGGCGGCCTGGGCCGGCCATGCCGGCGAGATCGCGGTCTGGCAGGGCGAGGGCTGGCTGTTCCTGCCCCCCCGGCCCGGCTGGCGCGCCTGGGGCCTGGCGGAGGCGGAGCTGAGGGTCTGGGACGGCAGCGCCTGGATCCTGCCGCCCGCCGCAACCCAGAACCTTGCCCGGGTCGGGGTGGGCACCGCCGCCGATGCCGCCAACCCGCTGGCGGTCTCCGGCCCGGCAACGCTGCTGACCCATGCCGGAGCAGGCCATCAGCTCAAGGTGAACAAGGCCGCCAGCAGCGACACCGCTTCCGTGCTATTCCAGTCGAACTGGAGCGGCCGGGCCGAGATGGGGCTGGCGGGCGATGACGATTTCTCGGTGAAACTCTCCGCCGATGGCAGCAGCTGGAGCACCGCGCTGGCGCTCAAGGCAAACGGCCGCGCGGGCCTTGGCACCGCCACCCCGGCGGCGCATCTGGAGATTGCCGGCGGCAGCGCCGACTACCTGCTGGCGGGCAGCGGCAGCCCGGATTTCCGGCTCGGCGCGGACGGCAACGGCAGCTGCACCGGCGCCTGGTCCGGCGGCGGCGCCGATTACGCGGAATGGTTCGAATGGGCCGACGGCAACCCCATGGCCGAGGACCGCCGCGGCCTCAGCGTGGTGCTGGAGGGCGCCAAAATCCGCCCGGCGCAGCCCGGCGAGGTGCCCATCGGCGTGATCAGCAGCACCCCGGCGGTGATCGGCGACGGCGATCTGGACGGCTGGAAGCACCGCTGGCTGCGCGACGCCTATGGCGGCCTGCTGCGCGATGCGGCAGGACAGCCGCAGGAAAACCCCGCCTATGATCCCGGGCGGCCTTACGTGCCGCGCTCAGAGCGCCCGGAGTGGGCGCTGGCGGGTCTTCTGGGCAAGCTCCGCCTGCACCGCGGCCAGCCCGCAGCGCCGGGCTGGACCCGGATGCGGCAGATCTCCGCGGAGGTGGAGGAATGGCTGGTGCGCTGAGGCCCGCGGGGGTCTTGGCAGGAGCCGGTCTGCCCGCCGCTGCGGGCCGCTTGCAGGCCGCGGCCTCAGCGTGTTCCGGCGGTCAGGCCAGCCGGAGGCGCACCTCCATGTCCATCGCGCGGCATTCCAGCAAGTCCCCGGGTGCGGCGGGCACCGCCGGGCTCAACCCTCCGGTTGCGATCCACTGGCCCTGCGCCAGCGGCATGCCATGGCGCCGGGCGAGGGCCAGGAACTCCTTCGCGGCCCCGACCGGGCCGCCGATGATATTCCCGCTGCCGCCTTCCGCTGCCGCTGCGCCGTTGCGGCGGAAGTGCGAAACGAATGCAGCCCCGCAGCGCGCAGCGTCGAAGGGCTGTACCGCGCCAATCCAGAGCGCCCCGGCGCCTGCCCGGTCGGCCATCTGCCCGGTCAGCAGGCTCTTTGCCCCGTCCGGCAGGACACTGGCCGGGATCTCGAAGCCCAGCCCCATGCGGGCAAACGGCAGCTCAGCCTCCAGATCATCCCCCAGCTCCAGCATGAGTTCCGGCTCCGCCAGCGGCGCATGCAGGCCCGCAAGACTCAGCACATCCGTCCCGACGGCCACTTCCCGCGGCGTCAGCGGCCCGAAGAAAACCTCGGCATTGGCAAAAACCTGCCGGGACCAGGGGTTCGCGCCGCCAATCTTCCAGGCCGCCACCTCCGGCGCCTGGCTCAGCCCCGCCGCATAGGCCTCTTCCACCGCCCGCGGCAGATCCTGTGCCGTGATACGGGCAGCCTCGCCTTTGGCACGGGCGTCCTGCAGCGCGCTGACCAGATGATTCATGGCATTCTCCAGTTCCAGTTCCGGCCCGCGCAGGGCCCCGGCGCACCCTAGCCCCTTCTACTGGAAGAGGAAATACCGGCGCGCGCCGCAGCGTCTTGCATCCCGGATTCCCGATCAGTAATGTCGCGCAAAAATGAGCAGCCCAGCCGCCTGCGTACGGTTCATTTGGCACACCCCTATACGTGTGCTATCAAGCAGCAAAACATCTAATACAGGAATTCCTCATGACGCTACGCACCGCCATTATCGGCTATGGCAAGATGGGCAGGATCCGCCACGAAGCCATGGAACGGCATGGCGGCTTCGAGGTTGTCGTGGCCTGCGACACGCAGATCGATCCGGACGCCACGGTGCCGATGGTGACCGACCCGCTGGCAGTCTACGGCTATGACCCGGATGTCATTGTCTGCAGCGTTCCCAATATGATGATTCCGGATGTGGTGTGCGAAGCGCTCGCCCGCGGCAAGCATGTGTTCTCGGAAAAACCGCCCGGGCGCAATTCCCAGGATGTCCGGCGCATGCGCGAGGCCGAGGCCGCAAACCCGGGGCTGGTGCTGAAATTCGGGTTCAATCACCGCGTCCACGACGCCATCGAAGAGGCCAAGAAGCTGATCGATGCCGGCACGATGGGCGATCTCTACTTCATACGCGGGGTCTACGGGAAGGCCGGCGGGCCGAACTATGCCCAGAACTGGCGCAACGATCCCGAGCAATCCGGCGGCGGCATCCTGATCGACCAGGGCATTCACATGCTGGATCTGTTCCAGATGTTTGCCGGCCGCTTCACCGAGGTGCAATCCTTCGTGCAGCGCAAGTTCTGGACCGAGGTTCCCGTCGAGGACAACGCATTCGCGCTGATGAAAAACCCCGACGGGGTGATTGCTTCGGTGCATTCCTCCGCCACCCAGTGGCAGCACACGTTCCGGCTCGAGCTTTACATGCGCAACGGCTTCATCTCGGTGGACGGGATTCTCTCGGCCTCCGGCAGCTACGGCACCGAGGTGCTGACCGTGGCGCTGAACCGGCTCGACAAGGACGGCAACCCGATCCCGAACCCGGAGTGCCAGGAAATCCGCTTTACCGAGGATCTGTCCTGGGACAAGGAAGCCGCGGAGTTCCACGCCGCAATCGCCGATGGCATGCCGGTCCGCAGCGGCACCTCCGGGCAGGCCCTTGACGTCATGGAACTGGTGGAAGCGATCTATGCCGCCGATCCGGAATGGAACGCCCAGCTGAAAAGCCGGGTCATCAGCGCCGCCGAGTAAGGGCCCCAAAACCAATGCAAACCCCCGTCTTCCTTGACCACCTGCCTGACATTTCGACCGTCACCGGGCGCAAACCCGAACTCTACCGGCTGGCCCGCAACAGGGCGCTGACCGATTTGCAGCTGAACGACAATGCTGCCTGGCACAGCCGCAGCACGTGCCCGGCCTGCGGCGAGGACATCGCCAGGAGCCGGATTTTCAGCCGCAATTTCCTGCCCTTCCACCGCTGTCAGGGCTGCAACAGCATCTATTCCGCAAAAGTGCCTGCTCAGCAGGAACTGGACCGGCTGCGCCAGGAACTGCCCGCGGCCTCACCGCCGGACAGCGGCGAGGACCGCGAATTCGAGTTTATCTCCCTGCTGAACTGGATCAGCCTGACAGAAGCCCGGACCGAAACCCGGCTGGAAACGGTTCTGGACTACCGCTTCTGCTCTCAGGCCCCCGGCTTCGAAGACGCCGCCAGCCGCCTGAGCCATAAACGCAGCTGGCGCTTCCTGCCGCTGCAGGCCGGTGCGGAAGACGGTTACGGGCAGCTGCGCCAGGTGCTGCGCGAACACGCGCCCAAGGCGGTGCTGGTGCAGGCGGAAATGGACCGGGTCGCAGATCCCGCCCTGCTGCTGCGCACCATCCGCGAGACGGTGGCCAAGGGCACCGTCGTCTTTATCGGCACCTCCTGCGCCGACGGCTTGGAATATGAAATTCTCGGCGCGGATTCCCCCAGCTTCATCCCGCTGGACCGGCTGAACCTGTTTTCCGTCAAGGGCTTCGAACAGCTGGCCCGGGACAGCGGATACACCGTTCTGGAGGCCTCCACCCCCGGCCGCCGCGATGCGGTGCTGCTGGAGCAGCATTTCAACAGCGCCGAAAATGAACACATCCCCTTCTGGTCGAGCTTCTTCCGGGAGGCCAGCAAAGACCGGCTGCGCGACCTGCAGATCCTGCTTCAGCGCAGCCTGAAATCGGGCGTGATGCGTTTCGCCCTCCAAACCTGACAGGACTTCCGCACTATGACTGCCCTTTTCCCGACGACCCCCTTTGACAGCTGCGCCGGTTTTGCCGCCGAGTATTTCGCCACCCTGGCCGCCGCCGTGCAAGCCAGCGACCTGAGCGTGCTGGACAAGATTGCCGCCCTGGTCAAAGAAACCATCGACAATGGCAATTTCATCTACATCTGCGGCAACGGCGGCTCCGCCGGGATTGCCAACCATTCGCTGTGCGACTTCCTGAAATGCGTGCGCACTGACACCGACCTGATGCCGCGGGTGATGTCGCTGGCCGCGCATACCGAGATGAATTCGGCGCTGGCCAATGACATCTCCTATGACGAGGTCTTTGCCTATCAGCTGCAGTCCATGGGCCGCCCCGGCGACCTGGTGTGGACCGTCAGCTCCTCCGGCGATTCCGAAAACGTGGTGCGCGCCCTGCAGGTGGCGCGCGAAAAAGGCATGGCCTCGGTGTCCTTCACCGGGTTCTCCGGCGGCCGCTCGCGCGAGCTGGCGGATCTGAACGCCCATGTGAACGCCCAGAACTACGGCGTGATCGAAGACGTCCACATGGCCTTCATCCACATCCTGACCCAATACCTGCGCATGGCGAACATGGACCAGAGCCTGCTGGGCCAGCGGAAGTTCTGAGCGATGCGGCCGGACCTGCCCGCGGGGCTGCACGACGCACTCTGCGGCCTCCTGCCCCGCCTGGCGCAGGAGGTCTTTGCTCAGGAGGCCGTCACCCGGGACAAGGGCAGCGACGGGCTCGACCTGGTGACCTCGATCGATCTGGCCATGCAGGCCCGGCTCGAGGAGGAGCTGGCGGCGCTGCTGCCCGGCTCCGCCGTCACGGGCGAGGAAGGCTACCGCGCCGGCCAGGGCGACGGCCCTCTTTGGCTGGTGGATCCGCTGGACGGCACGGTGAACTTCGTTGCCGGACTGCCCGCCTATGCGGTCGCCGTGGCGCTGATCGCCGGCGGCCAGCCGGTGCTGGCCGCGGTCCACGACGTTCCGAACGGCACCACCTATTCTGCCATCGCCGGCCATGGCGCCTTTGCAGACGGCGCGCCGCTGGTGCGCCGCCGCCATGCCGCCCGGCTCGCCATCGTCAGCTCCGGCCTGCTGCAGGATCTGGCCGCGCGGGCGCCGGACCAGCTCGCCGCCCTGCTGCAGGATTTCAAGCTCCGCAATTTCGGCAGCCAGGCCCTGCACCTCTGCTACGCGGCCGCCGGCCGGGTCAGCCTGGTGGCCAGCCGCGAAGCCAAGGGCTGGGACGATCTGGCCGGCGCGCTGATCGCGCAGGAGGCCGGGCTGGCCTATGGCAGCTACGCCGCCGCCGCGGCGCCGCGGCCGATGGACCAGGACCAGCTGAGCCTCTGCGCCAGCCCCGGCCTCTTTGACACCTATGCCGCCGTCTTTGCCCGCTCCGCCGGCTGAAGCGGCCCCTTCAGATAAGGACCAGACCCGTCATGAAAACCGTTGCCATGATCCCCGCCCGCATGGGCAGCCAGCGCCTCAAGAAAAAGAACCTGGCGCCGCTGGCAGGCCAGCCGCTGATCACCCATGCGATTGAGAAGTGCCAGAAATCCGGCTGTTTCGACGAGATCTACATCAACTCCGAAAACGCCGAATTCGGCCAGTTCGCCGAGCAGTACGGCATCAAATTCTACCAGCGCCCGGAAGAGCTGGGCAATTCCGTCGCCACCTCCGAGCAATTCGTCTACGACTTCCTGAAAAACGTCGGCTGCGACCTCCTGATCCAGGTCCATTCGATCGCGCCGCTGCTGAGCGCGCAGGAGGTGCAGGCCTTCGCAGAAGCCTTCATCGCCTCGGATGCGGATGTGATGCTGTCCTGCATCGAGGACCAGATCGAGGTGGCGTACCAGGACCAGCCGGTCAATTTCACCTTTGCCGAAAAGACCAACTCGCAGGACCTGAAACCAACCCAGCGGGTGACCTGGTCGATCACCGGCTGGCGCGCGAAATCCTATATCGAGGCCGTCGAGGCGGGCGGCCTGGGCACCTACAACGGCAAGATTGCCTTCTATCCGGTTGACCCGATCTCCGGTCATGTGATCAAGACCCAGCAGGATCTCGACATCGCGGAAGCGCTGCTGAGCGTTCTCGGAAAAAAATAACACAGGCGGGCTGACCATGAAGGTACTGGTATCCAACATCATGATGCTGAACGAGCGGGAGCGGTTCGACGCGCTTTTGCGCGCGCGCGGCGTGGAGCCTGTCTGGCCCGAGGTGAACCAGTTCATGACCGAGGCGCAATGCCTTGAGCTGGCCGGGCAGTTCGACGGCTGGCTGGCCGGCGACGACCAGATCACGGCAGCGGTGCTGGAAGCCAGCCTGCCGCGGCTCAAGGTGATCTCGAAATGGGGCACCGGCATCGACTCGATCGACCTGGAGGCCGCCAAGCGGCTGGGGGTGCCGGTTTGCAACTCGCCCGGCGCCTTCCGCGATGCGGTCAGCGAATATGCCATGGGGCTGCTGCTGGCGGCCACCCGGCGGCTGGCGCGCACCGACCGGCTGGTGCGCCAGGGCGGCTGGCCCAAAGGCCGCTTCCCCGGTCTCACCGGAAAGACCATGGGGGTGGCCGGCTATGGCGCCATCGGCCAGGGCGTGGGCCAGCGCGCCCGCGGTTTCGGCATGGAGGTGATCGCCCACGACCCCTATATGGACAGCGCGCCGGACGGCACCCCAATGGTCTCTTTCGGCCAGCTCCTGGCGGACGCCGATGTGATCTGCCTGTGCTGCAACCAGACTGCGGACAACTACCACCTGTTGAACGCAGCCGCGTTTGAGCAGGCCCGCGACGGGGTGATCGTGGTCAATGTCGCCCGCGGCGGGCTGATCGACGAGGCTGCGCTGACGGCCGGCCTGCGCTCCGGCAAGGTGGGCGCGGCGGCGCTGGATGTCTTTGAGACCGAACCGCTGCCGCAGGACCACCCGCTGCTGCAGTTCGAGAATGTCGCGGTGTCGAGCCACAATGCCAACAGCACAATCGAAGCCATCGAGTATGTGCACGCCAATACACTCGAAAACCTGTTCAAGCATCTGGCTGCCTGACCGGTGCTTGCGATGCATGGCTGCGGCATAAGACACCGTCTGCAGGGGTATAGCCCCGAACTCGGGCCGGCTGCGGCCAATGCCTTCGATGTGCAGGCGTGGGCCCGGGCCACCACGCTTGAAGCCTTCGGCATGGAGCTCTGCGTCCGCCAGGGGGCGGTGACGGTCAGCCTGCGCCAGGTTATGCCGGACGGCAGCCTGCCGGAGTACTGCCGCCTCGACTGCCCGGCACCGGGATCGGCCTTCAGCCCGCCGGTCTTCACCGCGCAGACACAGGGCGTGCTGCTGCCGGTGGTCGAGGCCGCGTCGCCGGACGCCGTCTACGATCTCTATTTCGGCACCAACGAAGCCCCGCTCCTGCCTGCCGCAAGGACCGCCTTCATCCTGGAGGGCTCCGGCCCGGACCTGGACGCCGCGGCAGCCGCCTTCGGCCGGTTCCTGGAGGAACACGCCCGGCATGGCGCCGCAGAGGCCGCGCATCTGGTTCTTGTGGACAATGAGGACGCCGCCCCGGCCCTGGCCGTCAGCCGCCCCGGTGCCGGCGTCAGCCGCATTGCCAACGGCGCCACCGGGGTCCCCGGGACCGGCCGCGGCCTCTACGAGGCCTGCTACGGCAGCCTGGCGGCAGAAGGCTTCACCCATCTCTGCCTGCTGCGCGCGGGGCGGCGGCCGCAGGCTGGAATGTTCGCCCATGCGGCCGCCTTCATGCGCTTCCTGCGGCCCGAAGCCTTTCTTTGTGCGCCGCCCGCGGACGGCAGCGCGGATGGCGCGGATCCGGCGGCGCTGATGCGCAGGGCACAAACCGCCGCAACAGCGCCCTGGGACTGGTGCTGCCTGGATGCGCGCAGCATTCACCGCCACGGGCTGCCCTGCCCGTTCCCGGTCCCGGCCGCAGAACGCGAATACAGCGCCCGCCTGCAGCGCGCGGGGCTGCAGCTGGCCGCTCCGCTGTCTTTCCAGCCGGCCGCGGATCAGGCCCCGCCCGGCTATGGCGCGCAGCTGACCCTCAGGGCCTTGCAGGGAGAGCTGGCGGATCCGGACGCGCTGCGGGCCGAATTCTCTGCCGCGGTGCGCAGCCGCGCCGCTGCCGGCGGCGCCGGCGGCGCCGGCGGCGCCGGCGGCGCCTGGGCGCTGATGAATGAGATGGATGCCTTCCTGGCCGGGCCGGAAGCAATGGTCCTGCCTGCCGCCCGGCCGCCGCGCCCGCCCCTGCGGCCGCCGTTCCGCTCCTGGCGGCTGCAGCGCCGCCTGCGCCGGCAGCTGCGGGCGCTCAGCCGCCTGCCGCAGCTGGTCCAGCGCTGCTCAGCCGCCCGGGCGCGCCTGGCCACGATTGCCTGCTGGGCGCAGATGGCCGGCAACCAGCCCGCGGCAGATCCCGCCCTGGTCCGCCCCGGCCGGGCGGAGACGGCCCTGCAGCGGCAGCGCGAACTGGCAGCGCTGCACCTCAAGGCCGACACGTTTCACCGGGCCGAACAGAACGCCAGGTCGCGGCAGCTGCGCCAGCTTGAGGACCAGCTGGCGCACAACCGGCTGCTGGATACCGCCCGGGCCCATGCGGACCAGGACCGGGCCAGCCAGATCCTGCTGAGCGTTCTGCGCAACCGCCACAAGGGCGCCCGGGCCGTGATCGTCGGCAATGGGCCCAGCCTGCGGGTTTCCGATCTGGACAGGCTGCACAACAGCGTCACCTTTGCATCCAACAAGATCTACCTGGCCTACGAAGACACCTGCTGGCGCCCCGATTATTACTCGGTCGAAGACCACCTGGTGATTCAGAACAACTGGGAGCGGATTGCCGGGCTGGAAGGCAGCCTGAAGATCTTTCCGGCAAATGTGCGCGACTTCGGCTATCACGCCGCCGACACCGTCTTTGTGCCCTTCCGGCCGCCGCGCTCCTTTGAAGACCCGCTGTCGGACCCGGACTTCCCGGCGTTCAGCGAGGATCTGAGCCACGGCATCTGCTGGGGCTCGACCATCGTCTACAGCCAGATCCAGATGGCGCTGTTCATGGGCTGCGCCGAGATCGTCCTGATCGGGCTCGACCACAGCTACGTGCTGCCCAAGGTCAAACAGGGCAATACGTATCTGCATGCGGGCGAGCAGAACCATTTCCACCCCGGCTACCGGGAGACCGGCGAGCGCTGGCACCAGCCGAACCTGGAGGTGCTCGAGGTCTCCTATGCCCGCGCCCGCGCGCGGTGCGAAGCCCGCGGCGTGCGGGTTCTGAATGCCTCGCGCCAGACCCGGCTCGAGGTTTTCGAACGGGCCGCTTTCGACACCCTGTTCCCGCCGGGAACCCCGGCAAAGGAAACCGCATGACCGCCACCGTCTTTGACAGCCGCAGCTGCGTTCTGGGCGAGGGCCCGCTCTGGCATCCGCAGCGCCAGCAATTGTTCTGGTTCGACATCATGAGCTGCAAGCTGCTGTCGCGCCTGGGCTCCCGGCCGCTGGAATGGCAATTCGACCGCCATGTGAGCGCCGCGGGCTGGATCGATGAAACCCACCTGCTGATCGCCAGCGAAACCGGGCTCAGCCGGTTCGGCCTGGAGACCGGGCGCGAGGAAATGCTGTGCGAAATCGAGGCGGACCGGCCGGAAACCCGCTCCAATGACGGGCGCGCCGACCCCTGGGGCGGCTTCTGGATGGGCACCATGGGCAAGGCGGGCGAGCCGGGCCTGGGCAGGCTGTACCGCTGGGCCCGGGGCGAGCTGCGGGTGCTGGACAGCGGCCTGACCACCCCGAATGCGATCTGTTTCGACCAGGCGCGCGCCTGCGCCTATTACAGCGACACCCGGTCCCGGATCATCTGGCGCCAGCCGGTCGACCCGGACACCGGCTGGCCGGCCGGGGACAAGACCGTCTTTATTGACCTGCGCGCCACGGACAGCACACCGGAGCACAAGCCGGACGGGGCCGTGGTGGATGCCGAGGGCTGCCTGTGGAACGCGCAATGGGGCGCGGCGCGGGTGGCCCGCTACAGCCCCGAGGGCGCCTTCCTGAGCGCCGTGGAGCTGCCCACCGGCCACACCTCCTGCCCGGCCTTCGGCGGGGCGGATCTCACCACCCTCTACGTCACCACCGCCACCCAGAAGCTGCCGCCGGACCCGGCAGGCTGGCAGCAAACCGCCGGCCGGACCTTTGCCGTGACAACTCCCGCGCGTGGCCGCCCCGAACCCCGCATCCAGCCTGACCCTTCTGTAAAGCCCCGAGTGCCATCATGAATATTGCCCCCTCCGTTTCACCCGCAAATGCAGCGTCCCGGAAACACCCGGAACAGGAGCGGTTTTCTCCGATCCGGGGAATTTACCCGCTGCAGCGCCATGTCCGGGAGTTCGGAGCCAGCGCTGTCAACGCCTTTGACCTGGATGCCTGGCGCCATGCCACCACCCTGAACTGGCTCGGCACCCGGCTGGTGGTCCGCTCGGGCGAGGTCCGGGTGGCGCTGCGCCATATCGCGGGCGACGGCACCGTCACCGTTCTGGCGCGGCTGCAGCAGAGCGGCCCCGGCACCCAGGTTTTCCCGCCGCTGCGGCTGGCGGATCTGGACGGCGCCCTGCTGCCTGAGGTCGAGCATGCCGCCCCGGGCTCCAGCTATGACATCGATTTTGTCACCGATGACCAGCCCGTCAGCCCGCATCTGCGCATCAACTACATCTTCTGCACCTTCAAGCGGGCGGAATATGTTCAGCACAACGCCGATGTCTTCCGCGACTACATCCGCCGCCGCCAGGCCGGGAACGAAGCGCATCTGACGGTTGTCGACAATGGCAGCGGCAGCGAGGACAGCGCCTGCGGGGTGCAGCCGGACGCCAATGTGTCCGTCTTTGCCAACGGCAATACCGGCGGCGCCGGCGGGTTCGGCCGCGGCATTTATGAAAGCTGCTACGGGGCGCAAGCGGAACAGGGCTTCACCCACGTCTGCCTTCTGGACGACGATATCTACCTGCATCCCGAAATGTTTGCCCGCAACACCGCGTTCATGCGCTTCCTGAAGCCGGGCTTTCACGTGGGCGCGCCGATGTACCCGGCCTCCTCGCAGAACAGGATCCCGCGCCGCAGCGCCTGCTTCGGCCACAAGTACCGCGGCTCGGTGCATCCCAGCGACAGCGCCCTCGGCGCCGGGCTGGACACGGCCGACATTCCGGCCTTCATCCGCATGGACCGCCGCCCCGACAGCACCGGCTGGTGGTGGAGCTGCGTGGCCGTGGCGGATATCCACCGCATCGGCCTGCCCTATCCGTTCTTCATCAAGATGGATGATGTGGAATACGGGCTGCGGCTGCGCGATGCCGGGGTGGAACTGGTGATCCCCTTCTCCTTCTGGGTGCTGCACGACGATTTCGAAGAGAAATATTCCGCCGCCATGCAGTACTTCCGCTTCCGCAACCGCTGGGTGCTGCTGGCGCAGCAGGGGCGGCTGGACGATCCGGACGGTTTCGCGGCAGAATTCGACCGCTTGGTGCGCGGCTTTGTCGGAGCCCGCAAATACGAGCACGCCCAGCTGCTGCTGGATGCGATGACGCATTTCCTGCAGGGGCCGGACTACCTGGTCCGCAACGAGGATGCCATTCTGGCCGGGATTTTCCGCATTGTGGCGCAGGAAAAGAACAGCCCGATGCCAGAGCCGCCCGGCGGCGCCCCCGTGGTGAACGGTCTTGAGCCGCCCGCCTCGGAGCGCACCCGCTGGCTGAACGGGCGCAGCTGGAACAACCATTTCCTGCCGCTGAAGGAGCAGGTGGCCATCGACACCACCCGTCCCTCCAAGCCCGCCGACTGCCGCCGCGGCAAGCAGGTGAGCTACTGGAATCCGGAAAAAGGCGTCGGTTTCACCGTGACCCGCGACTCGCGCCGGGCCCTGCGTCAGATGCTGGCCCTGCGCAGCCTGCGCCGCCGGATTCCCGCCCGGCTGCCGGCCTTGGGGCCGTGCTACCAGGCCGCCCGGGCGCATCTGACCTCGCAGGCGTTTTGGGCCACCTACGGCAAGCCCGGCGAAGCGCCGCGCCTGGCCGCCGCCGCACAGGAAAGCACTGCGCTGCGCGACATGCGCCGGGCGATGGCAGCGCTGCAGCAGGCCCAGGCCGGGGCTGCTGGCCGCGCCCGCGCCCCGGTCACCGATGAAGACAACGCCTTCTTGAACGCCATGCGCAACCGCTACCTGGGCCAGCGCTGCTTTGTGCTGGGCAACGGCCCCAGCCTCACGGTCAGCGACCTCGAGCTGCTGAAGAACGAGGTCACCTTTGCCGCCAACAAGATCTATCTCTGCTTTGACGAGACGGACTGGCGGCCGACCTTCTACTCGGTTGAGGATCTGCTGGTGGCGCGGAACTGCCGCTCCGAGATCCTGGCGGTGGACCGCACCACCAAGATCTTCCCGCATCACATGCTGCCCTTCCTGCCGCGCCAGGCCAACCACCATTATGCCCGCTGGCTGCCGCCGGCCGACAACCGCTCGCCCTTCCGGGAGTTCTCCGCCGATCTCACCAAGGGCATCTGCTGGGGGTCAACGATCACCTATTCCATGCTGCAGATGGCGGTGCATATGGGGTTCCGGGAGATCTACATCCTCGGCCTGGACCATTCCTACGTGGAACCCAAGACCAAGCAGGACGGGGCGCTGGTGTCGGAAGGCGAGGTGAACCATTTCCACCCGGACTACCGCAAGCCCGGCGAGAAATGGCATTACCCGGTGCTGGACCGGCTGGAGCATTCCTACCAGTTTGCCAAGGACTACTGCGATTCAATCGGTGTGCAGGTCTATAACGCCAGCCGGTTTTCCAAGCTGGAGATCTTCCCGCGGGCGGATCTGGATGCGGTGCTGGGACGCAAATAGGCGCATGAATCTTTTGAACCCAGGGGGCAGCCGCCCCCTCCCTTCCGGTCAGGAGCCTGCCGCATGACGAACCTCGATGAAAAGCTGGGCCAGATCCTGCAGCGGCTGGACCAGATCGCAGAACATTCAGCCAGGCCTTATCCCGAGGTAAGCGCCTGGCTCGACACCCGCCCCAACAGCAATCATGCGCTGTTCCGGGCGCTGTCCGACAAGGCGCTGGAGCGCACGGTGGAAATCGTTCAGAGCGAGATGCCCGAAGCAATGCTGTTCGAGCGCTCCGACGACATCCTGCTTTATGCGCTGTCCAAGGCCGGGCGCAGCGGCGCCCATGCGGAGTTCGGTGTCTACTCCGGCCGCACCCTCAACCTGATGGCCCGGGCCCGGCCCGGCACCATCTTTGACGGCTTCGACAGTTTCACCGGACTGCCCGAGGAATGGCGCGGCTGGCAGCCGTTCGATTTCGACCGCCAGGGCGAGCCGCCGGCCGTCGCGGCCAATGTGCGGCTGCATCCGGGCTGGTTCGAGGACACCCTGCCCGCCTATGCGGACAGCATTGACCACGTCAGCTTCATGCATGTGGACTGCGACATCTACAGCTCCACGGCGACCGTGCTGCAGGCGCTGGAAGACAAGATCCGCCCCGGCTGCATCCTGCTGTTCGATGAATACTTCTGCTATCCCAACTTCGAGCAGCACGAGCGCCGGGCGTTTGCCGAGTTTCTTGACCGCACCCGGCTGAAGGCGCATTGGATTGCCGTCTGCGGCCAGCGCGCCGCCTGCGAAATCCGGTAACGGCACCAGCAAACCTTTGGGGTTCCCATGAAGACCGCTCTTTTATTCACCGCAAACACGCCTCAACTGGCAGCCTCCAGCCTGATGACGCAGACCCTGCGCGCGCCCGGGCGCGGCGCCTATGACCAGGATATCTGGGTGCTGTCGACCCAGCTCAGCAGCGATGCCCGGGACTATCTGAAAGCGGAAGGCATCCGCGCCCATGTCAGCCCGATGGCCTGGGCTGACGGGAAAATGAAATGGCGGCGGCTGTTCCCCGGGAAAACCGATGCCGAAGCGCTGGCCGCCTTTCACGCCTACCGCAACAAGCGGATGAGCAAGCTGATCTACCTCGAATGGCACGCTCTCCACGGGCAGGACTATGACGCTGTCGCGGTTTGCGACAATGATCTGTACTTCCAGGACGATGTCCGCGGCCTGTTCGAGCAGGCCTCCAACGGCTGCATCAATTATACGGCCGAGGCCAATCCGATGTACCCCGGCACCAGCTTGTGGAAGAAGGATCTGCGCTACCGCCAGCTGACGGGCGACTGGGCCTATGACGGCGGCCTGCACGAGGTGAATATCGGCTTCATCACCGCGCAGCCGGATGTGATGAAGGATTTGTTCGAAGAGATCCGCACCCGTTTCCCGGAACTCCCGCCCAGCCTGATCCGCGACCACAACTGGCATGACCAGGACCTGGCCCGGGTGGTCCGCGCAACCCGGCCGGAGCTGTTTTGCGAATTCCCCGAAGACAGCATCCTGCATCTGTGCGGCGGCGGCATGGCGCTGGCTGAAGAGCGCCGGCCCGGCCATTTCATCAACCGCCTGACCGGCACAGCCCCCAAGATCGTGCATTTCGGCGGCGGCGCCTGGAAAGACTTCCGCTCGGTCGCCCCCTCCTTCCAGGCCACGGCCCAGGATGTGTTCGACAACGCCTGCCAGCGCAACAGCCAAGGCCTCCGGCTGGCAATCTCCTCGGCCAGCTATGACCGCGGCAGCCGTCTGCTGCAGGCCAGCGGCTGGTACGTGGCCCCCTCCGGGGCAACCCCGCCCAGCCTGGTGATTTCCACCTCCGCAGCCGGGCTGGCCGGCATCCCGGTGCTTGGCCCGCCCCGGCCGGACGTGGCAGCGCGGTATGCGGGATCCGGCAGCTGGACATTTTCGGCACGGCTGCCGGACCTGCCTGCCGGCGGCACGCTGGAGGCCACGCTGATCAGCAGCGGCGACATCCAGCGGGCCCGGAAGACAATCGAACAGACCGGCTGAGGCGGAAGGATCCGCCTGATCCGGTTTTACATGCACAAGGGACAATCGCCATGCAGGATCTGCAGGCCCGGCTCCGGCCGCACGAAGCGCAAATCCTGGACCGGTTCCGGCAGCGGAAGACGCCGGCCGTCCAGGATGCCGTGACCACTCTTTGCCTGCTCGGGGCGCAGGATCTGGCGGGGGCTGTGCAGGCGGCCTTGCAGGCCGGCAGGGACACCCGGCCGGAGCTGCCGGACCCCTCTGCCGCTCTGGAAGCCTTTCAGGCGGCGGCGGCGCAGCGCCAGCTCGGCATGACCCATTTGCTCGTCAAATGCCTGGCGGAGGCGGACCCGGGCCTGGCAGAGGAAGCTGTGAACCGCCTGATCGAAAGCGCTCCGCAGGCGCAGGGGATCATGCCCGTGCTGCGGGGGCTGATCTGCGAGCGGGAAGGGCGCTTCTGCGAGGCCCGGGCCTGGTTCGAAAAGGCCGGGCGGCTGGCATGCAGCCAGGCCGATACCATCCGGTCCTGGCACCGCGTTCTGGAGGCGGACCAGCGATGGGGCGCCGCCCACAACTTCCTGTGCTCCCTTCAGGACGACGGCAGCCTGAGACGGGCGCCGCCGGCGGTCATCTTCGAATTTCTGGCCAACCTGTATCTTGCCGGCCGCTTCGCCGAGCATTGCCTCAGCCCGCTGCATCAGGTGCTGGACGGCACCCGGTTTGAAGAAGCCGCGCTGGCGGCCCGGCTGGAAACCGCGCTGCGATCCGGCCAGGAGGAGGCTGCCGCGGACGCCCTGAGCCGGTTGCGAAGCGGCAGGCTGCAGCTGTCAGACCGGTTCAAGCGCTTGGCGGACTGGTGCCTGCTGTTCAGTGGCCGGGAGCAGATCCACGGCTCTTTTGCGGCCCTCCCCTTCGAGCACATCCCTGTGCTGGACGCCGTGCATATCAAAGGCAGCAGCGGCGTCTGCATGATCTTTTTCGATTCAATGGGCCAGGAAAACAGCCTGGAAGTTTTCCAGGATTTTGCAGAACTTGCTTTGCAAAACGGCATGGGATTCCTGATGATCCGGGACGCATCCGGCCTGGGGGCGACTGCCGGCTTCGGCGCGTCAGCCGGAAATCCCGCCCAAAGCGCAGCCAATCTTGCCGCCTTCCTGGCACAGCATGGCTACAACCGCTCAGTCACTGCCGGGCTGAGTGCTGCGGCGATCAGTGCGGTCTATTTCGGCCAGAAAATTTCCGCGTCTGGTGCCATGGGGCTCAGCACGATCCTGTACTACCCGGACTATGGAACCATCAAACAGGGCCTGAGCAGCAAGGCAATCTGGTATTTCTACAACCGGCTGATCACTGCCCCGCATCAGGTCGTTATGGATCTGCGGCCCAGTCTCAGCGCCCCAAACAGCCTCTACATCGAGAACCATGCCGGCGCCGGTTCGGTTTTCGACGCAAACTTCCGCCCGCGGTTTGAACAGGCGGACTCCGTCCGCGCGTTTTATGATGACCATAACATGCATGCCTGCTGGGCATGGCTGCAAAGGCACGGGCTTTTGAAAGGCCGGATCAAGCAATTTCTGGACAACGCACTGGGGTGATCCCCGCCCGGGGCCGCGCTGCCGGCCCCTATTGCCCAGCAGCCCGCTTCAGCGCCTCCGGGCTGTAGATCTCGGGCTGATGAAGGGGGAGGCTAGAGATATTCTCCTCCAGCCACTCCAGGCACTCCTCCACACGGTCCACCCGGCAGCCGAAGTCGAACAGCCGGTATTTCCACCATTCTGCCTTCATCAGCCGCGCTATGATGTCCTCGCTGAACCGGAGCCGCAGCTTGCGGGCGGGCACGCCGCCAACCACCGTGTAGGGGTCCACGTCCCGGGTGACGACGGCTCCTGCCGCGATAACCGCGCCATCGCCGATGCGCACCCCTGCCCTCAGGAACGCCCCGGCCCCGATCCATACGTCATTTCCAATTTCAGTATGGGGGCGGTCCGCGAAGGGAACAGGCTGGAGCGCGCCCCCTCCGGTCTGTTCCTTCCAGTTCATGAAATTCCGCTGCCAGCCAGCCGTGCTGGTTGTCAGGTAATCAATCGGATGCTCGGCCGCGCCGATGGTCACATTCGGCGCCAGGGAACAGTACCGGCCGATCGAGCAATACGCCAGCGACGAGCCGTTTACCAAGGTAAAGGCCCCGATGGCCACCGGCGTCGCGGCATGCAGAACGCCGGACAGATTGGTTGGCGCTTCGAACCGGCTGTCCGGATGCAGCCGGAGCACGGGCCCTGCAGGCGGGCGGAACCCGAGCTCAAGCAGCGCCCGCCGCGCGTTCCGGTCCATCTGTATTTCGATTGGTGACACAGACATTCGCCTCAGCTCCGGCCGGTACCCTGATATCCCGTCACAGCGGCGCGGTGAAAAACGCAGGCGCCGCTTCGCCGGTCTCCAGGCAGGAGGCAAAGCCGCGCGCCGCGTCCAGCGCCTCGCGGATGGTCACATCCATGTCCAGATAGCGATAGGTCGCCAGGCGGCCGACAAAGGTGACGCCCTTGGTCTCTTCGGCCAGCTTGACGTAATCCGCAAGCAGCGCCTTCTCCTTCACTTGGCGGATCGGGTAATAGGGAATGTCGCCGGGCTCGGCCAGGCGGGAGAACTCGCGGTAGAGCACCGAGCCCTCGTGCTCTTCCCAGGGCGCGAAATGCTTGTGCTCGGTGATGCGGGTAAAGGGCACCTCTTCCTCGCCGTAGTTCATCACCGCGCAGCCCTGGTAGTCGCCCTCATGGGTGAAGCGCTCGAAATCCAGCGTCCGGTAGCCGAGACGGCCAAGCCGGTAGCCGAAATAGCCGTCCAGCGGCCCGGAGTAGAACACGTGGTCGTACTCTGCGCCCGTCTCCGGGGTGAATTCGGTCTCCAGCTGCACGGTGATGTTTGCGTGATCGAGGATCTTCTCGATCATCGGCGTGTAGCCGTTTTCCGGCATCCCCTGGAACTGGTGGAAGAAGTAGTTGTCGTCGTAGTTGAACCGCACCGGCAGCCGCTTCAGGATCGAGGCGGGCAGCTCCGAGGGGTGCATCCCCCACTGCTTGATGGTGTAGCCCTTGAAGAAAGCCTCATAGAGATCCTTGCCGACAAAGCGCATCGCCTGCTCCTCGAAGGTCTGCGGATCCTCGATGGTGGTGTCGGCCTGCTCGTTGACGATGAAGTCATGCGCCTCTTCGGGGCGCATCGTCTTGCGGAAGAACTGGTTGATGGTGTGCAGGTTCACCGGCAGCGAGAACACTTCCTGCTCGCCCGACAGCCCGCGGGTGGTCGATTTCACCCGGTTCTTGTAGGGTTTGAAGGTCTCGAAGCGGTTCACATAATCCCAGACCTCGGCGTCGTCGGTGTGGAAGATATGCGGCCCGTAGACATGCACCATCACGCCGGTTTCGGCGTCGCGCTCGGTATGGCAGTTGCCGCCGGCATGGCTGCGGCTGTCCACCACGGTGATCTGATGGCCCGCCTCCGCCAGATGCCGGCCGATCACCGCACCCGAGAGGCCTGCGCCTACGCATAGAATGTTCATGTGCTTGTCCTTTCTTGGGTTACACCCGCAGCTGCCAGTGTGTCTTCTGCCGGGCGGCGGAGAAACAGCCCCTGCCTTTCATGAAACTGCCCGGACCGGAAACGTTCATTGCCCTGGCGGCGGTATTCTCCCGGCCGCGCGGCCCTGCCAGCTCCGAAAGCGCGGGCGGGCTTGAACCAGACCTGTTTCCGGTGCGCCGCTTTGAGCAAAGCCATGCTGTCTGCCGGTCCCGTTGACCGCCCTCAGGAGTGAGAAAACTATGATGTCCGCTGGCTGAAGGTTTTGCCCGCCAGCGCCCCCTCCGGGGCCAGAAGCAAATCAGCATCCAGATCGAACCGGCGGCGCATGACCTCACGGGCCCGCCCGGCTTCCAAAACCCGGCCCCGGTTCAGGTTCGAAATACCGCCGTCATTATCCCCATGCACCGAGCGCACATACATGATCCGCGAGGGGTCCATGAAACACGGGTAGAACATCGCCGCGTCCCGGTGCCCTTTCAGGTAGTGGTGGCCGATGTCCTCACGCGGGCTGACAATGGTGTAGCCCATCGACAGCGGCACCCGGTCGCAGATGTCGATCAACTGCGAGCGCCCGGTCCCGTCGTTTTTCCAGTAAATGCCGCGGGTGGCGCTCAGCACCGTGGGTTTCTGGATCAGCCCGGCAGTGATCAGGCGCCGGGCGCGGCGGCGCAGGCTGGCGATGAAGTCCACTGCCAGCGCATCGTCATCATCCAGCCGGAACAGGCTTACGTGCCCGGCATCCGGATCGATGACCTGCTCGAAAGCCCGGCGCACAGCGTCGGCCAGCGGCATCTGCGGCAGCGCAATGATCCGCACCCCGGGCACACCCGAGACAATCTCCTCCAGCCGGCGGCGGTGCTCCGGCGGCATCCGTTCGGACACGAGGTAGATCATCGAGAAATTGCGGTCGCCTTGCGCCTTAAATGAATGCGCATTGAGCAGCTCCAGCATGCGGAAGCGGAACGCGATCCGGGTTTCGTCGAACAGCGCCCGCAGGAGCTGTGCTTCGTCCTGATGATCCCGGGCCGCCTGGAACCGGTCGGTGGCCGCATAGGAGAAAGGAACAATCCCGATGATCTGGTTTTTCAAGGCCGCGCGATCCTGCATCAAAGAAGTGATAGCCATGCCCTGACTACCCGCCCCTCCCCAGCGCATCAAGAGCAATATCCCCGGCCGGCCGGGTGTTGCCGCGGCGCTATAGGCCGCCGCCGCACCCCGCCACATTCTGCTGGAGCCGCCGCCTGCAACCCGTTATGAGAAGCCCATCTGCGCGCCGCGGCCCGACCGGCAGCGAGGGAACGAGAGGGAACGATGAAAAAGCCGGCATACTCACCTCAGGCGGCTGCGGCAGAAGCCCGGAAGACTGCTCAGGAGATCCACGGCCTGCTGCAGGAAGGGCACTTCAGCCAGGCGCGCAAGGCGCTGGAAACTCTGGGGAAATCCGACCTCCAAGTGAAACGGCGCCGGGTCCGGACCCAGCCCGCCGAAGACGTGCGGATCAAGCGCCCGGTGTTTATTTGCGGCCTGCACCGCAGCGGCACGACGCTGCTGCATGACTATCTTTGCGCCCATTACAGCGTCAGCTTCTTTCAATCGGCCAAGGTGCCGGAGAACGAAGGCCAGTTCCTGCAGGATGTCTACATGGCAGAGCGCCCGTTCGGCGGGCCTGGCGCCTTTGCCTTCTACCCGCAGATGCAGTTTGCTCCGGTGAAAAAACCGGAGCGCGCCCGCAAGGCTGCCAGCCGGCTGCTTGCCCAATGGGACAGCTGGGTCAGCGGGGAGTCCCCGGTGCTGCTGGAGAAATCGCCGCCCAACATCATCCGGATCCCCTATTTCCGCAGCCTGTTCCCGGAGGCCCGCTTCATCGTCTGGACCAGAGACCCGCGGGCCGTCTCTCTGTCCACCCGCAAGTGGCACAAGCTGCCGGTGCCGCAGCTCATGGCGCATTGGAATACCGCCTACATGAAGGCGTTTCAGGATCTTGGCGAAGATTGCATCCTGGCCCGCTACGAGGATTTCTGCGCGGACCCGGCCGGCACGGCAGAGCGGATTGCGGCCTTCTGCGGCCTCGAAAAGCGCCCCGCCCCGCTGCCGCTGGCAGAGCGCTTCAGCGAAGTGAAGAACTCCAACGCCAAATACACCGCCGATTTCCCGGAGACCTACCGGACGCGCAATCTGGTCCGGGCCTGGGAATATTTCGGCTACTCCCTCTCCAACGATACCGGAACCGCTTCCAATGACTGACGCCGCCGCGCTGCAAGAGCGCCCCATCGCCGTCCAGATCGGCTTCAACAAATGCGCCACCCTGTCCCTGACCCGGCTGTTCAACCGCAGCGGCGTCAACTCGCTGCACTGCAACTGGTCCAAGGGCAAGGGACGGCAGGAAAAACCGCTCTACCAGGCCAGGATCCACCGCAACCTGAAAGCCGGAAGGCCCGCTTTCGAAGGGCTTGAGCATTTCTCCGGCTTCTTCGATCTGGAGCTGATCCGCCCCAAGCGCCATTACGAGAACTTCAAGCAGTTCCGGGCCATTGCCGAGGCCTACCCGCAGGCGAAGTTCATCCTCAACACCCGGGACAAGGCCAAGTGGCTGCGCAGCCGCGCCCGCCATACGAACGGGCTCTACCTGTCCAAGAACATGGCGCTCTACAACGAGAGCGAAGAGCAGGTGATTGCCCGCTGGGCGCAGGATTTCGATAGCCATCACGCCAATGTCCGCACCTATTTCGCAGACAAGCCCGGCCGCCTGGTGGACTTCGACATCGCTGCTGACCCCATCAGCAAAATCACGGATTTCTTCGCTCCGCACTTTCAGCTTGACCCGGTCCATTGGGGCCACGCCCACAAGACCAGCGACAAAAGCTGGGCGCAGCAGGAAGAGGACCGCTGGAGCAGCTTTGATTTCGCCCGCTTCGGCACCTGATGCGGAGCCGCCAATGATACAGGATCTGCTCATCCACACAGGAGACCCTAAAACCGGCACCAGCTCGATCCAGTCGGTGCTGAACGCCGGGGCCTGGCGCTGCAGCACATCGCGGCTGGTGCCGCAAAGGCACCTCAACAACGCGCCCCTGGCCAATGCGCTGAAGGCAGACGCCGGCCCCGCCTTTGTGCAGGCGCAGTTCGGCGGGCTGCGCGACTGGTTCGCCTCCCGCGGCGGCGGCACCGGCGTGATCTCCACCGAATTCCTGTCCCGGCGCGACCCGCACCGGCTGCGGGCGGTGCTGACAGAGTATTTTCCCGGCCTGCCCGTGCGCACGATCTCCTACGTGCGGCCGCATGCCTCGCGCGCCGTCTCCGCCTATGGCCAGCGGCTGAAGACCGGCACCTTCGACGGCTCGCTGCCGGAATTCTGCCGCTTCATCAGCAGCGTGCCCACCCTGTATTACGCCAAGCGCTTCCCGGCCTGGCGCCAGGTCTTCGGCAGCGGCATGATCCTGCGCCCCTTCGTGCGCAGCGAGCTGCGCGACGGCGATGCGGTGTCCGATTTTCTCTATCATGCCCTGGGCACCGGCGATTTCGAGCTGCTGCCTCTGGACACCGTCAACGAAGCGCTCTCCGTGGCGGAGCTGTCAGGCCTGCGCCTTGTCCAGCAGGTCCTGCGCGGCCAGGAGCTGGCAGACCACCACAGGCTGGCCGTTGGCGGCGCGCTGCAGCGCAAACTGTCCGCCGCCGCCGGGCGCAGCGGCGAAAAACCGGTGCTCGACCACGTCAGCGCCAGCCATCTTCTGACGGCCTTCCGGGCCGATGCCCAGGCTCTGGACAGCCAGTTCTTCGGCAAGCCCGTTCTGGAAGAGGAGCTGCTGCGCAGCCACGGCACTGCGTCCCGGACCGGGCAGGACTTCTCCCCCGAAGCTCATTTTTCGCCCCCCAAAAGGGCCCGCCTGGACAAGGCCGCGGCCCGGATAGCGGCTTTGATCGGGAAAATGCCCAAAGCCTGGCGCCGGGAATACCAGGTCTCCGTGTCACAGCGCGATGCCACGGACATCGAGGACCATACCCCGGCCCAGCGAAGGAACGCCAAGGCGGTCTGGGAAAGCCTGGACGAAATCACCGCCATCCTGGCACGGCCGCAGGCTGCATAAAGCAGGAATATCTTTTGGCACTTGGCGGCGAAACCCGTTAAGCACCACGCAGAATAAACACAGGCCGACCGGCCGCAGAACATCACAGGTACCCAGGTTGAAACGCACACTCATCCTTCACATTGGCGCCCACCGGACAGCGACCTCTGCCCTCCAGGACTATCTGCACTCCAATTTCGAAAAGCTTCAGGAAAAAGGCTTCTTCTACCCGTTCAAGGTGCGCCGTCACCTGAAGCTGGTGAACAACCTTTTCAGCGGCGGGCGCACCCCGGCCGAGGTCGCCCAGAACATCACAGAGCGGGCGGACAAGCGGCCGCAGCGGATCCACACGGTGATCCTCAGCGACGAGGATATCTGCATGCGCCGCGATCTGGGCGTGCTGGCCGCGTTCCGGGAATGGTTCGACGTCAAGGTGGTCTTCACCCTGCGCCGCCAGGACAGCTGGCTGGAGAGCTGGTTCTTCCAGAACATCAAATGGCAATGGAACCGCAAACTGAGCCATTGCACCTTCGATGAGTTCATGGCGATGCGCGAGGATTTCCACTGGATCCACTACGACCGGTATCTGCACCACCTGGAAACCCTGTTCGGGCAGGAGAACATCATCGTGAATGTGCATGAGCGGGACCAGATGAAGGACGGCCCGATCGAAGCCTTCTGCGACAGCATCGGCCTGACCGACCGCAGCGGCTTCAGCGCCCCAAGCCATATCAACGAAAGCTATTCGCCCGCGATGTCCGAGTTCATGCGCTGCCTGCCGCTGGATGAAGCCGGCCCCGACTACCGCGGCATGCTGACCACGGCCTGTGCCCGGATCGACAGGGCCAGGCCTGGCGGCGGCAAGAAACAGTCCGAACGGCTGATGCCGCCGGAGCAGCGCGCGGCAGTGATGGCAGACTATGCCGCCGGCAACCGTGCCGTCGCGCGGCGCTATTTCAACCGGGAGGAACTGTTCTTTGATCCCCTGCCGGCTGCCGATGCTCCGCTGGCCCGGATGGAGCTGCCCGCCGACAGCTATGCTCTGATGCGCGATCTGGTCACGCCGCTGCTGCAGGCGGTGATTGCCCACCAGGCGGCAGAAAAGAAACAGTAAGCGCTCAAAGCCCCTGCGCCTGACGCCAAGCCAGGCGCAGGGGCCTTTGCATCAGCCCCGCCGTTCCCGGAATTACTCCGCCGCCTGGCGCTCCTGCGATGCGGCAAACCCCAGCTTGTCCTGCCAGTAGGCTTCGCTGGTCAGCTGCCCGTAGCGGCTGCGGTAGGCGGCGGACAGCCGGTCGTAATCTTTCAAAAAGGCGCGGGCGTTTTTGGCAAACCGCTTCAGCTCGCGCCAGGCGGCGGCCTTGGAATGGCGCACGGTATAGAATTTCGTGCGCTCCGCATTCAGGCAGGTGATCTCTGCCGCGCCCCAGGCATAGCCGATGTGGCTGCGGTGCTGCGCCTCCAGGGTGATCTTGCGGCCCAAACGGGCATAGCCCGGGATCAGCAGCCCGTTGAGGCTGAGCTTCATCAGATGCCGCTTCCAGGCCGCGGGGGGCTGCTCACGCACCGGCGGCAGCGCCTGGCGCGGGTGCAGATCCTGCCAGGCCTCGGTGCTGGTCAGCGCCTTGATATCAGCCCGGCGCCCGGCCATATCGGCGTGCTCGTCAAAGAACTCCGGCCCCTTCATCACATCCTCGACCGCCAGGTTGATCGCGGCCAGGGTGTCGTAATGCATCCGCGGCAGGTTGCGCAGGAAGAACCAGGCGGCGATCTTCAGCACGCCGCGCGCGCCCACCTCCAGCTGCGGCAGGCTCAGGTGATGCGCCATGTGGCTGCGCAGGTCCAGGTACCAGGTCTGCGGGCTTTCCTTCTCGGTGAAGCTTTCCTGAAAGGAGACCACGCCGTTGAGGGTGAGGATGTTGAAATCATTGGCCAGCGAGAAGCTGACATCGTCGCCGCGCACGAAGAACGGGAAGGCCAGGTGCTCTGCCTGCGCCACCGGGAAGGCGAAATACCACCAGCCGCCGTAGAAATCCTCCGGCACCGGCTGCGCCGCTTCATGCTCCATTGCCAGCATCCGGGTCACGTCGCGCAGATCGGTGCCCATGTGCAGCGGCTGGCAGCGGGTGAAGAAACGGGCGCCGTTCTCCCAGATCGCCCAGCGGTGCTGCTCGCTGATCATCGCGCCGGCCACTGCGGTCCTGGGATCCCTGGCATAGGCCAGCATCATCCAGGTGCGCTCCAGGCTCTCCATGTGGATCGAGGCGTCATCATCCATGAACAGGCAGTGCGTGGCACCGCGGGCGCGGGCCTCCAGCAGGCCGCGGGTAAAGCCGCCTGCCCCGCCCAGGTTCTCGTTCGGCACCAGGGTGACGCCTTCCTGCGGCGCCAGCTCCACCGACTGGCCGTTGTCGGTGACGATCATCTGCACATGCGGCTTCATCCAGGAGCTTTCGCGGAAGGCGCAGAACCGCTCCACCGTGCGCGCCACCGCCGCCTCGCGCTTGAAGGTGGTCACCGCCAGCGCCAGCTGCGGCGCCCGCCGCGGCGCGTCCAGCGTCTGCCAGCTGGCCCCGGTCAGCCGCCCTGCCCCCAGCGCGCGCAGCTCGAAGAACAGCACCCCGGGCATGACGCCCGGCTGCAGGATCTGGTCCAGGCTGATCTCCAGCCGCCCGTCCGCGGGGAATTCCGCATAGCGGCTCACCACCCGGTCCCAGGACCGGCCGCGCGGCGCCAGAACCACCGACACCTCAAAAGCGCCCTCGCCCTCAAGCTGCAGCTGCAGGCTCTGCAGCCCGCATTCGCGCTGCCATTTTTCCAGGTTGAACAGATTGAACCAGCTGCCGAAGGACACATGGCCGCCCGCCGCAAAGCGCAGCTCGCGCTGCTCCGGCGACACCGCCACCGGCCCCTGCGCCCGCAGATAGAGGTCGCGTTCGGTGCAGATGCCGAATTCCGGCCACATCAGACTCTGCAGCGCCGTTGCGCTGCCCGCAGCCCCCACATCCTTTGTCATCGGTAAAACTCCTTTGCCCGGCACCTGCAATCATCACTGGGGGCTGCATACTGGAGCTGGCAGCGGAAATAAATTCCTCTTTGCCGCCCCGCTTCAGATTCCCGCGCCCGCGCCGCCTGAGCGCTAGTCCAGCATCGCCTCATGCACCTCGATCGCCTCATCGAGGTCCTCGAAATAGCGGATCCTGCCGTGTTCCAGCACCAGGCCCGCATTGCAGAACTGGCGCACCTGGTTCATCGAGTGGTTGACCATAATGGCGCTGGAATGCTTCATCCGGTCGGCAAAGACCGCGCGGCTCTTGCGGCGGAAGGCGCGGTCGCCCACCGCGGTCACCTCGTCGACCAGATAGGTGTCGAAACGGATCCCCATCGAAGCGCCGAAGGTCAGCCGCGACTTCATGCCGGAGGAATAGCTGCGCACCGGCATGTGGTAGAATTTGCCCAGCTCGGCAAACTCCTCGACGAAATTCACCAGGTCATCGGTATCGACGCCATAGATCCGGGCGATGAAGCGGACGTTCTCCGCCCCGGTCAGCTCGCGGTGGAAGGAGCCGCCCAGCCCCACCGGCCAGGAGATGGTGCCATCGCTGACCACCCGGCCGCAGTCGGGGCGCATGGTGCCCGCGATGATCTGCAACAGCGTCGACTTGCCGGCGCCGTTGCGGCCCAGAAGCGCCAGCGACTTGCCCGCGGGCAGCGTCAGGGTCAGGTTGTCGATCACCACCTTGCGCTCGCCCTTGAGCCGGAAGCTCTTGGTCAGGTTCTCGAACCGGATCATGGCCCGCTCCTCAGCTGCGGTCGCGGATCGAGTAATAGATCAGCACCAGGATCGACCAGGTGAGCAGCAGGAACAGCCCGGCCAGCGCGCTGAGCACGAAGCGGCGCGGGTATTCCGCCTCCTCGGCCAGGGCCGGATTGATATAGGTGGCCAGGTAGCGGCTCTGGCGGGCGGCATCGTCGCGCGCCGCCTCCAGCGCCGTCAGCGCCGCGCGGTAGGTTTCCTCGGCAAACTCCCGGTCCACCGTCAGCCGCTCGAACTCCGAGATCAGCGTCGGGTAATCCTCGCCGACGCCGCCGGTGTCGGTGTTGCTGGAGGCAAAGGTCTGGCGCTCGATGTTGATGCGCTCGCGGATCACGCCGATCTGCTGCTGCGCCTGCTTCAGCCGCACGTCGCCCGGCGCCACCGTGCCGGCCAGCAGGTCGTATTCGATCAAGGCCTCGGCCAGCTGCTGCTGCAGGTTGTTCATCACCCCCATGCGGCCCTGGATATCGGCCTCCGGGTCGACGATGCGGGTGCGGGTGCGGAACCGGGTCAGCTCCTCGCGGGCGGCTTTCAGCCGCTCCACCGCCTCTTCCAGATCGGTTTCGGCATAGCGCATCGCATCGGCGCGGGCCTGATCGTTGAGCGCATTGATGCGGATCTGGCTTTCCTCGATGATGGCCTGGGCAATGGCCTGGGCGGTCTGCGGATCAAAGGCGGTGACCTGCACCTCGGTCAGCCCCGAGCCGCTGTCATAGGAGATGCGGGCGATGCGCTGCCAGAACCAGACTAGTTCCTCCAGGGTGGCATCGGGCCAGATCGAGAATGCCCAGTCGCCGGGCCAGTGCTGGCTGTAATGGGCGCGCAGGTCCACCCGCTTGCTGACCGCCGCGGCCATCTCCTTGCTCTGGATGAACTCATAGAGGATGTCGCTGTCCGAGGCGGTGGAATTGCCGGCGAAACTGGCCAGCCCGCCCAAGAGGTCGTTGGCGCTGGAGCTTTCCTGGCTGCGCACGGTGAAGCCGGTGGTGGAGGCAAACTGATCCTCGGCCACCGCAAACAGATAAAACACCGCCGCCGCCAGCGGCAGCAGCACCAGGGCTGCGAAACTGGCGATCAGCCCGCGATGGCGCCCCTTCAGATGCGCGGGCCGGGCCACCGGATAGGCCGGGGTCCCGGCCATCTGCGCCTCCAGCGCCGCTTGGGCCGCCTCGGCCTTCTGCACCTTGCGGCGCAGTTTCCGGAGCTTCTTGCCTGCGTCCTTGCCGCCCGGACCGTCCTGATGGTCCGGCGCGCCGGGCAGCTGTTTCACATTGGCGGCCTCCCGGCCGGGCGCGGCGGGCCGGTCCGGGCCGCTGCCCTCCGCCTCTGCCGGGCCGGATGTGTCAGAGCTTTTGCGGCCGGTGCGGAAGTGGGCGGCAGCCTTCCGGCGCGCCGCCGGGCGATCCTGTGTCATAATCTGCTTATCCCGGCCTGCAGCCGTTTGTAATTGCCTCGTCTTTCTTTCATATTATCGCCTGCACAGCGCATATTCACAATGGGTATTCATGACCAGCACCCCGCCCGCAGCGGCCCCTGCCCTGCCTCCCGCCCAGATGCCCGCCCTGCCGCCCGCCGCCGCCCGCGCGCGCCGCTTTGCCAGCCTGCGCACAATCGCGGCGCTGGTGCTGCGCGAGATGTCGACCCGCTACGGCCGCACCCCCGGCGGCTATCTCTGGGCCATTCTTGAGCCGCTGGCGGCCATTCTGTTCCTCAGCCTCGGCTTCTCGCTGGTGATCCGCAGCCCGTCGCTGGGCACCAGCTTCCTGTTGTTTTACGCCACCGGCTATCTGGCGTTCGACCTCTACAACACAATTGCCAATACCACCGCCCGGGCGCTGAACTTCTCCAAGCCGCTGCTGCAGTTCCCGGCGGTGACCTGGGTGGACGCGATTCTGGCGCGGTTTGCCCTCAACAGCCTGACCGGCAGCCTGATGGCGCTGCTGCTGCTCTCCGGCACGCTGATGGTGATCGACAGCCGCACGGTGCTGGACCTGCCGCCGGCGGTGCTGGCGATGGCGCTGGCGATGGTGCTGGGCCTTGGGGTGGGCACGCTGAACTGCGTGCTGATGGGGCTTTATCCCTTGTGGGAGGTGGCCTGGTCGGTGATCACCCGGCCGCTGTTCCTCGCCTCCGGCGTCCTCTTTCTCTATGAGGACCTGCCGCCGCTGGCGCAGGAGATCCTGTGGTACAACCCGCTGATGCATATCACCGGGCTGATGCGCACCGGCTTCTACCCCACTTATACCGCCGCCTATGCCAGCGTGACCTACGTGCTGCTCACCAGCCTGGCCCTGCTGGCGCTGGGGCTGCTGCTGATGGGCCGCTACCACCGGGTGATCCTGAACCGCTGAGCGCGGCGCGGGACCGCCGCCGGCTCAGCCGTCGCCTGCCAGCTCCAGCACCCTGGCATGGGGCACTCTGGTGCGCCGCAGCAGCCCGTCGCGCAGGGCATGGCCCATCAGCCGGGCAAAGGCGCGGCGGCCGCCGCGGTGGTGGCGCAGCTTCATCAGCCACTTCGGCACGATCACCAGAAGCACCGGCCAGAACAGCCAGCCCGCCGCCATCCGGTACAGAAGCAGCAGGTTGCGGTGGTAGTAATAGGCCTTCCACAGCGGCACGAAGCGGCCGCGCTGCGCCGCCTCCGCCTTTTGCGCATCCGCGCCCCCGGCCTGGAAGGTCGACAGGTCATGCTCGAAGCGCACCGAAGGCTCAAAGCCGATCCGGCCGCCCGATTTGGTCAGCCCCAGCGTGTAAAGCCCGTCATCGCCATAGATGAACAGCTCCGGATCCGGATAGCCGATCCGCCGCACCGCATCTGCCGAGATGAAGAAGCCCACAAAAGAGGTGACGTCGATCTGCATCCCCGCCCCCTCGTAATCCGAGGGCTGCACGTGAAAGCCGGAGCGGCCGCCGCCGAACAGGGTGCGCAGGAACTCGCGCCCGTGCCAGAACGGGTTGCGCGAGGGGCGGTTCATCTCGCAGATGCGGCCGTCCGGGAAATAGACCGCCGCCGCCACCGCGTCCCAGCCGCCCCCCTCTGCCGCAGCTGCCGGCTGGCGGTGCATCGCCAGCGCGTGAAACGCCGCCAGCCCGCCGGGGGCGGGCCGCCCGTCGTCATCCATCACCGCCAGCCAATCGGGGGCGTGATGCTCCATCGCCCGGCGCATCCCCATCTCGAAGCCGCCGGCGCCGCCGCGGTTGGTGGCGCTGCTGCAAATGTCCAGCCTGGGGTCGTCCTGCGCCGCCAGCCATGCGCCGGTTCCGTCCGAGGAGGCATTGTCGGCCACCACCACCGCCGCCAGCTCCGTCTCCGGGCTCTCCAGCAGCCGCGCCAGCGTCGCCTTCAGCTTGTCCAGCCGGTTGTGGGTCACCACCACCGCCACCAGCCGCCCGGCCGCTGCCCTGGCCGGGGCCGCTGCCGGAATGTCTGTGCTGCGCGCCTCTGCTGTGCTCACCGGGGTGCTCCTGTCTGCTTGCGGGCCTGGCCCTGTCGTCTGCTGCGGCCCCGAAAGCACATAAATCGCCGGCGCTGTCAAACCCTTTGCGCCCGGTGCGGCGGCGCCTGGCCGGGCGGGCCGCGCCGCGCTATTTAGGTCCGCTTCGGACCAAATGTTTCGCGCGCGAAACATTTGGTCCGAAGCGGACCTATCTTCTCCCGCAGCTGCGCCCCGGGCCGGGCGGGCGCAAAAAACCGGTTCCCGCCCTGTCCGGCGGCGTATATCCTTCTAGTCTCAAGACAATGGCGGCAGCCAAGCCGCCGCACCGGGGATTGAGAAAAGGGTATTCCATGCGCATTGCGATGATTGGCACCGGCTATGTCGGTCTGGTGTCCGGCGTCTGTTTTTCGGATTTCGGCCATGACGTGGTCTGCGTCGACAAGGACGCGCGCAAGATCGCCCGGCTGCAGGCGGGGGAGGTGCCGATCTACGAGCCGGGCCTCGATCAGCTGATGGAAAAGAACGTGAAGGCGGGCCGCCTCAGCTTTACCGGTGATCTGGCGGCGGCGGTGGACGGGGCGGAGGCGGTGTTCATCGCCGTCGGCACCCCGACCCGGCGCGGCGACGGCCATGCCGACCTCACCTATGTGATGGCCGCGGCGGAGGAGATCGCCGCAGCGCTGACGGACTACGCGGTGGTGGTGACCAAATCCACCGTGCCGGTGGGCACCAACCGGCAGGTGCAGCAGGTGATCGCCAGGGCCAATCCGCAGGCAGACTTCGACGTCGCCTCCAACCCGGAATTCCTGCGCGAAGGCGCCGCGATCGAGGATTTCATGAAACCCGACCGGGTGGTGGTCGGCGTGCAGAACGAGCGCGCGGCGGAGGTGATGGCGGAGATCTACCGCCCGCTTTACCTGCGCGACTTCCCGATCCTGACCACCGACCTGGAATCGGCCGAGCTGATCAAATACGCGGCCAATGCGTTTCTGGCCGCCAAGATCACCTTCATCAATGAAATCGCGGGTCTGTGCGAGCGGGTCGGCGCGGACGTCAAGGAGGTCGCCCGCGGCATCGGCTTTGACGGGCGGATCGGCAACAAGTTCCTGCACGCAGGCCCCGGCTACGGCGGGTCGTGCTTCCCCAAGGACACCGCGGCGCTGGCGCGGATCGGCCAGGACCATGCCTTCCCCTTGCGCATCACCGAGACCGTGATGCGCGTGAATGACGAGGTGAAGCACCGGATGGTGGAGAAGCTGCGCGATGCCTGCGAGGGATCGTTCAACGGCAAGACCGTCGCGGTGCTGGGCGTCACCTTCAAGCCCAACACCGATGACATGCGCGAAGCACCCAGCCTGACCATCGTGCCGGCGCTGGTCGGCGGCGGCGCCCGGGTGCGGGTGGTGGACCCGCAGGGGCAGGCCGAGGGCGAGGCGCTGTTGCCCGGGGTCGCCTGGATGGAGGACCCTTACGAGGCGGCGCAGAACGCCGACCTGGTGGTGCTGCTGACGGAATGGAACGAGTTCCGCGCCCTGGACCTGAAGAAACTGGCGCGCGGGATGGAGGTGCCGCGGATGGCGGACCTGCGCAACATCTACTCGCCCAAAACCGCCAAACGGGCCGGCTTCCGGACCTATGTGGCGGTGGGGCGGGGCGCCTGAGCGGCCGCCCGGAAATAGGTCCGGTTCGGACCAAATGTTTCGCGCGCGAAACATTTGGTCAATCATACTGACCTAATCAGACTCTCCCGCGGAGGCAGATATCAGGCACTAAAAAGGGCTTTTCCGGGGAAAAGCCCTTTGCCTCCGGCGGGAGTATTTGGGGAAAGATGAAAGGCGGCAGGCTCTGATCAGAGCTTTTTCAGCCAGGCCTCCAGCGTCTTGGCGAGGCTGGCGTCAACAGCCTCGCCGCTGATTTCGATCTTCTTTTCGCTGGGCGTATAGGTCAGCCGCACACCGCGGGGCGCGTTCAGAACGATCCGCTCGCCGGGCATCGCCGCGTCCCAGTCCCCGGCGCCGCGCACCCGCGGGCCCTTGACCAGCGGCGCCACCGGGGGCAGGGGCTGGTCCGCATCCCGGCCTGCATTCCGCTCCTTGGCCTGTGCCGCCAGTTGTTCCAGGGACGGCGGGGCAGGGGGGAGATCAGGCTCTAACCTGGGCGTTTTCTCCGCTGGCGCCTCCACCAGACGGGTCAGCACCTCCAGCTCTGCCTCCGGGCTGGAGCGGTCGGCGGCCTGCAGCGCCTGTTTCGCACGCTCCGCAAAGCCCTCATCCGCCTCGATCTCGCGCACCAGGGCCAGGCCCAGCTTCTCGCTGATCGCGGTGGGGTAGACCAGCACCGCATCCAGCGCCTCGACCAGGGTGACGAAGCTGCCGATCTTGGAGCGCTTGGCGCGGGTGGCGTTGCCGAACAGCGCCTGCAGCGCGTATTTGCGGCGGGTGAAGACGCCTTCCTTATACGCCCGCACCGCGATCCGGGCGCGCTCGTAATGGGAGAGGTTCACCCGGATCTCGTTTTCCTCGACCATCGCCACATAAGAGTCTTCGGCGCTGTCCGGCTTGATCACCAGCGCCTTGAGGGTGGCAAATTTCGGGTCTGAAGTCTCGGCGTAGAGCCGCTTCAGCGCGGTCAGGCGGCGCCAGCCGGAAATGAGGCCATGGGTGCGGCCGCCGAAGCTGTCCTCCAGCGGCACCACTTCGGCCGGGCTCTGCTGGCCGCGGGCGCGGATCGAGGCGATCAGCGACTGCAGCTCTTCCTCGTCCTGTTCGATGCGGTCGCGCACCAGGTGGTTCTCGTCGATCTGCGCCAGCGGCAGTTCTTCGATCATCAGCCCCCTGGCGCGGGCGGTTTCCAGCACGCCGGACAATTCCTGCAGCGCCGCCTGGGCAGAGGCATCGGACGCCACCTGGGCAATCGGCGCAGCCCCCACACTGGACGGGCCGCCAAGCGCCGGTTTGGCCGCGGGCGCCGCCGTCAGGTAACCGGCCTGTGCCGGGGAAAGCCGTTTGCGTTTTGCCATGTCCTGTCCTTCGTGCCTCAGTTGCAGGATGCGTCTCTCTTGGTCGGGGCCGCATCCTGCCCCAAATGTCTTGCCGGGGCCTTATTCGGCCGCGCGCTGCTCCTGCAACGCCTCGCGCCGCCAGACCCCGATCAGGAGCTTCTTGAAGGCGGCATAGGTCTCGTCGAAGGTCTCCCGCCCGCGGGCATAGGTCTCGCGGTTGAAATCGCGGTAGTCGGCCTCGTAGATGCCGCTCACCTGCTCGCCGGCCTGGCCGATCAGCGCAGTGAAATCCTGTTTGTGGGGGGAGAGCACCCGGCCCATATAGGCCTGCATCAGCGCCGCCAGCTCGCCCTGCTGGGCGCTGTCATAGCGGGTGATCACGGTGCGCACCGCATCCCATTCAAACGCCAGCCCGGGGCGGCCCAGGGCGCGGGCGGCGAGGTTCTCGCCCTCCTCGATCGAGGCGAAGGTGGAATGCAGCATATCGAAGAAGCGCCCCGTCGAATCGAACTCCAGGAAGGACGCGCCCATCGGCACCAGCAGGATGTCGGCCGCAGACAGCCCGTTGATGGTGAGGTAGCCAAGGGCGGGCGGCGTGTCGATGAAGATCACGTCGTACTGGTCCAGCACCCCGTCCGCCTCCAGCCGTTCGGTGAGCGCATCCCACAGCTTCCAGGACCGCGCCGCCATCCGCCAGACCGGGATCTGGAATTCCGCCCAGTACAGGTTCAGCTGCGCGCCGATGAGGTCGATGTTGGGCCAGTGGGTGTTCTGAATGACGTCCTGCGCGGTCATCTCCATCGCCGCATCCAGCGCCTCGTCCAGCGGCTGCGGGGCGTCGCCGCGGTCGAGCCGGCGCTGGTTCTCCAGCCGCAGGTGCTCGCCGTAGTGGCGCGCCAGGAGCGGGAAGGCGGTCTGCCATTCATCCTCCACCTTGCCGCCGAAGATCGAGGTCATCGAGCCCTGGCTGTCGAGATCGATCACCAGCACCTTGTAGCCGTCCAGCGCTGCCGACATCGCCAGATGCGCCGCGGTAGAGGTCTTGCCGACGCCGCCCTTGAAGTTGGCGACGGCGACCATCTTGGCGGGCAGGCCTTCGGGGCGGTAGGGCTGGTAGTCCTTGGCCTTGGAGCCTTGCGCCGCGAAGAAGGCGCGCAGCCGCAGCACCTCCTCCAGCGTGAACCACTTGGCGCCGCCTTCGGTCTCGCTGCGGCCCTGCGGCAGATCGGGGTTGGCCTTCAGCACCCGGCGGAAATGGGCCTGGGCGACCGGGATCAGGTAGCGGGTGATCTCCCAGGTGGAGAACAGGCGCAGCTCCTTCTTGCCTTCCTCGTTCATGCCGCGGCTGGCCAGATCGGTCCGGCCCGCGGCGCAGGCGGCGGCGATCCCGGCAAAGCCCGCGGTGCCGGTGGGGGCATCAAGCTCGGCCAAAGCGGCGTCGGGGTCGATGCTGAAATAGGGGGGAAGGCTGCTGCCTGCCTTGTGGATATCTCGCGCCATGAGGTCTGCCTGCTGTCCTTGGGCCGTTGCGGCCCTGCCCGTGTGGAAGGCTGCTGTTCTGCTGCTCCGCAGCCTGATGTGCTGCCTTTTGAACAGAATACGCAAAAACGCCGCACATGGAAGCAAAATGCGCATCCCCCTGGTTTTTCTAAGCAAATCCGGCAGTTGCGGCAGGGGAGAGCGGGGGTGTTTCAGAGCGTTCAAAAAAATCTGCTCTGTTATAAATGAGTTATTTATTAGTTACAGGCGGAAGGGGGCGCACGCAAAGCCCTTTTTTCATTGGCGATCGGGGCGGATTTTCCGCGGGCAGTGACTCTGAAACCCCGATCAAATGACTCCAAACCCCCGACGAAACGATTCCGAACCCCCGTTGCCGGGACATGTGGATAACCCTAGGGTGGGCGTAATCAAAACCACGATAAAACGAGTCGCCAAACAGGGGCAGCAGATCCCGGCGGGCGGCAGAGCAGACGGCGGACAGGCAGATGGCAGCAGAGCTGACGGCGGGAGCGATTCCGCCAGAAGGGCAGGGGGATTTCTTCCTCTGCGATATCTTCGGGGCGATCCCCAAGAACGACCTGGCGTCGATGGAGCATCCGCTGTTCAGCTTGGGCACCCGGCCGGACCGGCGCATCCTGAGCTACCAGCACAACGGCGCCGAGATCACCGTGACCCCCTCGGTCAAGGGGCTGGCGACGATCCACGACAAGGACATCCTGATCTTCTGCATCAGCCAGCTGATGGCGGCGCTGAATGCCGGCCGCCAGGTGAGCCGCACCCTGCACCTGAAGGCGCATGACCTGCTGGTGGCCTGCAACCGCGAAACCTCCGGCGATGCCTACCGGCGTTTGCGCGAGGCGTTCGAGCGGCTGGCGGGCACCCGCATCACCACCAATATCGTGACCGGCGGCCAGGAGGTGACCACCGGCTTCGGCCTCATTGAGAAATGGGAGATCGTGCGCAAGGCCCGCGGCGGCAAGATGGTCAGCGTGGCGGTGACGCTGTCGGACTGGCTCTACCGGGCGGTCTTGTCGAAATCGGTGCTGACGCTCAGCCGCGATTACTTCCGGCTGAGGAAACCCTTGGAGCGGCGGATCTATGAGCTGGCGCGCAAGCATTGCGGGCGGCAGAACAGCTGGCAGGTCTCGGTCGAGACCCTCTTGAAAAAATCCGGCTCGGCCAGCCCGCGCCGGGTGTTCCGCAAGATGATCCGCGACATGATCGACGCGCAGCCCTTGCCCGATTACGCGCTGGAGGAGCTGGAGGGCGATGTGATCCGGTTCAGCCAGAAGGCCGCGGTGACCGAGGCGGTGCTGAACGCGCCCAGCCTGAAGCCCGCAACGCTGGAGGAGGCGCGCGCGCTGATCCCCGGCGCCGATGCCTATGCGCTGGAGGCGGAGTGGCGCGCCATGTGGGTGCGCACCGGCAGCCCGCGGCTCAGGATGCCCGATGCGGCGTTTCTGGGCTGGGTCCGCAAACGCGCCGCGGAATAAGACGCAACAGGCGCCCCCCGCGGGCGCACCCTTCATCTTTCCCCAAATACTCACAGGCTGTACTCCCAGGCCGAAGGCCTCCGCCTTTGCGGGCAAAGGCGGAGCTTACATCTCTCCAAAAAAGGTCAGCATGATTGACCAAATGTTTCGCGCGCGAAACATTTGGTCCGGACCGGACCTATTTCCGGCAGGGCGCGGATTGTGCGGGATGTGAGAGAGCGCGGGCCCCGGCGTCCGTCCTCATCAGGGGGGGAGGAGAGGAGGGACGCCGGGGGCTGCAGGTGGCCGGGCGGCACGGGGAGGGGGGGAGGTGCGGGCCAGGCCTTGCGCCTCGGGATGAAGCGCGGGGGGGAATGCGGCGGCCGGGGTCAGCCGAAATAGGCGCGCGGCGAGTAATAGGCCAGCTGCGGTCCGGCGGCCAGGCGCTCGCGCTGTTCCAGCGCCCACTGGCAGGCGGTGCAGCCCAGCACCCCGGCGATGGGGTAGATCAGGGCCAGGGCCAGCAGCGGCAGGCCCAGGAGAAAGCCCGCGGCCACGGCTGCCAGGCTTGCGGTAACGCCGGTGAGGGTGCTGATCAGGGTCATGGGGGTGTCTCCTGCGGTCTGTGTGTCTGTGTGTCTGGGCGGCAGCTGGCTGTGTCTGCCTGTTGAACCCTTTCTAGCACGGCGGCACCGGCGGCGCTGCTGCACCAAAGGATAGGGCGGGGGTGCTGAGGGCTATCCTGTGCCCGCCATGGGTCAGGCGGCCCCGCCTTTTCCAGGCGCCTGCCCGGCGGCAGGGGGCAGGCATGGGGGGACGCGGCGGGAGGGCGGACACCCCGGAAAGATAACAGGCCCGCCTCAGCCCTGTCGGCTGAGGCGGGCCCGGACAGGCTGCGGCCCTCCCCCCGGAACCGCGGCCCTCCTGACTGGGCGGCGTCAGCCGCTGCCTTCCTTCAAGGCCTGCGACATGCTGGAGAGCACCGGGCTGATCAAGTAATCGGCCAGCGTCTGGCGGCCGGTTTCGATCATCGCCTGGGCCGGCATGCCGGGCAGCGCCTTCACATTGGGCAGGGCGGCCAGATCCGCCTCATCGATGCGGATATGCACCGGGTAATAGGGCTGGCCGGTCATCTGGTCGATGCTGCTGCCCGCGGCCACCATCACCACCTCGCCGGTCACTGGCGGGGTGGAGCGGAAGCTGTAGGCGGTCAATTGCACCCGCGCCAGGCTGCCCATCGCAACCTCGTCGATATCGGCCACCGCCACCTGGGTTTCCACCAGCAGGCCCGTATCCTCGGGCATCAGCTCCAGGATGGTCTGGCCGGGATCCACCACCTGGCCCAGGGTGTTGATCGCCAGCCCGACCACCCGGCCGTCGCGCGGCGCGCGGATGGTCAGCCGTTCGGCCACGTCGCGGGTGGCATCCAGCCGCTGGTGCAGATCCAGCAGCTGCTCCTGCACGTCCTGGCTTTCGGCGGCGATCCGCGCCGCCCGGTCGCGGCCGGCCTGCAGCCGCCGCTCCTCCATCTCGCCGATCTGCTCCAGCACGTTGCCGCGGTCGCTTTCCATCGCGCCAAGGGTGCCGAGGAGGCCGCTCTGCTGCATCTGCCGCTGGCTGATGCGGGTTTTCGGCACCAGCCCCTTTTCGAACAGCCCGGCCAGGTCGGCCAGCTCCGCCTGCACCAGCGCCAGCTGCTCCTCGGTGGCCCGGATGCGGGCATCGCGGCCCTTGAGCTGGTCGTTGAGCTGGGTGATGCGGCCCTGGAGGATTTCCATCTGGCCCTGGTAGAGCGCCCGGTTGGAGCTGAGCAGGTCGCGCTGCACCGCCACCAGCTGCGCCAGTTCCGGCATCCGGGCGATGAGCTGCTGCAGCCCGGCGCCGGGCTGCAGGCTGTCCGTGCCCTTCAGCTCCGCGTCCAGCCGGGCCTGCTGCGCCAGCAGGCTGGCCCGCTGGCCGTTCAGGATCGCCAGCTGCGCCTGGATGCGGCGGCCGTCGAGCCGGGCGACCACCTGGCCCTTGGCGACCCGGCTGCCCTCGGTGATGTTCAGCTCGCGCAGGATGCCGCCTTCCAGATGCTGCACCGCCAGCCGGTCGCCGGCCACGTTGAAGGCGCCCGGCGCCACCACCGCGCTGGTCAGCTCGGCCTGGGTGGCCCAGAACACCAGCCCGCCGAACAGGCCGAAGCCGCAGACCACCATCCACAGCACCAGCTGGCGCACCCGGGTCGGCGGCCGCCCGGGCAGCGGCACATCCGGGCTGCTGCCGGCGGGCATCAGGTCGCGGAAGCCGCCCTTGGCCGCGGCGCGGCCGGTCTCTGCCGGGCTGCGGCTGTCATGTTCCACCAGACTCATGCGCTTGCTCCTTTATGGCCGGGCGCGTCCGCGGTGGGCCCGGTGCCGCCCCCTTCCGCGTTGCGGTGGCGGAAGGGGGCTATTTTGGGATCGTCCTGATGCGTCCGGGCGGCGGCCATCGGCTGGGCGGCCGCCTCGATCACCTGGCGGGCCTCGCCGAAGCGGGCGATGCGGCCCTGCTGCAAGAGCGCCGCATGGCTGACCCGGCGCAGCAGGCTGAGCCGGTGGGTCACCGCCACCACCGCGGCGCCGCGGGCGCAGGCTTCTTCGATGGCGGTGGCCAGCGCCTCCTCGCCCTCGGGGTCGAGATTGGCGTTCGGCTCATCCAGCACGATCAGCTTGCGGTCGCCGAAGAAGGCGCGCGCCAGGCCGATGCGCTGGCGCTGGCCTGCCGACAGGAACTCGCCGCGCGGGCCGACCTCGGCGTTGTAGCCGCCGGGCAGCGCCAGGATCATCTCATGCACCTGCGCCAGCTTGGCGGCTGCCACCACATCGGAGGGTTTGGCGTCCGGGTCCATCAGGGCGATGTTTTCCGCCACCGTGCCCTGGAACAGCTCCACCCGCTGCGGCAGGAAGCCGATATGCTGGCCGATCTGCGCCGGATCCCAGTCGGTGAGCGCGGCATCGTCAATGCGGATATGGCCGCGCACCAAGGGCTGCAGCCCGGCCAGCGCATGGGCCAATGTGGTCTTGCCCGCGCCGGAGGGGCCGATGAGGCCCAGCGACTGGCCCGGCTTCAGCTCCAGCGTGATGTCCAGCAGGACCGGATCCGGCCGCCCGGGCAGCACCACGGTGGCATTTTCCACCGACAGCCGGCCCTCGGGCGCGGGCAGCTCCAGCCGCTCCGGCGCGGCGCCGAGATGGGCCAGGAAGTCATTCAGCCGCCCGTGCGCGCCGCGCGCCTTCAAAAAGCCGCGCCAGCCGGCGATCGACTGCTCCACCGGTGCCGCGGCGCGGCCCAGCAGGATCGAGGAGGCAATCATCAGCCCCGGTGTCAGCTGGCTGTTGATCACCAGCACCACGCCCACGCCCAGCACCGCGATCTGCAGCCCCATCCGCACCGCCTTGGCCAGCGAGGTCATCAGCGCCACCCGGTCGGTGGCCAGGGTGTTGAAGACCAGGGCGGAGAACGCCTTGAGCTGCCAGCGCCGGATCAGCGGCGCGGTCTTGCCCATGGCGTGGATCAGCCCGGCATTGGCCATCATCTCCGCCACTGCGGCATTGGTCTCGGCGGCCTGTTTGCCGGCCGTCTCCAAGGGTTTGCGGGCCATCATCTCGCTGAGCAGCCCGAGGCTGAACAGCAGCGCGATGCCGACCAGCGCCACCGCGCCCAGGACCGGGCTGAACATGAAGATCAGCGCCAGGAAGATCACCGACCAGGGCGCGTCCAGAAGCGCCAGGAACACCGGGCTGGTGACAAAGCCGCGCAGCTCCTGGATGTCGCGGATGGGTTCGGCGCGGGCCAGGTGCGGCGGCAGGCGGCCGCTGATCATGCCGTCCAGCACCACCGGGCTGAGCCGCGCCTCCAGCCGCGACCCAAGCCGCGCCACCAGGCGCTGGCGGATCATGTCGAACAGAAAAAAGAACACCAGCGCAATCGCTGCGCCGGTGGTCAGAGCAATCAAGGTTGGAATGCTGCCCGAGGCCATGACCCGGGCAAACAGTTGCAGCATGTAGAGCGGCGCTGTCAGGACAAGGAGGTTCACAAAGATGCTTGCCATGAAGATGGCGGCAAGCACGCCCCGCTGACCATCAAATACCCGTCTTACCTTCATTGTCGTAGCCCCCCGGCTGCACGAAGTGAAGTTATGAAATCTGGAGAACAGCGCCCTGGTCCAAGGATGCAATCCTTGGCCGGGGACCAAATCGCTGTCCTGAACCAGGGCTGGACGGGCCCGGGGTTTCCCCCGGGCCCGCCGTTCCTAAGGCTCAGACGGCAGTGGGACCCCAGATGTTGTCGTAGCTGTCGTCAAAGCCGGTGTCTGAGGTCAGCACCCGGATCGCCTCGTAAGAGCCCGCATCGCCGGTGGTCACCGCGTTGATGCCGACGCCGCCGATCGGGATGGCGTCCTGGCCGAGCGAGGAGAACGGCGCCTCGCGGCCGGTCAGGCCGAGGATGTTCACCGTGGCGCCGCCCGCGCTGATCTGGGTGTCGGTGCCATTGTCGGTGACGGTGGCGCCGCCGCCGTCGAGCGCCCCAAAGGCATCCTGCGCCGAGGTGCCGAGACCGCCGCCCACGTTGGTGACACGGAACAGCAGCACGTCGTGGTCCTGATCGATGTCGAAGTCGTGGATGGTGTCGGTGCCGTCGCTGGACGAGAACATGGCGCCATCCCATTCGAGATCGATGATGAAGACATCCTTGCCGTCGCCGCCGTACAGCCGGTCACGGCCCTCGCCGCCTTTCAGGAAGTCGTTGTAGTCGCCGGCGCCGCCGAACAGGGTGTCGTTGCCGAAACCGCCGTCGAGGAAGTCGCCGCCGGTGCCGCCGTCCAGACGGTCGTTGCCGGCTTCGCCATAGAGGCAGTCGCGGTCGGCGCCGCCGTTCAGGTAGTCGTCGCCATTGCCGCCCTGCAGCACGTCCTTGCCGCTGCCGCCAAGCACCTTGTCGTCGCCGTCGTTGCCGTCGAGGAAGTCATTGCCATCGTTGCCTTTGACAGTGTCCCTGCCGTCGCCGCCATGGGCCACGTCATTGCCGTCTCCGCCTTTGATCTTGTCGTTGCCTTCCTCGCCGTAGAGGAAGTCATCGCCTTCATCGCCGTAGATCTTGTCGTTGCCGGTGCCGCCCCAGGCTTTGTCGGAATCTTCGCCGCCGCGGATGGTGTCATTGCCGGCGTCGCCATACAGACGGTCATGGCCTTCATTGCCGTGGACGCAATCGTCGCCATCGTTGCCGTGCAGCAGATCGTTGCCCTTGCGGCCATAGAGCCGGTCATTGCCGTCGCCGCCATAGCCTTCGTCGTCGCCGCGGCCGCCGATGATAACGTCATTGCCGCCTTCGCCGAACATGGTGTCGTCGCCGCCGCCGCCGCGGATCCGGTCATTGCCGTCCGGGCCTTCGTCGATCGGGGTGTAGCAGTCCGGGCAGTCGACTTCTTTCAGCCCTTCATCCGTCGGGGCATGGTTGCTGTCGGCTGCGGTGGCCTGCTCATCGTCGTCGCAGCAATCCCAGTCGATCTTGTAGCCGTTGACGTCGGCGCCGAGGTTGGTGCCGCTGTCGCCGAAGATCAGGTCGCCCTGGGCGCCGCCTTCCAGCACGTCGTTGTTGGAGCCGCCGCGCATGGTGTCGTGGCCGGCGCCGCCGTTGACGTCATCGCGGCCTGCGCCGCCATCCATCAGGTCGTCGCCGCGGCCGCCCTGCATCAGGTCGTCGTCGTCTTCACCGAACATGGTGTCGTCGCCGCCCTGGCCGTCCATGGTGTCGTTGCCGCTGCCGCCCAGCATGCAGTCGTCGCCGTCGACCTGCTCGTCCTTGTTGCCGGTGCCGCTGTCGGCGCCGAAATCAAGGTCGTCATTCTGCGACTGGCGCTCGTCGCCGAACATCTCGTCATCGCCGCTGCCGCCGATCACCAGGTCGTCGCCGAGGCCGCCTGCCATGCGGTCATTGCCGCCTTGGCCGTTCATCCGGTCGTTGCCGTCGCGGCCGTACATGGTGTCGTCGCCGTCCTTGGCGGTTTCGCCGGACTGGCCCATGTCGCCCCACATCCAGTCGTCGCCGCCTTCACCGTCCATGCAGTCGTCGCCGAGCTCGCCATAGAGGTAGTCGCCGCGGTCGCCGTCGGCATAGCTGTAGTTGCCGTCCGCGTCATCGCCGAAGATGTGGTCATCGCCCTTGCCGCCGAAGACGGTGTCGCTTTCCTCGCCGCCCAAGAGGGTGTCGTTGCCGGTTTCGCCGTCGATGTAATCGCAGCCTTCCTCGCCGTCGATCCAGTCGTCGCCGTCATCGATGTATTTCTGGCCGTAGATCGGCACCTGGTATTCTTCCCAGGTGTCGGGATTGACCTTGGTTTCATAGCCGGTGATCACCTGCACGTAATGGCCCTTGCCGTCGGCATTGCCGCCGAACAGGTAGTCATTGCCGGTGCCGCCTTCGATCGCATCGTCGCCATCCTGGCCTTCGATGTAATCCTGGCCGGCTTCGCCATCGAGCCGGTTGTTGCGCTCGTTGCCGTAGACCGCGTCATCGCCGGCCCCGGCCTTGGCATTGTCGCCGGCGTCGTGGTCGTTCAGGTCGATCACATTGCCGTCGGTGCCGCCGCGCTCGGTGGTGCCGTCGTTGTAATTCGGATCGAATTTGTTGTCGCTGAAGATGATCTCGCAATCCGGATTACAGACTTCCCAATCTGAGGTTCTGTCCTTGATACCCATGGTAAACGTCCTCCTCGTTAACTGTAACTGTGCGGGGCAGGGCAGCCTGTGCCGCCCGGGTCGTTGCCCCTGCCGCGCGGTCTGCCGCGGGTGCGGCTGCTGCGGCGGCGCTGTGACAAAGGCGCCGTGATGCCTTCCGCTGGTATTGCAGCGCATCCGCGCCGCTGCCGATGCCCCCAAATGGGGACAAAATCAGCGCTTTAGCCGCCGCGGCCCAGCCAGCCGGCCAGGGCCGGCGCGGCGCTGTCCGCCAGCGCCAGCAGCGGCGTGTGCCACCAGGCGCCCGCCGCCAGCGCGGCCGCCAGCGCCAGCGCCGCCGCCACCCCCCGCGGCCAGCGGCGGCGCGGCTTGGGGGCGGCTTGGGCCAGCGCCTCGGCCACCGCAGCCTTCAGCACCGGCTCCAGCTCGATCCTGAGCGCGCCTTCCATCCGGTTCACCGCCGTCTCCAGCTGGTCGATGCGGGCGCTCAGCGCGGCGCGGTCGGCGGCCGCCTTCTGCGCCGCCTGCGCGCCGAGCCCGTCGTTCAGGGTGGTGAACATCTCCGCGATGCGCTTGTGCAGCGCCACCAGGTCGGCCTGCGCCGCCAGCGGCGGCGCGTCCGGCCCGCCCTGGCGCAGGGCCTTGGCGATCTGCGCCAGCACCGCAGCGCTCAGCCGCGGCGGCGGCGCCGGCTTGTCCGGAGCGGCCTGCGCCTGCGCCGGTTCAGAGGCGGCCTGTGCCGGGGCGGCCTGTCCAGAAGGGGCCTGTTCAGAAGAGGCCTGGGCCGGGCGGGCGGGGCTGCCGGCCGGGGCGGGCGGGCCCTGCACCGGCGCTTCCAGCGTCAGCTTGTTCATGACGCCCTCCCCAGCGAGGCCTGCCAGGTCAGCCGCTGCGCCATCTCGGCGCGGCCCGCCGACTGCAGCTTGGCCAGCACCCGCTTGGCATAGGTGTTGAAGGTCTGCTCCTTGAGGCCCGCGATATGCGCCGCCTCGCGGTTGGACAGCCCCAGCTGAATGAGCGCCGCCACCCGCGCCTCAGCCGGCGACAGCCCCATCTTCTGGGCCAGCATCTCGATGCGGGTGCGGTCGGGCTGGCGCGGCAGGATCGCCACCACCAGCGGCTGATCGGCGCCGGCGCAGCGGTAGCGGGTCAGCGACACCGGCAGCCGCATGCCGCTTTGGCGGTCCTCCAGGAACAGGATCAGCTCGCGCGGGCCGCGGGCGCTGCCGCGGCGCGCGCGGGCGCATTCGGCCACCGCCGCATAAAACCCCGCGGTCTCGCCCGGGCGGGCGCAGCTGAGGCGGCCGCCCTGGTCGCTGAGCAGGTCGCCGCCGTCGAGCATGTCGCGCCCCGATTCATTGCAATGCAGCAGGCGGCCCTCGCCGTCGAGCACCAGCACCGCAGAGTCGGTCTTCTTGGAAATGGTCCACAACAGCGCGCTGGTCACCGCCGCCTGGGTCTCGCCCGCCAGCTCGCGCAAGCTGTCCTCGCGCAGCACCGGCCAGATCGCCTGCAGGATGTCGCCGCAATGGGCATCATGCGGGCCGCCTTCGAGCTTCAGGGCGATCAGATCCTCGCTGCCGTCCTCGAAGCCGCAGGAAAACAGCGTCCAGCCGCGGCCCGCGGCGAGGTCCGCCGCCAGCTCTGCGGGCAGCTGTGCCGCCAGCGCCCGCGCGGCTGCCCGGCCCGGGCGGCGGCTGCGGAAGCTGGTGACGGCGCCGGGCTGCAGCTGGCGCCGCAGCGCCGCCGCGGCAGTGTCCGGGCAGGCCTCGCCAAGCGCCCCGGAACTGGTCAGAACCGGGGCGTGCCGGTGCCCCGGCTGCACCAGGGCCAGCGTTGTCAGAGAAGAGATTTGCCTTTGAAGAGACCGTGAAAATACCAACCTGCCCGCTTGCGCAGCGGACGCACTCAACACAACCATGTTGCCCCCCGGCATGACATTATGAATGCCATGAAGGTAGCACAGTGCCCGCAGCGTCAAACCGGGCAGAGGGGGTACGCCAAAGGCCGGCGCGGCGCGGCCCGGCGGCGCCGGATACTACCATGGGAGTAGCGGCGGGCGGCGCACCAGGCGAATCGAAGAAACCCAGGGTTGATTGGTGCCTAATATTAAGTTTCTTAAAATTGCAGGATCCACCCTGGAAACAAACCGTTTCCCCATTGGATACACTGCCAACGGGGTAAGGCGCCCTGGCCAGATCGCGTGGAAAAACAGCCGGGTAAGGCGGAAACCGGGGCGCAGGGCCTGCCCGCCCGCCCAAAAAGCGCTGCCCCGGGCGGGGAAGTTTCTTAACAATAAAGGATAGATTCGCTACGGTTTATCCACAGCAATGCGCATCAGAAGTGTTTGACTGCCCGTGTGCGCTGCCAGGCCCAGGATGTTTTTGTCCGGTCATGTTCTGTATTTATCACGATCCGGAAACGGCAGCGCAGAAGCGCTGCCGGGGCCAAGACGGCAGCAGGCGGGTGAATTGTGTTTCAGGGAGCGGCCGCGCATTGCAGCACCGGCCGCCTGCGGGGGCAGGCGGTTTAAAAAAGGGCGCTCCTGGAGGGACGGGCCGGACGCAGGATCCGGTTCTGGTTACGAGTAAAGGAGTTTTCGATGCCTGTGCACATTGTGGGGGAAAGCAGGCTTCTCAGGGACATGTTTCTGAACATCTGTGAAGCACATGATTACGAGACCGGCGGCTGCTGCAGCAGCCTGGCAGAGCTGCCGCCGCTGCCGGCCAGGGACCTGGTGCTGTTTTACAGCCACTGCACCGGCGCGGCGCTGGAGGCGGAGCTGCGCAGCTTCCGCGCCCGCAAGGGCGGCGCGCATCTGATCCTGGTCACCGGCGATGACTGCCCGCCAGACGCCCAGGTCCGTCTCAGCACCTATGCCGAGGCGGTGATCCCGGAGCGCCAGTCGGCGGATGCGCTGATCGCGGCGCTGCAGGTGGTGCAGAACGGCTACCGGATCGTGCTGCCGGAGGCCGCAGACGCCGCGGAGGCGGCGCTGCCTGCGGTTGTGCCGTGCCCGCCGGACGGCCGGGCCGGGCACGGGCTGTCGGACCGCGAGCAGCTGATCCTGGCCAAGCTGACCGAAGGCGCCACCAACAAGAGCATCGCCAATGAGCTGGGCATCTGCGAAGCCACGGTGAAGGTGCATCTGCGCACCTGCTTCCGCAAGATCGGTGCCAAGAACCGCACCCAGGCCGCACTCTGGGCCTCCGAGCGGCTGCCGCCGCAGACGGCGGCGCCGCGGCCGCACTGACAGGGGGCGCTGGCGGGCGCCGCAACAGGTGTGCCCGGCCGTAAAGGCCGGGACGCCGCTGGCCGGATGCGCGCGGAACCGGGGGCCGCCGCATCCGGCGGGTGCGTGATACCGGGGGCGTGAAACGGTGTGCGTGAAACGGGGCGCAAAGTCTCTTGAACCCTTTTTCCGGGGCTTTGCTGAAGGGCAAGCGTTCCGCTTGCGGCCGGGCGGTGCCAAGGCGCCGCTGCGCGGCGCTATATTTGCTGAGAAGCGCTTGAGAGGCAGGTCTGCCTCTCAAGACGCCTTGTCCATTTTGGGGCACGCCGGATCCGCCTCAAAGCCAAGCCGCTGCGCGGCGGCTGCGCCGGCCTTGACCCGGATCCGGCGCGGGACGGGCAGTGTCAGAGCCTGTTTTTCCGCGCCTCCGGCTCAGATTTTAAGTCTCCGTGCCTCCGGCTGGATCTTGATCCTCCGTGCCTCCGGCTAGATCTTGATTTTCCGTGCCTCCGGCACGAGGGCATTGATCTGCGCGATATGCTCCGGCAGGCAGCGGCTCAGGAAATCGTATTTCTCCACCGCATGGGCGCGGGCGGCGGGGCCGATATGGGCGTACGCGCCGGGGCTGGCCAGCACGTCCGCCACCTGATCGGCCAGCTTCTCCGGGCTGAAGAAATCCACCAGCAGCCCGGTCTCGCCATGGGTGATCGCCTCGCGCACCGGCGCCACGTCCGCGGCCACCACCGTGGCCTGCATCGCCATCGCTTCCAAGAGCGACCAGCTGAGCACAAACGGCATGGTCAGATAGATGTGGCAGCGGCTGATCTGGATGATCCGGGTGAGGTCGTCATACGGCACCTTGCCGAGGAAATGCACCCGGCTCCAGTCGACGCTGCTGCCCAGCTCATCCTCCATCTCGCCGCGCAAACCACCCGGATGCTTGCTCTCGGCGCCATAGGAGGTCTCGCTGCCGCCGATCATCAGCACCCGCGCCTTGGGGCGCTGCGCCTGGATCCGGGGCAGGGCGCGCATCATGATGTGGAAGCCGCGGGCGCGCTCCATGTTGCGGGCGATATAGGTGACCACCTCATCGTTGCGGGTGAGCGGCGTCTCCAGCCGCCCGAGGCTGACCGAGGCGTCCGGATCGGGGCCCAGCTTGTCTGTGCGGATGCCGTCATGGCACAGATACATGCGGTCATGGAAACTGGCCGGAAACCGGTCGCGCTGCCAGGCGGTGGGCACATGGCCCTGGTCCACCAGCTCAATGCTGGCGTAAGGCACGGTGTTGCGCGCCTCGGCAAAGAAATAGGCCTGGTCGTTGGGCGGGTTTTCCGGGTCAAAGCCGACCAGCCCGCCGGAGGTGCGGTAGAAATACTCGAAAAAGCCGATGATGGGGACATCGGGGTAGGGGTCCTTCATGAACAACAGCTCGCCCCAGCCGGTGTGGCCGATGATGATGTCGGGGGTAAAGCCCGCATCCTTCAGCTGCCGCGCCGCCAGCGCCGCGCCAAGCCCCGCGCCGGAGGCCGCCTCCCAGTCCCGGGACAGGCCGAAGGCATCCTTGTCCGGGGTGCGGAAGGGTTTGTAGGTGACCGTCCTGATCCCCGGCAGCTGCACGTCCCGCCGCTGGGTCAGGAACACGATCTCATGACCGCCTTGCGCCGCCAGCCAAGGCGCCAGCTCCCGGTACTGGCCGGGCATGTTCTGATGCACAAACAAAATCTTCATGGGCTTATGCTTGCCGGGCCGCGGGCCGCGATGCAAGCGCAGGCTGTCCGCTTGGCCCGCGCCTGTTGCAGCCCTGCCGGCGCCTGATGCTGGCGCTATGCCCTCCTAGCGGCTAGATATAATCAAACGGAGGCAATCAGGGGCTTGGGCCTGGGGCCGGACAGAGACCGGACCGGAACCGGGCCAGAGAGCGGAGCAGCCAGCGGGGCAGAGGCGATGCAGATAGAGGAAACCGGACTGCCGGGGCTGAAGGTGCTGACGCCTGCCCGCTTTGGCGATGCGCGCGGCTTTTTCAGCGAAAGCTGGAACAAGCGGCGGCTGCAGGAGCAGGGGATCGATCTGGAGTTCGTGCAGGACAACCATTCGCTGTCGGTGCAGGCGGGCACCCTGCGGGGCCTGCATTTCCAGGCGCCGCCGCACGCCCAGGACAAGCTGGTGCGCTGCGGCCGCGGCGCGCTGTTCGATGTGGCGGTGGATATCCGCAAGGGCTCGCCCGCCTACGGGCAGTGGTTCGGGATCGAGCTGACCGCGGAAAACGGCAAGCAGCTTCTGGTGCCCAAGGGGTTCCTGCACGGTTTCCTCACAAGGGTGGCGGAGACCGAGGTGATCTATAAATGCACCGATTATTATGCGCCGGAGTGCGACGGCGCGGTGGCCTGGAACAGCTGCGGCATTGACTGGGGCTTTGAGGGCAGGCCGCTCTTGAGCGAAAAGGACGCCGCGGCGCCGCGGCTGGCGGATTTTGACAGCCCCTTTGTCTGGGAAGGATAAGCCATGAAGCTTCTTGTGACCGGCGGTGCCGGCTTCATCGGCTCTGCGGTGGTGCGGCTGGCAATTGCCCGCGGCCATCAGGTGGTGAACCTCGATGCGCTGACCTATGCCGCCTGCCTGGACAATGTGGCCAGCGTGGCGGAGAGCCCGGGTTATGCCTTTGAGCGGGCCGACATCCGCGACCGCGCCGCATTAGACACTGTTTTTGCCCGCCACCGCCCGGATGCGGTGATGCATCTGGCCGCCGAAAGCCATGTGGACCGCTCGATCGACGGGCCGGGCGATTTCATCGAGACCAATATCACCGGCACCTATCAGATGCTGGAGGCGGCGCGGAAATACTGGGGGCAGGCGGGCAAGCCGGAGGGGTTCCGTTTCCATCACATCTCAACCGATGAGGTTTATGGCAGCCTGCCTGCCGACCCGGCGGTGATGTTTACTGAGGAGACGGCGTACGATCCGCGCTCGCCCTATTCGGCCTCCAAGGCGGCCAGCGACCACCTGGTCCGGGCCTGGCACGAGACCTATGGCTTGCCGGTGGTGCTGACCAATTGCTCCAACAATTACGGGCCCTATCATTTTCCGGAGAAGCTCATTCCGGTGGTGATCCTCAATGCGCTGGCGGGCAAGCCGCTGCCGATCTACGGCGACGGCTCCAACGTGCGCGACTGGCTTTATGTGGAGGATCATGCCGATGCGCTGCTCTTGGTGGTGCAAAAGGGCGCGCTGGGGCGGTCCTACAATATCGGCGGCGAGAATGAGCGGTCGAACCTGGAGCTGGTGCAGACGCTCTGCGCCATTCTGGATGAAAAGCGCCCGCGCGAAGACGGCAAGTCTTACCAGGAGCAGATCACCTTTGTGACGGACCGCCCGGGCCATGACGCGCGCTATGCCATCGACCCCAGCCGCATCCGGCAGGAGCTGGGCTGGCGGCCCTCGGTGACGGTGGAGGAGGGGCTGGAGAAGACAGTGGAATGGTATCTCGGCAATGAGGCCTGGTGGCGCGCGCTGCAGGACCGCGACGGTGTCGGCCGGCGGCTGGGCACCGGCAAGTGACGGCAGATAGGCCACAAAGGGCAGCGCCCGACCCTGGGCGGGTGCGAAGCGCCCTCCCGTGGGGAGGGTCGGGCGCTGCCCGGCGGTGCCGCCGGGCGGAACATATTGGAGAGCGCATATGATCCTCGTCTTCGGCAAAACCGGCCAGCTGGCCCGTGAACTGGCGGCGCATGAGGGTGTCACCTGCCTGGGCCGGGAGCAGGCGGATCTGAGCCATCCGGCGGCTTGCGCCGCGGCCATCCGGCAGGCGCAGCCGCGGGCCGTGATCAATGCCGCCGCCTACACGGCCGTCGACAAGGCGGAAGAAGAAGAGGCGCTGGCCACCGTGATCAACGGGGCGGCCCCCGGCGCGATGGCGGCAGCCTGTGCGGAGATGGGCATTCCCTTTGTCACCGTCTCCACCGATTACGTCTTTGACGGTAGCGGCGAAGCCCCCTGGCAGCCCGGCGATGCCACCGCGCCGGTGAACGCCTATGGCCGCTCCAAGCTGGCGGGCGAGGACGCGGTGCGCGCGGCGGGCGGAACTTACGCGATCCTGCGCACCTCCTGGGTGGTGTCGTGCCATGGGAACAACTTCGTCAAGACCATGCTTCGATTAGGCAAGGACCGGGAGCGGCTGACCATCGTTGCCGATCAGATTGGCGCGCCGACGCCGGCGCGGGACATTGCGGCGGCCTGCCTGGAGGTCGCGCGGCAGCTGATGACGGATCCGGGCAAGTCCGGCGCCTATCATTTTGCGGGCCGGCCCGAGACCAGCTGGGCCGGCTTTGCGCGCGGGATCTTTGCCCGCGCCGGGATCGCCTGCGCGGTGGAGGACATCCCCACCGCGGATTACCCCACGCCGGCGGCGCGGCCGCTGAACTCCAGGCTCGATTGCGCCGCGTTAGAGTCTGTTTTTGGCATCCCGCAGCCGGACTGGCGGCTGGGGCTGGATGATATTCTGAAGGATTTGGGAGAAGTGGCATGACAGAGGGCAAACCCGGCATGAGGACTGCATCCGGCCGCAAGGGCATCATCCTGGCAGGCGGCTCCGGCACACGGCTCTATCCGATCACCATGGCCGTGTCGAAGCAGCTCTTGCCCTTGTATGACAAGCCGATGATCTACTACCCGCTGAGTGTCCTGATGCTGGCGGGCATCCGCGAGATCTGCGTGATCACCACGCCGCAGGACCAGGACCAGTTCATCCGCCTCCTGGGCGACGGCAGCCAGTGGGGGATTGACCTCACCTATGTGGTGCAGCCTTCGCCCGACGGGCTGGCGCAGGCGTTTATCCTCGCCGAGGACTTCCTGGCGGGCGCGCCCTCGGCGCTGGTGCTGGGCGACAACATCTTTTTCGGCCACGGGCTGCCGGAACTGCTGGCGGCGGCGGACAGCCATGCGGCGGGCGGCACCGTCTTCGGCTATCACGTGGCGGATCCGGAGCGCTATGGCGTGGTGGCCTTTGGCGCGGATGGCACCGCGCAAGGCATCATCGAAAAGCCCCCCGTTCCGCCCTCCAACTATGCGGTGACGGGGCTGTATTTCCTGGATGGATCGGCGCCTGAGCGGGCCCGCCGGGTGCAGCCCTCGCTCCGCGGCGAGCTGGAGATCACCGACCTGCTGCAAAGCTACCTGAACGAGGGCGCCTTGCGGGTGGAAACCATGGGCCGCGGCTATGCCTGGCTTGACACCGGCACCCATGGCTCGCTGCTGGATGCGGGCAATTTCGTGCGCACCCTGCAGGAGCGCCAGGGGCTGCAGGCCGGCTGCCCGGAGGAGGTCGCCTATGGCCGCGGCTGGATCACCGCCGCCCAGCTGCAGGCGCAGGCCGGGAAATATGCCAAGAACGCCTATGGCGCCTATCTGGAGCGGCTGCTGAAGTAAGCGGGCGGCCGGCAAACGGCAGGCGCCGCGCCAGCGGCGCCGGGCCCAAGGCTTGCCGCGGCATCCGCGATGCCGCGGCACAGGCGCGGGAGGTCCCCGTTGCGGCCCTGGTTCAGTCTTGGTGCAGGCCCTGGTTCAGACCCGTTTCAGGCCGGGATCATTCGATCACGCCCGCCCGGCTGAAGACGCCGAAGAAATTGCCGAAGATGTTGGAGACGGTCAGCACGTCGTTGATCGGCGACTCGGTGGCCATCACCAGATCGCCCGGGTTGATCTGGAACTGACGCGCCGAGAACAGCCCGTCGGCAGAGGTGAGATCAAGCGAGAACACCACCCGCTGCTGACGCGGCCCGCGCACGCCGGGGGCCACCGCAGAAGACGGGTACTCGCGCAGGATCAAGAGCCCCTTGGGATCGGCCTTGCCGTCCTGGAAGCCGCCCGCCACCGACATCGCGTCCATCGCCGACATCTCGTCCTTGGTGAAGATGTGCAGGTCTTCCTCGCCGGTGGCGCCGAAGGAGAGGAAATAGCGCTCGTCCTCCTCGACGAACACCCGGTCGCCGCCGCGCAAGAGGGTGTCGAGGCGCGGGTTGTTCAACAGGTTGTCGACCGAGGTGCCATAGATCGACTGGCCGCGCACCAGCCGGATCTGCGGGTTGTTGAGGCTGGCGCTGATGCCGCCGCCCGCCGAGATCAGCCCCATCACCGTGTAGTTGCGGTCCGGCATCGGGTAGGTGCCGGGCTGGGCGACGCCGGAGACCAGATCAACCGAATTGCCGCGCCCCTCGGCCATCGTCAGCTGCACCTGGGCCGATGGCACCACCGGCTCCAGCGCCTGCTGCAGCCTGGCCCGCGCCAGGTCCGGGGTCAGCCCGTTGACGTTCACATCGCCCACATAGGGCATGAAGATGGAGCCGTTGGCGGCCACTTTCATGTCCTGCAGCTGCACCATCTTCTGCTCGGCGGAGGTCAGCAGCGAATTGTCGTTGCTGTCCCAGATGCTGAGCGACAGCAGGTCGCCGGGCTGGATGATCTGGGTCTTGGCGCCCTGGTGGGCGTGCAGCCAGCCCAAGCGCTCCTGCTTGCCGGTGGGCGGCCAGGCCGCCACCGTGGGCAGCAAGGCCCGGTTCACCTTGTAGAGCGCGAAATTGGCATCGACCTCTCCCGATTCTTTCAGGATCTCCTCGCTGGCCGGGGCGCCGCCGGGCAGGCGCGAACAGGCTGCGGGCAGGAGGATCAGACCGGCAGCCGCCAGCCAGGGAAGAAGTTTCAGCATTGGGAGCCTGTCTTGAGCTGCTCTGGGAACCGCCCTGGTTTCGATTGGGGGAACCGCTTTGATTTTTGTCCTGGCAAAGGATACTGGGCTGAGCCAGAGGGTTCAACAGAAACGGGCAGCAGCGATGGCAAATCCCGCCGTAATGGTTCTGGGCGCAACAGGGCGCATCGGCCGGCTGCTGCAGCTGTGCCCGCCCGAAGGCCTGGCGATGCGGCTGCAGGCGCGGCGGATGCCACGGCTGGCGGGAGACTGGCACATCTTCGATCCGCTGGCGGAGCCGGCGGCGCTGGCGCGCGCCGCGGAAGGAATGGCGGTCCTTCTCTGCCTGGCCGGGCCGGTGCCGGGCCGGGGCGGCAAGGACGCAGACATGGCAGATCATATCCGCCTCGCCGAAGCGGCGGTGCGGGCCGGCGCGTCCGCCGGCGCCCGGGTGCTGCTGGCGTCTTCGGCGGCGGTGTACGGCGCCCGGGGCGGCCTGCTGGCAGAGGACGCAGCCCTGCGCCCCGCCAGTGCCTATGGCGCTGCCAAGGCGGAGATGGAGGCGCGCGCGGCGGCGCTTGGCGCGCAGCTGGGGGTGCCGGTCTGTGCCCTGCGGATCGGCAATATCGCCGGGCTGGACGCTGCCCTGGGCGGCTGGCGGCCGGGGTTCACCCTGGACCGCTTTGCCGGTGGCGGCACCCCGCGGCGCAGCTATATCGGCGCCCGCACGCTGGCGGAGGTGCTGGCGGCACTGCTGGCGGCGCCGGCGCTGCCGCCGGTGCTGAACCTGGCGCAGCCGGGGGCGGTGGAGATGGGGGCGCTCCTGCAGGCGGCGGGCCGGCCCTTTGCCGTCCGTCCGGCCCCGGCCGCCGCGATCCCGGAGGTGGCGCTGGACGTTGCCCGCCTGCAGGCGCTGCTGCCGGTGCCGCTGGCGGCGGCGGACCCGGCACGGATGGCCGCGGAATGGGCCGTGTTAGAGCCTGATATGGCAGACGGATAACCTTGGAGCACATAACGATATGACCTGGCGCAAACGGCTGTTTGACCTGTTTTTTGCCACCCTGCTGATCCTGCTGCTGGGGCCTGTCCTGCTGCTGCTGCTGGGCTGGCTTTTGTGGAAGGAGGGGCGGCCCTTGTTCTACGTGGCGGAGCGGATGAAGGGGGTGGACCAGCCCTTCAGCCTCTGGAAGCTGAGAACCATGAATGTGGTGGACACCGATGCCGGCGTCTCGGGCGGCGACAAATCCGCCCGCATCACCCGCACCGGCGCCTGGCTGCGCTCCAAGCGGCTGGATGAGTTCCCGCAGCTGTGGAACATCCTCAAGGGCGACATCTCCTTTGTCGGGCCGCGCCCGCCGCTGCGCCAGTATGTCGAGGCAAACCCTGAGCTTTATGCCGAGGTGCTGAAATCGCGCCCCGGCGTCACCGGCCTGGCCTCGATCACCTATCACAAGCATGAGGCGGCGCTGCTGGCGCGCTGCCGCACGCCGGAGGAGACCGATGCGGTCTATTCCCGGCTCTGCGTGCCGGCGAAGGCGCGGTTGGATCTGATCTATCAGCGCCGCCAGAGCATGTGTTTCGACTTCGATCTGGTGTTTCAGACCATTGGCAATATCTTCCGCCGGGGGTAGATGCGTGTGGAACGATTCCCGCATAGCCTGCGCGGCCGGACCGGTGGCGGACCGGCGCCGGGCGGGCGGGACACCCGGGGCTGCCCGGCGGTTTTCCGCCGCTGCCCGTTTTGCGGCACAGGGAAAACCGGTTATGATAGGAACTGTGTTTAATGGGCGGCGCACAGGATTTTCAGCGCCTGCGGCCATATTTTATTCAGGGTTTTTCTGCTATCCGGCAGTGGAGGCGCTGCCCGGGCGGGCAAATGGATACAACAGGACAAAAATGCGGGCATTCGAGGGCAGGAAAGCATGTATAATCTGATCAGTGCGCTGTCGCGCCGGCAGAAATCCTACGTCTTCCTGGCGGCAGACCTGGCACTGCTGCCGCTGGCGCTGCTGTTCACCCTGCAGGTGCAGCCGCTGCCGGACCCGGCGCTTGCCACCCTGCTGTCGCTGATGCCGGTGCTGCCTTATGTGCTGGCCGCCGCCGCCGGGATGGCGCTGTGGCTGGGGCTGCCGCATGTGCAGCTCAACGCCTATGAGCGCCACGCCGCGGTGCAAAGCGCGCTTCTGGCGGGCGGCACGGCGCTGGCGCTGGCGCTGCTGACGGCCCTTTTCGGCCCGGCCCTGCCGCCCGGCACCCATGTGGTGTTTGCGATCTGCTATTTCCTGTCCATGGTGGTGGCCCGCGCGGCGATGCTGCAGCTGGTGCTGATGATCTACCGCCGCGCCAATCCGCGCTGCCGGGTGCTGATCTACGGGGCCGGCAATACCGGCACCCAGCTGGCGCAGGCGCTGAAGGCGCATGACGGCATCGATCCGGTCGCCTTTGCCGATGACAACTCCTCGCTGCAGGGGCTGACCCTGGTCGGGCTGCCGGTGTTTTCTCCGGCCCGGATCGCCGAGATCGTGCAGGCGCGCCAGATCCGCCGGGTGCTGCTGGCGATGCCGTCGCAAAGCCAGCCGCGCCAAGCGCAGATCACCCAGCGGCTGCAGCAGCTGGGGCTGGAGGTGCAGGCGCTGCCCTCCTTTGCCCAGTTGATCGGCGAGGAGGCGCTGGTCGACAAGCTGACGCCGGTGGCGCCGCAGGCCTTCCTGGGCCGCGCCGCCCGCGATGTGCCGCTGAAGGAGGCGGCGGGCTCCTACCAGGGCAAATCGGTGCTGGTCTCCGGCGCCGGCGGCTCGATCGGCTCGGAACTGTGCCGCCAGGTGCTGGCCTGCCGGCCCGCGAAACTGGTGCTGTTCGAACTGAGCGAACTGGCGCTTTACACCGTGCATCAGGAGCTTGGGCCGCTGGCCGAGGCAGCTGGCATCGAACTGGTGCCGGTGCTGGGCTCGGTCACCGACCCGCGCCAGGTGCGGATGGTGCTGAACCGGCACGGGGTGCAGGTGCTGCTGCATGCCGCCGCCTACAAGCATGTGCCGCTGGTCGAGGCAAATCCGCTGCCGGGCCTGGCCAACAACGTCTTCGGCACCCAGACCCTGGCGCGCGCCGCCGCCAGGGCCGGGGTCGAGCGCTTTATCCTGATTTCGTCGGACAAGGCGGTGAACCCGGCCAATGTGATGGGCGCCTCCAAGCGGCTGGCAGAGCTGATCGTGCAGGACCTGGCCACCCGGCCCGGGCAGAAACACGGGCAGAAAACCGTCTTCACCATGGTGCGCTTCGGCAATGTGCTGGGCTCCAGCGGCTCGGTGGTGCCCCTGTTCCAGGAGCAGATCAGCCGCGGCGGCCCGGTCACCGTGACCGACCCGAATGTGAAGCGCTTCTTCATGACCATCAGCGAGGCGGTGCAGTTGGTCCTGCAGGCGGGCGACATGGCCCAGGGCGGCGAGGTCTTTGTGCTCGACATGGGCGCGCCGGTGCCGATCCTGCAGCTGGCCCGCCAGGTGATCGAAAGCGCCGGCCATTCCGTGCGCGACGCGGACAACCCGGACGGCGATATCGCCATCGAGATCATCGGGCTGCGCCCCGGCGAGAAGATGGAGGAGGAGCTGACCCTGACCGAGGAGCTGGTCCACACCCGCCACCAGAAGATCTTCTGCGCCCGCGAAACCGTGCTGTCGGAGATCGAGGTGGCCGGCTTCCTGCGCAGCCTGCGCCAGGCGGTGGCCGCGGGCGACGAGGCGGCGGCGCGGCGGGTGATCCAGCGCTGGGTCGAGGGCTACTGCCAGCCGCCGGAAGCGGGCCGCAAGAGCTCCTGAACCTGTAAACCCCCAAGGACAGAGCCGCAGATCCGGCCCGGGGTCTGCCCCAGGCCCGGCCTCAATGCTGCTCTGGTGCGGCTCCGGTGCGGCCCTGCGGCTGCACTGGCGGCGAAACCGCTGCCGCCGGGGCACGCGGCAATTGATCCGGCCCGGCCATCCATGCTCTAAGCGGGGCAGCAGATGAGAAGGCCGGGGCAGCGAGACCCGGCACAGGCAGTTCCAAAAGGCAGGTTTCCCGTGAGCGCGATCAAGACCCTTCTGCACTGGACCGTGCGCAGGACCGCGCCGCTGGCCGGCTCTCTGGCCAAACCGCTGGCCGCCCCGGCGGCGGCGCTGCTGTGCCTGGCGGCGCAGCCGGGCCTGGCGCTGGGGCCAGAGATCACCCGCGCAGGCCATGGCGCCGCACCGGGTACTGAGGCGGCGGCGCCGCGGCTGAAACCGCTGCCGCCGCCCAGCCTCAACTTCTATGGCAGCCCCGGCCTCATCGACATGCCAAGCGCCGAAATGCTGCCCGACGGCCAGTATGCGGTCACCTATTCCTGGTTCGGCGGCACCTCGCGCTACAACATCACCTTCCAGGCGCTGCCCTGGCTCAGCGCCTCGTTCCGCTACAACGGCATCCAGGATCTCGGCCTGTTCGGCTTTGACACCTATTACGACCGCGGCTTCGACGTGCGCGCCCGGCTGTGGCGCGAGCGGCGCTGGCTGCCGGAGGTCACCCTGGGGCTGCAGGATTTTGCCGGCACCGGGGTTTATGCGGCGGAATATTTCGCCGCCACCAAACGGTTCGAGGCCGCCGCCCTGGGCTGGGGCCGCGCGCCGGGGCGGCTAAAGCTCACCGCGGGGCTTGGCTGGGGGCGGCTGGGCAGCCACGGCGCCATCGGCGCGACCGGCGGCACCCGCCCCTCCTTTGTCGGCGGCAGCACCGGCGGCAAGCTGGCCACCGACCAGTGGTTCCGCGGCGATGTGGCGCCCTTTGCCGGCTTTGAATGGCAGCCCGATGCGCGCTGGAGCCTGAAGGCGGAATATTCCACCGATGCCTATGAGACCGAAACCGAGGTCTCCGATGTGTTCGAGCGCAAATCTTCGCTCAACTACGGGGTGGAGTACCAGTATTCCGACCGGCTGCGCCTGGGCGCCTATTACCTCTACGGCTCGGAGATCGGCTTTACCGCGCAGATCCAGCTCAACCCGAACCAGCCGCCGACCCCGATGGCGGTGCCCGCGCCGCACCCCGTCATCCCGCGCAGCCAATGGGCCACCCAGGACAGCCACTGGCGCCAGGACTGGGCCGCCAGCCAAAGCAAGCAGCGCCAGATCCGCGACCTGGCGGCTGCGGCGCTGAAGGCCGACGGGCTGGTGCTGGAGGCGATCACCCTTGAGGGCACCCGGGCCGAGCTGCGCTACCGCAACCCGCGCTACCGCTCGGCGGGGCAGGCGGCCGGCCGCGCCGCCCGCGCCCTGGCGCAGACGCTGCCGCCCTCGGTGGAGACCTTCCGCCTGGTGCCGGTGCGCCGCGGCCTCGGCCTTGCGGCGATCGAGATCCGCCGCTCGGACCTGGAGGCGCTGGAGTTCGATCCGGAGGCCGCGGATGCGCTGTTTGCCGCGGCCGGGGTGCAGGATGCCGGGCCGCTGCCGGAAGACGCGATCTTCTCGGGCGAGCTGTACCCGGCCTTTGCCACCTCCGTCAGCCCCTATACCAAACCGGCCTATTTCGACCCGGAGCAGCCGTTCCGGCTGGATGCGGGGGTTGATTTTGCCGCGTCTTACGCGCCCGCGCCGGGCTGGCGCATTGCCGGCACCATCCGCCAGCGCGTCCTGGGCAATGTGAAGAACGGCCGCGCCTCCAATTCGGTGCTGCCGCATGTGCGCACCGACCAGGTGGAATACGCGCAGTTCGGCACCACCCTGGAAAACCTCTACGTGAGCCGCCTGTGGAAACCGGGCCGCAACCTCTATGCCCGCGCGACCACGGGCCTGTTCGAAAGCATGTACGGCGGCGTCTCGGGCGAGATGCTGTGGAAGCCGGTGAACAGCCGCCTCGGCCTGGGGCTGGAGGCCAATTACGTGGTGCAGCGCGATTTCGACCAGCGCTTCGGCTTCCGCGACTACCGCACCTTCACCGGCCATGCCTCCGCCTATTACGAGCTGCCCAAGGGCTACCTGATGCAGGTCGATGCCGGCCGCTACCTGGCGGGCGATTACGGCGGCACCTTCAGCCTCACCCGCGAGTTCGACAACGGCTTCATGGTCGGCGGCTTCTTTACCCTCACCAATGTCTCCTCCGAGGACTTCGGCGAGGGCTCCTTTGACAAGGGCTTCCGCTTCCGCATCCCGGTGGACTGGCTGCTGGGCAAACCGTCCCGCTCGGGTTTCGGGCTGACCATCCGCCCGACCCAGCGCGACGGCGGCCAGCGGGTGACGGTGCCGGACCGGCTCTATGGCTCGGTGCGCGAGGCCCACCGCAAGAGCCTGGAAGACCAGCGCGCGAGGTTCTGGGAATGAGCATGATCCGTTTCACCGCCGCCGCCCTGGCCGCCGCCGCGCTGCTGCTGGCGGGCTGCAGCAGGGGGCCGGAAAAGGCCCCGGCAGAGCTGGAGGTGGTGCAGGCCGTGGGGGATCTGATCGGCCGCCGCCGCACGCCGCCGCCGCCGCCGGCCGGGCTGACCCGGGCGCTGCTGGACCAGCAGCCCCAGCCCTATATCGAGGTCACCATCGAGAACCGCGGCGCCACGGCCTATCTGACCCGCGCCCTGGAGCGCCGCGACAGCCATCCCGGGCAGATCGAGGTCTGGCGCACCCAGGACAACGTGTCGGTTGCCTTCCGGCAGGGCATGGTGATTGCCACCCGCGGCCTGGGCGGCGGGCTGCTGTCGGCGCAGGTGCCGGCCGCAGACGGGGTGGCGGGCCCGGCGCAGGGCGGCGCCCGGCGCTATACGGTGCGGGCCAACGGCAACGGCCAGGCGGTGCTGAACATGGCCTGCAGCCTGCACGACCTGGGCCCGAAGCCGGTGGAGATCGTCGAAATCACCCATCCCGCCCGCCATCTGCAGGAGCGCTGCGACGGCAGCGGCGGGGCGGTGGTCAACGATTACTGGGTTGATTCCCGCCCCGGCAGCACCCGGGTCTGGCAGTCGCGGCAATGGGCCGGGCCGGAGACGGGTTATGTAAAAATCCGCCAGCTGCGGCGCTGAGCCGCCGCCCTTTTCCGCCCTGCTGCCGCGGCTTTGCGGCAACGGGCGGAAAAAATTCGCGGCGCAAACCGGATTTCAAGAGTTTTGCAGCTATTCCATGCGTTGAAATGGGCACCCGCCTCCCATAAGGTCGCCTCAACGCACCTTTCCACAGTTCTCCAAAGGAGTTTGAAAATGAAAAATCTTCTGACTGCCCTGACCCTGGCCGCGCTGGCTTCGGCCACCGCCGTTTCGGCTCAGCAGGTTCCCTCCCCGGCACCGGGCGCAGGCTCCGGCAACAGCATGGGCGCAGGCACCGCGGCGCAGAACGGCTTTGCCCTGGGCGGTCTGAGCGCAGGCGCCGTGGCCGGCGTTGTGGCTGGCCTGGTTGTGCTGGGCGTGGTTGCCAATGACGACGACGAAGTCGGCACCACCACCACCACCACCACCAACTAAGCGCTTTGCCGCGCCGCAGGCGCGGGCATGGTTTTACGGAAACGGGCCTTTCGGGGCCCGTTTTCTGTTTTCCGCGGGTCCCGGCAAAACCGGGGGCTTTTCGCAACCCGGAATAGAATATGCGCGGCCACACGAATTGATCACGTAATAGGGGTTATGTTGCTTTTTGCATCTCCCGGCCGCCCCGGCAGGGCCAAACCACGGGGCGTCTGTCCGGAAACCGCCGCGGGAGCGGCGGCTTTTCTTGCCGGGGAAAGATTGATCATGGATAGTTTCAAGATAGCTGAACACTGTGTTTGGAGAGCGCTTGATGATTTATCCTGTTATTCTGTGCGGCGGTTCGGGGACGCGGCTTTGGCCCAGTTCGCGGCGGGCTTTTCCAAAGCAGTTTGCCGCCTTTGCAGGCAAGCAAAGCCTTTTTCAGAATGCGCTCTCCCGTCTGAGCGGCCCGGAGTTCGATGCCCCGGTGTTTGTCACCAACGAGGAGTTCCGCTTTCTGGTGGAAGACCAGGCGGCGGCCCTGGGGCTGCTGGACGGGCGCATCATCCTGGAGCCGGCCATGCGCAACACCGCCCCGGCGGTGCTGACGGCGGCGCTGACCCTCAAGGACCAGCCCGGGGCGCTGATGCTGGTGGCGCCGTCGGATCACATGATCCGGGACACGGACGCGTTTCTCGCCTCGGTGGCGGTGGCGGCAAAGGCGGCGCAGGAGGGCGTGCTGGTCACCTTCGGGGTGACGCCGGAGCGCCCCGAGACGGGCTTTGGCTACCTCAAGCTGGCGGAGCCGGCCGCCGCCGGGCAGGCTGTGGCGCTGTCCGGCTTCCTGGAAAAGCCGGACCGGCAGACAGCCGCCGGGCTGCTGGAGCAGGACAACGTCCTGTGGAACGCCGGGATGTTCATGTTCCGGGTCTGCGATATCCTTGAGGCCTACAGGCTGCACGCCCCGCATATGCTGGCGCTGTGCGATGCGGCGGTGGCGCAGGGGGAAGAAGACCTGGGGTTCTTCCGGCTGGGCGCCGCCCCTTACGAGGAGATCGCGGCGGTCTCGATTGATGATGCGATCATCAGCAAGGCCAAGAACGTCGTGGCGGTGCCGCTGGCCTCTGACTGGTCCGACCTGGGCAGCTGGGATTCCCTGCACGCGGTCTCGGCAGAGGGGCCGGACCGCCTGTCGGAGACGGGCCCGGTGACGGCGATCGGCTGCGAAAACACGCTGCTGCGGAGCGAAGAGGACAATATCCGGCTGGTCGGGCTGGGCCTGAAGAACATTGTGGCGGTGGCCATGCGGGATGCGGTTCTGGTCGCCAGCCTGGACCACGCCCAGGACGTCAAGACAGCGGTGGCGGCGCTGCGGGAAAGCGGGGTGCCGCAGGCCGAGGACTACCCCCGGTTTCACCGGCCGTGGGGGTGGTATGAAACCCTGTGCCTGGGCGAGCGGTTCCAGGTCAAGCGGATCATGGTCAAGCCGGGCGGCGTCCTGAGCCTGCAAAGCCATGTGCACCGCTCGGAGCATTGGATCGTCGTTGCCGGCACCGCGCAGGTGACCGTGGGCGAGACGGTTCAGCTGCTGTCGGAGAACCAGTCTGTCTATGTGCCGCTGGGGGCTGTCCACCGGATGGAAAACACCGGCAAAGTCCCGATGTACCTGATTGAGGTGCAGACCGGCGCCTATCTGGGCGAAGACGATATCGTCCGCTATGAAGACGTCTATAACCGGAACTAGCCGCGGCCGGACCGGCGGCGGGCGCACGGCGGGGGCGCTGGATGTTGCAATCCCAATACAGGGGGAAACTAATCCCGCCCGGGGGCTGCTTTTCTGCGGCCCGCAGCCCGCAAAGCGGTACACAGTCCGAAAGGCCGGCCGAAGGGCCGGTCAGGCGGCAGCTGCGGCGGGCCGGGACGGCAAGGCAAAGACAAAAGCAAGGTTGAGGCACTGGTGAAACGGCATTTGGTCACTCGCAGCATTCTGGCAGGTGCGGTTCACGTTTGCTGGATGCTGCCCGTTGCGGCCCAGGACGGCGGCACGGAAATGGTGTTCGGCTTCAGCCAGGGTCTTGAGACCAGCGACAACCTCGATCTGGACCCGGTCAGCCAGGGCAGCACGACCTTTGCCTCGACCGGGCTGTCCTTCGGGCTGACCCGGGAAACCCGGCTGGACCGCTTCGGGCTGCTCGCCGGGGGCGTGCTGCGGGGCGTGAGCGGGCCGGGCGCGGACTCCGGGCTGGACAATCAGAGCCTTGATCTGAGCTATGGCCGCGAGGGCGCAAACGCGGCGTTTGAGGCCAATGCCGGCTACCTGCAGACGAACATCGAGTTCCTGGAGCCGCTGGACGACATTACCGATGACGATGGCCAGATTGACCTGCCGCCGGACCTGGACGAGCTCAGCGGCACGGGCAACCGCGAGCGCTATGCCGCGGGGGTGGCGCTGGAGCTTGGCCGCGATGCGCCTGTCGGCGCGTCGTTCAGCGCGGATTACGTGGCGTTCCGGTACTCGGACACCACCGACCCGGAGCTGTCTGACAACGATCTGAGCGAGGCGGAGTCCGAGGTGCGCTTCCGTCTTTCGCCGGTGGCCGTTGCCCGGCTGGGGCTGGGCTACCGGCTTTATGAAGCGGAAGATGCCGAACAGACCCGGCGCGACACATCGCGCGGCTATGCCGGGCTGAGTGTGGAGGTGAACCCGGTTCTGCGGCTGGATGCGGATCTCGGCTATGCCTCGATCGACACCCGGGAGTTTGGCGTCATCGAGAAAAGCAGCGGCCTGGAAGCGCTTTTGCGCCTTGAACGGGATATGCCCAACGGCACCGTGACCGCGGAAGCGGAACAGTATGTCACCGACGACGGCACCATCCGCACCTTCACCGCGGGCCGCAGCCTTGAGCTGCCCCGCGGCGCGCTGTCAGCCACGCTGGGGGCGGCGGATTCCGACACCGGCCAATCGGAAATCATCGGCTCGCTCAGCTGGAGCCAGGAGCTGCCCCGCGGCGGCATCAATGCGCAGCTGCAGCGCTGGGTCGATTTCGACGAGGACGACGGCAATGTGCTGCGGACCGCGCTGCTGCTCGACTACAACCACGAGATCAACGGCCTCTCCAGCATCGGCCTCAAGGCGGGTTACACGGTCACCGACGAGGCCGGCGGCAGCACCGACCTGGCCAGTTTCACGGCCCAGTATAAATATGCGCTGACGGAAGACTGGTCGCTGGACACCGGATACCGCTACCGCATGCGGGAACAGCTTGCGGGCACACGGGCCCAGTCGCATGCCGTCTTTGTCTCGATCGGGCGGGAGTTCAGGGTGCGGCGCTAAACCCGCGCCCCTGCCCGCCTTCCAGAGCCTCAGCGCGGCGGCGCGGCCGCCCGTCCGCTTGCCAGGCCGCAAAACCGGAACATATTCAAGCTTCGGCGGCTGGGGGCTTACAGCCCCTTTTGCTTGCAAGCCCCCGAAACATGGCCGGTGGAAAGCGAGGCTAGATCATGACAATGCCGAACCTGTTTTTTATCGGCGGAATGCGATGCGGGTCGACAACGATCTACCTTTTGCTGTCCCAGCACCCCGAAATCTTCATGGCTGAGATCAAGGAGCCGATGTTCTGGTATGCGGAGGCACTGCGGCAGAAGGGGACGCCGCTTGAAGGCAGGGTGAATGGCCGCTTTCTGACGCGCGGCCGCTATGAAGGGCTCTTTGCCGGTGCCGGAGCGGTCAAATGGGCCGGGGAAGCATCGCACTACATCTACCATTCCGAGGTCCCCGGCCTGATCGCAAGCCATTCCCCTGATGCCCGTATCCTGATCGCCGTCCGGGATCCGGCGGAACGGATGTTTTCCGAATATCTGTTCCGTGTGCGCAGCGGCTATTTCAGCGGCAGTTTTGAGGAGTTCGTCACTCAGGACGCCCGGCTTGATCCGGAACAGGGGTTTACCGAAGTGTCGGAACGGTCGCGCCTGGGCAAGGGGCTGCAGGCCCGCCTGCTGCAACGCTGGATAGATGTGTTCGGCATGGAGCGTCTCCACTTCATCAATTTCGACGACCTCAAGTCCAGGCCTGCGGAGGTTGCGCGGCAGATCTACCGCTTCCTGGAGGTGGATCCGGAGTTCAGCCCGGCCATCGTGCATACTCAGCGGGGCGGCGTGCCGCGCAGCGCGCTGCTGATGCGGCTGCTGAACCTGCCCAAGGCCCGGATCCGGCGTTTCGTTCCGCGGATCCTGCGCGAGAAGCTGCGGGCGCAGATCTACAGCAAAGTGCTGGACAGCCCGAAAGTCGCTCCCGGCACCTGGCATGCGCTGCGCCGCTACTACGCTGCCGATATCGCCCAGCTGCAGGAGCTTACCGGGCAGGATCTGCAGCCCTGGACCCTGCGGGCTGCCCCCGGCAGCTGACATGTCCCGCTGCCGCCCCGCGGCTCAGGCCTGCAGGATGCCCTCGAGCCGGGCCGCCAGCCGGGCAACGTCGTAATGCTGTTCTGCACGCGCCCGCCCGGCCTGCCCGAACCGGGCTCTCAGGTCCGCGTCGCCGGCCAGGGTCTCAATGGCGCGCACCCAGTCTTCTTCGGACTGGCACAGGAACCCGGTCTCTGCATCAAGGACGGTCTCGGCATTGGCGCCCACCCCGCTGGCCACAACCGGCAGGCCGCTGGCCATATACTCCAGGGCCTTGAACGCGCATTTGTATGCGTTGAAGGGATCCTGCGACAGCGGGTAGAGGCCGATGTCGAAGGGGGCGATTGCATCGGCCACGGCACCGGGGTCCGACCAGGGGATCTGGTCGATGAAGTCGAGTGCCACGCCCTCGATGCCCGCAAAGGCCTGATACAGCTCCTGCACCCCGCAGGCGCCCACGATCCGGAAGGTGACGGGACGCCGGGCGCCGATCCGCTGCAGCGGGTCTCGCAGGATCCGGATCAAATCACCGGCGTAATGCGCGCCGTTGCCGATCCAGCCGAGACAGATCCTGTCTGCGGGCGTGTGGGTTTTGACGCGGTAGTTTTCCAGCAGCACGCCGGAGGGCAGCAGGTGCACGGCGCTTTGGTGCGGCCGCGCAAGCCGGGCCAGCGCCCCGCTGCCCGCCAGCACGCCGCTGGACAGGGCCATCATCCTGCCGGCCCGCTGCATCGTGGCGCTGGCCCGGGTGCGGCTTGGCGCATCGTCGATGTCAAAGAACACCTTCTTGCCCAGCCGCCGCAGCATGCGGGCGGCCAGCAGGTCGTAGCGGCCGTATTTCTTTTGGAAGATAACCGCATCGGCGGTGCGGGCGGCCGCCAGCAGGGACAGATACTGCAAACGGTGCTCCGTGTGCCGGATCCGGACCGCATGGCCCCGGGCCTTCAGCGCTTCGGCGACCCAGTAGCCCCTGACCCGTGAACTGGCCTTGTCCTGCCGCCCCAGAAGAACCCAGAGGATGTTCAGCGCGGCCCCCGGCCGGGGGCGCAGATCTGCTCCTGCCGCCCCTGCCCCTTGCGGCGCCCCTGCCCCCTGCGGCGCCTCTGTGTCCCGCAGCCGGTCAGCCATGCGCCGCCCCCGGGGCCGGGAGCACGCTTTGATAGAGCGCGGCATAGCCCTGGCACATGGCCGTCAAGGAATAGCGCTGCACCGCGTGGCGCCGGGCCGTCTGCCCCAGCCGGGCCCGCAAGGCGCTGTCCGCGATCAGGCGCGCCATGGCTGCGGACAGCCCTGCGGCGCTGCCATCCGCCACCAGCAGGCCGTTTTCCCCGTCCTCCACGATTTCGGCCGGCCCCATGGTGCCTGCGGCAATTGCCGGGGTGCCGCAGGCCATCGCCTCGGCAACGGCCAGGCCGAATGCCTCGTCCAGCGCCGCATGCACATAGATGTCGGACACCGCCGCCCAGGCGGCCACATCGTCCCGCCTGCCCGGCAGGATGACCTTGCCGTCCAGGCCGCAGTCCGCCGCCAGCTGTTCCAGCCGGGGCCTCTCGCTGCCTTCGCCCAGAATGACCAGCCTGGCATTGCCGGGCCGGTCCGGGATGTCCGCAAAGGCCTTGATGATGCTGCCGTGGCGCTTGCGCGCCACCAGAGAGCCGACAGAGATCAGCACGATCCAGCCGTCCTCCAAGCCCAGCTGCTGCCGCAGCGCCGCCCGGCGGCCGGCCGGGCACGGCGTGAACTTGTCCACGTCGATACCGTTCCAGACAATCGAAATGCGCGCGTCCGGAACCCCCCAGCGGCTCTGGATATAGCATTTTGAGGTCCGGCTCACAGCGGCCCAGCGGTCAATCCACCAGGATTTTCCGGTCAGGACGTTGCGCAGCCGGGTCAGGGCCTGCGGCCGCTTCGGCCGGTCTCTGGCAGCGGTTCCGAAATGCTGGGTGCGCACGATCCGGAAGCCGGACAGCCGGGCCAGCATGCAAAGCCAGGCGGATTTGCGGCTGTGGACATGCAGCAGCCGGAAGCCGTCCCGCTTGAGGCTGCTGAGCGCGCGCGCCAGTTCAGCCGGCGACGCCGCCAATGTGATTGTGCCCTGGCTGACCAGCCCGGAAAACCGCGCATCCAGGCCGCTCCGGCCGGTGAAAATGCCGCGGCACTCCATCCCGTCCGCGGTCATCAGATCATAGACGACCTGGGTCACGCCGACACCGGGGCGGGCATTGTCCACTATGTGGCAGATCTTCATCACCGCAGGCTGCCGGGTCCGCTAGCTGTAATAGCCCGCGTAATGCTGTTTGTAGATGAACTCATTGTCCGCATATCTCCGGGCTTTGGATTGGGACACCATGCTCAGCACGCAGCCGGCCACGGGGCTGTTCACGGAGCGCAGCTCGCGCAGCCCCTCCCGCACGGCGTTTTTGGAGGTGCGGTTCCAATGCACCAGATAGACAACGGAATCCGCCATCCTGGACAGCAGCCGGGCATCCGCCGCCACCAGCACAGGCGGCGCATCAAGAATGACCAGCTTGTACCGCTCGCGCAGTTCGGCAATCATCTGGGAGAACCGGGGCGAGGACAAAATGTCTGCCGGGCTTTCATGGAAGTGCTCTTTTTTCCCGGCGGCCAGGATATGCAGCCCGGACTCCGGGTGCACCGCCAGCGCTTCTTCCAGGGTGCAGTCGTTGCGCAGGTAGCTGACCAGGCCGGTGCTTGCTGCCTTGGACGGGACCAGCCTCGGGAATTTCGAATAGATCCGGGCATTGGAGGAATCGCGCAGGTCGCAGCTGACCAGAATGGTGTCATGCTCCGTGTGCTGGCTGGCCAAGGCGGTCAGAAACGAGGTGACGCTTTTGCCTTCGCCGGGCACCGAGGAGGTCAGCATGACAACCTGCGGCTGGTTGTCCGGATCGCTGTACAGAAGGCTTGTCCGCAGGTTGCGGATGCTTTCGGCCAGCAGGCATTTCGGGCGGGTCACGAATTCCCGCGCGCGTTTCTGCAGGCTCCTGCGCCTGCGGGTCAGCGGCAGCGACGTCAGAATGGGGTAATGGGTGATTTCAGCCAGGTCGTGCGGGTCGCGAACCGAATTGTTCATCCGCTCGCGCAGCAGCAGGAACAGCGCGCAGAGGAACAGAGCGCCGGCGCTGGACGCCAGCAGGACGCGGTTGCTGGCCTGCCGGTCCGGGTGTGAAGGCGGTTCGGCCCGCGACAGGACACGGGCATCGGCCGACTGCAGGTTGGCCTGTTCGGAAATTTCCTTCTGACGCACCACGAAGGTTTGCAGCAATGTCTGGTTGGCGAGCACCTCGCGCTCGAGGCGGGAGATGAAAAGCTCGTCCGCGGTCCGTTCGATCGAGGTGATTTCCAGCTCCCGGACCATCTGCTCCAGCTGCTGCTCCCGCTGTTCCAGGGACTCGACCTCGAACTCAAGCGCGGCGACGATATAGGCGGCCTCCTCGCGGATGCTCTGCTGGGCCTGCCCGAGCAAGGCCGCGCTGCGCACGCTGGACGGTGTCACCACACTGCCGCTGATGGCGCGCTCTTGCGCAATGGTTTCCCGGATATCCATCTCCCGCTTGCGGAAGTCGGTGATCAGTTCGGATTCCCGGAATTCCGTGACGCTCCAGAGATCCGTTCCGTCCGCCAGCGCGGCTTCGGCCCGTTCAAAACGGGCGCGGGATCCGGACAGGCGCAGCCGGACTGCCGCAAGCTCCTGATTGTGCGCCGCAAGCTGAATGCCGGTCATTTCCGCGCTCTGCGCGCGCCGCCGGGCCAGGTCCAGGCGCGTGTTTTCCAGGTTCCGCTCGGATTCCACGACGCTTTGCCTGAGCTCCTTGATGCGGTTGTTCACAAGGTCGATGGCCGCAAGCACGTCCTGGTTTTTCGACACTTTCTGAAAGTCGATATATTGCTCGCTGATCGTGTTGGCGATCAGCGCGGCCTTGTCCGGATCCGAAGAGTAGTAGAACAGCTCGATCACCCCGGACCCGCTGATCACCTCGATCTCCAGGTTGTCGCGCAAATAGCCGATGGCATCCCGCGCGGCCGATTTTTGCGCGTCCTCTGCTGTCTGGGCGGGCGCTGCGCCTGCGGCGGCATCCGTCTGCGCTGCAAACCCCAGCTGCGCCAGCTGGCTGGAAACGGAGTCCGGCAGCGCATCCAGCAGCCAGGCCGCGGCGGCGTCCCAGATCCTGCCGGTGTCCGGCGCCCCGCCGCTGTCCGGCCTGGCTGGCAGGATGGTGTCTTCCCCAAGCGCGCTGACAATATTGCCGAGGAGGGTGGTGGAGTTGAGGATTTCAACCTGGTTGCCGATCCCGGCACCGGTGTCCGGCTTTACCAGCGCCTCTGAGATATCGACGATCTGCAGCCGCTCGGGCTCATAGAGGATGCTGGTCACCGCGCGGTAGGCCGGCTCCTGCTGGCTGACATGCGCCAATCCGGCCAGAAACCCGGCACCGGCAAAGGCCGCCAAAAGCAGCTTTCCGCGCCAGAGAGCAAGCGCCATCTTGCGGATATCCAAAGTCTGGTCGCCCTCGCCGTCGTGCGGCAGGCTGTAGACTTCGTAGTCTGGCAAGGATTCCTTGGGCCGGGCATGATCCCCAAACTCTGACCGTCTTGCGTACATGCACCCAAACCCCTTAACCCCAATCACACTTGGCCGCTCAGCGCGCGCTCCAATACATCCCTGAGAGCGCCATAAATGCCATCAATCCATAATTATGTGGCAAAGTCGACGGTTTCCAAGTCCGGGCAGGCCGGGCTGTTATCATTGGTTTGCGCTGGAGCTGTCCCGCCTCTGTGTTTCTCCAAGCTCTGACCTATGCGGCTTGGGCCTCGCAGGCCGATGGTTTCACGTCCGGGGGCCAAGGCTATCCGCTTATCGCCCAATCGTTTTTTCGGCATTGGCCGCCTCCTGCCTGAGCCGGAGGAAGACACCGGTGACCAAGCCCATGATGGATCTGAGAGAACCGGGGGCGAAGCGCGCAGATGCCGGTTTGCTGCGCGGGATGACCGGTTTTGCGGCCGGGCAGGAGTTGCACCACAGCGCGGAGCGCGACCGGCCATCGCCCCCTTGACCGGCGCGGAAGCCTCTGCCGTAGTCAATCCAGTTCCGGGGGAAATTGATTATGAGTATAATTGATCTTGATGGCTGGCGCGGGCGTCTCCACGGCACGTACAGGGATTGGCGCCTGCGCTGGGATATGGCCAAGGCCAAGAGACGCGGTCCGCCGGACACCATTTGGCAGGCTCCGCTGATCTTCATTCACATTCCAAAGTCGGCCGGCTCCAGCATCTTGAGCCTTGGCGTCGCGCGGACAAGGGGCCATCAGACATATGCATTCTATGAGAAATGGGCCCGGGGCCGGGAGATCCCGCCGACCTTCGCCGTTACACGGGATCCATATGCGCGCTATCTGTCCGCCTACCGCTACCTCAGGAACGGTGGCGGCAACGGGGTTGACCGCGCGTGGGCAAATCAGAACCTGCATGGCGATCACAACACCTTTGCAACGGAGCGCCTGCATCGGCCGGAGGTTCAGAATTGGATGCACTTCCGGCCGCAAACAGAGTTCCTGAACGGGGCTCATGGCGCGGTTACGCATATCCTCCGGCTGGAGGCCCTTGAGGATGAATGGGAGCCCTTCGCCCGGCAATACGGCCTGCCCGAGACCCTGCCCCGCAAGAACACCACAAGCGGCAGAGAAGAGCTCAGCCCGGCCGCCCGGCAGGCGATACGCCGCGTCTATGCCGATGACTTTGATCAGATCGGCTATTAATCAGATCGGTTATTAAAATGTCCGCCCCTGATACTCCCGGGCCTGCGCCATGAGGAGAGCGCCAGCCAAGCGCCGGATTGCGCACAGATACCAAACCCCCTTAACCGCAATCACGCCTGGCCGCTCAGCGCGCGCTCCGCTGCCCCCCCTGAGCGCGCCATAAACGCCATCACCCCATGATCATGCAGCAAAGCCGGCGGTTTCCAAGGCCAGGCAAACCGGGCCGCGGCCACAGGGCTTCAACGGCTGCGCCGCATCGGGACAGGCCGTCGGCCAGCCTTGCGCGTCCCATGCGCAGGCTTAGGCAATTCCGGGGAACATGGCGGCGGATTGCCGGAGGCCCTGCGCGGGGAGCCGGTTCCGGATTGGCGCCGCTGGCGTGCCGTGAAGGGGCCGGGAACGACAGGCCCGGACGACCTGTGTCAGGGCTGATGCCCGCGCCTCTGGGCGCCGCCGCCTTGGGAAAGGCAATTAGTGTCTCCGATTGCGGTCAAATTGTCGATGCCTTGGCCTGCCTTTTTCGGCGGCTTTCGGCCTTTGCGCGGTTCATTGCGGACGGCAAACGCGGAATTGGCCAAAAAAAGCCGGCTTTTTGACATCAAACTGCTCCCGGCTTCCTGTTAACCCTTTTGCGCGATAGGCCGCGGCAAATTCAGCAGCACGCCGGCGTTCCGGCGGCGAGGGACAGAACTATCTGCAGCACCCGGGATCAGTCCCGATGCTTCAGGTCCGTTTCCAGGGCCCGTCTCCGGTGTGCGCTGTTTCAGAAGGTATGAGGGTCGGCCGCACCACTCGGCGGCTGATTGCAGTTAAAAGGAAATCACATGACCGTTTGGCATTCGTCTGACCTCGGCTGGTCCGCGGGTCAGGATGTCTCCAGCGCGTTTGCGTCGCTGCTGTCGAGCAACAAATTCAAGGCCGGCGACACGCTGGTTCTTGAGGACACCTACAAGATCTCGGGGTCGCACCTGCGGCTGCCGCAAAATTTCACCCTCACCGCCGAGAAGGGCGCAGGCCTGGATGTGCGCACCACATCGGCCACCGACACCTCGCCGCTGTTCCTGCTCTCAAACGGGGTGACGGTGGACAATGTCACCTTCGACGTGGTGAACGCGCCGAAAACCGGCTACAGCGGCGCCAACCCGGTGTCGGGTTCCGATTACCACACCAAGCGCATCCTGGTGGTCGACGGCGATGGGGTCACTGTCCAGAACAGCGCGTTTTCCGGCAATGTCTCGATGCATATCGACGTGCTGAACGGCGACCGGTTCAGCCTGGACAAGAGCTCTTTCGAGGGCGGCTTCTACCAGGTCCGCATCGTCGGCGGCGATGACGCCAAGGTGACCGGCAGCCATTTCCGCAAATCGCTGGGCGACGGCATCAAGACCACCGCCACCCCGGACGGCGACGCGCCGGAGCGGATGCTGGTGGCGGACAGCTTCTTTGAACGCAACGCCCGCGACGGGCTGGATACCGCGGGCGGCTTCAAGGACGGCCAGGTGCGGAATTCGGTGTTCTACGACAACGGCGTCAGCGGCATCGACATCAAGAGCCTGTATAAAAGCAAGTCGGATTTCGACGCCAGCAAGCAGAACCACAACATCCGCATTTCGGGCAGCGAGTTCATCGACAGCCCCAACGGCGTTGTTGTCACCGT
>NZ_CYSR01000031.1 GCF_001458395.1 Leisingera aquaemixtae | reverse complement strand
CCAGACCGATGCGCCAATCTTCCGGCGCGCCCGCCTCTTCAAACCCTCAGATGCCACCGTCTCTCCAGCGTGTCCCACCGTCTCTCCGGTGTGTTTCCCGATCCGTTACCGCGTCGCCCTGTCTGGCTCAGCGTCCCGTCCGGTGTGTCTCAGCTGCGCCTCAGCGCCGCCGGTGAGGGGGCTTTTACGGATACCCCCGCAGACCCGCAACCCCAAAATTCAGAAAAACGCAGAATTCCGCAAAGAAAAATCACGAATCAAATAAAATCAACCACTTACACCAAAACAAAGTCAGCACCCCTGACCCTCTTTCCGCCCCACCCCCGCCCCGCAAACCGCACCAAACACCCCCGAAAAGGCGCCCGCCCCACTTACCCACAGACTCGGCACCCCTTATCCACAGACTCACCACCCCGGAATCGCAACAAACACCCCCCAAACCCCCTCCGCCCGCCCGGAATCGCCAGGCCAAACCGGCCAAAGGACAAACAGCGCAGTCGCAAACAAGAAGGGCAGCCAAATGGCTGCCCCTCCATGAGTCTTCCAAAAGCCTCGTATACAGGTCCGGCCTTAGACGCCCACGCCCGCGGCCTGTCTCAGCCAGCGGCTGCCGGCCAGACGCAGCGCCAGCAGAAACAGCACAAGCCCCAGGTAAATCAGCGGCTCGATCTGGAACCCTTTTGACAGCATTACATAGTGCGCAGCCCCAAGCACCGCAGCGGCATAGGTCAGCCGGTGCAGCCGGGACCAGGCGCGGCCAAGCTTGCGGACAGCAAGATTGCTGGAGGTCAAGGCCAGCGGCAGCATCAGGACAAAGGCGCCCATGCCGATGGTGATATAGGGCCGCTTGGCAATATCGGTAAGGATCTGGCCCAGGATCTGCACATCCAGCACCAGCCAGACCAGCAGATGGCACAGGACGTAAAAGAAGCACAGCAGCCCGGCCGCCCGGCGGAACTTCAGCAGGTTGAGACCCAGCAGGCGGCGCAGCGGAGAGATGGCCAGCGTCAGGATCAGGAGCTGCAGCGCCAGTTCCCCGTATTTATGCTCCAGCGCCTTGACCGGTTCCACGCCAAGGCCGCCGGTCAGGCCAAGATAAAACAGCCAGGGCGCCGGCAGCGCGCCCAGAAGGTAGACCGCCCAGACGGGCAGGCGCCGGATAAGCTGGTTTGCAAACGCCATCCGCGGCCTCCTCAGAAATACTCGCTCAGGTCCATGCCTTCATAAAGGGCGGCTACCTCGGCCTCATATCCATTGAACATCAGCGTCGGCTGGCGGCGGGCAAACAGCCCCCCGCCGATGCGGCGCTCGCTGGCCTGGCTCCAGCGCGGATGCGAGACATCCGGGTTCACATTACTGTAGAAGCCGTATTCGCGCGGGTTGGCCATATTCCAGCTGGTTGGCGGCTCTTGATCGGTCAAGGTGATCCGCACCACCGACTTGATCGACTTGAAGCCATATTTCCATGGCACCACCAGCCGCAGCGGCGCGCCGTTCTGGTTGGGCAGCGGCTGACCGAACACGCCGGTTGCCATGATCGTCAGCGGGTGCATCGCCTCGTCCAGGCGCAGCCCTTCGCGGTAGGGCCAGTCAAGCACCTTATAAGCGGTGCCCGGCATTTCGGACGGCCGGTACAAGGTCTCGAAGGCCACGTATTTTGCACCTTCCTGCACGCCCGCCAGGGTCAGCAGGTCGGCCAGTTCGAACCCCTGCCAAGGCACCACCATCGACCACGCCTCGACACAGCGGAACCGGTAGATGCGCTCCTCCAGGGTCATTTCACCCAGAATCTGCTCAAAGGAATACTCACCGGGCTTGTCCACCATCCCGTCGATGGCAACACTCCAGGGGTCAGTGGTCATCCGGCCGGCATATTCGGAGGGGTCCCCCTTGCCGGTGCCGAACTCATAGAAATTGCAGTAGCTGGTCACCTCCTCCCAGGTGTTGGGCTCCAGCACCTGGTCCGCCCCGGCCTGTTCCGCCTGTGCCAGTTCCGCCTGTGCCTGGCTGCCCAGCGCCGCGGCCAGACCGCTGCCCGCAAGCCCGGCCATGATCCGGCGGCGGTTCCAGAACGCAGCTTGCGGGGTTGCATCTGCAAGGGTCAATTTGTTGGTCCAGCGGCGGGCCATCCAGCTCTCCTGATTTTCTGTCACATCTGAGGTAGCGGCACCCCGTGCAAAACCCAAAACATATCCTGTCACGACTGCGCGAGAGTTCTGTAACGTAACGCTCGCGGCTTTACCGGCGGTCAACGCGGGAGGCAGGAAAAAGGCACCGCGGCAATTTTCCCGGTGACGGGCCGGCCCATCCCATGCAAACATCAAAATATGTTTAACACAACCGGCCGCGCCGGCACTTCCGCCCGGCGGCCATCCAGGGAGACGAACCGTGAAAAAGCGCATCGCCGCAGCAGCCCTCGCCCTCATCGCCCAAACCGCCGCAGCGCAGGAGGCCGCGCTCTACACCACAGAGCTGGCCTATGACGACGTGATCTTCGGCCTGGAAAGTGCCATCACCAACCGCGGGCTGGTGGTCGACCACGTGAGCCATGTGGGCGATATGCTGGAGCGCACCCGCGCCGATGTCGGCTCTGACGTGGTGTTGTTTCAGAACGCGCAGGTGTTCTCCTTCTGCTCCGCCCAGCTGTCGCGCGAGGTGATGGAGGCGGATCCGATGAATATCTCCTTCTGCCCCTATAACATCTTCGTGGCCCAGCTGCCGGACACGCAGGAGGTCACCATCGGGTTCCGCTCCTTCCCCGAGGGAGAGATGCAGGTGATCCAGGACCTGCTGGACGGTATCGTCCAGGACGCGATCGAGGAATAATCCGCCGGCCGGGAATTTTCCCCGCTGCACTGCCCGTATGATTTCAGTATGCTGGCCGGAAACAGAATTTCCGGCACGGGCAGAGCATTTATGAAATCCTACCTCGCTTCCCTGATGATACTGGCAGCGGCAACGCTGGCTGGCTGCGGCACGCCTCCCACTGCAACCAAGAACGATGTCGAAGAGCTGTCTCTCGCTCTGCAGTCGCTGGATACCGGGGTCGACCCGGACGAGGCGCGCCGCGCAGCAGAAATCGCCTACAGCTACTCTGCCCAGCTGGCCAAGCAGTACGATGTCACCACCTCGCCGATCATCCACAACACACTGGTGAACAGCGGCGTCAAGGCGCGCGGCGTCTGCGTTCACTACGCCGAGGACATGCAGGCGCGCCTCAACCAGGAGAACTTTCAAACGCTTTCTATGCTGCGCGCCATTGCCGAGCCGAAAAGCGATTTCCGCATCGACCACAGCACCGCGGTGATCGCCGCCAACGGCGATGGCATATATGACGGCATCGTGCTTGATCCCTGGCGCTATGGCGGCAAGCTCTACTGGTCGGCTACCACTGAGGACCCCCGCTACAACTGGGAGCCGCGTCTGGAGGTCCTGCGCCGGAAGTATGAGCGGCGGATGGAGAAGGAAGCGGCGGCGGGCAGTTAATCCCCGCTATTCCGCATTGCCCGGCCTGGTTTCAGATCCAAGGCCGCGCCAGCCGGTGCATGACAACCAGGACAATCAGCAGCCCAGCTGAAACCGCCGCCAGCACCGGCCAGTCCATGTCCAGCATCTGCGCCCCGAACCACGTGCACAGCAGCGTCACCGGCAGAATGCCCAGCGCCGTGGTCCACACAAAGGTCCAAAGACGGACCCGGGTCAGTCCTGCGGCGTAATTGATCAGGTTGAAGGCGATCACCGGGATAAGACGCGCGGCCAGCAGCGCCAGGGCGCCCCGCTCCTCGGTCCAGGCATCCAGCTGCCGCGCCTTCGCCTCGCTGAGCCAGGACCGGACCGTCTCCTGCCCCAGACGGCGCGCCAGCCCAAAGGCCACCAGCGCGCCAAGCATTGCCCCGGCCCAGATCAGCACCGCCCCCAGCAGCGTGCCAAAGAGTGCCCCCGCGCACAGCGCCAGGATTTCCGCCGGAAACGGCACAAAGGAATGCACCACCATCAGAACGATCACTGCCAGCGGCGCCCAGGCGCCCGTGCTGCGCAGCCAAGCCGCCATCTCCTCCACCGGGCGCGCCTGCCCATCCAGCACAAAGGCCGCCAGCGCACCGCACAGCAGCACGAGGAGGAATGCGGCAAAGGCCGCTCTGCGCCCGGAATGCATCATGGAACCGGCGCCTGCGTTAGGAACAGCTGCCAGTCTAGCGCTTATCGCCACGACCGCAAAACGCGCCGTTCGGCAGACATGAAAAGGCCCGCCACTCAGGGCGGGCCTTTTCGGTTCAGGTTCTGGTGTTAATGCACAACGGCATCGTCGGGACGCGGCCTGCCGCTGGTCCCCAGCCGCTCGCCGATGATCAGCCCCTCGCTGCCGGCCGTGACCGGGACGGTGTCGCCGTCCTTGATCTCGCCGCCCAGAAGGGCCTCGGCCAGCGGGTTCTGCAGCGCGCGCTGGATCACCCGCTTCAGCGGCCGGGCGCCGAACACCGGGTCATAGCCCTCATCCGCCAGCCAGGTCTTGGCCGCCTCGTCCACCTCCAGCGTGATCTTGCGCCCCGCCAGCCGCTTGAGCAGCCGGGCCAGCTGGATCTCGACGATGCCGTCCATGTCCTTGCGGTTCAGGCGGTCAAAGATGATGGTTTCATCCAGACGGTTCAGGAACTCGGGCCGGAAGTGGGCCCGCACCGCATCCATCACGTCGCGCTTGGCCTCCGAGGCATCGGCCCCGTCCGGCAGCTGGCTCAGCGCCTGCGCGCCAAGGTTCGAAGTCAGCACAATCAGCGTCTGCTTAAAGTCGACGGTGCGGCCCTGGCCATCGGTCAGCATACCGTCGTCCAGCACCTGCAGCAGCACGTTGAACACGTCGGGATGCGCCTTTTCGACCTCGTCGAACAGCACCACCTGATAGGGACGGCGGCGAACGGCCTCGGTCAGCGCCCCGCCCTCGTCATAGCCGACATAGCCCGGAGGCGCGCCGATCAGCCGGGCGACCGAGTGCTTCTCCATGTATTCCGACATGTCGATCCGCACCATCGCGTGCTCGTCGTCAAACAGGAAGCCGGCAACCGCTTTGGTCAGCTCGGTCTTACCCACGCCGGTCGGACCGAGGAACAGGAACGAGCCCAGCGGCCGGTTCTCGTCATTCAGACCCGCCCGCGCCCGGCGCACCGAGTTGGCGACCGCGGTGACAGCCGTATTCTGGCCGATCACCCGGCGGTGCAGTTCATCTTCCATGCGCAGCAGCTTGTCGCGCTCGCCCTCCAGCATCTTGGAGGTCGGAATACCGGTCCAGCGCTCGACCACAGCGGCGATCTGCTCGGGGCGCACGGCCTCCTCGACCATCAGCCCCTGCTCTTCCTTCTGCTCGGCACCGGCCAGCTGCTTCTCCAGCCCCGGGATAACGCCGTAGGACAGCTCACCGGCCTTGGCCAGATTGCCCTCCCGCTTGGCAATGTCGAGCTCCGCGCGGGCGCGGTCCAGCTGCTCCTTCAGGTCGCGGGCCGAGGCCAGCTTGTCGCGCTCCGACTGCCACTGCGCGGTCATCTCCGCGGACTGCTCCTGCAGGTCCGAGAGTTCCTTTTTCAGCTTTTCCAGCCGGTCCTTGGAGGCGGCATCCTCCTCCAGCTTCAGCGCCTCTTCCTCGATCTGCAACTGCAGGATCTGACGGTCCAGCGCATCCAGCTTTTCCGGCTTCGAATCCACCTGCATCCGCAGGCGGGAGGCGGCCTCGTCCATCAGGTCGATCGCCTTGTCCGGCAGGAAGCGGTCGGTGATATAGCGGTTCGACAGCGTCGCCGCCGCAACCAGTGCCGCATCGGCAATGCGCACCCCGTGGTGCAGCTCATACTTCTCCTTGATGCCGCGCAGGATCGACACGGTGTCCTCCACCGTCGGCTCCGTCACCATCACCGGCTGGAACCGGCGGGCCAGGGCTGCATCCTTCTCAACGTACTTGCGGTATTCATCCAGCGTGGTGGCGCCGATGCAATGCAGCTCGCCGCGCGCCAGCGCCGGCTTGATCAGGTTGGCCGCATCCATGGCGCCATCCGATTTGCCCGCGCCGACCAGCGTGTGCATCTCATCGATGAACAGGATGATCTCACCCGCAGCTTCGGTGACTTCGGTCAGCACCGCCTTCAGCCGCTCCTCGAACTCGCCACGGTATTTCGCACCGGCAATCAGCGCCCCCATGTCGAGCGCCAAGAGCTTCTTGTCGCGCAGGGATTCCGGCACATCGCCGTTGATGATGCGCAGTGCCATGCCCTCGGCAATCGCGGTCTTACCCACGCCCGGCTCACCGATCAGCACCGGATTGTTCTTGGTCCGGCGCGACAGCACCTGCATTGAGCGGCGGATTTCCTCGTCCCGCCCGATGATCGGGTCGATCTTGCCCTCGCGCGCCGCTTCGGTCAGGTCGCGGGCGTATTTCTTCAGCGCGTCATAGCCTTCCTCGGCGGTTGCCGAGTCGGCTGTGCGCCCCTTGCGGATATCGTTGATCGCCTCGTTGAGCTTTTGGGCGGACACTTCGCCCGCCTCCAGCGCCTCTTTGGCCTTGGATTTCACCATGCACAGCGCCATCAGCAGCCGTTCCACCGGCACAAAGCTGTCGCCCGCCTTTTCGGCAATCCTGGCGGCCTCATCCAGCACCTTGGCGGTTTGCCCGTCCAGATAGATCTGCGCGGCATCGCCGCTCACCTTGGGCTGCTTGGCAACAGCCGCATCAACGGCCTCTGCGACGCGTGCAGGCACACCGCCCGCGCGGGAGATCAGGTTGCTTGCCAGCCCCTGATCGTCGTCCATCAATGCTTTCAGAATATGCTCTGGCACCAGCCGCTGGTGCCCCTCGCGCATCGCAATCGTCTGCGCTGCCTGCACGAACCCCCGTGCACGCTCCGTGAACTTGTTCAAGTCCATCTTGCTCTCCTTTTTCAAGCGCCCGCGTTGCTGGCAGCGCCCGCTTTGCGGCACGCCCCGGTCCGGGCCTCGGCATTAGATGTGGGAAGCGTTGCCGCCGCTTCAAGATCATCATGCCCGCAAAAGGTGAGGAAATCCCTGACCTGCGTCAACTTTGCCCCCTGCCCGCAGCCCCGGACGCAGCCGCGCCGCGCAGCAGCGCGGCGCCGGGCCCAAAATCTGCAATAGGCCCCGTCCGGGGCCTGTTCAGATGCGGGAGCGCCCGCCTGCCGCGGCGCCACCTTGCCGAATGCCCGCCCCTTGCGTATGAAACGCCAGTTTCACGCCACAGCTGCCACAAAGGACGATCCCATGACCCAAGCCCCGCGCGCCGACGACCGCCTGATTGTTGCCATGGACGTCCCCAACGCCCTGGCAGGGCTGCAGCTCGCCGAACAGCTGGGCGATGCGGTCTCCTTTTACAAGATCGGCCTTGGTATGCTGACTGGCGGCGGCCTGGCGCTGGCCAATGAGCTGAAGCAGGAGCACGGCAAGCGCATTTTCCTCGACATGAAACTGTTCGACATCGGCGCCACCGTGGAAAACGCGGTGCGGGGCCTCGCGCAGTTCGACATCGACTTCCTCACCGTGCATGGCGACCCGTACGTGGTGCGCGCCGCCAAGGAAGGCGCGGCTGGCAAGGACCTCAAGATCCTCGCCGTCACCATCCTCACCTCGCTCGACCGCCAGGATCTGGACGGGGCGCTGATCAAGCAGGGCACGGTGCAGGACCTGGTCCTGGAGCGCGCAGGCAACGCCTTCGCCGCCGGCGCTGACGGCGTGATCGCCAGCCCGCAGGAGGCCGCGCTGATCCGCGCTCTGCCCGAGGCGGAGGGCAAGCTGATCGTCACCCCGGGCGTCCGCCCCGCCGGAGCCGCCTTGGGCGACCAGAAACGCGTCGCCACCCCGGCGTCCGCCATCGCAGACGGCGCAGACCATATCGTCGTGGGCCGCCCGATCTGGACAGCAGAAAGCCCCCGCGCCGCGGCTGAGGCCATCCTGGCCGAACTGGCCGGCACGCAGGCCTGACTGAAACTGCGCGGCCAAGGCGGCCGGCAGCACAAAAGCGCCTGCGCCGCAGACGGCACAACCAGGCCTTTGCCCAAAAAATAGGCAGGAATAAAAATGTACGGCGGACACATCTATTCCGCGCGCCCTGCCGCCCACCCTTCAGTTTACCCAGCGTCAACACGCTCTTTTCACTGGCGAAACCTGCCGCGGCACCAACTTCTGCGCCAAATCGTCCTGTGACCCGGAAGGCACACCGGAAAAAGCCGCCGCCGCCGCCCGGGACCGCAAACTTTGCGAAACGGCAGCGGCTGCGCGATTCTGCGGATGAGACACTCCCCAGACGGGCTCTTCTTCCTGAGGCCCGTCACCTTCCCCCGCATTCCAGCGGGGGATCTTTCTTTCAGGCCCTGCTATCCGGCGCATGCCTCCAGATACCGGCGCAGCTGCACGGCGAAATGCGGCACTGCCAACGGGTGCGCGCAATAGGCCTCCGGCGCCATCAGCGCCCAGCCCTGCCCTTCATCCCCGAACCGGACATCGCCAGCCGCCGCCGCAGGCAGATGTGCTGCAAAGAACCAAACCCGCCCGTGCGGCCGCTGGTACACCCGGGACCAGATCAGCAGCTCCGGCGGCAGCACCAGCCCGACCTCTTCCCGTGTTTCCCGCAGCGCGCAGGCTATCGGGGTTTCGCCCGCTTCACGGCCGCCGCCCGGCAGGTCCCAATGGCCCGGATAGGGAATATCAGGCCTGTCATCCCGCTGGATGACCAGCAGGTTCTGCCCTAGAAACACCGCCAGTTTGGCACCGGCAAAATCTTCGCCTGCTGATGTCATGGTCTGTCACTTGGCGATCCGCCGCGCTAAAGACAAGCCCTCCGCCGCAAGCTAAACTTTTCCCACCACAACCACAGCACGCCACAAACCATGCAAGCCCTCTGCCGAGACTGCCTGAGCCAGATCCTCCCCGCCCGGCGCTGCCCCCATTGCAGCAGCCCGCGGATCAAGGCGCATGAGGAGCTGTTCTCCCTCACCATCGCCCATATGGACTGCGACGCCTTCTACGCCAGCGTCGAAAAACGCGACAATCCGGAACTGGCCACCAAGCCGGTGATCATTGGCGGCGGCAAGCGCGGGGTGGTTTCCACCGCCTGCTATGTCGCCCGCATCCGCGGCGTGCGCTCTGCCATGCCGATGTTCCAGGCGCTGAAGCTTTGCCCCGATGCGGTGGTGATCAAGCCGCGGATGAGCGCCTACGTCGAGGTCAGCCGCGAGATCCGCAAGATGATGAATGAGCTGACCCCGGATGTGGAGCCGCTGTCGCTGGACGAGGCCTTCATGGACCTCACTGGCACCGAAAAACTGCACGGCGCGCCGCCTGCGGTGATGCTGGCGCGGCTGGTCAAGCGGATGAAAGACGAACTGGGCGTCACCGGCTCCATCGGGCTCAGCCACAACAAGTTCCTGGCAAAGGTCGCCTCCGACCTCGACAAGCCGCGCGGGTTTTCGGTGATCGGCAAGGCAGAGACAGACGATTTCCTGCGCGGCAAACCGGTGCGCCTGATCTGGGGCATCGGCCCCGCCGCACAGGCCAGCCTGGACAAGGCTGGCATCCGCACCTTCTCCGACCTGTTGCGCTGGGACCGCGAGGCGCTGCACAGCCGTTTCGGTTCCATGGGCGACCGGCTCTGGCACCTGGCCCGCGGTCAGGACCGGCGCCGGGTTTCAGCCAATGCGCCGGTCAAGTCGATCTCCAATGAAACCACTTTCTTTGAGGACACCGCCAGCCTGGAGGTGCTCGACGGCCATTTGTGGCGGCTAGCCGAAAAGGTCTCGGACCGGGCCAAGGCACGAGAGCTGGCGGGCCGGGTTGTCACCCTCAAACTGAAGCGCGCCAATCATTCGGCGCTGACCCGGCGGGTTACATTGCGCAGCCCCACCCAGATTGCCGACCGGATCTACCGCACCGCCCGCGGCCTGCTCGACCAGGTGGGCAATGAAGGCCCCTACCGGCTGCTGGGCTGCGGGATTTCGGACCTGGTGCCCGAATCGCAGGCCGATGAGAGCGGGGACCTGCTCGATCCGCAGGCCGGCAAACGGGCAGAGGCGGAACGCGCCACGGATGCGATCCGGAAACGGTTCGGCGAGGGAGCGATTCTGAAAGGCCGCGCCCTGCGGTAGGCCTCGCACCGCACCCGGTCACTCCGCCGCCAGCGGCATCTCCTTCTGCCCGATCGCCGCAATCTCAGCAGTCACCTGGCGCAGCAGCTTCTGCAGCGGCTCGAAATTTGCATTTGGCCGGATGTTCGCCTCATCCATGTAAAGCGCCCGGTCGATCTCGATCTGGACCGCGTGCTGGCGCCGCGACGGCCGGCCGTAGGTCTGGGCGATATAGGCCCCGGCAAACGGCGTATTGCGGGCCACTTTCAGTCCTGCCGCGGCAAAGGCCGCCTCGATCCGGTCGACCACGCTGCTGTCTGCCGCAGCGCCGAACCGGTCGCCCAGCACCACCTCCGGCTTGCCGGTGCCGGTTGGCGCCATGGTGTCGATCGCCTCATGCGGCATCGAGTGGCAGTCGACCAGAATTGCCTGCCCGAAACGCCGGTGCGCCTGCTCCAGAAGCCCTTTCAGCGCTTGGTGATAAGGGTGCCAGTAACAACTGATCCGCTGCTCCGCCTCGGCCAGGGTCAGCTTGCCCCGGTAAATCGCGCGCCCGTTGGCCACCACCCGGGGAATCACTCCAAGGCCTGACGCCACCCGCGGATTCTGCCCGCGCCGCTGCACCCCGTCGATCACCGCCGGGTCCAGCTCATCGGGCGAGCGGTTCAGGTCCAGAAAGGCCCGCGGCTTGACCGCGGTCAGCAGCGGCGCGCCGAACTCCGGCGCCGCCTGGAACAGCTGGTCGACAAAAGCGTCCTCCGAGCTTCGGATGGTTTTCCGCCCCAGAATCGACTGTGCCAGAAAGGAATCGCTGTAATCGGTACCGCTGTGGGGAGAGGCAAAAACCACCGCAGAGGCCAGTTTCTGCGGGGAAATCACGAAAAACGCTGTATCAGGCATCCTTGCTCCGGTGCTTCTTGTGCAAGAAACAGCATATCGCGGAAATTTCTGCGGTCAAAAGCTCTTGCACCTCTGCGCGACTCTATTTATAGACCCCCTCACCGGCGCGGCACCCCGCGCCCCTTTCACTTCTAAGGGGCAGGAATGGCGCGCAGGCCAGAGTGGGCGATTAGCTCAGCGGTAGAGCACTTCGTTGACATCGAAGGGGTCACAAGTTCGATCCTTGTATCGCCCACCATTCCATTCACTGCCCTGGCCACGGCCACGGCACCCGCTAACCCAGGCGCTGGTTCGCGCCGCAGACAAGGAGAGAGACCATGAAGGTCAAGAACTCGCTCCGTTCGCTGAAGAACCGGCACCGCGATTGCCGGGTTGTGCGCCGCAAAGGCCGCGTTTACGTGATCAACAAGACCCAGCGCAAGTTCAAAGCGCGCCAGGGTTAAGATCCGACACAGCGACTTACAGAAAACCGCATCATCCGATGCGGTTTTTTTGCGTTTTGAGGCTGTGTTTTACAAATCAGCCAAGAAAGCCCTCCCGCGCCCGCAGATCCCCCCGGCTGCCGCTGGGCACTACTTGGCGGCCTTGGGCGTGGCACCGCGCCTTGCGCGGTGCCACGCCCAAAGGGAGCGGACTTTGCCAAAAGTCCAGCGACGGGCGGGAGAGGCTGCTGGCCTGCAGGCCGCCCTGCCGCGCGCAAACCAGCAACAGCAGCGCCGGACCTGTAAAAACCCCAACCGCCAGCCCAAGCAGTGCTGCGGCAAGTTATCCGATTTCTTTTGTCGGAAATTCATTGCATCCGGCGAAGATTTCTTTAATTGACTATTTCAGTCGGAAAAGAGCCATTAACAAACGGGACATCACATGCTGAAAGCTACCACCGTACTGGCCGGCGCACTGACCGCTGCCGTTGCCACCGCTGCCGCCGCCGAGGGCGAGCTGAATATCTATTCCTCGCGTCACTACGACACCGATGAGCAGCTCTACTCGGAGTTCGAAGAGGCCACCGGCATCACCATCAACCGCATCGAAGGCAACGCGGATGAGCTGATTGCCCGGATGACAGCCGAAGGCGAAAACTCTCCCGCCGACATTCTGATCACCGTCGACACCTCCCGCCTGACCCGGGCCAAGGATGCAGGCGTGCTGCAAAGCATCGAAAGCGATGTGCTGGAGGCCCGCGTGCCCGGCTATCTGCAGGACGAGGACAACCAGTGGTTCGGCTTCAGCCAGCGCTCGCGGATCATCTTCTACGACAAGGACGAGGTCGCCAATCCGCCGCTGACCTACCTGGACCTGGCCGACCCCGCCTATAAGGGCAAGGTCTGCATCCGCTCCTCCAAGAACACTTACAACCAGACCCTGCTGGCCTCGATCGTGACCCATCACGGCGCCGGCACCGCACGCAGCTGGGCCGAAGGCGTCGTCGCCAACATGGCCCGCGACCCGCAAGGCGGCGACACCGACCAGATTCGCGGCCTGGTTTCCGGCGAATGCGATATCGCCGTGGCGAACAGCTATTACTTCGCCCGCTCGATCCGCAAAGACGTCAAGGGCGTGTCGGAAAACCGCGACCAGATCGGCTGGTTGTTCCCCTCGCAGAACACCGAAGGCGCGCATATGAACCTGTCCGGCGGCGGGGTCGCCGTGCACGCCCCGAACAAAGACAACGCCATCAAGTTCCTGGAATACCTCGCCAGCGATTCCGCCCAAGCGTATTTCTCGGCCGGCAATGACGAATACCCGGCGGTTCCGGGCGTTGGCCTGGCCCCGTCCATTGCAGCGCTTGGCCATTTCAAGCCGGACGACGTGAACCTGTCGGAGGTCGCCAGGAACCTGCCCGAGGCACAGAAGATCTTTAACGACGTAGGCTGGAAGTAACACCAGCCCGCACAAAAACCGGGAAAGCGCGGCCCCCCAGCCGCGCTTTTTTACCTCTGCCCGGGGCCCGTGTGGCCCAGCTGCTGTTTGGCGGCAAAAGTTCAAAGCCCCGCCAGCTTTTCCTAGACCCGTTTACGCCTGACGCCTATACGTTCGCGCATCTTAAAATTCGGGGGGAAACATGCCGTCAGGAGCACGCCGCGCTCTGGGGGACCAGAGCTTATGAACCGGTTGCCAGTAACGATTATCAGCGGGTATCTGGGTGCGGGCAAGACCACCCTGATCAACAGGCTGCTGGCCGAGGATCACGGGCAGAAGCTGGCCGTGATCGTGAATGACTTCGGCGCGGTCAATATCGACGACGCACTGATCCAGGACACGGACGGCGGCAAGATCACTCTCACTAATGGCTGCGTCTGCTGCACTATGGGCGCCGACCTGGCAGTGGCGCTGCGGGAGGTGCTGAACCGCCCCGAACACCCGGACCATGTGGTGATCGAAGCCAGCGGCATTTCCGACCCGGTTGCCATCGCCAATTCCGTTCTCAATGAAAACGGCCTCAGCTATGGCGGGATCGTCACCCTGGTGGATGCGGAACATGCGCAAATGCTGCTGAACGACCCGCTGGTTGCGCCGCAGGCTGAGCAGCAAATCCGCGCAGCCGATCTGGTAATCGCCACCAAATGCGATGAGATTTCCGATTCGCTTGGTGCTGCGCTGAAATCGGCCGGCGCCCGCACTCCGACGGTTCTGAACGGCTCTCCCGTGGCGGAGCTGCTGTTTGACATTGTGCCGCTGCCCAAGGGCCGCGCGGTTGCCGCCCACCCCGCCTATACCACCTGGCAGCACCGCAGCCGCACCGTGCTGGACCGGCGTGCGCTGGGGGACAAGCTGGCAGAGCGGCCCGCAGGTCTCTACCGGATGAAAGGCTTCGTGCTGACCACCGGCGGCGCCTATGAGCTGCATGTGGTGGGCCGCCATGTCGAGGCCAAGCGCTGCGAGGCGGAGGAAACCGTTCTGGTGGGCCTGGGTCCGGCAGACCGGATTTCCCGTGACGAGATCGAAGCCTGGTGGGCGGCATAAGCCGTCCCCCCGGCCGCGATCCAGGCCAGGGAATTTCCCGAATCCTTGCGTCTAGCGCCGCCGTCCCACCTGGCGGCAGATCAGGATCACCGGCAGCAAGCCAACCGCCATGATCACCAGAGAGGGCACAGCGGCGCCCTCCAGCCGTTCATCCGCTGCCAGCCGGTGCGCCTGCACCGCCAGCGTGTCAAAATTGAAGGGCCGCATGATCAGCGTCGCGGGCAGCTCCTTCATCACATCGACAAAGACGATCAGCAGTGCGGTCAGCAGGCTGGGCGTCAGGATCGGCAGATGCACCCGGCGCAGCATCCCCATCGGCCCCTGCCCAAGTGAGCGCGCCGCTGCGTCCATGTTTGTGTGCATTGTGGCCTGTCCGCCCTCATACGCCCCCAGCGCCGCCGCCATGAAACGCACGCCATAGGCTGCAACCAGCAGCCAGATCGAGCCGGTCACCAAAAGCCCGGTACGGATCCCGAAGGCCTCCCGCATCCAGGCATCCAGCGCGTTGTCAAACGCCGCAAACGGCACAATCAGCCCCACCGCGATCACCCCGCCCGGCACCGCATATCCCAGCCGGGCAAAATAGGCCGCCGCGGAGGACAGCCTGCCGGGCCTCAGGCGCTGATAGAAGCCCAGGCAGACCGCGGCCGCCACCGTCAGCAGGGCCGCTGCCGAGGCCAGGATGATGGAATTGCTGGTGAACCCGATATAGCGGCGGCTGAGCAGGTTCTGCTCGGACTCCAGGCTCATCAGGGAGAGCACGGCCGCCGGCAGCAGAAATCCCAGCACAACCGGCACCGCGCAAAAGAACACCGCCATGGCGGCCTTGATGCCGCCCAGCTCTGCCGGCGGCATCTGGGTGTGATGCTTGCCGGCATGGTGGTACTTCGCTCTCCCGCGCGTCGAGCGTTCCACCACCGCCAGCGTCAAGGCAAAGCCCAAGAGGCACAGCGCCAGCTGCGCCGCGCCGCCCCGGTCGCCGAGCGAGAACCAGCTGGTGTAGATCCCGGTGGCAAAGGTCTGCACTCCGAAATAGGACACCGTGCCGAAATCCGCGATGGTTTCCATCACCGCCAGCAGCACGCCCGAGGCAATGGCCGGCCGTGCCATCGGCAGGCTAACCATCCAGAACGCCTGCCAGGAATTCTTGCCCAATGCCCGGGCAGCCAGGAAGGCGCCGGCGCTCTGCTGCATGAAGGCCGCCCGCGCCAGCAGGTAAACATAGGGATACAGCACCAGCACCAGCATCGCGGCCGCGCCGCCGGTGGAGCGGATTTCGGGGAACCAGTAATCCCGCGGGCCCCAGCCCGTCACCTCGCGCAGGGTGGCCTGCACAATGCCGGGGTGGTCCAGGATATGGGTATAGGCATAGGCCAGAACATAGGCCGGGAAGGCCAGCGGCAGAACCAGCGCAACCTCAAGGAGGCGCGCGCCGGGGAACCGCGTCATCGTCACCAGCCAGGCCGCCCCGGTGCCGATGGCAAAGGTGCCAAGCCCGACCATCGCCACCAGCGCCAGCGTCGTCAGCGTATAGCCCGGCAGCACGGTTTCAGCCAGATGACGGATCGTCTCCGTTCCCCCAAACGCCGCGGCCAGCGCCACCGCCACCATCGGCAGCAGGCAGGACAGCGCCACGATCCAAGCCATCACTGCAAACAGACCGCCACCGCCCTTGCCGCCGCGGCGGCGCCCGTGCGGGGCGTATTCTATGGGATCATTGGCAGCAGTCATTTGTGGCAGTCAGGGTCCGGATGAAGGGTCTCACCGCCCTATTTCGACTATTCCAGTCAGAAATTCCAGCCGGAAAGCACGGCGCGGTCCAGGCGGGCGCCGCGACAGCAAACGGGCGCCTGCATCCGGCGCCCGTTTCCCTCAGCTGGTCAGCCCGGGTCAGTCGTAACTGCGCTGATCCTCGATCACCAGACCGTCCTTGGGCAGCGCGCCCGGCGCGACAACCTCGACCTTGCCCTTAAGCTTCAGCACTTCGATCACCGAACGGGCATAGGCCGCCTCGTCGCCGCCAGCGGATTCGATTTGCACGGTCATCGCGTCCATTTCGCCGTCACGGCTGGCAATCACCCGGGCCTTGACGATTTCGTCATGCTTTTCAACCAGCGCTGCCACCTGCTCGGGGCGCACGAACATGCCCTTGATCTTGGTGGTCTGATCGGCGCGGCCCATCCAGCCCTTGATCCGCATGTTGGTGCGGCCGCAGGGCGAAACACCCGGCATGACAGCCGACAGATCGCCGGTTGCAAAGCGGATCAGCGGGTAATCGGGGTTCAGCGTGGTCACCACAACCTCGCCCACCTCGCCCGGCGCCACCGGATTGCCGGTGCCGGGGGTGACGATTTCGACGATCACATGCTCGTCAACAATCATCCCCTCCATCGCCGCGCTTTCATAGGCGATATTGCCCAGATCGGCGGTGGCATAGCATTGCAGGCAGGTAATCCCGCGGTCGGCGTATTCCTGGCGCAAGCTGGGGAACAGCGCACCGCCGCCCACCGCCGCCTTGGAAAACGCCAGCTCCACGCCCATCGCATCGGCCTTGTCCAGGATCACCTTCAGGTAATCCGGCGTGCCGGCATAGGCGGTGGCGCCCACATCGCGCGCGGCAGTTACCTGCAGCTCGGTCTGGCCGGTCCCGGCCGGCAGCACCGCCGCACCAACCGCCCGCGCGCCGTTTTCAAAGATCATGCCGGCAGGCGTCAGATGGTAGCCAAAGCAGTTCTGCACCACATCGCCCTGTCCGATGCCGGCGGCGTTCAGGAACCGCCCCATCCGCCACCAGTCGCCGTCCACCCCGCCCGGCTCGTAAATCGGGCCGGGGCTTTGGAAGATATGGGCAAAGCCATGCGCGGGCTTCACGGTAAAGCCGCCAAAGGGCGGGTTCTCAGCCTGCGCCCGGCTCAGCTCCGATTTGCGCAGCACCGGCAGCTTGGCCAAGGCCTCAGCCGAGGTCACCGCGGCCGGGTTCACCCCGTCCAGCAGCGCGGCATACCCGGATGCGGTTTTCGCGCGGGCGATCTGCTCCGGCAGCGCCCGGGCCAGATCTGCGGCGCGTTCGTCTGCGCTGCGGGTTTCAAGCGTGTCAAAAAAGCTCATCACGTCATCTCCCCGCATCAGCTCAGCCACCTCTTGCGGCGGCGGTAGGACCGCACGTCGCGGAAGCTCTTGCGTCCTTCATCCGACATCCCGAGGTAGAATTCCTTCACATCCGGGTTCTCCCGCAGCTCCGCCGCGGGCCCGTCCATCACCACCCGGCCCGATTCCAGGATATAGCCGTAGTGGGCATAGCGCAGGGCGACGTTGGTGTTCTGCTCCGCCAAGAGGAAGGTCACACCCTCGTTTTCATTGATCGACTTCACGATCTCAAAGATCTGCTCCACCAGCTGCGGCGCCAGCCCCATCGACGGCTCGTCCAGCAGGATGGTCTCCGGCCGCGACATCAGCGCGCGGCCCATCGCCACCATCTGCTGCTCGCCGCCCGAGGTATAGCCGGCCTGGCTCTTCCGCCGCTCCTTCAGGCGCGGGAAATAGCTGTAGACCATTTCCAGGTCTCTCTGGATATTCGCGCCGCCATCCGAGCGTGTATAAGCGCCGGTGAGCAGGTTCTCTTCCACCGTCAGGTGCTCAAAGCAGTGGCGGCCTTCCATCACCTGGATGACGCCCTTCTTCACCAGCTCCGCCGGATCCTGCTCATGCACGGCCTCGCCGCGGTATTTGATAGAGCCCTTGGTGACCTCGCCGCGCTCCGAATGCAGCAGGTTCGACACCGCCTTCAGCGTTGTGGTCTTGCCGGCGCCGTTGCCGCCCAGCAGCGCGGTGATGCCGCCCTTGGGCACATTCAGGCTCACGCCCTTCAGGACGAGGATCACGTGATTGTAGATCACCTCGATATTGTTGACCTCCAGCAGGGTCTCGGCCTGCACGTCGGCGGTGTTCGCTGCATCCAGCATCAAAGCGTGTCCTCATGCCTGTCCCGGACCAGATCCGGGATCCCGTTGAGTGGCGCGGCAGCGTGCCGCCGCGCCGGTTTCGTTCCGGCCCCCTGGGACGGGGGCCGGCATGAGCCCGTTATTTGCAGTTGGGTTCGATGTTGTTTTCTGCCGCGTAAGCAGCCGAATCTTCCTCGACCAGCTTGCCGATCACTTCGGTATCGGACGGTTTGAAGTCAGAGATCAGCGACCAGGTCTTGCTCTCCGCATCCCACTGGGTCACACCAACCAGACCCGGACCGCCGTGGTTTTCGCAGGAGACGCTGAAGGTCGGGCCGAAGTTCGGCATTCCCAGCGCTTCCATCTTCGCCTCGTCGATCACCAGCGCTTCCATGCCGTCGCGCATCATCGCAGGGGTGATGTCCTTGGTGCCGTGGATCTCCTGTGCCGTCTTGGCAGCTTCGGCGGCCAGCATTGCCGCATACATGCCGCGGTTGTACAGCACGTTGCCGACCTGATCGCCGGCGCCTGCCGCTTTGCCCGCATCCACGACATATTTCTGGATGTCGTCAAACACCGGGAAGTCGCGGCCCACGTTGTGGAAGGTCACCGCCTTATAGCCATCAGCCTTGTCGCCTGCGGGCAGCACGTCATGCTCGGCACCGGACCACCAGACGCCGATGAAGTTCTCCATCGGGAAGCGGATGTTGGCGGCTTCTTGGATCGCCACCTGGTTCATCACGCCCCAGCCCCACATCACGACATAGTCGGGACGGTCGCGGCGGATCTGCAGCCACTGCGATTTCTGCTCCTGGCCGGGATGGTCGACCGGCAGCGCAACCAGCTCAAAGCCATGCTTCTTGGACAGCTCCTCCAGGGTGCGGATCGGCTCCTTGCCATAGGCGGAGTTGTGGTAGACCAGCGCAATCTTCTTGCCGTTCAGATCGCCGCCGTTCTCTTCCAGCAGGTAGTTGATCACACCCGACGCGCCGTTCCAGTAGTTGGCCGGGTAGTTGAACACGTGGCTGAACACCTGGCCGTTCGCGGCCGAGGTGCGGCCATAGCCCATGGTGTGCAGCGGGATGTTGTCCGCGGTCACTTTGGGGATCAGCTGATAGGTGATGCCGGTGGACAGCGGCTGATAGATCAGCGCGCCCTGGCCCTTGGTGGACTCGTAGCATTCCACACCCTTCTCGGTGTTATAGCCGGTCTCGCATTCCACCACCTTGGCCTTGACGCCGCCGATGCCGCCATCGCGCTCGTTCAGCAGGGTGAAATAGTCGTTGTAGCCGTCCGAAAACGGGATGCCGCCAGCCGCATAAGGCCCGGTCCGGTAGCTGAGGTCCGGGAACACCAGATCGGCCATTGCCGGACCGGCTGCCATCGCGGCGCCAAGCGCCAGTGTGGTCAGTGTCTTTTTCATCGGCTTAAATCCTCCCTTTGGTCTTATCCGATGGTTTCGTTCGGCGGGGGTGGTCTTGGTTTTCTCCCCGCCAGCGTGTGTGCCGCCCCGCCTTAGTGCGGGAAGGGCCAGAGTCTCAGTTTTTCCTTGGCAACGCGCCACAGCTGCGCCATGCCGTGCGGCTCCGCGATCAGGAAGACGATGATCAGCGCGCCGACGATCACCAGCTGGAAATGCGCCACGATGTCGGTGGGCCAGCCCAGGATATCCACGCCCACCACCTTCAGCACCACCGGCAGCAGCACCAGGAAGGCGGCACCGGCAAAGGAGCCGAAGATCGAGCCCAGACCGCCAAGGATCACCATGAACAGCACCAGGAACGACTTGTTGATGCCAAAGGCCTCACCGACCTCGACCGCGCCCAAGTAGACCGCAAAGAACAGCGCGCCGGAGATGCCGATGAAGAAGCCGGAGACGGCAAAGGCTGTCATCTTGGCCTTCAGCGGGTTCACCCCGATGATCTCGGCGGCAATGTCCATGTCACGGATCGCCATCCAGGTCCGGCCCAGCGTGCCGCGGGTCAGGTTGCGGGCAACCAACGCGCAGAAGGCCAGGAAGATAAGGCAGAAAAGATAGGTGGCCCAGGCCGGCGCGTTGGGGCCGGTGATGAGGATGCCAAAGGTGTCGCGCTCCGGCGCGTTGATCTGGCCCGAGGCGGAGTAGTTGTAGAACCACGGCACCCGGTTGAACAGCCAAACCAGGAAGAACTGCGCTGCCAGCGTCGCCACCGCCAGGTAGAACCCCTTGATGCGCAAGCTGGGCAGGCCGAACAGCACACAGACCAGCGCGGTGATGCCGCCCGCCAGCAGCACGTGGATGAACATGCTGACCTCCGGAAAGGCGGTCATCAGCTTGTAGCAGGCATAGGCCCCCACCGCCATGAACCCGCCGGTGCCCAGGGACACCTGGCCGCAATAGCCGACCAGGATATTGAGCCCGATCGCCGCAATCGAATAGATCAGGAACGGCAGCAGGATCGCATTGGCCCAGTAGTCGTTGATCAGGAACGGAATGATCCCGAAGGCCACCGCCAGCACCACATAGTACCGGTAGCGGTCGAACTTGATCGGGAAGGTCTGGCTGTCATCTGCATAGGAGACTTTGAAATCCCCGGCTTCACGGTAGAACATGTCTCAGATGCTCCCTTTCTCTTGCAAACGGGACCCGGTCCGGGTGTCTGTCTTGAATGTTTCAGCGGCGGCACTCATTCGACCTGCCCCCACTGGGCTTGCGCGGCGTCGCGCTGTTCGCGGGTCATCCGCGCCGATGGTTTGGCATAGCCGCTGCGCTCGCTGCCGCGCACCAGCCGAAGATAGGCGATGATGCCGGTGATCAGCCCGGCGGAGGCCAGCAGCGCCGCGGTCACCACCTGGGTTTCGCTGTAGCTTTCCGCCGTCAGCGCCAGATAGCCGAAGGCCCAGAACCCGGCCCAGGCGACCACGTTGACGATGGCAATCATCTTTTTCATGCCGCCGCCCTGCCGTTAACCACTTCTTCAGAAATCCCGGCTTCGCCACATTTCGCCCAAATCTCTTTGCCACCTTGTGCGCGGGTAAAGTGAGTGGGACCAATGACCGCGATTTTCGAGGAAATCCGGCGGCTGGAGGCCGCGCGGAAGAAGGGTTGGATATCAGCATCCGAATATGCAGTGGCCAAGGGCCGGCTGCTGGAAACTGTCGAGGACGCTACCGTGCTGCCGCCGTTCCAGGCCGCGCCGCAGCGGCGCGCGGTGTCCAGCGACGCGCCCGGCCCCTGGGGGCTGATGCTGATCGGGCTGCTGGGCGCCGGCGTGCTGACATTCATTGCCGGGCAGGTGATCGGCGATCTCAGCATCGCCTTCACACTGGTGGCCAGCGTCTTTGCCGCCATCGTCATCGCCGCTTTCCGCCGGCTGGAGGGCTGAACGCGCGGGGAGCAGATCATATGAGCCTTAGACCCGTTCAATGATCTTCTCCCCGAACAGGCCCTGCGGACGGAACACCAGGAAGATCAGCGCCAGCACATAGGCAAACCAGTTCTCAGTGGCGCCGCCGACCATCGGTCCGATGGCAAACTCGAACAGTTTCTCGCCCACACCGATGATCAGGCCGCCCACGATGGCGCCGGGGATCGAGGTGAAGCCGCCCAGCATCAGCACCGGCAGCGCTTTCAGCGCGATCAGCGACAGCGAGAACTGCACGCCGGACTTGGTGCCCCAGACGATGCCCGCAACCAGCGCCACAAAACCTGCAACCGACCAGACCAGCACCCAGATGAAATTCAGCGAGATGCCGACCGACAGCGCCGCCTGGTGGTCATCCGCCACAGCACGCATCGCACGGCCCTGTTTGGTGTACTGGCTGAAGGCCACCAGGCCCGCCACCAGCAGCGCCGCAATGACGGTCGCCACGATATCCAAGTTGTCGATAAAGAAGCCGTAGCCGAACATGTTGAAGGTGGTCTCATCGATCCACAGGTTGATGCCCTGCGGCAGACCCACGTCCAGCGTCTTGATCTCGGAGCCCCACATCAGGTCGGCCACGCCTTCCAGGAAGTAGGCCAGGCCAATGGTGGCCATGAACAGGATAATCGGCTCCTGCCCGACCAGATGCTTCATTACCAGCACCTGCACCAGCCAGGCCAGCAGCACCATCACTGCCACCGTCAGGGCAATCGCCAGCACCCCGGGCACATTCCAGCCGAAATGGGTGACATGGCCGCCAAAGACCGCGTTGATCACATGCGAGAAGGGCACCTGCCCCTGCATGATCCCCACAAGGGTCATCGCCGCAAACAGCGCCATCACGCCCTGGGCATAGTTGAAAATGCCGGAGGCCTTGTAGATCAGGACAAACCCCAGCGCGACCAGCGCATAGAGAACGCCCGCCATCAGGCCGTTCAGCGTGACTTCCATCGCAAAGACAAGTTGTTCGGGCATTAGAGGCTCTCCTCGGAATTCTGCGCTGCGGCGGTGCACAGGGGGTGCACAGGGGGTGTACGGATGTCACCCTGCCAGGGCCGGGTCTTGCTGCGCTGCGGCTCAGTCATGGCTGACCCCCAGATAGGCGTCGATCACATCCTGGTTATTGCGCACCTCATCCGGCGTGCCGTCACCGATCTTTTTGCCGTAATCCATCACCACGACCCGGTCGCTGAGGTCCATCACCACGCCCATGTCGTGCTCGATCAGGGCAATGGTGGTGCCGAATTCATCGTTCACATCCAGGATGAAGCGGGACATGTCCTCCTTCTCCTCGACGTTCATGCCGGCCATCGGCTCGTCCAGCAGCAACAGCTTCGGCTCCGCTGCCAGCGCGCGCGCCAGCTCAACCCGCTTTTTCAGGCCGTAGGGCAGCCGCGCCACCGGTGTCTTGCGGATGTGCTGGATCTCCAGAAAGTCGATGACCCGCTCCACGATCTCGCGGTTCTCGGTCTCTTCCTTCTCCGCCTTACCCTTCCACAATGCCTGCGAAAAAAGGCCTGTTTTCATGTAGTTGAGCCGCCCGGTCATGACGTTGTCCAGAACGCTCATGCCATCAAACAGCGCGATGTTCTGGAAGGTCCGGGCGATGCCCTGGCGGGCCACCTCGTAAGGTCTCATCTGCGGCCGCCTGGAGCCGCGGAACCAGACTTCGCCTTCCTGCGGCACATAGAAACCGGAGATCACGTTCAGCATCGAGGACTTGCCGGCGCCGTTCGGGCCGATGATCGCGCGAATTTCGCCCTCGCGGATGTCAAAGGAAATGTCCTTGATCGCCACCACGCCGCCGAACCGCAGGGTGATGTTTTTCATCTCCATCACGACGCCGCCGATGGTGCGGCCGTCTTCCGTGACGTAGCTCTCGGAATTATCAAGCATAACAACGGCCTCCATTTTTTTGCCACATAGAAATTTTAAGATTTCCATGCGATACTTGTGGGAAACGAGCAGCAAGGAGATCGAAGTTATGTTCGGCGAACTTGAGCATTCCTGCCTTCTGAAGATGGCACTTGAATGCAAGCAGATGGGCCTCAGCCAATCCGAAAGCCTGGCCTCCATCATTGAGCAGACACACGGGTTCAGTTCCCCCTTCAAGATTCAGCAGGTGGTCAACACGGCCTTCCACCCTGAGCTTAACCCCGACCTGATCTGAGACCGTTCCGGCCTGCCCGGCACGGGGCGGTTTCATTTCCGGAGATACGTGCGTCATTCCGCGGCCACCTTGTGAACCGCTGCCGGTTTCACTTCGGCATCGACGATGGTCAGCGTCGCCTTGATGGATCCCTTGCGGCCATCCTCATAGGTCACTTCCGTGACGGTCGAGACCTTTTCCGAACCGTCGTAAAGCGCGGTGATGATATCATCGAATTTCTCTTCCACGATGCGGCGGCGCACCTTGCGGGTGCGGGTCATCTCGCCGTCATCGGCATCCAGTTCCTTGTGCAGCACCACAAAGCGGTGGATCTGGCAGCCCGACAGCATCGGGTCTTCCGCAACCGATTTGTTCACCTGCGTCACATGCGAACGGATGGTTTCCAGAACCTTCGGATGGCCCGCCAGCTCCTGGTAGGAGGCGTAGGCGATATTGTTGCGCTCGGCCCAGTTGCCCACGGCCGTCAGGTCGATGTTGATAAAGGCGACACACCGGTCGCGGCCATTGCCGAACAGCACCGCTTCCAGGATGTCCGGGTAGAACTTCAGCTTGTTTTCCACATACTTGGGCGCAAACATGCTGCCGTCGGCCATCTTGCCCACATCTTTGGCGCGGTCGATGATCCGCAGGTGGCCAGAGCCTTCCTCGAAGAAGCCGGCATCACCGGTGGCCACCCAGCCTTCGGCATCCTTGGTTGAGGCCGTGGATTCCGGATTGTTGAAATACTCCACGAAGGTGCCCGGCGAACGGTAATAGATCTCCCCGTTGTCGCCGATCTTGATCTCCACCTCCGGCGCCGGAACGCCGACGGTGTCAGCACGCACTTCGCCATCCGGCTGCACGGTGATGAAAACGGTGGCTTCAGTCTGGCCGTACAGCTGCTTCAGGTTGATGCCCAGAGAGCGGTAGAAATCGAAAATCTCCGGCCCGATCGCCTCCCCCGCGGTGTAGCCTACGCGAATGCGGCCATAACCCAGCGTGTCCTTGAGCGGTCCATAGACCAGGGCATTGCCCAGCGCGTACTTCAGGCGGTCCATCATGCCGACGGGCTTGCCGTCCAGAATCTTGCCGCCGACTTCCTTCGCGTGGGCCAGGAAATGGTGGAACATCTTGCGCTTCAGGGTGCTTGCGTCCTCCATCCGGATCATGACGTTGGTCAGCTGGCCCTCAAAGACCCGCGGCGGCGCAAAGAAATACGTCGGGCCGATCTCGCGCAGGTCGGTCATCATGGTGTCGGCGCTTTCCGGGCAATTCACGCAGAAACCGCACCAGTAGGCCTGCCCGACCGAGAAAATGAAATCGCCCACCCAGGCCATCGGCAGGTAAGAGAGAATGTTCTCGTTCTGGGTCAGCTTGTCGAACTCGGCGGAGTTCTTGGCGCTTTCGATCACATTGCGGTTCGACAGCACCACGCCCTTGGGCTTGCCGGTGGTGCCTGAGGTGTAAAGCATCACGCAGGTGCTGTCGTAGTTCAGCTTGTTTTGGCGCGCGGCCAGTTCGCCGGTCAGTTCGTCGCGGGCCGCCCGGCCCTGATCCTGAATATGGCTGAACTGGTGCAACTGGGTGTGGTCGTATTTCCGCATCCCGCGCGGATCGAGGTAAATCATGTGCTCGAACTGATGCAGCTGATCCTGGATCTCGATCACCTTGTCGGCCTGTTCCTGATCGCCCACGATCACGAAACGTGCGCCGCAATGGCCCAGCACATAGGCCATCTCCTCGGCCACCGCATCCTGATAGAGCGGCACCGGCACAGCGCCCACCGCCTGCGCGGCGACCATCGACCAGTAGAGATAGGGGCGGTTGCGGCCGATAATGGCGACAAAATCACCCTCGTTAACGCCAAGGTTGATCAACCCCAGCGCCAGCGCCTCAATTTCCTTTGCCGTCTCGGCCCAGGTCCAGCATTGCCAAATGCCGAATTCCTTTTCCCGGTAGGCCGGCGCGTTTGCGAATTGCGCCGCATTGCGTTGAAGCAGCGCCGGCAGGGATTGCTTCCCCTCGGCGCCCATCTGCATCTGAGCCAACTTTTTTTCCTCCCTTTCCGGCGTTGCTGCCGGACTGACCGCCGTCCGCGGTTCTGGCCCCGATTAGGGACAGCCGCAGGTTAGCCCGTCAACTTTTTCCTGAAGTTTTCCTAAATCTTACGAATTGTAACAGGCGTCTTCCTCTTGTTTTACAGCTTGTTACGCAAGGCATCCCGGCGCCTATCGCGGGGAATCCTTCCCGCCACGCGGCTGCCGCGGCGGAAACTGCGCGGAATGCGCACGGTCCGGGCACAGGCCGAATCGATTTCCCGGAGATTCTTTCTGAAATGCGGCTCTGCGGGGACGGCAGCCGTAGCTGGCATCCGGCAATCAGAAGGCGGTTCTGGCCTGCCGGGGCGGCACAGTTTATCCGCCGCGGCTGAATGGCAATTTGCCCCTGTTCGACAGCGGTGTTAGCCATGGGCCGGGGAGAGCCATGAACCGTACAAATAAGCAGCACGCCGCCATGACCACCGCCGGGCTGAACCTGATCGCCCAGGCGCTGTCGATTTATGACAATGATTTGCGGCTGGCCGTGTGCAACCGCCGCTTTCAGGAAATGTTCAATCTGCCGGACCACCTGACGCAGCCCGGGGCGTCCTTTGCCGACACCATCCGCTTTCTGGCGGAAAACGGCGAGTATGCCCCGGAAACAGATATCGAAGAGATCGTGCGGACCCGGGTCGAGCAGGCGCTGAACTTCGTGGCTCACTACTTGGAGCGTGAGCGCCCCAACGGGCAAATGATTTCAATCGAAGGCTCGCCGCTGCCGCAAGGCGGATGGGTCACCGTCTATACTGACATCACCCGCACCAAACGGGCAGAGCAGCTGCTGCGTGCCCGGTCGGAGGAGCTGTCCGAAAAGCTGATCGCCTATACCGAGGAGCTGTCTGCGGCCAACCGCCAGCTGGAGGCTGCCAACACCGCGCTGGAAGAGGCCAAGCGGCAGCTGACCGAGATCGAGGGCCGCACCCGGCTGACCACCGAGATGATGCCCGCCCATATCGCCCATGTGGATGCGGACGGCTATTACACTTACACCAACCGCCGCCTCAGTTCAGTCTTTCCCAGCCGCCCCTCGGATATTCTGGGCATGCACATCTCGGACGCGCTTGGGCCTGACGCCTTTGAACGGATTGAGCCGCATCTGCTGGCCGCCTACAAAGGCGGCAGCCCAGTGTTCGAATTCACCGAAAGCCACAGCAGCCGCCGCATTCGGGTAGCCTTCACACCGGATCAGCAGGGCGGCGTCTACATCCTGTCGATGGACGTGACCGAGGAAACCCAGGCCCGTGTTGCCCTGCAGCAGGCCCGCCGCCGCGAGATGGCGGCGCAGATGACCAGCGGCCTGGCGCATGATTTCTCCAACCTCCTGACCATCATTCTGGGCATGCAGGGCAAGCTGGAAAAAATCGGCCTGGACGGCGAAGCCGCGGAAATGGTCCAAGGCACGCTGTCTGCTGCGCGGCGCGGCGGACGGCTGCTGAACCGTATTGCCGAGATGACCGGCCAGCGCGCCCTGCGGCCTCAGGCCACCAATATGCATGAGCTGTTGGGGGAGCTGAAAATCCTCGCCTCCCCGTCGCTGCCGCAAGGCGTGGGGCTCAGCATTCTCGACAATATGCCGGATCAGGTGCTGCTGCTGGACAGCGGCAAACTGCAGGATGCGCTGCTCAATCTGATCCTGAATGCCCGCGATGCCTGCGGCACATCCGGCCAGATCACCGTCAGCGCCCACGCGGTCGGGCACACTTGGGTGGAGATCACCGTCACCGATACCGGCCCAGGTTTCTCTTCTGAGGCGCTGGAGAAGGCCCTGAACCCGTTCTTCACCACCAAGGGCAGCGAAGGCTCCGGCCTGGGCCTGCCGATGGTTTACGACATGGCCAAGCTTGCGGGCGGCGACATGCGGCTGGGCAACACTCTGACCGGCGCTTCAGTCACCCTGCGGCTGCCCTACCGCCAGGCCCCCGACGCCAAAGGCGGCATGGCGCTCTTGGTTGAGGACAGCGAGGAACTGCGCACCGCCTTCCGCGACATGCTGATCGACCTTGGCTATTCGGTGATAGAAGCCGCCAGCGTTGATGAGGCCAGCGCACTGACCGCCGACCTGCCGGACATCGCGCTGGTGCTGTCTGACATCAAGCTGGAAGGCTCCGCGACCGGCATCGACCTGGCCTCCAGGCTCGACGGCTCCGGCCTGCCCTGCATTCTGATGACTTCATTGCCGGTCAGCGACCCATTGTTCCGCAAGGCATTGAAATGCGGGCCGGTTTTGCGCAAACCTTTCACCACCCACCAGTTGTCCGAATTGATCGCACCGGAGCCCGCCGCATGACATCCCCCCTGGTCACTATCCTGGATGACGAGCCGGAAATCCGCCGGATCCTGACCGAAACGCTGGAGGATGCGGGATTCCGGACCCAAAGCTTCGCCCGCGCGCGCGAGTTCGAGGCGGCGCTGAACAGGGTGACACCGGACGTCTGCCTGGTGGATCTGTCGCTGCCCGACACGGACGGGCTGGCGCTGGTGCACAGGCTGGCGCTGGAACAAGGGGCGGCGGTCATCATCATCTCCGGCCGCGCCCAGGTGCAGGACCGGGTAACAGGGCTGGAGCTTGGGGCGGATGACTATATCACCAAACCGTTCGATCCGGCCGAGGTCGTGGCCCGGGTCCGCGCCCGCCTGCGCAGCGGCCCCCGCACAGCGGCGCCCGCCAGCGAAACCGCCCGGTTTTCCGGCTGGACCGCCCATTTTGACCGCTACATGCTGGAAGATGACACCGGCGCCGAGACCCCCTTCTCCCACGCGGAAGGCGAGGTCTTGCGGCTGTTTTTGGATAGCCCAAAGCGGCTGATCTCCCGCGCCCAGATGCAGGAGGCGCTTGGCGGTGCTGCCGGCGAAAGTTTCGACCGGGCGATGGATGTTCGGATTTCGCGCCTGCGCACCAAGCTGCGCGAGGATCCCAAGAACCCGCGGCTGATCAAGACGATTTATGGCGCGGGTTACATTTTTCTGGGCGATGTGGACTGGGCCTAACCCAAGCTAAAGCAAAATAGCTGCCTGAAAACCCTGCGCTTACTCCAGTCAGATGGAGGGCCGCGGAATAACGCGGCCACTGGCCTCTTGCCCGGGCGAATCGCTGCGCGTAGAATCGTTTCATGGCCACCTGTCTGCTCTACCGCCAAGCCCCCTCGCGCCCGTCGCGGTTCTACCGCATCGAGCTGGCGATGAACTTGTTTTCCGAGGTTTCCGTGCTGCGCGAATGGGGCGTGGCCGGCGGCAACGGGCGAAGCGTTATCAACATCTACGGCAACCTGCGCGAGGCGTCTCTGGCCGCCGACAAGCACCGCAAGCGGATGCTGAAGCGCGGCTACGGCCGGACCTGACCCGCGCCGCGCCCGCGGCGCCCGGCCCAACTGTGAGGATCATCCGGCAGGATGACCGGGAACAGGCGGGAGCGCCCTGCTCCTGTTGCACGCCCTCAGGTTAAGACCGCCAGCGACCGGGCGGCACGGTCCAGCACCTGCAAACCCAGCACCAGATCCGCCTCGTCCGTGTCCTCGTCAAAAGCATGGCTGATGCCGCCGATCGAAGGCACAAACAACATCCCCGCGGGCATCACCGTGGCCAGGTTGGCCGCATCATGCAGGGCGCCGGAGGGCATCTTCTGCCACCTGCCGGGCGCAAGTGCCTCCGCTGCGGCAGCCAGCCCGGCCTGAAACCGCGCGTCCATCGCCGCCGGTTCGATCCCCATCACCGGACCAAGCAGGGCCGTGACGCCGTGATCCGCAGAAACGTCCTGCGCCGTCTCCTTGATGAGCGTTTCCATCCGTGCCAGCCGGCCGGCATCCGCATCGCGCCACTGCATCGAAAACTCCACACGCCCGGGCACAACTGAGGACGCATTGGGATGCAGCGCCACATGGCCGATGGTCCAGACCGTGGCAGCCGTTACCACACCGGCAAACCGGCTGTTCAGCTCTGTATTAAAGGCCGATAGCGCCTGGAACGCATCCCGGCGCAGGTGCATCGGCGTGGTGCCCGCATGGTTCTGCCGCCCTTCGAACGTGATCCGCATGTCGCGGATACCGACGATATCCGTCACGACGCCAAGCCCAAGTCCGGTCTCCTCCAGATAGGGCCCCTGTTCGATATGCATCTCCAGAAACCCGGTGAACCGGCCGTGCGGCAGGAAATCCCCGGCCAGATCCGCCATCCGCGCCCGCATGTCCGCAAGCGTGCTGCCGGCGGTGTCGGTGAGGCCGTCCGCATCCTCCAGCGCCAGCTTGCCGGTCCAGACATCCGAGCCGGTCAGCACCCCGAACCGCCCCTCCTCATCCTGAAAGCTGACGCAGGAGACAGGCGGCCCTCCGGCTTCTTTGGCCGCGCGGGCAATCTCCAGCCCGGCCACCACACCCAGCGCCCCGTCCAGCCAGCCGCCCTCGGGCTGGCTGTCACTGTGCGAGCCCACCAGCAGGCTGTTCTCTCCGGCCAGCCCGAACAAGTTGCCCAGGGGGTCAAAATGCGGCTCCAATCCAGCCTCTTCGATCCGCCCGGCCAGCCATCTGCGCGCTGCAATGTCGGCGTCTGAATATGCCTGGCGTACCACCCCCTTCCCCACACCAGACGCGCCGAAGCTGCGCAAGACATGCAGATCATCGAGAAATCGCTGAGTGTCGAGGGTCATGATGGGGCTCCGTACTGACCGGCCCACGGTGCTCCAAGAGTTTGCCGCCCTCAATGGAATTGATAGGACCAGTGCCCAAACCCTCTCTTCCCTCTGCCCGGAACCTTCCCTAAGACTTCCACCGGTAACAACGGAGCTGCCCTGCATGTCCCACATCACCCTGATCCGCCACGGCCAGGCCAACACCAGCGCCCGGGATGAGGCGAGCTATGACCGGCTGAGCGATCTGGGCCACCAGCAGGCGGCCTGGCTGGGCGAGCATCTGCGCAGCAGCGGCAATCATCATCCGCGCGTCTATTGCGGCACGCTGACCCGGCATATCGAGACTGCGGCCTCAATGGGCTATGCCGGCGCGATTCAGGATCCGCGGCTGAACGAGATGCAGTATTTCACCCTTGCCGAGGCGATGCGCGATCAGCACGGGCTGCCGATCCCGGAAGAACGCGAGGGCTTTGTCGAGCACCTGCCAAAGGTCTTTGCCGCCTGGGCGGACGGGCAAATCTCCCGGCCCTATGAAAGCTGGGAAGACTTCGAGGCCCGTACCCGTCTGGCGCTGGAGGAGATCGCCGCAGGCGACGGCCCCGCCCTGGTGGTGACGTCGGGCGGCCTGATCTCGATGGCGCTGCGGCAGGCGATGGGGCTGGACACTGCCGGCATGGCGCGGATTGCACTGGCAGTCATGAACACCTCGATGCACCGGCTGTTTCCCATCGGCGGCCACTGGAGCCCGGTTTTGTTCAACGCAGTGCCGCATCTGGAAGCGCCGGACCGGCATTTTGCCCAGACACATCTGTGACGTCCGAACGGGAGGAAGACCATGCAGCTGTATTACGCCCCCAACACCATTTCGGTGGCCGTGGCCATCGCGCTGGAGGAAGCCGGGATCGAGTACGAGACAGTAGAGATCGACTTTGCCGCCAAGGAGCAGACCGGCGCGGCCTATGGCCAGATCAACCCCAAGGGCCGGGTGCCTGCATTGGCGGTGGAGGGCGGCATCCTGACCGAGACCGGCGCGCTGCTGGAATACATCGCCGACGTGGCGCCCGAGGCTGGTTTGCGCCCGCAGGACCCGGTGCGGCTGGCCCGGATGCGCGAGGTGATGTTCTACCTCGCCTCCACCATGCATGTGAACCACGCCCACAAGCTGCGCGGCACCCGCTGGGCCAAGGAGCGCGCCAGCTGGAAGGACATGCAAAAGATGGTGCCCCAGACCATGGCGGCCTCCTGCGAGTACATCAGCCAGTTCGGGCTGCGCGGCCCGTTTGTGCTGGGTGACGAAATCAGCCTCGCCGACTGCTACCTCTATGTGGTCTGCACCTGGCTGGAAGGCGACGGGGTGAATGCCGCGGACTTCCCGAAAATCCAGAACTTCATGACGGCAATGGAACAGCGCGGGTCCGTCCGCGCGGTTTATGCCAAGGGAATGCTTTGAAGGACATGACAATGACGCATCTGTGGGTACGGGCCGAACAGCGCCCCAACGAAGAGCGGGTCGGCCTGACCCCCGAAGGCGCCAAGGCGCTGCTGGCCGCGGGCATCAAGGTCACGGTGGAGGAAAGCTCGGTGCGGGCGATCCCGTTGCAGGGCTACATTGATGCGGGCTGCGATATTGCGCCGGAAAACTCCTGGCCCCAGGCGCCTGCGGACGCAATCATCTTCGGCCTAAAGGAGCTGCCGGAGGACGGCACCCCGCTGCCGCACCGCCACATCATGTTCGGCCATGCCTTCAAGGGCCAGCACTCCGGCAAGGCGCTGCTGGAGCGGTTCAAGGCTGGCGGCGGCACGCTCTATGATCTTGAATACCTGGTCGATGAGACCGGCCGCCGGGTCGCCGCCTTTGGCTATTGGGCTGGGTATGCTGGCGCTGCCGTGACGCTCAAGGCCTGGGCCGCCCAGCAGCGCGGCGAGATCTGCGGGCCAGTTGGCGTCTATGGCGGAAAGGATGCGCTGCTGGCCGAACTTGGCGGCGAGCTTGATGCCTTGAACAAGGGCCGCCCCACCGCCATCGTGATCGGCGCGCTCGGCCGTGTCGGCACCGGCGCGGCTGACCTTTGCGAGGCGATGGGCGTGCAGGTCACCAAGTGGGACATGGCAGAAACGGCCGACGGCGGCCCCTTCCCGCAGATTCTGGATCATGATCTGTTCCTGAACTGTATCTTTGCCCGTCCCGGCACCCCGGTCTTTGTTTCCCGTGAAGCACTGGCCGCAGAGCGCAAGCTGACCGCCATCGGCGATGTCGCCTGCGATCCGGACAGCGATTACAACCCGGTGCCGGTCTATGACCGCGCCACCACCTGGAATGCCCCCGTGCTGCGCGTTGCCGAAACTCCGGTGCTTGACGTCATGGCCATCGACAACCTGCCGTCGATGCTGCCGGTGGAGAGCTCTGAGGATTATGCCGCCCAGCTGCTGCCCTCGCTGCAGGCTCTGACCGATCTGGAGAGCGGAGTCTGGGGCCGGGCCAAGGCGACCTTCCTGGAGCACCTGCCCGAATGATCGCGCCTTACGTCGGTTATCTGGCGGCATTTCTTGGAACCGTCTGCTGGATCCCCCAGGCTTGGAAGGCCTGGGCGTCCCGAGACACCTCCGGCTTGTCGCTGCCATCGAACCTGATGTTCCTGGCCACCGTGTCCTTATGGCTGGCCTATGGGTTGCTGGTCGGCGACTGGCCATTGATCCTGGCAAATATCTGCGCCGTGACTGCCGTGCTGGTGATCGTCGCGGCCAAACTGAAATTCGGATAAGGGAGAACTCTGATGACTATTCACTGGTGCGGCACCGGCCTGTCGGCAATCCCCGGCCTGCGCCGCCTGCTGGAAGCGGGCCACGACGTGGCGGTCTGGAACCGGACCACGGACAAGGCGCGCGAAGCCGTTGGCGACCTGACCACTAACATCCACGCCTTCAGCATCGCCAACCTGGGCCAGATACTCAGCCCCAAGGACGTGATTGTATCGATGCTGCCGGGCGACTGGCACGTGCCGCTGGCCGAACTGGCGATTGAGCACGGCGCGCACTTCGTCTCCTCCTCCTATATCGCGCCGGAAATGCGCGCCCTGGACCAGAAGGCCAAGGATGCCGGCGTCTGCCTGATCAATGAGGTCGGCCTGGATCCTGGCATCGACCACCTGATGGCCCACGCGCTGGTCGCGGACTATAAGGCCTCTGATGCCTATGATGCCGATAACGAGATCAGCTTCATCTCCTATTGCGGCGGCATCCCCAAGACGCCGAACCCGTTCCGCTATAAATTCAGCTGGTCTCCCCTGGGCGTGCTGAAGGCGCTGCGCTCCCCCTCCAAGTCGATCCGCGATTTCAAGGAGCTGGACGTTGCCCGCCCCTGGGACGCGATCTCCTCCTACGAGGCGCCGCTGCCCGCGCCCGAAAGCTTCGAGGTTTACCCCAACCGCGACTCGATCCCCTTCATCGCACAGTATGAGTTCGGCAAAGACTGGAAAGTGAAAGAGTTCGTCCGCGGCACCCTGCGCCTCAACGGCTGGGCAGACGCCTGGGCGGGTGTGTTCAAGGAGGTCGAGACGCTTTCGGGTCCCGAGGGCGATGCCCGCCTCAAGGAAATGTCGGACCAGTTCTGGGCCGAAAACGCCTACGACGAAGGCGAGCCGGACCGGGTTGTCCTCTGCGTGGGCCTGAAGGCCGAAAAAGACGGCACCGAGGTCTGGCACAAAACCTATGTGATGGATGCCTGGGGCGATGCGCGCGGCACTGCGATGGCGCGCCTGGTGTCCTACCCGGTGTCCTTCGCCATCGAAGCCGCCATGAACGGCAAGATCGCCGCCGGTGTCCACGCCGCGCCCAGCGATCCGGTCCTGGTGGCGAAATGGATGGAGGAAATCGGCAAGCTGGCGCAGCACCTTGAGGTTGTTGACAGCAAGAGCTGACAGCCCAGCGTGCCCGCTGGCGGAAACCAGCGGGCACGCGCCAAGATCCTCTGTTCTTCTGGCCTCAAATATCCCGGGGTCCGGGGCAGCGCCCCGGCTGCTGCGGCAAAGACAAATGGCGCGATGACTGCGCCGCCTTGCCTGCCGAGGGCCTTAGCGTCCGCAGTATGCGCGGCGGCTTGGCCTCAGCGGCCGATCACGTCTTCCTCGACTTCATTCACGTCGATGCCCAGCGCCTCCAGCCCGGCCTCCAGATTGTCGGCCAGATGCGGGGTGCCGAGCAGGTAATCCGCGGTTGGAGTGGTCGCTTCCTGCCGGGCAGTATAGATCGCATCGCCAAGCTCTTCCGGCTCGAAGCTGCCGCGCCCGACCCACATAATTGCGACCAGCTCCGCCTGCTGGTCCTCGCTCATCCGGTCAATGAAGGCGCGCAGCTCACCCTCCGCGCGGCCCAGTTCCCGGGCCATCATCGCCACCTGCGCCACCTTGCGGACTGAGATTTCCAGCATTGCTCCACTCCTTCTGTTCGCTGCTTCAGCATATCAAACCGCGGGCCAAACGCCTAAGTCTTTGATCTGGGGCAAATGGGGGCGGCGGTCAGCCCTGCGCCTTGCCGAAGAGTGCGAGCCGCTGGCTGCGCCCGCGCAAGACCTCCGCCGGCAGCGCCGTCCAGCCGTTGCGCGCGGGCTCCGCCCCGGCCTGCTGCAATAGCGCCTCAGAGGCGATCAGCGCCATACCATGCACCTTTGTCAGCTGCTCAAGCCGCGCCGCCGTGTTCACCGTGTCGCCAAAGACGGAGTACTCCAGCCGCTCGGGAGTACCCGTGACGCCTGAGAAAACCTCTCCCCAATGCACCCCGATCCCTGCGGCCAGCCCGGTGTCGCCCGCTTGTTCCCGCATCCGGCACCATTCCGCAACGTCCGCCAGCAGGCCTTCGGCACAGTCCAGCGCCCGCGCCGCCGCATGCTCCCCCTCAAACAGGATCATCGCCGCGTCACCTATGTATTTATCGATCAGCCCGCTGGTGCGGCCCGCGACATCTTCCACCCGGGCGCGGAATTCCGTGATCAAAGTGCTGACCTCGTGCGGCTCACGGCCCTCGCACCAGCTCGTAAAGCCGCGGATGTCGATGAAAAGGATCGCCATCGGCTGCTGGCGGCCCTCCTGCAGCGCTTCCAGCCCGCCGCCCGCCAGGCGGCCCGCCAGCTGGGCCGGCAGGTAGCGGGTCAGATTGGCCTTCTGCCGCGCTTCGTCAATCGAGCGGTGCAGCAGCTTCCGCGTGCGCACCGCAGCCACCACGAGAACGGCACCTGCCAGACACAGCATCACCAGCCGCATGACGTTTGGCGGCGACGCCAGGGACAGGGCGATCCGTCCGGCGAGATCCGGCGTTGTTTGCGGCGGCTGCCACAGGATCATCCAGCCAAGCCCAGCAGCAATCAGCACCAGCATCACGGCAAGCCGCAGGGGGTTGAGCCGCAGCACGCCAAAGGCCAGCACAACCGGCGCCATCCACACGGCGGGCATCACAAAAAGCGCACCGCCGGGCACCCCGGTATTTACCAGCGACAGGAAGGTGTTGAGTAGCAGAAAGGCGCAGTCCGCCAGGACCGCCAGCCAGATCATCCAAGGCTTGAACAGCCCTTTTCCGATCGCCCAATAGATCAGCCCCCCAACCGTCAGGTAGGAGAGCAGCGTGGCCGCCGCCAGCCCGATCTGGCGGCGCAGATGCGGCTCCTCAATTGCCCGCACAGAATCTATGGCCAGCATCATTGCCAGCATCAGGCCCAGCGCCACGGCAATGCGCAAAAGCGCAACAATGCGTTCGGCTTCCACCTCAGCTGCAGTCAGCAGCGCCGGCTCCTGTGGTCTTGCCGTTGCATGCGCCTGCAGCAGCCGCATCTACTCCTCCGTCAAAAGCGCCACCTGCCGCGGCTCGACTTCCACTTGGCCCGGATCTTCCAGCTCTGCCCCGTTTGCCACAACGCCCATCGCCTCAAACCGGCGGGCTGAGGGCAGCACCCGGGCTTCGAGCGAGCCCACCGCCTTGTTGTAGTTGTTCACAGAGGAAGACAGCGACCGCCCGACCGAGGCCAGGTTTTTCGAGAAGGTTGCCAGCCGGTCATAAAGCTCCTTGGCGGTCTTCTGCACCTCAACCGCGTTCTCTGCCATCTTCTCCTGCTGCCAGCCATAGGCAATGGATTTGACCAGAGCCATAAGAGTGGTTGGCGTGGCAATCAAAACTTTGTTTTCAAAAGCAAATTCTATCAACCCCGGATCCGCTTCGGCCGCGGCTGACACAAAGGTTTCGCCGGGAATGAACATCACCACAAAGTCCGGCGTTTCCGCCAGGGCGCTTTGATAGGATTTCGAGGCAAGCTGCCGGACGTGTGTCTTCACATGGTTTGCGTGACGGACCAGCGCCGCCTGCTGCTGCTCGGGCGTTTCTGCCTCCAGCGCATCCAAGTAGGCCTCCAGCGGGGTCTTGGCATCCACCACGATGCTCTTGCCACCCGGAATACGGACCACGGCGTCGGGCCTGCGCAGGCCGTCATCGGTGCCCACGCTTTTCTCCAGCTCGTAGTCGACATGTTCGGCCATGCCAGCCATTTCGAACACCTGCCGAAGTTGCATCTCGCCCCAGCGGCCGCGGGTCTTGGGCGCGCGCAAGGCCTGCACCAGTTTGCGGGTCTCGCCGCCCAGCATGGCCTGGCCTTCGGCCAGATGTTTCACCTGCACCTGGATCGCGCCGTAAGCCTCGTTGCGGGCCTGCTCGATCTCCTTGATGCGCTCGCCGAACTGACCCAGCTTGTGGTCCAGCGGCTTTACCAGGCTTTCAATCGCAGCATGGCGCTTGGCCAGATCCGCATCCGCTGTCTTGCTGTGCGCCTGAAAGCGTTCGCTGACCAGGCTCAGGAAACTCTCGGAGTTCTGTTTCAAAACGCCGTTGGCCAGCGAGGCAAACTTGTGCTCCATCTGCTGGTTCATCTGATGCAGCTCTTCCAGCCGCGCCTTGTGCTCTGCCTTCAGCGCCTGCACCTGGGCCTCGGCCTGGTAGCGGGCGGCGCGCTCGTTCTCACTTGTGCGGCGCAGGGTGGCCAGTTCATCCGCCAGGTCCGGCAGCCGCGCCGCTTCCGCCTGCAAGCCCGCGTTGTGGGTGCGCAAATCGGCGTTGAGCTGCTCCATGCGCCTTGCGTGGCCGCGCAGCCGCAGCCCGGACAATGCCAAAAGCACCGCCAGTCCGGCCAGCGCGTAGATGGCCCATTGGGCCTCTTCCAGTGTCACTGCTCTTCTCCTCTTGACCGAGGTTTATTGTTCAGCTGCGCCCGAACAGGCGCTCGATATCCGCCAGTTTCAGTTCCACATAGGTGGGGCGGCCATGGTTGCACTGGCCGGAATGGGGCGTCGCCTCCATCTCCCTGAGCAGCGCATCCATCTCCTCGCCCCGCATCCGGCGGCCGGAGCGGATCGAGCCGTGGCAGGCGACCCGGCTCAGGATTGCTTCGATCTTGGCCTGCACCAGCTGGCTTTCGCCTTGGTCCGACAGCTCATCCAGGATGTCCTTGATCATCGCCTCTGCGTTAACTTCGCCAAGGATCGCCGGGGTTTCACGCACCGCGATGGCATTGCCGCCGAACGCCTCGATGCCCAGGCCGAACTTGGCCAGTTCGTCTGCCAACCCAAGAAGGCCGGCGCAATCGTTGTCGCTCAGCTCGACAATCTCCGGGATCAGCAAAGCCTGGGCAGCGACGCCGTTATCGGCCATCTGGCGTTTCAGCTTCTCGTACACCAGCCGCTCATGCGCGGCGTGCTGGTCGACAATCACCATGCCGTCGGCGGTCTGGGCGATGATGTAGTTCTCATGCACCTGGCCGCGGGCCGCACCCAGCGGCAGGGCTTCGGCCCCGGGCGCGGCACGCTCGGGCGTATCCGACGGCTGCCCCGGGGCTGCTGGAGGTTCTGCGGCTTCCGTCACCCGGCCGCTGTAGGCGCCTGCCAGTTCGGCAAACCCCGGCGATGGCGGCGCATTAAAGGACGCCGGGTGCGGCTGGCCAGGGGATTGCGCCGCATAGGACTGGCTGCGCGCGCCATAGGAAGGCCGGTCCATCTGATAGACCCGCGGCGCACCGGTTGCCGTGGGCTGCTCCGCCCTCATCGCCCCCAGCGTGGCGCCTGCCACAGTGGTCGAGGCGCGGTGCCCGGCCTCCGCCAGCGCATGGCGCAGGGAAGAGACGATCAGCCCGCGGGCCAAGCCGGGATCGCGGAAGCGCACCTCGGATTTGGCGGGATGCACGTTTACGTCCACCAGCTGCGGGTCGCAGTCAATGAAAAGCGCCGCCGCCGGATGCCGGTCGCGGCTCAGGAAATCGAAATAGGCCGCCCGCAAAGCACCGGTCAGCATCTTGTCCTTTACCGGCCGCGTGTTCACGAACAGAAACTGCGCCACCGCTGCGCCGCGCGAGTATGTCGGCAGCGCCGCATAGCCATAAAGCCGGATGCCTTCGCGGCTGGCGTCGATCTTCAGCGCGTTCTCCGCAAACTCCCGCCCCAGCACCGAGGCCAGCCGCCCGTGCAGCGCGTCAAACAGATCTCCCGACAGCGGATCGGCACGGAAGGTGACCCGCCCGTCGCCGCCGCCCGAGACATCGCGCAGGGTAAAGCCGACCGAGGGCTCCGCCATCGCCAGCCGTTTCACCGTGTCGGAGATCGCCTGCGCTTCCGCCCGGTCGGTGCGCATGAATTTGAGCCGTGCCGGCGTGGCAAAGAACAGGTCGCGCAGTTCGACAACGCTGCCTGCCCGCAGCGCTGCCGGCTTCACCGGCTCCAGCTTGCCGCCCGACACCCGGATCTGCGCCGCCTCATGCCCGGCCGCGCGGCTGGTGATGGTCAGCCGCCCCACCGCGCCAAGCGAGGGCAGCGCCTCGCCGCGGAAGCCGAAGGTGTGGATATTCAAAAGGTCAGAGCCGTCGATCTTGGAAGTTGCATGGCGGCTGAGCGCCAGCGGCAGATCCTCCGGCGTCATGCCGCAGCCGTCATCCGTCACCCGGATCAGCGTCTTGCCGCCATCGGCAATCTCCACGGTGATCCGCGTGGCGCCAGCATCGATGGCGTTTTCCACCAGTTCCTTGACGGCGGATGCGGGCCGTTCCACCACCTCGCCGGCGGCAATCCGGTTGATGGCGCTGTCATCCAGCTGGCGGATCACAGGTCGGGTTTCCGGGCGCGGATTTTCGCTGATATAGGGTTCTGCACTGCTCATACCGCTAAATTTAGCATGCGGGGCCGATTCTGCCACCGGAATGCGCGCGGCGGCAGCCGCAGAATCGCAAAACACGATTTCTGCGCCCCGCGGCCTGCCCCCAATGGCATGAACTCGCCGGCGGCAGCCGTCCGGGCCGGAAATTTGTCCATTTAGTCAAAAAACCTGACGGCAGCCCCCGGGCGCTCGCTTGCCAATATGCCGCACCCGTGCGATTTTCGCACGGAACTCTTCTGAGGATCCCCAATGGAAAGCCATATCGCTGAAAGAAGCGCGCAGCTGCCGCAGCTGGCTGAGCCGCGCAATCCCGGCATGGAGCTGGACCTGGACTGGGTCGCTGCCGTGCAGGCCAACACCTCGGCCATCGAACGCCGCTGCGCCACCCTGCCGGGCCGCCGCAGTGTCAAGAAAGACCATCAGGCGGCCTGGCTGCTGAAAGCCATCAGCCTCATCGACCTCACCACTCTGTCCGGCGACGACACCGAAGGCCGTGTCCGCCGCCTGTGCGCCAAGGCGCGCCAGCCGGTGAATGCCGGCATTCTGCGCAGCCTGGGAATGGAGGGGCTCACCACCGGGGCGGTCTGCGTGTACCACGACATGGTCCCCACCGCCGTCAAGGCGCTGGAGGGCACCGGCATCCCGGTGGCCGCAGTTTCCACCGGTTTTCCGGCAGGCCTCTCGCCGTTCCACCTGCGGCTGGCCGAGATCGGCGAAAGCGTCAGCGCCGGTGCCGAGGAGATCGACATCGTGATCTCCCGCCGCCAAGTGCTGACCGGCAACTGGCAGGCGCTTTATGACGAAATGAAAGCCTTCCGCCTGGCCTGCGGCGAGGCGCATGTAAAGGCGATCCTGGCCACCGGAGAACTCGGCTCCCTGCGCAATGTGGCCCGGGCCTCGCTGGTGTGCATGATGGCGGGCGCCGATTTCATCAAGACGTCCACCGGCAAGGAAAGCGTCAACGCCACCCTGCCCGTCAGCCTGGTGATGATCCGCGCGATCCGCGACTATTACGACCGCACCGGCTACCGCGTCGGCTACAAGCCTGCCGGCGGCATCTCAAAGGCCAAGGACGCGCTGGTGTACCTGGCGCTGATGAAAGACGAGCTTGGCCACCGCTGGCTGCAGCCCGACCTGTTCCGCTTCGGCGCCTCGTCGCTCTTGGGCGATATCGAGCGCCAGCTGGAGCATCATGTCACCGGGGCATACTCCGCCGGCTACCGCCACTCCATGGGGTGAGGGCGCCGGAATTCGGCACGAATTCCGGGCCGGTTTCCGGGCCGGAAACCGGTTCCGCGAAAAGGATCAGTATCATGACCATTAAAGAGATCTTCGACAGCATGGAATATGGCCCCGCCCCCGAAAGCGCCGCGGAGGCGCTGGCCTGGCTGGTTGATCAGGGCAGCCGCTTTGGCCATTTCATCAACGGTGAGTACACCGCCGCCGGTGAAGGCTTTGACAGCAGGAACCCGGCCACCGGGGAAGTATTGGCCAGCTTGACCCAGGCCACCCAGGCCGACGTGGACGCCGCGGTTGAGGCCGCCCGCAAGGCGCGGGGCAAATGGGAAGCGCTTGGCGGCGCGGGCCGGGCCAAGTACCTCTATGCCATCGCGCGGCTGCTGCAAAAGCATTCCCGCCTGTTTGCCGTGCTGGAGACACTGGACAACGGCAAACCGATCCGCGAGAGCCGCGACATCGACATTCCCCTGGCTCAGCGCCACTTCTACTATCATGCCGGCATGGCCCAGCTGATGGAAAGCGAACTGCCGGGTGCCGAGGCCCTGGGCGTCTGCGGGCAGATCATTCCCTGGAATTTCCCGCTGCTGATGCTGGCCTGGAAGATCGCCCCAGCCATTGCGATGGGCAACACGGTGGTGCTGAAACCGGCGGAATACACCTCGCTGACCGCGCTGCTGTTTGCCGATATCTGCCGCCAGGCGGGTTTGCCCAAGGGCGTTGTCAATATCGTCACCGGCGATGGTGCCGTGGGGGAGATGATCACCGCGGCGGACGTGGATAAGATCGCCTTCACCGGCTCCACATCGGTTGGCCGCAAGATCCGCGAAGCCACCGCAGGCAGCGGCAAGGCGCTGACGCTGGAATTGGGCGGCAAGTCCCCCTACATCGTTTTTGACGACGCCGATCTCGATTCCGCCATCGAAGGGCTGGTCGATGCGATCTGGTTCAACCAGGGCCAGGTCTGCTGCGCCGGTTCGCGCCTTTTGGTGCAGGAAGGCATCGCAGAAAGCTTCTACAGCAAACTCAAGGCCCGCATGGACGGGCTGCGCGTCGGCAGCCCGCTCGACAAATGCGTCGACGTCGGCGCGGTTGTGGACCCGGTGCAGCTCGACACCATCAGCAGCATGGTCGCCGCCAACACTGCCGGTACCATGCACCAGGCGCAGGTGGAGATGCCCGAAGGCGGCTGCTTCTACCCGCCGACGCTGATTGAGGGCCTGTCGCCAGCCGATCCTCTGATGCAAGAGGAGATCTTTGGCCCGGTCCTGGTCTCCTGCACCTTCCGCACCCCTGCGGAGGCGGTGGAGCTGGCCAACAACACCCGCTACGGCCTCGCGGCAACCGTCTGGACCGAGAATGTGAACCTGGCGCTCGACATGGCGCCGAAACTGGCCGCCGGTGTGGTCTGGGTCAACGGCACCAATATGTTCGACGCTGCCGCAGGCTTTGGCGGCGTGCGCGAAAGCGGTTTCGGGCGCGAGGGCGGCTGGGAAGGCCTGGCGGCCTACACCCGCCCGAAGGCCAAGGCCAAACCGCTGGCCAAGGTGGAGCCATTTGAGGGCAACGGCGCCCCGGCGGATCCGCTGGACCGGACCGCAAAGCTCTATATTGGCGGCAAGCAGGCCCGCCCGGACGGCGGCTACAGCCAAGCCGTTTACGGCAAGTCAGGCGCGCTGCTGGGCCACGCGGGCCTTGCCAACCGCAAGGATGTGCGTAACGCAGTAGAGGCCGCTGCAGGTGCCCAAAGCTGGTCCAAGACCACCGGGCATCTGCGCGCGCAGATCCTCTATTACATCGGTGAAAACCTGTCGGCCCGCGCCGCGGAATTTGCGGCCCGCATCGACGCGATGACCGGCAAGAAATCCGGTACGGAGGAGGTCGAAGCCGCGATCCAGCGCCTGTTCACCGCTGCGGCCTGGGCCGACAAGTATGACGGCCAAGTGCATGGCGTCCCGATCCGCGGCGTCGCACTGGCGATGAAGGAACCGGTTGGCGTGATCGGTGCCCTTTGTGCCGATGAAGCACCGCTTCTCGGCCTTGTCTCTGCCATGGCGCCCGCCATTGCCATGGGCAACCGGGTGGTGCTGGCAGCCTCCGAAGCCTTTCCGCTGGCCGCGACCGACTTCTACCAGGTTCTGGACACGTCGGATGTGCCTGCGGGCGTGGTCAACATTCTGACCGGCAGCCATGCAGAGCTGGCAAAGGCGCTGTCCTCGCATTTGAATGTGGATGCAGTCTGGAGCTTCTCCTCCTCCGATCTGTCGGCGGCAATCGAAGCGGCATCCGCGGGCAATCTGAAGCGCACCTGGGTCAACAACGGAACTGCGACTGACTGGATGCAGGACCAGACCAAGCGCTTCCTGCAAGAGGCCACGGAGGTCAAGAACATCTGGGTGCCCTACGGCGAGTAAAACCGGCCGGCCCCTGAAACGGACCAAACGCCGCTCCATTTGGGGCGGCGTTTCTCTTTCGGATCCGCCGCCGCCCTTCGAAGGCTCGACCGTCTTCAAGCGGCAACCGACCGTGCGCAGCACGGGCTATGCCCAAGCTCAAAGGCTGACAGGCGCAGCCGGAGAGCCTGCGGGCGCGGGAGCCGCCCGTTGCCGAAGGATGCCGGTGCAACGGAAAACGCCCGCTCCTTTCGGAACGGGCGTCAAAAAATCCGGATAAGCGCGGATTAGCGGCGGATGCCCAGGCGCTTGATCAGGTCCTGGTAACGGGCCTCATCCTTGCCTTTGGTGTAGTCCAGCAGCTTGCGGCGCTGAGCAACCATCTTCAGGAGACCACGGCGGCCGTGGTTGTCCTTCTTGTGGGTTTTGAAGTGCTCAGTCAGGGTGTTGATGCGCGAGGTCAGGATTGCAACCTGGACTTCCGGCGAGCCGGTGTCGCCGTCCTTGGTTGCGAATTCTTTCATCAGGCGCGCTTTTTCTTCCGCAGTGATCGACATCGGGGTCTCCTTCATAGGTTAAAGTGGATGGCTCAGGCCGGGATGTCGTCCAGCACAGGCCCATGGAGAAACCTGCCGCGGAATCACGGCAGATGCGCGCATATATGATGTTTCCGCTGTAAAGGCAAAGGCTAACTGGCGGGCGCCGTATGCCAAGGCTATTGCGGCAGCAGCCCGGTACCCGCCGCCGATTCCGGGTCGATCAGAACCAAATCCCCGGCGGTGAGCCCCTCGGCCCCGGAAACCCGCAAGGCAGTCTGGCCATTCACCAGGATCAGCTGCTCCGCCGCATCATCCGGGTTCTGCCGCACCTCCAGCGTGGGCTCCTCCCCGTCTTCGAATTCCCAGACGACCACCAGCTGATCCTCGTCCGCGTCGTAGTCCATCAGCTGAACTGCCCCCGTGCTGCCGGTCCAGCTGCCAGCCATGAACTGATCCGCACCAGCGCCGCCGGTCAGCACATCGCCCGCACCGGCAATCAGCGTGTCATCCCCGTCTCCGCCGTTTACGAAATCCTGTTCTGTTCCGTCCCCTGCACCGGACACCACATCATTGCCGTAACCGCCGAACAGCGCGTCATCCCCGGCGCCGCCGGTCAGGCTGTCATTGCCGTCGTTGCCGTGCAGCGTATCCTCGCCCGCACCGCCTTCCATCCAATCCTGGCCCTGGCCGCCGTGCAGGAGATCCGCCCCGCTGCCCCCCAGCAGGCTGTCGTTTCCGAAATGCCCGTAAAGACTGTCACCGCCGGCGCCGCCCTCCAGCCAGTCGGCACCGTCCTCGCCATGCAGCAAGTCCTGGCCGTCTCCGCCAAACAGGCTGTCGTCACCATTTTGGCCGTAAAGAGAGTCACTGCCGGTGCCGCCGTCAATCCAATCGCCGCCGCCGTATCCGCCGATCTGGTCATCCCCGGCACCGCCGGACAAGCTGTCCGCCGCCTCGCTGCCCGACAGAATATCACCGTTTTCCGTATCGGTGACGGATCCGCCGCCCGGCTCGACAAAGCCGCCGTCGAGACCGTCTCCCTCCAGCTCCGGCTCGCGCCGCGCTTCGGAGTCATCTTCGTCCGCCCCGGTTTCTGCAAAGACCGCACTACCAACCGCTACAAGTCCCAGCACACTTGCCAACCACAACATTGTCCGATCAACCCCTGGACAAACAGATACCAGTCAACACAATCCCACATTGCAGACAAGCGTTCAAAACAAAACGAGAACACAGGTTAACAGAGGCTGAAGTTATCTTAGTCCGGCTGCCACAGCTGCGGCTGCTGGCTGTAGGCAATGTAAAGCGGATGCTTGGGGTGGCCTGCCTTGCTGAGCCCCAAGTGATACAACTGTTTGCCGCTTGACCTCAGCACCGCAGCGACCCGCGCGCCCTGTCCGCGATGCGCACCGTGGGTGCCCCAAGCGCAGACCACCGTATCGGCCCAGTCCATCCCTTCCAGAATTGCTGCCATATTGTCTGGGCCTTCCGGAGCCTCCAGCCGCCGCATCTCACGCGGGTCGGTTACCCGGCAGGCAAATATATTGGTGGCTCTGAAACCGCCGAACCCCAGCGCGCGGGCACGCCGCTCGCAGCGCTCGATGGTGGGATCGTTCTGCACCTCGGTTGCGGTCGAGGGGTTCAGCATCACGAACATCACACGCCGCCGTGCGGGATCCCAAACCCGTGTCAGGCTGTAGCGGTAGGTTTCGCAGTCCGAGTAGACGGCAGTCGAGAGGGCATCGCCCTTGGTGTGTCTGCGGGTGATCATGCGGGCCTTAATATCCGGACGCAGTTTGTGATCCAAGCAGGTCCGGCGCAGCTTTCAGGGGATAACGCCATTGCGGGTCCACAGATGGTTGGGAGCAACCCCATACCAAGTGACACCGAACTTTTCTTCGGGTTCGGTGGCTCCACTGGCGCCATTGGGCCGTATTGAAAGTGGCACCCGGACCGGAAGGCGAACATGATGCGGCAAAGCGGTCCCCCGGATCAATTACCGGACCAGCTTCTATTTCACGGCCACGACCCACCTGGAACTGCGCCAGTTTCTCCAGCGACCTAAGCAGTGGAGGGATTTCTTTCGAGGACAGTTTTCCGCACGGCCCCAGTTATGGCTAACCCGGATCACTCCGGCTCCACAAACACCCGGCTGGGGTGCAGCTCACCCGATTTATAGATACCCACGGCCACCGCCTTGCCGTCCAGCGAGGCCCAGGCTTCGTCGCCGTACTCCACATCCGCGGCCATAACCATGCCCGGGTTGCCATTGCGCAGCCGCACGGCTCCCTGCGGGGTGCATTTCAGCTCCGGCAGATCGGCCAGGCCTTCCTCCAGGGGCCGCAGGTACTGGTCGAGTTCCGGCGATTTCGCCAGTTCGTCGATCCGCTCCAGCGAGATGCCGTCCTCGGCATCAAATGGGCCGGACCAAATCCGACGCAGTTCCTTGACGTGGCCATAACAGCCCAGAGCCGCCCCCAAGTCGCGGGCGATCGAGCGCACATAGCCGCCCTTGCCACAGGTCATTTCCAGCACCACGTGGTCCGCGTCGGGGCGGTCCAGCATGATCAGTTCTTCCACCCACAGCGGCCGGGCCTCGATTTGCACATCTTCGCCATCGCGGGCGAGCTTATAGGCGCGCTGGCCGTCGATTTTCACGGCGGAGAACTTGGGCGGCACCTGCATGATCTCGCCCAGGAACGGCAGCAGCGCCTCCTTGATCTGCTCGTCGGTGGGGCGGACATCGCTTTGCGCGATCACTTCGCCCTCGGCGTCATCGGTGTTGGTCGCCTGACCCAGTCGCACCGTGAAGGTATAGGCCTTCAGCGCGTCGGTGATATAGGGGACGGTCTTGGTCGCCTCGCCCAGCGCCACGGCCAGAACACCGGTTGCTTCGGGGTCCAGGGTGCCCGCATGGCCGGCCTTCTTGGCATCCAGCGCCCAGCGCACCTTGTTCACAACCGCGGTCGAGGTCAGCCCCGCAGGCTTATCCACCACCAGCCAGCCGGAAATATCGCGCCCTTTGCGTTTGCGTGCCATGCATCGTCCCCGTCTATCAGTGAGGCGCGCCGGTTACCGGATCGCCGGGACAGTGTCAATTTAGCAAATGGCGGGGCACAAGGGAAAGCCTCACGGGCGCGGGTGCCGGCCGTGCTTGCTCCCGCGCGCCGGTGGCGCTAGGCAAGCGCCATGGCCGTTTCAAGCGAATACACCCCGCCGCAGGACCCGCTGGACATCCTGCACCACGACGCCCAGCTCTTGGCGGTGAACAAGCCTGCGGGCCTTTTGTCGGTGCCGGGCCGCGGCGAGCATCTGGCCGACTGCCTGATCGCCCGCGTTCAGGCGGTGTTTCCCGAGGCGCTGCTGGTGCACCGCCTGGACCGCGACACCTCCGGCGTGATGGTTTTCGGCCTCACCCCCCACGCGCAGCGGCACTTGTCGATGCAGTTCGAAAAGCGCACCGCGAGAAAGGCTTATGCGGCACGGGTTGAAGGACAGCTGGAGCCGCGCAGCGGCACCGTGGACCTGCCGCTGATCGTCGACTGGCCGAACCGGCCCAAACAAATGGTCTGTCATGAGACCGGCAAGCCCGCCGTCACCGACTGGCGGGTGATGAAATACGAAGACGGCGCCACCCGGGTGCGGCTGACGCCTAAGACCGGACGCTCGCACCAGCTGCGCGTGCATATGCTGTCGCTGGGCCACCCGATACTGGGCGACCCGCTTTATGCCAGCGGTACGGCTCTGGACCACCCGCGGCTGATGCTGCACTCCGAGGAGCTGCGGATCAAACATCCCGACAGCGGCGAATCGCTGAAGTTCAGGGTAAAACCGGACTTCTGACCCCGCCGCAGCTCACGGAGCCTCCATCACCATCAGAAAAAGCGTATCCGCCTGCAGCGCCTCATACCTGTGGGGTCGGTCGCCGGGATAGGTGTAATAGTCGCCGGGCTGCAGAACCTCTTCCTGCCCGTCCGGTCCCGCCCGCATCTGCCCGAAGCAAACCAGCATATGCTCCACCGTGCCGCGCGGATGCGGCTGGGCGCAGCGGACTTCTCCCGGCTGCATCACCACCCGGTAAATATCCCGGCGCACATTCGGCGGACAGCGTGACAACAGCACCGCGGTGAAATCCGACTGCTCCGATTCCAGGGGCTCCCCCTGCCCCGCCCGGATCAAGGTGGTGGCGGGCGCCTCGGTCTCAAACAGCTGGCTCAGCGGGATATCCAGCGCCGCTGCCAGCGCCCAAAGCGTCTCTACGCTGGGGTTTCCATTGCCTGCCTCAAGCTGCGACAGGGTCGATTTTGCGATTCCCGCTTGCGCGGCAAGCGCCGACAGCGATTTGCCTGCTCGGCTTCGCTCGCGCTGGATGGCCGCGGCGATCATCTGATGGGGCGCTGACATGTTCAGTATTTCGACCTTTTGTTCGGCTTGACGAACGCGTACGGCGTTCATTATAAAAGACATACGTTCGTTATAGATCAATGACTGCGCTGCTTCTACAGGAACCGACTGATGACCCTGCAAGACCTTCCCCAAAGCAGCACGGTCCGCAGCCGTCTGGCGGCGGGATTGCGAGACATTCTGCCCCTGGCGGTTGGTGTTGGCGTCTACGGGCTGGCATTTGGCCTGCTGGCCGCGCAGGCGCGGATGAGCGGGCTTCAGACCGGGGTCATGGGCACCATCGTGTTCGCCGGATCTTCGCAAATTATCGCGGTGGAGCGGCTGGTGGCTGGCGCAGGCGCAGGGGCCGCGCTGCTGGCCGGGCTGGCGCTGAACCTTCGGCTGCTGCTGATCACGGCATCGCTGCGGGATGAGTTCGCCGGGCGCCCTTGGTGGCAGGTGCTGCTTGGCGTGCATCTGGCAACGGATGAAAACTGGGCGCTGATGCACGCGATGCGCGCCCGCGGCGGCTGCGCCGGATACTGGTACCTGGTGGGCGGCGGCCTGGGGCTGGTGGCCGTCTGGGTGCTGTCGACGGTGGCAGGGGCGACCTTTGCCGCGGTGGTACCGGAGCCCAAATCGCTTGGTATGGACTTTGCCTTCACCGCCGCCTTCATCGCGATCCTGCGGTCTTTGTGGAGCGGCAGCGCAATGCTTCTGCCCTGGGCCGGATCCATTTTGATCGTACTGCTGGCAGGCCGGTTCACCCCTCTGGATCCGACCTGGACCCTCATCCTGGGCGGCCTCGGCGGTGCGGCGATAGCCGGAGTGATGGGCAATGACTGAGACCTGGACCCTGATCCTTGGCCTGGCTGCCGCCACTTTTGCCGTGCGGCTGTCCGGCTGCTTGCTGGGAAGGCGGCTTCCGGACCACGGGCCCTGGGCGCGCGGTCTGCAGGCGTTGCCGGGCTGCCTGATACTATCCTTGGTCACCTATCTGCTGATGCAAGGCGGGCCGCAGGAGTGGGCGGCCGGGGCAGCCGCACTGACGGCGGCACTGCTTACCCGCAGCCTGCCGCTGACGATGGCCGCAGGAATCGCCGCGATCTGCCTGATCAGAGCCTATTTCTGAGGAGCCTAGCAGCTTGTGCCTGCCCGCCCGTGCGCAGCACGGGCCACCCCCGGCACCCTGGGGCGCAAAAAAGAAAGCCGCCCATAAGGGCGGCTCTCCATACGTTCTCATCCGGCAGGCTTACTCAGCAGCCCAGCCTCCGACAGCTTTGACCTCCAGGAAGTCCTCAATCCCCCACTTGCCGCCTTCGCGGCCCTTGCCAGACTGTTTCATACCGCCAAAGGGCGAACCTGCCGAGCGCGACTTGCCGTTCATCTCCACCATGCCGGAGCGCAGGGCGCGGGCCATGCGGTTGGCGCGGGCGCCGTCCTGCGTCTGCACATAGTTGGTCAAGCCATAAGGCGTGTCGTTGGCAATCTCGATCGCCTCGTCTTCAGTCTCAAAGGGAATGATCGACAGAACCGGCCCGAAGATCTCTTCGCGCGCGATGGTCATCTGGTTGTTCACATCGGCAAAGACCGTCGGCTTGACATAATAGCCCTTGTTGAGCCCGTCCGGACGCCCGGTGCCGCCTGCGACCAGCCGGGCGCCTTCGTCGATGCCTTTCTGGATCAGATCCTGGATCTTGTTCCACTGCAGCTCATTCACCACCGGGCCGATGTGGCGGCCTTCCCGATCGGCAGGACCGACTTCGACCTTGGCAGCCACTTCTGCAGCCTCGGACACCACGCGGTCATAGATGCTGTTCTGCACCAGCATCCGGCTGGGCGCGTTGCAGCTTTGGCCGGTGTTCTGCATCATATGCAGCACGCCGCGCTTCACTGCCTTTTCGTCGGCGTCTTCAAAGATCACGTTGGCGCCTTTGCCGCCCAGCTCCAGATGCACTTTCTTCAATGTCTGAGCCGCATTCTGCGAAATCGCGATGCCTGCACGGGTAGAGCCGGTGAAGGACACCATGTCCACATCCGGGTGCCCGGTCAGCTGCGCGCCAACACCGGTCCCATCGCCGTTCACCAGGTTGAAAACACCTGCGGGGAAGCCGGCCTCATCCATCATCTCGGCAAAAACCATCGCGTTCAGCGGGCTTTGCTCGGAGGGCTTCAGGACCATCGTGCAGCCAGCGATTGCCGCCGCACCCACCTTGAGCGTGACCTGGTTCATCGGCCAGTTCCAAGGTGTGATCAGCGCGCACACGCCAACCGGCTCATGGATGATACGGTCGTTCGGGCTGTTCTCGTTCAGCGGCGCGTCGAACTTGAACTCTTTGGCCGCGGCGATGAAGTTGCGCAGGTGCCAGCTGCCGGCACCGACTTGCGACGTGCGCGACAAGTCAAGCGGCGCGCCCATTTCCATCGACATGGCCTGAGCCAGATCTTCAGCCCGGGCTTCATAGATTTCGATCAGCTTTTCCACGAGCGCAATGCGCTGTTCCACCGGGGTGGCCATCCAGCCCGGGAAGGCCGCCTTGGCCGCCGCAACCGCAGCGTTGGTGTCAGCCTCGGAGCCCAGCGAAATCACTGCGCAGGGTTCCTCCGTCGAGGGGTTGATCACCTCGAAGTCATTCGGCTCAGCGGGAGATACCCACTGGCCATTGATGTAAAAGTCGCGTTTCTCGATCATGCGGGATCTCCCAATTCAGACGTTTTCTCCCAACCGTCTGGCCGGTTTGGCGGCCACTGTGTCACTCGGCCAGCAGGGGGGCAAGGGGCTTTGGCTGCGTAATTTGATCAAATTTTGGGTGGCGCTGTCAACGCCTCTGACGCGGTGCCCGCAAGTCTTTGCCGGATAAGGCTGTTGGAGAATTCCTGTGGCATCCCGCGCCAGGAACTGTAACGTAGCGGCAGAGCCCGCAGGTTGCACCTGAGGCGACTCGGGCTGCCCGGCCGCAGCCGGACGCAACAATCAGACACGACACCCTGACAAGGAGGACAATGCAATGGGTTTGCGCATTAACGACGTGGTCCCGGATTTTACCGCTGAAACCGACCAGGGCACGATCAACTTCCATGACTGGATCGGCGACAGCTGGGCGATCCTGTTTTCCCACCCCAAGGACTTCACCCCGGTCTGCACAACGGAGTTTTCCGCTGTCGCGCAGCTGAATGACGAATGGGCCAAGCGGAACACCAAGGTGATCGGCGTTTCCGTCGACAGCGCCGAGGATCACCGCAAGTGGAAGAAAGACATCGAGGAATACGGCAAAGCCAATCCCGGGTTCCCGATTATCGCCGATGACGGTCTGGCGGTGTCCAAGGCGTTCGACATGCTGCCCGCCGAAGCTTATCTGCCCGACGGCCGCACCCCGGCGGACAGTGCTACCGTGCGCTCCGTGTTCATTATCGGCCCGGACAAGCAGCTGAAGCTGTCGATGACCTACCCGATGACCGTTGGCCGCAATTTTGCAGAAATCCTGCGCGCCCTGGATGGCCTGCAGATGTCCGGAAAAGGCGTCGCCACGCCGGCCAACTGGGTGCCGGGCGAGGATGTGATCATCCCGCCGAGCGTCTCGGACGAGGAAGCAACCGCAAAATTCGGTGAGTACGAAACCATCTTCCCCTACCTGCGCAAGACCAAAGCGCCGGAATAAAATCAGCAGGAGCGGCATTGCATCCGGCTGTGCCGTTCCCTGCCCGCCGGGCCGGGCTGACCGTTTGTCTTCTGAAGTGCATTCGCCTATAGCGCATGCAAACTAAAGGAGGTCCGAATGCAGATCACTCCAGTCCTGATGTGCGGCGGCTCGGGAACACGGCTATGGCCGTTGTCGCGGGAATCTTATCCCAAGCAGTTCACGTCCCTGAAGGGCGGCAAGACCCTATTCCAGGAGAGCGTCGGGCGGTTATCAGGCGAAGGGTTCGCGCCACCCATCGTGGTGACCAACTCGGATTTCCGCTTCATCGTGACCGAACAGTTGCTGGGGGCAGGCATCGACCCGGGCGCCATTCTGATCGAACCGGACCGGCGCAATACCGCGCCTGCGGTTCTGGCCGCCGCCTTGCACGCTTTTGCCGAGGATCCCGATGCACTGCTGATCGTGGCCCCTTCGGACCATGTGATCCCCGATGCGGACGCCTTCCGCGCCGCAATTCAGGCGGGAACAGAGCGGGCACTGGCAGGCGATCTCGTGACCTTCGGTATCGTTCCGACGCACCCGGAAACCGGCTATGGCTATCTCCAGTTGGACGGGGAAGCCGAGCCTGGAAAGCCGGCACCGCTGAGCCGGTTTGTCGAAAAGCCTGACGCCGCCTCTGCGGCAAAGATGCTGGCCGCCGGCAACTACCTTTGGAATGCAGGCATCTTCCTGTTCACCGCCCGTGCGGTCATTACCGCCTTTGAACAGCACGCTGCACAATTGGTCGATCCGGTCCGCAAGTCCGTCGAAAACGCCAAGGCGGATCTGGGCTTTCTGCGCCTGGACCCGGCCTCCTGGTCTGCGGCAGAGGACATCTCGATCGACTATGCGATCATGGAGAAGGCCAAGAATATCTGCTCGGTGCCTTTCGAGGGCAAATGGTCTGACCTTGGAGATTGGAACGCAGTCTGGGCAGAGAGCAACCCGGATTCGCACGGTGTCGCCACAAATGGCAACGCTGCGGCGATTGACTGCAAGGATGTGCTGCTGCGGTCCGAATCCGAGGGCCAGCAGATTGTTGGCTTGGGGCTGGACGGGATTGTGGCCATTGCCATGCCTGATGCTGTGCTTGTTGCTGACAAGTCACGCACCCAGGACGTGAAGAAAGCCGTTGAGCTGCTGAAATCTCAGCAGGCGCCGCAGGCAGTGCAGTTCCCGCGCGATCACCGCCCGTGGGGCTATTTCGACAGCCTGGCGACAGGACGCCGGTTCCAGGTCAAACGGATTGTTGTGAAACCGGGCGCCGCGCTGTCGCTGCAGAGCCATTTTCACCGGTCGGAGCATTGGATAGTGGTGCAGGGCACCGCACGCGTGACCGTAGACGGCACCCAGAAGCTGGTCGCCGAAAACCAGTCTGTCTACATCCCGCTAGGGGCCGTTCACCGGATGGAGAACCCCGGCAAGCTGGACATGGTGCTGATCGAGGTCCAGACCGGATCCTACCTCGGCGAAGATGACATCGTCCGGTATGAGGATGTTTACGCCCGCAACGAAACCGACTGAGGGCGGGCGGGCTCGGAATTGGCGGCGACATTGGCCAGCAGGTCCTGGCCGAAGTCCCGCCAGGTGCGCAGCCGGTCGCGGTTCGCCGCGATCTTCGCCCGCCACTCTGCAGCAAATGCCGGATCCTGCGTCAGACGCTGCATATGGCCCGCAAGGGTTCCCGGATCATCCGCACCGAAATACAGGCCCAGATCGCCGCAAACCTCGTGCATCACCGGAATGTCCGCGCAAACTGCCGGAACACCGGCCCACAGCGCTTCGCCGGCAGGAAGCCCCCAGCCTTCGATGCGGGACGGCAGGATCACCCCCTGCGAGGCTTCGTACAGCCGTACCAGATCGCTTTGATTCGGCGTGTCGAGCTGCAGGACATGCGGTTTGACCAGCGCCATTTCCTCCTTGTCGAGGTAGTCCATCGTGCGGTGGCGCCGTTTGCCGGCCAGCACAAGCAGCGGCGGCGTCTCGCCCCGCTTGGCGATCAGGTTCATCGCATTCAGAACCACATCCAGGTTCTTGCGGCCCAGCATCGTGCCGACCATCAGGAAATAGGGGCGTTCGGGGAGTTCCACCGACTGCTCTTCATCCCCGGCGCGCAGTTCATGCACCAGCGGCGCAACTGAGGTGCGCTTAAGCTCCGGAAGAATGCCCTGGCTGGCAAAGTCCTTGGCATCGTCGATAGTGAATTGCGAATTACCGATGACATGGTCCGCGTTTTCCAGCAGCCACTGGTTGTCGCCTAGGAAAGAGCTGGAAAAGTCCGGCGCACCACCGCGTTTGAAGTCATGCAGCGGGATCATATCGTGAATCAGCACGTGGATTTCCACGTCCAGCTTTTGCAGATGCTTGATCGGGTGAATGATCAGCTTGGGCCGCCCGCAGCTGACCCAGGCCCCGCCATCCAGGGACACAATCGGATTGTCAGCGCCGCTCAGCGCCCAGCGGGAGCGCTCTATCAAGTCGACAACACCGAACACGAAGGGGGCAATGTAGTGCAGAGCCTTCTTTTTCTTGCGGTTGTGAATCCGGCGCATGAAGTATGGCTTGCCGGAATTCGGCACATTCAGGTCGATCCCGCCCTCAGCGGTATCGTCATATTTCGGGAAAACCTCAAAAAACGCGTCATGCCCTTGAGAATACGCAACAAACCGGGTGCCGTTATCAGCCCGGAAGGCCTCCTTGGCGCCCTCTGCGACGACCTTGGCGATACCGTAGTACGTTTTAAACCCGTGAGACAGATACAGCAGCTCGGTCAAATCGTAAAAGAGCGGACGCATGGGATCTCCAGCTGAGTTTTGAATAGACCGGCCATCGCTCCTGTGTGGCTTCAGCGCAAGCGGAGCAGCGTAAGAACCGGAAAGCGCAGTGCCTTGTGCGCCGGGTCCGGGCACCTGCCCGGAGGGAGCAGCGGCAGCGGACAGAGGAAACGGGTTCCGGCCTTGCAGCCGGGACCCGTCCGGAAGCTCTTTCAGGCCTTAGCCTTCAGCAGCTTCCTCTTTCTTGATTTCTTCGCCGGTTTCCTGGTCGACAACTTTCATCGACAGGCGAACCTTGCCGCGGTCGTCAAAGCCCAGCAGCTTGACCTTCACTTCCTGGCCTTCCTTCAGAACGTCCGAAGGATGGTTCAGGCGGCGGTTTTCGATCTGGGAGACATGCACCAGACCGTCGCGCTTGCCGAAGAAGTTCACGAACGCGCCGAAGTCCACGATCTTCACGACCTTGCCGGTATACACCTGGCCTTCTTCCGGCTCTGCCACGATCGAATAGATCATGTCATAGGCCTTCTGGATGGCGTCGCCGTTCGGGCTGGCGATCTTGATCACGCCGTCGTCGTTGATGTCGACCTTTGCGCCGGACACTTCGACGATCTCGCGGATCACCTTGCCGCCGGAACCGATCACTTCGCGGATCTTGTCGGTCGGGATCTGCATGGTCTCAATGCGCGGGGCGTGGACCGAGAACTCGTTGGTCTCGGACAGCGCCTTGCCCATCTCGTTCAGGATGTGCAGACGGCCATCCTTGGCCTGGGCCAGGGCTTTCTCCATGATTTCCGGGGTGATGCCGGCAACCTTGATGTCCATCTGCAGCGAGGTGATGCCGTTTTCGGTACCCGCCACCTTGAAGTCCATGTCGCCGAGGTGATCCTCGTCGCCCAGGATGTCTGTCAGCACCGCGTAGGAGCCGTCGTCTTCCAGGATCAGGCCCATCGCCACACCGGCAACCGGTGCCTTCAGCGGCACGCCCGCGTCCATCATCGACAGCGAGCCGCCGCAGACGGAAGCCATCGAAGAGGAGCCGTTGGATTCGGTGATCTCCGACACCACGCGAATGGTGTAGGGGAAGTCGGTCGGCGCCGGCAGAACCGCCTGCAGCGCGCGCCAGGCCAGCTTGCCGTGGCCGATTTCGCGGCGGCCCGGGGAGCCGACACGGCCCACTTCGCCAACCGAGTACGGCGGGAAGTTGTAGTGCAGCAGGAAGTTGGATTTGAAGTTGCCGTGCAGCGCGTCGATGAACTGCTCATCGTCGCCGGTGCCCAGCGTGGTCACGACCAGGCCCTGGGTCTCGCCGCGGGTGAACAGGGCGGAGCCATGGGTGCGCGGCAGCAGGCCGGTTTCAGCAACGATCTGGCGCACGGTGGTGGTGTCACGGCCGTCGATCCGCTTGCCGCCCTTGACCACGTCGCCGCGCAGGATGCCGGCTTCCAGCTTCTTCATGGCAGAGCCAAGGTTGGCGTCTTCCAACTGGTCTTCAGTCAGCGCTGCCTTGATGGTCTCGCGGGCAGCGGCAACAGCGGCGGTGCGCTCCTGCTTGTCGGTGATCGCGAATGCGGCGCGCATCTGCTCTTCGCCGGCGGCCTTAACAGCTTCGTACAGCTCGGAGTAGTCCGGCGCCTGGAAGTCAAAGGGCTCTTTCGCGGTCTCTTCGGCCAGCGAGATGATCAGGTCGATCACCGGCTGGATCTGCTCATGCGCGAAGTTCACCGCGCCCAGCATCTCGGCTTCGGTCAGCTCATAAGCTTCCGATTCCACCATCATCACAGCGTTCTTAGTGCCGGCCACAACCAGGTCCAGGCGCTGCTCGGGGTTGAGGCGCAGGTCCTGCATGTCGTCGACGGTCGGGTTCAGCACGTATTCGCCATCAACGAAGCCGACGCGGGCGCCGGCGATCGGGCCCATGAACGGCGCGCCGGAGATGGTCAGCGCAGCGGAGGCCGCGATCATTGCGACGATGTCCGGGTCATTGACCAGGTCGTGGCTCAGCACGGTGCACATCACCAGCACTTCGTTCTTGAAGCCGGGGACGAACAGCGGGCGGATCGGACGGTCGATCAGACGCGCGGTCAGGGTTTCTTTTTCGGTCGGGCGCGCTTCGCGCTTGAAGAAGCCGCCGGGCACTTTGCCCGCAGCGTAGTATTTTTCCTGGTAGTGCACGGTCAGCGGGAAGAAGTCCTGGCCGGGCTTCTGCTGACGGGCAAAGGTCACGTTGGCCATGACCGAGGTTTCGCCCAGGGTGGCAATCACGGAGCCATCAGCCTGGCGGGCAACCTTGCCGGTTTCCAGTGTGAGCGTTTCCTCGCCCCACTGCATCGATTTCTTCGTAACGTTAAACATCTAGCGTATCCTAAAAGGGAGCACTCCCGGCCCTCCGGGTCTCCCGTTTGCGTGGCGGCCCCATTGCCGCCGGCCCCACTTATCTTTCTTTCGCGTGCCGGGGCCTGGGCACATCGTCTCAGATAGGCCCGCCCATACATGAGTTTGTGGGAAATTGAAAGGGAAAGCAGTGGACCCCGCCGCAATGGGCGGCGGCACGCCTTGCGGCCATGCGGCCGCGGCCTCGCACTGCAAACGGGCGGGGCCGCACCCCGCCCGGCAGGAAATCAGTTCGTTGTTTCCAGGCCTTCCGGGCGGCCAGCGATGACGAACTGCAGCCCCTCGGGCTCCAGGAACTCCGCTGCAAAGCGGTTCACGTCCTCCAGGCTGACTGCGTTGATCCGGTCGTTGCGGGTCTCCACATAGCTGATCGGCAGATGGTCCATCTGCATGCCCGCCAGAATCGAGGCAATACGGCCGTTGCCGTCAAAACGCAGCGGGTAAGCGCCCGTCAGATAGGTCTGGGCGTCCTTGAGTTCTTTCTCCGTCACGCCGTTTTCGGCCATGCGGCGCCATTCGTTCCGGATCACCTCGACCGCCTCGGCCATCTTGCCATTGGCGGAGGCAACCGATCCCATGTAGACCGCTGCCAGATCCCGAGGAACCAGGTAGGAATAGACCCCATAGGTCAGCCCGCGCTTTTCCCGCACCTCTGTCATCAGGCGGGTCTCGAAAGATCCGCCGCCCAGAATCTGGTTCATCACATAGGCCGTGAAGAAATCCGGGTCTTCACGCTTGATCCCCTTCTGACCGAACAGTGCGACCGACTGCGGGGTGTCGAAATCCACCACGGTGACACCGCCCTCGATCGTGACCTCCGCCGGACCTGGGATCGGCGCGCCCTCCGGAGGCAGCGCACCCAGCAAATCATCCAGCAGCGTGCCCAGCTCCCCGGCAGTGATGTCACCAACGGCGCTGACATAGAGCCTGTCGCGGGCAAACACCGCCTCGTAAGCGTCGAAGATGTCCTGGCGGCTGAGCGCGGCAACGGTCTCCAGCGTGCCCTTGCCGTCGCTGCCATAGGGGTGATCGCCAAAAGCCAGCTTGGAGAACATCTCGCCAGCGATTTTGTTGGGGTTCTTGGCATCAGAGCGCAAGCCTGCCAGCACCTGTGCCCGCACACGGTCCAGCGCGTCCTGATCAAATCGCGGCTCAAACAGGGTCTGGCGCAGCAGCGCCATCGCCTCGTCCCGGTTTTCGGTCAGGAAGCGGGCGGAGATGGACACCGAATCCTTGTCCGCATCATAGGAGAACTCCGCCGCCAGCGACTCCACCGCGCGGGCGTATTCCTGGGCGCGCAGATCGCCGGAGCCTTCCTCCAGCAGCCCGGTCATCAGGTAGACTGCGCCGCGCTTGCCCGGCGCATCCAGTGAGGTGCCGCCGCGAAAACGCAGCTCAAGAGCCGAGAAGGGAATGCTGTGGTCTTCCACCAGCCAGGCCTTGATCCCGCCGGGGGAGGTGACTTCCTCGATCTTGATGCCCGCCCAAGCGGGCACGGCCAGGAAACAGGCTACCAGTGCCGCAGCGATATATTTCAGCGGAGTCATTGGGTTACCTCCTGGTCGCGCGTCATCCAGCCGGTGACAGATGTTTCCGGGCGCAAAACTTCCTTGGCGGCGGCGATGATCTCATCCGCGGTGACCGATTGCAGGATCTTCGGCCAGTCCTGCACGTCCTGCACCGTCAGCCCGATGCTCAGCGCCTGGCCATAGCGGTTGGCAATACCGTTCACATTGTCGCGGTCATAGATCTCTGCCGCACGCAGCTGCAGCTTGATCCGCTCCAGCTGGGCTTCATCCACCCCCTCGTCCAGAAAGCGGGCGATGGTGGCATCCAGCGCGGTCTCGGCGTCCTGCATGCTGACCCCCTCGGCCGGGACAACCAAGAAGGTAAAGGATGTGTCATCCAATGTGCTGCCGGAGTAGAAGGCGCCGGTGTAGACGGCGACCTGCTGGTCGAACTGCAGCGCATTGGCCAGGTAGGAAGTGTTGCCGCCGCCCAGGAGTTCCGCCAGCAGATACAGCGCTGCGGCTTTCTGCTGGGCGCCGCTGTCGCGCTCCGGTGCCAGGTAGGACCGCTGCACATAGGGCTGCGCCACGCGCGGGTCCTTGAATGTCAGGCGGCGGGCCGCTGTTTGCGGCGGCTCCTGGCTGCGGAAGCGCTCCGGCAGATCCGGGTTGGCCGGAATCACGCCGTAATACTGTTCGGCAAGCGCTTTCACCGCATCAGGCTGCACATCGCCGGAGACAACCAGGATGGCATTGTTGGGCGCGTAATAGGTTTGATAGAAGGACAGCGCGTCCTCCATATCCAGGCTTTCCATCTCGTGCCGCCAGCCGATCACCGGCTGTCCGTAACGGTGATTGAGGTACTGCACCGCTTGCAGCTGCTCGCGGAACAGCGCCACCGGATCATTGTCTGTGCGCTGGTTGCGCTCTTCCAGAATGACCTCGCGCTCGGTGACGATATCCTCCTCGCTGAGGCGGAGGTTCGTCATGCGGTCGCTTTCCATCTGCATCATCAGCTCCAGCCGGTCGGCGGCGACACGCTGGAAATAGGCAGTGTAATCATAGCTGGTGAAAGCGTTGTCCTGGCCGCCATTTGCCCGCACCGTGGCGGACAATTCGCCCGGCGCCAGCTTGTCTGTGCCCTTGAACAGCAGATGCTCCAAGAAATGGGCGACACCCGATTGACCCGGCGGCTCATCCGCGGAGCCGGCCCGGTACCAGACCATTTGCTGCACCACCGGCGCCCGGTGGTCCTCGATTACGACAACGTCCATGCCATTTTCCAGGGTGAACGCGGTCACCGCCTCGTCTTCGGCCTGCAGGGGGCCGGACAAGGCAGCACTCAGCGCCGCGGCGGCCAATGTGACCCTTTGGATCATCTGGCATCCTCCAATTTTCTGCACTCCTGCCATTGCCCGGCGGGATGCGGTTACTGCTCTTTTGTTCATTGCAGCCACAATTCGCGGCCCATTGCCAGCAGTAAGGCTGCTGTCAACCTACGCGGCTGCTGGCGTCTTGCAAGACCGGCTGGCAGAAAAGTGAGCGCTCAGGACCCGTCTTCGGGCGGCGAAGACGGCGTCGCGGCCCCTGCCCTGCGGAACTGGTCGCTGACGGCAAACGGGTCGATGCTTTGCTTGCGGTACAGCTGCTCATAGCGGTCCACCGGCACGATCTTGATCCGGCCAAGATGGCGGTTGCGGTGACGGAACTTCGCGTCTTCCTGCGCCAGGGTCTCGCGCACTCCGGCTTGCACACCATAGCGGCTGGAAGCCGTGACCAGCGCCGCGTCTCCGGACGGCACCCCGCTGACCGGAACGAGAGCGCCAGGCTTGCCGCCCAGGGCAGCCACCGCTTCGGCCTGCGGATTGACATCCGTCAGATTGCTGCCCCCGGGGGTCGGCGCAGGCAAGCTGCTGTAGCTTTCCGGCGCGCTCAGCGGCTTGGTGGGCAGGATCAGAAACTCATCCGGGCCGGTGCCCGGTTTCTGAAGGACGCGCAGCCCCTTCTGCGCGCAGCCGGACACTGCCAGCGCGCCAGCCAGAATGATCACTGCGAACGGGATCTTCATTGCCCCAAACTCCTGCCTGTTTCCTGGCGCTTTTAACGTATTTGCCTGCCAAGGTCTACGCAGGCTTTTTGCGGCGCCCGTCAAAGAAAATCAGCCCCGCAGCACCCGCGAAGATAAAGATATCGGCGACATTGAACACAAAAGGATTCTGGATGCCGCAGCAGGACGTGTTCAGAAAATCCAGCACATAGCCGTAAAGCAGCCGGTCGGCGACATTTCCCAGCGCGCCGCCGATCACCAGCCCGGCCGACAGCTGCATGCCCCGGGACTTGTCCTGACCGCGGCAGACCCACACCGCAAGAACCACGCAGATCACCGCCGACAGGGCGATCAGAATCCAGCGCGCGGCCTCATCCCCGCCGCCGAACAGGCCGAAATTGATACCGGTGTTCTCGCCGTAGCGGAAGTTGAGGAATGGCGGCAGCACGTCGATCCGGTGGCGCTGGTCCAGCCCCATCCAGTGAATCACCAGGTATTTGCTGGCTTGATCCGCCAGGAACGAAAGGGCCGCGCCCCAGATCATCCAACGTGCTGCCATGTCTTAACTGCCCGGTTTAGTGGCGGAAGTGGCGCATGCCGGTAAAGACCATGGCGAGGCCTTTCTCGTCGGCTGCCTTGATCACCTCGTCATCGCGCATCGAGCCGCCCGGCTGGATCACGCAGGCACCGCCCGCGGCTGCCGCTTCCAGCAGGCCGTCCGGGAAGGGGAAAAACGCATCCGAAGCCACGGCACAGCCCCTGGCCAGGCTTTCCTCCAGGCCCAGTTCAGCGGCCATGCGGCCTGCCTTGGAAGCCGCCACATTGGCGCTGTCCAGGCGGCTCATCTGGCCCGCGCCCACACCGACGGTTGCGTTGTCCTTCACGTAGACGATGGCGTTGGATTTGACGTGCTTGGCAACTTTCCAGGCAAACAGCAGGTCCTGCATCTGCGCATCAGAGGGCGCCTTCTCGGTCACCACTTTCAGGTCCTCCATGCCGACATAGCCGACGTCCTTGTCCTGCACCAGCATACCGCCGGCCACTTGCTTGTAGGCCACGATGGGTTTGCGCGGATCCGGCAGGCCCTCGGTCAGCAGCAGGCGCAGGTTCTTCTTGGCGGCAAAGATTTCCTTGGCTTCGTCAGACGCCCCCGGCGCGATCACCACCTCGGTGAAGATCTCGGTGATCTTGGCGGCGGTCTCCGCGTCCAGCGGCTGGTTCAGCGCCACGATGCCGCCAAACGCCGAGGTGCGGTCGCAGTCAAATGCCTTCTGATAGGCCTCGGACAAAGTGGCGCCCTTGGCGACGCCGCAGGGGTTGGCGTGTTTGATGATGGCGACGGCCGGGCCTTCAGCCGGATCGAATTCCGCCACCAGTTCATACGCCGCATCGGTGTCGTTGATGTTGTTGTAGCTCAGTTCCTTGCCCTGCAGCTGAACCGCTGTGGCAACGCCCGGACGGTTCGTGCCATCGGTGTAAAAAGCCGCCTCCTGGTGGCTGTTCTCGCCATAGCGCAGGGTTTGCTTCAGCTCACCGGCAAAGGCGCGGCGGCGCGGGGTCTTTTCCTCCAGCGCGGATGCCATCCAGTTCGACACAGCCGCATCATACGCCGCAGTGCGGGCATAGGCGGTCTGGGCCAGCCGCTGACGGAAGGCATAGGACGTCTGGCCGCCGTTGTTGTCGAGCTCCGCCAAGAGCGCCTCATAATCCTGGACATCGGTCACCACGTTGACGAACAAGTGGTTTTTGGAGGCTGCACGGATCATCGCCGGGCCGCCGATGTCGATGTTTTCGATCATCTCATCGTAACCTGCGCCACGTGCCAGCGCCGCCTCGAACGGGTAAAGGTTCACAACCAGAAGGTCGATGGCGCCGATGCCATGTTCCTGCATTGCGGCGACGTGGGTGTCATTGTCCCGAAGGGCCAGCAGGCCGCCATGCACCATCGGGTGCAGGGTCTTCACGCGGCCGTCCATCATTTCCGGAAACCCGGTCACTTCGGAGACGTCTTTCACAGTCAGCCCCGCGTCGCGCAGCGCCTTGGCGGAGCCGCCGGTGGACAGCAGTTCGACACCGCGCGCATCCAGCGCCCTGCCCAGCTCGATCAGGCCGGTCTTGTCGGATACGGAAAGCAGCGCACGGCGTACGGGGTGAAGGTCGGTCATGGCAGGGCAGGTCCTTTTCAAAGGCTCAGTCAAACGTCTCGGGCTCGTCCCGGTTCAGGTCTCGCACGGCAACGGCAGTCTCCTGCGCCTTGCTGAGCGTCCACCGGATGCGGGTGGCATATCCCATCGCCCGCCCGGATAAAACGATCTGCTTTGCCGCACGCGGCTTCAAGCGGGTCTTTTCCAGGAAAACGCTTGGTTCCAGCCGCAACTGGCAGCTTCCGTCATGACGGAACACCCAGATTTCCCCGCTCTTGAGCGCCATGGATACTGCCGTGCCGCCCAAGTCAAGGGCTGCGTCGACCTCCGGGTGCAGGTGCAGGCGGATATCAAAGCCGATGGCGCCATCCGGACTGGCATCCCGCACCTTGGCGAACTGGCGCTTGGCGGAATCGTCCAAGGCCACCAGCATGTCCTCGCCGCTGAGGCTGCGCCCGTCAAAGGACAATTCCAGCGTGCGGGCATGGGTCAGGCCGAAATGCGCCGCATAGCCGTTGTGCCCGCCCTGAAACCGCAGTCCTTCCGCCAAATCGCTCAACTCCAGCGGTACGTCGTCAGGCGCTTCGATCAGTTCCTCATGGCCCGTGGTCTTGTGCGGCGGCGCCAGCCGGGCACTGGAATGGCCCTCAATGCAAAGTGTCGTATGCGAGGGCGTGGCCCGCCCGGCCCGGCGCCACTCAACGCCAAAGGTTTCACCAGAGCCGCAATTCACGATCAGCGGCCGCCGCCCCGAGGTCAGCTCGAACGCCAGGGTCGATGCGTGACCGTTATAGGATGCCTTGCCCTTGGGCGGGGCAGAGGCATCCACGATCACCGAAGTGCGCCGCGCCGACAACCGGGCAAAGCCCATCGCCAGGCCGTCGGAGTGGCGTTCCGCCACGTGGCTGGCCGCCAGCGCGTGATCCAGCCGCCCCTCCAGCCCGCGGCCGCCGCCGTGAAACCGCGCCAGCCCGCCGTCACTATGACGCAGCGTGCGCAGGGTGGGAGCGATCCGTTCGATGGCGGCGACATGGGCATGCGGCACCATGCGGCCGGCCTCATGCAGGGCCGCGGCGGCCCAAGTCAGAAGGGTAAACACCTCCAGAAGCTCTTCCGGATTGCGGGTCGGCAATCCGCCCTGCCCGTCGATTTGAGTCTCACATTCAGCCGCCAGCGCCCTGACAGCCGGGTCTGCCAGCTCCTCGCGTCCCTGCAAGGCAAGGCCCGCATAGATCAGGCCGCACAGGGCCTCGAACCGCGGCAGGCCCGGCGCTGCGCCTTGCCAGCGATGCGCAAGATACCAGGTCTGCCGCGCCAAGGAGCCATAGAACGCCTCGGTTTGGTCCCTGTCCTTGCCACTCAGCAGGAACAGCGCGTGGTTGATCCAACGGATCACCCGCCGCCCGGTCAGATCCGGCAGCCAGGCCAGGCCGCCGCCGCGCCCGTGCTGCGCGATCCAGCCCCAGACCCATTTCTGCGCCTTGGAACGCGCCTTGAAATCACCAACTGCAGCCAGATCGTCGAGCCAGGCAAACCCGTGCCGCTCCGCGTCAAATGCAGCGTCCGGCGCAGCAACCTCCCACAGGCCGGTATCAGGCGATTCGACCAGATAGCCGGCAAACAGAAGATTGCCTGCCACCAGCTGCCGCCCGCGGGCGAAACTGCCGATGGTGCGCGGTTCAGGCTGCGAGACAAAGCCGGTCGCGGCAGGCTGGCTGCGGGCCCGCCAGGCGTAATACCGGTTCAGCAGCCGGGTGCCGCGGCCTGCCATTCTGTCGTAAGTGGACATGCTCTTTTTGCCTCACGCCGGGTTTGCCAGGGCGTTTTGGCGGGAGCATAGCGCGGGGTGCAGCTCAAGTCACCGGCGAATGCCCGGCACGCCCCACGGTCACGCGGTTTTGCGCAAGAGCGCCATATAGAAGCCGTCCATGCCGCCGCGCTCTGGCCAGTAATCCGGGCGCAGGCGCAGGCCGCCCTCTTCGGTGATCCAGTCTGCCTCCACGCCGGGCACTTTCAGCGCATCGCGGTCTGCCGCCATGTCCGGGAACATGTCCAGCGCTTCCTCGACCTGGCATTCGCCCTCGTCCGGCAGCAAGGAGCAGGTGCAGTACATCAGCCGCCCGCCTGGTTTTACCAAGGTCCAGGCGTGCGCCAGCATCTGCGCCTGCAGCTCGATCAGCGCGCCGAACTCGCTGCCGTCCTTGGCCTGCGGCAAATCAGGGTGGCGCCGGATGGTGCCGGTGGCGGAACAGGGTGCGTCCAGCAAAACCGCGTCATACTGGCCGGTCTGCTCCAGCGCGTCGCCGACGACCAAGCCGGCCTCCAGCCCGGTGCGCTCCAGGTTCTCCCTCAACCGCGCCACGCGGCTCTCCGAGACATCCACTGCCGTCACGCTGGCCCCGGCAGCGGCCATCTGCATGGTCTTGCCGCCAGGCGCCGCACACAGATCCAGGGCCTGCTCCCCCGGCTGCGCATTCAGGATGAGCGCGGGCAGCGCGGCAGCGGCATCCTGCACCCACCAGTCGCCAGCCTGGTAGCCCGGCAGCGCCGACACCTGCCCCGCGCCGGAGATCCGCAGCGAACCGGTGGGCAGCGGCACCCCGCCGAGCGCCTGCAAGTCCACGCCCGGCTTGCCGGTGATATCCAGCGGCGCGCCGGCATAATGCGCGGCCTCCATGCCCAGAACCGCCTCGGCGCCCCAGGCCTGGACCAGCGGTTTGCGCAGCCAGTTCGGCAGGCGCGGAATACGCAGTTTGGCCCATTCCGCCGGCCCCTCCTCCGCCACCTTGCGCAGCACCGCGTTGACCAGCCCCTTCAACTGCCCGTGGTGGCGGTGTTTGGAGACAATCGCCACCATCGCATTGACCACCCCATGCGCAGCCCCGCCCGAGCACAGCTCTACCGTGCCCAGCCGCAGCACGTTCATGACCATCAGCGGCGGTGTCTTCTTCAGATGCTTTTTCAGGATCCGGTCGGCACGCTCCAGGCTGCGCAGGGTTTCGACGGCCAGCCGCTGCGCCCGCGCGCGGTCTTCAGGCGCCAGCTTCTCCAGCGCCCCGGCAGCATAGCACTCCGCAAGGAGCCGCCCCTCTCCCAGCACCTGATCCAGCAGGTAGACCGCAGTGCGGCGGGCATGATTGGCATCGGACATCTGGCAACTCCTTGGGGCACGGCTTGTCCGCGCGGGACAGGGGCGTATATCATGGGCGCAGCATAAAGGAACCCGCGATGAGCGAAGAGACCGCACCCGAGAAAAAAGACCTGCCGCCTGCTGCCGTGCGCGCCCTGGCCGAGGCAGAGGAACGCCGCAAGGCTGCTGAAGCGCAGGAGCCGCGCCCCAAGGAGCTGGGCGGCCGCGACGGCCCCGACCCGGCGCGCTATGGCGATTGGGAGAAAAAGGGCATTGCCATCGACTTTTAAGGTGCGCCGCGGGGGCCAGCCCCCGCACCCCCGGAGCATTTCCGGAAAGATGAAATGAATTGCCGTTCTTTCATCTTTCTTCAAATACTCATACCCCGCTGCCCGCCAGGCAGCTCTGCCACCGGGAGGGGAGGCGGCGGCCCGTCAGGGCCGCCTGTCAGACTTCATAGTCCCAGCACATCCACCATATCGTACTGCCCCGGCCCCTTGTCCTGGCCCCACAGCGCAGCCTTCAGCGCGCCGCGGGCAAAGATCGCGCGGTCGGTCGCCAGATGGCGCAGCACGATCCGCTCGCCCGCCGCTGCAAACAGCACGTCATGCTCGCCCACGATGTCGCCGCCGCGGATGGCGGTGAAACCGATGTCGCCGCGCTTGCGGGCGCCGGTGATACCATCGCGGCCGGAATCACGCACATCCGCCAGCTTGACGCCGCGGCCCTCAGCGGCAGCTTCCCCCAGCATCAGCGCGGTGCCGGAGGGCGCATCCACCTTGTGGTGGTGATGCGCCTCGATCACCTCAATGTCGAAATCCTCGTCCAGCGCGGCGGCAACTTTTTTGGTCAGCTGCACCAGCAGGTTCACCCCCAGGCTCATGTTGCCCGCGCGGATGATCACCGCGTGGCGCGACGCCGGTTCCAGCTGGGCAATCTGCTCATCCGTCATCCCGGTGGTGCCGATCACATGCACCGCGCGGGCCTGCGCCGCCAGCTTGGAAAAGGCCAGCGTCGCCTCCGGCGCGGTGAAGTCGATCACCGCCTGCGCCTTGGAAAACGCCTCCAGCGCGTCTGCAGTCACCGTAACACCGGCTGGCGCGCCGCCCATCATTTCGCCCACGTCGCGGCCGACCCAGGCGTGGCCTTCGCGTTCAACGGCTGCAACAAGCGTGGCCTTATCGCTCTCCAGCACGGTCCTGATCAGCATCTGCCCCATGCGGCCAGATGCGCCGGTAATCACGATCCCAGGTTTGTGAGTCATTGGCCAATTCCCTTGTTCATGCCGGATTTGTCCTACAGTGCCGGGCAGCGCTTGGCAAAGCCCGCAATCCGGCATAGATCGGAATCATGGCAAAGAACAAATTCCACGATGGCCCCGGCCCGTCCCAGCGCCAGCTTCGCGTCGGCGAACTGATCCGCCGCACCCTGTCTGAGGTGCTGGCGCGCGGCGACGTGCATGACCCGGACCTGAACCGCATGTCGATCACCGTGGGCGAGGTGCGCACCTCCCCCGATTTGAAAATCGCCACCGCCTTTGTGCTGCCCCTGGGCGGCAAGGGGCAGGAGGATGTGCTGAAGCTTCTGGCCCGCAACAAGAGCGAGCTGCGCCGCATGGTCGGCAAGAAGCTGGGGCTGAAATTCACACCCGATCTGCGCTTCCGTCTGGATGAAACCTTCGACCAGATGGATGATACCCGCCGGATGCTGAGCCAGGACGCGGTGCGCCGCGACGTGGAAGAGTGATCCGCAGGGCTGCCTTGCTGCTGGCCGCGCTCTGGACCGCCCCGGCGGCTGGTGCGGTTGACTGCAGCGATGTGGCCTATGAGGGCAACCGGTACTCGATCTGCGAAGTTGACGCCGCGCAGGAACAGCTGAGGCTGTTCCTGAAGGATGGCGAGGGCCAGGTCTACGGGCATTTCTCCACCCTGGAGGAAGCGCTGGCAAAGGACGGCAAGACGTTGGCCTTTGCGACCAATGCCGGCATGTATCACACAGACCGCTCACCCGTCGGGCTGTACGTCGATGAGAACGGCGAAGAGATGCGGCTGGTGACCAACGCCGGTCCCGGCAACTTCGGCCTGCTGCCGAATGGCGTGCTGTGCATCCGGGGCAGCCGGGCGGATGTGTTTGAAACCCTTGCGTTCGAGAAAGCCGCCCCCGGCTGCACCTATGCCACCCAGTCCGGACCAATGCTGGTGATCGATGGCGACCTGCACCCGCGCTTCCTGCCCGATTCGGACAGCTATTACATCCGCAACGGGGTGGGCACCTCAGCGGACGGAACGCGCGCGGTTTTTGCAATCTCGCGCAATGCGGTGACCTTCCATCAGTTCGGCAGCCTGTTCCGCGATTATCTGAAGCTGCCGAATGCGCTCTACTTCGACGGCAACATCTCTCGCTTGCACGCACCGCAGCTGGGCCGAAGCGACGCGGGCTTTATGATGGGGCCGGTTGCCGCCGTGGTCGAGGACGCCGGACCGAGCGAGTAGCCGCCCGCTCAGCCAGCGCGTTTGCGCATCTGCCGCACCATCGGCACAGTGTAAATCACCAGCGCCGCCCAGATCATCGGGAAGGCGATCATCCGGGCTTGGCCGAATTCCTCGCCGAACAGCAGCACCGCGGCCAGCATGATCATCGTCGGTGCGATATACTGCAGGATACCCATCGTCGACAGCCGCACCAGCTTGGCACCGTTTGCGTAGACGATCAGCGGCACCGCCGTGACCACACCGCAGCCAAGCAGCAGCGAAGTATCGCTGAGCGAGCCGCCAAAGCTGCTGCTGCCGGAGGCGGTCAGATAGGCGAAATAGCCCAGGGCAGGCGCCAGCAGAATCAGCACCTCCAGCAGGAACCCCTGGTTGGGTCCGATCGGCAGCGACTTCTTGAAGAACGCGTAAAAGCCCCAAGTCAGCGTCAGGCCGACCGCTACCCAAGGCACCCGGCCCGCTTCCAGTGTCAGCACCACCACCGCCGCGGCAGCGAGCGCAACAGCCGCCATCTGCGCCTTGCCGAGCGGCTCGCGCAGCAGGATGGCGCCAAGCGCAATGCTGAACAGCGGGTTTATGTAATAGCCAAGCGCGGCATCCAGTGCCCGGCCGGCCGCAATCGACCAGACATAAATCCCCCAGTTCAACGAAATCAGCGCTGCGGTGATGCAGGCCATGCCCAGCATCCGGGGATTCTTGAGTGCGGCCTGCAGGTCCTTGGTGCGGCGCAGGACGATCAGCAGCGCGCCCGCCACCGGCACCGACCAGATGACCCGGTGCGCGACAACCTCTGCCGCGGGAATATGGGACAGCGCCTTCATGTAAAGCGGCAGGAACCCCCACAGCAGATAGGCGGTGACGGCAAAGGCCAGCCCGCGGGGCGTATCCAGGGTCTCGGTGGATTGAGTTGTCATGCGGCGCTCCTGTTCAGGGCGCACTTATCGCTGATTTTCAGCCGGAGGAAACTTTGTTTTCCGTGATACCGGGTATTCAGCCGCGTTATGGGCTGCGCCCCTGCCGCGCAAGAAAAAGCGGCTCCGGAAACCGGAGCCGCAAGTCAATCATTTGGGGTGCGGGTGCGCGTCAGGCTTCCAGCGACCGGCGCAGCATCTCCACGTCTTCGGCGATCTGGCCGTCGGTCAGCTTCAGCTCCTCAATGCGCTTCACGCCGTGCATCACGGTGGTGTGGTCGCGCCCGCCAAAGCGGCGGCCGATCTCGGGCAGAGAGCGGCTGGTCAGCTGCTTGCAGAGATACATCGCCACCTGCCGCGGCCGCGCGTAAGAGCGCAGGCGCTTGGGCCCGATGATGTCAGACATCCGGATGTTGTAATACTCGGAGACCTTGCGCTGGATCTCCTCGACGGTGATCTTGCGCTCGGACGCGCGCAGCACGTCTGCCAGGCAGTCTTGGGTCAGATCCATGTCGATCTCACGGCCCACCAGGGACGCAAAGGCAAACAGCCGTGTCAGGGCGCCTTCGAGCACGCGCACGTTGGTCGAAATCCGGTGTGCGAGGAACTCCAGCACACCATCGGCGATGCGCAGGTCCGGATAGGTCTCGCGCTGCTGCTGCACCTTGGTCTGCAGGATGCCAAGACGCAGTTCGTAGTCGGTCGGATGCAGGTCCACCACCAGGCCGCACTGCAGACGGGATTTCACCCGGTCTTCCAGATCCTTGATCTCCCCAGGGGCGCGGTCGGCGGAGATGATGATCTGCTTGTTCTGGTCCACCAGCGCGTTGAAGGTGTGGAAGAACTCCTCCTGAGTGGAGTCCTTGCCGGCGATGAACTGAACGTCATCCACCATCAGCACGTCGACCGAACGGAACAGGTGCTTGAAGTCCATCATTTTGCGTTCGCGCAGGGCCTGCACGAAACGGTACATGAACTGTTCCGCGGACAGATACAGCACGTTCAGATGCGGGTTCTTTTCTTTCAGTTCCCAGGCGATGGCGTGCATCAGGTGGGTTTTGCCCAGACCCACGCCGCCATACAGAACCAGCGGGTTGAAGGTGACCGGGCCGCCCTCGCCGACGCGGCGCGCAGCGGCATGGGCCAGTTCGTTCGGCTTGCCGACCACAAAGCTGTCGAAGGTGAACCGCGGATCCAGCGGCGCGGCCTGCAGCGCCTCCAGCGTGTCCCTTCCTGCCGCCGCCGCCGGTGCGGTCATGACCGCCAGATCATCCTGCGCGCCGCCAAAAGACCCCGCTGCAACGGCCGGTTCCGCCGGTCGCGCCGGGCTGTTTGCCGCAACCCGGAACGCCAGCCGCTGCACCGGCTCGCCGGACATGGTCAGCTCATGCAGGATAAGATCTGCAAAGTTCTGGCTGACGTAATTTCCCATGAAATTCGTCGGCACTTTGAAGACGGCTACCCCACCGTCGACGGTATCGAATTCCAGAGGTTCGATCCAAGTGGTGAAGTTGTTCTGGCCAACCGTCTTCAACAGCCGGTTCCTGAGCTGTCCCCATTTTTCTTCTGTCATGCTGCGCCTCACGCGTCCCCAAAAAGCAGCGGCCCCTTGGCCGGGCCAAATCCATCGTACCCCCAACCACCCGGGGGGCGTTCACGCACAGGGTTTCCGTGTGCGGACCATTGCTGGCCGCATCGCCCGAAGGCTGAACGTTCGTCTGGCAACAGCAAACCCCGCCGCATAAAGCGGGCTATCTGCCGTCACGAACAGTATCGCACACAATTGAGACAAGGCTGCTGACCTTAACGATACAGCAGTAGCTCCCGGACAGACTCAGGCACGTGCGTGCCGTCTGTTCCGGGCAACCTGGCAACCTTGATGCCCGTCAAGATTGCCGCAAGCAGCCTGTCCCCCCAGCGAGTGAATCGCTGACACAGTGGTAGCAATTTGAGGGGGTCAGCAGCAACGAAACTATGATGTTGACTCTGCCTTTGGCCGCAAAGAATCTCCCGCATCCGCGGCAATCAGCCAAGGCTTTGCCCAAAAAACAAGGCGCTGCAATTTGCAGCGCCCTGACAACTTTTCAACAGCTCGTGAGCCTGCTCAGCAGAGCGAATCTCAGCCCAGTGCCTTCACGCGTGCGGACAGGCGCGAGATTTTCCGGGAAACGGTGTTTTTGTGGTACACACCTTTGGTGACGCCGCGCATCAGTTCGGGCTGAGCTGCGCGCAGAGCGGCGGTTGCAGATTCTTTGTCGCCGGAAGCAATGGCTTCTTCAACTTTACGCAGGAAGGTACGGATGCGCGAACGACGGGCTTTGTTGACGGCAAAGCGCTTCTCGTTCTGACGTGCGCGCTTCTTGGCCTGGGGCGAATTTGCCATGATGTCTGACCTTATCTTCGGGTTCTGTTTCTATCGGACGCAATGCCAGCCAAACCCGGGTCGGACCACCGGTGTGATTCTAGCCTGAGCGGGCTGCACGCGCATGTATGAGGGCGGCGTTTATCCAACTCTGTGCAGAATTGCAAGGGCACCGGACCGGAAGGCAAAACGGCGGGCCATCCAGCCCGCCGCTCTTAGGGGTTTTCCGGCGCTTACTTGTCGCGGAACTGCGCTTCGCGCTTTTCCAGGAAGGCCGCCATGCCTTCCTTCTGGTCTTCTGTCGCGAACATCGAGTGGAACACCCGGCGCTCGAACAACAGGCCTTCGCTCAGCGGCAGCTCGTAAGAGCGGTTCACCGCTTCCTTGACGGCCATCGCGGTCAGCAGAGATTTCTCCGCGATCTTCTGCGCCGCGGCAGTCGCTTCCTCGATCAGCTTCTTGGCCGGCACCACGCGCGACACCAGGCCCGCGCGTTCCGCTTCCTCGGCGTTCATGAAGCGGCCGGTCAGGTTCATGTCCATCGACTTGGACTTGCCTACGAACCGGGTCAGGCGCTGGGTGCCGCCGATGCCTGCCACAACACCCAGGTTGATCTCCGGCTGGCCGAATTTGGCGGTTTCCGCGGCGATGATGAAATCGCACAGCATCGCCAGCTCGCAACCGCCGCCCAGCGCATACCCCGCCACCGCCGCGATAATCGGCTTGCGGATGGCCGAAATGCGGTCGTTGGCATCGGCAAACAGGTTGGTGGAAAACACCTCGGTAAAGCTCATCTCCGACATCTCCTTGATGTCGGCACCGGCGGCAAAGGCCTTTTCCGAGCCGGTCAGCACGATGCAGCGCACCTTGTCGCTGGCATCAGCCTCTTCCAGAGCATCGCAAAGCTCGCCAATGAGCTCCCTGTTGAGCGCGTTCATCGCCTCCGGGCGGTTCAGTTTAATGAGGCAAACGTGGTCCTGCACATCGACGTTGATCGTCTCGTAGGCCATGATTTCTCTTTCGGTTGTTCCGTTCAGATCCGAGTCCTTACCAAAAGGGTCCATCTGATCAAGCTATCTTTGGCACTTTACACAGTAGAAGGTGGAGCGTCCCGATTGGGTGATTCTGGCAATTGATCCTGCGCAACCTTCCCGCCGGCAGGGTTCGCCCTCGCGCCCGTAGGCATCAAAACTGTGCTGAAAATATCCAAGCTCGCCAGAGGCTTGCCGAAAATCCTTGAGCGAAGAACCACCTGCTCTAATGGCGTCCTGCAGCACTTGCCGGATGATCGGCACCAGCGCCGCCACCCGATGCGCGGCAATCTGCCCGGCCTTGCGGCGTGGCGAAATTCCCGCACGGAAGAGCGCTTCGCAGACATAGATGTTACCAAGGCCCGCGATGATTCCCTGATCCAGTAATGCCGATTTCACCGGCGTGTTACGCCTTTTGAAAGCGGCAATCAGGTGATCCTCGTGGAAGTCATTGCCCAAGGGTTCCGGCCCCAGCACCGACAGCAGCTTGTGAGAATCCGCAGCCGCCGTATCCAGCAGATCCATCGCTCCGAACCGGCGCGGATCGTTGAAGGTGATACGGGCGCCATTGTCCATGTCCAGCACCACATGGTCATGTTTCTCTGCCTGCGGATGCTCATGCACGAACCGCCCCAGCGGATCCCCGGAGACCGTCATCCGCCCCGACATGCCCAGGTGGATCAGCAGAGTTTCGTCCGTATCCAGATCTGCCAGAATGTATTTCGACCGCCGCCTAAGGGCATTGACCCGCGCGCCCGTAAGCCGCTGTGCCATCGCTGGCGGAAACGGCCAGCGCAGATCCGGGCGGTTCACGGAAGCCTTCACAATGACCGCGCCCTCCATCGCAGGCGCCAAACCGCGTTTCACTGTCTCGACCTCGGGCAATTCTGGCATTACACCCCTCCTGAACCAACGGGCCGCATTGTGCCTGCCCCACAGCGCCTTATAACAAGGGCCAAACTCAGCAAACGGCAAGTGGCATGAGCAACACCAGCGACAACACCACCCATTTCGGGTTCGAAACCGTCCGCGAGGAGGAAAAGGCCGGCCGTGTGCAGGGGGTCTTCAACTCGGTCGCCTCGAAATACGACATCATGAATGATGTGATGAGCGTGGGTATCCACCGGGTCTGGAAGGACGCGATGATGGACTGGCTGGCGCCGCGCCCGGGCCAGCGGCTCTTGGATGTCGCCGGCGGCACCGGCGACATTTCGTTCCGCTTCCTGAAACGCGCGGGCCACGGCCATTCCACCGTGCTGGACCTCACCCGCCCGATGCTGGAGGAGGGCCGCAAGCGCGCTGAGGCCGCGCAGATGGTCGGCAGCCTCGACTGGGTCACAGGCGATGCGATGAAGTTGCCGTTCAAGGACAACACCTTTGACGTCTATACCATCTCCTTCGGTATCCGGAACGTGACCCGGCCGCAGGAGGCGCTGAACGAGGCCTACCGGGTGCTGCGCCCCGGCGGGCGGCTGATGGTGCTGGAGTTTTCGCAGCTGCCGAACGACGGGCTGCAAAAGCTTTATGATCTCTACTCCTTCAACGTGATCCCGCGGATGGGGCAGATGATTGCGGGCGATTACGACAGCTACCAGTATCTGGTGGAGTCGATCCGCAACTTCCCGGATCAGGAGACCTTCCTCGGCATGGTGAAACAGGCGGGCTTTGAGAACGCGAAATACCGCAACCTGTCGATGGGCATCGCCTGCCTGCATTCCGGCTGGAAGATCTGACTCATGCGCGGCCCTCATAATATCCTGCGCCTGATCCGGACAGGCGCCACTTTCGAACGCACCGGCGCCATGCATTCGGTGCTAGAGGCGTTTGAAGCGCCCAAACCCCTGCGCATCCTGGCACGCACCCTAGGCTGGCCGTTCAAGTGGCTGGGCTATAAAGGCGATCCTGCGATGCCGCCGGAAACCCGGGCGCTGAACGCGCTGGGGCCTGCATACATCAAGTTCGGACAGGTGCTTTCGACCCGCCCCGACGTGGTGGGCAAGGATCTGGCCAACCAGCTGCGCGTGCTGCAGGACAAGCTGCCGCCGTTCTCGCGCGCCCAGGCACTGGCCGAGGTGGAAAAGGAACTGGGCCGACCGGCCTCGGAGATCTTCTCCGATTTCAGTGATCCGGTCGCCGCCGCCTCCATCGCGCAGGTGCACCGGGCGACGCTGGCCGAAACCGGCGAGGATGTCGCCGTCAAGGTACTGCGCCCCGGGATCGAGCGCGCCTTCAATCGCGACGTGGACGCCTTCTACTTCGCGGCCCGCATCGTGGACCTGTTTGCCCCCAGCGCCCGCCGCCTGAAACCGATGGACGTGATTGAACATTTCGACGGCGTTGTGCAGGGTGAACTGGACCTGCGGCTGGAGAGCGCCGCAGCCTCGGAATTTGCCGCCAACACCGCCAAGGACGAGGGCTTTCAGCTGCCGGAGATCCGCTGGGCCTATTCCGCCCGCCGGGTGATGACCATGGGCTGGGCCGACGGCATCCCGCTGGGCGATAATGACGCGCTGGACGCGGCAGGCCACGACCGCAGGCTGCTGGCCAACCGGGTACTGTCGCTGTTCCTGCGCCACGCGCTGCGGGACGGCTATTTCCATGCCGACATGCATCAAGGCAATCTCAAGGTCGCCGCCAACGGTGATATAATCGCCTATGACTTCGGCATCATGGGCCATATCGACGAATACACCCGCCGGGTTTATGCGGAAATCCTCTACGGCTTCATCAAACGCGACTACAAGCGCGTGGCCGAGGTGCATTTCGAGGCAGGTTATGTGCCCGCCAACCGGGACGTGGATGAATTCGCCCGTGCCTTGCGTGCGGTGGGCGAGCCGATTTTCGGCATGGACGCCTCGCAGATTTCGATGGGCCGCCTGCTGAACTACCTGTTCGAAGTCACTGAACGCTTCGGCATGGAAACCCGCACAGAGCTGATCCTCTTGCAGCGCACTATGGTGGTGGTCGAGGGCGTTGCCCGCTCGCTGGACCCGCATATCAACATCTGGGAAGCGGCCCGGCCGGTGGTCGAGGACTACATCAAGAAATCCATCGGCCCGCGCGCCGTCGCCTCCGACCTGCTGGAGACCGCAAAGGTGATGGCCCGCTTCGGCCCGCGCCTGCCTGCGCTGGTGGAGCAGGCGCTGATTGCCCAGGCGGCGCAGAACGGTGCCCAGAACCGCAGCACCGGCAACTGGCTTGCCCCAGCCGCCCTGGGCGCTGCCGGCGGGGCTGCCTTCTTTGCGGCCGTCGCCCTGCTGATCTGAGATCCGCAACCGGCAGCGGCAGTGCGCTTCTTTCTGTTCGGGAATATCCTGGGGGGGTAATAGGCCGCAGGCCCACGGGGGCAGCCCCGTCTCCCCCGGGCGGCTGATTCTGCCGGGATACAACGGGCGGGCCGCTCGGCCCGACCCGCTCCCATGTGCGGTTTTTCGCATGCAGCGCAGCCTGAATGCAGCGGAAAAGCGCTTTCCATCACAGGTTGATTTACCTTCATTTCCAGAGTGTTGACTACAGCCCAAACCAGCAGCATGATGGCCGCAGGGTAGGACTGGCCGCTTCTTCCGAAATCGCGGTATTGCCGGGGGAAGTCTGGATCAGATCGTTCCTGAAGGAGATTCTTGCGGCCAAACGCCAGTTTCTGGTTTCACCCGCACCAACAACGGAACCGGGTCATGAGGCATCCGCGGGAAGCCCTGCATTTCAAAGATGATAAATTCATGCCTTGCATGTTGCGGGAACATCTTCGGGGGTTTGATCCCGATGTTATCCCCGCCGGAGGCAGGCGCCAAGTCACCGGTATCACCGCATGCGCGCATAACCCGTTCTGTAAAATGCCGCTCACTGTGCTCGGGCCTGGCAGGGGCTTCCATGGCAGCACGATTGTCATAGAGCCAACGTTGAAACGGTATGCCTTCAATCCGGCACGTAACGGACAGGCATCTAATTTTATTAATAAATTCCGAAGGGCAGCCTAACCCGCTCAAATTCCCCGCGCGGTGCCGAGCGGGACAGAAAATAGCTAAAAGACGTTCGGAGACACATTTACGGATGGAAGACCTCAACCAGGATATCAGTGCCGGAAAATCAGAATCTCAGCCCGAAAAGGCCGACGCGAGTGCGAAGGCCCGCAGCCAGGGTTTTCGGGTTGCAGGCATCGCGGCTTCTGCCGGAGGTCTGGAAGCGGTTTCCCTCCTAGTGCGAAACCTTCCCCGCTCCACCAATGCGATCTATGTGATCGCCCAGCACATGTCGCCGACCCATAAAAGCGTGCTGGCCTCGCTAATCGCGCAGGAAACCTCGCTGCCGGTTGTGGAACTGGGCCGTGTCACCGAACCCGAGGCCGGCACGATCTATGTCACACCGCCCGACACCGATGTGGTGTTCGAAGGCGGTCAATTGCGATTGCGCACCCCCGCGGGCCACCCGGCAACGCCGAAGCCGTCGGCCGACCGGCTGTTCAAAAGCCTCGCCGAAGAATGCGGCGAAAACTGCATCGGCATCGTGCTGTCGGGAACCGGCAGCGATGGCAGCTACGGCGTGCAGGCGATCCGCGAAGCCGGCGGCATTACCCTTGCGCAGGATCCCGGCACGGCGAAATATGACGGCATGCCAACCTCAGCGATTGAAACCGGCTGCATCGACCTGACGCTGACACCGGAACAAATTGGCGAGCACTTCGAGAAAATCCTGGCCAAGCCGCGCGACCTGGAACTGCTGCGCCCGGTCGCGGGTGAACCCAGCAAGCTGACCGAGCTGTTTGGCATCCTGCTGGCCCGTACACAGGTCGATTTTGCCAACTACAAGGAAAACACCCTGAACCGCCGCATTGCCCGGCGGATGTCGGCATTGGGAATCGACGACTACGAGAAATACGTCGACTACTGCCGGTCCAGCGTTGACGAAGTGGACGCGCTTCACCGCGACCTGCTTATTTCCGTCACCCGCTTCTTCCGCGACCCGGAACAATTCCGCAAGCTTCACGAGCAGCTGGAAAGGCAGCTGGCAGAGCGCGGACCCGGGCCGGTCCGGGTTTGGGTGGTCGGCTGCGCCACCGGCGAAGAGGCTTATTCCATTGCGATTCTGATCGCAGAGATCCTTGGCGGCATTCACGCCCTGACAAAAAGCAACGTGCAGATCTTTGCCACCGACATTGACCAGAACGCCATCGAGGTCGCGCGAAAAGGGATCTACCCGGTTTCCGCGGCGCAGGACATTCCGCTCAATTACCTGTCAGACTATTTCGTGGTCGGCGAAAGCGACATCACGGTCCGTCAGGAATTGCGCAATGTCACGCTGTTTTCTCGGCACAATGTTTTTCAGGACCCGCCCTTTATCAACGTCAACCTCGTCACGATCCGCAACGTGCTGATATACTTCAACCTTGCCTTGCAGGAGCGGGTCCTGACCAGGCTGCACTATTCCATGGCGACGGGCGGCCTGCTGTTTCTCGGCACTTCGGAGACCGTCGGCGAAATGGGTATCTACTTCGAGGCCCGCCAGGGATCCGACAAAATCTTCGGCAAGCGGCGCGGGATTTCCGGGGAATTGTCCGTCTCCTCCAGGACGCAGGGCAATGGCTATCTGCGGTCCCTCAACCTACGCAAATCTGCCGAAAGGGCGGCAGCTGAACAGGCTGCGCAGGCAGACCTGTCACTGGCCCGTGCCGTTGCCCCCAACGGCATTATCTGCACCCGCAACGGCGATATTATTGAAGTGCTGGGCGACATCAGCGTCTACAGCGAAATCCGCGCGGGCATGTCGACTTCGCTGAACGTCAAGATGCTGATCGAACCGCTGCGCACTGAGGCCTCCAGCCTGATCGCTGTCGCGCTCCGCAACGAGCAACGCCGCGACGGCCGCTGGCACAACGTCTCCCTGCCCACCGGCAACCGCGCCCAGCTGCAGGCCTTTCCGTTCCACAGCCGTAACGGCGGCGAGGTGCATTGCCTGCTGGCGATCAACACCAAATTCGACGAGCAGAAGGAATACAGCTTCGAAGAAATTTCCGACCGCGACCAGCGCGAATACGTTCAGCGGATGGAGATGGAAATCCGCTCGACCCAGGAGGCGCTGCAGCAGACCATCGAGGAACTGCAGACCGCCAACGAAGAACTGCAATCCGCAAATGAAGAACTGCAGTCCACCAATGAGGAATTCCAGGCCACCAATGAGGAGCTGGAAACCTCCAACGAGGAGCTGCAGTCCACAAACGAGGAATTGCTGACCGTCAACGAGGAGCTGCAGATCACCTCGGCAGAGCGCCAGGCGCTGTCCTCGGAGCTAGAGGCCATGCTGGACTCCTCTCCCTATGCGGTGGCGCTGGCAGACCAGGCGCTGATCATCCGCCGCGCCTCGCGCATGGCCCAGGACTTGCTGGGAATCAGTGAGCTGCCGCCCACCGGCTTGCACCTCAGCCAATGCAACCTGCCGCGCGGGTTCCCGGCTCTGGCACCGATCGCCAATGCGGTTCTGCGGCTGCAGCAGACCCGGCGCATACCGGTGCTGTCGGGCGGCCGCTACTACACGCTGGTTATGTCACCGGTGCTGGACGTGCATCACAAGCAGATCGGTATTTCGATCACCGTCACCCGCTTTGACATCGAACCCTTCTACAACGTTCTCCGGCTGGTCAGCAAAGTCGCCAGGGTGGGCTTTTGGACCCATAATCTGGATTCCGGAGAGACTTATCTGTCGCCGGAGGCCAGGGAGATTTTCGGAGTCGGGCATAGCTCCAGCGCCCGGTCTTTCGAAGATATCCTTGCCCGCGCGCACCCCGAAGACCAGCCGCTCCTAAGGTCCTCGCTCGCCAAGCTGCAGAAGGACGGCGGCTCCTTCGAATTCGAAGCGCGGTTCTTTAACGACTCGGGCGATGCCAGCTGGCTGAAGGGCAGCATGACCGTGTTTCAGGATTCTCATGGCGAAATCGCCCAATTTATCGGCGTTTGCTGGGACAAGGACGAAGTGGACGACCGGGAATTGCTGATTGACTGCGGTGCCGCGATACAAGACCGCCTTTCCATCGGCGTATTTTCCGTTGACGCTGTGAACAACGTGCCTTCCTGGAACCCGGCAATGTTCTACCTGCTCGGCTATGATCCGGAAACAACCCGGCCTTCGGCGGAGCTTTTGCTGGAGCAGATCCACCCGGACGACCGGGCCGCTGCCAGAGACGGATTGCGGGATGTGCAGGCCGAGGGCCGGCCTTTACATCACTCGTTGCGGCTGCGTGCTTTGGACGGGACCTATCTGCGCGCGCTTCTGTTTGCCCAAGCCAAACGGGAAAAGGATGGCGGGATCTCCCAAGTGTACGGCGGTTTGCAGCTGACAGCCACTGGTTCCGAACAGGCACCGGACGCTTAGACGCACGCTGTCAGCAGCCATGGAGGACCGACAGATCTCAGACCATCCGGCATTCCGGCCACACTGCACGCAACCGGGTTTTGCTGCCCGGGGGGGTGTCGTTTGCCATCCTACCGCCAGCTGTCTCGCAGGCGGCACGCGCAACTGCTGCAGAGGTGCCGCCCATGCTGCCTGAGGATGCGGACGTGAACGCTGATGTGCTCGGTAAGGCCTTTCTTGCGTTCCCCTACGGGTCGTTCATTCTGGATTGGGATGGCCGCATCCTTGTCTGCAACCGGCGGGCAGAGCGCAGTTTCTGTCCCTTTTCCCAGTCTGGGAGCGGCGACTTGACAGGCACATGCTTCAGCAAATTGACGCTGTGCGACCGGGACGATGTGATCTCCAGCCTGCGCAAGGGCGCCGCTGCCGGCTCCGTGTCCTTTCCGATGGCCGCGGGCAATCTGACCGCACCGCTGCCGGACACTGAATTCCGGATCTCGCTGCTGCGGTCGGCCACCAAGGGCGAACGGCTGATGCTGCTGACCCAGGACCAGCTGCGGCTGACGGCGGACAGGCTGCGGCAGATGAACGAGATGCGCGGCAAGCTGCGCGGTGAATTGTCCACCGCCAAGGATGCCAACGCAAAGCTGCAGGAAACCCTTCTGTCGATGGAGGCCTTTGCCCATGCCGCCGCGCATGATCTGCGCACGCCGATCAACACCATGACCGGATCCCTGCAATTCTTCTCCGAGCATTACAGCGCCGCGCTGCCGCAGACCGCCAGGGAATTCCTGCAGCACATGGCCCGGGCCGCGCGGCAGATGGACCAGCTGACGACGGAGCTTCTGGAGCATTCGGTATCAACCGCCTCCGGCACCAGCTTTCAGGAAGTTGTCATGGCAGATGCGGTTTCAGAAGCCTGCGATAGCCTGCACCAGGCGCTGCAGGAGTGCGGCGCCAAGACCCGCGTCTACGGCACGGGCATCACGCTGCAGGCGGACCCGACCTTGCTGCATCTGGTGCTGACCAACTTCCTGTCCAACGCGATCAAGTACCGGGATCCGGCCCGCCCGCTGGAAATCACCATCAGCATGGAAGGCACCGGACGGGAGCAATGGGTGCTGTCTGTTGCCGACAACGGCATGGGGTTTGATCCGCGGGAGAAGCACCGGATTCTCCAGCCATTCCACCGGGCGCACCGCGAAATCGAAGGCAGCGGCATCGGGCTGTCGACTTGCGCCGAAATTTGCCGCCGCCACTCGTGGAAGCTCACTGCCGATGCCGAACCCGGCAAGGGTGCAATTTTCAAGATTTCCTGCGGCTAAGGCCGGCAGCGCGACCGCCAGACCAAGCAGACCGGACCATCCGGAAGGGCCCCCAAAGACCCGCCTCGCCGCCCTTGTCAGCTTGCCGCCATGGCGGGAACCCGCCCGGTCACATGGTCGACCATGCTGAGGAGATCGGACAGATTGACCGGTTTTCGCAGCACCCAGCGGATATTGCGGCTGAGGTTGAACAATTCGCCGCCCGAAAACAGGCGGCTGCCGGTGATGCAGACCACTGGAATATCCGGGCGCAGCAGGGCGGCATAATCTGCCACCGGCAGCGACATCTCCTCCCCGATCTTCAGGTCCAGCACCAGCACGTCCAGGGGCAATTCGGTCAACGCAGAGATGGCGTCGCTGCAGCTGGTGACGGCGGTAACATCATATCCCGCTTCCTGCAGCGCCATGTTGAAGGTGAAGCGGACGCCGGCGTCATCCTCCAGAAGCAAAACTTTGGCTGTCACTTAGATACCCTGTACCGGCGTGGCTGGTGCCGGGATCACGCGATCTTAGCGCATTCACGGCTGTTCTTTTGCCCCTGACAGGTAAATCGCGAAGCGTAGTCTCGAAACCACCGTGAACCGTCATGCGTTCATAAGGGATACTTGTTTCTACTTAAAATTGCATTACCTGTATATCTCAATCACATAATTTCTTCGTAAAAGCCGTACAGCCCGGCAAGGCGCAGCTTTGAAACCGCCCCTTGCCGCGCGTGCCGTCAAAGCCGCTCGATCGCCAGCGCGATACCTTGACCACCGCCGATGCACATCGTGATCAGCCCCTTGGAACCGCCGGTCCGCTCCAGTTCATAAAGCGTTTTCAGGGTGATAATGGCACCTGTGGCCCCCACCGGATGCCCCAGTGCAATGGCGCCGCCGTTGGGGTTCACCTTGGCCGGGTCCAGCCCCAGTTCTTTGTTCACTGCCAGCGCCTGCGCGGCAAAGGCTTCGTTGGACTCGATCACGTCGAAGTCGCCAGCCGACAGGCCGGTTTTTTCCAATAGGTTGCGTACCGCGGGCACCGGACCGATCCCCATCACCTCGGGGCGCACGCCGGCATGGGCGTACCCCAGAATCCGCGCCTTGGGCTTCAGCCCCGCCTTCTCTGCCGCCGCAGCCGTGGCCAGCACCATGGCCGCCGCACCGTCGTTGATTCCGCTGGCATTTCCCGCGGTTACGCGGCCGTCCTTCTGGAACACCGCCCTCAGCCCGGCCAGCGCTTCCGGCGTGGTGGCCTTGGGGTGTTCGTCCACCTCGAACGGCACCAGGTCGCGTTTCACCTTCACCTCCACGGGGGTGATCTGCGACTTGAAGTGCCCGGCCTCGATCGCTGCCGCCGTGCGGGTCTGGCTGGTAAGTGCGAACTCATCCATCTGTTCGCGGGTGATTTCATGCTCATCCGCCACATTCTCTGCCGTCACCCCCATATGGCCGGTGCCGAAGGGACAGTTCAGCGCGCCCAGCATCATGTCGAGCGACTTCACGTCGCCCATCTTCGCGCCCCAGCGGCTTTGCTGGATGATGTAGGGGCTGCGCGACATGTTTTCGGCGCCGCCGGCCAGCGCGAACTCGGCGTCGCCCATGGCAAGCGATTGATAAGCAGAGATAATTGCTTGCACGCCGGAGCCGCAAAGGCGGTTGACGTTCATCGCCGGAACCGCATCCGGCACTCCGGCCTGCATTGCGGCAACCCGGCTCAGGTACATGTCGCGCGGCTCTGTGTTGATGATATGGCCAAACACCACATGGCCGATCTGGCCGCCTTCGACGCCGGAGCGTTCCAGCGCGGCCTTGGAGACCGTGGTGGCCAGGTCGATCGGCGCAGTGCCCGCCAGCGCGCCGCCAAAAGTGCCGATGGCGGTGCGGGCGCCATCCAGGATCACGATGTCATTCATAGTCTCTCTCCTCGTCAGATTTCCCCCATCATGCACCCGCAGCATTGATCTGTCTGCTGATACGTGCCGTCATCAAAACGCGGCGTCGCCTGGCTGTCACCCCCCGTGCACCGGCTGTACACCACCTGTGCACCGCCGCAGCGCGGCATCGCCGTCTGCGGGAACATTTGACGAATCAGCCGCTTCGGCGCAGAGAATCCGTCATGACGGAAAACACAGACGATATCCTGACCCTGCTGCCCGCCCGCCTGAAGGAGGCCCGCCGCGCCCAAGGCCTGAGCCTCGAGGCAGTGGCGAATCTCTCCGGCGTCAGCCGCTCGATGGTGAGCCAGATCGAGCGCGGCGAAAGCTCCCCCACCATTGCGACGCTGTGGAACCTGACCCGCGCACTGCAGGTGGACTTTGCCGGGCTGCTGGAAGCGGCCGATATGCAGGACCGGATCGAAGTGCTGCGCGCCGCCGACGTGCCCAAGATCGAGAACATGGGCCAGGGCTGCCGCATCCGCATCCTGTCGCCGCCGGAAGAGGCCGGCGGGCATGAGGTTTATGACATCCGGTTCGACCAGGGCGGCGCGCTGGTCAGCCAGCCGCACACCCGCGGCGCGGTGGAGCAGCTGACGGTGCTGGAGGGGGAGATCGCGGTGAGTTCCGGTAATGCCAAGGACCAGCTGCGGGCCGGCGATACTGCCCGCTATGCCGCTGATGTCGCGCATTCCATCACCGCTCCCGAGGGGCCCGCGCGGGTGTTTCTGATTGTAAAGAATGCCTGACGCTGGTGAGTGCGTTCAGGCGAAACCTGCGAGAGTCGTTGCGGGAAAACGTGGAAGCGGTTTGACAGCCTGCATCGGCAGGAAAGCCCCTTATCGGATTTTATGCGAACAAAGCCCTTGAACGACTCGGGACAACGGCCCATATGTGGTCCGCTTACGTTATTCTTGTCGATCCACTGTCTCCCGCTCTGCGGCGTTTTCAGTCTCTCGATCCAGACCGACTACGCCAGGCTGCCGCACTTCCGCGGGCAGCAATCATCAGGAGACTACGGATATGGCCACTGGCACCGTAAAATGGTTCAACACCACCAAAGGCTTCGGCTTCATCGCACCCGACGGCGGCAGCAAAGATGTGTTCGTGCACATTTCCGCTGTTGAGCGTTCCGGCCTGACCGGCCTGGCGGACAACCAGAAAGTCACCTTCGACATCGAAGCAGGCCGTGACGGCCGCGAGTCGGCGGTGAACCTGCAGCTGGCATAAGCCACGCAGTATTGCAGATCGGAAGCGCGGTCCCTGAAAGGGGGCCGCGTTTTCTTTTGGCCCGGTTTTCTTTTGGCCTGTCAGCCCTTGTTCTTCTCGTCCCAGAGCTTGGGCTCCCACAGCTCCACCTTGTTGCCCTCGGGGTCCAGGATCCAAGCAAAGCGGCCGTTTTCATGGGAGTCCGGGCCTTGTTGGATGGGGATGCCTGCCTTGGTCAGCTGTTCGATCATGCCGTCCATGTCGTCGACCCGGTAGTTGATCATGAAGGTGGCGGTGCTGGGCGCGAACCAGGTCCCGTCCGGATCGGCGGTGCCCCAGACGGTGAGGCCGCCGTCCTCTGCCGTGTCGTCCTGCCAGTTGAGGATGGCGCCGCCGAACTCCGTCAGCTCCAGCCCCAGGTGCTCGCTGTACCACGCCGCCAGCGCCTTGGCGTCGCCGCGCGCCTTGATGAATACACCGCCAATTCCTGTCACCCGTGCCATGTCTGCAATCCTCCCTAATTCGGGGGCAGATAGTCCGGTTTGGCGGAATTTCACCGGCCGTGTCCAGTTTCACGGATTTTTTTCCGCGATCCTGAAATCCTGTATTCCGGAAACGCATCCGCTATGCTAGACGTGCGACTCGAGACACCAAGGGAGTTTGCGCATGTCCACTGCTTTTCTGACCGACATCTCCGACACGCTGGCCCAGATCGAGGCCGAGGGGCTGTACAAGCGCGAGCGAATGATCACCTCCCCGCAGGGGGGCGAGATCACGGTTGGCGGGCGTCAGGTGATCAACCTGTGCGCCAACAACTATCTGGGCTTGGCCGACCACCCCGCCCTGATCAAAGCCGCCAAGGACGCGATGGAGCCGAAAGGCTTCGGCATGGCCTCTGTCCGGTTCATCTGCGGCACCCAGGATATCCACCGGGAGCTGGAGCAGCGGCTGGCGAAGTTCCTGGGCAAGGATGACGCGATCCTGTTTGCAGCCTGTTTCGACGCCAATGGCGGACTGTTCGAGCCATTGTTGGGGCCGGAGGATGCGATCATCTCGGACTCGCTGAACCATGCGTCGATCATCGACGGCATCCGGCTGTGCAAGGCCAAGCGCTACCGTTACCTGAACAGCGATATGAACGACCTGGAGGCCTGGCTGAAGCAGGCCCGCGAGGACGGCGCGCGGCATATCATGATTGCCACCGACGGCGTGTTCTCGATGGACGGCTATCTGGCCAAGCTGCCGGAGATCCGGGCGCTGGCGGACAAATACGATGCCATCGTGATGGTGGACGACTGCCACGCCACCGGCTTCATGGGCAAGACCGGCGCCGGCACGCCGGAGCATTTCGGAGTGGACGCGGACATCCTGACGGGAACCTTGGGCAAAGCACTTGGGGGGGCCATCGGCGGTTATATCGCCGGGCCGCAGCCAGTGATCGACCTGCTGCGGCAGCGGGCGCGGCCCTATCTGTTCTCCAATTCGCTGCCGCCATCGATTGTTGCTGCCGGGCTGGAGGCGATCCAGCTGGTGGAAGAAGGGGACGACCTGCGGGCGCGGCTGTTCGAGAACGCGAAATACTGGCGCGCGGGGCTGGAAAAACTGGGCTTTGACCTGCTGCCGGGTGAGCATCCGATTATCCCGGTGATGCTGGGCGAGGCGCATCTGGCGCAGGATATGGCGGCAAGGCTGTTTGACGAAGGCGTCTATGTCTCCGGCTTCTTCTTCCCGGTGGTGCCGCGCGGGCAGGCCCGTATCCGCACCCAGATGAACGCGGCGCTGACGCGGGAGGAACTGGACCGGGCGCTGGCGGCGTTCGGCAAGGTGGGCAAGGAACTGGGGATTGTGTCATGAGCCGTCCGAACACGATGAAGGCGCTGGAAAAGAGCCGCCCGGAGGAAGGCCTGTGGATGGTACAGGCGCCGGTGCCGGAGATTGGCCCGGACGAGGTGCTGATCAAGGTGAAGAAGACCGGCATCTGCGGCACCGACATCCACATCTGGAACTGGGACGACTGGGCCGCGCACACCGTGCCGGTGCCGATGATCACCGGCCATGAGTTCGCGGGCGAGATCGTCGAGATCGGCCGCAATGTCACCGATCTGGCGGTGGGGCAGCGCTGCTCCGGCGAGGGGCATCTGATCAAGACGGACTCGCGCCAGAGCCGCGCCGGCAAGTTTCACCTGGACCCCGGCACCCGCGGCATCGGGGTGAATGAGCAGGGGGCATTCGCCGAGTACCTGAAGCTGCCGGCCTTTAACGTGGTGCCGCTGCCGGATGACATTCCGGACGAGATCGGCGCGATCCTGGACCCCCTGGGCAATGCGGTGCACACGGCGTTGAGCTTTGATCTTTTGGGTGAGGATGTCCTGATCACCGGAGCAGGCCCCATTGGCATCATGGCAGCGGCAGTGGCGAAACACGCCGGGGCGCGGCATGTGGTGATTACCGACATCAACCCGGACCGTTTGAAGCTGGCTGCGCATGTGGTGCCGGCGGTGCGCACGGTGGATGTGTCTAAAGAAGAGCTGCAGGACGTGATCCGGGAGTTGGGCATGAAGCAGGGGTTTGACGTCGGGCTGGAGATGTCCGGTTCGCAGGCCGCACTGGATCAGATGGTGGAGGCGCTGGTGATGGGCGGCAAGATTGCGCTCCTGGGCATTCCGCCGGGCAAGTCGCCGGTCGACTGGTCGCGGATCGTGTTTAAGGCGATCACCCTCAAAGGGGTCTACGGGCGCGAGATGTTCGAGACCTGGTACAAGATGATTGCCATGCTGCAGAACGGGCTGGATGTAAGCCGGGTGATCACCCACCGGTTCGGGGTGGATGATTTCGCCGAAGGCTTTGCGGCGATGAAATCCGGCTCCAGCGGCAAGGTGGTGCTGGACTGGACATGATAACGGGCTGAGGGGGCTTTGCCCCCTCGCGCCTTGCGGCGCTCACTCCCAGAGTACTTCTGGGAAGATGAAAGCGGATCAGGGTTTCAACGGCACTCTGCCCGCTTCCGTCAGCAGCCAGCAGTCGCGGCCTTCGAACACCGCGGCGCTGAGCGGGCGGCTGTAGCCGGCGCCGCTGTCGAGGTTCACCCGGTTCCCCCGGTGCTCCGCCCGCCTGCCCGGGGTGTGGCCGTGCACCACCAGCCAGGGGTGGGCGCGTTCGTCGTTGAGGAACTCTTGGCGGATCCAGATCAGATCGTCCTCGCTTTGCTGCGCCAGCGGCAGGCCGGGGCGGATGCCCGCATGGGCAAAGAGCAATTCACCCTCCTGGTGGCAGGGTTTGAGGCCGGCCAGGAAATCCAGATGCGCCTGCGGCACCGCGGCGCGGGCGCGGGCATGGGTCTGGTAGATGCGGTCGCCGTCTTCCACCTCCACCCCGTAGGACTGCAGGGTCTCAAGCCCGCCGATCCGCTCATGCAGCCAGTGATAGCCGACCAGCAGGCGGGCGTCGTTGCGCGGGTACTCCTCCAGAAACATCGAGAACATCCGGTCGTGGTTGCCCTTGAGACAAATCCAGTTGCGCCCCTCGGCCTGCCCCCCGGCGAGCCGTTCAAGCACACCGCAGCTGTCCGGGCCGCGGTCAGTGTAATCGCCGAGGAAGATGATGCGGGCGCCCTCGCCGCCGTCGGCCTCGATCAGGGCCAGCGCCTGGTCGAGCATCTCCAGTTGGCCGTGGATGTCTCCTATGGCGTAGAGGGGGGCGGTCATGGCGGCTCCTTTGTGCGGATCTGCCGGAGTGATGGCGCATTGCGCCGGCCGGCTCAACCCCGGGAATGCGGGAGCGCGGCTGGCAATCCGGACAGAGCGCGCCACGTTACTAGCAACGGCGGCTTGCCATCAATCTGAACAGGGAGGGTTGGAGATGGAGGGAATTGCGCGGTGGTTTATGCTGGCCGCGGTTGTGTCGGCGCTTGGCGGCATGGTCTGGGGCATACAGATGTCGGCGAGCCAGGACCATCTGCTGTCGCCGGCCCATGGGCATCTGAACCTGCTGGGCTGGGTCAGCTGTTCGATCTATGCGTTTTATTACCACCTGCTGCCGGCCGCCGCCGGGGGCGTGCTGCCGCGTCTGCATCTGGGCGCGGCGCTGCTGGCGCTGGCGCTGCTGGTGCCGGGCATTCCGCTGGCTATCCAGGAGCGCGGCGAGGGGCTGGCGCAGGCGGGGTCAGTGGCGGCGCTGCTGTCGATGCTGATCTTTGCCGCAGTTGTGCTGCGGCACCGGCCGGAAAAGGCGGTGTTTGCGCGCCAGAAGGGGCATTGAAAAAGCCCCCGCGGCGGTGGCGGGGGCTTTGGCAGTCTTGCGCAGGTCCGTTTAAACGACGTCGAACTCCAGCGGCTTGATCTGGTTGAACAGGCCGGTTTCCGCAAGCTTGGCGCGGATCTCAGCCGGGACGGGCTCATCCACGTAAAGCAGCGCGATGGCCTCGCCGCCGGCCTCGGAGCGGCCCAGGGTGAAGTTGGCGATGTTGACGCCGTTGTCGCCCAGGGTGTGGCCCAGGGTGCCGATGATGCCCGGCACGTCCTCGTTGGTGGTGTAAAGCATATGCGCGCCCACATCCGCCTCGATGTTGATGCCCTTGATCTGGATGAACCGCGGCTTGCCGTCGGAGAACACGGTGCCCGCCACCGAGCGCTCGCGCTTGGAGGTGACGGCAGTCACCTTGATATAGCCATCGAAGGCGCCGGATTTGTCCTGGTTGGTGGTGGAGATCTGGATGCCGCGCTCCTTGGCGACCACCGGGGCGGAGACCAGGTTCACCTCGGGGTTGGAACGCTTCATGATGCCGGCGATCACCGCGCAGTTCAGCGCGTCCAGGTTCATGCCGGCCGCCGCGCCATCATAGAGGATGTTGATCGCCTTGATCGGCTCATCGGTCATCTGGCCGACGAAGCTGCCGAGGTGGTCGGCAAGCTTGATCCAGGGGCCCATGACCTTGGCTTCCTCAGCCGTCACCGACGGCATGTTGAGCGCGTTTTCAACCGCACCGGTCAGCAGGTAGTTGGACATCTGCTCTGCCACTTGCAAGGCGACGTTTTCCTGCGCTTCGGTGGTGGCGGCGCCCAGGTGCGGGGTGCAGACCACGTTGGGCAGGCCAAACAGGGCGTTTTCCTTGGCCGGCTCCTCAGAGAACACGTCGAAGGCAGCGCCTGCCACATGGCCGGAGGTCAGCAGCTCCGCCAGCGCGGCCTCATCCACCAGGCCGCCGCGGGCGCAGTTGATGATACGCACGCCCTTCTTGGTCTTCTCCAGGTTTTCCTTGGACAGGATGTTGCGGGTCTGGTCGGTCAGCGGCACATGCAGGGTGATGAAGTCGGCGCGCGCCAGCAGCTCGTCCAGCTCCACCTTTTCGACACCCATCTTGTCGGCCTTCTCCTGGCTCAGATAGGGATCATAGGCGACCACTTTCATCTTGAGGCCGCGGGCGCGGTCGCAGACGATGCCGCCGATGTTGCCGGCGCCGATCACGCCCAGGGTCTTGGCGGTCAGCTCCACGCCCATGAACTTGGATTTTTCCCACTTGCCGGCATGGGTGGAGGCAGAGGCCTCGGGCAGCTGGCGGGCGACTGCGAACATCATGGCGATGGCATGTTCGGCGGTGGTGATCATGTTGCCGAAGGGCGTGTTCATCACAATGACGCCGCGCTTGGAGGCGGCTTCCTTGTCGATGTTGTCGGTGCCGATGCCGGCGCGGCCGATCACCTTGAGGTTATCGGCGTTCTCCAGGATCTTTTCCGTCACCTTGGTGGCGGAGCGGATGGCGAGGCCGTCATACTGGCCGATGATTTCCGCCAGTTTTTCCTTGTCCTTGCCCACGTCGGGCAGGAAGTCGACGTCGATGCCGCGGTCGCGGAAGATCTGGACGGCGGCCTCAGACAGCTTGTCGGAGATGAGAACTTTGGGAGCCATGATTGCGGTCCTTGTTGCGGGGGCCGTTGCGGCCGATTGTGCGAAGTTTTGTGCGAGGGCTGCGCCCTGCCCTGGGTGGGCGTGAAGCGCCCTCCAGCCAAACCGAAGGTTCGCCTTCGGCAAAACGGGAGGGTCGGGCGCTGCCCGGCGGTGCCGCCGGGCACAGGTGTTGCTCAGGCGGCCTCGGTCTGGGCCGCGATCTCGGCCTCGAAGGCCCATTTGATCCAGGGCATCAGCGCGGCCACGTCGGTGGCTTCCACCGTGCCGCCGCACCAGATGCGCAGGCCCGGAGGCGCGTCGCGGTAGGCGCCGATGTCATAGGCCACGCCTTCACCCTCCAGCCGCTTGGCCACGGCCTTGGCAAAGGCGGCGCCGTCCTGGATGCGTTCGTCGGTGAACTTGAGGCAGACCGACGTGTTGGAGCGGTATTCCGGCTGTTCCGCCAGGAAGGCGATCCAGGGGTTGTCCTGCACAAAGCTTTGCACCGCGGCCAGGTTGGCATAGGCGCGTTCGCGCAGGCCTTCCATGCCGCCCACCGAGCGGGCCCAGTCGAGCGCCAGCAGGTAGTCCTCCACCGCCAGCATCGAGGGGGTGTTGATGGTCGCGCCCTGGAAGATGCCGTCGATCAGTTTGCCGCCCTTGGTCAGGCGGAAGATCTTGGGCAGCGGCCAGGCGGGGGTGTAGCTTTCCAGCCGTTCGACCGCGCGGGGGCTGAGGATGATCATGCCGTGCGCCGCTTCGCCGCCCAGCACCTTCTGCCAGGAGAAAGTGGTCACATCCAGCTTGTCCCAGGGCAGATGCTGCGCAAAGGCCGCGGAGGTCGCGTCGCAGATCGTCAGCCCTTCGCGGTCCGCCGGAATCCAGTCGCCGTTGGGGACGCGCACGCCGGAGGTGGTGCCGTTCCAGGTGAAAACAACGTCATTGGTGAAATCGACGGTGCCCAGGTCCACGATCTGGCCGTAATCGGCGGTCTTGACGGTGGCGTCCAGCTTGAGCTGTTTCACAACGTCGGTGACCCAGCCGGAGCCGAAGCTTTCCCAGGCCAGCATCTCGGCGCCGCGGGCACCAAGCAGGTTCCACATCGCCATTTCAACCGCGCCGGTGTCGGAGGCGGGCACGATGCCGATCTTGTAGTCTGCGGGGATGTTCAGGATCTCGCGGGTGCCTTCGATCGCCGCCTTCAGCTTCTCCTTGCCGACCGCAGCGCGGTGCGAGCGGCCCAGCGGCGCGCCGGCAAGTTTCGACAGGTCAAAGACGGGAGGTTTGGCGCAGGGGCCCGAAGAAAAACGCGGATTGGCCGGCCGCGATGCCGGTTGTGCAATAGCCATAAATGCTACCCTTCCAGATAAGCGCCCCTCGTTGGGGAGGGGTGTCCCGGGTACAGAGCTAGGCTGCTGCAGCGCGGCATGCAACAGAAAAATCAGAAGAATGCGGCTGTTGGAATGTTTTTTGCGACATGATTTTCCACCATCGGAAACAGCCGCCCTGAAATGGCGAACAGGACCGCTCCTTATGATGCCGCCGGTCATGAACGGCTTTTTGCCGTCTGGCCGAGGCCCCGGCGGCCCGCTATGACAAGGAGAATCCTGAGGAAACGGAGCCTGCCGATGTTTGTTGCCAGCCTGATCTGCAATCCCGCCAGCCCGGTGCTGGAGCCCGCCCTGCCCGAATCACTGCGCAATGCCTGGGGCGGCGGCGAGGCCATCTGGCTGGCGCCGGGCGTCGCGGCCGAGTTTGTGCTGGAGCAGATGCCGGGCAACCGCTGGCAGGTCTGGGAGGATTTGCAGCAGATGGGGGTGGATCTGGTGATCCAACCCGCCGACGGGCGGAAGAAGAAGATGCTGCTGGCCGACATGGACTCGACCATGATCCAGCAGGAGTGCATCGACGAGCTGGCCGAGGAAGCGGGTGTTGGCGCGCGGGTCAAGGACATCACCGCGCGGGCAATGAACGGCGAGCTGGATTTCGAGGGCGCGCTGATCGAGCGGGTCGGGCTGCTGCAGGGGCTGCCGGAGACGGTGATCGGCAAGGTTCTGGACGAGCGCATCACCCTGATGCCGGGCGGCAGGCAGCTGCTTTCGGTGATGAAGGCAAATGGCGCCTATGCGGCGCTGGTGTCGGGCGGGTTCACGGCTTTCACCTCCAGGGTGGCGTCGGAGCTGGGCTTTGACGAGAACCGGGCCAACACGCTGCTGGCGGAAGGCGGCAGGCTGACCGGCGAAGCGGCGCGGCCGATTCTGGGCCGCGAGGCCAAGGTGGAGGCGCTGGAGCAGATCACTGCCCGGCTGGGAATCGGCGAGGCGGATGTGATCGCGGTGGGCGACGGCGCCAACGACCTGGGCATGCTGAAACGCGCAGGCGCAGGCGTCGCGCTGCACGCCAAGCCATCGGTGGCGGCGGAATGCGATATCCGCATCAACCACGGCGACCTGACGGCGCTGCTCTATATCCAGGGCTACTCTGAGGCCGATTTCAAAAGCTGAGCCCGCTCCCGGGGCCGCAGCCCGGGGAACTCCCGCGCCCGCAGGTGCGGCTGCTGGCGCAGCCGCACCTTGGCGGCCTTGGGCCCGGCGCTGCGCATTTGCGCAGCGCCGGGCCCAACGGGAGGAGGCCTGTTCGCAGAACAGGCTGACGACGGGCGGGAGCCCCCCTCTTCGGCGGGGCCGCAAGGGCCGCGGACCTTGCGGCCTGCAACGGCGTGGATTTCACACTTCCATTATTTAACAAATATGTTAATAATGAACTCATGACCCCGCTTCTGAGATCTTTTGCGGCCCTGTCGGACGAGACCCGCATGTCGATTGTCGACCAGCTGATCACTCAAGGCGAACTGCCGGCGGGCGATCTGGCACCGGGGGCGGCCATTTCGGGGCCGGCCATCTCGCGCCATCTGAAGGTGCTGCGCGAGGCCGGGCTGGTGACCCAGCGCGCCGATGGCGCGAGGCGGCTCTATTCCGCCCGGCCCGAGGGCCTCAGGATGATTGCCGAATGGACCCAATCCCGCAAAGGGTTCTGGGACGGCAGCCTGGACCGGCTGGAGGCGGCCCTGAGGGAGGACGGCGCATGAGCGACCTGCAGTTGCAACGGATCTTCCCGGTCAGCCCGGAGACACTGTTCGATTGGGTGACCACGCCGGACAAGCTGCTGCGATGGTGGGGACCGGAAGGCGTCACCATTCCGGAGCACGATCTGGACCTCAGCCGCACCGGGCCGTGGCATTCCATCATGCAGAACAGCGACGGGCAGCAGTTCCATGTTTCCGGCCAGGTAACCCATGTGGATGTGCCGAAATCCGTCGGCTTTACCTGGGCCTGGCACGATGAGGACGGCAGCCGCGGCGCCGAGAGCCATGTGACCTTTACCATAGCCGCCGCCGGAGACGGCGCCATGCTGCTGATTGATCACCGCGATCTGGGCGATGACGGGATTGCCGCGCGCCATGACGAGGGCTGGACCTCGACCCTGCGCAAGCTGGAGGCTCAGCTCACCGCAGACGCCTGACGCACAATTCACGCAACCAAGGGAGAAGACCGATGCCAGAGTTCATTTTTGTCTACCACGGCGGCAAGACCCCGGAGAGCGAGGAGGAAGGCGCCAAGGTGATGGAAGCCTGGAAGAGCTGGATGGGCTCGATGGGGGACGCACTGAAGGTGCCGGGCGCGCCGGTGGGAATGTCCAAGACCGTCAGCGGCGGCGGCGTGGCGGACAATGGCGGCGCCAATCCGGTCTCGGGTTATTCGGTTGTGCAGGCGGCCGACCAGGAAGCGGCCTGCGAGATGGCCAAGGGCTGCCCGATGGTGGCGGACGGCAGCGGCTCGGTCGAAGTCGCCGAAATCATCGAGATGGAGATGTAAGAAAATGCCCCGGTTCACGGCCGGGGCATTTGATTTCAGAACAGCGTCGCCGCTGCTTTCTTAGAACAGCAGCTCCGCTGCGGGGCGGATTGCGCCGCATTCCAGCCCGCGGCGGCTGTAGAGCGTCTTGTTCATGTACTTGCGGGTCTCCGGGTGATCTGCGTCCAGCACGCCGAGGCTGACCAGCAGCGCCGCAATCGCGCATTCGCTGGCCCGGGTGGTGCCGTCGGCGATCTTCAGCGCAACACCCAGCTTCTGTTCCGGCAGGATGGCGATGAACACCGCCTCGGCACCGGTCTTGATCGCCACCTTGCCGCCCATCGCCCGCATCAGGTTGGTGCAGCAGCGGGTTTCGCCGGCCACCAGCTCGGGATGCGCGGTCATTGCGGCGACCAGCTGCTGCGCCGCCTCCGAGGCGCGGTCGGAGCGGTCAGCCGCACTGGCAAACCAGGCCATCGAGCGCGCCAGCCCGGTGACGGTGGTAGCGAAGTTCGGCGCCGAGCAGCCGTCAATGCCGTAGCCAGGGCTGTCCTGGCCGGTGGTTTCCTCAAACGCGGCCAGGCAGGCCTGCTGCACCGGGTGGTCCACCTCAATGTATTCCGCGCCCGCGCCCAGGTATTGGGTCAAGGTCAGGAAGCCTGCGTGCTTGCCGGAGCAGTTGTTGTGCACCTGGCAGGGGCTGCTGTCAGTCTTGATCAGCTCATTGCGGGCCGGGATGTCATCCGGCAACTGCGGGCCGCAGCGGAAATCTTCGTCCTTCAGCCCCAGTTGGCCGAGCCAGGCATTGACCCGGTCCGTGTGGATGTGCGCGCCGTTGTGCGAGGCGCAGGCCAGTGCCAGCTGCTCGGACGTGAGGCCATAGCGCGCGGCGGCGCCGGAGGTGATCAGCGGCAGCGCCTGGATCATCTTGGCGGAGCTGCGCGGATAGATCACCGCGTCGGGGTCGCCCCAGCTGCGCACCACCTGCCCGGACGCATCGCAAATGACGGCATGGCCCAGGTGCAGGCTTTCCAGCAGCGGGCCGCGCCAGACTTCGGCCATGGGCACAGGTTTCGGCATGAACTCTCCCCTTATGTTTTGTTGGCGAAATCCTGCCAAAACGCACTTTCGCCCGTGGTGCTTGTTACGTTAGTGTGGTTGTGTAGCGCAAGCGAGGGGATCGGGACCAGACAGCGGACGAAACGCTGCGGGCCCTTTGCTTGGTTTTTGAGGTAAGAGAACAGTCTTGGAGTCGGGACAAATGGCATTGAAACTCGCCCGCGTGGCTGCGGGCCTGTGTCTGGCAGCATTGGCAACCACCGCATCTGCGCAGGAAACGTCGAACAACCGGGTTGCGGCCAAGGTCGATTGGAGCGTCTTTGAGGGCAACGACCCGAATGAATGCTGGGGCGTGTCGGCTCCGAAGGAAACCGTGAACACCCGCGACGGCCGCGTGGTGGCGGTGCGCCGCAGCGAGATCCAGCTGTTTGTCACCTACCGCGAGGACGCCACCCCCAAGGGCGAGGTGAGCTTTACCGGCGGCTATCCGTTTGCGCCGGGCTCCACCGTCAATATGGCGATCGGCGACTCCGAGTTCGAACTGTTCACCGAGGGCGAATGGGCCTGGCCGGCCACCCCTGCGGATGACGCCAAGATCATCACCGCGATGAAGCGCGGCTCCGATGCGGTGCTGACAGCGCGGTCCGCCCGCGGCACCCAGACCCAGGACACTTTCTCGCTGCTCGGCTTTACCGCCGCGGTGGAAGATGCCGAGAAGCGCTGCAGCAAGTAAGCGCTGAACGGAAGGATTTTCAGTAAACCCCGGCCCGCGCCGGGGTTTTCTTGTTTGAAGGCCGCGGGCCGCGTACCATGCGGCAGGAGGTGCTTGCCATGCTGCGTAGCGTCATTGGTGTTCTGATCATGCTGACACAACCCGTTTTCGCCGATCCCGCGCTGGAATGCGGCGATGCCGGCTCCCAGGTGGATATTGGCGAATGCGTTGCCAAGGACGAGGAGCGTGTGGAAGCCGCACTCGCTAAGGCATTGAGCTTTGCTCTGGATGCGGCAGAAGAACTGGACGACGTTACCGGCCGGAGCGCCGCAGTCCCCGCGCTTGAGGGCGGGCAGAAGGCGTGGGAAGCCTACCGGGCCGAGCATTGCGCCTTTGTGGGGGCGACATACGGCGGCGGCTCGGGGACGGGCATTGCGATCCGTTCCTGCTGGACACAGCTGGGCCGTGCCCGGATTGATGAGCTGATGCTGTATGCCGGGTAACCGCTATGCAAGCAATTTGGCAGGATTCCTTTTGATCTCCGTTCGAAATCCTATATAGAGCCGCATCCGCCCATCAGCATCGAGTCCGAAAGCCATGACCGCCAGCGCGCCGATCACCCAAGACGTATTGACCCTGCCCCGCAAGGATCCCGAAGGCGGCAAGATCAATCTTGTCGGATTGACCCGCGACCGGATGCGCGAGGTGCTGATTGAGCACGGCACGCCTGAGAAACAGGCGAAAATGCGGGTTGGCCAGATCTGGCAGTGGATCTACCAGTGGGGCAAGCGCGACTTTGCCGAGATGACCAACCTGGCCAAAGCCTACCGCGCGCAGCTTGCGGAGACGTTTGAAATCCGCGTTCCCGAAGTGGTGAGCAAGCAGGTGTCGACAGACGGCACCCGCAAGTACCTGGTGCGGATTGCAGGCGGCCATGAGGTCGAGGTGGTCTATATCCCCGAGGACGACCGCGGCACCCTGTGCATTTCCTCGCAAGTGGGCTGCACCCTGACCTGCTCGTTCTGCCACACCGGCACCCAGAAGCTGGTGCGCAACCTGACCCCTGCAGAGATTGTCGGCCAGGTGATGATGGCGCGCGACGATCTGGAGGAATGGCCGGTGCCGGGCGCACCGAAGGAGGAGACCCGGCTGCTCTCCAACATCGTGCTGATGGGCATGGGCGAGCCGCTTTACAACTTCGACAACGTCCGCGATGCGATGAAGATCGCGATGGACCCGGAAGGCATCTCCCTCAGCCGCCGCCGAATCACGCTGTCGACATCCGGCGTGGTGCCGGAGATTGCCCGCACCGCGCAGGAAATCGGCTGCCTGCTGGCGATTTCCTTCCACGCCACCACCAACGAGACCCGCGACGTGCTGGTGCCGATCAACAAGCGCTGGAACATCGACGAGCTGCTGCAGGCGCTGGCGGATTACCCCAAGGCGTCGAATTCAGAGCGGATCACCTTTGAATACGTGATGCTGGACGGCGTGAACGACACCGACGAGGACGCGCACCGACTGATCGATCACATCAAGCGTTACAATATTCCGGCCAAGATCAACCTGATCCCGTTCAACGAATGGCCCGGCAGCCCGTACAAGCGGTCCTCCAACAACCGGATTCGGGCGTTTGCCAACATCATCTATCAGGCCGGTTATGCCTCACCGATCCGCAAGACCCGCGGCGATGACATCATGGCGGCCTGCGGCCAGCTGAAGTCTGCGACCGAACGCGCCCGCAAGAGCCGCAAACAGATCGAGGCCGAAGCCGGGATGAAGTGATCCCGGCTTCGGCCCCTGTGCGGCAGGGTCCCCGGCTGCCTTAAGTAAAGAGAAAGTCGTCCTGAGTGAGTGTGCCGTTGAAGCCGGCAAGCTCAATCTCGTATTGTCCGTAGTAGCTGACGAACGTGCTGCCGCCGCTTTGGCTGATCAACAGGTCGCTGAAGTCATCCACCGAGGTGCCTGAGAACTCGATCTTGTCGCCGCCGCGCCCGAAATCCGTTATCACTTCCTGTTCGTAGTAATCAGCCGAGACAAACACAAAGGTGTCCGCGTGCCGGCCGCCGGTCAGCTGGTCCGATCCGTCGCCGCCGATCAGGCGGTCCCGGCCGTTGCCGCCGACCAGCGTGTCATCGCCGGCTCCGCCGGAGAGGGTATCCCAGCCGCCGCCGCCGACCAGCTTGTCCGCCTCATTTGTGCTGCCGGAATACTCGTCATCGTCCAGGCCGCCGATAAGGACGTCCGCGCCTTTGCCGCCGACCAGCCGGTCTTCGCCGTAGCCCCCGATGAGGGTATCCTGACCGCCGCCGCCTATCAGCCTGTCGGCGGCCTCACGGCCGATCAGTGTGTCGCTGCCACCGCGTCCGAAAACTTTGCTCTCCTGGCCGACTGCCAGAACCGTTTCAGCTTCGGCGCTGGTGTCGATCACCACCATGCCGCTGGATTTGACCCGCACGCTCCACCCTGCGGTATCCGCGCTGCTGCCGTAGATGTGCTGCAGGGCCTGCACGTCGAAGGTTCCCAGCTCAGTCACGTTGTAACCGGCATAGGTATAGGTCATCACGGTGTTTGCCTGGGTATCCAGGTGATCAGCCAAGGTGGTGTCCCCGTCATGCGGGTGTTTCAGGCCCAGCGCATGGCCGATCTCATGCAGAACCGTCTCATAGCCGAAGGACCCGGGCATTATGTTGCCGCCCTCAATCGCCAGGCGGCCCTCGTTGGTCGAATAGCTGCTGGCCCAGGGGTAATCCGCCCATCCGGCCGCCGAACCGCCATCATAGCCAAAAACATTGATCATCGCCGGGCCGCCGGTTTCGACAAAGATCACACCCGAAGCTTCCTCGAACTCGTCCAGGGCCCTGCGGAAGTACTCCCGCTGCTGGCTGTCGAAGGCCCAATAGCGGTAGGCCCCGTAAGGATCGCTGCTGACGGGGTCCAGTTCGCTGGCGCTGGTGAAACTGTAGGTCACCACCGTTCTGGTTCCCAAATCAGACAGGCTGTTCCACCGGAAACTGTCGCTGGACATATATGCCAATAGCGCTGTGTAGTCTGTGACTTCGGACATCAAGCTTCTCCACTGCTCAACCGCCGGTAAGTTTTTGTTTGTAAATGTGGCCAAGTTTGGCCCGCTTCCGGGCGAAACCCGCTCACTTCCGCGGTCGTTGTCTCAGTTTGCATGAACACGGATGGAAATCAGCGAAAATAATCCATCTTGCTTAAGCCCGGGCTTGCGGGACCGAACCAGCCGCACGCCTGACTGACTCTGCGGCGGGTGGTGTGTTGCAGGAAAGTACCAGTCATCCGCCGCCCCATTTTCACCCCAGACCGGCACAAATTCCGCCATCTGCCGGGAACAGTTTCCAATGCATGGACAAATGTTTTGAAAGGTAATCGGCTTATGCAACCGTCAGACAAACAGGCCCAGCCCGTTGACCCCAGCGTACTGGAACTGATCCGCAGCGAGCGGCAGAAGGCGCTCAGCCCGCGGGAATGGAAATTCCGCCTGCGCGGCTATGGCTATGGGGTGAAGACCGTGGCAGGCACCCCGGTCCTTACCCGGCTGACCACGGGCGACGAAATCGGCACGCTGCCGCCGGAACTGGCCTGAGCCCGGCAGCAGCTAAAGCCCGCCCTGGCGCTTAGCGCTCGCGCCCCGGAAGGGTTTCGCGCGGCGGCGCCGGTTCCCAGTTGTCGATGATCCGCACCGCTTCCTGCGCGGTGTCGACCACGCGGAACAGGTCCAGGTCCTGTTCCGAAATGGTGCCTGCATCGGCCAGCGCATCCCAATTGATGATCTTGTCCCAGAAGTCCTTGCCGAACAGCAGGAACGGCACGCGCTCCATCCGACCGGTTTGGATAAGGGTCAGGCTCTCGAACAGCTCATCCAAGGTGCCAAAGCCGCCCGGGAACACGCTGATTGCCCGCGCCCGCATCAGGAAGTGCATTTTACGGATCGCAAAATAGTGGAAATTGAAGCTGAGGTCCGGCGTCACATAGCCATTCGGCGCCTGCTCATGCGGCAGCACGATCGACAGGCCGATGGAATGGCCGCCCGCATCCGCTGCGCCGCGGTTGCCCGCTTCCATCACACCGGGGCCGCCGCCGGTCACCACGACATTCTGGCGTCCGCCGCTCTCCTTTGATTTTGCCGTCATAAGCCGGGCGAACTCACGCGCCTCGTCATAGAAATGCGACAGATCGGCCAGCGTCTGCGTGCGCGCCTTATCCTTGTGCTCCGGATCCGGAATGCGGGCACCGCCGAACATCACGATGGTGCTTTCGATGCCGCGCTCGTTCAGCATCAGCTCCGGTTTCAGAAGCTCCAGCTGCAACCGCACCGGGCGCAGCTCCTCCCGGTACATGAATTCCTGATCGGCGAAAGCCAGACGGTAGGCAGGCGACCGTGTCTGCGGCGTGGCAGGCACATGCTCTGCCCGGTTCCGGTCGGTATGGGCATCGCTGAAACGGCTGTGGCGGTCTTCGGTCATGGGCAATCCAGGCAAAAAATAACAGGACCTCCTTTGTAACCGCCCTCGGCCGTTAGCGCCAATCAAGAATGCATCAGAACGCGCCGTTCCGCTTGCGTCCGGACCCGGCGCGGCTAAGGTTCCGGCGCAGCAGACAGGAGGGCAGCGCATGGACTGGCAAAGAGAAATCACCGCAGCGGCAGAGCGCATCCGCCCCCATGTGCAGCGCACCCCGGTGATGCAGACGCAGGGCTTCGGGCTGCCGTATCCGGTGGAGCTGAAGCTGGAGCACATGCAGCATACCGGCAGCTTCAAGGCCCGCGGCGCCTTCAACACACTGCTGAGCCAAGAGGTGCCGGCAGCAGGGCTGGTCGCCGCCTCGGGCGGCAATCACGGTGCCGCCGCGGCCTATGCCGCGCACCAGCTGGGCCACAAAGCGCGGATTTATGTGCCGGAGATGGCGGGGCCCGCCAAGATTTCCCTGATCGAGCGCACCGGCGCCGATCTTCAGGTGGTGCCCGGCGCCTATGCCAACGCGCTGGAACAGGCGCAGGCCTATGAGCAGGAAACCGGCGCCATGCAGGTTCACGCCTATGACGCGCCTGCCACTGTCGCGGGCCAGGGCACCTGCTTTGCCGAATGGCAGGCCCAGGGGCTGGCAGCCGATACCCTGCTGATCGCCGTGGGCGGCGGCGGGCTGATCGGCGGCGCGATGGCCTGGTTCCAAGGCGCCAGGAAGATTGTCGCGGTGGAGCCGGAAACCTCCTGTGCGCTGAACGCGGCGCTGGCGGCAAGACAGCCTGTCGATGTTGACGTCTCCGGCGTTGCGACCAACGCGTTGGGCGCCAAGCGCATCGGCAGCATCTGTTTTGAGCTGGCCGCGGCGCAGGGCATCGACTCTCTGACTGTGCCGGACAGCGCCATCACCAAAGCCCAGGCTGCGCTCTGGCGCGAGCGGCGGATCTTGGTTGAGCCCGCCGGCGCGACGGCGCTGGCGGCGCTGATGTGCGGTGCCTACCGTCCTGCCCGCGGAGAACGCGTCGCGGTTCTGATCTGCGGCGGCAACATCGCTCCGGACCCGCTGGGATAACCCTTGCGGGCAGCCAGCCGCCCGGCTATCGCCAGTACATGTCCGCAACCATTGCCGATACCATCTACCAGGCGTTGAGCGAGCGCATCATCACCGGCAGCCTGCCTGCCGGGGAGAAGCTGCGCCAGGACCATATCGCCCGCGAGTTCGAGGCCAGCCACGTGCCGGTGCGCGAGGCGCTGTTGCGGCTGGAGGCGCATGGGCTGGCACAATCCGAACCCCGCCGCGGCACCAGGGTCAGCGCGCTGGACCCCTCCGAGATCCGCGAGGTGATCGAAATGCGGGTCGCGCTGGAGGTGCTGGCCCTCACCCATGCCTTCGCCCGCCTGACGCCGGAGGATACCGAAGCGGCCGAGGCCGCCCGGCTGGCCTGCGACGCGGCAGAGGACATGGCCAGCTGGGAACGCCTCAACCGCGCGTTCCACCGGGTGATTCTGGCGCCCTGCGCGATGCCGCGGCTGCTGGCCTCGATCGACGATCTGCACATCGCCGCCGCCCGGCACCTGTTTGCCAACTGGCAGCACCAGTGGACCCGCCGGGTGGACGCCGACCACGCCGCCATTGTCAGCGCAATGACCCGCCGCGACCCTGCTGCCGCCTGCGAAATCCTGCGCCGCCACCTGCGCCGGGTGCGCTAAGCCGCCGGAACCCCGCAAAACGCCGTCCGAGGCGGCAATTTGGACGCAATCCGGGCATGACCTGCACCGCGATAGCCGCTATGAAGCTGCGACTCAAACCGATGCCGGAGGAACCCCCATGTCCAACGCCCAGCTGGAAGCAGCGATCGAAGCCGCCTGGGAGGCGCGCGACACCATCACCCCCGCCACAACCGGCGAACAGCGTGACGCCATCGAAGACACCCTGAACGCGCTTGATTCAGGCAAGCTGCGGGTGGCTCAAAAGCTGGAGAACGGCGACTGGCATGTGAACCAGTGGGCCAAGAAGGCGGTGCTGCTGGGCTTCCGCATCAAGGACATGGAAATCCACGAAGGCGGCCCGCAGGCCGGCGGCTGGTGGGACAAGGTCGACAGCAAGTTTGCCGGCTGGGGCGAGGCAGACTGGAAAACCGCAGGCTTCCGCGCGGTGCCGAACTGCGTGGTCCGGAAATCCGCCTATATTGCCCCCGGCGCGGTGCTGATGCCCTCCTTCGTGAACCTCGGCGCCTATGTCGATGAGGGCACCATGGTCGATACCTGGGCCACCGTCGGCTCCTGCGCGCAGATCGGCAAGAACGTCCACCTGTCGGGCGGCGTCGGCATCGGCGGCGTGCTGGAGCCGATGCAGGCCGGCCCCACTATCATCGAAGACAATTGCTTTATCGGTGCCCGTTCGGAAGTGGTCGAAGGCTGTATCGTGCGTGAAGGTTCGGTACTGGGCATGGGCGTCTTCATCGGCAAATCCACCAAGATCGTTGATCGCGAGACCGGCGAAGTGATGTATGGCGAAGTGCCGCCCTACTCGGTTGTGGTGGCCGGTTCGATGCCGTCGAAGAACAACATCAGCCTCTACTGCGCGGTGATCGTGAAGCGCGTTGATGAGAAGACCCGCTCCAAGACCGGCATCAACGAGCTGCTGCGCGACTGATCCGCGCTGCAATTCTGAACGACAGGAACGCGCCCCTTGCCGGGCGCGTTTTTCTTTGCCTCCGGCGGTTGGGGCTTCGCCCCAAACCCCAGGATATTTTGAGCCAGATGAAGACTGGATCCTCTATTCATCTGGCCCGGAAATATCCCGGGGTGAGGCCGCCAGGCCGAGGGGCAGCGCCCCTCCTGTGTAAAACCCTTGCCGCGCAATAAGCCTGCCGCTAATAGTATTACATCTACACATAAGAGGGTTAGATGCAGACCATATTTGCCCAGCGCGCCCGCCTGCCTCAGGGATGGGCAGAGAACCTCCGGCTGACGGTTGATAAGGGCTGGATTTCTTCCCTGGAAACTGGCGCCGGACCGCAGCCCGGCGATACACGGGCGGACGTGCTGCTGCCGTCGCTGGGCAATCTGCATTCGCACAGCTTTCAGCGGGCCATGGCGGGCATGACCGAGTACCGCGCGGCGGGCAAGGACAGCTTCTGGACCTGGCGCGAGCTGATGTACCGGTTCATGGACCGCATCACACCAGAGCAGTACGAGGCCATCGCCGCGCTGGTCTTTTTGGAGATGCTGGAGGCCGGCTATGCCTCCGTCGGGGAGTTCCACTACGTTCACCACCAGCCCGGCGGCGCGCCTTTTGAGTCACTGACCGAGCTCAGCGAGCGGGTATTTGCCGCCGCCAGCCAGACCGGCATCGGCCTCACCCACCTGCCGGTGCTCTACACCTACGGCGGCGCTGGAAAACAGGCTCTGAACGGGGGCCAGAAGCGGTTTGGAAACTCGGTTACGGCGTTCTCCAAGCTTGTCACCCGCGCCCGCGGACTGGCCGCACGTGACCTGCCGGAAGATGCCAGCGTCGGCATCGCGCCGCACTCGCTGCGGGCCACCTGCCCCGAGGATCTGGCGGAGGTGCTGCGGATCCAGGACAGGCTTCCGGTGCACATCCACATCGCCGAACAGCCCAAGGAAGTGGCGGATATCAGCGATTGGCTGGGCGCGCGGCCGGTTGAATGGCTGCTGGCGAACGCGCCGGTGGACGGCAAATGGTGCCTGATCCACGCGACCCACATGACAAGTGCCGAAACCATCGGCATGGCCCGCTCCGGCGCCGTTGCAGGCCTGTGCCCGATCACCGAGGCCAACCTGGGCGATGGCCCCTTCAACGGGGTGGAATACCTGGCGCAGGACGGCACCTTCGGGGTCGGATCAGATTCGAACGTGCGGATTTCGCTGCCGGAAGAATTGCGGACGCTGGAGTATTCCCAGCGCCTGCGCGATCTGGCGCGCAACGTGCTGGTGCCGGGCGAGGGCTCGGTCGGCGAAACCCTGTATCTGGGCGCAGCCAAAGGCGGCGCGCAGGCCCTGGGCCGCGATGCCGGACGGATCGAGCAAGGCGCGCTGGCGGATCTGGTGGCGATTGACAGCAGCGCGCCCGCGCTCTGCGCGCTGAAGCCGGAGCAGCTGCTGGACGGCCTCTGCTTTGCCGCAGGCGATAACACTGTAACCGATGTCTGGAGCGCCGGCCGCCATGTGGTGCAGCAGGGCCGCCACATCGCCCGGGACAGCGTGGTCGCAGGCTACAAGACAGCGGTCAAAGAGCTTTTGAACTGTCTCTAAACAGGCAAAATCCGCACTTGGATCACAGTGCCGCCGCCGGTGACGACCACGCCGGCGGCGCTCTGCGTCACTATCCCCTCTCCGGGCCCAAGACGGTCTGTACCTGCCATCTGCAGGCTGCCGCAAACGACGAACAGCACTTGGCGGACGTCAGCATCCGGAACCGGGCCGTCTGCCAGTATTCTTGCCTCTGCCCTCACCTGTTCCGGGTCATAGATAACGTTGAACGCCTTGCACGGCCCGTCGCGCAGGCTGCAGGCCAAATCCGCGCCGCCATCGAAGCACAAAGGCTGCAGCGGCCGCGCCTCCAGCCGTGTGTGTCGGTTTGACAGGCTGTGGCCCGCCCCTTCGGTCACGCAATGGATACGGGCGAGGCCGGGAAAGGCGGAAAACGGGCCGTTTCGGGTGATGTCCGCCAGGCTCACCCGCCAGACCATATGGCCGTCCTGTTCATGCACAGCTAGCTCGCGCGTCACGCCGCCGCCGTTTTTCCACGGCACTGCCTGAGCGGTGAGAGCGGAAATGCGCATCGGGCTGTCCTTTCGCCGCTTAAATCAGTTCTGGCATAGTGCGGAACCGTGGCCCGCCGCAAGCCATCGGTTTCCTGCCGGTCCAGCCCGCGCCGTCCGCGCTATTTGATTGACCATCCCCCTGCCCCGGCGCTATGGCGGCGGCATGGAAAAGAAGAAACCCTCCCGCCAGCAAGTCTATACCCTGCTTGTCCAGATCGGCCGCAAGGACGGGGACGGCCTGCCCGACGGCGCCACCGGTGCCGCGCTGATGATCTATGCCTCCGGCGTGGACGAAGCCGAGGCGGTGCGCGAGACCGTGGCGATCCTCAAGCAGGCCGATACCGCGCCGCTGGATGTGACCGGCTACGGCACGCTGGAAGAGCGCGAAGCCGAAGGCCATGAGATCGGCGAAGAGGAACGCGGCCTGATGCAGCGGGCGCTGGAGGAAAACGCGGTGATCGTTGCGCAGATGACCCCGTTCTTCGACGGCGAGGAGCCGGTGTTCCACTAAGGCCCCGGCCTCAGTTCTGGCTGCCGAACCATTTGCGGTAGAGGGCGTCATAGCTGCCGTCCTCCTGCATCGCCAGCAGCGCCTGGTTGACCTCCTCCACCAGCGGGGAGCCGGCCGGGAACACCAGCCCGTAGTTTTCCCGCAGGAAGGGCTGGCCAACGGTGTAGCCAAAACGGTGGCCGCCTTGCTGCACGTAGTAATTCAGCACCGGCGCGTCAAAGACCACCGCCGTCACCTCGCCGCGCTCGAACCCTGCCAGCATATCCTCCAGCCCGGCATAAGCGGAATAATCGATTTCGCGCCGGTTCAGGAACCCGGCTGCGGTGGAGCCTTCGATCGTACCCACCGACTTGCCATAAAGATCGTTCACCGAGTTCACCGAGCCGCTGATCGCCTCCACCGTCATCACCGCGGTGATCTTGGCGACGAAGACCGAGACGATGAACAGAGAAGACACCACCAAGACCACGCCGAATACGCGGCCCACGGGCGTGCGCGGCACACGTTCCTCAAACCCGCCGTTCACCACCAGGTTCAACGCCCACCAGAAGGAGGGGAACCAGGCCTCTTGCAAGGGCCGGTCGAAATAAGGCTGGGCGCGGCGCTCAAAGGCCCACATCACCATGCCGCCGCCGAACAGCAGCAGAAAGGCGACGCCGATGGCCGCAGCCAGGTCCCACGACAGCAGCGCCCGCAGCAGCGACGGCTGGCGGACGTCATCGGCCTGCACCATGATCTGCAGGCCGCTTTCGAAGATCGGCTGGCTGAAGTCCATCAGCACCTCGCGCCGGGCGGTGATCGAGATGTTGGCGGCGGCCAGATCCGCCTCGCCGCTGCTGACACCGCCCAGCATGTCCGCAAAACTGTCCGTGCGGTTGATGCGGTACTCCCAGTTCAGCCGTTCTGCCAAAAGATTGAGGAGTTCCAGCGAAAACCCGGTGTCCGCCCCGTCGTCCAGCATCGAGAATGGCGGCCGGGTGACGGTGTTGACCGTCAGCACCTGCGCAGACAGCAGTTGCCCCCACAACAGGAAACAGGTGGCGGTGATCAGGCGGAGGTACAGCACTGGAACGCTCGGATGGGCCTCTGGAACGGTTTCAAAGTCCTTAGGCGGTTCGCCTTTTTCACGCAAGCGCCTTGGCGCGAACGGGTAAACGCCTGTGGCACAGGCGCAGACAGACAGCCGCGCTTCCTGTTTCTGTTGGGCTCAGCCGGGCACGTGCCTGGATGATCCCCCAGCACGGCTGCGGCTTCTGCTCCGCTTGCACTGGCGTGAATTGCGCCGTGTGCCGATCCGCGCTAGGCCTGTGGCCAACGGAACATCAGGAGCCTTTCCATGCCGCAAACCGACCCCGCCCGTCTGACCGCCGATCTGATCCGCTGCCCTTCGGTCACGCCGGAAGAAGGCGGCGCGCTGGTGCTTCTGGAAAAGCTGCTGAGCGCGGCAGGCTTTGACTGCACACGCACCGACCGCGGCGAAGTTTCCAACCTGTTTGCCCGCTGGGGCGCCAAGGGGCACGCCAAAACCTTCGGCTTCAACGGCCATACCGATGTGGTCCCCTTGGGGGATGAGGCCGCATGGACCATGCCGCCCTTTGGCGCGGAAGAGAAAGACGGCTTCATGTACGGGCGCGGTGCCACCGACATGAAATCGGGCGTTGCCGCCTTTGCCGCCGCCGCCGTGGATTTCGTCAAGGAGACACCGCCGGACGGCGCCATCATCCTGACCATCACCGGCGACGAGGAAGGCGATGCGGAGGACGGCACCACCGCGCTGCTGGATTATATGGACCGCGAGGGCGAGAAGATGTCGGTCTGCCTGGTGGGCGAACCCACCTGCCCCGACGAGATGGGCGAGATGATCAAGATCGGCCGCCGCGGATCGCTTACGGCCTGGTTCACGGTGACCGGCGTGCAGGGCCATTCCGCCTATCCCCACCGCGCCAACAACCCGCTGAACGCAATGGCGCGGCTGATGGACCGCCTGGCGAGCCATGAGCTGGACCAGGGCACCGAACATTTCGACGCGTCCACCCTGGCGGTTGTCACCATCGACACCGGCAACACCGCCACCAACGTGATCCCGGCGCAGAGCCGTGCCACCGTGAATATCCGCTTCAACGACGCCCACACCGGCGCCAGCCTGACGGAATGGCTGCAGGATGAGGCGGACAAGGTGGCGGCGGAGTTCGGGCTGGAGATCGCTGTGCAGGTGAAAATCTCCGGCGAGAGCTTTATCACGCCGCCGGGGCCGCTGTCGGATCTGGTCGCCGAAGCCGTTGAGGCGGAGACCGGCCGCAAGCCGGAGCTGTCGACCACCGGCGGCACCTCGGACGCGCGGTTTGTAAAGGACCATTGCCCGGTGGTGGAGTTCGGCCTGGTGGGCAAGACGATGCACCAGGTGGATGAGCGGGTCGAGGTCGCGCAGGTTCATCAGCTGAAGGCTATCTACACCCGCATTCTGCAGGACTATTTTACCAAGGTGTGACTTCACGTGAACCGCACCCTGATCATCATGGTCAAGGAGCCGCGTCCGGGGCGGGTGAAGACCCGCTTGGGCCGGGATATCGGCGTGATCCCGGCCACCTGGTGGTTCCGGCACCAATCCGACCGGCTGATCCGGCGTCTGCGGGACCCGCGCTGGCAGATCGTGCTGGCGGTGGCCCCGGACCGGGCGGTGAACTCGCGGGTCTGGCCCGCTGACATGCCGCGCTTGCCGCAAGGCAGCGGCGATCTTGGGCAGCGGATGAAGCGGATGCTGACCATGCCCGGCCAATTGGCCGGGCAGCGCCCGTCCCGCCCCCCCAAGGGGCGGGCGCTTTACGCCCTCCCCGCGCGGGTCGGGCGCAGTTCCGGCAAAAGAGGCGGTCCCGTCTGCCTGATCGGTGCCGATATCCCCGGCATCACCCGAGCCCATATTGCCCGCGCCTTCGCTGCGCTTGGCGATCATGACGCGGTCTTTGGCCCCGCGGATGATGGCGGTTACTGGCTGGTGGGCGCCAAACATCCCTCCCGCCTGCCCCATGGCCTGTTCGGCAATGTCCGCTGGTCCACGGAACATGCGCTGGCCGATACCCTGCGGACCCTGCCCGGCTGGCGCATTGCGCTGACCGATACCCTGCAAGACGTCGACACTGCGGCTGACCTGCCGCGATGCTGACTGCGCGCTTTTCTCCATGACGCCGCACCGCCGCCGTGCTACGCGGGAAACATGAGCCGTATTCCCTCCAAGGCCGAAATCCTCGACTGGATCTCCGCCAACCCGACCCATACCTCCAAACGCGACATTGCCAAGGCCTTTGGCATCAAGGGCGCCGACCGCATCGACCTCAAGCGCATCCTCAAGGAGCTGGAGGCCGAGGGCCACTTGCAAAAGCGCAAGAAAACCTACCGCGACCCGGACCAGCTGCCGCCGGTGACGGTGCTGCAGGTGAAGGCGCCGAACGAGGATGGCGACCTCTATGGCCGCCCGCTGGAATGGCACGGCGAGGGCGTGGAGCCGATCATCCTGATCCTGCCCAAAGCCTCGGACCCGGCTCTGGGCGAAGGCGACAAGATCCTGGCCAAGCTGCAAGCAGTGCCCGATCAGGACCACAACTATGAGGCGCGGCTGATCCGCCGGATCGGCACCAGCGCGAAACGGGTGCTGGGCATCTTCCGCGCAGGGTCCGAGGGCGGGCGCATCGTGCCGATCGACAAAGCAGCTTCGACGGAATGGACCGTGGCGCCGGATGCTGCGAAGGGCGCCCGGGACGGGGAACTGGTCGAGGCCGAACAGGTCGGCCCCAAGGGCCGCTTGGGCCTGCCGCGGGCGCGCATCGTGGAACGGCTGGGCGACCCTGCGGCGCCCAAGGCGGTGTCCCTGATCGCCATTCACCAGCACGGCATTCCCGACCGCTTCCCCGACAAGGTGGTGGCCGAAGCCGATGCGGCCAAACCAATGGGCCTGAAAGGGCGCGAGGACCTGCGCGATCTGCCGCTGGTCACCATCGACCCCGCCGATGCGCGCGACCATGACGACGCCTGCTTTGCCCATGCTGATGACGATCCCAAGAACCCTGGCGGCCATGTGATCTGGGTGGCGATTGCCGATGTGGCGGCCTACGTGCGCCCGGGCTCGGCGCTGGACCGCGAGGCGCGCAAGCGCGGCAACTCCAGCTATTTCCCCGACCGGGTGGTGCCGATGCTGCCGGACCGGCTGTCGGGCGATCTGTGCAGCCTGCACGAAGGCGTGCCGCGCGCCTGTATCGCGGTGCGGATGCAGGTCGATGCCGAGGGCCACAAGATCGGGCACAAGTTCGTGCGCGGGCTGATGCGTTCCGTGGCCTCGCTGAACTACGCCGAGGTGCAGGACGCGCAAGACGGCAGCCCGAACGACAAGACCGCGCCGCTGCTGGAGGATGTGATCAAGCCGCTGTTTGCTGCTTATAAGGCTCTAACAAAGGCAAGAGCCGCACGCGAACCGCTGGATCTGGATCTGCCCGAGCGCAAGATCGTGCTGGATGACGACGGCCATGTGACCTCGGTCGCCTTCCGCGACCGGCTGGACGCGCACAAGCTGATCGAGGAGTTCATGATCCTCGCCAATGTCTCCGCGGCCGAAACGCTGATCCAAAAACGCTCGCCGCTGCTGTTCCGCGTGCATGAGGAACCGGCGCCGGAGAAGCTGGAGGCGCTGCGCGAAACCGCGCGCGCGGCCGGCCTCAACCTGGCCAAGGGGCAAGTGCTGCAGACCCGGCATCTCAATGCGCTGCTCAATCACGCGGCGGGCACGGATGATGCGGAGTTGATCAACATCTCCACCCTGCGCTCCATGCAGCAGGCCTATTACAATCCGGAGAATTTCGGCCACTTCGGCCTGGCGCTGCGCAACTACGCGCATTTCACCTCGCCGATCCGCCGCTACGCGGACCTGATCGTGCACCGCTCGCTGATCTCGGCGCATGGCTGGGGCAATGACGGGCTGAGCGCCGAAGAGATCGAGCGGCTGGAAGAAACCGCCAACCATATCTCCGATACCGAGCGGCGGTCGATGATTGCGGAGCGCGACACCACCGACCGGTATCTGGCCTCCTACCTCAGCGAGCGGGTCGGCAATGAATTTGAGGGCCGGATCAGCGGCATCGCCCGCTTTGGCGCCTTTGTGAAGCTGGACGAGACCGGCGCCGACGGGCTGGTACCGGTGCGCTCGATCGGACGGGAGTTCTTTCATTTCGACCCGCAGGCCGGCACGCTGACCGGGTCTGACACCGGTTTGACCCTGGCCATCGGCCAGCGGGTCACGGTGCGGCTGACCCAGGCGGCGCCGGTGACCGGCGGGCTGGAGCTGGAGCTGCTGGCGCTGGAGAATGCGCCGATGCCAGCCGGGGGCGGCCAGCGCGGCCACCGCAGCCCGGCAGGCCGGACCGTCAAGCGCAAGGCGGCAAAGTCCAAGCACAAGGCTGCCAAGGTGAAACGCAAGGTGGAACGCAAGCGGCCGAAATGAGCGGCTGTCCCCGAGGGGACAGTGCGCAGTTTTGTCAGGCCGGGATCTCCAGCGGCGGCCGGATACGGTAGGTCAGCGCCCGCTTGATCAGCCAGCCGTGACGGACCGGCTCTACCTCCCGCGGGTTGTTGAACAGAACCGCGCGGGTGCCCTCGAACCGGTCCCAGGCAGGGAAGGCCGCGGCGAATTCCGGGATCAGCCGGCTTTGGCAATGCACAAACAGGGCAAAGCGCGCGCCTTTGGGTATGCCCAGCCGGATAGTGGAACCAGTCTTGCTCTCGGGCGTGAGGTAGGACGGCTGGCCCCAGCGCAGGGCCTCCTCGATCCGTCCGGCCTCCGGCGTTTGAGCGGCGGTGTCAAAGATCAGCCGCCGCAGCGCCAGTAGGCCTGCGCGGGCCTGCACGTCGGGCACATCGAATGCAGCTTCAATATCGGGGCTGGCAAAAGGCGGGATCATGGCAGCGGGACCGTCTCAAATACCCGGTTAACATAAGGCTTGAGCACCGCATCGTCGAGAATGCGGGCCACCAGGGCTGTCCGGACCGGGGTCGTCCCCATTGCCTGCAGCATGGAGGCGACGCTGAAATCGGCGCTGGATATCTGTGAGCCGAACAGGAAGTCCTGGCCTTTCAACAGGGCTGCGATGGCGGTCAGATCCTGGTTCGCGCGCTGGTTCCGCTCATCCTCGCTGAACCTTGCAGTGCCTTGAAACGTCAGCCCCTTGTGAACGGAGCGGCGGATGGCACCGGTGACGGGCCGGCGGATCAGCGCCGGGATTTCCTGAAAGTACTTGTCGCGGATCACGGGCCAGACCGCGTCGTTGTCCCAGCGGTCGCGCACCACGTGGAAGTAGAGCGTATCTTCTGCCATCCGGATCAGCATCTGCCCCTGCGCCCGATCTCGTGCGCCGAGGGCGGCGTCAAAGTCGGTGCCCTGCTGCTCCAGCCAGGCGCGGATGGCGCTGCTGTCCGGCACCAGTCCGCCGGGGGTGCGCAGCACCGGCAGCTTGCGGTGCGGCATCCCGCTGGGGTTGTTCAGGTCCTTGCGTGTCCAGCTTTGGCCGGAAAAGGCCAGCAACAGAGCCGCTTTGACGCAAAACGGGCTGAGGCTGAAGACGGCGCCGTTGCGGGGATAGGTCAGTAGGGTCAGCATGAGGGGTTCCTGTCGTTTCGGGCTGGGGGCAGATTAGATCCGCATGGTGACAAAAACTGTCATGAGGCGTAGAGAGAACAGACTATGTCCCGCACGCACCGTCTCTTTCAGCTGATGCAAGCCCTGCGCCTGGGGCCCGGCCCGCATACCGCGGCGGAGCTGGGCCGCGACCTGGGCGTATCGGCCCGCAGCATCCACCGCGACATTGCCACGCTGCGCGAGATGGGGGCGGTGATCGACGGCGAGGCAGGCTACGGCTTTACCCTGATCGAGGACAATGCGCTGCCGCCGATGGGCTTTCGCGACACCGAGCTGGAGGCGCTGGTGCTGGGCCTGCGCGAGGTGGAGCTGATCGGCGATCCGGAACTGGCCACCGCCGCCTCGGAAGCCTTGCGCAAGCTGCAGGCGCGGCTGCCGCCGCGGCAGGCGCACCGGCTGCGCCATGCGGTGCTGGCGCCCTACCGGTTCGACCGCCCGGTGCCGCCCGCGATTCCGGCGCAGGACCTGCGGCAGGCGGCCTGGGACGAGGTGGAGGTGCGGTTTGGCTATACCGACGGCCATGGCGCGGTGACAGAGCGGCAGGTGAAACCCCTGAGCGTTGTCTACTTTGACCGCTCCACAGTGCTGATTGCCTGGTGCGGCCTGCGCGACGCGGTGCGGGTGTTCCGGCTCGACCGGATGCGGGGGCTGGAAGTGACGGACCAGAGCTTCCGCCCGCACCGGGTGCCGATGCTGCGCGACGCGTTGGAGCAAATGCGCGAGGAGCGGCAGGCGGCCGCCCGCACATGCAAGGACTGACCTCTTTACCCAGGCTCCGCCGCCGTTAAACTGGCGGGGAGCAGTGTATAAAGAGGTGCATCATGCGCAGATGGGTTGCGGCGTCCCTGGTGGCAGGCGGGGCCATGGCGGCACAGGCCGCACCGGACGATTCCCTGAGGCCCGCCCAGCGGCCGGAGGCGGCCAGCCAGGAACAACAGTATGACAACTATCAGCTTGCGTCCGCCGCCACGGATTTGCGGCCCGCGGCGCGGCCTGCGGTCTTGAAACAGGCCGAACCTCAGCCAGCGGCGGCAGAGCTGAATTTCCAAGGCTGGATCCAGGGGTTTCGCGACCGCGCCCTGGCCCAAGGCATCAGCGCGCCGGTTTTGGACAGCGCCTTTGCCGGTGTCAGCTATGATCCGGAAGTGATCCGGCGCGACCGGAATCAGTCGGAATTCACCAAGACGATCTGGGAATACCTGGACAGCGCCGCCTCGGAGCTGCGGGTGAAAAACGGCAAGGCGGCGGTGCGGGAGAACCAGGCGCGGCTGGATCAGATCGAGGCCAAGTATGGCGTCGAGAAGGAAATCGTGGTGGCGGTCTGGGGGCTGGAGAGCAGCTATGGCACCTTCCGCGGTAAAATGGATGTGATCCGCTCGCTGGCGACCCTGGCCTTTGACGGGCGGCGCGGTGCGTTTTTTGAAGGCCAGCTGGTGGCGGCGCTGAAGATCCTGCAGGCAGGCGATGTTGCCGCCCGCAAGATGACCGGCAGCTGGGCTGGTGCCATGGGGCACACACAGTTCATCCCGACGTCTTATCTGGATTACGCGGTGGACTTCACCGGCGACGGCAAGCGCGACATCTGGTCGGACAACCCGGCGGATGCGCTGGCATCCACCGCGGCCTACCTCAAACAGTTCGGCTGGGTGAAAGGGCAGCCCTGGGGGGTGGAAGTGGCGCTGCCCAAGGGGTTTGACTACACCTTGGCCGACCGGGACATCGAAAAGCTGCCATCGGAATGGGCGGCCTTAGGCATCAAGGGGCTGGACGGGCGCGCGGTCACGGATCACGGGAAGGCCTCGATCCTGCTGCCGGCGGGCAGTGCGGGGGCAGCCTTCATGATCTTCCAGAACTTTTCCGTGCTGGAGCGCTACAACACCGCGGACGCCTATGTGATCGGGGTCGGGCATCTGGCCGACCGGATCAAGGGCGGCACGCCGATCCAGAGCAGCTGGCCGCGAAGCGACCGGGCGCTGACCCGGGCGGAGCGGGAGGAACTGCAACAGCGGCTGAGCTCAGCCGGGTTCGATACCGAGGGGGTCGATGGCCGGATCGGGCCGAAGACGATCGGCGCGGTGCGGGCCTATCAGGTGGCCAATGGATTGACAGCCGACGGGTATGCTTCGCCACGGCTGTTGCAGCGGCTGCGGTAAGAGGCGCGCGGAGGGGGCCAGCCCCCTCTTGGCCTGACGGCCAATTCACCCCCGGGATATTTTCAGCCAGATGAACATGGGAAAGGCCCCGCCTAGCGGGGCCTTTTAAGGATTGGCGTCTCTGCTTGGCGATCAGCTGGGCGACATGCCGCGCAGGCGTTCGGAGCGGCGGCGCAGCATCTCGACTGTGGTCAGGAGCGCGATGGAAATCACCACCAGGATCGTCGCCACCGCAAGAATGGTGGGCGAGATCTGCTCGCGCAGGCCGATGAACATTTGCCACGGCAGCGTCTTCTGGCCGGCGGAGCCCACAAACAACACCACCACCACCTCGTCGAAGGAGGTGATGAAGGCAAACAGGCCGCCGGAGATTACACCCGGCAGGATCAGCGGCATCTGCACCCGGAAGAAGGTGGTGACGGGCCCTGCGCCCATGTTGGCTGCCGCGCGGGTCAGCGAGCGGTCGAAGCCCACCAATGTCGCGGTGACGGTGATGATCACGAAGGGGATGCCCAGCGCCGCATGGGCCAGCACCACGCCGAAATAAGTGCCTTGCAGGCCGATCCGGCTGTAGAAGAAATACATGCCCGCGGCCGAGATGATCAGCGGCACGATCATCGGCGAAATCAGGATCGCCATGATCGCACGGCGGAACGGCACGTGCGGCTGGCTGAGGCCGATGGCCGCAAGGGTTCCGAAGCCCACCGACAGCAGCGTCGCCATCGGTGCGATCTTCACCGAGTTCCACAGCGCCTGCTGCCAGTCGTCGTTGGTGAAGAAATCGCGGTAGTGCTTGAGCGAATAGCCCTCAGGATCGAAACGCAGCATTTCCGGGGTGAAGGTGAAGAAATCCTGGGCGTTGAAGCTGAGCGGCATCACCACCAGGATCGGTGTGATCAGGAAGACGAAGATCACCCCGCAGATCACCCGGAAGGTATAGTGCCACAGTACCTGCCCCGGGGTGAGATACGGCGCCAGATGGGCGCGGTAGCGTGAGGTTGCGATCCAGAACACGAACCAGCCGGTAAACCAGCCGAACAGTGCCCCGATCACCGCGGCGACGAGACCGCCAAGCACGAAGCCCGCCGCCGCGAAGACCGCAACCAGCAGCCAGCGCAGCGGGGTTTCCTTGTCCGTCAGCCCGGCAAAGACGAAGCCGATCACGCCCAGCAGCGCCGCGCCGATCAGCACCCCCAGCAGGCCGGAGCCCTGGGCGGTGCCGACGAAGAGGCCGAAGAACGCCCCCGCGGCGGCGGCAGTGGCTGCCGTGAAGCCGGGGGTTTGGTTTTCAACAGGTGTCAAAGCCATTTCGGTTATCCCAGTTTCACGTTGTCGATGCCGACGATCTTGTCATAGGCCCAATAGAGCGCCAGGACGATCACCAGAAGGATGGTGCCAAGCGCGGCCGCAAGACCCCAGTTCAGCGACTGCGAGATGTGGAAGGCGATCCGGTTGGAGATGAAGACGCCCTTGGTGCCGCCGACCAGTTCCGGTGTGATGTAGTAGCCGATGGCCAGGATGAAGACGAGGATCGACCCCGCGCCGATACCCGGCACCGACTGCGGGAAATAGACCCGCCAGAAGGCCGTCCAGTTGGTTGCGCCCAGCGATTTTGCCGCCCGCAGGTAAGTGGGGTTGATGGTCTGCATCACCGAATACATCGGCAGGATCATGAACGGCAGCAGGATGTGGGTCATCGCCACGATGGTGCCGAACTGGTTGTTGATCATCACCAGCCGGTCGCTGTCGCTGACCAGGCCCAGCCAGACCAGCGTGTCGTTGATCACACCCTGCTGCTGCAGCATCACTTTCCACGCCGAGGTCCGCACCAGAAGCGAGGTCCAGAACGGCAGCAGCACCAGGATCATCAGCATATTTGCGGTGCGCGACGGCAGGTTCGCGAGGATCCAGGCGACCGGGTAGCCCAGCACGATGCAGCTGCAGGTGATCGCCAGCGACATGATCAGCGTTCGCAGGAACAGGGTGCCGTAGATACGCTCGTCCTCGGGCCGCAGCTCCGGCCCGTCCGGGCTTTTCTGCAGGTCGGCGGCGTTCAGGAAGTAGCCGTTGGTGTATTTGCCGGCATAGGTCTTGAGCGTGCGCCAGACCTCCGGATCGGCCCAGTCCTTATCCATTTTGACAAAGGCGTCACGGGCGGATTCAGTTTCCATCTGGCCGGATTCGATCAGTGCCGCGGCTTCCTGCAGCAGGCGCTGCGCGTCGCCGCTGAAGGCCTGCGCCGCCTGCGGGTTGGCCGCCAGGTCGGAATGGAGTGCCATATAGACCGGTGCCCAGGGCTCTTCCTCGGCCGGGCTGTCGTTATCCTCTTCCTGGATGGTGCGCGCAAAATTCATGTAGGCGCCGCTGGCCTTCGGCAGCGCGTCGTGGGCCGTCTCAGACAATTGGAAGGGCGGTTCATCCCCGGCGCCCGCACGGCTGGCCAGCCACTCCGGGTCGGCAAAGACCGACATGAAGGTCTGCGGCTCTCCCCACGCGGGATCAAGCGCCGCGAATTGTTTCAAATAACCCTCGCCCACTTCATCGACGCGGCGGCCCGCCTTGCGGAACAGTGAGGAAATGCCCGGCGTTTCATAGTTCAGCCGGGTGCCGACGCGGGTGTGCTGTTTGCGCTCGGCGGCCACGACGAGGTCGTAGGCCAGTGCCTCATAAACCGCGTCGGGGGGTGCTTCGCCGCTGTCGGCGTCCCAGTCCTGCACCGCCACCACGGTCTGCGGAAGGGTGTCCTGCACAATGCGGTTCTCAACCGAGCGGAACAGCATGTCCGCAATCGGGAGAATGAAGGTCAGCAGGACAAAGAGCAGAAGCGGCGCAATCAGCATCAGCGCGCGGATCTTCTGCATCCGGAGGGCCCGGGCGAGGCTGCGCTTCAGCGGCCTGCCGTCGGCGGCCAGCACCGGACCGGATTGGGTGATGTCACTCATGGGGTTCCCCGTCGGGTCTTTTATTTTGTGGGGCGGGGGCCTGCGCATGGCGGCCCCCGCCGGGCCTCTCATCAGGAGGTCAGATTACTTGGCCAGCCATGCCTGGAACTTGGCGTCCAGATCATCGCGGTTGTCGGCCCACCATTCGTAGTCATAGGTGTGGACGTTGCCCGCGTTTGCCGGATCGGTCGGCATATGCGGCGCCATCTCGATGCCCAGTTCGGCATGCTTGCCGACCAGCGGTGCCGAGGAGGCACGGGCCGGGCCGTACGAGATGTAAGCAGCCTGGTCAGCCAGACGCTGGGTGTCGGTGGCGAACTTCAGGAAGTCCATCACACGTGCCTTGCGGTCTGCAGGCAGGCCTGCCGGGATCACCCAGCCATCAAGGTCAAAGGACTGCATGTCCCAAAGCATGCCGATCGGCTGGTTCTGCTCGGCGATTGCCGAGAACAGGCGGCCGTTGAAGGTCGAGCCCATCACCACTTCGCCATCGGCCAGCAGCTGCGGGGTTTCGGCGCCCGCGGTCCACCAGACCACCTGGTCCTTGATGGTGTCGAGCTTGGCCAGCGCCTGGTCAACACCTTCGTCGGTGCCCAGCACGTCGTAGATCTCGTCCTTGGCGACGCCGTCGCAGTACAGCGCCCATTCCATGTTGTCGATCGGACGCTTCTGCAGCGAGCGCTTGCCCGGATACTTTTCGGTGTCGAAGATCGCGCAGACTGAATCCGGCTGGTCGATCAGGTCGGTGCGGTAGCCGAATGTGGTCGAATAGACGATCTGCGGCACGAAGCAGTCGCTGACGATCAGGTCGCCGAAATCTTCGGACGCCGGGGTGCCGTCGGGTGCAGCAGCCAGAACTTCGTCATGGTCGATTTCTTCCGCCAGGCCTTCGTCGCACAGGCGCATGGAGTCAGAGGCCACGGCATCCACCAGGTCCCAGGTCACGTTGCCGGCTTCGTTCATGGCGCGGATTTTTGCCACGGCTTCGGCCGAGCTTTCGTCCCAGATGATTTTCACGTCGGGGTTCTGCGCCAGATAGGGCTCGACATAGGCTTTGTGCTGGCTGGCCTGATAGGCACCGCCCCAGGATACCAGAGTCAGCTCATTGGCCATTTCCTCGGCAAAGGCCGAAGGGGCGCAAAGGGCGGTAGTCACCGCCAGTGCGGACATTTTGCTGAGTTTCATAGAGAGTCTCTCCTTGTTGAATTTCACAAATGTGAAGCCCCCGGTCGTTCTTCTGCCGGGGGTTCAGCGCGCGCGGATCAGGCGTCCAGCGCGCGGCAGTCTTCCGGCAGCCAGCCGATTTCGATCTGCTGACCGGGCTGCAGCCGGACTTGGTCCGGGGCATTCCGGGTCTTGATGATAAATTCATCATTGCCGGCCACCCGCAGACGGGTGCGGAAGATGTCGCCCATGTAAATGAACTCCAGCACTTCCGCCTTTAGCGTGTGGACGCCTGCCTGCAGGCGGTCCTTGTTGTATTCCACCCGTTCCGGACGGATCGAGACGCGGGTGCGCTCGCCCGGCTGGGACACGTTGACCGGCTTGCAGTCGATCAGCTCGCCATCGTCCAGCTGAACCAGTGCAATCCCGTTCTTGATTTCCTTGACGGTGCCTTCCAGCGTGTTGTTTTCGCCGATGAACTGAGCCACGAAGCTGTTTTCCGGGCTTTCATACAGCTGGTCCGGCGGCGCGATCTGCTGGATGCGGCCGTCGTCAAACACCGCAACGCGGTCCGACATGGTCAGCGCTTCGGTCTGGTCGTGGGTCACATAGACCACGGTGATGCCGAGGCGGTGCGCCAGATGGGTGATCTCGAACTGCATCTTCTCGCGCAGCTGCTTGTCGAGCGCGCCCAGCGGCTCATCCATCAGCACCAGTTCCGGTTCGAACACCAGCGCCCGCGCCAGCGCGATCCGCTGCTGCTGGCCGCCGGACAGCTGGGCCGGGCGGCGGCCGCCAAAGGCCCCCATTTCCACCATGTCCAGCGCCCGCTTCACTTTTTCTTCGCGCTCGGACTTGCCCATGTTGCGGACTTCGAGCGGGAAGGAGAGGTTTTCCGCAATCGTCATATGCGGAAACAGGGCGTAGTTCTGGAACACCATGCCGATGCCGCGCTTGTGCGGCGGGATGTTGTTGATCGAGGTCCCGTCCAGGCGGATGTCGCCATGCGTCGCGGTCTCAAACCCTGCCAGCATCATCAGGCAAGTGGTTTTCCCGGACCCGGACGGGCCAAGCATTGTCAGAAATTCGCCCTTGGGCATGGTGAGGTTGAGATCTTTGACAACGAGATTTTCGCCATCGTAGCTCTTTTGGACACGTTCGAATTCAACGAACGCATCAACGTTTGACGCATCAGCCAAAGCAGGCTCCCCGTAGTTTTGTCATCCGGCAGATTTTCTCTGCGCTTGTTCGAAGTTAATCACACCAAAGCTACCAAGCGCTAGGTATGAAAAAAATATTCTTTCAATCGCTGGAGTACGAAATTCATACTTCGGCCTCCTGCCCCAGGAAAAAGAATACCCTTACGGAAGCCTAGTCCCGTTGCGCAAGGATCAACCGGACATTTTGCGACGCACCCCGGACATTTTGCGCCGCCCAATGGAATTCACCGGCCCGAAAACGACGCTTTCAGCCCCGTCACCGAAGAAAAGGCCCGGCAGACAGGCTGCCGGGCCGCAATGAGTCGCGAGCTGGACCGGCGCGGCTGCGGCGCCGGAGAGGAGAATCAGGCGCTGTGCATCAGGTCCTGCGCCTTCAGCTCGGCATAACATTCATCCAGCGATTTGGTGGCGCGCTCGATCAGCACATCGATCTGCTCCGGGGTGATCACCAGCGGCGGTGAGATGATCATCCGGTCGCCGACATGGCGCATCACCAGGTTGTTGGCAAAGCAGCGCTCGCGGCAGATGTAGCCGACGGTGCCAGCCTCAGAGGCAAAGGCGGCGCGGGCCTCCTTGTCGGGGGTCAGAGCGATGGAGCCCATCATGCCGGCGATCTTGGCCTCGCCAACCAGCGGGTGATCGGTCAGCGCCTCCCATTTCCGCTTCAGATACGGCGCCGCCACGTCGCGCACATGGCCGAGGATGTTTTCCTCCTCCAGGATGCGCAGGTTTTCCAGCGCCACGGCCGCGGCAACAGGATGACCGGAGTAGGTGTAGCCGTGATTGAACTCGTCGCTCGCGATCACGGAGGCAACCTCATCGCTGACGATCGAGCCGCCGATCGGCGCATAGCCGGAGCTGAGCCCCTTAGCGACGGTCATGATGTCGGGGCGGATGTTCAGGGTCTGGCTGCCGAACCAGTTGCCGGTGCGCCCGAAGCCGCAGATCACCTCATCCGCGATCAGCAGGATTTCGTATTTGTCGCAGATGCGCTGGATTTCCGGCCAGTAGCTGTCCGGCGGCACGATGACACCGCCGGCACCCTGCACCGGCTCGGCGATAAAGGCGGCGACGCGGTCTTCGCCCAGCTCCAGAATCGCCTCTTCCAGCTCGCGGGCGCGCTGCAGGCCGAATTCCTCCGGCGGCATGTCACCGCCCTCGGCCCACCAGTTGGGCTGGTTGATGTGGTGAATATCCGGGATCGGCATCCCGCCCTGCGCGTGCATACCGCTCATGCCGCCCAAGGAGCCGCTGCCGACGGAGGAACCGTGATAGGCGTTCTTGCGGCTGATGATCACGGACTTCGACGGTTTGCCCTTCAGCGCCCAGTAATGACGCACCATGCGGATGTTGGTGTCGTTCGCCTCAGAGCCTGAGCCGGCAAAGAATACATTGTTCAAATCACCCGGCGCCAGTTCAGCGATTTTGGCAGCCAGCGCGATGGCAGGCACGTGGGTGGTCTGGAAGAAGGTGTTGTAATAGGGCAGCTCGCGCATCTGGCGGGCCGCGACCTCCGCCAGCTCCTCACGGCCATAGCCGATGTTGACGCACCACAGGCCTGCCATCGCATCAAGGATCTGGTGGCCCTCGCTGTCGGTCAGATGCACGCCGTCAGCCCGGGTGATGATGCGCGCGCCCTTCTGCGACAGCTCGCCGTTGGCGGTGAACGGGTGCATGTGATGGGCCGCGTCCAGCGCCTGCAACTCGGAAGTCGGCATGTGGTTGGTGATCACGGTCATGGGACTCGCTCCTGAGAAAAACTGATTGGCCCCAGAATATGATCAAATTCTCGGGTGTCAATCGAATCAGTTCGCGCCCTGCAGCCCCTGAACAACCTGATCCATGCCCTGGCAGACGTCCCTCTCCATGGCCAGCGCGGCCATCTCCGGGTCCTTACGCCGCAGTGCGTCAAGAATGTCCTTGTGCCGGTCCGGAAAGCTCTGGGTGCCGAGCCGCCCGCTGACCACCCGCAAAGAGGGGCCGAACCGCAGCCATAAGCGGTCTGCAATATCACTGAGGATGGGGGCATTCGCATGCGAATAGAGCGCCGTGTGGAAGCTGTAATTCTGAACCAGGTATCCCGCCACATCACCAGTGGCGATGGCTTTGTCCAAGGCATTGTCGATGGCCGCCAGCTCCTCGATAACCGCTGCGCCGATATGCGGGGTCGCCCGGCGCGCTAGCTCGCACTCAATTGTTTTTCTGGCAAAAATAAGCTCCTCAAGATCATCCGGTCCAAGCAGGGGAACCGACACGCGGCGGTTGCCCTGGAACATCAGCGCCCCGTCCGAGATCAGCCGCCGGATCGCCTCGCGGACCGGTGTCATGCCGGCCTCCAGCGTCTCCACCAGGCCCTGGATGGTCACCGCCTGCCCGGGCACCAGCTCGCCGAACAGAATCTGCGCCCTGAGCTTTTGATAAACGATCTCATGCGCGGGCAGTTTTGCTGGGCTGTCCTGTGCCGCAACGGCTGGTGAAGTCGTCTCTGTCACCGGTGGTTTCCCTCCTGAATTTTGGGCAGCTTGCACCATCCCGAGGCAAGTGAAAACATAAAGAGTATTGCCCAACGCGGCAAAACTTGATCAAATCTATTTACAGCCGGACTCCGAAACCGGCACGCACAGGGAGAAATTCATGACACTGAAAACGATGACCATGACCGCCGTCGTTGCCCTCGGCACGGCTGCTGCGGCCGCGGCGGAAGAGGTTCGCGTCTACAATTGGTCCGACTACATTGATGAAAGCCTGCTGGAAAAGTTCGAAGCCGAAACCGGCATCGAACTGATCTATGACGTCTTCGACAGCAACGAGGTACTTGAGACCAAAATGCTGGCGGGCGGCTCTGGCTATGACGTGGTGGTGCCGACCGGGTCCTTCCTGGCGCGCCAGATTCAGGCCGGCGCCTTCCAGAAGCTGGACATGTCCAAGCTGCCGAACAAGGAAAACATGTGGGACGCGATCGAGGAGCGCACTTCGCGCTATGATCCCGGCAACGAGTTTTCGATCAACTACATGTGGGGCACCACCGGCATCGGCGTGAATACCGCCAAGGTCAAGGAAGTGCTGGGAGAGGACGCACCGGTCGACTCGCTGGAGCTGGTGTTCAACCCGGAATACATGGAAAAGCTGGCCAGCTGCGGCGTGCATTTCCTGGATGCGCCGGACGAGATGATTCCGGCGGCCCTGAAGTATATCGGCGAAGACCCCAACAGCATGGATGCCGATGTTGTGGAGAAGGCCGAACCGGTTCTGATGGCCGTGCGCCCCTATGTCACCAAGTTCCACAGCTCCGAATACATTAACGCCCTGGCCAATGGCGATATCTGCGTGGCCTTCGGCTGGTCCGGCGACATCCTGCAGGCACGCGACCGCGCGGACGAAGCGGATAACGGCGTCGAGATCGCGTTCAACGCGCCCAAGGAAGGCGCGCTGATGTGGTTCGACCAGATGGCGATCCCGGTCGATGCCCCGAACCCCGATGGTGCCCACAAGTTCCTGAACTTCATCATGGACGCAGAGAATATGGCGACGGCGTCCAACTACGTCTATTACGCCAATGGCAACAAGGCGTCCCAGGAACTCCTGGAAGAGGATGTGATCGGCGATCCCGCGATCTATCCCAACGAAGATACCGTCAAGAACCTGTACATCAAGGAAGGCTACCCGCCGAAAGTACAGCGCAAGGCCACCCGCATGTGGACCAAGATCAAATCCGGCACCTGATCAGCCGCACATGACCCGCGGGGCGCATACACCGCCCCGCACCCCCTCACGCGCCTGGCAGTGCCTCGCGCGGCCAACCAATACATCCGCGCGACACTTCGCAGAAGAGGCCCGGCTTGACTGCTTCCGTATTCGAACCTTGGAACGATCCTGAGGCTAAGCCCTTGATCCACTTCCAGAACGTCACCAAGCGCTTTGGTGAATTCACTGCCATCGACAATCTGACCATCGACATCTACGAGCGGGAATTCTACGCGCTGCTGGGGCCCTCGGGCTGCGGCAAGACCACGCTGATGCGGATGCTCGCCGGGTTCGAAACCCCGACTGAGGGCAAGATTTTCCTGGCTGGGCAAGACATTGCCCCGGTGCCGCCCAACAAGCGCGCCGTGAACATGATGTTCCAGTCCTACGCACTGTTCCCGCATCTGTCGATCTGGGAGAATATCGCCTTCGGGCTCAAGCGCGAGGGCATGCCCAAGCATGACATCAACGACCGGGTCGAAGAGATGCTGCGGCTGACCCGGCTGGAGAAGTTCGCCCGCCGCAAGCCGCATCAGATCTCCGGCGGCCAGCGGCAGCGGGTGGCGCTGGCGCGGTCGCTGGCGAAGGCGCCGAAGCTGCTGCTGCTGGACGAACCGCTGGGCGCGCTCGACAAGAAGCTGCGCCAGGATACCCAGTTCGAGCTGATGGATATCCAGGAGAAGACCGGAACCACCTTCGTGATCGTGACCCACGATCAGGAAGAAGCGATGACGGTCGCCTCCCGCGTCGCGGTGATGGATCACGGAAAGATCGTTCAGGTGGCAACACCGGACCGGATCTATGAAACGCCGAACTCAGTCTATGTCGCTGATTTCATTGGCGATGTGAACCTGATCGAAGGCACCGTCAGACCCAATGGCGGCGGCAGTTATGCAATGTCCTGGCGCGAAGGCCAGCCGCCGCTGAACGTGCAGTCGGGCAACGAATTCTCTGACGGTCAGAAAGCCCATCTGGCGATCCGCCCGGAAAAGGTCTCCATCAGTGCCGAAAAACCGGCGGCGGCGGACAACGCCGTGCAGGGCCGCATTCTCGACATCGCCTATCTCGGCAACATCTCCACCTATCACGTTGAGCTGCCGACCGGTGCGGTGATCAAGGCGCAATCTGCAAACACCCGCCGCATCGCCCGCCGCGATTTCACCTGGGAAGACTCTGTCTGGCTGTCCTGGACAGCCACGGCAGGCGTTCTGCTGGCAGAATGATGCGCCGCTTTGTCCTGATCGCCATCCCATATGCCTGGCTTCTGGCGCTGTTCCTGGTGCCCTTTGCCATCGTCCTGAAAATCTCGCTGTCGGATTACGCGGTCTCAATCCCGCCGTACGTTCCGCAATTCGACTGGGCTGAGGGTATCTCAGCCTTTCTGGCGGAGCTGGATTTTGAAAACTTCATCTGGCTGACCGAGGATGATCTTTACTGGAAGGCTTATCTCAGCTCCTTGCAGATCGCGGCCGTCTCCACGTTTCTGACTCTTCTGGCAGGCTACCCGATTGCCTATGGCATGGCGCGGGCGCCAGAGGAATGGCGGCCGACGCTGATGATGCTGGTGATCCTGCCGTTCTGGACCTCCTTCCTGATCCGCGTTTATGCGTGGATGGGGATCCTGTCGAACGAAGGTTTCCTGAACCAGTTCCTGATGTGGCTGGGGGTGATTTCGGAACCGCTGACCATCCTCAACACCAATTCCGCGGTCTATATCGGCATCATCTATACCTACCTGCCGTTCATGATCCTGCCGGTCTATTCAGCGCTGGAGCGGCTGGACGGCTCGCTGATCGAAGCGGCAGAGGACCTGGGCTGCTCGCGCCTGACCGCGTTTTGGCTGGTGACCATCCCGCTGTCGAAAAACGGCATCATTGCCGGCAGTTTCCTGGTTTTCATCCCTGTCCTGGGTGAATTCGTGATCCCGTCGCTGCTGGGCGGTTCCGACACGCTGATGATCGGCAAGGTGCTGTGGGAGGAGTTCTTCTCCAACCGCGACTGGCCGGTGGCATCCGCCGTGGCGGTGGTTTTGCTGCTGCTGCTCATCATCCCGATCGTGCTGTTCCAGCGCAACCAGCAGAAACAGCAGGAGGCCGAGCAATGAACCGTATGACCTGGTTTAACGCCGTATCGTTGACCCTCGGATTTGCCTTCCTGTATATCCCGATGGTGATCCTGGTGATCTTCAGCTTCAACGAAAGCAAACTGGTTACTGTTTGGGCAGGTTTCTCAACCAAATGGTACGGGGAGCTGCTGCAGAACGATGCCTTCCTGAACGCCGCTTGGGTGACGCTTAAAGTTGCCGTGTTCTCCTCCACCATGGCCACCGTGCTGGGCACGATCGCGGCCTATGTTCTGGTGCGCGGCGGGCGGTTCATGGGGCGGACGCTGTTTTCAGGCATGATCTATGCGCCGCTGGTGATGCCTGAGGTTATTACCGGCCTGTCGCTGCTGCTGCTGTTCATCGGCATCGGCCTGGATCGCGGGGTTTTAACCATCGTGCTGGCGCACACCACGTTTTCCATGTGCTATGTCTCGGTGGTGGTGTCCTCCCGCCTGGTGAGCTTCGACCGCTCGCTGGAGGAAGCGGCGCTGGATCTGGGCTGCTCCCCGGCGGAGGCCTTCCGCCTGGTGACCCTGCCGATCATTGCGCCTGCGGTGATTTCGGGGTGGCTTTTGGCCTTCACCCTGTCGCTGGATGATCTGGTGATCGCCTCGTTCACCTCCGGTCCCTCGGCCACCACCCTGCCGATCAAGATCTTCTCCGCCGTGCGCCTGGGCGTCAGCCCCGAGATCAACGCGCTGTCGACCATCATGATCAGCATCGTCACCGTGGGCGTCATCACCGCCTCGCTGGTGACCAAACACCAGGTGGCCCGCCAGAAACGGGAGGAACAGGCTGCGGTGCGCGCCTGATGCGCCGGATCTTTTCCGACTACGCCTATGGTCCCGGCCCGCGCAGCAACTGCTGGTGGGACGAGACCATCGCGGCGCCGGACTGGCCGGTGCTGCAGGGTGAAGCATCCGCCGAAGTGGCGATCATCGGCGGCGGCTTTACCGGTGTGTCAGCCGCGTTGCATCTGGCCGAAAGCGGGGTGTCCGTTGCGGTGCTGGAGGCCGAAACCCCGGGCTGGGGCGCCTCTGGCCGCAACGGCGGGTTCTGCTGCCTTGGCGGGTCGAAACTCTCTGGCCCGGCTATGCGCCGTATGTTCGGGCAGGCCGCCGCCGGAACTTACGGCGCCGGCGAAAAAGCCGCCGTGCATCTGGTGCGGGATCTGCTGCAGACCCATGGTATCGACGCGGACACGCACTCGGACGGGGAAACCCAGCTGGCGCATAGCGAAAAGGCCGCGCGCCGCCTGCGCGCGCAAGCCGAAGCCATGCGCGCCGCAGGAGGAGAACCTGATTTTTTAACCCGCAGTCAGCTGGCGCAGAACGGTCTGAACGGCTCCTTCCATGCGGCGCTGACTACGCCGGTTGGCTTTGCCCTGAACCCGCGCAAATACCTGTTCGGCCTGGCTGGCGCCGCACAGAATGCCGGGGCTAGCCTGTACCAGCACAGCGCTGCCCGGTCGGTGCGGCAGGACCGCGGCGGATACAGATTAGAGACTAAACAGGGTGTTTTGCGAGCCGCCAAGGTCATCATCGCCACCAATGGCTATTCCTCCGAGGATCTGCCGGGCTGGCTGGCCGGACGCTACATGCCTGCTCAATCCACCGTCATGGTGACCCGTCCGCTGACGAAGGCCGAGCTGCAGGCGCAGGGCTGGGTTTCGCACCAGATGGCCTATGACACCCGCAACCTGCTGCATTACTTCCGGCTGATGCCGGACAAACGCTTTTTGTTCGGAATGCGCGGCGGGCTGCTGGCCTCGCCGCGGGCTGAGACCGCAATCCGGCACAAGCTGCGGCAGGATTTCGAGGCGATGTTCCCGGCGTGGCATACTGTGGAAACCACCCATTGCTGGTCCGGCATGGTCTGCTTGTCCCGAAACCTGGTTCCCTTCGTGGGCGCGGTTCCAGAGATGCCGGGCATCTATGCCGGTCTCTGCTATCACGGTAACGGCGTCGCCATGGGCAGCTATGCCGGGCGGCTGCTGAGCGATCTTGTCCAGGACCGGACGCCTGATTTGCCCTACTCTCCCGTGATGCAAAACATGCCGCGCTTCCCCTTTGGCCGCGCCCGCCGGATCCTGATGCCGCCCGCCTATGCGCTGCTAGGCCTGATGGACTGAAGCGCCGCGCGCTCCAACTCAAACGCCTGCCGGTCCCTGGCACTGCCGCGCTCCGCCCGCCACAGGCAATAGGCCGCCATACGCCAGTGAAACCAGGGCTTGAGCGCCAGCACCCGGCCGGCAATCCGCGGGTCGGGATAGGCGGCAAGGAAACTGTCCTCCTCCGCCTTCGACAGAGGTGCCCCCCGGTACATCAGCTGCATGGCGGGCGACAGGAACAGGGCCAGATCCTCCGCCGGATCTCCGATCTGCGGGCATTGCCAGTCGATCAGGGTCAGCGTGCCGTCATGCGCCAGCAGATTGCCGGGCACCGGGTCGCCGTGGATCAGAACCGGCAGCGGCAGCGGCGGAACCTGCCCCAGCGGCCGCATAGCCGCCAGCGAGTCCCGGCCTTGGCAGTATTTCAGAATATCAAAGGTCTGTCCCTCCAGCGCGGCGCTGCCGTTCGCGCCTTCCGGCAATCCTGGCGGCGGAGCAAGGTCGTGCAGCCGCCCCAGGAGTTGCGCAACATGGCCAGTGTCCTGCCGCCAGGGGCTGCCGTTCACATGCGCATACCCCAGCCACCTGCGGCCTTCGAAAACACCGGTCTGCACCAGCGGCGGCACCATCCCAGTGCCGGACAGCGCCGTCAGCACTGCGGCTTCCCGTGCCGGATCATTGGCGAACAAGGGATTGCCGCCATCTGCCGCGTACAGCTTAATCACCAGCCCGCCTGCCCGCCAGACATGGTTCGAACGCCCCCCCGCCAGACGGCGGGGGGCCGGAACATGCAGGCCCGTTGCAGAAAGGTGCGCAAAGAAACGGGCTTCGAATTTGTCAGGCAGCGGTTGCAGGGCGGTCTCCGGTGTTATGCCGCCCCGTTCTTAGACAGTTTTTCGCCCAGCGGATACCGCCGGGTCAGCTTTGCGGATCGCGAAGCGCGCTCACCGAAGAGGCCAGGACCACAGACCCGCCTTCGGTGATTAGGCCCACATCGCCGCCCTGCATCCGGGTTTCGTTCACCTTGAAATAGATCTCGGCGTATTCCTGCAGCAAAAGTTCGTCGCCTTTTCTGCTTTCGATGACAAACTTATACTCCCCTGCCTCCAGCGGATTTCCGTCTTCATCCAGGCCGGTCCACTGGTAAGGCTCGGCTGAGACCGGCAGGGTGACTCGCTGCACTTCGGACCCCTTGGTGTCCTGTACGACCAATGTGACCGAATCCGCAGCCGCTGCCGGGTTAGGCGCAATGGTGATCTCGCTGCTGCCGTCGAAATAGCCCGGAGCCACGCCCCGCGCCTCCATCCCGACCCAGCCGGACAGCGCCGCCATGTTGGCCAGACCCAGCTGGGATTGCAGGCCTTCCAGCAAGGTGTTGCTCTTGGTCTGCTGCTCCACCATCGAAAATTGCGCCAGCTGAGCCGCGTATTCGGTCGAATCAAGCGGTTCCAGCGGGTCCTGGTTCGTCGCCTGCGCGGTCAGCATTTTCACGAAGGTTTCGAAGTCGGACGTCAGCCCGGAGGTCTTCTGGGTGGCCGCCGGCTGCTGGGGTGTTTGTGCCGCGGGGCTGCCCGCGGAGGTGACTGCTGTTGTCATGTGATCAGACCCTCATGTCCACGCCGGTTTCACCCAGCCGTAGGTTTTGAATTACTTGTTCAGTGCCATCCGCCGCATCAGCGCCGCGCGGCCCTGTGCCGCCGGAAGATGCCCCGCCGCCGCCCGCATCATCTGCGGACTGGCCGCCGGTCTGGCCGCCGCTGAATTCGAAGGAGATGTCCTCATACCCCATGCGGCGGAATTCCTCGGCCAGTTCGTGGATATGGCGGCGCATCAGATCAGCGGTTTCCGGCCGCTCTGTTTGGATAATCATGGTAATGCCCGTTTCACTGGCGACCACACGCATTTTCACGTGGCCCAGCTCCTGCGGGTTCAGCGAAACTTCAACTTTCTGCTCACCCTTGGCCGCAAAAGCCTCGGCTAGCTGCGCCGCTATCATGCGCGGCGTCTCCGGCCGGTGCACCGTGCCTGTGCCGAAGGAGGCCTCCGCCAGCAGCTGCGTCAGTCCCGGCACCTCGCCGGACAGGCCAAATGCGCCCTGCAGAGAATCTTCGGACCCGGACAGCAGTTCAGCACCCGCCGAACCCGCGCCAAGCCCGCCGGCAATCGGCGGCTGAAGCACCGAAACAGCAGGCCGCTGCGGGTTCGGCGCCGGCGCTGCCGCGGGTGCACGGAACTCTCCGCTCTTGAGATCGCTGAAAAACGCCCTGCCAGTCTCGCCAGCGTCAGCGTCCGCCGGGACATCGCCGGTAAGTGCCGCTACTGCTGACTCGGCCCTCTGTCCTGGCCCCTTTGGCGCGGTCTGGCCCGCTGTCAGCGCCTGCACTATGCCTTGCGCGGCTGGCATGTTCAGTTGAGCCGCTCCGTCAGGCCGGATGGCAGCCTGCTGGCCGTCTGGCTGCAAGGATTGAGAACCGGGTATCGCCATTGCGGAGTATGGAACGGCGGGCGCCTGACCAGCGGCTGCAACGCCTTTGTTTACCTGACCAGGGGCGGTGCCGGATTGCTGTTGCCCGGTCGGCGGTTGTGCATTGGCAACTAAGGCCGCCTTAACCGAAGCCTCCTCAGGCACGCGGGTGGTGCCTGAACCTTCGGTTCCTTGCGGCACCTTCAAATCTGCGTTTTTTTCGCCTCGCTCCGCTGTGTTTCGGCCGGAGACAGCCTCCGCCTGGGTTTGCCCGGGAGCCTGAATTCGAGCGATTTCTTCAGATGTTTCAGTCTGGCCGCCGCCTGCGGCCGCCGGGTTTTGCCCGACCGCCGCACCGTCTGCCTGCTGCGTGCCGTCAGCAGAAGGCGGGACAGGCTGCCCCGTAACGATATTCTCACGCGAAGGCCTCTCGACGCCGGACACACGTTCGCTCTTGGCCAGTTGATCCGCGCCTTCTGCAACGCTGGAAGAGCCATGAGGCACTTTCTCACCGGCAGCTTTAGGATCGGAGTCCGGTCGCGCCTGCGCTTCGGCCACTGCGGCTTCTTCAGAGTCTTGATCTGTACTGGTGCCAGCCAGACCTTCATTCGTCTCGGCCTCGGGCAGTCCAGCTTCAAGCTCAGACACTTCGCCCGACGCCTCGGCCACTCTGGCTTCAGGCTCGTCAATTCCGGTTTCGGCCGCTTCTGTCTGGGCGGCTTGCGATTCGGTGCCCGCTTCTGCCTCCGCCACTTCGCTCTTGCCTGCAACCGCTTCTTCGGCCGCGTCTTCGGGCCCGGATTGAGCCGCGACAAGATCAGCGAAATCATTGGAACTGGAGGATTTTTTGGATGACTCCCCGGTTGCGGCCGGCATCTTGCCAACAGAACCGGCTTCAAAGCCAAGGATCGAATTCATCATCATAATTGTGTTCCGGACATTCTATCTCGACCCGGACAGACTTATCCCAAAGCGGTTACGGCAATTTTAACCGGTTCCGGCGCAGTTTTAGAAAATCGATGAAATTCGACGTCAAACCGGAGAACCGGACATGTCAGATCTACTGCCCACCCCGCTGCAGACTGCATCTGCAGTGCGTCCAGTACGGCCCGCAGGCAGCGACCCGCTGCGCGAGGCCGCTATTGAGCTGGAAGCTTCCTTTCTTGCGCAAATGCTGAAGTCCGCAGGCCTTGGCGAATCCCGCGAAGGTTTCGGCGGCGGCGCAGGCGAGGACCAGTTTTCCAGCTTTCTCATCCGCGAACAGGCCAACCAGATTGCCCGCTCCGGCGGCATCGGCCTGGCCGAATCACTTTATCACGCATTGAAGGAGACCGAAGGTGAGTGACCTGAAACCGCAAAAGCTCATTGATGAGCTGGACCAAATCCTCGACCGCGAGCGCACTGCCCTGATGGAGGGAGACCTTGGCAAGCTGGAAGGGCTTCTTGCGAAAAAAGAGAAGGTGATCGGCAAGCTGAACTCTGTATCAGAGCTGGAGCGCGAGTCTCTGGCGCAGGTTCAGACCAAATTGTCGCGCAATCAGCAGCTGCTGGACAGCGCCATGGACGGCATCCGCTCAGTCGCGGCGCGCATGGCCGAACTGCGCCGAATCCGCAAGGGCCTGGACGTTTATGACCAGGCCGGACGCCGGAACCGCTACGGCACCCGCAGCGGCGCCAAGCTGGAAAAACGCGCCTGATGCAATTTTGGGAAAATTCTAAAAAACCAAATCCCGGCATTAGCACTCCTTTAGCAACTAATGGGCCAAAGTCGCCTTGCACCTCAAGAGGGGTGGCGCGGAAGCCAGAGGGCGGAACGCACAGTCAGAAAGACGTCAATCAACGCCCCGCCGGGGCACAGAATTAAGGGGCTAAAGCGCCCCGCAGCTAAAGGAAAAAGCTATGACCAGCATTCTGACAAACAACGGCGCAATGGTTGCTCTGCAGACTCTGAAGACTGTGAACAACAACCTGGAAGAGACCCAGAACCAGATCTCGACCGGCAAAGAGGTCGGCATGGCCAAGGACAACTCCGCTGTCTGGGCCATTTCCAAGTCGATGGAGTCCGACATCCAGGCATATCAGGCTGTCGGAGATGCACTGGACTTCGGCGAGGCCACTGTGGCTGTTGCCTCCTCCGGTATGGAACAGATCGTCGAAACCCTGAAGGAAATGCGCGAGCTGGTGGTAGCCGGCGTTTCCGAGAACGTTGACCACGACAAAATCGAAAACGACCTGGCCAAGAAGCGGGAGCAGATTGACTCGATCATCTCCTCCGCGTCCTTCAACGGTGCGAACCTGCTGGACGTTAGCGGCGCGAGTGAGCTGAATGTTCTCGGCGGGCTGGATCCGGCCAACGACATCATTCAGGTCAATCACATTGACGCGGCCACAAGCATCTCCGGCGTTATGGGAAACACCCTGGATTCGTCCAATGCCACCACTATCCTGAGTGAAATCGGAAATGCACTGACCTTCGCGATTGACAGCGCGGCTCAGCTGGGTGCGGACAGCAACCGCCTGACCGACCAGAGCTCGTTCGTGTCCAAACTGACCGACTCGCTGAAGTCGGGTGTCAGCACCATGAGCGACACCAACATGGAAGAGGCCTCGGCGCGGCTGAAAGCACTGCAGACCCAGCAGCAACTGGCGGTGCAGTCGCTGACCATCGCCAACCAGGCGCCATCGACCCTGCAGCAGCTGTTCCGCTAACAGCCTGATCCGGGGCGCTGATGGCGCCCCGGTCTTCCCTCTCAGAGAACCTGAAGAATAATACGTTAGGAAAACACGTGAATGCCCTTCTGAAGGCGAAGAGTGCCTATTCGGCGGCAAAGACCCCGACCCGGACAGCAAAGAACTTTGAATACGAAGTGGTTACCCGCGTCACCCGCCGGCTGATCACGGCTGCCCAAAAAGGCAGCGACGGGTTCAATGAACTTGCTCAGGCGTTGAACGACAACCGCAAGCTTTGGTCGATCTTCACGGCGGATCTCGCAATGAAGAGCAATCCCCTGCCAGATGACCTAAAGCAGAATCTCTTCGAACTGGCGGAATTCACGCGACAACACACCAGCAAAGTGCTTCAGCGCAAGGCCAACGTCCGGCCCCTGGTGGAAATCAATACGGCCATCCTGCGTGGCCTCCGCAGCGGAGCTTCCTGAATATGAGCGGACTTGTCCTGAAACTTGCCCCCAAGGAGCGTGTCCTTGTGAATGGCGCGGTGATTGAAAACGGCGACCGCCGCAGCCGCCTGTCCATTGTAACCCCGGATGCCAACATCCTGCGCCTGCGCGATGCCATTCATCCCGAAGAAGCCAATACACCGGTGCGCCGGGTCTGTTATGCTGCGCAGCTGATCCTGTCCGGCGATGCAGACCCCGAGGAAGAGCGTCTGCCGATGCTGCGCCGTATCGAGGAGCTGAGCCAGGTGTTCACGGACCCTGATAGCCGCGCTTCGCTGGCAGAAGCAACCGACGCCCTGATCGGCAACAACCACTACCGTTGCCTGAAGGCATTGCGCACTTTGCTGGCGCGCGAAGACCGTCTGTTTGCTGTCCGGCCGTCATAACCTTCCGGCCCTTCAAGCCGGCCACTATGACTGCCCTTGCAGCCCCGTTCGGCAACCAGGGTACAGCGGTCACACAGGATGCAGTCCTGCAGCGCGAGACCGGTTTCGATTTTGAACAACACGCGCTGCGACCAAAGCGCCGGGGGCCTCATCAGCGATCCCCGGCGACTGGATTTTTATCCCGGCGAAACGGCCTGGAGGCAAGCAGCTCCGCAGCAGCTTTATTGAAACGCCTCATTAGGGCAGGCACCGGCTCAGTGAATGCGTTGTTCATCCGCCGGTTTTCAAGGCGGAACAATCCCGAGCCTCCACAGCCTTTCCGCTGCTGGACGCCTCCTCATTCCGATCCGCAAAATCTGCTATCCAAAAAGCGGCGCCACAGGCCTGAGCCGGGCGCCGGCTTTCATCTTTTTAGTGACAGCAAGCCGCCCCTTAGCGTCCCGCCTTGGCACGGCGCAGCAGCAGCAGGAGGCGGTTGAAACTGCTGGTGATACCCTCCGCATCCTCGCGCCCGAAAAAGGCATCCAATTCGGGCCAAAGCTTGACGGCCTGGTCCAGCACTGCGTCATTGCCCTCAGCATAAAGCCCGGCGCGGATCATCACCTCGGATTGCTCATAGGCGCCCAGAAACTTGCGCACTTCCTGGATGGCTGCGTTTTCGTCCGCCGTGGCCGCAGCGGGCAGGCTGCGCGACACCGAGCGCGACACGTCGACCGCGGGGAACCTGCCGCGTTCGGCAATTTCCCGGCTCAGAACGATATGCCCGTCCAGAACACCGCGCAGGATATCGGCAATCGGCTCATCCATATCGGAGCCGGCCACCAGGACGCTGAAAACCGCGGTGATGTCGCCCTGCCCTTCGCCGCCAGGGCCGGCCCGCTCGCACAGCCCGGTGATCAGCGGCGTCACCGAAGGCGGGTAGCCGCGCAACGCGGGCGCCTCTCCCGAGGCGGCAGAGATTTCACGGTGCGCCTCGGCAAAACGGGTGACAGAGTCGGCCAGGAACAGCACGTTCTTACCCTGGTCGCGGAAGTGCTCCGCCACGGTCATGGCAGCCCAAGCACAGCGGCGCCTGACAAGCGCCGACTGATCGGACGTCGCCGCCACCACCACAGCCCGGCGCATGCCCTCGGGGCCGAGGACCTGTTCGACAAAGTGATTCACCTCACGGCCGCGTTCGCCGATCAGAGCCATCACCACCACATCCGCTTCCATGGCTTTGGCCAGTTTGGCCAGCAGTGAGGACTTCCCCACCCCGGAGCCCGCAAAAAGGCCCACGCGCTGGCCGCGCACAATCGGGAGAATCGTATTCAGCAATGCGTGCCCGGTGGGCAGCCGTTCCCCCATGCCGCGCCGCCCGGCGGCCTTGGGCGGGGCCGCCATCAAATCCCGTGGTGCAGATCCTGGCAGCATCGGGCGGCCGTCCAGCGGCTCGCCAAAGGGGTCGATCACCCGGCCGATCCAATGATCGCTGGGCGCGAACTCCGGCGAAGGATGCAGCAGAACCGCATCGCCGATCGCGGCACCATCAGGGGCGCGGTCAGGCAACATACTGATGTTATTCCCTTTAATCTTCAGGACTTCGCCATGCAGCTCATCGCCGGGACCGCGGCGCAGCACCAGCCGGTCCCCGATCCGGGCAACTGATGCCAAGCCGCTGATTTCTATCTCTCCGCCCGCGATCCCAGTCACCCGGCCCATCTGCGATGCCAGGCGCGTGCTGGCAATTTGACGGGTCAGTGCTTGCAGCTCTGCTTTCATGGCGGCGGTCTCCCTTGGTGTCCTGAAAACAATTTCTAAAGGAATCGGGGTTAAGCCTTGATTGAAATCGATCAAGGGAGAAGCCCTGGTGTTCACAGAATTGAACGTATTCAAAATTTCCTATTCCATGGCGACCCATGCCGGCAAGCGCCAGGCATTGGTAGCTCAGAATATCGCCAACGCCGATACGCCCGGGTACCACGCCAAGGATATCAAGCCCTTCACGGAAGTCTTTGCCGCAGGCGCCCGCCAAAGCAGCATGAGCGCCACCCGCGACAGCCATTTGAATGGCACCGCAGGCAGTCAGATGGACTGGGCGGTAATGTCCGACGAGACCGGCAGCGACCCCAATGGCAACTCGGTTTCCGTTGAGGCGGAGCTGCTGAAAGGCGTCGATACAGAACGCCAGCACAAGCGTGCCATGGCCATCTACAAATCCTCCATGAACATCCTGCGCGCCAGCCTGGGCAAAACCTGAGGAGGTATGAGAGATGAGTGAATTTTCCAAAGCCCTCTCCGTCACCGCCAGCGGCCTCAAGGCGCAAGCCGCGCGCCTGCGCCATGTGTCTGAGAACATTTCCAACGCCGACACGCCGGGATACCGCCGCAAGGCAGTACCCTTCGAATCGGTGCGCGAGCTGCGGACGGATGTGGAGCATGTGCGCACCGGCCGGGTTACCCTGGACCGCAGCGAGCTGGACAAAGTCTACGACCCATCGCATCCGCTGGCTGACGAAAGCGGGCATTTCGAAGGCTCCAACGTGGATCTGATGATCGAGATCGCCGACGCCCGCGAAGCCCAGCGCAGTTATGAGGCAAACCTGAAGATGTTTGAGCAGACCAGGTCCATGTCCGCTTCGCTGATGGAACTTTTGAGACGCTAACTGAAATTTATTGGAGATCCAGAATGGATATTCGCAGTCTTTCCGCCGCCAGCGGCTATGCCGCCGCCCGCCCCGCCACCAAAGCTGACCCCAATCACGAAAGCACCGGTGCCGGCGCCCAGCTGAAGCAGAGCTTTGAAGACTTCACCGCGACCCTGCAAAACAGCGAGCAGGTCTCGGTGCAGGCGATGACGTCGCAAGCTGACCCGCATGCGCTGGTGCAGGCTCTGGCGCAGACCGAACTGGCGGTCGAAACCGCGGTCACTGTGCGCAACAAGGTCGTCGAGGCCTATCAGGAAATCCTGAGGATGCCGGTCTGAGCCATGATGAGCGAAAGCCTCTTCTATGACACGCTGCGCCAGGCGCTGTGGGCCGCTGTCACCATGTCGACGCCAATCTTGGTCGTCGCGCTGGTGGTCGGCCTGACCATCGGCCTGTTTCAGGCCCTGACCTCGGTGCAGGAAATGACCCTGACTTTCGTGCCCAAGCTGACAGCGATCCTGGTCGTGTTCTGGATGACCATGGGCTTCATGACACAAACCTTGGTGGCCTTTTTCGACGGCCACGTTGTTCCAATGATTGCCGGAGGCTCGTAATGGGAACCGCAGGTTACGCCACGATTTCACGCCAGTCAGGCCTGATGCGGGAAATGCGCGTCATTGCCAACAACATCGCAAACTCCGCCACAACCGGATACCGCCAGGAAGGGCTGATCTTCTCGGAGTTCGTGCAATCCTCGCCCGGCCAGCCGTCCGTGTCGATGTCGCGTGCCAATATCTTCAACACCTCGATGGAGCAGGGCCAGCTGACCAATACAGGCGGCACCTTCGATTTTGCCATCGAAGGGGATGGCTTCTTTATGGTCGAAACCCCGCAAGGGGAACGGCTGACCCGCTCCGGCGCCTTTTCCCCCAACGCCGCCGGTGATCTGGTGACCATGGATGGCTACCGGGTGCTGGACGCGGGCCGCGCGCCCGTCTTTGTGCCGCCGGACGCCGGCAAGATCGAAGTGGGTGCGGACGGTTCGCTCAGCGCAAACGGGCGTCTGCTGGGACAGCTGGGCCTGTTCAAACCGGTCGAAAAGCACACGCTTGTGCGTGAGGACGGTGTGATGTTCCGCGTTGAGGGCGACATCGAGGAGAACTTCGACTCGAAGGTCCTGCAGGGCTTTCTGGAAGGCTCCAACGTGAACGCAATTTCCGAAGTGAGCCGGATGATCGAAGTGCAGCGCGCCTATGAGATGGGCCAGAGCTTTCTGCAGACGGAAGACGAGCGCATCCGCAATGCCATCAAAAACCTGATCAAGTCCTAGGAGAATCCAGATGCGTGCCCTCAAGATCGCAGCAACCGGCATGAGCGCCCAGCAGTTGCGGGTGGAGACCATCTCCAACAACCTCGCCAATATGAACACCACGGCCTACAACGCCCGCCGCGCCGAGTTTGCAGATTTGCACTACCAGCAGATTTCGCGCGCCGGCACCGTGAATGCTTCGGACGGCACCGTGCTGCCGACCGGTGTGCAGGTTGGCCTGGGTGTGCGCCCGGCGGCCGTTTCCGTGCATTTGTCCCAAGGGGCGCTGCAGCAGACCAACAACGATCTGGATATCGCCATTGACGGCAATGGCTACCTGGAGGTCACCCTGCCCTCCGGCCAGTCTGCCTATACCCGCGACGGTGCGCTCAAACGCTCGGCCGAAGGGCTGATCGTGACTTCGGACGGTTTCGCAGTGTCGCCGGAAGTCACCATCCCGGACGATGCCACCAGCATCTCGATCAACGCCGAGGGCGAAGTTTACGGGTATTTCCAAGACTCTCCCGAAGGCCAGCTGCTGGGGCAGTTCACCCTGGCCGGCTTTACCAACCCGAAGGGTCTTGAGGCGATCGGCAGCAACCTGTTCACCGAAACCGAAGCCTCCGGCCCCGCCACCGTCTCCACCGCTGGCGAAGACGGGCTCGGCACCCTGCGCCAGGGATACCTGGAGGGCAGCTCGGTGGATGCAGTGCGCGAGGTGACGGAGCTGATCGAAGCCCAGCGCGGTTACGAAATGAATGCCAAGGTCATCTCGGCTGTCGACCAGATGATGGGTGCAACCACACAGGTGCGCTGATGAAACTTGCTCTTGCCTGCCTGACCGCCGCCGCGCTCTGCGCCCCGCCTGCCTGGGCGGACTACCTGATCCCGCTGCGCACGATCCGCGCCAAGGAGATCGTGAACCCCGAAGATCTGGCTCTGAAAAAGGGCGAGATCCTTGGCGCGCTGTCGGACCCGGCAGACGTCACAGGCATGGAAGCACGTGTCTCGCTCTACGCGGGGCGGCCATTGCGGCCCGGCGATATCGGCCCGCCGGCCATCATTGAACGTAACGACCTGGTGACCCTGATCTTCCGTCAGGGTGTGCTGTCCATCGCCGCGGAAGGGCGTGCCTTGGGCCGCGGTGCCGCTGGTGAAGCTGTCCGGGTCATGAATCTCTCTTCCCGCACGACCGTCACCGGACGGATCAAGGAAGACGGCTCCGTCGAGGTAAACTGATGACTATGAAATTTTCCCCCGCCAAACCGCTGCTTTTCGGGCTGGCCCTCCTGGGCGCCTGCGGCCGGATGGATCACCTGGGCAAGCCGCCCTCCTTCACCCCTGCCAATGAGACGCCGGAGCATGTGGCGATGCTTTACGAGGGACTGCCGGCGCAGACCCAGAACCGGCGCACCGTTGACGGATCCTCGCTGTGGAGCGGCTCGCAGCAATCGCTGCTCGGCGACCGCCGCGCGATCAAGCGGGGGGATATTCTGACGGTGGTGATCGAGATCGACGAAGAAGCGGAAATTTCCAACGACACCCAGCGCTCGCGGTCGGGCTCCGAAAGCCTGAACATGCCTCAGCTTCTGGGCTTGCCGCAGCGGCTGGACCGGAAACTGCCGGAAGGCGCCACCTCGGCAGACGCGGTGGAGCTGGGCAGCTCCAGTTCCGCCGGCGGCAAGGGTTCCGTGAAACGCAGCGAGAAACTGGAGCTGCGGGTCGCAGCCACCGTTGTCGACGTGCTGCCCAACGGCGTTCTGGCGATCAGCGGCACCCAGGAGCTGCGGGTGAACTTCGAACTGCGCGAACTGCTGGTGACCGGGTATGTCCGGCCTCAGGACATCAGCCGCCAGAATGAAATCACGTATGACAAGATTGCTTCGGCGCGCGTCTCTTACGGCGGCCGCGGCCAGATCACCGATGTTCAGCAGCCGCGCTACGGCCAGCAGCTGCTTGACGCTGTCCTGCCGTTCTGAGGGTTATTATGCTGTCAAAACTCCTTCCAGTCATCCTGCTGATCCTCGGAACCGCAGGCGGCATCGGCGCCGGCATCATGCTGATGCCCGCGCCGGAAGAAGAGCACGCTGCCGAGCCCGGCAGCGCCGCCAAACCCGCTGAGGAAGCCGCAGAGGAAATCGCTGAAGACGGCGAAGAGAACCAGCGCGAATACATCAAGATCAACAATCAGTTCGTCGTTCCTGTCGTAGAGCGTGATCAACTGACTTCACTGGTGGTGGTGTCTCTGAGCTTGGAGGCCAAACAAGGCATTGGCGAAAAAGTCCGCACCTTGGAGCCAAAACTGCGCGATGTCTTCCTGCAAGTCCTCTTTGACCACGCCAACATGGGCGGCTTCCGCGGTGCGTTCACCCGGTCTGATGTACTGGAACCGCTGCGCACCGCCCTGCGCGAGGCGGCGCAGAAACACATCGGCAAAGGCGTGTATGACGTGCTGATCATGGAGATTTCCCGGCAAGACGTCTGACCGCCGCACTACAATTCAAGCAAAAAAGCCGGCCTCAAAAGGCCGGCTTTTTTTGACAAAAACAGGTCTCTTCCCCTCAGCCCTCCAGCAGCCGGGCCATCTGGTCCTTGGCCAGCTCGGCCTTGTGCCGTTTGCGTTCAGCTGTGGCCATCGTTTCAACCGCATGTTTGCGGCCGAACGCCTTGCGCAGCTGATCCATGCTTCGCAGTTTTTGCGCAGTGGCCTTGGCCAGCTCCTGGTTCAGCTGCCGCCGGGTGCGGGAATGCCAGCCCTGCCATAGAAGATCCGCCCCCAAAGCCTTCATTGCATGATCGCCATCGGCCTGTGCGCGCGCGGCCTGCACTTGCTCGTTCAGTCTGGCCAACTGGCCGCGCAGCTCCGCTTCCCGGGCCAGAACGGGCTGAATTCTGGCGTGTTCCTGCATGTATTGCGCAGCGGTCACCGCTGCCATCTGATCCAGCATTTTCTGCTTCATGTGACCTTCCCCTTGGCACGCTTGCGCATCTCCTCGGCAAAACGGATTGCCGCTGCCACCGGCGCGTAGTGCTCTTCCAGAATTTCATCCCCGATCTCGATCGCCGCGTGCAGCGCCCGCGCGGTTGGCGGATCGCTGTGGATCGGGATCGCGTTTTCATTGGCAACCCGCCGGATCGCCGCGGCAATCTCATCGACTCCCTTGGCAACACAGACGGGGGCGGCGCCCGGCTCACGGCTCCACTGCAGGGCAACCGCATAGTGGGTCGGGTTTACGATCACCACATCTGCCTTCGGCACATCGGCCAGCATCTGGCCCATCGCGATCTGCTGGCCGCGCTGGCGCCGCTGGCTCTTCATATGCGGGTCGCCTTCGGCATCCTTCATCTCATCCTGGATTTCCTTGCGCGACATCATGTTCTTGCGGATATGCTCGGCATGCTGAAAGGCGGCATCGACGATCCCGATTGCCAGCGCAATGATGAGAGCGAGGAACAAGAACTCCATCGACAGCTGCGCCAGCATCAGAACCACGGATTGCGGGCCGGTGCCGGATGACGCGATCATCTCCGGCAGCCGGTGGGACAGATAAACGCCCAAGCACACCGAGTAGAGCGTCAGTTTCACGAAGCTTTTCAAGAACTCGAACAGGCCGGCGCGGCCGAACTTGTTCTTCGCATTGGAAACAATCGAAATGCGCGACAGTTTCGGCTCCAGCTTGCTCGGGGCGAAGACCATCGCCCGCTGGCCGACAATGGACAGCAGCACAAGCGCGAAAGGCACAACAAACCAAGGCAGCACCGGACGGAGGGCACTGCCGATGAAGCCGCCCACCGGCGCTGCCGCGGGACCTTCGAAAAACAGCGGCGCCAGCCGGTCTGGCTGGTCAAGGTAGGCCATCAGTGCAGTGCCGATCCCCTCAACGCTGCTGCTGCCTGCGGTATAAAACGCGATGATCAGGCCCAGATAGGCGGCAGCCACCGACAGGTCAGTGGATTTGGCAACTTCGCCTTTTTCCCGGGCCTTTCGGAGTTTCTGCTCCGTTGGCTCGAATGACTTGTCTGAGTCGTCGTCCTGTCCGCTCATGGGATGCCGCCCCCGGGGTTTGCGAAGAAGGTCATCAAGGCGCGGGACCAGACATCCAGGATCACCGGGCTGCCGACCATCAGGATGAACAAACCCATGAGGGTGATCACCGGCGCGCCGACCATGGCCACCATCAGCTGCGGCATCGCCCGGTTGATCACGCCAAGGGCCAGGTTATAGATCACCGCCGTGATCACAAAGGGCGCCGCCAGGGTGAATGCCAGCGAAAAACTTTGCGAGACCCGGAATACGCCCCATTCCGTCAGGCCGGCGGCAACCGGAAACTGGCCTGCCGGAAACATCCGGTAAGAACCGATCAGCAGCTCCGCCACCCGGACATGCAGCCCCATCAGGGTGGCAAGGGTCACGCCGGAGATCATCAAAACAGCGCCAAGCGCCGGCATCGGCTCTGCGCCGATGCCGCCCAGCACCTGCGACAGCGACGTGGCTTGCGCTGCCATCGCGCCCGCCGTCTGCAATGCCAGCACAAAAATCCGGACGCCGATGCCCAAAGCCAGGCCAATGATGGCCTCAGTCACCGCAAAACGGGCGTAAGCGAACACGGTGTCTGGCTCGGGCAACGCAGGCAGCGCCGGTGCCACGACAAACGTAAAGGCCACGGCGACTGCCAGCTTGACCCGCGTGGGGACATAAAGCTCCCCCATTGCGGGCAGAACAGACACCATCGCTGCCACTCTCAGGAACACGATGGCGGCGTGCCAGAATCCCGCCCCCAGCATCAGAACCAGTTCCGGAGGCAGAAAGTCCAGGTTCATGCCTGCACCATCCCGACGAGGGCAGGCCGTGCTTCCAGGCCGATTTCCTCGAACGACAGTACCGGATTGGTAATACCGCGCGACTTCAAAATTGTCCTCAGATACCGGCGGCGGCGGGTCGAGGTCACCACCGCGGCAAACACGCCCTGATCGGTGATCGCCGAGAGCTTGTCGCTCAGCCCGTCCGCAAGGCGGTTGAAGAGATCCGGCGGCAGCGCGATATCCAGCCCGGCACCCTGCGCATCGACCTGATAGGTCGAGAACTTGTCCTCCCATTCCGGCGCCAGCTGGATCAGCGGAATGGTCCCGTCCTCACGCTTCATCTCGGCCACCAGCTGGAAGCCAAGGCGCTGGCGCACATGCTCGCAAATCACTTCAGGCTGTGTGACGTGCAAGCGCGCTTCCGCAATAGATTCCAGAATCAAAGGCATGTTCCGGATGGACACCCGCTCCTCCAGCAACAGCCGCAGGACCGCATGAAGCGTGTCCATCGGCACCTTGTCCGGCACCAGCGAATCCAGCAGCTTGCGGTTCGCCTCGGCGCGGAAGCCGTCGGACAGCTGCGTCATTTCGTCCAGCAGGCGGCGCAGGGATTTGAGCGTCAGCAAGCGGCTGAAGTTCTGCTTGATGACCTCCAGCAAATGGGTTGCCAGTATTTCCGGCGGTGTGACCACGGTGGCGCCGGCCAGCGCCGCCTGTTCCTGCGCCTTGGCAGAAATCCAGCGCGCCGGTGCGCCATAGACCGGCTCCGTCACATCTGTGCCTGAGGGCAGCGCATCGTGATTGTCGGGCATCAGGGCCAGGACCATTTCGGGATGCAGCGTGCCGCGCACCTGTTCGACGCCCTGCACCTTGATCACATAGGTGCCGCGCTCCAGATCGTGCTGATCGGTCAGGCGGATTTCCGGCAGGATCAGGCCGAATGTGGTGGCGATGTGGGACCGCATATTTGCGATCCGCGCGTCCAGGCCAGTGCCCTCGTCCAGCACCATGCTGACCAGGTCGGGCGCAAACTCCAGATGCAGATCATCAAGATCCAGAATGTCGCCCAACGGCCGCGAGGCCGAAGGATCGGAGGCTTCCTCGATCTTTTCCTCGATCTCGGCTTCTGCATCGTCCTTCTTTTTCTTGGCCATCCGGAAAGCGGCATAGCCCAAGACCCCGCCGCCGGTCACGAAGGGGAGAAACGGCAAGCCCGGCACCAGCGCGAACAGAACCATCAGCACGGCAACGGTGGTCAAAGCTGCCGGGTGGCGGCCGAACTGTTCGAACAGAGCAATATCGGTGGCGCCAGTGGTGCCGCCGCGCGCCAGCAGCAGTGCCGCAGCAATGGAAATGATCACCGAAGGGATCTGCGAGACGAGGCCGTCCCCTACCGTCAGAATGGCGTAGGTCTCAAACGCGCTGCCCACAGGCATACCGTGGACCAGAACCCCCATAATAAGCCCCATGACGAGGTTCAGCAGGGTGATCATCAAGCCAGCAATGGCGTCGCCTTTGACGAATTTCGATGCACCGTCCAGCGAGCCGAAAAAGGTCGTTTCCTGCTGGTCGCGTTCGCGCCGCTCCTTGGCAGTCTGGTGGTCGATGGCGCCCGCGGACATATCCGCGTCGATCGCCAGCTGCTTGCCCGGCATCCCGTCCAGGGCAAAGCGGGCGCCCACTTCGGCCATCCGCGCTGCACCCTTGGTGATCACCATGAAGTTGACGATCAAAAGAACCCCAAAGACAACCAGGCCGAGGAACACGCTGCCCCCCATGACAAACTGGGCGAACCCCTCGATCACATTTCCGGCCGCATCGGTGCCGGAGTGGCCTTGGCCAATGATCAGCTTGGTGGAGGAGACGTTCAGCGACAGGCGCAGCATCAGCGACGCCAGCAGAATCGTCGGGAAAGAGGAAAAATCCAGCGGTCTTTCGATGAACAGGGTGATCGTGAAGATCAGGATGGCAAGCGCAAAAGAGGCCGCCAGACCGACGTCCAGCACCCAGGCAGGCATCGGCAGGATCATCATCACGATAATCGCCATCAGCGCCAGCGCCAGCAGCACAGTCGGGCTGAAAAGTTGATCAGTGGTCAGCTTAGGCACAATTATGGCCCCACTTGTTGAGTGCATTCAAATGGTTGGTAATCCCGCCAGAAGCCCGGGCCGGTTGCCTCAGGGCTTTCCAATGCAGAAAGGGCGGAACGACCCGCAGCCGTCCGGATGCCGGACGGCCGGAAGCCCGGGAGGCGCGGGCCGCCTTCGCAGCGGCGGCTGACGGCGCAATCCGGTGCATTTTGGCGTTGAAGAAAAGTGCAGGACAGGCACTGGCGGCGGCCACAGCCTCGCGTGCCATGCGCGCTGTGCGCGCACTCAGCCCTTGCAGGCAAAGTTTAAAATCGTTTTCCGGCATTCTGCCCGTTCCAGATCAGGATTCACCCGCTCATCAGGTTACCGGCAGCCAGTTGACAAAGTGTTATCATCCAAACGCAAAGGCCGCCCCGGACGGGGCGGCCGTAACGCAGTCAGCCTTGAGCTGGATCACTGGGTTTCTTCAGGAGCGTCCGCTGCTCTGCCGATCTGGTTCAGCAAGTCGGCGATGCCGCCCCGCGTCCCCTCGCTGCTCTCCACCAGGGCCCGCGCATAGGCCAGCGGCGGCAGGCTGTCCGGATCCTGGACGGTTTCGCCGATTCGGGTGGTGACAGAAGCGACTGTCCCGAATTGCGCGCCCTCTTCCGGCTCGATTTCCTCTATCGCCCCCAGGTTTTCAGAGTGCCAGAACCCGCGGGCGGCTGCGTCTTTCTCATTTTCGGCCAGCAGGTATTCCCCGGCGCGGCCGTATTCGCCGTTGCGCCACAGAGCTTCGGCGCGCAGGCGGTTAGCTTTGGAGCCATCCAGCCCCATCAGCTCCACCAGCGCCCGGTGCGGCTTATCCAGGGCTAGCGCGGCTTCAGCCATCATCAGGCGGCGGGTTTCATCCTGCGGCGCCAGGGACAGCTTGTTGAGCAGTTCTTGAGCGAAGTCCGCGAAGCCCAAGTCCAGCAGCCGGCGGGCCACCGGCACAGCAACCGGAGCCGCCTCAGCCGCCGTAGCCTGACCGGCAAACACCAGACCATACTGCAGGAAGGTTACATCATCCGCGCGTTCTGCCAAAAGCAGCAACAGCGGTTCCAGCGCTACAGCCCGGGCACCCGGTCCATCGCGTTCCGTCAGTTCGTTAAGCTCCTGAAACGCGTCGTGGAACTGTCCTATCAGCGCAAGCGACGAAACATGAGCCTTGCGAAGATCGGCACCAAGCTCCGTGTCCCGGTTTTCCAGCTCGTAGGAGGCAATCAGGTCCGGCACATCCGGCGACAGCGCTTTGCGTTCTTTCACACTCAGGGCAACCAGATCGATCAGCGCGGCTGGTGCGTTCCCGGTGCGTTCCGCCACTTCGCTGGTCAGCTCTTCAGCGACTTTCTCAGTGTCGCCCTCAAGTTCTGCAATCGCCGCCTCGGCCAGGTTGATTTCCGGCACCTCTTCGATCCCGGTCCGGTCCACGGCCCTCAGCATTGCTTCAGCGACATGGTGCTCGCCGGCTTCGGCGAACATTTTGCTGACCCGCGGCCCCAAATGCACCCGCAGGTGCGTCGGCAACTTGGAAAATGCTTGCTGGATCGCATCGGTGTTTGAATTTTTCTTGACCGCACCGTCGGCCAGCGCGCCCCAGAAAGCGCTGTTGCTTTCGCAGGCCTGCTGCCCGGAGAACGGGTTTTGAGGCGGAAGATCAACTCCATCCATCAGCAAGGCCATCGCCTCCAGCACGGCCGCATCCGGGCTGCCACGCTCTGCGGCCGGAAGGATTTCCAGCATGGAGCGGGCTTCGGCACCAAAGCCGAAATAGAGATAGATCCGGGCAAGAGCGAAAACCCCGGCCGGGTTCACGTCGTCGAACTCCTGGACCAGCGCGCTGCGCAACGGTCCGATCTGATCGGCAAACGGGCTCTCATTGCCCCAAGTGTGAATTGCCACGTCCCTGTCTGGAATGCAGTGCGCTGCCTCGTTGCTGCCCTCTGTCAGGGCAGCCATCAGGCCAGTTTCGCGGTCGATTGCCGAAGTGACGGAGATGTGGTCGAGCGGGTTCAAAGGCCTGTCCGAACGGCCCAGAGGATCGAGGCCGGCAGCAGTGCCAGCGCCAGGAAGCCCGTCCGGCGCAACGCTCACCAGCCCCTGGTTCGCTGCCCGGCCGATCTGCTGCAGCAACCGCCGCTCGGATTCCTTGACCACCGCAGCGCGTTCGGTCTCCGCCAAGTCGAGCAGCATACCGGTATCCGGCAGCCCCGGCAGCATAGCTGCGGCAACGTCTTCCGCGGCCGCCGGTATGCTGCTTCCGTCCAGCGGCAATACGACATCAGTTGGTGTCTGTTCTTCCAGCCCAGCAGGTGCTGGTTCGGGGCTAGGTGCCTCGGCACTGTCTTGTGGCCGGACTGTGCGTGCCGGTTCAGACTGGCCGGCGACCGTGGCGGCCAGTTCCAGCGCCATCCGCGCGTCCGCCGCGGCCGACTGGGAAAAACTGAAACGGTAGCCGCCGCCCGCAACCGGCGTGGTGATCGGAAGGATGCTGCCTGCTGTGGTGTATCGCGGCTGCGGTGCGGGTTTACCGCCATCGCGGATATCCACCACAAGGTAGCCGTTCTCCTGGACATAGGAGGTGACTGTGCACTCGCAGCCCAATTGCAGCCGCAGCGGCTGGCCGGGGCCGTTCTGTTCCAGTGATTGCAACCGGGTGCGGGGAATAAGGTTGAAGACGCGGGAGGTATCGAAAACCGCTTCGGGGGCATCAATGTTGACGGTCGCAGTATTGCCGCTTTGGGTCAGAGACCAGTCCGCGCCGTTTGGCAGACGCATCACCAGGCGCGTGAACCCTTTATGCTCGCCGGAGCGGGTCACGATTGTCTGTGCCTGGACTGTGCCAGCCGTCAAAACAACGGCCGCCGTGGCAAATGCTCGCCAGATCATGCTGCGTCCTGTTTCACCGATTTGAGGGCTTCTTCCAGCTCCGAGAAGCCGGGACGGAAATGCGACGGGGTATTCTGGCGGCCGACCTCAATGCAGATCGCTGCTGCATGGTTGTGCAGGTTGGCCACCAGCACTTCGCGGATCAGCTGATAGAAATGCGCGTCTTCTTCAACCACGGCCTTCACCTTGCCCGCGAAGGGAGCGACAAGGCCATAAGAGAGAAACACGCCAAGGAATGTCCCCACCAGGGCGCCGCCGATCAGTTTCCCCAGCACCTCGGGCGGCTGGTCGATCGAGCCCATGGTTTTGATCACGCCCAGAACCGCCGCAACGATCCCAAGGGCAGGCAGGCCATCGGCCATGGTCTGCAGCGCATGGCTGGAGTGCAGCGCGTGGTGAAGGTTGGCCTCCATCCGCTTTTCCAGCACCTCTTCAACCTGATGCGGATCGTCATAGTTCATCGACGCCGACCGCATGGTGTCGCAGATCAGGTTCACGGCTTCCTTGTCGCCCAGGATCTTGGGGTATTTATTGAACACCGAGGAGTTTTCCGGGTCTTCGATATGCTGTTCCACCTCAACCGGATTGGCCCGGGCGATTCGGATCAGCGCGAACAGCAGACAAAGCAGATCGCGGTAGTCGTCCGGCTTCCACTTGGGTCCCTTGAATACCTTGCCGATGTCCTTGAGCGTGTGCTTGACGCCGCCCATGTCGTTGGCAATCAGAAACGCCCCGACAGCGGCACCGCCGATCATCATCATCTCAAACGGCAGCGACTTCAGAATGATCGCCATCTTGCCGCCGGCCAGAAGGTATCCGCCGAACACCATGGCAAAGATCACCACAATGCCTACAATCCCGATCATAGGTCCACTCCGAATTCCATTGGTTTTTATTAGTTTAGGCGAGTCGTCCTAAGGAATGACTAAGCCCGCGCACCCAAGTCATTCCCTGGGCACGGCTCCGTTGCGTCCGGCCAGGACCACGCTGATGGTGTAGGCGGCTTCCGGGCTCAGGCCCGCCATGATCCCCGCCGCGGCCTCCGGCTGCATCCGGGCGAGGAAGCCTGCTGCAAATGCAGGGTCCATTTCCTCGAACAGGGCTGCGGCCTCCTTGGGCTTCATCTGCTCATAAACTGAGGTCAGCCGGGTCACATCCGCCTCGGTCGCCCCATCGGCCAGGGCGAGGGTCGCGCGCAGCTTCTCTTCTGCCTGCTCCAGTGCCACCAGCTTCTTGTTGATCGCCTGATCGGCAATCTCCAGCGCCTTCATCCGGTCCTGAATCTCCGCCTCGCGGGCGGCCAATGCCTGTTCCCGCTCCCGAAAGGCCGCCAGCATCGTCTGCAGCTCAGCGGAGGACGGCATCGATTCGCCCCGCGTCTCTCCCTTATGCGCAGACTCTTCCCGGCCCGGCTCCTTCAGACTGGCCACTTCGCGGGCAATTGCGGGCCCGGCCTCCAGTCCCAGCCGCACCGCGGCAGAGCCGATCAGCAGGACCGCCAGCATCATCAGCGTGCCGCCCCGCCGCAAACCTTTGGGTTTCTTAGCCGCCTTCGCCATTACGCCACCCGGTTCTGGCTGCGGTTATGGCGGACGAACATCAGGCCAGAGGGCTTGGCCTCTTCCTGGCTTTCTTCGGCCGGCTGCGATTCGGCCTCATAAGCGGCTGCCATCTCCTCATCTTCGGCAGCGGGTTCCGCTGCCGGAGCCGCAGGCCGGGCCTCGGGAATATCATGCATCGACGCCATCATCAGCTCCAACCGCTGGGCCACCGATTCGGCGCGGCCCGTCAGCTGCTGCAGCGCCTTGCTGGAGCCGTCAGACACCTGTTGCGCCGATTTCAGCGACTTGTTCAGGTCATCAACCTGGGAGGACAGCACGGCGACTGCGCCGCCCACGCCCTTTTCCAGATCATTGAACCGCTTCAGCCTGCGTGACAGCACCAGACAATAGAATCCGGCGCCCAGTGCTCCGGCCGCAAGCAGGATATCAGCAATAATGTCCATCCTGTCCTCCTAGTTCAGTACGAAATCCATAATCAGCAGATCACGCACCCGGCCCTGGCCGGTGGCAATGTTGATCCGCCGCAGCATCTGCGCTCTCAGTTTCGGCAGAGCCATCGGATCGGTCAGATCCTCAAGCTCCAATGCTCTCAGGTAGCTGTTCAGGACATCGACAACCCGCGGGAGGATTTTCTCGACCTCGGCCTGGTGCGCCAGGTCGACCTCAAGTTGCGCGCGGAACCGCAAATGCTTGATACCGCTGGCTTTGCGCAGGGTAATCACAATCGGGTCCATTTCGATAAAGGCAAGATTGGCGATATCCTCCGCCGTCTCACCAGTGTCCACGCCTTCTGGCGCCTCTTCGGCCGCATGCGCCGGTTCTGGCGCTGCTTTCTGACCAAAGGGAAGAAGGCCTGACTGAACGGCAAAGAATCCGCCGCCCGCCCCCGCCAGAGCCAGCACAACCCCGATGATCAGGGGCAGTTTGCTTTTCTTGGCCGGGGCATCTGCTTCTGTATCTACTGCAGCGTCTGTCATGGCTATCCCTAAAACGTCGTGCAGCTTCTTCATAACCTGCGAGGAACTAACCGAATGTTAAGGCCGATCCGTCAAAAAGGTTGCACGCCGGACAGAACGCCGGTGCGACGGAGGTTAATGTGCAGCAGATCAAGAATGTCTGGGCAGAAATGGACATGCGGAAGCGTCTGATTGCCGTGGGCGCCACGGTAATTATGATTCTCAGCGTGATCGCGATGTCCCATGTGGCAAGCAAGCCATCAATGACACTGCTTTATGCCGGGCTGGAAAGCGGCTCGGCCGGAGATGTGGTGCGGGCGCTGGAACAGCGCGGCACCCAATTTGAAGTGCGTGGCGGCTCGATCTACGTGCCGTCCACGCAGCGTGACGAACTTCGTATGACATTGGCCAGCGAAGGCCTGCCGGCCAATGGCGGCAAAGGGTATGAACTGCTCGATTCGCTCAGCGGCTTCGGAACCACCTCGCAAATGTTCGATGCCGCCTACTGGCGCGCCAAGGAAGGCGAATTGGCCCGCACCATTGTCGCCAGCCCGCATGTGACCCAGGCCCGGGTGCATATCGCCAACACCGGATTGAACCCCTTCCAGCGCACGGTGGAGCCTACCGCATCGGTTTCCGTCGTGCCGATGGGGTCGCCGATCACACCTGCGCAGGCCAACGCTATCCGTTTCCTGGTGTCCTCCGCTGTCACCGGCCTTGCGGTGGAAAACGTTGCCGTGATCGACGCCAATGGCGCTTTGATCGGCTCCTCGGATGCCACTGCTGCAGCCGGTGCCGGCACGGATGACCGTTCGCAGACGATTCGCGAGCGGGTCATGCGCCTTGTCGAGGCCCGCGTCGGCCAGGGCAACGCCGTGGTCGAGGTCAGTGTCGAAACCGTGACTGACACCGAATCTATCCGCGAAAAGCTCGTTGATCCCAAAAGCCGTGTCGCCGTCAGCACAGATGTCGAGGAACGCGCCGATTCTTCCACCAACCAGGCGGGCGAAGTCACCGTTGCCTCAAACATTCCCGATGGCGATGCCGCCTCCGGCCAGGGGTCCAAGGCCAACACCAGCGCTACCCGCGAGCGGATCAATTATGAAATCTCCGAAACCGAAAAAGAAATCCTCCGCGGTCCCGGCGCCATCAAGCGCCTGACCGTCGCGGTGCTGATCAATGGCACAGCCGTCACCAATGACGCCGGCGAAACCGTTTTCCAGCCCCGGCCGGAAGACGAGCTGGCCGCCATGCGGGAACTGATTTCCGCGGCGGTCGGCTTTGACGCGGAGCGTGGCGACGTGATCACCCTCAAGTCTATGGAGCTGCCCGCCGTGGAACCCCAGGGCACGGTCGCGACCGCCTCTTTCTTCGATAACCTCTACTTTGACGCCATGTCTCTGGTCCAGATCGGCGCACTGGCCCTCGTCAGCCTGATCCTGGGCCTTTTCGTTGTCCGCCCGATCCTGTCGAATCAGGCCGCGCCGGTAGCTGCGCTGCCAGGCCCTGACGGCGGCGGCCTGCCTGCGTTGCCCGGTGTCGGCGGCGACGGCTTCATGACTGCACCGGACATGGGTGCAGGCCTCGCGCTCGATGGTGAGATTGAGAACAACGAAACCGGCCAATTCGAACCGATGGGCGGCCTGCCGACGATGGGCACTGGCGACATGATGGGCGCAATCGGCCTGCCGTCAATGGGCGGCGGCATGGATGATCCCGTCGACCGCCTCCGCAACATGATCGGCGAACGGCAGGAGGAAACTGTCCAGATCCTGCGCGGCTGGCTGGAAGAGAATAAGGAGCAAGCTTGATGACGATTGCGCATTTGCTTGAGGACTTCGGATTTGAAACGCCCGCTGAACCGGTGGTGCCGGCGGTCTCTGAGGAAGTCATAGAAGAACAGCGGCTGGCTTCCTTCGAGAAAGGCTACAGCGCCGGCTGGGATGACGCTGTAACGGCCAAGGATCAGGAAACCACCCGGATCTCGGCCGAGTTGGCCAACTCGCTGGAGGACCTGAGCTTCACCTATCACGAAGCGCAAAGCCAGCTGCTCGATTCGCTGGATCCGATGTTCAAGGTGCTGACCAGTGCCATTCTGCCGGATGCGATGGCGGCCTCCTTCGGGCACCACATCGTCGATCAGCTCGCAGGAATGGCAAAAGGGCAGACCGATCAGCCGATGCAAATTGTGGTATCGCCCGGCGAAGGCGCACCCGTGCGCAACCTGCTGCCGCAGAACTTTTCTGTCCCGGTCACCGTGCGGGAAGACAGCACGCTGTCCTCCGGCCAAGCCTACCTGAGCGTCGGCAGCACCGAATGCGAAATCAACTGCGATGCCCTTCTCGAATCGATCCAGGATTCGATCGAAGCCTTCACCTATCACGCGAAAGAGGACAGCCAATATGGATGACGCCGCCGATCTGAACAAGAAAGCCGCTGATGCCAAAAACCCCTTTGTTTCGGTTCCCGTCGAAGTGGTTGTTTCGGTGGGCAAGGCCCGGCCGCTGATCCGCGATCTGGTCAGCCTGGGTGAAAACGCGATCCTGACGCTCGACAAGCGGGTTGAAGATCCGGTCGACCTCTACGTCGGTGACCGGCTGGTCGCCCGGGGCCAGCTGGAGGAGCTGGAAGGCGAGCAGGCCGGACAGCTGGCCGTGCGCCTGACGGAAATTGCCGATCTGCAAAGCGGTTTGGGATGACACACAAGACCTTTGTGCGGGCGGCCCTGGTTTCAGCTTTTTTGCTGGCCTTGCCGCAGACCGCCCTGGCTCAAGAACTGAGCCTTTCGCTGGCAGACGGTGAGTCGATTTCGGCCCGCTCGATCCAGCTGATTCTGCTGATTACAGTGCTCAGCCTGGCCCCCGGCCTGCTGATCATGATCACCTGCTTTCCGTTTCTGGTGACGGTCCTGTCGATCCTGCGCCAGGGTATCGGTCTGCAGCAGGCGCCGCCAAACATGCTGATGATCAGCCTGGCGCTGTTCCTGACCTACTTCGTGATGGAGCCGGTTTTTACCGAGGCCTGGAGCAGCGGTATCAGCCCGCTGCTGGAGGAACAGCTTGAACCGGGCGAGGCCATCTCACGCAGTCTGGAACCGTTCCGGGCATTCATGGCCAACCGTCTGGATCCGGACACGTTTTATGCCATTGCCGACCTCAGGCCGGAGACCCAAGGCATGGACCCGGTGCCGCAAGCGCCGCTGTCCGCGCTGGTCCCGAGCTTCTTGCTGTCCGAAATTGCACGCGCCTTTCAAATCGGCTTTCTGGTCTTTCTGCCGTTCCTGGTGATCGACCTTGTGGTGGCAGCGGTCCTGATGTCGATGGGGATGATGATGGTGCCGCCGGCCATTGTGTCCCTGCCTTTCAAACTGGCGTTCTTTGTTGTTGCCGACGGCTGGAGCCTGATCGCCACGGCGCTCGTGCGCAGCTATTATCCCTAATCCTCAAAACCGGAAAAAACGAACAGCCCGGGCCGTGTGATGTGCCCGGGCTTTTTCTGTGCGAGCGCTCCTGCCCCGCCCCCTTCTTGAGCATTCTGATACCCGCAGCAGATGGTGTGACGTGCATGGATCTCAGCGTTGAGCAGGCTGGGTTCAGAGATTTCTGGCACCCATTATAAACCCGGGACGGAGCCAGTTCTGGCTCCCAGCCGCACACTTGCCTTGGTGCAGCCGGAAATGAGAACGCTCCCCGTTTGACCAAACCACAGCTCTTTACCCTTTCGACCCATTGATGCGGCTTGCCCGGCTCGGCTGCACTCTGAGTGCGGGGTCCGGCGCACGGCCGGGCATGCAAGCGCGGCGCGGGGAGAACCACAGACGGGTGGCCTGCCCCCAGACAAAAAATTCCCCGGCTTCAGCAGGTGAAGCCGGGGCGTTTTCTGTCAGGGTTGCGGTGCCCGTCAGCGGACGACGAATTCCGCGTGCAAGGCCCCTGCGGCCTTGAGGCTTTTCAGAATGTCGATCATATCCCGCGGCGACACCCCCAGAGCGTTCAAGCCTGACACGACCTCCGAAAGCGAGGTTGTCTCCGGCACTTCTGCCAGCTGGATCCCCTCCTCTTCCTCGATCGCAGCGCCCGTGCGCGGCACAACAACGGTTTCCCCATCCGCAAAGGGGTTGGGCTGAACCACCAGCGGCGTCTCTTCAATGCGGAGCGTAAGATTGCCTTGAGCCACGGCCACGCGGGAAATCCGCACGTCGCTGCCCATCACAATGGTGCCGGAGCGTTGGTCGACAACCACCCGGGCTTTGCGCTGCGGCTCAACCAGAATGTTCTCAATCCGGCCCACCGCATGCGCCGTCGAGCGGGTGTTGGTGCGGCCGATATCGACTTCGACAGTCCCGGAATCCCGCATCAGGGCAACGTTGCGGCCGAATTCGTTGTTGATCGCCCGTTCGATCCGCCCGGCCGTGGTGAAATCCGGCTCGCGCAGCGCCAGCCGCATGGAGCTGAGCGAGGCCAGGTCGAAATCAATCTCCCGCTCAACACGGGCACCCGACGGAATCACGCCCGCCGTCGGGACCCCCTGCGTCACTGTCGCAGCCTCGCCTTCGGCCACTGCACCGCCAGCCAGGATTGTCCCTTGGGCGACAGCATAGATCTGACCATCGGCGGCGTTCAGCGGCGTCATGATCAGAGTACCCCCAAGCAGGCTTTTGGAGTCGCCAATGGCTGAGACCGTCACGTCGATGGTACTGCCGACACGGGCAAAGGGCGGCAAGGTGGCGGTCACAAAAACGGCCGCCACATTCTTCGGCCGGAACTGCTCACCCGTCACGTTGACGCCAAGCCGCTCCAAGATGTTGGTCATGATTTCTTCGGTGAACGGCGAATTGCGCAACCCGTCACCGGTTCCATCCAAGCCGACGACCAGGCCGTAGCCGACCAGGTCGTTGCCGCGGACCCCGTCGAATTCCACCAGGTCCTTAAGCCGGATAGTGTTTGCCTGCGCCGCCACGGGCAGCAGAAACAGGCAAGCAAGGAAGAGACGCAGAAAAGCCATCATGAGATATACTTCAACAAGGACAGCTGCGAGCTGCGGGCGGTGATTGTATAAAGGCCCTCAAGCTGCGTCTGCGCCTCCTGAAGCCGGGTGTAGGTTTCATACGGATCGGCCGAGACCAGGTTGTTCTTGACGATGCTCAGGCTGGTTTTCGACGCCTCGTTACGGGTATTGACCGCCTCGAGCTGGCCCTCGATGAATCCAACGTCAGCCTGCAGATCAATCAGCCTGTCCGCACTTTCAGTCAGCTCGCTGCTGGCCTTGATAACCAGATCGATCTGCACGTCTTCGGTCAGGCCGAGGCTGGGCTCATCCGCGAGAGCAGTGATCACATAACTCTGCAGAGCATGCTTGAGGTTTTCATCATCGGCGCGGATCCCCAGGGTCACCTGTTCTCCCTCGCCGACGGTAACCGGCTGCAGCGAAGTAGTGGAACCGCGGTACATGACGGCATCAAATCCGGCCGGATCGTCGAACCAGTCCTTAACTTCCTGAATGATGTCATTGCTGGTTGTCAGCCCCGAGACTTCCGTGAGGATGGCCGTCATCAGCGTACTGGTGTCATTCAGCGGTTTGGTGTCCGTTGCAGTGCCCGCAAAGATCGTCCGCCCCCCGACAGCCGTGTTCATCAGATTGATGGCGCTGGACAGCCTCTGCTTGGCCTGGCTGCCGAATTGCTGTGCATTTTCCGTGTCAAGCGCGGGCGACAGTCTCAGGATGTCGTTGCGCATCGCCTCCACCTGGCTGTGCACCTTATCAAGGCTGCCTTGCGTGGCGGTCGCAAACAACCGCACTTCGCTATTGGCAACCATATAGCTGCCGATCCGGTTCAGCGAGCTCTCCAGATCTGCAAGATAGGTGAAATCGCCGCCCAGCCGTTCGCTCAGGTTCGCCGACTTTCCAGTGGCAAACTCTTCGGACAGAGTGGTGACGTTTTCCTTCAGCTCCGTATTGCGGCTGCGGAGAAAGAGGTGCTGCGCCATATCGCCATAAGAATTCAAAATCATGGGTCAGATCCTCAAAAGTGTTTCCATAAGTTCGTCGACAACGCTGAGCACACGGGCGTTGGCGGCGTAATATTTCTCAACCAGCATCAGGTTCTGCAGCTCGGCGTCGGTGTCGACGCCGAGCGCCAGTTCCGCCTGGCTCAGCTCATTGAAACTGGTAGCGGCAAAAGTCGAAGCGCGCGCAGCGGTTTCATTGTCCTGGGCAAACCTGGACAACAGGTTCGCACTCAGCGTCGCAGCTGACATGTTTGCGGTGCCAAGACCGACTGAGGACACCGTGCGGGTGGTGTTCAAAGCGTCCGAGTAGGCCTGCAGCAGGCTGGAGTTGCCTGGATCCCCGGGGGCCGCGGCGTGAATGCCATCGCGAAACCGCCAGGTCTCACCGGTGCCATCCAAAGCCACCAGATCATTCAGCTCGATCCGGTTGGAGAGTCCAACGATGTTCGACGGATCGTAGAAGGCGCCACCGTCGGTGAATATACCTGCATCCGTGGCCCCGATGGTGGCATCCAGCGCCGGGTCCTGGAACCGCTCGATAAGATCGGCGGCCATCGCGTCCAGATCCTCTTGGGCCTCAACCGCGGTCACATCACGGATTTCAAACTGCGCGGTCAGGGTGCCGCCGCGCAGCGGGCCGTCAGGGCTGGTGTCGATTGCTCTGCCGTTCACCTGGAGACCGGAGATCATGCCGTTGCCCAGAGTCATGTGCGGCATGATATCCCGCGACGGCGTAAAGCTCAGCTCAGACGCCTTGTGGTCCAGCAGCATCACCCCGCCGGTGGAATAAAGCGTGACCTGGCCGTTGTCGCGGCGGACAACATTAACCGGAATGATCCCGTTCACCTGGTCGATCAGCTGGTCGCGCTGATCCTGCATTGACACGGCGTCCATGCCGCCGGCCTCTACCACCATGATCCGGGCGTTGAGCTTTTCAATCTCCTTCAGGGCCTGATTCACGGTGTCGACCTGGCTGCCGATCGCGCTGTCCGCATTGACCCGCAAGCCGCGCAACCCTTCGGCCGTGCGTGAGATGGAGTCTGCCAAGGCATTCGCCTTCACAGACAGATCATTCAGCCGGGGCTGAGAATCCGGGCGCGAGACCGCTTCGATCAGCGACGATTCGAAATCCGAAAGCTGGGAGGCAAGCGACATCTCATCATCGACGGTGCCCACCAGATCGGACATCCGGCTGAAGAAATCGGCCTCCGCCTTGGCGGCGCCGTATTCTGCTTCGGCAACCCGTCGGTTGGAAATCAGCACAGGATCATTCAAACGCTGGACATTGCCGATCCGAACGCCGGGGACGCCGGCCCCGGGGCTGTTCAGATCCTGAACCCGGCGTGTGTAGCCGGGGGTCAGCGCATTGGCCAGGTTCTCGGCGACCACTTGCGAGGACCGGCCGGCCGCGCTCAGCCCGCTCATGGCGCTGTTAAGGGCGGAATTAATAGACATGTTCAGCCTGCTTTCGTGGAGCCAATGTCAGGGAGCATCAAGCGCGTTAGCGCTTGATGTTGGTGGTTTCCTGCAGCATCTCGTCAACGGTCTGGATGACCTTGGCGTTGGACGAATAGGCCCGCTGGGTCTTGATCATGTCGGTCAATTCGGTTGCCACGTCGACAGCCGATTCCTCCTGCGCGTAGCCCAGGATTTCACCGGTCGGCCCCTCACCGGCATCCCACAGGTAGAACGCCCCGGAATCGTCAGTCGGCTTGTAAGTCTGGCTGTCCAGCGCCTGCATGCCGTTGATGTTGGAGACATCCACCAGCGGAACCTTGTAGATGACCTTGGTGTCGCCTGAATCATAGGAGGCAATCACTTCACCGGACGCGTTGACCTCGACCGAAACGAAGGAACCGACTGCCGTCCCGTCCTTTTCCGTCGTGCCGGGCACGAACTCGTCACCCAGCTGGCTCATCCCGTTCTGTTCGCCAATCACACCGATATTGATCTCGACAGGCCCGCCCGCAACGTTGATGGTCACCGAACCGGCGGTTGCATCATAGGCACCACCAGTCACGGTTGCCACGCTTTGAAGCGTGCCTGCAGACGCCGCGCTGTCATCGAATGTCAGAGTGTACTCGCCGATGACCGTTGCACCGGTTGCAGAGTCCACGATTTGCATCGTCCATTCGTTAGTGCCGCTGGTCGCCGGCGGCGTGGCAACACTTGGCGAATAGGTAATAGTCAGCTCTTCGGAGCGGCCCATGTTGTCGAAATACTGAACCACTTGCTCGACCGGGTCGCCCGAGGCACCGGGATCGGTTTCGGCTGCCGGAAGGTTCGCCGTCAGGCTGATTTCGGTTGTCGGCTCCGCCGACAGGCGGTTCAGGTCGATGCGGATCGGCTCCAGGGCATCGGCGGTATCCCTTGCCACATCCGGAACCGTGCCGTCAGCCTGCGCGGGCCAGCCCATCAGGACCAGACCGGACTCGGTCGTCAGATACCCGCTGGAATCGGTCCGGAAGGATCCGGTGCTGGTCAGCATCATGGACGGGCTGCCACTCGCCTCCACCTCTGTGATCGAGGCAACGGGCAGCATGCCGCGGCCGCGCACCGCCAGGTCGGTGGCGTTATTGGTCGAAACCAGCGGGCCGCGCTCGTCGATCAGCCGGACGTTGGTCGTGCGCACGCCGCCGGCCGAATAAGTGCCGCCGGAGCCGGACAAGACCATGGAATGGAAATCGGTCTGCACCCGCTTGTAGCCGCGGGTAGAGGAGTTGGCGATGTTATCGGAAATGGAAGCCAACCGGCTGGCGTTAGCGCTCAATCCTGAAACGCCCGCGTTCAGCGACGAAGAAATGGTCATAGCACGCCTTTCTGCTGCATCTAATCATTCTGGATGCAACAGCTAGCGCAGGAGCGATTAACGGGCGGCTAACAGATAAAATATGACTCATCTGCCAGCCGCCAGCCTCAATGTTTACAGAGGCTTATTCGCGCAAAAAGATGATTTCGATCCGGTCGTTGCGGGCAGCCATCGGATTCCCGACCGCCAGCTTCCGGTCAGCATGGCCGGTGACCCGGTGAACCCGCCCCGCATCCAGCCCGCCCGATTCGAGCAGCGTGCGGGTTATGTCTGCCCGTGCATGGGAGAGCTCCCACACCGGATTCTTCGCCAGAACAACCGGGTGCGAGCGGATATGGCCGCCAATCGCAACGTTGCTGGTCACGCTGTCCGAGACCCGCGCAATCATCCTGACTAGATCCCGGAACAACGGCTTCGGCTCCGCCTGGTCTTGTTCGAACAACGGCACGTCTTCAGTCGCGAACAGCTCTATGATCAGCCCTTCATCGGTGACGCGGGTGACAATATGGCGGGCCATTGCAACCGATACCATGCTCTCACCGCCGCGTCCGGACAACTGTTCCTCGATAGCGCGGAACTTGGAATCATCTTCCTCGCGCTTTTCGGTCGACTCGACCCCAGTGTCGCCCTGCGCCTTCTGGGCATCCATCGGATTGATATCCGTGGCCCCGGTCCCGGATTGCGGCTGAATATCCTCGGTGAACATACTGTCACCCTGGAAAGCGCCATTGCCGCCACCGGACACCCGGCTTAACGGGATTGATGGCGAGAAGTAATCCGCCAGACCTTTGCGTTGTTTTTCCGTCGTCGCGTTAAGCAGCCACATCAGCATAAAGAAGGCCATCATCGCGGTCACGAAGTCGGCATAAGCCACCTTCCATGCGCCGCCGTGATGACCATCGCCACCACTGACTTTTTTCCTCTTGATGATAATGGGCGCCACATTGCTCTGTGCGCTCATATCCACCACCACTATTTTCACCCATCCCCGGCATAGCAGGCGGCGCGTTAAACGGGCCTTAACAATTAAATTTGCCGGCAGTTAACCCCCATGCGCTTAGCCCTCAACCGTGCAGCAGGCATCGCTTTTCCAGCGGCAAATGCTGCATCTTAAAAACCTCTTATCTTGACATCGAATAATCTTATCGAACGTTGATCGGGGACAAACAGCTGCCAGGGCCCCGGGGCTAGTGTCCCCTCAACACGGCACATGGGACACTGAAAGGAGATCATCATGCTGACCCGCAGAGCCGCACTGATGGGGGCAGCCGGCGCAGCAGCGCTGCCTGTACTGGCCAAAGCCGCCAAGGCTGACAGCACCACTGTTCACGAGGCCGCCGCGCCGGTTGACCTGACCAGCCTCAAGCGCATCAAGCGCGAGCTGGTGGCACCGCCCTTCGTGCATGAACACGAGCAGATTGCGCCGGGCGGACCGCGCATCGTCGAATTCGAGATGAAGATCATCGAGAAGGAAATCGAAGTCGACCAGGGCGCCTATTTGCAGGGGATGACCTTCGACGGTTCTATTCCAGGCCCGATGATGGTGGTGCATGAGGGCGACTATGTCGAACTCACCCTGATCAACCCGCCAGAAAACATGCTGCAGCACAATATCGACTTCCACGCTGCAACCGGTGCTTTGGGCGGCGGCGCTCTGACCCTGGTGAACCCGGGCGAAAAGACCGTTCTGCGCTTCAAGGCGACACGCCCGGGCACCTTCGTCTATCACTGCGCCCCGGGCGGCCCCATGATCCCCTGGCACGTCGCCTCGGGCATGGCCGGCACCATCATGGTTCTGCCGCGTGAAGGCCTGTCGGACCACAACGGCGATCCGGTGAAATACGACCGCGTCTACTACATCGGCGAAAACGAATTCTACATTCCGAAGGACGAAAACGGCGACTACATCCGCTACGAGGATGTCGGTGAAAGCTATCCTGACACGCTGGAAGTCATGAACGGGCTGATCCCCAGCCATGTGGTGTTCAACGGCAAGGTCGGTGCTCTGACCGGCGAAAACGCTATGAAGGCGAAACAGGGCGAAAAAGTGCTGTTCGTGCACAGCCAGGCCAACCGCGACACCCGCCCGCACCTTATCGGCGGCCATGGCGACCTGGTCTGGGAAGCCGGCAAGTTCAACAACGTGCCGGACCGCGATCTGGAAACATGGTTCATTCGCGGTGGTTCTGCCGGGGCAGCGCTCTATGAGTTCCTGCAGCCAGGTGTCTACGCCTATGTGAACCACAACCTGATCGAGGCGGTGAACCTCGGCGCAACGGCCCACGTGGTGGTCGAAGGCGAGTGGAACAACGACCTGATGGAACAGGTGGTCGCCCCGACCGAATACTCCGGCGCCTGACCTTCTGCCGGGCGTGACACAGGAAAGGGCGGCTGCATCACGCGGCCGCCCGTTTTGCCTTGAGGGGATGCTGACATGAAAACTGAGCTGATTGCCGCCGGGCTTGCCGCGGCCATTGGACTTCCTGGCCTTTGGTTTTCCAAGGCCGCGGATCCGGAACCGCTGGCAGAGACCGTTTTCATAAAGGCGGACACTATTGCCTACCGCCCCATCGGCAACTTTCACCGCAATGGCAAAAGCGTGGTGCCCCCGGAACAGCAGCGCCATGTGGGTGCCTTTGAGATCATGAAGCATCAGGTCTCTGGCGCAGAATACGCAGCCTGTGTGGCGGCGGGCGCCTGTAAGGAAGCAGACAGCGCCCCGGCAGAGGCCAGTCTGCCGCAGACTCATGTCAGCTGGCATGACGCTGCCGCATATGCCGAATGGTATTCCAAGGAAACCGGCCACAGCTGGCGGCTGCCGGACGAAGCCGAGTGGCAGCTGGCCGCAGCAGAAATCTTTGGCGACGAGGCGGTCGAAACCGACGGCGGCGATCCGGCCCAGCGCTGGCTGCGCCAGTACGCCCGTGGCGTTACCCTGCGCGGGCTGCCAGGACCGGCACAGGGCCCGAAAAGCGAGCCGGGCGCCAACAGCAACGGTCTTACCGGATTAGGCGGCAATATTTGGGAATGGACCGGCGGCTGCATGCAGAACGGCGAGGTGCGCAAGGACGGCAGCCTGGAGCTAAGCGATCCTTATTGCAGCGCCCGCATTACCGGCGGCCGCCACCGGGCGGTTGTGATTGACTTCATCCGCGACGCCAGCGTCGGCGGCTGTGCGGTCGGGCTGCCGCCGGATTATCTGGGATTCCGGCTGGTGAAAGACGGCTGACAGCGGCGCAGCCGAAGCCCTCCCGCGCCCGCAGGTGCCCCGGCTGCGCCGGAACCCCTTGGCGGCCTTGGGCCTGGCAGCTGCGCTGCGCCTTCTTTCAGAATGCCTTTACGCGCCTGCCTTGAACAGCTCTTGCCCCGCCAGTTTGCCGCCTGCGCCTCAAGCGCAAATCGGGTAAGTGATGAGCCGCCCCCGATTCTGTCAACCCGGCGCAAAAAGTCCGATGCGAGTTAAAAGCCGCCGCGCTGTGCGCCAGCACAGCGCCACGCCCAACTGTTAAGGACCTCCGGCAGGAGGCCCTGGAACAGGCGGGAGCGCCCCGCTCCGGGATCAGGACGCCCGGCTGTACCGCACGCCTTCGGGAACATGCGCGTCAAAGCTGCTGGCGATGATGCGGGTCAGCGGACGGCCCTCGGGCACAATCTCCAGCGCGCCGTCATCCAACTGCACCAGATCGCCAAAGCGGGCCGCGACCTGCGCCAGATCTGCATCCAGGCTTGCCGCCAGATCGCCGAAACGCTGCCGCAGCTCTTCCCGGTCCAGCCTGAAGTCGCACATCAGCATCTCGATGGCGCGGCCCCGCAGTAGATCCTCCTGGTTCATCATATGGCCGCGCGCGCCGGTTAGCTGGCCCGCCTCAACCCGCTGCACATAGGCAGGCGTGGCCGCCGCGTTCTGGATATAGCCGCCAGCAAAGCGGGAGATCGACGAGGCACCGAACCCGATCAGCGTCGGGCAGGTGTCATCGGTGTAGCCCTGGAAGTTCCGGCGCAGGTGGCCTGTGCGGGCGGCCATCTCCAACCCGTCACCGGGCTTGGCGAAATGATCGATGCCGATTGCAGCAAAGCCCGCCGCGACGAATGTCTCCGCCGCCAGCCCGGCCAGATGGTAGCGGGCCAGATCGTCCGGCAGCGTCTCTTCCTTGATCAGCTTCTGCCGCTTGGCCACCCATGGCACATGCGCGTAGCCGAACAACGCCAGCCGGTCGGGACTGAGGCTCAGCACCTTCTCCACCGTGTCCGCCATCCGCGCCTGCGTCTGATGCGGCAGGCCATAGACCAGGTCTGCATTCAGCGAGTTGATCCCCGCCGCGCGCAGATCCTCCACGCAGGCCTTGGTCACCTCAAACGGCTGCGCCCGGCCGATCGCCTGCTGCACCAAAGGATCGAAGTCTTGAATACCGATGCTGGCCCGGTTCATGCCTTCCTCTGCCAGCGCCGCGATCTTGTCCCGGTCCACCATGGTCGGGTCGATCTCCACCGAGAACTCCCAGTCCTCAGTCTGCGGGAACACCGCCTTCACCGCCCGTGCCAGCCGGTGGATCAGGTGCGGCGGCAGAATAGTCGGAGTTCCCCCGCCCCAATGCATCCGCCCCATCCGCAGGCCTTTGGGCAAAAGCGGCGCCACCAGGTGCAGCTCCTGCTCCAGCGTGCCGATATAGCTCTCCACCGGGCTCAGCGTCTGGGTGCCTTGGGTCCGGCAAGCGCAGAACCAGCACAGCCGTTCGCAAAACGGGATATGCAGGTAAACGGACACCGGCACATCCGGATCCAGCGCCTGCAGTTCGCGGGCCTGCTCCGCAGCACCAACGGCTGCTGTGAACACCGGCGCGGTCGGATAGGAGGTGTAGCGGGGCACCCGGCTGTCGAACAGCCCTAGGGCTTGGAGGCGGTCAATCTGTTTCATGACTTTCCTATGCCCCTTTTACGACTCCCCCACTTTGCGCAGGATCAAACCGGCACTCGGAATTCCGAACCGGCAGCAAGCCAACCTTCACGATCAACGCACTGGATTCACTTGAGAAAACGATCAGCGGGTAAATTTTCCCGAAATTCGGCAAAGAGGCACATTTTCCGTTTGACGCCCCTTGCGACTCCGCTTATACGCCGGTTTCACGACACCTGCCCAGGTGGCGGAATTGGTAGACGCGCTAGCTTCAGGTGCTAGTGTCCGTATGGACGTGGAGGTTCGAGTCCTCTCCTGGGCACCATTCCCCCTTACTCGAAAATTTGCATGCAGCAGCGCGCCCAATGTTTGCTGTTGAAGCATGAGCGCCCGCCGTTTCCGGCAGGCGCATGGGCAGGCTTCAGGCCGCCTGATATTGCGGTGCCGTTGCCAGGAAACGGCCGTAGGCGCTGGCATCCGGCGGCGCGAATTGCTCCACAAGAGGGTTCGGCCGCTTCCATTGCGTCGCCCCCATATCCATCAGCAGCTCATCGAAGTGCTTGAAGTGGAAAGGCGCCGAGCACAGCCCGCCATAGATTTGCGCCGCCGGACGCTCCTTGCGGCGCCAGTCGAGCATCATCTGGATGTTCTTCTCCATCTCCGCCCGCGAAGGCTGACGCGCCAGCTGGCCATCGGCATAGCGGACCAGCCAGTTTGCCACCATCTCTGCCGACAGAATGGTGCAGAAGCTGGAGTTGAAGCCGACAAAGCCCATTTCCGGCAGGTCCGGGTTCACCGCCAGACGGTAGGTCCGGTACTGGCCGTCCGCCTCGATCAGTTTGTCCAGGTGCCGCTGCGCCAGATAGGGAATACCCAGCTTCCAGCCGACCGCTGAAATCACCAGGTCAGCGCCGATTCTCTCACCGTTTTCCAGCACGATTTCATCGCCTTCATACCGTGAGAATGTGGTGCGATGCGGAATAATTGAACCGTCCTTAAAACCCTCAAACAGGCCCGGTGTCACGATCGGCACCGAGCAGGAAACGTCTTTCTCGATCGGGACATCCGGGACCATGTCCCACTTCTTCAGTCCCAGCTGCATCTTCAACAGCGCCTCAAGACCGCGGAAATTGGCCCAGATCAGCGGCTTGGCCAGACCATAGAAGGCCTTGTGCAGCCAGCTGCGGCCCCAACCGTTGAACTGCACTTCCTGCGCCCGCATGTAGAGCAGCTTCTTAAAGTTGATGCCGCCGACAAAATACGGCACCCGCCAGACATTCTGCCGGTAAACCAGATGCACCTGCTTGGCACCGTTCTGGACCGCGTTGACCGCGACATCGGTGGCGGATTTGGACCCGCCCAGCACCACAACCCGCTTGCCGCGCGCGTGCTCCGGGTCCAGATACTCCGAGGAGTGCATTACCTCCCCGCCTTGCGCGGTGAAGGCCTCCTGCCCGGGGTGGGTCAGGATGTTTTTCTCGGAGAACTGCCCGGTGCAGACCACCACGAAGTCCACGTCCTGCACCCGGGTCTCGCCGCCTGCCTCAATCACCAGCCGCCAGCCCGGCTGCCCGTCCGGGCACCGGTCCATCTCCAGCACGTTGGTGTTCAGCTGGAACAGGCGGTGCAGATCGTGCTTATCCGCATAAGAATGCAGATAGGCGTGCACCTGCGGGCCCTTGGGCCATTGCGGATACTCCTCTGGCATCGGGTGGTCGGTATAGCAGTACAGCTCCTTGGGGGATTGCGTCTGCACCCCCGGATAAGAGCGGGAAAGCTCCCACACGCCGCCCAAGTCATGGCTGCGCTCAAAGCCCAGAACCTGATGCCCCTTTTCGGCAAAGGCCTTGGCCGCGGCCAGCCCGCTTACCCCGCCGCCGATCACGGCGACCGTCTTGCGTTTCACCATGTCCGCCTCCCTTATTCCGACGGCGGCGGCAGGAAATCCACCTCATGCAGCGCGGACAGCCGCACCAGTTCTTCCGGATCTGTCACCCCGTCCAATGCGCAGAACAGGTCAAACAGCTTGCGCGACGGCGCCACTCCGAACACGCAAGTGGCCTCTGCACCGGAGCGGTTGAAGATGCCGTGCGCCACCCCCATCGGCATCCGCACTGTGTCGCCCGGGCCGGCCTGGTACACGTCTCCGCCGAATTCCACCTCCAGCGTGCCCTCCAGCATGGTGATCCACTCGTCCTGGGTGGGGTGCACATGCGGCGGCACAAAGGTGCCGTCCGGAATGGCCGCGTGCCAGACAAACGCGTTTTCGCTGTGCAGCTTTGGCGTATAAGTGTGCCCAACGACATTCCAGGACAGGCCCTCCAGCCCGCCGGTCGCTTTGGTGATTCCCTGATCCAGAGCCATAGTTTCCTCCCTTATCGCTCGTATAGGAAGCCTAGGGGCAGCCCCGGAAAAGGGTTATCCAGAATGCGCAAAATAGCGCGAAACCTCATGATTGCCTGACTGAGGAACCGTGCTAGGCTGCGCCGATGACCCGGCAGCAAGCAGAACACAAGAGCGAGCCCTTGCGCGCGTGGCGGCAGTTTCACAGCCGCGACATCGACGAGGCCCGCAGCCTCGTCGCCCAGAAATTCTGCGACCACCGCCTGCAGCCTGCCGGCAGGAGCCTCGGTTTCGGCACCCGCCACAACCATGTTCCGGGACGCAGCCTGTCGCTCAATTACCTGTGCTACGGATCTGCCGTGCAAATAGACCCGGGCGAACTGCAGGATTTCTATCTCGTGCAAATGCCGCTGAGCGGCGCAGCCGTGGTTGCCAACGGCGCGGCAGCGGTGGGCTCGAACATCCGCCAAGCCACCGTTCTCAACCCGACGCGGGCAACGCAGATGACATGGCAGGCGGACTGCCGGATGCTGCTGCTGCAAATTGACCGGAACGCGCTGCACGGTATTGCCGAGCGCGCCTCCGGGCTGCCGCTGTCTGAGCCGGTGGTCTTTGACACAGCCGCACCCATCAGCACCGGCCCCCTGCACGACTGGGCCCGGCAGTTCATCGCCTGCGTGAGGGCAACCGATGCGCAAGTAGGATTTGGCCACTGGGGCGCCTTGCAGCAGCAAGTGATCGAAGAGCAGCTGATCCTCGGCCTGCTGACCCACCAGCAAAGCAACATCCGCCATCTTCTGTCTCCGCGCGCCCCCTTGGGCAGCAGCCTTCAGATCCGCCGCGCGCAAGACTATATCCACGCCAATGCGGCAGAGCCGCTGACCGTTTCAGCCATCGCCGCCGAGGCCGGCTGCAGCATCCGCACCCTGCAGACCGGGTTCCGCCAGCATTTCGGCCTGACACCGGTGGAATATCTTCGCGATCTGCGGCTGGATCTGGCCCGCTATCTGCTGCTCTCGCGCCCTGCCGGAACGCCGGTCAGCAGCATCGCCTATGACAGCGGCTTTTCCCACCTGGGCCGCTTTTCCCAGCTCTACCGCGCCCGCTTTGGCGAACTGCCCAGCACCACCCGCGCAGCCAACGGGTTTCCGGACCAAACCGAGCAATCCACATTTCCCTGATACGCGAGTCTATTCGGGGGCTGGATCCAACCCCCGGAAACGCCTGCGGAATTATCGGCGGCCACCGCTCCGCGAACTAACGCGGGGTTGAAGCTGTAACAGGATTTGCGAAAAGACCCGCGGGCAGATCCCGTGGCTAAACAACCAAGGATTGCGCACCTCGTTCCATTGATATCAGATAAAAGCTTGGCGACCCCGGCAGGATTCGAACCTGCAACCTGCCCCTTAGGAGGGGGCTGCTCTATCCAGTTGAGCCACGGGGCCGCGTCTTTCCGCGATAGCAAATCCATCCTGCGATCACAATGGGATCGGCACAGCCCAAAGCCGTTTTGCCGCGCGCAGTTTCCATTGTGCAGCAAGTGATGTCTGCGCTAACGTCAAAGGCAGACATAACAAGAGGCTCAGGAACGTGACCACGGACAGCAAGCGCCCGCTTACCCTTCGCGATGTATCCGAAGCAACCGGTGTTTCCGAAATGACTGTAAGCCGGGTTCTGCGCAACCGCGGCGACGTGTCGGAGAAGACGCGCACTAAGGTGCTGAGCGCCGCAAAGGAACTGGGCTATGTGCCCAACAAGATTGCCGGCGCGCTGGCCTCGAACCGGGTGAACCTGGTGGCGGTGATCATCCCGTCACTGTCCAACATGGTGTTCCCGGAGGTGATGACCGGCATCAACCAAGTGCTGGAGAACACCGACCTGCAGCCGGTTGTCGGCGTCACCGACTATCAGCCCGAAAAAGAGGAAAAAGTGCTGTACGAGATGCTCTCGTGGCGCCCCTCCGGCGTGATCATCGCGGGGCTGGAGCATACCGAAGCCGCCCGTGCCATGCTGAGCAGCGCCGGTATCCCGGTGGTGGAGATCATGGATACCGACGGTAAGCCGGTGGATGCGATGGTTGGCATCTCTCACCGCCGTGCAGGGCGCGAGATGGCAAAGGCGATCCTGAAGGCAGGCTACCGCCATATCGGCTTCATGGGCACCAAGATGCCGCTCGACCACCGCGCCCGCAAACGCTTCGAAGGCTTCACCGAGGCGCTGGCCAAGGAGGGCGTGGAGATCGAAGACCGCGAGTTCTATTCCGGCGGCTCAGCCCTGGCCAAGGGGCGCGAGATGACCCAGGCCATGCTGGAGCGCTCGCCGGAGCTGGATTTTCTCTATTATTCCAACGACATGATCGGGGCAGGAGGCTTGCTGTATCTGCTGGATCAGGGCATCGACGTGCCCGGCCAGATCGGCCTCGCCGGTTTCAACGGCGTGGAGCTGCTGCAAGGCCTGCCCCGCAAGCTCGCCACGATGGATGCCTGCCGCTTGGAAATCGGCCGCAAGGCGGCTGAGATCATCGCCGCACAGCTGGAAGACCCCGACGCCGCAATCGAAACCCAGATCACGCTGACCCCCACGATCTCTTATGGCGACACGCTGAAACGGCGCTGATGGCGCTGCAACGGCTTGGCAACCACAGTGCGCGGCGGCTGTTTCTGGACCGCCACGCGCTGCTGGAGCAGCCCGCAGGCCCGGCAAAAGGTCCCGATCTGCTGGAACTGATCCAGCGGCTGGGGTTCGTGCAGCTCGACAGCATCAACACGGTTGCGCGTGCCCATGACGTGATCCTCTATTCCCGCCGGCCGGGTTACCGGGCGCAGAACCTCAAACGGCTGTATGAACGGGACCGCGGGCTGTTTGAGCATTGGACCCATGACGCCGCGATGATCCCGATGGCGTTTTACCCTCAGTGGCACTTAAGGTTCCGGCGCGACACCGAGCTGCTGCGCAAACGCTGGCGCAACTGGCGGCGCGACGGTTTCGAGGCGCAATTTGAAACCGTCCTGAACCACGTCCGCGACCACGGGCCCGTCAGCTCTTCCGACCTCGGCAAGGGCGAGAAAAAAAGCTCTGGCGGCTGGTGGGACTGGCATCCGTCCAAAACCGCGCTGGAATACCTCTGGCGCTCCGGCGCGCTGACGGTGGTGGGACGTGTGGGGTTCCAGAAACGCTACGACCTCACGGAACGGGTGATTGAGGAGCATCTGCGTCCCGCTGCCCACTGCGATGAAGCGGCGACGGTCAACTGGCTGTGCTCTGCCGCTTTGGACCGCCTGGGCTTTGCCACATCGGGAGAGCTCGCCGCCTTCTGGGACACTGCCTCTCCGGCGGAAGCCAAGGCTTGGTGTGCGCAGCAGTTGCGCCAGGGCGGGCTTGAGGAGATCTGCGTCGAGCAGGCCGATGGCAGTTTGCGCAAGGTGTTCAGCCGTCCTGGCACTGTTGGCGAAGCCGGGGAACTGGGGCCGGCACCTGGCCGGATACGGGTTCTCAGCCCGTTCGACCCCGCACTGCGCGACCGCAAACGGGCCGAGCGGCTGTTCGGCTTCCACTACCGGATCGAGGTTTTCACCCCCGCGCCCAAACGGCAATACGGCTACTATGTCTTCCCTCTTCTGGAGGGCGACCGCCTTGCGGGCCGCATCGACATGAAAGCGGACCGGGACGCAGACCTGCTGCGCGTGACCGCTGTCTGGCCGGAAAGCGATATGAAATGGACGCGGTCCCGCACAAGGCGGCTGGAGGCCGAGCTGGACCGGGTGGCGCGGTTTGCAGGCGTCAGCAGAGTGGTTTTCGCTGATGGCTGGCTGCGCTGAGCAGCGTCATTCCGGCCGCAGCTGCGCCTCGATCACGGCACGGTAGTCGTCGGGTGCCGGTTTGGCCGTGAAGGTGTCGGGCGCGATGAAGACGCAGACGAATTTGCCTTCGAAACACAGAACGCCGTCCTGCCGCGCATTGACCCGGAAAGTCACCGACTTGCTGCCCAAGGCCGCCGGCCAGACCTCGCACATCAACCGGTGCCGGGGCGTGACCGGAGACCGGAAGTCGATGCTCATGTGCACAAACGGCGTGCCGGTGCCCCGGTCCAGTTCCATCTGGTACCAGCCGTCACCGTCCAGGTGATGCTCCCACCAGGCGTCGATCGCTTCCAGCGCAAAGGCAGGCAGCCGTCCGGTATAGGCAATCCGCGCCGGGTCGCAGTCGCCCCAGCCGACGCGGATTTCGTGAACGAAAGTGTTTTGCCCTGCCATGTTATGCCGCCCCGACCGTTTCTGCAGGCGCATCCTACCGGCGCGGGTTTGAGATAGTAAACGGCAAAGGCCGCCGGCACCGCTGCGTCACGAACTGCTGCGCGTGCGGGTCAGGACCAGATCCGGCAGCACCAGCACATCAATCAGCGCCTCGCACAATCCAACGCAGTTGGTGCAGCCTAAACAGGGCCCTTGCAGGCCTGAAACCTTGGTGGCCAGCGCCTTGACCCTTGGCGCGTCGGATTTGCTGCGGCTGATGGGCATGGCTGGTCTCCCCTGTGCGTGGTGCCGGACAGAAGCAGCGGACCCCAAAAGGTGAGTCTGGTCAATCCAGGCCGGTGTCACAAAATATTTCCGTCTTGAGCACCATCTGGGGGCAGGCCCTCCCCCGCGCTTGGCGGGAGAGGGCAACGCTTTACTGCATCAGCATCAGCGGCAGCAGCGTGATGATCGGGAAGGCCACCAGGATGACCACCCGGATCAGGTCGGACGCGACAAAGAACATGACCGCCTTATAGGTGTCGATCATCTTGGTCTTGCGGTCCATCGCGTTGATGATGAACAGGTTCATGCCAACCGGCGGGGTGATCAGGCCAACCTCCACCACGATCAGCACCAGCACACCGAACCAGATGGCGACATATTCCGCCTCAATCCGGTTCACACGGCCTTCGGTCACCCGGATGCCCAGTTCCTTCATCTGCTCCCGGGTCAGTTCAGCCCCAGTGGCAATGGCATCCTGTATCGAGGCAAGCATCTCTGCCCCCATCCCCTCAGGGACACCGGCCTTCAGCACCTCCATCGCCGCATCCGCCTGCATCGCGGGCAGGGACAGCAGACCGAAGTCCAAGGCAGAGATCACCGGGAAGAAGATCGGGATGGTCAGCAGGATCATCGAGAGCGAGTCCATCAGACAGCCGAACACCAGGTAGAAGGCGAGGATCAGTGCCAGCACCATCCAGGGGCTGAGGCCTTGGCTGACAACCAGGTCCGCCAGTTCCTGCGGCACCTTGGTCAGCGCCAGAAAGCCGTTGTAGAAACCCGCACCCAGCACGATGAAAAAGATCATCGCGGTGGAGCGCGCCGTCACCAGGAAGCTGTCGGCAAGCGTATCGCGGGTCAGCCCGCCATTGGTCCAAGCGATAAACCCGGTGCCAAAGGCCCCCACGGCCGCGCCCTCAGTCGGGGTGAACCAGCCCAGGTAGATACCGCCGACCACCAGGCCGAACACCAGCAGCACCGGCCAGACATGGAACAGCGCGGCAAAACGGTCGCGCATCGGAACCGGCGGGCGGGTGCCCGCGCTTTCCGGGAACAGGCGCACATAAATGGAAATCGCAACCACATAACCTAGTGCCGCCAGCAGGCCCGGGATGAAGGCCGACAGGAACAGCTTGGCGATGTTCTGCTCGGTCAGGATCGCATAGATCACCAGCACCACCGAAGGCGGGATCAGAATGCCCAGCGTGCCGCCGGCCGCCAGTGTGGCGGTGGAGAAGCCGCCGGCATAGCCGTATTGCTTCAGCTCGGGCAGCGCCACACGGCCCATGGTGGCTGCGGTCGCCAGCGACGAGCCGCAGATCGCGCCGAAGCCCGCACAGGCGCCAATGGCCGCCATGGCGACCCCGCCCTTACGGTGGCCCAGGAACCCTTCGGCTGCCTTGAACAGCGCGGTGGACATGCCCCCCAGCGTCGCAAAATGCCCCATCAGCAGGAACATCGGCACGATGGTCAGCGAATAAGACGAAAACGTCGTATAGGTTTCGCTTTTCAGCCGCCCGAACGCAACTTGCGTGCCGTCCGTCACCCATATCAGCCCGCCAAGGCCGACCAGGAACATCGAGAGCCCGATCGGCACCCGCAGAAAGATCAAAATCATCAAAACCGGAAAGGAGGCAATGCCAATTTCAAGAGCCGTCACTGTTCACCCTCCACGCCGTCCCAGATCAGGATCCGGCCGGTAAAGAATTCGATGGTGCGGATTGCACCCATGTAGATGCCCACGATGGCTGCCACGACGGCCGCCACCAAGCTGATGGCGTAGGCCCACCAGACCGGAAATTCGAGCAGGAAGGAGGTTTCGCCATTGGTGTATTTACCGGCAAGCCCTGCCCCCAGCCGCCAGGCGATCAGAACCAGCACCGCGGCAAAGACCACCTCGGTAACCATCCGCAGAAACCGCTTCACGCCGCGCGGGAAAGAATCGGCCACCACATCAACCGACGCATGGCCAGCAGTGATCTGACACAATGGCAGGAAGGCGAAGATGGCAAAGGCCACCCCGGCCTCGACCAGCTCAAAGTCGCCGTTCACTGGCCCGACCCAGCCCGTCATCCAATTTGAAAACCCTGGCGCGGTCCGCTCCATCAAATCGCCATGGAAGAAACCGTTGAGCAGGCGCCCAGCGATCGAAACACATGTCAGAATGATCAGAAGAGTGAGGACCGCACCGCCCAGGTAGGCCATTGATTTGGCCAGCCGCATCATGAGCTTGTGCATGGTTAAGTTGCCTTGTTCCGGTATGCAAAGGGCCGCAGTGCCAATGCCGCGCGGCCCTTCACTTTTATCAATACAAACGCCTTACTGGTACTGCGGTGTGTATTTCTCGATCAGCGCGCTGGCTTCTTCGATCAGGGCAGCGCCATCGAGGCCCTTTTCCTTCATGTCAGCGATCCACTGGTCATAGATCGGCTGCGCGCGTTCACGCCAGACCGCGGTTTGCTCTTCGTCGAGGGTGATGACGTTGTTGCCCAGATCCAGCGCCATCTCGCGCGATGGGCCGTCGGAATCCGCCTGGGTGCCGCCGGCAAAGACCGAGAATTCCAGGCCGGAGTTGTCGTCGATGGCCTTTTTCAGGTCATCCGGCAGGCTCTCATACTTTTCTTTGTTCATCGCCAGAACGAAGGTCAGGGTATAAAGCGCTTTGCCAGTGAACTCGGTGTGGTTTTCCACCAGTTCCGGAACCTTCAGCGCCGCGGTGACTTCCCACGGAATGGTGGTGCCGTCGATCACGCCCTTGGACAGTCCTTCCGGAATCGCCGGAACCGGCATCCCGACCGGGGTCGCGCCCAGCTCGGTCAGCAGCGCGTTGACCGAACGCCCGCCGCCGCGGATCTTCATGCCTTCCAAGTCTTCCGGCGTTTCCACCGGATCGGCAGTATGAATCATGCCCGGCCCATGCACCCAGGTGCCCAGGATTTTCACATCCTTGAACTCGGTGTCTTTCATGTGCTTGTCGAACATTTCCCAATAGGCGTGCGACACGGCCCGCGCATTGGTCATCATGAACGGAAGCTCGAACACCTCGGTCGAGGGGTAGCGGCCCGGGGTATAGCCCACCACGGTCCAGACGATATCCGCGACGCCGTCAATGGCCTGGTCCATCAGCTCTGGCGGCTTGCCGCCCAGCTGCATCGACGGAAAGCGATCAACCTTAATGCGCCCGCCAGAGGATTCCTCGACGTTGTCCGCCCAGACATCCAGGATCAGTTTCGGCACGTTTGCCTGCGCCGGCAGGAACTGGTGAAGTTTCAGCGTCACCTCCTGCGCAAATGCCGGTGCCGCGCAGAATGCCGCGACAGCTGCCGCGCCAACGGCGCCCAGTAGCTTTCTCCGTGTGGTCATATCGTCCTCCCTTTGACCTCATCCCTTACCGGATGCCCGCCTTCGCAACTTTGCTGCGGAATCCAGCGATTATCTTTCCGTTTCTGCCGTCAGAGCCCCGCCGAAGGTTCGTTTAACGAACCGGCTGCCTCTCTGCTATTAGGTGCGTTTGTAACCATCAACAGCAGATTATGCATTTTCTACTCATGAAATCCGCCTGCTGACTTTGGTCCCAGACAGATTTTCCGCTCGATATGTTACGAAGCCCCCGCAATCACATTCAAATTGATACATATTGAAGCCAGCGCAAAGCAACAATAAACATCCGCTCGCCCGCCTTGCGTCATTCCGCAGCAGTCAAGGACAGCTCCACCGGCGCCAGCCCGTCAATTCCGCCATGTATCCGGTCGCCGCTTTGCACCGGCCCGACACCGGCAGGCGTACCGGTCAGAATCAGGTCTCCAGGCCGCAAGTAGTAAAAGCCGGAGAGATGGCAGATGATCTCCTCCACGGACCAGATCATCTCATCCAGCGTGGCGTCCTGCCGGATCTCCCCGTTCACCTCCAGCCAGATCCGCTGCTTTTCCGGCCCACCCCAGTCCGCCGCCCGGGTCAGCGGCGCCAGGACCGTGCCATTCTCCAGATCCTTGCCCAGATCCCAGGGCCGCTGCTTTTGCCGCTCGCGGATCTGCAGATCCCGCCGGGTCATATCCAGCGCACAGCCGTAGCCAAAGATCGCCTGCCGTGCTTCCTCGGCAGAGGCCCGGAACACCGGTGCGCCGATGGCCACGGCCAACTCCATCTCATGATGAAAGTTCCCGGTGCCCGGCGGATAGGGCACTTCTGCACCTGACAACACCGCATTGGCGGCCGCCTTGGTGAAATAGAACGGCGCCTCCCGGTCCACTTCATTGCCCATCTCAGCGGCGTGGGCCGCATAGTTGCGTCCGACACAAAACACCCGCCCTACAGGATAGCCCGCAGCTTCCCCGGCAACCGGAATCACCGGCGTCTCCGGCAGTGCAAACAGAACCTCACCCATCTGAAAATCCTTTTGGTATGGCCTTCCACCTAGTCAGACCCCCAAACAATGGACCTGTAAACCCTGCTTTCTGCTTCTAAAGATTTGAAATTCCTGATCCATGCGTTCGCCGGCGGCACCTTTGCCGCGTTTCCGCAAGATGCCTTGGAACCTTGCGCCGGGCTGTTCACCAGCACAGCAAGCGACTGGAAGTGTTAAACACAGGCACACGGAATTTTGCCCCAAAGGCAGAAGAGGTTTGGCAACTCCCCCGACACGCTATTCCCCTCGCCTGGACGATCGAGAGAATCCCCGAAGGGGATCAACATCTTACTTGTTTTCAGCGGTGTTTTGGGAGGAAGTGGTGAGCCGTGCAGGATTCGAACCTGCGACCCACTGATTAAAAGTCAGTTGCTCTACCAACTGAGCTAACGGCCCACTTCTTCGTCGCGGTCTAAGTGTTTTTTCCAAATGGTTCAAGCACTTATCTCGCTTCGGAACTGCTTGGCAGCGTGTGTCTCACTGTCCCGATAGGCGGCGTATCTAGGGGGAGTAGCGCGGGGGGTCAACCCCTTTTTTCAACTTTTCTAACCGAAGGCTGGATTCATCTTTGCGCCGGGTCTATATGCCCGCCATGAGCACCTCCGCAGATACCGCACTCCCCTTCATGAAGATGCACGGGCTGGGCAACGACTTTGTCGTTGTCGACGCGCGCGCGCAGGACATTGCCATCACCCCGGCAATGGCCAGGGGAATCGCCCACCGCCAGTTCGGCGTCGGGTTCGACCAGCTGACCGTCATTACAAGCGGCAAGGGCGATGCGCATCTGACCTTCTACAACGCCGACGGTTCCACCTCCGGCGCCTGCGGCAATGCCACCCGCTGCATTGCCCGCCATCTGATTCTGGAAAGCAGCAAGCCGGAGCTGCACCTGACCACGGACCGCGGCGACCTCTATGCCCGCGACGCCGGCAACGGGCTCACCGCCGTCAACATGGGGGCGCCGCAACTGGACTGGCAGGACATTCCCCTGGCCGAGAAAGTTGACACGCTGGAATTGCCAATTGAGGGCGGCCCCACGGCAACCGGCATGGGCAACCCCCATTGCACCTTCTTTGTCGAGGACGCCGAAATTATCCCCTTGGAGGAATTCGGCCCCCGCTATGAGCACCACCCGCTCTACCCTCAGCGCACCAATGTGCAGGTTGCCCAGGTGACCGGCCCCGACCGCGTCCGCATGCGGGTATGGGAGCGCGGTGTGGGGGTGACTCTGGCTTCCGGCTCCTCCTCCTGCGCGACAGCCGTTGCGGCCGCCCGCCGCGGGCTGACGGGCCGCAAGGTGCAGATCGACCTCGACGGCGGCAACCTGTGGATCGACTGGGCAGAGGACGGCGTCTGGATGACCGGCCCGACCATGCATGTGTTCGACGGCACCTTCACCCGTGAATTCCTGGAGTCACTGGCATGAGCGTGCCCAAGTTCACCACCCTTGGCTGCCGCCTGAACGCCTATGAGACCGAGGCGATGAAGGAGCTGAGCCAGCAGGCGGGCCTGGAGAACGCCGTGGTGGTGAACACCTGCGCGGTCACGGCGGAGGCCGTGCGCAAGGCGCGCCAGGAGATCCGCCGCTTGCGCCGGGAAAATCCGGAGGCGCCGATCATCGTGACCGGCTGCGCCGCCCAGACAGAGCCGGAAACCTTTGCCGCGATGGAAGAGGTCACCCGCGTCATCGGCAACACCGAAAAGATGCAGGCCGAAACCTGGCAGCAGATCGCCAAGGGGCCGGATTTCATCGGCACCACGGAAAAGGTCCAGGTCGACGACATCATGTCGGTGACCGAAACCGCTGGCCACCTGATCGACGGTTTCGGCACCCGTTCCCGCGCCTATGTGCAGGTCCAGAACGGCTGCGACCACCGCTGCACCTTCTGCATCATCCCCTACGGCCGCGGCAACTCCCGCTCGGTCCCTGCTGGCGTGGTGATCGACCAGATCAAGCGGCTGGTGGACAGGGGCTACAGCGAGGTGGTTCTGACGGGCGTGGACCTCACCTCCTGGGGCGCCGATCTGCCCGCACAGCCGCGCCTGGGCGACCTTGTGATGCGGATCCTGAAACTGGTGCCGGACCTGCCGCGCCTGCGCATCTCCTCCATCGATTCGATCGAGGCGGACGAGAACCTGATGCAGGCCATCGCCACCGAACCGCGGCTGATGCCGCATCTGCACCTGTCGCTGCAGCACGGCGACGACCTGATCCTGAAACGCATGGCCCGGCGCCACCTGCGCGACGACGCCATCGCGTTTTGCGAGGAAGCCCGCCGCCTGCGCCCGGAGATGACCTTTGGCGCCGACATCATCGCGGGCTTCCCGACCGAATCCGACGCCCATTTCGAAAACTCTCTGAAGCTGGTCACCGACTGCGGCCTGACTTGGCTGCACGTCTTCCCCTATTCCAAGCGTGAAGGCACCCCGGCGGCGAAGATTCCAAACCAAGTGAACGGCAACGTGATCAAGGAGCGCGCCGCCCGCCTGCGCGCGGCCGGCGACGCACAGGTGGAGCGCCACCTGGCGGCGCAGATCGGCAAGACCCACCGCATCCTGATGGAAAACCCGCATATGGGCCGCACTGAGCAGTTCACCGAAGTGACTTTTGCCGCGCCGCAGGAAGAAGGCCGGATCGTCACGGCCGAGATTACCGGTGTGGCAGGCAACCAGTTGGTGGCTTGAGGCTGCGGGGAATTGCCTTCCTCCGCATTTCCCGCTAAATCTCACATCACAGGTTCCGGATACCTGCCGCTCGCGGCCTCTGGCCATGGTGAAATCCGGACAAGGTTTATCCTGACGCCTGGGTGCACGCCCGGACAGCAACGCGAGCCCTGTCTGCAACGGCATATGCACCCTTTTGCGAAAGGTATATCCATGCAGACTAACTCTGCCCTGCCCCCCGTGCCGCAGCTCAAGGCCGAAGCACGGCTGTTGCGCAAGCATTCCGTGGCCCAGGGCCAGCCCATCAGCCACAGCACCGCCCTGGAGCGGATCGCCCACTACTACGGCTTCCGCGACTGGAACACGCTCAGCGCCCGCGCCTCGAACGCGCCGGAACTGCGGGTGGGGATGCGGGTCGAGGGGCGCTATCTCGGCCAGCCCTTCACCGGCTATGTTCACGGGCTGGCGGCCTGCGGCAGCAGCGGCCACCGGCGGATCACACTGCACTTCGACACGCCGGTGGACGTGGTTCAGTTCGACAGCTTCTCGTCCTGGCGCCAGCGGGTGTCGGCGGTCATCAATGCAGACGACCGCTCACCGCAGAGAACCTCCAACGGGCTGCCGCATCTGACGGTCAGCCCGCTGGCCTGAGCCGCGCTGCTTTTTTCTGGCCCGAAGTCCCCCCGGGGCGCTTTCCCCCTTGGAAACGGAAAACCCCCGCAAGCGGCGCTTGCGGGGGTTTGATACTTCACACAGTCAGCAGAACGGGACTCAGTCCTTGCCTTTGACCGGCGCCCACAGCTTCTTGTTGGTCAGGTACAGCAGCACCGACAGCACGGTCAGGAACAGCACGCCGACAAAACCGGCTTGCTTGCGGGCCATCATCTTGGGCTCGGCAGTCCACATCAGGAAGGCCGCGACGTCCTGCGACATGGCCTCCACGTCATTGGCGTGACCGTCGGCAAATTCCACCTGCTCATCCGACAGCGGCGGCGCCATCGAGATCCAGCCTCCCGGGAAGGCGGTGTTCTCATAGAAGATGGTGCCAGCCTCTTCCTTTTCCTCACCGGTGTAACCTGCCAGCAGCGAGGCGATGTATTCGGCACCGCCCATGCCTTTGAACAGCTGGTTCAGACCCAGGCCGTAGGGGCCGTGGAAGCCCGCACGCGCCTTGGCCATCATGCTGAGGTCGGGGGCGCCAGCGTTGTTGTTTTCCGGGAAGTTGTCGACCGGCTTGGCCGGGCGGTCTTCGTCCAGTGCCGGATCGTACACGCTGAAGTTGTCAGCTGCGTAGGCGCGCACCTGATCTTCGGGCATCTGCGGGCCGCCTTCGTCCGAAAGGGTGCGGATCGGCACCAGCTTCAGACCGTGGCAGGCTGCGCAGACTTCGGTGTAGACCTGCAGGCCGCGCTGCAGCTGGTTGCGGTCATAGGTGCCGAACGGCCCCTCGAACGAGAAGTCGTAGTCGGTGATGTGCTGCTCGCCGCCGCCTGCTGCGAAAGACGCAGCAGGGATCAGGGCCAGAGCGAAGGCGGCACCGGTTGCCAGTTTCTTGAACATTGCTAGGTGTTCCTTCTTCTTACTCGGCAGGAGTGGCTTCAGCAGAAGATTTCTTGCCATAGTGGGCCTCGAAATCCTCTTCGATGGTCGCTGGTTGCGGCAGCGGCTTCTCGATCACGCCCAGCAGCGGCAGGATCACGAAGAAGTAGCCGAACCAATAGGCCGATGCGATCAGCGAGAACGATGCATAGGGCTCTTCCGCCGGCATCGCGCCCAGCCACATCAGGGCGAAGAAGTCGATCACCAGCAGCGCGAACCACCACTTGAACATCGGACGGTAGCGGCCCGAACGGACGCGCGAGGTGTCCAGCCAGGGCGCCAGGGCCATCGCCAGGATCGCGCCGAACATGGCGATCACGCCAAAGAACTTCGCATCCACGATGCCGCCGGTGATGAAGGAGGCGAACTGCACAACCCAGACTTCCGAGGTGAAGGCACGCAGGATCGCGTAGAACGGCAGGAAGTACCATTCCGGAACGATGTGCGCGGGCGTCACCAGCGGGTTGGCTTCGATGTAGTTGTCCGGGTGGCCCAGGTAGTTCGGCATGAAGCCGACAATCGCCCAGAACACAACCAGCACAACGGCCAGGCCCAGGAAGTCCTTGATCACGAAGTACGGCCAGAACGGCAGGGTGTCTTTCTTGGCTTCTTCCTTGGAGCCCTTGCGGACATCAACGCCGGTCGGGTTGTTGTTGCCGGTGGTGTGGAAGGCCCAGATGTGCACGATCACCAGCGCTGCGATCACGAAGGGCAGCAGGTAGTGCAGCGAGAAGAAGCGGTTCAGGGTGGCGTTGTCCACCGCCGGTCCGCCCAAGAGCCAGGTCTGGATCGGTTCGCCGATGAAGGGGATGGCGCCGAACAGGCCGGTGATCACGGTGGCGCCCCAGAAGGACATCTGGCCCCACGGCAGCACGTAACCCATGAAGGCGGTGCCCATCATCATCAGATAGATCAGCATGCCGACAATCCAGGTGATCTCGCGGGGCGCCTTGTAGGAGCCATAGTACAGGCCGCGGAAGATGTGGATGTAGACGGCAACAAAGAACAGCGAGGCGCCGTTCATGTGAAGGTAGCGCAGCATATGGCCGCCGTTCACGTTGCGCATGATGTGCTCAACGGATGCAAAGGCCATGTCGACATGCGGGGTGTAGTGCATCACCAGGACGATGCCGGTGACGATCTGCAGCGCCAGGCAGAAGGCCAGGACGATGCCCCAGATCCACCACCAGTTCAGGTTCTTGGGGGTGGGGATCATGATGGTGTCATAGATCAGGCCGACGATGGGCAGGCGGCTGTGCAGCCACTTCTCTGCGCCTGTCTTCGGCTCGTAATGGTCGTGGGGAATACCGGACATGAGCGCGTTTCCTTATCCCAGCTTGATGGTGGTGGCGTCGGTGAACTCGGCCAGCGGAATGTGCAGGTTCTCCGGCGCCGGGCCTTTGCGGATACGGCCTGCGGTGTCGTAGTGCGACCCGTGGCACGGGCAGAACCAGCCGTTGAATTCGCCTGCGCCGTCACCCAGCGGCACACAGCCCAGGTGGGTGCAGACACCCATCATCACCAGCCATTCGCCGGTTTCGTCCAGGGTACGGTTCGCGTCAGCCGCGTCGGTGCCCGGCTTGTTGGCGTTTTCCGACCGCGGGTCGATCAGCTCGGACAGCTCCACTTCGCGGGCCGCCTCGATCTCTTCCTGGGTGCGGCGGCGGATGAACACCGGCTTGCCCAGGAACATGACCGAAATCTGCGTGCCAACTTCCACGCCGCTGACATCGACCAGGATCGAGGACAGCGCTTTCACGTCGGCGGAGGGGTTCATCTGGTTGACCAGGGGCCATACGGCGGCACCCGCGGTCACTGCCCCGGCGCCGGCAGTGGCGTAGTAGAGGAAATCTCTCCGGGTTCCTTCGTGGTCTTCTGCGTGGGACACGAGGTTTTCTCCAATTCCAGCGCCCGTTTAGGGCAAACATGCGCATGCACCGCGATTGCTCGCAGTGACTCTGGCGCGTATCTAGCGGGGAGAGAGCCGTTCGTCCAGCGGTCATGGGCGCGCAGAAAGCCGCAGACGGCAATTCTGTCACGCCTGGGTGACAGTGCCGCACCCATATCGTTGCGGCACCAGTCCGTTTCAAGAGGCCGGGGTCAAGCCGCCGGCGGTTTTGTCGCTTGCATCGACGGGCGCGATTCGAATGTCTCAAGCCACTCCGCCAGCGCCTCGTTGCCCTGACGCCAGTTTGTGTCCGGGTGGCGGAAGTCCACATAGGCCAGCGCACAGGCCACCGCGATCTGACCGATATCCAGCGGCCCCCGCAGATGGCTCATCCAGCGCGCATTCAGTGCCGCGCAGCCGCCCAGCACCTTGTCCCGCTGCGCATCCAGCCAGCCGTCCCATTGCTTGTCCTCCGGGCGCAGCCGTTTCTCGTAGGACATCAGCACCGCCGCATCCATGATCCCGTCGGCGGTCGCCTCCAGCACCTTGCTGTCCCAGCCGCGGCTGTACAGCTTGCCGCCGGCGCGCTCATCCAGATAGGCGCAGATCACCCTGCTGTCATAGAGCGCCGGCCCGTCATTGCGCTCCAGCGCCGGGATCTTGGCCAGCGGATTGCTGGCCTTCACATCCGGACTGGGGCTGAGCGGGGTTGTTGTGACATCCAGGATTTCGACATCCTGCAATTGCCCGGTTTCACGCAGCAGCACCACAACCTTGCGGGCAAAAGGGGATGCTTGGGAATAAGTGAGTTTCATCAGAAATATCCTCCGCTGTTTGGCCGCAGCCTACTGCAAGCGGGCCTGAGGGGAAGGGGCAATCACCGCACTGTGCTATACTGGTCCAGTGTAACACGTGACAGGAGGCCTCCAATGATCATGCGGATATTCCAGGTCGTCATCCGGCCCGGCAAGGAAGCCGAGTTCAGCAAGTTCTTTCATGAAACCGCGATCCCGCTGATGAAAGGCACCGACGGAATCGTCTCTGTCCTGCCTGGCGCACCGCGCTCCGAGACTCCGCGGGAGTTCAGCTTTGTGATGGTCTGGAAGGATCTGGCCTCGCTCAAGGCTTTTGCGGGTGAGGATTACACCAGTCCGCACATCGACCCGGCTGAGGCCGAACTGGTCGGGTCACGCACCATCAAGCACTACAACTTGGTCGAGACCTGACCCCGTTCCGCAATTCCCGCTTGCAGGCATCTCCGCTGCTTGCCAAAGTCTCGCCGTTCTCAGGGCGGGGCGGAATTCCCCACCGGCGGTAAGCGGCCAGTCCCGCAAGCCCGCGAGCGGCTTCCATGGTTTTGGAAGTGTCAGCAGATCTGGTGCAACTCCAGAGCCGACGGTCACAGTCCGGATGGAAGAGAACGTGCAGAAGGGCGGCGCCAGGCGTGCGCCCGTCTGTTCGTGATCGCCTTGGGTGACGTGTCAGAACTACAAGGAGATTACGACATGACACACACCCGCTATGCCTTCATCAAGGCGCAATGGCACGCTGACATTGTCGACCGGGCGCTGGAGGGCTTCCTGCAGCTGATCCCGGCAGAGCAGGTCGACGTGTTCGACGTGCCCGGCGCCTTTGAAATGCCCCTGCTGGCGCAGGAGCTGGCCAGGACCGGAAAATACGCCTCCGTGGCCTGTGCCGCCTTCGTGGTGGATGGCGGCATCTACCGGCATGATTTTGTGGCTCAGGCCGTGGTGGACGGGCTGATGCGTGCAAGCATGGACACCGGGGTGCCGGTGCTGTCGGTCTCGCTGACCCCGCACCACTACCAGGAGACGGAGCACCACAACGCGATCTACCGCGCTCACTTCGTGGAGAAGGGGCGCGAGGCTGCCAATGCTGCGCTGACGATCACCAGAACGCGAGAGGCGGCACTGGCTGCATAAATCTGCTTTTTACAGTGCCTTACACAACTGACTGGCCCGCCGCGCAGGCGGCGGGCAACTGTCCTCACTCCACAATTCTCAATTTAACCATATATTAATAAAGGATGTTTCGCAGCGAAACCCCTTTTCATTTACACCCCGTCGCAGGCTGCTGCCGGCAGCGGGGTCAGGCCGTTCCCAAATACGCCTGCAAGGCCGGCGGCGGGTTGTCCAGCAGCTCCGCCGTCGCCTGCGGCGGGTGCGCCCTGCCCTCCGCCACCAGCACCACCTGATCCGCGATCCGGCGGGCGTCATTGGGATCATGGCTGACCATCAGCACCGTCGCGCCGCTTTCCCGCGCAAGGTCCGAGACCAGATCCAGCATCTCTGCCTTCAGCGCCGGACCAAGTGCGGCAAAGGGTTCATCCAGCAGCAGGATATCGCGCCCCTGCACCAGCACTCGCGCCAGCGCCACCCGGCTTTGCTGCCCGCCCGACAGCGCCGCAGGCTTGCGCGTGCCCATGCCACCCAGGCCGACCCGCTCCAGCGCCGCCCCGACTTGGCTCCACTCCGCCTCGCTCAACCGCAGGTTCGCATGCAGCCCCAGCGCCACATTTTGCGCCACGGTCAGATGCGGAAACAGATTGCCGTCCTGAAACAGCATCGCCACCGGCCGCTTGCCCGGCGGCTGGCTGGTCAGGTCCGCACCGTTCCACAAGATACGCCCGCGGGTAACCGGCAGAAAACCCGCCACCGCCTCCACCAGCGTTGATTTGCCGGCACCCGACGGCCCGATCACCGCAACGCAGGCCCCGGCTGCGATCTCCAGATCCGCTTCCACCGCATAATCGCCGTTCATGATCCGGCAGTTCTCAAGCCTCAGCATGCCAGCGCCCCCCGCGGTCCAAAATCCAGAATGCCCCCATCGACAGCAGCAGCAGCAACAGCGCCGCTCCGGCCGCCGCTTCCATCCGGTAGGCCCCCATCAGCCGGTAGATCTGCAACGGCAGCGTTGCAAAATCCGGGTCGGCAAACAGCGCCACCACACCTAGGTCGCCCATCGACAGCGCCGCCGCCAATCCCGCGGCAAACCCGGTCTGCGCCCGCATCCGCGGCAGGTAGACCCGGCGCACAAAGGCCCAGCCCTGCATGTCCAGCGACAGCGACAGGCGGCCATACCGCCCCAGCACCTCCCGCGCCCGAGGGACCAGAATGCGCATGGCAAAAGGCAGCGCCATCACCGCATTGACCAGCGCCGTCACCGGCAGCGCCAGCGCGAAGGGGTCCGCGATGGGATAGATCAGGATGAACAGCCCGGTGCCGATCACCAGCGGCGAGGCCGCGAGGCCCAAAATACCCGACAGCTCGGTCAGACCAGCACGCCCGGCAGCCGCCGCGGCGGCCATCGGCAAGGCCAGCCCCAGCAGGATCACGGTGCTCAGCGCCGCAACCAGAATGGAGTTTCCCGCCGCCTGCCAGACGGAGGCTTTCAGCGACAGAATACCCGGCAGGCCTGCCAGCACGATAGCCGCCAGCGGCAGCAGCAGGAACGCGGCGGACAGGACAATCCAAAAGCCATCCAAGCTGCGCGCCAAGGCGCTCTGCCCGTCCCAGCGCCGCACCGCACGGTCAAGGCCGGCACCAAAGCCTTCGCCCGCCGACACCCGCAGCGCCACCAGCGCGGCGGCACCAGTCAGCAGCAGCTGCAACCCAGACAAGAGCGCCGCGCGGCCCAGGTCGAAATCAAACCGGAAAGCCTGATAGATGGCGAGCTCGATAGTCGTTGCCTTTGGGCCTCCACCCAGGGTTAGCGCCACCGCAAAGCTGGACAGGCAAATGGCAAACACCACCGCCAGCGCACCGGGCGCCCCCCGCCGCAGCATCGGGCCTTCCAAGAGCCGCCACATCGCCAGCGGCCCGGCGTCCAGCTGCGCTGCCAGGCGGAAGCGCTCGGCAGGGATCTCCTGCCAGCCCTGCAGGATCAGCCGGGTCGCCAGCGGCAGGTTGAAGAAGACATGCGCCAGCACCACCCCGTGCAGCCCGTAAATCTGAACAGGTTCCAAACCGAACATCCCCAGCAGGCTGCTCAGCCAGCCCGCGCGGCCAAACACCGCCAGCAGGCCAAGGATGGCCACAATGACCGGCAGGATGAAGGGCGCGCCCAACAGCGCAATCAGCAGGCTCCGCCCCGTAAACCGCCGCCGCGCCAGTGCGCGGGCGGCGGGGATGGCGAGGCCAACACTCAAAAGCGCCGACAGGCCCGCCTGGGTCAGCGTGAACCGCAGCGCGGCCCAGTCACTGGCGCCAAAGCCCGTGCCTGCTTCAGCCCTCAGGGCAACAGCCCCAAGGGTTCCCAGAATCAGCGCAGCCACCAAGAGGGCCGCGCCGATCCCCGGCAGGGCGCTTACTGGCTGAGCGCGTCCAGCCATTCGCCCAGCGCCGCATCGCGCACCTCTGCGGCTTCCGTCTCGCTCAGCAGCAGCGATTTCTCCGGCGCGATCAGGGTTTCAAAGCCTTCGGGAAGCCCGCCCTCGGGCGTCACAGCCGGGTACATCCAGTTGGTGGTCGGGATGATCGACTGGAAGGCATCCGACACCATGAAGGCCAGGAACTGGTCGGCCAGCTCCGGCTGGTCGGAGTTTGCCAGTTTGCCGGCAACTTCCACCTGCATGTAGTGGCCCTCGTCAAAGGCGGCTGCCGCCTTGGAGCCGTCTTCCTCCGCGATCAGGTGATAGGCGGGCGAGGTGGTGTAGGAGAGCACCATGTCAGCCTCGCCTTCCAGGAACATGCCATAGGCCTCGGACCAGCCCTTGGTCACGGTCACCACGTTGTCAGAGAGGCCCTTCCAGATTTCCGGCGCCTCGTCGCCATAAGCAGCCTTGACCCACAACAGCAGGCCCAGACCCGGGGTCGAGGAGCGCGGGTCCTGGATCACGATCTTCATGTCACTGGCGGCCAGCGCCTTGAAATCCGCAGGCGCCGCCGCATCGGCATTATGCACAAAGGCGAAGTAGCCCCAGTCGTAGGGCACAAAGGTCGCATCATTCCAGTCGACCGGCAGCGCGAAATCGGCGCTGACCGAATGCTCCGCAAACAGGCCCGTTTCCTTGGCCGCCGCGGTCAGGTTGGTGTCGAGCCCCAGCACCACATCAGCGTCGGAGCGTTCGCCCTCCAGCTTCACCCGTGCCAGCAGCGCCGCGCCGTCGCCAGCACCAACCAGTTTCAGGTCGCAGCCGCAGACTTCTTCGAATGCCTTTTCCACCGCCGGGCCGGGACCCCAGTCGGAGACAAAGCTGTCGTAGGTGTAAACGGTGAGTTCGGGCGTTTCGGCAAAAGCGGCCGAGGCGCCAAGCAGTCCCGCTGCAAATGCAAGATGTTTCATGCCATCCTCCTTTGCGGCTTTGGGCAAGGGTGGAGGCTGTCCAGTACCTTCCCTCCGCCGGTGTGATCCGGTTCAGGTTCAACGGGTGTCATCTCAGCGCCGCAGCGCACCCCGAGGTGGCGCGGACCTTAGGCCCGGGGCGCAGCAATGACAAGCCAAAGCCCGGCCAGGACCTTTGCTTCAGGCAAACTGGACCGCTGCCAGCGCCGGTCCCCTGTTCTTCTGGCAGAAAATATCCCGGGGGAGCCGCCGCACGCGGCGGGGGCAGCGCCCCCTTGCCCCGTTTGCCGCAGAGAAACCCTCTTGAGACACAGGCCCCTGCCCGCTAAGCACGTCCCGCAAAGGAGACCGCGCCTCATGTCGTTGAACAGCTTTGGACACCTCTTCCGCGTCACCACCTGGGGCGAAAGCCACGGGCCCGCGCTTGGCGCCACCGTCGACGGCTGCCCGCCGAATGTACCGCTGGAGCCGGAAATGCTGCAGCAGTGGCTCGACAAGCGCCGCCCCGGCCAGAACAAGAACACCACCCAGCGCAATGAGCCGGACGCGGTGAAGATCCTGTCCGGCGTGTTCGACGGCATGACCACCGGCACGCCCGTACAGCTGATGATCGAGAACACCGATCAGCGCTCCAAGGACTACGGCGAGATTTCCCAGACCTTCCGTCCGGGCCATGCCGACATCACCTATTTCCAGAAATACGGCAACCGCGACTACCGTGGCGGCGGCCGCTCCTCGGCGCGCGAGACCGCGGCGCGGGTTGCTGCGGGCGGTGTTGCACGTGAAGCAATCAAGGCGCTGGTGCCGGGGCTGGAGATCAAGGGCTACATGACCCAAATGGGCGACTTGGAGATCGACCGCAGCCGCTTTGACTGGGATGCGATCGAACAGAATGATTTCTGGATCCCCGATGCCGGCGCAGTGCAGGAGTGGGAAGACTACCTGCAGGCCCTTCGCAAGGCACACGACTCGGTTGGCGCGGTGGTGGAGGTGGTCGCCCGCGGCGTTCCCGCAGGCATCGGCGCGCCGGTTTATGGCAAGCTGGACACTGATCTGGCCGCCGCGATGATGTCAATCAACGCGGTCAAAGGCGTGGAGATCGGCGAAGGCATGAATGCCGCCCGCCTCAAGGGCTCGGAGAACGCCGATGAGATCTTCATGGGCGAAAACGGTCCGGAGTATTCCTCCAACCACGCCGGCGGCATCCTGGGCGGGATTTCCACCGGGCAGGATGTTGTGGTGCGCTTTGCGGTGAAGCCGACCTCCTCCATCCTCACCCCGCGCAAGTCGATCCGAAAGGATGGCTCCGCCACCGAGGTGATCACCAAGGGCCGCCACGACCCCTGCGTCGGCATCCGCGCGGTGCCGGTGGCCGAGGCGATGATGGCCTGTGTGATCCTGGATCACCTGCTGCTGCACCGCGGCCAGATCGGTGAAAACCAGGGCAATATCGGCTGAATATCAGACCCTAAGAAGGGCTTAGTCCTATTTCCAAGGGTGAAGCGTGCTGTGGCAAGCTACGCCCTTGGCCGTTCAGGAATGCTCGCCTTCACATTGCCCGTGATCCCCCAGCGCCGCCAGAACCTTGCATTCGCCGCCCTGCCCGTGGCCGCACAGATGGGTGATGCGCTCCAGCTCTCCTGCCAGCTGCTCCAGCCGGGAAATCCGTGCGCGCACTGCGCTCAGCTGGGCCTCAGCGATGCGGTGAACTTCTGAGCAATCCTCGCCCAGCTGTCCCTCAATCGACATCATCACCTTGATGTCCTCCAGCGGGAACCCGAGATCGCGCGCATGTTTGATGAAGCCCAGTGCATCCATGCCGTCCTGCCCGTAACGGCGCTGGTTGCCGGCATTGCGGCCCGGCGGCGGCAGCAGCCCGATCTCCTCGTAATAGCGGATGGTGGGCACCTTCACGCCGGTGGCCTTGGACAGCTGGCCAATGGAAAACATTTGCAAAACCTCTTGAAGCTCTAGTGACTAGAGGCCCTACATTGATCCCGAATCGGAAATGAGGACAAGAGCAATGGCAGGCTGCTGCAATCACGACGCAAAATTCGACGGGGTCTCAGACGACTACAAACGCAGGCTGTGGGTGGTGATCGCCATCAATGCCGGCATGTTCGCTGTGGAAATGGGCGCGGGCCAGCTGTCCGGCAGCCAGGCGCTGAAGGCGGACGCCCTGGACTTTCTGGGCGACGCGCTGACCTATGGCATATCGCTGGCGGTGATCGGAGCGACCTTGCGCACGCGGGCGCTGGCGGCACTCGGCAAGGGTATCAGCCTTCTGCTGATGGGGCTGTGGGTGTTCGGCTCCACCGTCTATCAGGTGTTTTACGTTGGCGTGCCGCAGGCGCAGATCATGGGGCTGATCGGCTTCATGGCGCTGGCGGCGAACCTGATCTCGGTGCTGTTGCTGGCCCGTTACAAGGACGGGGACGCCAATGTGCGCTCGGTCTGGCTGTGCTCGCGCAATGACGCGATTGGCAATGTGGCGGTGATGATTGCAGCACTTGGCGTCTGGGGCACCGCGACAGGCTGGCCTGACCTGATCGTGGCAGGCATCATGGGCGGTCTGTTCCTGAACTCCGCCTTCCAGATCCTGGCGCAGGCGGTGCGGGAATGGCGCCAGGAAGAGGCGCACGCGGCGGCTCATACACACTAAGACCTGAGGGCTGTGCCTGCCTGGGCGGGCGCAGCCCGGCCTCTCGGCCGGGTGGAGCAGAGATTAGACAAACAGCCCTGCGTATGCTTCGCGCAGGGCTTTCTTCTGCACCTTGCCCATGGTGTTCCGCGGCAACGCGTCCAGCAGAATGAACTCCTTGGGCTGCTTGAATTTGGCAAGCTGGCCGGAGAGCGCGGTCTTGATCGCCTCGGCGCTGGTGCCCTCCCCCTCCGGCACCACTACGGCCACCACACCCTCGCCGAAGTCGGGGTGCGGCACGCCGATGACCGCGCTTTCCAGCACGCCGGGCAAATCATCAATCAGGCTTTCAACCTCCTTGGGATAGACGTTGAACCCGCCGGTGATGATCAGATCCTTCTCGCGCCCGACGATGGTGACATAGCCATCGGCGTCGATCTTCGCCATGTCGCCGGTGATGAACCAGCCGTCCGGCTTCAGTTCCTCGGCGGTTTTCTCCGGCATCTGCCAATAGCCCTGGAACACGTTCGGCCCGCGCACTTCCAGAACGCCGATCTCTCCGGCAGGCACCTCGGCGCCATCCCGCATCACCCGCGCTTCGACACCCGGCAAAGGAAAGCCGACGGTGCCGGCCCGGCGCTCACCCTCGTAGGGGTTCGACGTGCTCATGTTGGTTTCGGTCATCCCGTAGCGTTCCAGGATGCGGTGGCCGGTGCGCGCCTGCCATTGCTCGTGGGTATCGACCAGCAGCGGCGCAGAGCCGGAGATGAACAGGCGCATGTTCGCCGCCCGCTCCCGCGTCAGCCGCGCATCCGCCAGCAGACGGGTATAGAAGGTCGGCACCCCCATCAGCGCCGTGGCCGCGGGCATCGCCTCCAGAATCGCATCCGCATCGAACCCCGGCAGGAATACCACCTGGGCGCCCGCAAACAGCGCCACATTGGTCGCCACAAACAGCCCGTGGGTGTGGAAGATCGGCAGCGCGTGGATCAGCACGTCGTCCTGGGTGAACCGCCAGCAGTCGCGCAAGGTCAGCGAGTTGGAGGCAAGGTTATCATGACTCAGCATCGCGCCCTTGGAGCGGCCGGTGGTGCCGGAGGTGTAGAGGATCGCCGCCAGATCGTCCGCCTGCCGTGACACGGGGTCAAACCCGTCCTGAGCCTCCGCCAGATCGCGCAAGCTGCCCTGCCCAGCGGCATCCAGCGTCAGAACCTGCGCCCCTCCGGCGATGGCGCTGATTTCCTCCAGCCGGGCCGGGTCGCAGACCACCACGCGCGGAGAGGCGTCGCCGGCAAAGTAAGCCACCTCCGGCCCGGTATAGGCGGTGTTGAGCGGCAGGAAGATGCCGCCAGCCATGACAGTGCCCAGGTAAAGCTCAATCGCCTGAATGGTTTTCTGGACCTGCACCGCCACCCGGTCCCCGGGCTGCATGCCCTGAGCCGCAAGGGCCGCGGCCATCCGCTCCGCACCCGCAAACAGCGCGCCGAAGGTGACCGTGCCGCCGTCCGGGAGCCGGGCAAAGACTTCGTCCTCGCGCCCCATGGAGGAGTCGCGCAGCTGGCGGATCAGGTGGTTGGCGTCATACATCGGCGGCTCCTTCATCTGGCGGCGCCATTTGCGCGCCTTGACCTGCCGAAATCAAGCCATTGATCTTTGCGGCGCTTGGGCGCAGGGTCGCGCCATGGCGAAATCGTTAACATCGCATCGGCCTGTGCTGGCGGTCCTGCTGAAGGTGACCGCGATTGCGCTGTTCACCGCCTTGTCGGGGATTATCAAAGCCACCTCTGAGACCGTGCCAGCAGGCGAGGCGGTGTTCTTCCGCTCCTTCTTTGCCATCCCGGTGATCGTCATCTGGCTGGCCGCGCGCAGAGAGCTGCGGCACGGGCTGGTCACGAAGAAACCGATGTTTCACGTGTGGCGCGGGCTGGTCGGCACCTCGGCGATGGGGATGACCTTCATGGGCCTGGCGCTGCTGCCGCTGCCGGAGGTCACCGCCATCGGCTATGCCACCCCGATCTTCACCCTGATCCTGGCGGCGCTGTTCCTGGGGGAGACCATCCGGATGGTACGGATCAGCGCTGTGGCCATCGGCCTGCTGGGTGTGCTGATCATGATCTGGCCCCGCCTTGGCGGCAATCTGGAGGATGGCGCCATGCTGGGTGTCCTGCTGGTGGTCGGCGCCACGGTGGCGCGCGGATTCGTTCAGATCCACATCCGCCGCATGGTGCAGTCGGAGCATACCGCCGCCATCGTTTTCTACTTCTCGCTGACCGCCTCCGGCCTGGCGCTGCTGACCGCGCCGTTCGGCTGGGTGATGCCGGACGCGCAAACAGCCGCGCTGCTGGTCAGCGCCGGGCTGGTCGGCGGGGTGGCGCAGATCCTGGTCACCTCCTCCTACCGCTTTGCGCCGGCCTCGATGCTGGCACCCTACGATTACGCCTCGATGATCTTTGCCATTGTCATCGGCTATGTCTGGTTCGATGAATGGCCGACGCTGGTGATGCTGGCAGGCGCGGCGCTGGTCATTGCCGGCAATGTGCTGGTGATCTGGCGCGAGCACCGGCTGGGCCTGCGGCGCGGCAAGGCCAAGCCGCTGATCGACCCCAAGGGCGGATAACAGGCTCTAACTTGACCAAAAGCCTGCAATCATCGCCCCTAGCGCCACCACGTGGATCAGCATGATCGCGCGGTCATTCCACAAAACGCCAACCAGGAACCAGCCCGTGAGGCCCGCCAGGAACAGATAGATGTTCCAAGGGTGCAAACCCCAGGCGGTGGCAGAGTACCCAAGGATCTGCACGATGGACGCGGCCCATTTCAGAACAAACGCCGGGTTGACCGTGGCCTGCCTTGGCAGGGACTGAACGTCAGATTGCACGGGTCAGCCCCCCGTCAACGCGAATGTTCTGCCCGGTGGTATAGGCCGCATCATCCGAGGCCAGATAGGCTATCAGCGCAGAGATTTCGCGCGCGGTGCCATAGCGTCCCATCGGGATCCGCGCCTTGCGGTCCTCAGTCTCCGGCAGGCTGTCGATAAAGCCCGGCAGCACGTTGTTCATCCGCACGCCCTGGCCTGCAAACTTATCTGCAAACAGCTTGGTAAAACTCGCCAGCCCGGCCCGGAACACGCCGGAGGTCGGGAACAGCGGATCCGGCTCAAACACCGCAAAGGTGGAGATATTGATGATCGACCCCTTGCCCTGCGCCGCCATGATCGGCGCCACCAGGCGTGAAGGGCGGATCACGTTCATCAGGTAATATTCCATCCCCAGATGCCAGTCGTCATCGCTGATTTCCATGATATCGCCCTTGGGCCCGTGGCCTGCGGAATTGACCAGCACATCAATCCGCCCCCAGCGGTCCATCGCCTTGTCCACCAGCGCCTGCAGATCGCTTTGCTCCAGGTTGGAGCCGGTGTGGCCTACCCCGCCCAACTCCTGCGCCAGAGCCTCGCCCTTGCCGGAGGAGGAGAGGATCGCAACCTCATACCCCTGTTCGTGGAGGTGGCGGGCGGCATCCGCGCCCATGCCGCTGCCTGCGGCGGTGAAGAGAGCAACCTTGGTCATGTTCATACTCCTTTGCTGGCCTTCAGAATGGCGGCTCAGCGGCCGCTTGACCAATCATGTCTCATCGCGCCAGACTGCCGGAAATCTACTGGCTGAGACCTGATGCGCCTGCCCAACCTGAATGCCTTGCGGATGTTCGACGCCGCCGCCCGCCACCTGAACTTCGGCCGCGCGGCAGAGGAGCTGCACCTGACCCAAGGCGCGGTGGCCCAGCAGGTGCGGCGGCTGGAGGCGGATCTGGGCCACAAGCTGTTCCACCGCCATGCCCGCGGGCTGACCCTGACCGACACCGGGCGCAGCTACCACACGCCGGTGCAACAGGCCCTGGCGCTGATCCGGGAGGCGACAGACAAGCTGGCCCCGGCGGTGCAGCGGGTCACGCTGTCGGTGCCGCCCTCCTTTGCCGCCAAATGGCTGGTGCCGCGGCTGCCGGAGTTTGAGGCGCGGCATCCCGACATCGACCTGCGGGTGGTCGCCGAGGAAAACCTGACAAATTTCAAGCGCGACGGCATCGACATTGCCATCCGCCAAGGCAGCAAACCGCAGGAGAGCAGTTTGAACTCCGCCCTCCTGTCGCTGGTTGATCTGGTGGCAGTGGCCAGGCCGGATTCGGCTCTAATACAGGAAGAAGCTCTGGAATTGGCTGATCTCGCCCAGCATACGCTGATCCAGGACGGGCACCGGCACTGGGACCATCTGCTGCGGCAGGAGGGGCTCACCGCAAAGGGCCGGGTCCTGCAATTCAACCAGACCGCGCTGGCGATGGATGCTGCGGTGAACGGGCAGGGCATCGCATTGGTGCCGCGGATTTTCCTGGGCGGCCAGCCGCTGGAGATCCTGTGGCAGGCACCGCGCCTGGGCGATCAGGGGTTCTACGTGCTCTGGCCCAGCGCTCAGGGCCGGGCCAAGACAGTGGTGGACTGGCTCTTGCGCCAATAACGATCAGGCAGAGGCTGCCTCGGCCTCTTCCGGCGCGCTGAGCGAAATCACCGCAACCACCGCAGCCCCGTTCAGCAGATAAAAGGCCGTGTCGAGCCCGGCAAAGCCAAAGAGGAAAGGGGCCGCCAGAAAGGTGATGCCGACAATCAGGTCAACAGCCAGATGCAGCTTGTAGGGCAGCACCCGGATCAGGCCGAGGTGATGGTCGGTCAGCAGCGTCAGCACAAAGGCGGCTATGCCGGTTGCCACCGACAGCCACAGCGCCAGCGGGTTGCTTTCGCCAAGACCCAACAGAAACGGCAGCCCCATCAGGGCGGCGGCCACCGGATAATCAAGATAGGCATGAATAGTACGGGTCACGAAACGGAGGGGCATATGTCAGGTCCTTTTTCCGGGTGTCTTCGGGCCGCCCGTTTGGCGGCTCTGTCCCCAGAGTGGCGCAGACTGTCCGGACGGTGAATTTCAGCCCCTCCGGCAAACCTTGCAGATCGTTCAAACAACGGGCGCTTTGGCACTCAGGCCGCGCAATGCTGCTGCCGGTAGGCCGCGGGTGACATGCCCACTTGTTTGCGGAACACGCGGGAAAACGCCGCCTCGGAGGCATAGCCGGCAATCTCCGCCGCATCGGCCACATTCAGCCCCTGCTCTGTCAGCCCCTGGCAGGCAATCTGCATCCGCCAGTTGGTCAGGTATTGCATCGGCGTCACCGCCATCTTGGCCGCGAATTCCTGGGCAAAGGCGGTGCGGGACATGCCTGCCTCCCGCGCCAGGCCCTCGACGCTCCATTCCTTGGCAGGCGCCTTGTGGAACGCTGTCAGCGCCCGCGAGATGCGCGGGTCGGCAAACCCCGCCAGCGCCGATCCACTGGGGCTCTGAACCTCCAGATAAGCGCGGATGGCCTGGGCAAACAGCACCTCGGACAGCTTCAGCGAAATCAGGTCGCCGCCGATTCGGGCGCCCTCCACCTCGGAGCCGATCATCCGCAAGGTCGCCTCGATCCAGGCTCCGGCAGCCTCGCCGTAGTTTTCTATCACGATATAGGGCGGCAGCCGGTCGATCAGCATATGCCCGGCGCCGCGCCGCCCCGGCATGGCGGCAAAGGAGAAATGGCCGCAGATCAGCTGGGTATCGCGCACCTCCTCCGCGCCGCCGTAAACCAGCACCCCGCCGCCGTCATAGCCTGCATCCTCCAGCACCTGCTCCAGCGGCAGCGCCTCCGGCGGCTGCACCTCGTTGCACAGCAGCATATGGGCCGCGCCATGCGGGATCAGCACCAGATCGCCCTGCTTCAGCCGCAGCGTTTCGCCGCTCGCCGGCACATGCACGTTCAGCTCGCCCCGCTGCACAAAGTGGAACCGCGCGACGTTTTCGTACTCCGGCACCTGGATCCCGAACGGCGGGGTGAAGGAGGTGCGGAAGTAAAGCGTCCCCTTGAGGGACAGCCGGGTGAGGATATCGCTGAGCAGGTCCAACATGGCCCTGATGTTAGGCGTCTGGCATCCGCCGTCCATGGTCCCGGACGATCTGCAAGGGAATGTGAACGATCAGACGCAGCCTTGCCAAGGCCAAGGGGAGCGGCTTTGCCTTGGAAACCCGTTCCTGCGCGCAGTCAGTCGTGAAAGTCCGGCCGGTCCTTTCTGCCGCGGTTGGTCATCAGACGGCTCATCGCGAGGATGCCAGCGGCACCCAGCGCCAGCAGCACCGCGTGGACATAATACCCAAGTCCCGACGCCATGCCGACACCTCCGGCCACCCACAGGCTGGCTGCGGTCGCCATGCCCCCGACCCGCTCATCCCCCTGGATGATCGCCCCGGCACCAAGGAAGCCGATCGCCCCGACAAGCCCCTGCATGATCCGGGTCGGATCAGCGCCCATTTCAAGCGCCAGCGCCTCCATCGACATTTCCATGGTGATTAGCGTGAAACCTGCCGCCCCAAGCGAAACGATCATATAGGTCCGCATGCCCACCTTGCGGTGGCGCAGCTCCCGGTCCAGCCCCAGAAGCGCCCCGGCAGCAGCGGCGCAAACCAGCCGCAGGACCAGCTCAAGATAACTTACATAGGCAATGCTCAGGTCCATCGCGTTCCTGCTCCTTCGTATCGGGCCGAGCCTGCAGCCGGCCTGGAATGACTTTTCTGCAATAGCCCCGTTTATGGCACAGTCCCGGAAAATGTGCAGGAAAATGGCAAAGGACGCTATGTTCTGTGACATGCAGCCTGCGGCCGCAGCCGCAAAGAAAAACCCCCGCCACACGGGCGGGGGTTTTCAATCAGACCTGCAGTGCGCTTACGCCCGGACCAGTTTTTCGTAGTCCTCGGCGATCCCGCGGGTCAGGGCACCGACTTCAAATTTGTAGGGGCCGATCTCGCCCACCGGGGTGACCTCGGCAGCGGTGCCCGTCAGCCAGCACTGCTCAAAGCCTTCCATCTCCTCCGGCATGATGTGGCGCTCATGCACGGTGATGCCCTTGTCCTTGAGCATCTGGATCACGGTCTGGCGGGTCAGGCCATTCAGGAAGCAATCCGGCAGCGGGGTATGCACCTCGCCATCCTTCACGAAGAAGATATTGGCGCCGGTCGCCTCCGCCACATAGCCGCGGTAGTCCATGAACAGCGCATCCGAGCAGCCCTTGGCCTCGGCCTTGTGCTTGGAGATGGTGCAGATCATGTAAAGGCCCGCCGCCTTGGCATGCACCGGGATGGTCTCCGGGCTGGGCCGCTTCCACTCCGCGATGTCCAGCTTGGCGCCTTGCATCTTGGCATCGCCGTAATAGGCGCCCCAGCCCCAGACCGCGATGGCCATCCGCACCGGATTGCGGGCCGAGGCGACCCCCATATCCTCTCCCGCGCCGCGCCAGACCAGCGCGCGCACATAGGCGTCCTGCAGACCGGAGGCCTTCAGCGTCTCTTCTTTTGCTGCCTCGATCTGGTCGACGGTATAGGGCATCGGCATGTCCAGCGCCTTGGCCGAGGCGACCAGCCGCTCGGAATGCTCCCGGCTCTTGAAGATCTTGCCGTTATAGGCGCGTTCGCCCTCAAACACGGAAGACGCATAATGCATCGCATGGGTCAGGATATGCACCTTGGCATCCCGCCAGTCGACCAGCTCCCCATCCATCCAGATCACACCGTCGCGGTCGTCATAACCAGCCATGCCGCACCCTCCTGAAACTCTGCGGTGATTTTCGATAATTGCGCAAACTGCGACCGGTCCGGACACAATATTGCGTCAAAGCTGGGATTCGATACATCTTCGCTCTTGGAATGTCAACAACACTGACATAAACTGACCGGCAAGACAAACGAGGGGGCACCGAATGCCTGAAGGCCGGACAGGGCAGGGTTACAGCGGCGAAAGCCTGCTGTTTCTGACAGATGAGCAGCTGCGCCAGGGGATCGAGGCGATGTTCTTTGCCTATCGCGGCTTTACCGCCGATCCGGACCGGATCCTTGCGGAACTGTCATACGGCCGGGCGCACCACCGCGCGATCCATTTTATCAACCGCTCGCCCGGCACCACGGTGAACAATCTGCTAAGTATTCTGGGCGTCACCAAGCAATCGTTGAACAGGGTGCTGCGAACCCTGATCGGCGACGGCCTGGTCGAAAGCAAGGTGGGCGAGCTGGATAAGCGCGAACGCCACCTCTACCTGACCGATCAGGGCGCCGCGCTGGAGGCCACCCTGTCGGACGCCCAGCGCGCCCGGATGCGCGCCGCCTACAAGGACGCAGGCCCCGAGGCGGTGCAGGGTTTCAAGAAGGTGCTGGAAGCGATGATGGACGCCGACATGCGCCGCGCCTATGCCAAGCTGCGCGAAACGGGTGCATGACCATGCATGACGCCCATCTGCTGATCGTGGACGATGATGAGCGCATCCGCGGCCTCTTGAAGAAGTTCCTGATGCGCTCGGGCTTTTTGGTGACCGCGGCACGCGATGCGGCCCATGCCCGGCGGGTGCTGGCGGGGCTGGATTTCGACCTGATCATCATGGATGTGATGATGCCGGGCGAGGACGGCATCTCGCTGACCCAATCCCTGCGCGAAACCATGTCCACCCCGATCCTGCTGCTGACCGCCAGGGGCGAGACCGAAGACCGGATCGCCGGGCTGGAGGCCGGCGCGGACGATTATCTGCCGAAACCCTTTGAACCGAAGGAGCTTCTGCTGCGGGTGAACGCCATATTGCGGCGGATGCCCGACACCGTGGCGCAGGAGGCCGCGCCCAAGGTGCTGCACCTCGGCGCCATCCGCTATGACATCGAGCGCGGCGAGATGTGGCAGGGCGATGAGCTGATCCGCCTCACCGGCACCGAAAGCCAGCTGATGAAAATCTTCTCGGCCCAGCCCGGCGAGCCGGTCTCCCGCACCAAGCTGGTCGAGGACCTGGGCCGCGACCGCGGCCAGGCGCAGGAACGCGCGGTGGACGTGCAGATCACCCGGCTGCGCCGCAAGATCGAGCCGAATCCCAAGCAGCCGCAGTATCTGCAGACGGTGCGCGGGGCGGGTTACATGCTGGCACCGGATTAACGCAATCCCGGTTCCTTCTTCTGGCCCAAAATATCCCGGGGTCCGGGGCAGCGCCCCGGGTTTCCCCTTGCAGCCAAAGGCCGCCGCCCCCTAGGGTCGCGCCAAGCCCGGCCGCAGGAGGAACGCTGAATGACAACCGCTCTGATCACCCACGCGGACTGCCTGAACCACGTGACCCCGGAAGGCCATCCCGAACGGGTTGCCAGGCTGGAGCACATCCTGCACGCGCTGGAGCCACTGGACCTGAGGCGCGTGACAGCCCCGATGGCCGCGGAGGATGACATTCTCCGCATCCACCCCGCGCCGTACCTCTCGGACCTGCGCAGGGCCTCCCCGGCGGAAGGCTGGGCACAGCTTGACGGCGACACCTTCCTGTCCCCGGGATCACTGGATGCAGCGTTCCGCGCGGCGGGGGCGGCGGTGCGCGGCGTCGGCATGGTGCTGGGCGGCGAGGTGCAGAACGCCTTTGCCGCGGTGCGCCCGCCGGGGCATCACGCGGAAACAGACACTGCAATGGGCTTCTGCCTGTTCGGCAATGCGGCGCTGGCCGCCAAGCACGCGCTGGACCATCACGGCCTCAAGCGGGTAGCCGTGGTGGACTTTGACGTCCATCACGGCAACGGCACCCAGGACCTGCTGTGGGATGAGCCGCGCGCGCTTCTGATAACCAGCCAGCAAATGCCGCTCTGGCCCGGCTCCGGCCGCCCGGACGAGGACGGCGCCCATGGCCAGATCCTCAACCTGCCGCTGGCGCCGGGATCGGGCCGGGCAGAAATGCAGGCAGCCTATGAGGGCCAGGCCTTCCCGCGCCTGCGCGCCTTCAAACCGGAGCTGATCATCATCTCCGCAGGCTTTGACGCCCATCAGGACGATCCCCTTGCCAGCCTCAACTGGACCACCGCGGATTTCGCCTGGCTCACCGCGGAACTGTGTAAGCTTGCCAGTGAGCTGTGCCAGGGCCGTATCGTCTCGACTTTGGAAGGCGGATATGATCTGAACGCGCTGGCCGCGGCAACCCGCGCGCATGTGGAAGAACTGATAAAGGCACCGGCATGACTGAGACCCCCGTAGACCAGATGAGCTTTGAACAGGCGATGCGCGAGCTGGAAGGCGTGGTGGACCAGCTGGAGCGCGGCGATGTGGCGCTGGATGCGTCGATTGCGCTTTACGAGCGCGGCGCGGCGCTGAAGAAACGCTGCGAGGACGAGCTGAAACGCGCCGAGGAAAAGGTCGCTGCAATCACGCTCGACGCCAACGGCACCCCCAAGGGCACCCAGCCGCTGGACGCCGGCTGAGCCATGAGCGCCGCCGCAGACACCCGGACGCGCCCCTTTGCGGAGGCGCTGAAAGACGCGCAAGCCCGCATCACCGCGCATATGGAGGCACGGCTGGCAGGCAGCGACGACCTGCACGCCGCGATGCGCTACTCCATCACCGGCGGCAAAATGCTGCGCGGATTCCTCGTGCTGGAAAGCGCCCGCTTGCACGGTGTTCCGGCGGAGGCCGCCATCGAGGCCGCGCTCGCCATCGAATGCATCCACGCCTACTCATTGGTGCATGACGACCTGCCCTGCATGGACGACGACGACCTGCGCCGCGGCCAGCCCACCGTGCACCGGAAATGGGATGAGGCAATGGCGGTGCTGGCGGGCGACAGCCTGCAGAGTTTCGCCTTCGAGCTGCTGGCAGATCCCAGTGTGGGGGCCCATGCGCTGACCCTGATCCGCGGTCTGGCGCAATCGTCCGGCAAGGATGGTATGGTGTCGGGCCAGATGCTTGATATTGCGGCCGAAACCGCAAATGGTCCGCTGACGCTAGAGCAAATCACCCGGCTGCAGGGCCGCAAGACCGGCTGCCTGATCGAATGGTCCGCCACCGCCGGCGCAGTTCTGGCCGGGGCAGACCCGGCACCGTTGCGGCAATACGCAAGCGCCCTGGGACTTGCCTTCCAAATCGCCGACGACATCTTGGATGTGGAAGGGGATGCCGCAAAGGTGGGCAAAGCCGTGCGCAAGGACGCAGATGCCGGCAAGGCCACCTTTGTCTCGCTCCTGGGGCTGGCAGAGGCGAAAGCCCGCGCGCAGACCCTGTGTGACGAGGCCTGCGCCGCGCTCTCACTTTATGGTGAGGATGCCGAAACCTTGAAGGAAGCCGCGCGTTTCGTTATTGCGCGCGACAGCTAACCCCGCGCGCCACGCCCCGGCACCCCGCCCGGCGCAGCCCAAGGAGACACCATGCCCGACCGGCCCAAGACCCCGCTTCTGGATCAGATCACGCGCCCCGCGGATCTGAAGGGGCTGACGGATGCGCAGCTGGTGCAGGTCGCGCACGAGCTGCGGCAGGAAACCATTTCCGCGGTTTCCGTCACCGGCGGCCATCTGGGCGCGGGCCTTGGAGTGGTTGAGCTGACCACCGCGCTGCACGCGGTATTCGACACACCGCGGGACAAGGTGATCTGGGACGTTTCCCACCAATGCTATCCGCACAAGATCCTGACCGGGCGCCGCGACCGCATCCGCACCCTGCGAATGAAGGACGGCCTCAGCGGTTTCACCAAACGCTCCGAGTCGCCCTATGACCCGTTCGGCGCGGCCCACAGCTCCACCTCGATCAGTGCCGCGCTTGGCTTTGCCGTCGCGCGCGACCTGGGCGGTGTGATCCCCGAGGGCAACGGGGACGCCATCGCAGTGATCGGCGATGGCTCGATGTCGGCCGGCATGGCGTTTGAGGCGATGAACAACGCAGGCCATCTGGGCAAGCGGCTGTTCGTGATCCTCAACGACAACGAGATGTCGATTGCCCCGCCGGTGGGCGCGCTGTCGTCCTATCTGTCCCGCCTCTACGCGGGCGAGCCGTTCCAGGAACTGAAGGCGGCTGCCAAAGGCGCGGTCTCGCTGTTGCCGGAACCGTTCCGCGAAGGCGCCAAACGCGCCAAGGATATGCTCAAGGGCATGGCGGTCGGCGGCACGATGTTCGAAGCGCTCGGCTTCTCATACCTCGGCCCCATCGACGGCCACGACATGGACCAGCTGCTGCCGGTCCTGCGCACCGTCAAGGCGCGGGCGACCGGCCCGATCCTGATCCATGTGCTCACCAAGAAGGGCAAGGGCTACGGACCTGCTGAGCGCGCCCGCGACAAGGGCCACGCAACCGCCAAGTTCGATATGGTGACTGGCGAGCAGAAAAAGGCGCCCTCCAACGCGCCCTCCTACACTTCGGTCTTCGGCAATGAGCTGGTCAAGCTGGCCGCCAAGGACGACAAGATCTGTGCCGTCACCGCGGCGATGCCGGATGGCACCGGCCTCAGCCTGATGGCCGAACGCTACCCCTCGCGCTGCTTTGACGTGGGCATCGCAGAACAGCACGGCGTCACCTTTGCCGCGGCGCTGGCCGCGGGCGGGATGAAGCCTTTCTGCGCAATGTATTCCACCTTTCTGCAGCGCGGCTACGATCAGGTCGTGCACGACGTGGCGATCCAGCGCCTGCCGGTGCGCTTTGCCATCGACCGGGCAGGGCTCGTTGGTGCTGATGGCGCCACCCATGCCGGCAGCTTCGACATTGCCTTCATGGCGAACCTGCCCGGCATGGTGGTGATGGCCGCCGCGGATGAGGCAGAGCTGGTCCATATGGTCGCCACCGCCGCAGCCTATGACGATGGCCCCATCGCCTTCCGCTACCCGCGCGGCGAGGGCGAAGGTGTCGACATGCCCGAAACCCCGGAAGTGCTGGAAATCGGCAAGGGGAGGATGGTCCAGCAGGGCAAGCGCGTGGCGCTATTGTCCTTCGGCACCCGGCTGGGCGAGGTCAAAAAGGCCGCCGAAGCGCTGGCGGCCAAGGGCATCACGCCCACCATCGCCGACGCCCGCTTTGCCAAGCCACTGGACCGCGATCTGATCCTGCAGCTGGCCGCGGACCACGAGGCGCTGATCACCATCGAGGAAGGCGCTGTCGGCGGTTTCGGCTCGCATGTCGCGCAGCTGCTGGCAGAGGAAGGCGTGTTCGACGGCGGGCTCAAGTACCGCTCGATGGTGCTGCCCGACACCTTCATCGACCAGGCCAGCCCGGCGGACATGTACGAAGTTGCCGCGATGAACGCCCCGCAGATCGAGGCCAAGGTGCTGGAGGTTCTGGGTGTGGCAACGATTGGCGAAAAGCGGGCCTAACTTGCTTCATCCCTAGGCGGAAGCCAGTGTAGGCAGGCTTAGACCGGGGGCTGCAAGTGCAGGCGGCCTTTGTCCTTAAACCCCCGGCGGTTCCGCCGGCGGCACAAAGCTATCCATGTCCTCGGCCTCCAGCACCGCCCGCAGCCCCTCGCGGTAGGTCGGATACAGCAGGTCCACCCCCAGCTCATCCTTGATGCGCCGGTTGCGCACCCGCTTGTTCTCGCCATAGAAGCTGCGCGCCATCGGGGTCATGCCCGCTTCGTCAAACGGCACCTCGGCAGGCATGGGCAAACCCAGCAGTTCCGCGGCATGGCCCAGCACATCCTGCGGCGGGGCCGGATCATCGTCGCAGACGTTGTAGATCGCCCCCGGCCGCGGCTGCGCGATGGAGGCCGCGAGCACCTGGGCGATATCGTCCACATGGATGCGCGAAAACACCTGCCCCGGCTTGATGATCCGCCGCGCCTTACCCGCCATCAGCTTGGCAAAGGGGCCACGGCCGGGGCCATAGATACCGGCCAGGCGGAAGACATGCAGCGGCAGGCCGGGAATGGCCTGCCATTGCGCCTCCGCCAAGGCCCGCCAGTCGCCGCGCTGGCTGGAGGGCGTAACGGGCGTGTCCTCGTCCACCCAGGCGCCGTCGTGGTGGCCGTAGACAGCGGTGGTGGACAGGTAGCCCACCCATTCCAGACCGGGAGCAGCGGCAATCCTGCTGCCGATCGCCGCCAGCACCGGATCGCCCTCCGCATTCGGCCCGATCGAATTCAGGATATGCGTCACCCCGTCCAGCGGCACCTCTTGCCCGGGCCAGGTGATCATCTCCACGCCATCGGCCTCCACTGTGTCCCGCGAGGTTCCAATAACTCTCCAGCCGTCCGCCTGCAGGCGCGGTGCAAGCGCCCGGGCGGTATAGCCAAATCCAAGACAAAGCAGTGTTTTTCCCATGGCACCTAGATGCGTTGGCGGTGGCCGGGGTGCAAGGGTTGATTCGAATCTCCCAAGCGACTTTGATGGCCCGATGAAAAAGCAAGCACCGGGATTGACCGATGCCTATACGCTGAGCACGCCTGAGGGATCACGGCGGCTCTATGCGGACTGGGCCGGCACATACGACCAGGACTTCGCCGCCGGTCAGGATTACCTGCTGCCCGCACAAACTGCCAAGGCCTTTGCCGCCGCCGGCGGCGAGGGCCCGGTGCTGGACGCCGGCGCAGGCACCGGCCTTTGCGGCCAGGCGCTGCGGGCACTTGGGGTCGAACCCGTCGACGCCACTGACATCAGCGCTGCTATGCTGGCCGAAGCCCTGCGCAAGGACGCCTACCGCGACGTGATCGAGGCCGACCTGATGGAGGGCATCCCGGTTCCGCGCGGCTCCTACCGCGGTGTGGTGTCCTCCGGCACCTTCACCCACGGCCACCTCGGCCCTGAGGTGCTGCCCGCCCTGCTGCGGGTGGCGGCGGCCGATGCCTGGTTTGCGCTGTCGGTGAACGCAAAGTTCTACGAAAAGGCGGGATTTGCTGACGCCTTCGACCGGCTGCTCAGCGGTCAATGGATCAGGAACCTGACCCTGCCTGAAGTGCAGATCTACGGCCCGCGCGCCACCGGCGCGCACAAGAACGACACCGCGCTTATCACCTTGTTTCAGAAGGGGTAGCCCCTGCCGTTTGCACAGGGTCAAGGGAGGCGCAGCCTCCGCGCGGCACGCGCGGCTTGCCCTTGAGGCTGTGCTGACGGATCACAAAATCGGACTGGCTGCTTGAGGAGCAGACCTGCTCCTCAAGAGCTTCTCAGCGAATGGATTGCGCCGCGCGAAGCGCGGCGCCCGGCCCAACTGTGCAGGGGCATCTTCAGATGTCCCGCAGCAGGCGGGAGTACCGCGTCAGCGCCCCTTCCAGACCGGATCGCGCTTTTCAGCGAAGGCGCGGGCGCCTTCCAGGTTGTCCTCGGAGCCATAGAGCACGTCCACGGTTTTCAGCTGCCTCCGGGTGATCCGGTTCATCGCGTCCTGGAACTTGCTGTCCTCGGCATCGCGCACGATCTCCTTGATCGCCGCATACACCAGCGGCGGGCCGGAGGCGAGCAGCCGCGCCAGCTCCCAGGCGCGGTCCATCAGCTGATCCGCCGCCACGATCTCATTCACCAGGCCCCAGCGGTTGGCCTCTTCGGCATCGAACCAGCGCCCGGTCAGCAGTAGCTCCATGGCGATGTGATAGGGGATGCGTTTGGGGAGTTTCACGCTGGCCGCATCCGCAACGGTGCCGGAGCGGATTTCCGGCAGCGCAAAGGTGGCGTGATCGGCAGCGATGATCATGTCGGCCGACAGCGCCAGCTCCAGCCCGCCGCCGCAGGCGATCCCGTTCACAGCGGCAATCACCGGCTTGTTCATATCGCGCAGCTCCTGCAGCCCGCCAAAACCGCCGACGCCGTAATCGCCATCCACCGCATCACCGTCAGCCGCTGCCTTCAGGTCCCAGCCCGGGCAAAAGAACTTTTCGCCGCCGCCGGTCAGGATCGCCACGCGCAGTTCCGGATCATCGCGGAAATCGCGGAACACCTCGCCCATCACCCGGCTGGTGGCCAGATCAATGGCATTGGCCTTGGGCCGGTCCAGGGTCACTTCCAGAATGGCGCCGTCACGGCGGGTTTTCACGGGGCTGTCGCTCCTCTCATCTCCTCCCGGCATGGGCCATGCCGTTCTGTTTTAGGGCCAAAGCCCTAGTATTTCCGCCGCATCAGCGCGTCTGCAGCCACCGCATCCGCCGGCGTGCACAAAAGCGGGTTGATCTCGATCTCCTCCAGCCCCAGCGCGTTTTCCATGACATAGGCTTCGACGGCGCGGACGGCACGCAGGATTGCCTCGCGGTCTGCTGCCGGGGCGCCGCGGTAGCCATCCAGCAGTTTTGCGATGCGCAGCGACTGGAGCGCCGCTTCGATGTCCGCATCGGAAGCGGGCAGAAGGAAGGACGCGCTGTCCTCCATCAGCTCGGTCAAAGTGCCGCCCGCCGCCAGCGTCATGACAAAGCCATGCGCCGGGTCCTTGACCACGCCGATCAGCAGCTCGGCCACCGCGCCGGTGACCATTTCCTCGACCAGAAAGCGCGACGCGGGCATGCTGAAGGCAGCATCGCTCACTTCCTGGCCGGAGTTCAGGTTCAGCACCACAGCCCCCGCTTCGGTCTTGTGCGCGACGCCTTCGCCCTTCAGCACCACGGGGAAGCCGACATCCACCGCCACTGCGCGGGCATTGGTGGCAGAGGCCGCCCGTTTGGACCGCGGAACACGCAACCCGTAGCTTGCCAGTTGCCACTTGGCATCGGCTTCGGGCACCAGATCCGGCTCTACAGCCGGCGTCGGCAGCAGCAGCGGCACAGGTGTTTCCGGCAGCGGCAGGCTGGCGGCCTCACAGGCGGCAATCGCTTCGCTCAGGCCGCAGAAAGGCACTACGCCTGCTTCCATCAGCCGGGCCGCCACGGCCTCCGGCAGCAGTTCCGGCAGAGTGGCGACGAGGCCGACATTGGCCCCGGTCCGCTCGCGCGAACCGATGGCGGCCTGAATGGTGCACTCCCAGTCCGATGCATCGCAGCGGTCCTCGCGCGGGAAGTCGACGATCAGCATGGTCATCGCCAGCTGCGGATCCATCATCGCAGAAAACGCTTTGGTCATCGCCTCGCTGTCGCGCCAGATATAGGTGTGGTAGTCGAGCGGGTTCGCCAGCGCCACCATCGGGCCAAGCGCGTCGCGCAGGTCGGTTTTCTGCCGCTCGTTCAGCGGCGGAAACACGACGTTGCGCGTGTGGCCGGTGTCTGCCGCCAGGCTGGCCTCCCCGCCAGAGCAGCTGATTGTCGCGATGCGGTTCGACGGCAGCCGCCCCGTCACATGCAGCAGCTTCAAAGTCTCCAGGAAAGATGGCAGATTCTCCAGACGCGGGATGCCGAGGCGCGAGAGCAAAGCCCCGGCCCCCGCGTCACCGCCCGCAAGCGAGGCGGTATGGGACACCGTTGCAGCCTGGGCTTCAGCCGATTTGCCAACCTTCAGTGCGACAATCGGCTTACCCAGCTCGCGGGCGCGGGCAGCCAGTGCCTCAAACGCGCGCAGGTCGCCAAAGCCCTCGATATGCAGGCCCAGCGCGGTGACGCGGTCGTCTTCCAGCAGCGCCTCGCCAATGGCGGCAATGCCCGACTGCGCCTGGTTGCCAGCGGTGACCACATAGGCCAGCGGCAGCCCGCGCTTCTGCATGGTAAGGTTGATGGCGATGTTGGAGCTTTGGGTGACCAGCGCCACACCTTTCTCCGCCCGCTGCCCGCCATGCTGGTCCGGCCATAACAACGCACCGTCCAGATAGTTGATGAAGCCATAGCAATTGGGACCGAGAAACGGCATCTCCCCCGCCGCTTCCAGAAGCAGCGCCTGCAGGTTCGCGCCTTCAGCGTCCTCGGCCGCGGCCTCCAGAAAGCCGGAAGCAAAGCACACCGCCCCGCCGGCGCCGCGGGCGGACAGCGCCCGCACCACTTCGATTGCGGCAAAGCGGTTCACCCCGATGAAGGCCGCGTCCGGCGCCTCCGGCAGGCTGTCCGCGTCCTTGAACGCAGGCAGGCCCGCGACGTCTTCGGCCTTGGGATGGACCGGCCAGATGGCGCCGCCGAACCCCATCTTCCGGCACTGCTCAATCACCAGGCGGCACCATGCGCCGCCGCCGATCACAGCTATGGATTTGGGACGGAAAAGGCGGGAAAGGTCGCGTGTCATTCTGGAACGGATCCGCTGGTTGAGAGTTCGGAAGCCTCCGGCGGGGATATTTTCAGCCAGAAGAAGCACAGGGTTTTATTAACCAGAATCGGCAACGCTGGTTGCGCGGTACAGGCGGGGACGCCGATGACCGCGCCAGGAGAAGGCCCCCGGTTGCGGCGCTGCCCTCCGGGGGCTGGATCTGGTTTCATTCTTCTTCTGGCCTTCAAATATCCTCGCCGAAGGCGAAAAACTGCCGGGTTTCAAGGTGCAGGCCGGTCGAGATGGCCCAGATCCCGGTCCGGGTCAATCCGGTCGCGCACGCGGGTCTTCAACTCTTTCGCATCCGGAAAGCCGCCGTCCCGCTTGCGGTCCCAGACCAGTTCCTTGTCAACATGGATCTCAAAGATTCCGCCCGTGTCTCCGGGGACCAGTGTCACCCCGCCCAAGGTGCCCTGGAAGGTCTGCAGCAGCTCCTGCGCCATCCAGCCGGCCCGCAGCAGCCAGTTGCAGCCGGTGCAGTAGGTAATGGTAACGGCAGGTTTCTCTGGGGGTTTCCCGGACCCGGTCATGGATCAGCCTCCGACGGCGCGCAGCATCTCGCGGCTGATGATGTGCCGCTGGATTTCACTGGTGCCTTCCCAGATACGCTCCACCCGCGCGTCGCGCCAGATGCGTTCCAGCGGCAACTCATCCATCAAGCCCATGCCGCCGTGGATCTGGATCGCCTCATCGGCGACAAAGGCCAGCATCTCGGTTGCCTTCAGCTTGGCCATCGACATGTCGGCCTCAGTCACAGTGCCCTGATCGAACTTCCAGCCAGCTTCCCACGTCAAGAGGTTCGCCGCCTTCAGCTCCAGTGCCATGTCGGCCAGCTTGAAGGAAATGCCCTGGAACTTGCCGATCTGCTGGCCGAACTGCTTGCGCTCGGCGGCGTATTCCACCGAGTGCTGCAGAGCCCGTTCCGCGCGACCCAGGCAGGTGGCGGCCACTTGCAGGCGGGTGGCGCCCAGCCAGGTGTTGGCAACCTCGAACCCTTTGTCCGCCTCACCCAGAATGGCAGAGGACGGCAGGCGGCAATCGTCAAACTCCAGCACCGAGTTTGTATAGCCGCGGTGGCTGACGTTGCCGTAGCCGTCGCGCACCTCAAATCCCGGCGTGCCCTTGTCGACGAAGAAGGCGGTGATCTTCTTCTTCGGCCCGCGCGGCGTGTCCTCCACCCCGGTGGCCATGAAGCAGATGGCGAAATCGGCAATGTCCGCGTGGCTGATGAAATGCTTGGTGCCGTTCAGGATCCAGTCATCGCCATCCTTGCGCGCAGTCGCCTTCATGCCGCGCAGGTCGGAACCTGCATCCGGCTCTGTCATCGCGAGGCAATCCCATTTCTCTCCCTTCATGCAGGGGAACAGGTATTTCTCCTTCTGTTCCCCGGTGCCCGCCAGCAGGATATTCGACGGGCGCGCAACGCCGGTCCAGTGCAGCGCGTAATTGGCGCGGCCCAGTTCCTTTTCGTACATCAGCCAGGTCAGGGTATCGAGGCCGGCACCGCCCACCTCCTCGGGCATGTTGGCCGCATAGAGCCCGGCTTCCATCGCCTTCTTCTGCACATCGCGGATCACATCCATGTCCAAATGGCCAGTGCGCTCGATCTCCGCCTCATGCGGATAGAGCTCCTTTTCCACAAAGGCGCGGGTGGTTTCGACGATCATCGATTGTTCTTCGGTCATCCCGAACTGCATGGTGCTCTTCCTTGGCAAATCTGTTGCGGATCAGAGTACGCCGCTTGCGCGCGCCTATCGTGCAGAGATAGAAATAATCATGCGGAATTGGACTAAAGATACTGCTGCGTTGCAGCAAATTGATGTGCTGCTGTTTGACGCCTTCTCCGCCCATTGCCTGGCCAACACGGTGGAGCCGCTGCGGGCGGCCAACACCTTTGCCGGGCGGCAGGCCTATGCTTGGCGGTTCCTGACTCTGGGCGGCGCACCGGCGGTGTCCTCGTCCGGCATGGAGGTGCGGGCGCATGGGCAGCTAGGCGACTGCAGCGGCGATTTGCTGATCGCGATGCCGTCTTATGACTTCCTGCGCCATGCCACCGTGGCCACCGCCCGGGCGCTTAAGTCCGCCGCGCGCCGCTACAAGCGACTGGCGGGGTTTGACACCGGCGCCTGGCTGCTGGCAGGCGCCGGGCTGCTGGACGGGCGGCGGGCCACAATCCATTGGGAGGAGCTGGGCCGCTTCACCGAGGCTTTCCCTGAGGTTCAGGCCGAGCGCACCCGCCAGGTTTGGGATGGCAACCGCATCACCTGCACCGGCGCGCTTGCCGCCTTTGACACCATGATGGAGCTGATTGGCGAGCAGCACGGGGCCGCGCTGCGGCTCGAGGTGGCCGCGCTATTCATGGCGCCTGAGGCAACCGAGACCCAGGACCCGATCCTGGTGCGCGGCAAGTCCGTGGCCCGCGCGGTTGCGGTGATGCAGGCTAACTTGGAAGCGCCCTTGCCGATTGCTGCCGTGGCCAGGAAAGCAGGCCGCAGCCAGAAGGATCTGGAGGCCCGGATGAAGGCCGAACTGGGGGCAACGCCGCAGGCCGTCTACCGTCGGCTGCGGTTGATACAGGCCAGAAAGCTCGTGTTAGAGACTGTTTTGAGCGTATCGGAGATTGCCCTGCGCTGCGGCTATGACGACCCGAGCGCCCTCACGCGGGCGTTCAAGGCGGAGTTTGGTGTCACTCCGCGGACCTTGCGCGGTGGTGGGCAAATTGCCCACCCTACGTAGGGTGGGCGATTCCGCCCACCGTTAGCCCTGTTTGGCGGCCATCCACAAATTCAGCCGCCACAGCCCCCAGGCCAGCGGGATCGCGGCCAGACCGCCGATCACATAGGCCAGCGGCTCATCCGCGAAGGATTCGAAGATCTGCGTATAGGCATGGATCGCGGCAAAGGTCAGCGCCGCGTTGAACAGCCCGCGCTGATGCCGCTGCGCCGCCCAGAAGATAACCGCCGCCAGCACCACCGCCCACAGCACCGAATAGACGTTCTCGGAAATGAACAGCGCGCTGTCGCGGAAGGCATCGCGGGCGGTAGAAAAGGCGTCCCAGTCCTCGTAGCCATCGCTGAAGCGGCCCGGGCCCCAGACGGTTTCGCCCACGACATCCCCCCACAGCGAACCGACCAGTGCGCAGAGGTTTGCAACCACAAACCCCAGGATCGCCAGGATGCGCAGATGCCGGGCGTCGCGCTCAGCCAACCGGGACGCGCCCCAGACACAGAGCACGATCATCAGCACCATCTGCAGGATCGTCAGCGTCGATTCCGGCGAATAGAACACATAGGCCGCATGGAAATAGCCGGTGCCGGTCTCCAGCATCTGGGCAAAGGGCGCAATCGCCAGTGCGGTGACAAAGCGCACATCCACCTGCCAGCCTGCCAGGGCCAGCGCCGCCGCATAATACAGCAGCGCCAGGTTCCGCAGCGGCGAGCCGATGCCGTATTGCTGCAGCAGCAGCTCGATCGCCGCCAGATGCATGGCCAGCCCCATCAGCAGGATCGCGCCCAGCACAAACCCCGTGGACCAGGCCCCGTGCCGCCAGCGCCAGGTGCAGATCAGCGCCACCAGCGCGCCGGCGGGCAGCATTACCCAGCCGGCGATGTCCTCGTATTTGTCCACCAGCTCGATCCCGGCACCGCCCATCAGCATCCCCGCGCCGATCAGGGTGGCGGAATTGCCGAACATCCGCAGCATCTCGCCGCCGCGCGCCAGCACCGCCAGCCCGCCACCCAGCATCAGGATGCCGGTCACCGCCACCGCCAGCGGGTCCGCCAGCCAGAAGATGAACCCGGCAGTGGCCGCGATGATCCCGAAACACAGGATCGCATTCACCGCCAGCGCCACCATCACCTCGCGCGAGCGCGCCTCGATGGTGCGGGCCTGATCCGGGGTCAGCACCCCCTCCTCGACCAGGACGGTTGTATCGGCAATGGCGTGCATCAGCGGTCCCTCGCGGCATCCAAACGGTTCCGGCCAGCATGGACCGGCCATCGCCGCAGCGAAAGGGGAGGAATTCCCGCCGCTTACCCCTTGGGCCGGCTCGGCACCCAGGCATAGCCGTTATTACAAAGGATATAGGCCTCGCGCAGGCCGTGCGGCTTGTCCGCGGGCGCCTGCAGGATGGTGACCCCCGCTGCCTCCGCCCGAACCACGGCCTCATCCGGGTCGGTATCATACAGGCGGATCTCGATCCCGGCGCCGCGCGGCGGGTTTTCCGGCAGCAGCCCCAGCAGAGGATTTTCCGCATAGGTCCCGTCTCTGTGCAGCTGAAAGACCTGTCCGCCATAGGTAACGATGGCAAAATCCTGCGTCACCTGATGGCCCTTCATGCCCAAAACAGTCTCTAAAAAGGCAACTTCTGCCGGAACATCCCGCACCAGCAGATTGATCCCGATCCCGCGCAGGGACCGTCCGAAGCTGTCTCCATCCACCGTTTGGTAGTCCATGCCAGGCCCTCTCCAAGAACAGCAGTACCATCCTGCAAGCGATCGTTCTGCCGCGGCAATGCCAAATGCGTCAGTCTTCGGTGCCTTTCCACCGCCCGCATGAAGCTTTGATGGCAATGCAAGCAATCCGCTTGCCTTCCCGCCTGCAATCGGAACAATTGGATTATGTCAGATAACATTTTCCCAAGCTGGCCCGACACCGCCCCGCAATTGATCGAAGTCGCCGCAGGCCGCGCGCCGGCCGACACAGTGATCCGCAAGGGCATCTGGGTCAACGTCCACACCCGCGAGCAGCTGCCGGACCATGATATTGCGATCAAGGCGGGCCGTATCGCCTATGTCGGGCCGGATGCCTCCTATTGCACCGGGCCAAAGACGCAGATCATCGAGGCCAACGGCCGCTACATGATCCCCGGCCTGTGCGATGCCCACATGCATATTGAAAGCGGCATGCTGACCCCTGCGGAATTTGCCCGCGCGGTGATCCCGCATGGCACCACCTCGATGTTCACCGACCCGCATGAGATTGCCAATGTGCTGGGTCTGGACGGCGTGCGCTATATGCATGACGAGGCGCTGATGCAGCCGGTCAACATCTTCACCCAGATGCCCAGCTGCGCGCCCTCCGCACCGGGGCTGGAGACCACAGGTTACGAAATCTCCGCCGAGGATGTGGAAGAGGCGATGAACTGGCCCGGACTCATCGGTCTGGGCGAGATGATGAACTTCCCCGGCGTCGCCAATGCCGACCCCAAGATGCTGGCCGAAATCGCCGCCACTCAGCGCGCGGGCAAGACGGTTGGCGGCCACTATGCCTCCCCCGACCTCGGCCCGGATTTTGCGGCCTATGTGGCGGGCGGCCCGGCGGATGACCATGAAGGCACCTGCGAGGCCGACGCCATCGCCCGGGTGCGCCAGGGGATGCGGTCGATGATGCGGCTGGGGTCTGCCTGGTACGACGTCGAAAGCCAGATCACCGCCGTCACCGAGAAGGGCCTCGATCCGCGCAACTTCATCCTCTGCACCGACGACTGCCATTCGGGCACGCTGGTCAATGACGGCCACATGAACCGGGTGGTGCGCCACGCGATAGCCTGCGGCTGCGACCCGGTTGTCGCCCTGCAAATGGCCACCATCAACACAGCCACCCATTTCGGGCTGGAGCGGGAGATCGGCTCCATCACCCCCGGGCGGCGCGCCGATGTGATCCTGACCTCAAGCCTCACCGAACTGCCCATCGAAGTGGTGATCGCCCGCGGGCAAATCGTGGCGGAATCAGGCTCTATCAAGGTGGATTGCCCGCATTACGACTGGCCCGCCAGCGCCCGCGGCACTGTGCATCTGGGCCATGAGCTGACCGCAAAGGACTTCGAACTCACCGCGCCTGCGGGCGCCAATTCGGTCACCGCCAATGTGATCGGCGTGGTCGAAAACCAAGCCCCGACCAAGGCACTGCAGGCCGAGCTGCCAGTGGTGGACGGGTTGGTCGAGGGCACCGATGAAGTCTGCCAGATCGCTCTGGTCGAGCGCCACCGCGCCACCGGCGGCGTCACCAACGCCTTTGTCTCCGGCTTCGGCTACAGCGGCAAGATGGCGATGGCTTCCACCGTGGCGCATGACAGCCATCACATGATCGTGGTCGGCACCGACCGCGCCCAGATGGCGCTGGCGGCCAACCGGCTTGCCGAAGCGGGCGGCGGCATTACCCTTTATAAAGAAGGTGAGGAGCTTGCTCTGATTGAGCTTCCGATCGCAGGCCTGATGTCCGACAGCCCCGCAACCGATGTCGCCGCCAAGGCGCAGAAAATGGTCGAGGCAATGCAGGCCTGCGGCTGCAGCCTGAACAACGCCTATATGCAGCATTCGCTGCTGGCGCTGGTGGTGATCCCGGAACTCCGGATCTCCGACCTGGGCCTTGTCGACGTCCGCACTTTCCAGAAAATTCCGGTGATCGAGCCTGTGCAATGATAACAACAAAACACCCCGGCCATCCGCCGGACGAAAGCTTTAACGACGCCACCGAGGCCGTGGACCGGCTGGAGCTGCTGTACCGGCAGGCCACCGGCTTCATCTGCGAGGAATTCTCCCGGGCGATGGCCGACGGCGCGCCGGACAACCAGCGCATCCGCGCCTTTTATCCTGAGATCCGCTTTTCCACCCTGACCTTCGCCCAGGTGGACAGCCGCCTCAGCTTCGGCCATGTCTCTGCACCCGGCACCTATGCCACCACGGTGACGCGGCCGGACCTGTTCCGCAATTACCTGATCCAGCAGATCGGCCTCCTGATCCGCAACCACGGCCAGCCGGTGACCATCGGCGTGTCGGCCACCCCGATCCCGGTGCATTTTGCGGTCGCCTCGCGCCCGGATCTGACGGTGCCCCAGGACGGCGCCGCCGGTTTCACCCTGCGCGACGTCTTTGATGTGCCGGACCTGTCGACCACCAACGACGACATCGTCAACGGCACCCACCAGCCGGCCAACGGCACCGGCCCGCTGTCGCTGTTCACCGCCCAGCGCGTCGACTACTCGCTGGCCCGGCTGACCCATTACACCGCCACCAGCACCGAGCATTTCCAGAACCACGTGCTGTTCACCAACTACCAGTTCTACGTGGCCGAATTCGAAGCCTATGCCCGCGCCCAGCTGGCGGACCCCAATTCCGGCTACACCAGCTTTGTCAGCACCGGCGATCACCAGATCACCGATCCATCGGCAAAGATCCCGGACATCGCCAAGCTGCCGCAGATGCCCACCTACCACCTCAAGCGGGACGACGGGAACGGCATCACCCTGGTCAACATCGGCGTCGGTCCCTCCAACGCCAAGACTGCCACCGACCATATCGCGGTGCTGCGCCCGCACGCCTGGCTGATGGTCGGCCACTGCGCCGGCCTCAGGAACACCCAAGCCCTGGGGGATTTCGTGCTGGCGCATGGCTACCTGCGCGAGGACCATGTACTGGACGACGACCTGCCGATCTGGACGCCGATCCCGGCGCTGGCGGAAATCCAGGTCGCGCTCGAGGAAGCGGTGGCGGAGATCACCGAATACGAAGGCTTCGACCTCAAGCGGATCATGCGCACCGGCACCGTCGCCACCATCGACAACCGCAACTGGGAGCTGCGCGACCAGTCCGGCCCGGTGCAGCGGCTAAGCCAGTCCCGCGCCATCGCGCTGGACATGGAAAGCGCCACCATCGCCGCCAACGGCTACCGCTTCCGGGTGCCCTACGGCACGCTGCTCTGCGTTTCTGACAAACCGCTGCACGGCGAGCTGAAGCTGCCGGGCATGGCGTCGGACTTTTACCGGACCCAGGTTGCACGCCATCTGCAAATCGGCATAAGAGCAATGGAGCGTTTACGCGGCATGCCTTTGGAGCGGCTGCACAGCCGGAAATTGCGTTCGTTCGACGAAACCGCCTTCCTTTAAGGCTGATTTTCGCTGTTTTCCGGCAAAAAATGCCTGTTTTCCCTTATACGGAGCACACAAGAAGTTGTGTTACCATACAACATAACGATAATGTCTCGCGATGAGGCCCCACAGTTCGGGCAGCTTTAAGGAGACGAAGAATGTCCAAACCGATGACCAAAACCCAGCTTGTTGCCGCACTGGCCGAGGAAATGGGCAGTGACAAGAAAACTGCAGGTTCTGCGCTGGAAGCGGTCTGCTCGCTGATCACCCGCGAAGTGTCGGGCGGCGGTGCCGTGACTCTGCCGGGCGTCGGCAAAATCTACTGCCGCGAGCGCCCCGAGCGCGAAGTGCGCAACCCGGCAACTGGTGAGAAATTCACCAAGGAAGCCGACAAGGTGGTCAAGATGACCATCGCCAAAGCGCTGAAAGACAGCGTCAACGGCTGATCCCGGACATCATCCGGACGGTTTCAGGGCTGCCCCCGCGGGCGGCCCTTTTCTTTTGCCTGGCGGGCCGTGCCGGCCGACGGTTCGTCCGCCGCCGCAGCGTTGCCGCTTGCCAGAACCGCCCGGCAAACGCATCCTTTGGGTGGCGGCCAAGGGAGGGCATCATGGAAAACGTCAATCTGGTGATGATCCTGGCAGCCGCCTTCCTGGGCGCCGCCAGCCCTGGCCCGGCGACGCTGACCATTGCCGGCACCTCGATGCAGCATGGCCGCAAACCCGGTCTGGCGCTGGCCGCGGGGGTCTGCACCGGTTCGCTGATCTGGTCGGTCTCCGCCGCGTTCGGGCTGGGCGCGGTGATGCTGGCCAACGCCTGGATGTTCGAGGCGGTCCGCTATGCCGGCGCCGGATACCTGATGTACCTTGCCATCCGCTCCGCCCGGTCGGCCCTGCGCCCCGGTGCGCCAGTGCTGCGCGCCGCCGCCGCGCCAACCCTGCGGAGCGCCTATGGCAAAGGTCTGGCGCTGCATCTGACCAACCCCAAGGCGGTGCTGTTCTTCGGCGCGCTGTACGCCATCGGCCTGCCTCCCGGTACCCCTGTATCGGCGCTGCTGCTGGTGATGGCCGCCATCGCGGTGCAAAGCAACTTGATCTTCCACGGCTACGCGCTGCTGTTCTCCAGCCAGGCGGCCAGCCGCGCCTACGTCCGACTGCGCCGGGCATTTGAGGCCGCCTTTGCCGCTGCCTTCGGCGCCGCCAGCTGGCAGATTCTGGCGGCCCGGCTCAGCTGACACCGGTCCCGCCCGGCTTGATCTCTGCCCGCATATTCCGGAAGGTCCGCCGCGGGAGAAAGGAATTCACGATGGATGCGCGCGCTATTGCCATGGGGCTGGCCTTTGCCCTGATGTGGTCCTCCGCCTTCACCTCGGCCAGGATCATCGTCCAGGACGCCTCGCCATTGTTTTCCCTGGCGGTGCGGTTCCTGATCTCCGGGCTGATCGGCGTCGCCATCGCCCGTGCCCTGGGGCAGACCTGGCGGCTGACGCCGGGCCAGTGGCGGGCAACAGTGATCTTCGGCATCTGCCAGAACGCGCTGTACCTCGGCCTGAACTTTATCGCCATGCAATGGATCGAGGCCTCTCTGGCCGCCATCATCGCCTCCACCATGCCGCTTCTGGTGGCGCTGGCAGGCTGGGCGCTGTTCGGCGAACGGCTGCGGCCGCTGGGTTATGCCGGCCTCGCCGCAGGCATCCTGGGTGTTGCCCTGATCATGAGCACGCGGCTCAGCGCCGGTGTCGACCTGCTGGGTGTTGGTCTGTGCGTCATCGGCGTGCTGGCACTGACCGCCGCAACCCTCGCCCTGCGCGGTGCCACCTCCGGCGGAAATTTCATGATGGTGGTCGGTCTGCAGATGCTGATCGGCTCGGCCGTCCTGTTCGTGGCCGCGCCGCTGACAGAGGAGATTTTTGTCACCCCCACCTGGCGCCTGGCCGCTGCCTTCACCTACACCACAATTGTGCCAGGCCTGACCGCCACCTTCATCTGGGTGCTGCTGCTGAACCGCATCGGCGCGGTGCGCGCCGCCACCTTCCACTTCCTGAATCCGGTGTTCGGCGTTGCCGTTGCCAGCGTCCTGCTGGGCGAAAAACTGGGACCGCTGGACGTACTGGGCGTTGCCATCGTCACCGGTGGCATTCTGGCCGTCCAGCTCGCCAGGCAGGCGGACCGGCCCAAGGCGGAGCTCTCCCGCGCAGCAAAGCCGGGCTGACACCCGCCCCTGCCCCTTGGGCCCGGCGCCGCCAACGCGGCGCGGCCCGTTGCGCCTCTCCGCGCTTACCGCTTAATCTGATCTCAAGATCCCAACCGGAGGACGCGGCATGAGCGCGCAACTGACACAGGTGCTGGAGGCGATCGACGCCGCCAACGCCCAGGACCCCACCCTGGAAGACGGCCAGCCCGCCGCGCTGCTTTACGGCCAGCGGATGAGCCAGGAGCAGCAGCGCCTGTTCCCGGACGCCACCGAGGTGCTGCAGATCGCGGCGCGCGGCCAGCATGTGGAACGCTGGAAGCTGGCCCGCGAGGCCTTCCCCGAAGGCCGGGCCGGCTACCTCGCCTGGCGCAAGGCCGAGGCTGTTCATCACGCCGATGTGGTCACCTCCCTGATGCAGAACGCAGGCTATGGCGCCGAAGACACGGAGGCCGCAGCCAAGATGCTGCGCAAGGAGGGGATCAAGCGCGACGCCCAGGTGCAGGCGCTGGAGGACATCATCTGCTTTGTCTTCCTCAAGTGGTATTTTGCCCCATTCGCCGCCAAGCACCCCGCCGACAAGGTGCAGCGCATCGTGGAAAAGACCGCGCGCAAGATGTCGGCAGACGCCCGCGCCCGGGTGCTGCGGGAGTTCGACCTGCCCGGAGACCTCGCCAGTGCCTTCGCTGCCTGACCGAGCATCTGTCCCCGGGCCCGGCCTCCGCAGCACACGGCTTTGCGAGCCGCCTGTAACAGGGCTTTGCATTTGCGCATCCAGACCCCATGTTCTGCACCAAACGCGAACAGGCGGGAGGACACCATGACCAAATACTTCAAGAACCCGGACGCCATTGCCGCCCTCTCCGAGGAAGAGTTCTACGTGACCCAGAACGCGGGCACCGAACGCCCCGGCACCGGCAAGCTGCTCCATAACAAGGAGCCGGGCATCTACGTCGACATCGTCTCCGGCGAACCGCTGTTTGCCTCCTCCGACAAGTATGAATCGGGCTGCGGCTGGCCCAGCTTCACCAAACCCATCGAATCCGCCCACATCCAGGAACTGGAAGACCGCAGCCTCGGCATGATCCGTACCGAGGTCCGCTCCACCCATGGCGACAGCCACCTGGGCCATGTCTTCCCGGACGGCCCGATGGACCGCGGCGGCCTGCGCTACTGCATCAACTCCGCCTCCCTGCGGTTTGTCCATCTGGACGACATGGAGGCAGAGGGCTATGGCGCCTACATCAACCAAGTGGAGGTCGTGAAATGAGCACCACCGAACGCGCCGTCCTGGCAGGCGGCTGTTTCTGGGGCATGCAGGAACTGATCCGCAAGCGCCCCGGCGTCATCAGCACCCGCGTCGGCTACACCGGCGGCGACGTGCCGAACGCCACCTACAGGAACCACGGCACCCATGCCGAAGGGATCGAGATCGTCTTCGACCCCGCCGTCACCTCCTACCGGGAGCTGCTGGAGTTCTTCTTCCAGATCCACGACCCGACCACCCCGAACCGCCAGGGCAATGACATCGGCATGAGCTACCGCTCCGCGATCTACTACCTGGACGACACCCAGAAATCGGTCGCCGAGGACACCATCGCCGACGTCGACGCCTCCGGCATCTGGCCCGGCAAAGTGGTGACTGAGGTCGAACCCGCAGGTGATTTCTGGGAAGCGGAGCCGGAGCATCAGGATTACCTGCAGCGGCTGCCCACTGGCTACACCTGCCATTTCCCGCGCCCCGACTGGGTGCTGCCCAAACGCGGCGCTGCTGCGGAATAGGCTCTAACAGGCCGCTTTCAGCCCCGCCGCACTCCGGCGGGGCTTTTCACATGCCAGATCTGCAGCAAGCACCCCTGCTTCTTCTGGCCCAAAATATCCCCGCCGGAGGCAGCGGGTTTTCGGAAAACCCGCTTCACGGCTCAAGACGCCTAGGCGTGCGCCACCCGCGGCCGGCCGCTGGCCTCCACCGTCAGCGTGCCTTCGACGAACACTTGCCGCGATTCCACCTGCGCCAAGCGGATATCCCGCTCCACATGCACGTGGATATCCTCGGCACCGGCCTGCTCTGCCGCGCCGCGCGCCTCCTCTGCCAAGGCCGCTTCCAGCGCTGCCAGTGCTTCGTCTGAGGCCGGGAAATCCACCGGGCCGCTCTCCAGATGCACCCGGTACTTGCCCTCCGCGGGCGATGTCACGGTGCCGCTGCGCCGCATGGTGACCCGGCCCACCACCGCGCCAATGGCATTGGCCACCCCGGCATGCTGCGGCAGGATCATGTTGCAATGCAGCCGCTCCCCCACCGCCGGATAATAGCTGGGGGCAGAAGCGCCCAGCCCCACCACATCCACATTCAACGCGGCATCCAGCGCCAGCAGGCCACGGTGCCGGGCGAGGCCCTTTTGCAGCAGCACATGCCGGGCCAAATCCTTCTCCGGCAGGCCAAAACTCTCGGCTTCTTCGGCAAAAGCAGACTCTAACAAGGTCAAAGCAGATTGCTCCGTCAACTGATCGATGATCATCTGCGCCAGCGTTTCCGCATTTTTTGCCACCATGTCGCCACTGCCTACCCGGCGGCGGGCAAACAGGGTCAGCGCCTTCACCGCAGCCTCCCTGTCCCAGGCCTCCACCCGGTCCAGCACGTGACTGGCGTCCGAGGGCGTCACCCCGGAGACCTGCACCAGCCCGCGGTCCACCAGCCGGCCCAGTGAGCCATGCTCCATCCGGGTGCGCAAGATCTGGCCCAGCGGATGCACCTGCATACCGATCCGCGCCAGCAGCCCGGCCTCCCGCTCGCTCAGGCCCGCTACCGGCACCCCCGGCACCGCGCGCACGAAGCGCCCGTCAAACTCGCCCGCGGTGGAATTACGCAGCTGCTCATCCAGGGCCGCATGCACGACATCGGGCGCATCGGTCGCAATCAGCGACACCGGCACCACCCGGCGCGGCCCCAATGTCAGCCCGCCTGACAGCCCGCTGGTGTTCAGATGCACCTGGCTGTCGCCGCCCAGGCCGGTGGTGCGCATCGCAACCGCCTCCACCATGGTGCGGAACTCACCCACCCGCGCTCCTGCCGGATCAATAGCCGGCTTGCCGTCCCTGATCAGCGCCACATCGGTTGTGGTGCCGCCGATGTCGCTCACCAGCGCATGATCCGCCCCGGTCATCCAGCGCGCCCCGACAATCGAGGCCGCCGGCCCGGACAGGATGGTCTCGATCGGCCGCTCCCGCGCCTGTTCGCCGCTCATCAGCGCGCCGTCGCCGCGCACCACCATCATCGGCGCCCCGATGCCCAGATCGCGCAGCGTGTCCTGCGCCCGCCCGATCAGCCGGTCGATCATGCCGATCAGCCGCGCGTTCAGCACCGCCGTCACCGCCCGTTTCGGCCCGTTCAGCTTGGCCGACAGCTGGTGCGAACAGGTGACTGGCGCGCTGGTCATCTCATGGATGATCCGCGCAGCCTCAATCTCATGCGCCGGATTGCGGGTGGCAAAGACCCCGGCCACGGCGAAGCCCGTCACCCCCTGGCCCTCGGTGCGCAGGAACATCTCCAACGCCTCAACATCCAGGGGCGCCGCCTCACTGCCCGCGTGGGTGTGGCCGCCGCCGATCACCAGCGCCGGATCGCCCTTCAACGCGTCCCGCAGCCCGGGCCGGTCCAGGTCAGCCTCGGCAAACCCGACATAGACCAGCGCCACCCGTCCGCCCTGACCCTCCACCAGCGCATTGGTGGCCAGCGTGGTGGACAGCGCCGCCAGCGACACCTCCTGCGGCTGCACTCCGGACTGCTCCAGCACCGCACGGATCGCGCCGCCGACGCCAATCGCCAAATCCTGGCGCGTGGTCAGCGACTTGGCAGAGGCGATCACCTCCTTCTCGTCGCGGATCAGCACCGCATCGGTATAGGTTCCGCCCGTGTCCACTCCCAGCAGCAACGCCATGCCCAGCCCTCTCAAACTCTGTTCGCCGGACTGGGTGTAGCGCCTATTTGCGGCCCGTCCATCCTGTTTGCGTCACGAAAGCCGTTGAACCGCCCACCGCGCCGCATCCGCCACCGCCGGATCCGGATCCTCCGCCAGCCCCTGCACCACCGCGCGCAGCTCCGGCAGGCCGGAATTGCCGATAGCATAGAGCACATTGCGCACAAACCTATCGCGCCCGATCCGCTTGATGGGCGAGCCGGAGAACATCTCCCGGAACGCCGCATCCTCCAAGGCGGCAAGCTCCGCCAGCTTCGGCGCCTTCAGCTCCTCGCGCGCGGCATAGCGCATGTCGCTGGCGGCCACCGCAAACTTGTTCCAAGGGCAAGCCGCCAGACAGTCGTCGCAGCCATAGATCCGGTTGCCCATCTTCTCCCGCAGTTCCTCCGCCACCGGACCTTTATGCTCGATGGTGAGGTAGGAGATGCAGCGCCGCGCATCGACCTGGTAGGGTGCTGGAAAAGCATCGGTCGGGCAGCTGTCCAGACAGGCCCGGCACGACCCGCAGCGGTCCCGCTCCGGAGCATCTGCAGGCAGCTCCAGCGTGGTGAAAACAGAGCCTAAAAAGGCCCAGTTGCCCCAATCCCGGCTTACCAGATTGCTGTGCTTGCCCTGCCAGCCCAGCCCTGCCGCCTGGCCCAGCGCCTTTTCCGGCACCGGTGCGGTGTCGACAAAGACCTTCACCTCGCAATCCTCCCCGGCTTCCGCAATCAGCCAGCGCGCCAGCCGTTTCAGCCGCTTCTTGACCAGGTCGTGGTAATCTTTGTTGCGGGCATAGACCGAAACCGCGCCGCGATCCGCCTGCCCGACCACCGCCATCGGATCCTCGTCGGGCGTATAACTCTCCGCCAGCATGATCACCGACCGCGCCTCCGGCCACAACAGGCTCGGGTCACCCCGCCAATGGGTCCGCTCCGCCATCCAGCCCATCTGCCCGTGATAGCCCGCATCCAGAAAGGCCTGCAGCCGTCCAGGCACCTCCGGCACATCCCACGGGCGGCAGACCCGGCAGGAGACAAACCCCTCCGCCAGCGCCTGGGCAACCAGCTTTTCCTTGATGCCGGATCGGTCTTTCATCTTTCGCCAAAACTCCGGGGGAGCGGCCCGCAGGGCCGCGGGGGCAGCGCCCCTGCCCCCGTTGGTATCAGAAATCCAGGTCAGTGTAATGCGGCGGCGGCCGGAAGCCCGGCACCTGATCCGCCAGGATCGACCGGAACGCGGGCCGCGACTTGATCTTGGCATACCAGTCCTTGACCACCGCCGACCGGTTCCAGTCCACATCCGAGATATAATCCAAGGACGACAGATGCGCGGCAGCGGCAAAATCCGCCAGCGTCATCATGTCGCCCGCCAGCCAGCGCCGGTGGTCCAGCAGCCAGGCCATGTAGTCCAGGTGGTATTTGATCGCCTTGGCCCCCGCCTTCACGTTGCGGCTGTCGGGATAGCCCTCGCCGGTGATCTTCTTGTTCACCCGCTCATACAGCAGCTTGGAAGTCACCTCTTGGTGGAACTTGTCGTCAAACCAGCTCACCAGCCGGCGCACCTCATACCGGCCCGCGGCATCCTTGGGGATCAGCGCAGGCTCCGGCCTGGTGTCCTCCAGATACTCGCAGATCGCCGCGCTTTCGGCCATCATCTGACCGTCCAGCCGGACCACAGGCACCTTGGCCGCCGGGTTGCGGCGCAGGAAATCGGGATCCTGCTCCCAATAGCGCTCCTCGACCAGCTCGACCTCGATCTTCTTCTCCGCCAGCGACAGCCGCACCTTGCGGCAAAAGGGGGACAGGGGAACGTGGTACAGGCGCGCCATGGCTACAGGGGATCTCCAGAAACGTTACTACGGATACCCAGCAATGCCTTGGCCGGGAGAAAGATTCAATCCTCGAAACAATCCGCCCGCCCGTCTGCGCGAATGGTAGCCGCCCCATCCTGAATCTGCCGCGCCCGGCGCTGCACAAAGTTTGAAGGCTTGCGGGCCGAACGCTCCTTGGGATTGGGCAGCACGGCGGCAATCAGCGCTGCCTGCCGCGCGCTCAGCTGGTCCGGGCCGACTCCGAAATACTTCCGCGCCGCGGCTTCGGCGCCAAACACGCCCTCGTCCATCTCGGCCACGTTCAGATAAACTTCCAGAATACGCCGCTTGCTCCAGACGATCTCCACCACCGGGGTCAGCAACGTCTCCAGCACCTTGCGCGGCCAGCTGCGGCCCTGCCACAGGAACACGTTCTTCACCACCTGCTGCGAGATGGTCGAGCCGCCGCGGCTGCCGCCAGCCTCGATCGCCGCCTGGATGGCGCGGGCGTCAAATCCCCAGTGGCGGCAGAACTGCGCATCCTCCGCCGCCACGACAGAGCGCGCCAGCACCGGAGCCATCTCCTCCAGCGGCACCCACATCCGGTCCACCTCGCCCAAGCGGCGCTGCTCGGCCCAGATGGTATGGGTGACCGGCGGGTTCACCACTGAAAACAGCAGGATGAGGACAAGAAAAACCGCCGCCACCGCCAGCACCGCGCGCAAGATCCAGCGCCGAAACGCACGCAACGGCTGAATCTGCCGCTTCGTCGTCTTCTTGCTGCTCTTGGTTGTCTTCTTTTTTGCAACTGCCTTGGCCATGACTCTCTATAGGACGGCTGGGGGGCATTCACAAAGGGTCAGTTGCCTTGCTGCCGCAATCTGCCGGTCCGGAGTTTTCGGGGGCGCGGGGAGGGGCGCTGCCCCTCTTGAGCCTGCGGCTCAATTCACCCCGGGATATTTCCGGCCAGAAGAAGAGTGGTTTCCGGCAGGACGCGGCCCGCAGGCACAGAAAACCCCGCAAGCCTGCGCCTGCGGGGTTCGGTTTTTGTCTCTAGCCAGGCTTACTCCGCGGGAACGGCAGCCTGCTCCTGCATCACTGGATGCGCCAGCTTGTCGAGCATCTCCTTCGGGCAGACTTGCAGGAAGTTGCCCTTCTCGATGTCCCAATGCTGCAGGATCTCCGCGGCCTTGCGGCTGCCGGTTTCCTGCTGATGGCGTTCGATCAGGCTTTTCAGCTCCGCCTCCCAATGCGCCACGGTGACCGGACAGGTGACCAGCGATTCCTTATTCATCAGGGTCGCGGCCTTGCCCTCCGGGTCATAGAGATAGGCCATGCCGCCGGTCATCCCCGCACCGAAGTTGGCGCCGATGGTGCCAAGGATCACCGCAACGCCGCCGGTCATGTATTCGCAGCCGTTGGAGCCGCAGCCCTCAATCACCACCTTGGCGCCGGAATTGCGCACCGCAAAGCGTTCGCCCGCACGGCCCGCCGCAAACAGGTAGCCATCGGTGGCGCCATACAGCACGGTGTTGCCGATGATGGTGTTTTCCGAGGCCACCAGCGGGCTTACCTGCGGCGGGCGCACCACGATGGTGCCGCCCGACAGGCCCTTGCCGACATAGTCATTGGCATCGCCCGACACTTCCAGCTTCAGCCCCGGCGCCGCAAAGGCGCCCAGCGCCTGACCGGCAGAACCCTGCAGTTTCACCGTCAGGTGGTCCGGCTGGAACGAATTCCGCATGCCGAAGTTGCGCACGATATGGCTGGAGGTGCGGGTGCCCACGGAGCGGTGGGTGTTCTGGATCGCATAGGACAGCTGCATCTTCTCGCCATCCTGCAGGAAGCGGGCGGCGTCGCGCACGATCTCCGCATCCAGTGTATCCGGCACTTCGTTGCGGCCCTTGTCGCGGTTGTAGACGATGTTGGCGGAGCCATCGACGGTGATCAGCAGCGGGTTCAGGTCCAGGTCGTCCAGATGGGCAGAGCCGCGCGAGACCTGCGCCAGCAGGTCGGCCCGGCCGATCACGTCGTCCAGGCTGCGGGCGCCGATGGAAGCGAGGATCTCGCGCACTTCCTGGGCGTAGAAGGTGATCAAGTTCACCACCTTATCCGCGTTCCCGGTGAACTTGGCGCGCAGGGATTCGTCCTGGGTGCAGACGCCGACCGGGCAGGTGTTGGACTGGCACTGGCGCACCATGATGCAGCCCATCGCGATCAGCGCCGCGGTGCCGATGCCGTATTCCTCGGCGCCCAGCATCGCCGCCATCACGATGTCCCGGCCGGTGCGCAGACCGCCGTCGGTGCGCAGCGTCACCCGCTCGCGCAGGTTGTTCATCGCCAGCACCTGATGCGCTTCGGTCAGGCCCATCTCCCACGGCAGGCCCGCATATTTGATCGAAGTCGCAGGCGACGCCCCGGTGCCGCCGTTGTGGCCCGAGATCAGGATGATGTCGGCCTTTGCCTTGGCAACGCCCGCGGCGATGGTACCAACGCCGGAGGACGCCACCAGCTTCACCGTCACCTTGCAGCGCGGGTTGATCTGCTTCAGGTCATAGATCAGCTGCGCCAGGTCCTCGATCGAGTAGATATCATGGTGCGGCGGCGGCGAAATCAGGGTCACGCCCTTGGTGGAGTGGCGCAGGCGGGCAATCAGGTCGGTGACCTTCATCCCCGGCAGCTGGCCGCCTTCGCCGGGCTTGGCGCCCTGGGCCACCTTGATCTCCAGCTCTTCGCACTGGTTCAGATACTCGGCGGTCACGCCAAAGCGGCCCGACGCCACCTGCTTGATCTTCGCAGACGGGTTATCACCGTTCGGCTCAGGCACGAAGTGCGCCGGATCCTCGCCGCCCTCGCCGGAGTCGGACTTGGCGCCGATCCGGTTCATCGCGACGTTCAGGGTCTTGTGCGCCTCGGGCGACAGCGCGCCCAGGCTCATGCCCGGCGTCACAAAGCGCTTGCGGATCGCGGTGATGCTCTCCACTTCCTCCAGCGGGACCGGCTTGCCCAGCGGCTTGATCTGCAACAGGTCGCGCAGATGGATCGGCGGGTTCGACTGCATCTTCGCCGAATACTGTTTCCACAGCTCGTAAGAGGCGCGGTTGCAGGCCATCTGCATCATATGCATCGAGGTCGCTTCCCGGGCGTGCGTCTCACCCGACTTGCGCGCTTTATAAAAACCGCCGATGGGCAGAATGCCTTCCGTAGCCTTCCAGGCCTTGGCGTGGATTTCTTCTGCCTTGGTCTGGATACCGGTCACACCGATGCCGGAAATCCGGCTGGTCATGCCCGGGAAGTACTCGGCACACATGGCGCGGCTGAGGCCCACCGCCTCAAAGTTCAGGCCGCCGCGGTAGGAGGACACCACCGAAATCCCCATCTTCGCCATAATCTTCAACAGGCCTTGGTCGATGGCCTCACGGTAGCGCGCGACGTTTTCGGTCAGGCTGCCGTCCAGCAGCCCGCGCTCAATGCGGTCCGCCAGCGAATCCTCGGCCAGATAGGCGTTCACCACGGTGGCGCCGCAGCCGATCAGCACCGCGAAATAATGCGGGTCGATACATTCGGCGGACCGCACGTTCAGCGAGCAGAAGGTGCGCAGGCCCTTGCGGGTTAGATGCGAATGCACGGCCGAGGTCGCCAGGATCATCGGCATCGCGACCTTTTCAGGCCCGGAATGCTGGTCGGTCAGCACGATATGGCCAGCGCCGGAGCGCACGGCCTCCTCGGCCTCGGCCCGGATCCGCGCCAGAGCCGCGTTCAACGCGCCCTTGCCGGGGGCAAAGGTGCAGTCGATCTCGGCCAGCGGCGCGTTGAACTGCTTTACCAGCTCATCCCACTGGGCATTGCCGACAAAGGGGCTTTCCAGCACGATGATCTCGGTCTGGGAGCTGTCCTCGTCCAGCACGTTCTTCAGGTTGCCGAACCGGGTCTTCAGCGACATCACCCGGTACTCGCGCAAGCTGTCGATCGGCGGGTTGGTCACCTGGCTGAAGTTCTGGCGGAAGAAGTGGCTCAGCGGGCGGTACATCTTGGACAGCACGGCAGAGGGCGTGTCATCGCCCATCGAGGCCAGCGTTTCCTTGCCGTCCTCGGCCATCGGTGCCAGGATCTGCTCCAGCTCCTCGATCGAATAACCGGCCGCAACCTGGCGGCGGCGCAGCTCCTCGCCGCTGAACAGCGGCTGCTCGGTGACGCTGGCCAGGGTTGTATCCAGATCGTTGATCCGCTTGACCCAGTCGCCGAACGGCAGTGCGCGGGACAGCTTGTCCTTGATCTCGGTGTCGCGGAACAGCTTGCCCTTTTCCATGTCGACGGCCAGCATCTGGCCCGGGCCCAGCGCGCCCTTTTCAACCACACTGGCCTCTTCGATTGGCACCATGCCCGCCTCGGACCCCGCGATCACCAGACCGTCGCCGGTCACCACATAGCGCATCGGGCGCAACCCGTTGCGGTCCAGGCCCGCGCAGACCCAGCGGCCGTCGGTCATCGCCAGCGCCGCGGGGCCGTCCCAGGGCTCCATCACGGAGTTGCAGTAGGAATACATGTCGCGCCAGGCCTGCGGCAGTTCGACCGCCTGCTTGGACCAGCTTTCCGGCACCAGCATGGTCTTGGCCATCGGCGCCGATCGGCCCGCGCGCACCAGAACCTCGAACACGCCGTCCAGCGCGGCGGAGTCGGACGCGCCGCCCGGCACGATCGGCTTGATGTCCTCGGCATAGTCGCCAAAGGTCGAAGACGCCATGCGGATCTCATGGCTCTTCATCCAGTTCAGGTTGCCCTTCAGCGTGTTGATCTCGCCGTTATGGGCCAGCATGCGGAACGGCTGCGCCAGCCACCACTGCGGGAAGGTGTTGGTGGAGTAGCGCTGGTGATAGATCGCGAAGGCGCTCTCGAACCGCTCGTCCATCAGGTCCGGATAGAACACCGCCACCTGCTCCGCCAGCATCATGCCCTTGTAGATGATCGAGCGGCAGGACAGCGACGCGATATAAAGGCCCGAGATGCCGGCCGCCGAGGACACCTTCTCGATCCGGCGGCGGATCACATAAAGCTCGCGCTCAAAGGTTTCCTCGTCCACGCCCTTGGCGTTGGAGATCAGGATCTGCTCGATCTCCGGACGGGTGGCATTGGCCTTTTCGCCCAGGCAAGTGATATCCACCGGCACGTGGCGCCAGCCATAGATGGAATAGCCCATGCGCAGAACTTCGGTTTCCACGATGGTCCGGCAGCGCTCCTGAGCGCCGAAATCCGTGCGCGGCAAGAACACCTGGCCGACCGCCATCAGCTCATTCTGGCGGGGCTCGTGGCCGGTGCGGCGGATCTGGTCATAGAAGAACGGCACCGGGATCTGCACATGGATGCCCGCACCGTCGCCGGTCTTTCCGTCGGCGTCCACTGCGCCGCGATGCCAGATCGCTTTCAGCGCGTTGATGCCGGCCTCAACCACCTTGCGGCTTTTCTTGCCGTGGACCGAAACCACCAGCCCCACACCGCAGGACGAATGTTCTTCTTCCTCGGAATAGAGACCGTTCTCGGCCATCCACTTGCGCTTGGCTTCCTCGGCCTTGACCCACGCGGCATCAAATTTGGTCATGACGTTCTCCGATTAACTGATGGCGCAGCAAGCCGCTGCGGCCGGTTGAGTCTGCGGATCCAGGGCGCGTTCGCCCCAGGCGCGGGGCACCGCGCGGATCCGTTGCATTAGGGTCTTCACCCGGTCCTGATCGTCCTGCCAGACGGCGCCGATCACCGGGTAAAGGATGCCCGCGTCACGCAGCGGGTCGATAACATCGTGGCTGTCGCGGTCCGCCAGGTAATGATGGATGCCTGGCCCCTGCGGGAAGGCCTGCCAATGCTGCGCGTCCTCAGCATTATGGCGGCCATGCAGCAGGGTGTACTGCACCTGGCCGCCCATCGCCTGATCCAGCGCCGGGCGGCTGAACTCCGTGATCCGGCTGCGCGCCTCGATCCAGCGGCGGTCCGAAGGAAAGGTTGCGGGCCGCGGGCAGTATTGCGGCGCCAGCGCCAGGGCGCGGCCTGCGCCCAGCTCCGCGGCAAAAGACAGCGCCCCGTATCCGCCCATCGACACCCCAACCGTCATCAGGCGGCGCAGACCGTGGCGCCGGACATAGCCAGACACAACCCGCAGGATCGCCGCCGCAACCCCCTCGCCCTGGAACCAGCCCTGGCGGCGGTCGGTGACAAAGATGCAGTGCCGCGCACGGCCGTCCGAGGCGCTGGCGGCAAACTCCAGCAACCCGCGTTTGGCGGCATTGGCGTGATAGCTGGTGAACACGATCATGCCGCCCTCGCCGCGCCCTTCCAGCGCACGGATCTCCACCGCCGCATCCGCGTGGAGGCGGCGGGATCTCAGGCGGAACATCGCCTGACGGAGGGATTTGCGGATCATCAGCGGCATGGCAGTCAGCAGGGGGCCGGGCGGGCCTCAGGCCTCTCCTTCAGCGGTTTCGGCAAACATGGCGCGGCATTCCTCGCCGGTCATCCGCCGGTGGGCGCCGGCAAAGGCATAGCCTGCGGGCTTGTCGTCAATGAAGAATTCCAGCTTCAGCTCGGTGCCGCCCGCGTTCTCAAACAGGCCCGCCGACATCTGCGTCTGACCGTGCATCTTGCCCGGCGCGGTCATCCGGTACCACAGCACCGATCCGCACTCGCCGCAAAACGCGCGCTCCGCCCACTGCGAGGACTGATAGGTCCGCACCGGGCCCAGCGCCGCATAGCCGGTGTCGGCCTGGAAGCTGAGGAACGGGCCGCTGGCCCAGCGCTGGCACATGCTGCAATGGCAGGCGGTCACGGACGCCTGAACCGGCGTTGCGGTCACGCTCACTGCGCCGCACATGCACTGTCCCTGCAATTCGCTCATGTCCATTGTCCTTTGCTGGCTGGGTCAGCAAGGCTGACCTTGGCGCTGCTGTTTAGCTGCCCGCCGGTGCACAGGGGGTGCACAGGCGGTGTACGGTGGGTGCCGGGTTATTCCGCGGCCACCGCGGCCTTGCTGTTGAACTTCCCGATGATCGCTTCGGCACAGTCGCGGCCGTCCTTGATCGCCCAGACCACCAGCGACGCGCCGCGCACGATGTCACCCACCGCATAGACGCCGTCCAACTCGGTGGCGCCGGTCTGGAACGCCGCCTTGATGGTGCCCCAGCGGGTCACCGGCAGTTCCGGCTGGTTCCACAGGGCAGGCAGCTCTTCCGGCTCAAAGCCCAGAGCCTTGATCACCAGATCGGCCTCTTCCACGTAGTCCGCGCCTTCGATCACTTCCGGCGCCTGACGGCCCGAAGCATCCGGCTGACCCAGGCGCATCTTCTGCACCATCACGCCGGCAACCTTGCCGCCGTCATCGGTGAAGCCCTTGGGCGCCGACAGCCATTCAAAGACCACGCCTTCCTCCTCGGCGTTCTGGGTCTCGCGCTGCGAGCCCGGCATATTGGCGCGGTCGCGGCGGTAGAGACATTTGACGCTGGTCGCACCCTGGCGGATCGAGGTCCGCACGCAGTCCATCGCGGTATCGCCGCCGCCAATCACGACAACCTTTTTGCCTTGTGCGTTCAGGCTGCCGTTGTCGAACTCCTCAACATCGTCGCCAAAGCTTTTCTTGTTCGACGCACACAGGAAGTCGATCGCCTTGACGATCCCTTCCGAGCCGCTGCCCGGCATCGCCAGATCGCGCGATTTATAGACGCCAGTGGCAATGATTACTGCGTCATGCTGGCTGCGGATTTCGTCAAACGAGATGTCCTCGCCCACGTTGCAGTTCAGCTTGAAGGTCACGCCGCCGTCGGCCAGTAGCTTGTTGCGGCGCTCGACCACGTCCTTTTCCAGCTTGAAGCTGGGGATGCCGTACATCAGCAGCCCGCCGGCCCGGTCATAGCGATCATAGACGGTAACCTGGATACCAGCCTGGCGCAGCATATCCGCCGCCGCCAGGCCGCCGGGGCCGGCGCCGATGATGCCAACGCTCTCGCTGCGCTCGGCCAGCGGCGCGGCGGGTTTGACCCAGCCGTTTTCCCAGGCGGTGTCGGTGATGTATTTCTCGACCGAGCCGATGGTCACGGTGCCGTGGCCCGACTGCTCGATCACGCAGTTGCCTTCGCACAGGCGGTCCTGCGGGCAGATGCGGCCGCAGATCTCCGGGAAGGTGTTGGTGGACTGGCTGACCTCATAGGCCTCTTCCAGACGGCCGGTTGCGGTCAGGCGCAGCCAGTCGGGAATGTTGTTGTGCAGCGGGCAGTGGCTTTGGCAATACGGCACGCCGCACTGGCTGCAACGGCTGGCCTGTTCTTCGGCCTTGGCAGCAGCGTACTCCGCGTAAATCTCATTGAAGTCTTCCTTGCGTACACTCGCGTCACGCTTTTGAGGCATGTCGCGTTCGATTTGCACAAATTTCAGCATCGGTTGCTTGGCCACGGGCTGGACTCCATCGTTTGTCTGGCTGCGGAAGCACCTTTTCAGGTACTGGCACGCTTTATGTCAACTGTGCTGACCTATTTTGCCAGCGCTTTACTTCTGATACCGTGTTCAACGGAAATGTACAGAAATTTTAGGTCCGCAACGGACCTTAATATGCGCTTCCCAATCCGGAGGCGGGATTTATACAGAGTCACGACTGATTTCGGCCCATTCGCGGCCAGCAAAGGATGATTTCAGGATGCCGCTTTTCCAATTGATCCTGGTTGCACTGATCCAGGGCATTACCGAATTCCTGCCCATTTCCTCCTCTGGCCACCTGATTCTGCTGCCCGGGCTGACCGGGCTGGACGACCAGGGCCAGGTGATCGACGTCGCGGTTCATATCGGCACCCTGGCCGCCGTGATGATCTATTTCTGGAGCGACGTGCGCGAGGGCCTTGCGGGCTTGCCCCGCGCCCTGACCGGCCGCACGGACACGCCGGGATCACGCCTCGCCATGGGGCTGATCATCGCCACCATCCCGACGGTTCTGTTCGGTGCGGTGCTGCATTTCACCGGCCTCAGCGATGCGCTGCGGTCGATCACGGTGATCGGCTGGACCATGCTGGGCTTCGGGCTGGTCTTGTACTGGGCCGACCAGAAGGGCGCCGAGGTGAAACAGGCCGGCGACTGGGGCCTGCGTGATGCCCTGATCATGGGGCTATGGCAGATGCTGGCGCTGATCCCCGGCACCTCGCGCTCCGGCATCACCATCACCGGCGCGCGCCAGCTGGGCTATACCCGCGAAGACGGCGCCCGCATCGCCATGCTGATGTCGATCCCCACGATCATCGCCTCCGGGGTGCTCCTGGGAACCGAGGTGGCGCTGGAGGCCGATACCGCCCTGATGCGCGACGCAGCGATTGCAGCAGCCCTTGCCATGCTGTCGGCGCTGGCCGCGCTCAGCCTGATGATGCGGCTGCTGCGTTCTGTCAGTTTCACGCCTTATGTCATCTATCGGGTGATCCTGGGGAGCATCCTGCTCGCCATCGCCTACAGCAGCTGAGCCGGAAACAAAAAAGCGCGGGAAAATCCCCGCGCTTTCAAGTTCTTGTGGCGATTGGCCGATCAGGCGCCGTTGCGCAGGTTGCGGGCCGAGTTGGTCATCTCGTCATATTGGCCGGAGGGGCGGAATTTCCACAGGTAGTCCGGCAGAACCGCTTCAAGGCTGACCGGGCTGATGCCCAGATCGCTGAATCCCTTGGCGCCCTCGGACACAACGTTGTCCGATTTCAAGCTCCGCAGCTGATCGCGGGTCAGCACCTTGTTTGAGATCAGCTGGAAGCTTGCGGCCTGCAGCATGTCGAAACCAAAGGCCACCAGCCAGGCAGCAAACCGCGGCAGCGACAGGATCAGGCGGCGGCGGTGGATCACCGCCAGCATCTGCTCCATCAACTCGCGGAAGCTTTTCACCTCGGGGCCGCCCAGCTCATAAATACCGCCCTCTGACGCGCCCGTGGCCCCCATGACAGCAGCCTTGGCCACATCATCGACGTAGACCGGCTGAAACCGGGTGTCCCCGCTGGCAATCGGCAGAACCGGCGACAGGCGGGTCATGCCGGCAAAGCGGTTAAAGAACTCGTCCTCGGCCCCGAAGATCACCGAAGGACGCAAGATAACAGCACCCGGGAAATGCTCCAGCACTGCCGCTTCGCCTGCAGCCTTGGTGCGGGAATATGCGCTGTTCGCGTCCGCATCAGCACCGATTGCCGAGATTTGCACCAGGCTGGCAACGCCCTCCTGCGCCGCGATGCGGGCAATGCGGCCCGCGCCTTCGGCATGAACGGCGCCAAATGTGTTCTTGCCCAGCTCGTTCAGCACGCCCACGCAATTCACCACTGCATCCGCACCCCGCATGACCGCGGCCACGGACATGTCGTCGCGGACATTGCAGAACACCGGCTCCACCTGGCCCGGAACACCGTAGGGCTTCACATGCATGGCTTCATTGGGACGGCGCACTGCCACACGTACACGCCAGCCTTCCTTGGCCATGCGCCGCGCAATATAGCGGCCCACGAAACCGGATCCGCCATAGATCGTGACCAGTTTGGACATCTTTTGGCTCCTGAACTTAGCTGCCCTTATGCCTTAGCGCCGCAACGGGCGTCAAACAAGGCGCAAAACTTGGGATTGCCGCCACAATGGGCGCTGAATCCGCAAGCAGCGTTAACAACTTCCGTGAAATTGGCCAGTTTGGTTAACCCGGCCTTCAGCCTCGCCCTGTTAAGGGAAATTGATGTACCCGAAACACGCGTTTCGGCGGTTGCTGAGGAGGTAGGTTCCAATGGTCAGCGCACAGGATAAGTCCCTGGTCCGCAAAAGCTTCGAGAGCGAGCGGATGGATCTTGACGCTTTCGCCGCCGCCTTTTACGCCAAGTTCTTTGCCGCCTGCCCCGAAGTCCGCCCCCTGTTTTCCCGCGACATGACCCGGCAGGAGGAAAAGCTGCTGGCCATCCTGACCCATGTGGCCGAGGCGCTGGACGATTCCGCACGGCTGGATGAGATCCTCAGGCAGCAGGGGGAGAAGCACCGCAAGCGGGAGGTGCGGGATGCGCATTTCAGGGGCTTCATCACCAGTTTCACCGGCGCCCTGTCGGAAACGCTTGGTCCGGACTGGAGTACCGAAGCAGAGCTGGCCTGGACCAGGTTTCTGACATTTGTAGCCGGGAAAATGAATTTCTCGGTGCAGCGCTAGGCGGCTTCAATCAGGCCCCGCGCGGATAACCGGCCACCCCGCCGTTTTCCATTTGACGCCCCTTGCGAACCAGCTTATACGCCGGTTTCACGACACCTGCCCAGGTGGCGGAATTGGTAGACGCGCTAGCTTCAGGTGCTAGTGTCCGTATGGACGTGGAGGTTCGAGTCCTCTCCTGGGCACCATTCCCCTGCACTATCTAAACAGTCTACAGAACGGCACTGCGGCCTTTCCGGCCCGGTAATGCTGTGCGCGACGCTCTATGGCCTGCGCCAGAAAACGGCAGAACGGCAGGGAAGCCCCCCCGCCGTTCGCAGTTCTTTCCTGAAGTATCAGTTCGGTTCTTTTACCGCGTCCTGCTGCTCCGGTTCCACGTCCCCATCAGCGTCCGGGACGGGTTCCGCGAAGTCTGCTTCTTCCGCATCATCCGCCGTGTCAGCCTGCTTGCTGCCCAGCACGCCAGTGATCAGCGGAAGCATGTAGGCCGCTGCGTGGCTTGCCACTTCTGGCGTTTCCGGACGCTTCCAGGACAGGGTATCAAAGCTGGTGCAATGCTCGCAAACCGGCTCCCATTCGGCATGGATGTGGTTGCAGTTGCTGCAAACCCATTGCGGCCCCCGCGGAGCGGTCAGCGCCCTGGCCAGCCAGCCCTGCACGACCTTATCATCCGCGCCTTCGCCGCGCTCAATCGCCGCCATCAGCGTCAGCGCCCGGGCGTCCGGTGCGCGTTCCGTCAGGTCGCTCAGCCAGCGGCGGGCCTCGGGGAAGTCCTCGGCCACGATATTCAGCTCCGCCATCACCAGGCGTGTTTCATCATCCTGCGGGTTGAGCCGGGCCAGCTGGTCAAAGCGCGCGACGCGCTCGGCGGCGCTTTCGTCCGGCTCGACCTCGGCAAAGGCATGGGCCAAGTCGGGATGCGGCTGGCTTTGCCAAGTCTTTTTCAGCAGCCGCACCGCCGGGCGCTTCTTACCCTTGGCGAGATAGGCACGGGCCGCCATCGCCGCGGCAGGCACCAGATCGGGCGACAGCCGGTTGGCTTCGATCGCTTGCTCGCGCTGCTCGATCGTGGCGTTTTCGTCAATGACACCCTTGGAGGCCGACAGCGCCAGAACCGCATCGCGCCGCTTGTAGACATCACGCGGCAGAGTGCCGGTCTTGAGCTTGGTCGACAGCGTCTTGCGGGCACCGGCCCAATCCTCGGCCTGCGCCTGGAGACGCAGGAGAGTGTCCTGCACTTCCTCATGCTTGGGTCGCAGCGCCAGCGCCTTCTCGGCCAGCTGGCGGGCAGTGTCGGTGTCGCCTTGGGACAGCTTCTGCTTCATGATCCCGCGCACGCCGACAAACCGGGTCTGCTGGTTCGACAGCAGGCGTTTGTACGCATCCGCCGCCTTGTGGGTGTCGCCGCTCATCTCCGCGGCCTGCGCCACCAGCAGATCCGTCAGCTCAGGGTTCTGAAGGTATTTCTCCGCCCGCGCCGCCTTGGCCAGGGCCAGCCGCCCCTCACCGGAAGCCAGCGCCATCAGACCTTCCGACAGCGCCCGGTAGCCCTTGCGCTCGCGCCCCTTGTCCCAATAGCGCGACAGGGCGGTCTCATCCCCGTTCAGGAACCGCAGCGTGGCCACCAGCAGCGACAGCAGCTTGAGAAACAGCCAAAGCGCAACAACAAGCACGCCCAGCGCGATGACCGATTGCAGAGCGCTGAGGGTGTATTCGGTGCCGGCAACGGTGATCTGCACCCCGCCGGCGGTTTCCATCAAAAGGCCCGCGCCAAATGCCAGAAGCGCGACAATCGCGACAAATACGAGGATCTTCAACAACGACCAGAGCATGGCGGCTTCCTTATTTGGCTTGCAGGCTTTGGGCCAGATCAGCAGCAGCGTTCACCGCTGCCACCCGCGCGTTTGCCGCCGCTTCCCAGCCGGACAGGGCAGCGCGGGCTGTTTCCGGCAGCGCCGACACTTCGGTCAGCGCCTCCTCTATCCGGCCTGCAGCCACGGCGGCCTCGGCCCGGGACAGGATGGCATCCGGATCATCGCCGTCGCGCGGCGCAACGGAACGGGCGCCAAGATGGCGGTTCACATAATCCATCAGGCTGCCGCCGCCTTTTGCTTCTTCCCGGGCAGCTGCCAGCGCCTCGCGGGCGGCCGGAGCAAAGCCGTCGCGCAGGGCCGTCAGCGTGGCGACGCCGGTTTCCGCCGGCCCGGAGAGCGCGGACGGAACCTCAACGCCCAGAAGCTCAAGCTGCTGCACGTTGGAGTCATAGCTGTTGCCGCTGTCCAAGGCAGACCGCAGCTGCGCCAGCTGGGTCTGGGCGCTGGCGATGCGGGCGGCTTCGGCACTGGCGGTTTCCATGTCTTCCGCTTCGGCCAGCTTCTGATCAATTTCGGCGCGCTGCGCTGCAAGGCTGTCCTGCAGCTTGCCCAGCTCTGCCTCAAACGCAGCTACTGCTTCGGGCGTTGCGCCTTCCAGCGGCCGGGTTTCCAATGCGGACACACGGCCGGCCAAGGCCTCCAGATCCCCGCGCAGCGCCTCATCCGGGGCCTGCGCGGTCTGCGCCTCTCTCAGCGCCGCAATCTCTGCGGCCAGGGCGTCGGCGCGTTCGGACAGCGGTGCAAGGTCCGGGGCGCGGCTGCCCTCTAGCTGCTGCTGCAGCGAAGCAAGCGCTGCCTGCATCTCCGACTGGCTGGCCCGCAACGCGGCCAGATCCGCACTGTTTCCCTGCAGCGACGGCGGCAGGACGCTGTCGAGCCAGCCGCTCTGGCCAGCCACAAAGCCGATACCCGCAGCCACCACGCCGCCCAGAAGGGCTGCGCCGAAGCCGCCGCGTTTCTCCACAACCCGTTCGATTTCGCGCGGCGACGCTTGTGCCGCGGCAGCCTCCGGCGTTTCAGCCGGCGTGTCTTCTTGCGGGGTTTCCCTTTCGAAGGGAGACACAAATGCGGTCTCGGTCTCGGTCTCGGTCTCGGTCTCGGTCTCGGTCTCGGAAAGCGGGGAAACTTTATCCTCGGGCGTGTCAACCGCCCCTTCCGCCTGATCCTCGGTCATATCCTGTTCGGGCGTTTCCGTGGTTTCGCCGGCCGGCTTGATTTCGCCGGGGCCAGGCTCAGTCACGTCTTCCGGAGTTTTCTTGTCAGCCACGCCGGCCTCCCCCTCGATTCCTAAAAATTCATTCCTGCGAACACGCTGGACACTACTCTGCGCGCCGCTCCCCCTCAAGCTGCGACAGTTGCGCTGCGGCATCAAGGACAGCAGCTGCCACAGCCGCAGCATCCGGCGACTTACTGACCCGCAACGTCTTGCAATTCAAGCCTTTCAGCGGTTCTGCGACCGCAGGGCTCAGAGCAATCAGATGCAAATGCGCCGCTTCCCCGCACAGGTCAGCAAAATGATGCGCCGTTCTAGGAGAGAACAGCGGCACGATTACATCCGTTTGCGCAGCAAGCAACGCCCTGGCCTCGCTGGTCAGCGGCAGAAGCACCTGATCATACAGGATTTGCTCGCGGCAGGGGATCCCCCCGTCTGTGAGCCTCCCAGAGATACCGCCCCGGGCATGGGCGCCGCGCAGATGCAGCAGCGGTGCCTCAGGGCGCCGGCTGAGCAGCGCCGCAACCAGTTCCCCGGCGCAATGGCCCAGGCAGGATGCCGTCCAGCCCGACTCCGCTGCGGCCTGGGCGGTGCGTTCGCCCACGCAGTAGGCGGGCAAGCGCGCGGCAGTTTCACGTGAAGCGGCCTCCACCCCGTTGGCGGAGGTGAAGATCACGCCCTTCACACCCTCCAGCCGGACCGGCGCCTGCGCTGCCTGGATCTCCATCAGCGGCGCATAGACGACTTTCAGTCCGGCACGCGCCGCTTCGGGCAGGCCGGCCACAAACCGCTCTGCCGCTGCCAGCGGGCGTGTCATCAGCAAAGGCACCATCGCGGGGCTCCCGGGATTGTTTGCAGGCCTCATAGGTGGTAGCCCCGGCGGCAATTCGATGCAACGGTAAGACCATGACAAAGACCCTGACCATTCTGGGGCTGGAAAGCAGCTGTGACGACACTGCCGCCGCAGTGGTGCGGCAGGCCGGGGGCGCGCAGCCCGAGGTTCTGTCTTCAGTCGTATTCGGCCAGACAGAGCTGCACTGCGCCTTTGGCGGCGTGGTGCCGGAGATCGCCGCGCGCGCCCATGCCGAGAAGCTGGACATCTGCGTGCGCGATGCACTGGCGGAGGCCGGATTAAGTTTGAAGGACATTGATGCTGTCGCCGTAACCGCCGGCCCGGGGCTGATCGGCGGGGTGATGTCGGGCGTGATGTGCGCCAAGGGGATCGCCGCCGCGACGGGCCTGCCGCTGATTGGGGTCAACCATCTGGCGGGCCACGCGCTGACTCCGCGGCTGACCGACGGGATTGCCTATCCTTATCTGATGCTGCTGGTCTCCGGCGGGCATTGCCAGTACCTGCTGGTGCGCGGGCCGGAGGATTTCACCCGCCTGGGCGGCACCATCGACGACGCCCCCGGCGAGGCCTTTGACAAGACCGCCCGCCTGCTGGGCCTGCCGCAGCCAGGCGGGCCGTCGGTGCAGGCCGAAGCCGAAACCGGTGATCCCAAGCGGTTCCGCTTCCCGCGGCCTTTGCTGGACCGGCCGGATTGCAACCTGTCGTTCTCCGGTCTGAAAACCGCCCTGATGCGGATGCGCGATCAGATCGTGGCGGAAAAAGGCGGTCTGACCCGCCAGGACAGGGCCGATCTGTGTGCCGGATTTCAGGCTGCCGTTGTGGATACGCTGGCAGAGAAAACCCGCCGCGCCCTCCGCCTGTATCTGGAAGAACAGCCCGGGACGCCGACCGTCGCCGTTGCAGGCGGTGTTGCAGCAAATACCGCCATTCGCGCCGCGTTAGAGACTGTTTGCGACGAGGCTGGCGCCGCCTTCACCGCGCCGCCGCTGCGCCTGTGCACCGACAATGCTGCTATGATCGCCTATGCCGGGCTGGAGCGTTTCAAATCCGGTGCGCGCGATGGTCTGGACCTGACCGCCCGCCCCCGCTGGCCGCTGGACCAGAGCAGCCCGGCGCTGATCGGGTCGGGCCGCAAAGGAGCCAAGGCATGAGCGTTTCTGTTCTGGGGTCCGGCGCCTTTGGCACTGCGCTCGCGATTTCACTGGCCGGCAACGGGCCGGTGACGCTGTGGGCGCGCGATACAGACCACGCCAAAGCCATGCAGGACAGCCGCCGGAATGAGGTCCGGCTGCCCGGTGCTGACCTGCCGGAAACCCTCACCGCCACTGCTGATATTGCGCAGGCCTGCAGCTCTGAGGTTCTTCTGCTGGCGATGCCCATGCAAAAGCTGCGCAGCGTCCTGCGACAGCACAAGGCGCATCTGTCAGGGAAAACCCTGGTCGCCTGCTGCAAGGGTATTGAGCTGCACACCGGGCTTGGTCCGGTCTCGGTTATTCAGGAAGTTCTGCCAGAATCCCCGGCGGCGCTGCTGACCGGGCCGAGCTTTGCGGCGGATATCGCGCGCGGCCTGCCAACCGCGCTAACGCTGGCCTGCGGCGGCGCGGACCTGGGCAAAGCGCTGCAGCAGCAGCTGTCCACTGCCAACCTGCGCCTCTACCGCACCACCGATACCATCGGCGCAGAGCTGGGCGGGGCGTTGAAAAATGTTATGGCGATTGCCTGCGGTGCGGTGATTGGTGCCGGGCTGGGCGACAGCGCCCGCGCCGCGCTGATGACCCGGGGTTATGCCGAGATGCAGCGCATGGCACTGGCCTGCGGCGCCAAGGCCGAAACGATGGCAGGGCTGTCCGGGTTTGGCGATCTGACGCTGACCTGTACATCAGACCTGTCCCGCAACTACCGGCTGGGCCTGTCGATCGGGCGCGGCGAGGCCTTTGATTCCTCTATCACGGTCGAAGGCGCCGCAACTGCGCATGCGGTGGCGGAACACGCCCGGAAGATGCAGCTGGAGATGCCGATCACGCAGACGGTAACCAATTTGCTCGATCAGCGCTTGACCATTTCCGAGGCGGCGGCTCTTTTACTTAAAAGACCGTTAAAAGAGGAATAAAATGCTTATTGCATTGATCGCCCGCGACAAACCCGGCCATCTGCAGACCCGGCTGGATAACCGTGACGCCCATCTGGCCTATATCAATGACACTGGCGCAGTGGCGCAGGCAGGCCCGCTGCTGGATCAGGATGGTAATATGGCCGGCTCCTTGGTTATTCTGGACGTTGAAGACATGGCGGCAGGTGAGGCTTGGGCGGCAAATGACCCTTACAACAAGGCCGGCCTCTTTGAAGCTGTCGAATTGATCACCTGGAAGAAAGTTATCGGCTGATGCGCTACTGGCTGTTCAAATCCGAACCCTCCACCTGGAGCTGGGACGACCAGATCTCCAAAGGCGAAGCGGGTGAGGAATGGGACGGCGTGCGCAACTACCAGGCGCGCAACTTCATGCGCGAAATGAGCATCGGCGACCGCGGGTTCTTCTATCACTCGCAAAAAGAGAAATCCGTGGTCGGCATCGTCGAGGTCTGCGCAGAGGCGCACCCGGACAGCACCACCGTGGACGACCGCTGGGAATGCGTCGATATCAAGGCGGTGCGCCCCTTTGCCAAGCCGGTAAGCCTGGATCAGATCAAAGCTGACCCGCGGCTGGAAGAGATGGTGCTGGTCAAAAACTCCCGCCTGTCGGTGCAGCCAGTGAGCGAGGCGGAGTGGGCCGCTGTCTGCGCGCTGGGGGAGACAGATCCCGGCTGATCTGCCACTCTGCTCTCAAGCGGCGGGAACCATTGAAGGGAGCATCATGGAATTTCTGAGTGTGATCGCGGCGGCGGCTGCGGCCTTTGTGCTGGGGGCAGTTTACTACGGCGCTTTGGCCAAGCCCTGGGTCGAAGCCTCTGGCGTGGAATGCGACGAGACCGGTAAGCCAAAAGGCGGCCAAAGCCCGATGATCTTTGCCATGGCTTTTGTCCTGCAACTGATTGTGGCGGGCATGATGCGGCATGTTTTCAGCCTGTCCGGCATCGAAACACTGGGTGCCGGTCTGATCGGCGGAGCAGGCATCGGCCTGTTTTTCATCAGCCCATGGATTGCCCTGAACAATATGTATGGAATGCGGCCGGTGAAGCTGACGCTGATTGATGGCGGGTATGCCACGCTGGCCTGCGCGGCGGCCGGTCTGGTTCTGACCTTGTTCTGAAACCAAAAAGGGAAGGACCTGCGGACAAGCAGGACCTTCCCTTCCACCCCGCGTGCTCCAATCCACCACACGCGTATGAAAATCTGGTTCCTGGCCGTCCTGGCCGGTGACTCCTGTATAGCGGCCGGCAGTACGATTCCGCAAAGCAATAACCCGGACAATGTGAGCTAAAACAAAAGCACCCGCGAATGAGTGCCCAGAGGTTCAACCGGAAGTATGCAACTGGCGGGAAGCTGCGCTGAGTGCTGCAGACCGGCCTGCAACTGAGAAATGGGGCGTCTCTAGCTGAGACGCCCCGCCGGGAAATTTACATATAGTCGCCGAGAATGACCTCGCTTTTCACCGGTTCAATTGCGTTTTCGTCAATTTCCGGCATCGCCTTCAGCTCTGCTTCGGACTGTGCGGTCAGCCGCAGCTGCCCGTTCTTGGTCACCTCGAAGTCGGTCAGGGGGATTGCGACCGAGTGTTCGCCCATACCCAGGAAGCCGCCGACCCCAACGACACCGGACAGTTTATCGTCGTGCATGATCACATAATCGATTTCGCCGACATCGGCATCAGAGGCGCTCAGCACGTTCTTGCCGACCAGTTCTCCAACTGTCATGGCGCGGATGTCCATTGCGCCTTCAGTGTTGGGAAGCGCGGGGGAATTGGTCGATTCTGCGGTTTCGCTGATGTCCGCGCCCGCAACCGGCTCAGTGCCCTCGGTACCATCGCGCGAGGGGGAGCGGTCGACGCCAGCGGAGGCGCCGGCAGGATCGCTGTCAGTGGTTTCGGTAACGGAGTCAGCAGCGCCGGCTTCGTCCAGAACGGTGCCCTCGCCTTCGTTGCCGCGCGACGGAGACGTTTCGACACCGGCCGATGCGCCAACGCCGTCGTCACTGGACGCGAGAATGAGTTCGGCTTCGGCAGTCGCGAAGGAACCGTTTTCAGCTGCAATCCCGGCACCAGCCACCAGCGCGGCGGCGGCAGCGGTTACCAGCATACGGGCGTTTGATTTCATTTCGATTTTCATGACAGATTCTCCTCAGCCTGAAGTTGTTGATGCTGAGACAACGCAGCACCGCCTCAAGCTGTTCCATCACGAAAAAGATACCCTCAATCAGCCACCCGCATGGAACCTTTTGCCGCCTTCTGTTTTGCCGTTACCAAAACAGACCGGACCACTCGGTATAACGAAAAAGCCCCGCCAAATGGCGGGGCTTTTCATTGCATCGGAAACTGAATGCTCAGTAGCGGTAATGCTCCGGCTTGAACGGGCCTTCCGGCTTGACGCCGATGTAGGCGGCCTGTTCGGCGCTAAGCTGGGTCAGCTTGACGCCAATGCGGCCCAGGTGCAGGCGGGCGACTTTCTCGTCCAGGTGCTTGGGCAGGATATAAACCTGGTTCTCGTAGTTATCGCCGCGGGTCCACAGTTCGATCTGGGCCAGCACCTGGTTGGTGAAGGAGGCCGACATCACGAACGACGGGTGGCCGGTCGCGTTGCCCAGGTTCAGCAGGCGGCCTTCGGACAGCAGAATGATGCGGTTGCCCGAGGGCATCTCGATCATATCCACCTGCTCCTTGATGTTGGTCCACTTGTGGTTGCGCAGGCTGGCCACCTGGATCTCATTGTCGAAGTGGCCGATGTTGCCGACAATCGCCATATCCTTCATCTCGCGCATGTGCTCGATGCGGATCACATCCTTGTTGCCGGTGGTGGTGATGAAGATATCGGCGGAGGACACGACATCTTCCAGCAGCACCACTTCAAAACCGTCCATTGCGGCCTGCAGGGCGCAGATCGGGTCGGCTTCGGTGACTTTCACACGGGCGCCGGCGCCGCGCAGGGAGGCCGCGGAGCCCTTGCCCACGTCGCCATAGCCGCAGACCACGGCAACCTTGCCGGCCATCATGGTGTCGGTGGCACGGCGGATGCCGTCGACCAGCGATTCCTTGCAGCCGTATTTGTTGTCGAACTTCGATTTTGTAACGGAGTCGTTCACGTTGATCGCCGGGAACGGCAGCTGGCCGTTCTTCTGCAGATCATACAGGCGGTGGACGCCGGTGGTGGTTTCCTCGGACACGCCCAGGATCGCATCGCGGGTCTTGGTGAACCAGCCCGGGGAGGCTTCCATGCGCTTCTTGATCTGCGCCTTGATGACCGCTTCCTCTTCGGACTGCGGCACCGGGATGATGTCCTCGCCGGCTTCGGCACGCGCGCCCAGCAGCACATAGAGGGTGGCATCGCCGCCATCGTCCAGGATCAGGTTGGCACCTTCAGGGAACATGAACGACTTGTCCAGGTAATCCCAATGCTCTTCCAGGGTCTGGCCCTTGATGGCAAAGACCGGGATGCCGGCCTCAGCAATTGCCGCGGCGGCGTGATCCTGGGTCGAGAAGATGTTGCAGGAGGCCCAGCGCACATCTGCGCCCAGCGCCACCAGCGTTTCAATCAGAACTGCGGTCTGAATGGTCATGTGCAGCGAGCCGACGATGCGCGCGCCCTTCAGCGGTTTGCTTGCGCCGTATTCCTCGCGCAGGGCCATCAGGCCCGGCATTTCCGTTTCGGCGATATCCAGCTCCTTGCGGCCAAAGCCGGCCAGCGCGATGTCTTTGACGATATAATCCCCGGCCATAGTCTGCTCCATTCCGGTTACGAGTACACTTGCTGCAGGGCCTAACACTGCATGTGTTGATATTCAACGAAGATACCCGCAACCGGAGCCGAAGGCTCTGGCTTTTTGTGGTCGGTCAGGCTGTGGGGGGATAGCCTGTCACGCTGGCTGTGTCAGCTTGGCGTGCCCGGGTCCGGCGCTTTGTCCGCAATGTGGAAGAACGAGGATCCGGTTGCGACGACGCAGCTGATCCCGTTTGCATGGGTAACCAGAACGGTGAACGTCCCGGTTTCATCCGACGCCCAGACCTCGATCACAGTGGCCTCGGTCCGGCCTTTCTGCAAACCGCCGGCGGTCAGCCGCTCGGAATACCCGCTTGCCAGCTTCTCGGTCATCACCTCGCGGTCGCCGCAGCTGGCAGCCAGCGCAGGCGGCGCGGTCGCGGCCATGCCGAAAAGCAAAGAAACACCAAGCAGACGTTTGAACATGACAAACTCCTTTCCGTTATGTGAGTCACGTCACAAAAGGGGTTTGCCGCGCGAGGGGGCGGAGCCCCTTATACCCTTATAATATTGGGTCTGAATGGGGCGGTTTCAAATTCACAGCTTATAAACACTGGGTTTTCACCCGTGTCCCGGCCGTGAACAGGACATGGTTCACAGCATTGCCCGAAGCCTGTTCAGGAGGTAGTCAAAGAGGAACCGCAGCGACAGGACACACCCCATGCCCGCCAAACCCGCCCGCGCCTGGCAGCGCATGCTCTCCGGCCGCCGGCTGGATCTGCTGGACCCGACGCCGGTGGACATAGAGATCGAGGACATCGCCCACGGGCTGGCCTTTGTGGCGCGATGGAACGGTCAGACCCGCGGGGATTTTGCCTATTCGGTCGCAGAGCACTCGCTGCTGGTCGAAGACATCTTTTCCCGGATGTACCCCAAGGCGCCGGTTAAATGGCGGCTGGCGGCGCTGCTGCACGATGCCCCCGAATATGTGATCGGTGACATGATCTCTCCGGTCAAAGCCGCAGTGGGAGCGGGTTATGGCGAATTGGACCAGAGGCTGACCACGGCCATTCATCTGCGGTTCGGGCTGCCCGCGGCGCTGCCCAAGACGGTCAAAGCGCAGATCAAGCGCGCGGACAAGGTAAGCGCCTGGATGGAGGCGGTGCAGATCGCCGGATTTCAGGAGAAGGAAGCCAGCCGGTTCTTCGGCACGCCGAAACCGGAGATCGTGGACGGGCTGGAAATCGTGCTGCGTCCGCCGGTCGAAACCCGCATGGCATTCTTGGGGCGCCATGCGGAACTGATGATACAGCTGTAAGGCTCAGCGCGGGCTGCGCTTGGCCAGGATCCGCTGCAGCGTGCGCCGGTGCATGTTCAGCCGCCGGGCGGTTTCTGACACGTTGCGGTCGCACAGCTCATAGATCCGCTGGATATGCTCCCAGCGCACCCGGTCCGCGCTCATCGGGTTGTCCGGCGGCGGCGGAAGCTCATCCTCTGTGGCCAAGAGCGCATTCATGATGTCGGTGGCATCGGCCGGCTTGGACAGGTAATCGGTTGCGCCGATCTTCACCGCGGCCACCGCCGTCGCAATGGCGCCGTAACCGGTCAGCACCACCACCCGGCTGTCGGGACGTTTTTCGCGCAGAACCTCGACCACATCCAGGCCATTACCGTCTTCCAGCCGCAGGTCGACAACCGCATAGGCCGGCGGGCGGGCGGTTGCAATGGCGCTGCCAGCCGCAACAGAGCCCGCGGTTTCCACCTCGAAGCCGCGTTTCTCCATTGCCTTGGCCAGACGCCGCAGGAACGGCTCGTCATCATCGACCAGCAGCAGCGATTTATCGGGTCCAATGTCCTGCAGAGCAGTTTCGGCCATGCCCGGTCCTCCGCGAAGTTTTTCAGTTCACGCAAGAATATGTCCGGGCAAGGGGAAAGGTCAAACAGCTATCGCGGTTCAGATTTTTTCTATGAAACAGGCAGCCTTGCCGGCCATCTGCTCTGCCGTTTCGTCGCGGCGGAAAAACTCGACAAAGCCTTCCTCAGGCAGCACCAGATACGAGAATGTGGAATGGTCGACCAGGTAGTAATCCTCGTCGCCCTCATTCTTCTTGAAATAGGTCTTATAGGCCTTGCTGGCCGCCCTGACCTGCTCCAGCGAGCCGGTCAGCCCGATCATTTTCTCATGCAGGTTTGCGGCGAAATCGCCAACCGCTTCAGGTGTATCGCGGTCGGGGTCGATCGAAATGAACACCGGCGTCACGCTGATGCCGCGCTCCGCCAGCAGATCGACGGCATCCGCATTGCGGGCTGCATCCATCGGGCAGACGTCCGGGCAAAAGGTATATCCGAAGTAGACGATCGATGGTTCGGTGATCACATCCTTGTCGGTCACCGTCTCGCCCCGGGAATTGATCAGCTCAAACGCCCCGCCGATGGTATCCGTCCCGCCGGCGATCTGGCTGCTGCGGCACTGTGCGAATTTGTCACCCCCGTTGCCTCCGCGTGTCAGAAACCAGGCGCCGCCCACAAGGGCAGCAACAAAAGCAACGGCAAGAAGAGCATACACGCGGGTCATGAGATTGCACTTTTCGGTAAGGAAGGATTGTTGAACGTTTGCGGCGCCAGACCTATCAAGAAATACAGCCGATGCAACTGGCGCACGGCGTCACATCTGCGGGAGCAGCGGACCTTATGAGCGATCGCATTTTCAGGCTGATGAGCGGCCATGAGCACAGCCACTGGATCCGGCTGCGGACCTTGATTCTGCTGCGCTGGGTGGCGATTGCCGGGCAGATCACCGCCATCGCGGTGGCGCAGCACCGCTTCAACCTGCAGCTGGAGCTGGCATTGTGCTACCTGGCCATCGGCATTTCGGCGGCGGGCAACCTGATCGCCATCTTTGCCTTCCCGGAAAACAAGCGCCTGACAGAGTTCGAGAATTTCCTGATGGTCCTGTTCGACCTGCTGCAGCTGGCCTTCCTGCTGTATCTGACAGGCGGACTGAACAACCCCTTTGCGCTGCTGGTGCTGGGCCCGGTCACCATCTCCGCTGCGGTGATGGGTCTGCGCTCCACCCTTATCATCGGTGCCACGGCTATTATCCTGGTCACGCTGATGGCCGAATTTCACCTGCCGCTGCGGACCGAACAGGGTTTTATCCTGCGTATCCCTGATGTGTTTATTTTCGGCAACTGGATCGCCATTGTGATCGCCATCCTGTTCATCGGCGCCTACTCCTTCCGTGTCAGTAACGAGATGCGGTCTATGTCGGATGCGCTGAGCGCGACCCAGCTGGCGCTGTCGCGCGAACAGAAACTAACCGATCTGGGTGGTGTTGTGGCGGCCGCGGCGCATGAGCTGGGCACCCCCCTGGCCACCATCAAGCTCGCCAGCGCCGAGCTGATCGAGGAACTGGACGACCGCCCCGACCTGCGCGAGGACGCCGCCCTGATCCGCGAGCAGGCCGACCGCTGCCGCGATATCCTGCGCAGCATGGGCCGGGCCGGCAAGGACGACCTGCACTTGCGCCAAGCGCCGTTTTCCACCCTTGTGACCGAGGCCGCAGAGCCGCATATGAACCGGGGCAAGACGGTCATCTATCATGAGGAACCGCTGGAAGGCGGCGATTTCCAGCAGCCAACCGTGCTGCGAAAGCCCGAGATCATTCACGGTCTGCGCAACCTGGTGCAAAACGCCGTCGATTTTGCCCGGTCCACCGTCTGGATTGATGCAGCCTGGAACGACGACCGGATCATCCTGCGCATTTGCGATGACGGCCAGGGCTTCCCGCCGCAGCTGCTGGGCCGGATCGGCGACCCCTTCGTGCGCAGACGCCGCGGGGAAAGCGAATTGAAGCAGAGACCGGAATACGAAGGCATGGGGCTGGGGCTGTTCATCGCCAAAACCCTGCTTCAGCGCACCGGCGCCCAGCTGAGGTTTGCGAATGGCACTGACCCGTTCCAGACCCTCAGCCCCTTCCGCGAACGCCGCGGCGCCATTGTCGAGGTGGCCTGGCCGCGCAAAAAAATCGACGCAATGGAGGACGGCGGCCCTGTCATTGGGAAAAATATACCTTTAGAAATTTAACTATTCACTTTTGGGCAACCAATTAAACTTCATTTAACCATTATTGGGGAACCATGCGGGTAAACGAGAGCTGAACTGGGCAGGACGAGATGCAGGACTTCGCTTCGATCGAATGGTTTGTACTGGCGGCGCTGTGCGCTGCAACGGCTGCCGCCGCGGTTTGGTGGCTGTCGCCAACGCCCCGCCGCCGCGGCATGGCGCACGACCTGCTGGCCACCGATGGCCGTACCGATGCCGTGTTCCTGTTTGACGACAACAGCCTGATCGGCTGGTCCTCCGGCGCGCGCAAGTTCATTGGCGATCAGGCCGAAAACTTTGACTGGAGCATGTTGCGCGATCAGCTGGCCCGCAGCTATCCGGGCCTGCCGCAATCGCCGGGTTTCCTCAAGGACGTCGGCCCGCTGGTCCTGTCCGGCACTGCCGCTGCCGAAAGCCGCGAGGCGCATTGCGAATGGATTGACGGGGTGACCCGGGTGCAGCTGCGCCGCAGCGCCCTGGAGGAGCAGAACAAATCCCTTGATCAGGAACTGACCACCCTGCGCGCCGCGGTGCATCAGGCGCCCTACCCGGTCTGGCTACAATCGGAAGAGGGCAACGTCACCTGGTCCAACCTTGCCTATGACAACCTCAGCCAGAAAATCCGCGGCCGGAACGCGGATTTTGCCGACCCCCTGTTCACCGATCTGCACGACCCGATGACCAGCGGCAAGCCTGAGCGGATCTCCATCCCGCTGCCGGAAAGCAAGAAAAAGCTGTGGTATAACGTCTCGACCACCGAAACCGAGGCCGGCTGGCTGTGCCATGCGGTCGACGTGAACGCTGTGGTCGATGCTGAGGTGGCCCAGCGCAATTTTGTCCAGACGCTGGCCAAGACCTTTGCGCAGCTGTCGATTGGCCTCGCGATCTTTGACCGCAACCGGCAGCTGGTTCTGTTCAACCCGGTTCTGATCGACCTGACCGCCCTGCCCGCCAACTTCCTCAGCTCGCGGCCCAACCTGCTGACCTTCTTTGATCGCCTGCGCGATCAGCGGATGATGCCGGAACCGAAAAGCTATTCCAGCTGGCGCCACCAGATGGCCGACCTGCTGGAAGCCGCTGCCGAAGGCCGGTACCAGGAAACCTGGTCGCTGCCGTCGGGCTCCGTCTACAAGGTGTCTGGCCGCCCTCATCCGGACGGTGCCATCGCCTTCCTGTTCGAGGACATCACCGCCGAAGTGACCCTCACCCGCCAGTTCCGCTCAGAGCTGGAAATGGGGCAGTCGATCCTGGACCAGATGGACGAGGCGATCGCAGTCTTTGCCAGCGACGGCACCATGACTTTCTGCAACACCGCCTATGGCAGCCTGTGGCAGATGGACCCTGAGGCGAGCTTTGCCAAAGTATCAATTATGGATGCCAGCCGGGTCTGGCAGAATACCGCCGCCCCGACCCCCGTCTGGGGTGAGATCCGCGATTTTGTTGCCGGTTACAAAGGGCGGGAGGCCTGGTGGTCCCGCGTCCAGTTGCGCGATGGCACGCCGCTGATCTGCAAGGTATCGGCGATCCAGAACGGTGCCAGCATGGTCAGCTTCCGCCCGCCGGAAACCGCCGCCCTGCCGGCGAGCCAGGAGCGTTTCCCCGCCATCACCCAGGGTTGAACCGGGAAACCGGCTTGCAGCAGGCCGGCGGCGGCGGCATTGTACCGCCATGACCACGCATACCGCGGCCTGCACGCTGAACTCACCGGAAGATACGGCCCGCTTGGCCGCACAAATCGCCGGGGCCCTGCGCCCCGGCGATTGCCTGCTGCTGGAGGGGGTGGTCGGCGCCGGCAAGACCCATTTCGCCCGCCACCTGATCCAATCGCTGATGGAGGTGCCCGAAGACGTGCCCTCCCCCACCTTCACGCTGGTGCAGACCTATGACGTGCCCGCCGGCGAGCTGTGGCACACCGATCTCTACCGGTTGTCCTCACTGGACGAACTGGAGGAGCTGGGCCTGACCGAGGCGTTTGACTCCGCGATCTGCCTGGTGGAATGGCCCGACCGGCTGGCTGAGCTGACGCCTGCCCACGCCCTGCATCTGACGCTGGCGCTGGACCCCGAACACGAAGACCGCCGCCATCTGACGCTCCGCTGGAGCGATGAGAAATGGCAGCCCCTGATGGAGCGCATCAGCGCATGACCGACCGCAATCAACTTTGCGACTCTTTCCTGTCCGCAACACCTTATGCCTGCTGGCGGCGCGGCCCGCTCGCCGGCGACGCCTCCAACCGCCGCTATGAGCGGCTGACAGGTGCCGATGGCAAAACAGTGGTGCTGATGGACGCGCCGCCGGAAAAGGGCGAAGACATCCGTCCGTTCATCCGCGTTGCCGAATATCTGCGGAAGCAGGGCCTTAGCGCGCCGGAGATTCTGGAACAGGATGCCGAACACGGCTTCCTGCTGCTGGAGGATCTGGGCGACGATCTTTATGCCCGGGTTATCCGGCGCGAACCGGCCTTGGAAAAGCAGCTGTATGAGGCGGCGACGGATGCGCTGGTGACACTGCACCAGGCACCAATGCCGGATCTGGAACCTTACGGCCCGCGGATGATGGCGGAAATGTCCGCGCTGGCGTTGTCGAAGTACCGCGCCGGCATCACCGGCAGCCAGGATCCAGACCTGCAGGCCCGGTTCGAGGATCTGTTCGAAGACATCCTGCGCGCCACCGTGAAAGGCGATCCGGTTCTGGTACAGCGCGACTATCACGCCGAAAACCTTCTGTGGCTGCCGGACCGCAAGGGCGTTGCCCGTGTCGGCCTTCTGGATTTTCAGGACGCCCGCGCCGGCCATCCGGCCTATGATCTGGTATCGCTGCTGCAGGATGCCCGCCGGGACGTGCCCGCCGGCATCGAAATGCAGATGATCGACCGCTACGTCGCAGCGGCTGGCGTTGATGAGTCCGGCTTCCGTACCGCCTATACCGTGCTTGGCGTGCAGCGGAACCTGCGCATTCTCGGCGTCTTTGCCCGGCTCAGCATGGATTACGGCAAACCCCATTACGTGGATCTGATCCCGCGGGTCTGGGACCATTTCATCCGCGGGCTGGAGCACCCGGCACTGGCCCGGATCGGCGCTTTGCTGCGCGAGAGCCTGCCTGCCCCCACCCCGGAAAACCTGGACAAGCTGAGGCCCTGATGCAGCGCTCCCCCGATGCTGTCATGCTGTTTGCCGCCGGGTTTGGCACCCGGATGCGGGAGTTGACCAGCGACAAGCCGAAACCGATGATCGAGGTGGCAGGCAGGCCGCTGATCTCCCACGCGCTAGAGTTGGCCCAAGCGGTCCAGCCGGCCCGGATCGCCGCCAACCTGCATTACAAGCCGGAACCGCTGAAGGCCTTGTTAGAGCCTGAAAACGTGCTCCTCAGTCTGGAGACACCTGACATTCTCGACACCGGCGGCGGCCTGCGCCAGGCCCTGCCGCTGCTGGGGGACGGCCCGGTTTTCACGATGAACACCGACGCCATCTGGAAAGGCCCGAACCCGCTGCATCTGGCGCAGGAGGCCTGGGACCCGGCGCGCATGGATGCACTGTTGGTCTGCGTGCCACTGGACAGGGCCGTCGGCCGCACCGGCGGCGGCGATTTCTCGACGGATGCCGATGGGCGCATCAGCCGCGGCGGCGATCTGGTCTATGGCGGAGTGCAGATTCTGAAAACGGAAAGGCTTCACCAGGTTGAGGACAAGGTTTTCTCGCTCAACATACTCTGGAATCAGATGGCCGCGGCAGGCCGGCTGTTTGCGCTGGAATATCCCGGCCGCTGGTGCGATGTGGGGCGCCCCGAAGGGGTCACACTGGCCGAGGACCTGATAACCGCTGATGATGTTTGAACCATCCGCCAAACCGCGCCTGTTTGCCGTGCCCTGCGGCGCCGATTTCCCGCGTGCGCTGGTTGAGGGCTTGCGCAGCCGCAGCCAGGGCCTGCCACCGGAGGCGCTGGCGCGGGCTGAATTGATCGTCAACACCTCCCGCATGGCGCGCCGGGTGCGTGGCCTGTTTGATACCGGCCCGGCCATGCTGCTGCCGCGGATGATGCTGCTGACCGACCTGGCCCAACGCGCCACGCTGGACGGCCTGCCGCCCGCCCTGCCCCCGCTGCGGCGCCGTCTGGAACTGTCGCAGCTGATTGCGAAACTTCTGGACGCACAACCCGATCTCGCCTCCCGCGCCTCGCTTTATGACCTGTCCGACAGCCTGGCTGCGCTGATCGATGAGATGCAGGGCGAAGGCGTCAGCACCGATACGATCCGCGCGCTGGATGTCTCAGACATGTCGGGCCATTGGGCCCGCGCGCAGGCCTTTATCGGCATCGCCGACGAATTCACCGGCCTGCATGAGGGCGCGATGGATGCACAGGCCCGGCAGCGGCAGGTGGTCCTGAATCTGATTGAACAGTGGCAGGACAAGCCCCCGCAGCATCCGGTGATCCTGGCCGGCTCCACCGGATCGCGCGGCACAACGCTGATGCTGATGCAGGCCATCGCGCGGCTGCCGCAAGGGGCCGTGGTGCTGCCCGGCTTCGACTTTGACCAGCCGGATCATGTCTGGGCCGGGCTGGATGATCCGATGATCTCGGAAGATCACCCGCAGTACCGCTTCCACAAGCTGATGAAGGATCTGGAGCTGACACCCGGCGACGTGCAGCCCTGGACGGAAACGCTGCCGGCCTCGCCCGAACGCAACCGGCTGGTTTCGCTGGCCTTGCGCCCTGCCCCTGTCACCGATGCCTGGATGAGGGAAGGCCCCTTGCTGACCGGGTTGAGCGAGGCCACCGAAAACCTCACCCTGGTGGAGGCGCCCAGCCCCCGTGCCGAGGCGCTCGCCATTGCATTGCGCCTGCGCCAGGCGGCCGAAGACGGGCAGACCGCGGCGCTGATCACCCCGGACCGGATGCTGACCCGCCAGGTCTCCGCGGCGCTGGACCGCTGGGACATTCTGCCCGATGACTCCGCCGGCCAGCCCTTGCAGCTGTCGCCGCCGGGCCGCTTCCTGCGCCATGTGGCGGGGCTGTTCTGCAAGCCGCTGGCCTGCGACAGCCTGCTGACTTTGCTGAAACACCCGCTCACCCATGACGGCGCGGACCGCGGCAACCATCTGCGCCAGACGCGCGAGCTGGAACTGTCCCTGCGCCGCAACGGCCCGCCTTTCCCGGATGCCGCCGCCTTTGCCGCCTTTGAAAAGGGCCGTGAGCTGACGCCGGGATGGACCGGTTGGCTGTCATCCTGTTTCGCGGATCAAGAGGTTGCCGGCACGCTTCCCCTGACGAACTGGGTCCAGCGTCTGCGCGGCCTGGCCGAAGACATCGCCGCCGGCAGCCAGGCCGATGGCGCCGGCACGCTGTGGGACAAGAAAGCCGGTCAAGCCGCCCTCGCCTGCATCGAAAACCTGGAGGCCGAGGCGCCTTATGGCGGCGATATGACCGCCCGCGACTTTGCCGATCTTCTGGGCGCGCTGCTGAGCCAGGGTGAGGTCCGTGACCGCGATGCGCCTTATGGCTCGATTATGATCTGGGGCACACTGGAGGCGCGTGTGCAGGGTGCTGATCTGGTGATCCTTGGCGGCCTCAACGAAGGCAGCTGGCCCGAGGCTGCTTCCCCCGATCCCTGGCTGAACCGCCAGCTTCGAAATCAGGCCGGGCTCTTGCTGCCCGAACGCCGCATCGGGTTGTCGGCGCATGATTTCCAGCAGGCCATCGCCGCGCCGGAGGTCTGGCTGACCCGCGCCGAACGGTCAGAGGAAGCCGATACCGTGCCCTCGCGCTGGCTGAACAGGCTGACCAACCTGCTGTCGGGCTTGCCGGATCAGGGCGGCCATGCGGCACTGGACACCATGCGCGCCAAGGGCCGCCAGTGGCTTGGCTGGGCGGAGGCGCTGGAAGAACCGGCGCCGATTCCGCAATATCGCCGCCCGTCCCCGTGCCCGCCTGTGGCCGCCCGCCCGCGGCGGCTGACGATCACCGAAATTCCGCGGCTGATCCGCGATCCTTATGCGATCTATGCTAAACATGTGCTGCGCTTGAGGCCGCTGAACCCGCTGGTGCAGGAACCCGACGCCCTGCTGCGCGGCATCGTTGTGCATGAGGTGTTTGAGCATTTCATCAAGGAAACGCAGGCCGACCCCTCGCTGCTGACCGCCGGTCATCTGGTCGGCAAAACCCGGGAGCTGCTGGAGACGCACGTGCCTTGGCCCGTGGCCCGCATCCTGTGGCACAGCCGCATCCGCAAGATTGCCGGCGACTTTGTCCTGGCCGAGCAGGAGCGCCAGGCCCGCGCCAAACCGGTCGCCTTTGAGGCCAAGGGCAGCGCCCGGCTGGATCCGCTCGATTTCACGATCGCCTGCCGCGCCGACCGGATTGACATGGACGACCGCGGATTTCTGCACCTCTATGACTACAAGACGGGCACGCCGCCCAGCGAGGCACAGCAGAAGAAATTCGAAAAACAGCTGCTGATCGAAGCGGCCATGGCCGAAGAGGGCGCTTTCGACGACCTCGGCCCTGCGGAGGTCGCGCGTGCCTTGTTCATAGGATTGGGCAGCAAACTGAGCGAAGTGCCGGCGCCGCTGGAGGCAGAGCCGCCAGCCAAGGTCTGGGATGAGCTGCGCACGCTTATCGCGGCCTATTTTGAGCCTGACCAAGGCTATTCGAGCCGGCGCATGGTGCACCGGGACGACATCGCCGGCGATTACGACCACCTGGCGCGCTACGGCGAATGGGACCGCAGCGCCACCCCGCAGCCGGAGGATCTGGCATGACCATCCGCGATGCCGCCTCTGAGGCGCAGTTCAGGGCTGCGCGCCCTGATGCTTCTACTTGGCTGGCCGCCAATGCAGGCTCTGGCAAGACCAAAGTGCTGACCGACCGGGTGGCACGGCTGTTGCTGAAGGGCGTGCAGCCGCAGCACATCCTGTGCCTCACCTACACCAAGGCCGCCGCCAGCGAGATGCAAAACCGGCTGTTCAAACGGCTGGGGGAATGGGCGATGCTTGGGGATGCGGCGCTGACCGCCGCGCTGACCGAACTGGGAGAAGTCAGCACCACGGCTGAGGATTTGGCGCAGGCGCGCACCCTGTTCGCCCGTGCGATCGAGACACCGGGCGGGTTGAAGATTCAAACCATCCATTCCTTCTGTTCCTCACTGCTGCGCCGGTTCCCGCTGGAGGCCGGCGTCAGCCCCCAGTTTGCCGAGATGGACGACCGCGCAGGCCAGCTGCTGCGGGCGGAGATCATGGAGGACTTTGCCCAGGGCCCGCAAGCGCCTCAGCTCGATGCCCTGGCACGGCAAGTCAGCGACAGTGATTTTGAGACGCTCACCTCTGCCATCTGCCAGCGCCGCGCTGATTTCGGTGACCCACTGGACTGGGCCCAGCTTCTGGAGCTGTTCGGGCTCCCCGAAGGTTTTGACGAGACTGCACTGGAAGCGCTGGTGTTTCTGGGCGGCGAGGAAGAGCTGCTGCAGCGCACCCGCGAGATGCTGGGGCAGGGCGGTTCGACCGACCTAAAGGCCGCGGCCAAGCTGGCTGGCATCACCAAACCCGCGCTTGCCGACCTGGGGACATTTGAAAGCGTGTTTCTGACTGGCGCCAGCGCCAAGGAGCCTTTCACAGCCAAAATAGACAAGTTCCCGACCAAGAAACTGCGCGAATCCCACCTGTCCCTGATGGATCAACTGGAACCGCTGATGCGGCGGGTTGAGGATGCGCGGGCAAAACGCCTGGCGCTGACGGCAGCGCGCAAGAGTCACGACCTGCACCGTTTTGCCGCCGCCTTCCTGCCGGAATACGAGCGCCGCAAGCAGCTGCGCGGCTGGCTCGACTTCGACGACCTGATCCTGAAGGCGCGCCAGCTGCTGAACGATCCGGGCGTTGCCGCTTGGGTGCTCTACCGCCTGGATGGCGGCATCGACCACATCCTGGTGGACGAGGCGCAGGATACCAGCCCGGTGCAATGGGACGTGATCGAAAAGCTGGCGCAGGAATTCACCGCCGGCGAAGGCGCGCGGTCCGACGTGGAGCGCACGATCTTTGTGGTCGGCGACAAGAAGCAGTCGATCTATTCTTTTCAGGGCGCCGACCCGGATGCGTTCGACCGGATGCAGCAGGAGTTCGGCAACCGGCTGGCGGAAACCGGAGCAGGGCTGCAGGATGCTTCGCTCGACTTTTCCTTCCGCTCCTCCGCCGCGATCCTGAAACTGGTGGATCTGGTGTTTCGCGACAGCCCGCGGGCAGGATTCCGCAAGGACGCGCTGCACCAAGCGTTTAAATCCGACCTGCCGGGCCGGGTGGATCTGTGGCCGGTGGTCGGCAAGGTCGAGGATGACGAGGACCCCGACTGGACCAGCCCGGTGGACCGCCCCAGCAGCCGCCACCACACTGTGATCCTGGCGGAGCGCATTGCGCGTTCGATCAAACGGATGATCGGCACCGGCGTCACCATCCCCGAGGACGGCCCGGAACGGGGCACCTTTCAGCGCCGCCCGGTGCAGGCCGGCGACTTCCTGATCCTGGTGCAGCGCCGGTCCGATCTGTTCTCGGAAATCATCCGTGCCTGCAAGAAAGCCGAACTGCCCATCGCCGGCGCCGACCGGCTGAAGGTGGGCGCAGAACTGGCCGTCAAGGATATCGCGGCGCTGCTGCGGTTCCTTGCTTTGCCCGAAGATTCTCTGTCGCTCGCGGAGGCGCTGAAATCGCCCCTCTTTGGCTGGACGGAGCAGGCGCTGTTCGACCTCGCGCACCGGCGGGAGGCGATGTACCTGTGGTCGGCATTGCGCGACCGGGCAGGGGAGTTCCCCGAAACCATGGCCGTGCTGAACGACCTGCGCGCCAACGCCGACTTCCTGCGCCCCTACGACCTGATCGAACGCATTCTGACCCGTCATGGCGGCCGGCAAAAACTGCTGGGCCGGCTGGGACCGGAGGCTGAGGACGGCATCAACGCGCTGCTGTCGCAGGCGCTGGCCTATGAGCGCACCGATGTCCCCAGCCTCACCGGCTTTCTGGTCTGGATGCAGACCGATGATCTGGAGATCAAACGCCAGATGGGCGCGGCAGGCAACATGATCCGGGTGATGTCGGTGCATGGCTCCAAGGGGCTGGAAGCGCCGATCGTGATTTTGCCTGACACTGCCAAACGGCAGGCTCCGCGGGATGCAGAGATCATGCTGGCCGATGGCACCCCGGTCTGGAAGCTGCCCAAGGACCAGATGCCGCCCGCCATGCTGGCGGCCCGCGAAACCGCGCAGGAGAAGCTGCAGAACGAACGGCTGAGGCTGTTGTATGTGGCCCTGACCCGGGCGGAGAAGTGGCTGATCGTCGCTGCTGCCGGCGAGGTCGGTGAGCAGGGCGACAGCTGGTACCGGCTGACCGAGCGTGCGATGCGCGACGGCGGCGCGGTGGAATTCGACGCGGAAGGCGGCACCGGCCTGCGGCTGCAGCATGGCGATTGGGACGGCCCGCCGCTGGTCGTGCCCGAAGCACAGGAAGTTGTGAAACATGATCTGCCGGAGGTCTTCACCCGCTCTGCCAGAGCCTATGCAGCGCCGGCGCCAGCGCTCAGCCCGTCCGACCTGGGCGGAGCCAAAGCGCTGCCGGGCGATCAGGGGCTTGATGAGAAGGCAGCAAAGGCCCGCGGCAGCCGGCTGCACCTGCTTCTGGAGCATCTGCCGGGACGGGCTGGCGCAGACTGGCCGCAGCTGGCGCAAAACTTGCTGCAAGGGGCAGGCGACTGTGCGGAACTGCTGGCCGAGGCCTCCGCAGTACTGCGGAATGCCGCTCTGGCAGATGTTTTTCACCCGGATACACTGGCCGAGGTTCCTGTCACCGCTGACCTGAACGGCGCCCGCCTGCATGGCGTCATCGACCGGCTGATCGTCACACCGGAAACGGTCCTCGCGGTGGATTTCAAATCGAACGCCACCGTGCCCGCAACGCCTGAACAATGCCCCGAAGGCCTGTTGCGGCAGATGGGGGCCTATGCCCATGCGCTGGCTCTGATCTATCCGGGCCGCACTATCGAAACCGCACTGCTCTGGACCCGTACCGCAACCCTGATGCCGCTGCCGCACGACCTTGTGACTGCGGCATTGAAGCGGCAGTTGGAACCTTGACGATCGGTTAAGCCGTACCTAGGTTCCGACTCCAGTTGCCACACACTCATGGAGACATTCATATGTCCACCGTTGCCGTCACCGACGCCACTTTTGACGCCGAAGTCAAGAACTCCGACATCCCCGTTGTGGTGGATTTCTGGGCTGAGTGGTGCGGTCCCTGTAAGCAGATTGGCCCGGCTCTGGAAGAGCTGGCCGTGGAATTCGACGGCAAGGTGAAAATTGCCAAGGTCGACGTGGACAGCAACCCGAACGCCGCCGCTGCCATGGGCGTGCGCGGTATCCCGGCGCTGTTCATCTTCAAGGACGGCCAGGTGATCTCGAACCGCGCAGGCGCCGCCCCCAAGGCCGCGCTGCAGAGCTGGATCGAAGAGTCGATCTGAGCCTGAACCAGCTGCCGCATTTCAAAGAGCTGTCCCGGCGGGGACAGCTCTTTTTTTTGGCAAGCTCTGGTGCTGCGGCAATCGCCAAACTGGCTCTTTCCTTTGCCCGGCTGCCCTGCAAGGGTCGCACACAAGGCAGATACAGGAGGCAGCATGGCCAAGACACGGGTCCTGGTGGAATTCGGCATGGGCACATCTCTCAGGCGCGAAGATTACACCGAAGCCGCCCGCCGCGCGATCAGGGACGCGCTGTGGCACAACTCCGTCAACATGGCGGAACTGTTTGATTTCTCGAAAGAAGACATGATCATCGATGCCGAGATCGGTGTGCAGGAACCGGAAGCGGTGGACAAGGACGCGCTTCTGGAGATCTTCCCCTACGGCCGGCCCAGCATCACGGTGGTGAAAGGCGGGCTCGACATAGACAAGCCCCAGGGCGGACGCACGGTGATCGCCAATGCAGCCGTGGTTGTGTCCTTTGACATGGAGGCCGCAGAATGAGCGAAAAGCGCATCATCCTGGAAATGGGCACCGGCAACGATCTTTACGGCCAGGACTATACCAAAGCCGCCCGCCGTGCGGTGCAGGACGCGCTGCATCACTCCTCCATCACGCTGTTTTCCAAGCTGGGAGTAGACCACAGCGAAATGCGGGTGGAGGTAATCATCGGCGTGCAGCAGCCGGACGCGGTGGATTGCGAACTGGTGGCACAGGACCTGCCGCGCGGACGGGCCAGGGTGCGGGCGGTCAAAGGCGGTCTGGATGTGGAGGATGCCGCGGAAGGCAGCCGTCATGTGGTGGCCACCGCAGCGGTCGAAGCCTGGCTGCCGGATCAGGCCGGTAAATACAAAATCAGAACCCCGGAATGAACAAAGCCGCCCGTGGCAGGGCGGCTCATTCAGGGTTTCTGGTCATCGGGGATCAGAACTTGGCGATGTCGGAACGGTCGAGGCCGATGTCTCGCAGCTGGGCATCGGTCAGCTGCGCCAGAACCTTGCGGGTTTCGCGGGCAACATACCATTCCACGATGGCGGTTTTCACATTGGCCACTGCGTCGACCACGCGGAGAACGGTGACTGCTCCGAGCGGCGCATGAATGTTTGCGGTCGTCATTTGCGCATATCCTTCTGAGAAACAGCCGACGCTGTGCCGGTTGCGAGCTTCATTTAGGATGCGGTTCCGGGTTCCACAATTGCCGGTTAAACAGCCCCGATCTGCAAATGCTGCATAGCAGCGAACACCGGCGCAAGCCTGGGATCAGCGCGGATCCTAGCCGATCTCTTGTGCCGGCGGGGGGTTGGTTCCATATAGGGGGCAACCAAACGGAGACTTACATGGCAGACGATAAATTTCCTGGCTGGCACGGCACCACGATCATCGGTGTGAAAAAGAATGGCCAGGTCGTCATCGCCGGCGACGGCCAGGTTTCGCTGGGGCAAACGGTGATCAAGGGCACCGCCCGCAAGGTGCGCCGCCTGTCGCCTGGCGGGTTTGACGTGGTGGCGGGTTTTGCCGGCTCGACCGCTGACGCGTTCACTCTGCTTGAACGGCTGGAAGCCAAGCTGGAAGCGACCCCGGGCCAGCTGGCCCGTGCCAGTGTCGAGCTGGCCAAGGACTGGCGCACCGACAAATACCTGCAGAAGCTGGAGGCGATGCTGATTGTCACCGACGGCAAGGACATGTTCGTGATTACCGGCGCCGGCGACGTGCTAGAACCGGAACATGATGTGGCGGCAATCGGCTCCGGCGGAAATTACGCACTGGCGGCCGCCCGCGGCCTGATGGACAGCGACAGGTCCGCCGAAACGGTAGCGCGGGACGCCATGGCCATCGCCGCCGATATCTGTGTCTACACCAATGGAAACCTGACCGTCGAAACCATCGGCGGCTAAGAAATTTCCTCGAAATTCTTAGCAAAACTTTTCCTCAAGAGTTTTGCCCGGAAAGGACTGACATGACCGATCTCACCCCCCGCGAAATCGTCTCGGAACTGGACCGCTTCATCATCGGCCAAAAGGAAGCCAAGCGCGCCGTGGCCGTGGCGCTGCGCAGCCGCTGGCGGCGCAAGCAGCTTGCCGACGATCTGCGCGACGAGGTCTATCCCAAGAACATTCTGATGATCGGCCCCACCGGGGTCGGCAAGACCGAGATTTCCCGCCGCCTGGCCAAGCTGGCACGCGCGCCCTTCATCAAGGTGGAAGCCACAAAGTTCACCGAAGTCGGCTATGTCGGCCGGGATGTTGAGCAGATCATCCGTGACCTGGTTGACAGCGCCATTGCCCAGACCCGCGAGTACATGCGCGAAGACGTGAAGGCAAACGCACGCCAAGCGGCGGAGGACCGGGTTGTGGAAGCCATCGCCGGCAGTGATGCCCGCGAATCCACCCGCGACATGTTCCGTAAGAAGCTCAAGGCCGGTGAGCTGGACGATACCGTGATTGAACTGGATGTGGCCGACACCTCCAACCCGATGGGCATGTTCGAAATTCCCGGCCAGCCCGGCGGCAACATGGGGATGCTGAACCTCGGCGATCTGTTCGGCAAGGCGATGGGCGGCCGCACCACCCGCAAGAAGATGACCGTCGCCGAAAGCTATGAGGTGCTGATCGGCGAGGAGGCCGACAAGCTGCTGGATGACGAGACCGTCACCCGCAGCGCCCTGGAGTCGGTGGAACAGAACGGCATCGTCTTCCTGGACGAGATCGACAAGGTCTGCGCGCGCCAGGAAACCCGGGGCGGCGATGTCAGCCGCGAAGGCGTGCAGCGCGACCTGCTGCCGCTGATCGAAGGCACCACCGTCAGCACCAAGCACGGGCCGGTCAAAACCGACCACATCCTGTTCATCGCCTCCGGCGCCTTCCACATCGCCAAGCCATCAGACCTGCTGCCCGAACTGCAGGGCCGCTTGCCGATCCGGGTCAACCTGCGGGCCCTGACGGAGGAGGACTTCGTCCGAATCCTGACCGAGACCGACAATGCGCTGACCCGCCAGTACACTGCGCTGATGGGCACCGAAGAAGTTGAGGTCGCCTTCACCAAAGACGGGATCGCGGCCCTGGCCAAGATCGCAGCCGAGGTGAACCGGAGCGTGGAAAACATCGGCGCCCGGCGGCTGTACACGGTGATGGAGCGGGTGTTTGAGGAACTGTCCTTTACCGCACCGGACCGTTCGGGTGAGGCGGTAACCGTGGACGCGGCCTTTGTCACAAAGAACCTGGGTGAGCTTGGCCGCTCAGCTGATCTCAGCCGTTACGTGCTGTAACCCGCCCGCACGGGTTGCGGCCGCTGGACATTGGCGGCAGGTGCAGTAGCCTGCCGCCAGTTCATTGAGGTGGGATGACATGCAAAGGCTGCGCCTGATTTGCGGTGTGACGCTGGTGTTACTGACAGCTTGCACTGACAGGTCCTTTTCCCCCACCTATCCCGCAGCCCTGAACGTGGGCACCCCCAAGACCGTGTTTGCCGCCACCAATCGCGACCAGCTGCCCGATGGCACCTTTGGCGTGGAGCGGGCAGAGGGATACAGCCTGCTTGAACTGACCGTTTCAATTCCGCCGGAACATACTCCGGGTTCCCTGAAATTCGGCTACAGGAACCCGGATCCCGTCACTGAGTTCACCATGGCAGGGCGGAAGAAATTCGAAAGTGACGCAGCCTTCGGGGCACGGTTGCAGCAGGAACTGGCCAAGTTTCCGCCAAAGGAACGCGACATCACGGTGTTCGTGCATGGCTTCAACTCGACCCAGGCCGAAACTGCGTTCCGGGCCGCCCAACTGACCCATGATATCAACGTTCCCGGCGCCACGGTCATCTATTCATGGCCCAGCAAGGGACAACCGCTTGGCTATGCCTATGACGGCGACAGCGTTCTGTTCGCCCGCGACGGACTGGAGCAGCTGCTGCGCAAGCTGCGTGTCGCCGGCGCCGGCCGGGTGGTGGTCGTCGCGCATTCCATGGGCGGGCTGCTGACGATGGAGACGCTGCGCCAGATTGAAATCCAGACCCCCGGGTGGACCGCCCGGAACCTGGGCGGCGTGGTGCTGATGTCGCCGGATCTGGACATTGATGTGTTCAAGACCCAGATGCGGCGGTTCCGCAAGGTGCCGCAGCCTTTCCTGATCTTTGTCTCGCGAAAGGACAACATTCTGACGCTTTCCCAGCGCCTGCGCGGGCTGGACGGGCAAGAGCGGCTCGGCAATCTGGACAATATCGAAGAGCTGAGCAGCCTGCCGGTGGAAATCATCGACACCACCGCCTTTGCCGGCGAGGCGGAGTCACAGCATTTCGTGGCGGCTTCCTCGCCGGCGCTGGTGGCGCTGCTGAACGGCGCCCGGCAAACCGCGGACACGTTTGCACGCGACCGGGCGCGAAACCGGCTTCAGAACATACTGCCGGGCCAGATTGTCATTCGCGAAAATGCCGTCAAGGTCGCGCTGACCGGGACGCCTGCGGACAACAGGTAACGGCCCTGCCGTCAGCGGTTGCGCCGCAGATAAACGTAATAGGCGCCCGCGCCGCCGTGACTGACGTGCGCCGGGGTGATCTGCAGGACCGCCTGCGCCAAGGGCGGCAGCGAGAGCCACTGCGGCACCTTGTGGCGCAACACCCCGCGCGGCACCGGCATCGGGCCCGGCTCGTCGCGGTCCTTGCCCTTGCCAGTTACTATCAGCACCAGCCGTTTGCCGGAGGCCTGCGCCGACAGGATGAACCGTGTGAGAGCAGGGTGCGCGGTGTCGATGCGCATCCCGTGCAAGTCCAGCTTTCCTTCCGGCTTCAGCTTGCCGCGCTTCATGCGGCGAAAGGCCTTTTCGTCCATCTGCAGCGGATCACTGGCCAGGCTGCGGGCAATCGAAGGCCTTAGGTCGTGTTTCACCGGCTTGGGTTTGGCCCGGCTGCCGACCTCGAACGGGTCCAGGCGCGGTTCGGGTTGCTTCACCGGTTTGGGTTTGGGCATCGGCGGGGCAGGGGGCGACGAATGGGTGCCCGGATGCAAACGCTCCGTGTGCTTTACGACCTTGTGCCAGAGGTCGATCTCATCGCCTGTCAATTTCCGCCGTGTCATTCAAAGGTCTTCCGGCAGCATCGCATAGGCCCGCTGGATCGGCAGCAGCACCACCATCCGGCCCGGGTCTTTCATCGTGCCGGCGGTCTCGCCGGCCTGATCACCGGTGCCGACAAAAATGTCGGCCCGCTGAGCCCCCTTGATCGCGGATCCGGTGTCCTGCGCCACCATCAGCCGGCGCAGCGGCAAATGGCCGTCCTTTTCCACCCAAACCGGCGCGCCAAGCGGAGTATAGGCGGGATCGGCGGCAATGGTGCGCATCGGCGTGACTGAGCGGTTCATGGCGCCAAGCGGCCCCTTGGAGGCCGCCACTTTGCGCACCTCGCGGAAGAACACGTAAGACGGGTTGTGAAACAGCAGTTCCTTGCCGTCCGCGGGATTGCGCCGGACCCAGGACTTGATGACCTGGGCGCTGACCTGATGGGCGTTGTAGACACCGCGGCGCACCAGCTCCTTGCCGATGGATTTATAGGGGTGGCCGTTGGCGCCGCCATAGCCGACCCGGATGGTCGAGCCGTCTGGAAGGCGGATCCGGCCCGAACCCTGGATCTGCAGAAAGAACAGCTCAACCGGGTCATCCACCCAGGCGATTTCCAGCCCGCGGCCCTGCATCACGTCACCGGTCAGGATTTCACGGCGCGGCAGCCACAGATCCGCTCCGCGTGCCTCTGGCGGCATCTTGTAGACCGGGTAGCGGAAGCGGCTGGTGGGATAGCGGGAGCCGGTCAGTTCCGGCTCGAAATAGCCGGTGAAGAGAGCCGGGTTACCGTCCTCGATAAGCACCGGGCGGAAAAACAGCTCAAAAAACGCCCGCGCCCCGCCCGGCGGCTGCGACCTGGCGGCCTTGCACAGGGCGGCCCAGTCGGGGTCCTTCAGATCCCTGCAAGTGCCCAGAAACACTTGCAGCGCCTGGGCGTGGTCATCTTCCGCCCAGCCATCAAGCTGTTCAAATTCCAGAATGCTGGACACGGTCTCTGAGTGCGCCCCGGAGGCGGTCATCGCGGCGCCTGCAAGTGCAGCCGCCCCAAGTGCCCCCCGAAGCGCCGCAATCATGCGTCCGTCGCAACCAGCTGCCAGTTGGGATCGTCGCTGCCCATGTTGCGGGCAAAGATCCAAGTATCCTTCTGGCGTTTGATCGCCTTGGGGTCGCCCTCGACAATGTCGCCGCCGCGGTCGCGGACCACTGAGGTCATCTCGCCGACGAAGCGCATAGTGATTTCGGCGCGGCCGGTCTGCGGGTCGAACTGCGCGTCCTGCAGAGTGGTTTCCCGCACGCCGATGAAGTCGGCCTCGATCTTGTAGCCCTTGTCCTCGCGCTGCGCGACGGCATCCACGAAGCTGTCAAAGACATCTTCCGCCAGGAAGGGCTGAATGTCGTCCAGATTGCCGTGTTCGAACCCCATGAGGATCATCTCATAGGCACCGCGCGCGCCCTGCACGAATTCCTGGACCTGGAAGGAAGGCTCAGCCCGTTTCATTGCCGCCAGTGCCTGGGCCTGCTCACTGCCTTCCGCCACATAATCCGTGATATCGCGGTCCGGGCCGCCCTCGATCACCTCCAGATCCGGGCGGCGGCCCCGGGCTTCGGATTGCGGCAGCGGCGGCTTTTCAAAGCCTTCGCGTGTTCCCAGAACGCTTCTCAAGCGCAGGATCAGAAACACAGCGATACCGGCCAGAACCAAAAGCTGAATCACAGGCGACTCCATGGAAACCTCATGCTAGGCGTTCGTGCTTTGTTTGAAACCAAAGCGGTCACGTCTTATGTAGGTGACGGGCGGGGGCAAGTCTACCGCCCGGGTGTATGATCGCAAGGAAACCCCCGATGTATCTCTTCCTGGCCTTTCTGATGGTTCCCATCATTGAAATCGCTTTGTTTATTCAAGTTGGCGGCGCCATCGGCATGTGGCCGACCTTGGCCATTGTGGTTCTGACCGCTGTTCTGGGCACTTGGCTGGTGAAAACCCAGGGGCGTATGGCCATGGGACAGCTGAGATCTTCGTTCCAGCAACTGTCCGACCCGGCAGAGCCTTTGGCCCATGGCGCCATGATCCTGGTGGCCGGTGCGCTGCTTCTCACACCGGGTTTCTTTACCGACGCCGTCGGATTTGCGCTGCTGATGCCGCCGGTGCGGCTGGCGGTTTACCGCCACCTGCGCGCCCGTGTCACAGTCGCGCAGTTCCAGATGGGCCCCGGCAGCATGCAGGGCCGCCACTATCCCGGAACGGCCGGCCGGCCCGATGACGTCATCGACGGCGACTATGAAGATGTGACGCCGTCTGACCGGCGCGGCGGCCCCTCCGGCTGGGTTGACGGTCCCCGTTGAGGAACCCGGACCAAGCTGGTAAGCACGGTCCAAAGCATATTTTCAGGAGTATCTACATGGCCGAAAACGGCGAAGCCCAGCAGCAGCCGCAAGTCCAGATGAACATTCTGGGCCAGTTCATCCGCGACATGTCGTTTGAAAACGTGATGGCGCAGAAAGGCACCGGCGGCGAGGTTCAGCCCGACGTCAGCGTGCAGGTGAACCTGGATGCGAAGAAGCGCTCGGCCGAGAACCAGTATGAGGTTGTCACCAAGCTGACCGTCGAGTCCAAGAACAAGGAAGCCGGCAACGTCCTGTTCGTGCTGGAACTGGAATATGTCGGCGTGTTCAACATCGTCGGTGTGCCGGAAGACCAGCTGCACCCGTTCCTGCTGATCGAATGCCCGCGCATGACCTTCCCGTTCCTGCGCCGCATCGTGTCCGATGTGACCCGCGATGGCGGCTTCCCGCCGCTGAACCTGGACAACATCGACTTTGTGGCGATCTACCGCAACGAACTGGCCCGCCGCCAGTCCGAAGCTGCAGCAGCGGCACCCACGCAGTAAGGTTTCAGACCTTTGAAACGGAAAACGCCGCTGGGATTCAGCGGCGTTTTTCTTTTGCGGGCCTTCGCGGGATCAGGAGGCTTTCCACAAAGCGTCATCTCCCAGCTTGTCCACAAATGCCTCATGCGCGGCCAACTCCTCCGCGGTGATCCGTGCGGGCAGGGAGGCTGGACGCGGCATCGGGCGCCAGTCATCCTCGACCTGGGCCGAACTGGAAGAGGATTGGGCGGACAAACCGAAATCAGGTTGCCGCCCGCCAATCAGCTCCAGATAGACATCGGCCAGGATCTCGGAGTCGAGCAGCGCCCCGTGCAAGGTCCGATTGGTGTTGTCGATGTTGAAGCGGCGGCACAGCGCATCCAGCGTCGCCGGCGAGCCTGGGAACCGCTTGCGGGCCATGGCCAGCGTATCAAGAGCCTGATCCATCGGCAGTTTCGGCAGCCCGATCCAGTCCAGTTCCGCGTTCAGGAACTTCATATCAAAGCTGGCATTGTGAATGACCAGCCTGGAGTCCTGCACGAAATCCAGGAACTTCCGCCCGACCTTGGCAAAGACCGGCTTGTCCCGCAGCGTCACCGCACCGGGTTCCGGCTTCTGCGGCGGCTCCAGCAGGTCGGGGCCGATACCGTGGACCGAAAACGCCTCTGCCGGCATTGAGCGTTCCGGGTTGATGTACTCGTGGAATGTCTTGCCGGTGGGCATGTGGTTGTACAGTTCCACGGCACCGATCTCGACAATCCGGTCGCCGGAGAACGGATCAAACCCGGTGGTCTCGGTATCAAGAACGATTTCACGCATGGGTCAGTTTGCTCCTGATATCTGCGAGGATCTCCGCCACCTGCGCCTCGGCATGTTCGAGCGTGTCCGTCTCAATCACATAGTCGGCGCGGGCCATCTTCTCCTCAATTGGCATCTGTTTTTGCAGGATCTGCCGGAACTGCTCAACCGTCATTGTGCCGCGGGCAAGAACCCGCTCTTGCTGGGTTTCCGCGTCCACCGTCACGCAGGCCACCGCATCCATTTCCGCGTTGCCACCTGTTTCAAACAGCAGCGGGATGTCAAAGACCAGAACGTCGCTTTTCGCGTCAGCCCGGAAGGACGCGCTGTCCTGCGCGATCAGCGGATGCACGATGGCTTCAATCCGCGTCAAAGCCTGCGGATCTGCACCAATGATGCGTTTCAGCGCAGCGCGGCTGACTTCCCCGCCCTCAATAGCGTCAGGATATGCTTCCGACATCGGCTGAACGGCCGCACCGCCTTTACCATACAGCCGGTGAACCGCGGCATCCGCGTCCCAGACCGCGCAGCCCTGCGCTGCAAACAGCTGGGCGGTGGTGCTTTTTCCCATTCCGATGGACCCGGTAAGGCCGAGGCTGAAGCTCATCCGAGCACCGCCGCCCGGGTGGCAGCGTCAACTTCAGGGCGGTGGCCAAACCAGCGTTCGAACCCCGGAACCGCCTGGTGCAGCAGCATGCCCAGCCCGTCGACCACAGTGCAGCCGGCTTCCTCTGCCGTTTCCAGCAGGCCGGTTTTCAGCGGTGCATATATCAGGTCCGTCACGACGGAATCGGACCGCAAACCGTCCAGAGGCACACGCAGCCGCGGTTTGCCCGCCATACCCAGAGAGGTTGTGTTCACAATCAGCTTGCCTTCCTCGATGGCGTTGCCGGCCTGGAGCCATTCCACCACGCGGATCCGGTTGCCGAAATCCTTTTGCAACTGTTCCGCCCGCTCGCGCGTGCGGTTGCTCAGAAGGATCTCCGGGACCCCGGCCTCTATCAGCGAGGCAACCACTGCACGGCAGGCGCCGCCGGCCCCAAGCACAATGGCCGGCCCGGACTGAGGATCCCAATCCGGGGCGCCTTGATGCAGGTTGGTGATAAAGCCGTACCCGTCTGTGTTGTCGGCTAGGATGGTGCCGTCTTCCCGGAAAATCAGGGTGTTGGCCGCGCCGATCAGTTTCGCCCGGTCGGTGACCTTGTCGGCTATCTCCATCACCGCTTCTTTGTGCGGGATGGTGACATTGGCCCCGACGAACCCCATTTTCGGCATTGCCCGGATGGCCTCTGCCAGGTCCGCGGGTTCCACATGCATCGGCACATAATGCCCGGCGATGCCGTGCGTTTTCAGCCAGTGGCCATGCAGCTGCGGGGATTTGGAATGTGAAACCGGACAGCCGATCACGCCGGCGAGCGGGATTTTTGCTTCTGTCATTGCTCGATTACCCCTTGCAAACCCAGGTAACTGATAAGCTCCATCAGCGGCAATCCCAAGACATTAAAGTAACTGCCCTCGATAGAAGCGAACAGCCGCACGCCTTCTTCCTCCAGCTTGTATGCCCCCACCGCGTGGCGGATGCTGTCCCAGTTGCGGCTGACATAATTCTCCAGATAAGCGTCAGAGCAGTTGCGCATCACCAGCCGGACCTGTCCGACATGGCGCCAGATCGGCTCACCATCCCGATAGATCACGGCGGCCGACAACAGCATGTGCCGCTTGCCGCGCATTTCTTTCAGCTGGGACAACGCGGCCTCTGCACTCGCCGGCTTGGAAAGAAGTTGCCCTTCGAAATCCAGGACCTGGTCGCACCCCAATACCAGCCTGCCCGGATGCTTGGCACTGATTTTGCGCGCCTTAGCTTCTGCCAGCGCATCGGCAATGTCCCGCGGCGGCGCTTGCTCTGCCAGCAGCGCGGCCTTGATCGCCTGCTCATCCAGTCTCGGCACATCGGTTTCAAATTCGATCCCGGCCTGACGCAGCAGATGCGCCCGGATTTCGGAACCAGAAGCCAGCACAATGTGGGCAGTCATGTGGAAAACCCCGTGGGAAAGAAGCAGACGGTTTCAGGACGTTTTGTATGGTTTTCCACGCTCAAGTAAAGACTCCAGGGGTTGACGCAAATCCCGGGATTCAACCCGCTGAGTCGTCCTTTGTGAGTCAGGATAACTTTGAATCCGTGGATATGCCGGCACTCCCCGGTTCATCCCGTTGTTATCCCCAAGCACGCGAAGGTAAAGACATCCTTAACGCGCCTTATTTTCCTGGCGCCGGCGGCAAAACCAGGACTCCTGTCCCTTCCGCGCTGGAATCTTATCCTTGCTGGGGATAAGCGGGGGAGGATTCACTTATCCACTGGAATCCACGCACACTACAAAAACATCATCCTTTAAATATTCATTTATTTATTAGGGTGATCAGACCTGACCGGGGAGAACTGCCCATGGACCCGAGCGACGTGATGTTCACGCTCTACCCATATGCCAAATCGCTGCACATCATGGCCGTGCTGAGCTGGATGGCCGGTCTTTTCTATCTCCCCCGTCTGTTCGTGTATCACGTGGAGCAGGCTGAGAATGTGCAGGACGCCATTCCAATCTTCCTCACCATGGAAGAGAAGCTCCTCAGGATCATCATGCGCCCTGCCATGTATGTGTCCTGGGCGGCAGGGCTGTTTATCGTTCTGACCCCCGGCATGGTCGACTGGAGCTATGTCTGGCCCTGGACCAAGGGCGTGTCGGTCATCGCCATGACCTGGTTCCATCATTGGCTGCTTCTGCGCTACCGCGACTTCAAAGAAGAACGGAACACGCTGACGGGCCGGCAGTTTAGAATGATGAATGAGGTGCCCACTGTGCTGATGCTGGTGATCGTGGTTTCCGTCATCTTCAAATTCTAGCGCAGAGGCGCTGAAACAGGCCCAGCAGCGCCGGAACGCTTGCAGCCGGCGTTTGACTCATCTGAAACGAGTCCCTATGTATGGCTTCCAGCGGGCCCGTCCGGGCAGCCGCGTTTTCCAAACCTGTCGTGTGACCGACCCCCGGATGAGCGGGGAGTAGAGGCCGTATCTATATGACCGTGCAATCCCTGAATCTGGCTGACCTCAAGGCAAAAAGCCCCAAATCGCTGCTGGCAATGGCTGAGGAGCTGGAGATCGAAAACGCTTCGACCATGCGTAAGGGCGAGATGATGTTCCAGATCCTGCGGGAACGCGCGGATGAAGGCTGGGACATTGGCGGCGACGGGGTGCTGGAAGTGCTGCAGGACGGCTTTGGCTTCTTGCGCTCGCCCGAGGCAAACTACCTGCCCGGTCCGGACGATATCTATGTCTCCCCTGACATGATCCGCCAGTATTCGCTGCGCACCGGCGACACCGTGGAAGGCCAGATCAAGGCGCCGCTGGAGACAGAGCGTTACTTCGCGCTGACCAACGTCACCATGATCAACTTTGAGGAGCCTGAAAAGGCCCGCCACAAGATCGCCTTTGACAACCTGACCCCGCTTTACCCGGATGAGCGCCTGAAGATGGAGATCGAGGATCCCACCATCAAGGACCGTTCCGCCCGGGTGATCGACCTGGTTGCGCCGATCGGCAAGGGCCAGCGTTCGCTGATCGTGGCGCCGCCGCGCACCGGTAAAACGGTAATTCTGCAGAACATCGCGCATTCGATCGAGAAGAACCATCCGGAGTGCTACCTGATCGTTCTGCTGATCGACGAACGCCCGGAAGAGGTGACCGACATGCAACGCTCGGTGAAGGGCGAGGTGGTTTCCTCCACCTTCGACGAGCCGGCGACCCGCCACGTTGCTGTGTCTGAAATGGTCATCGAAAAGGCCAAGCGTCTTGTTGAACATAAACGAGATGTTGTGATTCTTCTCGACTCGATCACAAGACTTGGTAGGGCCTTCAACACTGTTGTGCCGTCCTCGGGTAAAGTTTTGACCGGTGGTGTCGATGCAAACGCTCTGCAGCGGCCGAAACGCTTCTTTGGTGCCGCCCGGAATATCGAAGAAGGCGGCTCGCTCACCATCATCGCCACCGCGCTGATCGACACCGGCTCGCGCATGGACGAGGTGATCTTCGAAGAATTCAAGGGCACCGGTAACTCTGAACTCGTCCTGGATCGCAAGATTGCGGACAAGCGCGTGTTTCCGGCCATCGACATCCTCAAGTCCGGCACCCGGAAAGAGGATCTGTTGGTTGACAAGGGCGATCTGGCCAAGACCTTTGTGCTGCGCCGGATCCTGAACCCGATGGGCACGACAGACGCGATTGAGTTCCTGCTGTCCAAGCTGAAGCAGACCAAGAGCAACTCCGAATTTTTCGACTCGATGAATACCTGATCCGGGCCGGCGAGAGAGAAAGGCCACCCAATGGACACGATCTTTGCGCTGGCCTCCGCTCAGGGGAAGGCCGGGGTCGCGGTGATCCGCGTCTCCGGCCCTTTGGCGCTTGCCGCCGGCGCGCAGCTTTGCGGCGGGGATTTGCCGGCGCGGGGCACCAGCCTGCGAATTCTGCAGGACGAATCAGGAAAGCGCCTCGATGAAGCGCTGGTCCTGAGCTTTACTGCTCCGCATAGCTTTACTGGCGAAAATACCGTTGAATTTCAAACACATGGAAGTACAGCAGTAGTCTCGGCTGTCCTCGATTCGTTGGGACGAATCGAGGGCCTCCGAATGGCCGATCCGGGTGAGTTCACGCGCCGCGCGCTGGAAAACGGTAATCTGGACCTGGCTCAGGTCGAGGGTCTTGCCGATCTGATTGACGCGGAAACCGAAGCACAGCGCAAGCAAGCTCAGGTGATCCTCGCCGGCGGGCTGGGGAAGCTGGCGGAAGCTTGGCGGGTCAAACTGATCCGCGCTGCGTCTTTGATCGAAGTGACCATCGACTTCGCAGACGAGGACGTGCCGGTAGATGTTACCCCCGAGGTTTCAGAACTGCTGGCGGATGTTCAAGCCGGCCTCGAAAAGGAGACTGCCGGTGTCAGAATTGCCGAACGAATCCGCAGCGGTTTTGAGGTGGCAATCGTCGGCGCTCCGAATGTCGGTAAGTCCACGCTGCTGAACGCGCTGGCCGGCCGGGAGGCTGCAATCACATCTGAATATGCCGGCACCACCCGGGATATTATCGAAGTCCGCATGGACCTTGCCGGTCTGCCCGTGACTCTTCTTGATACTGCCGGGCTGCGCGACACCGATGATCACGTTGAAGGGATCGGTATCGCCTTGGCCCGCAAACGGGCGCAGGATGCTGATCTACGCGTGTTTCTGGCGGAAAGGGACGAAGTCCTGGATGTCGAGTTGCAGCAGGGGGATATCCGGCTGCTGCCCAAGGCCGATCTGCGCGACGATGCCGGCGATGCAATTTCCGGCCAGTCAGGGCAGGGAATTGACCGCCTGGTTGATCATATCTCCAAAGTGTTGCAAAACCGGTCAGCCCAAGCCGGTATCGCAACGCGTGCACGGCATCGGGATGCGATGCTTTCGGCGCTGGTCAGCTTGTCTGAAGCGCAAGAAATCCTGCAACGCGGCCCCGAGTTCTATGATATAGCGGCCGAGGAAATGCGATCGGCCATTCGGGCACTGGAAATGCTGGTTGGGCGGATTGGCGTAGAGAATCTCCTGGACGAGATTTTCTCGAGTTTTTGCCTGGGGAAATGAAGGAGTGTTTCACGTGAAACATTCAGCTTATGACGTGATCGTAGTAGGCGGCGGCCACGCCGGCACCGAAGCCGCCCATGCAGCAGCACGGATGGGTGTTCGCACAGCACTGGTGACGCTGGACCGCAATGGTATCGGCGTCATGTCCTGCAACCCAGCGATTGGCGGGCTGGGAAAAGGGCATCTGGTTCGGGAGATTGACGCGCTAGACGGTGTGATGGGGCGGGTGGCCGACCTCGCCGGAATTCAGTTCCGCTTGCTGAACCGCCGCAAGGGCCCCGCAGTGCAGGGGCCGCGCGCGCAATCGGACCGGGCGATCTACCGGAGGGAAATGCTGCGGCTGACGGTGGCGCAGGAGAATCTGGATATCGTTGAAGGAGAGGTCACTGACTTTCTCCTGCAGGGGATTGCCGTCGCCGGCGTGATCCTCGCTGACGGCAGCGAAATTCCGAGTAAGTCGGTCATTCTGACGTCGGGAACCTTCTTGCGCGGCGTTATTCACATAGGTGACGTTTCTAAACCGGGCGGCCGCATGGGGGACAAGCCGTCGGTCAAGCTGGCGGAACGTCTGGATAACTTTGCTCTTCCATTGGGCCGCCTGAAGACTGGGACACCGCCGCGGCTGGATGGACGGACCATCAACTGGGATATTCTGGAAGCGCAGCCAGGGGACGAAGACCCTGTTTTCTTTTCCTTCCTGACAAAGTCGACCAGCGCAAAGCAGGTGTCTTGCGGGATCACCCACACCAACGCGAAGACCCACGAGATCATACAGAAGAATTTGGAACGGTCTGCAATGTACGGCGGGCACATCGAAGGGGTTGGCCCGCGCTACTGCCCGTCGATCGAAGATAAGGTTGTCCGTTTCGCAGATAAAGACTCGCACCAGATCTTCCTGGAGCCTGAGGGCGTGACAGACCACACTGTCTACCCGAACGGCATCTCCACCAGCCTGCCGCAGGATGTTCAGGAGGAGTATGTTCATTCGATCCGTGGATTAGAACAAGCGGTCATCCTTCAACCGGGATACGCCATTGAGTATGACTACGTTGATCCTCGGGCTCTGACTCTGGAGCTGCGGCTGAAAGACGTGCCCGGGCTGTATCTTGCCGGCCAGATCAATGGCACCACCGGGTACGAGGAGGCCGCAGCCCAGGGGATGGTTGCCGGACTGAACGCCGCACGCGCCAGCTTGGGGGAGGGCCCCGTCAGCTTTAGCAGATCAAACAGCTATATCGGTGTCATGATCGATGACCTGACCACGAACGGAGTGACCGAACCCTATAGGATGTTTACGTCCCGCGCGGAATTCAGGCTGTCCCTGCGGGCTGATAACGCTGATCAGAGATTGACCCCCTTGGCCATCGAGATCGGCTGCGCCGGCAAACAACGCCAGGCGGCCTTTCTGGAAAAGAGCGACCGGTTGGGGAAAGCGTGTTCCGTTCTGGAAGCGCAGAGCTTCACCCCGAAACAGGTTGCCGCAGCAGGGATTCGGGTGAATCAGGACGGAAACCGGCGCTCCGGGATGGAGGTTCTTGCTTTTCCTGATGTGGCATTTGAGGATATCGTGCCCCTCATGCCTGATCTGGAAAGTGTAGATCCGGATATCCGCCGGCAGGTCGAACGTGATGCGCTTTATGCGAATTACATTGCGCGGCAGGAGCGGGAAATATCCGCGATGAAGCGGGACGAAGGGTATGTAATCCCAGCGGATTATGCCTATGATGGTATTGAGGGGCTTTCGAAAGAACTGCAGCAAAAACTGTCAGTAGCACGCCCGGAAACCCTGGCGCAAGCTGCGAGGATTGATGGGATGACGCCGGCAGCTCTGGCGCTCCTTTTGGCTCGTCTTCGCCGGGACCAATCGCGGCAGGATAAATCTGCATGAACGAGAAACGAATCCTCGAGGAATTGAATGTTTCACGTGAAACATTGGCGAGGCTGGAGATCTTCGAGCAGGTCATAAAGAAATGGAATCCCAAGATCAACTTAGTTTCCAAATCCAGCTTGGAGCTCCTGTGGTCGCGGCATATTGCGGATTCCGTTCAGGTTTTCCGCTGCGTTGATGCCCCTGATCACTGGGTCGATATCGGAAGCGGGGGTGGATTTCCGGGTTTGATTGTTGCGATTCTGGCTGCAGACGAAGCTCCGGAAATGATGACCACTTTGATTGAGAGCGATCAACGCAAGTCAGCGTTCCTTCGTACTGCTGCACGGGAGTGCGGTGCGAAGGTCACGGTGATTTCCAAACGTATTGAGCAAGCTGATCCGCAGAACGCGGAGGTTCTGTCGGCGCGCGCGCTGGCGGACCTGTCCCTCCTTCTGGAGTTCGCTGAGAGGCATCTTGCCGCCGGAGGAACCGCCCTGTTCCCCAAGGGGGAAAGCTGGAAAAAAGAAGTGGATAACGCGCGGCAGCGATGGCGGTTTGATGCGGAACCAGTTAAAAGTTTGACGGAACAAGAAGCATTAATCCTAAAGATAAAGGGAGTGGCCCGTGTCTGATTATTCCCGCCCGGAGGGGCCTCGTATTATCGCGGTCGCAAATCAGAAAGGCGGGGTAGGAAAGACAACAACGGCGATAAACCTTGCTGCCGCCCTGGTCGAGTGCGGGCTGCGGGTCCTGGTTGTCGATCTTGATCCGCAAGGGAATGCTTCGACCGGGCTCGGGATTGATCCCGCCGACCGGGATCTGACAACTTACGATCTTCTGGTGGAAGATGCCTCTCTGACGGATGTGATTCGTCAGACTGAAATCGAAGACCTGTGCATCATCCCGGCGACGGTGGATCTCAGCTCCGCGGATATCGAACTTTTCACCAATGAAAAGCGCAGCTTCCTGCTGCATGACGCCCTGCGTCAGACGGCTATGGATGACTACGATTGGGATTATGTCCTGATTGACTGCCCGCCGTCTCTGAACCTTCTGACCGTAAACGCGATGGTAGCGGCACATTCCGTTCTGATCCCTCTGCAAAGCGAATTCTTTGCGCTGGAAGGGGTCACGCAGCTGATGCTGACGATTCGAGAGGTGCGCCAATCTGCGAATCCCAATTTGCGCATTGAGGGAATCGTTTTGACGATGTTCGACCGGCGTAACAACCTGTCGCAGCAGGTCGAGCAGGATGCGCGTGATAACTTGGGCGATTTGGTGTTTCAGACAAAAATCCCTCGAAACGTGCGGGTGAGCGAAGCGCCTTCCTACGCGCTCCCTGTTTTGAACTACGATACCAACTCTCTGGGAGCGCGGGCCTACCGCGCCCTGGCGGAAGAACTCCTGAATAAACATCACAAGATAGCGGCCTAAATGCAGAAAAAGAACCGGAGGCAACCATGGCAGACAAAAAGACGAAACCGCGCGGGCTGGGCCGGGGATTGTCGGCGTTGATGGCAGATGTGAACCCTGCACCGGTGAGCACCCAGGCAGAGGCGCCGCGGAATGCAGAAGTGCTGGTGCCGATCGAAAATATTGTTGCCAACCCGAACCAGCCGCGCCGCCAGTTCCTGCAGGCGGATCTGGATGACCTGACGGCGTCCATCAAGGAAAAGGGCGTCCTGCAGCCGCTGATCGTGCGGCCGAAGGCGGGCGGTGTTTACGAGATCGTGGCCGGCGAACGCCGTTGGCGTGCCTCTCAAGCGGCGCAGCTGCATGAAGTTCCGGTCTTGATCCGCGAATACTCCGATCTGGAGATGATGGAAGTTGCCATCATCGAAAACATACAGCGTTCTGATCTGAACGCGATGGAAGAAGCGCAGAGCTATAAGCAGTTGATGGAGAAATTCGGTCATACCCAAGAAAAGATGGCCGAGGCGCTTGGAAAGAGCCGCAGCCACATCGCTAACCTGGTGCGGCTGCTCCATTTGCCGGAAGACGTTCAGATCCTGGTTCAGGAACGCAAGCTGTCGGCCGGGCATGCGCGTGCGCTGATAACCTCTGATAACGCATCTGACCTGGCGCGGAAGATCGTTAAGGGTGGATTGTCGGTCCGGGCAACCGAAGCTTTGGTCAAGAAAGACGCTGCCGGAATCCGGACGGCGCCAGCCAAAAAGCAAAAGGCTGCAGCAGAGAAAGATGCGGATACCCGGGCTCTGGAAGGGGACCTGTCTGCGATGCTGAAGATGAAGGTCTCGATTGACCACAAGCCTGGTGGAGAGGCCGGGTCCGTGACGATCAGTTATGAAAACTTGGATCAGCTGGATGAGCTGTGCAATATGCTCAGCCGTTAGGGCGGGACCAGATAAAGGTCAGTACAGCCGTGAGAACCACCGCTTGGATGCCCAATATATGACCGGGTGCGCCAAGCAGAAGAGATAGCCCAAAGACGGCGGCAATCGAAACGGTTGCCGCCTTTTTCGCGCCCGGCCGGATAGCGCCGCGTTCCCGCCAATCCAAGATCATCGGGCCAAAAACATTATGGGCAACGATCCAGTTGTGCAAACGGTCGGAGGAATTGGCAAAGAAGAATGCGGCGAGCAGGAGGAAAGGCACGGTTGGCAGAAGAGGCAGAACAATCCCAATAACCGCTAAGGCCACGCAGCAGAGTCCTAAGCCGGCATAAAGAAAACGCATTGCCTCAATCCATCAACAAGTCGCGGAGCACCGCGTTCAATACGGCGCGCCCTTGACCGGTCGCGCGAAGCCGCTTTTCAGAGATAGTTACCATACCCAGATCTACAAGGTCGTTAAGCTTGCTTTCCGGGAGACGCCGGCCAGAAAGTTCAGTAAAACGCACCATATCCAGCCCCTCAGTCAGGCGCATCCCCATCATCAGGTATTCTGCCGCAGCATCTTCTCTGGTCAGGGGGACTCGCAGGGATTCCCCGTTGCCGGCGTTTGCCGCTTGCAGCCATGCGCCCGGGGCAAGGTGGGTTTCTGTGGCATAACGAACGCCGCCCAACGTCAGTCTCCCGTGGGCGCCGGGGCCGATACCGGCATAGTCTCCGTAACGCCAGTATATAAGGTTATGGCGGGACTCAGCCCCTGGCCTGGAGTGGTTGGAAATCTCGTAACATGCCATGCCGTGCGCCGCGGTTAGGTCTTGGGTGGCCAGGTACATGTCAGCGGCGGTGTCATCCTCTGGCAGGCCGCGCAGCTTGCCTCTGGCGTAACGGTCGCCGAAGGCTGTGCCATCCTCGATGGTGAGCTGATAGAGAGAAAGGTGGTCGATGGCCATCGACAGGGCCTCTTTCAGCTCTGCTTTCCAGGCCTCCAGAGTCTGCCCCTGACGCGCGTAGATCAGATCGAAGCTGACCCGGTCAAAGCACTCCCGGGCGATGTCGAAGGCCGCCCTTGCTTCTGCGACACTGTGAATGCGGCCGAGCCTGCGCAGGTCTTCGTCGTTCAGGGCCTGAATGCCCATGGAGACCCTGTTGACGCCGGCGTCCCGGTAGCCGACAAAGCGGCCTGCCTCGACGGAGCCCGGGTTTGCCTCCAGAGAAATCTCCATGTCGTTGGCGAAAGGCCAGATTTCACGTGCCCGCTCGATGACGGCGGCAACGGTTTCCGGCTGCATCAGGGACGGGGTGCCGCCGCCAAAGAAAATCGTGTTAAGAACGCGGCCGGGGAGCTGCTCGGAGAGTCTGTCGAGTTCAGCCAAATAGGCTCTAACCCAAAGCTTCTGGTCTATTCTTGCGGAGACATGACTGTTGAAGTCGCAATAGGGGCATTTGGCCTGGCAGAAGGGCCAATGCACGTAAAGGCCAAAGCCCCCATTGCGCCAGTCATCCACTGAAACAGCCCTGCACGAACTGGGCCAGCGCCTTGCCGCGGTGGCTGATCTTGTTCTTTTCCGCGGGGTCCATCTCGGCGCAGGTGATCTCGTAACCGTCCGGCTGGAACATCGGGTCATAGCCAAAGCCATGCTCGCCGCGGACCGGCCAGACCAGTTGGCCCGGCATCACGCCTTCAAACACTTCGTCATGACCATCGGGCCAGGCAACGACCAAGGTGCAGCGGAACTGGGCAGTGCGGGGCGCGCTGGCGCCTGCTGCGGTCAGCTCATCATTGGCACGGGTCATCGCCATCTTGAAGTCGCGGCCCTTCGGGGTCTCAGCCCAGTCGGCGGTGTAAACGCCGGGGGCGCCGTTCAGCGCGTCGATGGTGATGCCGGAGTCATCGGAGAGGGCAGGGAGACCGGTTGCCCTGGAGGCGGCATGGGCCTTAATCCGGGCATTGCCGACAAAGGTGTCTTCGGTCTCTTCCGGTTCCGGCAGGTCCATCTCGCCGGCGCCGATAACCGTCACACCGTAAGGGGCGAGGATCTCCGCGATTTCGTTCAGCTTGCCCTTGTTGTGGGTGGCGACAAGCAGCTTGCCGCCTTCCAGTTTGCGGGTCATTTGGACGCGGCCTTCTGCATCTCTGCAAGCTCGACAGCGCCTTTGGCGGCCAGGTCCATCAGCTCATTCATCTGATCGCGGGAGAAGACAGAGCCTTCAGCCGACATCTGCACTTCGATCAGCTTGCCGGAGCCGGTCATGATAAAATTGCCGTCGACGCCAGCTTCGGAGTCTTCAGGATAATCCAGGTCCAGAACCGGCTGGCCGGCATAGATGCCGCAGGATACAGCGGAGACCGGGTCCAGCAGCGGGTCGATGTGAACATCGCCGGCTTTCATCAGCTTGTTGACCGCCAGCCGCAGTGCGACCCAGCCGCCGGTGATCGAGGCGCAGCGGGTGCCGCCATCGGCCTGCAGCACGTCGCAGTCGACGGTGATCTGGCGTTCACCCAGGGCAACGCGGTCGACACCGGCCCGCAGGGCACGGCCGATCAGGCGCTGGATTTCCACGGTGCGTCCGCCCTGCTTGCCCGACGAAGCCTCGCGGCGCATCCGGGTGTTGGTGGCGCGGGGCAGCATGCCGTATTCGGCAGTGACCCAGCCCAGTCCGGTGCCCTTGATGAAGGGCGGCACGCGGTCCTCGATGGTGGCGGTGCACAGGACGTGGGTGTCGCCAACCTTGATCAGGCAGGAGCCCTCTGCGTGTTTGGTAAAGCCGGTCTCGATCGACACGGGGCGCATTTCGTTCAGTTGTCGTCCTGAGGGTCGCATGGCACATCCTTTGTTAGCTGGCTTGGGGATATCCCCCGGACGCGGGGCTATGCAAGCCCGATTGACCTTTTGCCGCTCTGCTCTTTAATGACATCCGGGTAGCGGGTTCCTATGTTTAAACCGTAAGAAATACTGGACGAACAATGAGCAATCCGAGCAACATTCTGGAGGACCTGAACGATCGCTCCCGGGAGGTGTTCCGGGCTGTGGTGGAAAGCTATCTGGAAAGCGGCGATCCGGTGGGCAGCCGAACCCTGACGCGGTCGCTGAGTGAGAAAGTCAGCGCAGCGACGGTGCGCAACGTGATGCAGGATCTGGAGTTTCTGGGTCTGCTGAACAGCCCGCATGTCAGCGCTGGCAGGGTGCCGACGCAGCTGGGATTGCGGATGTTTGTCGATGGGCTGCTGGAAGTCGGCGATCTGAATGTGCAGGACCGCGAGAAAATCGACGCGACGCTGGGCCGCAATGCCGGCGATGTGGGCGGGATGCTGGACCGGGTGGGGGCGGCGCTGTCAGGGGTGACACAGGGCGCGTCGCTAGTGCTGACACCCAAGCATGAGGCCGAGATCCGCCATATCGAGTTCGTCTCGCTGGCGCATGACCGGGCACTGGTGGTGCTGGTGTTCTCCGATGGTCATGTGGAAAACCGGCTGTTCACTCCGCCGCCGGGGCAGACCCCCAGCTCTATGCGGGAGGCAGCGAATTTTCTGAATGCGCTGATTGAGGGTAAGACCCTGAGCCAAGTGCAGCGGGAAATTCAAAAGGAGATCACGGCGCGGCGTCAGGAAATCGACAGCCTTGCACACGCAATGATCGAAAGCGGCCTGGCAGTTTGGGAGGATGACGGTAGCGAGCAGGCCCGTCTGATCGTGCGTGGCCGGGCGAATCTTTTGGCGGAGCCGGGTGCGGCGGAGGAGCTGGAGCGGATCCGGACCTTGTTTGACGACCTGGAGCGCAAGCGTGATATCGCTGAATTCCTGGAACTGACGGAAGACGGCGAGGGCGTGCGTATTTTTATCGGTTCGGAGAACAAACTTTTTTCACTTTCGGGTTCCTCTTTGGTGGTGTCTCCCTATATGAACGCGGATCGAAAGATAATCGGCGCGGTGGGGGTGATCGGCCCGACGCGCCTTAACTACGGACGGATCGTGCCGATTGTGGACTATACGGCACAACTGGTCGGCAAGCTGTTGTCGGACCGGAGTTAGAGGTGAAAAATGGCAGAGCTCAAGGACGAAGACTTTCTGGATGACATCGCCGCCGCCGAGGCGGAGGAGATGGCAGCGCAAACTGAGGAGTTTGACGACGCCTCGCTGGAACTTGATGCGCTCCGGGCAGAACGGGATGAGCTGAAGGACCGCTTTATGCGGGCGCTGGCGGATGCGGAAAACGCCCGCAAGCGCGGCGACAAGGCACGCCGCGAGGCGGAGCAGTATGGCGGCTCGAAGCTGGCCCGCGACATGCTGCCGGTCTATGACAACATGAAGCGCGCGATCGAAGCCGCAACTGACGAACAGCGCGAGGTGTCCGCGGCCCTGATCGAAGGTGTCGAACTGACCATGCGCTCGCTGCTGGGTGTGTTCGAGAAACACGGTATCCGGGTCGTTTCGCCGGAGGTTGGCGACAAGTTCGATCCGCAGGTGCATGAGGCGATGTTCGAGGCTCCGGTGCCGGGCACCAAGGCCGGCGACATCATCCAGGTCTCGGCAGAAGGCTTCATGCTGCACGACCGTCTGCTGCGTGCGGCGCAGGTTGGCGTGTCGTCGACTCCGGCCAGCTGATGAACAGGCCCTGACGGGCCTGTGCCTCCGGCGGGAGTATTTCAGGAAAGATGAAAGAGCGGTCCCGGCTGGGGCCGCTTTTTCGTTTCAGCTAGCAGCTTCTTTCAGCTTGTAGAGCATCTCCAGCGCTTCCCGTGGCGACAGTTCATCCGGGTGAATGGCTGCAAGCATTTCTTCGGCAGGAGAAGGACCGGCCGGCGCCTTGGGCTGCGGCGGCGGGGCGGCCGCAAAAAGGGGCAGGTCGTCAATCTGGATCTTTGACCCGCCTTCCCGGCTGCCCTGTTCCAGCATGTCGAGAACATCCCGTGCACGTGCGACCACGGACGCGGGGAGACCGGCGAGCTGCGCGACCTGGACGCCGTAAGAACGGTCAGCGGCGCCCTTTCGCACCTCATGCAGGAAGATCACCTCACCTTCCCATTCCTTGACAGCCACGGTGGCGTTGTCGACGCCTTCCAGCTTGGCCGCGAGCTGGGTCAATTCGTGGTAATGGGTGGCGAACAGCGCCCGGGACCGGTTGACTTCATGCAAGTGCTCCAGCGTGGCCCAGGCGATGGAGAGGCCGTCATACGTGGCGGTGCCGCGGCCGATTTCATCGAGAATGACTAACGCGCGGTCGTCTGCTTGATTCAGGATGGCGGCGGTTTCGACCATCTCCACCATGAAGGTGGAGCGGCCGCGCGCCAGGTCATCCGATGCCCCAACACGGCTGAACAGCTGGCTGACAATGCCGATATGAGCGCTGTCTGCGGGGACGTAGCTGCCCATCTGGGCGATCAGGGCGATCAGTGCGTTTTGCCGCAGAAAGGTCGATTTACCGGCCATATTCGGGCCGGTCAGCAGCCAGACGGCTGCGCCGTCCTGGGCGGTGAGGTCGCAATCATTGGCCACGAAGGTCTCGCCGCCTTGCTGGCGCAAGGCCTGTTCCACCACCGGGTGGCGGCCGCCCTCGACGTGAAACGCGCGGCTGTTGTCGACCTTGGGGCGGGTCCAGTTCTCGCCGCGGGCCAGATCGGCCAGCGCCGTCAGAAGGTCCAGTTCCGCCAGCCCGCGGGCGGCGGTGTTGAGGCGGGCAGCAGTGTCCAGAATGGCGCTGGAAAGCCTTGTATAGAGCCGCTTTTCGATTTCCAGCGCCAGGTTCCCGGCGTTCAGGATGCGGGTCTCTATCTCGCTCAGCTCCACCGTGGTGAACCGCACCTGGTTGGCGGTGGTCTGTCGGTGGATGTAGGTCTCGTTCAGCGGCGGCGACATCATCTTGTCCGCGTGGGTCGCAGTCGTTTCGATGAAGTAGCCCAGCACGTTGTTGTGTTTGATCTTCAAGGAGGAGACGCCGGTGTGCTCCGCGTATTTCCGCTGCATGGAGGCGATGACCGAGCGGCCCTCGTCGCGCAGGGTGCGGGCTTCGTCCAGGTCCGGGTCATGGCCAGACGCGATGAAACCGCCATCGCGGGCCAGCAGGGGCGGTTCGGCGACCAGGGCGGCGTCCAGCAGCGACAGCAGGTCATCGAACCCCTGCAGATCCGAGACTGCTCCGGCCACAAGTGCGGGAAGCTCCATCCCGCTGCAGAGGCCTGCGATCACTTCTGCCTGCGACAGCCCGTTGCGGATAGCGGCCAGGTCGCGCGGGCCGCCGCGCTCCAAGGCCAGGCGGGAAAGCGCACGATCAAGGTCCGGCGTCTTTCGCAAGGCAGCGCGCAGATCTTCGGCAGTCCGCGTGTGCTCAACCGCGAAATCCAAGGCTGCGAGACGCTGATGGATGGTGTCGAGGTTGCGTGAGGGGCTGGACAGGCGCTGTTCTAGCAGCCGGGCGCCGCCGGGTGTAACCGTCCGGTCAACTACTGACAGCAGCGAGCCTGCACGGCCGCCGGACAGGGAACGGGTCAGCTCCAGATTGCGGCGGGTGGCGGCGTCGATCTGCACGACCCGGTCCTGGGCTTCCTGCTGCGGCGGCTGCAGCAGCGGCAGTTTACCTTTTTGGGTGATCTCCAAATAGTCGATCAGCGCGCCCATCGCAGAGACTTCGGCCCGGGTGAAGGTGCCGAAGCCGTCCAGTGCGCTCACGTTGAATAGGGAGCAGATCCGCTTTTCCGCTGCGGTGCTGTCAAAGCTGGCCTTGCCCAGTGGGGTAAGCGGAATTTTGTATTCATCGGTCAGCGGGCGGGCGGCATCATAGGCTGGCCCATCCGCAACGATCAGTTCCGAAGGCGCCAGGCGGGCCAGCTCCGGAGACAGGCGCACCCGGGCAACCGGCATCACGTGAAACGCGCCGGTGGAAATATCAGCCCAGGCCAGCGCGGCCTCATCCCGCAGTTCGGAATAAGACACCAGGAAATTGTGGCGCCGCGCCTCCAGCAGGGAGTCCTCGGTTAGTGTGCCGGGGGTGACCAGCCGCACAACATCGCGTTTCACCACCGATTTCGAGCCGCGTTTCTTGGCCTCGGCCGGGCTTTCCAGCTGCTCCCCAACAGCGACGCGGAAGCCTTTGCGGATCAGGGTCAGCAGGTAACCTTCGGCGGCATGAACCGGCACGCCGCACATCGGAATATCGTCACCGTTGTGCTTACCGCGTTTGGTGAGAGCGATGTCCAGCGCCTCAGCCGCGTTCACGGCATCCTCAAAGAACATCTCGTAGAAGTCGCCCATCCGGTAGAAGAGCAGCGCGTCGGGATGCGCTGCTTTGATTTCCAGATACTGCGCCATCATGGGCGTTACGGTCATGAAAAGTCCCCCGGGGTCGTCTTTGCAAGACATCTACAATGGGGGCGGAGCGAGGAAAACCCGGATATGGCTGCCGCCAGGGGACCCGGCGGCAGCCTGCTGTCAGTAGAGGTTGCGCAGCGTGTCAGGCATCGTGTTCACGATGGAGAGCGACAGCGTGCTGAGCTGCTGCTGCGACTGCAATGCCAGCAGCTTGGTTGCGGCCTCTTCGATGCTGGTGTCGATCATCGAGCTGACGCCCCGGGTGAGCGCATCCGACTGCTTGCTGACGTAATCGCCCTGACCAGCGAGCTGATTGGCGCTGGATCCCAGAGCCGCCGAACCTTCGACTGCGTAGGCAAGAAAGCCTTCGATTTCTCCCAAGGCGGTCAGGGCGCTGGCGCTGTCGGTGATTGCGGTCCGGTTGCCAAGATCGAACTGCGGGCTGCCTTCAAAATCCACACCGTCAACGCTGAGGGTGGTCAGGCTGCCGTCGCTGGAGATCGCAGACGGAACTGTCAGTCCGGTGCCGCCGGCACCGTCGACATCGGTCTTCAGGAGGTTCACCCCGTTAAAGCCGGAAGACGAGATGATCGAATTGATCTGCTCGGTCTTCTTTGCCATGGCGGCCTCATACTTGCTGAAGTCGCCCATGCCGCTGCTGGCCATGATGGCCAGTGACCGCATTTCGGTCAGGGTTTCGGTGATCTGCTCTGCGCCGGCTGAGGCAACCGCCACGGTAGCCTCGCCCAGCGACAAAGAGTCCGACACCGATCGCAAGCCGGAAATATCCGAGTTCATCAGTTCGGAGATCGCCCAGAGGGCCGCATTATCCTGTGCGGAATTAATGGTCTGACCGGTGGAAATGCTGTCTTGCGTTTGGTTGAGCTGAGAATTGACTCCGCCCAATGTCTGCAAGGCCACCATCGCCCCGGAATTGTTGTGGAAACTTATCATTCCTCACTTTTCCTTTGATCCTATGCCCTTGGCGGGCGGACAAACGCCGTTCTGACCGTTGCTTTCTGGCCCAGACTTCCCGGCCTCAGCGCCACCTGGAAGACAGGTGCGCCTTAAGACCTATTAAGGAATTACAGCATTCCGCGGTCTGCTTTGAGGCGAAATCCTGACGGAATCTATCGTCTTTTAGCCGCTTTTTTCTAAAATCTGGCGATACAGATTCTTGAAACCCCGGATTGAGGGGCGCGGTGGGCTGGGATAAGACGGTCGGCGACGAGGAGAGGACAAGAGATTAAATGCCCAAGAACAAGATCACCGACGCGGAAGCCCTGGCGTTTCACCTGGAGCCGTCTCCGGGCAAATGGGAGATCAACGCGACCGTCCCGATGACCACCCAGCGGGACCTGTCGCTGGCGTATTCTCCGGGCGTTGCGGTGCCTTGCGAGGCAATCGCTGAGAATCCCGAAACAGCCTATGACTATACCAACAAGGGCAACCTGGTTGCAGTGATCTCCAACGGCACTGCGGTGCTGGGCCTGGGCAATCTGGGCGCGCTGGGCTCCAAGCCGGTGATGGAAGGCAAGTCGGTCCTCTTCAAACGCTTTGCCGATGTGAACTCGATCGACATCGAGCTGGACACCGAAGACCCGGACAAGTTCATCGAGGCGGTCAAGCTGATGGGCCCGACCTTTGGCGGCATCAACCTGGAAGACATTAAGGCGCCGGAATGCTTTATCATCGAGCAGCGCCTGAAGGAAGAAATGGACATTCCCGTCTTCCACGATGACCAGCACGGCACCGCGGTGATCTGTGCGGCGGGACTGATCAACGCGCTGCATCTGTCGGGCAAGAAGATCGAGGAGGTGAAGATCGTCCTCAACGGCGCCGGCGCTGCCGGTATTGCCTGTATCGAGCTGCTGAAATCCATGGGCGCGCGGCATGAAAACTGCATCGCATGCGATACCAAGGGCGTGATCTATCAGGGCCGTACCGAGGGCATGAACCAGTGGAAATCGGCGCACGCTGTCAGCACCGATCTGCGGACCCTGGAAGAGGCGATGCGCGGGGCCGATGTGTTTCTGGGGGTCTCGGTCAAGGGTGCCGTGACACAGGACATGGTGGCCTCGATGGCTGACAACCCGGTGATCTTTGCCATGGCAAACCCGGATCCGGAAATCACCCCGGAAGAAGCGCATGAGGTGCGTGTGGATGCCATCGTCGCCACTGGACGCTCGGATTATCCGAACCAGGTCAACAACGTTCTGGGCTTTCCCTATCTGTTCCGTGGTGCGCTGGACATTCACGCCCGTGCGATCAATGACGAGATGAAGATCGCCTGCGCCCATGCGCTTGCCGCGCTGGCGCGCGAAGATGTGCCGGATGAGGTGGCGCTGGCCTATGGCAAGTCGCTGACCTTTGGCCGTGATTACATCATCCCGACCCCATTTGATCCGCGGCTGATCCATAGGATTCCCCCGGCGGTTGCCAGGGCTGGCATGGATACCGGTGCCGCACGCCGCCCGATCGTGGACATGGACGCCTATGAGGTTGGCCTGAAGTCCCGCATGGATCCGACCGCCTCAATCCTGCGCGGGTTGAACGCCCGGGCCCGTTCTGCCCAGTCGCGGATGATCTTTGCCGAGGGCGACGATCCCCGCGCGCTGCGCGCGGCGGTGATGTACCAGCGTTCCGGCTTTGGTAAATCGCTGGTTGTCGGCCGGCAGGAGGACGTGCGGGTCAAACTGGAGGCAGCCGGCCTTGGCGATGCAGTGCGCGAGCTGGAGATTATCAACGCCGCCAACACACCCCATTTCGAAATGTACAAGGATTTCCTGTACAGCCGCCTGCAGCGCAAGGGCTTCGACCGCAAGGACATCCACCGGCTGGTGGGCCGCGACCGACATGTGTTCTCCAGCCTGATGCTGGCGCATGGGCATGGTGACGGTCTGGTGACCGGTGCGACCCGCAAATCCGCGCATGTGCTGGACCGGATCAACCATGTGTTCGATGCCGATGCCGATCACGGTGTGGCAGGTGTCACCGCGCTGCTGCACAAGGGGCGGATCGTGCTGATCGGCGATACTCTGGTGCATGAATGGCCTGATGAAAACCACCTGGCCAACATCGCGGAGCGTGCAGCCGTGGTGGCCCGCCATATGGGTCTTGAGCCGCGGGTGGCTTTTGTCAGCTTCTCAACCTTCGGCTATCCGGTGTCGGAACGCGCGGAAAAGATGCATGTCGCGCCAACCGTCTTGGACAAGCGGGGCGTCGACTTCGAATACGAAGGCGAGATGACCGTCGACGTGGCTCTGAACCAGCGCGCGCAGCGGTACTACCCGTTCCAGAGGCTGACCGGCCCGGCCAATATCCTGATCGTGCCGGCGCGCCACTCGGCCTCAATCTCGGTCAAGCTGATGCAGGAGATGGGCGGCGCCACGGTGATCGGCCCGATCCTGTCAGGCATCGACAAGCCGATTCAGATTTGTTCTACCACCTCCACCACCAATGACATTCTGAACATGGCGGTGCTGGCAGCCTGCAATATCGGGTGATCTGATATGGCGATTTGGAACCTCGGCTCGATCAACGCGGACATGGTTTACTCCATGCCGCATCTGCCGGCGGCGGGGGAAACCCTGGCCGCCCTGCGCCTTGACCGGTTTCTGGGCGGCAAGGGCGCCAATATGTCCGTCGCCGCCACCCGGGCCGGCAGTGAGGTTCACCACATCGGCGCGGTGGGATCTGACGGCGATTGGGCGATTGAGCGGCTGAAGGCCTACGGAGCCGGCACGGAGCACATTGTCCGGGTGGAAGCACCAACCGGCCACGCCATCATTGCGGTGGAACCGGGGGGAGAGAACCAGATCATTCTGTTCCCTGGTGCCAACCGGTTGATCAGCAAAGACCAGCTGAACCAGGCGCTGGACAAGGCAAACGCCGGCGACATTCTGGTGATGCAGAATGAAACCAATATGCAGACAGAAGCGGCGCAGCTGGGCCGGCAGATGGGTTTGCGGGTGTGTTATGCCGCGGCTCCGTTTGATGCGGATGCGGTTCAGGCGGTGCTGCCGTATCTGGATTTCCTGATCCTGAATGAGGTCGAGGCCCAGCAGCTGCAGCAGGCCATCGGCAAGTCGCCCGGGCAAATTGGCATCAAGGACGTGATCGTCACCCTTGGCTCCAAAGGTGCCCGCCATATCGACGGTGAAACAGGCGCCGTGCTGGATGTGCCCGCGCTGCCGGTCACTGCGGTCGACACAACCGGGGCCGGCGACACCTTCACCGGCTACGTCCTGTCCGGCCTGGACCGGGGGCTGGCGATGGCAGAGGCGATGGATCAGGCCAGCCGTGCCGCGGCACTCATGGTCACCCGCCACGGCACAGCGGATGTGATCCCCGAGCTGGCAGAGGTTCAAGCCGCCCGTTTTTGATCCGGGTCGCCTGCCGCGTTCCGGCTGCAACCGCCAAGGGGGCAGGGCCGCGCATTAATGCCCCTTGGCAAAAGGCGCCGCGGTGCCCCACAGCTGCCCGACCCTTGCGTCCCGGCCGCAGGCCTGGCGGTACCGCTCATAGGCTGCCGCCTGACGCTTGGGTCCAAACCGGGTGAACACCAGGCTATCCCCCTTGTAGTAGTCCTGGTGGTAGTCCTCGGCTTTGTAAAAGGTCATCGCCGCCAGAACCGGCGTCACGATCTTTTGCCCCAGGGCCTTCTGCGCCTCGGCTTTAACCCTGTCTGCCAGAGCCGATTCCGCTTTGTTAGAGACAAAAACAGCTGTGCGGTAGCTTTCGCCGCGGTCGCAGAACTGGCCGCCTGCATCGGTTGGATCGACCGAGCGGAAGAACATCTCCAGCAGCCGTTCCCGGGACACCTTGGCCGGGTCAAAGATGATCTGCACCGCCTCGTAATGGCCGCTGCCGCCGCGCGTCACATCCTTGTAGGTCGGGTTTTTCATGGTGCCGCCGGTGTAGCCGGACACGGCTTCTATCACGCCGGGAACACTCTCGAAATCGCTTTCCACGCACCAGAAGCATCCTCCGGCAACGGTCAGAACTTCAGTGGACTGGGCCTGCAACGGGTTGCTTTGCGCCAGGGTGCCAATGGCAATCAGACCCGCCAGAGCCAACGGCTTCACTCTCTCCAAAACACGCATCGCTGCCTCCATCCTGTATGATGCCACACTGCCGGCAGTATTCGCGCCGCTCAACCCGGCAGACGGGTTTTTCACAAACAGGTGACATCAAGTTACCGCTTGGAAATTGGATCCAATCTTACTAACGTGCCGCCAGCAGGAGGATTCCATGACCAAAAAGATGAGCACCCATCAGGCCGAAGAAGACCGGCGCAACGACGAGATCCTGATCTACCTGAACGGCGAAATCGTTCCCAAGGCCGAGGCCAAGGTGAGCGTTTATGACAGCGGCTTCATGCTGGGCGATGGCGTCTGGGAGGGGCTGCGCCTGTACAACGGCACCTGGGCCTTCATGGATGAGCACTTGGACCGCCTGTTCGAGGCCGCCAAGGCCATTGATCTGGACATCGGCCTGGACCGGAAAGGGGTCGAAAATGCCCTGTTAGAGACGCAAAAAGCCAATGGCATGACAACGGATGCCCATGCCCGGCTGATGGTCACGCGGGGGGTGAAAACCCGGCCTTTCCAGCATCCGTCCTTGTCGCAACAGGGTCCGACCATGACGATCATCATGGAACACTCGCGCCCGAACCTGCCGCGCCCGATCAAACTGGCCACGGTGCCGCATATCCGGGGCCTGCCGATGACACAGGACCCCAAGCTCAATTCGCATTCCAAGCTGAATTGCATCATCGCCTGCATCGCGGCAGAAAAAGCGGGCGCGGATGAGGCGCTGATGCTGGACGTGAGTGGCTTTGTAAACACCACCAACGCGTGCAATTTCTTCATCGTGCGCAAGGGGGAGGTTTGGACCTCTACTGGGGACTATTGCATGAACGGCATCACCCGCCAGAAAGTGATTGATCTGTGCCGAGAGAACGGCATTCCGGTGCATGAGCGGAACTATTCACTGGTCGACACATATGGCGCGGATGAAGCCTTCCTCACCGGCACATTCGGCGCGCAGACCCCGGTGGGGGAGATCGACGGGCGGCAGATCGGCAGCGGGCAGATGGGTCCCATGACCGAGCGTATCAGGAGCCTCTACAAGAACCTGATTGAGAAGGAGTGTGCGTGATGCGGATTGCCATGTGGTCAGGACCGCGGAACCTGTCGACCGCGATGATGTATGCCTTTGGCAACCGCGGCGATTGCGCAGTGGTGGATGAACCGTTTTATGCTGCCTATCTGGCGATGACCGGTCTCGACCATCCGATGCGGAGTGAGATTCTGGACAGCCAGCCGCAGGACCCCGAAGCTGTGGCCAAGGCGCTGCTTGGGCCGGTCCCGGGGGCGAAGCCCTACTATTATCAAAAACACATGACCCAGCACATGATCCCGGGCGTGCCGCGTGACTGGATGCGCGAGGCGGTCAATGTCTTTCTGATCCGTCACCCGGCGCGGGTGATTGCCTCTTATGCGGCAAAACGGGAAAATCCCACGCTGGAGGATATCGGCTTCCGCCAGCAGGCAGAGCTGTTTGACCTGGTGCGCAGCTGGGGGCAAACGCCGGTGGTGGTGGACAGCCACGATATCCGCGAGAACTCGGCGGCAAAACTGGAGCAGCTGTGCGACGCAATCGGCATCCCCTATTCCCCGAAGATGCTGAGCTGGCCCAAAGGCGGGCACAAGGATGACGGCGTGTGGGCTGAACATTGGTATGGCGCGGTCTGGAGTTCCACCGGATTTGCCGGCGCCGAAGGGCCGCTGCCAGACGTGCCGGACGCGCTGCAGCCCGTGCTGCAGGCGGCAATGCCCTATTATGAGCAGATGAAAGCCGTGAAGATCTGATGTGCGGAGGGGGGCTTTGCCCCCTTGCTCCCGCGGCGCTCACTTTCAGAGAATTTAGGGCGAGAGGAAGAGGTTCAGTCGATCAGCTTGCTCAGTTTCATGGCGACGCCCATGTCGCCGGACACCTTGATCTTGCCCATCATCACCGCGGTCATCGGGTTCAGCTTGCCGGCGAGCAGCTTTTGCAGGTTGTCTGCGGACAGGCGCAGCGTGCAGTCGGTGTCCCGGTCCAGCGTTGTGGCATCCCCCTGTGAGAGCACAATCACACCCTCGTCGCCGCAATCGAATTTCAGAGAGCCATCGAAGGTTTTTCCGGTCAGGCCGTCGCGAATGCCTGCTGCGATGTCTTCAAGTGCCATGTTTTCCTCCCTTGCCTGACTTGAGCGTTAGGCAGGCAAGGCGGTCCGGGCAACATTGACCAAGGGGGAAGCGGGTGGATTACCCGCCGGCAAGCGCGTCCCGGGTCAGCGGGCAGGGCTGACCGTCGTAGAAGGCATCTAGCACTTGCTGAAATTCTGCCGGCGCGCCGGGCACAGCAGCAAACAGCGTCATCGAGGAGCGTAGCTTCTTGGCGTCGATGCCGCCGAGGATCTGCTCAGGCTTTTTACTGCGGTGCTGCAGCATCAGCTGGCTGACCTCGACCAAGCGGGCGCGCAGTTTTTCGTGGTTCAGATAAGCTGTGGCCTCAACCAGATCCTCGATCCCGTAAAGCTGCGCCATGTGGGACCGGCCAAGCTCGGCCAGTTGGGGGAAGACGAACCACATCCAGTGGCTCGTCTTCTGTCCTGCAGAGAGTTCGTTCAGGACAGCCGCCCAGACGGTGTCCTGAGCTTCGACGAACATGTCCAGCTCTTCCGCGAAATCATCCTCGAAATCGCTGTCTATGCCGTCGTGATCACTCACTTTTTGATCCGGCGCTCACGGGCGGCCAGCAGTTTGAGGCGCAGGGCGTTCAGCTGAATGAAGCCTGCGGCGTCTTTCTGGTCGTAGGCACCGGCGTCTTCCTCAAAGGTCACATGCGCTTCGGAGTAGAGCGAATTTTCCGACCAGCGGCCAACGGTAGAGGCCAAGCCCTTATAAAGCTTCACGCGCACGGTGCCGAAGACGAATTCCTGGCTCTTGTCGATGGCGGCCTGCAGCATTTCACGCTCAGGGCTGTACCAGAAGCCGTTGTAGATCAGCTCTGCGTACTGCGGCATCAGCTGATCTTTCAGGTGCATCGCGCCGCGGTCCATGGTGATGGATTCGATACCGCGGTGGGCTTCCAGCAGGATGGTGCCGCCCGGTGTCTCGTAGATGCCGCGGGACTTCATGCCGACAAATCGGCCCTCAACCAGATCGAGCCGGCCGATGCCGTGCTTGCGGCCGTATTCATTGAGCTCGGTGAGGATGGTCGCGGGCGACATCGCCTCGCCGTTGATGCTGACCGCGTCGCCCTTCTCGAACCCGATCTCAATGTACTCGGGGGTGTCGGGTGCCTCTTCCGGATGCACGGTGCGCTGATAGACGTAATCGGGCGCTTCCTGCGCCGGGTCTTCCAGTACCTTGCCCTCGGATGAAGTATGCAGGAGGTTTGCATCGACCGAGAAGGGGGCCTCGCCGCGCTTGTCCTTGGCAACGGGGATCTGGTGCGCCTCGGCAAATTCCAAGAGCTTGGTGCGCGAGGTCAGGTCCCACTCGCGCCAGGGGGCGATCACCTTGATGTCGGGGTTCAGCGCATAGGCTGCCAGTTCGAAACGGACCTGGTCGTTGCCCTTGCCGGTGGCGCCGTGGGCGACGGCGTCGGCACCGGTGGCTTCGGCGATCTCAACCAGACGCTTGGAGATCAGCGGCCGGGCGATGGAGGTGCCCAGCAGGTAGAGGCCCTCATACACCGCATTGGCGCGGAACATCGGGAACACGAAGTCGCGGACAAATTCCTCGCGCACATCTTCAATGTAGATGTTTTCCGGCTTGATGCCCAGCATCTCCGCTTTCTTGCGGGCGGGCTCCAGCTCTTCACCCTGGCCGAGATCGGCGGTGAAGGTGACAACTTCGCAGCCGTACTCGGTCTGCAGCCATTTCAGGATGATCGAGGTGTCGAGGCCACCGGAATAGGCGAGCACAACTTTCTTGGGCGCGGACATGGAATTCCCTCTCAGGTCAGAACGCCTGCGGCGTATCGGGTTTTGCCCGGAAGAGCAAGGTTTTCCGGGGTTTTCTAATCTGCGGGACACGCTTAACGTGCGCGGCAAAACGGAAAGACATTTTGGAGAATACCCCAATGAAGGGCTGGTCGATTTTCTCGCATTCCGTGAGCATGGTGCTCAGGAATTTCCAAGCTGCAATCCAGATATTCCTGGTCCCAACGCTGCTTGTGTTCGCAGTGGTGTTTGCCGTGGTCTATGCTGTTTTTCAATCAGGGATAATACCAGTGGGGCAGGCAGTGAACATGCCGCTGGGCAGCGTGTCTACGGGCTTTTTACTGCAAATGGCAGCAGTCTGGGTAGTCGTAATGCTGATCAGCATCTGGGGTGTTGTTGCCTGGCACAGGTATGTGCTTCTGGAAGAGATGCCTGAAGGATGGATTCCCCGGCTCCACACCTCCAATATCCTCATCTACTTTCTGCGAGCGGTCCAGCTTGCCATCGTTTCGGTGATCTCCCTGATCGCAGTCGCCTTCATCGGAAGCGCGTTTGCGGAGGCAGCGGGGTACTTCGGGGTTGCCATTCTGATTGTTCTGTTTATTGCCGTTGCCCTGTTTCTCTCGCGGCTGCTGGTCATTCTCCCCGCTGCGGCTGTTGGCAGGGCAATTAGCCTGAGTGACGCCTTGGAGGCGACCAAGGGCGCAATTCCGGCGCTGTTTCTGCTTGGTGTGTGTGTGTTTCTTGCACAGCTCGTGGTGGAGCTGGCGTTGTCGGCGGTTGCCGGAATCCCGGTCTTTTCGCTTGTACTGCAATTGGGATTTGCAGTCATTCTGAGCCTTCTGAACGTCAGCATCATGACCACCCTTTACGGTCACTACGTCGAGGGCCGCCCGGTCTGATCCTTAGTATTCTTATGTATGCTTCGCACCCGCCTCTTGCCTTAGGGGCGGGCATGCGCCACTGAAGGATACATGAGCGATTTCAAGACCCAGGCCCGCGCTGCCGAACAGGCGATGCGCGATGTGTTTCCCGCAACACCCTTGCAGCGCAATGTGCATCTGTCCGAACGCTTCGGTGCCGACATCTACCTCAAGCGGGAGGACCTGAGCCCGGTCCGTTCCTACAAGATCCGCGGCGCGATGAACGCGATGCGCAAGCAGCCGGATCAGGAACTGTTCGTCTGTGCCTCGGCAGGGAACCACGCCCAGGGCGTCGCCTTTATGTGCCGGCATATGGGCAAGCGCGGTGTCATTTTCATGCCGGTCACCACGCCGCAGCAGAAGATCCAGAAGACCCGCATGTTCGGCGGCGGCAATATCGAAATCCACCTGGTCGGCGACTATTTCGACATCTGCTTGGCCGCTGCGCAGGAATGGTGCGCGCAGGAAGGCGGGCATTTCCTGTCGCCCTTTGACGACGCCGATGTGATCGAGGGGCAAGCCTCCATTGCAGTGGAGATTGAGGCGCAGCTGGGTAAGGCTCCGGATCACATCCTGCTGCCGGTGGGCGGCGGCGGCATGTCGGCGGGCGTTTCCTCCTGGTTTGGGGAGGATGTTCACAGTCTGTTTGTCGAGCCGGACGGCGGCGCCTGCCTGCGCGCGGCACTGGCGGCGGGCAAGCCGGTGCCGCTCGACACCGTTGATACCTTTGTCGATGGCGCCGCGGTGGGACGGATCGGTGACTTGCCCTTTGACATTCTGAAGGACGTGCCGCTGCCGGATGTCCTGGCAATTTCCGAAGACCGGATCTGCGCCACCATCATTGAGATGCTGAATGTCGAGGGCATCGTGCTGGAACCGGCTGGCGCGCTGTCGGTCGAGGCGCTGCAGGATGTGCGGTCCTGGATCCGCGGCAAGACTGTGGTCTGCGTCACCTCCGGCGGGAATTTCGATTTCGAACGGCTGCCCGAGGTCAAGGAACGGGCGCAGCGCTATTCCGGGGTGAAGAAATACTTCATCCTGCGGCTGCCGCAGCGGCCTGGCGCGCTGAAAGAGTTCCTGGGCATCCTGGGGCCTGAGGACGACATCGCCCGCTTTGAGTACATGAAGAAATCAGCCCGCAACTTCGGTTCTGTTCTGATCGGGATCGAAACCAAACGGCCGGAAAATTTTGAGCAGCTGTTCGCGCGGCTGGATGCGGCTGGGATGACCTATACGGACATCACCCGGGACGAAACGCTGGCGCAGTTCGTGATCTGAGACCTGCGGCGGAGGTCAGAATTTTTCGGACATGCCCGTCAGAAAGGCTGACTTGGAATCCTGAAACTTGGTGATGATGGCGGGGATGTCGACGCCGTCCGCTGCGCCCTGTGCGGACTTTCTCTCCCCGTCGAGGCAGAGTGCGGAAAAATCCGCAAACCCGAGGTTGAGGGCGCTGCCTTTCAAAAAGTGCAGATCCTGCTCCAGCCGGCTGCGGTCGCCGTCTTGCAGCTTTCCGATAACCTCTTCGACTTCTTCGAGAAATATCTCTACGACTTCCTCGAAATCCTCAGCACCCACTTCTTCGCGCAGCTCGGTCACGCGTGGCCAGTCAATCATGTCTCTTGTCCCTACGATCAGTCGCCATGCGCGATTTCTTAAGTTGATTGCAGTAAAAATATAGTGAAATAAAGGGGGAAGCTCAAATTTTAGGTTTCACCGCCTGTTAAATTTCTGGACCGATAGTATCACAAGACTGTCTGATTATGCCATTTGTGAGGTGCCTTCGGTGCTGCCAGAAAGTTCGATGGACAACGAGGACCACACAGTGGCCGGATCAATACGCCGTGTGCTGGTTGTCGACGACAGCCGCCTGCAAAGACGCATCCTTGTCGCTTCACTCAAGAAATGGGGTTTTGAGGTCGTCGAGGCCGAGAGCGGCGAGGCAGCGATGGAGATCTGCCAGGCGGAAACGCCGGATCTGATCCTCAGCGACTGGATGATGCCGGGCATGAACGGGCTGGAGTTCTGCCGCGCCTTCCGGGCCCGCTCAAGCGGGGATTACGCCTATTTCATCCTGCTGACCTCCAAAAGCGAAAAGAACGAGGTTGCCGAGGGGCTTGATGCCGGCGCCGATGATTTCCTGACCAAGCCGGTGAGTTCCGATGAGCTGCGCGCGCGCATTTCCGCGGGGGAGCGGATTCTGCGCATGCAGCGGGAGCTGTCAGAGAAGAACCGCATCGTCTCCGAAACCCTGGGTGAGCTGCAGCGGGTGTATGATGCGATCGACAAGGACCTGATCCAGGCGCGCAAGATCCAGGAATCGCTGGTGCCGGAACTGTCCAAGACCTTTGGCTCTTCCACCGTCAGCCTGCTGCTGAAACCCTGCGGGCACATCGGTGGCGACCTAGTGGGCATGTTCTCTCCCGGCGTGAACCGAATCGGCTTCTACTCCATTGACGTGTCGGGTCATGGCATCACCTCCGCAATGATGACGGCGCGGCTGGGCGGATACCTGTCCTCCAACTATTTCGATCAGAACGTCGGCATGGAAAAGCGGTTCAACCGTTTCTACGCCCTGCGCCAGCCCGAAGAAGTGGCTAGCCTGCTGAATGCCCGGCTGATCGCCGACACCGGCATCGAAGAATACTTCACCATGGCTTATTGCATTGCCGACCTGCGCAGCGGGGTCGTCAAGATGGTGCAGGCCGGGCATCCGCACCCGCTGCTGCTGCGAAAAAGCGGCAAGATGGAATTTATCGGCAAAGGCGGCGTTCCAGTGGGGCTGGTGCCGGATATCGGCTACAGCCAGGAAGAATTCACCATGGAGCGCGGCGACCGCCTGCTGCTGTTCTCTGACGGTTTCACCGAGGCGCGGCTGGAAGATGGCTCCATGCTGGAACCCGAGGGCCTGCTTGAGCTGGTGGAGAAATGCGGCTCCGGCCAGAGCGGCAAGGAATTCCTGGACGATCTGTACTGGCACCTGACCCAGGTAATGAGCAAAGAGCACGGGCTGGAAGATGACGTTTCAGCCACCTTGTTCGAATATCAAGGCCCCTGAACCTGCCTCAGCTTCTGCCTGATGGTATCCCGGCCGCGGCTGGGATTTTGTGTATTTGGGAGGTGGGTTTAGCCAGATTTCACAGGCGTGCTGCCAGCCGGGCTGCAAAATGGCGGTCGCCGGCGTTGCCCAGCCTGACGGCAGCCTCCTGCGGATCGATCCACAGCGCTTCATGCCCGTCCTCCAACGGCGGGCCGATGCAGCGCAGCGGACGGGCCACATAAATGTGGCACAGTTTCTCGGCCCACAGATCGTATTCGGGCATATAGGCGAAGCGACGGAACACCCCCAGTTTGCGCGGGGCGGAGATTTTCCAGCCGGTTTCTTCATACACCTCCCGGTGCAGGGCAGGGACCGGCGATTCGCCAGGGTCGATGCCGCCGCCCGGCAGCTGCAAGTCGGGGTGGGGGTCGTACTGGCAGGTGATCAGCAGCTTGCCGCCCCGCGGCAGCAGCGCATAGGCCCCCGGCCGCATCCGGTAGCGCTGGCCCTTTAGCGGGGTGTCGCCAAAACGTCTGATCACGGGCAGCCCCCTTCACTCCAGCGGCGTTTCTCCTATATAGCCCCGGTATGCCAACCCCCGGCGCTTAAGGAAACCCCATGACTCTTGGTTCTAAAATCGCGTGGGACGACACTGTCCTGCCCTTCCAGCTTGATGTATCCGACATGCGCGGCCGCGTGGCGCGGCTGGACGGCGTGCTGGATGGTATCCTGAAACAGCATGATTATCCGCCAGCGGTTGAAGCTTTGGTCGCTGAGATGGCGCTGCTGACGGCGCTCATTGGCCAAACGATTTCCCTGCGCTGGAAACTGTCGCTGCAGGTGCAGTCCAAGGGCGCGGTGCGGATGATTGCCACCGATTATTATGCACCGCAGAAAGAAGGTGAGATCGGCAAGATACGCGCCTATGCCAGCTTTGACCGCAGCCGCCTGACCGATGGCGATCCGTTCGAGCAGGTGGGCGAAGGGTATTTCGCGATTCTGATCGACCAGGGCACCGGCACCCAGCCTTACCAGGGCATCACCCCGCTGGCCCAAGGCTCGCTCAGCGCTTGCGCCGAGGCGTATTTCGCCCAGTCCGAACAGCTGCCCACGATGTTCAAGCTGAGCTTTGGCAAATCGGCTGAACCCGGCGTGCCTGAGCATTGGCGCGCCGGCGGTGTGATGCTGCAGAGCATGCCCAAGGCGTCGCCCTTCGCGGTCCAGGGCGAAGGAACGGGCGAGGTTCTGCAAGCCACCGATCTGGTGACCGGCGACGAGGAAGAGAACTGGAACCGCGTCACCATGCTGCTGAACACAGTTGAGGAACTGGAACTGATCGGCCCGTCGGTCACCCCCGCCGACCTGCTGGTCCGATTGTTTCACGAGGAACAACCCCGCGTCTACGATTTCCAGCCGGTGCGCTTCGGCTGCACCTGCTCGGAAGATCGCGTGCGCCAGAGCCTGTCGATCTACTCGGCGAAGGATATTGAGAAGATGACCACGGATGACGGCCGGGTGACTGCGGACTGCCAGTTTTGCGGTGCGCATTATGACCTGGATCCCGCGTCGCTGGGCTTTGAAGCGGAAAATCCGCCCAGTGAATGAGGCAGCGCGGGATCTTAAGGACAGAATAGCCGCTGCGCTGCAGCTTCAGGGCAGCGGCTCTTCCGACTTTGACCTCAACCCAGGCACGGTGCTGCCGGAGGGGCGCAAGCTGCGGGATGCCGGGGTTCTGGTGCCGGTTTCCATTGCGTCGGGCGTGCCGCGGCTGATCCTGACCAAACGGTCCTCGGCGCTCAAGCACCATCCGGGACAGATCGCGTTTCCCGGTGGCAAGGTCGATGCGGGCGACAAGGACGCCTGCGCTGCCGCCCTGCGCGAGGCCTGGGAGGAAATCGGACTGCCGCAGGACCTGCCCGAAATCCTTGGCTGTCTGCCGGAGCACGAGACAGTGACCGGATTCTCCGTCACCCCGGTTGTTGCGCTGATCCGCGAAGACTTCGCGGCCCGACCGGAAGCCGGGGAAGTGGCCGAAGTGTTTTCCGTGCCGCTGGGGCACGTTCTGGACACAGAAAACTACATCATCGAATCGCGCCGCTGGCGCGGCACCCGCCGGTGCTATTATACCGTTCCCTATGGGCCCTATTACATTTGGGGCGCCACCGCGCGGATGCTGCGCGGCTTTGCGGCACGGATGGAGAGCTGATGCGGATTGACCAGCCCTGGCTGAACGACCAGGCAACGCAGGCGGTGTTCGAGGCTGTCACGGCGGATGGCGCGCAGGTGCTGTTTGTCGGCGGATGCGTGCGCAACGCACTGCTGTGCGAGCCGGTCTCCGACATGGACATCGCCACCGACGCGCGGCCGGAGCAGGTGATGGAACTGGCCGCCCGCGCCGGGATCAAGGCGGTTCCGACCGGGATCGACCACGGCACAGTGACTCTGGTCAAAAATGGCATCCCGCACGAAATCACCACCTTCCGCAAAGACGTGGCGACCGATGGCCGCCGGGCTGTTGTGGCGTTTTCCACCGACATCACTGAGGACGCCCGCCGCCGCGATTTCACCATGAACGCGATCTATGCGCGCCCGGATGGCGAGATCGTCGATCCGCTGGGCGGCCTTGCGGATCTGACCAAGCGCCGGGTGCGGTTCATCGGCACCGCGGAACACCGCATCCGCGAGGATTACCTGCGCAGCTTGCGGTATTTCCGCTTTCACGCCTGGTACGGCGATCAGGCAGAGGGATTTGATCCGGATGCGCTGGCAGCGATTTCCGCCAATCTGGACGGTCTGGCCTCGCTGTCCAAGGAGCGGGTCGGCGCGGAGCTGCTGAAACTGCTGGCGGCGCCCGATCCCGCGCCGTCTGTTGCAGCGATGCGGCAGGCTGGCGTGCTGGCGCGGATTCTGCCCGGCGCGGATGACCGGACGCTTGCGCCGCTGATTCATTTGGAGGCCGGGCGAACGGCCTCTGGCATCCGCCGCCTTGCCGTGCTGGGCGGGGAAGGCCTGCAGGAGGCCCTGAGGCTGAGCAAGGCGCAGGCCTCTCACCTGGCCGCAATCCGGAAGGCAGCGGCTGGCACTGCGCAGGCAGGAGAGCTGGGATACCGGCTGGGTGCGGAGAAGGCGCTGGATGCGCTTCTGCTGCGCGCTGCCCTGTTTCAACAGCCGCTTTCCCCTGATTTGGAGACTGATATTGCGCTGGGCGCCAGTGCGGTCTTTCCAGTAAAAGCCCGCGATCTCCTGCCCGGTTTGGCGGGGCCGGAATTGGGGGCAGCGATGAAGAAAATGGAAGCAAACTGGATCGCTTCCGGGTTCACTCTTTCGCGCGAGGAGTTGCTGGCTTCGCTCCGCTGACAAGCCCTGTCAGCAGCGTCACAACCTTGGGGGGTGACACGGCGGCAAATCTTGCGTACCCATAGGGCAGCCACCACATGACGGAGGAATGCTGATGTATTACGGGATCTGGTTTCTTTAACGCCTGAGACCTTGCCCCGTTTGACGTGGGGGCCTTGGGCCGCCCGCTGTCTGCATCTGTATTCCGAATTGCTCGAACGACTGGAGCATCCGCATGTTTCGCTTCTTTGAAAATCTTATTGACCCTTATTGCGCCTACCCGGAAACCAACACGCCGCCGACGCGGCTGTGGCCTTTCCTGCGCGACTATTGCAAGCCGTTCAAATCCGTCTTTGTCCTGACCGCGCTTATGTCGGTGGTGGTCGCCGGGATCGAGGTCGGGCTGATCTACTATATGGGCCGGATCGTCGACCTGATGTCGGGTACGCCCCAGCAGGTGTGGGACGACCATGGGACTGAGCTGATCCTGGTCGCCCTGTTCATTCTGCTGCTGCGGCCAGTGATTCAGCTTTTGGACGTCGCGCTGCTGAACAATGCGATCCTGCCGAACTTTGGCACGCTGATCCGCTGGCGGGCGCACAAGCATGTGCTGCGCCAATCGGTGGGCTGGTTCGAGAATGATTTTGCCGGCCGGATCGCCAACCGGATCATGCAGACCCCGCCCGCCGCTGGGGAAGTGATCTTTCAGGTGTTTGATGCGATCACCTTTTCCCTGGCTTATCTGGTTGGCGCTGCGGTGCTTCTGTGGGTGGCCGATGTGCGGCTGATGCTGCCGCTGGCTGTCTGGTTCGCGCTTTATGCGCTTCTGGTGATGTGGACCGTCAAACGGGTCGGGCCGGCCAGCCAGGCGTCGTCAGACGCGCGCTCGACCGTGACGGGGCGGGTGGTTGACAGCTATTCCAACATCCACTCGGTCAAGATGTTTGCCCATCACGACCGGGAGCTGACCTATGCCCACGAGGCAATCGAAAACACCCGCAAGACGTTCCAGACAGAGATGCGCATCTTCACCATCATGGATGCCACGCTGGTCACGCTGAACGGTCTGCTGATTATCGGCGTCGTCGGCTGGGCCGTGATGCTGTGGATGCAGGGGACGGCCTCGGTCGGTCTGGTGGCGGCGGCCACGGCGCTGACCCTGCGGCTGAATGCAATGACCGGCTGGATCATGTGGGCGCTGACCTCCTTCTTCCGCCAGCTGGGGGTTGTGGCCGAGGGGATGGAAACCATCGCCCAGCCGATCGACCTGGTGGATGCTGCCAATGCGGAACCGCTGAAGCTGACCAAGGGAGAGATCGAGCTGCGCAACCTTTCGCACCATTACGGGCGGGAGGCGGGCGGGCTGGACAGGATCAGCCTGACCATCCAGCCGGGCGAGAAGATCGGCCTGATCGGACGCTCTGGCGCCGGGAAATCGACCCTGGTGAAACTGCTTTTGCGGTTCTACGACGCTGACAGTGGCCAGATCCTGATCGACGGCCAGGACATCCGGGCGGTGACACAGGACAGCCTGCGCAGCCATATCGGTATGGTCCAGCAGGACAGCGCGCTGATGCACCGTTCGGTCCGGGACAATCTGCTGTACGGACGCCCGGACGCGACCGAAGCGCAGATGATCGCCGCTGCCAAACAGGCGCAGGCGCATGAGTTCATTCTGGACCTGGAGGACCCCCAGGGCCGAAAGGGCTATGATGCCCACGTGGGCGAGCGCGGGGTGAAGCTGTCCGGCGGCCAGCGCCAGCGGGTGACTCTGGCGCGGGTGATCCTGAAAGACGCGCCGATTCTGGTGCTGGACGAGGCTACCTCGGCGCTGGATTCCGAGGTTGAGGCGGCGATACAAGAAACGCTTTACGGCATGATGAAGGGCAAGACGGTAATTGCCATTGCACACCGGCTGTCCACCATCGCGCAGATGGACCGTATCCTGGTGATGGATCAGGGCCGTATAGTTGAAGAAGGCTCGCATGAGGCGCTATTGCAGGCGCAGGGGCTTTATGCCCAGCTGTGGGCGCGCCAGTCCGGCGGCTTCCTGAGTATTGAGGCAGCAGAATGACAATTGGCAACCTGATCGACGCCTTCCGCCCGGCAGAGGGCCCGCCGCCGCAAAGGCTGGGATCCTTCCTGCGCTGGTGTCTGGCCGGGGCATGGCCCATGCTGGTGCTGGCGGCGGCTTTTTCAGCACTTGCCGGCGGGATGGAGGCGGGCACCGCCTTTATCCTGGGGATGGTCATCGACACCGCAATCGCCAGCGGGCCGGAACAGTTTTTCTCGGCCGGCAATGTGGCGGTCATCGCATTGGCGCTGGGCTTTTTCCTTGTTGTACGCCCGGTGCTGTTTGGCCTGTCTGCCGCCTCCAACGCCATTATCGTGCAGCCCAATGTGAACCCGCTGGTGCTGTCGCGGCTGAACCGGTGGACGCTGGGCCAATCGGTGCGGTTCTTCGACGATGATTTTGCCGGCCGGATCGCTCAGAAGCAGATGCAGACGGCAACTGCCGTCACCTCCGTGACCACTGAGATGATCAATGTGGTGGCCTTTGCGCTGGCCTCTCTTGCAGGCTCTTTGGCCTTGTTAGGCTCTATTGATTGGCGCATCACCGCGGTGTTCCTGGTGTGGCTGATCGCTTATTTCGCGCTGATCCGCTGGTTTCTGCCGCGCATCCGCAAACGGTCTGGCGCACGGGCCGGGGCGCGGGCGATGGTAACCGGGCAGGTTGTCGACTCGATCACCAACATCAAGACGGTCAAGCTGTTTGCCCATGCCGACCATGAGGAACGCACCGCCCAGGACGCCATGGTGCGGTTCCGTGACAAGTCGCTGCATTTCGGTTACCTATCCGCCAGCTTCCGCTTCTCCCTGATGTGCCTGGCTGGCGTTTTGCCGGTGCTGCTGATCGGTGCAACGCTGTTTCTGTGGCAGTCGGGCACGGCAACCGAAGGCGACATCGTGGCGGCGGGCGCGGTCTCGATCCGCATCGCCCAGATGACCGGTTGGGTCAGCTTCACGCTGATGGCGATCTATTCCAACGTGGGCGAGATCGAGAACGGCATGAAAACCCTGTCCGTCCGCGACAGGGTTGAGGATAAGCCTGGTGCCAAGCCCTTGAAGGTCAGCAAGGGTGAAATTGCTTTTGACCAGGTGGAGTTTGCCTATGGCCGGGATGTGGGCGGGGTGCAGGGCGTTGGCCTGACCATTCATCCGGGGGAGAAGCTGGGCATCGTTGGTGCCTCAGGGGCCGGGAAGTCCACGCTCGTATCGCTTCTTCTCAGGCTCTATGAAGGGGAAAACGGGAAGATTTTGATCGACGGACAGGATATTTCCACCGTCACACAGAATTCGCTGCGCAGCCAGATCGGCATGGTCACCCAGGAAACCGCCATGTTCAACCGCTCGGCACGGGAGAATATTCTCTATGGCCGGCCTGACGCCACTGAGGAAGAGCTGATCGCGGCGGCGCAGAAGGCTGAGGCGCATGAGTTCATCACAGAGCTGGAGGATGGCCAGGGCCGCACCGGCTATGACGCGTATCTTGGCGAACGGGGGGTGAAACTGTCCGGCGGACAGCGGCAGAGGATTGCACTGGCGCGCGCCATTCTGAAGGACGCGCCGATCCTGGTGCTGGACGAGGCAACCTCGGCGCTGGATTCTGAGGTTGAGGCCGCAATTCAGGCGGCGCTGCACCGGGTGATGGAGGGCAAGACGGTGCTGGCGATTGCCCACCGTCTGTCGACGCTCAGCGAAATGGACCGGATCATCGTGATGGACAGGGGGCGCATTGCCGAAACCGGCAGCCACGATGAACTGCTGGCCACGGGCGGTCTATACGCGCAGTTCTGGGCGCGCCAGTCCGGCGGTTTCATCTGCACAGACGAGGAGCAGGCGGCGGCGGAGTAAACCTGCCGGCGCATTTTGCTTTTGCTGGCCCCTGTGGCGCGCTATTGAGCCGCCATGACAGACGCAGCCAGAATTACAGCAACGATCAGCCGGCTGGGCCATCAGGGCGATGGCGTGGCCGACGGCCCCTTGTTTGCCCCGCGCACCCTTCCGGGCGAGGTTGTCAGCGGCATTGCCGTGGGCAGCCGCTTGACCAGCATCCGCATCGAGACGCCGTCGGAGCACCGGGTGCAGCCGCCCTGCCGGCACTACAAGTCCTGCGGCGGCTGTCAGCTGCAGCACGCCAGTGATGGCTTTGTCGCCCAGTGGAAAACGGATGTGGTGCGCAATGCGCTTACCGCGCAGGGGCTGGAGACGGAGTTCCGGCCTGTCCACACCTCGCCGTCCCAGTCCCGCCGCCGGGCCACGCTTGCGGTGCGGCGCACCAAGAAGGGTGCGATGGCCGGATTCCACGGCCAGGCGTCGGACGTGATTACAGAGATTCCCGATTGCCGGCTGCTGGACCCCGCCTTGATGGCGGCAATTCCTGTAGCGGAATCGCTGGCCCTGGCCGGAGCCAGCCGCAAAACACCGTTGTCGGTCACGGTCACCGCCTCGGACGCGGGCCTGGATATGTTTGTCCAGAACGGCAAGCCACTGGACGGGCCGTTGCGGATCGTGCTGGCACAGCTGGCAGAGAAGCACCGGATTGCCCGCCTGACCTGGGACGACGAACTGATCGCGATGGAGCAGCCGCCGGTGCAGCCGTTTGGTCCCGCCCTGGTCTGCCCGCCGCCGGGAGCCTTTCTGCAGGCCACCAAAGACGGCGAGGCCGCGCTGCTGGCCGCTGTGTTGGAAATCACCAGGGGCGCCAAGCGGATCGTTGATCTGTTTGCCGGCTGCGGCACCTTTGCGCTGCCTCTGGCGCAGGCTGCCGAGGTGCACGCAGTCGAGGGAGAGCGGGATATGGTGGCGGCGCTGGACGCCGGCTGGCGCAAGGCCAAGGGGTTGAAAAAAGTCACCACCGAAGCCCGCGACCTGTTCCGCAATCCGCTGCTGCCCGAAGATCTGAACCCGTTCGGCGCCGCCTTTGACGCGGCAGTGATCGACCCGCCCCGGGCCGGCGCCGAAGCCCAGGTCGCGCAGTTGGCCAAAGCCCGCACGCCAGTGATCGCCTATGTGTCCTGCAACCCCGTCAGCTTTGCCCGGGATGCCAAAACGCTGGCCGCAGCGGGCTATGACCTCGGCTGGGTCCAGGTTGTTGACCAGTTCCGCTGGTCTGCCCATATCGAAGCTGTTGCGCGATTCACCCTGAAAGACTGAAATGACCGACACCCCAGCGACCACCCCGACACGCCGGCTCGAAGCCTTTCTGGACAGTGCAGGCTTTGGCCGTTTCATCACCGCTGTCATCCTGGTCAATGCAGTCACTTTGGGACTGGAAACTGCACCATCAGTAATGGCCAGAGCTGGCGACCTGATCTACCTGATTGACCACGCCTGCCTGTCGATCTTCGTCGTCGAAATCCTGGCCAAGCTTTATGTCCGCCGCCTGCGGTTCTTCTTAAGCGGCTGGAATGTGTTTGATTTCGTAATTGTCGGCATTGCGCTGGTGCCGGCGGCACAGGGGCTGTCGGTTCTGCGGGCACTGCGCATTCTGCGGGTTCTGCGGGTCATCTCGGTGGCGCCAAGGCTGCGACGGGTGGTCGAAGGCTTCATTACCGCGCTGCCCGGCATGGGCTCTGTCTTTCTGCTGATGGCGATCATTTTCTATATCGGCGCAGTGATCTCTACCAAGCTGTTCGGCCAGGATTTCCCGGAGTGGTTCGGCGATCTGGGACGCAGCGCCTATTCGCTGTTCCAGATCATGACACTGGAAAGCTGGTCAATGGGGATCGTGCGGCCGGTGATGGAGGTTCACCCCTATGCCTGGGCGTTCTTCGTGCCCTTCATCATGGTGACCACCTTTGCGGTGGTGAACCTGCTGGTTGGCCTGATCGTGAACTCGATGCAGGACGCGCACGGCGAGGAAGAGGGCGTGCGCACCGATGCGTACCGGGATGAAGTGCTTGCCCGTCTGGAGGCCATTGAGCGGAAGATTTCCGGCCCTGCAGGCGAAGACAGGAAAATGTGAATTTTCTTAATCCCGATTTCGCGGTATGGCCTGAATAGAGGCAAACAAAAAATACAGGCTGAAAAATGAACAGAAGGGCATTCGGTTTCGGTGCTGCCGCTAGCCTTGCACTGGCAGGCTGCAGCAGGACCGGCAGCGCGGCGCGCAGGTTCCAGTTTTATGAAGGACCCCAGGTCACATCGGTTGTGATCAACAAGAGCTCGCGCAAGCTGTATCTGCTGCACTACGAAGAGGTGCTGCGGGAATATGACGTTGATCTGGGCTTTGCACCGCAGGGCCACAAGCAGTTCGAGGGCGACGGAAAAACTCCGGAAGGCACCTATGTGATCGACCGCCGCAACCCGAACAGCCGGTACCACCTGTCAGTCGGCATCTCATATCCGAATGTGCAGGACCAGACCGCGGCGCAAGCGGCGGGCAAGAAGCCCGGCGGCGAGATCTTTATTCACGGGCAGCCCAACAACCCGAAGGAGCGCAAGCGCGCAGCGCGGGTCAGCGATTGGACCGCAGGCTGCATCGCGGTGTCAAACGACGACATCGAAGAGATCTATGCCATGGTGCAGGACGGAACCACCATCGCTTTGCGGCCCTGATCCGCAATCCCCGGCGGCGGGCTCCCGCGCCTGCAGATGCGCCGGCGGGGCCGGCACCTCCTGGCAGCCTTGGGCGTGGCGCCGTGCTAACGCACGGCGCGCCGCGGCTCAGCTGCCCATTACCAGTGTCCACCAGATTTTTCCGTTCGGCTCCTGGAACCAGGAAAAGCCCATATTCGCAGCCTTCGGATCCAGGATAACCGCGCGCGTGGCGGGCCGTTCCAGCCAAGCGGTGAGCGTTTGCTGCTCATTTTCGTAGGTTTCCGAGATGTTCTCGCCCAGCAGCGTGCCATTGTAGCCTGCCCGTGTGACCCGGTCGAGCGGCGAGGAGCCGTCGGAGCCGAAATGCCAGGGCCGGTTCTGAACCGACATATCGCGCGAGTGGGTCGCGGCGGCGGCGGTCAGCTCAGCGTTCAGTTGAACCGTTTGCGCACCTGCGGCCTGGCGCAGCGCATTGACGGAATCGAGCATCCGGATCTGGACCTTGTCCGCATTGCGTATGCGGTAGGTGCTGCTGGAGTCGGTTGCGGGCGTACAAGCGGCCGCGACAGTCAGAATGGCCGCAGCCATAAGCAGAAAAACGCGCTTCATAATTCTCTCATGCTCCGTCAGATGCTTCTGCACTTATCCTTCCTGTGGCCGGGAGGCAAACGGGGTGGCAGAAATATGCGGACCGCGGTGACGGATTGGTTTGCGACTGCGGCTTTCCGGCCATAAAATGCAAAAATCCTGGATCCCGATTGCGCAAGTTGGAATGAATCATGTCCCGTATCCCATTTAAGAACTTCAGCAGGCGGCAGTTTCTTGCCGGCAGCGCTGCCCTGATTTCCTCTTCCGCGCTGGCGCAGGAAGACACCGGACTCTCTCAGCAGGCTTACGATCCGCTGCGGCCGCCGCCGGAGCCGGAACCGCCGGTTCATCGAAATGTCTCTGCTTTCCGCTCCAAAACGTGGAGGCCGTATTTCGACAATTTGCGCAATGGCGCGATTCTTGTCGATATCGACAGCCGGGCGCTGCACTTCTGGTCCGCGGATGGAAATACCTACAAGCTGTTCCCCTCCTCGGTGCCGCTGTCGGACGATCTGACACGGCGCGGCCGCACCACGGTGGTGCGCAAGGTGGAAGGGCCCAGCTGGTCGCCGACCCCGAACATGCGCAAGCGCAATCCGGAATGGCCCGCATATGTCCCGCCGGGACCGGACAACCCGCTTGGCACCCATGCGCTGTACCTCAGCTGGAAGTATTACCGGATCCACGGAACCCACGACACGCGCAAAATCGGGCGCAAATCATCCAATGGCTGCATCGGGCTTTACAATGAACACATTGCCCAGCTGTTCAGCCTTGCCAAAGTGGGCACACAGGTGTTGCTAATTTGACGCCACGGGACCGGGCGCTAGCCTGTTAACTATAACAAGCAATTGCAATCGCGCGATTTTGCTGGTTAGAAAAAAATACGAGGTATGTCTTGGGTGCGCGGTTCAGCTTTATGGCCCGCGCAAATTCTGGAGGTTAACATGAAAAAACTCGTTATCGCTGCTGCGCTGACCGCTGCTGCTTCGACCGCTACCGCGGGCAACCTGTCCGAGCCGGTTGTAGAACCGCCGGTCATCGTTGAAGAAGCACAGGGCTCTTCCAGCGGCATCCTGCTGCCGCTGCTGCTGCTGGTCCTGGTTGGCGCAGCTGTTGCAGCGAACTAAGTTCGCGACACAGTTACGGAAAAGGCGGTGGTTCTCCACCGCCTTTTTTGTTGGCTAAAGGCCGCTGCGGGGGCGGTCAGACCGCCGCCACCTCGCGCAGGATCTCGTCCAGAACACTGGTGATCATGTCCGCATCATCCGGCTCTATCGTCAGCGGCGGCCGGATTTTCAGGATATTGTCCTTGGGGCCTTCGCTGCCGATCAGGATCCGGTGATCGCGCATCCGGTTCTTGACGTAGGCACAGATCTCCGTGGCCTCGGAGCCGTCCGGATTGATCAGTTCCACCCCCAAAAACAGGCCCATACCGCGCACATCGCCGATGCAGGCGTGCTTCCCCTCCAGCGCCTTCAGTCCGCCGATCAGCTGGGCGCCAACCACACGGGCATTTTCCTGCAGGCTTTCGTCATCGACGATGTCCAGCACCTCCTTGCCGATTCGGCAGGAGAGGGTCGAGCCACCAAAGGTTGAGAAAAATTCGATGCCGTTGTCGAAGCTCGCGGCGATTTCCTTGGTGGTGGCCAATACGCCCAGCGGATGCCCATTGCCGATCGGTTTGCCCATCACAACGATATCCGGCAGCGCCCCCTGATGTTCAAAGCCAAAGTAGAAGTCCCCCAAACGGCCCAGGCCGGTCTGCACTTCGTCTGCGATGCAAACGCCGCCTGCGGCGCGAATCTTGTCATAAACCGCAGGCAGGTAGCCCTTGGGCGGGATGATCTGGCCGCCCACAGACGGGAAGGTTTCGGCAATGAACCCGGCAACACCATGGCCCTTTTCCCGCAGACGGGCGATTGCCGGGTCTACGAGATCTGCGAACTTCTGCGCCCGGTCCGGATCGCCGCGCCGGAAAGAGCCGCGGTAGTCATCGGCAACTTCCACCAGCTCAACCCAGTCCGCTTGGCCAGCGCCACCGGGCTTGTTGAATTTGTAGGCAGAGATATCAATCGCACCGGTGGTGTTGCCGTGGTAGCCGTGATCGGGCGTCACCATGCCCTTGGCCCCGGTATGGGCGCGGGCCAGGCGCAGGGCCAACTCATTGGCCTCGGTGCCGGAATTCACGAAAAAGCAGACTTCGAACCGGTCCGGCAGTTTTGACAGGACCTTCTCGGCAAAGGCGGTCTGCGCCGGATGCAGGTAGCGGGTGTTCGAGTTCATCCGTTTCAGCTGATCCGCCGCCACCGCCTGAATGCGCGGATGGGCGTGGCCGACGTGAGGGACATTGTTGTAGGCGTCCAGATAGGGCCGCCCCCATTCGTCGAACAGGTGGTGTTTCCATCCACGCACCAGCATCACCGGGTCTTTGTAGGTGAGGCTCAGGTTGCCGCCGAAATGCGCGCGGCGGCCGGCAAGCACGTCTTCCTTGCTTGTGGGGTGATATCGGACTTTTTCATCCGGCAGGTTCAGCAGCGCCGCCGGGTTGGGGCATAGGGACTGCCACAGGTACATTTCGTCCGGGTCGCCGACACCGGGCCAATCGGCCTCGATCCCCTCGGTGGTCAGCGCCAGCTGGAAATGCACATGCGGCGCCCAGCCGCCGTTTTGGCCGGGATCGCCCAGGCGGCAGAACTCCTCGCCTTTCTCCACGATGTAGCCGGGCTTCAGCCGGGTGAGGCATTCCGGGTCCAGATGGCCGTAAAGGGTATAGAACGAATCGCCCGCCGGCGTTTCATGCCGCAGGATGACCACCCTGCCATAATCCAGATGACCGTCTCGGTATTCGGCCGCATAGACCTCACCGCGCAAGGGGGCAAACATCGGTGTGCCCGCCGGGGCAAAGGCGTCTACCGCCAGATGCACGGTGCGGCGGTTGTCGGCTTTCCATCGCCCTTTGCGGAAGGCCGCATCCGTGTAGATCAGCCGCGGTTCGTTATAATAACCCATCCAGATGCGGCCATTGTCCTCGAACTCCTCGCCGACTCTGGCAGCTTCCTCCAGCGGCATGTGAAACGGGTTCTGCGGCCAAGTGGAGTGCTCTACCGACAGCGACCCCATTGGTGCGCCTGCCAGATCCTGGCCCATCAGCGGGGCGAAGTTGCCGCGTTCCTGATCAAGCCAGGCCATCACCCGGCCGGCGCCGTCCACCACCGGCAGCCCGCAGGCGGCACGCAGCCGGGCCGTCAGCAGACCGCCATGCAGCGTGTTGCCCTCAAGGAACCGCCAGGCCGGGGCTTGCGAGATGGTGACATAGGGATCGTCCGGGTTCTCCGCCGCCATCAGGGTAGAGTTCACCACGCTGACAGCCAGCCGCGTGCGCAGCAGCGGCCAGACCATGTCCACTTCGGCGGGCGTCAGCGGAGAGGCCGCGTGATAGCCCGCCACCAAAGCCGCAAGGGCGGCTTCCGGGGCCGGATGGTCCAGCACGATATAGGCCGCAGCAATCGCCAGGTCGCAGATCCGTGGCGCTGCGCACATGTCACCCAGGTCGATAAGGCCCGACACCCGGCGCGGCTCGCCCAGTTCACCCGCCACCATGATGTTGTAGTCATTGGCGTCATTGTGAATGGCCTGCTTGGGCAGCGCCGCCAACGCAGGCTCTAACTTGGCGAAATCCTCAGAAATCTCTTCAAGGAGCGAACGGCGCGACGGATCGGTGATGCAGGGCAGCTGGTCCCTGATCCAGCCTGCGCGCATCAGATCCCATTTGAAATCGCGCTCCAGACCTTCGTGCCGGAAATCCTCCAGCGCCTTGGCCGAGCCGCCCAGCACCTCGCCGATCTCATGAATCAGGGCATCGCTTTTCGGCGCAGCCTTGGCATAGCAGTGCCCGGGCAGCTGGTTCAGCAGCCAGACCAGCCGGTCCTGGCCATTCTCGTCCGGGAGTGTCAGCAGAGAGCGGCCGTCAGCTGAGGCGATCACCCGGGGGCAGGGCAGATCCGGCTGGCGCGCGGCAATATGCTCGAAGGCTTTCACCTGCATATCGACCAGCCAAGTCTCACAGCCCGGGCGCATGGCTTTGAGGATATAGCCCTGGCTATGTGCGTCGCGGGCCAGGAAGTTCAGATCATACTCCCCATCAAGGCGGCTGAGTTCCGCCTTGATCCCCCAATGTTCTTCAAGGGCGGCGGCCCAATGCGCAAGCGTCATCCAAACTCTCCCCGGTCTGCCGGCGTGCCCGGCGATCCAACATTGGATCCTATTTGGACCGGGACGAGGGTTTAGTCCAGCCAGCCTTGCAGGTTCTGCTCGATAACCCCGGCCAGTGCGGCGATATGGTCCTCATCATCGTTGAGGCAGGGGATATACAGGAAGTCTTCGCCGCCCGCGTGTTCAAAGCTTTCGCGGATTTCCTCGTTGATCTCTTCCAGCGTCTCGATGCAGTCGGCAGAGAAGGCCGGCGCGATCACCGCGATGTTCTTCTTGCCGTCCTTGGCGAGCGCCGCGACGTGGTCCACGGTGTAGGGCTTCAGCCATTCCTCCGGCCCGAAAACCGACTGGAAGGTCGAGGTGATCTGGGTGTCGTCCCAGCCCAGCCGCTCCTTCAGCAGGCGTGTCGTTTTCTGGCACTGGCAATGATAAGGATCGCCCTGCATCAGATAACGCTTGGGCATGCCGTGGTAAGAAACCACCAGGATATCCGGACGCTTCGCTGCCTTGGCATAGGCCTCCTCCACCGACCGCGCCAGCGCGTCGATATAGGCAGGCTGCTCGAAATAAGGCGCGATCGTGCGCGCGGCGGGCTGCCAGGCTTCTTCCATCAGGGCGCGGAAGAACTGGTCGTTGGCCGTGCCAGAGGTCGCGCCGGCATATTGCGGATAGAGCGGCACAAACAGGATCTTCTGGCAGCCGGCCTCCACCATCTGCCGTACCTTGGACTTGGTTGAGGGGTTGCCGTAGCGCATGCAGAAATCGACCATCACCTGATCGCCGTACTGCGCTTTCATCACCTCAGCCATCTTGGCAGTCTGGTCTTTGGTGATGGTCATCAGCGGGCTTTCGCCCTTGTCATGGTTCCAGATCGACTTGTACGCCGCGCCGGAGGAGAACGGGCGTTTGGTCAGGATGATCAGCTGCAGCAGCGGCTGCCATTTCCATGACGGATAGTCGATCACCCGCTTGTCGGACAGGAACTCATTCAGGTAGCGGCGCATCGGCCAATAGGAATGATCGTCCGGCGTGCCAAGGTTGGCCAGCAGGATGCCGACTTTCTCCGCCGGGATCTTGGGGTGATCGGCGGGGGCGTGGGCAGGGCATTTGGCGGTCCGGGCGGCGTCCAGCATGGGCAGGTCCTGTGGGGCTGAGAATTTCGGTGTTGGCGGCAAACTACTGTCTTTACGCGCAGAAGGCCAATTGGATCACATTGGCGCAGCCATAGCGGAAACTTATCGGGGGCCGAGCTTGGATTCCGGCACCCTCAAGGCATCCGCCAGACGCATCTGGGCAGAGCCGGGGCGCAAGGGTTTTTGCTGGCTGTCCGACGGCGACCAGCCGGTGAGGCATACCAGTTCAAACGTCGCTGGCAACCGGCCGTTAGCGGTGGCGAAATGCGCGCGATAGATGTGATCGGCCAGCTGGAACAGGGTTCGCGGCGCCGGGCGCTTAAGGCGCTGGGCGAGGGCGTTGGTCTCCCCCATGCCGCGCAGGTCGTGGATCAGATGCGTCAGATCGCGGTATTCCGCGGTGAGCGGCACCAGATCGGCCACCGGCAGGGCAAAACCGGCCCGCTGCAGCAGCCCGCCCAAATCCCGGATCTCTCCCATCGGGGCAACCCGCGGCGACAGGCCGCCCAGAACGGCTGTCTCTGCTTCGGCCATGGCTGCGCGCAGCTCGTGCAGGGTCTGGCCGCCCAGCAGGATGACCAGCAGCAGCCCGTCTTCCTTGAGGGCGCGGCGGCATTGGATCAGCTGCCCCACCGGATCATTGGCCCAATGCAGGCACATGGCATGGATCACCACATCATGCGCGCCTTGCTCCAGTTCCAGAACGTCCGCGTCGGACACAATCTTCGCGTCCAGCTGAAACCCTTCCCAGACCTCCGGGAAAGGGCAGACCACGGCGGGCGCTGTAAAGGTTCTGTTAACCAGGCTCAGGCGATCCTCGGCCTCATCCCGCGCCATATGGTGCAGAAAAAGGGCGTCCGCCTGCCGTCTGGCACGGCGGGCTGCCAGCGCCTGACGGTCAAAGAGCTGTTGCTGGGCCCGGTCTTGGGGTGCGTGTGTCATGGGGGCTATTTAGATGCTGCTGGCCGGGATTCAAACCGCTGTTTCGCTGATCTACCCTCCGCAATGCCTGGGCTGCGGCGGGCTGGTCGGCAGCGACTTCGGCCTGTGCGGGACATGCTGGTCCGGTATGAGCTTCATCAGCGGCACAGTGTGCGAAGGCTGCGGCGTTCCGCTGCCGGGGGAAGCGGACGGCTTCCGTCTGGAGTGCGACAGCTGCCTGCGCCATCCGCGGCCCTGGAGCCAGGGGCGGTCGGCGCTGGTTTACGAGGGGCAGGGGCGCAAACTGGTGCTGGCCCTGAAACACGGCGACCGGACAGAAATCGCGCAGACCGCAGCCGTTTGGCTGGAACGCGCAGCGCAGCCGATGCTGCAGAATGATCCGCTGATCTGCCCGGTGCCGCTGCATTGGACCCGGCTGCTGAAGCGCAAGTACAATCAGTCGGCCGTGCTGGCAGACGCGCTGGCCAGACGTGCGGGATTGCAGCATTGCCCGGACCTGCTGCGCCGGATTCGGAAAACGCCCGCGCTGGAAGGAAAGACACGGGACCAGCGTTACCATCTGCTGGGGTCCGCCATCGGCGCGCATCCGGGCCGGCTGAACAGGATCAGGGGCCGCAGTGTTCTGATTGTGGACGACGTGATGACCTCTGGCGCCACGCTGAGCGCCTGCACCGATGCCTGCCTGCGGGCGGGAGCAGCCGATGTGCGGGTGGCGGTGCTGGCCCGGGTCACGCAAACGTGAGCCCGGCGGCCTGCCTCTGGCAATTGTTGCAATGAATCCCCAATTCCTCCACAAGCTTCGAAACCAGATAATGGGGTCCTGAATGAAAACCGTAGAAATCTACACCTCGCCTCTGTGCGGTTACTGCCACGCGGCCAAGCGGCTGCTGAACCAGAAGGGTGTGGCATTTTCGGAAGTCAACGTGCTGGAAGAGCCGGAGCGTAAGGCGGAGATGATCCAGCGTGCCAACGGCGGCCGCACCGTGCCGCAGATCTTCATTGGCGGCACTCATGTCGGCGGCTGTGACGACCTCTATGCGCTGGAGCAGGCGGGCAAGCTCGACCCGCTGCTGGCGGCCTGATCCCGGAGAGACAGCATGCGCGCAGCTCTGCTTCAGATGACATCCACCGATATCCCGGCTGAAAACCTGGAAACGGTGAAGGCCATGATGGCGGAGGCTGTGCGCGGCGGGGCCGGTTTTGTGCTGACCCCCGAGGTTACCAATTGCCTCTCCGGCAGCCGGACCCATCAGAATGGTGTTCTTTGCCACGAAGAGGACGACCCGTGCCTGGCCGCCCTGCGGGACGAGGCGGCCAGGCACGGGGTCTGGCTGCTGCTGGGCTCGCTGGGGGTCAAAACCCGCGACAATGACGGGCGCTTTGCCAACCGGCAGTTCCTGATCAGCCCGCAGGGTGAAATCGCCGCGCGTTACGACAAGATTCACATGTTCGATGTGGAGGTCACGCCAGAGGAAACCTACCGCGAATCCGATGGCTACCGCCCGGGCACCAAGGCCGTCGTGGCGGAAACGCCCTTCGCCAGGATCGGCATGACGATCTGCTATGACGTGCGCTTCCCGCATCTGCACCGGGCGCTGGCCCAAGGCGGAGCTCAAATCCTCACCGTGCCAGCGGCGTTCTCCTATGTGACGGGCGCGGCGCATTGGCATTCGCTGCTGCGCGCCCGGGCGATCGAGACCGGGTGTTTCGTGCTGGCACCGGCGCAGACCGGCAAGCATCCAGCCTCCCGCGGGCCCAGCCGCAAGACGTACGGGCACTCTCTCGCCGTCGCCCCCTGGGGCGAGGTGCTGGCGGATGCGGGCCAGGAGCCCGGCGTCACTTACGTTGATCTCGACCTCGAAAAAGTGGCAGAAGCACGCAAGCGTGTGCCTTCCCTGACCCACGACCGGGAGTTCGACGGACCCTGATGGATGAAACCCATTCCCTGGCGGTATCGCTGTTCAGCGAGATACTCATGGCTGACCAACTGGCCCGGTCACGCCTCAGCAAAGTGCTGCCTAAGGGTATGGAGCTGTCGCATTTTTCGGTGCTGAACCACCTGGCCCGCGCCGGGCTGGAACGCTCGCCCGCACAGCTGGCCAAGGCGTTTCACGTGACGCGCGGCGCCATGACCAACACGCTGAACAAGCTGGAAGTGGCGGGATATATCCATGTCCGCCCGGATTGGGATGATGCGCGGCGCAAGATGGTGGCGATCAGCCCGGCGGGCAAACAGGCCCGCGATGCGGCGCTGGCCGGGATCATTCCGGTGATTTCCGAAGTGGTGGGGGAATTGGGCAGCGACCGGGTCCGGGCCGCCCTGCCGATCCTGCGCGAACTGCGCGGCAAGCTGGAAGAAAGCGGCTGATCCGGCCGGCCCCGGTAGCCGGTTGATTGCAACGGTCGCCCAAAAAAGAAGGACGCCCGCAAGCAGGCGCCCTTCCTCCCCATCAGTCCCCATCAATCCGTGAGTGGCGGTCCTGGCAACCTCAGGGCGGACCCGCCGGAAACAGCGGTAAGCAATCCTTCAATTAAAGGGCTTTGCCCCAGGCGGACCGGGTAACATTCCAAATCCGTTACCTGACGTTAACAATCAGGGCGGTGCAACTAAAGGGTGCATAAGGATTACCACCTATCCTTAAGGATAGGCGGCCGCGCCGGCAGGGCGATGGCCGCTGCGGCTCAGCCGGGCTTCACGCTGGCCGTCACATAATTCACTGACAAATCCCGCTCGGAAATTGACCAGGTCCAGGTGATCGGATTGAACACGAACCCCTTGCGGTCCACCGGCTTCAGTCCGGCCTTGCGCAGCAGCTCGAACAGCTCATCCGGCGTGATGAACTTGGACCATTCATGGGTGCCGCGCGGCAGCCAGCGCATGATCACTTCGGCGCCGATGATGGCCATGGCAAAGCTTTTCGGGTTGCGGTTGATGGTCGAGCAGATCTGCAGCCCGCCGGGTTTCAGCAGCAGCTGCGTCGCGGTCAGATAGCTGAGCGGATCGGCGACATGCTCCACCACCTCCATGTTGAGCACCACGTCGAATTGCTCGCCAGCCTCAGCCAGCGCTTCGGCGGTGGTGTGGCGGTAGTCGATCTCCAGCCCCGATTGCTCGGCGTGGATGCGCGCGACCGGCAGGTTGCCTTCGGCGGCATCGGCGCCCACGACCGTCGCGCCCAGCCGCGCCATCGGTTCACTCAGCAGCCCGCCGCCGCAGCCGATGTCCAGCAGCCGCAGCCCCTCAAACGGATTCCGTGACGTCAGGTCGCGGTTAAACTCGGCGGCAATCTGCTTGGTGATGTAATCGAGCCGGCACGGGTTCAGCATGTGCAGCGGCTTGAATTTGCCATTCGGATCCCACCACTCCGCCGCCATCGCCTCGAATTTAGCGATTTCCGCTGGGTCGACCGTGGACTGAGGCGCTTGCATTCCTGTCTCCGTGTGCTCTTTTGTAGTCTGACGTCTCACTAAGGTCAGTAATGGATAGATACCCGGACCAAAAGCGCGCAGTGCATTATCTTTACCCGCCGGTCGAACCCTTTGACCAGCGCATGATCGACGCAGGCCAGGGCCACCGTATATATGCAGAGCAGAGCGGGAATCCAAACGGCATACCCGTGATTGTGTGCCACGGCGGACCCGGCGGCGGCAGCAGCCCGGCGATGCGGCGCTATTTTGATCCCGATGTTTACCGGATCATCCTGTTCGACCAGCGCGGCTGCGGCCGCTCGCGCCCCTACGCCTCCTGCGAGAACAACACCACCTGGCATCTGGTCGCCGATATGGAGCTGATTCGCCGCCAGACCGGCATCGAGTCCTGGATCCTGTTCGGTGGCAGCTGGGGAGCGACGCTGGCGCTGATCTATGCCCAGACCCACCCGGACCGCGTGCAGCAGATGATCCTGCGCGGCGTCTTCCTGATGACCAAGGCAGAGCTGGACTGGTTCTATGGCGGCGGCGCCGGCAAGTTCTGGCCCGAAACCTGGGCCAAATTCGTATCGCTGATCCCCGATGGGGAGCGCAGCGACATGATCAGCGCCTATCACAAGCGGCTTTTTTCCGGAAATCTGGACGAGGAAGTGCGCTTCGGCCGTGCCTGGTCGGCGTGGGAAAATGCGCTGGCCACTGTGCATTCCAACGGCCAAAGCGGTGAAAGCCCGGGCGATTACGCCCGCGCCTTTGCCCGCCTGGAGAACCATTATTTCCGAAATGGCGGCTTTCTCGACTATGACGGCCAGATCCTTGCCAATATGGGACGGATTTCCCATATCCCCGGCGTGATCGTGCAGGGCCGCTATGACATGATCTGCCCGCCGTCGTCCGCCTGGCGCCTGAATGAGCTGTGGCCAAATGCGGAGTTGAAGATGGTGCGCAACGCAGGCCATGCTTTGTCGGAGCCGGGAATCAGCGCAGAGCTGGTCCGGGCGATGGACCGGATTGCAGGAGAGCTTGTGCCATGACGCGCATCGACCGCCGCGCGCTGTTCACCTCGGGTGCTGCCGCAGCCCTGCTGGCCGCTGCCGGCGGGTCGGTTCATGCGTCGCCCAAGCCGGGCGGTGTGCTGCGTCTGGCGGTTCCGCGCGATGGCGGAATGCTGGAACAGGCCGCCCGCGGCGCAATCTATGACACGCTGACCGAAATCGCCCCGGACGGGCTGCTGCGCGGCGAGCTGGCCACCGGCTGGCAGTCCACGCAGGATGCCCGGACCTGGACCTTCAGCCTGCGGGACGGCGTGGCCTTTCACGATGGCAGCCCGCTGACTGCGGATGATGCCGCCGCCTCGCTCCTGGTGCAGGGAATCACCGGGGCTGAGGTGCAGGCGATCTCCGCGCTGGGCAGCCATCAGCTGCTGGTGGAGCTTGAGCAACCGAACCCGCATCTGCCCTATCTGCTGGCCGGCGCCGGCCAGGAAATCGCCCCCGGAGGCGCTTTGCCGGTGCCGCTGTCCGATGCGGTCGGGACTGGCTGCTACAAGGTGGCGCGCGCCCAGGAAGGCCGCCATTTCCGCGCCTCCAAGGTGGCAGATCATTACAAGGCCGGCACCGCAGGCTGGGCGGAGACGGTAGAGATCATCGTGATCCCCGACGCCGCCGTCCGGGCCGAAGCCCTGCGTGACGGGTATGTCGATGTGGCAGCCCTGCCGGAGCCGCGCGGCCTGCTGCGCCGGGGCGAATTCCTGTACCACCCGTCGTCCAGCGACATGGCGCTGGCCGCCCGGCACACCGTCGGCATCCCGCGCAAGGTGGGCCAGCGCGCACCGCTGGATGACGGCCGCATCGCCGAGCGCTGGTGGATCGCCTGACGCCGCCCGGCGGCCGTCACGGAAGACAAGCCTTGCAGTTTTCCCCAATCCCCCCTATATGGCTTTGACAACAGCGGCGCGTTGAACCTCTGGCTCAAGGCTCCACCGGGAATTTCGACGGGCCGCGCGCCCGTTTTTTTGTGTTTGCAGGTTTGCGCCTGCCGCTCCAAGTGGAGGTCTGATGACCAACGACCTGATTGCCAAAGCTGCCATCGACCGGCGCCTGGCCGAGATCGTCACCCCGGTGATCGAGGATCTGGGATATGAGCTGGTGCGAATCCGGCTGATGTCTGGTAAATCGACGACGCTGCAGATCATGGCCGACAAGCCCAACGGCGGCATCGAGGTGGATGATTGCGCCGAGATTTCGAACGCCGTCAGCGCAGCGCTGGACGTCGAAGACCCGATCATCGATGCCTATGCGCTGGAGGTGTCGAGCCCGGGCATTGACCGTCCGCTGACGCGGATGAAAGACTTCGAGATGTTCGAGGGCTACGAGGCCAAGCTTGAAACCGCCGAGACGGTCGGCGGCCGCCGCCGCTTCAAGGGGGAGCTTGCGGGCACCGAGGACGATGAAGTCCTGATCAACATCGAGGATCAGGGCCAGACCGTGACCGTTGGTCTGAAGTTCGACTGGCTGAGCGATGCCAAGCTGGTTCTGACCGACGAACTGATCAAGGAAATGCTGCGTCAGCGCAAAGAGGCCGGGACGCTCAACGAAGACGCATTCGACGAAATCGAGACCGAAGAGTCCGAAGAGGAGAAAAAGTAATGGCTATCACCTCTGCAAACCAGCTGGAGCTGTTGCAAACCGCCGAGGCCGTGGCGCGCGAAAAGATGATCGACCCGGGTCTGGTGATCGAGGCGATGGAAGAGAGCCTCGCCCGTGCGGCCAAGAGCCGCTATGGCGCCGAGATGGATATCCGGGTGTCGATCGACCGCAAGACCGGCCGCGCCACCTTTACCCGCGTGCGCACCGTCGTGGCGGATGACGAGCTGGAAAATTACCAGGCTGAAATGACCGTTGATCAGGCGCGCCAGTACATGGCGAACCCCGAAGTGGGCCAGACCTACGTCGAGGAAGTGCCGCCGGTTGAGATGGGCCGGATCGCCGCCCAGTCGGCCAAGCAGGTGATCCTGCAGAAGGTGCGCGAAGCTGAACGCGACCGCCAGTACGAAGAATTCAAGGACCGCGCCGGCACCATCATCAACGGCCTGGTCAAGCGCGAGGAATACGGCAACGTCATCGTCGATGTGGGTGCGGGCGAAGCCATCCTGCGCCGCAACGAGAAGATCGGCCGCGAAAGCTACCGCCCGAACGACCGTGTGCGCTGCTACATCAAGGACGTGCGCCGCGAACCGCGCGGCCCGCAGATCTTCCTGTCGCGCACCGCGCCGGAGTTCATGGCCGAGCTGTTCAAGATGGAAGTGCCGGAAATCTATGATGGCATCATCGAGATCAAGGCAGTCGCCCGCGACCCCGGCTCGCGCGCCAAGATTGCTGTTGTCTCCTATGACAACTCGATCGACCCGGTCGGCGCCTGTGTTGGTATGCGCGGCTCCCGCGTGCAGGCCGTCGTGAACGAGCTGCAGGGCGAGAAGATCGACATCATCCCGTGGAACGAGGATCAGCCGACCTTCCTGGTGAACGCGCTGCAGCCGGCCGAAGTGACCAAGGTGGTTCTGGACGAGGAAGCCGGCAAGATCGAGGTTGTGGTGCCGGAAGAGCAGCTGTCGCTCGCCATCGGCCGACGCGGCCAGAACGTGCGCCTGGCGTCGCAGCTTACCGGTCTCGATATCGACATCATGACCGAGGAAGAAGAGTCGGCCCGCCGCCAGAAGGAATTCGAGGCGCGCACGAAATTGTTCATGGAGACCCTTGATCTGGACGAGTTCTTTGCCCAGCTTCTGGTGTCTGAGGGCTTCACCAACCTGGAAGAGGTTGCCTATGTCGAGCTCGATGAACTGCTGGTCATTGACGGTGTTGACGAAGGCACCGCCGAGGAACTGCAGGCCCGTGCCCGCGACTATCTGGAAGCCCAGGCCAAGGCGGCCCTGGATGCGGCCCGCGAGCTGGGCGCCGAGGAAAGCCTGATCCAGTTCGAGGGCCTGACCCCGCAAATGGTCGAGGCGCTGGCCAAGGACGACGTGAAGTCGCTGGAAGATTTCGCCACCTGCGCGGACTGGGAACTGGCCGGCGGCTGGACCTCCAATGGTGGCGAGCGGATCAAGGATGACGGCATCCTGGAGCCTTTCGGCGTATCGCTGGAAGACGCACAGGACATGGTCATGACCGCCCGCATCATGCTGGGCTGGGTGGATCCGGCTGAGCTGGAAGCGGAAGCGGCGGAAGACGACGACGCTGGCGAAGAGGAAAGCGAAGCCTGATCCCGGGCTTTGCAAAGGAGACCTGAATGACACGCGGCGGCGTTCAAAAAGACCGGTCCGAAGGCAGCGAGCGTAAATGCATCGCAACCGGCGAGACCCAGCCCAAACAGGGGCTCATCCGTTTTGTGATGGGGCCCGAGGGCCAGGTTGTGCCCGATGTGATGGAGAAGCTGCCGGGCCGGGGCGTCTATGTGACGTCCAGCCACCCGGCGCTGGAAACCGCCGTCAAAAAGAAGCTGTTCGCCCGCGGCTTCAAATCGCAGGTCCAGGTCTCCAGCGGGCTTGCCGGCGAGGTGGAGACCCAAGTGGCCCGCCGCCTCGTCGGGCTGATCAGCCTGGCGCGCAAGTCGGGCGACGCGGTGGCCGGTTTCGAGAAGGTCAAGGACTGGCTGGCCAAGGAAGAGGCCCGGGTGCTGATCCAGGCCTCTGACGGGTCGGGCCGCGGAAAGTCGAAGCTGAGCACGCCCTACAAGGGCAAATTTATCGGCTGCCTCACGGCGGACGAGCTGGGAATGGCATTTGGGCGCCAAACTGTGATACATGCCGCCCTCGCCTCTGGCGGACTCAGCAAACGTGTTGTAGATGAGGCGCAACGACTGCAAGGTTTGCGCGAAACGGTGGGCGGCAGCGGCCGCACGGAAGGATAAGTAGCTTTATGAGCGATAGTGACGGCAAAAAGACACTGGGTCTGCGTGGGGGTTCCCGTCCGGGGAACGTGAAACAGAGTTTCAGCCATGGACGGACCAAGAATGTCGTAGTGGAAACCAAGCGCAAGCGCGTGGTGGTTCCCAAGCCGGGTGCGGCCAAAAGCGGCAGCGGTGCTGCACCGGCAGCGTCCGGATCCCGCCGGCCTGCCGGCATCAGCGATGCAGAGATGGAGCGCCGCCTGAAGGCGCTGCAGGCCGCCAAGGCCCGCGAGGTTGAAGAAGCCGCGCAGCGCGAAGCCGAGGAAAAGGCCCGCGCCGAAGAGCGTGAGCGCCGCCGCGCCGAAGCGGAAGCCAAAGAGCGTGAGCAGCGCGAAGCCGAGGAACGTGCCAAGGCTAAATTGGAAGAAGAAGAGCGCAAAAAGCGCGAAGCTGAAGTCGCCAAAGAACGCGCCGCAGCCGCAGCCGCTGCGCCTGCAGCGGAATCGCCCAAAGCCGCGCGCCCAGCTCCGAACAAACCTGCGCCGTCTGCCTCGCCCCGTAAGGCAGATCGCGAACGCGAACCACGCCAGAACCGCGGCAAGGGCCAGGACGATGGCCGCCGCTCGGGTAAACTGACCTTGGGCCAGGCGACCGGAGGCGGCGGCAACCGCCAGCGGTCGATGGCGTCGATGAAGCGGAAGCAGGAGCGCGCCCGGCAAAAAGCCATGGGCGGCCAGGTCGAGCGTGAAAAGGTCATCCGTGACGTGCAGCTGCCGGAAGCTATCGTGGTTTCGGAGCTTGCCAACCGGATGGCAGAGCGAGTTGGCGAAGTCGTCAAGTCGCTGATGAACATGGGGATGATGGTCACGCAGAACCAGACCATCGACGCCGACACTGCCGAACTGATCATCGAAGAATTCGGCCACAAAGTGGTCCGGGTATCCGACTCCGACGTTGAAGACGTGATCAAGGAAGTCGAGGACAAGGACGAGGACCTGAAACCGCGTCCGCCGGTCATCACCATCATGGGCCACGTCGACCACGGCAAGACCTCGCTGCTGGACGCAATCCGCGACGCCCGTGTTGTGGCTGGCGAAGCCGGCGGGATCACCCAGCACATCGGTGCTTACCAGGTGACTACCGACAGCGGCGCGGTGCTGAGCTTCCTCGACACCCCCGGCCACGCGGCCTTCACCTCGATGCGCTCCCGCGGTGCGCAGGTGACCGATATCGTGGTGCTGGTGGTGGCTGCGGATGACGCGGTGATGCCGCAGACCATCGAGGCAATCAACCACGCCAAGGCGGCGCAGGTGCCGATGATCGTTGCGATCAACAAGATCGACAAACCGGCCGCTGACCCGACCAAGGTCCGCACCGACCTGCTGCAGCACGAGGTGGTCGTGGAAGCCATGTCCGGTGAAGTGCAGGACGTGGAAGTCTCCGCTGTCACCGGCCAGGGCCTGGACGAACTGCTGGAAGCCATTGCGCTGCAAGCGGAAATTCTGGAACTGAAAGCGAACCCCGACCGTGCCGCACAGGGCGCCGTGATCGAGGCGCAGCTGGACGTGGGCCGCGGCCCCGTGGCCACCGTGCTGGTTCAGAACGGCACCCTGCGCCAGGGCGACATCTTTGTTGTGGGTGAGCAGTACGGCAAGGTCCGTGCGCTGATCAATGACAAGGGCGAGCGGGTTGAGGAAGCCGGTCCGTCGGTTCCGGTCGAAGTGCTGGGCCTGAATGGCACCCCGGAAGCGGGCGATGTTCTGAACGTCACCGAAACCGAAGCCCAGGCGCGCGAAATCGCCGAGTACCGCGAGCAGGCGGCCAAGGACAAGCGCGCCGCAGCCGGTGCCGCGACCACGCTGGAACAGCTGATGGCGAAGGCCAAGGAAGACGAGAACGTCTCTGAGCTGCCGATCCTGGTCAAGGCTGATGTGCAGGGCTCTGCCGAGGCCATCGTTCAGGCGATGGAAAAGATCGGCAACGAAGAGGTGCGCGTGCGCGTTCTGCATTCGGGCGTCGGTGCGATCACCGAAACCGATGTCGGCCTCGCCGAAGCTTCGGGTGCGCCGATCATGGGCTTCAATGTCCGTGCGAACGCCTCGGCGCGCAACACCGCGAATCAGAAGGGTGTGGAGATCCGCTACTATTCGGTGATCTATGACCTGGTGGACGACGTGAAGGCGGCGGCCTCCGGCCTGCTGTCGGCAGAGATCCGCGAAAACTTCATCGGCTACGCGCAGATCAAGGAAGTCTTCAAGGTCACCGGTGTTGGCAAGGTTGCCGGCTGTCTGGTCACCGAAGGCATTGCCCGCCGCTCGGCAGGCGTGCGCCTGCTGCGCGACAACGTGGTGATCCACGAAGGCACGCTGAAGACCCTGAAGCGCTTCAAGGATGAGGTCGCCGAGGTCCAGTCCGGTCAGGAATGCGGTATGGCGTTCGAAAACTACGACGATATCCGTCCGAACGATGTGATTGAGATTTTCGAGCGCGAGGAAGTGACCCGCACCCTCGACTGATCGGTCCGCGATCGGACAAATTCAAAGGCCCCGGCAACCCTGCTGGGGCCTTTTTCTGTGCGCCGGACGGGCCTGTCCGGCGCGGGAAATTCGTGCAGCAGCTGACGAAGCGTCTGGGGGGGGCGAAGGCCGGCCCTTGGCGGTCCGGCGGAGCATCAAACCAGGCCCTTCGCTGCTGCACTGTCACAGTGCCCGGGCCGGCCGGTAAATCATAGCTGGCGAAAGGACGGTTTCCCGTTCCAAAAGGAGAGGTGTCTTGCCTGAAAGCTTGCTCCAGCACCCGGTCTCGCTGCCGCTTATGCATCCAGAAAAGGGCAGCTGCTGGCAGCTGCCCTCTCAGTGTGCCTGATGTGCGTGAGTGGCGGCTCAGGCGGCTGGCGTCACTGGCTGGCCTTGATAGGTTATTGAACCAACCCGCACCGCGATTCTCCCGTCGGGGAGCGCCCGTATGAAACTGCCTTGAACCAGGGAAAACTTACCGATTGCGATTGTTCTAAGCATGGTCCGGTCCTGCCTGTTTGCAATTCAGGGTAGTGGCTTGCTCCGTATACTAATGCTCAATTAGATTGATTAACAAAGCATTACCCGCGCGGCCGGCAGCAGTTAAACGCCCGGTAAACCGGAAGAAAACCGGACCGGACGGGCGTCTGGCCCAAGGATTCGGAGGTTCAGAGCCAGTCGCGCAGGATCGGGATCAGGGGGATATCGGCCGGCGGCATCGGATAGTCGCGCAGGTCCTGCGGACGCACCCATTTCAGGGTCTGGCCTTCCTTGGCTTGCGGGATGCCTTCCCACTTGCGGCAGGCAAACAGCGGCATCAGCAGGTGGAAATCCTCGTAGGAATGGCTGGCAAAGGTCAGCGGCGCCAGGCAGGAGGCCCAGGTGCCGATCCCCAGTTCCTCGTGCAGCTCGCGGATCAACGCAGCCTCCGGTGTCTCCCCCGGTTCGATCTTGCCGCCGGGAAATTCCCACAGGCCGGCCATGGATTTTCCCTCGGGCCGCTGCGCCAGCAGCACGCGCCCATCGGCATCGATGAGCGCGACAGCGGAGACCAGAACAGTTTTCATGACCGGTAATCCGCGTTGATCGAGATGTACTGATGGGTCAGGTCGCAGGTCCAGACAGTGGCTTGGCCGCTGCCGAGGCCCAGATCCACCTTGATGGTGATCTCCTGCTTTTTCATCTCCGCCGCACCCAGTTCTTCCTTGTAGTCCGGCGAGACCCAGCCCTTTTCCGCCACCAGAACATCGCCAAAGGAGATCGACAGCAGGTCCCGGTCCGCTGCGGCGCCGGACTTGCCGATTGCCATCACCACGCGGCCCCAGTTCGGGTCCTCGCCGGCAATGGCGGTTTTGACCAGCGGCGAGTTGGCAATTGCCAGGCCATGCACCTTGGCATCGGCGTCGGTGGCCGCTCCGGTCACTTGAATTTCGACGAACTTGGTTGCGCCTTCCCCGTCGCGCACCACCTGGTGCGACAGGTCCAGCATGACCCGCTCCAGCCCCGCCGCAAACTCTGCGTTGCCGGTGGCATCCACGCCCGAGGCGCCGGTGGCGCACAGCATCAGGCTGTCGGAGGTCGAGGTGTCGCTGTCCACGGTGATGCAATTGAAGGTCCGGTCGCAGATCTCCGCCAGCTGCGCCTGCAGCGCCGCCTGCTCGACCTTCGCATCGGTGAAGATGTAGACCAGCATCGTCGCCATGTCCGGCGCGATCATGCCGGAGCCTTTGGCGATGCCGGCAATCTTGACGGTCTTGCCTTCGATCCCGACCGTGGCGCTGGCGCCTTTGGCAAAGGTGTCGGTGGTCATGATCGCCCTGGCAGCGCCTTCCAGCGCGGTCTCGTCCAGTGCATCGTTCAGTTCGCCGATCTTCGCGACGATGCGGTCATGCGGCAGCGGTTCGCCGATCACGCCGGTCGAGGCGGTAAAGACACGCTCTGCCGGCAGGCCTGCCGCAGCGGCAACCGCAGAGGTGATCTCTGCCACCGAAGTCTGCCCGTGACGGCCGGTAAAGGCGTTGGAGTTGCCAGAGTTTACCAGGATTGCCGCGCCGGCATCCGCAGCTCCGCCCAATTTGGCCTGGCAGTCCAGTACCGGGGCAGAACGGGTCTTGGAGCGGGTGAACACGCCGGCAACAGAGGTGCCCGGATCCATCACCGCCAGCATCACATCGGTGCGGCCTTGGTATTTCACACCGGCAGACGCAGAGGCAAAACGTACTCCCTTGATGACCGGCAGGTCGGGAAAGCTGGCGGGGGCCAGCGGCGAGACGGGCAGGGATTTCGCCATGATCAGTTCCTTACCAGGCTGAGGTCTTGCAGAATGGCCGGATCCAGATCCTCGATCTCGGGCCGCTCGATCTCGGACGCTGCGGTCAGCTCGTTCACGCGCGCCTCGACCGCTTTCTGCTGCAGTTCATCGGCAAGCTGCGCCCGCACTTCGTCGAATTCCGGGGCTTCGGTCTTGCGGCGCTCATTCAGCAGGATCACGTGCCAGCCGAACTGGGTCTGCACCGGGCCGGAGACCTCGCCTGAGCGCAGCTTCACCACCGCGTCTTCGAATTCCGGCACCATGCGGCCGGTGGTGAACCAGCCCAGATCGCCGCCGTTGGGGCCGGAGGGGCCGGTGGAGCGTTCCTTGGCGAGGGTGGCAAAATCGGCGCCGTCGTCCAGCTCCTTGATCACGTCCAGCGCGTCCTCCTCGGTTTCGACCAGAATGTGGGCGGCGTGGAATTCATCGCCGCCGTCGCCGGAGGAGTATTTCTCCTCATAGGCCGCACGCAGCGCTTCTTCGCCGCTGGCGTTGTCCATCACCATCTCGATCACATTTGCCGCCAGCATGGCGCGCTTTTCGTTTTCGACCGACAGCTCCACATAGCGGGGCACCTCGCCATGCAGCTGCTGTTTCAGCGCGGTCTGCTGCACCAGCTGGTCAAGGATCGCGTTGAACAGCACGTCATCCGGCAGCTGCTTGTACTGCTCCGGTAGGTTTTCGCGCGCCATGATCATATGGCCGATGGTGATATCTTCGCCATTGACTGTGGCAACCACCGTGTTGGCATGGGGTGCGGCAACTGCCGCAAGCGGAAGCGCTGCGCAGGCCGCCACTGCCATACCGCACAGAAAAGTGAGACCTTTACGCATAGAAATCTTCCTATTCCTTGGCCGCCGGGGGGCGTGCCGTTGACACTCTAAACCCTGCCGCTTACATCGCTCTGAGGCCATTGGCAGGACCGTCTTTCCACCTTGTTTATGGGTTGCGGACATGGCGGGCAAGCCTGCCCGATGCAAAGGCCGGAGATAGGATCGCTGGAGAAAACATGCTGGGTTTCGGAACACTCGCCAAAAAGGTTTTCGGCACGCCGAACGACCGTAGGATCAAGGCGACGCGGCCGCTGATCGCACAGATCAACGCGCTGGAGGACGAGTTCGCGAAGCTCAGCGATGACGGGCTGATCGGCAAGACTGACGAGCTGCGCAAGCGCGCCTTGGACGGCGAAAGCCTGGACGCGCTGCTGCCGGAGGCTTTTGCCAACGTGCGCGAAGCGGCCAAGCGGGCCCTGGGCCTGCGCGCCTTTGACACCCAGCTGATGGGCGGCGTGTTCCTGCATCAGGGCAACATTTCCGAGATGAAGACCGGCGAGGGCAAAACCCTCGTGGCGACTTTCCCGGCCTATCTGAACGCGCTGACCGGCAAGGGCGTGCATGTGGTCACGGTGAACGAATACCTGGCCAAGCGCGACAGCGAATGGATGGGCAAGGTGTTTGCCCAGCTCGGCATGACCACCGGCGTGATCTGGTCCGGCCAGGCCGACGCCGAGAAGATGGCCGCCTATGGCTGCGACGTCACCTATGCCACCAACAACGAACTGGGCTTCGATTACTTGCGCGACAACATGAAACCGTCGCTGGATCAGGTGTTCCAGAAGCAGCACAACTTTGCCATCGTCGACGAGGTGGACTCGATCCTGATTGACGAGGCCCGCACCCCGCTGATCATTTCTGGCCCCGCCGAGGACCGCTCCGAGCTGTACGCGACCATCGACAAGATGATCCCGCTGCTGTCGGAGGAGCACTTTGAGGTCGACGAGAAAACCCGCGGTGTGACTTTCACCGAGGACGGCAACGAGTATCTGGAGCAGACGCTGCGCCAGCATGGGCTCTTGGAAGAAGAGGCCTCGCTCTACGATCCCGAAAGCACAACCGTCGTTCACCACGTGAACCAGGCCCTGCGCGCGCACAAGCTGTTTCAGCGCGACAAGGACTATATCGTCCGCGACGGCCAGGTGGTGCTGATCGACGAATTCACTGGCCGCATGATGCCGGGCCGCCGCCTGTCCGAAGGGCTGCACCAGGCCATCGAGGCCAAGGAAGACGTGCAGATCCAGCCCGAAAATACCACTCTGGCCTCTGTCACCTTCCAGAACTACTTCCGCCTCTACGACAAGCTGTCGGGCATGACCGGCACTGCGATGACCGAGGCTGAGGAATTCGCCGAAATCTACAGCCTCGGCGTGGTCGAAGTGCCGACCAACCGCCCGATCGCGCGGGTGGACGAGGACGATCAGGTCTACCGCACCGCCCGCGAGAAATACGAGGCGATGATCAAGGAAGCCAAGAAGGCAAATGAGAAGGGCCAGCCGGTCCTCCTGGGCACCACCTCGATCGAGAAATCAGAGCTGCTGAGCCAGCTGCTGGAGAAGGAAGGCATCCCGCACAACGTGCTGAACGCCCGCCACCATGAGCAGGAAGCGCAGATCGTCGCCGATGCCGGCCGCTTTGGCGCGGTGACCATCGCCACCAACATGGCCGGCCGCGGTACCGACATTCAGCTGGGCGGCAACGTCGAATTGAAGGTGCTGGAGGCGCTGGAGGCAAACCCCGATGCGGATCCGGCCCAGCTGCGTGCGGCTGAGGAAGCCAAGCACGCCGAGGAAAAGCAGAAAGTGCTGGATGCCGGCGGGCTGTTTGTTATGGCGTCCGAGCGCCACGAAAGCCGCCGCATCGACAACCAGCTGCGCGGCCGTTCGGGCCGCCAGGGCGACCCGGGCCGCACCCGCTTCTACCTCAGCCTCGAAGACGACCTGATGCGCATCTTCGGTTCCGAACGGTTGGACAAGCTGTTGTCGTCGCTGGGCATGAAGGAAGGCGAGGCGATCATTCACCCCTGGGTGAACAAGTCTCTGGAACGCGCCCAGGCCAAGGTCGAGGGCCGCAACTTCGACATGCGCAAGAACGTGCTGAAGTTCGACGACGTGATGAACGACCAGCGCAAGGTGATCTTCAGCCAGCGCCGCGAGATCATGGCAGCCGAGGACCTGTCCGAAATCGTCGACGACATGCGCCACGAGGTGATCGACGACTTGCTCGACACCCACATGCCGCCCAAGACCTATGCGGACCAGTGGGACACCGCGGGCCTGCAGGAGCAAGTGCGCGAGATGCTGGGCATCGAGGTGCCGGTGGCGGCATGGGCCGCCGAAGAAGGCGTCGATGACGAGCAGATCCGCGAGCGCCTGGTGGAGGCCTCCGACAAGCTGATGGCGGAAAAGGCCGAGGCCTTTGGTCCGGAGAACATGCGCAACATTGAAAAGCAGGTGCTGCTGCAGACCATCGACAAGAAATGGCGCGAACACCTGCTGACGCTGGAGCATCTGCGCTCGGTTGTCGGGTTCCGCGGCTACGCGCAGCGCGATCCGCTCAATGAGTACAAGAACGAGAGCTTCCAGCTGTTTGAAAGCATGCTCGACTCCCTGCGCGAGGAAGTGTCTCAGCAGCTGAGCCGGGTGCGCCCGATGACCGAGGAAGAGCAGCAGCAGATGCTGATGGAAATGGCGGCCCGGCAGGCTGCGATGCAGAAGATGGCGGCCGCGCCTGCCCCTGCTGAAGCCGCCGCAGAAGAACCCGTACCGGGCTTTGCCGAGGATGATCCCTCCACGTGGGGCAACCCCTCGCGCAACGACAAATGCCCCTGCGGCTCCGGCAAGAAGTTTAAGCACTGCCACGGCAGCCTCGCCTGACCGCAGGCCCCGAACACTCAGGGTCCGGCCAAAACACCGGAACCTGCCGCCCGGCCGCGGAGGGGGAGTACTCCCGCCCGTCGCCGGTCCTTGTCCAAAGACCGCTCCCGTTGGGCGTAGCGCTGCGCGATGCGCAGCGCCACGCCCAAGGCTGCCAGGGAGTTTCTGGCGCAGCCAGGGCGCCCGCAGGCGCGGGAGTTCCCCGCTTGCGCTCCCGCGTTGTTGTTTCCGCCTCTGCAACAATGATGGCAAAGCTGCCGCATTTGCCGGAATCTCTCCCGGTTGAGGCCACAAACCGGCCGGCATTTTCAGCCAAGCTTGCTTCGACAGACAGGTTCAGGAGGATCCCATGCTGAGCAAACAGGTGGTGCTGACAAGTGCGATGACACTGGCGTGCGCCTTGGGCATCGGGTTCTTTATGCAGGCATCCAGCCCCCGCTGGGCGGGGGAGGCGGCTGCCGCAGCGGACCCGCAGCTGCCGCCCGAACCCGGGCCGGCTGAACTCAAGATCGAGAATATCACCCTGACCTCCCGCCGGGCTGAACCGGCCCTTTCTGACGCACAGCCGCAATCCGCGCCTCTGGCGCAGCCCGGCGCCTGCAATGTGACAGCAGCGGCTGAAGCTGGCCCCATGGCCATGGTGTCCCTCACCGTTTCCGCGCCGTGCCACGGCGGCGAGCGCTTGACCGTGCATCACAGCGGCATGACCTTCACCGCCGCACTGGACCGGTCCGGGCACTTCGCAGCGCAGGTTCCGGCCCTGACGCGGACCGCGGTTTATATTGCGGAGACCGCTAGCGGAGGCGGTGCGGTTGCCGTTGCCGAAGCTGCGGACGCGGAGACCGTGGAGCGCGTGGTTCTGCAGTGGAGCGGCAGCAGCGGCCTTGAAATCCACGCCCGGGAGTTCGGCGCGGGGTATGACAGCACCGGCCATGTCTGGCACGGGGCGGTGCCCGGCGCAGCTGCCGGGCAGGTGATCCGGCTTGGTGATGCCAGCCTTCTGGCGCCGCGGATCGCCGAAATCTACAGTGTGCCGGCCAGCCACCCAGGCCGCTCCGGCACGGTCTCCCTGACCGCCGAAGCGGAGGTGACGGGCCTCAACTGCGGCCGCGATATTTCGGCCCAGGCGCTGCAGCTGAGCGGCGGACGGCTCAGCAGCCGGGATCTGGTGATTGCAATGCCGGATTGCGATGCTCAGGGCAGTTTTCTGGTGTTGAATAATCTGGTGGAAGACCTGAAAATCGCCTCAAACTGATTTGCAGTAACTTCAGGTATCCATATGACCTTCTTGCGTGCGGCCGTCTGCGCCGCACTTTTTCTGGCGGCTTTCGCGCGCGCGCTTGCGGCCGAGGATGTCACCCTCTCTTCGCCGGATGGCGCGGTTGAGATCACCGGCACGCTGCTGGGCTTCGACGGCGAGTTTTACCGGGTGCAGACCCAGTTCGGCGAACTCACCGTGGACGGCTCCGGCGTGTACTGCGAGGGGCCGGGCTGTCCCAGCCTGTCCGGGTTTGTGGCGGAGATCACCCTGGCGGGGTCATCCACCATGTCCGAAGTGCTGCTGCCGGCGCTGATCGAGGGGTTCGCGCTGCGCAACGGCTACCAGACCCGGCGCGAACCGCTGCCGCAGGGCAACTTCAGCCATGTCCTGCTGCGCGGCCAGCAGCCGGCTGCCCGGTTCACCTTCACGGCCAGCAATACCGATGCCGGGTTTGCGGCGCTGATCGTGGATGAGGCCGATGTGGCGATGGCGCTGCGCGAGATCCGCCCGCTGGAGCAAAAGGCCGCCCGCGCCGCGCAGCTGGGGGATTTGACCGGACCTGGCCGCAGCCGCGTGCTGGCGCTGGACGCCTTTGTGCCGGTTGTGGCGCCCGGCAACCCGGTGCGGGAGATTTCCTTGCCGCAACTGGCGCAGGTTCTGTCCGGCCGGATTGCCAACTGGAAGGAGCTTGGCGGCCCCGACGCGCCGATTTCCCTGCATATGCCAGTGTCCGGCTCCGGGCTGGCGCAGGCGGTGGAGGATAAGCTGATGGCGCCTTTTGGCGCCGGGTTCGCGCCGCAGATCCGGCGTCACGACCGCAGCAGCACACTGGTGCGCCAGGTTCTGGTCGACCCGTTTTCCATCGGCATCGCCAGCTATGCGGAGAAGGGCGCGGCGCGGATGCTGACGCTGACGGGGCCGTGCGGGTTTTCCCTGCAGGCCAGCCGCTGGGCGGTGAAGACCGAGGATTATCCGCTGACGGTGCCGATGTTCCTGTATCTGCCGGCCCGCCGCCTGCCCAAGGTGGCGCGGGATTTCCTGACCTATGTCCGCGGGCCTGCGGCGCAGGCAGTGATCCGCCGGGCGGGGTTCGTGGACCAGGCGCCGGAGCTGATCCCGGTCAGCCGCCAGGGCAGCCGCTTTGCCAATGCGATCCTGGCCGCAGAGGGTGAGGCCGGGCTGGAAGAGCTGCAGCGGCTGGTCACGGTGCTGGGCGGGATGCGGCGGCTGACAGCCTCCTTCCGGTTCGAGCCCGGCTCAGCCCGCCCGGATGCGCAGTCCCGCAGCAATATCGAGCAGCTGGCCCGGGCGCTGGAAGCCGGGGAATTTGATGCCAAGGAGATTGTTTTTGCGGGGTTTTCCGACGGTGTCGGGCCTGCGGAGGGCAACCGGCAGATCGCGCTGAAACGCGCGGGCGCAGTGCGTGACGCAGTGGTGAAGGCCGCCGAGACTGCCGATATCAGCCGGGTTCGGATCCGGACCGAGGGCTTTGGCGAGGCGCTGCCGATGGCCTGTGATGACAGCGCCTGGGGCCGCCAGATCAACCGCCGGGTCGAGGTCTGGGTGCGCTAGGAGCGGCACGCCGGGCGCGCTCCCGCGCGTTTGGCAAGGCATCAGGGATGCCCTGCAACCCCTTGGGCCGGGCACCGCGCTGGCGCGCGGTGCGGCCGCGCTAGAGAAGCCCCTGGGCGCGGAAGCTGAGTTCGGTGGATTTGCCGATGATCAGGTGGTCGTGCAGGGTGATGCCAAGTGCGGTGAGGGCGGCCTGGATCTGGTCCGTCATGCCGATGTCACTGTCCGATGGTGTGGGGTCGCCGGACGGGTGATTGTGCACTAAAATCAAGGCGCTGGCGTTCAACTCAAGGGCGCGTTTGGCGACCTCCCGCGGGTATACGGGAACGTGATCGACGGTGCCACGGGCCTGTTCCTCGTCCGCGATCAGCACGTTCTTGCGGTCCAGGAACAGGATACGGAACTGCTCCGTCTCGCGGTGGGCCATGGTGGTGTGGCAATAGTCCAGCAGCGCGTCCCAGCTGGAGATCACCTGCCGCTGCATCACCCGGGCGCGGGCCATCCGGTGGGCTGCAGCCTCCAACACTTTGAAATCGATGATGACGGCATCGCCGATGCCTTTGACACTCGCCAGACGTTCCGGTGAGGCAGTCACCACGCGGTTGAAATCGCCAAAGGTATCAAGTAGTTGCCGCGCCAGAGGTTTGACGTCCCGGCGCGGGATGGAGCGGAACAGGAGCAGCTCCAGCAGCTCGTAATCCGGCATTGCCGCGGCGCCGCCCTGCATGAAGCGCTCGCGCAGGCGGGCGCGGTGGTCCTTGATGTAGGAGGGCAGGCGGCCCGGAGACAGGGGGGCCGCAGGGGTGTCGTCGCCGCCGGGAAACAGCGGCAGGGAGACGTCCTCGAATGCGGGATCCTGTGCCATACTGCCATAGTGCCGCCATCATGGTTGAGGAAGTGTTAACTCCCGCCGCAAGGTACGCCGCGATGCGGCGGCAGAGCGGGGGTGACAGGCGTGCACCCCCTGTACACCCCCTGTGCACCGCCGCGGTGCGGCGTGCCTGGATTCTGCCGCGGCCGGCTGGCAATAGGTTCGGGCGGAGCGCTAAAGAAAAAGCGCCCCGGCAGGGGCGCTTTCATCTGCGGCTCAGCTGGGCAAAACCCCGGCCTCAGCCTTTCATTCCGTCCCAGAAGCTTTTCACCGAAGAGAAGAAGCTGCGGGATTCGGGGTTGGTGTTTTCCGCGGAGATGTCCTCGAACTCGCGCAGAAGCTCCTTCTGGCGCGTGGTGAGGTTCATCGGGGTTTCCACCGCCAGTTCGATGAACATGTCGCCGGTGGCGCCGCCACGGAGCGCCGGCATGCCCTTGCCGCGCAGGCGCATCTGACGGCCCGACTGGCTGCCCTCGGGGATCTGCACCCGGCCGCGGCCGCCGTCGATGGTCGGCACCTCGATGGAGCCGCCAAGTGCTGCCTTGGCCATGCTGACCGGCACCCGGCAGTAGAGGTTGTTGCCGTCACGCTCGAACAGCTTATGCGCCGAGACCTCGACAAAGATGTAGAGGTCGCCCGGAGGGCCGCCGCGCAGGCCGGCTTCGCCTTCGCCTGCCAGGCGGATGCGGGTGCCGGTTTCGACGCCTGCCGGAATGTTCACCGACAGCGAGCGGTCCTTTTCCACCCGGCCGTGGCCATGGCAGGATTTGCACGGGTTCTTGATGATCTGGCCCAGGCCCGAACAGGTCGGGCAGGTGCGTTCGACGGTGAAGAAGCCCTGCTGCGCGCGGACCTTGCCCATGCCGGAGCAGGTCGGGCAGTTGGTCGGCTCGACCCCGCCTTCGGCGCCGGTGCCCTCGCAAGAGGAGCAGGCCACTGACGTCGGCACCTTGATGGTCTTGTGCAGGCCGGAAAAGGCCTCTTCGAGCGAGACCCGCAGGTTATACCGCAAGTCGGCACCGCGGGCGGCCCGCTGCCGTCCGCCGCCGCCGCGCTGGCCGCCCATGAAGTCGCCGAACAGATCGTCGAACACATCCGAGAAGGCGGAGGAGAAATCGCCGCCGCCAAAGCCCTGGCCGTGGCCGCCGCGCTGGCCGCTGCCCATGCCGTTTTCAAAGGCGGCATGGCCAAAGCGGTCGTAGGCCGCCTTTTTGTCAGCGTCCTTCAGAACGTCGTAGGCCTCATTGGCCTCTTTGAACTGCGCCTCGGCGTCCGGATTGTCCTTGTTCCGGTCGGGATGCAGTTCCTTGGCCTTCTTGCGAAAGCCTTTTTTGATTTCGTCAGCGGTGGCGCCTTTGGCTACCCCGAGAACGTCGTAATAGTCGCGTTTTGACATCGGTTACCCCATCTGCCTCAACGAAAATGGGCCGGTCCGGGGTACGGACCGGCCCGCTTTGGCCTGAGTGTCAGGCGTTAGCGCTTGTCGTCGTCCAGGTCTTCAAATTCGGCGTCAACAATGTCGTCATCGGCCGGGCCTGCGGACGCATTATCCGCGGCTGCGGGCTCTTCCTCGGCTTCTTCGGCCTGCGCCTTGTAGATCGCCTCGCCCAGCTTCATCGCGGCCTCGGTGACGTTCTGGATGCCGGACTTGATCTTCTCGGCGGACGATTTCTCGTTCTCCAGATCGTCCTTCAGCGCAGCCACGGCCAGTTCGATCACTTCGACGGTGGACGGGTCGACCTTGTCGCCGTGCTCTTCCACCGATTTCTCGGTCGAGTGGATCAGCGATTCGGCCTGGTTCTTGGCTTCCACCAGCTCGCGGCGTTCCTTGTCCGCCTCGGCGTTGGCTTCGGCGTCCTTGACCATCTTTTCGATGTCGTCGTCGGACAGGCCGCCGGATGCCTGGATGGTGATCTGCTGTTCCTTGCCGGTCGCCTTGTCCTTGGCGCCGACCGACACGATGCCGTTGGCGTCGATGTCAAAGGTCACTTCGATCTGCGGCATGCCGCGCGGTGCCGGCGGGATGTCTTCCAGGTTGAACTGGCCGAGCATCTTGTTGTCGGCAGCCATTTCACGCTCGCCCTGGAACACGCGGATGGTCACGGCGTTCTGGTTGTCTTCCGCGGTCGAGAACACCTGCGACTTCTTGGTCGGGATGGTGGTGTTGCGGTCGATCAGGCGGGTGAAGACGCCGCCTAGGGTTTCGATGCCCAGCGACAGCGGGGTCACGTCGAGCAGCACCACGTCCTTGACGTCGCCCTGCAGAACGCCGGCCTGGATCGCGGCGCCCATGGCAACCACTTCATCCGGGTTCACACCCTTGTGCGGCTCCTTGCCGAAGAACTTGGTCACTTCCTCGATGACACGCGGCATCCGGGTCATGCCGCCGACCAGAACCACCTCGTCAATGTCGGAGGCGGAGAGGCCTGCATCCTTGAGAGCCGCCTTGCAGGGGTCCATCGAACGCTTGATCAGGTCGGAAACCAGGCTTTCCAGCTTGGCGCGGGTCAGCTTCATCACCATGTGCAGCGGCTGGCCCGAGGACGGGTCCATCGAGATGAACGGCTGGTTGATCTCGGTCTGCGAAGTGGAGGACAGTTCGATCTTGGCTTTTTCTGCAGCCTCTTTCAGGCGCTGCAGAGCCATCTTGTCCTTGGACAGATCGACGCCGTTTTCCTTTTTGAACTCATCCGCCAGGTAGTTGACGATGCGCATGTCGAAGTCTTCGCCGCCCAGGAAGGTGTCGCCGTTGGTCGACTTCACTTCGAACAGGCCGTCGTCGATTTCCAGAATGGTCACGTCGAAGGTGCCGCCGCCGAGGTCATAAACGGCGATGGTCTGGGTGTTCTCTTTGTCCAGGCCATAGGCCAGCGCAGCCGCGGTCGGCTCGTTGATGATGCGCAGCACTTCGAGGCCCGCGATCTTGCCGGCGTCTTTGGTGGCCTGACGCTGGGCGTCGTTGAAGTAGGCAGGCACGGTGATCACCGCCTGGGTGACTTCCTCGCCCAGGTAGGATTCCGCGGTTTCCTTCATCTTGCCCAGGGTGAAAGCGGAGATTTGCGACGGGGAGTATTTCTCACCCTTTGCTTCGACCCATGCGTCGCCGTTGCCGCCGTTCACGATGGAGAACGGCACCATTTTCTTGTCTTTTGCGACAGCGGGGTCGTCAAACCGGCGGCCGATCAGGCGCTTGACGCCGAAAACAGTGTTGTCGGGGTTGGTCACCGCCTGGCGCTTGGCAGGCTGGCCGACCAGACGCTCTTCATCGGTGAAGGCGACAATCGACGGGGTGGTGCGCGCGCCCTCGGCGTTTTCGATCACGCGGGGCTGGGAGCCATCCATGATGGCCACGCAGGAGTTGGTGGTACCCAGGTCAATGCCGATAACTTTGCTCATGTTCGATCCCTTACATTTACTCAAGGCGATTACCCGAGGCCTGAACCCGTTGCGGCATCCCGGCCCCGATCTGAAGTTGCGGTTTGGTCTGCACCTTGCCGCGTCCCGGCGTATATAGGGACGTGAAAACGGCCCTGCAAGCGCTCAGGCGCGCGGCCAAGCGTGAATCAATGCGCTTTTTTGCAGCGGTCTTGGTTAAGGATGGATGAACGGCAATGACCCTGCTGCGCGTGCGCGGATTCGATATCCACAAGGGCTGTTTGGAGCCCGCCCGGCAGGCGGCGCTGATTGAGGCGCTGCGGCCTGTGCTGAAGGCAGCGCCCCTGTTTTCGCCGGTGGTGCCGGGCGGCGGGCAGATGTCGGTGCGGATGACCTCGGCCGGGAAATTCGGCTGGTATTCGGATGCCTCCGGCTACCGCTATGCCGAAGCACACCCGTCGGGGCGGCCCTGGCCCGCGATCCCGAAACCGGTGCTGGAGATCTGGCGGCAGCTGACCGGGCTGGAGCGCGAACCGGAATGCTGCCTGCTGAATTATTACGGCGAGGGGGCCCGGATGGGGCTGCACCAGGACAAAGACGAGGCGGATTTTTCCTTTCCCGTGGTGTCGGTCTCGCTGGGCGATGACGGGCTGTTCCGGATCGGCAACCGGACCCGCGGCGGCAGGACGGAGTCGGTCTGGCTCAGCTCGGGCGATGTGGTGGTGATGGGCGGCGAGGCGCGGCTGATGTATCACGGGGTGGACCGGATCCGGTTCAAATCCTCCCGCCTGCTGCCCAAGGGCGGGCGGATCAACCTGACATTGAGAGTAGTGACCTGACGCCGGCGGCGGGGCGCAAAAGTTTTCCGGAAAACTTTTGCCAAGACTTTTTCAGTAAAAGTCTTGGGGCGGAACGCTGCTTAGGGCACCAGCGAGCAGCACCCGGTCAGAACGTCCAATTGCCCGGCGCCGCGCAACTGCAGCAGGTCAATCGAGATGCCGTAGGTCCGGTCAGACATGCCATCGGAGCATTGCTGCGCAGTCAGCGTGCCGGACAGCGCCACCGGTTCGGTGTGTGAGACATTGCCGTCATTCCGGCGGACAGCGTGGAAGCCCGATTTGCCGCTGTGGTTTGAGCCAGGTTCGCGCGCCAGCAGCACGAACGGCATCTCCGGCCCGCCCGGGGTGGTCAGGTTTGGCGTTTCATCCAGCGCAAGCGACCAGAAGGGCTCCGTGCCAAAACAGTTCAGGGCCTGTTTCTGGCGCTTGCGCCAGTCGTCCCGGGGTTCCAGTGTCAGAAACCGAAGGGCGGCCCAGCCCGACCGCTCGCCGCTGTTCACCAGGCCCCATGTGCCGCTGCCGTCCGCTGCCACGACCTCAACCCCGGTTTGGTCCGGCGCCAGGGTGCCGATGATGTCAGCGGCGGCTGAAGGGGCGCTGCGGATGTTCAGCACGTCATCCGCCGCCACGCCGGCGACGCTGTAAAGCGCCGGAAACTCCTGCGCTGCGGCCGGCAGAGTGGCGGCGGCCAGCCAGAGCAGGGCGGCAGCAGCGCACCGTCTCATCGCCCTCATCGCCGCGCGCTCCAGCTGAGGGAGACGTTGCGGCGGGTGTAGAACTCGCCCATCAGACCGATCACGATCAGCACCAGTGCCACCCAGGCCGCATACTGCCAGGAGCTGAAATGCGGGTTGTAGTTGATGAACACAAAGCCGCGGGACTGGTCGATGCAGTGGAACAACGGGTTCCAGTCGAACATCGCCAGCATGAAGCTGGGCAGCGTGTTTGCCAGAAACATCTTGCCGGAAGCGATCATGTTGGCCCTCTGGTAGATCATGGTCAGGATGCTGACAAAGCCGGGCGCCCAGGGTTTGAGCACCAGAAACACCAGACCCACGGACGCGCCCGTGATCCAGGCCAGCAGCACCATGCCGAAAGCCCCCGCCGGATCTTCGATATGCAGGGGGGTGAAGGCCACGTGATAGACAAACAGGATGATGAACAGCGAAAGCACCTGAATATAAAGCGCGCCGATGGCCGCGGACAGAATGGCCACCATCGTGTTCATCGGGGCGTGCTGCATCATCGGGCTGCTGGGCCCTTCGGCGCCTGCAACCGCACTGACGGTTTTGGTGTGCACCATGAACAGAAAAATGCCGGACATCACATACAGCAGGAAATCGCCGCGGATGGCGGAGCCGCGCAGCCCAAGGAGCGCAAACATCACGTAAAATGCGGCCACAAAGAGCACCGCCTGCATGATGTTCAGGCCAAGCGCGGCAAAGGCGTTGTTATGCTTGGAGCGGACGCTGCGCACGACGGAGTGGAACACGACCTCTGTGAGGGCGACAAAACCGGAGATCCAGGATTGCTGCGTGCGCTGCTGAAACATGAGGCCTGTATTCTCTGCTCGAATCCGATGCGGCTGCTTGCCGTTCTGCTGTCTGCACAGCATAAGAGACGAGAGGCAAATTTTCAATTAAACCCGACAGGGAGGTCCGCGTGACATATGAAGACCTGGTGCCCGTGATCCGCCGCCTGGCCATCGAGGCCGGCGCAAAGATCATGGAGATCTACAACTCCGACGATTTCGGCGTGAAGGTGAAATCCGACGAGAGCCCGGTGACGGAAGCGGATGAAGCCGCGGATGCGCTGATTTCGGCGGGTCTGCGGGCGGCGTTCCCGGACATGATGCTGGTTACCGAGGAGCAGGCGGCTTCGCACAGTGCGCGCGGCGACACCTTCCTGATCGTCGACCCGCTGGACGGCACCAAGGAATTCATCCACCGCCGCGGCGATTTCACCGTCAATATCGCGCTGGTGGAAATGGGCGTGCCGACCCGCGGCGTGGTCTATGCGCCGGCAAAGGAGCGGATGTTCTTTACCCTGGCGGACGGCAGCGCGGTCGAGGAAACAGGCGCGTTCGACCCCGAAACCATCGGGGAAATCCGCCCGATCCGGGTTGCGGACAGCGACAATTCGGCGCTCATGGTGGTGGCCTCGAAATCGCACCGCGATCAGGCAACCGACGATTACATCGGCAAGTACAGCGTCAAGGACATGAAGAGCGCAGGCTCTTCGCTGAAATTCTGCCTGGTGGCCACCGGCGAGGCGGATCTTTATCCGCGTGTCGGCCGCACCATGGAGTGGGACACCGCCGCCGGTCACGCGGTGCTGGCGGGTGCAGGCGGGAAAGTGGTGCGTTTTGACGATCATTCCCCGCTTATTTACGGTAAAGAGGGCTATGCGAACCCGTTCTTCATCGCCTATGCACCGGCTGTGGAATTGAAGAAAGCCTGATGTCTGTCCTGATTGTCATCCCCGCCCGCTACGCCTCGACCCGTTACCCCGGCAAGCCGCTGGTGCCATTGACCGGGGCCACCGGTGAAAAGCGTACCCTGGTGGAGCGCTCCTGGCGGGCGGCCTGTTCGGTGCAGGGCGCGGACCGGGTGGTGGTGGCAACGGATGACGATCGCATCAAGGACGCGGCTGAGGCGTTCGGCGCCGAGGTGGTGATGACCGCGCCGGAGTGCGCCAACGGCACCGAGCGCTGCGCCGAGGCGCATGCGGCGCTGGGCGGCGGCTATGAGATCGTGGTGAACCTGCAGGGCGATGCGCCGCTGACCCCGCATTGGTTTGTCGAGGATCTGGTTGCCGGCCTGCGCGATGCGCCCGGCATGGAGCTGGCGACGCCGGTGCTGCGCTGCAACGGCGAGACGCTGAACAGCCTGCTGGCAGACCGCAAGGCGGGCCGGGTCGGCGGCACCACAGCGGTGTTTGCCGAGGACCGCAGCGCGCTCTATTTCTCCAAAGAGGTGGTGCCTTATTGCGGCAAGGCTTATGGCGCTGGCGAAAACACGCCGGTCTTTCATCACGTCGGCGTCTATGCCTACCGCCCGGATGCCCTAGCAGCGTATTCTGGGTGGCGGACCGGGCCGCTGGAAAACCTGGAAGGCCTGGAGCAGCTGCGGTTCCTGGAGAACGGGCGCAAGGTGCTGTGTGTTGAAGTGGACGCGCGCGGACGGGAGTTCTGGGAGCTGAACAACCCTGAGGACGTGCCGCGCCTGGAGGCTATGATGAAGAAAATGGGGCACGAGTGACTGGATCATGGTAATGAGAGACAGTAAAGGCACGCGAAGGTTGCATACCCGCGGCCGCAGAGGGCAGCAGGCAGCTGCGTTGAAATTCGTTGGGGGCGGCCGGGCATAATGCGCGCCAGCTTCTCCGCGGCTCGCGCTGGAGACAGCCGCAGGCCCGGTAATTAAAGTACAGTGAGAACGACATGCGTAGAAAAGTAACTAAGGCAATTTTTCCGGTTGCGGGCCTGGGGACGCGGTTCCTGCCGGCAACCAAGTCGGTGCCTAAGGAAATCATGACCCTGGTCGACCGGCCGCTGGTGCAATACGCCATCGACGAGGCGCGCGCTGCCGGGATCAAGGAATTCATCTTTGTCACCTCGCGCGGCAAGGGCGCGCTGGAGGACTACTTCGACCATTCGCCGGTCCTGGAGCAGGAGCTGCGCAGGAAGGGCAAGGACGACCTGCTGGAAATCCTCAAGAGCACAGACATGGAATCCGGTGCCATTGCCTATATCCGTCAGCACAAGGCGCTGGGCCTCGGCCACGCGGTCTGGTGCGCGCGCCGGCTGATCGCCAATGAACCCTTTGCGGTGATCCTGCCGGACGACGTGATCGCGGCGGAAAAGCCCTGTCTGCAGCAGATGGTCGAAGCCTACGAGGAAACCGGCGGCAACATGGTTGCCGCGATGGAGGTTCCGCCGGAGCAGACATCGTCTTACGGTGTGCTCGACGTGAAAGAGGACATGGGCCAGGTGGTTGCCGCCAACGGCATGGTGGAAAAGCCCAAGATGGAAGAGGCGCCGTCGAACCTGGCGGTGATCGGCCGGTACATCCTGGCGCCGTCGGTTCTGAAGAACCTCAACAAGATGAAGCAGGGCGCGGGCGGCGAAATCCAGCTGACCGATGCAATCGCCGAAGACATCGCCAAGGATGTGCCGGTCTACGGCTACCGCTTCCGCGGCCAGCGGTTCGACTGCGGCTCCAAGGCGGGCTTCCTGCAGGCGACCGTCGCCTTTGCACTGGCGCGCGATGAGCTGCGGGACGACCTGCTGAGCTACATCACCGAAATCGCGCAGGTCGGAAAGGCCGCGCAGTAACCACTCTGGCCGCCCTCCCGGGGGCGGCCCAGCATGGGGCAGAGACAGTGACAAATATCCTTGTGACCGGCGGTGCCGGATACATCGGCTCGCATGCCTGCAAGGCACTTAAGGCGGCGGGCTATACTCCTGTAACCTACGACAACCTGGTGACCGGCTGGCAGGATGCGGTCAAGTTCGGCCCCTTCGAGAAGGGCGACCTGACCGACCGCGCCCGGCTGGATGAGGTGTTTGCCAAATACCGGCCGGCCGCGGTGATGCATTTCGCGGCGCTGAGCCAGGTGGGCGAGGCGATGAGCGAGCCGGGCCGCTACTGGGCCAACAACACCGGCGGGTCGCTGAACCTGGTGGAGGCCGCGGTGGCGGCGGGCTGCCTGGACTTCGTGTTCTCCTCCACCTGCGCCACCTATGGCGAGCATGACAATGTGGTGCTGGACGAAAACACCCCGCAGCTGCCGCTGAATGCCTATGGCGCCTCCAAGCGCGCGGTGGAGGATATCCTCAAGGATTTCGGCGCCGCCCACGGGCTGCGGTCGGTGATTTTCCGTTACTTCAACGTGGCGGGTGCTGACCCCGAGGCCGAGGTGGGCGAGTTCCACCGGCCCGAGACCCATCTGGTGCCGCTGGTGCTGGATGCAGTTGCGGGCAAGCGCGATGCGCTGACCATCTTCGGCACCGACTACGACACGCCGGACGGCACCTGCATCCGCGATTACGTGCATGTCTGCGACCTGGTGGACGCGCATGTGCTGGGCCTGAAGTGGCTGGAACACGGCAACGGCAGCCAGGTGTTCAACCTGGGCACTGGTTCGGGCTTCTCTGTCCGTGAGGTGATGGACAAGGCGGAGGCCGTGACCGGCCAGAAAGTGCCCTGCAACACCGGACCGCGCCGGGCTGGCGACTGCACCAAGCTGGTGTCGGGCTCGACCCGCGCGGTGACCGATCTGGGCTGGGAGCCGCGGCGCTCCACCTTGGAAACCATGATCGCCGATGCCTGGAAGTGGCATAAGACGGGCCATTACGAGGCCTGAGCATGACTGGCCCCGCCGCCCCTGATCTGCCGCCGCTGGGCCTGACCGGGGCCTACCGGATGCGGTGGAAGCGGCGGCGGATGCTGTGGCGGGCCCTGCGGGCCCGCCGCGGGATGGCCAAGGCCGCGGACCGCACCGGTCAGATCCCCCAGGAAGGCGTCCTCGTCTTCATCGTCCTGCGCAATGAGATCACCCGGCTGCCCTTTTTCCTTGAGCATTACCGGCGCCTGGGCGCGGTGCATTTCCTGGCCGTGGACAACGCCAGCGATGACGGCAGCGCCGAACTGCTGGCGGACCAGCCGGATGTGTCCCTGTGGCGCGCCGGCGGCAGCTACCGGGACACGCGTTTTGGTCTCGACTGGCTGGGCTGGCTGCTGATCCGGTATGGCCACGGGCGCTGGTGCCTGACGGTCGATACGGATGAGCTGCTGGTCTATTCGGGCATGGAGACGCATGGGCTGGACGCCCTGACGCAGCGGCTGGAACAGCAGGGGCGCACGGGATTTGGCGCGCTGATGCTGGATCTTTATCCCAAGGGGCCGCTGGGCGCGCAGAGCTATGCACCCGGGCAGGACCCGTGCGAGGTGCTGCAGTGGTTTGACGCCGGGCCTTACCGCGCGGTGCGGCAGCAGCCGATGGGCAATCTGTGGGTGCAGGGCGGCGCCCGCGAGAGAATGTTCTTTCCGGACCAGCCGGAGCGGTCGCCCACGCTGAACAAGCTGCCGCTGGTGCGCTGGAACCGGCGCTATGCCTATATCAACTCCACCCATTCGATGCTTCCGCCGCGGATGAATGCGCAATACGGCGGGCCGGGCGGCACAGCGCCGTCAGGGGTGCTGCTGCACACGAAGTTCCTGCCGGAAATTGTTTCCAGATCGGCCACGGAAAAACAGCGGCAGCAGCATTTCCACACGCCGCAGCAATTTGACACCTATTACGACCGGATCGCGCAAGCGCCGGATCTGTGGCGCCCGGGATCCGCCCGCTACAGCGGTCCGGACCAGTTGGCAGAGCTGGGCCTGATGACGCCGCTTTCCTGGTGACCGCCATGTCCGGCGCGGGGTGTTGCAGCCGCGCCGTGCGTCCGCGTAACTGTTTCTAAATCCGTTGTTAATACCATATGCCCGTGACATATTGCGCGGAAACTTGCCGAAGGTGCGGGGCGGCTTCGGCAGGCTGGCGCGCTCCTTGGAAAAGGGTTTGGAGTAAACGTGGGGCTTTGGGATTCTTACCGGATGCGGTTGCGGCGCAAACGGCGGCTGGTCCGCGCCGTGCGCAAGTCCGGTGAGCTGACGTCTGTGCAGGACAATACACGGTCGATCCGCCCAAAGGATATCCTGCTGGTCTGCACCATGCGCAACGAGCAGATCCGGCTGCCCTATTTCCTGCAGTACTACCGCGGACTTGGGATCAACCATTTCCTATTTGTGGACAATGGCTCCACCGATGGCACGGCGGATTACCTGCGCGGGATGGCGGATGTCTCGCTGTGGCACACCACGGCAAGCTACAAGCGCGCGGGCTTTGGCATCGACTGGATGAACTGTCTCAAGCGCAGATACGCCCATGGGCACTGGGTGCTGGTGGTCGATCCGGATGAGTTCTTTATCTACCCGTTCTGCGACACGCGGCCGATCCGGGCGCTGACCGACTGGCTGGACAATTCGGCTATCCGCAGCTTCTCGGCGATGCTGCTGGATGTTTACCCCAAGGGGCGGATCGGTGAGGTGCCGTATCAGGCGGGGCAGAATCCGCTGGAGATTGCCCATTGGTTCGACAGCGGCAATTACACCATCCGCCGCAACCCGGAATACGGCAACCTGTGGATCCAGGGCGGGCCGCGGGCGCGGATGTTCTTTGCCGACCAGCCGGACCGGGCGCCGGCGCTGAACAAGATCCCGCTGGTGAAATGGCACCGCCGCTATGCCTATGCCAGCTCCACCCATGCGCTGCTGCCGCGCGGGCTGAACCAGGTTTATGAGACCGACGGCGGCGAAAAGGCGAGCGGCGCACTGCTGCACACCAAGTTCCTCGACACCTTCACCGCCAAGGCGCAGGAGGAGCTGGAGCGCGGCCAGCATTACGGCGGATCGGTGGAGTACAAGGCCTATGCCGCCAAGCTGACGGAGCAGCCGGAGCTGTGGTGCAAATGGAGCGAGAAATACATCAACTGGCGCCAGCTTGAGATCCTGGGGCTGATGTCCAAGGGCAACTGGGCATGAGCACGGCCGGGGTTGTCATGCTGGTCCACACCGCGCTGGAACGGGCGGCGCAGGTGGTGCGCCACTGGACCGCGGCGGGCTGCCCGGTTGTGCTGCATGTGGACCGCAAGGTCCGGCAGGAAGCGTTTGACCGCTTCCGCCGGTCGCTGGACGGCAACCCGCTGGTGCGGTTTTCCACCCGCCACCGCTGCGAATGGGGCACTTGGGGTATCGTTGCCGCCTCGCAGGCGGCGTCTGAGGTGATGCTGGCGGAGTTTCCGGATGTGCGCCACGTCTACCTCGCCTCGGGCTCCTGCCTGCCGCTCAGGCCGGTGCAGGAGCTGATCGATTACCTGGCCGCGCGCCCGGACACCGATTTCATCGAAAGTGCCACCACCGCGGATGTGCCTTGGATTGTCGGCGGCCTCAGCCATGAACGGTTCACGCTGCGGTTCCCGTTCTCCTGGAAAAAGCACCGCTACCTGTTCGACCGCTATGTAAACCTGCAGCGCAAGCTGCGGTTCAAGCGGCGGATCCCGCCCGGGCTGGTGCCGCATATGGGCAGCCAGTGGTGGTGCCTGACCCGGCAAACCCTGTCGGCGATCTTGGAGGACCCGGAGCGCCCGGCCTATGACGCCTACTTCCGCAAGGTCTGGATCCCGGACGAAAGCTATTTCCAGACCCTGGTGCGGCGGTATTCCAGCAATATCGAAAGCCGCTCCCTGACGCTGAGCAAGTTCGATTTTCAGGGCAAGCCGCATATCTTCTATGACGACCATCTGCAGCTCTTGCGCCGGTCCGACTGTTTTGTCGCGCGTAAGATCTGGCCGCATGCGGACCGGCTGTATCAGGCATTCCTGACGGATTCTGCCGGGGCGATGAAACGGACCGAGCCGAACCCCGGCAAGATCGACCGGATCTTTGCCAAGGCGGTGGAACGGCGCACCCGCGGGCGGCCCGGCCTTTACATGCAAAGCCGCTTTCCCGGGCAGGGGTCGGAAAACGGGATCACCTCCAGCCCCTATTCGGTGTTCCAGGGTTTTACGGAGCTGTTCGAGGATTTTGAGCCCTGGCTGGCCAGAACCACTGGCGCCCGGGTGCACGGCCATCTCTTTGCGCCGGAGGGGGCGGAATTCGCGCAAGCGCAGAGACTGGTCAACGGCTGCCTCAACAGCAATGCCAAAGCGCGCGACTGCAATCCGGAAAGCTTTCTGACCAGCCTGATCTGGAATACCCGCGGCGAGCGCCAGTGCTTTCAGTTCGGCCCGCGCGACAATCAGGCGGTGAACTGGCTGCTGGCGCGCGATACAAATGCGCAGATCTCGGTCATCAGCGGGGCCTGGGCGGTGCCGCTGTTCAAATCCAGCCGCAGTTTCGCGGAACTGCGGCAGGAGGCGGCGCGGCTGCAGCAGATCGAGGCGGAGCAGCTGAAGATCCTGCGGTCGCAATGGACCAAGGCGCGGGTGCGGATCTGGAGCATGGCAGACTTTGCCGAGGCGCCGATGGAACCGCTGCAGACCGTCCTTGGCGAAATCGGCGCGATCTCCGCCCGCCACCTGAGCGAGGCCCCGAGGATGACGGATCTTGAAGGCTTTGGTCAGTTTCTGCAGACTCTGAAGAACCAGGGGATGCATCCCTATCTGATGGGGGATTTTCCGGCCGGACCGATGCCTGTCAGCCCGTCAACGCCGCAGCGCAAACCCTATCTGGTGCGATAACCGCTTATGTCTGTACCCGCTTTTGATTACTTCGTTGTCTTTGCCGAAATGCGGACCGGGTCCAATTTTCTGGAAACCAATCTGAATGCCTTTGATGGGCTCGCCTGTCATGGCGAGGCGTTCAATCCGCATTTCATCGGCTATCCCGATTCCGCGGATATCCTGGGTGTGACCCAGAGCCTGCGCGAGGCCGATCCGGCGCGGCTGATCCAGGAGATCAGGGCGCAGCCGGGGGTGCTGGGCGGGTTCCGCTACTTCCACGACCATGATCCGCGGGTGCTGGATCAGATGCTGGAGGATCCGCGCTGCGCCAAGATCGTGCTGACGCGCAATCCGCTGGACAGCTACGTGTCCTGGAAGATCGCCCAGGAGACCGGGCAATGGAAGCTGACCAATGTGAAGCGCCGCAAGGAGGCCAAGGCACAGTTTGATGCGGCGGAGTTTGCCGCCCATGTCGAAACGCTGCAGGCCTTTCAGATGACGCTGCTGAACCGGCTGCAGGCGCTGGGCCAGACTGCGTTTTATGTTGCTTACGAGGACTTGCAAAGCGTCGCAGTGATGAACGGGCTGGCCCGCTGGCTGGGGGTCCCGCAACAGCTGGAGGCGCTGGACGAGAGCCTCAAGCGGCAGAACCCGGCGCCGGTGCTGGACAAGGTGGCCAATCCCGAGGAGATGCAGGCGGCCCTGTCCGGCCTGGACAGGTTCAACCTGACCCGCACCCCGAACTTCGAGCCGCGCCGAGGCCCGGCAGTGCCGGGCTATGTGGCGGGTGCGGTGACGCCGCTCCTGTATCTGCCGCTCAAGGGCGGGCCGGAGGCGGAGGTGGAGCAGTGGATGGCGGATCTGGACCGGGTCGCGCCGGACGGGTTGATCCGGGGCCTGAACCAGAAGCAGCTGCGCCAGTGGAAGCGCGGCAACAAGGGCTTTCGCAGCTTTACCGTGCTGCGGCATCCGGCGGCGCGGGCCCATGCGGTGTTCTGCCGCCGGATCCTGAACGCGGGCGCGGGCAGTTACCGGCAGATCCGCAACACGCTGCGGCGGCAGTTCGGGCTGGCGGTGCCGGAGGCGGGGCCGGGCGAGGGGTACACCCGGGCGCAGCACCGGGAGGCGTTCGCCACGTTCCTGGAGTTCGTGCGGGCCAGCCTGGCGGGTCAGACCTCGGTCCGGCTGGACGCGGAATGGGCCAGCCAGAGCCAGGCGCTGGAGGGGTTCGCCGGCGCCGGGGTGCCGGATCTGCTGATCCGCGAAACGGAGATGGCAGACGACTTGCCGGCCTTGGCGCGGAAACTGGGGCGGATGGAGCCCGGGCCGGTTCCGGCCGCGCTGCCGGAGCAGCCATTTGCGCTGGATGAGATTTACGACGCCGGTCTGGAAGCGCTGATCGCGTCGGTCTACCAGCGTGATTATCTGGCGTTCGGTTTCGGACCCTGGCGCGCAGACTGACCCGGACGGCTTGGGGCAGGCGGTGCGCTCCCGCGCCCGCAGGGTATTGGCTGCGCCAAATACCCTTGGCGGCCTTGGGCCCGGCGCCGCACACAGTGCGGCGCGGCGCTTGGCGCAGGTCTGTGCGGTGACACTCAAACCGGGCTAAGGGATGCTGCCGCATGGGGCGGGGCCGCAGGCCGTGGCCCATGCCCGGCCCAACGGGAAGAGCGCCGCCGGACGGCGGCCGATGACGGGCGGGAGCGCTTGCGGAGCTTGGACTGCCTTGGCCGGAGACTGCGGCGGCGGGGCGGCAACTTCCCGCTGGCCTTCTGGTCAGCCGGCTGACCGGACGCAACACGCGCCGCGCCGGGATCAGGCGGCCTGGACGGACTGGTCCTCGGTCAGGATGGTGTAAAGCGTGGCCGGGTCGTGGTTGGCGCGCAGCTTGGTGCAGAAGCTCTGCTCGCGCAGGGTGCGCGACACCAGCGCCAGGGCCTTCAGGTGCTCGACGCCTGCATCCTCCGGCGCAAACAGGGCAAAGGCGATGTCCACCGGCTGACGGTCGACGGCACCGAAATCCAGCGGTTTCTCAAGGATCAAAAAGACGCCGCAGACCTCGCTGATGCTGCCCAGCCGGGCGTGCGGCAGGGCGACGCCATGGCCGACACCGGTGGGGCCGAGGCTCTCGCGGTCCAGCAAGGCCTCGACCGTGGGCTGGGCGTCCAGCCCATAGGCTGTCTGAGCAATATCTGCGACTTCCTGGAACAACCGCTTCTTGCTCGAGGCCGCTCCGATTACCCGGACGGCCTCTGGCTTGAGGATGCTGGAAATCTGCATATGTCTGCTCCGTTCCGGCGCCCCCGGCGGGGCGCCGATGCCTTAGATGTGTTTACGGATCAATCCAGCCGATATTGCCGTCTTCGCGGCGGTAGACCACATTCAATCCGTCCTTGCCTTCGTTGCGGAAGACCAGAACCGGGGCGCCTGCCAGCTCCATCTGCATCACCGCTTCCCCGACCGACAGAGACGGAATGCGGGTTTCCATTTCCGCGACGATGATGGGCTGCAGCGTGTCCGGTTCGGAATCCGCTTCCTCAGCCGCGAGGATATACGAGTTGGCGCCCAAATGTTCAACCGGCTCGCTGCGGTCCTTGTGATGGTCCTTCAGGCGGCGCTTGTAGCGGCGCAGCTGTTTTTCCATCTTTTCGCAGCAGGCCTCGAAAGCGGCATAGATCTCCGTTGCATGCGCCTTGGCCTGGGCGCTCAATCCGGTCGACAGATGGACGGTGGCTTCACACACATACTCATGCGCCGAACGGGAAAAGACCACAGCCGCGTCGGTCGGGCGTTCGGCATATTTCTGAACGGCCGACCCCAGTTCGTTCTGCACATGGGTCTGCAGAGCTTCACCGATGTCGATCTGTTTACCGCTGATTTTGTAACGCATGTGATCTCCTTCACAAATTATTGCGGCCGGGCCCGCCGCCAAGGCAATCCTTGGCGCTGTCACATCAGGTCCGGAACCGGGGGGCAGGCCAGCCGTCCGGGTGCATCCATCCGGTCCTTGTCGCCAAGGCTGATGAGCGGATTGCATCGGACTGCGCGTATGCCATGGGCCAATTCGACGGCAAGACAGCGGGAGAGTCAATGGATATTCCCGAAAAATGAAGCCTGCCTTTCAGGCATATTTCCGGGGTGCCCGCCGCCGGCGCAGCGGCTCAGGAAATGCGGAAATTGTCGCCCAGATAGACCCGGCGGACGTTCTCATTTTCGACCACTTCCTCGGGGCTTCCGGACATCAGCACCTGCCCGTCATGCAGGATATAGGCGCGGTCGACGATCTCCAGCGTTTCGCGCACATTGTGGTCGGTGATCAGCACGCCGATGCCGCGCTTTTTAAGGTCGCCCACCAGATGGCGGATGTCGCCGACCGAGATCGGGTCCACGCCGGCAAAGGGCTCATCAAGCAGCAGATACTTGGGATCGGCGGCCAGGCAGCGGGCGATTTCGACGCGGCGGCGCTCACCGCCGGACAGCGCCAGCGCGGGCGCGCGGCGCAGATGCTCAATCGAGAAGTCCGACAGCAGCTCTTCCAGCCGCTCGCGGCGTTTGTGCTCATGCTTTTGCGAAATATCCAGCACGGCGGAGATGTTGTCCTCCACCGACAGGCCGCGGAAGATCGACATTTCCTGCGGCAGATAGCCGATGCCGAGGCGCGCGCGGCGGTACATCGGCAGGCCGGTCACGTTCTGGCCGTCGATGCTGACGGTGCCCGCTTCGGGAAACACCAGGCCTGCGATGGCGTAAAAGCTGGTGGTCTTGCCGGAGCCGTTGGGCCCCAGCAGCGCCACCACCTCGCCGCGGTTCAGCGACATCGAGACGTCCCGGATCACCACCCGCTTGCGGTAGGATTTGCGCAGCCGCTCGATGCGCAGCCCGGAGGAGCCTTCGGTCACGGTCAGGTCGGGTTTCGCCATCAGTTGCTGCCGCCGTTGGGGTTCAGGATGGTCTTCACCCGGCCGGCCATCTTGGCGGTGCCCGAAGTCAGGTTCACCTCCAGCCGGTTCGACGCCAGGGTGCCGCCTTCCTGATTGAGCAGCACATTGCCGGTCATCACGATGGTGCCGTTGTCGATGGTGTATTCTGCGCGCTCCGCCTCGGCGGCGTCAGGGCCGCTGACCAGCACCACGTTGCCGGCCGCCTCCAGCCGTTCGATACCTGCCTTGGCGCCGCTGTCGTCCGCGGTTTTGTAGATCACCAGGACGGTGTCCGCAGACAGCCGCATGATGCCCTGCACAATCAGAACATTGCCGGTGAATTCGGCGGATCCGTCAGCCTGGTTGACCGCCAGATTGTCGGCGGTGACTTCGACGGGCTGGCTGGGGTCGGCCTTGACGGCGCCAAAGGCGACGGAAGCCGTTTGCGCTGCCGCGAGGCCGGGAAATACCGCCAGCGGCAGGCAGAAGATCAGGGTGCGCAAATAGGACACAGGTTATCTTTCCGGTTGCTGGGGGTCATATAGCAGCTTCACGCCGTTTTTGAACAGCATATGGACCGGGCCGCCTTCGGTTTTAACGCCAATGTGCATATTTCCCGCAGTCAGCTCGCCGATTGCGCCGGTGGCGCGGACCGGTCCGGGGCTGTCGGCCTCCAGCCCGCTGAGCGCGGTGTTCAGCTCTTCGGTTTCGACCACAAGCCCGTCGGCTGTGGTGATTGTCACATTGCCGGCAAACCGTGCCATGTCCTGGTCCGGGTGAATGGCGCCGGTTTCGGAGGCCAGCGTGATCCGGCCGCCCTGGGCAAGCTGGATGTCGGCGGACAGATCGCTGGCAACCGCCGGTGCGCCGTCGCGGCCGGGACGCGCCAGCGAGGCGGTGACCATGATCTCATCCCCGCCCGCAGTGGTGCCGGAAAAGAACGGGGCGGTCACCTGCTGTCCCTTCATCCGGTCCTCGATCTCTTTCTGCGCAAAGGGGATCACCGCATCGGTGTTCACCCCCCGCGAGATCAGGAACAGGGTCGACATCAGAACCAGGGCCGCCAGCGGCAGCAGCACCTTGAGATAGGCAACGGCTCTGGAATGACTGTCCATCGTCAGCTCCCCCCGGCGCCCGGTCAGCCCAGGCCTGCGCGCAGGCAGTCATGGATGTGCAGCAAACCCTCAGCCTTCTGCCCGTTGTCCGGGTCGACCACAAACAGGCAGGTGATCTTGCGCTGGTTCATCACCGCGACGGCCTCCTGCGCCATGGCGCCGGGGGCGATGGTGGCGGGGCTTGCGGTCATCACTTCCGCCGCGGTCTTGTTCAGCAGCCCGTCCATGTGGCGGCGCAGGTCGCCGTCGGTGATGATGCCGGCCAGCGAGCCGTCGGCGGCAGCAACGCCCGCGACGCCAAAGCCCTTCTGGCTGATTTCGATCAGCGCATCGGCCATCGGGGTGTCCCCGCTGACCAGCGGCAGGGCGTCGCCCGCGTGCATCAGGTCGCGCACCTTGCTCAGCTGCGCGCCCAGCTTGCCGCCCGGATGGAAGTCGCGGAAGTTCTCGGGGCGGAAATCGCGGTGCTTCATCAGCGCAATCGCCAGCGCATCACCCATCGCCAGCGTCAGCGTGGTGGAGATCGAGGGCACCATCCCGAACCCGCAGGCCTCGCCCAGCGAGGGGATCTGCAGATGCACGTCGGCCTGTTTCATCAAGGTGCTGTCCATCTTGCTGGACAGCCCGATCAGCGGGATCGAAAAGCGGCGGGTGAAGGCCAGCAGGTTGGCCAGCTCCGGCGCCTCGCCGGAGTTGGAGATTGCCAGCACCACATCGCCTTCGGACAGCATGCCCAGATCGCCATGGCTGGCCTCGGCCGGATGCACGAAATAGGCGGGAGTCCCGGTAGACGCCAGCGTTGCGGCAATCTTGTGGCCGATATGGCCGGATTTGCCGATGCCGCTGACGATGATGCGGCCCTTGGCCTGCAAAATCAGCTGCACCGCTTCGGCAAAGCGCTCGTCCAGGCTTTCGGCCAGGGCATTCAGCGCCTGCGCCTCATCGGTGATCACCTGCCGCGCGGTCACGAGGAATTTTTCTGTATCGGTCATGAGTGGGCAAAGATGTCAATTTCGGGCCAGCCGGCCAGGTCCAGCTTGGCGCGCATGGGAAGAAAATCGAAGCAGGCCTGGGCCATCTCGGAGCGGCCTTCGCGGGCCAGCCGCTTGTCCAGCGCGTCGCGCAGCTTGTGCAGGTGCAACACGTCCGATGCGGCATAGTCGAGCTGTGCTTCGGTCAGCTCCTCCGCGCCCCAGTCACTCATCTGCTGCTGCTTGGAGATGTCTATGGCCAAGAGTTCCTGTGTCAGGTTCTTCAGCCCGTGCCGGTCGGTGTAGGTGCGCACCAGGCGGCTGGCGATCTTGGTGCAATAGACCGGCGCGGCCAGGGCGCCGAAGGCATGATACATGGCGGCGATGTCGAACCGGCCGAAATGGAACAGCTTCAGCACATTGGGGTCTTCCAGCATCCGGCACAGGTTGGGCGCCTCGGACTGGCCCTTTTCCACCTGCACGATATGGGCATTGCCGTCGCCGCCGGACATCTGAATCACGCAAAGCCGGTCGCGGTGCGGGTTCAGCCCCATGGTCTCGCAGTCGATGGCGACAACGGGACCGAGGTCCAGCCCGTCGGGCAGGTCGTTTTTGTACAGGTGGTTGGCCACTGGAATTCCCTTTTGATGATCATCGCGCCGGCAGGGGCTGGAGAGGAGATAGGCGCTCTGGCCTTCAAACTCAACTGCGCGGGGCCACGCTGGTTTATGCGGGGCACACATGCGGGGCCTCCGGTCAGCCGGGCGCGGTTTGGATTTAATAT
>NZ_CYSR01000030.1 GCF_001458395.1 Leisingera aquaemixtae | reverse complement strand
TGCCTTTGCGGCAAAGAATAACCGCCGCGGCTGATGGGCCGCGGCGGTTCGTTTCTGTCAGTGCCGTAAAGGCTTACAGGTTCGGGTACAGCGGGAATTTGGCGCAGAGGTCCGCGACCTTGGCGCGCACCGCCGCTTCCACATCGGCGTTGCCCTCTTCACCGTTGGCCGCCAGCCCGTCGATCACCTCGATGATCAGGTCGGCGATCTGGCGGAACTCCGCCTCGCCGAAGCCGCGGGTGGTGCCGGCAGGCGTGCCGAGGCGCAGGCCCGAGGTCACGGTCGGCTTTTCCGGGTCGAACGGGATGCCGTTCTTGTTGGTGGTGATATGGGCACGCCCCAGCGCCTTGTCGGCAATGTTGCCGGTCACGCCCTTGGGCCGCAGGTCGACCAGCATGACGTGGGTGTCGGTGCCGCCGGTCACGATGTCCAGGCCGCCCTTGATCAGCTGGTCCGCCAGCGCCGCCGCGTTGGCCCGCACCTGCTTCTGGTAGGCCTTGAACTCCGGCTTCAGCGCCTCGCCGAAGGCGGCCGCCTTGCCTGCGATCACATGCATCAGCGGGCCGCCCTGGATGCCCGGGAAGATCGCTGAGTTCACCTTCTTGGCGATCGCCTCGTCATTGGTCACGATCATGCCGCCGCGGGGGCCGCGCAGGGTTTTGTGGGTGGTGGTGGTGGCGACATGCGCATGCGGGAACGGCGAGGGGTGCTCACCGGCGGCGATCAGGCCGGCGATATGGGCCATGTCGACCATGAAATAGGCGCCGACGCTGTCCGCGATTTCACGGAACTTGGCAAAGTCGATCTGGCGCGGGATAGCGGAGCCGCCGGCGATGATCAGCTTGGGGTTATGCTCGGTGGCCAGAGCCTGGATCTGGTCGTAGTCGATCCGGTTGTCATCGCGGCGCACGCCGTAATGCACGGCGTTGAACCACTTGCCCGACTGGTTCGGCGCAGCACCATGGGTCAGGTGGCCGCCGGAGGCCAGATCCATGCCGAGAATGGTGTCGCCCGGCTGCAGCAGCGCCTGGAACACGCCCTGGTTGGCCTGGCTGCCGGAGTTCGGCTGCACGTTGGCATATTCGCAGCCGAACAGCTGCTTGGCGCGGTCGATCGCCAGGTTCTCGGCGACGTCGACATACTGGCAGCCGCCGTAGTAGCGGCGCCCCGGGTAGCCTTCGGCGTATTTGTTGGTGAGGACGGAGCCTTGCGCTTCCATCACCGCGGCGGAGGCGATGTTCTCGGAGGCAATCAGCTCGATCTCGTCGCGCTGGCGGCCCAGCTCGGCCGTGATCGCGCCATAAAGCTCAGGATCGCGTTCGGCGAGGGGCTGGGTGAAAAAGCCGGGGTCACGGGTCGCTTCAGTCATGGTGGCTCCGTTGGAGTAGGGGTCAGAACTGAGCGATTTCCTATCGGAAACATCTTTGCGCAGGAAGCCTGTAAAGCGACATTTCCCTGCGACAGAACGGCAACTATGGCCTTTGGCGGAAAGCTGTGATTGTTTCGGAACCAGTTGCCTAATACCGGAAACAGATTTGATGGGTTTGAGAATCGCCTTTCTGGCCAGCGAAGCGGAGGTTGCCCAGGAAGCCCTCGACAAACTGGCCCGCCGCTATGGCCATGTTCCCCCCGAAGAGGCTGATATCATCGTTGCGCTTGGCGGTGACGGTTTCATGCTGAGCACCCTGCACACCATGGTGGACAATCCGGCGCCGGTTTACGGCATGAACCGCGGCACCGTTGGCTTTCTGATGAATGAATACCGCGAGGACGGGCTGATCGAGAGGCTTGGCGACGCGGTGCAGGAGATCATCAACCCGCTGTCGATGACCGCGATGGACCGCCGCGGCGAGGTCCACAAGGCGCTGGCCATCAACGAGGTGTCGCTGCTGCGGGCAGGTCCGCAGGCCGCGCGGCTCAGGGTGTCCGTGGACGGCCGGGTGCGGATGGAGGAGCTGGTCTGCGATGGTGCGCTGGTGTCCACCCCGGCGGGATCCACCGCCTATAACTATTCGGCACACGGGCCGATCCTGCCGATCGGCGCCGACGTGCTGGCACTGACCGCGATTGCCGCCTTTCGTCCGCGGCGCTGGCGCGGGGCGCTTTTGCCCAGCAACGCGATGGTGCGCTTTGACGTGCTGGAGGCGGACAAGCGCCCGGTGATGGCCGATGCGGATTCGATTTCGGTGGCCGATATCGACTGGGTCGAAATCCGCATCAATCCGCAGATCCGCCACAAAATCCTGTTCGACCCCGGCCATGGGCTGGAAGAAAGGCTGATTTCCGAGCAGTTCACTTGACCGTTTAACGGAAGATTCACGAGTTTGTGAACTTCCCGGTAACGATTCCATGCGATGCTTTTCCACAGGCAGATGTGGATGGCGTCTGCCGCAGGGCTGGCGCACCACAGTGCCGTACCGGCGTGTTTCGAATAATGAGTGACCTTGTTTGCAGCCGGTAACGCCCACGGAGCCTGCGCCCGAAGCCGGGTCCGCCTGTTATGGCGGGAGGGGCGCTGTATTTAGCGAGTTGTCTGGGTATGGAAGTTCCCCGGGGGCGGTTCACACCGTTCCCCGGGACCTTAGATATGCCTCCCGTGCATCCGGATCCTGGACTGTGAGACGGGCCGTAGGGCTTGCCTGGGCGACAGGCCTGGCGTGCTGGCCTGTCTTCCGTGCCTTTCGCCATTGCCTTCATCTTGTCGTGTAGTGCGGAGCAAACGCCTGTCAGCCGAGGCTGCCGGCGCATGCGTGCCGTGCGGCGGCTGAAAATGCTGGAGAAGCCGCGCGTGGCGTTGCTCTCGCAACGAGCCGGTCCGCCCGAAACCGGCGAGGGGCGTGCGGCCGCAGGCCCCCTTGGCGGCGGGCTCTCGCTTTATGCCGATGCCCAGCCAGGGGCGTGTCCGGTCACCGCCTTCTGATTGCTGTCCGGCGCTCTGAGAGGCGGCAGGCGGCGGCCGTTTGCATCACTCCTTGCGAGAGCCGCCGGCCGCCGCCAAACCCGGCAAAGCCCCGAGACCTTTCACGCGGCGCGCGGTGCCTCGCCAGGCCGCTGGTTTCAGGCGGAGGCCGCCTGCATTTTTTCCCACAGCGGCAGGCACATGCGGCCGGCGCGGGCCTCGATCGCGGCGCAGGCGTCCACCGCCAGATCCTCGCGCCAGCGGCGGGCGGCGATCTGCACGTTGATCGGCTGCGGGCCGCCGGGCAGCTCTGCCAGCCGGGCCGGCAAGGAGGCCGCGGGCAGGCCAAGAAAGTTCATCGCATAGGAATAGACCGCGCAGCCCAGCACCTCATGCACGCCTTCCGCGCCTTCTGTGTCGCGGTCGGGCCGGAAGAAGGGCTGCGGCAGGAAGGGCGACAGCACCAGAGGATACTCCTCCAGAAACAGCGACCATTGCCGCGCGTAATGGGTGCGCTTGGCCATCATCCGCAGCAGGTCCTCCCCGGCAAAGGGCGGAAACTCCTGAAAGTAGACGGCAAAGATATCCCGCACGGTCTGCGAACCGGCCGCGTCCACATCCTGCTTCATCAGCGCATAGATCTCGCCCATCAGCGCGCGGTAGCCGGTGCGCCCGGCGTCAAACACGCATGGAGGCTCCACTCCTTCAACCTGATAGCCCGCATCGCTGAGCGCATCGCGGGCAAAGTCCAGCGCGGTCTCGACCTCCGGGTGCAGGTCATAGCCGTGGGTGTTTTTCGTGAAGGCGACCTTGATGGGGCCATCCAGCGCCGCGCCGCGCCAGGGTATCGGTACGTGGAAGGGGTCGCGCGGATCCGCGGCAATCAGGGAGGGCATCGACAGGTGCAGGTCTTCGGCGGCACGGGTGATCAGCCCCTGCACCGACATCAGCTGCGCCAGCAGGCCGCGCTCCGCCGTCTGGCTGGGGTTCCAGGCAGGGACCCGGCCCAGGCCCGGCTTGACCGTGACGGCGCCATTGGCGGCGGCGGGAAAGCGCAAGCTGCCGCCGATGTCGTTGCCATGTGCCAGCGCGCCGATCCCGGCCATCACAGCGGCCCCGGCACCGCCGGAGGAGCCGCCAGGGGAAATGTGCCGCCCCCAGGGATTATGAGTACGGCCAAACAGCGGGTTGTCGGTGTCGGCGCGGAAGGAAAACTCCGGCGTGTTGGTGCGGCCGATCACCACCGCGCCGGCCTTGTGCAGATTCTCGACCACGGGCGCGTCCGCAGGGGCGATCAGGTCCTTCAGTGCCGTCACCCCGTTGGAGGTGGCGTGACCGGCCTGGTCCACATTGATCTTGATGGTGACCGGCACACCGTGCAGCGGACCGGGCTGCGCGCCGTTTGCGCGTGCCTTGTCCAAGGCGCGGGCGCGTTCCAGCGCCTCGCTGCTCAGGTCCTCAACCACCGCATTCAGGGCCGGGTTCACCGCCTTCATCCGGTCAATCGAGGCCTGCACCGCGTCTTCTGCGCGGACATCGCCTGCGCGGGTCAGGGCGGTCAGTTCAGTTGCGCTCAGGCGCCATAGGTCATTCTTTGCCATCTGCTCTTCTCCCTGGGTCCGCAGCCTAGGCGGGCAGGGCAGAGTTGCAAGGGAAACCGGGCGGCAGGACCGCCCGGTTTCTCCAAATTTCCTGTTGAGGAATTCCTCAGCTCTTGGCGTAGCCGATGGTCTGCAGCGCCGCGGTGATCTCGTCCAGGATCGCCGGATCGTCGATGGTCGCGGGCATTTTCCAGGGTGTGCTGTCGGCGATGTTGACCATGGTGCCGCGCAGGATCTTGCCGGAGCGGGTCTTGGGCAGCCGGTCCACCACCACCGCCAGCTTGAAGGCCGCCACCGGGCCGATCTTCTCGCGCACCAGTTTGACAACTTCGGACACCACTTCCGCGCTGTCGCGGTCCGCCCCGGCGTTGAGGCAGAGGAACCCGACCGGCATCTGGCCCTTGAGGCTGTCGGTCACGCCGATCACGGCGCATTCAGCGACATCCGGGTGGCCTGCCAGCACTTCTTCCATGGCGCCGGTCGACAGGCGGTGGCCCGCCACGTTGATCACGTCATCGGTGCGCGCCATGATGTAGAGGTAGCCGTCCTCGTCCTTCATGCCGGCATCGCCGGTCTCGTAATAGCCGGGGAAGGTGGTCAGGTAGCTTTTCTTGAAGCGGTCCTCAGCATTCCACAGGGTCGGCAGCGTGCCCGGCGGCAGCGGCAGTTTCACCGCAATCGCGCCCAGCTCGCCCGGCGCCACCGGGTTGCCGCCTTCATCCAGAATATCGACTTCATAGCCCGGCATCGGCACGGCAGGGGAGCCGAGCTTGACCGGCAGCTCCTCGATCCCCAGCGGGTTCGCGGCAATCGACCAGCCGGTTTCGGTCTGCCACCAGTGGTCAATCACCGGCACCTTCAGCTGCTCCTGCGCCCAGGTAATGGTGTCGGGATCCGCACGCTCGCCGGCCAGATAGACCTGCTTGAGGCAGCTGAGGTCGTATTTTCCGACGTATTCGCCCTTCGGGTCTTCGCGCTTCACCGCGCGGAAGGCGGTGGGGGCGGTGAAGAAGCTCTTGACCTTATGCTCGGAGATCACCCGCCAGAAGGTGCCCGCATCGGGCGTGCCCACGGGCTTGCCTTCGAACACGATGGTGGTGTTGCCGTGAATGAGCGGCCCGTAGCAGATATAGCTGTGGCCCACGACCCAGCCCACATCGGAGGCGGCCCAGAAGACGTCGCCCGGATCGACGTTGTAGATGTTCTTCATGGTCCAATTGAGCGCCACCAGCTGGCCTGCGGTGTGGCGGATCACCCCCTTGGGCTGGCCGGTGGTGCCGGAGGTATAGAGGATGTAGGAGGGGTGGTTGCCCTCGACCGGGACGCATTCGGCCGGCTCCACGCCGTACTGGAAGCCGTGCCAGTTCACGTCGCGGCCAGGTACCAGCTCCGCCACTTCCTGCTCGCGCTGGAAGATCACGCAGAAATCAGGCTTGTGCGCGGCCAGGTCGATGGCGCCGTCCAGGAGCGGCTTGTAATGCACGATCCGGCCCGGCTCGATGCCGCAGGAGGCGGCGATGATCGCCTTGGGCTTGGCATCGTCGATCCGCACTGCCAGCTCGTTGGACGCAAAGCCGCCGAACACCACCGAATGCACCGCGCCAATGCGGGAGCAGGCCAGCATCGCCTCCAGCGCTTCCGGGATCATCGGCATATAGAGGATGACGCGGTCGCCTTTCTCCACGCCCTTGGCGCGCAGCGCGCCGGCCAGTGTGGCAACCCGGTTCCTGAGCTCGACATAGGAGATTTCACGCTTGGTATGGGTGACCGGGCTGTCATAGATGATCGCGGTCTGCTCGCCGCGGCCTTCTTCGACATGGCGGTCGACGGCGTTGTAGCAGGTGTTCACCTTGGCATCGGCAAACCACTCGTAAAGCCCCTCACCTTTGTCAAACAGCGCCTGCTTCGGGGCCTCGTCCCAGCTGATGCCCTTGGCGGCCTCCATCCAGAAACCTTCCGGATCCTGTTTCCAGGTGGCGTAAATGTCCTGATATCCCATGGTGTCTATCTCCTCCTTCCATCTGCGTAGGCGAGGAACCGGGGAGCGGGCAAGTTTTGCCGTTTCCGCACGCAAGGTTCGTCAATGAATTTACAGGTTCCGCCCGGATTCACGCAGATGTTTTACCGGATTTACAACCCCTGGCCGGTTTGCACCCGGCGTGCTTTGCAAACCCGTGTTTGCTGCAGAATAATCCGGAAAGGCGCAGAAAGTTTGCAAACTTGCAATCCCAGCTGCTGTGCGCGCGAAGCTGCTGAAGGGAATCACCCGCTGGAGGATTTGGCATAGCGCGGCAGGCTGTCTTTAAGCTCCAGCCAGCTCACATGATCGGAATGGAACACATGAAACCTGGGCGGCACGGCGCCCGGGCTTTCCAGCGTTGCCGTGTAAAGGTGAATGTTCACCGGATCGCGGCTGGTGCGGTAGGCCATCTGGGTGCCGCAGGTGCCGCAGAACAGCCGTTCCACGCCTTCGGAGGAATTGTAGACGCTCGGCGCTGCACCGGACCAGTCGACCGCCTCATGCGGCAGCCCGAAGAAAGCGGTGACAGGTGCTGCGCAGACGCGGCGGCAGTCGGCGCAGTGGCAGTAGCAGCTCCAGGCCGCCTCGGCCTGGCTCTCCCAATGCACCGCGCCGCAGTGGCAATGCCCTCTCATCTCCGGCCTCCCTGATTGGGCGGCCGGCGAATGGGGCCGCGCAGTTAACCGTAGTGCGCGACCGGGGTGCCGGCAATGGCGGCCATGTTCAAAAGGCCCCGTGCCGTGATCGAGGGCGACACGATATGGGCGCGGTTGCCCATCCCCATCAGGATCGGCCCGACCTCCAGCCCGCCGGCCCGCATCTTGAGGATGTTGCGCACGCCCGAGGCCGCATCGGCATGGGCAAAGATCAGCACGTTGGCGGCGCCCTCCAGCCGCGAATTGGGGAAGATCCGCTCGCGCAGTTCCGGGTCCAATGCGGTGTCGATGTTCATCTCGCCCTCGTAAACGAAATCACGGCGCTTATCGTCGAGGATTTCGATGGCGGCGCGCAGCCGGCTGCCGGTGTCGCAGGAGATATTGCCGAACTGCGATTGCGAGCACAGCGCGATCTTCGGCGCGAGGCCGAAGCGGCGCACATGGCGGGCGGCGCCGATCACGGTTTCGGCGATCTGTTCCGGGGTCGGCTCCACATGCACATGGGTGTCGGCAATGAACAGCGGGCCGTCTTCCAGGATCATCATCGACAGCGCCCCGTGCGGCGAATAGGTGCCGCCGCCCAGAACCTGCTGCACGTAATTCAGGTGCCAGCGGTACTCGCCGAAGGTGCCGCACAGCAGGCTGTCGGCCTCGCCGCGGTGCACCATGATGGCGCCGATGGCGGTGGTGTTGGTGCGCATGATCGCCTTGGCCAGATCCGGCGTCACCCCGCGGCGCTGCATCACCTTGTGGTAGCTGTTCCAGTAATCGTAATAGCGCGGATCGTTTTCCGGGTTCACCAGCTGGAAATCCCGGCCCGGGCGCACGTCCAGCCCCAGCTTTTCGCAGCGGCGTTCGATCACCTCGGGGCGGCCGATCAGGATCGGGGTTTCGGTGGTTTCCTCCAGGATCGCCTGCGCCGCGCGCAGCACCCGCTCGTCTTCGCCCTCGGCAAAGACAATGCGGCGGGCAGCGGCACGGGCGGCCTCGAACACCGGCCGCATCAGCAGGGCGGATTTGAACACCGTCTGGTTCAGCTTCTGCTTATAGGCAGTGATATCCTCGATCGGGCGGGTCGCCACGCCGCTTTCCATGGCCGCCTTGGCCACGGCGGAGGACACAACCGCCACCAGCCGCGGGTCAAACGGTTTCGGGATCAGGTAATCGGCGCCGAAATTCAGCTGCTCGCCCTTGTAGGCCGCCGCGGCCTCGGCGCTGGTGGTGGCGCGGGCCAGTTCGGCGATGCCGTCGACGCAGGCAATCTGCATCTCGTCATTGATTTCGGTGGCCCCCACATCCAGCGCACCGCGGAAGATGAAGGGGAAGCACAGCACGTTGTTGACCTGGTTGGGAAAATCGCTGCGGCCGGTGGCGATGATCGCATCCGGCGCCACCTTGCGCGCGGCCTCAGGCATGATCTCCGGCGTCGGGTTGGCCAGCGCAAAAATGATCGGGCGCTTGGCCATCTTGGCGACCATATCCGGCTGCAGCACGTTCGGGCCTGAGAGGCCCAGGAACAGGTCTGCGCCGTCCATCACCTCGTCCAGCGTGCGCTTGTCCGAGGCCTGGGCAAAGGCCGCCTTCTGCGGGTTCATGTCCTCTTCGCGGCCCTCGTAGACCAGCCCGTGAATGTCGCACAGCCAGATGTTTTCCCGCTTCACGCCCAGCTTCACCAGCATGTTGAGACAGGCAATCCCCGCCGCGCCGCCGCCGGTGGAAACGATCTTGATGTCCTCAAACGACTTGCCCGCCACATGCAGCGCGTTCTTGGCCGCAGCCCCCACCACAATCGCGGTGCCGTGCTGGTCGTCGTGGAAGACGGGAATGTTCATCCGCTCGCGGCACAGTTTCTCGACCACAAAGCAGTCCGGCGCCTTGATGTCTTCGAGGTTGATCGCGCCGAACGTCGGCTCCAGCGCGCAGACGATATCGGCCAGCTTCTCCGGATCGCTTTCGTTCACCTCAATATCGAAACAGTCGATCCCTGCGAAATTCTTGAACAGGACCGCCTTGCCCTCCATCACCGGCTTGGAGGCCAGCGCGCCGATGTTGCCCAGTCCCAGAACCGCCGAGCCGTTCGACACCACCGCCACCAGGTTCCCGCGCGAGGTGTAGCGGGCCGCGTTGGCCGCATCCGCCTGGATCTCGGTGCAGGCTTCGGCAACGCCGGGGGAATAGGCGCGCGCCAGATCGCGCCCGTTGGCCATCGGCTTGGTCGCGCGGATCTCTAGCTTACCGGGACGGGGGAACTCGTGATAGTTGAGTGCGGCTTGGCGCAGGTTCTGTGAATCGGACATCTGGCGCTCCTCGAAAATCGTATTGTTTAGTGTTAAACCATTTTTCCTGCCGGAAACCTAGCGCAAACTGACGCAATTGGATGCGGCGGCGGCCCGGCGGCGGCTTCTTGCATAAAGCCTGCCCTGCGGCCACAGTTCCGGGCAAATGAAAAGGGAGTGAAAAATGAGCGGCACAATCGCCGAAATCCGCCTGCCCACGCAGGAGCTGCGCGACGATATTCCGTTTTACACCAAGGTTTTGGGTATGAAGATGGATATGATCTATCCGGCGGATGATCCGCGCACCGCGGTGTTTTTCGGCCACGGGCTGCGGCTGCGCATCGAAAAGGGGGCGCAGGAAAGCCCCGGCACAATCCGCATTCTGACTGAAGATCCTGATGGATTTGCCGAAGGCCAGCGCCGCCTGACCGCACCCAACGGCACCAAGGTGGAGATCGAGGAGCGCCACCCGCCGATGGTGATGCCGGAAACGGTGCACAGTTTCGTGGTCCGCCGCCTCAAGGACCAGGCGCCCTGGATCATCGGCCGTGCGGGCATGCACTACCGCGATCTGGTGCCGGACCGGCTCGGCGGTTCGATCATCGCCAGCCACATCCGCATTCCCGACGGCGGCCCGGTACCGGACATGGTGCATTTCCACCGCGTCGGTTTCCAGCTGATCTTCTGCATCCACGGCTGGGTCGATGTGGTGTACGAGGATCAGGGCGGCAAGATGCGCCTGACTGCGGGCGACTGCTTCATCCAGCCGCCGGAAATCCGCCACCGGGTGCTGGAGGCAAGCGACAATGTGCAGGTGATCGAGATCGGCGTCCCGGCTGAGCATGTGACCGAGATCGACCACGAGATGACCCTGCCGACGCCGCACTTCCGTCCCGAACGGGAATGGCAGGGCCAGCGGTTTGTCTACAACAAGGCCGAAGGCGCCGAATGGATGCCGTTCCGCCTGCCAGGCTACATTTGCCGCGACACCACGATTGCAGAAAACACCAAGGGCGTTGCCGGCGTGCAGGTGGTGCGCCGGGGCGAGGGTGAGCCGCAATGGGCCGCGCATGACACCGATATCCATTTCACCTTCGTGATGAACGGCACAGTCACGCTGGAGGGCGAGGGCCGCGAGCCGTACCGGCTGGAACAGGGCGACGCCTTTGTCATCCCGCCCGGCATGAAGACCCGCCTCAGTGATCCGTCGCAGGACGTTGAACTGCTGGAGGTGACCCTGCCCGGCGTGTTCAATACCACGCTGGGGCAGTGACGGAACCTTACCCGGGGGGCTTTCGCTCCCGGGGCCGTTTCCGCTATCCTGCGGCATCTTGACCAGATGATCAAAAAACGGGGAATCGCCATGAGCCTCAGAAACGCCGCCGCCGCGGTCCGGGAAAACGCCCACGCGCCTTATTCCAAATTCAAGGTCGGCGCTGCCGTGCGCTCCGCCTCCGGCCAGATCTACGTGGGCTGCAACGTCGAAAACGTGGCCTATCCCGAAGGCACCTGTGCTGAGGCGGGCGCCATCGCCGCGATGGTGGCCGCGGGCGAGACGGAATTGGCCGAGGTCTATGTGATTGCCGATTGCCCTTCGCCAATCCCGCCCTGCGGCGGCTGCCGCCAGAAGATCAAGGAATTCGCCGGCAATGACGTGAAGGTGACCATGGCCACCACCGATGGCGCCGAACGGGAATCGACCGTTGGCGAGCTGCTGCCGGGCGCCTTTGACACGGACCATTTGGAGCGCAAGTGATGGACGCCCGCGCCATCAATGCAAAGCTCCGGCGCGGCGAAACCCCCGGCGAGGCGGATATGCGCTGGTTTGCCGATGGCCTGGCCAGCGGCGCGGTTTCGGACGCGCAGGCCGGGGCCTTTGCCATGGCGGTCTGCCTGCAGGGCCTCAGCGTCGAGGGCCGCCGCGCGCTGACGCTGGCGATGCGCGACACCGGCGATGTGCTGAGGTGGGATCTGGACGGCCCGGTGCTGGACAAGCATTCCACCGGCGGCGTGGGCGATTGCGTCTCGCTGCTGCTGGCGCCTGCGCTGGCGGCTTGCGGTGCCTATGTGCCCATGATTTCGGGCCGCGGGCTGGGCCATACCGGCGGCACGCTGGACAAGCTGGAGGCCATTCCCGGCGTCTCCATCAACGTCAGCGAAGACCATCTGCGGGGCATGATGCAGGACGTCGGCTGCGCCATTGTTGGCGCCACCGCGCAGATCGCGCCTGCGGACAAGCGGCTTTATGCGATCCGCGACGTGACCGGCACCGTCGAAAGCCTCGATCTGATCACCGCCTCAATCCTGTCCAAGAAACTCGCGGCGTCCCCGGACGCGCTGGTTCTGGACGTGAAAATCGGCTCCGGCGCTTTTATGAAAACCGCCGATGAGGCCCGTGCGCTGGCGCAATCCCTGTGCGACACCGCCAATGCCGCCGGCTGCCGCACCTCGGCGCTGATCACCGACATGAACCAGCCGCTGGCGCCCGCGCTTGGCAACGCGCTGGAGGTGGCGGAGGTGATGCGGGTGCTGACCGGCGATGCGTCCGGGCCGCTGGCAGAGATCACCGCAATCCTGGGCGGCGAGCTGCTGGCCCACGCGGGCCTCGCCGCAGATGCGGCGGAGGGCGCGGCCAAGATTGCCGCGACCCTTGCAGATGGCCGCGCGGCTGACCGCTTTGCCCGGATGATCACCGCCCTGGGCGGGCCCGCGGATTTCGCCGGCAGCTGGCAAGACCATCTGCCCGGCGCGGGAGTCATCCGCGAGGTCAAGGCGCCCTCAACGGGGCATATCGCAGCCATGAACGGCGAGGCGCTTGGCCTGGCGGTTGTCGCCCTAGGCGGCGGCCGCATGGTGGAAAGCGACCGCATCCACCCGGGCGTCGGGATTTCGGACATTGTCCGCCTGGGCCAGCAGGTCGGGGCAGGGGACACCCTTGCCCGCATCCACGCAGCCAGCGATGATGCGGCAGAGACGGCGGAGGCGGCCTTTCTCGCGGCAATCTCCATCGGCGAAGCGCCCCGGTCCCTGCCGCCGCTGGTTCACGAAAGGATCTGCTGATGCCCCGTGCCTTCCTTGTGGTGATGGATTCCGCCGGCATCGGCGGCGCGCCGGATGCCGGGACCTTCTTCAACGGCGACCTGCCGGACCTTGGCGCCAACACGCTGGCCCACATCGCCCAGGCCTGCGCCGCCGGCAAGGCGGACGAGGGCCGCAGCGGCCCGCTGAACGTGCCGAACCTGGAACGGCTTGGCCTTGGCGCTGCGATGCGGCTGGCGTCCTCGGTGCCGTTCCCGGGCCTGGACGCCGAACCCCAGGGCCGCTGGGGCTGCGCCCGCGAACTCAGCCGCGGCAAGGACACGCCCTCAGGCCATTGGGAGCTGGCGGGCCTGCCGGTGCCCTGGGACTGGCACTACTTCCCCGATCAGGCGCCCTCCTTCCCTGAGGATCTGAGCGCCTTTGTGGCGGAACAGGCAGGCACCGATGGTATCCTCGGCAACTGCCACGCCTCCGGCACGGTGATCATCAGCGACCTCGGCGCCGAACACATGCGGACGGGCAAGCCGATCTGCTACACCTCCGCCGACAGTGTGTTTCAGATCGCCGCACATGAAGAAACTTTCGGCCTCGACCGCCTGCTGAAGCTGTGCGAAGCGATTGCCCCGCGGCTGCACGCGATGAAGGTGGGCCGGGTCATTGCGCGCCCCTTCATCGGCTCGGCAGAAGAAGGCTTCACCCGCACCACCAACCGCCGCGATTATGCCATCACCCCGCCAGCCCCTGTGCTGACCAACTGGGTGCAGGACGCGGGCGGCAAGGTTCACGGTATCGGTAAAATCGGCGACATCTTCACCATGTCCGGCATCGACACCCTGAAAAAAGGCTCTGATGCCAAGCTGATGGAGCATCTGTTTGACGCGGTGGAGACGGCGGAGGACGGCAGCCTGACATTCGCCAACTTCGTCGAGTTCGACAGCCTCTACGGCCACACCCGCAACATCTCCGGCTACGCCCGGGCGCTGGAGTGGTTCGACGCCGAACTGGGCCGCCTGCTACCCAAGCTGCGCAAGGGGGACATGCTGCTGCTGACTGCCGATCACGGCAACGATCCCAGCTGGCCCGGCTCCGACCATACGCGTGAACAGGTGCCGGTTCTGTTCGCAGGGCTTGACGCAGGCCCCATCGGGCAGGTCAAATTCGCCGATGTGGGCGTCTCTGTCGCGGCCCATCTGAACGTCCCGGCCCAAGGCCCGGGCAAAAGTTTTCTTTGACCTCATGGTCAAAACCCGCTTGCCTGCCGCGGCCAAGCCCGTAAAAGCGCTGCAACCAAATCTGAGGAGTGTCCCATGACCGACCACCTGACCGTTGTTGATCACCCGCTTGTGCAGCACAAGCTGACCCTGATGCGGGACAAGGGCACGTCCACCGCGGGCTTCCGCCGCCTGCTGCGCGAGATCACCCAGCTTCTGGCCTATGAAATCACCCGCGAGATGCCGCTGACCACCACCACCATCGAAACCCCGATGGAGGAAATGGAGGCGCCGATCCTGGCCGGCAAGAAACTGGCGCTGGTGTCGATCCTGCGGGCGGGCAACGGCATGCTGGACGGCGTGCTGGAGCTGATCCCCTCGGCCCGCGTCGGCTTTGTCGGCCTTTACCGCGACGAGGAAACCCTGGAGCCGGTGCAGTATTACTTCAAGGCGCCCGAAGGGCTGAAGGACCGTCTGGTGATCGCGGTGGACCCGATGCTGGCCACCGGCAACAGCTCTGCCGCGGCCGTCGACCTGCTGAAGGAAGCCGGCGCCAACAACATCCGCTTTCTGTGCCTGCTGGCGTCGCCCGAAGGCGTTGCCCGGATGAAAGAGGCGCACCCGGATGTGCCGATCGTCACCGCGTCGCTGGACCGCGAAATCAATGCCAAGGGCTATATCCTGCCGGGCCTGGGCGATGCCGGCGACCGGATGTTCGGCACCAAGTAACCGCCTCCGCGCCAAGGCGCCCCAGCGCGCCTTGGCCGCTTTCCGGCAGACCCGGCCCCTGCAACCCTTTGCTCCAATTGGCGCGAAAATTGCCCGGGTGCAGCCGTATTGTTGCCGCAAAATCTTTACTCACAAGCCAGAGTCAGGCATCCTGCAGCCATATTTTGTGGGGCTCAGGAATGAAAATAACTAGAATTATTGCACTGGCCATCATCGCGGGGGCTTCAGGCGCAGCAGGGGTACAGGCACAAACCCTGCGCCCAACCAGCCCGCCCGCCGAATATCCGCCGGCCTCCTACGACGGGCGGCAATTTGTCGACAGCCGCGGCTGCGTCTACATCCGGGCAGGCATTGACGGCAACGTGACCTGGGTGCCGCAGGTGACGCGCTCGCGCAAGCAGATCTGCGGCTTCCAGCCGACCCAGCTGGCCGGAACCACCCAGCAGCAGCCGCGCGCCGCAGCACCGGAGCTGATCACGCTGGAGCCCAGCCAGCAGCCCGCACAGACGGCAGACCCCGCGCCGGGCGCTTCCGCACCGCCTGCGGCCAGCCCGCCGCCCCAGGTGGCGGCCACCGCCAAACCGCGCCGCACACCGCAAACCGCCAGCGCCCGCCCGGTGCCTGCCGCTGCTGCGCCTGCGCCCGCGGTCAGGAAAGTGGTGCAAGCTGCCCCGGTGCCCGCCGCCGCTGTGCCGCAGTCCTCCGTGGCGCTGACACCGAATACCCGGGTGGTGCAGACCCACATCTACCAGGACCGCCGCCTCAGCAACAGTTTCCAGGTGCCCCCGGGCTACCGGCCGGTCTGGACCGACGGCCGCCTCAATCCGCAGCGCGCGGTGCGCACGGTGCGGCCTGCGGTGGTAACCGGCGCGGCCCAGGTCCCGCCCGGCTATCTGAGGGTTGAGCGCGAAGACGGCCGCCTGAACCCGATGCGCGGCCTGCGCTCGCCGCAGGGGGACGCGCAGATGGCGCGGGTCTGGAACGACGGGGTGCCGCGCCGCCTGGTGCAGCTGCCGCTGGACCGTCCCACGGTAAGACTGCCGCGCAACGCCCGCCGCAGCCCGGCTGAGGCAAAGGAAACCGGGCTGCGCCTGTCCACCCGCTCGGCACCGGGCGCAAAGGCACCGGACCACGCCGCCGCGGCACCGCGCTATGTCCGGGCCGCGACCTATGCAGACGCGGACCAGGCCCGCGCCGCGGCCCGCAAGCTGGCCGCAACGGGGCTGCCGGTGCGTCTGGGAACTGTCAGCCGCAAGGGTCAGCCCTACAAGGTTGTGATAGCGGGACCGTACCGGGACGAGGGCCAGGCTGCCGCCGCGCTGGCCAAGGCGCAGCAAGCCGGTTTCAACGGCGCCCGGCTCAGCAAATAACGTCCTGCGGGCAAGCGGATGAACAGGCCGGGCTGCTGCCCGGCCTTTTTCCATTGCCTGCCCGGGTGCCGCCCGATGACGGCCCGGACCCGGGCGCTACTGCCGCCGGCAGGTAAAGACATGGGCAGCCAGGGGCATCCGCAGCGGCGGCGGCCCCAGGCGGGTGCGCAGGGCGTCCAGAATGGCGCTTGCAACCTCGTCGGGATCCACGCCGCCCCTGCTGCGGATTTCCTCGATCAACGGGTTGCCATAGACCAGCGCTTCCGAAAAGGCCTCTGGATCATCCAGGGCCTTATCCAGCGTAACCTCTTCATGGCCGGTGCCGTCCCAGTCCTCGCCATTCAGATCCGCCTTCACCGCTTCGGGGTCGCCGTAATGGAACGGAACCTTGTAGAACCCCGGCGGATCATCCGGGAAAAACCGGGCGGCCTCGCTGTCGGCGATTTCGGCAAACGGGTTCTGCGCCATCGGCGCCCAGACGCTGAAGACATACCGCCCGCCGGGCTTCAGCACCCGCGCGGCTTCCCGGAAGGCGGCGGGTTTGTCGGGAAAGAACATCACCCCGAACTGGCAGGCAACCAGGTCAAAGCTGCCATCGTCGAAGGGCAGCGCCATCGCATCGGCGGCTTGCAGGGTAACATTGGCGGCGCCGGACAGTTTCGCCTCTGCCAGGGCCAGCATCGGTTCATTCAGGTCGGTGACAGTCAGCTTGCAGTCCGGCGGCAAACTGCGCCTCAGCCGTTGCGAGACAATGCCGGTTCCCGCCGCCAGTTCCAGCACGTTTTGCGGGCTGTGGCCGCGGCACCGTGCGGCCAGGTCATCCGCATAGTCACAAAAAATAGCCGGCCCCAGGCCCCTGTCGTAAAAGCCCGGAATATCCCCCGTAAAGCTGGCTGCAGTCTCCGGCATGGCCCATCCCCCCTGAACTCGCGTTTGCGCAGATTTGACGATCCTAGCAGATCCGGCGCATTTGGGCGATTGGCAGGGTTTCGGCAGCGGGCCGGAGGGCCGAGGACGGGATCAGCCGCAGATGTTTTGCAGCTGCACCCAGTCGCGGTCGTTCAGCACTGGCTCCAGCTCGCGGCCGGCCATCGGGTCGGCTTCGATCAGCCCCAGAACCGATTCACCCGTGATATCCAGCGCATACGCATAAGGCGAGGAGGGCAGGGCGGCGCGCGCAAATTCCGCCAGCAGCACCTGGTCCCTAAGCGCAGGCCGCGGACTGGCGAGGGTGGCCTCGGCATAGGCGTCCAGCGTGGAGCGGTCCACATCGCCGGTGGTCAGCAGTTTGAAGGTGGCAAGAACCCCGCCCGCCTCCAACAGCTCAAACATCGGGTCGCTGGCCTCCGCGCGGGCGCGTTCCGCCAGAATTGCGCCGGCCGCCACCGCCGGATCCTCGAAATCCTCCACAAAGGCGCGGTTCAGCAGCACGATGCCGCCGGGCAGATGCAGGCTGCCGGGAATACCGGAGCGCAGGACCGCCAGCTGCCGCACCCCGGTGCGCTGTGCCAGGGTCTTCAGGATCGGCGCCGCCTCAGGTGTGGCGCAGGCCGGGCCGGAGACCCGCTCGATCCGCCCCAAAAGCGCCTGGCCGATGGCCTTGCGCTTGATCTCAGGCACCACGCTGACCGCGTGGCGGGTGACGGCGCCGGGCAGCCACAGCACCAGCAGCGCTATCACCAGCGCCAGCATGCCCAGGATGCTGACCGCCCGCAGCCGCCCGGGCCGCGCGCGGGAGCGGCCGATGGCGTTCTGCACCCGGGAAATCGCCTCCAGCATGGCGGTTTCGTCCTCGGCGATTTCCAGCGTCTCGCCGGGGTCGCCATCGGGGTGGAACAGGGCAGGGAATTCTCCTGGATTGGCACGCTCCACCGCCGCCAGCGACCAATGCGCCAGCGGCCGGTCGTTCATGCTGGCAATCGTCAGCGTCGCATCGCCCAGCGAGATGATCACATCCCGCCGCTGCGCCTCCGGATCTGCGCGCCACAAGCCCGCAGCCTCCAGCCGCTCGAATTCCTTTAATGCCGTCATGCAGCCCGCCCGGCCCCCGTGATTATCATTGCCGCCAGAATAATCACATAAAACAGGGGCGGCAATTTGCTTTGCCGCCCCGGATCGCCTTCACAGCCGGAAATTACAGGTTCTTTGCGATTTTTCTCAGCTCGAACTTCTGGATCTTGCCGGTCGAGGTTTTGGGCAGCTCCTGAAACACCACTTTCTTCGGCGCCTTGAAGCCGGCCAGCGTCTCGCGCGAGAAGGCGATCAGCGCCGCCTCGTCGGTGCTGGCGCCCGGCTTCAGCTCGACAAAGGCGCAAGGTACCTCGCCCCATTTCTCATCCGGCATCGCCGCGACCGCGGCCAGCAGCACATCCGGATGCGCCATCAGCACGCCCTCCACCTCGACAGAGGAGATGTTCTCGCCGCCGGAGATGATGATGTCCTTGGCGCGGTCCGCAATCTGGATATAGCCGTCGGGGTGCTGCACCGCGAGGTCGCCGGAGTTGAAATAGCCGCCCTTGAAGGCCTCGGCCGTGGCCTCCGGGTTCTTGAGGTACCCTTTCATCACCACATTGCCGCGCAGCGCAATTTCGCCCTGGCTCTGGCCATCCATCGGCAGCACGTTGTGCTCGCTGTCGCGCACCACCACCGGCTCCAGCATCGGCATGGCAACACCCTGGCGGGATTTCTTGGCGGCAATGCCCGCCTTGTCCAGCCCGTCCCATTCCCCCGCCTTCCAGTAGCATTCGGTGACATGGCCGAAGGTTTCGGTCAGCCCGTAGACATGGGTGATGTTAAAGCCGAGGTTTTCGATCTTCGACAGTGTCGCCGGGGCAGGCGGGGCGCCCGCGGTGAAGACCTCCACCGTGTGGCCGAAGGTGCGGCGTTCCTCGTCCAGCGCGTTGACCAGCATGTTCAGCACGATCGGCGCGCCGCCGAAATGGGTGACGCCCTCGTAATGGATGGCGTTGTAGATGTTCTGCGCGCTGATATCGCGGCAGCAGACCAGGGTGCCGCCGATCAGCGGCATCATCCAGGTGTGGTTCCAGCCATTGCAGTGGAACAGCGGCACGATGGTCAGATAGACCGGATGCAGCACCATCCGCCAGGACACCACCGTGCCCATGGTCATCAGATAGGCGCCGCGGTGGTGATAGACCACGCCCTTGGGCCGCCCGGTGGTGCCGGAGGTGTAGTTCAGCGCCAGGCTCTCCCATTCGTCTTCGGGCATGATCCATTGAAACTCCGGATCGCCGCTGGCCAGCAGCGCCTCGTATTCCATATGGCGGCCGGTGGCGTGCCAGGTTGCCTGGTCGTCGGCCACCTCGACCAGGACCGGGGCAGGGCCTTCCATTTCCTCGACGGCGGCCTCTGCCAGCTCCAGGAACTGCGGATCGACCAGCACCGCCTTGGCCCCGCCATGCTCAAAGATATAGGCGACCGTGCCCACGTCCAGCCGGGTGTTGATGGTGTTCAGCACCGCACCGCAGGCCGGCACGCCGAAATGCGCCTCCGCCTGAGCGGGGATGTTCGGCAGCAAGGTCGCGACCACATCGCCGGGCTTCACCCCCAGCGTTGCCAGGCCGGAGGCCAGGCGGGTGCAGCGCTCATGATACTCGGCATAGGTTTTGCGGTGCTTGCCATAGCTGACCGCCAGATGGTCCGGAAACACCTGCGCCGCCCGCTGCAGATGCGACAGCGGCGTCAGCGGCACATAATTTGCGGCGGTCTTCTCCAGACCGGTTTCATCCGCCATCCACCCCATCAGTTTCCTCCCCTGAATCACTTTGGTGTCGCTTAGGGGACAGATATTGCGGAAAGTTGCGGGCAATGGGAAGGGTATGAAACAAACAGCAACCCTCAGCCATGAAGGCGGCAGCCAGGCCGCTGCCGCCCAGTGCATGCTGGCCGCCATGCTGATTATCGGCATTACCGATAATGCGGTGCCGCTGCTGGCGGAGACCATCGGGCTGGGCCAGTTCTACCTGCTGCGCACATTTGTCGCGCTGCCGTTCCTGTGGCTGATGGCGCGCGCCGGGCTGGGCGGGCTCAGCCCCCGGAACTTTGGCGCGGTGCTGCTCAGGGCGGTGCTGGTGGCGGTGTCGATGGTGTTCTACTTCTCCGCGGTGGCGCTGATGCCGATTGCCCAGGCGCTGGCGGGGCTGTTCACCTCGCCGATCCTGATCGTGGTGATCTCCGTCCTTTTCCTGAGGATGCGGATCGGCTGGATCCGGATTGCCGCGGTGCTGTGCGGCTTTGCCGGCGTCCTGATGGTGCTGCAGCCGGACCCGGCAGCCTTTGACTGGTTGATCCTGGTGCCGGTGGCGGGCGGGCTGTTCTATGCGCTCGGCTCCCTGGCGACAGGGCTTTACTGCCAGGGCGAAAGCACGGTGGCGATGCTGTTTGTCTACCTGCTGGTGCAGGGGCTGCTGGGCGCGATGCTGCTGGCGGGGCTGGAGATCTGGCCGCAGGCCGTGCCCGCGGGTGCGGATGGCTTTGTCACCCGCGGCTGGGTTTGGCCGCTGTGGGAGATCTCCCACCTGATCCTGCTGCAGGGCTGCGCCGCGGTCGGCGGCGTGTTCCTGATCACCAAGGCCTATCAACTGGGCGAGGCGTCTTATGTCGCGGTCTTTGAGTATTCAGTGATGATCGTCGGCCCCGGCGTTGCTTGGGCCTATTGGGGGCAGACGCTGAACATCTGGCAGATGCTGGGGATCGCGCTGATCATCACCGCCGGGACCACCATCGCGCTGCGCTCAAGATAAAAGAGAGGGGCGCTGCCCCGCAGGTTAATGTTGGAAGAGGGGCGCTGCCCCTCTTGGCCCTACGGGGCCAATTCACCCCGGAGTATTTGCGCAAAGGTGAAAGGGCGGGGCGCGCGGCGCTTTCATCTTTCCCCAAATACTCCCGCCGGAGGCCTGCACCGCAAGGTGCAGATCTGCATTTCCATGTGCGGATCAATATCCTAGGGTCGGCGCATGATCCTGTCGCAAGGCCGCCAATACGTCTTTATTCATATCCCCAAGACCGGCGGCACCGCGCTGGCGCTGGCGCTGGAGGCGCGTGCGATGGCGGATGACATGATGCTGGGCGACACCCCCAAGGCGCTGAAGCGCCGCCGCCGCCTGAAGGGAGCACAGGCGCGCGGACGGCTGTGGAAGCACTCCACCCTGGCCGATATCGACGGGCTGCTGCCGCAGGAACAATTGCGCGGCCTGTTTGCTTTCACCCTGGTGCGCAATCCCTGGGACCGGGCGGTGAGCTATTACCACTGGCTGCGGACGCAGAACTTCGATCATCCCGCCGTCGCCCTGGCGCAGAGCCTGGCGTTCCGCGCCTTTGTGCAGCATCCGCAGGTCATCAACGCTTTCCGGGCCAGCCCCGCGGTCTCCTACATGCGCCATGCCGACGGGGCGGAGCAGTGCCAGCTTTATATCCGGCTGGAGCGGTTTCAAACCGATGCCCGGCCGCTGTTTGACCATCTCGGGTTTTCGCTGGAGCTGCCCCGGGTCAATGAAAGCGGGCGGCAGCGGGACTGGCGGCCCTATTACGACACGGCCGCGGCGGAGGCGGTGGCCAAAGCCTGCGCGCAGGATATCGCGCAATTTGAATACTCTTTTAACGATTCTCTCCTATCCCAATGACAGGAAACAGCGCCGGATCTGCCGGCCCGGGATCAATCCTGGGGGCGCAGGCAGATTGGCGCAGGGACGTGAACATTGACCGGATTTTGCCGCGTTTGCGTGCTGTTGCCGCCGCGGGTGAAGGCAGATCCGGAACGGGCCGAACGGGCGCGCTGCCCGGGCCGCAGGAAAGGAACGCGGATGCTGGACTGGCTTCTGAAACGCTCGCAAACCCCGATGGGGCGGGCCATGAACAGCGGGTTTCCCCTGATTCCCGTGGGGCAGGGCGGTTTTCTGGCGGGCACCCATGTGGCCTCCAGCCTGGGCTGGCGCCCGGTGGAGGCGCTGATGGCGGGCGACAAGGTGCTGACCTTCGATCACGGGATGCAGACCATCGTGGAACTGCAGCGCGAAACCATTCTGCCGGGCGAGGGTGAGCTGGAACCGGCCCGCTGCCCGCTGCTGGTGCCGCGTGATGCGCTGATGAACCGGGTGCCCTTGTGGCTGATGCCGGATCAGGGCGTGCTGCTGGAGAGCGAGCTGGTGGAGGACGCCCTGGGCGACCCCTTTGCGGTGGTGCCGGCCTGCGCGCTGGAGGGCTACCGCGGCATCCGCCGGATGCATCCGGGCGCGCAGCTGGATCTGGTCACGCCGCGGTTTGCCCAGGATCAGGTGATTTATCTGGAGGCCGGGATGCTGGGATTTTCCGCTGCCCCGCGCGACCTGATGTGCGGCCGGGTCTATCAGGAGGAAAGCGCCTACAGGGTGCTGCCGCCGGAAGAGGCGCGCGGGCTTGTGCTGTCGCTGATGGCCGAGGATGAGCACTGGACCGCCCCCGCTGCCGCATTGGCCGGGGCGGAGTATCAGCCACCGCTGAGCTGAGCCGCGGCAGCTGGACGAAACAAAAAAACGGCCGGGGAAAACCCCGGCCGTTTTTGATTTTCAGATCTGCCGTCAGGCCGCCGCGGATTTTTCCGGGGCGAAACGGGTGTAGAAGCTCTGGCCCTTCTCCGCCATCTCGCGCAGCAGCGCCGGGCAGGAGAAGCGCTCGCCGAACTTCTCCGTCAGGCTGTCGCAGCGCTCGGCGGCATAGGGCGTGCCCAGGATGTCGAGCCAGCTGAGCGGCCCGCCCGACCAGGGCGCGAAGCCCCAGGCCAGGATCGCGCCCACGTCACCCTCGCGGATGTCCATCAGCACGCCTTCCTCCAGCGCCCGCACCGCTTCCAGCACCTGCGCGAACATCAGCCGTTCCTGCACCTCGATCAGATCGGGCTGCTCAGCGGCCAGCGGGTATTTCTCCTGCAGGCCCTTCCAGTATCCGGCGCGCTTGCCCTTGTCGTCATACTCGAAGAAGCCGGCATTGGCCTTGCGCCCCAGACGGCCCTGGTCCTCCATCCAGAAGATCAGGTCATCCGCCGGGCTTTCCGGATAGGCATCGCCCATCGCCGCCTTGGTGGCCCGGGCAATCTTGGCGCCCAGATCAATCGAGGTCTCATCGGTCAGCTGCACCGGCCCGACCGGGAAGCCCAGCTGCCGCGCGGCGTTGTCGATCAGCACCGGGCTGACGCCCTCGGTGATCATCCGCATGCCTTCGTTGATGTAGGGGATGATGCAGCGGTTGGCGTAGAAGAAGCGCGCATCGTTGACCACGATCGGCGTCTTGCGGATCTGGCGCACATAGTCCAGCGCCTTGGCCACCGCGCGGTCGCCGGTTTCCTTGCCCTTGATGATCTCCACCAGGAACATCTTCTCGACCGGCGAGAAGAAGTGGATGCCGATGAACTGCTCCGGACGGCTGGAGGCCTTGGCCAGCTCGGTGATCGGCAGGGTGGAGGTGTTGGAGGCAAAGATGCAGTCTTCAGGGATGACCGCCTCGACCTTTTGGGTCATCTCGGCCTTGACACCCGGATCCTCGAACACCGCCTCGATGATCAGGTCGCAGCCCTTCAGAGAGTCCAGGTCCGGAGTCGCGGTGATCTGCGCCAGCAGAGCCTCTTTCTTTTCCTCGGTCGCCTTGCCGCGCTTGATGCCGGCGTCCATGTAGGCCGCGGAATAAGCCTTGCCCTTGTCGGCGGCGTCCTGGTCGCGGTCGATCAGAACCACTTCCATGCCCGCCTGGGCCGAGACCAGCGCAATACCCGCACCCATCATGCCGGCACCCAGCACGCCGATCTTCTTCACCGACTGGTCCGGCACGCCGGCGGGCCGCACCGCGCCTTTTTCCAGCGCCTGCTTGTTCAGGAACAGGCTGCGGATCATCGCCGAGGACGACGGGTTCATCAGCACATTCGTGAACCAGCGCGCTTCGATCTTCAGCGCGGTGTCGAAATCGACCAGCGCGCCCTCATAGATTGAGGACAGCAGCGCTTTGGCCGCCGGGAAGGCGCCCTGGGTCTTGCCATGCACCATCGCGGAGGCGCCAACAAAGGTCATGAAGCCAGCGGGGTGATAGGGTGCGCCGCCCGGCATCTTGTAGCCCTTGGCATCCCAAGGCTTGACCAGATCGGCGTCCTTGGCGTTCAGCACCCACTCCTTGGCCGCGGCCAGCGGATCCGCGGCCACGGCGTCGATCAGCTGCGCGCCTTTGGCCTTCTTCGGGTCCATCATCTTGCCTTCCAGCAGCACCGGAGCCGCCGCCATCGCGCCCACCATGCGGGAGTACCGCGTGGTGCCGCCGCCGCCGGGGAAGATGCCGATCATGATTTCCGGCAGGCCGATCTTGGCCTTCGGGTTATCGGTCATCACCCGGTGATGGCAGGCCAGCGCAATCTCGGTGCCGATGCCGGCGCAGGTGCCGTTGATCGCACAGGCCACCGGCTTGCCGCCCTTCTTGGTCTTGGGGTCCATGCCCGCCAGCTCCAGCTTGCGCAGGATGCGGTGGCCGCTCATGGTGAAGTCGAACAGGCCCTGGGCCGGGTTCTCGCCCGACTCCTCGCGGATGGTGGCCAGCACATTGAGGTCCATGCCGCCGGCAAAGTCCTTCTTGCCGCTGGTGATCACGATGCCCTTGACGGCCTCGTCCGCCAGCGCCCGGTCCACGTATTCCTCCACCAGGCCAAAGGCCTCGCGGGTGAGGACGTTCATGGACTTGCCTTCGGCGTCCCAGGTGATGATTGCGACGCCGTCTGCGTCCACGTTGTATTTGAAATCGCTCATGTATCTTCTCCAGTCTGGTCAGCCGTCAGCGGGCTGCCGTCCTTACGGGTGAAGGTGAACTGCCCTTCGGCAAATTTCACCATCATGTCCAAATCGCTGTAATAGCCGGTCTCGGTCGAAGTGCGGGTCCCTACCACCAGAAACGCCGCGGGCTTGTCCGAACGGTTCACCAGGTGGTGGCCGTTCTCCTCGCCCGCCGGAAAGGCGGCGCAATCGCCGGGCTGCATTTCATGCGCACCCTGATCGTCGATCAGGGTGCAGCTGCCCTCGGTCACCATCACGAACTCGTCCTGCTCCATATGGTAATGGCGCAGCGACGACATCGCGCCGGGCTCCAGCCGCACGATGTTGACGCCGAACTGGCTGAGCCCGCCCGGATCCCCCAGCGGCTGCACGCTGCGGCCCTTGCAGGCCTCCGCCAGCTTGCCGGGGTAACCCGATCCGGTCCGCCAGGGCAGTTGGGATAGGTCCAGCTTCGGCATCAGACCCGCTCGATGATCGTTGCTGCGCCCATGCCCGAGGCGATGCACAGGGTGGCGAGGCCGGTTTGCTTGTCCTGACGCTCCAGCTCATCCAGCAGGGTGCCGATAATGATCGCGCCGGTGGCGCCCAGCGGGTGGCCCATGGCGATGGAGCCGCCGTTGACGTTCACCAGTTCCGGATCGACGTCAAACGCCTGCTGGAAGCGCATCACGACAGAGGCAAAGGCCTCGTTCACCTCAAACAGGTCAATGTCGCCGATGGTCATGCCGTTGTCGGCCAGGATCTTCTCGGTCACCGGCACCGGGCCGGTCAGCATGATGGTCGGATCGGTGCCGATCTTGGCGGTGGCCTTGATCCGCGCGCGCGGCTTCAGGCCGTGCTTCTCGCCGAACGCCTTGTTGCCGATCAGCAGCGCCGCCGCGCCGTCGACGATGCCAGAGGAGTTGCCCGCGTGGTGGATGTGGTTGATCCGCTCCAGGTGCGGGTATTTCAGCATGGCGACCTTGTCAAAGCCCGGCATCTGCTCGCCCATCATCTGGAACGCAGGGTTCAGCGAGCCGAGCGTCTGCATGTCGGTGCCGGGGCGCATGTATTCGTCATGGCTCAGGATCGGCAGGCCGTTCTGGTCCTTGACGGTGATCACCGACTTCTCGAACCGTTTCTCTTCCCACGCCTTGGCGGCACGGCGCTGCGATTCCATCGCCAGCGCATCGGCCTGGTCGCGGGTAAAGCCGTACTCGGTTGCGATGATGTCGGCGGAGATGCCCTGCGGCACGAAATAGGTTTCCATCGCGAGGCTCGGATCAACCGCAATTGCCGCGCCGTCGCTGCCCATGGCCACCCGGCCCATCATCTCCACGCCGCCCGCGATATAGGCATCGCCCGCGCCGCCCTTCACCTGGTTCGCCGCCAGGTTCACCGCTTCCATGCCGGAGGCGCAGAAACGGTTGATGGCGAGGCCCGGAATGCGCTCATCCAGGTCCGAGGCCAGCACGGCAGAGCGCGCCAGGCAGCCGCCCTGTTCCATAACCTGGGTCACGTTGCCCCAGATCACGTCCTCGACCGCATGGCCTTCCAAGTTGTTGCGCTCCTTGATCGCGTTCAGCGTCAGGGCGGACAGGCGGACCGAGGTCACCTCATGCAAGGAGCCGTCCTTGCGTCCCTTGCCGCGCGGGGTGCGCAGCGCGTCGTAGATATATGCGTCTGTCATCGTGCTCTCCTCAGGCCCGGTCCGACGGGTTGCCGGGCATCAAGTCATAGGGGTGTTTCCAGCCGGGCAGGGCGCTGATGCGGTCCAGCCAGGCGTCGATATGGGGCCAATCGGCCCGGTCGAAGCCAAAAGGCTCCGGGTAAAACAGGTAGCCGCAGCAGGTCAGATCGGCGTTGGTGAGACCATCGCCCACGATCCACTCACGGCCCTGCAAATGGGTGTTCAGGGTGCTGAAGGCAGCCTTCAGCCTTCCTTGCATGAAGGTGATCACCTCCTGCGGGCGCTTGTCCTCGGGGATGAAATTCATCAGGAAGCGGGTCATGCCGGCCTGGCTGGACAGTTTGTGGTTGTCCCACAGGATCCAGCGCAGGACTTCGTACTTGTCCTCCGGGCGGCCTGCGAACTTGCCGGTCTTGTCGCTGATATACTGCTGGATCACCCCGGACTGTGACAACCGCACATCACCGTCCACCAGCACCGGCGCCTCCGCCATCACGTTGAGGCCGCGGTAGTCGTCGCTGCGGTGCGCGCCGCCGAAGAAATCGACAAAAACCGGCTCCCAGGCGAGGCCCGACAGCTCCAGCGCCAGGGCCGCCTTGTAGGAATGGCCGCTTTCGCCGAAGCAATGCAGTTTGAGTGTCATATGTTGCTCCCTGTGTCTGCTGGCGGAGCGGGGGTTTCACACCCCCGCGCCCCCGTGGAGTATTTTTGGAAAGATGATGGGGCATTAACCCGCGTCTGCGCGCGGCGTGCTACCCTGGTCCTGCGGTACAGGCTGGAGAGCCGATGGCCGTGAAAGGTGAAGACGTCCCTGCCCATTTGGCGAAGGCTTGGGGGCAGGGACACTGCCCGTGCTTCATCTTTCCCCAAATACTCAAAATCCATCATCGGCCTCCCGCGTCGCCGCCGCGGCCCCTGCGCCTACAGCGACCGCGCAATTAGCTCCTTCATGATCTCGTTGGTGCCGCCATAGATCCGCTGCACCCGGGCATCGGCCCACATTTCGCCCACCGCATATTCCTGCATGTAGCCATAGCCGCCGTGCAGCTGCAGGCATTCGTCCAGCACCTCGCCTTGGGTGTCGGTGATCCAGTATTTCGCCATCGCCGCCTTCTCGACGGTCAGCTGGCCCTCCAGGTGCTCGGCGATGCATTCGTCGAGGAAGGCGCGCGCAACCTTGGTCTTGGTCAGGCATTCGGCCAGCTTGAAGCGGGTGTTCTGGAATTGCAGGAGCGGGCCGCCAAAGGCCTCGCGCTCCTTGCAGTAGGCCACGGTGCGCTCCACCGCGCCTTCCATTGCGCCGACCGCGCCGCAGGCGATGATCAGCCGCTCCTGCGGCAGCTGCTGCATCATCTGGTAGAACCCCTGACCCTCAACGCCGCCCAGGATGTTTTCCGGCGGTATCTCCACATCGCTGAAGAACAGCTCCGAGGTGTCCGCCGCATGGCAGCCGATCTTGTCGAGGTTGCGGCCGCGGCTGAAGCCCGCGGCGCCGTCGGTTTCCACCGCCACCAGCGACACGCCCTTGGCACCTGCCGAAGGGTCGGTCTTGGCGGCGACCAGGATCAGGTTGGCGTGCTGGCCGTTGGTGATGAAGGTCTTTTGCCCCGACAGCCGGTAGGCGTTGCCGTCCTTTACCGCCTTGGTCTTGATCGCCTGCACGTCGGAGCCGGTCGAAGGCTCGGTCATCGCCAGCGCGCCGACCAGCTCGCCGGTCACCATCTTCGGCAGCCAGCGCTGTTTCTGCTCTTCGGTGCCGTAGGCCAGGATGTAATGCGCCACGATGCCCGAATGGATGCCGTGGCCCCAGCTGGCCAGATTGGCGCGGCTGCCTTCCATCAGGATCACCGCCTCATGGCCGAAATCGCCGCCCGCGCCGCCGTAGGCCTCGGGCACCGAGGGGCACAGCAGGCCCAGCTCGCCGGCCTCTTGCCAGGTCCCGCGGTCCATCATGCCCTGCTTGCGCCAGGTCTCGAATTTGGGCGCCCATTCATTGGTGATGAACTGGGCCGTCATTTCGGCAAGCATCTGGTGCTCTTCCGTCATCCATGCGGACTGCGTGGTGGTCATTTCTCTCCCCTTGGCCGCGGTCGGGCCTACTTCTTGCGCGCCTCCAGCTCGGCGTTGAACAGCCGCAGCCGGTGGGTCAGGTTTTCTTGGTCTGTCACACTGTCGAAATGCTCGAACAGGAATGACAGCGCTTCTCCCTCGTCCAGCCCCGCCTCCCGGGCAAATTTCCTGAGCTTGCGGTAGCCGTCCTCGGTCATTGCGACGGGGAAGCGGCGTGTCAGGCGGAAGCGTTTCGGCATATGCGGGTCCTTTGCATGTCAAGGCACCGGCCGGGGCTGTATCGGGCGCCCCGCGATGGGGCGCCCTCAGGCGTCAGAAGGCGTCTGCGTCCAGCGCCATCACTGTCTCCGCGCCGCTTTCGATGCGGGCCAGGTGCAGTTTGGTCGCGGGCAGCCGCCGTGCCATATAGTACCGGCCGGTAGCGAGTTTCGTCTCATAGAACGCCGCGTCACCGGCCCCCGCGTCAAGCGCTTCCTGCGCCGCCTTGCCCATCCGGGCCCACATCAGGCCCAGGCACACGTGGCCGAACAGGTGCATGAAGTCATAAGAACCCGCCAGCGCCTGATTGGGGTCCTTCATGCCGCTTTGCATGAAGAACATGCCGGCCGCCTGCAGATCCTTGGAGGCCGCCTGCAGGGGCTTGATGAAGTCCTTGGTGAAATCGTCCGAGACGTCTTTGTTTTCCTGGCAGAAGCTCTTCACCATGTCGAAGAACGCCAGAACGTATTTGCCGCCGTGCTGGCCCAGCTTGCGGCCCACCAGGTCCAGCGCCTGCACGCCGTTTGCGCCCTCGTAGATCATCGCGATGCGGGCGTCGCGGGTGTATTGCGACATGCCCCATTCCTCGATGTAGCCATGGCCGCCATAGACCTGCTGCGCCTGCACGGTCATGTCATAGCCCTGGTCGGTCAGGAAGCCCTTGATCACCGGCGTCATCAGCGAGATCAGGCCGTCGGCATCCTTGTCGCCGGCGCGGTGCGCCTGGTCGATCAGGGTGGCGCCCCACAGCAGGAACGCGCGCGCGCCCTCGGCAAAGCTTTTCTGATCCATCAGCGAGCGGCGGATGTCGGGGTGCACGATCAGCGGATCGGCCGGGCCGTCCGGGTTCTTGGCACCGGTCACGTCGCGGCCCTGCAGCCGGTCCTTGGCGTATTCCAGCGCGTTCTGATAGGCGGCGTCGGCCTGCGCCAGACCCTGCATGCCGACGCCCACGCGGGCTTCGTTCATCATGGTGAACATTGCGCGCATGCCCTTGTGCTCTTCGCCCAAGAGCCAGCCAACCGCGCCGTCATAGTTCATCACGCAGGTGGAGTTGCCGTGGATGCCCATCTTCTCTTCGATCTTGCCGACCGAAACGCCGTTGCGCTCACCCACGGAGCCGTCCGCGTTCACCAGGAACTTCGGCACGATGAACAGGGACACACCCTTGATGCCCTCGGGGCCGCCGGGGATCTTGGCCAGCACCAGGTGCACAATGTTTTCCGCCATGTCGTGATCGCCGGAGGAGATGAAGATCTTCTGGCCGGAGATGCGGAAGCTGCCGTCATCCTGCGGTTCCGCCTTGGTGCGCATCAGGCCCAGGTCGGTGCCGCAATGCGGTTCGGTCAGGTTCATGGTGCCGGTCCACTGGCAGCTGACCATATTCGGCAGATAAGTTGCCTTCTGCTCGTCGGTGCCATGCGCCAGGATCGCCGAGGCCGCGCCATGGGTCAGGCCCTGATACATGGTGAAGGCCTGGTTGGCGGCCGAGAAGAACTCGCCCACAGCGGTGCCGATTACATAAGGCATGTTCTGGCCGCCGAACTCTTCCGGCATGTCGATGCCCGGCCAGCCGCCTTCCTTGACCTGCTCAAAGGCGTCCTTGAACCCTTTGGGGGTGTAGACCACGCCGTTTTCCAGACGGCAGCCCTCCTGGTCGCCCACCACGTTCAGCGGGTGCAGCACTTCGCTGGCGATCTTGCCTGCTTCCTCCAGCACGGCGCCGGTGAAATCCGGCTCCAGTTCGGGGTAGCCGGGGATATCCTGGGCCGAGACCTTCAGGACATCATGCAGAATAAACTGGGCGTCTTTTGCGGGGGCTGTATAAGAAGGCATTAGGGTCCTCTTCGGGGGTCTTGTTGGACTTGATCAGGTGCCGGGCAGGCCGGCAGATGGGGCAGGGCGGCTGCTTATTCGGCAGCCTTTTTCTGGGCCCGCATTGAGGCGATCATCTTTTCACCCCAGGCGAGCTGGTCTTTCAGATCCTCGATGGCCTCGGTCAGCTCCTCGCGCTGGCGCTCCATGTCGTCGAGCCGGTCCTTGGCAATCTCGAATGTCTTGGTCAGCTGCGTCACCTGCTGGTCGCCGACATGGTACAGATCCAGCAGCTGGCGGATTTCCTCCAGGCTGAACCCGAACCGCTTGCCGCGCAGAATCAGCTTCAGGCGGGCCCGGTCGCGCTTGGTGAACAGCCGCTTCTGGCCGTCGCGGATCGGGAACAGCAGTTCCTTGGCTTCGTAGAACCGCAGGGTGCGGGGCGTCACGTCAAAGGCCTCGCACATCTCGCGGATGGTCATGGTTTCTTCGGTCATCGTCGTCACTCTTACGGCTTGGTGCAGCACCAAGCTGGTCGCAGTTCGCGTTTCGATCAAGACTGACTTTACGTTTACGTAAGTTGTACGTTGCGTCACTTTGAACGCGGCAGTAGTTCGCAAAACGAACATATATTGACGTAACGTAATGTTCTGGAGAGTGGGCATCAGGCCGCGCGCCCCGGCGGCCGGCGGGGCGCAAGGGGCGAATCTGCTGATCCGGAGTCCCGCAAGCCGCGGGCGGCACCGCGCGGCACACCGGGCCGCCCCGCCAGGATAGTGGCAGGGCTGCACCCGCGCGCAGGCGCGTGGCGGCTGAAAAGTTTTCAAGAAATCAGAGGCGGCTGGCAGGTTTGCTGCACCTTGCCAGACAGCGCAGCGCCAGTGCGCCGGCGCCGCGGGGGCTACTTCAGCAGTGCCTTGGTGCTGGCGCGCAGGGCGCTCAGCTCTTCGATGGCTTCGTTGATCTGTTCGCGCTGCTTTTCCAGCTCCCCTAGCTGGCGGTCGGCCATTTCCATAAAGGCATGGTTCTGGGCGTCGTTGCCCTCTTCCTCATAGATCAGCAGCCACTGGCGGATCTCTTCCAGCTGAAAGCCGAACTTGCGCCCGCGCAGGATCAGCTTCATCCGGGCACGCTCCCGCGCACCGTAATAGCGCGAGCGGCCCTCACGGTCCGGCTGCAGCAATTCGATGTATTCATAATAGCGCAGCGTCCGCGGAGTCACGTCGAACTCAGCGCACATTTCCTTGAATGACAATTTGTTGTCGGTCATCCGTCTTCTCCCTTGGCGGGAACCTATGCACTTGCAGCGAACAGTGCAACCTCCGTGGCGGCACACTTGCGCTTTCGCCGGGCCGCGGCCAAAGATAGGGCAGAGATTTCAAAGGGACAGCCCCATGGCCGACAAGACCCAGCTCGCACGCCAGTTCATCGAAGCCATTCCCCATGCCAAGCAACTGGGCATGAAGCTGACAGAGATCGGCGACGGCACCGCAGAGATCCGGATGGCCTATGACGAAAAGCTGATCGGCGACCCGGCGACCGGGGTGATTCACGGCGGCGCGGTCTCAGCCCTGATGGACACATGCTGCGGCGCGGCGGTGATGAGCCACCCCTCGGCCCCCGGCGGCACCGCCACCATCGACCTGCGCATCGACTACATGCGCCCTGCCACGCCGGGACAGACAATCACCACCCGCGCCACCTGCCACCACATCACCCGCTCCGTCGCCTTTGTCCGCGCCGTGGCGATGGACGAGGACGCGGACCGCCCCGTCGCCACCGCCGCAGGCGCCTTTACCGTGGAGAAGAAGTTTTGAGCCGCCCCCGTCCCGAACCGATCCAGGTGGTCAAGCAGCGCCGCGATGCCGCGCTGTCGGCGCTGGTGGATTCGGTGCCCTACATCCGTTTTCTGAACGTGACCTTCGACCGACGCGGCGATGAGCTGACGGCGCAGCTGAATTTCGAGGACAAGCTGATCGGCAACCCGTTTCTGCCGGCCATCCACGGCGGCGTGACCGCGGCGTTTCTGGAGATCACGGCGATGATCACGCTCAACTGGTCGTTTCTGTGGCCGCGCATCGAATCCGGCGATCTGGACCCGGCCGAGATGGCCAAGGGCAACCTGCCGCGCCAGCCCAAGACCATCGACTTTACCGTCGACTACCTGCGCTCCGGCCTGCCGCGCGACGCCTATGCCCGGGCGCGGGTGAACCGCTCCGGCCGCCGCTACGCCTCGGTGCATGTGGAGGCCTGGCAGGACCACAAGGACAAGCTGTTTGCCCAGGCCACCGGCCACTTCCTGATGCCGCAGGACGCGAACGGCGAAGGCTGATTTCATGACCAGCGCCGACACCGGGATCACCCACACCCGGGTGCTCAGGATCGCCTTGCCGATTGTCCTGTCCAATGCCACCGTGCCGATCCTGGGCGCCGTAGACACCGGCGTGGTCGGCCAGATGGGGCAGGCCGCACCGATCGGCGCCGTCGGCATTGGCGCGGCGATCCTGGCGGCGGTGTACTGGATTTTTGGTTTCCTGCGCATGGGCACCACCGGCATGGCCGCTCAGGCGCGCGGGGCCGGGGACTGGGCCGAAACCGGCGCCCTGCTGATGCGCGGGCTGCTTCTGGGTTTTGCCGCAGGGGCTGTCTTTGTCATCACCCAAGCGGGAGTGTTCTGGGGCGCCTTTGCGCTGGCGCCTGCCAGTCCCGAGGTCGAAAGCCTGGCCCGCGCCTATCTGGAAATCCGCATCTGGGGCGCGCCCGCCACCATTGCGCTTTATGCCGTGACCGGCTGGCTGATCGCGGTGGAGCGCACCCGCGGCGTGTTTCTGCTGCAGGTCTGGATGAACGGGCTGAACATCGTGCTGGACCTGTGGTTCGTGCTGGGCTTCGGCTGGGGCGTCGAAGGTGTCGCCCTGGCCACGCTGATTGCCGAATGGACCGGGCTGGCGCTGGGGCTGTACCTGTGCCGCGATGCCTTTGCGGGCGAGCAGTGGCGCGACTGGGCGCGGGTGTTTGACGCGGCGCGGCTCAAGCGGATGGTGCGGGTGAATGGCGACATCATGGTGCGCTCGGTGCTGCTGACGGGGTCTTTCACCACCTTCCTGTTCATCAGCTCCGGCGTCGGCGACGTGAACCTGGCCGCCAACCAGATCCTGCTGCAGTTCCTGTCGGTCACCGCCTTTGCGCTCGACGGCTTTGCCTTTGCCGCCGAAGCGCTGGTGGGCGGGGCGGTCGGCGCCCGCGCCCGCGCCCGGCTGCGCCGGGCAGCGGTGATTGCCGCGCAATGGAGCACCGGCGGCGCGCTGCTGCTGGGGGCGGGGTTTGCCCTGGCCGGACCTGCGGTGATCGACCTGATGGCCACCGCGCCCGAGGTGCGCGACGCGGGCCGTGCCTATTTGCTGTGGGTGGTGCTGGCGCCGGTGCTGAGTGTGGCGAGCTACATGTTTGACGGCATCTATATCGGCGCCACCTGGACCCGCGAGATGCGCCGGGCGATGGTGCAGGCGGTGGGCGTCTACGTGCTGGCGCTGCTGGTGCTGGTGCCGGTGTTCGGCAATCACGGGCTCTGGGCGTCGCTGATGGTGCTGAACATCGCCCGCGGGGTGACCCTGGGCCTGCGCTATCCGCGGCTGGAGGCGCAGGTGGGCACCTGAGCCGCCCGGAATTCCGCGGGAATTCCGGCCCGTTTTCCGGCGCGGAAAACAGGCGCTCCGCGCCAAAAAATCCTCGCAGGATTTTTGGCCGTTTCCCGCGCCGGGAAACGGTTACAGCAGCGTTTCAATCGCCTCGGTGGGCCGCCCGATCACAGCCTTGCCGTCCTTGATCGCAATCGGCCGCTCGATCAAGACCGGATGCGCAGCCATCGCCGCCAGCAGGTCTTCCTCGGCGCTGCCCTTGCTCAAGCCCAGGTCCTTGAAGACCTTCTCGCCCGTCCGCATCATCTGAACCGCAGAAACGCCAAGCGCCGCCTGCACCGCCTTGATCTCCGCGACCGAAGGCGCATCCTGCAGGTAGAGCCGCACCTGCACGTCAGCGCCGCGTTCTTCCAGCAGCGCCAGGCCTGCGCGGGATTTCGAACAGCGGGGGTTATGCCAGTAGGTGATCACAGCCAGTCCTTCCGTTTTGTTCCAACCGCTTGCGCCACATTGTCAAACCCGTCGCGTGCCAGCAATTCATCCAGACCGCGGGCAATGTCACCGGCCAGCGACAACCCGCCATAGACCATGGCAGTGTAGAACTGCACGGCGCTGGCCCCGGCGCAGATCTTGGCATAGGCCTGCTCCGCGGTGCTGATGCCGCCGACACCGACCAGCGGCACGGTGCCGTCCAGCAGGTCCGACAACTGCGCCAGAACCCGGGTGGATTTTTCAAACAGCGGCGCGCCGGACAGGCCGCCGGCCTCGTCCTTATGCGCGCTTTGCAAACCGTCCCGCGAGAGGGTGGTGTTGGTGGCAATCACCGCGTCGATGCCGCTTTCCATCGCGACGGCGGCGATGTCCTCGATGCCTGCGCGGTCCAGATCCGGGGCAATTTTCAGGAAAACCGGCACCCGGCGGCTGAGGCTGTCGCGGGTTTCAATGACGCCTGCCAGCAGCGCGGACAAGGCCGCCTTGCCCTGCAGGTCGCGCAGTTTCTCGGTGTTGGGGGAGGACACGTTGACGGTGGCGAAATCCAGATGCGCGCCGCAGTGGGCCAGCACCTTGGCAAAATCCGCGGCGCGGTCGGCACTGTCCTTGTTGGCGCCGAGGTTCAAGCCGATGACGGCATCGCGCGGCCGCTGCGACAGGCGCATGCCAATCGCCTCCATGCCCTCGTTGTTGAAGCCGAAACGGTTGATCGCCGCCTTGTCTTCGGTCAGGCGGAACAGGCGCGGCTTGGGGTTGCCGGGCTGCGGGCGCGGGGTGGCGGCGCCAACCTCGATGAAGCCGAAGCCGGACTTCGCCAGCGGCGCCAGCGCCTCGGCGTTCTTGTCATAGCCTGCGGCGAGGCCCACCGGGTTCGGCAGCTCAATCCCCGCCAGCGTGGTCCTGAGCCGGGATGAGGTGACTGGGCCGGGGGCCGGGGCCAGCCCCGTGGTCAGCGCCTTGATTGACAGCCCGTGCGCGGCCTCTGGATCAATCCGGTGCATTGCCGCCAGGGCCAGCTTCTCCGTCAGCTTCATGCCATCTCCTCGGGGAACTGATGCACTCTTTCCGCCAGCGGCAGCGGCTTGGCCCAGACCACGTCCGACATGCGGATATTGCGGTAAAGATGCGGGAACTCGCCGCCGCCGCGGGACACTTCCCATTTCAAATCGCCGCCCATCGCATCCGCATCGCAGGCCAAGAGGGTCAGCCCCTCGGCGCCGGCAAAGTGCTTGGCCGCGGTTTCCGCCGCCTGGGTGGCGGTGGAGAAATGGACGTAGCCGTCCGCAACATCAATCGGCGCGCCGGGCGTTTCGCCCTCGGCCTGCAGCGCGGCCCATTCGTCCGCCCGGAAAATCTTGTAAATCAGCATGAGCGCCTGATGCCCTGCGATTGCAGCGGAATCAAGGGGGATTGGAGGCGGGGCGGCTGGTCACGCTGACGCAAGGGGAGGCGGCAGGCCGGCTTTTCCCCTTTGACCGGCGCGGGCTTTGGGCGCAGGCTCTCTCTAAAACAGAACAACGGGAGCGCTCCTCATGATTGCACGCATTCTCACTTCGGTTGCAGCCCTGGCCCTGACCGCCGGTGCAGCGGCGGCCGAGTACAGGCTGACCATCCTGCACACCAACGACTTTCATTCGCGGTTTGAGCCGATCAACAAATACGACAGCACCTGCGATGCCGAGGATCAGGCGGAAGGAAAGTGTTTCGGCGGCACCGCGCGGCTGGTGACTGCCATCGCGGACGCGCGGGCGCGGGCGGAAAACGCGATCCTGGTGGATGGCGGCGACCAGTTCCAGGGCTCGTTGTTCTATACCTACTACAAGGGCAAGGCCGCGGCGGAGTTCATGACCAAGCTGGGCTATGACGGGATGACCGTCGGCAACCATGAATTCGACGACGGGCCGGAGGTGCTGCGCGGGTTCATGGATGCGGTGGGGTTTCCGGTGCTGATGTCCAACGCGGATGTGTCCGCGGAACCGGCGCTGGCGGATGTGCTGAAGAAATCCACCGTGATCGAGCGCGGCGGCGAGAAGATCGGCCTGATCGGCCTGACACCGGAGGACACGCATGAGCTGGCAAGCCCCGGCAAGAACGTGCAGTTCTCCGACCCCGTGGCGGCGGTGCAGGCGGAGGTGGACCGGCTGACTGCCGACGAGGTGAACAAGATCGTGGTCCTCAGCCACTCCGGCTATGGCGTGGACCAGCGGGTGGCGGCGGAGACCACAGGGGTGGATGTGATCGTGGGCGGGCATTCGAACACCTATCTGTCCAACACCTCGGACAAGGCTGTTGGACCGTATCCCACCGTGGTGAACGGGGTGCAGATCGTGCAGGCCTATGCCTATGGCAAGTTCCTGGGCGAACTCACCGTGACGTTTGACGACGCGGGCAATGTGATCCGCGCGGACGGCGAGCCGCTGATCATGGATGCCGCCGTCAGTGAAGATGCGGCCACGCTGGACCGGATCGCGGAACTGGCGCAGCCGCTGGACGAGATCCGCAACAAGGTTGTTGCTGAAGCGGCTGAACCCATCGAAGGCAGCCGCGATGTCTGCCGCGTGCAGGAGTGCCAGATGGGCAATCTGGTGGCCGATGCCATGCTCGACCGGGTCAAGGATCAGGGCGTGACCATTGCCATCGCCAACTCCGGCGGGATTCGCGCCAGCCTGGATGCGGGCGAAGTCACCATGGGCGAGGTGCTGACCATCCTGCCGTTCCAGAACACGCTGTCGACCTTTGAGATTGACGGCAAAACGCTGGTCGAGGCGCTGGAGAACGGAGTCAGCCAGGTGGAGGACGTCAAGGGCCGCTTCCCGCAGGTGGCGGGTCTGAAATTCAGCTGGGACAGCTCTGCCGCGCCGAACGCGGGCCGGGTCAAGGAAGTGATGGTGGCGGAGGGCGACGGGTTTGTTCCGATTGATCCGGCCAAGACCTATGTGGTGGTGACCAACGACTACGTCCGCAACGGCGGCGACGGTTATGCGATGTTCGAAGGCGACGACAAGAACGCCTATGACTTCGGCCCGGACCTGGCGGATGTGCTGGCGGAATACTTGGCCGCCCAAGGCCCCTATACGCCCTACACCGACGGGCGGATTGCGCAGGTGAAATAGGCCGCGGCGCATAGGTCCGGACCGGACCCAATGTTTCGCGCGCGAAACATTCGGGCAGGAGGGCTGCCGCATTAATTTTATGCATATTTAACCTTCGCCGGCCCTTCGTTAACGGGCTGGCGGGGGCTTTCGCACGGTCAGAACGCGTGGCAGAATACGGCCATGGACCACCCGCTGATCGACCTCATCAATGCCCGGATCGAAGCCGCCGAGAAGGACGGCGCCTTTGATAATCTGCAGGGCGCGGGCAAGCCGCTGCCGCAATGCGACGACCCGGAGAATGCGCTGGTCAACCGGCTGGTGCGTGAGAGCGGCGGGGTGCCGGAGTTCGTCAGCCTGTCGCGTGAGCTGCAGCGCCTGCGGGAAGAACTGCGCGAGGCCGGCGACCGCAGCCGCCGGCAGGAGATCCTGAAAGAGATGTCGATGATGGATGCGCGGATCGAGATCGCGCGCAAGGCCTATACCAAGTAGGCCCCGTTACCCTTTGATTTCCGGCCATATTTCCGGGTCCAGCCCGTCGATGAAGGGCGTCAGAAGGTCGGCGTATTTCTCCCATTTGCCGATCGAGCGGGTGTGCGCCGTCTGCCTGACTTGCGTGTTCGACAGAGTCAGAACCTGGCCCTCGTGCCGTTCCGGGTGGGCCATGTCCTCGACCCACTCCAGCCCGCAGAAGTCCGCGAGCTTGTGGCTTTCGCCCTCGATATCGGACACGAAGTCTTCGTAGCGCAGGTCATAGATCCGGCCGGGCATCACCTGCCGCCAGTGCTGCATCAGGCGGCCATAGAGGTTGAAGCGGTGCGCCATCGCCTTCAAATCATAGGCATAGGTGAGCGAGCTGCCGGAGAAATAGCCGCGCCAGATCGACAGCGCCACATCGCGCGGGTCGCGGCAAAGATGAACAAAGCGTGCATCCGGGTAAGCGGTCAGAAGGTGGCCCAAGAGGCGGTAATTGTCGGGCATCTTGTCGACATAGGCCGCCGTGCCTTCGGGCATTTCGGGCAGGCGGCTGATGTCCTCCGCGACGAAATTGCGGGCGGCCTCTGGCGTGAAGTCCTGATCCTTGTCCAGATAGGGATGCAGCAGGAAGGCCGGCACGCCGCGTTCGCCCAGCGGGAACACATCGGGGTGCAGGCCGATCACGGTTTCGGTCAAGGTGGTGCCGGAACGCGGCATCCCCACCACATAGATCGGGCGGGGGCCTTGGGGCGCGGTGTCCACCGGGGTGACCGCCTCCGGGAAGGCGGCCATGATGCGGCTGAACTGGCGCTCGCTTTCCTCGTAGTCATAGGGCGTCTGGGCGGCCATGCAGGCGTTCGCCTCGTCATTATGGGCGGCGAAGGCCTCCTTGTCGCCGGCCTGATCGGCAATACGTGCGAGGGCGAAACTGGCGTTGGCGCGGTCGAGCGAGCGGGGCGCGGCGGATTTCAGTGCCTTCTGCGCGATGGGCAGCAGCTCCGCGTTCTGCTCGCGGCTGCTGATGCGGGCCAGCATCTCCAGCACCTGGGTGTCCTTGGGGTCCAGTTCCAGCAATGCCAGGCAGTGTTCGCGCGCGGCGGCGGTTGCGCCGTTGGAAATCAGCTGGCTGGCCAGGCGCCGGCGCGCCTCCACGTTCTGGGGGGCCACGGCGACGGCCCTTTGCGCGGCCTCGGTGGCCTCGTCCTGGCGCATCAGCCGGGCCAGCAGCAGGCTGGCGTTCTGCAGCGCGTCGGCGTCGTTGGGGTTCACCTTGAGCGCGGCCTGATAATCCGCCAGCGCCGCCTTTTCATCGCCCAGCGTGTTCCAGGCGGTGGCGCGCAGCCGCAGCATCCGCGGCTGGCGCGGGTCGCGGGCCAGCGCGGCGGTTGCGGTCTCAATCGCGGCCTCCGCGTCGTTCATCACCAGATGCGCCTGCGCCTGCAGATAGAGTGCCGCCTGATCGCCGGGCTGGTCTTTCAGCACCCGCTCCAGCAGCTTCATTGCCGGTTCGCCCTGCTGCAGGAACAAAAGCGTCTGCGCCAGGTTCTTGCGGGCGTCGTGAAAGCCGGGGGCCAGCGCCAGCGCCTTTTTGAAATAGGGCACGGCATCGCGGTGCTTGCCCAGGCCCGACAGGGAGATGCCGGCGATATTAGGAAAATCCGGGTGGTTCTTGTGCCGTTTCATGCCGCCCTTGGACTGCTTCAGCGCCTGTTTGAACTTGCCCTGATTGAGAAAACCCAAGGCGGACTGGAGATCGTTCTGGAGAGTCATGAGGCCTATCTATCATCCTGTCAGGGCGGCTGAAAATCCGGGGCGGCGGGAGGCTTTGCAAATGCGCCGCAGCCTGGGTTAGAAATCAGCATGTGCGGACGATTTGCCATAACCCTGCCCAGTGATGCAATGGCGCAGCTGTTTGCGGCGCAGCCTGCCAACAATCTGCCGAAGGTTCCGGACTTCAACGTCTGCCCGACCAATCCGGTGCATGCGGTGCAGGCGGGCGAGGGCGGGCGGCAGCTGGTTGCCATGCGCTGGGGCTTCCTGCCGCATTGGTACAAGACGCAAACCACCGGGCCGCTGCTGATCAACGCGCGGGCAGAGACGATTGCGCAAAAGCCTGCCTTTGCCGCCGCAGCCCGCGAACGGCGCTGCCTGATCCCGGCCAGCGGCTTTTACGAATGGACCAAGGCAGAGGACGGCGCCCGGCTGCCCCGGTACATCTACCGCAGCGACGGCGCGCCGATTGCCTTTGCCGCCGTCTGGCAGAGCTGGGGCACGGACGATCCGGTCAAGACCTGCGCGATTGTCACCACCGCCGCCAATCAGGGGCTGTCGGCGATCCACCACCGGATGCCGCTGATCCTGGAGCCGGAAGACTGGGGCAAATGGCTGGGCGAGGCGGGCCACGGCGCCGCGGCGCTGATGCAGCCGGGGGCGGAGGGCGTGCTGGGCTATCACCGGGTTGATCCGGCGGTGAACTCAAACCGGGCTGAGGGGCCGGAGCTGATCGAGCCGTTTGAGGCGGGCGATACCCCGCGCGGCCGCCTGATCTGAGCGTTTATTCGGCGGCCTGGCTGCTGGGCAGGTCGCGCTGCGGCGCCCGGCTCAGCTCATTGGCGGCAAGAGTTGCCTTGCGCAGCAGGGCCACGAAGGTTTCCTGCTCCGCCGCGGTGAGGCCGGTGAAAATCGCGGGCTGCGCGGCCCGGACCACCGGCAGGATCCGCTTCAGCAGCGCCTCGCCGTCGCGGGTCAGGCTGACCTCGCGGGCGCGGCGGTCGGCAGCCGAGATCCGGCGCGCCACCAGCCCCTTGTCGACCAGCCGGTCCACCACCTTGCCCAAGGTGGCGCGGTCATAGGCGATGAGGCCCGCGACAGAGGCCTGGTCGATGCCGGGGTGGCGGCAGATGGCGGCCAGGGCGGAAAACTGCACCGGTGTCAGGTCGGCGCCTTCCGCCGCCATCCGTTCCATGAACTGGGCCACGGAGATCTGGTGCAGCCGCCGGATCAGGTGGCCGGGCAGCGCGTGTATGTCCAAAGGGTCGGTGTCCATCGGTCCTGGTCCTTGCCGCTGTGGCGCCGCGGGGCTTCTGCCCGGGCCGGTCTGTTCGCTCCGTTTTGCCTTACTGCCCTGTGCGCAGTGCGCGCAAGTATTATTGCCGCAGGCCGGCCGTTTGCGGCTTTTCCTTGCGCATGGGGCGCGGTAGGCATGGGCCATGGCGCTGACATTCACATCCCTGCAAGAGTTCTATGCCCACGGGTTCGACACGGTGATCGACGTGCGCAGCCCGGCGGAATATGCCGAGGACCACGTGCCGGGCGCGATCAATCTGCCGGTTCTGGACAACGAGGAACGGGCAGAGGTCGGCACCATCTATGTGCAAGAGAGCCCGTTCAAGGCGCGCAAGCTGGGGGCGGCGCTGGTGTTCCGCAATGCCGCAAACCACATCGAGCAAAGCCTGAGCCACCACGAGGGCAGCTGGAAGCCGCTGGTCTATTGCTGGCGCGGCGGCCAGCGGTCGGGCTCGTTCACCTGGATGCTGCAGCAGATCGGCTGGCGCGCCGAGGTGGTGCAGGGCGGCTATCAGAGCTACCGCCGGCTGGTGAATGCGGCGCATTATCAGACCGCGCTGCCGCACCGTTTGGTGGCGCTGGACGGCTATACCGGATCGGCCAAGACCGAGGTGCTGAAACGCGCAGGACAACTGGGCGTGCAGGTGCTGGATCTGGAGGGGCTGGCCAATCACCGCGGCTCGCTCTTGGGAGACATGCCGACGCCGCAGCCCTCGCAGAAAGGCTTTGAATCCGCCTTGGCAGGCGCGCTGATGAAACTGGACCCGGCCCGGCCGGTGTTGGTGGAGGCGGAGTCGAGCAAGATCGGCCAGCGGATTATTCCGCCGGCGGTCTGGGACGCGATGAAGCAGGCCCCCAGGATCGAACTGCAGGTGCCGGTGGCGGCGCGCTGCCGCTATCTGGTTGAGGCCTACGACGACATCCTGTCGGACGCGGACCGGCTGCGCGAGAAGCTGGGGCCGCTGCGCGCCCACCGCTCCGGCGCGGTGGTGGATGGCTGGTTCGCCAGCATCGAGGCCGGGGACAAGGCTGGCCTGACCGAAGCGCTGATGGTGGAGCATTACGATCCCGCCTACCGCAAATCCCGGACCGCGATCGGGGCGGAGGTCGCGGCGACGGTGGAAGCGAATGCGCTGGATGATACGGGGCTGAATGCGGCTGCCGCGCAGGTGGCTGAGGTCATGTCTGGGCTTTGACAGAAGTTCTCCCGCCCGCCGCCGGGGCCTCTGCGAGGCCCCGCGCCCGTTGGGCGTGGCGCTGCGCTGGCGCGCAGCGGGTCATGCGCTGAGAGTGATGGCACCGGCCCCTTCTGTGATCTTCCCGATGAGGGCGGCCGGGTATCCGGCGGCGCGCAGCTGCGTAAGCAGGTCATCGGCCTGATCTGCGGCCACCGCTGCCAAGAGCCCGCCCGCGGTTTGCGGGTCAAACAGCAGATCCTGCCAGCCGGTGGTTTCCAGCTCCGGCAGCGCCGCCTGGTTGGCGGCCAGCAGCGAGGAGCGGATGCCGCTGTCTGCCAGGTCCGCGGCGCCTTGCATCAGGGGCACCTGGGCGGTGAACACCTCCGCGCCCGTTCGGGATGCCTCGCAGATGCCGAGCAGATGGCCGAGCAGGCCAAATCCGGTTACGTCGGTCATTGCATGGGTGTCCTGCAGGATGCGCGCGGCCTCGTCCTGCGGCTGGCTCATCTGTTCCAGCGCGGCGGCCACCCAGCCGCCGCTGGCTTCCCCCGCCATTTCGGCGGCCATCAGCACGCCGGAGCCGAGGGGCTTGGTCAGAAGGAGCGCATCGCCCGGTTTGGCGCCGGCGAGGGTGATGGCGGGGCGGGGGCAGAGGCCGGTGACGGTAAAGCCCACGGTCAGCTCATCGCCCAGCGAGGTGTGGCCGCCGATGATGGCGGCGCCGGCCGCGTGCATGACTTCCGTGGCGGTGGCCATGATTTCCTGCAGGGTGCGGCTTTGCAGCGCGGGCGACATCCGCGGCAGGATCAGGTTGGCCGTGGCCGCCTGAGGCTCAGCGCCCATTGCCCAGATGTCCCCCAGCGCGTGCACGGCGGCGATGCGGGCCATGATCACCGGATCATTGGTGAAGCTGCGCAGATGGTCGGTGCTGATCACCTGTTTGACGCCGCCGGTGGTCAGCAGGGCGGCGTCGTCGCCGGGCAGCGGCGTGATGTCCGCGCGCTCCTCCGTGCCAAGGCCCGCGAGCGTGCCGAGCAGCGCGCCGCGCCCGACCTTGGCGCCGCAGCCGCCGCACAGGGGCTTGTCGCCCAGCGCTTCCTCCATGCCCAGCGTGTGCTCGGCGGGCAGGGGCGGCGCATCCATCGCGGGCAGGTCGCGGAATTTCTCCATGAAGGCCTGGTCGATGCGGTCTTTCCAGCTCCACATCAAGGGACCGGCCAGCGTGGTGCCGAACCGCTCCCCCAGGGCTTCCTTGGCGCCCATGGAGATCAGTTTCAGGTAGTCCTTCTGCGGGCGGTACTTGCGCAGCGGGTCGCCGGTCAGGGTGCTGCGCAGGTTGTGATAGAGCACCGGCGCCTGGCGCACCGCATAGACGCCGGCCTTGGGGCGCGGGGCAAAGTTCATATGGGCGCAGTCGCCTGCGGCAAAGACATTCGGCGCAGAGCTTTGCAGGGTTTCGCCGATCCGGATGAAGCCGTCCTGCAGGTCAAGCCCGCTGTCCGCGAGCCAGCCGTAGGGGCGGGCGCCGGCGGCGCCGGTGGTGAAATCCGACAGCACCTCGCGCCCGTCCTGCAGGACGAGATAGCCGTCCTCGACCCGTTCGACCGGCGCGTTCTCCTCCAGCCGGACGCCGTGTTCGACCAGGGCGCGCAGGAGCTTTTGGCGAGCGGTCTCTCCGATCGCGCGCAAGGCCTGGTCGCTGTCGATCAGCGTCGCCTGGGCCAGCCGGCCGCGGGACTTGAGGGCAAAGGCCATGGCCAGGATCAGCTCCGCGCCGGCAACCCCGCCGCCGATCACGGCGGCATGGGCGGGGCCGCTGCCGTCGCGGAAGGCGGCCCATCGGGCGGCAAAGCGGCCGAGCGGCTTGGCGGGGATGCCGTGTTCGGCAAAGCCCGGCAGATCCGGCATGGCGGAGGTGATGCCGATGTCGATGGAGGCCACGTCATAGGCAACCGGCGGTCGTCCCGGCACATGCACAAACTGGGCTGCGGTGTCGATATGCTCCGCCGCGCCCAGCACCACCCGGGCACCGGCAAAGCGGGCGAGGCGCACCAGGTCGATGTCCAGCTCCGCGCGCGCGTAATGGCCTGCGACGAAACCGGGCAGCATCCCGGAGTAGGGCGCGGCGGGGCCGGGGTTGATGACCGTCAGCCGGGCGCCGGGCAGGGGGCGCATCCCCCATTTGCGCAGCACCAGCGCGTGGGTGTGGCCGCCGCCAACCAGTACCAGATCGCGGGTAAGCGGCAATCGGGAGGGGTCCATATGCTGTCCTGTCTTTGCAGCGGGCCTGTTTCGGGCTGGGGCCTGTGCTTATTGCGCGGCGTCCGGGCGGCCTGCGGTTCTGCGTTCCTCGTCCTCCGGCTTGTCATGGGTGGCCCAATGGTCATCCTCGCCCGCCGGGGGCATGGTTTCGCGGGTTTCTTGCCGGTGAATATGCACCTTGGCAATGAAATTCGCGGTGATCGGCGCGGTCAGGAACAGAAACAGGGTGATCATCAGCTCATGGATCGAGACATGTTCCTCGAACACCGCCGCATGCAGCAGCGAGGCCAGCAGCACCCCGCCGACCCCCAGAGTGGTGGCCTTGGTGGGCGCGTGCAGACGCGACATCGGATCGTTGAGCTTGATCAGCCCGTAGGAGCCGACGATGCCGAAGACGCCGCCCATGACCAGAAACGCGGCAACAAGGAATTCAAACAGGCTTGCCATCTTGTCCCCTCACTCGATGATGTTGCCGCGCAGGATGAAGCGCGCATAGGCCACGGTGGAGACAAAGCCGAGCATGGCGATGATCATCGCAGCTTCAAAGAAGATCTCGGTCCCCAGCGCGAGGCCGTAGAGGACCATCAGGGCGATGGCGTTGATGAACATGGTATCGAGCGCCAGGATACGGTCGGCGATGTCCGGGGCGGTGACGATCTTCCAGAGGTTCATCAGCATCGCCAGGGCGAAGCAGGCAAAGGCGAAATAGGCAGCGTTTTCGATCATTCGAAGATCTCCATCAGCCGGCGCTCATAGCGCTGTTTGATCTCGTCGCGCACCGCGTCCGGGTTGGGCGCGTCCAGGCAGTGGACCAAGAGCGCGTGGCCTGCGTCCGAGATATCCGCCGACAGGGTGCCGGGGGTCATGGTGATGGTGCCGGCCAGGGCGGTGATCGCCTCGGGCGTTTTCAGGTCCAGCGGGATGGTGATCCAGTTGGGGCGGCGGTCGGCGTTGGGTTTGAACAGCACGATGCGGGCGACGATGATATTGGCCTGCACGATGTCCATCAGCACGACAAGGATGTATTCCGCAATCTTCAGCGGCTTGCCGAGCCGCGGCCGGTTGGGCCAGTAGGGCTGGGTGAAGAACGGGATCAGCACCCCCAGCATAAAGCCAAAGAGCAGCGAGTTCAGCGACCAGCCGTTGACCAGCAGCAGCCAGGTGAGGGTCAGCAGCAGCGTGAGATAGGGGTGCGGCAGCAGCCGTCTGAGCAGTTTCATTTCGCCTCCTCCCCAAGCACGGTAGCGATATAGGCCTGCGGCTGAAAGAGCTGCGCTGCGGTGGCCTCGGCATAGCGGGTGGCAGGGCCCGCAAACACGGTGAGCGCCACCAGCCCCGCCAGCAGTCCGAAGCAGGCCACAAACGGCAGTTGCGCCGGCCGGGCAGCCGGGTTCTGCTGCGGCGGTTCGGCGCTGGTATCGGTGTTTTGCTGCGGCAGGCCGTGGCCTTTCCAGAACAGCAGCGAGCCTGCGCGCGCCATGCCGATGATGGTGATCAGCGAGCCGGTCAGGATCACCGCCCAGATCCAGGTGGCAAGCTCGGAGCCGCGGGTGGCATCCAGCACCAGCAGCTTGCCCAGAAAGCCCGACAGCGGCGGCATCCCCGCCAGCGCGATGGCGGCGGCAAAGAACAGCGCCGAAATCAGCCCGGTCTGCGGCATCGGCAGCTGCGGCAGGATCCAGCCGCCTTGGCGCTCCATCACCAGATCGGCGACCAGGAACAGCAGCGCCGCGGCCAGGGTGGAATGCACCAGGTAGTAGAGCGCGGCGGCGGTGGCGGTCTGGGTGAACAGCGACACGGCAATCAGCAGCGTGCCCATCGAGGCGATGGCGCCGAAGGCGGCCAGGCGGCCGATCTTGTTCGATCCCAGCACGCCCACTGCGCCGGCAATCAGCGTCAGCAGCGCCGCGGGCAGCAGCCAGTTTTCGGTCAGCCCGGCGGTCGCCGCGACCTCAGGCCCGAAGACCAGCGTATACATGCGCAGGATCGAATAGGCGCCGACCTTGGTCATGATTGCAAACAGCGCCGCCACCGGCATCGGCGCGTTGGCATAGGCCGAGGGCAGCCAGAAATGCAGCGGCAGCAGCGCTGCCTTGATGGCAAAGACCAGGAGCAGCATCACCGCACCGGCCCGCAGCAGGGCGGTGTCTTCGGCCGGGATCTGCGAGACCTTCACCGCGAGGTCGGCCATGTTCAGGGTGCCGGTCACCGAATAAAGCGTGCCGAGCGCAAACAGGAACAGGGTCGAGCCCAGGAGGTTGAACACCACATACTGCACCCCGGCCTGGAACCGTCGGGTGCCGCCGGAGTGGATCATCAGCCCGTAGGAGGCGATCAGCAGCACCTCGAAGAAGACGAACAGGTTAAAGGCGTCGCCGGTCAGGAAGGCGCCCATAATGCCCATCAGCTGGAACTGGAACAGCGCGTGGAAGTTGCTGCCGCGGGTGTCCCAGCCCGACCCGATGGCATAAAGCAGCACCGGCAGCGCCAGCAGCGAGGTCAGCACGATCATCATCCCCGACAGCCGGTCCAGCACCAGCACGATGCCAAAGGGTGCGGGCCAGTCGCCGAGTTCATAGACCTTGACGGTGCCGTCCGCCGCCTGGGCGGCCAGGGCCAGGGTCACGCCGGCCAGCAGCACCGCGCTGGCGACCGAGAATATCCGCTGCAGGTCCAGGTGGTGGCGCAGCACCATGATGATGAACGGCGCGACCAGGGCAGGCAGCACCACCGGCGCGATCAGAAGGTGCTGCATCATGCGTCCTCTCCTGCGCCTTCCGGCTCAGCGGGCAGGGCGGTGCGGTCATCGCGCGAGGACAGGAAGGCCCCCAGCGCGATCATCACCACCACCGCGGTCATGCCGAAGGAGATCACGATGGCGGTCAGCACCAGCGCCTGCGGCAGCGGATCGGTATAGGCAACCTCCTCGTATTTGTTGAGGATCGGCGGCGCGGCGGTCATCAGCCGTCCGGAGGCGAACAGAAACACGTTCACCGCATAGGTGATCAGCGACAGGCCCAGGATCACCGGGAAGCTGCGGCGGCGCAGGATCAGATAGATGCCGGCCGCAGTCAGGATGCCCACGGCCGAGGCGACGAGAAGTTCCATGCTTATCCCTCCGTCCCGGTCTTGGCCGCGTCCTCGCGGGCCGGGTTGATGTCCATCGCGTGTTCAGAGCTGATGCCTGGCTGCCAGGCAAAGCGCGACAGGCTTTCCAGCGCCAAGAGCACCGCGCCGACCACCGCCAGGAAGACGCCGAGGTCAAAGAGCGCGGCAGTGGCCCATTCGAACTCCTCCAGCGGCGGCCAGTGGATGTAGCCGAAGGCGCTGGTCAGGAACGGCATCCCGTTGAACCAGGCGCCCATGCCGGTGGAGGCGGCAATCAGCACGCCGGAGCCGATGATGGCGTGGTAGGGATAGCGCTGCCGCTCGGTCGCCCAGGCAAAGCCCGAGGCCATGTACTGCATGATGATCGCAATTGCCGCGACCAGCCCGGCGATGAAGCCGCCGCCCGGCAGGTTGTGGCCGCGGAAGAAGATATAGGCCGCCACCATCAGCGCCAGCGGCATCATCACCCGGGTTGCCACCACCATCATCAGCGGGTGGCTGTCGCCTGCCCGCGGCAGGTCCGGCTCGCGGTTCAACAGGTAGGCTCGCACGCGGGAGCCCAGCACCGCCTCGGTCAGGGCAAAGATCACCATGGCGGCGATGCCCAGCACGATGATCTCGCCAAAGGTGTCATAACCGCGGAAATCGACCAGGATCACGTTCACCACATTGGTGCCGCCGCCGCCCTTGTAGGAATTGGCGAGGTGGAAGTCCGATATGGTCGGGAAGGCGAAGTCGCGCATCAGCAGAGCATAGATCAGCCCGCCTGCGCCAAGCCCCGCGACCACCGCAATCGCGCCGTCGCGCATACGGGTCAGCACCGGGGTTTCGGCCGGGGTTTCCTTGGGCATGAAGTTCAGCGCCAGCAGCATCAGGATGATGGTGACAACCTCGACCGAGATCTGGGTCAGCGCCAGGTCCGGCGCCGAGAGGTAGTTGAACGCCATAGAGACCACCAGGCCCACCACGCCGATCAGCACCAGCGACAGCAGCCGGTTGCGGTGTTTCACCACGATGAACAGCGTGGCCACCACCAGGGCGAACCAGCCGGTCACAGGCAGCAGGCCGGGCTGTTGCAAGGCGCGCGTCGGCGCGCCCAGGGTGCCGCCGCGATAGGCCAGGTAGGCAATCACCACGGTAAAGGCGACCATCACTGCGGAATACCGGGTGAGGGCGCCGTTGTGCAGGCCGCCGGTCACTGCCTGGCTGAGGCGGGTGAAGGCGCCGATCAGGCCCTCGAAGATCACCTTGGCCTCGGGCCGCGGGGCCGCGTCCCAGACGCGGGCCAGCGGCTTGTGCAGCGCCAGAAGCACCGCGCCGCCGATCACCGCGGCAATCGACATGTACAGCGCCGGGGTCAGCCCGTGCCACAGCTTGAGCGAGTAATAGGGCAGCTTCTCTCCGCCGATCACCGCGCTGGCGGCGGTGGCCACCATCGGGCCTGCGATCTTGGCCGAGGCAAGGCCGATCAGCACCACCAGCAGCACCAGGAAGGCCGGGCCGATCCACATGCCGGTGTTCGGGTCATGCGGGTGGCCGGGGTAATCCTCGCGCTTGGGGCCAAGGAAGACATGGGCGATGAAGCGGAAGGAATAGGCGGCCGAAAACACCGCCGCTGCGGTGACCAGTGCGGGCACGATCAGATGCGAGCCGTTCCAGAGGGTATGGGAGGCTTCCTCCAGCATCATCTCCTTGGACAGGAAGCCGTTCAGCGGCGGGATGCCCCCCATCGACAGCGCCGCCACCGTGCCGATGGTGAAGGTCACGGGCATCAGGTGGCGCAACCCGCCCAGACGCTTGATGTCGCGGGTGCCGGCCTCGTGGTCGACAATGCCCGCGGTCATGAACAGCGCCGCCTTGAAGGTGGCGTGGTTGATGATGTGGAACACCGCGGCGACCGCGGCGAACTTGGTGCCGAACCCCAGGAGCATGGTGATCAGGCCCAGGTGGCTGACGGTGGAAAACGCCAAGAGCGCCTTGAGGTCGTCCTTGAACAGGGCAATCACAGCGCCCAGCAGCATGGTGACGAGGCCGGTGGTGGCAACGATGTAGAACCATTCCGGCGTGCCGGCCAGAACCGGCCAGAGGCGGGCCATCAGGAACAGGCCGGCCTTCACCATGGTGGCGGAGTGCAGATAGGCCGACACCGGCGTCGGCGCCGCCATCGCGTGCGGCAGCCAGAAGTGGAAGGGGAATTGCGCCGATTTGGTGAAGGCACCGATCAGGATCAGGATCAGCGCCGGCAGGTACAGGTGCGAGGACTGAATAGCCTCCTTGTTCTGCAGGATCACGCTGAGGTCATAGGAGCCTGCGATATGGCCCAGCAGCAGCATCCCCGCGATCATCGCCAGCCCGCCGGAGCCGGTCACGGCCAGCGCCATGCGGGCGCCCTGGCGGCCTTCGGGCAGGTGCTTCCAGTAGCCGATCAGCAGGAAGGAGCTGAGCGAAGTAAGCTCCCAGAACACCAGCAAAAGCAGGATGTTGTCGGACAGAACAATGCCAACCATCGCGCCCTGGAACAGCAGCAGGTAGCTGTAGAACTGGCCCATCGGGTCTTCGCGCGACAGGTAGAAACGGGCGTAGAGGATGATCAGGAGGCCGATGCCAAGGATCATCGCCGCAAACAGGAAGCCCAGCCCGTCGAGGAAGAAATGGGCGTTGAGGCCAAGGGCGGGCAGCCAGTCCACGGCGGCAAAGACCGTCTCGCCGCGGAAGATGGCGGGGATGTGCAGCATCAGCCCGGTGAAGGCGAGGAACGTGGTCAGCCCGGCGGCCGAAGCCGCGGCATTGCGTCCCGCGCGGATCAAAAGCGCTGGGAAGACGGCTCCGAGAAAGGGCAGGGCCGCAATCAGGAATAGGGACACGTGCAGGTCTCCTGTCGGGTTGGCGCGTCGTTATTTTTTTTAGTCCAGTGCTAAGCAATTTTTCAGCACAGAACCACCCCCGCCGCCCCGGATACCGTAAGAATGCCGCAGTTCCGGGACAGATTTGGTACGATTGTTGCGCCTATATTTGGGCGGCTTGCGCGCAATAACAAGAACTTGACTGGCCTATGCTGGGCATTTCTGGTGATTGGAGGCTGCCAAGCTGCTAAATCTGGGGCAGGATCACAATCCAGCGGCGGCAAACCGAACAGCGGAGGCACCATGGCCGGGTCACAGGCGGACAATTCAACCCTGACGCGGCGGCTGATGCTGCTGGGCGGGGCCGCGGCGGCAGGCGGCTTTGGCTACTGGTGGCACCGCCGCCAGCCGCCCGCGCATGATCAGCCGCGGCTGACGGCGGCAGAGGCGTTTGCGGCGGCCCGGGACGGCGGCATCATCCTGGTGGATATCCGCACCCCGCAGGAATGGCGCGCGTCCGGGGTGCCGGTGGGCAGCCATCAGATCGACATGCGGCGCGGGGATTTCATGGCGGCCCTGCAGGCGGTGGCGGGACCGGACCGCACGGTGCCGGTGGCGCTGATCTGCGCCCGCGGGGTGCGCTCGGCGCGGCTGACGCTGGCGCTGGCAGAGGCAGGTTTCACCAATGTGATCGACGTGCCCGAAGGCATGCTGGGCTCTGCCGCGGGGCCGGGCTGGATCGCGGGCAACCTGCCGGTGGCCCGGTGGCAAGGATAACGGCAGCCCTGAAAGCGGACGCTCTGGCGTCTTGACGGCGGCGGCAGCGGTGCTGTTCGGCGGCGGCCGTGCGGTGCCCGGGTGGGGCGAAGCGGGCAGGCTGGCGGATTGGGCCGGGGATCCGCCGCCGGTGCGCTGACGTCGCCGGGTCATCACTAGGGGATGCGGGGCGCTCCCGCCCCTTTGGCGCGCAAACCAGGGATTTGCGGGCCAAAGCGTTGGGCCGGGCAGCGCGCCCTCGCGGGCGCGCTGCGGCAGGTCTGTCGTTGTGAGGGAGGGGTCCAGGTGCGCCCTGGCGAGGGCCGCAGGCCGCACCGCGCATCTGCGCGGTGCCGGGCCCAAGGCTGCCAAGGGTGTCCCGGTGCAGCCGGGGCATCCTGCAGGCGCGGGAGCCGCTTGGCCGCGGGGTTACTCCGCCGGGGTGCCGCGGACGGTGCTGCCGTCCAGCAGCGCCTTCAGCTCGGCGCGGGCGGCACGGGCGGCGCGGGTGATCTGGGGTTCGGTGAACTCCTCCCGCGTGGCCATCCAGTGGCGGATGCGGTTCACCGTCTTGACGCCCGACAGCGCCGACAACGGCACCGCCAGCACCAGCGACAGCGCGATCGGGGCCAGCCACAGCGACACGGTGCCGGTCAGGATGCCTGCCCAGAGCGCGACGCCGCTGACGGTTTCCAGCGCGTGGCAGGCCGCCAGCGTGCGCAGGGAATAGCTGCCGCCATCGCGCGCCTGCGGCGCCCAGCCGCGCTGCAGGCCAAGGGCGGTGCGGAACACCGCGATCATCTGCTGCACCATCAGGATCGGCGCATAGAGGATCGCCAGCACCACCTCAGACAGGAAGGACAGCGCGAAATGCACCGGGCCGCCGTATTCCGAGAACCGGCTGCCAGTGAGCGGCAGCGCGGCCGCCGCCAGCAGCTTGGGGGCCAGCAGCATGGCGTAGATCAGGATGATCACCAGCACGTGCTTGGGCTCGGACATATCGGGCCAGTTGGGGCGGAAGGGGTTGGCCTCGCTGAAATAGCTGATCACCGACGCCTCTTCGCTGCGGCCGATCACTGCCCACAGCACCAGGAGCGCGAACCACACCGGTGCCATAAGATAGCCGATGGCGCCCGCGAACAGGTGGAAGCGGGAGATCGCGCGGAAGCCCTTGGCATGCAGCAGGTTGAGGTGCTGCAGGTTGCCCTGGCACCAGCGGCGGTCGCGCAAGATGTGGTCGATCAGGGTGGCGGGAGTTTCCTCATAGGATCCGCGGATCCGGGGCAGGAAGCGCACCGACCAGCCGGCCCGGCGCAACAGGCCTGCCTCGACGAAATCGTGGCTCATGATCAGCTTATCGCCGCCGCCGAAGCGCGAGCGCAGGAGCGGCAGGCCCGCGCAGGCGGCAAAGGCGCGGGTGCGGATGATGGCGTTGTGGCCCCAGTAGTTGCCCTCGTGCCCGGCCCAGCGGGCCAGGCCCTCGGCCAGCGCGAGGCCATAGACGCCGTTGGCGAACTGCTGCATGCGGCCAAAGACCGACTGCGCGCCGATGAGCTGCGGATAGCTCTGGATCAGGCCGGCGCTCGGGTCGCGGGCCAGCGCGTCGGCCAGCCGGGCAATGGCGCGGCCGGTCATCAGGCTGTCGGCGTCCAGCACCAGCATCGCCTCATAGCCCGCGCCCCAGCGGCGCACCCAGTCGGAGATGTTGCCGACCTTGCGGCCCTCATTGTCGGCGCGGCGGCGGTAGTAGAGCTCGGTGCCTTCCGGCAGCATGGTGCGCAGCGCCTCGACGCTGGCGCGTTCCTGTTCGGCAATCGCGTCGTCGCGGGTGTCCGACAGGATGAACATCGCGTAATCATGCAGGCCGCCGCGGCCGTGCAGTTCCTGCAGCATGGTCTGGGCGTTGCCCAGCACATACCAGGGCACCTCGTTGTAGACCGGCATCAAGAGCGCCACCTTCATCGGCCGGGCGGCGCCGCGGGCGGCGGTGCGCTCGCGGCGCGACAGGCCATAGAGGCCCAGCAGCACGGTCGAGACGGTGAAGGCAATCCAGAAGAAGTTGAAGGCGATCAGCGCCAGCAGGATCATCTCCAGCACCGAAAAACCGCCGTCGGCGAACCAGCCCTGCATCACCCAGGTCAGAAGGCCGGTAGCTGCCATTGCGGGCGAAAAGGCCAGCAGCCGCCACAGCGCCACCTGGCGCGGCGCGGCATCGCCGGGGGCGGCGGCGTCGCGGAAGTCCTTGCTGAAGTCCTGCTCCGGCATCGCCAGGGGCTGTTCCGGAGGCATCAGATCACGTGCAGTCATGCGGTCCACCTGTAAAGCCAGACCTCGGAAGCGGGGCTGCCGTCTTTCCTGAGCTGGGCGCGAAGTTCGATGTAATCCTGATCGCCAGGATCGAAGTTGAAGGCCAGCCGCAGTCCGCCGGTTTCCGGGTTGCGCTGCAGCACGCCTTCGCTCGTCGCCACATGGGGAGAGTGGATGTGCACGTCAAGGGCCTCTGGCCCGTCATCGAACAGCGGGTGCGCCTCAAAGTCGATGGTGACGATCCGGCCCGGCCCGCCAAAGATCCGCGCGCCCTCGGCGGTGTCGGTCACCCGCGGCATCGGCAGCTCTGGCTCCTCGCCCCAGGTGAGGCGGTAGCTGAGGCTGACCTGCGCGCCGGCGGCGTAGGGCTCGCGCGGGCGCCAGTAGGCCACGGTGTTGTCGTAGATCTCCTTGTCGGCGGGGATTTCCACCAGGGTGACGGCACCCGGGCCCCAGTCGCCCTGGGGTTCGACCCACAGGCAGGGGCGCTTGTGATAGAAGGCTTCGAGGTCGTTGAAATCCGAGAGCTTGCGCGCGCGCTGCATCAGGCCGAAACCGCGGGGGTTTTCATCCAGGAAGGACGACACCTGCAGCCGGGTGGGGTTGGCCAGCGGCCGCCACAGGGTTTCGCCGTTGCCGTTGACCACCAGGAGGCCGTCGCTGTCATGCACCGCCGGGCGGAAATCGTCAAAGCGGCTGCGGTTGGTGGCATCGAACAGGAACATAGAGGTGAGCGGGGCAAGGCCCGCGTGGTTCAGCTCCTCGCGGGCAAACAGCGTGGCCTCGACATCCATCACCGTGCTGCTGCCGGGGGTAATGACAAACCGGTAGGCGCCGGTGACGGAGGGCGAGTCCATCAGCGCATGGACCACCATGGAGCGCTGGCCGGGGGCAGGGGCCTCCAGCCAGAACTCGATGAACTCCGGAAACTCCTCGCCCTCGGGATCTGCGGTTTTCAGCGCCAGGCCGCGGGCCGACAGCCCGTAAGTGTTGCCGATGCCGATGGCGCGGAAATAGCTGGCCCCCTGGAACACGCAGAATTCGTTCTTCTGGGCGGGGTTATCCAGAACCGTGCGCAGGCGCAGGCCGGAATAGCCCAGGTGCCCGTCGGTGGTGAGGTCGGGCGCCTTGTCGGTTTTGTCGAACAGCGTCAGGTCGAATGGCACAGGCTGCGCCTGGCCTGCGGTCACGGTGTTGATCTGCACCGGGCGCGGAAAATAGAGGCCGGGCAGGAAGAAATCGACATTGTAGCTGCGGCCGGTGCCGGACCACAGCGCGTCCGAACTGCGGAACCAGCGTGCCTTGTAGTCGTCGTAAGTCTGGTCCAGCCAGTCCTGCGGCACCGACGGGCGTTCGGCGTAGGCCTCCTCGGCCAGCGCGCGGGCCTTGGCCACCACCACGCCGCGGCTGAAGGGTTCGGTTTCGCTCGCCAGAACTGGCAGGGCGGACAGGGCGCTGCTGCCAAGCGCGGCTGCGAGGAAGGAACGGCGGGAAAAAGAGCTCATTTCTTGGCTCTCCAAGGTTGTGACTTGAACCAGGCTGCGGTGTAAGCGCAGACGATAATTAGGAAAAAGCCAACCAGGTTGGCGAATGCCGTGGTCATAACCGCGCGGTCGGTCTGGTCAAGCGCAAAGCCGATGAAACGGGCCAGCGCCATCGAAAAAACAAACACTGCGAGGGATTGCTGGCCGACCTTGGTGATCAGTTTCAGCAATACCGCCCAGGTGCGCGAGGCCAGCGAGTGGCCGGAGGCAATGAGCCGTTTGCCGCCTGCGCCCGCGGCCACCCAGCCGAGATAGGCCAGCGACAGGAAATGGGCATAGCGCAGCAGGCCGAAATCGGTCTTTTCGCGCCATTCCGCGGTGATTTCCCAGGTCGGGCGGATCAGGGCGGCCAGATCCTTGTTCGCCGCTTCCACCCAGAGGAAGACCTTCCAGGAGCCGAACGGCGCGGACAGGATCACAAAGGCTGCGGCCAGGATCACCAGCGCCTTTGAGACCGGCGGCGCGGGCAGCCAGCCCTTCATGAAGGCAAAGCCGGTGAAGAACAGCAGCTGCCAGCCGAGCGGGTTGAAGAACCACTCACGGTCCGACCAGGGTTCCGCCGGGAAGGAGATGCCATTGGGGCCGAGGCCGATCATGTAGGGGTTGGCGGTGAGCCAGATCAGGACGCTGGCGGCGATCACCGCCCAGACCCCGGCCTTTTCCAGCCCCATCATCAGCGGCAGCAGGACCAGCACGCCCAGATACATTGGCAGCACGTCAAAGTAGTTCGGCACATAGGTCAGCGTCATCACCCCGACCAGCTGCTGCACGGTGTTGGTGAAGAACCAGTGCAGGTTCAGGGAGCCGATATAGCTTTTGTCGAAGCCGCCATAGAGGTCGAGCGCCGCCATGGAGGCGGTGAGGAAGAAGAACAGGCCGATGTGGGCCCAGTAGACCTGCCAGCAGCGGAAGATCACGCGGGCAGTGCCCAGCCACCAGCCCTGGCGGGCGAAGGAACTGCCAAAGGCGATGGCCGAGGCCATGCCGGAGCAGAACACAAAGATCTCGGTCGCGTCGGTAAAGCCGAACCGCGCCGGGATCCAGCCGGCCCAGCGGTTGCCCGGGATATGCGCCACCAGGATGATGAACATGGCGATGCCGCGGTAGAAGTCGAGCCGCGGGTCGCGCAGCCGCGGCTGGGCCGGTTGCGGCGGGGGCACTGCACGGTTGGCGGCAGCAGGGTCTTTCTGAGGCCCGGGAAAGGGCGCAACGCTGGACATCTGAGGTTTCTGGTCCTTGAGGGTCTTACTCGGCAGGTACGCTTTTGGCACCGGACGGGTTCCGGGCCTCGGAAATCAGGGTGCGGCGGGCCAGCGCGTAGTTGTCCTCTGCGCCGCCCCGCCTGGCGCGGCGGTCATCAAGGATTGCTTCGACTTCGTCAAGCTGGCCTGAGCGGATTCCCGCGTCTATAGTTATGCGTTCAAAAACATCGCGTTGCGCGTGGCTGCCGCCGGCCAGCTGCAGGGTGGCCCGGGCTGCGGACAAATGCGCGAAAGCAGCCATGTATTGACCGTCTCCGAAGGCTTCCAGCCCGTCGGCGGCGGCACAGCCGGGGTCCGCCATCCGCGCGCGCGCCTCGCTGCCGCCCCGTTCCGCATCGGCGTGAATCCGCTGCACCAGCCGGTGGGCGTCCTCCTTGCGGTGGCCGGTCAGCGCCATGAGATAGTGCAGATCGGCAAAAATCAGGCTGCCGTCATCGGTGCGGGCGGCGCAGAGATTCGCCAGCTCGTCCCAGCGGCTGCCCACGTCAACGCCTTCCAGCTCCAGCCGCATCAGCAGCGAGGTGGCGTTGGAAATGTCGCGGTAATCGTCGGTCTTGTCCTTGCGCACTTCGGTGTCATAGAGCGTGACCGCCTCCTCCATCTGGCCCAGATCGAGGTGCATCAGCGCCTTGTGCCACCAGACGTGATAGCGGAAGTTGTTGCAATGCGCCCAGGCCTCCTCGCGTCCGTGCAGCCAGTCGAGACCCGATCGGGCGTTGCCGGTCATGTCATGCACATGCGCCACGGCGTGCAGGCCCCAGGCATCATCCGGCGCCATCCACAGCGCCTGGCGGCCGGCATTGGCGGCGCGCTCATATTCGCCGGTCTCCTCCAGCGCAAAGGAATGGCAGCCCAGGAGGTAGCCGCGCCCGGCATGGTCCGGCGCATAGGCCGGCAGCACCCGTTCGACCGAGGCGCGCATCCCCGCCGGGTCGCCCATGATGAAGCGGATGCCGTGGCTGAGCTTCATCGCCAGGGTGTCCTCAGGGAAGACGTCCAGCACTTCCTCCATCCGCTGGATCGCCAGGCTGGGACGGCCGGCCAGCCAGCAGTCGAGCGCGTCCACATATTTGCGCTCGCGCGGGAGGGCGCCCTCGCAGAAGGCCCTGGCATCGCGCAGCGCCTCGCGCGCCGTGGGCACCAGCTCGGAACGCCCCAGCATCAGCAGTGACAGCCCCTTGATCGCATGGGCCAGGGCAAACTCCGGCGCGGCCTTCAGAACCGCGCCCAGATGATCTGCGGTCACGGCGGCATGGGAAAGAACTCCCAGCTGCACGGCATTCCAATTCTGCTGTGCAGTTGCATCGGTCAGGCTGTTGTCTTGGCCGAAGATATCTTGCGTCATGAGAGTCCAATCTTTGTTTTATCCGAGAGCGGTTTCCGTGTCCTGCTGAAGAGTAGATCATCGGAATGTTCCGGGCGAACCCCGCTCGCGGTTTGGTGATGGCCTGTGTGCGCCTGGATTGAAACTATGGCGGATGTGTAGGATTTCCCGGGAAATTTTGGCAATAAGGAGGATTAAGGCACGCGCAAAGCACCGCGGATTTAGCGGTGAATTGCCGGAAACTGTAACACATGGCGGAAAGCCGCCGCATCCCTGTGGGATCAGGACGGCTCAAACGGGTGTTCTGCGCTCAGAATCTCCACGGTGCTTTCGCCGCAGGCAGGCGGCGCGTGGCGGTATGTCACCGGCGTGCGGGAGAATTTCAGCGGATTGCCCAGCAGCTTGACCGGACCGGCCGCCGTGTCCATGCCAATCGCCATGCTGCGGGCGTCGACCTGGCTGCTGGCAAACAGGGTGTCCAGGGTCTGCACCGGGCCTGCCGGCACCTTGCGCGCCTCCATCGCTGCCAGCACCGCGCCGGTGGTGAAGCGCTGCACCGCGGGGATCAGGATCGCGTTCAGGGCGTCGCGGTTCTGCAGCCGGGCCGGGTTGGTGGCAAAGCGGGCGTCCTCGGCCAGCCCTTCGAGCTTGAGGAATTCCATGAAGCGGCGGAACTGGCTGTCGTTGCCCACCGCCAGGATCACATGGCCGTCTGAGGTTTCGTAGACGCCATAGGGCACGATGCTGGGGTGTTCGTTGCCGCGCCGCTTGGGGGTCTGGCCGGTGTTCAGATAGGCAACGCCCTCGTTGATCAGCCAGGCGATCTGGGCATCCACAAGGGCCAGGTCGATCTGCTGGCCCTCGCCGGTCTTCTCTCGGTGGTGCAGGGCGCTGAGGATGCCGATGCAGGCGTACATGCCGCACATCACATCGGCGATGCCGACGCCGGCCTTCATCGGCTGGCCCTCCGGCTCGCCGGTCAGCGACATGATGCCGCCGAAGCCCTGCGCCATGATGTCATAGCCGGGTTTGTGGCTGTTGGGCCCGGTCTGGCCGTATCCGGAAATGGAACAGTAGATCAGGCCCGGCAGATCGTCCTTGAGGCTGGCGTAGTCCAGCCCGTATTTGGCCAGCCCGCCGGGCTTGAAGTTCTCGATCAGGATGTCGGCCTCTGCCGCCAGCCGGCGGATCGCCTGCTGGCCGTCCTCTGTCGCGATGTCGATGGCGACCGAGCGCTTGTTGCGGTTGGCGGCCATGAAATAGGCGGAGAGATCGGATTGCTTGCCGTCCGCATCCACCACATAGGGCGGCCCCCACTGGCGGGTGTCGTCGCCGCCGGTCTTGGGGTTTTCCACCTTGATCACCGTCGCGCCAAGGTCGCCCAGAAGCTGGGTGCAGGTGGGGCCTGCCAGGATGCGGGAAAGGTCAAGGACCTTGACGCCCTGGAGCGCGCCATGGGGGAGCATGTCAGATGCGGCCATCGTAGCCTCCGCGGTCGATCACAGCCGAGATGACGGTGAATTTTTCGGCTTTCAGCGCGTCCTGCAGGGCGGCGCGCAGTTCGGTGCGGTTTGTGACCGTCACCCCGTTGCCGCCAAAGGCGCGGCCCATCGCGGCAAAGTCGTGCGCAGCGAAATCGACCCCGCCGCTGGCAAGCTGGCGCTGGCGCTGTTTCAGCTCGATCAGGGCGAGGCTGGCGTCGGCAAAAACCACGAAGATGGGGGCTGCGCCCAGTTCCGCCGCGGTGGCGAGTTCACCGGCGACCATCAGGAAACCAGCATCGCCGGAAAAGCTGACCACCGGGCGGTCCGGCTGTGCCAGCTTGCGCCCGATCGCCATCGGCACCGCGCAGCCCATGGTGCAGAGGCCCGAGGACTGAATCAGCCCGCGCGGCCTGGAACACTCCCACATCTGGCTGAGCAGAATGCGGTGCGCGCCGCTGTCGGCGGTGGCAAGGGTTTCGGGGGGCAGGGTGGCGCGGCATTCGGCGATGACGCCCGCCGGCCCCCAGTCCTCATCCCGCGGGAAGGCGTCCGCCAGTGCGGATTTGACCGCGGCAGGGCGGCCAGTGGGCCATGTGCCGCGCGGTTTGGTGCCTTCCGACAGCGCCGCAAGGGTGGGGGCAATCGCGGTCAGGAAGTTCAGGCGTGCCTGATGCATGTAGTGGGTGTTGGCCTCCGGCGCGATGTCGATCACGTTCTGGGTGCTCACGTCCCAGACATTGCGCCAGCCGGGGCGCATCTCAATCGGGTCATAGCCGATAGAGAGCACCAGATCGGCCTCCCGCACCAAGGGCAGCAGGTGCTTGTCGGCGAGCGGCGACAGGCCCGCGCCGCCGAGGCAAAGGGGGTGGTCTTCGGGGAGGAGGCCCTTGGCCTTGTAACTGGTGATGAAAGGGATCTGGTGTTTTTCCACAAAGCTACGGATTGCGGCACCGGCGTTTTCCTGCAGTGCATCGAGACCGATCACTGCCACCGGGCGCGTGGTCGCCGCCAGCCAGGAGCGCGCCTGCGCCAGCGCCTCGCCGCTTGGCGCGCTGGCACTTGCAGGCGCGCGGCGGACGTTGCGGTCCCTGGCCGGCGCGTCTGCCACCGAGATCGGAACGTCAATATGCACCGGCCCGTTGCGGGGTTCTGTTGCGATGGCCACCGCCTTGTCTGCGATCAGGTCCGCCCCTTCGGCATCCAGCCGGAAGGTGGCCTTGGTGATCGGGGCAAAAACCGCGCGGTGGTCGAGCACCTGATGGGTGTAGCTCTGCTCCTCTGCCGCGTCGACGCAACCGGTGAGCACCAGCATCGGCACCCGGTCCTGGTGGGCGTTGGCCACCACATTGACGCCGTTCAGCGCGCCGGGGCCGAGGGTGGCCACGAGAATGACCGGCGCGCCGTCGGCGTGATGGACGCCTTCGCCCATGAAACCGGCGCAGTTTTCATGCTTGGCCAGGTGAAAGGCGATTCCGGCCCTGGTCAGCGCATCGACCAGCGTCAGCACCTCGCCGCCGGGCATGCCGAAGGCGTGGCGGCAGCCTGCCTCAAAAAGCCGCCGGGCCAGAACATCGGCTGCGCGCAGGGTCTCTGTCATCTTGTCCGTCCAATCCGTTGAATTGCCGCCAGATTGCCGAGGCTGCGCCCGCGCGCAAGCCCGTTCACGCCAGTGTGAGAAAAACTGCGGCGGAATCCGGCGTAAATCGTGCAGGGGGGCAGAGACCGGAAAGACGCCAGCGGCTATTTCTGTGCCCGTTCCGCAATCAGCGCAAAGCGGCGGTCGAGATGGCCTGCAAGGGCCGCCAGTCCCGCGCCGCCTTCCTCTGCGTAGGGCGCAAAGACGTGGGTGGGCCGCTTGTAGGAGAGGGTGGCGCTGCCGTCTGCCTCCTCGGTCACATACATGCGCACCGGCGCCTCGATCATCGCGGCGGTGGAGAGGGCGAGGATCTTCACCGCGAAGTCATTGTTGAAGAGGCCAATGACCCGGTTGCCGGGAATGGTGATGCCGCGGGCCGCCGCCGCCTCGGTGGGGCCTGCCTGGGTGACGACCCCCAGGCCTTCGGCCTTGGCGGCGGCTTTGACGTCCTCGATCAACTGCGCATAGGGTTTGGAGGTCTCATGCACCGCCCAGCCGTCGCGCGGCGCGATGCTGCCGGCAGAGGCGGCAGAGGCGGCAAGGATCAGGGCGGCCGTCAGGCGTTTGAAGGGCATGGCAGGTCTCCGCAGGGGTTTCTCCCGGTTTTAGGGCAGGGCGGGCGTTTGCGGTTTCACAATCGCGTGCATCCGGCGGCCGCCGGCCCGCCAGGGCTGCAGCCTGCGCGCGCTCCGGATGGGGCGCGCTCCGCCTGACAACAGCCGATCCCGGGTCAGCTGGCGATCTTGCCGCCGCCCTGTCTGGTCACCGCCACGACCGAGGGGCGCGGCGGCATCTGCGGGTCGAAATCCGGCCAGCGGGTGGCCGGGTCCTCAAACGTCGAGGCGCGCCCGAAGCCTTTCAGGTCTTTGGTGCCGTCGGTGCCAGGATGCTGAACGGCCAGGAACAGCGTCTCGCCATCCGGGGTGAAATACGGCCCGCACAGCTCAGCCCCCACGGGGCAGCGGAAAAACAGCGTGGAATGGCCGCGCAAGGCGCCGCCGGTTTCCACACCGTAAAGCCCGTCCGATTTGCCGGTCCGGCCCCAGTTGCTGCCCTGGTCGGTGGCAACCCACAGCCGCCCGTCTGCATCCATTGCGCTGTTGTCGGGGGAGCCGAACCAGCCGTGCTGCGAGGTGTCCGGGTGCCATTCGGCGCCCACTTCGGCAATGCCGGGGTCGCCGCATTTGACCAGGATCGACCACTGCCCGCTTGCCGCCGCATGGTCGCCGCCGTCCTCCTTGATTTCGATGATATGGCCGAACCGAGACACCGGGCGCGGGTTGGCGGCATCGGTCTGGCCGGCCTTGCGTCTGGAGTTGTTGGTCAGCATCACATAGGCGGTGCCGTCGCCGCGGGGCGTGGCATCCTCGGGCCGGTCCATCGGGGTGGCCCCCAGCGCATCCGCCGCCAGCCGCGCATCAATCAGCACATCCGCCTGGCTGGCAAAGCCGTTCTCCGCCGTCAGCGGACCCTGGCCATGCACCAGCGGCAGCCAGTGGACGGTGCCGTCCGCCTCGAACCGGGCCGCGTAGAGGGTGCCATCGCTCAGCAGCCGGGAATTGGCCGTGCGGTCCTCTGACACCACACCGTGAGAGACGTATTTGTAGACATATTCAAACCGCGCATCGTCGCCCATGTAGATTACCAGACGGCCGTCCTTGGACAGGGTGGTCTCCGCGCCCTCATGGGCGAAACGGCCCAAAGCGGTGTGTTTCACCGGTTTCGACTGCGGATCCATCGGATCCACCTCAACAACCCAGCCGAAGCGGTTCGCTTCATTGGGGTTTTCGTCGATATTGAAGCGGGTGTGGTACTTGCCCCAGGCGTACCACATGCCGGGCACGCCGTAGCGCGCCATCTGCGCCGCCTCCGGCTGGCCGGACAGGTCCGGTTCGCCATCGAAGTCCAGCCTGTCCGTCCAGAAGTAGCCGTGAAAGTTTTCTTCCGCCATCAGCCACGTGCCCCAGGGGGTCATGCCGCCTGCGCAGTTGTTGAGGGTGCCGATGACCTCAAGGCCGCTGGGGTCGGCGCTGGTTTGCATCCGCGGGTGGCCTGCGGCGGGGCCGTCGAGGACCATCGCGGTGGTCAGCGGCGAGATGCGGCGGTTCTGCGCGCCGCTGCGCACCACGGCCCACTTTTCATCCGGGCCGCGGGCGACCTCGACAACCGATCCGCCATGCGCCGCCATCTCGATCTCCGCCAGTTCCAGGGTCATGCCGGCAAACTCTGCCTTGTCCTGACGGCCAAGGTTCGGGAACATGACCTCCTCATTGGTGTATTCGTGGTTCACGCACAACAGGCCGCGGGTGCCCTCGGCGTTCAGCGGCAGAAAGCCGACATAGTCGTTGTTGTAGCCGAACTGCTGCAATTGGGCCTCGGCGCTTTGGTTCATCACGTCGAAGTCCGGGGCGTCCGCGAAAATTGGATCGCCCCAGCGCAGCAGGACATCGGCGTCATAACCCCGGGCGACATGGTGGGTTTCGTCGATGCCCGAGGCCAGCTCGTCAAAGGCATAGCGGCTTGCTGATGTAGGTGTTGCGGCGCTGGCCTGGCGCGCTGCGGCCAGCGCGGAGGCTCCGAACAGGGCGGTGGCGGCGGAGGTGCCCAGCATCCCTTTCAGCAGCGCGCGGCGGCCGTAGCGGGCGGCAATCACATCGCCGATGGTGCGGCTGGTGGCCGGGTTGGCGGGAATGTCGTCAAATGCCTCAAACGCCTCCGCCTTGTTGCCATTGTGCGGGTCTTTGATGATCTGCTTGCGGTTCACGGCGGTCTCCGGAGTGTTTGGAAGCGTCCTGGCGGCGGTGCGGGTCCGTCCTCCCGGGTCTTTTAAGATCGGCGTGTAACGGGCTTGTAATCGTTAACGAAAATTTACCATAATTGCACATCCGGGCGGCCAGTCCGGACTCCGCTGCTTTTTTCCTGCCTGTCCCCGCGGGGACGCCCGTTCATTCTGCCGGCCGGAAGCCTTCGATCAGCTGCCGCAGCCCGATGGCGGCGCCGGCGAAAATTGCCAGCATGGTGACAGGCGCCGAGACGGCCAGCAGCGAAAACGCGCTGAGGCCCTGGCCGACGGTGCAGCCCATCGCAATCACCGCGCCAGCGCCCATGATCGCGGCGCCGATGATCTGGCGGCGCAGCTCGCGCGGGTCCTCGCAGGCCTCCCAGCGGAAATGGCCCTTGATCAGCGAGCCGAGGAAGGCGCCGGTCCAGACCCCGGCGATGGAGCCGACGGCGAACGACAGGGGGCGCAGGGATCCGGTCATGGTCCACAGGATGGTCTCGCCCAACGGAGCCGAGAAGGAGTGGGAGACCACCGGCAGCGCCTCGAACCCTGCGGTGTTGAGGTAGGTGGTTCCGGCCCAGCCGGAGGCCACCGCCAGCCCCACCACGGCCGACCAGAACAGCGCCTGCCTGTCGCGGCGCAGTTCGGCGCTGGCGAGGGAAGCCAGCAGGATCAGAAGGCCCGCGGCGAGGCCGGTGGCGGCCAGCGGCAGCCCGCTCCAGGCGGCGGCATAATGGGCGAGGCCCGGCGGGATTTCCGTGGTGACATCCTGCTGTTCGAAGAAGAAATTGCGCAACGGGGCAAGCGGGCCTGCCAGCACCACATAGGTGGAGACGCCCATCACCAGCACGATCACGAAGCTACGCAGGTCGCCGCCGCCAAGCCGGGCAATGGCGCCGTAGCCGCAGTTGCCGCTGAGCGCCATGCCGTAGCCGAACATCAGCCCGCCCAGGATCGAGGCGGCGGGCATCCAGCGGATCGAGAGGTAAAAGGACTGGCCCGCATCCGCCAGACCCAGCCCGATCAGGCCGAAGCTGGAGATGACCGCCACGCCGATCGCCACGCCCCACATCCGCATCCTGAGGGATGAGCCGCCATAGAGCAGATCTTCGATCGCGCCCAAAGTGCAGAACCGCCCCAGCCGGGCGGCAAGCCCCAGCAGCACACCGCCCAGCAGCCCGATGCAGGCGGCCAGCTGGTGTTCTGTCAGGAGGTCAAACATGGCGGGGATTTCATTCAGGCGTCAGCCTTCGTCCTTGCAGAACAGGTCATAGACCACTTCCAGCATCCGGCGGGGCTTGTCGTCGGCCAGCCGGTAAAAAATCGCCTTGCCTTCCCGGCGGGGAATGACCAGCCCCTCCAGGCGCAGGCGGGACAGCTGCTGCGAGACGGCGGCCTGGCGGGCTGACAGCAGTTCCTCCAGCTCGGTCACGGATTTCTCGCCGGAGACCAGGTGGCACAGGATCATCAGCCGGCCTTCGTGGCTGATCGCCTTGAGGAAATTGGACGCTTTGGTCGCGTTCTCGACCATCCGGTCCATCTCCTCCGGGTCCATGTCAGCTGTGAACTGTGGTAATGCCATGTGCCGTCTCCTGAGCGGCACCGCGGTGCCGCACTCCTCTCTCTTGCCCCGTCAGGGCGGTCAGCTGCCGCCCGTGGCGTTCGTATTATCAACAAACCCTGTATGGGCGCTTAGCAAATCCGCGAGCAAAGGCCAAAAAAAATCTTCGCCCGGATAGCCTTCGAGCCGGGCGCGTTCCTCTCCGTCCTCGACCACCAGGAAGGTGGGGGTGAACATGACCCGGCGGGCGACCTGCAGATCATCGGGCAGGGCGCGCAGGTCCACACGGCGCAGAGGGGCGTGCTTGCCCTCAGCCGTTTTCGGATAGATCGGGGCGATTTCCGCGTTCCAGCGGGCGCACCACTCGCAGCCCGGCTGTTCGACCATCACCAGTTCCGCCGCCCAGGCGGGCAGCGCTGCAAAAGCCGCGGCCGCAGCTGCGGCCAAGGGGCGGAAAGGGCGCATGGGTGTCATTCCATCTGTTGACCGTACGGTGAGAAACAACATAATTCGAATATGTGAATGACACAAGCCGGGCCCGGATAACGTTCGCGTGGGGCCTCTTTGGGGGTGCGATGCTTGAAATTACCCTGTTCGGCGCCTTGATCGCAGGTCTGCTGAGCTTTTTCACCCCCTGCATCCTGCCGATGGTGCCGTTTTACCTGTCCTACATGGGCGGTCTGTCGATGGCGGAGCTGCGCGGGGACGGGACGATTCAGGCCGGGGCGCAGCGGCGGTTGCTGGTGTCGGCGGGCTGTTTTGCTGCCGGGGTCACCACGGTGTTCATGCTGATGGGCATGGGGGCAACTGCGCTGGGGCAGCTGTTCGGCCAGTATCTGGAGGTTCTGTCCTACGGCGCGGCGGCGCTGCTGCTGCTGTTCGGGCTGCATTTCCTGGGCGTGGTGAAGATCCCGCTGCTGTACCGCGAGGCGCGGATGGAAAGCAGCGCGGAGCCCTCTACCGTGCTGGGCGCCTATCTGATGGGGCTGGCGTTCGGGTTCGGCTGGACGCCCTGCGTGGGGCCGGCGCTGGCGTCGATCCTGATGATTGCCTCCGGCATGGGCGACGTCTGGCGCGGCGGGCTGCTGCTGCTGGTCTACGGGCTGGGCATGACCGCGCCCTTTGTGGTTGCAGCACTGTTTGCCAAGCCGTTCCTGGGCTGGGTCGCGCGGCACCGCAGCGCCTTTGCCTGGGTGGAGAAGGGCATGGGCGCCATGCTGGTGCTGTTTGCGGTATTGATCGCCACGGGCGGGGTGCGGCTGATCGCCGAGGCGATGATCCGCTGGGTGCCGGGGTTCGGCGCAATCGGGTAAGTGAGGTTGGGAGGTCAACATGCTGAGAAATATTGCAAAACTGTTAATGGTTGCGGTTCTTGCCGGTCCGCTGGCTGCGGCGGAGCTGGGGGACGACGGGCTGCACAAGACGTCCTGGATGCGGGACACCTTCAAGGACCTGCGCGAGGATCTGGAAGAGGCCAACGGCGAGGGCAAACGGCTGGCGCTGATCTTTGAGCAGCGCGGCTGCGTCTATTGCACCAAGATGCATGAGGAGGTCTTTCCCCGCCCGGAGATCAGCCAGTATATCGAGGACAATTACTTTGTCGTGCAGCTGAACCTTCACGGCGACGTGGAGGTGACGGATTTCGACGGCGAAACGCTGCCGGAAAAGGACATGGCGCGCAAATGGCGGGTGCTGTTCACGCCGACGATTCTGTTCCTGCCGGAAGAGGTGGGCGAAGATGCCACCGCGCCTGAGGCGGCGGTGGCGGTGATGCCTGGCGCATTTGGTGCGGGCACCACGCTTGACATGTTTACATGGGTCAATGAAAAGCGGTATGCGCTTGATAATGAGGAAGATTTCCAGCGCTACCACGCGCGCCGAATTCAAGAGCGCAACAATGGGTCGACAGACTGACGTTTTGCGCACGATCTATAAAAATTCACAATAATGAATTTGTTGTTGCGTATCGGGGGCGCTGTGCCCTACGGTATGCAAAGCTAAGCAAGCCGCCCGGGAACAGCGGCAGCCAATGGGAGGAAACATGAAGCTTACATCTCTGACACTGGCGCTAAGCCTGGCCGGGACTGCGGCTTTGGCCGGGGAGGTTGCTCCGAAAGCGGTGCAGTTTGGCGAGTCGGGTGAGGTTGCCGCCTCGCTGACCGGCGTGGCCGGCGATGCGGCCAACGGGGCGATTGTTGCCGGCTCCAAGTCCAAGGGCAACTGCGTCGCCTGCCACCAGGTGAGCGCGCTGGCGGATGTGCCGTTCCATGGCGAGATCGGCCCGTCGCTGGATGGCGCCGGCGACCGCTGGACCGTGGAGGAGCTGCGCGGCCTGATCGCCAATGCCAAGATGACATTCGAAGGCACGATGATGCCGGCCTTTTACAAGGTCGAGGGCTTCATCCGACCGGGCGATGCCTACACCGGCGAGGCCGGGGCTGAGCCGCTGCCGCCGATCCTGACGGCGCAGGAGATCGAGGATGTGGTCGCGTTCCTCGCGACGCTGAAAGAAGAGTAAAGCGCGGGCGGGGCCGTTCAGCGCCCTGCACCGATGTGAAGTCAAAGGAGAGATATGATGGAGTTCTCACGCCGTGAGACCCTGGCGATGGGCCTGGGCGCTGCCATGGTTACCGTGCTGCCGTTCCGCGTGAGCGCGGCGGCGGATGACCGGATTGCCGCCTTTACCGGCGGTGCCGAAATGGCCGAAGGGGGCGTGACCCTGAACGCGCCGGAGATTGCCGAGAACGGCAACACTGTTCCGATTTCGGTCGAGGCGCCGGGCGCCACCGCGATCCTGGTGCTGGCCGCCGGCAACCCGGAACCGGGGGTGGCAACCTTCAACTTTGGCCCTGGCGCGGCGCAGCAGGCGGCCTCCACCCGGATCCGCCTGGCGGGCACCCAGGACGTGGTTGCGGTTGCCAAGCTGGCGGACGGCTCTTTTGCCAAGGCCAGCGCCACCGTCAAAGTCACCATCGGCGGCTGCGGTGGCTGAGGCTGCCCGCTCCCTGAACGGAATTCTTAAGGAGAATTAAAGACATGGCATCCGGTGTTAAACCCCGCGTCAAGGTCCCGAAGTCCGCTGCTGCCGGTGAGGCGGTCACCATCAAGACGCTGATCAGCCACAAGATGGAAAGCGGCCAGCGCAAGGACAAGGAAGGCAACCTGATCCCGCGCTCGATCATCAACCGCTTCACCTGCGAGTTCAATGGCACCATGGTGCTGGACGTCGCGATGGAGCCCGCGATCTCCACCAACCCGTATTTCGAATTCGACGCGACCGTTCCGGAAGCGGGCGAGTTCGTCTTTACCTGGTATGACGACGACGGCTCCGTCTACGACACCAAGAAGCAAATCGCCATCGGCTGATCCGTTCCGGATCTTCAGGCACGCGTCCTGTCCGGTGTGAACCGGGCAGGGCAGGCACCCAAGGGAGGAAAAGGAATGAACAAAAAGGCAATCACAGCCATTGCCGCTGTGCTGGCGCTGCCGATGGCGGCGGGCGCAGGCCCCGATGACGACAAGCTGGTGGTCAACGAAGACATCGAGATGATCACCAAGGCCGCGGCGCCCGCCCATGTGGCGGATGTGCTGGACGAGGTGATGTCGGGCTGGCACTTCCGCTCGGACGAGACGCAAGCGCTGCAGATGGATGACTTCGAGAACCCGGCGATGGTGTTTGTCGATCAGGCGCAGGAAGCCTGGGACACTGCCGACGGGTCCGAGGGCAAATCCTGCGCGTCGTGCCACGGCGATGCCGCGGAAAGCATGGCAGGCGTACGCGCGGTGTACCCGAAGTGGAACGAAGAGGCCGGCGAGGTCCGCACCCTGAACATGCAGATCAACGATTGCCGTGAAAACCAGATGGGCGCGGAGAAGTGGAAATACTCCGGCGGCGACATGGCCGCGATGGAGGCGCTGATCTCTGTCCAGTCGCGCGGGCTGCCGGTGAACGTCGCCATCGACGGCCCGGTCCAGGCGACCTGGGAGAAGGGCAAGGAGCTGTACTACACGCGCACCGGTCAGCTGGAGCTGTCCTGTGCGAACTGCCATGAAGACAATTATGGCAACATGATCCGCGCCGACCACCTGAGCCAGGGCCAGATCAACGGCTTCCCGGTGTACCGTCTGAAGAACACCAAGCTGAACACCGCCCACGCGCGGTTCAAGGGCTGCGTGCGCGACACCCGCGCCGAGACCTACAAGCCGGGTTCTGCGGAGTTTGTCGCGCTGGAGCTCTATGTCGCCTCGCGCGGCAACGGCCTGTCGGTCGAAGCTCCCTCCGTCCGCAACTGATCTTTGCGCCCCGCGCCTGTTTCCAGGTGCGGGGCGTATCTCTTTTGAAACATTCATTCACGTGAATATATCACGTGAACATACAGGATACCGGTACTCATGATCTCGCGCCGCGATTTTCTGCAGGTTTCCATGGCGGCCTCAGCCATGGTGGGGGCGTCTGGCTTTGGCAATTGGGCGCGGTTGGCTGCGCAGCAGTCGCTGACCCAGGACCAACTGCTGGAGTTTGATACCTTTGGCAATATCAGCCTGATCCATGTGACCGATATTCACGGCCAGCTGAAGCCGATCTATTTCCGCGAACCCTCGGTCAACCTGGGGGTCGGAGAGAACAAGGGCCACGTGCCCCACATTACCGGCGCCGACTTCCGAAAGGTGTATGGGATCGCCGACGGCAGCCCTTCGGCCTATGCGCTGACCTACAATGACTTCTCTGCGCTCGCCAAGGCCTATGGCCGCGTCGGCGGGCTGGACCGGGTGTCGACCATCATAAACGCGATCCGCGCCGACCGCCCCGATGCGCTGCTGCTTGACGGCGGCGACACCTGGCACGGCTCCTATACCTGCCATCACACCCAGGGCCAGGACATGGTCAACGTGATGAACGCGCTGAAGCCGGATGCGATGACCTTTCACTGGGAGTTCACGCTGGGCAGCGGCCGGGTCAACGAGATCGTCGAGGGCCTGCCCTTTGCTGCGCTTGGCCAAAATATCTTTGACTCGGAATGGGACGAGCCGGCGGAGCTGTTCAAGCCTTACAAGTTCTTTGAGCGCGGCGGCGCCAATGTGGCGGTGATCGGCCAGGCGTTCCCTTACATGCCGATCGCCAACCCGCGCTGGATGTTCCCGGAGTACTCCTTCGGCATCCGCGACGAGAACATGCAGATGATGGTGGATGAGGTCCGTGCGGCGGGCGCCGATCTGGTGGTGGTACTGAGCCACAACGGCTTTGACGTGGACAAGAAGATGGCCGGCAAGGTGCAGGGCATCGACGTGATCCTGTCGGGCCACACTCATGACGCGCTGCCGGAGCCGGTGCTGGTCGGCAAGACCCATATCATCGCGTCGGGTTCCAATGGCAAGTTTGTCTCCCGCGTCGATCTGGATGTGCGCGACGGCCAGCTGATGGGGCTGCGGCATAAGCTGATCCCGGTGTTCTCGGACGTGATCGCGCCGGATCCTGCGGTGGCGCAGCTGATCGAGGCCGAGCGCGCGCCCTACAAAACGCAGCTGGAGGAGGTGATCGGCCAGACCGATACGCTGCTGTACCGCCGCGGCAATTTCAACGGCACCTGGGACGACCTGATCTGCGACGCGCTGCTGAGCGAGCGGGAAGCGGATATCGCCATGTCGCCCGGCGTGCGCTGGGGGCCGTCGCTGGTGCCCGGGGACGATATCACCCGCGAAGAAATCTGGAACGTGACCTCGATGTCCTACGGCGAGGCCTACCGGAGCGAAATGACCGGCGAGTTCATCAAGGTGATCCTGGAGGATGTGGCCGACAACATCTTCAATCCCGACCCCTATTACCAGCAGGGCGGCGACATGGTGCGGATCGGCGGCATGGGCTACCGCATCGACATCACCAAGCCGCAGGGCGAGCGGATCAGCGAGATGACCCTGCTGAAAACGGGCGAGGCGATCGATCCGGCGAAGTCCTATGTGGTGGCCGGCTGGGCCAGCGTGAACGAGGGCACCGAAGGCCCGATGATCTGGGATGTGGTCGAGGATCACATCCGCAAGCTTGGCACCGTGACCCTGGACCCCAACAACTCTGTGCAGGTGGCGGGCGCGTAATCAGCGCCCGCCCCGGCAGGGGCAGATCACACCCGCCCGGGCGGCGGGCCCATCGAAAAAATTTTGCGCAGTTGAATTCACGAACGTGAATTTATCTATGTAAGGAGGCAAAGAAAATGAGTGATGACGCCAAGAGCCTGGCGCCTTCGCGCCGTCAGTTCCTGACCGGCGCGGCAGCTGCCGGCGCAGGGGCGGTGGCGGCCGGGGCTGCCAGGGCAGCCGCACCCGATCCGTTGATTACCGAAGTGCAGGACTGGGCCAGCGGTCTGGGCGAGGGGGTGGATGCCACGCCCTACGGCCTGCCGATCAAATACGAAAGCGACGTGGTGCGCCGCAATGTGGAGTGGCTGACGGCGGACACCATCAGCTCGATCAACTTCACGCCGATCCACGCGCTGGACGGCACGATCACGCCGCAGGGCTGCGCGTTTGAACGCCATCATTCAGGCGCGATTGAGCTGCGCAAGGAAGACTACAGGCTGATGATCAACGGCCTGGTCGGGACGCCGCTGGTGTTCACATACGAGGATTTGGAGCGCTTCCCGCGCGAGAATCGCGTCTATTTCTGCGAATGCGCGGCGAACTCCGGGATGGAGTGGGCCGGCGCGCAGCTGAACGGCGCGCAGTTCACCCATGGCATGATCCACAACATGGAGTATTCCGGCGTGTCCCTGCGGACGCTGCTGGAGGAAGCCGGGGTCAAGCCGGAGGGCAAATGGGTCTATGTGGAGGGGGCGGATGCGTCCTCGAACGGGCGCTCGATCCCGCTGGAGAAGGCGATGGACGACGTGCTGGTCGCCTTCAAGGCCAACGGCGAGGCGCTGCGCAAGGAGCATGGCTATCCGGTGCGGCTGGTGGTGCCGGGCTGGGAAGGCAACATGTGGATCAAATGGCTGCGGCGGGTCGAGGGGGTGGACCAGCCGGTCGAGAGCCGCGAGGGGACCTCGAAATACACCGACACGCTGGCCAACGGCATCAGCCGCAAGTGGACCTGGGAGATGGATGCCAAATCCGTCGTCACCAGCCCCAGCCCGCAGGCGCCCATTAAGCATGGCGCGGGGCCGCTGGTGATCACCGGTCTGGCCTGGTCGGGCCGCGGTGCGGTCACCGGTGTGGATGTGTCGCTGGACGGCGGCAAGAACTGGACCGAGGCGCGGCTGGCGGCTCCGGGAACGGACAAGGCGCTGACCCGGTTCTATCTGGATATCAATTGGGACGGCTCGGAGATGCTGCTGCAAAGCCGGGCCAAGGATTCTTCAGGCTATGTGCAGCCCACCAAGGCGCAGCTGCGCGAGGTGCGGGGCTTGAATTCGATCTATCACAACAACGCCATCCAGACCTGGTGGGTCAAGGCAAACGGGGAGGCGGAAAATGTCGAGGTTTCCTAACAGGCTGAACAACAGAGCAGAGGGCAGCGCCCGGCCGCGGGCGGAAAGCGAAGCGCCCGCCCAAGGGGGCGGACGGGCGCTGCCCGGCCTGTCGGCCGGGCGGAACATTCTATTGGCTGTATCGCTGACGGCTCTGGGTGCTGGGCCTGTTGCGGCCGAGAAATTCGGCCTGGGCCGTCCGGCCTTGCCGGAGGAAATCGCCGCTTGGGACCTGGACGTGGCCTCCGACGGCACCGGCCTGCCCGCAGGCTCGGGCGATGTGTTCACAGGCGAGGAGGTCTTTGCCGAGAAATGCGCGGTCTGCCATGGCGATTTTGCCGAGGGCGTGGGCAACTGGCCCAAGCTGGCAGGCGGGCAGGGCACGCTGGACCATGAGGACCCGCTGAAGACGGTGGGCAGCTACTGGCCCTATCTGTCGACCACATGGGACTATGTGAACCGGTCGATGCCCTTTGGCAACGCGCAGTCGCTAACGCCGGATGAGGTTTACGCCATCGTGGCCTATATCCTCTATTCCAACGATCTGGTGGATGATGAGTTCGTGCTGTCGGACGAGACCTTCCTGGAGGTTGAGCTGCCGAATGCGGACGGCTTTATCCTGGACGACCGTCAGGAGGCGGAGAAGCACTTCTGGAACCCGGAGCCTTGCATGGAGAACTGCAAGGACAGCGTCGAGATCACCATGCGGGCCATGGTGCTGGATGTGACGCCGGAGGAGGAAGGTGCCGAGGCCGCTGCTGAGACCCCTGCCGGGGCGCCGGCCGGGGACGCTGCACCGGTGCAGGACGCCGCGGCGGAACAGCCCGCAGAGGAACCGGTGCAGACGGCTGCGGTTCTGGATCCGGAACTGGTGGCCCAGGGCGAGAAGACCTTTAAGAAGTGCAAGGCCTGCCACCAGGTGGGCGATGGCGCCAAGTCCAAGACCGGGCCGGTGCTGAACGGCATTGTCGGCGCCCCGGCCGGCCATGCGGAGGGGTTCCGGTATTCCAAGGCGATGGCAGCCGCGGCGGAAGACGGGCTGGTCTGGACCGAAGCTGAGCTGGCGGCCTTTCTGGCCAAGCCCAAGTCGTACATGAAGGGCACCAAGATGTCCTTTGCCGGGCTGAAGAAGGACAGCGATATTGAGGCGGTCATCGCCTATCTGCAGTCCTATTCTCAGTAGGCGCAGCCCTGAAGGGTGGTGAAAGAGGGCGCTTTAGGCGCCCTTTTTTTGCTTGGGAGCCGAAGCTTCTATTGCCGCGGCGGGAAAACAAGGACGTTTGCGCCCTTGAAACGTTCCAGCCGGGCTTGCGGCTGCGGCTCCGGCGCGGGGCTGGTCAGCCCCGGCGGCAGATGCGCGCAGGCTTCGGGAATTGCCCCGCACAGGGAGACTTGGCGCCCGGTCAGAAGCTCCAGCCGGCTGGCCAGGCTGCTGGCCCGGTGAAGGCCTGCCTTGCGCGCTGCCGGGTAATCCAGAATGCTGCCAGTGGCATAGACCGGCCCTGGTTGCGCGGCAATGGCGGCTGCCATAGCGCGGGTCTCGTGCTGCCAGTCGCGGAAGCGGGTGAATTGCACAGCGGTCTGCACCAGGTAACTGAGTGCAACAAGCAGCACCGCATTGCGCGCCAGCCGCCCGGGCAGGCCGGGGCCGCGGCTAAGCTCTTGCGCGGCCCGCACGATCAGCACCGCATAGATGATCCAGGTGAAGTGAAAGGCCCGCACCGGGATCGTCACGCCCAGCTTCAGCACCTGCAGCGTCATCAGCGCCATCCCGGCCCAAAGCGCGGTCCAGAGGTAGAGGGCCTCCAGCGACTGGCGGCGCAGCAGCACGGCGGTGGCGGCAATCAGCAGGCACAGGTGAAACAGCAGAACCGGCGTGGACTGGAAGCTCAGCTTGCCGAGCAGGACCGAAAGCGTCTCTTGCAGCAGCGGCAGGTGCGACCACAATCCGGCAAGGTCCTGCGCCGGGTCCGGGCTGCGGGCCGGGTCCAGCGGGATGCCAAAGACGCCATGCACCTGCCAGTTCAACGCATAGACGGCCAAGACCGCGCCCGCGAAACTGGCCCCGAACAGGATCAGCAGCCGGGCCAGGTCCGGCAGCGAGCGCTGCCGCGTGCTGATCAGGCAGACTGCAAGCAGGATCAGCGGAAAGGTGGTGTAGGCCGTGAAGGCAAGCAGCGTGAAAAGCGGCAGCAGCAGGCGCAGGGCGGCCTGAGACAGAACCAGCGCCAGGCAGGCAAACAGTGCCAGCACCGCAAACCCGGGAATGAGGGTGCTGGACCAGGGCGCCATCAGAAACACCGGCGGGGCCGGCAGCAGGGTGAGGGCCAGAACCGCAGTAAACCATTTGCGGCTGCCGGGCGGGGTGGCCGCGGTTGCGATCGCGGCGGCGGTCACGCCCCAAAGGATCTGGAACAGAACGAAATTCAGCCAGGCCGGCGTCACCGCGCCGCGCAGGTGCCACAGGTAATTGAGCCAGCGGCCTTCGGTCAGGGTTTTCTGCCAGAACCCTTCGGGCTGGGCGAGAAGGGCGGGGTAATCGTCGTAGCGGACAATCGGATCCGCGATATTGCCAGCCGAAACGGCCAGCAAAACCGGAAGGGCCACGGCACAGGCCGCGAGGAAGGCAGGCAGGCTGCCAGCTGCCGCGCGGGTGGCTTGCGGCAGATGAAGGTCCGGGGAACGGCGCATGGATTAATTCCGTTTGGTTTTAGAATGCCGCCCTGACCGCCAGCCGCCTTTGAATTCAGCGCGGCACAGGTGCAGGGGGTGAAAAATGATTGTCTGAATTTGCCCGCCGCCGGGGCCGACGCGGCACCGGCGCAGTGAAACAGCTGGGCGGGCCTTTTTCAAGGCCTCACCCGAGCGCTTAACTGGCGCGGCGGCCTTTGCGGGGCGTGCCGGGTGTCAGCTCCAGCCCTTGCGGAAGAAATGCGGCGAGGCGCCGAACTTGCGCTTGAACTGGCGGGAGAAATGGGGGGCGGAGTTGAAGCCCGAGGCCAGCGCGATTTCGGTGACGCTCATCGAGGTTTCGTTCATCAGCGCAAAGGCATGGCTGAGGCGCATGTCAAAATAGACGTGCATCGGGCTTTGGTTCAGGTAGCGCGAGAACAGCCGCTCCAGCTGGCGGCGGGAGATGTCGAGGCGGTCGCACAGCTCGCCGATGGACAGCGGCTCCTCGATCGATTCCTGCATCAGCTGCAGCGCATTCAGCAAGCGCTGGTTGCGGCTGCCGATGGCCACCGCGTAATTCGATTTCTGCGGCGCCGCCTGGCCGCCGGAGCGCACGTGCAGGCACATGTCGGCGACGATGATCGCCAGCTGCTTGCCGTGGCGTTCCTCGATCAGGTGCAGCATCATGTCGGTCGCGGCATTGCCGCCGCCGCAGGTCATCAGCGGGCCCGAGATCTCAAAGATATTGGGCGAGGGCGCGAGGCTCGGATAGCTTTCCAGGAACCCCGGCTGGTTCTCCCAGTGCAGGGTGAACTTGTGATTCTTAATCAGCCCGGCCTGGGCCAGCGCAAAGGCGCCGGTGCAGATGCCGCCGATGGCGCGGCCAAAGCGGCTTTCGCGGCGCAGCCAGTTCAGGGTGATCTCGGTGGCGGCGCTGTGCGGCTCGACCCCAGCGCAGACAAAGCCGAGTGAATCCGAGGGCAGCGGCTGGAGCGGGGTGTCCGGCGTCACCACCATGCCGTTGGAGCAGCGCACCGGCTGGCCGTCCTCTGTCATGATGTACCAGCGGTAGAGCCGGGTGCCGGTCACCTGGTTGGCAATGCGCAGGGGCTCGATGGCGGCGGCCACCGGCAGCATTGTCGCCTTGGGCAGCAGCAGGAAATAGAAATCCTGCGGCGCGCCCTCGAACGGGATGGCGAGATTGGCGGCGGCGCCTTTCTGAACGAAGCTGTCATCGGACATGGCGGGACCCCAGCGCGGCACCCGGGCAGCCGGGCGGAATTCGGACTTGATTTTGCTTCCTAAGGCGCTGACGCAGGCCACAGCCCTAGAATAGCGACAGCGTTCCTGCGGATTGCGACACCGCATGCAGGTTTGCGGCACCGTAAAATGCCCGCCGCCCCTTGCAGGTCAAAAGGGGCGATACTAAGACTCGGGTAACACACTGTCGGGTATGGTGCCGGACATAAACAACGCAGGCAGGTCGAAATGATTGATCCCAGAGAAACATACATGAACACCCTGGTCCCGATGGTGGTTGAGCAGACCAGCCGGGGCGAGCGGGCCTATGACATCTTTTCCCGCCTGCTGAAGGAACGGATCATCTTTGTGAACGGTCCGGTGCACGACGGGATGAGCTCGCTGATCGTGGCGCAGCTGCTGCACCTTGAGGCGGAAAACCCGTCCAAGGAAATCTCGATGTACATCAACTCGCCCGGCGGCGTGGTGACCTCGGGCCTGTCGATCTATGACACCATGCAGTACATCAAGCCCAAGGTGTCCACCCTGGTGATCGGCCAGGCGGCGTCGATGGGGTCGCTGCTGCTGACGGCTGGGGAAAAAGGCATGCGCTTCTCGCTGCCCAACAGCCGCGTGATGGTGCACCAGCCCTCCGGCGGCTTCCAGGGCCAGGCGACCGATATCATGATCCACGCCGAAGAGACCCTGAAGCTGAAGAAGCGCCTGAACGAGATCTACGTCAAGCACACCGGCCAGGACTACGACACGGTCGTGAACGCGCTGGAGCGCGACAACTTCATGTCGCCGGAAGAGGCGAAGGAGTTCGGCCTGATCGACGAAATCGTTGAAAACAGAGCCAAAGGCGATGACGAGCAGGCCTGAGGCCTGGGCTTGTGACCAGCGGTGCGCCCTGCGATTAACTTGGGGCGCACTTTCACATTGTGGCGGCCTAAGCAGTGGCTTAAGCTGGCAGAAAGTTGACTTGCCCCGCAGCGCGGGCGCATCGGACCGGGCGGACTGAAAGGTAGACCATGGCGACGAATTCAGGCGGCGACAGCAAAAACACCCTCTATTGCAGCTTCTGCGGCAAGAGCCAGCATGAAGTGCGCAAGCTGATCGCCGGCCCCACCGTATTCATTTGCGATGAATGCGTCGAACTGTGCATGGACATCATCCGGGAAGAGACCAAGGCCTCCGGGCTGAAGGCGACCGACGGGGTGCCGACACCCAAGGACATCTGCCAGGTGCTGGACGACTACGTGATCGGTCAGGCCACCGCCAAGCGGGTGCTGTCGGTTGCGGTGCACAACCACTACAAGCGTCTGAACCACGCCCAGAAGGCGGGCTCGGACATCGAACTGGCAAAATCCAACATCCTGCTGATCGGCCCCACCGGCTGCGGCAAAACGCTGCTGGCGCAGACGCTGGCGCGGATTCTGGATGTGCCGTTCACCATGGCGGATGCCACCACGCTGACCGAGGCCGGTTACGTGGGCGAAGATGTCGAGAACATCATCCTGAAACTGCTGCAGTCGTCGGAGTACAACGTCGAGCGCGCACAGCGCGGCATCGTCTATATCGACGAGGTCGACAAGATCACCCGCAAGTCGGAAAACCCCTCGATCACCCGCGACGTGTCGGGCGAGGGCGTGCAGCAGGCGCTGCTGAAGCTGATGGAAGGCACCGTGGCCTCGGTTCCGCCGCAGGGCGGGCGCAAGCATCCGCAGCAGGAATTCCTGCAGGTGGACACCACCAACATCCTGTTCATCTGCGGCGGCGCCTTTGCCGGCCTCGACAAGATCATCGCGGCGCGCGGGAAGGGCTCGGCAATGGGCTTTGGCGCTGATGTGCGCGACAACGATGAGCGCGGCGTCGGTGAAATCTTCCAGGATCTGGAGCCGGAAGACCTGCTGAAATTCGGCCTGATCCCGGAATTCGTCGGCCGTCTGCCGGTTCTGGCAACGCTGGAGGACCTGGACGAGGAGGCGCTGGTCACCATCCTGACCGAGCCGAAGAACGCCCTTGTCAAACAGTACCAGCGCCTGTTCGAGCTGGAAGACACCGAACTGGACTTCACCGAAGAAGCGCTGAAGGCGATTGCCCGCAAGGCGATCGAACGCAAGACCGGCGCCCGCGGCCTGCGCTCGATCATGGAGGACATCCTGCTGGATACCATGTTCGACCTGCCGGGCATGGACAGCGTGACCAAGGTGGTCGTGAACGAAGAGGCGGTGACCTCGGACGCGCAGCCGCTGATGATCCACGCGGATGCCGAGAAAGAACCCGCAACGGCCGGGTAAACGGATAGGACTTCAATCAGACGGCGCGGTTTTTTTCCGCGCCGTTTGTCTTTTGGGGGCGGCTCGGCAGAGGGGGCGCTGCCCCCGCAGCGGCAGGCCGCTGCTCCCCTGGGATATTTTCAGCCAGAAGAAGGTGAGAGGCGATGATCAAACGGATTTCCTCCGGCGGTGAGTTCGAGGCCAAGATCGGCTATTGCCGCGCCGTGGTTGCGGGCGGGTTCGTGCATGTGGCCGGAACGGTTGGCCAGGGCGACGATGTGGTGGCGCAGTGCCGGTCGGCGCTGGACACCATCGGCGCGGCGCTGGAGAAGGCGGGGGCAAGCTTCGCCGATGCGGTGCGGGTCAACTACTACCTGCCGGATGCAGCGGAGTTTGAGCCTTGCTGGCCGGTTCTGGCCGAAACCTTTGGTGCCAGCCCGCCGGCGGCGACGATGATCGAATGCAATCTGATTGATCCGAAGTACCGCATCGAGATCGAGGTGACCGCGCTGGCACCGGCGGACAGCTGAGCCGGCGGATGCCCCGCACGCGGGGCTGAGGCAAAACTGCCCGTTCCCGCCGGCAGGCCCCAAGCCACGGCGCAAGCCACTGGACCTTGGCGGGAAATTGGGCCATATCAAGATCGGAAAACTCCGGAGGCATCCATGGGAATCCTGAACACTCTTCTGCGCGCTGTGACCTGGTGGAACGGCTCCACCCTGAACACCCGGATCTTCACCGCCCGCAAGGGCATCAAGGTGGGTGAGGATGATCAGGGCAATGTCTTTTACCGCAATGCCGATGACAGCAAGCGCTGGGTGATGTTCAACGGCGAAGTGGAAGCCTCCCGCGTCAGCCCGGACTGGCACGGCTGGCTGCACCGGACCTTTGACGAGGTGCCGAGCGAGAAGCCGCTGAAGCATAAGCCCTGGGAAAAGCCGCACCAGGAAAACCTGACCGGCACCATGATGGCCTATGCGCCTGCGGGCTCGATCCGCGCCGGCGGCGAGCCCAAGGAGCGCCGCGACTATGAGGCCTGGGTGCCCGAATAAACATCTGCCAGAAGGCTGGTTTCATGTCTCAAAATCCTACTGAAGTTTTGGCCGGTGGCGTCGTGCTGGCCGCCGCGGTTGCGTTTGCCGTCTATGCCGGGCAGGCTGCGGGCCTGTCGCGGGCCGGCGCTACCTATGATCTGAGCGCGTCTTTCCGGTCCCTTGAGGGCGTCAGCGTCGGCACCGATGTGCGGCTTGCGGGCGTCAAGATCGGCACCGTGACCGGTGTCGACCTGAACCCGGAAACCTTCCGCGCCGACACCCGGTTTTCGGTGAAGCAAGGGATCGATATCCCCGATGACAGCGCGGTGGTGATTTCTTCCGAGGGGCTGCTGGGCGGCAATTTCGTGGAAATCATGCCGGGCGGCTCTGCCTTCGCTTTCGAGCCGGGGGATGAGATCGAGGATACCCAAGGCGCGGTCAGCCTGATTTCGCTGCTGGTGAAATTCGTGGCAGGCGGCGGGGAAGACTCGTGAAGCGGCTGGCCGCTGCCCTGGCCGCAGGCCTGCTGGCCCTGCCTGCCTGGGGGCAGGAGCAGGTGGCGCAGAGCGGTGCGGCACAGGGCACTGCGGCGGTGCTGCGGGCGCTGGACAAAGTCAACGGCCACAGCATGGATGCCGAGATCGCGGTCGGCGGCAGTGGGGAGATGTTCGGGCTGCTGGTCACCGTGTCGGACTGCCGCTATCCGGCGGAGAACCCGACCGGGGATGCCTACGCCTTTCTCACCGTGCGCAATCCCGCTGACAATGCGGTGCAGTTCGAGGGCTGGATGATCGCGTCCAGTCCGGCGCTGAACCCGCTGGACCACAGCCGTTATGATGTCTGGGTCATCCGCTGCAGCAGCAGCTGAGGCGCGGGCACGGCGGGGCGGGTGAAATCGGCCTCTTTTGACAAGGCGTCGCGCAGCAGCGCCCGGTAGCGGGCGCGGCTGACCTCAATGCCGCCGAGGGAGGCCAGGTGCGGGGTCAGGAACTGGGTGTCGCATAAGATGAAGCCTGCCTGCACCAGCCGGTCAACCAGATAGGCCAGCGCCACCTTGGAGGCGTCGCGGCGGCGGGAGAACATGCTTTCGCCGAAAAATGCGCCGCCCAGTGACACCCCATAAGTGCCTCCGGCCAGAATGCCCTGATGCCAGACCTCCAGCGAATGGGCGTTGCCCATCGCGTGCAGTTCCAAGTAGCGGTCGCGGATTTCGGCGCTGATCCAGGTTTCCGCCCGGTCGGCGCAGCCCTCCACCACGCCGGCAAAGTCCCGGTTCACGGTGATCTCAAAGCCGCCGTTGCGGATGCGCTTGGCCAGGGAGCGGGAGATGCGGAAGCCGTCCAGCGGCAGGATCCCGCGCCGTTTGGGGTCGACCCAGAACACTTCCGGGTCGTCGCGGTGTTCGGCCATCGGGAAAACACCGGCGGAATAGGCGTGCAGCAGGAGATCGGCAGTCAGGCTCATGGTGCCGCCAGTATAAAGGGCAAAGGCAGAGAAAAGTAAGACGGGGCGCAGCCGGATGGCGCGCCCCGCGGGTTTCAGGCCGGTGTGTTTTTTTCCAGCCAGCGTTCCAGCCAGTGGATGCCGTAGTCGCCGGTGTGGATGTCCTGCTCCTCCAACAGCGCATGGAACAGCGGCACGGTGGTGTCGATGCCGTCGATGATCAGCTCGCCCAGGGCGCGGTGCAGGCGGGCAAGCGCCTCGGTCCGGTCACGGCCGTGCACGATCAGCTTGCCGATCAGCGAGTCATAGTAGGGCGGGATCGAGTAGCCGTCATAGAGCGCCGAATCCATCCGCACACCCAGGCCGCCGGGGGCGTGGAACGCGGTGATCTTGCCCGGGCAGGGCGAGAAGTTCGGCAGCTTCTCGGCGTTGATCCGGACTTCGATGGCGTGGCCGTTGATCTCCAGATCGTCCTGCGTGAACGACATCGGCAGGCCTTCGGCCACCCGGATCTGCTCGCGCACCAGGTCGACGCCAAAGATGGCTTCGGTCACCGGATGCTCCACCTGCAGGCGGGTGTTCATCTCGATGAAGTAGAACTCGCCGTCTTCATAGAGGAACTCCACGGTGCCGGCGCCGGAATAGCCCATCTTGCCGATCGCGTCGGCACAGATCTTGCCGATGCGGGCACGCTCTTCCGGGGTGATGCAGGGGCCGGGGGCCTCCTCGAACACCTTCTGGTGGCGGCGCTGCAGCGAGCAGTCGCGCTCCGCCAGGTGTATGCCGGTGCCCTTGCCGTCGCCAAAGACCTGCACTTCGATGTGCCGCGGCTTCTGGAGGTATTTCTCCATGTAGACTTCGTCATTGCCGAAGGCGGCCTTGGCCTCGGACCGGGCGGTGGAGAAGGCCGAGACCAGTTCTTTCTCGTCCTTGGCGACCTTCATGCCGCGGCCGCCGCCGCCGGCGGTCGCCTTGATGATCACCGGGTAGCCCATGTCCTTGGCCGCCTTTTTGGCAGCGGCAATGTCGGGCACGCCGCCTTCGGAGCCCGGAACAACCGGAATGCCGAGGTTTTTGGCGGTTTCCTTGGCGGTGATCTTGTCACCCATGATGCGGATGTGTTCGGCCGAGGGGCCAATGAAGGTCAGCCCGTGGTCCTCGATGATCTGCACGAAATTGGCGTTTTCCGACAGGAAGCCGTAGCCCGGGTGAATCGCCTGGGCGCCGGTGATCTCGCAAGCGGAAATGATGGCGGGAATCGACAGGTAGCTTTGGGCGCCGGAGGGCGGCCCGATGCAGACCGATTCATCGGCCATGCGCACGTGCATCGCGTCGGAGTCGGCGGTGGAGTGCACTGCAACCGACTTGATGCCCATTTCCCGGCAGGCACGGATCACGCGCAGGGCGATCTCGCCGCGGTTGGCAATCAGGATCTTGTCAAACATGGCAGATCCTTATTCGATGATGACCAGAGGCGATCCGAATTCAACGGCGGCGCCGTCTTCGACCAGGATGCGCTTCACGGTGCCGGATTTCGGCGCCGGAATGTGGTTCATGGTCTTCATGGCTTCGACGATCAGCAGGGTGTCGCCTTCGCTGACCTGTGCGCCCACGGAAATGAAAGACGGCGAGCCCGGTTCCGGCTGCAGGTACACGGTGCCGACCATCGGCGAGGTCACGGCACCGGGGTGGCTGGCCGGATCGTCGTTTGCGGCTGCGGGGGCGGCAGCGGCAGGTGCGGCGGCGGCAGCAACCGGCGCCGGGGCGGCAGGCACCTGAACTTGCATCGGCGCCGCGGCCATCGCGGTCTGGCGGGAGACGCGCACGTTCAGGCTGTCGTCATCGCCGTATTCCCGTTTGACCTGCAGCTCGGTCAGATCGTTTTCGCGCAGCAGCTCCGCCAGCGCCTTGATGAATGCCACATCCGCTTCGTGAGATTTGTTTGTCATATTGTCCTCAAGCCGGTTCCGACATGCCCGCCCGGGCCCGGAAGGCCCGGCAGGCAGGAAATTAGCGCGCTTATAGGGCAAGGATTACCGCAAGGAAAGCGCTGTCGATGCTTGCTGTAACATGGAGATGAATTGATAAATTTGCAATTGCCTGCCGCATTCAGACTCCAGTTGCCGGGTCACAGCGGCATTCCCGTCAGCTTGGCCACCAGTTCCGGCAGTTTGCGGGCGCCGAACTTTTGCAGCAGATGCGCCCGGTGGCTTTCGACCGTGCGGTAGGACAGGTCCAGCTGCTTGCCGATCTCCTTGGCCGACAGCCCCTTGCAGGTGAGGATCGCCACTTCGCGCTCGCGCGGGGTGAGGGAGACCACAGGGCGGTCGTCGGAAATGTCCGCAAAGGACCAGATGCCGGTCTGAAACGGCGCCTCAGGCGTCACCGACCGGCCGCGCACCCGGCACCAGAACAATCCGCCCGCCCGGCGGCGCATGATGCGTTCGTCGCTGTAGCTGCCGCGCTGCGCCTCTGGCTGCTGCAAAAGGGCGCCGATGCGGTTGAAATCCTCTTGGCTGGGGTACAGTTCGGCCACCAGCATGCCGGTATAGTCACCGGGTGCGCCGCCAAAGGTCGCCGCGAATTGCAGGTTGCACCGCGTGATGACGCGGCGTTCCAGGACGGCGAGGCCCACGGGGGCATGGTCAAAGGCAAGATCGTTCATATGGTACTTTTACCCCGGTATTTTTGCGGAATTGAAGGGGGCAGCCGCTGCGTGCCACGTTGCGCGCTGCGGGGCAAGCGGGAGAGGACAATCGAATGAACATAGCGGTGTGGCTGCAGCGGACAGCGGCGGCAGAGGGCGCGCGGCCTGCATTGTATCTGGGGCGGGATCTGGTGGCGGATTACGCCGGGTTTCATGCGCGGGCGGCCTCGGTGGCGGGCTGGCTGCTGGCGCAGGGGATTTCACCGGGCGACCGGGTTGGCATCTTCATGACGAACTGCCCGGATTACCTGATTGCGCTATATGCCATCTGGTATGCCGGCGCGGCGGCAGTTCCCATCAATGCCAAGCTGCACGGCAAGGAGGCGGAGTACATCCTGCAAAATTCCGGCACCGGCCTGCTGTTCACCTCGCCGGGGCTGACAGAGGCGGTTGCAGACACCGGGGCCGCGGTGCGCTGCGTGGATATCACCGGTGCGGATTATGCGGCGGCGCTTCAGGCGGAGCCGGTGGCGGGGCCTGCCTCCCGCGCGCCCGGGGATTTGGCGTGGCTGTTTTACACCTCCGGCACCACCGGGCGGCCCAAGGGGGTGATGATCACCCACCGGATGCTGATGACCATGGCCATCGCCTATTTCGCCGACGTGGATCAGGTGAGCGCCGCCGACCACGCGCTCTATGCCGCGCCGATGAGCCACGGCGCGGGCATCTACGCGATTCAGCACGTGCTGGCGCGCGCGCGCCACGTCTGCCCGGCCTCCGGCGGTTTCGATGAGGCGGAGATCTTCGGCCTTGCCGCGCATTTCGGGCGGGTCCACATGTTTGCCGCGCCGACCATGGTCACAAGAATGACGGCTGAGGCCAAGCGGCTGGGCTTCAAGGGAGAAGGGCTGCGCACGGTCGTCTATGCAGGCGGGCCGATGTATGCCGCCGATATCATCGAGGCGGTTGAGCATTTCGGCCCGGTCTTCGTGCAGGTTTACGGTCAGGGCGAATGCCCGATGGCGATCACCGCGCTGCCGCGCCGCGACGTGCAGGACCGCGCGCATCCGCGCTGGCGCGAGCGGCTGGCCAGCGTCGGCAGGGCGCAAAGCGTGGTGGAGGTGCAGATCGGCACGCCGGAGGGGGAGTTCCTGCCTGCAGGCAGCCATGGCGAGATCATGGTGCGCGGCGATGCGGTGATGCCGGGGTATTGGGACAATCCCGAAGCGACGTCCAAGACCTTGCTCAACGGCTGGCTGATGACCGGCGACATGGGGGTGCTGGATGCGGATGGCTATCTGACGCTGCAGGACCGCTCCAAGGACATGATCATCACCGGCGGCTCCAATGTTTACCCGCGCGAGGTGGAGGAGGTGCTGCTGATGCATCCGCAGGTGCGCGAGGTGTCGGTGGTGGGCCGCCCGCATGCGGATTGGGGCGAGGAGGTGGTGGCCTTTGTCGTGGGGGATGCGCCGGAGGGGGAGCTGGACGATCTGTGCAACAGCCGGATTGCCCGGTTCAAACGGCCGAAGGCCTACTTGCGCATTGATGCGCTGCCCAAGAACAACTATGGCAAGGTGCTGAAGACCGAGCTGCGGAAGATGGTCTGATGACGCCAGCTCAGGCCGGGCGGGCGGCGGAGCCTTCGCTGCGGTCGGGCTGGCGCTGTCCCATCATCGTGTCGATCAGCAGGCTCATCAGTTCGGCCCGGCTGGCGGTGCCGGATTTGCGGTAGATCGCATTCAGCTGCGCCTTGACGGTGCCTTCGGCACTGCCGCGCATGGTGGCGATTTCGGCCGTGCTGAGGCCCTTGACCAGAAAGGTTGCCACATCCAGCTCTGCGGGGGTCAGGCCCCAGGCGGCAAACTCCGTGTTGATCACGTCCTGCACGGCGGCCTGGGCGGCGCTCAGGCTTTCCTCCAGATGCGCCTTGCGGCGCAGCAGCCACATCAGAATGCGGGTTTCAATAATGATGGCCGCAGTCAGCGCCAGCGCGGCAAGCCCTTCGATATAGGTGTGGCTGCGCTCCCCGGCTTCCGCCTCTCCGGCCTCCAAGCCGCTGAGGTCCGCGATCACATCCCCTAGAAACACCGCCGCGCAAATGGCTTGCACGGCGATGACGGCGATCAGGACCCAAGGCTGGGCAGGGCCGTTCGGGGCGTGGCGCATCAGGGGCTCTCTCTGCTGGTTTCCGTGCCCTCCTTGTAGCCAGTGACCATCGCGCGCGCCAGATTGACTTTGGTGCGGCGGCTTTCGAACAGCACCGCCGCCACATGCAGCACAATGGAAATCTCCGCCCAGGAGACCAGCGCCTCATGCAGCTCTTCCGGCCATTCGATGCCCCAGAACATGTTTGTGGTCATCAGATAGCCGGTGAGGGCGATGCAGGTGATCGTCAGCAGCAGATTGTAGATCATCAGCGCGCCCAGCGGAGAGTGGCCCTTATGCCGCCGGATCCGGCCTGTGGCGATATCGCTCAGCTGCCCGGCCGCGGCGCCGGCATTGGGCGGAAAGCTGGAAAACCGCGCGTGGCGGCTGCCGATAAGGCCCCAGACCACCCGGATGCCGATCAGCGCGGCAACGGCATAGCCGATGTTTTCGTGAAGATTGCCCTCCGGATCGGTGACCAGCGCATTGGCGGCAAAGCCCGCCGCCAGCGACCAGTGGAACAGCCGGACCACAGGGTCCCAGACGTATGTGCGGTGCATGTCAGCCCTCCTGCCGTGGCCGGGCGCAGACAGGCGCCCGGCAGATGATGCCCTGAGCCGGTCAGTCGTCTTCCTTGATCTTCACCACCTCAAGCTTGCCGTTCAGGTAGACCTCGTACTTCTTACCGTCCTTCACGGCGTAGGCCTCAAACTGGCCGTCTTCAGCTTCGATCTTGCGCACCTCGTAGCCCTGGCCTGTCAGAAGATCGCGGATCTTGGCTTGGGTGTCGGCGCTGGGGGCGCTGTCAGAGGCAAAGACCGCTGCCGCAGGCAGGGTGAGAACAAGGGCGAGGAGTTTCAGTGAATGGCGCATCGGGTGTCCTTTCGGTGTCCTGTCCGGCGCCGCACCGGAATGGCGCGGTCCGTCTCAGAGACGTCGGGACGGGAGCAGCAAAGGGAAATAGGCGCCAGGTTGGAACGGCGCAGAAACCGGGGCCGTATAACCCGGGTTTATTGCGGCAAAGACTGATGTTTGCAGCGCAGGCGCAGCGCTTGCCGTAAAAGAGGCCAGCTCTTGAACAGAGCCGGCCTCAGTCTGCCACTGCCGGCACGCGGGCGGCCGGCAAGACGGAGATGAATTTTGCAGCGCGCCTCAGATCGCCAGGTATTCGGCGCGCAGCTCCTCGTTTTCCAGAACCTCGGCGGCGGTGCCGTCAAAGACAATGCCGCCCGTATCGAGGATCACCGCACGGTCTGCCAGTTCCAGGGCGCGGACTGCGTTCTGCTCGACAATGATGGTTGTCATGCCCTGTTCCTTGATGTGGATGAGGGTCTTTTCAATCTCGTCCACGATCACCGGGGCGAGGCCTTCGTAAGGTTCGTCCAGCAGAAGCACCTTGATGTCGCGGGCCAGCGCGCGGGCGATGGCCAGCATCTGCTGTTCGCCGCCCGACAGGGTCACGCCCTCCTGCTTGCGGCGTTCGCCAAGGCGCGGGAACAGGTCATAAAGGCGCTCCAGCGACCAGCCGACGGGCGGGGCAATCTGTGCCAGTTGAAGGTTTTCCTCCACCGTCAGGCCGTGGATGATGCGGCGGTCTTCGGGCACCAGGCCCAGGCCCACGGCAGCGGCCTCATAAGATTCCATCTTGTGCAGCGGCTTGTGGTCCAGCCAGATCTCGCCTCGTGTGACCAAAGGCGAGCCGGTACGCGCGATTGAGCGCAAAGTGGAGGTTTTGCCGGCACCATTGCGGCCCAGCAGCGCCAGGATCTCGCCCTCGTGGACGTTAAAGCTGATGCCCTGCACGATGTAGCTCTCGCCGTAATAGGCATGAACGTCCCAGACCGACAGAAAGGCCGGCGCGGTGGTGGCCATATTGGCGTTCTTGGAGAAATCGGGTTTCACATTCATGGTGTTTCTCCTTTACGCGCTCTCACCCAGGTACGCTTCGCGCACCTTCGGGTTGCCGCGGATGTTTTGCGGATCGTCCTCGACCAGCGGGGTGCCCTGGGCCAGCACGGTGATCCGGTTGGCCAGGCTGAACACCACATGCATGTCGTGTTCGATGATGGCGATGGTGATGTCGCGCTCGTCGCTGATCTGTTTCAGCAGGTCTATGGTGTTGTTGGTGTCGGCCCGCGCCATGCCCGCGGTGGGTTCGTCCAGCAGCAGCAGGCGCGGTTCTTGCGACAGGCACATGCCGATCTCCAGCCGCCGCTTGTCGCCGCGGGACATGGCGGCGGCGTGCATGTGCCGCTTGTCCGCCATGTTCATCTCTTCCAGCATGTGCTCTGCCTTTTGCAGAATGTCCTTCTGCCGCAAAACCGACGACAAGGCGTTCAGCTCGAACGCACCGTCCCGTTTGGCAAAGCAGGGGATCATCATGTTCTCCAGCACCGTCAGATCGCCAAAGATCTCGGGCGTCTGGAACACGCGGGAGATGCCCATCTGGTTGATCTCGTATGGCGCCCGTCCCAGCACGGACTGGCCGTCGAACATCACCGATCCGGTGTCGGGGATCAGCTTGCCCACCAGGCAGTTCAGCAGGGTGGATTTGCCCGCGCCGTTCGGCCCGATGATGGCGTGGACCGAGTTTTCCTTTACGCTGAGGTTCACATCGGACAGGGCCTGCAGCCCGCCGAACCGTTTCCCCACGTCTTTGACTTCAAGGATACCCATGGTTCTGTCTCCTTACTCCGCGGGATTGGTTTCGCCGGCGGCCTTGCCGTCGTCTTTGGCCTTGCGGCCGCTGAGCCAGCCCTTGATCCGCTGGCCGCCTTCGACCAGGCCGCCGGGCAGGAAGATCACCACCAGCATGAACAAGATGCCCAGGGTCAGATGCCAGCCCTTGCCGATGAAGGGGTGGATCAGGAACACCACCGCGTCTTCCATGCCGTCGGGCATGAAGCTGAACCAGCTGTGCAGCACGTTGTCGTTGATCTTCGAGAAGATGTTTTCGAAGTACTTGATGAAACCGGCGCCCAGCACCGGGCCAATCAGCGTACCGGCACCGCCGAGGATGGTCATCAGCACCACCTCACCGGAAGCGGTCCACTGCATCCGCTCCGCCCCGGCCAGCGGGTCCATCGAGGCCATCAGCCCGCCCGCAAGACCGGCATACATTCCGGAAATCACGAAGGCTGCCAGCGTGTAGGGCCGGGTGTTCAGACCGGTGTAGTTCATCCGCTGCTGGTTCGATTTCACCGCCCGCAGCATCATGCCAAAGGGCGAGCGGAAGATGCGGATCGACAGGTAGAAGGCCGCCAACATGATGAAAGCACAGAGGTAGTAGCCCGCATTGAATTGGAACGCCCAGGGGCCGACCGCCATCTCGAAGGTGGAGCGCATCTCGAGCCCGAACAGGTTGGTCACCGGGATCGAGCCGTCTGCTGTGGCGGAGACGCCCAAAATGCGGGGGTCTTCCAGCGTCAGCTGCAGGCCGGTTTCACCATTGGTGATCGGGGTCAGCACCGAATAGGCGAGGTTGAACGACATCTGCGCAAAGGCCAGCGTCAGGATCGAGAAGTAGATGCCGGAGCGGCGCAGGGAGATGAACCCGATCAACAGCGCGAACAGGCCCGCCACGATCACCGACAGCACAATCGCCGGGATCACGTTCATGCCGATCAGCTTGAACATCCACACGGCCGAGTAGGAGCCTACACCGAGGAAGGCCGCATGGCCGAACGACAGGTAACCGGTGAGCCCGAACAGGATGTTGAAGCCGATGGCGAAGATCCCGAAAATCACGAAACGCTGCATCAGGTCCGGGTAGCCCGCGTTGAACTGCGCCAGCCCGCTGTCAGTGGGGAAGGGGTTCAGGATGAAGGGGGCGAACATCGTCAGGCAGGCCACGATGATCAGCAAAGAGGTGTCTTTTTTGTTCAGTCCGAACATGTCTTTAGTCCTCCATCACGCCTTTGCGGCCCATCAGGCCTCGCGGACGGGTCAGCAGAATGATGATGGCCACCAAATAGATGATGATCTGGTCGATGCCGGGGATCAGCGACTTGATCTCGTTCATCGAGGCAAAGCTCTCGAGGATGCCCAAGAGGAAGCCCGCCAGAACAGCACCGGGCAGGGAGCCCATGCCGCCGACGACCACCACCACGAAGCTGAGGACCAGGAAGTCCATGCCCATGTGGTAGTTGGGCGAGTTGATTGGGGTGTACATGACACCGGCCAGACCGGCGACGGCGGCGGCGATGCCGAACATGATGGTGAAGCGGCGGTCGATGTTGATGCCCAGAAGGCCCACCGTCTCGCGGTCCGCCATGCCGGCCCGCACCACCATGCCAAAGGTGGTGAACTGCAGGAAGCTGAAGATGCCCCCGATGATGACCACGGCAAAGAAGAAATAGACCACGCGCCAGACCGGATAGACGATGTCCATGCCGATCGCGGCGCCCAGGTTGACCACCCCGTTCAGCGCGTCCGGCGCCGGGGTCTGGATCGGGTTGGCGCCGTAGAAATACTTGACCACTTCCTGCAGCACGATGGCGAGGCCGAAGGTCACCAGGATCTGGTCGGCATGGGGGCGCTTGTAGAAATGCTTGATCAACCCGCGTTCCATCACGTAGCCGACGCCGATCATGATCGGGATGGCAAACAGGATGGCCAGCGGCACCGCCCAGTCGATGATGGCCCCTCCGAACTCGGGGCCGAACCAGGCCTCGACATAAGGGGTCTTCACCTTCAGCGGGTTGCCGAGAAAGTCGGTCTGCGTCTCGTCGACCACTTCATAGCTGAGGTTCAGCAGCCGCTGCAGGGTGACGGCGCAGAAGGCGCCGATCATGAACAAGGCCCCGTGGGCAAAGTTCACCACGCCCAGCGTGCCGAAGATAAGTGTCAAACCCAGCGCGATCAGCGCATAGGCCGAGCCCTTGTCGAGCCCGTTCAAGATTTGCAAAAGGATTGCGTCCATGGATCCCGCCCCCGGGGTTAGTCTGGGTGGTAGAGATAAAACCGGTCGGTTCAGGGGCTTCTCGCCCCCGGTCGAACGCCGCGCGTCCGGTTGCCGGTCCGGGATGGAAGGCCGGGCGCGTCAGGCGCCCGGCCGGATCTGCGGGGCTTAGGCGCCCGGATTGCAGGCGCCGAGGTTGCCGCCGGCAAACATCGGGTGATCCGGTGCGTATTCCACCTGCGCGCGCGGCGTGACCTCGACCACTTCCAGAAGGTCGAATTCCGAGGTCGGATTTTCTTTCCCGCGCACCACCAGAACGTCCTTGAAGCACTGGTGGTCTTCGGCGCGGTACAGGGTCGGTCCGTTGCCCAGACCGTCGAACTCATAGCCCTCGAGGGCTTCGACGACGGCACAGGGGTTGAAGCTGCCGGCCCGTTCCACCGCATCCGCATAAAGCAGCGTCTGCACGTAGCAGGTGTGCGCTGCCTGGCTCGGCGGGAAGCCGTATTTGGTCCCGAAGGATTTCACGAAGGCCTTGGAACCCTCGTCCTGCAGCGTCCAGTGCCAGTTGGTGGAGCCATGGATGCCCTTCACGTTTTCGCCGGCACCCTTGGCCATCAGGCGGGAATAGAGCGGCACCACGATTTCGAAGTTCTTGCCGTTCACCACCTTGTCGCGCAGACCGAACTGCACCGCATTGGTCAGCGAGTTCACCATGTTGCCGCCATAGTGGTTCAGCACCAGCACATCCGCGCCCGAGTTCAGAACCGGCGCGATGTAGGAGGAGAAGTCGGTGGCCGCCAGCGGGGTGCGGACCTTGTTCACGGTCTGCCAGCCCAGGGCTTCGGTGGCGGCGGCGATCGACTCTTCCTGAGTCCAGCCCCAGGTGTAGTCGGCGGTCAGGTGATAGGCGGTGCGGTCAGTGCCATAGAGGTTCTTGAGCACCGGTGCCAGCGCCGCGCCCGACATGTAGCCGTTGAAGAAATGGCGGAAACCGTTGGCCTTCTTGTCCTTGCCGGTGGTGTCGTTGGAGTGGGTGAGACCGGCCATGAAGATCACGCCTGCCTCCTGGCAGAGACCCTGCACCGCGATGGCCACGCCGGAGGAGGAGCCGCCGGTGATCATCACCGCGCCGTCTTTTTCGATCATCGACTTGGCAGAGGCGCGGGCGGCGTCGGATTTGGTCTGGGTGTCGCCGGTGACGTATTCGACCTTCTTGCCCAGGATGCCGTTGCCCTGCAGCGCCTTGGAACTGAAGGTGTTCATCATGCCGCCGTCACCGCCGCCGTTCAGATGCTCGACCGCCAGCTCATAGGCGCGCAGCTCGTCGGCGCCTTCGTCGGCGTAGGGTCCGGTCTGCGGCACGTTGAAGCCCAGGGTGACGGTGCTGCCGGTCGGCTCATTGGTGAAGGCCGCGGCGGATGAGGCGGTGAAGATGGTCGGCAGCGCCACTCCAGCGCCTGCCATTGCGCCGGTCTTCAAGACACCACGGCGCGAAACGTCAAATTTAGACATGTATTCCTCCCTAATATGATTGGTGCCTTGCAGCTCCTCACTTCTGCGCGGTACCAGCACGGTAAGTGCAAAATCAGTATGGGAGCGTCATGTAAACCCAAGCAATAAAACCCTTTTGCAGCTTGAAAATTCTGTAAATAAATGAACAATATTCCGTGGCATACTGTAAACAAAGTTATATTGCGTTGCAGAAAGCCCTTGAATTGGAAGTGTTTTGGGAGGCCTGTCCGCATGGCACGCGACACCTTGACCGGCAGCCGGATCCGCGAACGCAGGCTCATCCTGGGGTTGCGGCAGGCTGAATTGGCGCGGGAGGCAGGGATTTCAGCCTCTTATCTCAACCTGATTGAGCACAATCGGCGCAGAATCGGCGGCAAGCTTCTGGTCGGCATTGCCGGGGTTTTGGGGGTCGAACCCTCGATGCTAAGCGAGGGGGCGGAGGCGGCGCTGATCTCCACCCTGCGGGAGGCGGCGGCAGACAGCGGCGTGCCGGTGGCGGAGCTGGACCGGGTGGACGAGTTCGCCGGCCGGTTTCCGGGCTGGGCCGAGGTGCTGGCCTCCGGCCACCGCCGCATCGCCACGCTGGAGCGCACGGTCGAGACGCTCTCGGACCGGCTGACCCATGACCCCAACCTGGCGGCCTCGGTGCATGAGGTGCTGTCGACCGCCGCCGCGATCCGCTCCACCGCGTCGATTCTGGCGGAAACCGGCGAGCTGGAACCGGAGTGGCGCGACCGTTTCCACAAGAACCTCAACCAGGATTCGCTGCGCCTGTCCGAAAGCAGCCGGGCGCTGGTCAGCTTTCTGGATGAGGGCGACACCGGCGAGGACCGCCGCGGCATGCCGCAGGAGGAGGCCGAGGCCTTCCTGCAGGCGAGCGGCTTCCATTTCCCGGCGCTGGAGGAGGGCACTGCCGTGCCGCAGGAGCTGGTGCAGCACGCGCCGGAACTGGTGAGCGAAGCGGCCCGCAGCCTGGCCCGCGCGGCGCTGGAGCAGTATCAGGCGGATGCCCGCGCCATGCCGCTGCCGGCGCTGGCGCGCGGGATCCGCTCTGGCGGGCTGGATCCGGTGGCGCTGGCGCGGCAGTTCGGCTGCGGCCTGCCAGTGGTGCTTCGCCGTCTGGCTGCGCTGCCGGAAGAGGTGCTGGGCCGCGAGGCCGGGCTGGTGATCTGCGACGCCTCCGGCACGCTTTTGTTCCGCAAGCCGGTGACCGGCTTTGCCATGCCGCGGTTCGGGGCGTCCTGTCCGTTGTGGCCGCTTTACACCGCGCTGGTGCGCCCGCAGGTTCCGGTGCGGCGCAACGTGGTGCAGCAGGGGCGCAACGCGGCGGCCTTTGACTGCATGGCGGTGGCCTGGCCGCTGGAGATGCCGGATTTCGGGGCTGACCCGCTGTACCGGGCAGTGATGCTGATCCTGCCCGGCGGGCAGGACGCGCAGGATCCGCAGCCGGTCGGTGCCAGCTGCCGGATCTGCCCGCGCCGCGGCTGTCCGGCCCGGCGCGAGCCGTCGATCCTGAAGGAAGAGTTTTGACAGCAACATGGCGGCGGGGCTAACCTGCGCCAAAAGGAATGCGTGCCCGCACCGGCTTGTCCGGCAGGGGGCGCCGGGAGGAATTTCTGCTGATGGGCAGGCATGTTGTACTGATCGAAGATGAGCCGAATATCACCGAGGCCATCCGGTTTCTGCTGACCCGGGACGGGTGGAGCGTGGATGCGCACACCGATGGCGCCACTGCGGTGGAGGTGATCCGGGATGCCAATCCCGACCTGGTGATTCTGGATCTGATGCTGCCGGGCAAAAGCGGGCTGGAGATCGTGCGCGAGCTGCGCGCCGAGGGGGGGATGCAGGCGCTGCCGGTGCTGATGCTGACCGCCCGCGGCCAGATGCGCGACCGCGAGATGGCGGAAAAGGCCGGCGTCACCCGGTTCATGACCAAACCCTTTTCCAACGCCGAGGTGCTGACCGCAGTGCGGGACCTGCACGCCCAGGCCGGGCAGGGATGACCCGGGACGGCAGCCCCAGAGAGCAAACGGGCACCCGCGCGGAACGCCAGACCTACCGCCGCCGCCGCCTGATGGACATCGCCCGGCTGCTGCCGGTGCTGGGGGTGCTGCTGCTGGCGCTGCCGCTGCTGTGGCCTGAGGCCTCGACCCATCCGGCCGCGCGCGGCGGGGTCAGCATGTCTTCGGCCATCATCTATGTGTTCGCGGTCTGGATCGGCCTGATCGGCGCCTGTTTCGCCTTCAGCCTGACAGTGCAGCGGTGGGCTGATCACTGGACCGGCGGCGGGCCGGACGGGGCGGAGCTTCCCGGGGACGGCCCCGCCGGCCCGGAGGACGCCTGATGGCCTCCCTGAATGTGCTGGCCTTTGTCTGCCTTGCCTATGTGGCCTTCCTGTTCTTCATCGCCTTCTGGGCCGACCGGATGGCCGCCCGCGGCCGCAGTGCCGCCTGGATGCGCTCGCCGCTGATCTACACGCTGTCGCTGTCGGTCTACTGCACCGCCTGGACCTTTTACGGCGCGGTCGGCTATGCGGCGCGGTCGGGACTGGAGTTCGTGACCATCTACCTTGGCCCGTCGCTGGTGATGATCGGCTGGTGGTGGGGCCTGCGCAAGCTGGTGCGGATCGGGCGCAGCCAGCGGATCACCTCGATCGCCGACCTGATCTCTTCGCGCTATGGCAAGTCGAACCTGCTGGCCACCGGGGTGACCATCCTCGCGGTGATTGGCGTTACCCCCTATATTTCGCTGCAGCTGCAGTCGGTCACCCTGTCCTTTGCCATCTTTGCCGAGGCCGACCCCTTGCGCGGCTACAACGAGACCTCGACCGTATTCTGGGTGGCCGCCGGGCTGGCGGTGTTTGCAATCCTGTTCGGCACCCGCAACCTCAACGCCAACGAGCGCCACCACGGGGTGGTGACCGCCATTGCGCTGGAGGCGATCGTCAAGCTGGCGGCGCTGCTGGCGGTCGGGGTGTTTGTGGTCTGGGGCGTGGCGGGCGGTGTCGGCCAGACGCTGCAGCGCATTGATGCCTCGCAGATCGGCCACTGGAACGTCGATGGCAGCCGCTGGGCCACCATCACCTTCCTGGCCGCTGCCGCCTTTGTCTGCCTGCCGCGGATGTTTCAGGTGATGGTGGTGGAAAATGAGGACGAGCGCCACCTGCGCATCGCCTCTTGGGCGTTTCCGCTCTACCTGCTGCTGATCTCGATGTTCGTGGTGCCGATCGCCGTGGTCGGGCTGGAGCTGCTGCCCGCGGGCGCCAACCCGGACATGTTCGTTCTGACGGTGCCGCTGCAGCAGGGGCAGCAAGGGCTGGCGGTGCTGTCGTTCCTGGGCGGCTTCTCCTCCGCGACCTCGATGGTGATCGTGGCGGCCATGGCGCTGTCGACGATGGTGTCGAACCATATCGTGATGCCGGTCTGGCTGCGGCTGCAAAGCCGCCGGGCCTCGGTCTCGGGCGATGTGCGCGATGTGGTGCTGTTTTCGCGCCGGGTGTCGATCGCGGTGATCATGGCGCTGGGGTATTTCTATTATCACCTGTCCGGCGGCGCCGCCGCGCTGGCGGCCATCGGCCTGATCTCCTTTGCCGGGGTGGCGCAGATCCTGCCCGCACTCGTCGGCGGGCTGTTCTGGCGCGGCGCCACCCGCTCCGGCGCCCTGGCCGGTCTCACCGTGGGCTTTGCCATCTGGCTTTATACAATGCTGCTGCCGGCGCTGGGCGGCGGGCTGCTGCCCGAGCATATCCTGCGCGAGGGCCTGTTTGGCCTGGCCTGGCTGCGGCCGGAGGCGCTGTTCGGGATCGAGGGGCTGGACCCGACCGTCCATGCGGTGATGTGGTCGATGAGCCTCAATGCCCTGGCGTTCTGCCTGGTGTCGCTGGTGAGCTTCCCGAGCCCGCTGGAGCGGCTGCAGGGGGCGCAATTCGTCAATGTCTTCGACCATTCCGCGGGTCCGCGCGGCTGGACCGGATCCGTGGCGCAATCCGAAGACCTCATGATCATGTCGCAGAGGATCCTTGGCGCGCCGGAGGCGCAGGCGTTCTTCCAGCGCGAGCGGCTGCGCCAGGGCGGCCGCGGGCCCTTGCCGGAGCCGACGCCGGCCTTCCTGGAGCGGCTGGAGCGCGAGCTTAGCGCCTCCATCGGGGCAGCGGCGGCGCATGCGATGATCGGCCAGATTGTCGGCGGCTCGTCGGTCTCTGTGCAGGATCTTTTGGCGGTGGCGGATGAGACGGCGCAGATGCTGGAATACTCCAGCCGTCTTGAGGCGCAATCGGCAGAGCTGTCGGCAACAGCGCGCAAGCTGCGGGAAACAAACGAAAAGCTGACCCAGCTTTCTGAGCAGAAGGATGCGTTTCTTAGCCAGGTGAGCCATGAGCTGCGCACGCCGATGACCTCAATCCGGGCGTTCTCGGAAATTCTGCGCGACGACGGACAGCTCAACCCCAAGGAGCAGCGCCACTATGCCGGTATCATCCATGACGAGACGCTGCGGCTGACCCGGCTGCTCAACGACCTTCTGGACCTGAGCGTGCTGGAAAACGGCCAGGTGAGCCTCAACATGACGGCGGGCACCCTGCCGGAAGTGCTGGACCATGCAGTCGCGGCGGCGCTGGCGGGGTCGGACCGGCCGCTGAAGGTGATCCGCAGCCCGGAGACGGAGACTTTCCGCATCTCCTCGGATCTTGACCGGCTGGCGCAGGTGTTCATCAACCTGATCGCCAATGCCCAGAAATACTGCGACGCGGAGAAGCCGGAGCTGACCATCTCCGCCAACGCCGCCGGCGGCCGCCTGCATATTGATTTCACGGATAACGGCAGCGGCGTGCCCGCGGATTTCCGGCAGATGATTTTCGAAAAATTCTCCCGCGTCAGCCCTGAGCGCGCGGGCGGTGCCGGGCTCGGTCTGGCGATCTGCCGCGAGGTCATGCAGCGGCTTGGCGGCGATATCTGCTACCTGCCGGGCCACAGCGGCGGCGCTTTCCGGGTTTCCCTACCCGCTGCGGGCGAAAAGGCGGCGTAACCCGCTGTGAGGTATAGGAGTTGTTAACCTCCTTTCGGGTAAAAACGGGGAAACGGGACGCGTATGGGGCAGGTTAAACAGCCTATGTCTGAGACAGAAGCAGCACAGGCGGGCAGCGGTAAGCAAAGTGTGCTTGCACGCAAGCTGGCAGCAACCAAGGAAGGCGCAGGGGCGATCAACAGCTCCCTGACGCTGAAGGCGTTGCGCCGTTCCCTCGCGCGCGCGGCGGCCGATCTGTGCGAACTGCCGCTGGCGGTGCTGGCGGCCCGCCAGTGCAACCGCATTTCCGAGGATTTGGCCCGGAATCTGTCCGACAAAGACCTGCTTGTGGTGCTGGACTGCCCGAACGGGCGGGTCGGTGCGGCCAGCATGGACGCGGCCACGGTGACGGCGCTGATTCAGCAGCAGACCATCGGCGCGGTGATCGGCAAGGCGCCGAACGAACGGCTGTACACCCCCACCGACGCTGCAATGACCGCGGAATTCCTGGAACGCTCCTTTGCCAAGGTTGTGTCGATGCTGGAGGGCCAGGCGGATCAGGCAATCTTTACCGGCTACCGCTTTGGCGCCCAGGTCGAAAACGTGCGCAGCCTGGTGCTGGGGATGGAGGCTGACGATTACCGGGTGATCGAGCTGAACCTGGATCTGGCCTGCGGCGCCATGCAGGGCGTGATGAAACTGATCCTGCCGGAACCCACTGCGGAGGAACTGCAGGAGAGCAAGGGCGCCGCCGCCCAGGGTCCGTCGCTGGGCCGCAACCTCGATTCGATCCGCGCAGAGCTGACCGCGGTCCTGTGCAAGATGCGGGTTCCGCTGCGCGACTTCACGGACCTCAAGATCGGCGACACGCTGCCGCTGGATCAGGCGTTCCTGTATGAAACCGACCTGCTGACCATTGGCGGCAAACCGGTGGCGCAGGGGCGGCTGGGCCAGATGAACGGGTCCCGCGCGGTCCGGCTGAACCGGTCCGGCGCCAAGCTGGCGGGCGATGGCGGCGGCGACATGGGCTTTTCCGATGGGGGCGGCCTGGATGCGCTGCCAGACGCGCCGCCGGCCCTTGGCATGGGCATTGCCGACCAGGGTCTGCAGGATCCGATGGATGACGGCGGCCTGCCCGCGCTGGAGGCCGCACCGGCGCTGGATGGCGGTGCCATGGGGGGAATGGGCGGCATGGACGCCGGGCTGGATGGCCTGGACTTGTCCGACCTCGACGGTGATGGCGGGCTGGGTCTGGATGGCCTGGACGGCGGGCTGCCGGATCTTCCCGATCTGCCGGATCTGCCCGACTTTCCCGCCGCCGACCTCGGCGATTTCGAGGCCGCCGATGCGGTAGAAATCTCGCAGCTGGCCGGGCTGGACTGAGCCCTGACAGAGAAGGGCTGAAGCTGACTCTTGATTGGCGTGGGTGAAGCGCGGCACGCCCGGCCTTGGCTTCAGACTATTCGCGCGCTCTGCTGTCCCATTTCCGGCGCGCTTTCAACGGACTGTAAGAAGCAAACCACCAGCAAGCGTACGGTGCTATGCCCGCTGCCTGTGCTTCCGGTGGGTGTTCAGCCGGCCGCCGGCACCGGCAGGGACGGCTGTTTGCAATCAAGTCAGGTCTTGCTGTTGGAGAGGGGGCAGGCTTCAATCCGGAAGCCGCCGCTTGGGGTTGCAGGCCGCAACCCCATGCAGGCTTGGCTTCAGCGGTTTGCCAGCGAGTCCAGCGCCGGGCGCAGCCCGTCCAGCTGATAGCCCGCCGCAGCGGTCTTTTGCAGAATATCATCCGCGCTCAATTCGCTGGCCTGACCCAGCGCCCAGACCACAGAGCTGCGCGTGCCGGAGGCGCAATAGGCCAGCACCGGACCGTCGCTGCTCTCATAGAACTCGCGCTGTGCCGCCACGTTTTCCGGCGTCATGGTCTGGTGGGTCAAGGGCAGAACCTCAAACCGCAGGCCGGCTGCTTCAGCTGCGTCGCGGATCGCGTCCGCCTGATGGCTGGGCGGCACTTCCTCGTCCGGGCGGTTGCAGATCACCGTCTTATAGCCGGCGGCGGCAATGGCGGGCAGGTCCTCAGCCGAGATCTGCGGCGAGACCGAATAGCGGGGGGTGATTACACGTGCATCCATGGGCCGACTCCTTACGCGCTTGCGGCGCCACGGTCCAGATGCCGGCTGACCGCCGGGGCGGCTATCATGCCGCAGGCCATCGCCGCCAGGAACAGCGCGCCTTGCCAGCTGTTGTAGCTGAGCGAGGCCATCGCCGGGCCGGGGCACAGGCCCACCAGCCCCCAGCCGATGCCGAAGAGCACCGACCCAAGAGCAAGCCGCCGGTCCAGCTCGGCCGAGGGCGGTGAAGGAAAGCTGCCGCCGGCGGCCGGCTTGCGCCCTTCCGTCAACCGCCAGGCCAGCCCCATCGGCAGCAGCGCGCCGCCCATCACGAAGGCCAGGGTAGGGTCCCAGTTGCCAAAGATATCCAGGAACCCCTGTACCTTGGTGGTGTCAGTCATCCCCGAAAACATCAGACCGGCCCCGAACAGGCTGCCTGCGGCCAGTGCCAGAAACATCCGCAGCATCAGACCACCCCCAGCAGCTGGCGCAGCACCGCCAGCGTCAGAATGCCCGCCAGCATGAAGACGGCGGTCGCCGCAATCCCGCGCAAGGACAGGCGGGAAATGCCGCAAACCCCGTGGCCGGACGTGCAGCCGTTGGCAACGCGGGTGCCGACCCCCACCAGCAGCCCGGCAAGCACCAGAACCGCCGCATTGCTGGTGACATGGGTATCGGGCGTGCCGCCCGTCAGCAGCCCGATCAGCAGCGGCATGCCAATCACCCCGGCGATAAAAGCGATCCGCTCAGCCGCTGTGTTTCGGCCGCTGCCATCCAGAAGACCGCCCAGGATGCCGCTGGCCCCCATGATCCGGCCGTTGCCGAGCAGGTAAACCGCGCCGCCTAGCCCGATCAGCAGGCCGCCGCCCAGTCCCCAAATCCAGTCTGCTTGCATTGTCTTTCCCTGGTCCTTTCCCGTGCGTCCGGTCAGATCTTGTTCACCGGGATCTTCAGGATCACATCGCCCTGCTCATCCGGCTCCGGCATCTGGCCTGCGCGCATATTCACTTGCAGCGACGGCAGGATCAGCCGCGGCATCCCCAGCGTCGCGTCGCGGGCGTCGCGCATCTGGACGAATTCCTCGATGCTGCGGCCTTCACCCACATGCACGTTCAGCGCCTTCTGCTCGCCCACTGTCGTCTCCCAGGCATAATCGTCGCGGCCCGGCGCCTTGTAATCGTGGCCGACAAAGATGCGGGTCTCGTCCGGCAGCGTTAGGATCTTCTGGATCGAGTTGTACAGATCGGCAGAGGAGCCGCCCGGGAAATCGCAGCGGGCGGTGCCAAAATCGGGCATGAACAGCGTGTCGCCGACAAAGGCCGCATCGCCGATCACGTAGGTCAGGCAGGCGGGCGTGTGGCCGGGTGTGTGCAGCACCTCGCCGCGCAGCTGGCCGATCATGAAGCTGTCGCCTTCGCGGAACAGCTGGTCGAACTGGCTGCCGTCGCGCTGGAACTCGGTGCCTTCGTTGAAAATCTTGCCAAAGGTGTCCTGGACCACGGTGATCCGGTCGCCAATGCCGATCTTGCCGCCCAGCTGTTCCTGCAGATAGGGGGCGGCGGACAGGTGGTCAGCATGGACATGGCTCTCCAGGATCCACTCCACCCTCAGGCCCTCGGCCTTGACCCAGGCGATGATGGCGTCGGCAGAGGCGGTGCTGGTGCGTCCGGCGGCGTGATCAAAGTCCAGGACCGAGTCGATGATGGCGCAGGCTGTGCCCTCGGGCTCGCGCACCACGTAGGACACGGTGTTGGTGGCTTCGTCGAAAAAGGCTTTGACGGCGGGGGTCATCTGTCAGTCTCCCTGGATGCTGGGAAATCATATATTGATTTAAGAATATGTTTCAAGAGAGCCGGCGGCCCTTACCGCAGGCTTTGGCAAAAAATCATCGCAGCTGTCTGATGTGTGTCAAGGCGCGGCAAGAACCGGCCCCTTAGAATCGTTTGGTGCTGAGTAAAGCCGCAAAAGCGTCAGGCAGCCGTAAAAAAAGCGTGAAAATGCGGCGCAAAGGTAACATTCTGCGGGATTTCGTATTCCTGTTGCGAAATACTGTCACAATCGCAGGACGTAGGGAGGACTGCTTATGACAATGGAAGATCTGTTTCACACCGTCGAACAGCTGGAAACCAGAATTCAGAGAGAGACCGGCGCGGCCCGGCTGGCCATGCGGCCCGAATTCATCCGGCTGCTGGATCACATGCGCAAGAAAGGGGCAGAGGTTCCGCGCCGGTTCCGCCGTCTTGAGGCTGCACTGTGCGAAGAAGCGGTGGAAGAGATGTTCGACAACATGCCCGTCTGACACAGACGGGTTGTCAGGCAGGGGCGGGCCGGGCGTCAGCCCAGGAAGATGCCCGTCATCACCAGCATAAGGCCCAGCACCGACAGCAGCAGGGCGCCCAGATTGTAGGGCAGCACCGATTGCACAACGGCACGCAGCGCGTCGTCATCCAGATTTTGGCGGCGGGCGCGTGCGACCTTGATGATGCACCAGACCAGCCCCAGCAGCCCGGCAACGGACACGGCGGCTCCGGTCCAGACGATGAGATCGAACATGGGTGTGCTCCTGCAGGGGTTGCGTTGCGCCGCGCCTAGCCGATCCGTCCGGCGCGCGCAAGCCGCGCCGGCACGGGCGCCGGTTTTTGCCGCTTGGCGCAGCTCCGCCGCTTTCCCTTCTTGCGGCGCGGCGGGCGGGGCGTTATCCCCTTGCTCCGACAGCAACTGACAGCATGTGCCGACGGAGCCGCAGATGGATATCACCGAAGACGAAAAAAGCGAAAACTACCGTGTGACCGCTGGCGAACTGCGCCAGTTTATCGAGCGGTTCGAGCGTCTGGACGAAGAGAAAAAGACGATCGCCGAGCAGCAGAAAGAGGTGATGGCCGAAGCCAAGGGGCGCGGCTACGACACCAAGGTGATGCGCAAGATCATCGCCCTGCGCAAGCGCGACGAAAACGACATCGCCGAAGAAGAGGCGGTGCTGGAAATGTACAAGGAAGCCCTGGGCATGTAAGCCGCGCCGGGCTTCGGCCCTGGCAGGGAATTAGCTGGCGCCGGGCGGGCGGAAGTGCCCCCGGCGCCAGTTTTGCATTCAAGCCGCGAAATCTTAGCGCGAGCTGCCCGCCGATGGCAGGTTTTCTGCTCCGGCGCGTGCGAACAGCCGCCTCAAGCGGCGGCCGGCCTCCAGCAGCACCACGGCGTAAAGCCCCCAGAACAGCGGATGCAGCGTGTAGCGCATGCGCTCCTGCTCAGGCCCGTTCACCGCGTGGGCCACCCCCAGGAACAGCACGACCGACAGCAGCATCACCTGAAAGAACGCCCGGCGTGCCGGATCCCTGTCCCGGCGCGCAAGCTCCGCCAGGGCGATCAGCGCGAACAGGTTCAGCGCCAGCGTCAGGAACCGCGACAGGCTGGGGTCGATCACGATCTTGTTGTCTTCGGTCAGCACCCGCTTGGTGTCCGGCAGTTTGGGGAAGCGGTCCCAGTTCAGCGGCGGGAACAGGTATTCGTTCGGCCACAGCGACAGGCTGGTCGAGGCGCGCACCACCACGCCGGCGGCGTATTGCAGGGGGCTGGCAGCAATCACGTCCAGAGACTTCTTAAGGCAGGTTTTGGAATAACCGATCATCCGCGGATCGTTCAGGGCGCTGCCAATATGCTGGCCGATCAGCCCGTGGGTTTCGGCAAACGTCTTGAAGGAACACCCCTCGATCCGCTCCGGCGCCACTTGCGAGACATTGAGGCCAAGCCAGCTGCCGGAACTGAAAATGCCGAACACCGCCTTGTTCTTGACCGACGGCAGCAGCGATACCGCCAGCGTCAGGGCCAGGATGGCGGCGCGGGCCGGTCCGGCGCCCGCCTTGAACAGGACCAGGCCTCCCACCAGCAGGATGTAAATCGGGTGGAACAGCGTCCAGGTCAGCGACAGGATCGCGAGGCAGGCGCAGAACAGCAGGAAATACAGCGTGCGGCGCGTTTTCAGCAGCAGCAGGACGCAGAGGCACGACAAGGCAAAAAGGGCTGCGGTGAAATGGGCATAGAGGATGAAGTTCTCGTAATAGAACACCGCCGGAGACAGCACATAGGCCAGCGGCAGCAGCCATGCCAACCGCCGCGACGGGGTCAGCAGGCGAAGGGCAGCGAACATGCTGGCAGCAGTCACAACGGTCAGCAGCAGGTGGCTGCCCCAGATCAGCTGGATCATGCAGGCCTCCTGCGCATTGCAGGCCTTAGCTGCCAGCCCCAGCAGCAAGTTCCAGAACGGCGGCTGAGAATGCAAGGCGATCAGCGCCTCCAGCAGCCCGTCATGCAGCTGCTGCACCGGCAGGTGCTGGTATGCCCCGGACAGGTGGACAGGATCGGGGCGGATCTCCAGCAGCAGCGCCGCCAGCGTTCTGGTCACCAGCACGATCGCCGCAGCGGCAAGGGTGAAAACTGCGGTTTCGCGCAGCAGCGAAGCCAGCCCGGGCGCCGGAGCGCACGCCATGCCGGTAACCTGCGGGGGAGTTGTCATGCCGGACCTCAATTGTTTTGCCCCGTCATACTGGAACCGGGGCGTCTATGAAATTCCCCCTGCCGGACAGCGGCTCCGGCACAGGCATCGGTGCAACAGGCGGCCGCGGCTCGGCGGAGTTGGCACCTAGCCAAAAAGCCGGACCGCTGGTACAAGCGGGGCAGGGACCAAATCCATCTTCCGGTTGACTTCATTTGACGACAGATTCATCGCTTCCGGCCGGGCAGCCCGGCATGCTTGCCGTCGACCTGGATGGCACTCTGCTGCGCAGCAATATCCTCTATGAAAGCTTCTGGTCTTCCTTCGGGCGCGACTGGAAAAGCCCCTTTTCCGCGGCGGTTGCGCTGCTGAACGGCCGAGCGGCGCTGAAGCGGCATTTGGCCGGCACCTCCCGCATTGATGCGGCCAGCCTGCCTTATGATCCGGCGGTCATGGACTATGTCAGGGACTGGCGGCAGCGGGGCGGCCAGACCGCGCTGGTGACTGCCAGCGACCAGTCCATCGCCGATCAGATCGCCGCTCACCTGGACCTGTTTGACGAGGTGCATGGCTCCACCGGCACCGAAAACCTGAAGGGCCCGGTCAAGGCGGAGTTCCTGCAAAACCGGTTCGGCGCGGGCGGGTTTGCCTACATGGGGGATTCCCCGGCCGATCTGCCGGTCTGGCGGCTGGCGTCAACGGCGGTCACCGTCAATGCCGCCCCGGCGCTGCGCCAGAAGGCGGAGCACGCGGCGTCCCGGACCGAACATCTGGCAACGGTGGAGCCCGCGCTGGCCGCGTATGTCAAGGCGCTGCGGCCGCATCAGTGGTTGAAGAACATCCTCGTGTTCCTGCCGATGCTGGCCGCGCATCAGCTGGACATGGTGACCCTGGTGCAGTCGCTGCTGGCGTTCCTGTCGTTCAGCCTGATCGCCTCCAGCGTTTATGTGGTGAATGACCTCCTTGACCTGAACGCCGACCGCGCCCATCCGCGCAAGCGGTTCCGGCCCTTTGCCGCGGGCCGCATCCCGATTGAGCATGGCAGTTGGATGGCGGCGGCGCTGTTTCTGGGCGGGTTGGCGGCGGCCCTGCCGCTGGGCCTGTTGTTTCTTGGCGTCATCCTGCTTTATTACGCAATGACAACAGCCTACTCGCTGCATTTCAAGCGGCTGATCGTGATGGATATCTGCCTGCTGGCGGGGCTTTACACGATCCGCATCGCGGCGGGAGGTGCCGCTACCGGCATACCGCTGTCGGTCTGGCTGCTGGCGTTTTCCATTTTCTTCTTCTTTTCGCTGGCCGCCGTGAAACGCCAGGCGGAGCTGGTGGACAGCGCCAGGCGACAGCAGCTGACCGCCAAGGGGCGCGGCTATCACGTTGACGATCTGCCGGTGATCTCGATGATCGCGATTGCCGCGGGCTACGTGTCGGTGCTCGTTCTGGCGCTCTACCTCAATTCGCCGGCGGTTGCCGCGCTGTACACCACGCCGCAGGGGTTGTGGGGGATTTGCTGTGTGCTGCTCTATTGGATCACCAATACGGTGATGCTGGCCCATCGCGGCCAGATGCAGGATGACCCGGTGGTCTATGCCGCGCGCGACCGCGGCAGCCAGCTGTGCTTCCTGATCGCGCTGTCCTTTGCGGTGTGGAGCAGCGCGCTATGACCCTGCACCAGCTTCTTGTCCGCTACTCCGCCTTCGCGGCCGTGGCCACCGCCGTCAACCTCGCCACCCAGCGCGCGGTTTTGCAGCTGGGGGAGACCGGCGCCCATTTCACCGCTGCCATGGCTGCGGGCACTTTGGCCGGGCTGGTGGTCAAATACCTTCTGGACAAGCGGTGGATCTTCTTTGACCAGCAGGGCGGCCTGAAGCACCAGGGCCGGACCTTCCTGCTGTATTCGGCGATGGGGGTGGCGACCACGGCGGTGTTCTGGATCACCGAAACGCTGTTCTGGCTCACCTGGGGCACCGATGCGGCGCGCGAGGCCGGGGCAATCCTGGGGCTGGTAATCGGCTACACGGTGAAATACCAGCTCGACCGGCAGTTCGTCTTTGCCCGCCGCTCAAAGAACGCGGAATGAGACGGCTGTCAGGCTGGGGCAACTACCCCGTGTCCCAGGCGCAGCTGCTTGCGCCGCGCAGCGAGGCGGAGCTGCAGGGGCTGATCGCCAGCAATCCTTCCGTCATCGCCCGGGGCAATGGCCGCGCCTATGGCGACAGCGCGGTTGGCGTGCCGGCGACCCTGCATATGCGCCATTTCGACAAGATGATCTCCTTTGATGCGCAGACCGGCTTGCTGGTGGCGGAAAGCGGTGTGCTGCTGGGCGATATCATCTCTGCCTTCCTGCCGCGGGGCTGGTTTCCGGCGGTGGTGCCGGGCACCAAGTTCGTGACCCTTGGCGGCGCCATTGCCGCGGATGTGCATGGCAAGAACCACCACAAGGACGGCAGTTTCCGCAGCTGCCTGGACTGGGTCGAGGTGATGGGGCCGGACGGAACGGTCCGCCGCTGCTCCCCCCAGGAAAACACAGAGTTGTTCAACTGGACCGCTGGCGGCATGGGGCTTACGGGCGTGATCCTGCGGGCTGCCATCCGCCTGCGCCGGGTGTCCTCGGCCTGGATCCGGCAACAGACAATACCGGCTGCAAACCTCCACGCGGCCATCGAAATCTTCGAACGCTCCGCCGCTGCGACCTATTCCGTGGCCTGGATCGACTGCCTGGCGGGCGGCGGCAGGCTGGGGCGGTCGCTGGTCATGCTGGGGGAACATGCCGGGCTGCAGGATCTGAGCTATGACCAGGCCGCGCGCCCCTTTGCCATTCCCCGTTTCGGCAGCCGCACCGTGCCGCCCGTGTTCCCGTCCTTTGCGCTGAACCGCTTCAGCGTCCGCGCCTTCAACGCGGCCTATTTCTGGACCGGTGCGCGCAAGGCAGGGCGGCAGATCACCGATTTTGACAGCTACTTCTTTCCGCTCGACGCGCTTTTGGGCTGGAACCGGATCTACGGGCGCAAGGGCTTTGCCCAGTTCCAATGCGTGCTGCCGCTCGACAGCGCCCGGCCGGGGCTGCGCGCGCTTCTGCAGGCGATCTCCGCCGCCGGGCAGGGCTCCTTCCTGGCGGTGCTCAAGCGGCTGGGCGCGCAGGACAGCCCGTTCTCCTTCCCGATGGAGGGCTACACGCTGGCGCTGGACTTCCCGGTCAACCGCCGCAGCCTGCAGCTGATGCAGGACCTCGACCGTATCACCATTGCCCACGGCGGCCGCTTCTATCTGGCCAAGGACAGCCGGATGAGCCGGGACACGCTGCACGCTGCCGACTCCAGGGCAGCAGAGTTTGCCGGTATGCGGCAGCTGTCCGGGATGCACCCGTCCTTCCAGTCCGCCCAGTCGCAAAGGCTATCGCTATGACAAAATCTCCCGTTCTGATCCTTGGCGCCCGGTCGGACATCGGCATGGCAGTGGCCCATGCCTATGCTGCGCAAGGCCACCCGGTTCAACTGGCGGCCCGGAATGCCGGCAATCTGGAACCCCAGAAGACCGATCTGGAGCTGCGCCACGGCGTGCCGGTCTCTCTGCATGAATTCGACGCGCTGGCGCTGGATTATCATGAACGCTTTGCCGGTGCGCTGCCGGAACTGCCCGGCATCGCCGTCTGCGCCGTCGGCTTCATGGGGGAGCAGGGCGAAAGCGAAATCAGCCCCGCCGCCGCGGCCCGGGTCCTGCGCAGCAACTTCGAAGGCCCTGCCAGCATTCTTTCGGTTCTGGCCAGCCGGTTTGAACAGCGCGGCTCCGGCACGCTGGTGGGGATCAGCTCGGTGGCCGGAGACCGCGGCCGCGCGACCAACTATGTCTACGGCGCGGCCAAGGCCGGCTTCACCGCCTTCCTGTCCGGCCTGCGCAACCGGCTGGCCCGCAAGGGCGTGCATGTGGTTACGGTGCTGCCGGGGTTCGTCGCCACGCAGATGACCGAGGGCATGGACCTGCCGGACAAGCTGACGGCCCAGCCCGAGGAAGTCGCCCGCGCCATCACCGAGGCCACTGCCAAGCAGAAAAACATCGTCTATGTGCGGCCGGTCTGGCGGCTGATCATGCTGATCATCCGCAGCATTCCGGAAGCTGTGTTCAAGAAGATGAGCATTTGAAGGGGACCGGAACCAGGAGGCCCCGCGGGTTTGCTTCAGGCTTATAAGTTTTAAGCTTGAAATAATTCCCGCGGCGGCGCTATTGTCGGTGGCAGGCATTATCAGCAAAGGAGACCCGCCATGCCGGCCATCAGTGTGCATCCCGAAGGGTGGAAGCCCGCCAAAGGCTACGCCAACGGAATGGTCGCAGAGGGCAAGCTGCTGTTTGTCGGCGGCCAGATCGGCTGGACCGCGGATCAGGTGTTCGAGGCCCATGATTTCATCGGCCAGATGAGCCAGGCGCTGCGCAACATCCTGGAAGTGGTCGAGGCCGCGGGCGGCACCGCAGAGGACATCACCCGGCTGACCTGGTATGTGACCGACAAGGCGGAATACCTTGGCCATCAGGCTGAGGTCGGCAAGGCTTACCGCGCGGTGATGGGCTATCACTTCCCGGCGATGACGATGGTTGTCGTGTCCGCGCTGGTCGAGGATGAGGCCAGGGTGGAGATCGAAGCCACTGCCGTGCTGCCCGGCTGACGCCGCGGATCAAGCACGGTTTCGTGAGCGCTCTTCCCATGGTCCCGGCCAGCCGCCACATTGCTTGGCGCAGCAAGGGGAGAGCAAGATGCGTATCAATGCCGATTTCACCAAACGCGCCGCGGTGCATTTCGAGGACACACCCTGGGTGCCCAGCCCGGCCCCGGGGGTAGAGCGCAAGATGCTCGACCGCATCGGCGAGGAAGTTGCCCGCGCCACCACCATCGTCCGCTTTGCACCGGGGTCCGCCTTTGATGCGCATGTGCATGACGGCGGCGAGGAGTTTCTGGTGCTGGACGGCGTGTTCCAGGATGAGCACGGCGACTTTCCCGCAGGCTCCTATGTCCGTAACCCGCCCACCACCAGCCACACGCCCGCCGCGGCGGAGGGCGCGGTGATCCTGGTCAAGCTGCACCAGTTCGACCCCGCCGACCGTACCGAGGTCAAAACCCGCGCCGATGGCGGCGCCGCGCAGCAGCAGCTGTTTCAGGATGCGGTTGAGACGGTGACGCTGCAAACCTGGGGTCCGCATCACGCGGTCAGCCTGCAGGTGCCCGGCGGGCTGGAGGTCTTTGTGGTGGACGGCAGCTACAGCGAGAACGGCGAGGATTTCACCCGTTGGGACTGGCTGCGCCTGCCGCCCGGCAGCCGGTTTGACGCCACCGCCGGTGCGGACGGGGCAAAAGTGTGGATGAAAACCGGCCATCTTTCGCAAATGACTGCTCAATAGGCATCGCCTGATTTCGGAGTGAAATCAGTTTCTTGCACGCCGCTCCTTCGGGGGCGGCATATTTTTTGCCCGCGGGAAAAATTTTACCAGTTGATAAAAAATAAGACTGTGGCACTCTGAATAGCAAGAACAACCGAAAATCAGGGAGACACCCAATGGCGACCAGCCATCAGGCATCCGGCATTCAGGCAGCGCGGCTTGACGCTGCCGGGATCGCTGAGAACTTCTCGGACTTGCACCCGCCCTATGACGCGCATGAGGCCGCCGTGGCCGCCGACCGCTGCTATTTCTGCTATGACGCGCCCTGCATGACGGCCTGTCCGACCAGCATCGACATCCCCCAGTTCATCCGGGAGATCCAGGCAGGCCACCCCGAAAGCGCGGCCCGCACCATTTTGGAGCAGAACATTCTGGGCGGCATGTGCGCCAGGGTCTGCCCGACCGAAACCTTGTGCGAAGAGGTCTGCGTGCGGGAGACGGCAGAGGGCAAGCCGGTCGAGATCGGCCGCCTGCAGCGCTATGCCACCGACACCCTGATGGCGAAGGGCGAGCATCCCTTCACCCGCGCCGCAGCGACTGGCAAGAAGGTGGCCGTTGTGGGGGCGGGCCCGGCGGGTCTGTCTGCCGCGCACCGGCTGGCGATGCTGGGCCATGACGTGGTGGTCTATGACGCCCGGTCCAAGCCCGGCGGCCTCAACGAATTCGGGATTGCCGCCTATAAAACCACCAACGGCTTTGCGCAGCGCGAAGTGGACTGGCTGCTGCAGATCGGCGGAATCACCATGGATTACGGCCAGAAACTGGGCGAGGACTTGTCACTGGATGCGCTGAAGGAGGCGTATGACGCGGTGTTCCTCTCCATTGGTCTGGCCGGGGTCAATGCCCTGCGCGCGCCGGGCGAAGACATGGACGGTGTCCGCGACGCGGTGGACTTCATCGCCGAACTGCGCCAGGCGGACGACCTGACCACGCTGCCGGTCGGCCGCAATGTGGTGGTGATCGGCGGCGGCATGACCGCGGTGGATGCTGCGGTGCAGTCCAAGCTGTTGGGCGCCGAAAACGTCACCATCGCCTACCGCCGCAGCCGCGAGGAGATGGGCGCAAGCCGGTTCGAGCAGGACTTGGCGGCCTCCAAGGGCGTCAAGCTGATGTTCAACGTGATGCCGGTTGCGGTGCACGGCAGCGGTGCAGCGGCCGAGATCGAATTGGAGTATACTCAGGTCGCGGACGGCAAGGTCTCCGGCACGGGCGAAACCCTGCGGCTGGCCGCGGATCAGGTGTTCAAAGCGATCGGCCAGACGCTGGAGGGCCAGCCGGAGGCGCTGGCGCTGGAGGGCCGCAAGATCAAGGTCGATGCCAGCGGGCGCACCTCTGTGGCCGGGGTCTGGGCCGGGGGCGACTGCGCCTCGGGCGGCGAGGACCTGACCGTGACTGCCGTGGCCGAGGGCCGCGACGCTGCAATGGACATTCACTCCAGCCTGATGGGCTGAGCCAGCTTCGGCGCGCTGCGGCTGCGCCAAGCTAGCCTTAAGAGGAGAGATCAAATGGCTGATCTGACAACAGAATTTCTGGGGATCAAATCCCCCAACCCGTTCTGGCTGGCCTCTGCGCCGCCGACCGACAAGGAATACAACGTCCGCCGCGCCTTCGAGGCCGGCTGGGGCGGTGTGGTCTGGAAGACCCTGGGCGCCGAAGGCCCGCCGGTGGTCAATGTAAACGGCCCTCGCTATGGCGCGATCTGGGGCGCTGACCGCCGTCTTTTGGGCCTCAACAACATCGAGCTGATTACCGACCGGCCGCTGCAAACCAACCTGGAGGAAATCACCCGGGTCAAGAAAGACTACCCGGACCGCGCCGTGATCGTCTCGATCATGGTTCCGTGCGAGGAGCAGGCCTGGAAGGACATCCTGCCGCAGGTGGAGGCCACAGGCGCCGACGGGATCGAGCTGAATTTCGGCTGCCCGCACGGCATGGCCGAACGCGGCATGGGCTCTGCCGTGGGGCAGGTGCCGGAATATATTCAGATGGTCACCGAGTGGTGCAAGAAATACTACTCCAAGCCGGTGATCGTTAAGCTGACCCCGAACATCACCGATATCCGCCACCCGGCCCGGGCTGCGCACGCGGGCAACGCCGATGCGGTCAGCCTGATCAACACCATCAACTCGATCACCTCGGTGAACCTCGACAGCATGGCGCCGGAGCCGACCATCGGCGGCAAAGGCACCCACGGCGGCTATTGCGGCCCGGCGGTGAAGCCGATTGCGCTGAATATGGTCGCTGAAATCGCCCGCGACCCGCAGACCCGCGGCCTGCCGATCTCCGCCATTGGCGGCGTCACCACCTGGCGCGACGCGGCGGAGTTCATGGCACTGGGCGCTGGCAATGTGCAGGTTTGCACCGCGGCGATGACCTATGGCTTCAACGTGGTGAAGGAGATGATCTCGGGCCTGTCGAATTGGATGGACGAGAAAGGCTATACCTCCACCCAGGATTTCATCGGCATGGCGGTGCCGAATGTGACCGACTGGCAGTATCTGGACCTGAACTACGTCACCAAGGCCAGGATCAGCCAGGAGGATTGCATCAAATGCGGCCGCTGCTATGCAGCCTGCGAGGACACCTCGCACCAGGCGATTGCGATGAGCGAGGACCGGGTGTTCACGGTGAAGGACGACGAATGCGTCGCATGCAACCTCTGTGTGAACGTCTGCCCGGTGGAGGGCTGCATCACCATGGAGGAAGTCCCGGCAGGCCAGATCGACGAGCGCACCGGCGAGGTGGTTTCGGACGAATATGCCAACTGGACCACGCATCCGAACAACCCGTCGGCAACGGCCGCAGAGTAGATTTTTCCAGCGGGCGGGAGCAGCTCAAACGGAAAGGCTCCCGCCCGCCGCCGGTCTCCTTTTCAGGAGACGCTCCTCCCCTTGGGCCCGGCGCTGCGCTTTGCGCGGCGCCGGGCCCAAGGCCGCCAAGGGGGCATCAGCACGGCTGATGGCACCTGCGGGCGCGGGAGTTCCCGGTTCTCCTGCAAAGCGTTTCCGAGGATATCTGAGGTCAGCTTTTGGGCGTAAGCATCCGGCGGTACAGGGTTTCCAGATACTCCGGGGCGGCGTCGAACGGGTCTTCCTCGCCCATCAGCGTGCGCACCTGGGCGTCGAAATCCGCATAGTGCTGGGTCAGCGACCAGATCGAAAACAACAGATGCTGGGGGTGCGCCCGGTTGATCCGCCCGGCATCCATCCAGTCCTGCAGCAGCTGCGCCTTTTCCTCCACCAGAACCTTGAGATCTGTGGCGATCACCTCTCGCAGCCGCGGCGCGCCCTGCACAATCTCATTGGCATAAAGACGGCTTTCGCGCGGGTAGTCCCGGCTCATCTGCAGTTTGCGCTGCACATAGGCAAGGATTTCCTCCAGCGGCTCGCCCTCAGGATCAAGACCGCGCAGCGGATCGAGCCAGGTGTCCAGCAGCCCCGCCATCAGCTCGTTGAACATCGCTTCCTTGGAGGGGAAGTAATAAAGCAGATTCGGTTTCGACAGCCCGGCCGCCTTGGCGATCTGATCCACGGTGGAGCCGCGGAAGCCGTGGCTTGAAAACACGTCCAGCGCCGCTTCGAGAATGGCAGCGCGATTCTTCTTCTGAATGCGGGTGGGCGCGCGGTCTGCGGGCATGGTCGTCCTTGTCTGGTTCTGCCGCCTGCGGCGGGCGAAAGCACGGATTTTCACCTGTTTCCGGCTAAGGCGCCGTTTTTTGCAAGGGTCCTGCGGCAATTTCTTGACTGGTGGTGAACCCGTGATAGCGTGAGTTTGACCAGTTGGTCAAATCAATGTCCGGGCCAACAATAGCCCGGCTTTGCAACGGACCAGCATTCGAAGCCACCTAACATGGCGCCAAGCCGGAGCCAGCCTGCAAAGACGGGCGCACAGGGAAGGAAGCTCGAGATGACGTCGCTTGGACAGAATCTGAAAATCAATGGTGACAGGCTGTGGGACAGCCTGATGGAGATGGCCAAAATCGGCCCCGGAGTCGCAGGCGGCAACAACCGCCAGACGCTGACGGATGCGGATGGCGAAGGCCGCGCCCTGTTCCAGAAATGGTGCGAGGAGGCAGGCTGCACCATGGGGCTGGACCAGATGGGCAACATGTTTGCGATGCGCGCAGGCACCGACCCGGACGCGCTTCCGGTCTATGTCGGCTCGCATCTGGATACCCAGCCCACGGGCGGCAAGTATGACGGTGTTCTCGGGGTGCTGGCGGGGCTGGAGCTGATCCGCTCGCTCAACGACATGAACATCAAGACCAAGCACCCGATCGTGGCCACCAACTTCACCAGTGAGGAAGGCACCCGCTACGCGCCGGCCATGCTGTCGTCCGGCGTGTTTGCCGGAATTCACACCCAGGACTGGGCCTATGACCGGGAAGATGCGGAAGGCAAGAAATTCGGCGATGAGCTGAAGCGCATCGGCTGGCGCGGCGAAGAGGAAACCGGTGCCCGTAAGATGCATGCTTTCTTTGAGCTGCACATCGAGCAGGGGCCGATCCTGGAGGCCGAGGGCAAGGATATCGGTGTCGTGACCCACGGCCAGGGACTCAGCTGGACACAGGTGACCATCACCGGCAAGGACGCGCACACCGGCTCCACCCCGATGCCGATGCGCCGCAACGCGGGCCTTGCGATGGCGCGGATCCTTGAGGCGGTGGACGAGATCGCCTGGAGCCACGCGCCCCATGCGGTCGGCGCCGCGGGCCATATCGACGTTTACCCGAACTCGCGCAACGTGATCCCCGGCAAGGTGGTCTTTACCGTCGATTTCCGCAGCCCGGAGCTGGATGTGATCACCGATATGGAAAACCGCCTGCGCGAGAAAGGCACCCGGATTGCCGAGGAAATGGGAGTAGAGATCGAGTTCGAGAAGGTCGGCGGCTTTGACCCCGTGGCCTTTGACAAGGGCTGCGTAAGTGCGGTGCGCAATGCGGCGGAGCGGCTGGGCTATTCGCATCTGGATATCATCTCGGGCGCAGGCCACGATGCCTGCTGGATCAACCGGGTGGCGCCGACCGCTATGGTGATGTGCCCCTGTGTTGATGGCCTTAGTCACAACGAGGCCGAGGAGATCAGCAAGGAATGGGCTGAGGCTGGTGCCAATGTACTGTTCCACGCGGTGGTCGAGACAGCGGAAATCGTGGAGTAGGGGGCGCTGCCCCCGCGGCCCCTTGGGCCGCTCCCCCGGAGTATTTCCGGAAAGATGAAACACGCTGCGCCAGACAGCGGAAGAGATAAGTGGAGGCGTGAAAATACGCCCCGATTCAGGGAGTTAAAACCATGAGTAAAGTCATCAAGAACGGCACCATCGTGACTGCCGATCTGACCTACAAAGCCGATGTGCTGATCGAAAACGGGGTTATCACCCAGATCGGGCCGAACCTGACAGGCGGCGAGGAGTTGGACGCCACCGGCTGCTACGTGATGCCGGGCGGGATTGATCCGCACACCCACCTGGAGATGCCCTTCATGGGCACCTACAGCTCGGATGACTTCGAGTCCGGCACGCGCGCAGGGCTGGCGGGCGGCACCACCATGGTGGTGGATTTTGCGCTGCCCAACCCGGGCGAGAGCCTGCTGGATGCGCTGAAACGCTGGGACAACAAGTCGACCCGCGCCAACTGCGACTATTCCTTCCACATGGCGGTGACCTGGTGGGGCGAGCGGGTCTTTGACGATATCAAGACCGTGATCCAGGAGCGCGGCATCAACACCTTCAAGCATTTCATGGCCTACAAGGGCGCGCTGATGGTGAATGATGACGAGCTCTATGCCTCCTTCCAGCGGCTGGCGGAGCTGGGCGGCATTGCCATGGTGCATGCCGAAAACGGCGATGTGGTGGCGGAGCTGTCGGCCAAGCTTCTGGCACAAGGCAACACAGGCCCCGAAGCACACGCCTATTCCCGCCCGCCGCAGGTGGAAGGCGAGGCGACCAACCGCGCGATCATGATTGCCGATATGGCAGGTGTGCCGCTGTACGTCGTGCATACCTCCTGCGAGGACAGCCACGAGGCCATCCGCCGTGCCCGGATGCAGGGCAAGCGGGTCTGGGGCGAGCCGCTGATCCAGCATCTGACGCTGGATGAGAGCGAGTATTTCAACAAGGACTGGGACCACGCCGCCCGTCGGGTGATGTCGCCGCCGTTCCGTAACAAGCAGCATCAGGACAGCCTGTGGGCCGGTTTGCAGTCGGGCTCTCTGTCTGTCGTGGCCACCGACCATTGCGCCTTTACCACCGAGCAGAAGCGCACGGGTGTGGGCGATTTCACCAAGATCCCGAACGGCACCGGGGGCCTTGAGGACCGGATGCCGATGCTGTGGACCCACGGCGTGGAAACCGGCCGCCTGACCCCGAACGAGTTTGTTGCGGTTACGTCAACAAACATCGCCAAGATCCTGAATTGTTACCCGAAAAAAGGCGCGGTTCTGGTCGGCGCCGATGCCGATCTGGTGGTCTGGGATCCGGAGAAGCGCAAGACGATTTCCGCGGATACCCAGCAGTCCTCCATCGACTACAACGTGTTCGAAGGGCATGAGGTGAAGGGCCTGCCGCGCTTTACCCTGACGCGCGGCCATGTGGCGGTGCATGATGGTGAGATCCGCTGCCAGGAGGGCCACGGCAAGTTCGTCGCGCGGGAGGCCAACACCACGGTGAACAAGGCGCTGTCGACCTGGAAAGAGCTGACGGCGCCCCGCCCGGTGGAGCGCACCGGCATCCCGGCAACAGGCGTGTAAATCAGGAGCGGGCTGCCGGAAACGGCGGCCCGTTTTCCTGTGTGAAATCAAGGCGAAGATATGAATATGGAACCGACCACCCAGGCAATCCGCCCCGAGGCCGCCGCGTCCGCACCTGCCCCCGCAGACTGCGTGATCGAGGCCCGGAACCTGGACCTGACCTTTCAGACAAATGACGGGCCGGTGCATGCGCTGAAGGATGTGAGCCTGAAGATCAGCAAGGGCGATTTTGTCTCCTTCATCGGGCCGTCGGGCTGCGGCAAGACTACTTTTCTGCGCTGTATCGCGGCGCTGGAAACGCCCACCGGCGGCAGCCTGAGCGTCAACGGCATGACCCCGGATGAGGCACGGCGCAACCGGGCCTATGGCTATGTGTTTCAGGCCGCGGGGCTGTACCCGTGGCGCACCATCTCCAAGAACATCAAGCTGCCGCTGGAAATCATGGGCTACTCCAGGGCGGAGCAGGAAAAGCGCGTTAACCAAGTCTTGGAACTTGTTGAATTGTCAGGCTTTGGCGGCAAGTTTCCCTGGCAGTTGTCGGGCGGGATGCAGCAGCGGGCCTCCATCGCGCGGGCGCTGGCCTTTGATGCCGAAATCCTTCTGATGGATGAACCCTTCGGGGCGCTGGATGAGATCGTGCGCGATCACCTGAACGAGCAACTGCTGAAGCTTTGGGCGCGGACCAACAAGACCATCGGCTTCGTGACCCACTCAATCCCGGAGGCGGTTTATCTGTCCACCAAGATCGTGGTGATGTCACCGCGGCCGGGGCGGATCCACGATGTGATCGACAGCACGCTGCCCAAGGAACGGCCGCTGGATATCCGCGACAGTCCGGAGTTCATCGAGATCGCCCACCGGGTGCGTGAGGGCCTCAGGGCGGGGCATGGCGATGATTGATTCTGCCAGCACGACCCGCCGGAACCGGGGGGTGTCACGCGTGCACCCCCTGTACACCCCCTGTGCACCGGGCGGCTGCCGGTTGCGGAGGGCACAGCTATGAAAAGCCTTGTTGCCGTCCTCACTGTGCTCGCCGCCATCATCGCCCTTTGGTACGCAGCCTGCGTGCCGATGAACATCAAGGGCGTGCTGGACCAGGCGGAGCGGGCAGGGGCCGAAGTGACCCCCGCCACCGCCAAGGCGCGCCGGGACATGAGCGAGATCGGGCTGGTGGCGAACAACAGCTTTGCCATTGGCGAGACCTGGGTGCAGGACCGCCCGCGGCTGCCCGCGCCGCATCAGGTGGCGGTGGAGCTGTGGGAGACCACGGTGGAGAAGAAGATCACCTCCAAGCGCAGCCTGATCTACCATGCGCAGGTAACGCTGAGCGCTACGCTGCTGGGGTTTGCCATCGGGACCGGGCTGGGCATCCTGCTGGCGGTCGGCATCGTACACAGCCGGGTGATGGATATGTCGGTGATGCCCTGGGCGATTGTCAGCCAGACCATCCCAATCATCGCGCTGGCGCCGATGATCATCGTGGTTCTCTATTCCATCGGGGTGCAGGGGATCATTCCGAAGGCGGTGATCTCGGCCTACCTCAGCTTCTTCCCTGTGGTTGTCGGCATGGTGAAGGGGCTGCGCGCGCCGGATGCGATGCAGCTGGATCTGCTGAAGACCTACAATGCCAATACCTCGCAAGGGTTCTGGAAACTGCGGCTGCCGTCCTCGATGCCCTATCTGTTCGCCTCGCTGAAGATCGGCATTGCAGCGTCCCTGGTGGGGGCCATCGTGGGCGAGCTGCCGACCGGCGCGGTTGCGGGGCTGGGCGCGCGGCTGCTGGCGGGCAGCTACTACGGGCAGACCGTGCAGATCTGGTCGGCGCTGTTTGCGGCGGCGATCCTGGCGGCGGCGCTGGTGGCCTTGCTGGGCTTGATCGAGAAGCTGGTCCTGAGCCGGATGGGGGTGCGGGCATGATGGATGTTTGGAAGAAGGGCTCTGCCCTCGCCGCTGCGCGGCTCACCCGGGATATTTTTGGCCAGATGAACAGGGGGGGCCTGTCATGATAATGGTGGTGCTTGCCGTGGTTGTTTGGTGCGGCGGCTGGTGGTTGAACAGCCGGCTGGCGAACAGCCCGGCGTCGAAAACCCGCGCGGTGCAGCTATTTGTGCCTGCGATCTTCGGGATTACCGTGCTGGTGGTCTGGGAACTGCTGGTGCGCGGGCTGGAGGTGTCCTTGGTGATCCTGCCGGCGCCCACGGTGATTGCCGCGCGGTTTGCATCCAGCCTGCCGGTCCTGTGGGAGGATTTTGCCCAGACCATCCTGAAAGGCGCGCTTGGCGGCTATGTGATCGGCTGCGGCGCGGCGTTCCTGACCGCGATCCTGGTCGACCGCAGCGATTTCCTGCGCCGAGGCCTTTTGCCTGTCGGGAACTTCGTCGCGGCGCTGCCGATTGTCGGCACCGCACCGATCCTGGTGATGTGGTTCGGGTTCGACTGGCAGTCGAAGGCCGCGGTGGTCGTGGTCATGGTGTTCTTTCCGATGCTGGTGAACACCGTGGCAGGCCTGCGCGAGACCTCCGCCATGCAGCGCGATCTGATGCAGACCTATGCGGCGACCTACTGGCAGGCCTTCTTCAAGCTGCGGCTGCCGGCGGCGCTGCCGTTTGTGTTCAACGGCCTCAAGATTTCCACTACGCTGGCCCTGATCGGCGCGATTGTGGCGGAATTCTTTGGCTCGCCCACCGTCGGCATGGGGTTCCGCATTTCCACCAGCGTCGGTCAACTGGCGCTGGATATGGTCTGGGCGGAGATCGTGGTGGCGGCGCTGGCCGGGTCGGCCTTCTACGGGCTGGTGGCGCTGATCGAGAAGAGCTTTACCTTCTGGCACCCGTCGCAGCGGGGCTGACAGATAGACGCCGTCCCGCCGGGTGCGGGGCGGCTTTGCCGAAATCTTGCGCGGGGGCCTCTCAAGGGCAGGCCATATAACGAAAAACTTTGAACGAAGGGTCAAACCCGGGCAAGCTTCACATCATAAATAATCAATAGGGAGAACGAGACATGAAACATATTATGACTGCGGCGGCTCTGGCGCTGGGGGCAACCGGAGCGGCGCAGGCGGCGGATGATGTGACGCTGCAGCTGAAATGGGTGACCCAGGCCCAGTTCGCCGGCTATTACGTGGCACTGGACAAGGGGTTCTATGAGGAAGAAGACCTGAATGTCACCATCCTGCCGGGCGGGCCGGATATTGCGCCGACCCAGGTGATTGCCGGCGGCGGCGCCGATGTGACGGTGGAATGGATGCCCGCGGCGCTGGCTGCGCGCGAGAAGGGCCTGCCGCTGGTCAATATCGCCCAGCCGTTCAAATCCTCCGGCATGATGCTGACCTGCTGGAAGGATGCCGGCATCGAAACCCCGGAAGATCTGAAAAACCGCACCCTGGGGGTCTGGTTCTTTGGCAACGAATTCCCCTTCATGAGCTGGATGAGCCAGCTGGGCATCGGCACCGATGGCAAGGACGAGAACGGTGTCGAAGTGCTGAAGCAGGGGTTTAACGTCGACCCGCTGCTGCAGCGCCAGGCGGACTGCATCTCGACCATGACCTACAATGAATACTGGCAGGTCATTGACGCGGGCGTCAGCCCGGAGGAGCTGGTCACCTTCAAATATGAGGATCAGGGCGTCGCAACGCTGGAAGACGGCCTCTATGTGCTGGAGGAGAACCTGGAGAACCCGGAATTTGCGGACAAGATGGAGCGGTTCGTGCGGGCCTCGATGAAGGGCTGGAAGTATGCCGAGGAGAACCCGGACGAAGCGGCGGACATCGTGCTCGACAATGATGCATCCGGTGCGCAGACCGAGGAGCACCAGAAGCGGATGATGGGCGAGATTGCCAAGCTGACCGCCGGCAGCAACGGGGCGCTGGACCCGGCCGATTACGAGCGGACCGTGTCGACGCTGATGGGCGGCGGCTCCGATCCGGTGATCACCAAGCAGCCGGAGGGTGCCTGGACCCATGCGATCACCGATGCGGCGCTGAACTGAGCCGTCTTTGCGGACTGCGAAACCAAGGCCCGCCGGACTTGGCCGTCCGGCGGGCCTTTTTTGTTTTGAGCCGTTTTTTGTAAAAATTTCGACAATTCCGCCGTCAAGATGAAATACACGTCTTGGATGAGTTTTTCTGTGTTAGCATCTCCCAATGGGAGAGATTTGCGCTGATATCCTTGAAGGGCAGACGGCAGACGGGCACCCGCCGCATTATATTTGTTTCTGCCGGCGGCCCGAGACTCCTTCCTGCAATGCGCGGCATGCGCCGCGCGGGCGTCCGGCGCTGCTGGATGTGGCCAGCAGGAGCTGCGAACTGCCGCTGATGGCGCTGTGCCGGGCGGCGCATCAGCGCAAGCATGAAACCGGCCGCGCCCAGGTGCTGATTCTTTATGAGGTGGAGCCGGTTGTGCCGGAAGCGGTGGACCTTCCCCCGCCGGCAGAAGCCGCGGCGGATGTGATTCCGGTTCTGGTTTGCTGCGTGCAGAAAATCGGCCATGCCGACCTGCTGCACGCGCTGGCCTGCGGTTTTGACGTCATTCACCTGCAATCCTGCGCCGGCGCTGCCGGACTGGCGCAGCAGGAGCGGCAAGTGGAGCTGGCGCATGTTCTGGGCGGGCTGGGCCGGATACTGCTGTTCGGGGACGGCGGCACCCTGGCGCGGCGTCTGGAGGCCGGGATCTTTCCGTTTGCCTCCGTCTCGCCGGACGTTCTTGCGGTGGGCAGCCGCAGGGATACCGCACGGGCCAGCGCCGCGGCCCTGCTGCCGGCCAAGGCAGGCAATATCGCGCTGCCGGAGCAGGCCCCCTACGGGGCTGTCAGCCTGGACGCCGATCGCTGCACTCATTGCAGCAGCTGCGTCTGGGTCTGCCCATCGGACGCGCTGAGCCTGACGGAGGCCGGCGGCGCGCTGAGTTTTGTGGAGTCCCTGTGCTTTCAATGCGGGCTGTGTGTGTCGATCTGCCCGCAGCGGGCGCTGCGCATGGCGCCGGGGATGGACCTGTCCGCGGCAGCGGTCCTGCCGCATCTGCTGGACGGGACTGCAGAGGGGTGCGGCAGTGCCGCCGGGGCCGAGGCCGGCCCTGCCGAGGCGCAGCCCGCCAGCCTGCCGCCGGTTTTGCCCGCCGGATGAGGGTGCCCGCGCGGCAGTGCCGCAGGGCGCTCAGCTCTGTTCCAGAAAACCGCCGTACTGGCCGCGCTTGAAGATCAGCCCCTTGCCGGGCCGGGTGGTGACGCTGGCCACCTCGCCGACGACGATGGTGTGATCGCCTGCCGGATGGGCAGCAAAGCGGCGGCAGTCGAAACGGGCAATCACCGCCTCCAGGGCCGGCGAACCTTGCGCGTTCAGCTGCCAGGCGGCGGCAGAGAAATCCTCGCCGTTGGCGGCGAAATGCTTGGCCAGGTCCAGCTGATCCTCTGCCATCACGTGAATGGCGAAATGCTCGGCGCCGACAAAGGCGTCATGGCGCAGCGAGGCTTTGGCCGGGCACCACAACAGCAGCGGCGGCTCCAGTGAAACGGAGGTGAAGCTGTTGACGGTGATCGCCAGCGGGCCGCGCGGGGTCTGGGTGGTGACAACCGTCACCCCGGTGCCGAAGCAGCCGAGCGCATCGCGGTAGGCCCGGGCGGTCTCCGGCCCGGGGATAAAGCTGGTGTCGGCCATGTCGCGCGCCTCTTTTTCGTTCGGCAGTGACCTGCCACGCATGCGGCCGGTTGTCCACCTTGCACCTGTATTTCGCAGATCAGGCGGCAAATACAGGTGCTAATTCAAGTCCTCTAACAGGCGTCCGTGCTTGCGGGTCTCCTCAATCACCGCGCCAAAGGTGCCGAGGCCGCGCGCCTCCAGCATCGGCAGCATTTTGCAGAACACCTCTGCCGTGGCCTGAGCATCCCCCATTGCGGTATGGCGCAGGGCAGGCGGGATGGTCACCTCCAGCCGCTCGCACAGCGCATCCAGCGTGTGGCTCTGCGAGGCGCCGAACAGCACCGCGCTCAGCAGCACGGTGTCCAGAACCGGCTGGTCCCAGCTGACGCCCGCACGTTTGGCATGGCGGCGCAGAAAGGCCATGTCGAACGGCGCGTTATGGGCGACGATCACCGCATCGGAGGCAAACCGGTGAAAGGCGCGGGCGGCTTTGCCGATGTCCGGCGCGCCCTGCACCATGGCATCGCTGATCCCATGCACCTTGGTGGAGGCGGCGGGGATCGGCGTGCCGGGATCGACCAGCGTGGCGAACTGCTCGCCTGCAATTATCCTGTTGCGCACCACCCGCAGGGCGCCGATCTGGACGATCTCGTCCTTATGCGGCAGGAGGCCGGTGGTTTCGGTGTCAAACACCACATAGCTGAGGTTTGACAGCTTGCGGCTGTCCAGTTCCGCGTGCTCGGTGTCCAGCAGGGCAAAATCATAGACCAGCGGCCGCGAGTCGCCGGGGGCAAGGTCCGCATGGGCGCCTTCGAACAGGATGATGTAGCCCGGCGCGCCGCCCAGCGGTTTCAGCCGCAGATCAAAAACCTGGCTGCCGCTGGCGCTTTTCACCTCGGCCAGAACCTCCAGGCCGCTGCGCACCAGCCGGCCATAGGCGGCCTCCAGGCCGGTGCGGTCCAGGTAATCGGACAGCGGCGCATTGAGCCGCGGCGGCGCTTCCTGCGCCAGCACCGCGGCGGCCTGGCCGTCATAAAGCACGATCTGATGCGCCGGGCTGGCCATGACGGTGGCAACCGGAATGTCGGTGAGTAGCGCCGCAAGGCGGGCTTTCTCGGCTTCCAGATGCTCGGTCTCGCGGGCGATGGCCTCGGCCGCGGACAGGGCAGAGGCGCCCAGCTGGCCCGCCAGCCCCTCGGCAGCGGCCGCCAGGTCGCCCAGGTAGCGGGCGCTGTGGGTGTCCAGCTCCTTGCTCACCCCGGCGTGGGCGCGGGCGCGCATGCCTGCCGCCAGCCGTTCGATCGGCTTGGCGACGTTCTCGTCAAACAGCAGCCAGACCCCGGCGCTCAGCCCGAGCATGGCAAAGCTGCTCAGGAGGCCGGAAAAGATGAAGGCATCGGTCAGGGCGGGCTGGCCCGCGCGGCTGTAGCCAAGCCACAGCGCGCCGCCGGTGACGGCGATGCCGCCAAGCGCCAGCAGGCAGAAGAACAGAAAGATCCGCAGGCGCAGGCTGAGGCGTGACAGCATCGTTATCCTCCGCAGGCCGTGGTCAGCAGCGCGTCCTCCGGGGCACCGGCAACCCAATCGAGCCCCGCGGGCAGGCTGTTGCCGGAAAAGACGGTGCCGTTCGCCACCAGCGCGCGGCGCCATTTGCCGCAGTCCAGCACCGCAGGCCGCTTGCTGAGCGGCGCCCAGCGGCCAAAGAAATACACCTCGGCCAGATAAACCTGCGGATGCGCCTCGTGGCTTTTCATGGTGGCGGTGTCGATGGCGGCAAACCGGTCCACATACGGCACGGCATAGGTCCAGGGCCGGTAGAAGCTTTTGTTCTGAACCGTTTCCGCCACTTCCACCCCTTCCGGCAGGGCGGCCCTGGTGCGCCCGTACCAGCCGTATTCCGAGGCGATGGTGACGCTGATCATTGCAAGCCCCGCCGCCACCGGCGCCATCCAGCGCGGCAGCCGCCCCTTCAGCGTCCGGTTCAAGAGCATCACCACGCCCGCCGCCGCGATACCAGCAATAATCACCGCAATCAGTTCCAGAAACATCCCATCTCCCCGCAGGCCACCGGCCTTTTCATCTTTCTTAAAATACTCGCGCCGCAGGCTCCCGCACGCTCCGCACGCGCAGCCGTCAGCTCAGCATTCCCTTACCGTGCCCAACTGCCGATTGCATCGTCTTTACCACAACAAAGGCGTCGCGCAGATGACTTCGCTCAAAATCCGACAGGTCCGAGGGCGCCAGGTAATTGTCCGGTGCCTGGCCGCCGCGGATCTGCGCCGCCTGATGCTCCAGTCTTGTCTGGGCGATCAGGTCGTAGGCATCCGTCAGATCCCGCGCACCGGAGGGGCTGAGCACGCCCGCGGCCTCGGCGGCCTCCAGCCGGGCGCGGGTGTTGACCTCGGCCAGTTTCCCCTGCAGCGCATAGACCCGGCCCAGATCCACCACCGGCACCACGCCGTTGTGCTTCATGTCCAGCGTGTTGCGGTGCTCACCCGAGCGGATGGTGGCCAGCCCGCGCAACAGGCCCAGGGGCGGCGTGTGTTTCAGCGAATTGGCGATCATATGGGCGGTGAAGATGGTATTGGCGCTGGCCGCCTGCAGGGTCTCCTGCTGCAGGTCAGCAAACAGCGCGGCGTCGCCGCCGATGGGGCGCAGGTCGAACATCACTGAGGCCAGCATCTGCGCTTCCGGGTTTGGCTTGACGATCCAGCCGCGGAAATAGTCGCGCCAGACCCGCAGCGGCTGACGCCAGCGCGGGTTGGAGGCCATCATGTCGCCGGGGCAATAGACGTAGCCGCAGGTGTTGAGCCCGTCGCAGACAAACTTGGCGAGCTGTTCGAAATAGGCCTCATCGCCCGGGGCCAGATCGTCGGACAGGATCAGGCAGTTGTCCTGGTCGGACACGCCCGTCTGCTCGCGCCGCCCTTGCGAGCCGCAAGCGAGCCACAGGTAGGGCACCGGGGCCGGGCCATGTTTATCTTCCGCCAATGCCAGCAGGCGGCGGGTCACGGTGTCGGCGATGTCGGTGATCAGCCGGGTCACCACCTCATGCCGGTTGCCGCCTGCCACCAGCTGCACCAGCAGGCGGGGGATTTCGGCGGTGGCCTTGGCCATCTCTTCAGCCGACGCTGCACGGGCGATGCTCGACACCATCTCGCCTGAGCTGACGGCCTGAAAGCGGGTGAGGTCGGTCTGGGTGACGATGCCTGCGAGCTTGCCTGCCTCAACCACGGGGATGTGGCCGATGCCGTGCTCCATCATCATGTGCAGCACGTCGGAGCCGATGGCGGAGGGCGCCAGGGTCAGCGGGTCCGGGGTCATCACGTTGCAGACCGGGGTGGAAATCGGCTTGCCTGCGGCGAGGATCTTGGCGGTCAGGTCGCGGGTGGTCAGGATGCCTTGCAAGCGGTCGCCGTCGGTCACGCAGACGGAGGAGATGCGGCGGTCCCGCATCAGTTGCGCGGCGCCCTGGCAGGTAAGGCCGCCGGAACAGGTGACCGGCGCGCGCGCCATGATGGCCTCAACCCGGGTGGTGGCGAGGCTGCCGGAGACCTGGCTGCCGGGGCGGCGGCGGTCGAAAAACTTGGCGACCTTTGGCTGGCCGGCCATCAGGGCGTGGAAATCCGCCTTGGGCAGCAGCAGCAGGAGTGTGTCCTTGGTCGTCCGCGCAGAGGTCACCGCCCGGCCGCCGCGGGTCAGCCCGCGTTCGCCAAAGGAATTGCGGGGGCCGAGGATGGAAACGGGAATGCCGTTTTCATCGGTCACTTCCACCTCGCCGGTGTGGACCAGGTACAGCCCTTCCAGATCCTCGTTCAGCGCGTAGACAGCATCACCTGCAGCTGCATCGATCAGGCGGAACTTGGGGGCCAGCGCCTGCAGCAGCGCCGGTTCCAGGCTGTCGTAGGGGTGGACCGAAGTCAGAAAGCGGAGCAGCGCGGCATCAGAAAGGGGCATGGGCGTACCTGCATGGGATCAGGAAAAAAATGGTCCCGCCGAGTGTGAACCGGACGGGACCATGAGGAAAGAGGCGGGCCGCTGGGAGGCAGCCCGCCCAGGGGAGGTTAGTGGTCCTGTGCGGCCCCGGCGCCGCGCGGGATGCGGACGCTTTCCACCAGCTCTTCGATCTCGGCGGGGATCGCCTCGGTCGATTTCGACACCAGGAAGGCCACCGCGAAGTTCACCATCGCGCCGATCGCACCGAAGGAGGTGGATTTGACGGTGCCCAACAGCGGATCCGCATCGGTGAAGGAGTTGGTGTCCGGGATGAACAGCCAGCCCTTGTGCAGGAAGATGTAGACCAGGGTCACGATCAGGCCTGCCAGCATGCCGGCCACGGCACCCTTGTTGTTCACCTTGGTGAAGATGCCCATCATCAGCGCCGGGAAGATCGAGGCAGCCGCGAGGCCAAAGGCCAGCGCCACAGTCTGCGCGGCAAAACCCGGCGGGTTCAGACCCAGGTAGGTTGCCACACCGATGGCCACGGCCATGGCAATCCGGGCCGACAGCAGTTCGCCTTTTTCCGAGATGCTCGGGTTGATCGACCCTTTGATCAGGTCGTGCGACACAGCCGAGGAGATCGCCAGCAAGAGGCCTGCAGCGGTGGACAGTGCAGCCGCCAGGCCGCCAGCTGCCACCAGACCGATGACCCAGCCCGGCAGGTTGGCAATCTCAGGATTGGCCAGAACCAGGATATCGCGGTTGAAGTTGGTCAGCTCATTGCCGACCCAGCCGTTGGCTTCGGCAGTGGCCTGCAGATCGGCGTTCTGGTCGTTGTAGTACTGGATCGCACCGTCGCCGTTCTTGTCTTCCCAGCCCAGGAGGCCGGTCTGCTGCCAGGTCGCCATCCAGTCGTACTGCGGATCGTTCTCGATTTGCTGCACGGTCACGGCGCCGCCTTCGATGCCGCCGTTCGGCCACATCATCTCGGTGATGTTCAGGCGGGCCATGGCGCCAACTGCCGGAGCGGTCAGGTAGAGCAGGGCGATGAACACCAGCGCCCAGCCGGCCGACCAGCGGGCATCAGCCACTTTCGGCACGGTGAAGAAGCGCATGATCACGTGGGGCAGGCCCGCGGTGCCGATCATCAGCGACAGGGTGAACAGCACCATGTTGAAGGTGTCGGCGTGATGCGCAGTGTACTCGTTGAAACCCAGCTCGGTCACGATGGCGTCCAGTTTGGCCAGCAGCGGCTCGCCGGAGGCTGCGTGATCGCCGAACAGGCCGAGCGCCGGGATCGGGTTGCCGGTCAGCTGCAGCGAGATGAAGATGGCCGGGATGGTGTAGGCCATGATCAGCACGACGTACTGGGCCACCTGAGTGTAGGTCACGCCCTTCATGCCGCCGAACACGGCGTAGGCAAAGACCACACAGGCGCCGATCAGCAGGCCCGCGGTGTTGGAGACCTCCAGGAAGCGGCCGAAGGCCACGCCGACGCCGGTCATCTGACCGATCACGTAAGTGGTCGAGGCCACGATCAGGCAGATCACCGCCACCACGCGCGCGGTCGGGGAGTAGAACCGGTCGCCGATGAACTCGGACACGGTGAACTTGCCGAACTTGCGCAGGTAGGGCGCCAGCAGCAGTGCCAGCAGAACGTAGCCGCCGGTCCAGCCCATCAGGAAGGTGGAGTTGTCATAGCCGGTGAAGGCGATGAGGCCCGCCATCGAGATGAAGGAGGCTGCCGACATCCAGTCGGCTGCGGTTGCCATGCCGTTGGTGACAGGATGCACACCCCGGCCCGCGGCATAGAATTCAGATGTGGAACCCGCGCGGGCCCAGATCGCGATGCCGATGTAGAGCGCGAAAGAAGCGCCCACAAACAGCAGGTTGATGGTAAACTGGTCCATCTTATTCTTCCTCCACGCCGTATTCGCGGTCCAGCTTGTTCATCCGGAACGCGTAGAAAAAGATCAGCCCCAGGAACACCAGGATCGAGCCTTGCTGGGCGAACCAGAAGCCCAGATCGCTGCCGCCGACCTTGATGCCCGAAAGCAGCGGGCGCAGCAGGATGCCGAAGCCGAATGAAACAACAGCCCAGATCACCAGGCTGACTAGAATGATGCGCACGTTTGCCGCCCAATAGCCTTTGTCGGCTTCGGCGGTTTTTGCCGCATTTGTGGTTTGATCCGCCATGGCGGCTCCTCCTTCTTCCTCCTGAGCCGCCGCGGGGACCGGGCGGACTCTCTCCGTTTGCCAGCAGCCGGGTCGCGGCGCGCAGGCATGACTCCTTTGGTCTGCCAAGGCAGGTCCATCGGGTATCTCATTGTCCGGGGGGCGGGATCCTGCCGGTCAGGGCAGGCCCCGCTTCTTATTCGTTAGCTGGTGGCCTTTGTCACAATGGCCGCCATGTCCTGGGCGATGTCGTCGATACCGCCCATGGCATCCGTGGTTTGCAGCACGCCCTTGCCGCCGTAGTAGGCAATCAGCGGCGCGGTCTGCGCGTGATAGGCCTCCAGCCGGCTGGCAACGGTTTCTGCATTATCGTCAGCGCGGCGCTTCATCTCTGTGCCGCCGCATTTGTCGCATGTGCCGGCCTTTGCAGGCTGCTTGAAGCTGTCGTGATAGCCCTCGCCGCAGCCGCCGCAGGTGTAGCGGCCGGAAATCCGCTCGACCATGGCCGCGTCGTCCACTTCCAGGCTGATCGCGGCGTTGATCTTCTGATTGGTTTCCGCCAGCAGGCCGTCCAGAGCCTCTGCCTGCACGGTGGTGCGCGGGAAGCCGTCAAGGATCACGCCCTTGGCGCAATCGGGTTTTGCCAGGCGGTCGCGCAAGATGTTGATCACGATCTCGTCGCTGACCAGCTGGCCCGCTTCCATAACCGCATTGGCGGCAAGGCCGGCGGGTGTGCCCGCGGCAACCGCCTCGCGCAGCAGGTCGCCGGTCGACAGCTGCACATAGCCGAATTTTTCCTCAAGCATCCGCGCCTGGGTGCCCTTGCCGGCGCCCGGAGGCCCCAGCAGGATCAAAACGGCGGGACGGGTCATAACTGCCATATTCATCGTTAAATCACCCCTTGTTCGCGCGGTTTTCGATCAGGTCTTCGACCACCGACGGATCGGCCAAGGTCGAGGTATCTCCCAGGGAGCCGAAATCGTTCTCGGCAATCTTGCGCAGGATGCGCCGCATGATCTTGCCGGAGCGGGTTTTCGGCAGGCCCGGCGCCCACTGTATCACGTCCGGAGAGGCAATCGGGCCGATTTCGGTCCGCACCCAGGTGCGCAGTTCCTTCAGCAGCTCGTCCGAGGGTTCGCGGTCGTTCATCAGGGTGACATAGCAATAGATGCCCTGGCCCTTGATCTCATGCGGGTAGCCGACCACGGCGGCCTCGGCGACGGCGGCGTGGGCCACCAGGGCGCTTTCGACCTCAGCCGTGCCCATGCGGTGGCCGGAGACGTTGATCACGTCGTCGACGCGGCCGGTGATCCAGTAATCGCCATCCGCGTCGCGGCGGCAGCCGTCACCGGTGAAGTAGTAACCCTTGTAGTCCGAGAAATAGGTCTTCTCGAACCGCTCATGGTCGCCCCAGACGGTGCGCATCTGGCCCGGCCAGCTGTCCTTGATGCACAGGACGCCTTCGACATCGTTGCCTTCGATCTCAGCCCCGGACTGCGGGTCCAGCACCACCGGCTGGATGCCGAAGAAAGGCTTCATCGCCGCGCCCGGCTTCATCGCGTGGGCGCCCGGCAGCGGGGTCATCAGGTGGCCGCCGGTCTCGGTCTGCCACCAGGTGTCGACGATCGGGCATTTGCCCTTGCCGACAACCTCGTTGTACCAGGTCCAGGCTTCGGGGTTGATCGGCTCGCCCACGGTGCCCAGCACCTTGAGATCGCTCAGATCACATTTCTCGACCCAGGAATTGCCCTGGCCCATCAGTGCGCGCAGGGCGGTAGGGGCAGTGTAGAACTGGTTCACCTTGTGCTTTTCGCAGACCTGCCAGAAGCGGGAGGCATCGGGGTAGGTCGGGACACCCTCGAACATCAGGGTGGTGGCGCCATTGGCCAGCGGGCCGTAGACGATATAACTGTGGCCGGTGACCCAGCCCACGTCCGCGGTGCACCAGTAGATGTCGCCGTCGTGGTAATCGAAGGTGATTTCGTGGGTCAGCGCGGCATAGGTCAGATAGCCGCCAGAGGTATGCACCACACCCTTGGGCTGGCCGGTGGAGCCGGAGGTGTAGAGGATGAACAGCGGATCTTCGGCGTTCATCTCGGCCGGTTTGCAGTAATCATCCGCTTCCAGCGCCATCTCGTTGTAGTCATAATCGCGCCCGTCCACCCAGGTGGTCTGGCCGCCGGTGCGCTTGACCACCAGGCATTTCACCGTGTCCTTGGTGTGCAAGAGGGCGGCGTCGGCGTTCGATTTCAGCGGGGTCTTGCGGCCGCCGCGCGGCGCCTCGTCGGCGGTGATGATCACCTTGGCATCGCAGCCGTTGACCCGGGCCGCCAGCGCGTCGGGGGAGAAGCCGGCAAAGACGATGGAATGAATGGCGCCGATGCGGGCGCAGGCCAGCATGGCATAGGCCGCCTCGGGGATCATCGGCAGGTAGATCACCACCCGATCGCCTTTGCGCACGCCCATCGATTCCAGGATGTTGGCCATCCGGCAGGTGCGGCGGTGCAGCTCCTTATAGGTGATGTGCTGCGCGTCCTCGTTCGGATCATCCGGTTCCCAGATGATCGCGGTCTGGTCGCCGCGGGTGTCCAGGTGGCGGTCGATGCAGTTGGCGGACACGTTCAGGGTGCCGTCCGCGTACCAGTTGATCGAAACATTGCCGAAGCCGTAGTTCACGTCCTTCACTTGGGTGAACGGCTTGATCCAGTCGATACGCTTGCCCTGTTCGCCCCAGAAGCCTTCCGGGTCGTTCATTGAGGCGTCGTACATTTCCTGGTATTTCGCGGCATTGACATGCGCGCGGGCAACGGTTTCGTCGGATGGCGGATAGACAGCGTCTGCGTGCAGCGCGTTCATTCGGTTTCCTCCCAGAAATTTTATTGGCAAGACAAACGACACCGCTGTGCCGTGGCTGTCAAACCGTTTCCTCCTAGGCACTGATAATACCGCGTGCTGAAAATTTGTGAATAAGCGACCGGTTTTTAAGCATTTCATTGTCAACGAATTTCCCCTTGGGGCGCGTATCTGTAAAAGTTTTGACACCCGCAAACGCTGCAATCGGGAAAAACAACAGTTTAGGTGTAAACGCTTTTGCGGTCATTTTGCGGTTGAAGCCGGGGCAGATTGACCAAAGGGCAGCCTAAGCGGCGGAAACAGGCCCAATCGCGCTGCGGCATATTGTGCCAGGCCGCCCCGCGGCGGGCGGACGGGAGCGCCCCGGTGCCCTGAACGCGAGTCACTGCGTCACGTTTCTGCCGTGGGGGTTGGCAGGGCGCGGCCTTGCGGCTAGCCTGTCGGGCAAGCGTCCGCCTGACGCATGTGCGGCAGGCAAAAAGGGCGCAATCCGGGAGAGTTACATTATGAACAGATTTCTGACCGCCGCTGTGGCGGCGACTGCTGGCGTTGCAATGGCGGGCGAGGCCGCGGCGACCGAGTGGAACGTGTCCCTGTGGGGCAAGCGCCGCGCCTTCACGGAACATGTGGAGAAACTGGCCGAGCTGGTCAGCGAGAAGACCAATGGCGAGTTCACTCTGAATATCAGCTATGGCGGTCTCAGCAAGAACAAGGAAAACCTCGACGGCATCTCCATCGGGGCGTTTGAAATGGCGCAGTTCTGCGCCGGCTACCATCGCGACAAGAACCCCTCGATCACCGTTCTGGAATTGCCGTTCCTGGGCGTGAACACGCTGGAGGAAGAGGTGGCCGTGTCCCACGCGGTTTACGCCCACCCGGCGGTAGAGGCGGATCTGGACCGCTGGAACGCCAAGCTGCTGATGACCTCGCCGATGCCGCAGTACAATATCGTCGGCACCGGCGAGCCGCGTGATGAGCTGGCGGAGTTCAAGGACATGCGGGTGCGCGCCACCGGCGGCATCGGCCAGGCGTTCTCCGCCGTGGGCGCGGTGCCGACCTCGGTGACCGCAACCGAGGCCTATAACGCGATGGAATCCGGCGTTGTTGACACCGTTGCTTTTGCCCAGCATGCCCACCTCAGCTTTGGCACCATCAACAAGGCCGACTGGTGGACGGCTAACCTGAACCCCGGCACCGTGAACTGCCCGGTGGTGGTCAACACTGACGCCTATGAGGCGCTGAGCGATGCCGAGCGCGAGGCGCTGGACAGCTCGGTGGAGGAAGCGATTGCCCATTACCTGGAGAACTACGGCGCGCTGCTGACCAAGTGGGACAGCGTCCTGGACGAGAAGGGCGTCGAGAAGGTGATGATCTCCGACGAGCAGCTGGCCGAGTTCCGCAAGGTGGCTGCCGACCCGATCCGCGAACAGTGGATCAAGGACATGAGCGCGCAGGGCCTGCCGGCGCAGGAGCTGTACGATCTGGTGCAGAAGACCCTCAGTGACCACCGCTCGGGCAGCTGAGCCTGACATGATACGGAAGGGCCGGGCCGACAGTTCCGGCCCTTTCTGTCTTTGAAATTCTGGAACATGGGGGCAGGGCATGGCAGGCAGCGCAGCAGTCCTGGAGGACGGCAGCCTGATCAGCAGGCTGGACCGCGGTTTATTGAAGGCCGAACGATTGCTGGCACTGCTGAGCGGGATCGCGGTGTTTTCTCTGATGATCCTGGCGGTGGTCTCGGTTGGCGGGCGCAACGCGATCAACGCGCCGCTGCCCGGCTATGTCGACTGGATCGAGCAGATCATGCCGCTGATTGCCTTCATGGGCATCGCCTATGTGCAGCGTCAGGGCGGCCACATCCGCATGGACATCTTCATCGGTGCTTTGCGCGGCCGGGCGCTGTGGCTGTTTGAGCTGGTGTCGGTGCTGCTGATCCTGTTGCTGATCCTGGCAATGGTCTGGGGCAGCTGGGCGCATTTCCAGCGTTCCTTCGACTTTGCCGCGCCGATGTGGAGCCGTGACAGCTCCATCGACATCGGCCTGCCGATCTGGCCCGCCAAGCTGCTGGCGCCGGTGGCCTTTGCGGTGCTGGCGCTGCGGCTGGTGCTGCAGATCTGGGGCTATGGCCGGGCGCTGGTGCTGGGGCTGGAGGCACCGGTAGCAGTGCCGCTGGTGCAAGGCGCCGCCGAACTGGCGGCGGCAGAGGCCGAGCAGATGCAAGGCCACGACAGCAGCGCAGGTGATAACGCGACTGGCGGGCAGGGGTAAGCAATATGGAACCGATTGAAATCGGCCTGTGGGTCACGGGCGGCCTGCTGGCGATGGTGGTCCTGGGGATGCGGGTGGCCTTTGCTGCCGGTTTAGCCGGGCTCATCGGTCTGATCTGGATTTTCTGGGCCAAGTTCGGCTATGACCCGGCCCGGTTCGGCAAGGCGCTGACCGTCTCGGTCAAGATTGCGGGGCAGGTGCCGCACTCCAAGGTGTCCAGCCAGGCGTTGTCGCTGATCCCCACCTTCATCCTGATCGGCTACCTGGCCTATTACGCCGGGCTGACGCGGGCGCTGTTCACCGCCGCGAAACGCTGGATCGCTTGGCTGCCGGGCGGGCTGGCGGTCTCCACCGTTTTTGCCACCGCGGGCTTTGCCGCAGTGTCGGGAGCCTCTGTCGCCACCTCCGCCGTCTTTGCCCGGATCGCCATCCCGGAGATGCTGGCCATCGGCTACAACAAGCGCTTCGCGGCAGGCGTGGTGGCGGCGGGCGGCACACTCGCCTCGCTGATCCCGCCCTCGGCCATTCTGGTGATCTATGCCATCATCGTTGAACAGGACGTGGGCAAGCTGTTGCTGGCGGGGTTCATCCCCGGGGCGTTTTCGGCGGTGATCTACGGCCTGCTGATCGTCGGCATTGCGGTGGTCTTCAAATCCGTCGGCCCGCCGGTCAAGGGCTTCACCTGGGGCCAGCGCTTTGCCGCGCTGCCCGGGGCGCTGCCGATCATCCTGGTGGTCGTGATCATCATCTGCTTTGTCTACAACCCCTTTGGCGGCGACGCCTGGGGCACCCCGACCGAAGGCGGCGCCATCGGCGCCTTCATCGTGTTCCTCTATGCGCTGAAGGAGGGGATGAAATGGGCGGAGCTGAAGTCTGCGCTGCTGGAAACCGCCAAGCTGACGGTGATGATCTTCACTATCATCTGGGGGGTGCTGATCTATGTGCGCTTCCTGGGCTTTGCGGATCTGCCGGGGGCGTTCTCGGACTGGATCACCACGCTGGAGATGAGCCCGATGGTGATCCTGATCTGTATCCTGCTGGCCTATGCGGTGCTGGGCATGTTTATGGACGCTATCGGCATGCTGCTTTTGACCCTGCCGGTGGTCTACCCGGCGGTGATGGCGCTGAACGGCGGCGAAAGCGTTGCGGCGGCCGACAGCGCCTTTGGCATGAGCGGCACCATGTGCGCGATCTGGTTCGGCATCCTGGTGGTGAAGATGGCCGAGTTCTGCCTGATCACCCCGCCCATCGGGCTGAACTGTTTCGTTGTGGCCGGCGTGCGCGACGACCTGAGCGTGCAGGACGTGTTCCGCGGCGTGATGCCGTTCTTTGTGGCGGACGCGGTGACGATTGCGCTGCTGGTGGCCTTCCCGGGGATTGTGCTCTACCTGCCGTCCTTGGCCGGGTAGAAGACGGGCGTGGACAGGACGGGCGCTCAGGGCTCTCCAAAGCAGATGCAAGCGTCAGGTCCGCCGTCACAAGATCCCTGCCTGCCAGCGCCAGCCGCCGGCCCCAAGCAAAACAGCCGTATCCCCGCCTAACGGCGGGGCCCCGCGGCGGTTTGGCTTGATCCCGCCGTCTGCCGCCGGCCGTCTGTGCTCACGCGAAGGCGGCTCCGAAGCAGATCGGCTTGGCAGGCGGCTGCACGGGGCCGGTTTGGCGCGGCATGACAGAAATTGCCCCCTGTGCCCGGTCTCCGGTCACAAGTGCTTTTGCAAATGGATGCTCAAGGACAGGGGAGCTTTCGCCATCATCTGATCGGCGCAATCGGGATCATTCTCTGCCTTAGGACCTGGTCAAACGATAACGGCAGGTTTCAATGTCAAATCCGTCAACTTTATACCCCTGCGCGAAGGCCGAGGTCATTTCTTCCCGCACGCGATGCCGTTCGCCAACCGCTGCGTCAAGATCCGAAGCCAGCAGCCCGTCCAGGTCCTTGGGGATCTCCACTGTCATGGAATCCGCTGCCCCGGCGGGCGCGACCGTTTTCCACCCTTTCGCCAGCGCCTCAACGCGCGGCGCTGTGAGGGTCCAGTCGACCAGCAGGCGGTCTGAGGGAATGCCAGCGTTGATGCCGACCATTTCACCGTAATAATCTTCGTAATACGTTCTGGCCGAGCCGCCCAGACGGGCAATATTCAGCCCTGCGTTGACGCGGCGCAGCGGGTCGAACGTCCAGCGGACCAAGGTCACGCCACGCTTCAGGCACCAGTCGCGCTGAAACCATTTCAGTTTCAGCCCCAGCCCCATGCCGCGGCTGTCGGGATGCACGGCCAGCCGGTGCGAATGCTGGATATGCGGCTGCCCGGTGGGGAAGCCGAACAGGAACCCAAGCATCCGCCCGTCCTTGAAGGCGCCCGCAACAAGGCCGCCTTCATGCTGGATCGCCAGCATCAGGTCGGAGTTGTCCGGCGGGTCGTCCTTGCCCCAGACCTCTTTCTGGAACCACTCAGCATGTTTAAGTTCGGCCACGCCGTTCAGTTCGCGCAGAACCAGCCCCGTATTCACCATGTTCATGCAGTGATCTCCTCGGCGTGATCCGTGACAGACGCGAGGTAATCCCGGTCCAGGGTCACGCCGATGCCCGGACCGTTGGCGGGAACCGGCATTTCGCCATTGGAGGCTTCGAGCGGTTCGTTGGTGATGTCCCGCGCGAAGTAGCGGCTGGCGCTGGAGGTGTCGCCGGGCTTGGTGAAGTTGGCGAGCGTTGCAAGGTGGATGTTATGCGCCCGGCCGATGCCGCTTTCCAGCATGCCGCCGCACCAGACCGGCACCCCGAAGGCGGCGCAGGTGTCGTGGATGGCGCGCGCCTCGGCAAAGCCGCCGACGCGGCCGACCTTGATGTTGATGACCCGCGCGGCGCCGGTTTCCAGCGCCTTGCGCGCGTCGCTGGCGCTGCGGATGCTTTCGTCGAGGCAGATCGCGGTCTTGAGTGCGCGCTGCACCTTGGCGTGATCGTGAATGTCGTCATGAGCGAGCGGCTGTTCGATGTAATCCAGTGCGAAGGCGTCCAGCGCCTGCAGCTTCGCCAGATCGGCCAGGCCGTAATCGGTATTCGCATCGACCGTCAGCTTGATGTCCGGGAACTCGGCCCGCACCGCCTCGACGATCCGGACGTCGTGGCCCTGAGCGATTTTCAGCTTGGTGCGCTTGTAGCCCTGTTCAACCGCGGTGCGGACCCGTTCCAGCGAAGTTTCAATCGGCGCGATGCCAAGGCTCACCCCCACGTCGACATGATCGCCGGTGCCGCCCAGGGCGGCTTTCAGCGGCAGGCCGAGGCTTTTGGCCCAGAGATCCCAGAACGCCATCTCCACCACCGCCTTGGCCATGCGGTTGCCGCGCCAGGGCGACAGGATCGGCTGAAGCTCATAGGGCGAGGCAAAACGCTTGCCGACGATCTGCGGCAGCAGCACCTCGCGCAGAAAGGCCATCGCGCCGGGGATGGTCTCCTCCAGGTAATCCGGGGTTGGGTCCATCACTGCTTCGGCCACGCCCTCGATGCCTTCGCCCTTCAGGATCAGCAGGGGGAAGGTCTTGGCGGTCATGGTGCCGGTTGAAATCACGAAGGGGGTGAGCAGCGGCAGGCTGACAATACGCAGCTCGGCGCTCTCGATGCGGATGCCGGGGCGCGAGGGGGCGGGGGGCTGGGGTGAATCGCTGGTCATTTCTGAAACCTGAATAGGGGCCGGGGTCACATCGCCTTGGCGATGAAACGGCGGAATTCTTCTGTTTTGGGATTGGTGAACATCTCGCCGGGCGGCCCCTGTTCAGCGATGCGGCCTTCGTGCAGGAAGACCACTTCGGAGGACACTTCGCGGGCGAACCCCATTTCGTGGGTAACGACGATCATCGTGCGGCCTTCGGCGGCGAGATCCTGCATCACCTTCAGCACCTCGCCCACCAGTTCGGGGTCAAGGGCTGACGTCGGCTCGTCAAACAGGATCGCGTCGGGCTCCATCGCCAGGGCGCGGGCAATCGCGACGCGCTGCTGCTGGCCGCCGGAAAGCTGGGAGGGATACATATGCATCCGCTCTTCCAGCCCGACCCGCTTCAGGAAAGCCTCCGCCTTGCTGCGGGCCTCGGCCTTGGGTTCGCCTTTGACCTGGATCGGGCCTTCCATCACGTTTTCCAGAACCGTGCGGTGGGTCCAGAGGTTGAACTGCTGAAACACCATGCCCAGCCGGGCGCGGATCGCCTCGATATGCCGCGCATTCTGCGGCTTGCCGTTCTTCACCAGGATTTCTTCGCCATGCACGGTCACCTTGCCGGAGGTCGGCGTTTCCAGGAAGTTCAGGCAGCGCAGAAAGGTCGATTTGCCCGAGCCCGACGATCCGAGGATGGAGATCACGTCATGGTTCCTGGCCGCGAGCGAGATGCCCTTGAGAACCTCGACAGAGCCGAAGGATTTGTGGATGTCTTCGGCTTTCAGAATGATGTCCGGTGGGGTCATGCCCGTGTCTCCTTCAAAGGCTGGACGGTGGCTGGGGCTTGATGCCGGGCGCCGATATGGCGGCTGAGGCGGCGTTCAGCCTGCCGCCAGAGCAGGACAAAAACCGCGGTGATGCAGAGATAGATCAGGGCCGCCCAGAGATAGACCGAGAAGTCGAAGGTCTTGGAAAAGACCTGCCGGGTGCGGCCCATCACGTCAAAAACCGTGACCACGCTGGCCAGCGCGCTGGCCTTCATCAGCAGGATCACCTCGTTGCCGAGCGCGGGCCAGGCGATGCGGTAGGCATGCGGGAACACCACCCGGCGCAGGGCCGTGAACCGGCTCATTCCAATGGCCTTGGCGGCTTCGATTTCGCCGCGCGCAACACCCAGGATACCGCCGCGCAGGATCTCGGTCTGATAGGCGGTGGAGTTGAGCGCAAACGCCAGCAGCGCGCAGTTGAACGGGTCGCGGAAGAAGGTCCACAGCCCCCAGTCCTGAAGCAGGGGCCGGAACTGGCCCGACCCGTAGTAGATCAGAAACAGCTGCGCCAGGATCGGCGTGCCGCGCATGAACGAGACATAGAGCCGGAGCGGCGCCTGCGCCATCGGGGAGGCGTGGACGCGGATCAGCGCGAAGGCCGGTGACACCAATGCGGCGATCAGCGCGCCAAGCAGCGTCAGCTTGATCGTCATCAGCGTGCCATCGAGCAGCCGGGGCCAGTATTGCGCGAGGATTTCGAGGGGGTTCATCTCAGGCCCTCCGGATGCCGCGATTGGCGCGGCGTTCCATCTGCCCCAGCACCAGTTCGGACAATACGCACATCGCCCAGTAGATCAGGCAGGCCAGAAGGTAGAAGGTGAAGGGCTGCTTGGTCACGCCCACGGCGACTTTGGTCATGCGCATCAGGTCATCCAGCGCAATGACCGAAACTAGCGCGGTGTCTTTCAGCATGTTGATCCACAGGTTGCCCAGGCCCGGCAGCGCAAAGCGCCAGACCTGTGGCAGCCGGATGCGCAGGAAGATCTGGCGCTCCGTCATGCCGATCGCCCGCCCGGCTTCGGCCTGGCCGCTGTCGAGCGACTGAAACGCCCCGCGCAGCACCTCTGCGGCAAAAGCGCCGAACACCATGCCAAGAGCCACGACCCCGGCCGCAAAGGGGCTGAAGTCCGTGGGCGCGGCCTCCGGCGCCCACCACTGCAGGACCGCGTTTATCAGAAGGCCTGCGCCATTGTAGACCACAAAGAGGGTCAGGATCTCTGGCAGGCCGCGCATGACAGTGGTGTAGCCGAACCCCAGAAGCCGCAACGGCAAAAGCCGAGACATCGAGGCGGCGGCGGCCAGAAACCCGAGGAACAGCCCGACGGGGAGAGTGACGATCGCCAGTTGCACCGTGATCGCCAACCCCCGCAGGATTTCGTCCCCCCAGCCTGCATCGCCATATGAGAACAGTTCAAACATGGATACCCTTTTCAGGCTGAGGGGACATTCCGCTTACTTCATCGTGTAGACGTCGATGTCGAAGTACTTGTCGTTGATCGTCTTGTAGGTGCCATCGGCGCGGATCTCGGCCAGGGCGGTGTTCAGCTTCTCGCGCAGCGCGTCATCCTCCTGGCGCACGGCGATGCCCACGCCATCGCCAACGAAGGCCGGATCGGTGATCGGCTCGCCCGCCAGTTCGCAGCAGCTGCCGTCATCGGACTTTTTGGTCCAGTCCAGCATCGGCAGCATGTCCCCGACTTGCAGGTCGATACGGCCCGAGGCCATGTCGAGGTTGACCTCGTCCTGGGTCGGATAGAGGCGGATGTCGGCATCCGGGTAGGCGGCCTCGATGAAATCGGCCTGGGTGGTGCCCGACTGCGCGCCGATCACCTTGTCTGCCAGCGCCTCGTTGGTGAATTCGGTGATGTCCGAACCTTTCGGCACGACATGGGTCATCGCCGCCAGATAGTAGGGATCGGTGAAATCGACCTGCTTCTTGCGCTCTTCGGTGATGAACATCGAGGCGATGATGAAGTCATACTTGCTGGCCAGAAGACCGGGAATGATCCCGTCCCAATCCTGCGCCACCACGGTGCAGTCCTCGCCGATGCGCTTGCACAGCTCCAGACCGATCTCAACGTCAAAGCCGGCAATCTTGCCGTCGGATTCGATGTAGTTGAACGGCGGGTAGGCGCCTTCGGTGCCCAGCCGCAATCCGTCCGCCGAGGCTGTGCCGGCGGCCATCGCCGCGGACGCCAGGGCGAGTGCCAGTGTCTTCTTCAATGTCATGGGAGTTCCTCCTGTCGTTTCCAAGTTTTGATTATTTTTCGACGGCGGCGACCGGATCGCCGACATGACCGGTGAAGCGGCCGTAAAGCGCTGCAATCCGGTTCAGACGCTCTTCGACCTGCGGCCCCAGTTCCATGCACACGCCATTGATGAGGAGATTGGACAGGCTCGCCATCTGCGCCGTGGAATCCCAGAACTGGTTGAACTGGGTCGGTACGGCAAAAACCTCGTCGGCGGTTTCGCGGCCCCAGTCGCAGAACACATCGGTAATCAGAGTCACCGGAATGCCGGCGGTCTTCGCCTCGCGCGCCAGAAGCTTGGCCAGCCGGGAATAGCGGCGGGCCTCGAAGATCACCAGACAGGCCTCCCGGCCGGAGGCCAGTATTTCGGCAAAGTTTCCCGCCGCCAGGTCAATCAGGGTTACCTCGTCGCGCAGGTATTGCATCTGATTGGCAAAATACTGGGCAAGCCCGCGTTCGGTCTGGAAACCAGCCACGTAGACGTGCTGCGTCCTGGCCAGCCTGGCAACCGCATTTTGCCACTCAGCGGACCGGGCATATTCATAGATCCGCACGACGGCCGCGATTTCCAGCTCCATTCCCTGAGAAAGATGGCCCTCGTCGTCGCGGGCGGTAGTGCGCAGTTCATTCAGCCGGTCGCTCACCAGCCACGGATGGTCGCCCAAGTCGTCCTTCAGGTGCTCTTTCAGATCCTTGAAACTGGCGTATCCGTTGCTGCGGCAGAACCGGCCAACGGTGGCTTCGCTCACCCCGACTTTCTCGGCGAGGCTGGCGGCGGTCTCAAACGGAACCTGCTCCAAGGCGCTCAGCATATAGTTGGCAATGGCTCGCTCGGCTTTCGAACCGGTTTCAAGGGCATGGGCAAGTTTTGAGCGGACAGGGGCGGGCAACGTAGCGGACCTTGCGATGGGGATGAACCGTTTGAGTGAAATTGCAAGAAAACTGTCACCTGGTCAAGGTAATTTAAAAAACTTACATCCGTGCCAGCGGGCGACACATAAAGCGCTGAAATAAATGGGGATCTTGCCGGGACAGTTTTCGGCCTGCCGGGCGGCGTCCCGGCAGTGCCCGCAGCGGGGTGCTGGAACTTGGGGTGCAAAAAGTGCTAAGCGGCGGCGTCGGCGCTGCGTTCTGCAGCAGCGCTGTCAAAAACGGGGCTGAATGGGGCCGAAACGGGGAAGCCGCACAAAATGGCGAATTCAAAAAACCGCGAAAGATCAGGGTTTTCCGATGTCCGGCGCGCTGCGCGTCTGTCCGTTGCGCCGATGATGGATGGGGCGGCTTGCTAGAAAAATTCCCATTAAATCAGCTTCTTGCGTTGTGTGGATTGGGCGTGTTGTCCCGAAAGTTGTTCCGGGTTTAGTTGTTCCCCGTCCGGAACAACAAAAAACGCCGCTCAATGGCGGCGCTTTTACAGGATGGCTGGGGTTAGTTTGTCCTAGCTGTGCATCTGTCGGAATGCCCGTTGGGCTTCCTCCCGCCTTCTGTCCAGGTACTCGGCCAGATCCTGCAGGTGAACTCCCTTTGCGCTCTTTTGGCTTGCCTCGATCGAGACAAGCGGCAAGGCGATCTGACCTTCATTCACCTTGCGAAGGAATTTCGGAAGGGTAAGGTGCTGGAAATAGTCCTGCACCACTACGTCCGCGGGGATTACTGCGCGTCCGTTGTATTGGGCCATGAGCAAAAAGGCGGTGTTCATGCTGCGGCCTCCTGCTCCACTAGGTGGGCGCAGTTCGCGCGAATCAGCGCCTCTGCCATCGCCGGTGCGACGCTGTTGCCGCACATGCGGGTCTTGTCGGTCTTGTTGAGCTTCCGCCCGCCTGCTTGGTCAATCTCATAGGTTTCCGGGAAGCCTTGGGCGCGGAATTGTTCGCGCGGGGTCAGCATCCGCATTCCAATATCAGTGATTGCGTAGGGTTCGCCCTGAATCACGACCGTCACCAGGCCGAAACGGTCCCGGGTGGTCAGGGTGTGCATTGGCTGATCCAAGCGCGGATCCTGGTCTGTGCCGTAATATTTATGCAGGAACGCAGCAATCAATGCCTGCTTGCCGCCGCCACCCGCGGTGAGGGTGCCAACAGGCGCCGTCGCAGAGCGGGCCACGCTGGCGCCATAGTGGGGCATCATGTAGGCAGCCACTACCTGCTGCTGGGTGCCCCTGGTGGTCAGGGTGCTGAGCGGGGCGGTCGCCGGGCGCCCGGCGTTGTTTTTCATGCGCTCGCCGGAATTGTGCTGGGCTAGGAAGGCGGCCACAAGGGCGTGCTTGGTGCCGCCTGCCACTAGGGTTCCCAGTGGTTTGTTCAGGCCGGGCACGCGCGGCGCCTGGCCCTTGCGTTCGCCGTAGCCGGTTTGCACCAAGGTTGGCACAATGATGGCGTTCTGGTCCTTGGGGCTGGCGGTGATGGTGTGGAGCGGAGCAAAGCCGCTGCGGATCCCGCCGCCTTGCTGTGCATAGGTCACAAGGAACGGCTCTTTCGCCTCGATCACATAGCGCATGACGCCGCGGGCCACCCGGCGCAAAGTGGCGGGTTTTAGGGGGCGGCGGGTCTGCAGCCCGTAGCGCTGTTTGATTTCTTGGCTGGTGTCAAAGATCGACGGGCAGGGCAGCGTCCAGTCAATGATTTCGGCCGCCGTGCGCCAGGGTTTGCACAGGCCGGTCAGCACCTCGGCGCTGTCCGGTGCGCCGTGGGTCGGTTCCGGCCAGACAATCGGCCGACCGTCACAGCGGGCAATCAGGAACAGGCGTTTGCGGATGGTGGGGGCGCCGTAGTCGCAGGCGCGCAGCTCCTGCCATTCGACCTTGTAGCCGAGGCGCTGCAGTTCCTTTACCCAATGGCGGAAGGTCTGGCCGCGGCGCTCCTTGCAGGGGCGGTTGGGGCGGCAGGCCTTCTCTGCCGCCCCCGGCCGCACGGATGGTAAACTTTGCGCAGCCGGTGGCCTATGCGGAATATGTCTACGGCAGGGCGCGCAAGGGTGGCCCGCTGGGCTTCACCGGGTTCGCGGACGGCCGGCGCTACTATGTCCCGATCCTCGCTGCTCATGAGATCGAAGGCATTGTCGAGCATTGGCTGGATGAGCGTCCGGTGGCTCTGACTGCAGAAGTGGAGCAAAGCGCGAGCAATATCAGCACCGCCCCCATAGCCGGGCATGGCCGGATCAACGTGTTCACAGGGGCCGCCGGTCAAGTCGTTGACCCGGGCCTTGAGGCCGCTTTCACAGAGATCACTGAGGCGCATGATTTCAAGGGGCTTTCAGGGGCGGTGCTGTGGGCGAAGCGGCCGCCTCAGGAGAGCTTTTCCAAGATCTACCCGAATGGCCGGCAGTGGGCCTATGCGCCGGTGTTCGATGGGAAGAATGACCTCTATGACCCGCGCACCGGCGCCAAGGGTTACTCGAACAATGCCGCCCTGGTTCTGGCCGATTGGGTGGTGAATGTTCTCGGCCGCGCCGTGGATTGGGATGAGGTGGCCGACGAGGCAGATGCCTGCGACCCGCTGGTGATGAATGCCGAAGGCGAGCTGCAGCCGCGCTGGACGCTGAACGGCACGATTTCCGATGAGCAGGCGTATGAAGACCAGCGCGCGCAATTGGCCGCAGCGTGTGATGCGTTCATTTACGAGCGCACAGACGGGAAGGTCGGCTTCACGGTCGGGCGGTGGATTGAGCCGACGCTGACGCTCACCGCGGACGATTGCTTTGCGGTGGAGCTGTCAGAAGGCCAGTGGGGGGCGGATGCGCCGGATGAGGTGTCTGCGGTCTATGTCGAGCCCCAGAATGCCTGGCGGGAAACCCCAAGCGGCACCTGGGTTGAGAATGCTGCGGCAAAGCCCGTCCGGGATGAGCCGCAGCTTTACATGGTCCACAACCACAACCAGGCGTCGCGGCTGAACAAGCGTATCGCGAAGACCAAGCGGGCGAGGTATCAGCTGCGCGCCACAATCGGCATGGCCGGATACGAAATCCTGGGCGGCCGGGAAGGCGGGCGGGCGCACAGGTTTATCCGGGTGCGGAGCGATGAAATTGGCCTGGATGAGTATTTCGAAGTCGGGGAGCTGGCGCGCGAAGGCGTTGGGACATTCACTCTGACCGCGAACAGCGTGAAGCCCGAGGATTTTGACTTTGATGCGGCAACGGAGGAACCAGAGCGGCCGAAATACGGGTCTGTCGTCAGCGATAGCAGCATTCCGGTTCCGTCCAACTTCGGCGGCTCTGCCCAGGACAACGGCTCCATTCTGTTCACTTGGGATCTGCAGGATGCTGCCTATACGCAGGAGGTGCGTTACCGTCCTGCCGGTGACAGCTACTGGCTGACGCAGCAGACATCCGAACTGGCTACACGCATTCGCATCGGCGGGCTGGTGGATGGCCAGGCATATGAAGCTCAGATCAGGAACAGGACCTCGGGCGCGGGTGCATCTGACTGGGGGCCCGAAGATCCGAAGGTCATCAGCGCTGTTTCGGATACGGTGGCACCAGGCGCGTTGACCTCTTTCAGCGTGGTGAAATCAGGCGAGGATGTTCTGATCTCCTTCACTGCGCCGAACGATTCCCACTATTTCGGAACCCGGATCTACCGGGTGCTGGCGCCTATGGATTTCTCCAACGCAGCGTTAATCCACACCGAATACGGCATTGCCAGCAATGGGGACAGCTACACGGATCCTGCGCCCGGATACGGGACATTTCACTATTGGGCTGAACCGATCAACGGCAGCGAGTTGGCCGGGCCGCTGTCCGGGCCGCAAACCGTCACCCTTAACGAGCCGGGACCGTAGGTCCCCAAAAAACCGATCAATTCGCCAAACCGGAGCATCGCAGATGAGCCTTAAAACCGCCGCCGAAAATGTCCTTTTCGGCTATCCGAAGGTGTCGACCAGCCAGCCATCCAAACAGGATCTGGCGGACTTGTTTCAGAACATGCAGCATTCTCGCGCGACTGTCGCGGAGCTGTTGGCTGACAATGTTCTTTCCTATGCTCCGGGGAGCATCCACTATGTCACCGCCGGGGATTACTTGGAGGCAGGCGGGCACCGGTATCAAGTCGCTGCCAGCGGGGCTACAGATCACCACATGCTCACGGTCGGCGGCGTCAAATTGTACGCGCGTCCGCACGCTGGAATGGTGGCAGCAACCCAGGTTGGTGTGACTTTCGACGGCGTGACAGACGACGCCGCAGCATTGAACCTTGGCGCTAAGATTTCCCGTGAAAGCGGGTGGATTTTCATGATCGATGGCACCGGGGGGTATGCAGCTGATACCCTATTCTTCGGGGGCGCTACAGTCTGGGGGCAGGGCGGCATACACGAGGACTTTTCCGGCCGGTCCCGAACAATAATTTTTTCCGACGGGAACCCCGCGGTTGATAGCGCCAAAAACGCAGCGACAGCGCAAACTTTCCACCAGACCCACTGGCGAGGGTGGACCATTGCGGCAGCGGGTGGTGCGGTTCTTCCCATCGACCTCTGGGATGAAGAGAATTTCCCCTATCAAGTTGGCCTTTGGCTGGGCCGGAACCACAACTTCATGCAGAAAACAGATGACCCAACGCCAGAGACCTCCGCTGGTGGGGTGGGTGGCATCAAGATCGACGGCGTGTCAGTTCTGAACATGAGCGGGTGGGGGTGTTACTGCTACAAGTTTTGGGGCCTGTCGTCGATTGAAAATCTCTTTCTGCGGGAATGTGGCAAGATTGGCGCTCAGGCTCTTGGAGACAATGAGCGCGCAGGCGGGCTCGCAATCGCCTCCGGCTCGGTCGATTTCAACGTGACCGGCGTTCACATCTATGGTCAGGAAAGCCCGGAATACGGCTGCGGAATCAAGATCGGTGCCAAGAAGTCGGCGACAGACGCGCTCAACCGCTTCTGGACGCCAGGTGGAAACCAACGGATCACTGATCTGTTTGTCGAGGGCTACCCGGTCCCGCAGGCCTTCAACGCTTCCCGCTCCACTTTCGGGAAAAACTGGACACTGGAGGGCGGCAGCGGCCTTCAAAACGGCGAAATCCGTTTCGGGGATATGACTAACCCGCGGAATGATATGACGCTGCACGTTGATGGATTGAAGACGTTCGCCATCGCGGCAGTCGAGGTGCAGGCACCGGTGTCGATTGAGGGGTACGTTCAGCAGGAAAACGCCAATGTGGAATGGAAATACTATGCGCCGTTCAAGCTGACCCGCGCTGACCTGCCCGTGTCCTGGCTGAACGAGGAGGCTACAATGTTCGGCTTCCCCTTGACTTACAGCCCGCAAGGCGACGTTTCTGCATTTACGGCCGTGTCTTGGAACCAGCTGCCGTTTGCAGTGACAGACACCGTCCAGGCGTCTCCGCAGATGCGCAACCTTCTTCCTCCTTTTGGGGCAGGGCCGGGGAGCGCTCTCAATGCTGGTTGGTCTGGGGATGGCGTTGGCAACATCCATGTCCAGGACGACTATTCTCTGCGCCTCGGTGGCGGGGAGACCGCAACGGCTTCCCTTACCGGCCTGACCCCAGGCGATGTTTACACGGTGTTTTTGTGGGTGATTGCCCCGTTCACGGCCGCGGTCACCAATGTCGCATACCGCGTGTCGAACGGGACTACTGATATCGTCTCCCGCACGCTTGGCGGATCCGGGACCACAACTTCCACGCGCTTCCGGAGGCAATTCAACGTGACGGTTCCTGCAAACGGAGAGCTGCACTTGCACCTCACGGTCTCGGGGGGCGTTCAAGTCTATTTCGAGACGCCGATCATCGTGAAGGGATTGGCGGCGGAGATGGGGGAAATCATTGACCTTTGGCCGACAAGCGAAGGTTTGGTTTCCCGAAACTAACGGGCTGAGGTGAGGCAATGAACAATCTCAATCTGTTCTCTGAAATTTTCAACGAACGCGGCGCGCTGCTGGCGATCTTCGGGGCCATGGGCGGCGCGGTGCGGTCTGCGGCGCTCAAGACGACTTGGCGCGAGGGGGTGAGGGTAGTCTTCATTGGGTCTGTGACCAGCTTCGGTGTCGGCGCGCTGGCGCCGTACCTTGTTAAGCCGTGGATAGGGGACCTTCCTGACGGGATGGCTGGCGCATTGGGAACCCTCTGCGCTGCAGCATTTCTGGTCGGTTTGCTGGCAGTCACGATCATTGAACGTTTCCTGGATCAGTCACAGAACCAGCGGCACCCGGACGGAGCTGAACAATGAAGTCCGCCGCGAAGATCCGGCGCGAGAAGCGGAACCCTTGCGCCGATTTTTGGCACACTCTCCGCGTCGGCGGGGTGTGCTTCATCTTTCTGGTGGTGGTCCTGGTCATTGCTCCGCGCGCCTTTTGAGAGGTGCTGCTGATGCGTTGACGGATTGAGGGTCTGCAGGCGGTCTGCTTGGCGTCTGGTGCGCTGGGAAGGCATCTTAGCGGCACGCCGCGCGTGTGCTGATGAAACCGGCCTTACGCGTCAGAATGAGTGCCTTTCGCTGATCCTGACTGCCTTGAGCAGGATCGATGGCCGCTTGGAGCGAATGGAGCGTATGCCTCAGATCCGCTGACCTAGCATCCAGAAATTCACTGATACCGGCCCCGCTTTCGCGGGGCTTTTCTTTTGGAGGACAAATGACAGAAATTCTTGATCTCGCAACGCTGAAGAAAATCATCGGGCCCATCAAGCTTGGGAGTGGTCAGGAGCGGAATGCCAATTCCTTCCTCCTGGGTTTGAATACCTTCGGCTTCCAGTGCGGCTTGAACCGCTATCACCGGTTGGCGCATTTCCTCGGGCAGTCGATCGTAGAAAGCGGCGGTTTCCGGTATGACCGGGAGCTATGGGGCCCGACGCCCGCGCAGGTGCGGTACGATGTGCGCCAGGATCTCGGAAACACCCCTGAAGCGGATGGCGATGGATTCGATTTCCGGGGCCGCGGGCCCTTCCAGATCACCGGGCGGGCAAACTACCGTGAGTTCACTGTCTGGGCGCGGCGCCTGGATCCCGCCGCCCCGGACTTTCAAGCGGATCCGGACGCGGTGAACCGCGATCCTTGGGAGGGCCTGGGGCCGCTGTGGTACTGGAGCACCCGCAGCATGAATGTGCCGGCCGATGCGGGAGACACGCTTGCAGTCACCAAACGGATCAACGGCGGCTACAACCACTTCACTGAGAGGCAGCTTTGGACCGACAAAGCCCAGCTTGTGCTGCTGGGCTATGCCAGGACCGACATTCGCGGCTTCCAGCGGGTCGCGGGCTTGGCCGCTGACGGCGAGATCGGCCCGAACACCCGGGCCGCAATGCACAAGGCGCTGGTCGCTATGCCGCCCATCCTTCCGCCTCAGGCAGCCGCGCTGCCTTGGTTGCCTGCCTGGCTTCAGAAGTTCCTCACCCGGCTGCGCGGCTAATCGCGGGCCGGTTTTTTCTCCCAAAACCATACGAAAGGAAAGCACATGCTTGAGGGAAAGAAGACATACATCATCGCGGCAATGATCCTGCTGAGTGTCCTCGTCGAAAAGGGCCTTGGCATTGACGTGCCGGGCATTGAGGTGGGCGATGATTGGTTCTTGCTGGTTCTCAATGCCCTGGGGCTTGGCACTCTGCGCAGCGGTATCAATTCCGGCTTGCTGAACCGCTTCCGGTAAGGCCGCCAGGTTTCCGAAGCAAAGCCCCGGCGAAAACCGGGGCTATCTCTCTTTCATCTGGCCAGGCCGTGGGTAGATGATCATGGCCCGCAGAACGGAAAGGGAATGACATTACCTTCCAAATGTAGTAACGCGCTCAGGAGTTGTATTCCTGGTGTATTGAATTGATAGTTAAGCGATATATTCTCCCGCATGCGGCAATTGCCGTGCTCATCGTTGCATTCCCAAAGTCTGGGTTTCTCGCTGGCGGGGTGCCGATCTACATTTCCATCCTGCTCGGAAGCCTCCTTACACTACAGGCGCTTGGGCGCAGCCTCCTGCACAGTGGTGTTGTTCAGGCGACCTATCTGGTACTTGCGCTGTGGTCTGCGTTTTGCCTAGCGCAGACTATAGTTGAAGGATTGACGTTTTCCGAACTTGTGCGGGTTATGTTCAACGTGGTCGCGCTGCTTTCGGTCGGGCTAGTATTCTATCCGATCAGGTCGCAGAATTCCTGCGATACATTTCTTCGGTTTTTTAGGCGAGCATACTATTTCCTGCTGGCATACGGCCTGTTGCAGATTGCGTTCGGTTCGGAAGCGGTCGCAATCAGGAACGTGACTGCGATCTACGCTGAATCGTTCGAAGACATTCTCAACAAACACAACGTGCTGCACGGTTTAGGGGAAGATGCCAGCAAGATCTTCGGGACCTACCAAAACGGCAACCTCTTCGGTGTCGCCCTGGTGCTTTGCGCCCCACTGGTGTTCGCGTCCGAGCCTAATCGTGCTGTGGCGGTGGCGGCATACTTTGTGGCGGGTATGCTGGTGGTGTTTTCTGGAAGTGCCGGCGCTATGGCTGGGTTCATATTTCTCACGTTTCTTTTCCTGGCTAAAGCGCTGCTTGCGGGACGGGCACCGCGAGTTATCGTCAATGCGCTCGTAGCGATCGGCGCAGTCGGCTTCATTGCTGGAATAGCTTCGGGTGCATTTGAGCAGGCATTCAGTTTGATCGAGTACCGGGTTTTAGACCGGGATTTCTCCGTGAACGGGCGATGGATCAAAACGGCAATCTGGTGGTCAAATGTGCGGGCAGATCCATCTTTGATGGTCCTTGGGGATTTGAATCCGCAAGTGTCAATTTTCGAAGTCTTGCCGCTGTCCATCCTTCAGTTTTTCGGTCTGCCAGGGTTGCTACTTTTCTACGCGATCGTTTTCTTGGCGTTGCGGCCTCACAAGATGTCCCCAGCCAAGTACGGCGTGGTCACCTACTTGGCGATGAGCTGCGCAGATGGTGGTTATTGGCTGACGCCCTGCTCGTACCTGCTGGCAATCAACATAGCTGGTGCAAACGCCTTAGATCGTTGGCGTGAGGTTTCGGCCAAGCGGCAGGGGTTTCGCTTCCAGATTAATGGTCGGCGTCTCGCGTGGAGGGCTAGTTGAGTGTAGCCGGTCTGATCCGTGCAGGGAGCCGGACTTAACCGGCATACCTCCAGACCGATCCGGTGGCGGTTTCTGGACTCCTGGCCGCGGAAACCAGCGAAGGGCAAGAGAGCCCATTGCTGCCATTCCCCATTTTCTTGGATGCCGCAGGCGCAAAGGCTCGGTGGCAGGGCGCGATGCTGCAGCGGAATTGGATTGATGCACAGCTTACAATCCTTCTCCCTTCCTCCTATTTTGTGTGTTGGGCTGTCTGTATTTGGGTCGCAATGATTGCAATGATAGCCCTAAGTTTAGGAGCCTTCGAGATCGCTGCATTTTCCTGAGGTTACAAGAGAACCTTTCAGAAAGTAAACAACGGTTGTTTCTTGCAAGCCGGACTCAGATATTGCTTCGTCCAGCAAGTCTTGCGCGACATCACAATTCCCATGGCTGACCTCTGAAATTATCCAATCGACATAAGCATTTTGTGCTGCGTATTGCGCAGCCAAGTCCAGCGATCGACTACCTATTGCTATAGATTCTCTGAACACAGATCGGGCCTTTTCTGGATCTGAGCCCTCTCCCGGAGCAAATAGTGATCGAGCCAAATACCGCGCAGATTCAGATCTAAATGCGGGAATCTCAGATTTTTTTATTGCAACGCGAGCGTACTTCCTCGCAACCTCATTCATTCCGAAGTTAAGACTTTCTGCTGATAGCACAATCAACTCGGCAAAGCCAAGATCATAAGATAGCTCCTCAGATAGTTCATTGGCCCTCACGATAAGCGAAACTTTTTCCCCGTTCGCAACTTTCGAAATCGCTTGTGATGCAGCGCTATTAAGATCTGAATTAGATAACAGTTTCCAATTGATTTCCGTTATTCGCGCCGTGATGGCGCGCAGTTCAGCTCTGGAGCTCTCTCTATCTTTAACTCCTTGAAAGTAAACTCTGTCCGCGAAGCTGATAAAGCCCATTACTATAGACAGTACGAGGGCTATTATGCCTCCCAAAGCGCCAAATCGTCTGATCGTCGATTTTTCATCATTTTCGATTCTGACCTCCAATGCTCGAATTCTTTCACCATATTCATTTGCTACATACGGGCCTTCTGAACTGCTCATTGGTTTCAACTCCTGACTTGAATGAGTGTTACCTACTCGCGGCGCAATCTTGTACTCGTGCTGCGCGTTGACGACCAGTTCCATGGTGCAAACCGGAACCGCCACCCTGCATGAACCATTGAAATCCAGCTTCTACTGCACTCCATGGAGCATGTCGCGCAGCCCAGCAATCGGCTTCAGCTTCAACGGCAACGGGGTGTAGTCGTCGGCTCGTTGTATGGCTCAGAGCAATGTGCCCGTACTCGTGATACTTATAAAACTCACACAGATTGTACCCAAGCCTCTGGCACAACACAGGGTTATAGATAATAACCGGAATCCCATCTGGCCTATTAGTCACCATCGCAATATCTCCCAGTTGGGGATTGGGGATTTCCTGATATGTTCCAACTATTTCCGCGCCCGGGACAGCCCCGTCTCCATTGCTGCCATTCTCAGCTGTTGAACCGGAATCACATGCTTCTTCCTGGCGTTCACATCTAGACCATTCCGCGTCAGCAGTATCCGCGCAACGATCGGTGCATCTATCCCAGGCCTCGTAATTGTGGTCGAATCTTGATTCGCACCTTTCCCAACAGGTATCTTCTTTTTCGTGGCTGCGATCTACGCAATACCTAAATTGATCATAACAATCAGCTCGCCCAGTATTAGAACATAAGAGAATAAGTGATGGCACTGCGATTAGGTATGGTAAGCGTTTGATGGACATCAAAAAAACCTTGCGGCAGAGTTGAGCTAAGAGAAGTATAGCATAAATTGTTGTATTGCTTAACGGTGTTGGCGGTTCTCGTCTTAAGATTCCCAGTACCGGTTGCCTGGGACCTCGACACCGCCACCGAGTAACGGCGCGTAACTCACTGTTCAGCTGGCTCCTCGCTTCGATCTGCTGCGAATGTCCGGTGCTCGCCCGTCGGAGTTGAGACGGCCGCTTATTGTCGACTCAATTGCGCTTGCAGCCAAAGTCCGCAAGGTCCCGCACAGCGATCGCTCGTGCTGGCGGTTTCTGGACTCCTGCCTGCGGAAGTCAGCGAAGGGCAGCAACGAGCCCTCAGCGGACCTTGGTCACAGTGTCAGAGTTCGTTCGTGCAGCATGTCGTGGACGTAAGTCAGAGCGGACACTCCCAGAGATAAAGTCATGCGTAGGCAAGCGCCTCCAGCAGTTTGGATGGCGCTCAACGTTGCAAAGCAGAATTACAAGCTTGTAGAGGGGCTCCTTGACAAGGACCAACCCTTGAGTGAGTAAGTAGTCTATATGCGAGAAGCGTTAGTCGTCAGCAAGGGGCGGCGTATCTTTGCAGTTTGACGTGATCCACGCGTCATTCGAAATGGAAACGACAACATACTACAGCTCCCTGCTGGCGCACCTCTTGGAATGTTCCTTTGGAAAAAGCTCTAGAAAGAGAAATAATCGCAGAAGCTAAGATTCGACTTCACAAGTATGAAGAACGGCTCGAGTATCGCAGAAAATACCTGGAAAGAGTAAAGAAGAGAACCGGTGTCGGAGTTAGCTCACCGATCGTAGCAAGACCAAAAATCTGGAACTATCATCGACAGTTTGACCCGGCATATTGCCTTAGTCATGCTCGCTTCTTAGCAAAATCAATCGTAAAATCCGTTCGGGAGGGAAAGTATAGGCCGATAAAATCCTACAGGTTTAGCTTTCGAAAATCCTCTGGCGACAGAAGGCGCGTTGATGTTTTTGGAATACCGGATTCGGCACTTGCAAGCCTTTTAAGCGAGGCTATGAGATCTCGAAATCAAAAGATTTTCTCGTCTACCAGCTTCGCTTACATGCCCAGCAAGACCTCTCTGGATGCCGTATTTCGGCTTAAACAATATCTGGATTCAGGCAAAGTCTACATCTCAAAATACGACTTCTCCGATTATTTCGGATCGATTCGCACAGATTTCATTGAGAGAGAAGTACTCGAATCCGAGAGTTTTTTGATCACAAAGTTTGAAGAAAAGGTGATTCGTGGATATCTTGATCATGAATATGAAGATCAAGATGGAACCACAGGGGTGCGCGAGATAGGAATACCGCAGGGAAATTCTATTTCCTTATTCCTGGCTAATGCTGTTGGCCATGCACTCGACACCGAGCTTGATAAACTCAGTGGGAACTATATCAGATATGCAGATGACAGCGTTCTGGTAAACTATAGCTATGAGGATGCGGTAGGTGCGATTTCTGCCTATCGCGAATTCTCACGCGAAACGGGTGTTGTGGTCAATCAACTCAAGACTACCGGTATAAGCATATTCTCGACAAGGGAAGAAGAGATGCGAACGGTAAAAATCGTTGAGTTTTTGGGGTATAGCTTCTCGAAAGACAGGATAACGATCTCCGATCCGGGAGTGGAGCGTATAAAAAAACGCTGCGCTCAGATAATATATGAATCTCTGCTTCTTTATCCAAAGAGACACAGTGCACTAAACTGCAAAAGGCTTGACGGAAACAAGCTGGACTGGGATTTTGTCTCCTGCATTCACAGGTTGAGAAGTTACATTAATGGACCCTACACCAACGAGGAACTCAAGGCATTTCTTGACGGCAAGAAGAGAATTAAAGTGCTGTCGGGATGTGTCTCCTACTACTGCCTATCCGATACTGTGTCTGACTTCTCTAGACTTGACGGTTGGCTTGTCTGGGCAATCGAGCGTGCGCTTGTAAAACGGGCCAAGATTATCAAACAAAAATGCTCCAAGAGTAACTGGGATGTTTTGTCGAAGAGCGAAATTATTTCTGGTTCTTGGTTCGACCGGAAGAAGTATGAGTATGAAGTTAGTGCGCCTAGTTTTGTTTTGGCATGGAGAGCTTCTAAAAAGTGTTGGGCGCAACATGGTTCGCTAGGGGTCGAAAAGCCGGGAGGTGACAGCGGTGATTAACGAAAGCGAGAAAAACCATTTCTTCAAGACTAAGGGGAAGATGGAGAAAACCGCATATATAAGGTTCAACCTTGCAGAGCGAATGGATCGATACGAAAAAGGATCGGTTATCTTCTCGGCTCTATTGAGTGTTTATCTGATTTGCTCTTCTGTAGCACTCTTTGCAAACGGTAACCTTGCGTCGTCTGCAGATGGGCATGCAGTAACATTGATAGGTATTATTGCTTCGGTCTCACTCCTCGTTGTCAACCTCCTTGATAACGCAGAAGGTAGAGCGCTTCACGCCCGAGAAATGAGAGAATCGGCTCAAAAGATTCTTGAAATTGTCTCCAGAATGGACTGTGAGCTGGTGTCTTCTGCGCCCGATTCTGACAATTTAAAAGGTTTTGTTGGAGAGTATCATAGCGCAATTGAACGCCAGGGACAGAACCATCAAGCTTGGGATAATGAGTTGTACGAAACTTTAGAAGGCATGAGGCGCGATGGATTTTTTAGTCGTCTCTGGTTTTACTTTTGGCATAAATATCTTTGGTCGAAACGCCTTCTCTTGGACTGGTGGCTCTATTTGTTGATTCTTGGGATTTGCGCTATCGGCTTCTACTTTCTTTTCCTCCGAGCAATTGGGTACTCATAGGTTAGATGCTCTTACTGCATTCTTGCACATTCTAATTTCGCATACAAAAAGCGGTGCGAAAGAATATCAGTCTGGAACTTGAGCTTCATGGAGAGACGACATGCGGCTGTTGTCAGTTTTGCCTTGTGCTTTATCCCGAGCAATCCCACCACGACTTTGCAACGCCTGCTCACTGCCCGAAGCGACCGCGCGAGGTAGCCTAAGCTGCACCTGCGGCGAATGTCGGGTTGGTCCCGCCTTACGCTCGTAGTGCGCCCATAGGGGAAAGTAGTGGGGGACGGTATCGCACAGGTTGCCTTGTCCAGAAATTCTGTCCAGATTGGCCGCGTGAGGCCGAATTTTGAGTAAGAAAGCGATGTCCGAATCCGAAAAAGAACCGGTTCGCAAGATCGGCTATGCCCGCGTTTCGACAGCGGACCAGAACCCCGACATGCAGATCCAAGCGCTCAAGGATTACGGCGTCCCGGAAGAACTGATCTTTGTGGACCGGGCCAGCGGCGGGGCCATGGATCGACCTAATTTCATCCGCGCTCTGCGGCTGGCGCAGGTACCCGGGACGGAGTTTGTCGTCTGGAAGCTCGACCGCCTGGGGCGCACGCTTGAGGGCATTCTTGAAGTCCTGAACCTGCTCAGTGACCGCGGCATTTCCTTTTTTAGCCTGACTGAGCGGGTGGACGTGACAACCCCTATGGGCAAGGCCATGCTGCAGATGATGGGCGTGGTGGCGGAGCTGGAGCGCAACCTGATCATTGAGCGCACCAAGGCCGGGATCGAACGGGCCAAGGCGCGGGGCGAAAAGCCTGGCCGCCCGATTTCAATGACCGAGGAGCGTGCCGAGGTCGCCTCAATGATGCTGCAGATGGGCGACCGCGGAATGACCGTGTTTGAAAAGATCAAGGATCTGAAGGGGCCGCCGATCAGCCGGGCCGCATACTATGCCTGGCAAAAGGACTGGGATGCCGGCCGCGCTGGCGGCAGCGCCCCGGATGATGGGTCTGAATAGGAGCTACAGAGATGTGTGAATTTGGGCTGAAGGAGCTTGAACTTCTCCATGCCAAGATGGCTGTTGCAGTGTCAGAAGTTCAGAAAATCGAGCTATATTCAATATTAGCCCCTGCGATCTTCTACGCTTGGTACGTTTCAATTGTTGGAAAAGCTGGTGCTTACCTAGATCTTGTTGAGAAGACCTTGTGGATACCACCAGTGTTCATCCTACTGGCAGGTTTGCGTATGGCTATGCAGCGCTCCTACATCCGTGCCGCCGCGGAATATACACGCAAGATTGAGGATCATCTTGCCGCTTCATGTAGCTGCCAGGCGTCCAATACAGGGTGGGAAAACTATTGTGCATCCCAGGGTCAAGGGGGGTGGACGTTGTTATTTAGGGTAGTGTTCTGGCTGGGACTTCTGGGGATTACTATTTGGATAGGTTTAGATGCCCACGAAATTCTGTGACTTGAGAGCTGCCCGTTTGGTCGTCGAGCGGCCACGAACTGGCAACCGAGGAAATTCTGACCGAGATTGACGCAATGCTGCGATCTCTGGTCAAGGCGCAATCCAAGTAAGGAGAAATGAGTTGAGGGAATTTTTAAACTGGGTGCTTAAGAATTCGGTGAAAGTGTTGCTCACCGTCATCGTGCTTATTGTCGTCATTATAGCTGTCGGCAAGGCTGCTTAGGGAAAAGGAGAGCAAAATGGCAAGCAGATTCTATATTCCTGCTGATCAAGTTCAGGAGTTGTCTCGGTCTTTGCAGACGGCCGAGGATACAGTTTGTAAGGACCCGGTTGATGCCTTGAGAGCGCTCAATCTCCTCGTCGAAGACGTGAGGAGGCTTGTATTTGCTACAGAAGTTCCCGATGAGCTTGCCGACCAGCTAGAGCGTGACATGGATAGCGCCGAGACTGGATTGTCTATCTAGGGAGAGCTTAAGTGTCTGTAGATGAGACAAATTTGGTTGCTGAGCGCAGCCCTGAAGCAATTCAAGAGGCCAAAGGCGAGGTTGCAACATGCCCGTTCTGCCTTGGCTCGCGTGAAATTCCGGTGCCGGGGAGCGATGACACGCAAGCGTGCACGGAATGTTTTGGTGTTGGTGAAGTACTGAAACGCCAGTCTGGCTAGGGAGCAGGGGCATTCAAGCCAACTAATGAACGAACAGGTGGCCAAGCGCCGCAAGAAAATTAGCTAAGGAAATGGTTATGAAGAGGCCAACGGGCATTCACCGAACAAAGCGCTCACTCGGGGTCGAAGACGACGTTTGGGTCGATGACCGCGGTATGGGGTATGACCTTCCGGAGTCGCGCTATCGGGCAAATCGATATGAGCCCCCAATTGAAAGTTTACCCTGGCAGGCACCAGAAGACGGCGAATGAATTGGAATTCATGCGCCTTTTCGGGGCGCTACAGGTAGGGGCGGGCGGTTGTCTGGGATGGCCCGCCCCCAATCCAGCTAAGGAGAGCGAGCGACCCGCGGGGCATTCGCACCTGTGAAGATGGTACCACGGGCCGCTCTATCCCGCCCCGGAAAGATCGGGATGTAAAGATTGTAGCTCTGTAAGCGGAGCAGTCCAAGAAAGGACTTAAGTCATTGATTTACCATTTGTTTGTAGAGGGTGCGCTTGTCGCGAAAGGTTGCAAAACACTCGCCGAGGCTATGGCGCATGCCGATGAGGAGATTTGCAAGAAGTGTTCGTGCCGGATTGTTGCCATCGGCCACGGTGCCGCCTTGCCTACCCCCACTCAAGAGTGGCGCTATGACTATAAGGTGCAAGACTGGGTTCAGAACTAGCTCCCAGATCGTCGAGCGGCCTGCGAAGGAACTATACCAGGTTGTGCAGGCCGCTCTGCCCCACCCCTTGGAAAGTTGTGGGATGGTAGGGGAGCTAGGACTACACCTAGAATTGTCCAGTTAAGGAGCAGCGGCTCATGGCAAAATGGGAAATAAGACACTGGGATGGAACTTCAGAGAAGAGCGTGGGGGAGATGCCTGGGAACCTGAGTGAAAGTGAAATTCTTCAAGTTCTCCAGCGCTTGGCCTGCATGTCATTGAAACCGCAAGAGATCTTAAGCGCTTCACTTCGGCGTGGAAGTAGGCAGCGCTCTGCAGTGTTGGATCGCGCCGGATTTGGCTTGCCGGTTCAAGTTGACAGTGGCGATGGCTTTTACTCAGCGAACCTGGTCGAGTAGCAGATCCAGAAAAGGAGAAATAAATGAGTGAACTGGCGCCATTTTTGACGGAGATAAAAGCGGCTTCGCGTTCGCCGTTCGCCCAATTGGCTGTTTCGGCCGCGCTAACGCTGCCGGATTTATGCGTTTCCCTGTCTGATCCTCGAGACGACCATCGAGATCGAGGTCGGCGTTACAAGAAGTGGTGCGAAGACAATCTTTCGACAGCTTTCCCGCATCTTACACCAGAAGACATTTGGTCATTGCGCTGTGGTGTTTCGCACTCTGGTAGGTTTGGAGATCCAACTGATAGTTTTGGACGCTACATTCTAGTGCTGTCCGACGCTGATACAACCTTTTCAGATGGAAGGCTGGAAGACGCATACGTCGAAACAGTGAGCGTTTTTTGCGACAAGTTTTGTGAAGCTGTTGAAGAATGGCTTGCAGCGTGTTCCAGCGATCAGGTCGTTATCCAGAACCTTGAGCGGCTGGTTAAGGTGCGGCCTCAAGGCCTTTTGCCTTATGTGTTTGGAATGCCGGTACTAGCTTAGTTTCAGATCCAACAAAGGAGGAAAGAGAATGGCGTACAAAGTAGAATACTATCGAGAGGGTAAGCTCATTGGTAGCTCGCCGTGGGACAAGGACTTAGAGGCAACCAAGCAGTTCGCTCGTGATGGTCTGATCCGGCACAGTTGCGACTTCGCGCGAATTATTGATGTTGACGGGAGTGGTGCGGAGATCTGGTCCGTTCGACGTGACGGCTAGAGGCCAGTAAAGGAGAGGTCGCACTATGGCAAAAGTGGAAAGCGGCAGTGGGGCGGTAACGGTTGGCCTAGAGGCGGTCAAATTCGCATTCCTGCTGAATGGGGCGGGGGCGGTCGCCTTGCTGGGTTTTCTTGCAACCGAGAACATTCAAAGAAAGCCTGAGATTGTTCGGGGTGTCGCTGGTGCATTGGTGAACCTGTCAATCGGTGCGGCTCTTGCGCCTCTGGCTTTGATGTTTACCTATTGGTGTATCCATGCCCAGTATCAAGCAGTCGCCCGCATTAACGCTGGCGAAGGGCCAAGAATGTGGTTCTGGAAATCGCTGGCTGTTGGGGCCGTTCTAGCGGGTGTTTGTTCCGTTGGGGCCTTTGTTTACTCAATATGGACGCTTGGTCCGATTATTGCTTCGCATGTATAGCTCTATCGATTTTGTGATGGAGGCTAGCCGTGAAGATACGGTCCAGAAAAGGAGAGGGCGCCGAATAGATCGGCCCCTTCTACGTTTCTTCGTCTTCTGCGTCTGCCGCATGTTTGCGGATTTCGATGTCGAAGGATAAGTCCATCTCCAACTGGATTTGGTTCTCCTTTGGGTGGAGAGCGTTCCAGTGGTCAGCATCGTATGTAAGCTGCAAGCCGTCACCGATCATCTGCTCCCTCCTTAGATTGAGGGACTTTACCATCACGTTCCGGGGTGCTTCGTCGATATCAACCCAGACGAAGACAGTCTGCTGCCCTTGTTTCTGCGGGACAGCATGATTGACCCGGTAGGGACGCCCGGTGTCCTTGTCGTGCTTGATCTCGTCGCGAGCTGCCCTGGCCAACTCCTGAGCCAGAATGTCCAAAGGGTCCTTCGGAACCGGCATCTTCCAGCCGACAAGTTGCGCAAACTTGGCAACCTTTTTCATGTCGACTTCAATTTCACCGGTCTCATCTTTGTAGTGGCGGATAAGCCTCTGCATGTCTTTCTTTTTACTCATGAAGGTCCTCCAGTTAATAGGCATCTGTAGGGGCGACATCGCCCCAGCCGTCGGTGACAGCATTCGGGGTGATGATGGATCGGACGGGGGTAAGGTACTCTCGCCCGAGGTGGTACTTTTGAGTTTTGAATTGAAGTTGGCCGGCCACCAGGCCGGTATGGACTTTCAGCATTCTCGCGAAGCCGACAATGTCGCGCTTGGCAAAAACAGGAGCCTTTCGAGCGATGAAAGCGTCCATCATCTTCTTCGGGACGCAGAATTCTGCCGCTGCTTCATTGGCGCGGGTTTCTTGGTCTACAAGTTCCTGCGTGACCTGCGTTGCTTCACCAGAGTTTACGTCAACGTCGAGCATCATTGTTTCCAAGCCGTCGCGGTTGAGAACGTGCTCAAGCTCATGGCGCAAGACAAAGACAAAGTTGTCGATGCGGTCGAACCGCATCGACATACCAATCACCGGGGATTTCTCATCCAACCAGAAGCAAACACCGTCGATCTTCGTTGAGGGCAAGGCTTCCACAATAACAAACCGGATCCCAGCTTCTGCTAGGATTCGGGGAACTTTCCGAAGCTCTTCTGCAGAATGGATGAGCGTCTTAATCTTTGAAATGGCGGACTTAACTGACGCTGGAGAGTACCGCGCTACCAGCATTTCGGAAGCAAGTGTCTTCACTCTGTACAGCCAGGCCAATTGGGCTGGTGTGGCTGATATGCTTACATCAGTCTTCTTTGAGGCGTGAGGGAGAGTTTCAATATCCTCGAGGCGGTTGGCGTCAAAGAACCTGAGCAGTGACCTTTCGACATTCTCGATGTCCTTCACGGATTTGGCGTCAATCCACCCACGCTTGATCATGGCACTGACCGGCAGATCGCCGATAAGGTTAGCCCTAATTTTCCGCTCGGGATTGGGCGTATTGTCGATCCTAGCGACAGCCAGTTCGTACGTCTTTTGAACGAGCAGAAAACGCTCTGCTGGAATGCCAAAAACGTCCTCAAAGATGAGGGCGGTCTCTGCGTCGATCTTGCGGACGTTGGACGCGATTTTGCTGATTGCGGTTTCGTCAAGCCCAGATATCACAGCAAGCGTGCGCTTGCTCCAATCGCGCTCGGTGAGGAGCGCAGTCAGCATCTGTCCTGGCGATTTGTATTCTGAGTCTTCCATATCTGCAGTATATAGCCATGGGCTGTTGACCTAGCAATGGGCGATATGCGAAAAATCGCAAACTGGCAATTCTTGGCATGATAGGGGCGTTAGATGGCGACCAGAACTTACTACGATCTTGAGTGCAGCTGTGGGCACAAGGGGAAAGTAAAGATGAAGGAGAATGATGCTCCGTTCACAGCAAACTATGAGAGTTACAGTCTGGTCGGGTTTGGCGGAGGCACACATTACGTTGAGCCGCATTGTACACTCGAAGAGGCCGTCAATGCCATGAAACCTACGTGCCCGACTTGCGGCGAGCGGGTTTCCATCTAAGGAGTGCTGGCGATATGGCGTCACGGGATCTGATCAACGAACAGTTCGTCGCTCATGGTGCGCGCATGGACCGTGTTGCCAGTTGCCGGCACTGCGATCAGGGCGGCCCCGTAACGCCGGAGCCGACGAAAACTGGGGTTCGGATCGTGTGCAATTACTGCTGGACGAAAACGCCGCCATTCAAAGACATCAACGATGCTGTCGATCGCTGGACCGAATTGCAGCGGGCGGCGAAACAGAAGTCCAAATAGGAGCAAGTCGTGTCGATTTCTGTAGATGCCAATACCGTAATCCGCATCCTTGCTGCCAAGGATGGTAAAATTCTAAACTTCAAACAAATCTCTTCGTACTCAGAACTGCCGCGAGAGCGCGTGAAGAGAGCGTGTCACGAACTCCGTCGTATAGGCTATGCAGAGTACTTTACCGGCGGATCTGTCGGCGGCGGCTTTAAAGGCTCCGGGTACATGGTGATGCCTGAAGGCTCCAAGTATGTGACCGGGTAATCGAAAGTCTGAAAGGGGAGAGGTCCTATGGGGTTTGGCGTATTGGGTGATGGTTCGAAGGCCTGGAGGCGGCCGCCGGTCGCCGAGATGAGCCACCCGCGTTCGTCTGCCCCATGGGGTGCGGTCTGAAAAAGGAGCGGGCGGTGAGAGTAATCCTGGTTCTGGGTCTAGCTGTGTCTTTGACCTTCGTATCTCTGAGGCTCGCGGATGTTGAGCGCCAGAGGTACGCGTTGATACTTGGCTTATGCCCATCGGTTAGCATTTCACCTGAAGCTGTTGAGTGCCTTCGCGATGTTCAGCCACGTACCTCCGTGTGGTGGAATTTGTTTTATGGATTGTCCAAATAGGAACATCTGATGAACCAGCGGCGATACCCGATAATTGCACCCTATCACTCCGGACCTTACAGGGTAGCAGCGGTTTTGCGCGATCCCGGTCGGCCCGAAGCTGGATGCGGTGCGGAAATTACCGGTGAAATCGGCGTTTTAAACTACCGCGTGAAGCCGAATGACCAAACGGCAAAAAATTGCCATGCCGCTCTTCTGGCCGCTGGCCTGCCTCTCACGGCATATCTGCCCATGAATGCGATTCCTTGGTACGATGGAATTGCAACTGCTGAAGGACTCGCAGAAGGCGCAGTAATGAATGCAGAGCTGATCTCCACGCATCGGATAAAGAGGGTATTATTGTTCGGGAACGAGGCGCAACGTAGTGAAAAGTATTTGGCGCCCCTCTTGGATCAGGACGTCAAGATTGCCCACATGCCGCACCCGTCCACTAGAGGAATACAAGGTTTCCGGCGTCGAGAGGGGCTACCGGATTTCGCCTCGGCGAAACGCGCCTTCAATGAACGATTCGCTCAAGCTGTGCTTTAGTTTGGAGCGATTGAGTAGAGGCTTGGTTGAACGTTTGGCTCAGAATTGCTCTCATGATTGTCCATCAAAGGAGCATGGCAATGATTTTCATCAGGCTAGGATCTCTGCTGAGCTACTGCATACTGGCGCTCGGCACCTACAAGGCTGGCTTCGGCCTGTACCTTGCTGCGACCGTCACCGACCACCAGTTCGCGGCGCGCCGGTATCTTGCGTCAGACACAACGGGAGAGGCTATCAACCAGGGCCTGATGTACATTCTGGGCGCTGTTGTCCTCGGACTTTTGGTGCAGATCGCGCGCGGTGTTTCGGAATGGGGCGCCGAATATGATGAGCAGGATGAATCTTAACCCGCGGCGAATAGAGTGGTGAAATGACCCTTAAGCCCTTCCTGTTCTCAGCTCTGGCTGGCCTGGTGCTTCACGCCTGCATCACTACGGATCAACCCGATGCCGATTTGGTCGGCGCAGTGACTCGTGTACGGGACGGCGACACAATTGAGGTGAGCGGTGTTCCCGTGCGATTGCAGGGCCTCACCTGTGATGAACGCGGAAGTCCGCTGGGCGACAGTGCCACTCGCGCCATGAAGGCGCTGGTTCGCGGCAAGGCCGTTTCCTGCGATCTCACCGGCGAAAAAACATATGACCGGGAGGTCGGGCGCTGCTCTCTGCCAGATGGGCGCGATTTGGGCATCGTACTGATCGCGCAAGGGCAATGCGGGCGATGTGCTCAGTATGACCGGGGCGGTGCCTATTTCTCTGTACAGCGCGCTGCTGGGCCATTCCGCGGAAAGATGCCCGGCTACTGCAATCCGTAAACTACCCAAGTTCCACCTGAGATCTAGAAGAGGAGGGCGGGGTCAGCTTGGTTCCTTGCAGACAGCACCCCACCAGTTCTGGGCGTAGTAGGGGCGGCAGCGCCCGCGCATGCTGTCCGGGGTAACTCGATCCTCTGAGCAGTCAGCAGCGATGATAGAAAGCGCATGCGGCAGTTCTGTGTTTTCGCCGACCAGATCAATGAACCTGCTCTTTCTGTATTTGCCGTGCCGCCTACAGTGATCGCAGGCTATTTCGACCACAGGCAGCGGATAGTCTTTGGCCTTCATGCGCGGCACACTCTGTCAATCCAATCCCAGCCCTCGTACTTATCCCCTGTTTGGCGGAGGTGGGTGTATCGCTGGAGTGAAGCCCATGAACGGTGGCCGGAGACTGCAGCAACCTGCGGAATTGAATTGCCCATCTCAAAGAGCCGGGAAATGCCTTCGTGCCGTAGATCATGAAACCGCAGGTCTTCGATCTGTAGAAGTTTGCAGGCGCGGGTGAACCGTGTGCAGATGGTATCAGGGTTGAAGGGGAACACCCGTTCATCCTTCTGGGGCATGGACTTCGCAATTTTTAGGGCTTGCTCCGGCAGATCGCACCACACGTCGTTCCCGACCTTTTGTCCTGGATGCTTCATGTCCTTCACGAACACCCGGGAATGCTCTTGATCCAGCCCGTCCCATCTTGCGCGAGTGATTTCGGATTCGCGGCGGCTTGAGAAGAGGGCGAACAGTGCCACCTTGTGCATGGGCATCGTGCGCGGGTTCGCTGCCGTGGCTTCTATGAAGTGGGCCAGCAGGGCCTCCAATTCGACCAAGGTCGGTCGACGGTCCCTTGACCTCGACTTAGCGGTGATCTGCAGGCGCTTGCAGGCGTGCATCGCCTCCTGCATGGCCAAGTAGTCCAGTGGGATGCTCCAGGCAGAACGCGAAATGCGGAAAACAGCCGATAGGTGGGAGAGGTAATTCTGAACCGTGGCGGCAGAGGCAACGCCCGGCCGTGCGGCGATCTCTTGGGCAAACTGCACAATATCGCTGCTTAGGATCTCGTCTGCCACTTTGTCCGAAAGATCATATTCGTCCCTGATGGTGCGAAGTACCTGGGCCTTGGTGGCGCCTATCTTGTCGCCTGCGGTGTCAAGGTATTTGTCCAGCGCGTCCCGCAGGGTTATGCCTTTGGCCTTGATCTTGCGCAGGTCATCGCCCGCCGCATCGATTTCCTTCATCCGCTTCTTCAGCCAGGCGTTTGCGGCGGGCTTCTTGTCGAATGTTCGGGATTCGCGGTGTGCCCACCGGCCTTTTCTTTTGATGGCGATCTGTGCCAGATAGGCGGTGGAACCGTCTTTGCGCTTGCGCTCGATAATATGGGCCATGTCGGAACAACTTTTTCAAAATCGGGACAACTTTTGTTGTTCTAATCCGGCAAAATGGGCAAAAACAAGCAAAAACCGACTGTGAATGGGCAAGTGGAATGAGTGGAGTTAGCTCTAAAAATAAGGGAAATGAGCCTCTTTGGCGCTCTGCACGCCTTTCCGTTGCGCCGATGATGGATTGGACCGACCGGCACTGCCGCTATCTGCACCGGCTGCTGAGCCTGGAAACGCTGCTTTACACCGAAATGGTGACCGCGCCGGCCCTTGTGCGCGGCGGGGCGCTGCATCTGCTGGAGTTCACTGCTGAGGAGCATCCGGTAGCGCTGCAGCTGGGCGGCTCGGATCCGGGGGAACTGGCAGAGGCCGCCCGGCTGGGCGCGGAGGCCGGCTATGATGAGATTAACCTCAATTGCGGCTGCCCCAGCGACCGGGTGCAATCCGGCGCTTTCGGGGCGGTGCTGATGCAGACGCCGGAACTGGTGGCCGATAGCGTGGCGGCGATGCGGGAAACGGTGGATGTGGAAGTCACCGTCAAATGCCGCATCGGTGTGGATGAGCAGGAGCCGGAAGAGGTGCTGCCGGAGTTCCTGGAAAAGATCCGCGCCGCGGGCTGCGGCCGGGTGACCATTCATGCGCGCAAGGCCTGGCTGCAGGGGCTGTCTCCGAAGGAAAACCGGGACATTCCGCCGCTGGACTACGAGCTGGTGCACCGGATGAAGGCGGCGTTCCCGGACCTGCATGTCTCGATCAACGGCGGCATTGCCACGCTGGCTGAGGCCAAGGCGCATCTGGACCGCGGCCTGGACGGGGTGATGGTGGGGCGTGCGGCCTATCACCAGCCTGCCGATGTTTTGTGTGCGGCGGACCCGGAGATCTATGGCACAGGCTCTGTCAGCGACCCGGCTGAGGCGGTGCGGCAGATGCTGCCCTATATCGAGGCGCGCCTGAGCGAGGGGGCCAGGCTCAACCAGATCACCCGCCACATGCTGGGGCTGTTTGCGGGCAAGCCGGGGGCGCGGAAGTGGCGGCGGATGCTCTCAGAGGGTGCCTGCCGGGCCGGGGCCGGGCCGGAGCTGGTAGAGGAGGCGCTGGTGCAGGTCGGCAAGCGCGCCGCAGCGTGACGGTACGCCTCACGCGCTAGTGCCTTGTGCAAGCGGGGAGCGGCGGCTAACCCTTTGCCGGTGAACCAAAGCCCGAGGTGCTCCGCATGACCGACCCCGCCCTGACAGCCGCCCTGTGGCCGGAGCCCGCCTTGCTGATCCAGATGGCGGTGCTTCTGGTGGTGATCGGCGCCTTTGCAGGCGTTCTGGCCGGGCTACTGGGCGTCGGCGGCGGCATCGTGCTGGTGCCTGCGTTTTTCTATGCGTTTCAGACACTTGGGTATGGCGGCGATCAGCTGATGCAGATCTGCCTGGCGACCTCTCTGGCAACGATCATCGTGACCTCGCTGCGCTCTGTCATGAGCCACAACAAGAAGGGCGCGGTGGATTGGGAGATCCTGCGCGGCTGGGGGATCGGCATTGCCCTGGGCGCGGTTGCGGGCGTGCTGGCTGCGTCCTCCCTGCGCTCCACCGTGCTGCAGGGGGTGTTTGGCGGGCTGGCACTGGTCATTGGCTGCTACCTGGGGCTGGGCCGGTCGGAGTGGCGGCTGGCCGAGGCGATGCCCAGGGGCGCTAAGCGGATGGTGCTGTCGCCTGCGGTCGGCTTCCTGTCGGTGCTGATGGGGATTGGCGGCGGCAGCTTCGGCGTGCCGCTGATGACCCTGCACGGGGTCGCGGTGCACCGGGCGGTGGCGACGGCCGCCGGGTTCGGCGTGATCATCGCGGTGCCCTCGGTAGCCGGTTTCCTGCTGCTGGAGGTGGACCCGGCGACACGGCCGCCTTTCACCATCGGGGCGGTCAATCTGGTGGCCTTTTTCATCGTGATTGCCATGACCCTGATCACCGCGCCCTGGGGCGTGAAGCTGGCCCATGCGATGGATCCCAAGCCGCTGAAGCGGGTGTTCGGGGCGTTCCTGGTGCTGGTGGCGCTGAATATGCTGCGCAAAGCTTTTGGCTACTGAGGGCGTGAAGATGCAAGATCCGTTTGCGCAGTATGGGGATAAGGGCTGGGTGAGGTTTGCCCATGATCCGCAGATCGCGGCCTGGGCGGCGGATGCCTTGGCGCATGGGGTGAAGGCGCTGGACGACCCCGAAAACGCAGAGTGGTTCCAATGCGAGCGCACTTGGTTCATCGGGGTTGATGCCTTGCCGAATGATGCCGCAGGACGCCTGCCCGGCGGTCCGCCGCTGGCGGGGGCGCCGGTCGGCTTAATCGCGCAAAACCTCGGCCCCATTCCGGATCTGCACCGGGCGCAGGTGTCCTCGGTCTTCCCCGGCTACCCGCGTCCGCGTCCGGGCGAGGGGGAGGCCGCCTTCCGCTACCGCGTCAGGCGCGATGCGGCGCATGTGGACGGGGTGAAGATGTATGGCGAGCACCGCCGCCGCAAGGTGGAGGAGCCGCATGCCTGGGTGCTGGGTATCCCGCTCAATGAAAGCAGCCCGGATGCTTCGCCGTTGGTAGTCTGGGAGGGCAGCCACAGGATCATGCGCCGCGCCTTTGCCACCGCGTTTGAAGGCGTGCCGCAGGCGGACTGGGCAGATGTGGATGTGACCGATGCCTACACAGCAGCCCGCGCCGAGGTGTTCGAGACCTGCCTGCGGATCACCGTTCATGCCAAACCCGGCGAGTCCTATCTGATGCACCGGCTGTGCCTGCACGGGGTTGCGCCCTGGGGCGAGGGGGCCAGCGCGCCGGAAGAGGGGCGTATGATCGCCTATTTCCGTCCGGAGCTGGAGGATTGGACCACGGGGTGGCTGGCGGAAGGGTAGTCTTACCTCAACCGATCAGAGACCGTCCGGTGGAAACCCGACGTAGGTCCTGGCTGAGTTGCACTTTTTGAACGCCGGTCCGCTGGGAGGTTGCAAGGTATCTAATCAGCCTCGCTATGGCCATCGCCACCTTGGTGAAAAGGTCAGCAATCCTGCCTGAATGTTTCGCGCGCGAAACATTGGGTCAGTGCTTATTCCGCATGATTTGCAAACGGTTACCTGACCGCGCGCCGCGTTAGCTGCGTTTTAACCTCGCGCCCCTGCCGCCGCGGCGCTTGACCAGCTTGCTGGCGCGGGCGGGAAGGTCGTTCATGATGCCGGCGCGCTCGTCATTGGTCATTTTCGACCAGTCGCGGATCTCGTCGATGGAGCGGTAGCAGCCGGTGCAGATGCGGGCCTCGGGGTGGACGACGCAGATCTTGATGCAGGGGGACTGGATTTCGTCCCGTTTCCAAACGTCGTCTGTCATCATTCACCCGTTCTTCAAATGCCGCATCCGGTCCAATGCGCCTTGCAAGATATAGGAGGCTGCGACGTGGTCGATAACCTCTGCGCGGCGTTTGCGTGTCGTATCCGCCTCAAGCAGCGCTTTTTCGGCCGCCACGGTGCTGAGGCGCTCGTCCCAGAAGCTGATCGGCAGATCGGTCAGTTGCATCAGGTTGCGGGCAAAGGCGCGGGTGGACTGGCAGCGGGGCCCCTCTGTGCCGTGCATGTTGCGGGGCAGGCCCAGCAGGATGCCGCTGATGTCACGGTCCTTGATGATCTCCAGGAGGCGCGCGGCGTCCGCTGAGAACTTCTTGCGCTTCACGGTTTCCAGGGGCGTGGCCACCGCGCCGATGCGGTCGGAGACGGCGACGCCGATGGTCTTGGTGCCTAGGTCCAGCCCCATCAGCGCGCTCATCGGCGGCAGGGCGGCGGCGAAGTCTTCAAAGACATCGTGGATCATTCGGTAATTCCGGACTGGGCGGCGATGGTTTCCAGAAGGGCCAGCGCCTCGGCGTCAGCCTCAAACGCACCGCGGGCCTCGGCATAGACGGTGCGGGCGCGCTCGGTTTCGCCAAGGACCGACAGGGCGCCGATCAGCCTTGCCCATTCTTCGGCGCTGCCGCCTTCGCTCGCCAGCCGGTCCGACAGGCGCGTGACCATGCCGCGGATCATTTCCTGCTGCTCTTCGGCGGAGAGTTCGCTGGCGGAGGACATATCCTCGGCGCTGGGGCCGGGCAGGGCGGGGGGGGTGCCGCCGCCGGGCGTGATCGGGCGGTATTCCACACCGGCGCGGAAGGCCATCTCCTCGATCTGGCCCTGGATGCCCTTGACCCACGGCGCGTCCGCCGGGCCGTCCCGCAGGGTAGCGGCCCATTCGCGGTAGGCGAGGTCCGGGCGGCCGATCTGGCCCAGCATCAGGCCCCAGTAATAGCGGGCCGGGCCGTGGGCGGGGTCAATCGCGCGGGCCTTCTGCAGGTCGGTTTGCGCCTCGGGGGAAACATAGCCGCCGGCCGCCATTATCTTGAGCTCGGCGAGTTCGGTGAAATCGCGGGCGTTGACCTTGCCTTCGGCCAGGCGGATGTAGTTGGCCTTGGCTTCATAGGCGGCCTTGAAGTTGCCGAGGTTGGCCTCGTGCTGGGCCAGCAGCGCCTGGCCGCGGGCGTCACCTTCGCGCTCGCCTGCGGTCTTGCGCAGCTGTTCGACCAGCTTGATGTAGCCTTCCTCCACCTGCGGTTCCGGCAGGGCGGGAATCCCGGCTTCGGCCTCCGCCTGCGAGGGCCGGTTCTCGGCGCGCTCGCCCGCCATGCGGATGCGGTCCTTGAGGCCGAGGTCGCCATACCCAGGCGCGCCGAGCTGCCAGTAAAGGCCCAGGGTGCCGCCGGTGATCAGCAGCGCGATGGCCACGGCAGAGACCAGCGACAGGGATTTGGGCTGGGCGTGGCCGGATTTGCGATTTTGCAGCTGGGCGTCGGCCGCCAGAATGCGGCGCGAGATTTCGGTGCGGATGCGCTCTGCGTCGCCTTCATTGATGACGCCGCGCGCCAGGTCCTTGTCGACCTCGCGCAGCTGCTGGCGGTAGACCCGCAGATCAAAGGCCGCAGCAGGTTCGCCTTGCTCGCGGGCGCGAATGATGATCATTGCCAGCAGCAGCGCTGCCGAGAATGCGATAAGGGCGGTGACTGTCCAGAAAACCATGCCGTCTCCGAAGTTTGGTTTTCATCTATATGCGGGGCGGCCCGAACAAAAGGGCCAAACTGCCGCGGGATGCTGCAATGCGTCATGGGTCTATGTCGCAATAGCGCAGAAACAGGGCGATAAACGGCACTGGCCGGCCATGCGTTTCAGGCATACCCGCTAACAGACACGAACCATCGGATTCGCTCATGAAACGCTATTCAGTCTTTGCTGTCGCGCGGGAAGCCCTGCGCTATCACACCGGATGGGAGCGCGCCTGGCGCTCGCCGGAACCCAAACGCCACTACGATGTGATCATCGTGGGCGCGGGCGGGCACGGCCTCGCCACCGCCTATTACCTGGGCAAGAATTTCGGCATCACCAATGTCGCGATCATCGAGAAAGGCTGGCTGGGTGGCGGCAATACGGGCCGGAACACCACCATCATCCGCTCGAACTACCTGCAGGATCCGTCTGCTGCGATCTATGAAAAGGCCCGCAGCCTGTATGAGACCATGTCGCAGGACCTGAACTACAACGTGATGTTCAGCCCGCGCGGCGTGATCATGCTGGCCCAGACCGAGCATGAGATCCGCGGCTACAAGCGCACCGCGCATGCCAACCAGCAGCAGGGTGTGCAGACCGAGTGGATCACGCCCGAGCGCGTCAAGGAAATCGTGCCGATCATCAATCTGCACGGCCCCCGCTACCCCGTGCTGGGCGGCCTGTACCAGGAGCGCGGCGGCACCGCCCGTCACGACGCGGTGGCCTGGGGCTATGCGCGGGCGTGTTCCGACATGGGCATGGACATCCTCCAGAAATGCGAAGTCACCGGCGTGCGCGTTGAGAGCGGCCGCACCGTGGGTGTGGACACCACCAAAGGCCCGATTGACTGCGACAAGCTGGGCATGGTTGTGGCGGGCAACGCCTCGGTTCTGGCTGAATTGGCTGGCTTCCGCCTGCCGATGGAATCCGTGGCGCTGCAGGCGATGGTGTCCGAGCCGATCAAGCCCTGCATGGACGTGGTCGTGATGGCCAACACCGTGCATGGCTATATGTCCCAGTCCGACAAGGGCGAGATGGTGATCGGCGGCGGCACCGACGGGTTCAACAACTACACCCAGCGCGGCAGCTTCCACCACATCGAGGAAACCGTGCGCGCGCTGGTCGAGACGTTCCCGATGGTCAGCCGCCTCAAGATGCTGCGCCAGTGGGGCGGCATTGTGGATGTGACCGGCGACCGCTCGCCGCTGATCTCCAAGACCCCGGTCCAGAACTGCTTCATCAACGCAGGCTGGGGCACCGGCGGCTTCAAGGCGATCCCGGGCTCCGGCTGGGCAATGGCGGAGCTGATGGCCACCGGCCATTCGCCGCTGACCGAGGAGTTCTCAATGATGCGCTTCAAGGAAGGCAAGTTCATCGACGAGAGCGTCGCGGCCGGTGTGGCGCACTAACGCTGCAGAATTCAATTTTACGGAGCAAGCACCATGCTGATCCTTGAATGCCCCTATTGCGGCGTCAAAGCCGAAGAAACCGAACTGGCCGCGGGCGGCGAAGCGCATCTGAAGCGCTTTGGCCCCGGCTCCAGCGACGATGCGTTCCATGACTACCTGTTCATGCGCGAAAACCCCAAAGGCGTTCACTTTGAGCGCTGGCGCCATGCCAACGGCTGCGGCAAGTGGTTCCACGCCGCCCGCTGCACCATGACGCTGGAGGTCTTTGGCACCTACAGCGCTCAGACCACTGAGCCGCCGCAGGAGCTTCAGGAGAAGATCTCTGCCAAACGCCCGGGCTGGACCTGGCGCGAATTTTCGGACGGTCAGAAATGATCCGCCGCCTGACTGAAACATCCGCTTTTCTCTTGAAAGGTCTGCGCACATGAGCACGCGTCTTGCCAAGCACGGCCGGCTGATCGACCGCTCCAAACAGATCGCCTTCACTTTCAACGGTAAGTCCATGAAGGGCTATGCCGGCGATACGCTCGCATCCGCCCTGCTGGCCAACGGCCAGGTGATGATGGGCCGCTCGTTCAAATACCACCGCCCGCGCGGCGTTGTCGCATCCGGTTCGGAAGAGCCTAATGCGCTGATGCAGCTGGGTGTGGGCGACCGTTACGAGCCGAACCAGCGCGCCACCACCACCGAGCTGTTCTCAGGGCTGACCGCGCAGTCGCAGAACCACTGGCCGAGCCTGGAGTTCGACGTCCTGTCGATCAACAACAAGCTGAGCCGCTTCCTGACCGCTGGCTTCTACTATAAGATGTTCATCCACCCGCGCCCGCTGTGGAAACACGTCTATGAGCCGATCATCCGCAAGTCTGCCGGTCTGGGCGCTGCCCCCGACAAGGAGCTGAAGGACGCCGACACCTACGAGCACTTCTACTTCTTTGCGGATGTGCTGGTCATCGGCGGCGGCGTGGCCGGCTTGCAGGCGGCCAAGGCGGCAGCTAGCTCGGGCGCCAAGGTTCTGGTGCTGGAGCAGAACAACTACTGGGGCGGCCGCGCGCCGGTCGACGGCGGCACCATCGACGGTGAAGCGCCCGAGGCCTGGATCGAAAAGACCCTGGCAGAGCTGCGTGGAATGGGCAACGTCACCCTGCGCGACCGCTGCATGGGCTCCGGCGTTTATGATCACGGCTATGCCCTGGGTTATGAGCGCCTGACCGACCACGCGCCGGGGCAGGGCGGCCCGCGCCATCGCCTGTGGCGGATCCGTGCCTCCCAGATCGTCACCGCGACCGGAGCGATCGAGCGTCCGCTGTCCTTTGCCGGCAACGATGTGCCGGGCGTGATGCTGGCGGCCTCGATGCGCGACTATGTGGTGAACTGGGGCATCAACCCGGGGAACAAGGTCGTGGTTGCCACCAACAACGACGACGCCTACCGCACAGCACTTGTGCTGCATGACGCGGGCGTCGAAGTGGTCCGCGTGGTCGACACCCGCGAAACCGGCGGCGGCGCGCTGATGGAAGCGGTCCGCGAAAAGGGTATCCGGGTCGAGCTGGGCCGCGCCATCGCCAAGGTGAAGGACGGCAAATGCGTGACCGAGGTCGCCATCTGCGCCCAGAACGGCGAAGGCGGTGCGCGTGAGGTCGTGCAGGCCGACGCGGTTGCCATGTCCGGCGGCTGGTCGCCGGTGGTCCACCTGTGGTCCCATTGCGGCGGCAAGCTGATCTGGGACGAGGTGAACGCCAACTTCCGTCCCGATGCCTCCCGCCCGCCGCTGGGCCATGACGGCAACGGCTTTGTGGTTCCGGCAGGTGCCGCGAACGGCGAGTTCGGCCTGGGCGCGCTGCTGGAAGATGCAGCGGCGGCTGGTTCGAAAGCAGCGGAAGCTGCCGGTTTTCCGGCGAAATCCGTGGCGGCGGCCAAGGGCGAGTCCGAGGCGGAAGCGCAGATGGAAGCGGTCTGGCTGATGCCCGCCAAGGCGGACATCAAGCTGCGCATGAAGTCCTGGCTGGACTACCAGAACGACGTGAAAGTGTCGGACGTGCAGCTGGCGGCCCGCGAAGGCTATGAAAGCGTCGAGCACACCAAGCGTTACACCACGCTGGGCATGGCCACCGACCAGGGCAAGCTGTCGAACATCAACGGCCTGGCCATTCTGGCCGACAGCCTGAACTCGGAAATCCCGCAGGTGGGCACCACCACCTTCCGTCCGCCGTACCACCCGATCTCGCTGGGCGCGATCGCGGGTGAGGCACGGGCCGAGATCTTCCAGCCGGTGCGCAAGACGCCGATCTACGACTGGTTCGACAAGAACGGCGCGGATTGGGAGCCGGTCGGCCAGTGGCGCCGCCCGTTTGCGATCACCAAACCCGGTGAGGACCGTCATGCTGCGGTGAACCGCGAGGTGAAGAACACCCGCGAGAACCTCGGCCTGCTGGACGCCTCGACCCTTGGCAAGCTGATCGTCAAGGGCCCCGATGCCGGCAAGTTCCTGGACATGCTGTACACCAACATGATGTCCACGCTGAAGCCGGGCAAATGCCGCTATGGCCTGATGTGCACCGAGAACGGCTTCCTGATGGACGACGGTGTGGTGGCCCGCATCGACGAGGACACTTTCCTGTGCCACACCACCACCGGCGGCGCCGAGCGCATCCATGGGCACATGGAAGAATGGCTGCAAACCGAATGGTGGGACTGGAAAGTCTACGTTGCCAACGTGACCGAGCAGTACGCGCAGATCGCCGTGGTCGGCCCCAAGGCCCGCAAGGTGCTGGAGAAGCTGAACGCGCAAGCGGGCGGCGGCATGGATGTCAGCAAAGAGGCGCTGCCGTTCATGGAATGGCGCGACGGTCAGATCGGCGGCTTCGACGCCCGTGCTTACCGGATCTCCTTCTCGGGCGAGCTGTCCTACGAGATCGCGGTTGCGGCCTCTGAGGGCCAGGCGTTCTGGGATGCGCTGATGGACGCGGGCAAGGAATTCGGCGTCATGCCTTATGGCACCGAGACCCTGCACATTCTGCGCGCCGAAAAGGGCTTCATCATGATCGGGGATGAGACCGATGGCACCGTGATCCCGCAGGATCTGGGGCTGCACTGGGCGCTGTCCAAGAAGAAGGACGACTATCTGGGCAAACGCGCGCAAGCGCGGTCCCACATGACGGATCCGGACCGCTGGCAGCTGGTTGGCCTGGAAACCGTGGACGGATCGGTGCTGCCCGACGGCGCCTATGCGTTGGGTGAAGGCGTCAATGCCAACGGCCAGCGCAACATGATCGGCCGGGTGACCTCGACCTATCACTCCGCAACGCTGGGCCGCGGCATCGCCATGGGCCTCGTCAAGCACGGTCCCAAGCGAATGGGTGAAGTGATCGAGTTCCCGGGCACCGACGGCAAGACCTACAAAGCCAAGATCGTTGACCCGGTCTTCTACGACAAGGATGGAGAGAAGCAGAATGTCTAAGGCTGTTTCCGTACTGAACGGCGCCCGGTACTCCGGGCTGGCCAAGGTCGAGGATGCCGGTCTGCAGGGGATGATCACCCTGCGCGGCGATCTGGGCTCCGCAGCGCTGAAGGCAGCCGTCAAGGCCGCCACCGGCGCCGGGGTTCCGGCACAGGGCGCCATCTCGGTTGCCGAGAACGGGGCCGCCGCCTGGATGTCCCCGGATGAGCTGCTGCTGCTGGTGCCTTACGAAGATGCAGTGGCCAAGACCGCCGAAGTGGCCGAGGCTCTGAAGGGCGAGCACGCTCTGGCGGTGAACGTCTCCGACGCCCGTGCGTTCTTCCGCCTGTCCGGTGAGGGCGCGCGCGAGGTGCTGGGCAAGGTGAGCCCGGTCGACTTTGACGCTGCCGCCTTCACCCCCGGCCAGTTCCGCCGCTCGCGCCTGGCACAGGTGGCTGGCGCCTACTGGCTGAACGAGGATGGCAGCTTCTGCATCGTCTGTTTCCGCTCTGTGGGCGAGTACGTGTTCAAACTGCTGAGCGCGGCCGCTCACCCGCAAAGTAAAGTGGGTGTTTATTAAAATTGCCACTCGCTTTTTGCTTGTGACGCCATGACGCGTCAACTACGGTGCCCTGGAGATGATCCGGGGCACCTTTTTATTTGAACCGATGCCGCTGGAGATGTTCCTTCGCAGGGATTAAAAAAGTTATATTTAACAGCCGGTTACCTGTCTGTGGGGCGGCTGTGTGAAGATGTTTCGGAGGCGGTTGATGGGTCTGCTGAATTGCAGCTATGTTGCACTATTTTTTACGCTCGCCGGGGCGGCTGCCGCAGCGGGTTCCAGTTTCCGCTGCAACCTTGAACCGATTTCCGGCGACGCCTGGGTGCCCAGCAAAATCGCGATTTATTTCTCCGACAATTTCAAAACGGCGCAGATCACCGATGCCGCCTTTGGTGTCTCTGTGCCCGCCAAGGTGGTCAAACGCAGCGGATCGTCATATGCGCTCAGCTGGTCGCTGCCGGGGCTTGCGGTGCTGATGGAAAGCGGCGGGGCTGAGCCGCGGTTCCGGGCGGTGCTCAATATGTCCAACCTGAAAATGAGCATTCAGTCGATCCGCCCGGAAGAGGGCACGATGCTGCCCCGCGGCTCCGGCAGCTGCGAGCGGCTGGACTCGCTGTCGCTGCTGGCGCAGTTCCAGGTCTATTTGCAATAACCGGTGCCTTGGGGTGCCGCGGCACCGCGAACGGACAAGGCCTGTCGCAGGATCGCCTATTGCGGCTGTTTTAAACCCAACTTACCCGGGAGCGTGGTTGCATTTTGCTCAACCGGGTTGCATTCGGTTTTCAGGAACTGATTTGAGGGCTACGGCAAATGAAATGTTTTGTTCAAGCTGGTTGTATTGCGGCTGCAGGTTTTCTTGGTCAAGCGGTCTCGGCTGAGACCGTTTTTGATTGCGACATCAAGATGTTTACAAACAACGGCTGGATTGCGCCGCGGGTTATGGTGCTGTGGGACGACAGCACTAAAACTGCAAAGGTCTATGACGGCTACATTCACCAACTGGTCGGTGAACCCTTGTCCGCCAAGGTCGAACACCGGAAAGGGAATTCCTATGACCTGGCGTGGCGGGTGAATGACATCCCGGTTTCCAACGCGCGGACCAAGGTGGACGGGCTGTATTCGGCCGTCTTTGACATGGACAAAAGCACTCTGTCGATCCGGGGTGTGATCACCGGCTTTGCAAACGCGCCGCGCGGGCGCGGGAAGTGCAAGGTCCAGCAGGGTTGATACGCTTGGCTAACTTTTTGCGGCAAACAGTTTTGGGACGAAAAGAATGATTAAGGATATTTTTGTTGCAACCGGAGTTGTCAGCGTGCTGTTGCTGGGGTTTCCGGCGGCGGTTGGCGCTTCGGGAGTGGATGCTGTTTTTCGTTGTGAGATTGACCGGTTCGGCGGAGGTAAACCCACGTCTGAAGGCGGTGGCGGATGGCTTCCCGCCCAGACTTATTTTGAGTTCTCTGACGATTGGCGGCAGGTGCAGGTTATCGATTCACGCGTTGTGACTTCTCGGGAAGGAAAGGCCGAAGCAAAAGTGAAACAGTTGAAAGATGGGAGGCTGAAGTTCAAATGGCGGATTAGCCGCCCGACAAGCTTAGACATCTGGACATCAGTAGGCTTTCGCGCAGAGGTAGATCCCCAAGCCAAAACGGGTGTAATGCGGGCAAAAGTGTCTCTCGGATACCATTCAAGGATCCGTGGCGATCTGAAGTGCGAGCAGATTGCTCAAAGCGAAATTCCCGGCCTCGATCAGTTGCAATACTGACTTCGAAAGCGGCTGTGTACCTGCGCGGCTAGGCACCTACTGCCTGAGCATCTGAGAGGATAGATGAACATTGGGCCTGCACGGTTTTCGCGCCTTGGCCTCTTGACCTGATAGCGCGCACACAGCATGTATCTGCGCAGGAACGCAAACAATTTTGACAGGGGGCCCAAAATGGCTTTTGAACTTCCCGATCTTCCCTACGCCCACGACGCTCTGGCATCCAAGGGCATGTCCTCGGAAACCCTGGAATACCACCACGACCTGCACCACAAGGCCTATGTCGACAACGGCAACAAGCTGATCGCCGGCACCGAGTGGGAAGGCAAGTCGCTGGAAGAAATCATCAAGGGCACCTACGACGCCAACGCGGTTGCCCAGAACGGCATCTTCAACAACATTTCGCAGCTGTGGAACCACAACCAGTTCTGGGAGATGATGGGCCCGGGCGAGAGCAAGATGCCGGGTGAGCTGGAAAAGGCGCTGACCGAAAGCTTCGGCTCGGTCGACAAGTTCAAGGAAGAATTCTCTGCCGCAGGCGCAGGCCAGTTCGGCTCCGGCTGGGCGTGGCTGGTCAAGAAGGCAGACGGTTCGCTGGCGGTGACCAAGACCGAAAACGGCGTGAACCCGCTGTGCTTTGATCAGACCGCGCTGCTGGGCTGCGACGTGTGGGAGCATTCCTACTACATCGACTTCCGCAACAAGCGTCCGGCCTACCTGACCAATTTCCTGGACAACCTGGTGAACTGGGAAAACGTCGCCTCCCGCCTGGGATAAGGCAGCAGGAGCGGAAGCCGGTTTCCAGGCTGGCACCGCATCAGAAGATTCCGCCCGCGCAGCGTTGCTGCGCGGGCTTTTTCGTGGTTGTCTTAGGAACAAGGGCCTGCTGCTGCGCGTTGAACTTCCACATGTGCAATAAGAAGGAGGCTCCCATGGCTGAACGCAAACGATCGACGGATGGACGCCGCGAGACGGACGAGATCCCCGGTGCGAAAGGGAGCGTTTCGCAGCAAGGCCGGGCTGGCGGCGGGCTGCAGCGCGATATCGCCTCTGAAGACGAGCTGAAACGGGCCAAGGAGCGTCCGGCGGGATCAACACGCGTGACGAAATCCAAGGAGGAGGAGTGACATCATGACCTTTCTGACGCAGGGCACCTGGGTGCTGGTTGCGGACAGCGAAAAAGCGCTGTTTCTCGAAAACACCACGGACGCGCAGAACCCGAACCTGAAGGTGCGGCGCAAGGACGAGCAGGAAAACCCCTCCAATCGCGAGCAGTCGGCAAACCGGCCGGGGCGGTTCAACGACGGCCCCAGCGTGCACCGTTCGGCGGTGGATGACACCGACTGGCACCAGCTGGCCAAGGAACGGTTCGCGTCGGATCTGGCGGACCGGCTGTACAAGATGGCGCATAAGGGCCAGTTTGAACGGCTGGTTCTGGTGGCAGCCCCCGAGGTGCTGGGCGAGCTGCGCAAGAACCTTCACAAGGAGGTTGCCGATCGCGTGGTGGCCGAGGTCGCGAAGAACCTGACCAACCATGAGACCAGCAAGATCGAGGAGATGGTGAAAGACGCGCTTGAGAACGGCTGACGGTTGAGCCGGGGGCTTGACCCTTGCCCCTGTCCGGTGTCTGTCAAAGGGCGCACGGGCAGGGGCAAATCATGCGGGACACACAGTTAGGCGTCATGGCGATGATCGCGGCCTGCGTGGTTTGGGGGCTGTCGGGGATCTATTACAAGGCGCTGTCGCACGTGCCGCCGGAGCAGGTGCTGTCGCACCGGGTGCTGTGGTCGTTTTTGTTCTTTGCGGGCGTGCTGCTGGTGCAGGGGCGGATCGGCGCCTTGCGGGCGGCTTTCTCGGACCGGCGCGGCGCGCTGCTTCTGGCGTTCGCCACCGCGATGATCTCGCTGAACTGGTTCGTGTTCATTTCTTCCGTCCAGACCGGCCATGCGACCGAGGCCAGCCTGGGTTATTACATCTTTCCCTTGCTGAGCGTGCTGCTGGGGCGTCTGGTGTTCGGCGAGCGGCTGGCCCGGGCACAGCTGCTGGCGGTGCTGCTGGCCGGCGCCGCGGTTGCGGTGCTGTCGTTCGGATTGGGGGCTGCGCCCCTGATCCCGCTGGTGCTGAGCGTCAGCTTTGCGCTCTATGGTGTTGCCAAGAAACGGCTTTCCCTGGGGCCGGTGGTGTCGGTCACCGCTGAGGTTCTGCTGATTTTGCCGGTGGCGCTGGCGGTGATCTGGCTGACCGGCGGCGCGGGCTTCTTCGGCGACCCGGCGGATGCGGCCATGCTGGCGTTCTCCGGCATCCTGACAGGGCTGCCGCTGATCCTGTTCAGCTTTGCCGCCAAACGGGTGCGGCTGAGCACCGTGGGCGTCTTGCAGTATCTGAACCCGACGCTGCAGTTCCTGGTGGCGGTGCTGCTGTTTGCCGAGCCTTTCACCTCCTGGCACGGCGCTGCCTTTGCCTTGATCTGGAGCGCGGTTGCGGTGTTTTCCTACTCGGCCTTGCGTCAGGAGCGGGCGTCGCGCAGGGCGGCGATGGCGGCCACTGGCGTGTCGGCCCAGATCAGGTAATCCGCAAGGTCCTGCCCGGCAAAGCCCTCGCCGATGAGCTGTTCCACCAGGGCGCGCAGCTTGTCCCAGTAGCCGGCTGTGTTCAGGATCACGATCGGCTTGGAATGCAGGCCAAGCTGGCGCCAGGTGAGCGCCTCGAACAGCTCATCCAAAGATCCGGCGCCGCCGGGCAGCACAATCACCGCATCGGCGTTCCACAGCATCACCTTCTTGCGCTCGTGCATGGTCTCGGTCACCACATAGGTGGTGAGATCCGACTTGCCGACTTCGCGCCGTTCCAGGTGGCTGGGGATCACACCGAAGGTTTCGCCGCCGGCCTGCTGGGCCGCGCGGGCAACCTCGCCCATCAGCCCGACATCACCGGCGCCATAGACCAGCCGCATGCCGTTGCTGGCAAGCGCGGCACCCAGGGCGCGGGCGGCTTCGGTATAAGCGGGCCGCGCGCCCGCGCGCGATCCGCAATAGACACAGACGGATTTGATGCTCATCGGCCAGCCTTTCCGTGGAATTTCAAGATGAAACGCAATTGCTGTTTTGACCCGTGATAGCGGGATTGGTAGGTTTGCTCAACTAAGCGGAAGGGAACATTCCGCAAACTTCGAAGGGGAAGACATGGCGGATGCATCTGGAAGCGGGGGGCTGGGGGCTCTCACACTTGGCGCTGTTGCCGGGGTAGCCGTGGTGCTGGGCGGAGTGGTGCTGTTCCAGCTAGGCGTGTTCGGCACCGGCCAGCCGGACGGCGACGCCGCGAACGGGCAGGCTGGCGGCCAGGCGGCACGCGGCAGTGAAGAGTTCACGGGCGACGGTGAGGAGTCGGGCCAGCCGCTGCAGAACCGCACAGCAAACGCGCCGGTGGACGCGGAGGAGGACAGCGCGGCTGCGGAGGCAGAGCCGGTGGAAAGCGCAGCGGTTTCAAAGGAGCCTGCGGCGGGGGAAACGGCGGTTTCCGTGGACCCAGACACGGCGGCTGCGGCTGAAGATCCGCCGGTAACAGCCGGTGCAGAAACAGAAATCGCACCGGTTGAAGTCCCTGCAGCGGGTGAGGAGATTGCCCTGGCCGCGCCCTCTGATCCTGCGGCAGAGGAGAGCAAGGACGACATTTTTGTCCTGCAAGCGCCGGAGCTGGATCTGGTGCGGGTGGACCGCGACGGCGCGGTGGTGATTGCCGGGCGCGCGCAGGCGGGTGTCCGGATTTCGGTAATGCTGGATGGCAAGGTGCTGGAGCAGCTGGAGGTTCCGGCAGGCGGCGAATTTGTCTCGCTGACCACCATTGCCCCAAGTGCCGATGCCCGGGTGGTGTCGCTGCTGGCAGAGCACGGCGGCCAGCAGAGCGCCTCAGGCGACACCTTCATTCTGGCGCCGGTCAGCCCGGCGGCGGCGGAAATCGCCTCTGGCGCGGGCACCGGCGTTCCGGCAGAGGCGGCAGCAGCCGCGCCCGTCTCCGCGGATCAGGTTGCGGTGCTGGAACCGGCGGCCGGAGCGGAAACAGCGCAGCCGGCTGCACCTGCAGTTGAGGCGGAACCGAATGGCGCTGGCGCCGCAGAAGACGCAACCGCAGAGGCCGCGGGCATAGCTGCGGCCGGCGTCCAGCAAGGCACCGCACCGGCAGCGCAGACCCCGGCGGTTGCTGCTGACCCTGCCGCGCCGCAGCTGCAGGGCCAAGCTGTTGCCGTGCTGCGCGCCGGGCAGGACGGGATTGAAGTGGTGCAGCCCGCGGTCCCGGACGATCCGGAGCTGAGCGACGAGGTGGCGCTGGATGCGATCAGCTATAACGGTGCCGGCGCGGTGCAGCTGACGGGCCGGGCGCGGCCCAAGTCGAGGGTGCGGGTCTATGTCGACAATGCGCAGGTTGCCGAGATTGACACGGCTGAGGACGGCCGCTGGAAAGGTGAGCTGGCGAATGTGCCGCCCGGTCTCTACACGCTGCGCGTCGATGAAATCGAGGCGGGCAGCGGCAAGGTCGTGAGCCGCCTGGAAACCCCATTCAAGCGCGAGGCGCCGGATGCGCTGCCGCAGCCTGCGGGCGATGCCGCACCGGATCAGCCGGTGCCGCTGGTGCGGGCGGTGACGGTGCAGAAGGGCGACACGCTTTGGGCAATCTCGCAAGAAAAATTCGGAAGCGGCTTCCTGTATGTGCGGGTGTTCGAGGCCAACAAGGGCGCAATCCGCAATCCGGATCTGATCTATCCGGGGCAGGTCTTTACCATCCCCGAATAAACCCGGGAAAACGCGCCTTTGCGGCGCGTTTTTTCTGCCTGCCCCTCGCAAATCCGTGAACAGGTGAATATCTGAAGCGGTCTAGCCAGGAAACGCCATGACCCAGACAGACCAGGCGGCCGTGCCGTCCCAAGCAGACATCGCCAAGGAAGAGCGCCGCTCCGGCCTGCGCACCCTGCGTAAAGTAGGGCCGTATCTGTGGCCCGAGGGAAACCGTGCGGTGAAGGTGCGGGTGGTGCTGGCGCTGGCGGTGCTGGTGCTGGCCAAGCTGATCGCGGTCTATACGCCGATGCTCTACAAGGGCGCGGTGGACAGCCTGGCAGGCGAGGGCGTGCCGCCCCTGGCGCTGGGGGCGGTTGGCCTGACCGTGGCCTATGGCGTGTCGCGGGTCCTGACCACCGGCTTTCAGCAGCTGCGCGATGCGGTGTTTGCGCCGGTGGGCCAGCGGGCGCTGCGCCGCCTGGCGCTGGAGACTTTTACCCACATCCACCGCCTGTCGATGCGCTATCACATCACCCGCAAGACCGGCGGTCTCAGCCGGATCATCGAGCGCGGGGTGAAGGGCGTCGAGTTCCTTTTGCGTTTCATGCTGTTTTCCATCGGCCCGCTGATCCTGGAACTGACGCTGGTCGCGGTGATCCTGACGGTGCTGTTTGACGCCTGGTATCTGGTCGTGGTGACCGTGACCATCGGGCTTTATGTCTGGTTCACCTTTGCCGTCACCGAATGGCGGGTGAAGCTGCGCCGGGAGATGAACCAGCAGGACACCGATGCCAACCAGAAGGCCATCGACAGCCTGCTGAACTTTGAGACGGTCAAGTATTTCGTCGCCGAGGAGCGGGAAGCCGAGCGCTATGACAGCGCCATGCGCGGCTATGCGCGGGCGGCGCTCAAGACCGCCTATTCGCTGGCGGCGCTGAATTTCGGCCAGAGCGTGATCATCACCGGGGGGCTCATTGGGGTGATGGTGATGGCGGCCATCGGGGTGGAGCAGGGCAGGCTGACTGTTGGCGATTTTGTTATGGTCAACGCCTACATGATCCAGATCACCGTGCCGCTGAATTTCCTTGGCACCGTCTACCGCGAAATCCGCCAGAGCCTGGTGGACATGGGCGAGATGTTCGACCTTTTGGAACAGCCCGCGGATGTGAGCGACCGGCCCGGCGCCGGGAAGCTGAAGGTCAATGGCGGCCGGATCACGCTGGAGAATGTGCGGTTCTCCTATGATGCCGGGCGCGAGATCCTGAAAGGCGTCTCGCTGCAGGCGGAGCCGGGCCAGACCGTGGCGATTGTCGGCTCCACCGGGTCGGGCAAATCGACCATCGGGCGGCTTTTGTTCCGGTTCTACGACGTTACCGGCGGGGCGCTGAAGATCGACGGTCAGGACGTGCGCGACGTGACCCAGAAAAGCCTGCATCAGGCAATCGGCGTGGTGCCGCAGGACACGGTGCTGTTCAACGACACGATCCGTTACAACATCGCCTATGGCCGGGATGGCGCCACCCAGGAAGAGGTGGAGCAGGCGGCCCGCGATGCGCAGATCCACGACTTCATCGTGACGCTGCCGGAGGGGTATGACACCCAGGTGGGCGAGCGCGGACTGAAGCTGTCGGGCGGGGAGAAGCAGCGGGTGGGGATTGCCCGGACGCTCTTGAAGAACCCGCCGGTGCTGCTGCTTGACGAGGCGACCTCGGCGCTGGACACCGATACCGAGCAGGAGATCAAGGAGGCGCTGGCCCGCGCCGGGCAGGGGCGCACGGTGCTGACTATTGCGCACCGGCTGTCGACCATCGCCGAAGCGGACCGGATCGTGGTGCTGGAGCAGGGTGAGATTGCCGAGACCGGCACCCACGAGGAACTGCTGGCCCGGGACGGCCGCTATGCCCGGCTGTGGCAGCGCCAGCAGGCGGATCAGGACGCGGCCTGAAACCGGGTTTGGCCCGGGCCTGCTGCGTCCAACGAAAAGGCCGGTCCTGAGACCGGCCTTTTATTTTGCTGATCTGCCGGAAGGCCTCAGAAGCTGCTCCAAGCGGCGTTTGCGGCCTGTGCGGGCATCGGAACGGCGGCGCCGAATGCGATGTCGCCGCCATGCGCGCTTGGGCCCGCAGGCGCCTGGACTGATGCGGCGGGCGTGGCGGCGCCGGCCAAGCCGTTTATCCGGAACTGCCCCATCAGCTCCGCCAGTTTGCTGGCATCGGTGTGCAGCATGTGGCCCGCGGCGGTGGCTTCCTCGACCATGGCGGCGTTCTGCTGGGTGACCTCATCCAGCTGGCTGACGCCGGTGTTGATCTCGCCAAGGCCGGTGGACTGCTCCGCAGCGCCTTCGGCGATGTTGGAGACCAGTTCCGCAATGGTGTTGACGCGGGCGGCAATGCTGGTCAGGGCTTCGCCGGTTTTGCCGACAAGATCGACCCCCTGCTTCACATGCGCCGAACTGTCGGTGATCAGCGCCTTGATCTCGGTCGCGGCATCGGCAGAGCGCTGCGCCAGCGCCCGCACCTCTGAGGCGACGACGGCAAAGCCCTTGCCGGCCTCGCCCGCCCGCGCCGCCTCAACGCCTGCGTTCAGCGCCAGCAGGTTGGTCTGGAAGGCGATGTCGTCAATCACGGAGATGATCTGGGCAATCCGGACAGAGGACTGTTCGATCCCGGTCATCGCGGAGACCGCGTTGCGAACCACCTCGCCGCTGGTTTCGGCCTCCTGACGGGCTTCCTGCATGGTGCGCTCGACATCGCGGGCGCCATTGGCGGAGGATTTGACCGAGGCAGTCATCTCCTCCAGCGCCGCGGCGGTCTGTTCCAGCGTTGCGGCCTGGCTTTCGGTGCGGTTCGACAGATCGTCCGAGGCGGAACTGATCTCGGTGGCGCCGTTGTGGATGCTGCGGGTTGCCGCGATCACCTGTTCGATGGTGTCCTTCAGCGTTTCCACGGTTGTGTTGAAGCTGTGCCGAAGCTGTTCGTATTCCTCCGGAAAGGCCTCTTCGATGGTGCAGTCCAGATCGCGGCGGGACAGGCGCGAGAGATGGTCGTCCAGCGTGCCCACGACGGCGCCGCGGTTGGCGATGCGGCTGGCCTCGATGGAGGCAAGCCGGTCCTCGGCCTCGGCCAGGGCGGCGCGGGTTTTTTCCATCGCCCGGCTCAGGCCGCCGGCTTCGGTCCGGTCGTTCAAATGGGCCGGTTCAAAGTCGAACTCCTTGCGCGCCAGCCGGTCCAGGTCCGCTTGCAGGCTGCCGAACTGCCGGGTGAAGGACAGGATCAGGCGCAGGCCCGTCAAACCGCTGAGGATCAGGGCAAGCGCAACCGCCGCCACGGTCACGATCAACGCCTGGCGGGCTTGCGACGCCTCCTGCTGCGCGCGGGCCATCATCGCGTCCGTGACGGCGGTTTCTGCCGCCCGCAGGGAGCTGACCCAGCGCGTTGCCCGCTCAAACCAGTCTGTGACGGCGACTTCCGGAGCCGGGGCGCCCGGGCCTGCGGCCAGAACCTGCTCGCGGATGCCGGGCAGGCCGCTGGGGGCCAGGCCTGCGCGCAGATCCAGCGCCGGGAGGCTTTGGCCAAAGGCATGCGCGGCGATGTCCAGAAGCTGGCCCTCAACCGCGCCTGTGCGGGTGAACCAGCGGTAGGTTTCCAGGGAAAAGCTGCCCTGGCCGAAACCGGAGGCCCCGGCAGCGCGCTGCTGGCCTGCGGCTTCCTTGGCGTAGGCGAGGCTCACCAGCCCGGTGCCAAGCTGCGCCAGTTCGGCATCTTTGGGGTGCAGCAGCCGGATGCTGACGCCGCTCAGGAGATTGGCGATTGCCTCCGAGTAGCGCGCACCCATCTGGCCCGGCTGGAGCTGGCGGCCGGTCACAGTTTCCCGCAGGCCAGACAGCCCGTCCAGATGTTTCAAGGAGGCGGCAGCGGCGGGCGGCACCTGCCGGATGGCGTTGTCGGATTTGGCCCGGGCCTCCTTTAGCGCCCGGGAGGCTGCCGTGCCGCCGGAGGACAAAAAGACGGCAGACAGGCCGCGTTCGACCTGCAGGTCGTGAATGACTTTCATCAAAGCCACGGATTCCTGTGTCTCGGTCTGCGTCAGTTGCGCGTCCTGAAAGCGGTCCCAGTCTGACAGCGCCTTGAGGCCTCCGACACCAGTTAATGCAAGAAGCGGGATTATGATCAGCGCCAGAATTTGCGAGCGTAGTGACATTCTTCTTTTTCCCAACCAGAAAGAAAATGCGGAGCGGCAGTATTCCGGCTCCTGCCGCTCCGTTGCACGCAGGGGCTAACAAACTGTGAACGTTGGCATTGGCCTGAAAGCCTTTGAAATCACGTGAAAATCCCGGATGCTGCGTTTGCGGCATCCAGCGGCGGCCGCTGACGCAAACCGGCGCAAAGGTGTGATCCGGAGTCAATTTTGCGACGCAACGGCGGTCCGGGGGCTTCTGAAATTTTCAGGTTTTTCAGAGGCTTGCCGGTGGATGCTAGGGAAGTTGAAGGCGACGCAGATTTTTTCCGGGTCGTAGCAATTGTCGGGAAAATCACACCTGCGGTGCAGCAAGCTGCCGGGAAGCGGTGCCTTTGCCGGTGCTATGCGGGGGGGGGGGGGGCGCTTGAGGCAGACTTGACGGCTGAAATGAAAACGCCCCGCCAAATGGCGGGGCGCTGGTTATTCAGCGGCGCGCAGTCGGCCTTCGGAGGGAGGCGACGGCTCATCGCCATCCTCGGCCTGCGGCTCCGGCTCCGCCGCGGCGGGAGTTTCGCCGCCCTCCCACAGGATTTCCGTGGTCGGCAGCGCGCGGGCCTTTTTGAACAGGCGCGAGTCCTGCGCGATCCGGCTGGAGCGGCCGCGGGTGAGGCGCGACAGCAGCCGGCCCAGGGCGCGCATGTAGGTGGCGAACCACACCCGGATTGCCAGCAGCGACGGGGTGACGACCAGGGTCAGCACGGTGGCGATGCCCAGGCCAAAGACCACGGCGGTTGCCAGCTGTTTCCACCACAGGGCGGTGGGGCTGTCGATGGAGTAGCCGCCGTTGATGAAGTCCAGGCTGACGCCGAACATCATCGGGGTGAGGCCCGCCATCGTGGTGATGGTGGTCAGCAGCACCGGACGGATGCGCGCCTCGGCCGTGCGGATGATCGCCTCGATCCGCGGCATCTGCTGGCTGAACTCCTGATAGGTGTCGATCAGCACGATGTTGTTGTTCACCACGATGCCCGCCAGCGCCACGATGCCGGTGCCGGTCATGATGATCGAGAACGGCTGCTGCATCACCATCATGCCGATCAGCACGCCGGTGGTGGACAGCACCACCGCCAGCAGCACCAGCACCGAGTTGTAGAAGCTGTTGAACTGGGCCAGCAGGATCACGAACATCAGGGCCAGCGCACCGGCAAAGGCCTTGGACAGGAAGGCGCCGGATTCCTCCTGCTCCTCCTGGTCGCCGGTCCATTCCCAGCCGATGCTGAGTGGCAGCGGGTCGGTTTCCAGCCATTCGGTGAGGACGGCAATCCGCTCGTTCGGGTTCACCGGGCTGATCTTGGCGCCATTGTCCAGCGCTGCCAGTACCGCGTCAAAGCTTTCGGCGCCGGTCAGCGTCACCAGCTCCATCACCCGGCCGTTCGGCGCGGTGAGGCTGTCGCCGTTGGCCGCCGTGCCTTCCGGCACTTCCTTCAGCAGGGCGAGCCGGGTCATTTCACCGGTGTCCGGGTCTTCCACGATGACCTTGTTCAGGCCCGCCTCGACGTCGGCCTTGACGTCATAGAACCGTTCCTGGCCGATGCGGTTGATCTTGGCCAGTTTCGGCACCGGCTGGCGGGAGACGAAGTTCGACAGCGGCACCAGCCCGTCGGAGGTGCGGACCTTGAGGTTGTCGAGCGTCGACAGCACCCGGTCCTGTTCCGGCAGGCGGACACGGATTTCGATCTCCTCGTCGGAGCTGTCGACCCGCATGGTGTCCAAGAGGATGCCGCGGGTGACCAGCTGCACCATCGCGCCCACGGTCGCCACATCGGCGCCGTAGCGGCCGGCTTTCTCGACATCCACGTCGATCTGCCAGTCGATGCCGGGCAGCGGCAGGCTGTCTTCGATCAGGATCAGGCCGGGGGTGTTTTCGAACTTCTCCCGTGCGGTCAGGGTGGCGGCGGTCAGATCCTCCCAGCCGTCGCCGCGCAGGCGCAGATGCACCGGCTTGCCGGAGGCGGGACCCTGGGCCAGGGCGCGGACCTCAACCTCGAACCCGGGCAGCTTGGCAAGCTGGGCGTTCAGCTGGTCGATCACGGTGTTGCCGTCATAGTCCTCGGCGATGATTTCCTTCTCAAAGCCCAGGTATTTGCTCAGCAGCCCGCCGAACCAGCCGTCCAGCGGCTCGCTGTCGGTGGGGCGTTCTTCCCACGGGATGATCTCGAACTGGACCTGGCCGATCGTGTCCGGCGGCAGCTGCGCGCCGGAGCTGTCGGTGTTGAGGCCGCCGTCGCCGGCGAAGGAGAAGACGTTGATGACCGCCTGGTGCTCCAGAATGACCTCTTCGGCGGCGCGGACCATGTTGTCCTTTTCCTGCAGCGAGATGTTGCCGCGGGCGCGGACATAGGCGGTGGCCTGTTCCGGTTCCGAGTCGACGAAGAATTCAACCCCGTAGTTGTTCTCGCTGAACATCGAGAACACGGTCATGATGGCGAAACCCACCGCGGCAATGGTCACCACCGGCATCACCGGGTTGCCTGCGATGAACTTGATCACGTGGCCGAACGGCGTGTGGTGGTAGCCGGGGGCGACTTCCTTTTCCTCGCGCTCGATCTTGACGGCGCTGAGGGTGATGGACGCGGCGAAGGCGGCAAGGGTGAAGACCAGGCCGCCGAACAGGACACCCGCCATCGGGCCGGTGCCGTCACCCAGCAGGTAGGAGGGGTTCAGCATCTGCATGGCGCCAGCGAACATGCCCCACATGGAAACCGGCACCAAAGCCGCGCGCAGCCACCAGGGCGCCAGCGTCCGCAGCCCGTGGGAGGCGCCCTCGAACGTGCGGCTGATGCGGCCGGTGACGCCGCCCATGACGGGCAGGTAGATCAGCGCCACCACCAGCGAGGCCGAGAGGACGAAGATCAGGGTCACAGGCAGCATGCCCATGAACTCCCCCGGAACGCCGGGCCAGAACAGCATCGGCAGGAAGGCGCAGAGCGTGGTCGCGGTGGAGGAAACGATGGGCCAGAACATCCGCTGCGCCGCCTCGACATAGGCGTGCATCGGGCCGGTGCCTTCTTTGATCCGCTTGTCGGCGTATTCGACCACCACGATGGCGCCATCGACCAGCATGCCGACGGCGAGAATCAGGCCGAACATCACGATGTTGGAAATCGAGATGCCCATCAGCGCCAAGAGGGCAAAGCACAGCAGGAAGGAGGTCGGGATCGCAAAGCCCACCAGCAGCGCCGCGCGGCTGCCAAGCGCCGACAGCACCACGATCATCACCAGCGCAATCGCGGTCAGGACCGAGCCCTCCAGCTGGCTGACCATAGAGCCGACCACGCGGCTCTGGTCGTTGGAGGTGCCGACCTCAACCGCGGCCTGCAGCTCCGAAGGCCATTTGGACTTGGACTCTTCCAGGGTCGCCTTCACCAGGTTCACGGTGTCGATCAGGTTGTAGCCCTTTCGCTTCACCACCTGCAGGGCAACCGTGTCCTCGCCATTGAAGCGGGCGGTGCCTTCGCGGTCCTCGAAAGTGAAGTTGATCTGTGCCAGTTCGCCAAGTTTGACCACGCGGTCGCCGTTGGTCTTGACCGGCAGCTGGTAGATATCCTTCACATCGTCAAAGGAGGAGGGGATCTTGACCGAAAACGCGCCCTGGCTGGTTTCAATCTCACCCGCCGCAATCAGCTGGTTGTTGTTCTGCACAACATTGATCAGCTCCAGCGCCGTGACGTTGTAGGCCTCCAGCCGCAGGGGGTCGATCAGCACCTCGACCATCTCGTCGCGGTTGCCGGCGATCCCGGCTTCCAGCACCGCATCCAGCGCCTCAAGGTCGTCCTGCAAGTCCTTGGCGATACGCGCCATCGTGCGTTCCGGCACGGCGCCGGTCAGGTTCACAATGACAATCGGGAATTCGGAGAAGTTGATCTCGGTGATCGAGTATTTCTCGGCGCCTTCCGGGAACTCCGCCTCGGCCTTGTCCATGGCGTCGCGCACGTCGGCCATGATTGCGGTCTTGTCCCAGCCGAATTCGAACTCCAGCGCCACCCCGGCATAGCCTTCGGCAGCGGTGGAGGTCATCTTGTCGAGCCCGTCGAGGTCGGCAAGCTCGGTCTCCATCACCTTGACCATCAGGGATTCGGCGTCCTCGGCGGAAATGCCGGGGAAGGGGACCGAGATGAACAGGGCCGGGATTTCGATGTCCGGCTCGCCCTCCTTGGGCAGCATCGAATAGGCGAAGCCGCCGACAAGCAGCGAAATTGCGATGAAGGCGAGGACCATCCGGGCGCGGCCGGCGGCCCAATCGACGATGCCAATCACTGTTCAGTCTCCCGGTAGGTGGCCGCCACGGCGACGCCTTCGGTCACAAAGTCCTGCCCCACGACGATCACGTCCGCGGTTTCGGGCAGGCCGCCCAGCCAAACGCCGTCGGCCTCATCCCGCAGCAGCTGCACGGGATAGAATACCACGGTGCTGTCGCTGCCGACAACGCGCACGCCCAGCTGGCCCTCGTTGTTCAGCGTCAGCGCCGATTGCGGCAGCTTGTGCGCCAGCGAGCCGGCCGAGGAAATCGCGATGTCTGCGGTCTGGCCGTCGCGGATGCTGAGGTCCGGGTTCGGCACAGTAATCTCGACCTCAAAGGTGCGGGTCGTGGGATCGGCAGAACGGCTGAGGAAGGTGACTTTGCCCTGAACCGTCTGGCCGGTGGACAGTTCCGCACCTGCGGTTGCGCCCAGTTCCACCTTGTTGACCTCAGCCTCCGGCACGTAACCCACCAGCTTGATGGTATCGAGCTGGATCACTGTGCCGCAGAGGCTGCCGGGCTGCAGCAGGCTGCCCAGTTCGGCCGTGTCGCTTTCCAGCAGACCCGCGAAGGGGGCGGTGATGGTCAGCCGGTCCAACTCCTTTTGCGCGGCCGCAACCGCGGAAATGGCGGTGCGTTCTGCGGCTTCGGAGGCGGCCAGACGGGTTTCAGAGGCATAGCCGCCTTCGGACAGTTTCGAGGCCGCGGTGAGGTTGATTCCGGCTTCTTTCAGCCGCGCCTGCGCTTCCTGCAGCGCGGCGTTGCGTGTGCCCGGATCCAGCTGGCACAGCACATCGCCCTTCTTAACATGGGTGCCCTTGCGCAGCGGCTCGGAAATCACGGTCGAGGTGGTTTCGGCCCTCAGTTCCACCTGGCGGATAGCCTGGGTCTGGCCGCGCAGGATCACCGCGCTGCCGATGGTGCGCGCCTTGCTTTTAAGCGCCACAACCCCCACACGCGTCTCCTCCGCCTGGGCCAGGACTTGGCCTTCGCCCTCCGCCGTTTCGGATTGGGCGGCGTCCGCGGCATCTTCGCCGCGGGCAAAGGCCATCAGTTCGTCACGCTGAATGACCACCATATAGAGGCTGGCTGTCACCACCACCGCGGTCAGCATCGGAATGATACGCATGTCGGGCCTTTCCTTATTTCTGTCAGCTCCCTGTGTGCTGTGCTCTGGTGCCGCCGGGCGGCAGGGCCTGATTACAAGGAGAGTCGCGCGTATGTGATAGGCCTGATATAGGATATGTCCATTCTAAACTAAGTGGTTTAGTTCACATTTCTTGCATTTGCGGCGCAAATACGGATGTTTCTGATGCAAACGGGCCACTTGGCTTGGCGTTTGAGCCGGGGTAAGAGGGGCGCGACGCATTCAATACCGGCAGGGGCGCAGGCCCGGGCCGCGCATACCAGGGGCTTTTCATGAGCGATACCGACAGCTTTATCGACGAGGTGACCGAAGAGGTTCGCCGTGACCGGCTCTTCCTGATGCTGAAGCGCTATGGCTGGATCGGCGGCGTGGCTGTGGCGCTGATCGTCGGCGGCGCGGCGTTTCGCGAATACAACAAGGCGCAGGAGCGTGCGGCGGCTGAGGATCTGGGCGACCAGATCACGGCGGCGCTGAAGGTTGAGGGCAGCGAATATCAGGCCGCGGCGCTGGCGGCGGTGACAGCCCCGGGTGCCGGCGGCCACGCGATCGCTGGGATGCTGGAGGCGGGCGCGCTGGCCGAAGCAGGCAAAACCGCCGAGGCGGCGGCCCGGCTGGAGGCCGTGGCCATTGATGGCGAGCTGCCGCTGATCTACCGCCATATCGCCAGCTTCAAGGCCCTGTCGCTGCAGGCGGAGACCCTCAGCGTGGCGGACCGCCGCCTGCAATATGAAGCCCTTGCGCAGCCCGGCGCGCCGCTGGCGCTGCTGGCGTCCGAACAGCTGGCGCTGCTGGACATCGAAGAAGGCAACAACGACGCTGCGATTGCCAGGCTGCGGGATATTGCGGCCGATGCCGCCGTAAGCGGAGACTTGAAAGACCGCGCATCTCAGGTGATTGTGGCGCTCGGCGGCTCCCTGGAGGGGGACGCTGCGCCAGAGGGGTAGGGCGCTCCGCGGATGGGAACTTGCGGAAGACTACGGCAGACAGGGCAGGGCAATGACAATAACCAAGACTTTCTCCCGGGCACGGGGTCTTCTGTGCACAACCGCAGCTTTGGCCGTGCTGGCCGCCTGCGGGGAAGAGGAAATCATTCTGCGCGGCGAGCGCGAGGATATCCGGCCCGGCGCTGCCGTGGAGGTGGTGAACCAGGCCCGTCCCATTTCGCTGCCTGCGCAGGCCGCCAATGCGGAGTGGGCCCAGGGCCATGGCGCCGAGGCGGGCCGCACCGCGCATCCGGCCCTCTCTGCCGCGCCGCAGCGCATCTGGTCTGCCCGGATCGGTGAAGGCGACAGCCGCCGCCAGCGCATCACCGCGACGCCGGTGGTCGGCGGCGGCCGCATCTACACCCTGGACAGCGGGGCACAGGTGTCCGCGGTTTCGCCGCAAGGCCAAGTGCTGTGGCAAAGCGAACTGATCCCGGCGGCGGATGATGAAGGTCAGGCGACAGGCGGCGGTTTGGCCTATGACAACGGTGTCTTGTATGTCTCCTCCGGCTTCGGGGTGCTGACGGCGCTGAACGCCGCTAACGGCGGCCTGATCTGGCGGCAGGAACTGGGGGCCACCGGCTCCGGCCAGCCGCGGGTCAGCGGCGGGCTGGTCTACCTGGTGGCGGGCGACGACACCGGCTGGGCGGTCAACACCAAGGATGGCCGCATCGCCTGGCAGATCGAGGCCTCGCCCTCAGCCGCCAACGTCCTGGGCGCGCCGGCGCCCGTTGTCACCAATGATCTTGCCATCTTTGCCTTTGGCTCGGGCGATCTGATCGCCACCTTCCGCCGCGGCGGCCTGCGCCGCTGGAGCGCGTCGGTGGCCGGCCAGCGCGTTGGCCAGACGCTGTCGCGGATCAGCGATGTGACCGGCGCGCCGGTGGTTGCGGGCAAGCGTCTCTATGCAGGCAACAACTCGGGCCGCACCGTTGCCATCGACCTTGACACCGGCGACCGTCTGTGGACCGCGCGTGAAGGCGCGTCCGGTCCCGCCTGGCCCGCGGGCGGCAGCCTGTTCCAGGTGAGCGATCTCAACCAGCTGCTGCGCCTGGACGCGGGCACAGGCGAGGTGATCTGGGCCGTGGACCTCCCGGGTTTCGTGAAGGACAAGCCGGGCAAGCGCGGCAAAATCTATGTGCATCACGGCCCGGTTCTGGCGGGCGGGCAGATCGTGCTGGCCTCCAATGACGGTCTGCTGCGGTTCTTCAACCCGGTGAACGGCAGCCTGACCCGGACCGTTGAGGTGCCGGGCGGCGCCACCACCGCGCCGGTGGTTGCGGGGCGCACGCTCTATGTGGTTTCCTCCAACGGTGAATTGCTGGCATACCGCTGATCCGTGTTTGCGGGTGGCGGATGCCGCGCGAATGCGCTATGAGCCGCGTCTGAATCGCAGAAAGCTGGTCTGATGTCTTTTACCCTCGCCATCGTGGGCCGTCCCAATGTGGGCAAGTCCACCCTGTTCAACCGCCTTGTGGGCAAGAAGCTGGCCCTGGTCGACGACCAGCCGGGTGTGACGCGCGACCTGCGCGAGGGCGAGGCGCGGCTGGGGGATCTGCGCTTTACCGTGATCGACACCGCCGGTCTGGAAGACGCCACCGACAACTCGCTGGAGGGCCGCATGCGCCGCCTGACGGAGCGGGCGGTGGATATGGCCGACATTTGCCTGTTCATGATCGACGCCCGCACCGGGGTGACGCCGACCGACGAGGTTTTCGCCGACATCCTGCGCCGCAAGTCCGCGCATGTGATCCTGGCCGCGAACAAGGCCGAGGGCAACGCCGCCGAGGCGGGTGTGCTGGAGGCCTATGGCCTGGGCCTGGGCGAGCCGCTGCGGCTGTCGGGCGAGCACGGCGAGGGGATGCCGGACCTTTACGGCATCCTGCAGCCGCTGGCGGAGAAGTTCGAGGCGGAGGCCGTGGATCATTCGCCGGACACCGATGTCGAGCTCTATGAAGAGATCGGCGAGGACGAGGAAGAGGTGGTTCCGGTTCCGACCGACGCCAAGCCGCTTCAGGTCGCCGTGGTGGGCCGCCCGAATGCGGGCAAATCGACCCTGATCAACAAGATCCTGGGCGAGGAGCGGCTGCTGACCGGGCCTGAGGCCGGGATCACCCGCGATGCGATCTCGCTCAAGATCAACTGGAACGGCGTGCCGATGCGGGTGTTCGACACCGCCGGCATGCGCAAGAAGGCCAAGGTGCAGGAGAAGCTGGAAAAGCTCTCGGTCTCTGACGGCCTGCGCGCGGTGAAGTTCGCCGAGGTCGTGGTGGTGCTGCTGGACGCCAGCATCCCGTTTGAACAGCAGGACCTGCGGATTGCCGACCTGGCCGAGCGCGAAGGGCGCGCGGTTGTGGTGGCGGTCAACAAATGGGACGCCGAAGAGCACAAGCAGGACAAGCTGCGCGACCTCAAGGAAGCCTTCGGCCGCCTGCTGCCGCAGCTGCGCGGCGCACCGCTGGTGACCGTGTCGGCCAAGACCGGCAAGGGGCTGGACCGGCTGCATGATGCGATCATGCGCGCCTATGCCACCTGGAACCGCCGGGTGCCGACCGCGGCGCTGAACCGCTGGCTGGTTGGCATGCTGGAGCAGCACCCGCCGCCAGCGCCCCAAGGCAAGCGGATCAAGCTGCGCTACATGACCCAGGCCAAGAGCCGCCCGCCGGGGTTTGTGGTGATGTGCTCGCATCCCGACAAGCTGCCGGAAAGCTATACCCGCTATCTGGTCAATGGCTTGCGCGAAGATTTCGACATGCCGGGAACGCCGATCCGCCTCTATATGCGCGGGCAGGGGGACAAGAACCCCTATAAAGGCAAGCGCGCCAAGAACGCCGGAGCCCTGGCCAAGCACCTGAACAAGCGCGGCAGCTGACGCGGCAAGCGCGGGACGGCTCCCGCCCGGCCTCGCGGCATTCACAGAATACCTTGGCCCGTTGGGCCCGGCGCCGCCCTGACGGGCGGCGCTTTTTCGTTGCGCCCGCCGCGGCTTCGGCGGGGCTCTGCCGTGCAGCGCTGTCCGCAACGGGCCTGTTTCATCACGCGCGGCAGAGTGTTATCCTTAGGGTTGAGGCGTCTGGACGCGGCCGTCTTGCTTTTGGAATGGCCGGGATTATCTCAGTTTAATCTTGGGCGGGCTGCGCCTTTGTTCGCATGCCTGTCACATCGCGCATTTATGGGTGAATTTATGGATCTGAGGGCACACACGCGCAAGTTCACCGAAAAGGACAACCGTCTGGCATCGCTCAGCTATTTCGGGACATTTGCAGTCTATTTCCTGTCGCTGTATCTGGCCGTCGCCCATGCGGACCGCTGGTATGTCATGCTGCCTGCCGGGGCGGTTTTCGCCTTTGCCGCGGTGCGGCTTTACGTGCTGCAGCATGACACCGGGCACCATTCGCTGTTTGAGACACGCCTGCAGAATGAGATCGCGGGCCATGTGCTGTCGCCCTTCACCTTTGCGCCTTTTGAGGTGATGAAGCAGAACCACAACCTGCACCATTCCAACATCGGCAACCTGGAGCACCGCGAAACCGGGGAAATCCACACCATGACCGTGCGGGAGTGGAAGGCGGCCGGGTTTTGGGAGCGGCTGGGCTACCGGCTCTACCGCAACCCGTTTGTGCTGGTGCCGCTGGGTTCTGCCTTCACCTATTTCATCCGCTACCGCTGGCCCAAGAACACCGTGCGGTTCGGGGTTTGGGGCGTGGTCCTGCACAATCTGGTGATCGTGGCGATGCTGGCGCTGCTTTATTGGGCGGCGGGGATGACCGGCATCTGGATCTGGCTGGTGTTTTCCTTCCTTGGCGGCATGATCGGGGTGTTCCTGGTCTATCTTCAGCACAATTTCGAGGACACCTACTGGGACCGCCGCCCGGACCTGAACCCGCAGGTGGCGGCGCTGCAGGGGTCTTCCTGCTTGGATTTCGGCTGGTTTTTCGACATGGCGGTGGCGAATATCACCCTGCATGACATCCACCATTACAATGCGCGCATCCCGTCCTACCGGCTGCGGCAGTGCCATTACAGCCTGCCGCCAGAGCTGGGGCTGCGCCGGATCAAGTTCCCGGAAGCGGTGCGGGCTTTGACGCTAAAGCTTTGGGATGAAGACAAAAAATGCCTCGTGCCCTTTCCTGCCTAGGCGGAGCCGGGCGATCCCTGCACCGGGATATTAAAGATATAGCGATGAACAGAAGGGAATAGATCAGGCATGACACCAATTCACAAGCTGCGCGGGGTCGGGCCGGCGCTGGCCAAGGTGCTGCAGGACCATGGCGTGCGTTCGGTCGAAGACCTGGCCGGGATGGATGACGCCGGCCTGCGCGGCATCCCGGGTATCGGAGCAAGCCGCGCGGCAGCGCTGACGGCCTTGGCCAGCGAAGCTGCGGACACCGGAGCGGAGGACCGCCCGGGTCAGGCTGCCGCCGTCAAGCCGGTGAACGGCAATGCTGCCTCCGGCACGGGCGGCGGCCAGGCGGAGGCCTCTCAGGCGCAGCCGTCGCAGGAAGAGATGGACAGAAAGCTTGCCGAAGCCGAAGCGGCCCGCAAGGCAGCGGAGGAGAAGGCGGCAAAAGCCAAGGCCAAGGCCGCCAAGGCCAAGCGCAAGGCCGCCAATCTGTCGGAGGAATTTGCGGCCGCGAAAATCAAGGCCAAGCTGAAGGCCAAGAAGATGAAGGCCAAGGCCAAGAAGGCCATCGAAAAGGAGAAGGCCAAGGCGCAGGCGATCCTGGAGGGGAAGACCGGCGAGAAGAAAAAGAAGAAGGCGAAGAAGTAACGTCTGGCCTTTGATCTCAAATAAAAACCGGCGCCAGATGGCGCCGGTTTTCTTGTTTGTGGCTGGGTTGGGTCAGACCAGCTGCCCCTCGGCGCTCAGGGTCAGCTTGCCGCCAAGGTAGGGCACCAGAACCTCGGGCAGCTTGACCGAGCCATCGGCCTGCTGGCCGTTTTCCAGCACCGCAATCAGACAGCGCCCGACGGCCAGACCGGAGCCGTTCAGCGTGTGCACGAACTGCGGCTTGCCGCCATCCGCGGGCTTGAAGCGCGCATTCATCCGGCGGGCCTGGAAATCGCCGCAGACCGAGACCGAGGAGATCTCGCGGTAGGTGTTCTGCCCGGGCACCCAGACCTCGATGTCGTGGGTCTTGCGGGCGCCAAAGCCCATGTCGCCGGTGCACAGGACAATGGTGCGGTAGGGCAGGCCCAGACGCTCCAGGATGTCCTCGGCGCAGCGGGTCATGCGCTCATGCTCCTCAACGCTCTTGTCCGGATGGGTGACAGAGACCATTTCGACCTTCTCGAACTGGTGCTGGCGCAGCATGCCGGCAGTGTCCTTGCCGGCCGAACCCGCCTCGGAACGGAAGCACTGGGTGTGGGCCACATAGCGGCGCGGCAGGTAGCCTTCTTCGACCACCAGACCGTTGACGATATTGGTCAGCGTGACCTCTGCCGTCGGGACCAGCCACCAGCCGTCAGTGGTCTTGTAGCTGTCCTCGCCGAACTTGGGCAACTGGCCGGTGCCGTACATCATCTCTTCGCGCACCAGCACCGGGGTCCAGGTCTCGGTCAGGCCGTTTTCGTCCACATGGGTGTTGATCATGAACTGCGCCAGCGCCCGGTGGATGCGGGCCACCGCACCGGAGAGCACCACAAACCGGCTGCCCGACAGCTTGGCCGCAACCTCGAAATCCATGCCCGGCTTCACGCCTTCGATCTCGAAATGCTCCTTGGCCTCGAACTCCAGCGCCTTCGGCTCACCCCAGCGGCGGATTTCGACGTTGTCGTCTTCGTCCTCGCCCAGCGGCACATCGTCGAAAGGCAGGTTCGGAATGGTCATCAGCATATCATTGAGCTGCTGGTCCAGTTCCTTGGCCTCGGTGTTCATGGCGGCCACTTCGGCCTTCTTTTCGGCCACCAGCGCGCGCAGGCGTTCGAATTCGGCCTCATCGCCGCGGCCCTTGGCAGCTCCGACTTCCTTGGAGGCCTTGTTCTGCTCAGCTTGCGCGGTTTCCGCCGCCAGGATCTTGGCCCGGCGCGCCTCGTCCAGCGCCAGGATCTCGGATGACACGCCCGCATCCCCGCGCCGCGCCACAGCGGCGTCGAAAGCGGCAGGATTTTCGCGGATAGCGCGGATGTCATGCATGAGAGTCTCTCCTAGCGTTGCAAACAATTGAATCAGTAGGCCCATCCTATGACGCAAGGGTGAACAAAGGGGAAGGGGGGCGTGCGGTCTGTCTGCAAGCGGGTTATTCGGTCACAGCCCGGTGGCTGCGGAATTGCTAAGGCCGGGTGCTGGACCCGGCCTCATTTTGCTCATTCCGCGGCCATCGGCAGCATATGCACGTGATGCCGCGGCGGCTGCATGCGGATCTCTCCGGTCAGGAAGTCGGCATAGTCGAAAGTCAGTTCCGTGCCGGCCGGAACATTGGCCAGCGCCCGGCCCCATACCCCGTCGGAAAAATCGAGGTTCGGGTACATGGAGTGGTTCAGGAAACGCCCTTCGTCGCATTGCAGGATCAGGTAGCCCGGGCGGCAAGGATCCGGGAAGCAGTAGCGTTCAAGGAACTCCTTCATGTGCGGTTCGACATTGTCCAGCTTGCTCTCGGGGAAGGTGGTGTCGAGCATCCTGTCGTAACGCCAGACAATGTCGCCCTTGGTGATGTTGTCATGGCAGAAAACGCCCAGACCTTCGATGGCTGAGGGGGCGAGATAGCAGCGCACCATCATCATGCGCCTGTTCCTTCTTTCAGGAATGGCCGGGCCGCCATCCGGACCGGAAAGAGGGGGGCAAAGCCCCGCGCCTGGCGGCTTGCGCACGGGAAAGCAAAGCGCCGAATCACGCTGTTTTGCAATCGAAATCCGCGTTCCGGCGGTGTCTGTTGACGCTTTCTTGCGCCACCTGCCGGAGCCGGTGCCGCCGTGGCCTGCACTCCGCCCCTGCGGGGCTGCAGCGTTCCCTTGCAAACCCCCGGTCCAGCGCATAGGTTCCGCTGCAAATTTCCGGCATGAACACCTTGCCGCTTTGACAGAAGGAATATCCCATGGACGCTGGCGCAATCGGCCAATTTCTCCCGCTTATCCTGATCTTCGCGATCATGTACTTCCTGCTGATCCGCCCGCAGCAGAAGAAGATGAAACAGCATCAGGCGATGGTGGACGGCCTGCGCCGCGGTGACCAGGTGGTGACCCAGGGCGGCGTGATCGGCAAGGTGGCCAAGGTCAAGGAAGACGGCGAGATCGAGGTGGAAATCGCCGAGGGCGTCAAGGTGCGCGTGGTCAAGGCGACCATTGCCCAGGTTCTGAACAAGACCGAGCCGGCAGCTTAAGCGCCCCTTGCAACCATCTGAAAAGGCAGGGCAATGCTGCAAATTGATCTCTGGAAGAGGGTGCTGATCTGGCTGGTGTGCGCAGCTGGATTGATGCTTGCCCTGCCAAACGGGTTTTACACCCGCGTCGAACAGTCCAACGACGCGGCCGCCGATATCATCGCCAAGGGCGAAACGCCGGAGCGGCTGGAAACGGCGGGCCAGTGGCCGTCGTTCCTGCCGTCGGGTCTGGTGAACCTGGGCCTTGACCTGCGGGGCGGCGCGCATCTGCTGGCCGAAGTGCAGGTTGAGGACGTCTATGAGGCGCGCATGGATGCGCTGTGGCCGGAGGTGCGCGATGCGCTGCGGCCGGAGCGTGATACCGTCGGCACCTTCCGCCGCCAGCCGGGGCCTGCGGATGAGATTCGCCTGAAGCTCTCCAAACCCGATGGCATGGCCCGCGCTCTGGAAATCGTGCGCGGCCTTGCCAACCCGATCACCACGCTGACCGGCGTCGGCGCCAACGACATCGAGGTCTCGGCTCAGGGCGACATCCTGGTGGTGCGCCTGAGTGAGGAGGAAAAGATTGCCTCCGACGACCGCACCGTGCGCCAGTCCCTGGAAATCGTGCGCCGCCGCATCGACGAGGTGGGCACCCGCGAGCCGACCATCCAGCGCCAGGGCGCCGACCGGATCCTGATCCAGGTTCCCGGCATCGGGTCCGCGTCGGAACTGAAGGAAATCATCGGCACCACCGCGCAGCTGACCTTCAACCCGGTTGTGGGCCGCGGCAGCGATCCCGACGCTGCCCCCGGCATGGGCAACAAGGTGATCCCGTCACTGGATGAGGAAGGCGCCTATTACACCATCGAAGCCGCAGCGGTTGTGACCGGTGAGGACCTGGTGGATGCCCAGCCCTCCTATGACCAGAACGGCCGGCCTGCGGTGACATTCCGCTTCAACACCTCCGGCGCGCGCCGCTTTGGCGACTACACCGCCGAAAACATCGGCTCGCCCTTTGCGATCGTGCTGGATGACGAGGTGGTCTCTGCCCCGGTGATCCAGTCGCACATCCCCGGCGGCTCCGGCATCATCACCGGCAACTTCACCATCGAGGAAAGCACCAATCTGGCCGTGCTGCTGCGCGCAGGCGCGCTGCCTGCCGGGCTGGAATTCCTGGAAGAGCGCACCATCGGCCCCGAGCTGGGCCAGGACAGCATCGATGCCGGCAAGATTGCCACCATCGTGGCCTTTGTCGCGGTGCTGGTGTTCATGGGCCTCAGCTATGGCCTGTTCGGCCTGTTTGCCAATGTGGCGCTGATCCTGAACATTGCGCTGATCTTCGGCATGCTCAGCCTGATCGGCGGCACCCTGACGCTGCCGGGCATCGCCGGCATCGTGCTGACGGTCGGTATGGCGGTGGACGCCAACGTGCTGATCTTCGAACGTATCCGCGAGGAGCTGAAATCGGGCCGCGGCCCGGCCAAGGCCATCGACGAAGGCTACTCCAAGGCGCTGAGCGCCATTCTCGACGCCAACATCACCACTTTCATCACTGCGGTGATCCTGTTCGCCATCGGCTCCGGCCCGGTGCGCGGCTTTGCGATCACCCTTGGCTTGGGCATCCTGACCTCGGTTTTCACCGCGATCTTTGTCACCCGCCTGATGATCGTCATGTGGTTTGAACGGCGCCGTCCGAAAACGATTGAGGTGTGATATGCGGCTGAGACTTGTTCCCCAGGAAACCTCTTTCGATTTCTTCAAACGCGCCAAGCTGTGGCTGGGCATTTCTGCCCTGATGATGGTGGTGGCGATGGCCTCCTTCCTGTGGCAGGGGCTGAACTTCGGCATCGACTTCCGCGGCGGCACCACCATCCGCACCGAGGCATCCGAAGTTGTGGATGTCGGCGCCTACCGCGACGCGCTGGCGGTGCATGAGCTGGGCGATGTGTCGATCACCGAGGTGTTCGACCCGTCGTTCGAGGAAGACCAGCACGTTGCCATGATCCGCATTCAAGCACAGGACGACGGCGAGGCGATCTCCGGCGAGATGATCGAAACGCTGAAAACCGCGCTGGACGCCGTGGCGCCGGGCATCAAATTTGTCTCGGTTGAATCCGTCGGTCCCAAGGTCTCGGGCGAGCTGATCACCACGGCGGTGATTGCGGTCGCTTTGGCGATTGCGGCGGTGCTGGTCTACATCTGGCTGCGGTTCGAGTGGCAGTTTGCCCTCGGTGCGGTGGCGGCACTGGTGCATGACGTGGTGCTGACCATCGGCGTGTTTTCGGAACTGCAGATCCGCTTCGACCTGGCGATCATTGCCGCCCTGCTGACCATCGTCGGTTACTCGCTGAACGACACCGTGGTTGTGTTCGACCGGGTGCGCGAGAACCTGCGCCGTTACAAGCAGAAGGATCTGGCCGAAGTTCTGAACATCTCGATCAACGAGACGCTCAGCCGGACGGTGATGACCTCTGTCACCACGCTGCTGGCGCTGATCTCGCTGTACGTGCTGGGCGGCGACGTGATCCGCGGCTTTGTCTTTGCGATGATCTGGGGGGTGCTGGTCGGGACCTATTCGTCCGTGTTCGTGGCCTCCACCATCCTGCTGAAACTGGGGGTGAAGCGCGACTGGTCGAAGCAGGCGAACACCACCGGCAACCAGTTTTCGAACATCGATGCTTGAGGCCTTTCAGGCAGCCCTGGACACACCGGGGCTGTTCTGGCTGTTCCTGACTATTGGAGCCGCGGGTCTTGTCCGCGGCTTCACTGGTTTTGGCACCGCGATGATCTTTGTCCCTGTCGGCGCGCAGTTCCTGCCCGCGGCGGATGTCGTGTTTCTGATGGTGCTGATGGGGGTGTTTTCCACCATCACCCTGTTCCCGCAGGCCTGGAGCACGGCTGACAAGGCAGAGGTCGGCGCGCTGGCAATGGCGGCGGCGGTCACGGTTCCGGCCGGGCTGTGGGTCATGTCGCAACTTGATCCGCTGACGCTGCGCTGGCTGGCAGCCGCGGTCATCGGCGTGACGCTGGCCGCGGTGATCTCCGGCTGGCGCTGGCAGGGGCGGCTGGGCTGGCCGGGACGGTTTGCCATCGGCGGCGCGGCGGGCGTGGTCGGCGGCATGACGGGGCTGACCGGGCCGGTGATCATCGTCTTTTACTTGGCCAATGTGCGCGACGTGGCGCGGGTCCGGGCCAATACCATCGTGTTCCTTGCGGCGCTTGACGTGGTGATCGCTGCCAACCTGATCTTTGGCGGCATGGCTAGCCTCAAGGCGGTGATCCTGGCCTGCCTCCTCGGCGTGCCTTACGTGATCACCACGCTCACCGGAAAGGCGCTGTTCGATCCCGGATTGGAGAAGCTCTACCGCTTTGCCTCCTATTCCGTGATCGGGCTGGCCGTGGTATCCAGCCTCCCTGTATTTGACTGAAAGGACCGCGTATGCGCCTGAATGAAGTGAGCTATAGCGACGCGCAGCCGATTGACGGCTATGGCGCGGGGTTCTTCCGCATCGGCGGGCAGGTGCATCAGGGGGCGGTTCTGACATCGGCGGCCGGCACCGCGGCCTGGGGCGGGCTGGGTGATGCAGAGCCGCTGCTGGCGCTGGCCGGGGAGATCGACGTGCTGTTCATCGGCACAGGCGAAGAGATCGCCCATATCCCGGCGGAGCTGCGCGTCGCGCTGGAGCAGGCCGGTCTGGGGGTGGAGATCATGAATTCGCCTGCCGCGTGCCGCACCTACAATGTTCTGCTGTCAGAGGGCCGGCGGATCGCCATGGCGGCGCTGCCGGTCTGATTTTGTGCAGAGTCTTTTGACCTGCCGCAAAGCGGGCCGCGGCTAAATGGTCTTTTCATGCGCGGGCACAATGGGATAAGCGGGCTTCATGACATTAACTGTGACGGATCTGAGCGTGGCCCGCGGAGGTATCCCGGTGCTGGAGGGGCTGAGTTTTTCCTTGGCTTCCGGCAAGGCGCTGATCCTGCGCGGCCCCAACGGCATCGGCAAGACCACGCTGCTGCGCACCGTCGCAGGCCTGCAACCCCCGCTGCGGGGGCAGGTTGAGGGCGCTGAGGACCAGATCGCCTATGCCGCCCATTCCGACGGGCTGAAGCCGACGCTGACGGTGGCAGAGAACCTGACTTTCTGGGCCAGTGTCTTTGGCCGCAATGGCATTGAACAGGCGCTGGACGGGTTCGACCTTCAAACCCTGCGCGACCGGCAAGCCGGTGCGCTGTCGGCTGGACAGAAACGCCGCCTGGGCCTCAGCCGGATGCTGGTCACGGGCCGCCCGGTCTGGATCATGGATGAACCGACGGTAAGCCTCGACACGGCCTCGGTCGCGATGTTCGCAAATGCGGTGCGGGCGCATCTGGGGCAGGGCGGTTCGGCGCTGATTGCCACCCACATCGATCTGGGGCTGGAGGCAGAGGTGCTGGACGTCGGCCCCTACAAGGCCAAGCCGCCGGAGATCGACGACTTTGACGGAGACTTCTTGTGATTGCGCTTCTCCTGCGGGATCTCAAGCTTGCCCTGCGTGCGGGCGGCGGCTTTGGCCTGGGCCTTGCGTTCTTTCTGATCGTGACCGTGATGGTTCCGTTCTCCGTCGGCCCGCAGTCCGAACTGCTGGCCCGTATCGCGCCCGGCGTGCTGTGGCTGGGGGCGCTTCTCGCCTGCCTGTTGTCGCTCGACCGGCTCTTGGCGCTGGATTGGGAGGACGGCTCGCTCGACCTTCTGGCCACCGCACCGCTGCCGCTGGAAAGCACCGTCACGATCAAGGCGCTGGCCCATTGGATCACCACCGGGCTGCCGCTGGTGATGGCCGCGCCGGTGCTCGGCGTCTTGCTGAATCTGCCGGCCGCCGGCTTTCAATGGCTGGTGATCTCCCTGCTGCTGGGCACGCCTGCGCTGTCCGTCATCGGCACCTTCGGCGCCGCGCTGACGGTGGGGCTGAAACGGGGGGGCCTGCTGATGTCCCTCTTGGTGATGCCGCTCTATGTGCCGACGCTGATTTTCGGCTCGGAGGTGGCCCGCCGCGGCGCCGAGGGCATGGCGGTGCAGACGCCGCTACTGCTGCTGGCCGGGATCTCCGCCGCTTCCATCGCCTTGCTGCCCTTTGCCAGTGCTGCCGTCCTGCGCGTCAATTTGCGCTAGGGGCCAGCCAATTGAGAAACCCGAGAACAAGAGCTAAATAGCCATCATGTCGATCTGGGAATACGCCAACCCGAAGAAATTCCTGGCCACCACCGAAAAGGTGATGCCGGCCTTGTGGGCCGGCTCAGCGGTTCTGATCACCGTGGGGCTGGTCTGGGGGTTTTTCTTCACGCCTGATGACTACCGTCAGGGCTCCACCGTCAAGATCATCTTCCTGCATGTGCCCTCGGCGCTGATGGCGATCAACGCCTGGTTCATGATGCTGGTCACTTCGCTGGTCTGGGTGATCCGCCGCCACCATGTCAGCGCGCTGGCGGCCCGGGCCGCCGCGCCTGTGGGCGTGGTGATGACGGTGATTGCGCTGATCACCGGGGCGATCTGGGGCCAGCCGATGTGGGGCACCTGGTGGGCCTGGGATCCGCGGCTCACGTCCTTCCTGGTGCTGTTCCTGTTCTACCTCGGCTACATCGCCCTGTGGGAGGCGATCGACAATCCCGACACCGCCGCCGACCTCACGTCGATCCTGTGCCTGGTGGGGTCGGTGTTTGCCGTGCTCAGCCGCTACGCGGTGAACTTCTGGAACCAGGGGCTGCACCAGGGCGCGTCGCTTTCGCTGGACAAAAAGGAGAACGTCGCCGATGCGTTTTCCAATCCGCTGTATGTCTGCATGGCAGGGTTTGTGCTGTTGTTCATCGCACTGGTGTTCTACCGCACCGGAACTGAAATCCGCGCCCGCCGCATCAAGGCTCTGATGGCGCGCGAACGGCTGGAGGCCTGATGCCCGATCTTGGAAAATACGCCGATACGGTGCTGTCGGCCTACGCCGCATCGCTGCTTTTGCTGGTGGCGCTGGTGGTGCTGACGATCTGGCGCGGCCGCAAGGTCCGCCGGGAGATGGAAACCCTGGAAAGCCGGGTGAAGCGCAATGGCTAAGATCTCTCCCTTGATGGCGGTCCCTGGCCTGGTGTTTGCAGGCTTTGTCGGCCTGGCGCTGGTGGGCATGTTCCGCGAAGACCCCAACAGCCTGCCCTCCGCCCGCGAGGGCCAGCCCGCACCGCCGGTTGTACTGGATGAGTTTCCCGGCAAGGAAATGTTCAGCGATGCCACGCTGCGCGACGGCAATGTGAAACTGGTGAACTACTGGGCCAGCTGGTGCGCGCCCTGCCGGGTGGAGCATCCGAACCTTGAGGCGCTGTCCAACGAAGGCATTCCGATTTACGGCATCAACTACAAGGACCAGCTGACCAATGCCGAGGCCTTCCTGAAGGAGCTCGGAGATCCCTATGCGGCCATCGGCCGGGACGAGAAGGGCCGGATGGCTATCGACTGGGGCCTGTATGGTGTGCCTGAGACCTACGTGGTGGATGGCGAGGGCAAGATCGTGCTGCGCTTTGCAGGGCCTGTTACCCAGCGGGTGATCGAAAAGACCCTGCGCCCGGCGATGGAGAAGGCCGCGGGCCAGTAACCGGGCAGGGCGCGTCAGGCGCCCGTGCCGAGGGTGAAGCTCTTGAAGTCCGGCTCCGCCGCAAGCAGCTTGTGGAGCTGTTCGAAATCCGCCTGCTTGGAGCGCCAGATCAGATAGTCGCTGAAGGCTTCGGTGCTTTCCCAGCGCTGGAAGATGGCAATTTCGTTCCGGTCCGGGGCAAGCAGCGTGTCCGCTTGCAGGCAGCCGGGATAATCCCGGACCTGTTCCACCATCTGTTTCACCAGTACCGCCAGCCGGGTGTATTGCCCCGGCAGTGGCTGCAGCTCAATGATTACTGCTTCGGTCAATGGAAGCTCCGCGTGTCAAAAGGGGCAGCGGCCTGGCCGGCTGCCCGGAAATTTCTGCTGGAGGCGCCGCATATCAGCTGAAAATGCTGAGATCCAGAGGCAGTCCGGCCCCCAGCCAGATACCGTGATCGCGATGATCCGCCAGGGCGTCGCCGGTTTCCGGATGGGCAAACACGATCAGCCCCTCCCGGTTCAGGGCCAGCCAGGGCAGCAGCTTGGCGAATTGCTCCGGGCTGGCGGCCAGCTGGCAGGACCACCTTGGATGCGGGCCCACGTTTTTCGGATGCATCCTGCCCATCTGAACGCCGAACTGCTCGGCCGCTTTCTGGCAAAGGGTGCGGGCCTGTTCGGCGGTGGTTTCGCCGAAATAGACGTGGGCGTGATAGCCGGTGATGCTGCTGGTCCGTTTCATGGACCCACTATTGCCGCGCCCGGCGCGGCGGGGCAATCTGCGGTTTGCGAACAGATATTGTGCAGGCGGCGGCAGGCCCGCGCAGGTCTTACGGCACGGAGTAAGTGCGGAAATCCTGTTCGCGCCGCATCGTGGCGCTGCGGGCGTCCAGGTCGCCGCGTTCGGCGCGCCAGGTCAGGTAGCGGTCCAGGTGATCGTTTGATTCCCAGAAGTGGAACACAGCAATTTCATGGCGCGCGCGGTTGATGCCGGCATGGGCCTCGATGCAGCCGGGAAAGCTCCGGGTCTCGCAGATCATTGCCGCCACCGCCTTAGCATGGTCTTCAAAAGTGTCTATGTCCGGAAAAATAACGGCAAATGCGGCTTCTTTCATACGTTCTGCGTGCGGCCTCTGAATGCGCCCTAAAAGGGAAAAGATCTATTTTACATTTATGTTTACACAATATTAACGAATGATACAGCCGCTAACGCTGCGGGAGTTGTCAGCTTATCGTGCGCCGCGCGGGCCCGCATTTGTCAGGACGGGTTTCCTGCGGGCTCTTTCAATCTGCTGCGGAATACTGCAGGATTTTATGGTTAAGAAGTTCAGGATTTCGCGGCACTGTGTGCCGGTCAAACACGCAGTCCGGGAAAGAGATGAAAGCGATTGATCCCGCAAGGTATTTGAAAACAGGACTGGGCTGCGTTTTGGCCGCCTTCCTCTTTGCCGCGGCTGCGCGGGCGGAAACAGTCCTGACCTTCTGCTACGATCCTTATCCGCCCTACACATTGGGAACCAGCAGCATCCCGTCCAGCGGACTGAAGGTGGACCTTCTGGACGCGGTGATGGAGCGGATCGACGGCCTCAGCGCGGTCACCGTTCTGCTGCCCTGGCAGCGCTGCCTCGCCCAGGCAAAGTCAGGAGAGGCAGATGGCATCCTGCCGTTGTACAAGTCCCCGGAGCGCGAGGCCTTCCTGGCCTTTACCGAACCCGCCTTTCAGCAGACAAACACGCTTTGGTACAACCAGGGCCGCTTTCCAGACGGGCTGGCATGGGGCGCGGGCTATGCCGGTGTGTCGCACCTGAGGCTGGGCATGGTGAACGGCAGCGTCATCGACCCGGAGATGGAAGCGGCGTTCAGCGCCCGCAACCGGATCGTCAAAAGCGGCGATGCGGCCGGTCTGATGCAAATGCTCCTGTTCGGCCAGCTGGACCTGATTGCCATCGACGATGCCGTCGGGCGGTACCACGTGGGCCTGAACGGCTGGCAAGAACGGATTGCCGCCGCCGGGAAACCGGTCTCCAGCCGTATGTCGCACTTCGGACTGTCCCGCGCCAGCGGCGCAGCGGCCTACCTGGAAGAGTTCGACCGCGCGATCAGGGAGTTGAAGGCCGAAGGGGAGATCGGCCGGATCCTGCACAGCCGCAACTACAGCCACTAGCCGGGACCGCCGGGCGGTTCCTGACTGAATGCAGACGCCGTATCCAATGGAAAAGGGCGCCCGAACGGGCGCCCTTGACGGTCTGGCGGCGGCTGGCCTTACTGCTTGGCCAGGTTGCGCAGCACATAGTGCAGCACGCCGCCGTGTTCGATGTATTCGATCTCCGGCGCGGTATCGATACGGCACTTCAGCGTGATGGTCTTTTCCGACCCGTCCGCATAGGTGATCTCGCACGGCACTTCCTGCAGCGGCTTGATGCTGTCCAGGCCGCGGATCGTGACGGTTTCCTCACCCGTCAGGCCCAGGGTCTTGCGGGTATCGCCGCCAGTGAATTCGAACGGGATCACGCCCATGCCCACCAGGTTGGAGCGGTGGATCCGCTCAAAGTTCTCGGCGATCACTGCCTTGACGCCCAGGAGCGCGGTGCCCTTGGCCGCCCAGTCGCGCGAGGAGCCCGCGCCGTACTGCTCGCCGCCGAACACGACCAGCGGAGTGCCGTTGGCCTGATGCGCCATCGAGGCGTCGTAGATCGAGGTCTGTTCGCCATCGGGGCCCTTGGTATAGCCGCCCTCGACGCCGTCAAGCATCTCGTTCCGGATGCGGATGTTGGCAAAGGTGCCGCGCATCATGATCTCATGGTTGCCGCGGCGCGAGCCGTAGGAGTTGAATTCGCGCGGCTGCACCTGGCGTTCCAGCAGGTACTGGCCTGCGGGCGTGGTGGTGGCAAAGGAACCGGCGGGCGAGATGTGGTCGGTGGTGACCATATCGCCCAGGATCGCCAGAACCTTGGCGCCTTCGATGTTTTCGATGGTGCCCGGCTCGGGACCCATGTCCTGGAAGTAGGGCGGGTTCTGAATGTAGGTGGAGCTTGCGGGCCAGTCGTAGGTTTCCGCGTCGGTGACCTCCACCGCCTGCCACTTCTCGTCGCCCTTAAAGACATCGGCGTATTTCGACTGGAAGGCGTCGCGCGTCACGGTCTTTTCGACTAGGTCGGCGATTTCCTTCTGGGTCGGCCACAGGTCCTTGAGGAAGACGTCGTTGCCGTACTGATCCTGCCCCAGCGGCGCGGTGGTGATGTCGATGTTCATGTCGCCGGCCAGCGCATAGGCCACCACCAGCGGCGGCGAAGCCAGGTAGTTGGCGCGCACGTCCGGCGAGATGCGGCCCTCGAAGTTGCGGTTGCCCGACAGCACCGAGACGCCGATCAGGTCGTTGTCGTTGATGCACTTTGAGATTTCATTGGCCAGCGGGCCGGAGTTGCCGATGCAGGTGGTGCAGCCGTAGCCCACGAGGTTAAACCCGATGGCGTCCAGATGCTCCTGCAGGCCGGCCGCCTCCAGATACTCCGACACCACCTGCGAGCCCGGTGCGAGCGAGGTCTTGACCCAGGGCTTGCGGGTCAGGCCGCGCTCATGCGCCTTCTTGGCCACCAGCCCTGCGCCGATCATCACATAGGGGTTCGAGGTGTTGGTGCAGGAGGTGATCGAGGCGATCACGATGGAGCCGTCGTGCAGCTGGTAGTTGTGCTCGTCCGTGCTCACGAAGCCGGACTTGTGGTGGCCCTTGTCGCCGGGAATATTCTGCGGTTCCGGCTGCCCGCCTTCGGCCTCCCAGCGGCCTTCGGCACGTTCGCCGGCGTCCTTGCCGCCGCGCTGGCCTTCGACATAGTCGTGGAAGGTGGTGGCCGCCTTGTCCAGCGTGATGTGATCCTGCGGGCGTTTCGGCCCGGAGATCGCGGGCACGACGGTGCCCATGTCCAGGTGCAGCGTATCGGTGTAGACCGGCTTGTAGCTTTCGTCGCGCCACAAGCCGTTTTCCTTGGCATAGGCCTCAACCAGCGCAATGCGGTCCTTGTCGCGGCCGGTGTTGCGCAGGTAGCGGAGGGTTTCGTCGTCGATCGGGAAGAAGCCGCAGGTGGCGCCGTATTCGGGGGCCATGTTGGCAATGGTCGCCCGGTCGGCCAGCGGCAGCCGGTCCAGGCCGTCGCCGAAGAACTCGACGAATTTTCCGACCACGCCCTTGGCGCGCAGCATTTCTACCACTTTCAGCACCAGATCGGTGCCGGTGGTGCCTTCGGTCATCTCGCCGGTCAGCTCAAAGCCGACGACTTCGGGGATCAGCATGGAAATCGGCTGGCCCAGCATTGCCGCCTCGGCCTCGATGCCGCCAACACCCCAGCCCAGCACCGCAGCGCCGTTCACCATGGTGGTGTGGGAGTCGGTGCCGACGAGGGTGTCGGGATAGGCGACTTCCTCGCCGTTCTGGTCGGTGTCGGTCCAGACGGTCTGGGCCAGGTATTCCAGGTTCACCTGGTGGCAGATGCCGGTGCCCGGTGGCACCACGCGGAAGTTGTTGAACGCTTTCTGGCCCCATTTCAGGAACTGGTAGCGCTCCATGTTGCGCTCATACTCGCGGTCGACGTTCATCTGGAACGCGCGCGGGTTGCCGAATTCGTCGATCATCACCGAGTGGTCGATGACTAGATCCACCGGCACCAGCGGGTTGATCTTGGCCGCCGAGCCCTTGAGGCCGACGATGCCGTCGCGCATGGCGGCCAGGTCGACTACCGCGGGCACGCCGGTGAAATCCTGCATCAGCACGCGGGCCGGGCGGTAGGCGATCTCGCGCGGGTTCTTGCCGCCCTTGCCGGCCCACTCGCCAAACGCCTTGATGTCATCGGTGGAGACGGAAAAACCGCCATCCTCGAAGCGCAGCATGTTTTCCAGCACCACCTTCAGCGCGGCGGGAAGTTTGGAAAAGTCGCCGAAGCCTGCTTCGGTGGCTGCGGGAATGGAATAGTAGGAGATCGTTTTGCCATTTACGCTGAGTGTGCGGCGCGCGCTGGCGTTGTCCTGTCCGACGGTGATAGGCATGGGTGGCCTCCCTCAAGAAATTGAAACTTGGGAATTCGCTGCTTGTTAAATGCATGAGGTAAGCGCTGCATTCAATAGTTCAAACGCCGCAGGGGCAGTTTTGTATGCGATTGTACACATTTTTGGCCGCGCTGCCGCTGCCCTCGGGCCTCAAAAATGATTGATTGGCCTAACCCCCGGCACATCTTTAGACCAGTGGGCTAAGTAGCAGAGAAGGCGATTCATGAAATTTCTGGCGTCGATCATGACGGTTCTGGCCCTGGCCCTGCCGGTGCATGGCCAATCCGCAGCAGAACCCGTGGTGGTGGAGCTGTTTACCTCGCAGGGCTGTTCGTCCTGCCCGCCCGCCGATGCGCTGCTGCATAAGCTGGCCGCCCGCGATGACGTGCTGCCGCTGGCGCTGCATGTGGATTACTGGGATTACATCGGCTGGAAGGACAAGTTCGCCAAGCCTGCCCATACCCGGCGGCAAAAGGGCTATGCCAAGGCCGGCGGGCGCCGGATGATCTACACCCCGCAGATGGTCATCATGGGCCAGGAGGACGTGGTCGGCGCCGATGCCGTGCAGGTGGAGAGCGCGATCCGGAAGCACCAGAAGAAGCCGCGCCAGGTGGCGCTGACGCTGCGGCGGCAGGGCGGGGAATTGGTGATCCGTCTGCAGCCCCGGTCCCCGATGCCGAAAGCCCGGCTGCTGGTGCAACTGGTGCGCTTTACCCCGGAACGCACCGTCAGCATCACCCGCGGCGAGCTGGCCGGGAAAACCCTGAGCTATGCCAATGTGGTGGAGGACTGGCAGCTGGCGGCTGAGTGGGACGGCACAGAGCCGCTGGAGCTGACAGTTCCGCTGACCGGCAGCCAGCCTGCCGCGGTGCTGGTGCAGGAAGCGCCGTTCGGTCCGGTCATCGCCGCCGCGCGGACGGACTGACCCCGGCACGGCGCGCCGTCAGGGGCGCGGCAGCGGCGGTCAGGTTTTCCAGCGCCGGTGGATCCAGAACCACTGGCCGGTGTGCTTGCGCACGATGGATTCCAGATCGGCCGTCAGCGCCTTGGTCATGGTCAGCGGGTCCGAAGGGGGAACTTCGGCGTTCATGATAATCTCGAAATCCAGGCCGTTTTCCTGGCGCACCGCGTAAACCGGGATCAGCACGGCGCCGAATTTCAGCGCCAGTTCCGCGGGCACGGTTGAAGTAACCGCAGGCTTGCCGAAAAAGTCGATCGGCTCACCGCCCTGGGCATAGAGATCGGTGACGATGGCGGCGATGCCGCCCTTTTTCAGATGCCGGACCAGTTCGACCATGCCGCGCTTGCCCTGTTCGAACATCAGCTCGCCGGTGGTTTTCATTGCGGCGACATAGTGCTCGTTGAAATAGGGGTTGGCCATCCGCCGGTACAGCGCGCCCATGTCGTGGCCGCGGGCGGTCAGCGCCGCGCGGGCGGCGTCGTAATTGCCGAAATGCGCAGTGGCCAGAAGCACCGGCCGCCCGGCGGCGCGCGCGATCTCCAGCGCTTCCAGCCCGGGGCCGGTGATCGGGGCCGATCTGGCCTTCTCATGGAAGGTCTGCCCGTCGTACAACTCGGCGATCATCCGGCCGGCATTGTCGCTGACATCGCGGTAGAGCTGCTCGGGATCAAGCCCGGAAAGCTCTGGGCTGACATGGCGCAGGTTGTTGCGCACCCGCTTGTCAAAGCCGGCGAGCCGCCCCATGGCGGTGACCAGGCGGCCCATCATCGGAACCCGCAGCCGGTAAGGGATCAGCCCGGCACCCAGCAGCAGCCCGCGCAGAAACAGGTTGCTGCCAAAATATTTGACATGGCTCCAGGTGGAGAGCTCGGAAGGGTCTACTGGCATGGCATCTGGGTGGCTGCGGCGCGAAAATGCGGCTGGAAGGCTGCATCATAAGCAGCCGCGCCGGCGGGCACAAGCAGGTCGCACCCAGCCGCCGCCCCGTCAGAGCAGGGCGGCAGCCGGTGATGCATTCCGCGCCGGGGGCGGGTGGTAGAGTCAGTCCTCGCCGCCGTTTTCCTCGTCGTCGGACTTCAGCTCGATCTCGCCGGTTGCCACCAGGTCGCGCATGGCCGAGATGATCATGCTGAACGCCGCTTCGCCGTCGGTGCGCTTGACCTTGCCGCGCTCCGCCACCTCCTCGCGGATGTTGTCGGCCATCCGGCTCGACATGTTCTTCAGCAGGAATTCGTTGGTCGCCACGTCTTCCTCGTCCGAGGCGAAGGCCATGGCAGTGACCAGATCCGGCTGCGACAGGACCCGGATCAGCTTGGGCACGTCGATGGGCTGCATCCGCTCGCCGATCAGCGCATAGGTGAAGATCGCCTTGCGCACCTTGACGGCGAAATCCTCGTCCTCCTCGTCCAGCGCGGTTAGAACCTCATCGCGCTTGGCGGCGGCGGCTTCGGTCAGGATACCGCCCAGCCGCTGGCCCGGGGTGTCGTTGAAGGCAAGCTCCGGCCGGGCCTCAACCTGGGCCGCCAGCGACAGGCCGATCCGGTCGACGGTATCGGGCGTCACATTGGCGGTCTGGCTCACCGCATAGGTGATGCGCCGGGCAACCGGGCCCGGCAGGTGGACCAGCATCTGCGCCGCCTTGGCGGTGTCCAGCTTGGAGAGCAGCACCGCGGCCACCTCCGTGCTTTCGGCCTCCGCCAGCGACGCCAGATCTTCCGGCGGCAGCTGTTTCAGCCGCTGCCAGGGGTCGCCGAACTGCCGCACCCCGGCCTCCTTGCGCAGGCGGCTGTGGGTATAGCGGCTGATTTTGCCTTCCATCGCGTTCAAGGCGCCGGCCAGGCCGTTGGGGAAATGCAGGCCGACATTGTCCAGCAGGTCGGCAAATTCGCCCGCCACCGCATGCAAGGTGTCGCGGTCGACAATCCGCATCTTGCCCATCTGCTGGGTCAGTTCCAGCTGCAGATCGTCCGGCAGCTCCTCCAGCGGGATTTCGGCGCCTTCGTTCAGCAGCAGCCGGACAATGATCGCGGCCTTGGCCTTGCCGCTCAGGCCGCTGCTGGTCCCGCCGCCCATCGGCGCCGGGGCGGAAAACCCGCCGAAGTCGGAACCGCCAGTTGCCATTGGAAGCGCCAGCATGTTGTCTTGAGGCATTCTCGCACCCTACCAAAGATTCTTCTCGATCATGGAGGGCAGAATAGGCCGCAAGCCGTAAAGAAAGCCTGAAGCCTAGTAGCTGTAAGACGCGCCCGTTTCCAGCGCGCTGCGCAGCGCGGCTTCGGCCCAGGTGCCGTCGCCGCCCCGTGCCCTGATCTCTTTCCACTGTATCAGGGCGGCGCCGTATTTGCCCTGTTGCACAAGGCCTTGGCCCATATACGAACGGGCAAGGAGGTTATCCGGATCGCGCGCCAGCGCCTGATCGTAATAGGCCTGCGCCTGATCCAAATGGCCCAGTTTGCGGTGGGTGAAGCCCCAGTAGGTCAGCACAAGGGAATCCTGCTGATCCGCCATCGCGCTCAGCACCGCCTGGGCATCCTGCTGACGGCCCGCATAGGCCAGCTCGCGCGCTGCGCCCAGCAGCTGATCCTGGTTCAGCGAGGATTTCCGCGGCCGCACGCAGCGCTTCTTCGCGTCATCCCAGACCCGCTTGCCCTTGCAGGTCTTGGTGGTCTCGGTGGGCTTGGGCGGGTTCCAGTCGTTGCCGCCGGCGGCGATGGCAGTAACCGGCAGGGTCAGGGCGGCGGCCAGGGCAAGAAAACGCATATCGGAAACTCCAGTCGCAGAATGTTTTGCCCATTGTAACCCCGGAAGACCTGTCTGGATCTGTAAATCTGTTCACAAAGGCGTTTGCCTGGCAGCAAGACGCAAAACGCCCCGTCGAGATGACGGGGCGCTGAAGGTCCAATGCTGCGGGCAGCTTATTCGCCGAACACGCGCTTGAAGATCGTGTCGACATGTTTGGTGTGATAGCCCATGTCGAATTTCTCGTTGATCGCGTCTTCGCCAAGGGCAGCAACCACATCGGCATCGGCCAGCAGCAGCTCGCGGAAATCGACGCGCTCTTCCCAGACCTTCAGGGCATTGCGCTGCACCATGGCATAAGCGTCCTCGCGGCTGACGCCCGCCTGGGTCAGGGCCAGCAGCACCCGCTGCGACATCACCAGGCCGGGGAATTTGTTCATGTTGTCCAGCATGTTCTCCGGGAACACCAGCATCTTGTCGATAACACCTGCCAGGCGGTGCAGGGCGAAATCCAGGGTCACGGTCGCATCCGGGCCGATGCCGCGCTCGACGGAGGAATGCGAGATGTCGCGCTCATGCCACAGCGCCACGTTTTCCATCGCCGGGATCACCGCCATGCGCACCAGCCGCGCCAGGCCCGTGAGGTTCTCGGTCAGCACCGGGTTCTTCTTGTGCGGCATCGCCGAGGAGCCTTTCTGACCCATCGAGAAGAACTCCGCGCCTTCCAGCACTTCGGTGCGCTGCATGTGGCGGATTTCCACAGCAATGTTCTCGATGGACGACGCGATGACGCCGAGAGTGGCAAAGAACATCGCGTGGCGGTCGCGCGGGATCACCTGGGTGGAGATCGGCTCGGGGCGCAGGCCCAGCTGCTCGCAGACGTGCTCCTCAACCGCCGGGTCGATGTTGGCAAAGGTGCCGACCGCGCCGGAGATCGCGCCGGTGGCGACTTCCCAGCGGGCCTTTTCCAGACGGTTCTTGTTGCGGTCCATCTCCGCGTAGAAACGGGCAAAGGTCAGGCCCATGGTGGTGGGCTCGGCGTGGATGCCATGGCTGCGGCCGACGCGCACGGTGTTCTTGTGCTCCAGCGCGCGTTTCTTCAGAGCCGCCAGCACCTTGTCCACACCGTCCAGCAGGATGTCCGCGGCGCGCACCAGCTGCACGTTCAGGCAGGTGTCCAGCACGTCGGAGGAAGTCATGCCCTGGTGCACAAACCGGGCTTCCTCGGAGCCCACATGCTCCGCCAGGTGGGTCAGGAAGGCGATCACGTCATGCTTGGTCACCGCCTCGATCTCGTCGATCCGGGCGACGTCGAACTCCACGTCCTTGGCTTTCCACACCGCGTCTGCGTTCTCGCGCGGGATCACGCCGAGGTTGGCCATGGCTTCGCAGGCGTGGGCCTCGATCTCGTACCAGATCTTGAACTTGGTCTCGGGCGACCAGATTGCGACCATCTCGGGGCGGGAATAGCGGGGGATCATGGGCGAAGGCACCTTTGTGTGATTGCGCAGCAGATGCCCGGCCTCTTAGATCAGGACAGGCTGGACAGCAAGGCTGGCCGGGGCGCATGAGGCAGTTTGCCCTGATGATTGCGGTATCATCCGGGGCAGTGCCGGTTTGCGCCAGCGGAGCTTGGCAGGCCCTCAGCGCTTGGGGGCGCTCCGCCGGACCTGCGGACCAAGCGGGCGCAAGGGCATCAGCGCCGCAACAGCCCCCGGCTTGCGGCGGTCAGGAATGGCCGGGAAGGCGGGGATCAGTCCCCGCGCAGATGCGACAGCAGCCGGGCGTTGCGGCAGTAGGAGGGCGCCTCGTCCAGTTCTGCCGCCTCGCGCTGCAAGCTGCTGCAGCCGTCCTGATTGCCGCAAGTGCTGCAGCGCAGGACGGCGCGCATGTATTTGCGGCCCTGCGCCTGCGGGTCTGCGGCAACGATTTCGCCATAGTCCACGCCCAGACGGCTGGCCATGCCCTGCACCAGATCGCTGCTGCGTGCGAGTTTTGCAAAAAGTCCCATGTGTCTCCTCCATAGCCCGGCCGGCGCCGGGACTGGAAACAGCATGGACGGGACCGCGCGGCGGCACTTTGATATGGCGCAAACTTCCGCGGCGGGCAGCGGCTCCCGCCTGCGCTGCGGCCTTCTGCCGAAGGCCTGCCGCAGTTGGGTCCGGCGCCGCGCTGAGCGCGGCGCCGGACCCAAGGCCGCTGGCGGTGCAGGTTTCCTGCACGGTCCGGGGGCGGGAGCAGCGCCGGAGTTTTCTGTGCTCAGGCCCCGGAATGCTCCGTGGTCTCCAGCCGGGTCACCACCCTGGCGCCGCTTTCCAGCGTCCGGTGCACCGGGCATTTGTCGGCGATTTCCAAGAGCCGGCTGCGCTGCTCTCCGCTCAAGGGGCCGCACAGGCGCACCACTCGGGTGAACTGGTCGATCTTGGCAGGCCCGGAGGGCAGGGCGTCCTGGGCATGGACCTTGTCATGGCTCACATCGACGCTGATCCCCTCCAGCGGCCAGCCCTTGCGGCGGGCATACATCCTGAGCGTCATCGAGGTGCAGGCGCCCAGGCCTGCAGCCACGAACCCATAGGGAGACATGCCACGGTTGGTGCCGCCATAGGCCAGCGGCTCGTCCGCCAGCGCGTGGTGGTAGGGGCCGGATTGCACGTCCTGCAGGAACCCGTCCGGATCCGCCTCCGTCACCCGCAGGATGCCTTCCGGCGCGCCGGGCGGCGGCGCGGGCGGGGCCATTCCGATATAGCGCCCGGCCCAGGCGGCGATGACCTCGGCGGCGTATTCCGCGTCTGCCGGCCGGGAAATCAGGTGATCGGCGTCATCCAGAGTGACAAAGCTCTTGGGGTGTTTGGCAGCGGTGAAGATGGAGGCGGCATTGTCGATGCTCACGGTCTCGTCGCGCGGCGCATGCAGCACCAGCAGCGCGGCCTTGAGTTCAGCAATCGCAGGCGCCAGCGCCTCGGCGCTGATGTCGTCGACGAATTCCTTGCCGATCACAAACGGCCGCCCGCCAAGGCACACCTCGGCGCGTCCCTTGGCCTCGATCTCCGGCAGAGCGGCTTCGAAGTGGTGGGAGACATGGCCCGGATCAAACGGTGCGGCCAGCGTCACCACCCCCTTGACCGACGGGATGCCCGCCCGCGCCCGCAGCACTGCGGCACCGCCCAGCGAATGCCCGATCAGCAGCGCCGGCGCTATGTCGCGCGCCGCGAGGTACTGCGCCGCCTTGATCAGATCCGCCACGTTGGAGCTGAAGGTGGTGTTTTCGAACTCGCCCTCGGAATGGCCAAGCCCGGTGAAATCGAATCGTAAAACCGCGATTCCCATCGCCGCCAGCCGCCCGGCAATCCGCCGCGCAGCCGGGATGTCCTTGGAGCAGGTGAAGCAATGGGCAAAAAGTGCGGTGGCCAGCACCGGCCCCTCGGGCAGGTCGAGGCGGGTAGCAAGGGTGTTTCCGGCGTGGCCGGTGAAAGTAATCCGTTCCGTGGGCATGGGCGTGGCCTTTATTGGGTGTTCCGCATAGATTGAGCGTTCGGCGGGGCCTGAACAAGGCAGCGGGACGGAACGTCACGGGAAGGTGAAGCCAGATGAGCAGCAGCGCCCTTACGGGCATCGGGTGTTACAGCCCGCAGAGCGCGCGCGACCGGGAAATGTGGCGGCGTTTGCAGGCGTTTTGCGGAACTGAACCACAAGCCTTTGGCCGCAATCCGCAAACCGGCCATGTGACCGGCTCCGCCTTCGTGCTGTCGCAGGACAGGAACAGCGTGCTGCTGACCCATCACAAGAAACTCAACCGCTGGTTCCAGATGGGCGGCCATTGCGACGACATCGCCGACGTGCGCTTTGTGGCGCTGAAGGAAGCCTATGAGGAAAGCGGGCTGGCCAGGATCAGGCCGCTGTCGGACAGGGTGTTCGACGTCGACATCCACGAAATCCCGGCCAATGCCCGCGACTGCGCGCATCTGCACTACGACGTGCGTTACCTGTTTCAGGCCGAGGCCGGAGAGATCGCCGCCAGCGGGGAATCCCACGCCTTGGCCTGGGTTCCGCTGTCCCAGCTGGCAGAAGTAACGGAGTCGCCCGGCGTGCAGGTGCTGCGCGAAAAGCTGGCGCCGTTCTTAAGCGGAGGCGCCTGACGGCGCCGCAGGCTGTCCCGGCCCCTCCTGTCGGGAGGGACCGGCGCTGCGGTATCAAGCTTCGCCCAAGAGCGCCTTGTCGAACGGGTAGCTGGTCAGGTTCTCATACCCATCCTCGGTGATCAGCACCTGGTCCTCCAGCTTGATCGAGAAGTCGCCGCCCTCGGGGGACACCAGCGCCTCGACGCACAGCACCATGCCAGGTTCCAGCGCGTAGTCGAAGGCGCCTTCGACCATTTGGTCCGGGTAAGCCACCAGCGGCCACTCGTCGCACAGGCCGACGCCGTGCATCATGCAGCCGTATTTTTGCTTCTGGAACTGCGCATCAAGGGGGTGGCAGCCGCGCGACAGCTCCTGGATGTTCACGCCGGGCTTCAGCATCTCCATGTTGTGGCGAATGTGCTCCAGCCCGTGCTGCATGGCGTAAATCATGCCGGGCCGCGGCTTTTCATCGCCGATCCACCAGCTGCGGGAGATGTCGATGCAGATCCCGTAGGAGCCGACGAGGTCGGTGTCAAAGCTGATGATCTCGTTGTTCTGGATGATGCGGGGGCCGCATTCCTGGAACCACGGGTTGGTGCGCGGGCCGGAGGCCAGAAGCCGGGTTTCGATCCACTCGCCGCCGCGGCGGATGTTTTCCGCGTGCAGCACCGCCCAGACGTCATCCTCGGAGATATTGCCGCCCGGGATCTTCTCGCGGGCGAATGTCTCCATTGCTGCCACCGCAGTTTCGCAGGCGTGATGGGCGCAGCGCATTGCCAGGATCTCGTCCGGGCCCTTCACGGCGCGGCATTTCTCGGTCAGCTCCTCACCGGGGAAGATCTCCAGCCCCTGCGCCTCAAGGGCGCGCAGGCCGTGCAGCATCACCTTATCCACCGCCAGCCGCTTGTTGCTGCCGCTGTGCTCTTCCAGCAGGATGCGCACTTCGTTCGAAAACTTGTCCGCTGCCACGTCGATCTTGTCGCCGCGGTCGAAATAGAACAGGTCGGCCCCGGCCCGCTGCTCGCGCACCAGCGGGTTGAATTCGCTAAGGAACGGCGACTGCTTGTAGTCCCACAGCACCATATAGCCGTCAGCGCAGATCAGCAGCGCGCGGAACGGGTTGTGGGTGTTCCAGAGCTGCATGTTGGTTGAGTCAGTGGCATAGCGGATGTTCAGCGGATCAAAGACCAGCAGGCCGCCATAGCCGCGGGCGTTGATGAAACGCGTCAGCCGCTCCCAGCGAAAGCTGCGCAGCGCCTGCAGGTCCGGCAACTGCAGCCCGGCCTCGGCCCATTCGGCAAAGGCCAGCTGGGTCGGGCCGATCTCGACCCGGTCATTGTCGTTCGGGGTGTTGTCGCCCAGTCTCGCGCCGCGGGTGGGATCGATCTTGCGGATGTCGCGGTAATGCTCGTTCATGCCGGGAGGTCCTTGCTGCACAGTCCTGTCCAGTGTGCCGCCGGGGGCCGCGAAAAGCGCTGCGGAAAGCGACAGGTTTTCGGGTCATTTCTGACCTGTGATGCAACGTTGCGACTGTTTCCCGCCGGTTTGGATGCTATTGCAAATGGATGACGGCGATTCTTCAGAAGACCATTCCCTACAATCCGCTGGAGGAGAAGAAGCTCCCCGGCATCCAGCCGCTCGCACCGGAGGCTTGGCTGATGGCCGATGACGCCTATGCGGGCCAGATGGCAGAGCGGGAGCGGCTGCTGGCAAGCCGGCGGGACGAGGTCTTGCAGCTGGACGCCCGCGCGATGGCGGCGGCGCAAGAGCTGCTGCACATGGCGCTGGACACGCTGGACCCCGGCGCGGGCGAGACCGCGCGGCGGCCGGATGGCGTGCGGGTTCCGGTCGATTGGGAGGACCCCTTAGGCACCCTGGGCCGTTTCGCGCAGCAGGATTTCTGCATTCTGCAAAAGCCGGACAGCGCGCCGGAGCATGTTCTGACCGGCGCGGTGCTGTGCTTTCCGGCAAGCTGGACGCTGGCGGAGAAATTCCTGCAGCCGCTCACCGGCATTCATGTGCCGGTGGACAGCTACGACGCGGGCATCGCAGCGCGGGTGCAGCGGCTGTTTGACGGGGTGCAGGCGGGGCGGCCGCTGTGGCGGTTCAACGCCTTGTGGTATCACGATCCGGCGCTGTTCCAGCCGCGCAGCCAGCTTGCGCCGCGGGACCGGCCGCACGGCAGCAGGGCCGGCTATCTGCGCAGCGAAAAGCAGGTGATTATGCGGCTGCCGCAGACCCGCGCGGTGGTGTTTGCCATTCACACACGCGTGCTTGGGCGGGCAGATGTGATGCGCCAGTGGCGCGCGCCGCAGGCCGATGGCGGAGGCCAGCTTTAGGGGAACAGCGGCCGTGCAGCCTGCACCATTCCGGCACTGTCCAGGAACAGGAACAGGGCGGCCACCAGCAGCAGGTGGCTGACAAAGCGCAGGCGGCGGCGCGGTGCCAGGATGGACGCGGACAGCGCGGAGGCCTGCAACGGACCGCCCCAGCCGCCGCCCTGAGGCCCGGCTTGCACGGTCTTGCGCATCCGGGCGCGGGCCTGCGTCGCGGCCGCATTTGCGCCCGGTCCAGCAGAGCGGTTGACGGCAGCCTGAAAGGCGCGCTCGCAATGCGCCTCCAGCGCAGTTGCCGTTTGCTCAACCGGCTTGAAACAGGCGCGTCCGCGCGGGCGGGTGCGCGGCGGCTGGACCGGACGGCTGGCAGCAGCCTCGCGCTCCGCCAGGACCGGCCCGGCCTGCTGCGGTTCAAACACGCCAAGGAACTGGTCGCAGGTCAGCGCCACGTTGGACTTAAGCCATTCAACCGAGGTGGCATCGACCACGGGCAGCGTCCGCCGTAGCATTTCGGCCAGCAGCAATTCTGCAATCTCCTGGTCGCAATGGTCTTCGTGCAGCGGGGACAGCGCCACTTCCAGCAGGCTAACAGGCTGCAGCATACCGCCGGTCAGCTTGCTGGAGCGCCGAAGCGGCACCCGGCGCAGGCGCACCGTGACAAGGTAGTTGTCGCATTGCAGCCGGACGGTATTCTCGGCGCGGGCCTCGATGGCATCTGCCGGGTGGCCGAAGTCTTCAAGCGTGTCCACCACAGCGGACACCGCAGCCGGGAGGGTTGCCGCATTCCGGCTTTCGAGCCCAAGCCTGCCCGCATATTGCACGTTCTCTGCCACCGTCCGGATCCTCCATTCAGGGTGCCGATAAAATAAGAATAAATTTGGAACGGGTTGAAAGTTGGGCGGAAATCACGGCCCGGCGGCAAAGATTGCGGATCGGGCGTTAAAAGACCCGAAACTATTTAAGTGTCTGTTATTATTTGATTTCACGTTCGCCTTGCGAAGCCGGTCGGCGGAATACGGCTCAACTGTGGCACGCGCCGGACACATTGATGCCTTAGGCCTTACAATGCCGCGGGAATCGCGGCCACTGTTCCCGGCCGCGTGCGCAACTGGCCGCTGCGGCCGCCGTGCAGGCAGGCACAGGTGCGGTGCAGGCCACTGGCGGCAGGGCTGGCGGCGGGGTACGCGGAGGGGTTGGCGGCGGGCGCTCAGCCGTCGATCTGGCGCCCCATGATCGCCAGCGACTGCTGATAAACAGTCGCGGCGTTCCATTGCTTCAGCACGGGATAGTTCGGCTCACCCGGCTGATAACCCTTGCCGGGTTTCCAGCCCTTCTGGCGCAGGTAATTGGCGGTGGAGGCCAGCGCATCGCCCATGTTGTAGAAATCCACCCGGCCGTTCCCGTCCCAGTCCTGGCCGTATTGCAAGGCATTGCCGGGCAGGAACTGGGTATGGCCGAGCTCGCCGTGCTTGGCGCCAAGGGTGGCCGGGGTAATGGCGCCCTGGTCCACCAGTTTCAGCGCCCCCAGCGCGTGCGGGCGGAAGAAATCGGAGCGGCGGCAGTCATAGGTCAGGGTCACGATGGCCGAGACCACCTGGCTGTCGCCCATGTAATTGCCAAAGGCGGTCTCCATGCCGTGAATGGCAATCAGCACCCCCGCGGGCACGCCGTACTTGCGCTCAAGCGCGGCATAGAAATCCGGGTTCCGCGCCTTGCGCTTGCGGCCCTGTGCCACAATGGTGGAAGAGCCGCGGACCTGCATGAATTTCTCCAGCGAGTACTTGAAGCTCTTCTGGTTGCGGTCGGCGGCGATGGTGCGGCGGGCGTATTGCGCATTGGCCAGCGCCTGCAGCCCCGCCTTCCGCACCCCGGCGCGCTTGGCCTCAGCGCTGAAGGCCTGTTTCCAGGTATCGAACCCGGCAGAAGTATTGCCGCAGGTCGCGGCAACGGCGGGGGAGGCAAGGAGGACGGAAATCAGGGCAGGGGCAAGCAGCCGGCGCATGAAAGATACTCTCGAAATGTGACTCGTGTCTTAGCAGCCTAGCGTGACGGCGGCCTATGTCTAACGGGAAATCCTGCCAATGGTTCCCATCCGCTCAGGAAAAAGCTGTTCCGGCGGCCAGTGCCAGCCCCGCGGCCACTGCGGTCATCGCGTTTTCCGTTTCAACACGGGCATTCGGGCACAGCAGCCGCATCTCAGCCTGCACCGGCGCCAGCAGCGACGAGCCGCCGACCATGACAATGCGGTCCACTCGCACCGCATCGATACCTGCCTGGTCCAGGGTTTCGGCTGCGCACACCCCGATTGCCCGGGTCTGGTCCGCCAGCGTTTGATTCATATCCGCGCCGGGCAGCGGCACGGACAACCCGCGTTGCAAAAGCTTGAGGTCGATGGCCGCGCTGTCTCCGGCGTCATTGGCGCGGATCTTGCCGCGCTCGACCGCAAAGGCCAATTCGTGCCCCAGTTCGTCCTCCAGCAAGGTTACCAGCCGCGCCAGCTTCTCTGGCTCCGCTGCATTGGCGGCCAGATCCTTCGCGGCCCGGCGGTTTTCGGGGCTGTACAGAAACGGGATCATCTGCCAGGTGGCCAGGTCGTTGAACAGCCGGTTCGGCGCGGGCAGGGTGCCGCCGCCGAAGGTATTGCGGATAAGGCTGCCGCGGCCCAACAGCGGCATCACATGCTGAATGCTCAGTTGCCGGTCGAAATCGGTGCCGCCCAGACGGATCCCGTGCGAAGCCAGGATGCGCGCGGCGCCGTCTGCCCCCTGCTCAAAAGCGGTGAAGTCCGAGGTGCCGCCGCCGATGTCGACAATCAGCCCCAGACCCGGCGACGGCGCAGCGGCGCGCAGCGCGGCTTCGGGCTCGTACATGAACAGCACGTCCTCGAAACCAGCTTCAAGATAGCAGGCGCGCAGATCCTTCTCCGCCTGCGCGTTGCGGCCGGGGTCGTTCGAGTGAAACCGCACCGGCCGCCCCGACAGGGCATGGGTGAACTGCATGTGCGTGGCCGCCTCGGCGCGCCGTTTCAGTTCCGCCAGAAAGCGGGCGATGATGGCGGCAAAGCTGATCCGCTCGCCGCCCAGCCGCCGCTCCTCATGCAGAAGGGAGGTGCCGAGCAGGCTCTTGAGCGCCCGCATGAAACGGCCTTCCTCGCCGCTGATCAGGGCCCGGGCGGCGCTGTGCCCGATCCGCATCTGGCGCGCGCCCTCCGCAAAGAAGACTGCGGTGGGCAGCGTCTGCTCTCCGGGTTCCATCTCCACCAGCCAGGGGCGCCCGGCAACCGCGATCCCGGCGGCGGAGTTGGAGGTTCCAAAGTCGATACCAAGAGTGTTCGGGGCAGTCATAGCGCGCTCCTGCAGGCCAAGCGGAACCGCCGCGGGTACAGCAAGTGGCAGCTTCGATCAAGGCGAATCACTCAGTCCCGGCCGCCGGGAAATTGCCACAGGGCGGATTGCCGCAGAAGGTACAACTCCTTCAAATATCAACAGTAAACCCGCCGTAAAAGTATCTTAATTCCTGAATATCACACTTTTCTTACCTGCTGCCCAGAGCAGGGTCTTTGGAGTTTGGAAGATGAGTAAAACTGATAACCAGCGCATCATCTCGAAATTTGCGCTTGATGGAGACCATCAAAAAGATCTGATGCGCGCAAGTTCCCTGCTGGCGCCTTACTTCGATGTGATCCTCGACAAGTTCTATGCCTTTGCCCAGTCCGACCGGGAAGCAAGCAAGTTCTTCACCAATGAGGAAATCCTCACCCACGCCAGAACGTCGCAAAAGCGGCATTGGGAACTGCTGCTGAGAGGCGATTTCCCGGAGGAATACTTTGCGTCGGCGGAGCGGGTCGGCGCGGTCCACTTCAAGATCCAACTGCCCTTCGAGCTTTACCTGTCCGCCTATGCCCGGGCGACCTCCCACATTCAGCAGGTTCTTGGCGACAGGTTCGGAGCCGCAGTCACCCCAGGCGGGCGGCGCAAGCTGTTTGCCATGCTGGGGGCGCTGAACCGGGTGTTCGCGATGGACACCTATTTCGTGATCGACGCCTACTTCGCGGCGCAGCGCGCGGAGCAGGACACCGCCTTTGACTATATCACGTCCGGGATTGAGCGGATGGAAGCCCGCGATCTCTCCCAGATAATCCCGGCCCCCGGCGAAAGCGACTACCCCGCGCGTTACGACGCGGTGCGGGTCACGTTCAACCGGCTGATGGGCAGCCTGGCCGGCGTGATTGGCAGCATCCAGGACTCCGCCGAGGGCCTGAACAGCACCGCCGGTGAAATCTCCGACGCTGCGCAGGAGTTGTCGCAGCGCACCGAAACCCAGGCTGCAACGCTGGAGGAGACGGCGGCGGCGGTTGAGGAAATCACCTCCAGCATGCGGTCTTCTTCGGAAGCGACCATGGAAACCAGCACCGTTGCCGCAACCGCGCAAGCCTGCGCCGAGGACGGCTTTGCGGTGGTGACCGACGCCGTGAGCAAGATGAAGGAAATCGCCGACTCGTCTGACCGGATCTCCCAGATTATCGGCGTGATTGACGATATTTCCTTCCAGACAAATCTGCTGGCGCTGAACGCCGGGGTCGAGGCCGCGCGCGCCGGCGAAGCCGGGCGCGGCTTTGCGGTTGTCGCCTCCGAAGTGCGCGGGCTGGCTCAGCGGGCCGCCGTGTCCGCCAAGGAAATCAAAGAACTGATCAACATCAGCTCAGGCCATGTGGACGAAGGCGTCTCGCTTGTCGACCGGGCCGGCGAAGTTCTGACCCGGATCGTGACCGATGTGAAACGGGTGTCGGAGCTGTCGGCGTCGGTTTCCGCCTCCACAAGCGAGCAGACCACCGGCCTGACGGAGATCAACACCGGTGTCTCGCATCTGGACGGGGTCACCCAGCAGAACGCGGCGATGGTCGAGCAGACGACGGCCGCCACGGTCACCATGCGCCAGGATGCGCAGGCACTGGCCGATCTGGTCAAGTCTTTCAAGGTTGCCCAAACAACCGCCCCGGTTAGGGCGCCCGGCGCGGAGAGAGGCGGCAGCCTGCGCCTGGCCGGCTGACGCGCTGAACCGCCTCTGCCCGCAGGTTAAAACAGAAAAAAGGCGCCGCGAAGGGCGCCTTTTCCTTTGGATTTCAAGATTTTAGCAGCTGTAGTACATGCCGAACTCAACCGGGTGCGGGGTGTGCTCGTACTTGTGGACCTCTTCCATCTTCAGCGCGATGTAGCCGTCGATCTGGTCTTTGGTGAACACATCGCCCTGCAGCAGGAAGTCGTGGTCGGCGGCCAGCGCGTCAACCGCTTCGCGCAGCGAGCCGCAGACGGTCGGGATGCCTTCCAGCTCCTCGGCCGGCAGGTCGTACAGGTTCTTGTCCATGGCTTCGCCCGGATCGATCTTGTTGCGGATGCCGTCCAGGCCGGCCATCAGCAGCGCGGCAAAGCACAGGTAGGGGTTTGCGCTCGGATCGGGGAAACGGGCCTCGACGCGCTTCGCTTTCGGGCTTTCGGTCCACGGGATCCGGACGCAGCCGGAGCGGTTGCGGGCGGAGTAGGCGCGCAGAACCGGGGCCTCGAAGCCCGGGATCAGGCGCTTGTAGGAGTTGGTGCCCGGGTTGGTGAAGGCGTTCAGGGTCTTGGCGTGCTTCAGGATGCCGCCGATGAAATACAGCGCTTCCTGGGACAGGTCGGCGTATTTGTCGCCTGCAAACAGCGGCTTGCCGTCTTTCCAGATCGACATGTTCACGTGCATGCCGGAGCCGTTGTCGCCATAGATCGGCTTCGGCATGAAGGTTGCCGACTTGCCATAGGCGTGCGCCACGTTGTGGATCACATATTTGTACTTCTGGATCTCGTCGGCCTGTTTGGTCAGGCTGTCGAAGATTAGGCCCAGCTCGTGCTGGCAGGACGCAACCTCGTGGTGGTGCTTGTCCACTTTCATGCCCAGACGCTTCATGGTCGACAGCATTTCGGACCGCAGGTCCTGCGCTTCGTCGGTCGGGTTGACCGGGAAGTAGCCGCCCTTCAGGCCCGGGCGGTGGCCCATGTTGCCCATTTCGAACTCGGCGTCGGTGTTCCAGGAGCCGTCGGTTGCGTCAACTTCGTAGGACACCTTGTTGATGGTGTTGGAGTAACGCACGTCGTCAAACAGGAAGAATTCCGCTTCCGGGCCCATATAGGCCACGTCGCCGATGCCGGAGGACTTGAGGTAAGCCTCGGCTTTCTGGGCGGTGCCGCGCGGGTCGCGCTCATAGGCTTCGCCGGTGTCCGGCTCAACGATGGAGCAGTGCAGGCACAGGGTTTTTTCCGCATAGAACGGGTCGATGTAAGCGGACTCGGTGTCCGCCATCAGTTTCATGTCGGAGTTTTCGATCGACTTCCAGCCGGCGATCGACGAGCCGTCGAACATGAAGCCTTCTTCCAGGAAGTCTTCGTCGACCAGGTCCACGTCCACGGTCACGTGCTGCAGCTTGCCGCGCACATCGGTGAAGCGGATGTCGACATAGGCGACGTCCTCGTCCTTAAGTGTCTTGAGAACTGCGTCTACGCTCATTCCCTCGGTCCTTTTTTTGCAGAGATGTAAGGATTTTCGTTGGTGTCTTAGAGTGCGTCCGGGCCGGTCTCGCCGGTACGGATGCGGATCGCTTGCTCGACGGGCGAGACAAAGATCTTGCCGTCGCCGATCTTGTCAGTCTTGGCGGCATCGACGATGGCCTCGATCGCCTGGTCGACCTGATCGTCGTCCAGCACAACCTCGACCTTCACCTTGGGCAGGAAGTCGACCACATATTCGGCGCCGCGGTACAGCTCGGTGTGGCCCTTCTGGCGGCCGAAGCCCTTGACCTCGATCACGGAGAGGCCCTGGACGCCAACGTCCTGCAACGCTTCCTTCACCTCATCCAGTTTAAAAGGCTTGATGATGGCTTCGATCTTTTTCATCGGCTTAGGCTCCTCGCAAGCTTGTTGGGGATGTCATTTCACTTCTAAATGAGGGCAGCAATGCGCTCTTGGGCCGCTGCGGCAATTGCGGGCAGGATTTGATCGTAGCTGCCTAAAAATTAAGCGCTGCGCCTGCAAATTGCGCAGAATTGAATCGGGGAAGGGCAAAACATGACCGAACTGCTGACCGCAGCCCAGATGCGGGCGATTGAGCAGACCGCCATCGAGTCCGGGGAAGTCACCGGGCTGGAACTGATGGAACGGGCCGGGCAGGGGGTGGTCGAGGCCATCTTCGAGGAATGGCCGGAACTCGCGGATGAGCGGGGGCCGGCCCCCGCACCCCCGGAGTATTTGGGGAAAGATGAAATGCCGCGCCGGGTGGTGGTCCTGTGCGGGCCTGGCAACAATGGCGGCGACGGATTTGTGGTGGCGCGGCTGCTGAAAGAGCGCGGCTGGGCGGTGGAGGTGTTCCTTTATGGAGACCCGGAGAAGCTGCCGCCGGATGCGAAGGTGAATTATGAGCGGTGGCGGGAGTTGGGCGGCGTTGTTCAACTGACAGAAAAAGCTGTCGCGCAAGGTCAGCGTCCGGTGCTGCTGGTTGATGCAATGTTTGGAACCGGCCTGACTCGGGCGATACCTCTTGAACTGGCCAATGCATACCATGCAGTTGAGGGGCGGGATGTGGGATGCAGACACCCCTGGCGAGTTCCGTATCATCGTGTCGCGGTGGACTGCCCGTCTGGCATGGACAGCGACAGCGGCGAGTTTCTTATCCCTGACTTGCCCGTGGATTCCGGTGATGAAGAACGCGATGCTGAGATCAAGTCCAAATGGTGGCTTGAGGATGCATCTAAGCGGTTTCTGCAATCCGATCTGGTTGTAACCTTCCATCGGCGGAAGGTCTGCCACGGACTGCATGAAGGGCTTCGGAGGGAGCGGTTAGTTGATATCGGGCTAGGCCAGGAAGACCGGCACCCGTCGCATCTAAAGATAGCAAGAAGCGCGGATTTGGCTACCCAGCTTTCGTTTGATATACCAAACGGGCGTTCAAAGCGGATGTGGCCTGGCTACGATTTGAATAAGTCTTCTCGGCTAGGCGGCCACAAATACAGCCACGGCCACGCCCTCGTCCTCTCCGGCGGTCACGGCAAAACCGGAGCAGCGCGCCTTGCCGCCCGCGGCGCCCTGCGGATCGGGGCGGGGCTGGTTACTGTCGGCTCACCGCGCTCGGCGATGTTTGAGAACGCTGCCAACCTGAACGCCATCATGCTGCGCCAGATCGACGGGGCGCATGGGCTTGCGGAACTGCTGGAAGACGACCGCCTCAGCGCTCTCTGCCTTGGGCCGGGCATGGGCCGCGGCGCGGACACTCAGGCAATGGTCTTTGCGGCGCTGAAGGAACAGCGGCCAACCGTTCTGGACGCTGATGCGCTCACCCGGTTTGAGCTGAAGCCGGAGGCGCTGTTCGAGGCCCTGCACGAAAACTGCGTGATCACCCCGCATGGCGGCGAATTTTCCAGGCTGTTTCCGGACTTGGCTGAAAAACTGAAGGCGCCCGCGACCACTGGGCCGGCCTATTCCAAGGTCGACGCCACCCGCGAAGCGGCCAAACGCGCGGGCTGCGTGGTGCTGTTCAAGGGGCCGGATACGGTGATCGCCGCGCCGGACGGGCGCTGCTCTGTGAACTCCGCTCATTACGAGCGGTCCGCGCCCTGGCTGGCCACCGCCGGGTCGGGGGATGTGCTGGCGGGCTTTATCACCGGGCTGCTGGCGCGCGGGTTTTCCCCGATGCAGGCGTCCGAGACCGCCGCCTATATCCATGTCGAATGCGCGCTGGAATTCGGCCCCGGCCTGATTGCCGAGGACCTGCCGGAGCAGATCCCCGCAGTCTTCCGTAAACTGGGGCTTTAAGGATCAGGCCGCCGGGCGCAGGTCCTCTTGCGGCGCGGCGGCCGCGGCCAGCTCCAGACCGCCTGCGTAGATCACATGCGGGCGGGAGAACTCCAGCACCGTCAGATCCATCATCTGCAGGCCGAGGTCGCGGATGAACTCGCCGTCCACCAGCTCATAGGCCGGCACCACCGCCTGCGGCTGGCCGAACATCGCCTTGGTGCGCCAGTCGCGCACCAGAATGCGCTGGTCCCACGGCACGGTGAGGCCGCCTTCGCCCCCGGTATCGCCCAGAGAACCGGCAGCAATGCAGACCGCCTGCAGCATCGCGCGGCGGCTGCGGACGGCCTCGACCCGGGCCATGCCCTGGGTGCGGGTGATCAGGCTGTCGCCTGCCGTGATGTCTTCTGCTGCGCGCTCCCCCTCGCGGGTCAGCACAGCGGTGCCGCGCAAGAGGCTGATGTTCTGGCTGCCCTGAAACAGCCGCCGGGGCTGTGCCTGCCCGCGCATCGCCAATTGCGCGCGCAGGGCCGCATTTCCAAACGGTTTCATGTTGTTGCTCGCTTTGTCTGCCTCAGACTTTTTCTGCCAAACTACGGCACAACCGGATTCCAGGCCCAGCCTTATTGCGCAAAAACCCGCTCATCGTTGCGATATTCCGCATGGATTGTTGCTGTTTTGCACAACGGCCGCGGCGGCGCGATTTCCGCTCGCATCCGCCGCCAAGCTTTGCTATTCAGCGCGTCACACGAGGGGCAGACCTTTGTGCCGTGCGGGTGTGGCGGAATTGGTAGACGCACCAGATTTAGGTTCTGGCGCCGCAAGGCGTGGGGGTTCAAGTCCCTTCACCCGCACCAATAGACCAAGGAATAATTATGTATTTCATTTGGTTAGTTGGGGTGTTGGAAGTTTAGCCCACCCCCTAGTCCCCCTTTTTAGTTCCGCCTGATGCGCCAGGAGATCTGAACCCCAAACGCCCTCCGTCTGCGGGAGGGCCATCGGGGGGGGTGCACTGCGCGCTCTTTTTCGGTCCTGACCATTTGTGAGTAGCTCAATGGTTCACAAATCAAGACAGCTCCAATAAGCGTCCAAACGTTTCAAAGTGGCACAGATGGCCGGTGCCGAATGTGCCTACGAACCGACATTAAGATTGTTTGGGAAAATTGCTGTTTCGTCCGCAGCGCAACCCCGGAGCGGCCATTGATATAGAGCAGGCGGCGCTGAATACTGCAGGTGGATTTATCGGGGGCGCCTTCCCGGGAAGCGGACGCTCGGTGACGCTAGATAGCTTCTACTTATGCTGTAGATCGCTCCGACGGCAGCAACGCGCAGGAAGTGCCCCTTGAAAACTCGACAGTTTGACACAAACAGCCGAGGATTTCTGCTGTGGCGCAACCCGCCGTTCCTGCCGTTTGTTGCAACTGCGAGGTTCTGGAACCGGTGAACTCACACAGTGCGCAACAAAACCGTCGTTGCTCTTCTAGGTGTTTGCCTGGTGATTTCCGCTTAGATCTGACCCGGGACAGGCGAAAGTTTTCATTGAGAATTGGCCCATGTGTGACCGTGCCCCTGGCTTTTATCGGCAGGGGTTATTGGAGTGATCGACATGGCTGACGTGCTCCCCTGAAAAGTCCGCGATTTGAAGTTAGCCTGTTCTCCAAGCGAGGAGACAGCCTGTCCGATGGCCGCCGTTTCCGGGTGCTATGCGTCATAGACGACTTCAGCCGGGAATGCCTGGCCGCGGTCGTGGACACCTCACTCTCCGGCCAGCGGGTTGCCCGTGAGCTCGATAATATCGCCCGAACGCGTGGCTATCCCTGCATGGTGGTCAGCGATAATGGGACCGAACTGACGTCGAATGCCATTCTGAAATGGCAGGAAGACCGGAAGGTCGAGTGGCACTACATCGCGCCAGGCAAGCCCATGCAGAACGGCTTCGTGGAAAGCTTCAATGGCCGCCTCCGGGACGAGTGCCTGAACGAGCACTTGTTCGCCAACCTGCGCCACGCCCGAGAGCTGATCGCGGCTTGGCGTGACGATTACAATCACCATCGCCCGCATACGAGCCTCGACGGGCTCACCCCGTGGGAGTATCACCAACGGTCAGTAGAGGACCAAACCCTGAACAGGGCGAACTAATAACCGCGGACTCTGCGGGGAGCACGTCACCGGCTGTGCCTTCCTGGGGCGTTTGCCTGCCTCCTTGGGTACCGAACAGAGAACCCGTCACTTAACCTAAAATTATTTTTTGTCCGTTAGCCAGTTTCTCATAGGGGCAAAGCCTCGCAGACATTGTTTTGGAGAAGCTGCAGAATGCACTTTGAGTCACATAATCAGCCGGATACCGCTCAGAAAGACCGGCGTTTGGTAACGGTATTCTGCGCCGTTTGGCATCAGCAGCCTGACAAGCTGGAGCTTTTGCGCTCGCATTGGGAGAATTTGAAGTCCCAGTCCATTCCGGTTGAACCTTGCTACATCTTCGACAATGGCGACCAGGCGCCGGATTGGCTTGAAGCGCCTTGGCATTCCTTTTCAAAACCGCTCACCATTTATGAAGCCTGGGCAGCAGGCGTGGCGTTGGCCGGAACCAGATATGCCATGAATCTAAACATGGATGACCGGCTAGCAACCAATGCTGTGCAGGAACTGTCAAAGAAGGCAGTGGAGACAAGGTCCGCGCTTGTGGGCGGGGACTGGCTGATCTGTTTCGACAAGGATCATCTGACGCAGGAATTCCCGGTAACGGGTTATGACGGCACCTGCTTTGTGCCGGCCTGGCCGCCCCGGCCTTGCGAAGGGTTGCGGCTAGGCAGCGGATCCGGTGAACGCGGCACCTATGGTGCTGCAACGATGTGGGACCTCGAAATCATCGGAAAATGGTACCCGACCTATTTCGGAAACGGTGAGCCGATCCTGTCGATCGGAGATGCGATTTTCTGGAATCTTCTGCAAGGGAAGGGGCTGAAAATGACCCGCCTGCGCAAGGTGATCGGGCGGTACTATTCCGATCCGAATGCACAGGCCGAATTCCGCCCGCACAAGGACAATGAACTTATCAAATCGCAAGGTTTGAGCACGCGCTCCTTTGCAAATGCCGTGCTGAGCGGGGATTTCTCCTGGTATGGCAAGGCAGAGGCTTTTGCGAAGAAGCCGCCGCTGAACAAAATCGAGCAAAAAAGCGCGGCTCTTGAGGCCAAGTACCGCAAGATCTTTGGCCTGCCTGAGCAGGCCGTGGCCGCAGAGTAAGCATGACAGAGAGAATCTATATCACGGGCAGCGGCGGGATCGTTGGTCGGCATGCCTTGAGGGCGCTGGCTGAGTTGGCGCCGCAGGCAGAAATGATCCGCAACACGGCTGATCTGACGAGCCTTTCCGCCGCAGCAGCGGCGGTCAAGGAAGCGGGGCCGCTGGATCTGGTCATTCATCTGGCAGCGATGGTTCCGGTGGCTGAAGTGAAAGCAGATCCAGCCCGGGCCTATGCGGTGAACGCCGGCGGCACCATGAACCTTCTGGCGGCGCTTGCAGGATCATCGGCTCGGCTGCTGCTGTGTTCGTCAAGCCATGTCTATTCCAGCCAGTATGCGCCGATTTGCGAGACCGCCGATACCAAACCGGTTTCCCTCTATGGTCAGAGCAAACTGATGGCGGAGCATGCTGCTCGGGATATCTGCGCGGCCTCCGGGCGCTCGTTGTGCATCGCCCGGCTGTTCTCGATCCATGATCCGGAGCAGACAGGCAGCTACCTGCGGCCATCGCTGGAAAGGCGTTTTGCCGGGGTGGATCCTGAGGAAGAGTTCGAGCTGTACGGCGCAGAAGGACTGCGCGACTTTCTGACGGCAGAAGAGGCGGCCCGCTATCTCGTGCGGCTGGCGCTTTCGGACGCGGAGGGTGTGGTCAATGTTGCCTCCGGCAGGCCTGTCACGGTGGCCGGATTTGCCCAGTCCCTATCCCCGTTTCCGCTGAAAATCAAACCCTTGGGTGAAAGCACAAATCTGGTGGCCGATGTTTCGCGCCTGCAGGAATTACTTGGAGAATGCAATGTCTGAACAGATTTCCATTGTCATCCCGACATTCAACCGGGCGGAGATGCTGCTTAAGGCCATCGATAGCGCCCTGGCACAGACCCATCCCTGCGAGGTGATCGTGGTGGATCACGGTTCGACCGACAGCACGCCTGAGGTAGCTGCCGAGTACGGGGACAAGATCACCTATGTCCGCCGCGACCGCGATTTCGGTCCGCATTTCTGCTGGCTGGAGGGCATCCTGCATGCTTCCGGTGAATATGTGCATCTGCAATATGACGATGACTGGATCCACCCGACCTTTATCGAGAAATGCGCAAAGCTGCTGACCAGTGATGTGGGATTTGCCTTCACCGGGGCCGAGGTTGTGGAGGACGGAACCGGCAGGCAAATGATGACGCAGTTCCTGGACTGGCTTCCGGATACGGGGGTGTTCGAAAACCGCCTGGCCGAGGAAAAAATCGTCGGCTCGTTGATTTCCCCCGGTGCGGCAGTCTTTCGCCGGCAGGTGCTGATCGATGCTCTTTATCAGGGCCGCTTGCCGCTCCAGTCCAGTGAGTATCACGGCGTCGGACCGGATATTTTTGCGTCGCTTCTATCGATGCTGCGTTACCCGAAGGTCGGATTCGTTAAAGAGCCGCTGGCCAGTTTCCGGGCGCATGACGGCAGCATCACGATCGATGCCTTCAAAGACAAGCAGAAGCAGGCCGACATTGCAGCGGCCTATAATGAAGTGCGTCATCACTACATCGAATTGAAGGCCATGCAGGCTGTGCGGGGTGCGCGCGCATGAACATGCTTGCTCCGAAACCGGTCACCCTGGCGGAAGATACGATCTCGCAGGCTGAGCTGGAAGCAACTGCGGAATGGATGCTGGCAGGCAACCGGCTGACCAAGGACGCCCTGACAGTGGAGTTTGAACGCGAATTTGCGGACTGGATGGGCTGCGGGCACGCGGTCTTTGTCAACTCGGGCTCCTCGGCGAACCTGCTGATGATCTATGCCGCCAAGGAGGCGGGCCGCTTGCGCAACAACAAGGTGATTGCCCCGGCTGTAAGCTGGGTCACGACGGTGTCGCCGCTGATGCAGCTCGGCTTTGACGTTCGCCTTTGCGATTGCGACCCTGACAATCTGGGCCTTGATCTCAACCACCTCGAAGAGCTGTGCCGGACTGAGGCGCCGTCGATGCTGATCCTTGTGCATGTGCTGGGTCACGCAAATCACTTGAAGGAAATTCAGGAGATTTGCGACCGCTACGGCATCCTGCTGCTGGAGGACAGCTGCGAAGCGCTGGGCTCCACTTACGGAGACCGCAAACTGGGCTGCCACGGAGCGGCGGGCAGTTTCTCATTCTACTACGGCCACCACATTTCGACTATCGAGGGCGGAATGGTGGTGACCGACGATGCGGAACTGCACCAGGTGATGCTGTCGCTGCGCTCACATGGCTGGAGCAGGGACCTTGATCCGCAGCGGCGCGAGCGGCTGAAAAGCCAGCACAAGATTGATGAGTTCCGCAATTTCTACACGTTCTACCATGCGGGCTTCAATCTGCGCTCCACCGACCTGCAGGCCTTCATCGGGCGGATGCAGCTGAAGAAGCTGGATGACATCTGCACCGTCCGGGCGCGCAACTTTGACTGCTACGCGGAGGCGCTGACCGGCTACTATCAGCAGCGAAGCGAGACCGGGCTGCTGTCCTCTTTTGCTTACGGCACGCTGGTCGAGAACCGGATGGAGGTTTTCGAGACACTGAAGGCCCACCGGATTGAGTGCCGCCCGCTGATCTGCGGCAATATTGCCCGCCATCCCTTCTGGGTGCGGGAATACGGCGAGCAGACGCTGCCCAATGCGGATCTGGTGCATGATTACGGCATCTACCTGCCGAACCATCATAACCTGGACCGTGCTGATGCCGCCAGGGTTGCCGAGGTCTTTACTTCGGTCGCCCGGCCCAAGGACATGGACACGGCCTCCATCTGACAGCTACCTGGTTTGGGCGGATCCTCCCGCTGCCCGGCCGACAACAGAACACGGCGGAAACACGCGATGAAAAGAGCACTGATTACAGGCGTAACCGGACAAGACGGATCCTATCTGGCGGAGCTTTTGCTGGAAAAAGGCTATGAGGTGCATGGCATCAAGCGGCGCGCCTCCTCGTTCAACACCCAGAGGGTGGATCATATCTACCAGGACCCGCATGCGGATCACGCCCGCTTCAAGCTGCACTACGGCGACCTGACCGACACGTCGAACCTGACCCGCATCATGCGCGAGGTCGAGCCGGATGAAGTTTACAACCTGGGAGCACAATCTCATGTCGCGGTCTCCTTTGAAGCACCGGAATACACGGCGGATGTGGATGCGATCGGAACTTTGCGCCTGCTGGAGGCTATCCGCTTCCTCGGGCTGGAAAACAAGACCCGTTTCTACCAGGCGTCGACGTCTGAGCTATATGGCCTTGTGCAGGAAACGCCGCAGCGCGAAACCACGCCTTTCTATCCCCGCTCTCCCTATGCGGTGGCCAAGCTTTACTCCTACTGGATCACGGTCAACTACCGTGAGGCCTATGGTATGTATGCCTGCAACGGCATCCTGTTTAACCACGAGAGCCCGCGCCGCGGCGAGACCTTTGTGACCCGCAAGATTACCCGCGGACTGGCCAATATCGCCCAGGGCCTGGAACCCTGCCTGTACATGGGCAATATCAATGCGCTGCGCGATTGGGGTCATGCGCGGGACTATGTGCGGATGCAATGGATGATGCTGCAGCAACAGCAGGCGGATGACTTCGTCATCGCCACCGGTGTGCAGTACACGGTGCGGCAGTTCATTCAGTGGGCGGCAGCGGAACTGGGCATCATGCTGGAGTTTTCTGGCAGCGGCTTCGACGAGGTGGCCGTGGTCGCCGCAGTCGAAGGGGGTAAGGCGCCCGCCCTCAAGCCAGGTGATGTGGTTATGCGGATCGATCCTCGCTATTTCCGCCCTGCGGAAGTGGAAACGCTGCTTGGCGATCCGACGAAGGCCAAGGAAAAGCTGGGCTGGGTGCCGGAAATCACGGTACAGGAGATGTGCGCGGAAATGATTGCCGAAGACCTGCATACCGCCCGCCGCCACGCGCTGCTCAAGGAGCACGGCTACGATTTGCCGGTCTCGCTGGAGGACTGAACGTATGAAAATATTTGTGGCCGGACACCGCGGCATGGTCGGCAGCGCTATCCTGCGCCAGCTTGCCGCGCGCCGGGCCACCGGGGAAGAGCTGGAGCTGCTGACCCGCAGCTCTGCCGAACTGGATCTGACAAACCAGGCCGCTGTGCAGCAATTCCTGCAGGCTGAGCGGCCTGACCAGGTCATTCTGGCGGCAGCCCGGGTCGGGGGAATTCATGCCAACAGCACCTATCCCGCACAATTCATCTACGAAAACCTGATGATTCAGTGCAATGTGATCCACGCCGCCTTTGAGGCCGGGGTGCAGAAGCTGCTGCAGTTGGGGTCATCCTGCATCTACCCGCGCGACGCGGAAACGCCGATCCGCGAGGAGCAGCTTTTGTCCGGCCCGCTGGAAGCCACCAATGAGCCCTATGCCATTGCCAAGATCGCAGGCATCAAGCTGTGCGAGAGCTATAACCGCCAGTACGGCACCGACTACCGTTCAGTGATGCCGACGAACCTGTACGGGCCGGGGGACAATTTCCACCCGGAAAACTCGCATGTTCTGCCCGCGCTGATCCGCCGGTTTGACGAGGCTGTGCGGGCAGGGGAGGCGGAAGTTGTCATCTGGGGCAGCGGAGCGCCGCGCCGGGAGTTCCTGCATGTGGATGACATGGCTGCCGCATCGCTCTTTGTGATGGATCTGGCGCCGGAGGATTACAAGCGGGAGACAACCCCGATGCTGTCGCATATCAACGTGGGAACAGGGCGGGACATGACCATTCGGGAACTGGCGGAATCCATTGCACGCGTCACCGGTTTCCGCGGGCGGCTGGCCTTCGATACTTCCCGGCCCGATGGCACCATGCAGAAACTGATGGATGTGTCGCGGCTTTCCCGTCTGGGCTGGGAGGCTTCGGTATCGCTCGAAGAGGGGATCGCCAGAACCTACAACTGGTTTTTGCAGCAGGATCTGGCCATCCTGCGAAATAAATAGGAAAGACCAAGAGGCAGAGACATGACGATTATCACCCCAATCCTTTTGTGCGGCGGTTCGGGCACCCGGCTGTGGCCGCTGTCGCGCAAAAGCTACGCCAAGCAGTTCGTGCCTCTGGCCGGTGATACCACGGCATTGTGGTATAACTCCCTCTTGAGGTCTGACTACCCCTTTCCCCTCCGAATTTAGGCGACGCGGATGATCTTGGCAGTGCCGAGTGCGTTGAAGCGGTTGATGAGTGCGATGCGGAAGTGGATTTCGGCGGTTTGGCGGTCGGGGTCTTTTGCGGCAATGCGCTCGAAGACGTGTTGGCCGTCGGTATCAATCACGCAGACGGCGACAGTCCGCAGTGACACGTCCAAACCCACAAAGTAATCCATCTCGTTCTCCTCAAGTTGCAGCAATTTGCTGCAAGTCTATCGAGAACCCGACCCATCCATCAGGCCAGCCCGATTAAGCGCGCACGACAGCACTCCCGACCACATGGCCAAGCATCGTCTCAGCGACTTCATGGCTCGCATCCGTCGCCTCGGCCAACCAGACTCGAAGACTGGACCGGAACCAGTGGGGTCGAGCCTTCATTCCGCGCCGTTCCATCAGCCGCGACATGGTGGCGTCGGAAATCACGCCCTTGCGAACGCTAGGGAAGAGATACCCGTCACGCGCATGTTGGCGCGCTTTATTGATAACACGCAGCGCCTCGGTGGAGATCGGGACACGGAAATCCGCGGTCGCGTCCTTTCGCCCCTTCATTTGGTCCGCGGGGATCACCCTGACATCCCCCTCTATCTGCTCTTCCCGCATAAATCTCAGAGGCTTGGAGCGCACACCCGTTAGGATCAACAGCCGTAGCGCAAGATGCGTCACAGATCCCTCGTCAAGGCTCTGATAGAAGGTTGGCACCCCTTGCCAGGGAAGCGCAGGTATGTTGGTGGATGTTGTCTTGGATTTTCCAAGTAGTGCCCGTGCTTTCTTTGGCGCCTGCAGGTCCACATCGATGCCCAGCGCCGCCGCGTGTTCCAGGCAGATGGAGGTGCGGGTCAGGGCCTTGCGAGCGGTTTCTGCTTTCGTGTGCCAGATCGGCGCAAAGCAGTCGCGCAGGTCGATTTGGGTGATCTCCGCGACGGGCATATGGCCCAGTTTCGGTAACACATGCAGTTCGAGCGGACTAAACCAGCGGCCGGCCTTTCCGCCATCTCTTAGCTCTGCCTTGCGCGTTTCAAAAGCATCATGAGCAATATCTCGAAACAGGTGCAGATTGCGCTGGGCAACCCGGCGCCGCTTTTGACGCTCCCGGATCGGATCGCGCCCATCCCGCAGTTCACGGCGCGCTTCATCCGCCTTTTCACGCGCCTCGGCCAAACTTACATCAGGCCAGCGCCCGAGCCCCATTTCTCGTCGTTTGCCATGAACCGTGATGCGCAGCACCCATTTGCCGTTTTTGGGTTCCGGTTTAACCAGCCAGAGCCCAGCGCCATCACAGTATTTCCCCGCCTCGAGAGCCATAATGCCGCGTGCAGTCAATTTGTTTCTGGCCGTGGTTCCCTCGGTTTCAGTCCACCTTTTGGTCCACCTCAAGGTATAGTATTCAGTGCAACGTGTCGAGACTGTATGAGATGGCAAAGTTTATGAAATTACAGGTAAAAGCGGCCAATCGCGCACAGGCTGACATCAGCTAGAATAGCTAGATATAGCTTTTTAAGGCCCTTCACCCGCACCATCCTTCAGATGTGTTCGACTGGAAGCTTACGCACGGTTCGGAAGCTGCGGCGCGGGTGGTGCGCAAGCAGGCCTTGCCTTTGACGCGGGCGCGCTACCTGTCGCCTAGGTGCTGATCACCAGTTTGAGGATCAAGGAGAGCAGCCGTGACCCGTCTTCCTTTCTGTGCTGCGGCGGCGGCAGGGCTGTGCGTTCTGGCGCAGCCTGCGGCAGCCGAACTGAAATACACCAACACCACCGGCGGTTCCGTTGAAATCTACGGCCAGCTGAATCCCGCAATCATCTCCGTCGATGACGGACAGCAGACCGAGACAAACCTGCTGGACAATGACCTGTCCCGGTCCCGGGTGGGGCTGCGGCTGATCCAGCCCCTGGGCGGCACGGCCTTCGGCTTCCGGTTTGAGACCGGGCTGGGCTTTCCCAATTCGACCGAAGTCAATCAGTTCGGGTCCGACTACAGCGGCTGGACCCGCGCCGACCTGCGCCATGTTGACTTCTGGCTGGAGGGAGGCTGGGGCAAATTCTCAGCCGGGCAGGGCAGCATGTTGGCGGACGGCGCGGCGGAGACGGATCTGTCTTATGTCGGCACCGCGCTCTACTCCTTCAAGGTCGACTCCAATGCCGGGTTCCTGATCCGCGACACCGCGGGGGCGCTCAGCGGGCCGGTCCTGGCGGATGCGTTTGACAATCTCGACGGGTCCAGACGCGGCCGCATCCGTTACGACACGCCGGATTTCAATGGCTTTTCCGCAGGCCTGGCCTGGGGGCAGAACGTCCTCTCTTCATCCGATGAAGCCGACTACTATGATATCGGCGTGTTCTACGGGCAGGAGTTCGGTCCCACCAATTTCGCCGCATCCCTGGCTTATCAGGTGCGCGAAGACGATGGCGATGAGCGGTCCGACGTGATCGGCTCTGCCTCGGTGCTGCTGGACAACGGGATCAGCTTCACCGTTGCGGGCGGCACCCGCGACAATGACGCGGCAGGCGCGAGTGACCCCAGCTATTACTACGCCAAGATCGGCTATGAAAACGAATGGCTGCCCTGGGGCAAGACCGGTCTTGGGGTGCATTACTATGAAGGCGAGGACTTCAATGTGAACGGCTCCAGCTCCAAGGGCTGGGGTATCGGTGCGGTTCAGAAGGTTAAGAATTTCAATACCGACATATACCTGACTTACCAGGAGTATGATTATGAGGATGCCGCGGCGTCTTACCAGGATGTCTCGACCTGGGTATTGGGCGCGCGCTGGAAGTTCTGACCTGCAGAGCAAGCTTCGAAACGGAAAAAACGCTCCGGGAACCCGGGGCGTTTTGCAATGGGGGCTGCCCTGAACCCCTGCGGCGGCGGGACCGGCTGGCTCCCGGCTCAGAGTTGCGCAGAAAGCATAGCTGCTTTGCGCCAGGCGGGGCGTCAACGTAACCGTCTTCACATCTCCCGGTTCATGCCAGCGCTACGGTGCAGGTGATTTTTTGCCACGAGCAGATTTTCACACATGCCGCAGCGGTCATCTGACCCGGAATTCATGCCACGCGCGCAGAGGCTCCCTCGGCTGCTGCGCTGGCCTGTGCCGGACAGCGGCCGTAAGCGGCGGAACAGGAGACAGAATATGAAAATCAAGATTGCAGCCCGCGCCGGCGCAGCCTCCCTCGCAGCCGCACTTGCTGCACCGGCATTTGCAGGCCCCACCTATACCAACGACACCGGCGGCAGCTTCCGCTGGTACGGCCAGTTCAACCCCGTCTATCAGTCCTTTGACGATGGCGGGCAGGACTTCAACCGGCTGACCGACAACGCGGCCTCCAACTCGCGCATCGGCTTCTGGCTGGAGCAGGCCTATGGCGAAAACACCCTGCGGTTCAACTTTGAAACCGCCTTCGGCTTCCGCTCGTCGGACGGGGTCAGCCAGCTTTCGACCGGCGACAACATCAGCTGGGACCGCACCAATATCCGCCACGTCGACTTCCAGTTCGACAACGCGCGCTATGGCCGGTTCTCGGCCGGTCAGGGTTCGATGGCAACCGACGGCATCACCGGCGCGGATTTCTCCGGCACCGGCCTCGGCGCCTCGAACGCGGTGGCTGACTCCGCAGGCGGCTATGCCTTCCGCACCGGCGCCGGCGCACTCAGCTCCGTGGACATCGGCGATGTCTTCAATGACTTCGACGGCAGCCGCCTGGGCCGCGTCCGCTATGACTCGCCGGAGCTGGCGGGGTTCACCTTCTCGACCTCCTGGGGCACCGATGTCCTGAAGGACGCCAACGACCGCGAAAGCTATGACGTGGCGGTGCGGTGGGCCAACGACGATGCCGCAGGCTTTGCCATCGACACCGGCATCGGCGCCTCCTGGACCGAGGAAACCGGCAAGGCCGACACCCGCGACATCTCCGGCTCCTTTGCGGTTCTGCACAAGGCCACCGGCCTGTCGCTGAACCTCGCCGCGGGCGAGCGCGACATCGCGGGCACCTATGCCTATGCCAAGCTGGGCTATTCGGCGGACCTGATTGCGGCCGGGGCGACCTCCTTCTCGGTTGACTATTATGACGGCTCCGACATGGTCACTGTTGGCGACAGCGCCGAGTCCTGGGGCGTGGCCGCGGTTCAGAAGATCGACGCCTATAATGTCGAAACCTACCTGGCCTACCGCGACTATTCCTATGCCGACACCGGCCCCGCGACCTACCAGGACGCAAACGTCATCCTGGCCGGCGCCCGCTGGAAGTTCTGAACCGCACCTTCCCGGTTTCTGAACGGCAGACACGCCCCCTTTGCGGGGCGTGTTTTTCGTTACGGCACCCCGGAAATGCGCGGGATTGATCAGGAAAGGGGCAATCCCCCTTGCGCCGCCGCGCCGGGGGAAATAGAAGACCGCAAATTGTCTGGGGGCACCTCGCACAGGGGCCCCGAATCTCTATGGGGAATAGGATGCAGGTCACCGAGACGCTGAACGAAGGTCTGAAACGCGGCTACGCCATCACCGTCACCGCCGCCGAGCTGGACGAGAAGGTCAACGAAAAGCTGGTCGAAGCTCAGCCGGAAATCGAAATGAAGGGTTTCCGCAAGGGCAAGGTGCCGATGGCGCTGCTGAAAAAGCAGTTCGGCCAGCGCCTGATGGGCGAAGCGATGCAGGAATCCATCGACGGCGCCATGAACAAGCATTTCGAGGATAGCGGCGACCGTCCGGCGCTGCAGCCCGAAGTCAAGATGACCAACGAAGACTGGAAAGAAGGCGACGACGTCAACGTCGAGATGTCCTACGAGGCACTGCCGGAAATCCCCGAGGTCGACTTCTCCGGCGTTGAGCTGGAAAAGCTGGTTGTGAAGGCTGAAGACGAAGCCGTCAGCGAAGCGCTGGCCAACCTGGCCGAAACCGCCAAGGAATTCGAAGCCCGCGAAGAGGGCGCAGCAGCCGAAGACGGCGACCAGGTCGTGATCGATTTCGTCGGCAAGATCGACGGCGAAGCCTTCGACGGCGGCGCAGGCGACGACTACCCGCTGGTGCTGGGCTCCAACTCCTTCATCCCCGGCTTCGAAGAGCAGCTGGTCGGCACCAAAGCCGGTGAAGAAAAAGAGGTGACCGTGTCCTTCCCCGAGGAATACGGCGCAGAGCACCTGGCTGGCAAAGAGGCCGTGTTCACCTGCACCGTGAAAGAGGTGAAGGCTCCGAAAGCGGCTGAGATCGACGACGAGCTGGCCAAGAAATTCGGCTCTGACGACCTGGACGCGCTCAAGGGCCAGATCGCTGAGCGCCTGGAGGCCGAATACGCCGGTGCCGCCCGCGCGGTGCTGAAGCGCGCGCTGCTGGACAAGCTGGATGCGCTGGTCTCCTTCGACCTGCCGCCGTCGCTGGTCGACGCCGAAGCCAAGCAGATCGCGCATCAGCTGTGGCACGAGGACAACCCGGAAGTGCACGATCACAACCACGGTGAGATCGAGCCGACCGAAGAGCACGTCAAGCTGGCAGAGCGCCGCGTGCGTCTGGGCCTGCTGCTGGCCGAGCTGGGCCAGAAAGCCGAGGTCGAAGTGACCGACGCCGAAATGACCCAGGCGATCATGAGCCAGGCCCGCCAGTACCCGGGGCAGGAGCGTCAGTTCTTCGAATTCATCCAGCAGAACGCCCAGATGCAGCAGCAGCTGCGCGCGCCGATCTTCGAAGACAAGGTTGTCGACCACATCGTCGGCCAGGCCAAAGTCGAGGAGAAAGAAGTCTCCAAAGACGAGCTGGAAAAGGCGGTTGAGGCGCTGGAAGAGGAGTAATCCTCCCCTTCCTGCAAGATCACTTAAAGGCCGCCCCCGGGGCGGCCTTTTTCATGCGCGGCCCGGTCACAGAACCGCCCGCTCCTGCAGCCACAGCAGCGACGGGTAGGCCGCCAGCCAGATCCAGAAAAACCGGTTCAGCCCGAACAGGCAGGCATTGGCAAGGTGGAACAGCGCCGCGGTGAACAGCGCCAGCACCAGCGCCTCGCGGCTGAACAGCGCCAGCGGAAACAGCACCTCAAACAGCATCACCGCCCAACCCATCGCCCACAGCAGCCGCGGACGGTCCGCCAGGCGGCGCAATCCTTCGCTGACCGGATAGGCCGAGAAGCGGAACACATCCTGCAGCGCCCGCCCGGACCGCCATTCGGGGTTCACGATCTTCACCTGGCCGGAGATGAAGTAGCAGATCACCAGCTGCCCGGCGAGATAGGCAAAGGCGTATTCCTGCCATTGCTCCGACGGCAGCCAGCGGGCCGCAGTCAGGCAGCAGAGGATCAAGAGGCTCATCTTGTCGCTGCCGCCATTGTAGGGGCCTTGAAACCGCTGCAGCAGCAAAAGCCCCACGATCACCAGTCCCAGCAGGACCCAGGGCGTGGCGATCCCGAACAGCAGCAAACCGGCCAGCAGCAGGCGGGGGCCGTGCAGGATCTGCTCATCCCGGAAACCCGCCATATGCTCGGCGCTTTGCTGCAGAAAGGCGAGCGCCAGCAGCACCTCGGTTGCGCGCAGGGCCAGCTCCAGGCTCATGCGGCGGCCCGTTCGGCCCGTGCCGCTTGAGCGGAGAGGGCGGCCATCAGATGCGGCTCGGACTGATAGGTGACGGCCTTGATCAGCTGGCCGTCCTCCCCCCGGTCCAGAAAAACCAGGCGGAACTGCAGGTACGGCTGCAGCGCGCCGGGAGGCTGCCCGCGCCGCAGATCGGCCGCGATCCGGCGCAGGATTTCCTGGCGGCTGTGTTCGGTCGGCGCCAGCGTCAGCCGCTCGGCGCAGCTGACCAGAAACAGGCTTTCGTTCCAGCGCGCATTCCACAGCATCCGCCCGGCCACAGCAAGCGGGCTCAGCCGCTCGGGCCGCGGCCGGAATTCCTGCCAGGGCGCGGGCGGTCCGGACGCGCTGGAAAGCAGGCGCCATTCCACCCGCGGCGACGGATCCACCGATTTGAAGAAGCGCCAGGACGGCATCAGCGCCGGCAGCAGCAGTTTGAACAGGGTCAGCATCGCGCCAGTAAAGCGGGCGCCGGTTAGAATTTTGCTAAAGCCCCGCCAGATGCTCAGCGCGGCGCTCCCGCCCGTCCTTGGCGCTTTCCTGCGGAAAGCCCGGCGTCCCGTTGGGCCGGGCAGCGCCCCCTTGGGGCGCTGCGGATGCGGATCCGGCGGGTGTCAGCCTCCAGGCCGCAGGCCGGTTTCCACCAGCATGCCACGGCGCTTGGCCTCGTAATAATAACCGCGCGAGTAATGCTTTACCGCCATGTCCTGGCTGCCGTCAGCCAGAAGCCAGGCGCCGCGCAGGTACTTTACGGAAAATTGCAGGTTGGTGTCGGCATCCAGCAGTTCCTGAGGCTCGCCTTTGAAGCCCATCGACCGCGCTGTCGCGGGAAGGATCTGCAGCAGCCCGTAGTAGGGGCGGTTCACCGCCTTGGGCCTGTGGGTGCTTTCGCGGACCGCCAGCCTGTGCACAAGGCTGCGCGGCACCTCGTAGTGATCTGCCCAATAGTTGATCTTCTGGCGCAGATCCGGGGTTTCATTGGGGTAGAGCGGCGGGGCGGCTCTGGACACCTCCGGCGGGGAGGCGGGGCTGGCGCAGGCAGACAGCACTGCAGCCGCAAAAAACAAGATCAAAGGGGTCCGGCGCGTCATGCGGCCTCCGAAAGCGGTTTCTCACGCCGGGCAGATTACCCGCCTCGGCGGGCGCTGCAATCCTGCCCGTGCCACCGGGGCCGCCTGCGGCGGGGAACCGCCAAACCGACAGGGGGTTTCCGCCTGAGCGGGGCTGTTCTGAGAGGGGCAGGCGGGTTCTTCAAAGTTTAAGCACTAGACATTTGTTAAATATGCCCGCCCACTACATATTGGGGATGCGCATTGAGGCAACACGACCCTCAGGCAGATCGCCCCTCACGCCTGTGGGGCATCTGACCAAATCGGGCAGACGGGGCCGCGGCTGTTTCCCAATTTTCCGCGGTCCCAACAACCCCTTGGCCGGGCGCCGGCCAGACTGTCTTGCAAAGCCGGACTTCGGGGCGCGTCCGGGGCGCAGAAATGCGCGCGGGCGACCGTGCCGGTGCCTCCGCCAGCGGGGCTTTCGGCGGGGTCTGGCCAGGCATGAACCTGACGTTGCACAGCCTGTCCCGCGGGCGCTGCCCGCCGTTTCAGGCCGCCATATCAGCCAGCCGTGTCAGCCAGCCGTGCGGCCTGGCTTGTCCGGCGTCCCGAACAGGCTGCGGTCCGGCGCAATCAGGCCATTGGGCACGATATCGGCAATCGCTTCGGTTCTGAAGTCCGGCCGGTCGAACCGGTGGCCGCGCAACAGCCGGAACAGCAGCCGCCGGCGCAGCGCCAGCTCCTCACGCTCCAGGTCGTTATCCAAGGCAAACCCCTCCCTTCTGCTCCCGCTGCCATGCTGGCAAGGAACGGCAAACGGAAGGTTTATGGCGGACGCGCATGTTCTTAAAACTTAGGCCGGCTTTTAGCGTTGGCCGCCGCAAACTGAAAAAGGCCGCCCAAAAGGCGGCCTTTCCCATGTCTCAGCTGACCCGAAGGGATCAGTTGGTTTCTTCGTCGCCAGCGGCTTCGATTGCCGGGCCTTCGTCGTCGTCGGAGGCTGCGGAGCCGATATCGTCGAACAGCTCGGAGATCTCGAATTCAGCAGCGGCTTCCTCTTCGGCGGCCAGCTCCTGGATCGATTTGCCCGATGCCTGCAGTTCGGCTTCTTCTGCCGAACGCGCAACGTTCAGTTTGATGGTGGCTTCGACTTCCGGGTGCAGCTTGACGGAGACCGAGTGCAGGCCGAGGTCCTTGATCGGAGCGATCAGGGCGACCTGTTTCTTGTCGACCGAGAAACCGGCTTCGGTTGCCGCTTCAGCCGCGTCGCGCGGGGTGACGGAGCCGTACAGCGCGCCCGCGTCCGATGCGGAGCGAATCACGATGAACTGCTGGCCGTCCAGCTTCGCAGCCAGAGCCTCGGCTTCTTTCTTGGTCTCCAGGTTGCGCGCTTCCAGCTGCGCTTTCTGGGCTTCGAAAGAAGCGATGTTGGCCTCGGAGGCGGTTTTTGCCTTGCCCTGCGGCAGCAGGAAGTTCCGGGCGAAGCCGGGCTTCACGTCAACGACGTCGCCCATCTGGCCCAGTTTTGCAACGCGCTCAAGAAGGATAACTTGCATCTGCTTATCTCCTTACTTCACGGCGTAGGGCAGCAGGGCGAGGAAGCGGGCGCGCTTGATAGCACGGGCCAGCTCACGCTGCTTCTTGGCCGAAACGGCGGTGATGCGCGAAGGAACGATCTTGCCGCGCTCAGAGATGTAGCGCTGCAGCAGACGGGTGTCCTTGTAGTCGATCTTCGGCGCGTTGTCGCCCGAGAACGGGCAAACCTTGCGGCGGCGGAAAAACGGTTTGGCTGCCATGATTTAGCGTCCTTTTCTCAAGCGTTGATCAGCGGCGCTCACGGCGTTCGCCGCGTTCGTCGCGCTTCTGCATCTGGACCGAAGGGCCCTCGGCGTGCTCGTCGACCTTGATGGTCAGGACGCGCATCACGTCATCATGCAGACGCATCAGGCGCTCCATTTCCTGCACGGCAGACGCGGGCGCGTCGGTGCGCAGGAAGGCATAGTGGCCCTTGCGGTTCTTGTTGATCTTGTAGGCCATGGTCTTGACGCCCCAGTACTCCTGGTCGACCAGCTTGCCGCCGTTGTCGGACAGAACAGCACCGAAGTGTTCGATGAGGCCTTCTGCTTGCGAGTTGGACAGGTCCTGACGCGCAATCATGACATGCTCATAGAGTGGCATGCGAACTCCTGTTTGTGTCTAGGCGCATTTCATAGACCGGGCATCACATGCTTCCACTGCCTGGTCACGAGAGGCTGCGCGGATCGAAAGTGTCGCGGAAGCAGGGCCTCCTATACAGGCTGAGGCGCAAAGAGCAAGGCAAAACCGGCGCGGCCCGGGGGCCGCAGCGGGCCGCCGCTGCAAAACCGCAGGCACGCCCCATTGCTGCCCCAATGCCGGGCCTGAATGTTTAACGAAGTCTTAACGCAAACGGCGCGCCTGAACGCAAGAGCGGTTCCGCGCGGGCAGGGCAGCTTTAGAAAGGGCAGTCAGATGGCAGTGACAGATCAATCCCCGCCGATGGCCTCCGGCGCCGCGGCGCTTGGTGCTGCGGCCAGGGCGATGCCGCTCAGCCTGTGGCTGGAGGCAAACTGGAAACTGCGGCTGATCCTGCTGCGGCTGCTGGGGGCGGCGATGATCCTTGGCTCCACCGGGCTGTGGCTGGTGCCCGGGGCCGGCGCCGGCCCGGAGATGAACCTGATCCGGATGGGGGTGTCGGTGGCCTTCCTGCTGGCCGGGCTGGTGCTGATGACCGCGCAGGGGCCCGGCCGCCGGTCCGAGGCCTGTTTCGATCCGGTCCGCCGCGAGCTGCGCCTGCTGCAGCGGGACGGGCAGGGCCGCCCGGCCACGGTGCTGCGCCGCAGCTACGAAAGCCTCGGCGCGGTCCGGCTGACCGCCGCATCGGTGCAGATGTATGAAACAGACGGCAGCCTGCTGATCGAGCTGCCGCTCCAGTCTGCCGCGATGCGCAGCCAGCTGCGCGACCAGTTCAGCGGCGCGGTGCGGATCCTGACCTGAGCGCCCATCACTTTTGCGCGAGACAGGCCCGGCTGCACAACAGCCGGGTTTTGTGTTCGCCCGCTCACAGATACTGTTGGTTTTTGCCGGCTTCCTTTTCGGGAGCCATTCGCCGCATCTGTTGCATAAGATTAATTCAGACGGAGCCTTTCCCATGAAGAAGACCCTGCTTGCCGCCGCCCTGGCCGCTGCCGCTGCAACCGGCGCTGCCGCCGCCCCCGAGAAATACGTCCTGGATCCCGGCCACAGCCAGATCCTGTTCGACTACAACCACCTTGGCTATTCGACCACCTACGGGCTGTTCGCCGGTTTTGAGGGCGAGATCATGTTCGACCAGGAAGACCCGGCCAACTCCTCCGTCTCCGTTTCCATGCCGCTCAGCAGCATGTTCACCGGCTGGCAGGCGCGCTTTGATCACTTCATGACCAAGGATTTCTTCGACGCCACCGAAGATGAAACCATCAGCTTCACCTCCACCGGCATCGAAGTGACCGGCGAGGAGGCCGCCAAGATCACCGGCGATCTGACCCTGAACGGCGTGACCAAATCTGTGGTGCTGGATGCCAAGCTGAACCAGAAAGGCGAGCATCCGATGGCCAAGAAGCCCTGGGCCGGCTTTGATGCCACCACCCAGGTCCTGCGCTCCGACTACAACCTCGGCCAGTTCGCCCCCTTCGTGAGCGACGAGGTCAACATCAAGATCTCGGTCGAGGCGATGAAGGCCGACAGCTGACCCGGCAAAGGTCTCCGCGAAATTGCAGCCGCCGGCTCCCTTGGGGCCGGCGGTTTTCCTTTGGCCGCCTGCTCCCGCCTCCCCAAACCGTGACCTAAGTTCACTGGCCTTTCCGCCTCCGAAGGCGCACACTTATGCTGGCCCCTCCGGCCACTTCGGAAAGGAGGCACCCATGTCCCGCTTAGGCTTTCTCGCTTCAGCCGGTGCGGCATTGGCCCTCGCAGCCAGCCTGGCATTTACCGCGCCCGCCGCCGCCCATGATTCAGGCCGCGACGCGGCCCGCGCCCTTGCCGGGCTGATTGCTCTCGGCGTCATTGTCCACAGCCTGGATAAAGACCGGGACCGCCACCGCGGCCGCGCCTATTACCATCAGCCGAAAAAACATTACGGCTACTACGGCCCACGGCGCCACTACGCCGGACGCGACCGGCACCATTACCGCCGCCACGGCGGCCACCGGCACCACAGCCGCCATGGCGGCTACTACTGGCACAGGCACTGAAGCCGCGGCCAGGCGCCAGGACGAGCGCCGCCGCACAAGGCATGATCCTGCAGGCACAAAAAGCCCCGGCACGTTTGCCGGGGCTTTCACGGGTTCGAAGGGCTGGCGGAAGCCGCCCCCCCGACGCCGGTTATTCCGCCCGCTTGGCTTCCAGCTCCACCGCCACATCGACGGCAAACCCCAGCGAGCTTTCGTCCGGCAGGCTCTTGCCGATGCCGAAATCCAGCCGGTTCAGGGTCAGCCCGCCGGTCATCTTCGCGCTGTCCCCCTCCAGCGCCAGATCGAAGGGCAGGGTGACCGGCACCGTCTGATCCTTGATCGTCAGTGTGCCAACCGCCTGATAGCCCTCCGCCAGCTTCTCGATCTCCGCCTGGAACAGGGCCGCGGGGAACGCGGCGCTGTCGAAATAATCCGCCCCCATGGCCTGCTGTGTCACCGTGCCCAGCTGCAGCGACGGGATGGCGACAGTCACCTCCACATCCCCGGCCGGACCCGGCGCCGCCGGCTCCTCGAAGTTGATCACGGCGGACCATTCGCCAAAGCTGCCGGCGACCGCGCCGCCCATCTGGGTCACGGTAATCCCCAGGGTGCCCGATTGCACAATCCAGCCGCTTGCCGCCCCGGCGCCCGGGTCCGCGGCCACAACGGGGGCGGCGGTGCCGCTTTCACCCGCCTGCTTGCCGCCCAAAAGGCCCAGCGCCGCGCCGCCGCCCAGCACGCCGCCCCAGACCAGCAGCGCCGCCAGCAGCGGCAGCAGGCTGTGGCTCTGGGCGGGCGGCTGCGGCAGGCTGGCTTGGCCCGGCAGCATCCGCCGCAGGGTGGCGTCGCGGTCGATCACATGATGCTTCAGCGCGCCGGCAATATGCAGGCCCAGCGCGCCCGCCAGGGTCCAGACCAGCACCCAGTGCACACCGCCAAAGACCCCCGCCACCGCCTCGGACTTCGGCACAAACGGCAGGCTCTGCCCGAACGGCCACCAGATCGGCGCAAAGCCGGTGGTGGCGGCATGGTGGATCCAGCCGCTCAGCGGCACCGCCACCAGCGAGCCGTAGAGCAGCCAATGCACCATCTCCGCCGCCAGCGCCTCCGCCTTGCGGTCCGGGTGCAGCAGGCCGGGTTTCGGCTGGCTCAGCGCCCAGAGGATGCGCAGAAGCGCGGTAAAGAACACCGCAACCCCGATGGTCTTGTGCAGCGAGAACAAGAGGGTGGCGCGCTCGATCACCGCCTGGCTGCCGTCAAACCCCGGGCTTTGTATCTGATGCGCCAGCTCATTGGCGAAATACCCCAGCGGAAAGGCGGAGAAGATCAGCAGCGCGGTCAGCCAGTGAAAGGTCTTGGCAACGCTGCCATAGCTCTGAAACGTGTTTTGGCCGGGCATGGCGTTTCGGGTCCTTTTCAAGTCGCGGTCTGCCCTCAAGGTAGCAACACCGCCGCCCCGCGCAATATCCGCGCCCCCATCACCGGCGCACAGGAGCGGTGCGCAGACTGCAGCTTTGCTTGTGCGTTGCGTCAAGGGCCGTTACATCAGGCCAAACGCTAAAACAGACGAGGTCTTCAATGACGATCGCATTCGTGTTCCCCGGCCAGGGCGCCCAGACCATCGGTATGGGCAAGGCGCTTGCCGATGCCTATCCGGCAGCCAAGGCCATCTTTGACGAGGTCGATGAGGCGCTGGGGGAAAGCCTGAGCCAGCTGATCTGGGCGGGCGATATCGAAACCCTGACCCTGACCCAAAACGCTCAGCCGGCGCTGATGGCCACCTCGATGGCCGCCATGCGGGCGCTGGAGGCCGAAGGCGTCACCATTGACAAAGCCGCCTTTGTGGCCGGCCATTCCCTGGGCGAATACTCGGCGCTGGCGGCCGCCGGCGCGGTCTCGGTGACCGACACCGCCCGCCTGCTGCGCACCCGCGGCCAGGCCATGCAAAGCGCCGTGCCGGTGGGCGAGGGCGCGATGGCCGCGATCCTGGGTCTGGACCTGGAGGCCGTGCGCGCAGTGGCTGAGGAAGCCGCCCAGGGCGAGGTCTGCCAGGCCGCCAACGACAACGACCCCACCCAGGTGGTGGTCTCCGGCGCCAAAGCCGCGGTCGAGCGTGCGGCGGAAATCGCCAAGGAGAAGGGCGCCAAGCGCGCGGTGATGCTGCCGGTGTCCGCCCCCTTCCACTGCGCCCTGATGCAGCCTGCTGCGGATGCCATGGCCGAGGCGCTGGCGGGTGTCGAAATCAAATCCCCCGCGGTGCCGCTGATTGCCAACGTGCGCGCCGACGCCGTCACCAGCCCGGACGAAATCCGTGCATTGCTGGTGGAGCAGGTGACCGGCTCCGTGCGCTGGCGTGAAAGCGTGCAGGCGATGGCCGCCAAGGGCGTCACTGAATTCTGGGAGATCGGCGCGGGCAAGGCGCTGTCGGGCATGATCCGCAAGATCGACCGCAATCTGGCCTGCCGCCAGGTCGGCACCCCCGAGGACGCCAAGGCCGCCGCTGAAGCATAAAGAGATTTTCCGGCGCCAGCCCCGCGCGGCCCGGATCCGAAAGTGAAGGAAACCACATGTTTGATCTGACTGGCAAGAATGCCCTCGTCACCGGCGCCTCCGGCGGCATCGGCGGCGACATCGCCCGCGCGCTGCACGCGGCAGGCGCCACTGTGGCGCTGTCGGGCACCCGCGAGGAGCCGCTCAAGGCACTGGCCGAAGAACTGGGCGAGCGCGTCCATGTGCTGCCCTGCAACCTCTCCGACGCCGAAGCGGTCGAGGCGCTGCCGAAGCAGGCGGCCGAGGCGATGGGCTCCGTCGACATCCTGGTCAACAACGCTGGCATCACCCGCGACAACCTGTTCATGCGGATGAAGGACGAGGAATGGGACTCCGTCCTGAACGTGAACCTCACCTCCACCATGCGGCTGTGCCGAGGCGTGCTGCGCGGCATGATGAAGGCGCGCTGGGGCCGTATCATCAACATCTCCTCGGTGGTGGGCGCCACCGGCAACCCGGGCCAGGGCAACTATGCCGCCTCCAAGGCCGGCATGGTCGGCATGTCCAAGTCGCTGGCTTATGAGGTCGCCAACCGCGGCATCACCGTCAACGCGGTGGCGCCGGGCTTCATCGCCACCGCGATGACCGACAAGCTCAACGACAGCCAGAAGGATGCGATTCTGAGCCAGATCCCGGCCGGGCGCATGGGGGAATCGAAGGAAATCGCCTCCGCGGTTCTGTATCTGGCCAGCCAGGAAGCCGGCTATGTCACCGGCACAACGCTGCATGTGAATGGCGGCATGGCGATGATCTGAGCGGGCGCAGTGCCGGGCCCTGCAGCCGGACTGCAGGGCTTTTTCCCGCCTGTTTTGCACCGCGTCCGGCCGCAGCGGCCCGGCACCCCGGCCCGCCGCCGCCGTCAAGCGGTTGAAAAGAGGCGGAATTGCAAAAAACTCCGCAAACCGGCTTGCAACCACTTGATTGCGGGGCCATCTGCACGGCTTGATACCCGCAGGGTGCGGGCCGCAGCACAGTTTGTTACCAAGCGAAACCGTTTGCCTTGGCCGCGGTCTATGCTATAGGCGGCCCATATCCGCAGGTATTTCCTAAGGGAAACGCCGCACTGTCCCCGTCCCGCGGGGATCACACCGCCCGCTCCGGGCAATAACCACGCCGCCCGCACGGGCAAGGGCAGAACCGGGCAGAGTGCCCTGAAATACGAGGAAGAGACATGAGCGACGTCGCAGATCGCGTTAAAAAGATCGTTGTTGAGCACCTGGGTGTTGAAGAGGACAAGGTCACCGAAAACGCCTCCTTCATCGACGATCTGGGCGCAGACAGCCTGGACACCGTGGAACTGGTGATGGCGTTTGAAGAAGAGTTCGGCATCGAGATCCCGGACGACGCAGCCGAAACCATCCAAACCTTCGGCGACGCGGTCAAGTTCATCTCCGAAGCGTCCTGATAGACGCGTCCGGATGACCGGATTAAAAACGGCGCTCTCCCCTGCGGAGGGCGCCGTTTTCTTTTGCCCGCCTGGGACCGCGGCGGCGGCGGCCGAATCTGCGCCTGCGGCGATCCGGCCTGGTGCTTGTTTGCGCTACCAGCCGGCCCGGTGCGGGTGCCGCAATTGTTCCACAATGGGTCAGGATACGGCGTATCGCAGGGGGCGATCCGTGCTAATATTTCCGCGAAAGGCAGAGCACAGAGGAGACTGGCACTATGATGATATACCCCACGATGGAGATTCAGAACGGCCGCTGCGTGAGCCTCGAAAAAGGCCGCCTCGACGAGCCGCAGATCTGGCACGTGGATCCGGTGGAAACCGCCAAGGGGTTTGCCGCCGCAGGCGCGGAATGGATGCATCTGACCGATTTCAGTGCCATTGAGGGCGATCACAGCAATGAGGCGCTGATCCTTGATATCATCCGCGGCGCCGGCGTTCCTGTCCAGCTGGGCGGCGGCATGCGCTCGCGCGAGCAGGTGGAGAGCTGGATCGACAAGGGCGCCGGGCGCATCGTGATCGGCACCCTTGCGGCGCGCGACCCGCATCTGGTGCGCGAACTGGCGGAACACCACCCGGACCAGATCGTTCTGGCGGTCGATATCTGGCAGGGCCAGGTGATGACCGACGGCTGGCGCAAATCCGGCGCCTTCACCCCAGAGGCCTATCTGGAGGCCTTTGCGGGCGCGCCGTTTGCCGGCATCATCATCACCGACATCGATTCCGACGTCGCTGATACCGAGGCGCAGATGGGGCTGATATCGCATCTGGCGTCCACCGTGAAACTGCCGGTGATTGCCAACGGCGTGGTGCGCAATTCCGATGATGTCTCGCGGCTGAAGTACATTCCCAACATCGCCGGCGCCATGGTGGGCCGGGCGCTGTTCCGCAAGACGCTGTCGGTTGAGGAAGCGCTGGCCGTTGCCCGGCCCGAACCGGAACCTGTGGCGGAATTCCAGTAACGCCAACTGCAGCCGGCCTGCGGTCTGCAAAAGCAGGCTGCAGGCCGCGCCCGGCCGGGCGGCGTCAGGCCGGGCTGACCGCGGCTTGCGGCTCAACGGTCTGCGCCGCATTGCGTTTGCGAAGCCTTTTCAGCTCCGCCCGGGCCAGCCGGCTGCTGAACTTTATACCGACATAGTCGTGGTCCTGCCGGATGGTCTGCGCCTCGATCGGCGGCAGGCCGGTCACACTGGCCGTCACATCCCCCTTGATCAGCGGAACAGGCTGGCCGTCCTCCAGCCCGACACGCACCTTGGCGCCCAGGCGGCTGATGTCCACAATCCGCGCCTCAAAGCGGTGATCGCCGCACTCCAGGAAGCAGGGCAGCGCGCAAGGGTGGCGGCGGGACAACCGCAGCCGCCGCCGGGCCAGGCGCTGCGCCAGGACCCCGGCCGCTGCGCCGAGAATCAGGGTCAGCAGCGAACCGGTGATGACCGCCTCCTGCGGCAGCCGCTTCAGCTGGCCAAGCCCGCTCAGCGCGCCGCCGGCACTGTCCTCGGGGGGAACGTAGTTGCAGGGCAGGGGCAGGATGCGCGCGCTGTAGCTTTGCAGCCGGGCGTCTGTGCCAAGGCGCTTTGCCTCCGCTTCCGCCTTGCCGGGCCCGTGCCTGCGGTGGATTTCCAGCAGGCCCTTGTGGCGGGTGATCAGATCCAGCGTGGAGCGCTCAAAGTTCTGCAGCCCGGCCCGCCGCAGCCGGATGCGCAGGTCCACCTGGGGATGGTCGCTCAGCCAGTGATGCAGTCTGCGCGCCTCGCCGGTGTCGGTGCCGGCTTTCAGCATGTCGTGGAATTTGCGCATCTGGTACTGCATCAGCACAAGATCCGACAGCAGCATGCAGGTCGCGCGGGAGGAGGACGGGGCCGCGGCGGCGGCAGGGCTGCCCGCAGCAAGCGCCAGGGCGGCGGCGGCTGAAAGAACGAGAGACTTGGACACCATTCAAGGGACTCGCGTAACTGTGCAACAATCTCCCTTGGGTTTAGCTGTACCGTCTTAACGCCCGGCAAGCGGACGCAGTAATTTTCCGTTAAAACTGAACAGCGGCGGCCAGGCCAGGCGGGGCAGGTGCCGCCAGCGCGGCGCGCGGGCCGCCCTGGTGCTGCAAGGCGGCTTGGCGGTTCACATTGGTCTCAAGGGGGCGTGTGCAGCCGGGCTGGGCGCTCCGGGCGCAGGCCGCAGCGCCGGCATAGGGCTGCGGCCGTTAAATCCCCAGGCCGGGCGGCATCCGCGCCGCCCGCGGGGGGCCGTCTTCATCCTCCATCGGGAAGGCTTCCAGCAAGCGGTGCAGCTGCAGGAAATTGAAGTCCCGGGCGAATTGCACCCCGAAATAATCCGCCGTCTGCCACCGCACGCTGGCGTCCAGGGTATAGCCGCCGAACGTGAGGGTGACCCGCGCCGGGATTTCACAGGGGGCGTCGGGGCGCACCTTGGCACCGGCCCGGCTGAGGTCGACCAGATGGGCCGGCACCGTGCGGCCGCCGGCCTGCAGCACGCAGGGCACGGAGCAGGGGTAGCGCTTGGTGCGGCGGATCCTGCGGATGCCGATGCGGTCCAGGAAATACAGCACGCTGCCGCCCAGCACCAGAAAGGACACCCAAGCAATCGCGGCATTGATGATCTGCTGGCGCTGGCGCGCGTCCGCTGCATTGACCGCCACTAGCTTGCTGCCGTGCCCGTCATCCTTGACCTGGTCGCAGGGCAGGGCCTCAACCCGGGTGCCGAACTCCGCCGCCAGTTCCCTGATGCCCATGTGGCGGGCGCTTTCCAGCGCCGCGGCGCGGCCCTGGGTGTCGAGAATCTGCAGCAGCACCGTCTGCCGCTTCAGCAGCTCCATCGCGCCGGGCTCGACGGATTGGATCCCCACCGCCCGCATCCGCTGCCGCAGCGGCGCCGGCGGATTTGTGCTGATCCAGCTGCGCAGATGCTGAACGCTGTAAGCGCCCTCGCCGGTGCGCAGATATGACAGAAACCCCTTGGTGGCCCGGTGCAGATCCGACAGGTCGCGGTGCACGGCACAGCCGGCACTTGCATGCCCGGGGAGCAGGCCGATCACCAGCAGGGTTGCAGCTATGGAGAGCCATTGGCGCATAGCAGGGTCGTTCCTCAAATCCTTCCAGAACAGAAGAATGCCGCAAAGAAGCGAATGTGCGGTTAACGCGGCGGCCGCCCCGGGCGAAAACCTGTGCGGCGTCATATGCCAGGGCGCGCACCGCCGCGCGGCACAGCAGCCAGGCGCAAACAGGCAGAGAAAGAAGGGAGATCGCGTTTCAGCCGCATCGCCAGGGCCCGCCCGTTTTGGAACAGGGGCGGCGGCAAGCGCCGGAAAAAAAATGCGGGCTGGAGACAAAATGGCCCAGAGCTCCAGCCCGCTTTGGCAATCCTTGAGGACGGATGCCGAGTTTCTCGTTTTGATAAACTCAACCTACGCCAGAGTCGTTAACCAAAAGTTCCCGCATTGTGAAATTATTGTAACAGCCCGTTTTTTGTCTCGTCCCGGCTGCTGCCAGCCCGCTCTTGCACCTGCCGGTCATTCCAAGCTATTTGAACGGACGGATTGCCGAGGCAAAGGAGAGCAAGGAATGCGTCGAGTAGTTGTCACCGGACTGGGCCTGGTTACCCCTCTGGCCAGCGGAGTCGAGGAAAGCTGGACCCGGTTGCTGGACGGCCAGTCGGGCGCGGGCCCCATCACCCAGTTTGACGCAGAGGCAAGCGGCGTGACCACGACCTATGCCTGTGAGGTTCCGCGCGGCGACGGCAGCGGCGGCACCTTCAACCCGGACGACTGGGTTGCCAAGAAAGACCAGAAGAAGATTGATGATTTCATCCTCTATGGCATCGCTGCCGCCGACATGGCCGTGCGCGACGCCGGCTGGACGCCCGAGGATGAGGAAAGCCGCCTGCGCACCGGCGTGATGATCGGCTCCGGCATCGGCGGCCTGTCGTCGATTGCCGACACCGCCGTGATGATCAAGGAGAAAGGCCCCCGCCGGGTGTCGCCGTTCTTCATCCCCGGCGCGCTGATCAACCTGATCTCCGGCCAGGTGTCGATCCGTTTCGGCTTCAAGGGTCCGAACCACTCCGTCGTGACCGCCTGTTCGACCGGCGCCCACGCCATTGGCGACGCGGCCCGGCTGATCAGATCCGGCGACGCCGACGTGATGGTCGCCGGCGGCGCCGAAGCGGCGATCTGCGAGATCGGCATCGCGGGCTTCAACGCCTGCAAGGCGCTGTCGACCAAATACGCCGACGACCCCAAGAAAGCCTCGCGCCCCTATGACAGCGACCGCGACGGCTTTGTGATGGGTGAGGGCGCCGGCATCGTGGTGCTGGAAGACTATGATCACGCCAAGGCCCGCGGCGCCAAGATCTATGCCGAGGTGCTGGGCTACGGCCTGTCGGGCGACGCCTACCACATCACCGCCCCCTCCGAGGATGGCGAGGGCGGCGAACGCTCGATGCGTGCGGCGCTGAGAAACGCCGGGCTGGAACCGTCGGCCATCGACTATATCAACGCCCATGGCACCTCCACCATGGCCGACACCATCGAGCTCGGCGCGGTGGAGCGGCTGCTGGGCAACCACGCCGCCAATGTCACCATGTCCTCGACCAAATCCGCCACCGGCCACCTCTTGGGCGCCGCCGGCGCGATCGAGGCGATCTTCTCGATCCTGGCAATCCGCGACCAGGTCGCCCCGCCGACCATCAACCTCGACAACCCCGCCGTGGAAACCCCGGTCGACCTGGCCCCCAACGCCAAGCGCGAGCGCAAGATCGACGTGGCGCTGTCGAACTCCTTCGGCTTTGGCGGCACCAACGCGTCGGTGATCTTCGGGAAACCTGACTGATGTGGCGCAGCCTCGCCTCTAACATGCTGACAGTCCTGATCGCCGCCCTGTTCCTGCTGGGCGGCCTCATCCTGTGGGGCAAGTCGCAGTACACGGCCGAAGGCCCGCTGGACACCGCCATCTGCCTGCGGGTGGATCGCGGCTCCAACATGGCCCGCGTCAGCCGCGACCTGGAAGCACAGGGCGCAGTCACCTCCGGCACCATCTTCCGCCTCGGCGCCAAATACAGCGAAAAAACCGGCCAGCTGAAGGCCGGCAGCTTCCTGGTGGAACCGGGCAGCTCGATGGAGCGGATCGTTGACGAGATCACCCATTCCGGCGCCTCCACCTGCGGCACCGAGATCGTCTACCGCGTCGGCGTGACCCGCACCCAGACCCTGGTGCGCGAGTTGGACCCGGCGACGAACAAGTTCGAGGACATCGCCGATTTCATCCTCGGCGTCGATGAGGTGCCGGTGGAATACACCGAGACCCGCCAGGATGCCGACACCCGCTACCGCATCGCGCTGGCCGAGGGCGTGACCAGCTGGCAGGTGGTCGAGGCGCTGAAGGCGATGGACGTGCTGGACGGCGACCCGGGCGAACGCCCCGCCGAAGGCCTGCTGGCGCCCGACAGCTACGAGGTCACCCCGGGCACCGAACGCGCCGCGGTTCTGGCCGAGATGCAGGAGCGCCAGCAGCTGCGCATCAACGCCGCCTGGGAAAGCCGCGCGGACGACGCGGCCGTCAAGACGCCCGAGGAGATGCTGATCCTCGCCTCGATCATCGAAAAGGAAACCGGCGTCGCCTCCGAGCGCGGCGTGGTTGCCTCGGTCTTCACCAACCGCCTGAACCGCGGCATGCGCCTGCAGACCGACCCGACGGTGATCTATGGCGTCACCAAGGGCGAAGGCATCCTGGGCCGCGGCCTGCGCCAGAGCGAGCTGCGCAAGGCCACCCCCTGGAACACCTATGTGATCGAGGGCCTGCCGCCGACACCCATCGCCAACCCGGGGCTTGCAAGCCTGGAGGCGGCGGTGAACCCGGAGAGCACGGATTACGTGTTCTTCGTCGCCGATGGCACCGGCGGCCACGCGTTTGCCAAAACGCTGGACGAGCACAACCGAAACGTGGCCAAATGGCGCGAGATCGAAGCCCAGCAGCAGAACAACTGAGGCTGTGTCCAGGGAAAGAGGAAAGGGCGCCGCAGGGCGCCCTTTTTTGAGTCTGCCCGGCTGCAGGAATTTCACTTGCTTTGCAGCCGCCCCCGTTCGATAGGGAATTATGTTCAAAAACCGGGCCATAGTCTTTGTTCTGATCACCTTGATGATAGATGCTATCGGGATTGGCATTGTGTTCCCTATCATGCCGGACCTGATGGCGCGCGTTGGCGCCGGAGACACCGGGCAGGGGGCATTCTGGGGCGGGCTGCTGATGGCAGTCTACGCGGGGGCGACGTTCCTTTGCGGTCCCATCGTCGGCAGCATCTCTGATGCCGCAGGACGCAGGCCCGTGCTGATCGCTGCGCTGGTGGTGCTGGCTGTGGACTACGTGATCATGGCGCTGGCCGGCAGTTTCTGGCTGCTGCTGCTGGGGCGGAGCCTCGCCGGCCTTGCGGGGGCGACCTATATCACCGCAACAGCCTATATCGCCGACATTTCCGCCCCGAAGGAGCGGGCTGCGAATTTCGGCCTGATCGGTGCCGCATTTGGCATCGGCTTTGTGCTGGGGCCCGCCATCGGCGGGGTTGCAGCGGAAATCAGCGTGACCGCACCCTTCTGGATCGCAGCGGTCCTCTCGGCAGCCAATGCGCTGTTCGGCTGTTTCGTGCTGCCCGAAAGCCTGCCGCGGGAGAAACGCCGTCCCTTCGGCAAACGCGACCTCAACCCCTTCAAGTCGGTCTATGACGCCTTCCGCACGCCAGGTCTGGCGGTTCCCATGATCTGCATCTTCGTGTTTGAATTTGCCAATATGGTCTATCCGACCCTCTGGGCGTTCTGGACCCGCGAGGTTTTTGATTGGCCCACGCTCTATATCGGGTTGTCGCTGGCGGCCTATGGCGTGATGCTGGCCGGAGTGCAGGGCGGGCTGATGCCGGTCTTCATCAGATGGATGGGCGATTTCAGAACCCTGATGCTGGGGATGACCGCGGCCCTGATCGCCATGACCGGGTTCGGATTCACCGGCACGATCATCGCCTTGACCGTCTTTCTGGTGCTCGCGGCCCTGTCCGATCTGGTGCCGGCCCTGCTGACCGCGATGGCGTCCAACCAGGCGGACGGGGACCGGCAGGGTATCTTGCAAGGCGTCATCGCCTCCTTGACCTCGCTGGCGGCCATCCTGTCGCCGCTGGTCATGACCGGATTGTTTCGGGCCGCAGTCGACGAGAGAGGCGTCTATTTGCCGGGATTGCCCTTCCTGTTCTCAGCGGCACTGGTCGCCATGATGCTGCCCTTGGTGTTCCGCCTGCGCGGCCATGCCTCGGTCTAGGCAGGCTGAGCAACCGCCAACTGCCCTGTCCCGGCGGGGATGTGCTGCCGCGCCCCCGTTGCGTCCCCGCCGTACGCTCCCCCTCCCATAACCCTTGACTTTTCCGGCAAAATCGCGTATAGGTTGTAAGGCAGCTGGAAGAAACATGGACGGCCCCGGATCCCCTCCACCGGCGGCCGTCCTGTCTTTCTCTCGTGCGGACAAGAAACGCATGAGGCAGAGCAACCCATGACAGACAACACACACGAACAGGACGGCGCCGCCGTCCTGCAGCGGCAGGTGCATTACACCGCCGATCTCCTGCGCTCGCTGCAGGAGAGCATACACCGCCTGCGCAACGCGGCGGAAGAGCTTCGGGAGCAGCTTGAAACCACCGGCGGCGATGAGGCCACCGGCGCAAGGGCGCAGATCAGCAGGCTCGAGGGCCTGATCCGCGATTGCCAGAAAGTGGAGAAAGTCATTGCAGAACAAAGCACCGAATTCGCCCGCATGCTCAAATCCGAACACGAGCTCGATCTCGGCGCGGCGCGCGCAGCTGTCGAATGCGGACTTTCTCGCCTGCGTGCCGCCCTGGCTGCTGAACTGCTTCTTGGATGAGCTGGACCGGAAAACCCTCTGCGCCTTGCCGCATCTCTTTGACATCTGGGCGCTGGACCACCAGCGCCCGCCGCCGGGGGATTGGCGCGCCTGGGTGATCCTGGGCGGCCGTGGCGCAGGGAAAACAAGGGCAGGGGCTGAATGGGTCCGCTCGCTGGCCGAAGGTGCGCGCCCGCACGACCCCGGCACCGCCCGCCGCATCGCGCTGGTGGCGGAAACCTATGACCAGGTGCGCGACGTTATGATCCACGGCGACAGCGGCATCCTGGCCTGCGCGCCGCCCGACCGGCGGCCCAAGTGGAAAGCCTCGGAGCGCAAGCTGATCTGGCCCAACGGGGCAGAGGCGCAGGCTTTCTCCGCCCATGACCCCGAGGCGCTGCGCGGCCCCCAGTTCGACGCCGCCTGGGCGGATGAACTGGCCAAATGGCGGAAAGGGCAGGAGAGCTGGGACATGCTGCAGTTTGCCCTGCGGCTGGGCCAGGACCCCCGCGTCTGCGTCACCACAACCCCGCGCAACGCGCCGGTGCTGAAGCGGCTCTTGGCCTCACCCAGCACCGTGCAGACCCACGCCGCGACCGAAGCCAACCGCGCCAACCTCGCGCCGTCGTTTCTGGAGGAGGTGCGGGCGCGCTATGCGGGCACCCGGCTGGGCCGGCAGGAGCTGGACGGGGTGTTGCTGTCGGACATCCAGGGCGCGCTCTGGACCACCGCAGCGCTGGTCGCGGCGCAGGTGGCCGACGCGCCGCCGCTCGACCGGGTGGTGGTCGCCGTCGATCCGGCCGTCAGCGCAGGCAAGGACTCCGACGCCTGCGGCATCGTGGTGGCGGGGGCCGTCACCCGGGGCAAGCCGCAGGACTGGCAGGCCTATGTGCTGGCCGATTGCACGGTGCAGGGGGTCGGTCCCCTGGCCTGGGCGCAAGCGGTGATCGCCGCCCGCGACAGGTTTGGCGCCGAACGGGTGGTGGCAGAGGTCAACCAGGGCGGCGCCCTGGTCGAAACCCTGCTGCGCCAGGCCGACCCGCTGGTGCCCTTCCGCGCCCTGTACGCGCGCAAGGGCAAATCCGCCCGCGCCGAGCCGGTGGCCGCCCTCTACGAACAGGGCCGGGTGCGCCACCTGCCGGGGCTGGGAGAGCTGGAGGACCAGATGTGCCAGATGACCCCGCAGGGCTACCGCGGCAGCGGCTCGCCGGACCGGGTCGATGCGCTGGTCTGGGCGCTGCATGAACTGATCATCCAGCCCGCTGCAAACCTTAGGAGGCCGCAGGTGCGGGTCTTATAGCCTCTTCTCAAAACTGACCGCCCGGCCGCCAGGCCGGGCAGCGCCCGTCCCGCCCCCCACGGGGCGGGCGCTTCGCTTCCTCCCCGTCGGGCCGGGCGCCGCCCTAAGCACTTCGCAACACCGGGTAAAATTCATCATAAGTGAATAATTACAGTGTCTTGACGTAGGGTGTTGCGTACCCGCCGTACGCACCGCTTCCCAGATCTTCAGCACTTTCTGTCCCTAATGATCCTCAGCAAAGGCGCACCAGCCCCAAGGGGTCCGGCGCCGGAGATGAACAACCTGAGGAGCGGACCATGGTCTTTGACCTGCTGCGGCGCAACAAGCCCGAACCCCCACAGCCCGGCCTGGAGCAGAAGGCCAGCCAAACCGCCCGCGTGGTGTCCTGGCACGGTTCCGGCCGCATCGCCTGGAGCCCGCGCGACACCGTGTCCCTGACCCGCAGCGGCTTTGCCGGCAATCCGGTCGCCCACCGGGTGATCCGTCTGATTGCCGAGGCCGCCGCCGCCGTGCCGCTGGTGCTGCAGGACAGCCGCCAGCGCTATGAGACTCACCCCTGGCTGGCGCTGCTGGCACGCCCCAACCCGGCCCAGACCCAGGCCGAACTGCTGGAGGCGCTCTACGGCCACCTGCTGCTGTCTGGCAACGCCTATATCGAGATGGTCGCGGCAGAGGACGCAACGCCCGCAGAACTGCATGTGCTGCGCTCCGACCGGATGAACGTGGTGCCCGGCCCGGACGGCTGGCCGGCGGGCTTTGACTATGTGGCCGGCGGGCGCAAGCACCGCTTTGCCAACGCGCCGGTTAAATCCCCGGTCTGCCATATCAAGAGCTTTCACCCGCAGGACGACCACTATGGCCTGTCCCCCCTGCAATCGGCGGCGATGGCGATTGACGTCCACAACGCCGCCTCCCGCTGGTCCAAGGCGCTCCTGGACAACGCAGCCCGCCCCTCCGGCGCGCTTGTCTGGACCGGCTCCGACGGCCAGGGCCAGATGTCCGACGATCAGTTCCGCCATCTAAGTGAAGAGATTCAATCAAACTTTCAGGGTGCGCAGAATGCCGGCCGCCCGATGGTGCTGGAGGGCGGGTTGGACTGGAAGCCGATGGGCTTCTCGCCGTCGGACATGGAGTTCCAGAAGACCAAGGACACCGCCGCCCGCGAAATCGCGCTGGCCTTCGGGGTGCCGCCGATGCTGCTCGGCATTCCCGGCGACGCAACTTACGCCAACTACCAGGAGGCCAACCGCGCCTTCTACCGGCTGACCGTGCTGCCGCTGGTGGCCAAGGCCACTGCCGCATTGGCCGACTGGCTGGCGGGCTGGACCGGCGAAGAGCTATGCCTGAAGCCCGACCTCGACCAGCTGCCCGCCCTGGCGGCAGAGCGCGAGGCGCAGTGGCGGAGGATCTCTTCTGCGGACTTCCTCACACCCGCGGAAAAGCGGCAGCTGCTGGGGTTGCCCGCACAGGCCCCGGCCACGCCGCAGATGGAGGGCGGACAGGATGACTGAGCACCCGATGCACGCATTCGATTGTTCACCGGGATTGCGCCTGTCCGCCCATGAGCGGGTGGCCCAGATCCAGCATGAGGCCGTGAACCGCCGCCTCGACCGGATCGAACAGATGATGGAGCGGCTGGAGAAACGCCTCTGGCTCACCGTCTACGGCGTCGCCGCGGTGATCCTGGCGCAGGCCTTCCAATCCTTCCTGACGGTGCAATTGCCGTAACTCCAACGATTTGCGAGGCTCAGATGATGCAGGGAACACCCCAGCTGGAACATAAATTCGCACGCTTCGGCGAGGATCTCTCGCTGAAGGACGCCACCGGAATCGAAGGCTACGCCAGCCTGTTCGGCCAGACCGATCAAGGCGGCGACGTGGTGATGCGCGGCGCCTACGCCGCCTCGCTCAAGACGCTCCGCGATCAGGGCCGGACGGTCAAGATGCTGTGGCAGCACGACCCGCACCAGCCCATCGGCGTCTGGGACGAGGTGCGCGAGGACAAGCGCGGGCTTTACGTCAAGGGCCGCATCCTCACCGCCACCCCCAAAGGCGCCGAAGCGGCAGCCTTGATCGGGGCCGGCGCCATCGACGGCCTGTCGATCGGCTACCGCACCCAGAAAGCCGCCCGCGCGCCGGACGGCAGCCGCCACCTGACCCAGGTGGAGCTGTGGGAGGTGTCGCTGGTCACCTTCCCGATGCTGCCCGCCGCCCGTGTGGCGGCCAAATCCGCCGCCGCAGATGCCGAAGCCGAAGCGCTGCGCGCATTGGCCGCCGGCCTGCGCCAGATCACCCGCGACCTCAAAACAGGACACCCATCATGAGCAACCAAGACCTCCCGGCCCAATCCGGGGACGCAGCGCCCCTGGCGCATGAAGTGAAACAGGCCATCACGGGCTTTCTTCATGAATTCAAGGGGTTTCAGGACGACGTGCAATCAAGGCTGAAACAGGCAGAAGAGCGAGTGAACATGCTGGACCGTAAGACAATCTCTCAGAACCGCCCCCATCTGGCAGCCAGCCAGGACGCGGGCGCGCCGCATCAGAAGGCGTTCAACGCCTACCTGCGCTGCGGCGACGACGACGGCCTGCGCGGGCTTGAGCTGGAAGGCAAGGCGATGTCCACCGCCGTGGCCAGCGATGGCGGCTATCTGGTCGATCCGCAGACGTCGGAAACCGTGAAATCGGTGCTGAACGCCTCCGCCTCGATCCGCGCCGTGGCCTCCGTGGTGCATGTGGAGGCGTCCTCTTATGACGTGCTGATCGACCACAGCGAAATGGGGGCCGGCTGGGCCAATGAAACCGGCCCCGCGGCGGAGACCTCCACCGGCTCCATCGACCGCATCACCATCCCGCTGCATGAGCTGAGCGCGCTGCCCAAGGCGTCGCAGCGGCTGCTCGATGACAGCGCCTTTGACATCGAGGGCTGGCTGGCCACCCGCATCGCCGACAAATTCGCGCGGTCCGAGGCCGATGCCTTCATCAACGGCGACGGCATCGACAAGCCCACCGGTTTCCTCAACTACCCGGTGACCGAAAACGGCACCTGGACCTGGGGCGAGATCGGCTACAGGGTTTCCGGCGTCGACGGCGATGTCGGCAACGGCGACGCGATCATCGACCTAGTCTATGCGCTGGGGGCCGAATACCGCGCCAACGCCACCTTCATTCTGAACTCCAAGACCGCGGGAATGCTCAGGAAACTGAAGGACGCCGACGGCCGTTTCCTGTGGTCTGACGGCCTGGCCGCAGGCGAGCCTGCGCGCCTCATGGGCTACCCGGTGCTGATCGCCGAGGACATGCCGGACCCGGCTGCCAACAGCTACTCCATCGCCTTCGGCGACTTCCGCGCCGGCTATACCATTGCCGAGCGCCCGGACCTGCGCGTGTTGCGCGACCCCTTCAGCGCTAAGCCGCATGTGCTGTTCTACGCGACCAAGCGCGTCGGCGGCGATGTCAGCGACTTTGCCGCGATCAAGCTGATGAAATTCGGCCTGAGCTAACCGCTCAGCGCTGATGGCGGACCGGCAGCCCGGTCCGCCGGCTGGCACGCACCCCATATTTCCTTGCCGTCTAGCTGCTCCCCCTCCGTCCGAGCGGCAGGGAACGGTGCGTGCCGGCCGAACTTTAGAAACGGACAGCAGATCAGGGCCGGCTCAGGGGGAGGCCCGCAGGAGTGAGATGATGATGCTGAGCGAAGTGACCCCCGTGCCCGAGGCCGCCCTGCCGCTGGCCCCCTTCAAGGCGCATCTGCGTCTGGGCACCGGCTTTGGCGAGGACAGCCTGCAGGACGAGGTGCTGTTTGGCTTCCTGCGCGCCGCCTTGGCCGCGGTGGAAGGAAGGACCGGCAAGGCGCTGATAACCCGTGATTTTGAGCTGGAGATCCGGCACTGGCGCGACCGCGCCCGGATGGTGCTGCCGATCGCCCCGGTGCGGGCGGTGACAGAGGTGATGATCCGTGACGCCGCGGGGGCTGAGACAGTTCTGACCCCTTCCGCTTACCAGCTGGAGCGTGACAGCCAGCGCCCGCGTTTGTGCCCAACCGGCAGCCTGCTGCCCGCCATCCCGGCCGGCGGTCTGGCGCGGATCACCCTGCAGGCCGGCATGGCCGCGGACTGGGGCGGCTTGCCTGCTGATTTGGGCCAGGCCGTGATGCTGCTGGCCGCGCATTACTACGAATACCGGGCCGACACCGGCCTTCATGGCGGTTGCATGCCCTTTGGCGTCACTAGCCTGATCGAACGCTACCGCAGCCTGCGGCTGACGCTGGGAGGCCTGGCATGACACAGCCCCCGAACCTCACCCGCAAGCTGGTGCTCGAAGACCCCCAGCGCGCGCCCGACGGCGCCGGCGGCTACACGGAAACATGGGTCGCGCTTGGCACCCTCTGGGCCGAGGTGAAATCCCTCTCGGGCCGCCTGGCCGGTGATAGCGTATCTTTGCAGAAATACCGGATCACCCTGCGCGCATCGCCGGAAGGTTTTGCATCCCGTCCGCGCCCGGACCAGCGTTTCCGTGACCATGACCGCCTCTACCGCATTGATGCGGTTGCGGAAAGCGCCCCGGACGCCCGCTATCTCACCTGTTTCGCGGTTGAGGAGGTGAGCGGATGACCTATGCCATCGCAGGCGGGCTGCAATCCGCCGTCTACACCCACCTGACTGGCGACGCGGGCCTCTCCGCGCTGGTCGGCAATGCGATCTATGACGCGATCCCCGCAGGCCCCTTGCCGCAGACCTATGTGGCGCTGGGATCGGAGGAGGTGCTGGACCGCTCCGACAAGACCGCAGGCGGGGCCGAACACCGGTTCTTCGTCACCGTCACCACTGACACGGCAGGTTTTGCCGGCGCCAAGGCCGCCGCCGCGGCCGTCTGCGACGCGCTGGTCGGTGCCGCGGTGCCGCTGCCGCGCGGCCAGCTGACGGGCCTGTGGTTCGACCGCGCCAAGGCCGAGCGGCTGACCACCGGCGGCAGGCAGATCACCCTGCGCTTCAGGGCGCGGGTGGATGACGTCTGAACGTCAGAAACCTCATGAAACCAATTGAAATACATGGAGAACCCCCATGACAGTTCAAAACGGCAAGGACCTGTTGGTCAAAGTGGACATGAACGGCGCTGGCCTGTTTGAAACCATCGCCGGCCTGCGCGCCACAAGGATCAGCTTCAACGCCGAAAGCGTAGATGTGACCAGCCTCGAAAGCCAAGGCGGCTGGCGTGAGTTGCTGGCAGGCGCCGGCGTGCGCTCCGCCAGCATCTCCGGCTCCGGCATCTTCCGGGACGAGGCAACGGATGAGCGCGCCCGGCAGCTGTTCTTCGAAGGCCTCACGCCGGAGTTCCAGGTGATCATCCCCGATTTCGGCATCGTGCAGGGGCCGTTCCAGGTCACAGCACTTGAATACGCGGGCAGCCACAACGGCGAGGCGACTTATGAGCTGTCGCTCGCCAGCGCCGGCCAGCTCAGCTTCTCGGCGGTCTGAACGATGGTGAATCCCCACGCTGGCGAGGCGGAATTGCTCGTGAATGGAACCCCTTACGTGCTGAAGCTGACGCTGGGCGCGCTGGCGGGGCTGGAGGCCGCGCTGGAGGAAAGCACGCTGGTTGATCTGGTGCAGCGGTTCGAACAGGGCCGGTTTTCTGCCCGCGACGTGCTGGCGCTCTTGGCGGCAGGATTGCAGGGCGGTGGCCATGATCTCAGCCGCGAAGACCTCGCTGCCGCCACCATTACCGGCGGCCCGATGCAGGCGGCGCGGGTGGCGGCGGAGCTGTTGGTGCGCAGCTTTGCCGTGCCGGAAGAGCCATGAGCGGGCTGGACTGGCCCGCGCTGATGCGCGCCGGGATGGCGGGGCTGAAACTGCTGCCGCGTGATTTCTGGCAGCTGACGCCGGCGGAACTGCGGCTGATGCTGGGCGAGGCCGCGGCACCGCAGCCGCTCAGCCGCCACCGGCTGGCGGCCTTGATGCAGAATTTCCCGGACGCGCCCAGCCCGGCAAACAAGGAGACAAAAGATGACTGACTCATCCTCGATGGCGGAACTGGAACTGCAGGGCGAAGCTTTGGGAGAAGCGCTGGACGGTGCCTCCGGAATGGCGGCTGCCTTTGCAGAAGTGCTGGGGCGGGTCAAGGAGGGGTTCTCCGAGACCGGGCGCGATGCGCAGATCCTGGACCGAAGTCTTTCCAAGGGCTTACGGCGCGCTTTTGAGGGGTTGGCCTTTGACGGCGACAGCCTGTCGGAGGCGATGGACACCCTCGCGCGCTCCATGATCCGAACCACCTACAACGCGGCGATGAAGCCGGTGACCAATCATCTCAGCGGCATGATGACCGAGGGGCTGACCTCGCTGATCGGAAACATTCTGCCCTTCGCCAATGGTGCGGCCTTCAGCCAGGGCAAGGTGATGCCCTTTGCCAAGGGCGGTGTTGTCACCAGCCCCACAGCATTCCCGATGCGCGGCGCCACCGGGCTGATGGGCGAGGCCGGGCCGGAGGCGATCCTGCCGCTGACCCGCGGCGCCGACGGCTCGCTGGGCGTGCGCAGCCAGGGCGGCGGTGCGGTCAGCGTGGTGATGAATGTGACCACCCCGGACGTCAAAGGCTTTGAACGCAGCCGCAGCCAGATCGCCGCGCAGCTGTCGCGCGCGCTTAGCCGCGGCGGGCGCAACCGTTAAGAATGGAGGGTAACACGATGAATTTCCACGAAGTCCGATTTCCCGCTTCGCTCAGCTTCGGCTCTGTCGGCGGTCCGGAGCGGCGCACCGATGTGGTGACGCTGGCCAACGGGTTCGAGGAGCGCAACACCCCCTGGGCGCACTCCCGCCGCCGCTATGACGCGGGGCTGGGCCTGCGCGCGCTGGAGGATATCGAGACGCTGATCGCCTTTTTCGAGGCCCGCCAGGGCCAGCTCTACGGCTTCCGCTGGAAAGACTGGAGCGATTACAAATCCGCCCGCGCCAGCGCGGAGGTTGCCTTTGATGATCAGGTGGTTGCGACCGGCGACGGTGCCACGGTGACCTTTCAGCTGGCCAAGACCTACCGCTCGGGCGCCTTCACCTACCAGCGCCCGATTGCCAAACCGGTGGCGGGCACGGTGCGGGTCGGGATCGGCCAGGACGAGCTGCGCGAAAGCGTCGATTACGAGCTGGACACCGCTACCGGTCTGATCACCCTGGCGCATCCGCCGGAGAAGGGTCTCAGCATCCGGGCGGGGTTCGAATTCGACGTGCCGGTGCGGTTCGACACCGGCAGCATCCAGACCAGCGTCGCCTCGTTCCAGGCGGGCGAGGCGCCGGCGGTGCCGGTGGTGGAGGTGCGGGTATGAGCGGGCTGTCCGAAGCCTTCCGGGCCCATGTTAAGTCCGGCATCACCACCCTGTGCCGCTGCTGGGCGCTGGAGCGGCGCGACGGTGCGGTGCTGGGCTTTACCGACCATGACTGCGTGCTGCGCTTTGACGGGCTGGCGTTTCAGCCCGGCAGCGGCCTGACGGCGCGGGCGGTGAGCCAGGCCACCGGCCTGTCGGTCGACAACACCGAGGCGCTGGGGGTGCTGAGCGATGCCGCGGTGCGCGAGGCGGACATCGAGGCGGGCCGCTTCGACGGCGCCGAGGTACGCTGCTGGCTGGTGAACTGGCAGGATGTCTCAATGCGCTGGCTGCAGTTCCGCGGCTCGATTGGCGAGATCCGCCGGGCCGGCGGCGCCTTTCAGGCGGAACTGCGCGGGCTGACGGAGGCGTTGAACCAGCCGCTGGGGCGGATCTATCAAAAACCCTGTACCGCGGTGCTGGGCGATGCCGCCTGCGGGTTCGACCTCGGGACGCCCGGCTATGCCACCGAGCTGGCCGCCGCAGAGGTGGAGCGCAACGAGGTGTTCCGCTGGGACGCCTTGCCGGGGTTTGAGCCGGACTGGTTCACCGGCGGGCGGCTTACGGTCCTCAGCGGCGCGGCTCAGGGGCTGTGGGCGGCGGTCAAGGCCGACCAGTCCACGGCGGGCGGGCGGAAAATCGCCCTGTGGGAACCCACCCGCGCTGCGGTGCAGCCTGGTGATACGCTGCGGCTGGAGGCGGGTTGCGACAAGCGGCTGGAGAGCTGCCGGCTGAAGTTCAACAACCTGCTGAACTTTCAGGGTTTCCCCGACATTCCGGGGGAGGACTGGGTGATGGCGGTGCCGCGCCAGTCGGGCGTGAACACCGGGGGCAGCAGGCGATGAGCCGGGTGGTGCAGGCTGCCCGCGGCTGGATCGGCACGCCCTATGTACATCAGGCCTCCTGCAAGGGGGCGGGCTGCGATTGCCTGGGCCTGATCCGGGGCCTGTGGCGCGAGCTGTGCGGGGCCGAGCCGGAGCTTCCGCCCGCCTACACGATGGACTGGTCCGAGCCGCAGGGCACCGAGGCGCTGTGGCAGGCGGCGGCGCGGCATCTGACGGCAAAGCCGTTGCGAGACGCTGCCCCCGGCGACGTGATCCTGTTCCGCATGCGCGAAGGATCGGTGGCCAAGCATCTGGGGGTGCAGTCTCAGGCTGGCAGCAATGAGACGAGGGCAATGCCTGGCCGCGGGCGGAAACGAAGTGCCCGCCCGGGGGGGCGGACGGGCACTGCCCGGCCTATCGGCCAGGCGGAAGTTGTCAATTCAGGCCCCGCCTTCATCCACGCATACGCCGGCCACGGGGTTGTCGAAAGCCCGCTGAGCCCGCCCTGGCAGCGCCGCATCGTGGCGCGGTTTCACTTCCCGAAGGAGCTGAACTGATGGCAACCATTCTTCTCTCTGCCGCAGGCGCGGCGGTTGGCGGCGCAATCGGCGGCACTGTCGCGGGCCTCTCGTCCGCGGTGATCGGCCGGGCGGTGGGCGCCACACTGGGCCGCATGATCGACGAACGCCTGCTGGGCTCAGGCTCGGCCCCGGTGGAGACCGGCAAGGTCGACCGCTTCCGCCTGACCCAGTCCAGCGAGGGCAGCCCTGTCGCGCAGGTCTATGGCCGGATGCGGCTGGGCGGGCAGGTGATCTGGTCCTCGCGGTTCCTGGAAACCTCCACCACCAGCGGCGGCGGCGGCAAGGGCCGGCCCAGCCAGCCGCAGGTCACCAGCTACAGCTATTCGGTGTCGCTGGCGATTGCGCTCTGCGAGGGGGAAATCGCCCATGTCTCCCGCATCTGGGCCGATGGGGAGGAGGTGGCGCCCAAGGATCTGAACATGACCGTCTACCGGGGCACAAAAGACCAGCTGCCCGACCCGGTGATGGAGGCGGTCGAGGGCGCGGGCCAGGTGCCTGCCTACCGCGGCACGGCCTATGTGGTGTTCGAGAACCTGGAGCTGTCGCGCTTCGGCAACCGGGTGCCGCAGTTTTCCTTCGACGTGCTGCGGCCGGAGCAGGCGGACAGCAGCACCTATACGCAGGATCTGGGCCAGCTGGTGCAAGGCGTGGCGCTGATGCCGGGCACCGGCGAATTCGCGCTGGCCGCGCAGACGGTGCAGTATTCCGGCGGCCCGGGCGATGCGAAGGCGGCCAATGAGCATACGCCCTCGGGGATGAGCGACCTCAAGACCTCGCTCAACGCGCTGGAGGCGGAGCTGCCGTCCTGCGGCGCGGCCTCGCTGATCGTGTCGTGGTTCGGCGATGACCTGCGCTGCGGCAGCTGCACCCTGACACCGAAGGTCGAGCATAAGGAGGCTGAGGGCAGTCTGCCCTGGAGCGTCAGCGGCCTGACCCGCGGGACCGCGGCGCAGGTGCTGACGCAGGAGGGCACGCCGATGTATGGCGGCACGCCCGCCGATGCCTCGGTGACCCAGGCGATCCGGGAGATGCGAGACAGGGGCCTCAGGGTGATGTTTTACCCCTTCATCCTGATGGACCAGGCCGAGGGCAACGAACTGCCCGATCCCTGGACCGGCGGCGCCAGCCAGCCGCATCTGCCCTGGCGGGGGCGGATCACGCTCTCTGCCGCGCCGGGGCAGCCCGGCTCGCCCGATGGCACCGCGGCGGCGGAGGCGGAGGTGGCGGCGTTCTTTGGCACCGTCACCGCGGCGGATTTCACCGTGGGGAATGGCACGGTCGCCTACAGCGGGCCGCAGGAGTGGAGCCTCAGCCGCTTCATCCTGCACAATGCCGCGCTGTGCGCAGCGGCGGGCGGGGTGGAAGCCTTTTGCATCAGCTCCGAAATGCGGGCGCTGACGCAGATCCGCGGTGCCGCGGGCTTTCCGGCGGTGGCAGCCCTGCGCGCCCTGGCGGCAGAGGTGCGGCTGCTGCTGGGGGCGGAGACCAAAATCGGCTATGCCGCCGACTGGTCGGAATACTGGGGCTATCAGTCGCCGGAGGGCGACCGGTATTTCCATCTCGACCCGCTGTGGGCGGATGACACCATCGACTTCATCGGCATCGACAACTACATGCCGCTCAGCGACTGGCGCGAAGGGGAGGATCACCTGGACGCGCAATCCGGCGTGCCCGCGATCTATGACCTCGGCTACCTGCGCAGCAATGTGGAGGGCGGCGAAGGCTATGACTGGTATTACCATTCGCCCGAGGCCGCAGCGGCGCAGATCCGCACCCCGATCACCGATGGCGCCCATGAGGAGGCCTGGATCTGGCGCTACAAGGATATCCGCAACTGGTGGATGCAGGAGCACCATGAGCGGATCGGCGGGGTGCGTCAGGCCGCGCCCACCGCCTGGGTGCCGCAGAGCAAGCCCATCTGGTTCACCGAACTGGGCTGCGCCGCCATCGACAAGGGCACCAACCAGCCGAACAAGTTCCTCGATCCGAAAAGCTCCGAATCCAAACTGCCGAAATATTCCAACGGGTTGCGCGACGATCTGATCCAGATCCACTACCTGCGCGCGATCCTTGGCTATTGGGGCGAGGACGCCAACAACCCGGTCTCGGAGGAATACGGCGATCGCATGCTGGATATGTCCAACGCCTATGTCTGGGCCTGGGACGCGCGGCCGTTCCCGGCCTTCCCCAGCCGTGCGGACATCTGGACCGACGGCGAAAACTACCTGCGCGGCCATTGGCTGAACGGTCGGGCCGGGCAGCGCACGCTGGCCTCGGTGGTGGCGGAGGTGTGCCGCCGCGCGGGGCTGGAGGATTTTGACGTCTCGCGGCTTCACGGCGTGGTGCATGGCTATGTGAACCCGGATGTGAGCGATGCGCGCGCGGTGCTGCAGCCCTTGATGCTGCGCTTCGGGTTCGACGCGGTGGAGCGCGGCGGGACGCTGCAGTTCCGGATGCGCAGCGGCAGCGGGGCCGAGACGCTGGCGCTGGAGCATCTGGCCGAAAGCGGCGAGCTGGAGGGCACGCTGGAGCTGTCCCGCGCCAGTGAGGCGGAGCTGGCGGGGCGGGTGCGGCTCCGGTTTACCGAATGGGGCGGCGACCATGCCGCCGGGTCGGTGGAGGCGGTCATGCCTGACGAGGCCACCCATTCCGTCAGCCAGACCGAGCTGCCGCTGGCGCTGACCGGTGCCGAGGCGCGCCAGGTGGCCGGCCGCTGGCTGGCCGAGGCGCGGATCTCGCGCGATACGCTGCGGTTCCAGCTGCCGCCCTCGATGCTGCATCTGGGCGCGGGGGATGTGGTGTCGCTGCCGCTGGAGGGCGGCGATCAGCTCTACCGCATCGACCGGGTGGAACAGGCTGAGGCGCAGCTGGCGGAGGCGGTGCGGATTGAACCCGGCACCTATGACCTGGCCGCGGTGGCGGAGGAGCTGCCGGGCGTCAACGCCTTTGCAGCGCCGGGGCCGGTGCTGCCCCTGTTCCTGGATCTGCCCCTGATGCGCGGCGATGAGGTGCCGCACGCGCCGCATCTGGCGCTGACGGCGCAGGCCTGGCCCGGCAGTGTGGCGGTCTATGGCTCGGAGGAGGATGAGAATTACGCGCTGGAACAGGTGATCGCGGCGCGGCAGGTGATCGGGGTCACGGAAACGCCGCTGTTGGCCGCAGGCGCGGGGCGCTGGGATCTGGGGGCGGATCTGCAGGTGAAGCTGATCTCCGGCTCGCTGGAAAGCCGCACCGTTGAGGCGGTGCTGAACGGCGCCAACGCGGCCGCCATCGGCGATGGCACGCCCGGCAACTGGGAGCTGTTCCAGTTCCGCGCGGCAGAGCTGATTGCGCCGCAGACCTACCTGCTGCGCGGGCGCTTGCGCGGCCAGCAGGGGACCGATGCCGTGATGCCGGAGGTCTGGCCTGCCGGGTCTTATGTCGTGCTGCTGGACGGCACGCCGGTGCAGCTGGAGCTGGCGCCGGAACAGCGCCGCCGGCTGCGGCATTACCGGATCGGTCCTGCGCGGCGGGCGCTGGAGGATCCGTCATATGTGCACCGGCAGGAGAGTTTTGAGGGCATTGGCCTGAGGCCTTATGCGCCGGTGCATCTGCGGCTGAGCGGCGCGCTGGGCGAAGACATCGCCGCCGCCTGGGTGCGCCGCACCCGGATCGAGGGCGACAGCTGGGACCTGGACGAGGTGCCGCTGGGCGAAGAGACGGAATCCTACCGCATCCGGGTGATGCGCGGGACCGCGGTGCTGCGGGAGGAGACGGTGGCCGCGCCGGGCTGGGCCTATCCGGCAGCGGCGCAGGCTGCGGACGGGGTGCAGGCGGGCGATGTGCTGGACGTGGCGCAGCGGTCGGCGCGGTATGGTGCCGGGCCTGCGGTGCGGGCCGTGCTGGAATGATCCGCCCGGTGCTGCCCGGCGATGTCTCCGCGGTGGCGCGGGCGCTGCTGGCGGTGCCGGAGAGCGGCCGCCTGCGCCTGTGCCGCCGCATTTTCGGCGGCGCGGCAGAGGCGGCGGCGCATTGCCGGATGCTCGGGCAGCTGCATCCGCGCTGGGGCGACGGCAGCCTGAGCGCGGCGGCGCGGCGGTGTGCCCTGGCAGAAGAACCGTTTCTGGATGACGCGGCCTATCTCGGCTGCACCCGGCTGGTGCTGCGGGAACTGGCGCTGGTGCTGGATGCGGAGGCGGAGGCTCCCGCCCGCTGAACCCGGCAGGAAACCTGCCCGGCCAGCCGTTGGGCGTGGCGCCGCCTGCCTGCGGCGGCGGCGCGGCGGCGTTCCATCGATAACGAAAATGTACCCCATCACGGGTTTGCGTTTGCCGAAAAAGCCCTTAGATGGCTATCTTGAGCGGAGAAAGGATGCATCGCCATGTTCAAAACGCAGCACGCCGTCGCCTCGCTGGATCCCGTCTGGGACCGGATCACCAAGGAAGCCCAGGACGCTGTCGACTCGCAGCCGCTGATGGGCGGGCTGATCCATGCCTGTATCCTGCACCATAAATCGCTGCAGAAGGCGCTGTCCTACCGGATTTCCGCCAAGCTGTGCTCCAACGAGATGTCGATGACCATCCTGCGGGAGATCGTCGATGCCGCCTATGAGGCCGACCCCGGCATCGTGGAAGCCTCGCGCGCCGACCTGATGGCGGTTTATGAGCGCGATCCGGCCTGCCACCGGTTGCTGCAGCCGATCCTCTATTTCAAGGGGTATCAGGCGGTGCAGGCCTACCGGATCGGCCATTGGCTGTGGCAGCAGGGCGACTGGGATCTGGCGTATTTCTTCCAGATGCGGATTTCCGAGATCTTCGGTGTCGATATCCATCCGGCGGCGGTGATCGGCAAGGGGATCATGATCGACCATGCCCATTCCATCGTCATCGGCGAGACTGCGGTGGTGGGCGACAACGTGTCGATGCTGCATTCGGTGACGCTGGGCGGCACCGGCAAGGAGGAAGAGGACCGGCATCCGAAGATCGGCGACGGGGTGCTGATCGGCGCCGGCGCCAAGGTGCTGGGCAATATCAAGGTCGGCCATTGCAGCCGCATTGCCGCCGGGTCGGTGGTGTTGTCGGAGGTGCCGCCGTGCAAAACCGTGGCGGGCATTCCGGCGCGCATCGTCGGCGAGGCGGGCTGCGATCAGCCCTCGGTCAGCATGGACCAGCGGTTTCCGAACGGCTCCGACTGAGGGATGCGCCGCGGGCCGCGCCGCATTTTGAGTATTTTTGGAAAGATGAAAGGGGCGCGGAATGCGCCCTTTTTTACTGCCTTCTCCGGCAGGAAATAATGTTTCTGTATAGAGGGTTGGGGGAGGCTGTTGATCCTTTCCCCGGGGGCGGGGCAGCCTGCGGTTCCGCAGACTGGCGCGCCGGGCGGAGGGCGGTCTTATTTGATGGCAGCCTTGGCGGGCTGGCTTGAACCCGGTTGCGCCGGGGCGCATAGTCCGGGGCAACAGCTTCTTTTTCTGCAGTTTCTATTTGGGGGACAGACCATGATTTACACGACCGAAGGCCGCGGGCGGCTCTATGGCTCGATCCTGGAAACGGTGGGCAACACGCCCGCGATCCGGCTGAACCGCATCGCGCCGGATCATGTGACCATCTACGTGAAGTTCGAGGCGTTCAACCCGGCGGGGTCTGTGAAGGACCGGCTGGCGCTGAATATCATCGAGGCGGCGGAGCGCGAGGGGCGGCTGAAGCCCGGCCAGACCGTGGTAGAGGCGACCAGCGGCAACACCGGCATCGGCCTCGCCATGGTGTGTGCCGCCAAGGGCTATCCGCTGGTGATTACTATGCACGACGGGTTTTCGGTCGAGCGGCGGCGGCTGATGCGGATGCTGGGTGCCAAGGTGGTGCTGACCCGCAAGGAGGACAAGGCGGTTGGCATGGTGGTGAAGGCCAAGGAGCTGGCGGAGGCCAACGGCTGGTTCCTGGCGCATCAGTTCGAGACCAAGGACAACGCCGACATTCATGAGAGCACCACCGCGCGGGAGATCTTGGGGGATTTCGCGGGCGAGCGGCTGGATCACGTGGTGCTGGGCTATGGCACCGGCGGCACGGTTGCGGGTCTGGGGCGGGTGCTGAAGGGCGCGCGGCCCGATCTGAAGGTCACCCTGAGCGAGCCGTCCAACGCGGCGCTGGTGCAGTCCGGTGAGGCGCAGGCGCGCAATGCGGAGGGCGAGCCTGCGGCGACCCATCCGGCCTTCAACCCGCATCCCATTCAGGGCTGGACCCCGGATTTCATCCCGCTGGTGCTGCAGGAGGCGCTGGACGAGGGCTATTTCGATGCGCTGGAGCCTGTGAGCGGTGAGGAGAGCATTGCCTGGTCGAAGCGGCTGGCGGCGGAGGAAGGCATTCTGACCGGGATTTCAGGCGGCGGCAGCCTGGCGGCGGCGGTCAAAGTGGCGGAGCGGGCGCCGGAGGGGGCAGTCCTTCTGGCGATGCTGCCGGATACCGGCGAGCGCTATCTCTCGACGCCGCTGTTTGACGGCATTGCTGCGGAGATGGATGAGGCGGAGCAGGCGCTGTCGGCCTCGACCCCCGGGTATCAGTACTGAGCAGCGCGCCGCCGCTGGCGTTGGGCTGGCGGCGGCGGTTGCGCAGGTGAGTATTTGGGGAAAGATGAAAGGGGGCGGGGGCGTTCCCTTTTTGAGTTTCGATGGTTCTTGGGGGACGTGTAGCCCACCTGTATCCATGTCCATGAAGCGGGGGTTTGCTGCCGTTTTCCGCAGGTGCGGCCCGAGACCCTAGCGAGCCGCAGCTAAGGGCAAGAGCAGGCCATGAAAAGTCGCTGAGGCGCATCAGCCCACACGTTGCAACACTGCAGCGCAGCTATCGCTCCTCAGCCATTTAATGGGCGGAAATCAGAATGCTGATTTGCTGATTTCGGCAAACGAGAGAGCAGCAATTGGCCTTCATGAGACTTCAGCGCGAGGCGCGCTGTCGGGCCATAGCGTTCGAAATCCCCGAAAAGCTCCAGAATCTCCTCCCGCGTTTGAGCATCAAAGGACCCTAGAGTTTCAGCTCCCGGATGATAGCTCTCACTTGCAAGACCGTTGCCGCAGAGAATTTCATGCTCATCAAACAGCAAGTGGACATAGGTCACCAGCTGGCCATCTGCCCGCACTTGGATTGTTGTGCCGTTCACGAGATGCTTCGCCTTGACCAAGACTTCGGAATGCCCAAATAGCAGCTCTGCCAGCTCAGAAGAAATCAGCACCCGGTGGTTTTGCGACACGGCGATTGGGCCATGATCGCCAAGCGCATGAGCAGCAAAGACCACCGGTGCATGGCGGCCTGTCGCGTGGCGGGTGCTGTACCCGATCCAGCGCAGTGGCTGCAGACCGTGATCCCGGGTCATGACCTCGGCTCCCACTTGCAGGTCTTCGACAGCGACTGAGCCGTACCTTGTATCGATCTGTGTGCCTGCCACGAAACACGGCGGAGCACCTGTAACGGTTTCGACCTTTACCGATCCGACATCGCTGTTTCCTCGATCATCCACAACCGTATAGGAAAACGTGCTGGTTTCAGACACGGTGCTGTCATTGGTGATCGAGAGCGTGCCGTCCGCATTCAGGGTCACGACTTCACCGCTGCTCAGCGATACGGACTGACCGGACGAAACAGCCTGGCCCGCAATATGGGTGATCGTCAGGCTGCTGCCGTCGCCGTGGAGGTCATTGTCCAGAACGTTCAGGACCTCGGACCCATCGCCTGAAATTTGGAAGACATCGCTTTTTGCAACCAGATCCGGCGCAAACGGACCCGTCATTGTGTCGATGTCCGAATTCCAGACCAGATCCCCGAGCAAACCGCCCTCCGGAAGGCCTGAGAAGTCGAGGATCATCGTGGTATAGAGGTCTCCGGCAGCCTCGCTTCCGGACAAATTCACAATTCCGGTATAGGTCGCCGTGATATTGCCGGACAGGTCTTCATATTCTGGAGCAACTTTGAACGGAAAGCCGTTCTTTGAGGTTGGCGTGGATCCCCCGAGAGGATCATCATCCATGGCAAAGGCCGTATCAAACACCGAGCTGGCCGGAGCAAGGTCGATCTGGAGCGAGGTCAGCTGTTTCGTCGTCGATAGCTCGTGCCAGCTGTAGCCGAAGAACATATCAATGCCGGCGCCTGCCGCCCCGCCATTGGTATACGGATCCAAGGCCTGCCACGTCAGGGTTTCCGTTGTGCCATCGGCGTAGGTTGCCGTGATACGGGCGCCGTCCAGATCCACCCCGCGAGAGGATGTGTCGGGTCGGACGTTATAGGCACTTTCATGCGGGTCTTCATCAAGCCGAACAATATCAATCGCGGGCATGACTATAGCCTCTTTCGAATGGATGCGGCCGAACCAAGTTAGATTGCCATGCCGGCAGCATTTGGCGGTCTTGAAAACACATGAGGGTGCTTTGAACGCGCAGTATGGGATCACGGTGGCATAAACACAGCAGAATTGGGGCATGAATTGCGGATCGAGATCTGCCAATCGATCCAAATCATCTGCTTAAGCCGAAGGATAGAATGCCGTTCAGGTATTTCCTGAAGCCGCCACACGTTCGCTATGCGTGAAAGCTGTCCGGTGCAGATGCAGCGGCAGGACTGCTGCGCAAGGGCCGCCAAGGGCTGGAAGCGGCCAATTGAGACCTGTAGCAGCATTACAAATGCAAAGCCCCGGTCGTGGACCGGGGCTTTTTTGTTGTCTGAAGGAGGCAGCCTCTTAGGCCAGCATCACCATCGGGTTTTCCAGGTTGCCGACGATCGCCTTCAAGAGGTCCGCGCCGAGGGCGCCGTCGATGACGCGGTGGTCGACCGACATGGTGACGCTCATCACCGTGGCGACCTTCAGTTCGCCGTCCTTGCCCACAACCGGCTTCTTGACGCCGGAGCCGACTGCCAGAATGCCCGCGTGCGGCGGGTTCACGATGGCGTCGAAGTTGTCGATGCCGAACATGCCGAGGTTGGAGATCGCGAAGCTGCCGCCCTGGTATTCATGCGGCGCGAGCTTGCGGTCGCGGGCGCGCTTGGCGAGGTCCTTCATCTGCGCGGACAAGGCGGAGAGCGATTTCACGTCGGCGTCCTGCAGCACGGGGGTGAACAACCCGCCCTCGATGGCGACGGCAACCGCCACGTCGGAGGCTTTCATCTTGAGCACCCGGTCGCCGGCCCAGACCGCGTTGGCGTCCGGCACCGCTTGCAGCGCCAGCGCCACCGCCTTGATGATGAAGTCGTTGACCGAGAGCTTGACGCCGCGGCCTTCGAGCTGCTTGTTCAGCTCGCCCCGGAATTTCAACAGCGCGTCGAGCTGGATGTCGCGGCGCAGGTAGAAATGCGGGATGGTCTGCTTGGCCTCGGTCAGGCGGGCGGCGATGGTCTTGCGCATGCCGTCCAGCTTGACCTCTTCGAACTCGCGGCCCTCGTACATGCGGGCGACCATGTCGGCGGAGGGGCCGGAAGGAGCGGCGGCAGCGGCAGGAGCGGCAGCGGCGGCCTCTGCCTTGGGTGCTGTGGCGGCTGTGGCCTGCGGCTTCGCATCCATAACGTCGGCCTTGACGATGCGGCCCTTGGGGCCGGAACCTTTGATTGCGCTCAAGTCCAGGCCCTTGTCCGCAGCGATGCGGCGGGCCAGCGGCGAGGCGAAGATGCGGTTGCCGTCCGCGCCCTGCGGGGCGGCGGGGGCAGCTTTGGCCGCGTCCTTGGGGGCCTCGGCTTTGGCTTCGGACTTGGCTTCAGCCGGCGCCTCTTCCTTGGCCGGGGCGGATGCGCCGCCGCCGGAGGACTGGATGTCGTCGGCGCTTTCGCCGTCTTCCAGCAGCACCGCGATGGGGGTGTTGACCTTCACGCCCTCGGAGCCTTCGGCGATCAGGATCTTGCCGATCACGCCTTCGTCCACGGCTTCAAATTCCATGGTGGCCTTGTCGGTTTCGATCTCGGCGATCAGGTCGCCGGAGGAAACAGTGTCGCCCTCCTTGACCAGCCATTTGGCAAGGGTGCCTTCCTCCATGGTGGGAGAAAGCGCGGGCATCAGGATTTCGGTGGGCATGTCAGCGCTCCTCAATCAGAACAATTTGGTCATAGGGCGCCTTGGGGCGCCCGGTGCCGCGGGCAAGCTGGGTGATCGCGGCTTCGATCTTGTCTTTGTATTCGGCCATCCAGACGTAGGCCTCCTGATGGGAGGGCCGCGAGCCGATCAGCCGTGTGTCTGCTGCCAGCCGTTCGGGAACCAGTGCGGTGACTGTGCGCCCGTCGACGGTCAGCGTGACGCGGTAGCATTCGGTTTCGGGATCGCGGCCCCTGATTTCCATCTTCGTCCTTAGCGGTAGGTCACTTGCTTCACCGCCTCGACCACCTCATCCGTGGTGATCAGCGCGTGGCGTTCCAGGTTGGCGGCATAGGGCATGGGCACGTCCTTGCCGGTGCAGGTGATGACCGGCGCGTCCAGATAGTCGAACGCCTGCTGCATCACCTCGGAGGCGATGTAGCTGCCGACGGAACCCTGCGGCCAGCCTTCCTCGACCGTGACCAGGCGGTTGGTCTTCTTGACCGACTCGATCACCGTGGGCAGGTCCATCGGGCGCAGCGTGCGCAGGTCGATGACCTCGGCGCTGATGCCGTCCTGGGCCAGCTTCTCGGCGGCTTCCAGCGCGTACTGCATGCCGATGCCGAAGGAGACGATGGTGGCGTCGGAGCCTTCGCGCCAGATCCGGGCCTTGCCGAAGGGGATGGTGAAATCATCCAGTTTCGGCACGTCGAAGGCGCGGCCGTAGAGGATTTCGTTCTCCAGGAAGATCACCGGGTTGGGATCGCGGATCGCGGTCTTCATCAGACCCTTGGCGTCGGCGGCGGAGTAGGGCATCACCACCTTGAGGCCCGGGATCTGCATGTACCAGGCGGCGTAGTCCTGGGAGTGCTGGGCACCGACGCGGGCGGCCGCACCATTGGGGCCGCGGAACACCATCGGGGCGCCCATCTGGCCGCCGGACATATAAAGCGTCTTGGCCGCGGAGTTGATGATGTGGTCAATCGCCTGCATGGCGAAGTTGAAGGTCATGAACTCGACAATCGGGCGCAGGCCGCCGAAGGCCGCGCCGGTGGCGATGCCGGCAAAGCCGTGTTCGGTGATCGGGGTGTCGATCACCCGCTTGGCGCCGAATTCATCGAGCAGACCCTGGCTGACCTTGTAGGCGCCCTGGTACTCGGCGACTTCCTCGCCCATCAGGAACACGTCCTCGTCGCGGCGCATTTCCTCGGCCATGGCGTCGCGCAGCGCTTCGCGCACGGTGGTCTGCACCATCTCGGTGCCTTCCGGGTAATCCGGCTCCAGCACCTTGGCAGGCATCGCGGGGGCCTTCTGCGGCGCGGCGGCGGCGGGTTCGTCAGAGGGTGCTTCCTCAGCCGGGGCCTCTTCCTTGGCGCTGGAGGCCTGGTAGTCATCGGCGCTTTCGCCGTCTTCCAGCAGCACCGCGATGGGGGTGTTCACCTTGACGCCTTCGGTGCCTTCACCGATCAGGATCTTGCCGACGGTGCCTTCGTCGACGGCTTCAAACTCCATCGTCGCCTTGTCGGTTTCGATTTCCGCCAGGATGTCGCCGGAGCTTACGGTGTCGCCCTCCTTGACCAGCCATTTGGCCAGGGTGCCTTCCTCCATGGTCGGCGACAGGGCGGGCATCAGAATTTCAGTTGCCATGTCTTGTTCTTCCCTCTCAGGCGTTTTCCTGCGGCACTTCATCCGCGTAGATGTCGGTCCAGAGCTCGTCCAGGGCCGGCTCCGGGCTTTCCTTGGCGAAGTCGGCGGATTTGGAAACGATGTCCTTGATTTCCTTGTCGATCGCCTTGAGGTCTTCTTCGGTGGCGTGCTTGCCGGTCAGGAGCATGTCGCGGACCTGCTCGATCGGGTCGCGCTCCTCGCGCATTTTCTGGACCTCTTCGCGGGTGCGGTACTTGGCCGGATCCGACATCGAGTGGCCGCGGTAGCGGTAGGTCTTGACCTCAAGGATATAGGGGCCGTCGCCGCTGCGGCAGTGGGCCACGGCGCGTTCGCCCGCTTCCTTGACGGAGAGGACATTCATGCCGTCCACCGCTTCGCCCGGGATGCCGAAGGCCTTGCCGCGTTCCCAGATCTCCGCGCTGGAGGTGGAGCGCTGCTGCGAGGTGCCCATGGCGTACTGGTTGTTCTCGATCACGAAGATCACCGGCAGTTTCCACAGGGCGGCCATGTTGAAGGTCTCGTAAACTTGGCCCTGGTTGGCGGCGCCATCACCGAAATAGGTGAAGGTGACGCGGCCGTTGCCCTTGTACTTGTCGGCAAAGGCGAGGCCCGCGCCGAGCGGCACCTGGGCGCCGACGATGCCGTGGCCGCCATAGAAATGCTTCTCTTTCGAGAACATGTGCATCGAGCCGCCCTTGCCCTTGGAGTAGCCGCCTTCGCGGCCCGTCAGCTCAGCCATGACGCCGTCGGGGTCCATGCCGCAAGCCAGCATGTGGCCGTGGTCGCGGTAGGAGGTGATGCGTTTGTCGCCTTCCTCGGCGGCGGCCTCAAGCCCTACGACAACGGCTTCCTGGCCGATGTAGAGGTGGCAGAAGCCCCCAATCAGACCCATGCCGTAGAGCTGGCCCGATTTCTCTTCGAATCGGCGGATCAGCAGCATCTCGCGGTAGTAGTGGGTCAGTTCTTCGGCAGAAACGTTTGGTTTCTTTACGCTTTTTCTAGCGGCCATGGTGGTCAGCTCCCCCTGAAGGCTAGATAGTTTAGTGTTAAACAAATTCATAGCGGGTTTTGCCGCGGCTGAATAGTGCTATTCTGACGCGGAGCGGACGCGGCGTAAAGATCCGCCGATAGGCGCGCAGGAAGGCGGCACCCGGGGGCGGGCGCAGGGGGAGGTCCGGCCCGGATCTTGCGGTTACGGTCCGGGCTGCACTGCAAGCGCAAGAACCGGGTCGCCCGGCCTTAGCCTTCGTCCTTACCTGTATGGCATGCACAAACAGAAAGGCATGACCATGGAACTGAAAGACAAGACAATCATCATCACCGGAGCCAGCAGCGGGATCGGCGCTGCCGCAGCGCTGTTGTTCTCCGCCGAAGGGGCAAATGTGGTGCTGGGCGCGCGCCGGGAAGCACGTTTGGAAGCCATTGCAGGGCAGATTGAGCAAAGTAACGGGCGCGCTGCTTTTCTGGCCGGGGATGTCTGCGACGGGGCTTACGCCAAGGCGCTTGCAGATCTGGCGGAGGAGCGGTTTAGCGGCCTTGATGGCGCGTTCAACAATGCCGGCATGATGGGGGATGCGGGCCCCGTTACGGAGATGGAGCCCGGCAATTGGCAAACCGTCCTTGAAACCAACCTCACCAGCGCGTTTCTGTCTGCGAGGGCCCAGATCCCCGCGCTGCAAAGACGGGGCGGTGGAGCCATTGTCTTTACCGGAACCTTTGTGGGCGTCAGCAATGGCGGCATGCCGGGCATGGCGGCCTATGCCGCTTCAAAGGCCGGGTTGCTGGGGCTGACCCGATCGCTGGCCTCAGAGCATGCGGCTGAAGGGATCCGGGTGAATACGATCCTGCCGGGGGGGACCAAAACGGATATGGCCGGCGACGATCCGGCGGTGCATGAGTTCATCGCCGGTTTGCACCCGCTCAAGCGGATGGCGGAGCCGAGGGAAATCGCCCAGTCTGCCATGTTCCTGCTGTCGGACAGGGCAAGCTTCATGACCGGTGCTCCGGTTTCCGTGGATGGCGGTATTTCGGCCCGTCTGATTTGACTGGGCTGCCGCTGGCTGCAGTGCGGCCGACGGCGTTCCTTGCCGAATGGATCAGCGGATCACGATCTCGTCGGCGCGGACCAGGCCCAGCACCGAGCGGGCCTGTTCATCCAGCAGGTCGAGATCGAGGTAATCGTCGGAGAGCCGCCGGGTCAGGTTTTCCATGTCGCCGATGTGGGAGTGGAGACGGCCGAGATCCAGCCGCAGTTCTTCTGCTTCGGCTTGGATCTCGACCCTCCGGAATAGACCGAAGTCGCCTTGCACCGCCGCAAACGTGAAATACGCGCTAAGCGCGAAGGCGATTGCAAAGAAGGCGATGGCGCCAAAAGACGGCCGGGGGCTTCGGGTCACGTTGGGAGTGCCTGTATGTTACTGCTGTAGTGTTTTGATTTTGCGCCGTTTCCCGGCGTCTGTCTTATGTATGCCACAACCGAATCGGCTTGTGAATCCCAAAACTGTCCACAGGGGGAATTTTTTGCGGTTTGGCCCCGGCGCTGCCGTTACGGCAGCCCGGCGGTGACGCGGCGCTGTGCTGGCCACGGCGCGGCGGCTTGCGCAGGCTGGGCCCAGGGAGGATCAGCGATGCAAGACAGGGCAGCCTGCGCCGGGCGCGGCGATTTGGGAACTCATGAGGTGCAGAACCAGCCGCAGCCGCGCGGCGGGCGCGATCTGTGGGCTGAGGACGCGGCGCTGCGGTCCTATGCGGCGCATCACGGCGGCCGCACGGATGCGCTGGCCCGTGCCGGGGCGGAATACGGCAGTGAAACGCTGCTGGAGGCCGCTGCGGAGGCGCGGCGCGATCCGCCGCGGCTGGAGCTGTTCAGCCGCTCCGGACGCCGGCTGGACGAGGTGCGGTTCAATGCGGGCTATCATCAGGTGATGGCGGCGGCGCAGCGGCTGGGCTATGCCCATGCCGCCTGGGACGGCGCGCCGGGCGGCCATGTCACCCATGCGGCGCATGTCTATATGCTCAACCAGGTGGAGCCGGGCGTGTGCTGCCCGATGACCATGACCTATGCCGCGATCCCCGCGCTGCGCAATGCGCCGGATCTGGCGGCGCTGTGGCACCCGAAGCTGCTGAGCGCGGAGTATGACCCGGCGGTGCGGCCCGTCGCGCACAAGCGCGGCGCGACGCTGGGCATGGCGATGACCGAGAAGCAGGGCGGCTCTGACGTGCGGGCCAATACCACCCGGGCGGTGCGGGACGGGGCGCATTACCGGCTGACGGGGCACAAGTGGTTCTGCTCGGCGCCGATGTCGGACGGGTTCCTGACGCTGGCCTATGCGGAGGGCGGGCTGACCTGCTTTCTGGTGCCGCGCTGGCTGGAGGAGGGGCGCAACGGCATCCGGCTGCAGCGGCTGAAGGACAAGCTGGGCAACCGCGCGAATGCCAGTTCCGAGATCGAATATGCGGAGGCGCTGGCCTACCGGGTGGGCGAAGAGGGCGCGGGCGTGCGCACCATCATCGAGATGGTGCATCACACAAGGCTGGACACCGCGCTGGCGCCTGCCGGGCTGATGCGGGCGGCGCTGGCGGAGGCGTTCTGGTGGGCCGAGGAGCGCGCGGCGTTTCAGAAGACGCTGATCGGCCAGCCGCTGATGCGCGCGGTGCTGGCCGATCTGGTGCTGGATGCCGAGGGCGCGCTGGCGGCGGGCATGGCGATGGCGGCGGCCTTTGACCGGCCGGATCCGGACAGCCGGGCGCTGGCGCGGATCGGGGTGGCGCTGGCAAAATACCTGGGCAACAAGCGCTGCATCCCGGTGATCGGCGAGGCGATGGAGGTGCTGGGCGGCATGGGCTATGTCGAGGAGACGCCGATGCCGATGCTGTATCGCGAGGCGCCCTTGAACGGGATCTGGGAAGGGTCGGGCAATGTGATCTGCCTCGATATCCTGCGCACGCTGGCCAGGGAGCCGCGGGCCGCGGCGGCGCTGAACGCGCTGCTGGACGGGGCCAGGGGCGGCGACCGGCGCTATGACGCGGGGCTGGCGGCGCACCGGGCGCGCTGGCCCGGGCTGCCGGATGAGGCGGAGGCGCGGTGGTTTGCCGAAAGCCTGGCCACGCTGATGACGGCGGCCTGCCTGATGGACGCGGCGCCTGCTGCGGTGGCGGAGGGCTATGTCACCAGCAGGGTTGCCGGGGAGCGCGGATCGCTGCCGGGATCGGTGGCGGGGCTGGATGTGAACGCGATCCTGGCGCGGTTCCGCGGCGCGTAAGTCCACCCTGGACAAGACAAAGGCCCAGCTTTGCAGCTGGGCCGGAGAGTTCTTGCAGCTTGGAGTTTACTGCTCCAGCGCGGCGACGCCGGGCAGGGTCTTGCCTTCCATCCATTCCAGGAAGGCGCCGCCGGCGGTGGAGATGTAGGTGAAGTCGCCCGCCGCACCGGAGGCATTCAGCGCCGCCACGGTGTCGCCGCCGCCGGCCACCGAGATCAGCTGGCCGGAGCGGGTCATCGCTGCGGCTTTCAGCGCGGCGGCGTTGGTGGCGGCGTCGAACGGTTCCAGCTCAAACGCGCCGAGGGGGCCGTTCCAGATCAGCGTCTTGCTTTTCGAGAAGACCTCGATGATGCGGGCGAGGCTTTCCGTGCCTGCGTCCAGGATCATGCCGTCCTCGGGGCATTGATCGGCGGGCAGGATTTCATGCGGGGCGTTGGATTCGAACTTCTTGGCGACCACGATGTCGGTGGGCAGGATGATCTCGCAGCCTGCGGCCTCGGCCTTGGCGAGGATTTCGGCTGCGGTGTCCTTCATGATGCGTTCGGCCAGCGAGATGCCGACCGGCAGGCCCTTGGCCACCAGGAAGGTGTTGGCCATGCCGCCGCCGATCACCAGGTGGTCGACCTTTTCGATCAGGTTGCCCAGGAGTTCCAGCTTGGTGGAGACCTTGGCGCCGCCGACCACTGCGGTCACCGGGCGCTTCGGCTTGCCCAGGGCGCTTTCCAGCGCCTGCAGCTCTGCCTGCATCAGGCGGCCCGCGCAGGCGGGCAGCAGGCGGGCGATCGCCTCGGTGGAGGAATGCGCGCGGTGAGCGGCGGAGAAGGCGTCGTTGCAGTAAACCTCGCCCAGCCGCGCCATGCCGGCCGCCAGATCGGGGTCGTTCTTGGTTTCCGCGGCGTGGAAGCGGGTGTTTTCCAGCAGCAGCACTTCGCCCGGCTGCAGCGCATCGGCAGCAGCCTCGGCGCCGGCGCCGACGCAATCGGCGGCAAACAGCACGCGGGTGTCAAAGGCGCGCTCCAGCGTCGGCACCAGCTGGTTCAGGGACAGGTTCTCGCGGCGCTCGCCGCCGGGGCGGCCGAAGTGGGCTAGCAGGATCGGCTTGCCGCCTGCCGCCAGAATGTCGCGCACGGTGGGGGCGATACGGCGGATGCGGGTGGAGTCGGTCACCACGCCTTCGACGATCGGCACGTTGATGTCCACACGCACCAGCACGCGCTTGCCGTTCAGATCCATGTCGTCGAGTGTTTTCCAGCCCATCTCAAGAGACCCCTTATGGTGAAAGTGCAGTCAAATCCGCGGGCTGTTTCGGGGGTTTTTGCGCATCAGTCAATGCTCCCTTGGCATTTCCGGGCGCTGGCCTTAACTATCGTTGCAAATTTCGACGACAGGAGGGCCACATGGCCGAGATCAAAGATCCCGAAAACACCATCATCATCGAGCTGAAAGACGGCAATGTGGTGATCGAGCTGCTGCCCGACGTGGCGCCGAAGCATTCCGAGCGGATGAAGGAACTGGCCCGTGCCGGCGAGTATGACAACGTCTGCTTCCACCGGGTGATCGACGGCTTCATGGCGCAGACCGGTGATGTGGCCAATGGCGACATGGAAGACGGCTTCAACTTGCGCATGGCGGGCACCGGCGGCTCCAGCCTGCCGAATGTTCCGGCCGAGTTTTCCAAGCTGCCGCATGACCGCGGCACCCTGGGCGCGGCCCGTTCGGCCAACCCGGACAGCGCAAACTCGCAGTTCTTCATCAACTTCAAGGACAACCACTTCCTGAACGGTCAGTACACCGTTTATGGCCGTGTCATCGACGGCATGGAGCACGTGGATGCGATCACCCGCGGCGAGCCGCCTGCGAACCCGGACCGGATGATCTCCGTCAAGGTGGCTGCGGATGCATAAGGCGCTTTCGCTGGTGGCCCTGCTGGCGGCAGGGCCTGCCTTTGCTTCTGGTCTGGAAATCCAGGTCGCGGGCGAAGCCAACGGCACCATCAAGATCGACCTCTTTGAGGACGTGGCGCCCAAGCATGTGGAGCAGATCACCGCGCTGGCCGAAGCGGGCCAGTATGACGGCGTGGTGTTCCACCGCGTGATCGAAGGCTTCATGGCGCAGACCGGCGATGTTGAGTTCGGCAAGGCCGGCGGCGACATGCGCCGGGCCGGGCAGGGCGGCTCTGACCGCCCGGATCTGGCGGCTGAGTTCTCCGACATCACCTATGACCGCGGCGTCGTCGGCATGGCCCGGTCGCAGAGCCCGGACAGCGCCAATTCGCAGTTCTTCATCATGTTTGCCCCGGGCCCGTTCCTGGACGGCCAGTACACGGTTGTCGGCAAGGTGACCGAGGGCATGGATGTGGTCGATGCGATCAAGCGCGGCGCCGGCCCCAATGGCGCGGTGATCGGCCAGCCTGACACCATGGCCAAGGTGAGCGTGACCGAATAAGGCCTTCTGGCTTTCTGAAAGAAGATGGCCCGCGCCCGGCACTCCGGGGGCGGGCCTTTGCTTGTGCGGGGTGATGACAGCCGGTCACAAGCCCGTGCCCGCCCCTGTTCCGCGCCGCTTTGCCGCCGTTTACTGGCACCGGGAGGTGCTGGTCATGCTGAGGGGGTTGTTGTTGTGTTTGGGGCTGCTGTTGCCATTGACTGCAGCAGCCGATCCGCAGGTCTGGCAGAGGGAATGGCCGAAGACCGACTTCAGCCGGTCGCTGGTTGCGGACTGGCAAGAGATCCGCTCCGGCGGGGTGCCCAAGGATGGCATCCCGGCACTGGATGCGCCGCGGTTCGTGCAGGCCGCAAAGGACCGGAGGATCAAGCCGCGCGAGCCGGTGATCACGCTGGAGCTGGAGGGCGCCACGCCGCGGGCTTATCCGCTGCGCTATCTGACCTGGCATGAGATCGTGAACGATGTGGTGGCAGGGGTGCCGGTGGCGGTGACCTATTGCCCGCTGTGCAATTCGGCGGTGACATTCGACCGGCGCACCGGTGCCGGGGTGCTACGCTTTGGGGTCACTGGCAAGCTGCGCCATTCAGATCTGGTGATGTATGACCGCGAAACCCAAAGCTGGTGGCAGCAGGCGACCGGCACCGGCATCGTCGGGCGGATGACCGGCACCCGGCTGAAGACGCTGCCCGGCTGGGTGGAAAGCTGGCAGGAGTTCACCGCCCGCAACCCGGACGGGCTGGTGATGGCGCAACCGGGCTGGAACCGGCGTTACGGGCAGAACCCTTATGTGAACTACGACAGGTCGGACTGGCCGTTCCTGTATGACGGCACCCCGCCGCCGCATGGGCTGGCGCCGATGGAGCGGGTGGTGCGGGTCGGCAGCCAGGCCTGGCCGCTGGCGCGCCTGGCACGCGAAGGCGAGATCCGCGAGGCCGGCGTGGTGCTGAGCTGGCAGGCCGGCCAGGCCTCGGCGCTGGATGCGGGGACCATCGCCAAGGGGCGCGACATCGGCTCTGTCCGGGTGCGCGACAGGCAGGGGCGCGATGTAGCGCATGACGTGATGTTCGCCTTTGCCTTCCATGCCTTCTGGCCGGACGGCACGTGGATGCTGAAATGACAAAAGGCGCGCCGTGGAGGGCGCGCCTTGTTACCTCCGGCGGACCGGCAGATCAGAACAGGAAGTTGTCCGCGTCCTGCAGTTGCGCCAGGCTGATGTCCTCCACCAGGATGGTCACATCGGCGAAAGAGACCAGCACATCGTCCCCCTGTGTCTCAAAATCCAGCTGGCCCAGGCGGGAGGCGCCGCGGCCGATCTGGATGTGATCCTGGCCTGCGGTGAAGTCGGTGATGGTGTCGTTGCCGTGGCCCTTGTGGAACACAAAGGTGTCGGCGCGGCCGCCGCCGGTCAGCAGGTCGTCGCCTTTCTGGCCCAGCAGCACATCGCGCCCGCTGCCGCCGCTGAGGCGGTCGCCGCCGGTGCCGCCGGACAGGGTGTCATCGCCGCCGCCGCCGGCCAGGGTGTCGGCGCCGTTGCCGCCCTTCAATGTGTCGATGCCAGTGCCGCCCAGAAGCTTGTCGCTGCCGCGGCCGCCATCGAGGAGGTCGTTGCCGCTTTGGCCGCTGAGCACGTCATTGCCGCCGTCGCCATTCAGCGTGTCGTCTCCGCTCTCTCCGCTCAGCGTGTCCTTCGCGTCGCCGCCAGCCAGGTTGTCGTTGCCGCCGTTGCCGAACAGGCTGTCGGCGTCGAGACCGCCCAGCAGCGTGTCGTTGCCGTTTCCGCCGCGCAGCGTGTCACTGCCGCTGTGGCCGGAAATCTTGTCGTTGCCGTCTTCCCCCAGAAGCAGGTCGTGTCCGGAGAATCCGTTAATGCTATCGTTGCCGCTGCCGCCGAGCAGGACATCGTGGGATGTTGCCGTTCTGTTATCTCCATTGAGCGTGTTGGCATATGAGGTCCCGGCCGTCAGGCTGACAGTGCGGTCGCTGAATTGGACAAACTCAATGGAGTTCAGGGTGTCGCGGCCGTCCGGTCCGTCAAGGATGATGCGGCTGAAGCTGGAGGAGAAGCTGGCGTTGGAGAAGGCGCCATCGACAATCAGCCTGTCTGTTCCGCTGCCACCGTAAATGTAGTCCCAGCCGCTTCCCGCATTGATTGTGTCATTGCCATCCCCCAGCTTCCAGGTGCTGCTGCGGGTCGAGTTGATGCTGAAGAGGTCGTTGCCCTTTGTGGCCTCCTCCTCGAAGGAGGAAGTTGAGTAGCTATTGGAATATTTGGTGAAGGACACGTCCAGACCGCTGGCGGTATAGACTGTTGATCCGTTGATCTGGAATGTGATGCTTGTGATCGTTCCATAGACGGATGTGCCAAATGCACTGAAACTGCCTGTAACTCTGGCCGAAAAACTGGCGCCGCTGTATGTGGTGCCGTTGATTTCCACAAGGTTGCTGTTGACTGTCCCCGGTGTCGGGTTGAGGACCCGGAAGGTTTGAAGATCCCCGACATCCCAGCTGTTGCTGGAATCATTCACGGTAAACGTAGCCATTGGGTACAGCTCCTTGGACTTGACAATACTTTGGTTGAAACCCTGTTGGGCAACTCAATTCAAAGGTCTATTGCCCTAGAAGGGGAGTAATGTTCAAGGCAAGGAAATCTTTACCGTCACGTTACTGTAACGTTTTTGCAGCTTTTACGAGTGTTCCCCCGCAAGGCAAAAAAGAAACGCCGCAAGCGGAGGCTTGCGGCGCAGCTTTCGTGTCTGTGTGGCCCGGCAGTGTTGAAAGCCTGCCGACCGGCAGTTCAGCCTTCGGCCTTGTGCGCCGCAGTCGCGGCTTGAACGGCTGCCGACGGAGCAGCCGGGGCTGCGGCCGGGGCGGATTTGCGGCCGCCCGGGTTCAGCGGGTCGTCCTGGCGCTGCACGGAGCCTTCGAAATGGGCGCCGCTTTCGATCGCGATGGTCTTGTGGATGATGTCGCCTTCGACCCGTGCGGTGGAGGTCAGGCGCACCTTGAGGCCGCGCACGCGGCCGACGATGCGGCCGTTGATGACAACGTCATCGGCGGTGATCTCACCCTTGATGGTGGCGGTCTCGCCGACGGTCAGCAGATGCGCGCGGATGTCGCCCTCGACGGTGCCTTCGACCTGGATGTCGCCGGTGGTCTTGACGTTGCCGGTGATGTGCAGGTCCGAGCTCAGCAGCGACGCGGCGGGCTTGGCCTTGGGCGCGCTGGTCTTGTAGTCGCTGGGCGTCGGCGCAGCCGGAGCGGCAGAGGCAGGGGCAGCCGGGGTTGCGTCGGCCTGCTTCGGCCCGGGCTCGTTGATTTTGCTCTTAGAAAACATTTCTCGCAGCCTTGATGTAGATCATGGGGTTTACAGGTTGCCCGTTGACCCGCACCTCGTAGTGGAGGTGGGTCCCGGTGGACCGTCCGGTGTTACCCATATCAGCAATGTGATCCCCGCGCGAGACCCTTTGGCCGGCCGTAACGCGGAGTTTCGAATTATGGGCGTATCTTGTCTCGATGCCGAACGCGTGGCGGATGGTGACCAGCTTGCCGTAGCCGGATTGCCAGCCCGCGTGGGTCACCACGCCGTCGGCGGTGGCAAAGATGTCGGTGCCGGTGCTGCCTGCAAAATCAAAGCCCTTATGCAGGCGGCGGCCGCCGGTCTTGGGGTCGCGGCGGTAGCCGAATCCGGAGCTTTGGCGCACATGGCCCAGATTGACCGGGGTGGCAAACGGCGCCTTTTCCGCGGCCAGACGGTACAGATTCAGCTGATCCAGCCGGGCAAGGATCCTGTTGGCGCGCAGCTCTTCCGGGGCGGGTTCCTCGCCCCGGGTCGACATCGCCAAGGGCGCAAGCGGGCCGCCCTGGCCGTCGTAGCCGCGCCGGACCTGCTCAAGAATCCGGTCGGGCGGCATGCCGGCGCTGCGGAACATCTTATCCAGCGGGGTGATCGACACCGCGACCGCCTCTTCCAGCTGGCGGAAGATCTGGCCGTTGCGTTCTTCCATCAGCTGCAGTTCCAGTTCCAGCTCCTGGCGCTGGCCGACGGCGTCCCGGGCATCGGCCATGATCCGGTCGCGCTCTGCTGCGGTATCGGTCAGGGCCCCCGCCAGCATGTCCATCTGCTCCACGGCGCTGGCCATGACCGCCGGGGCGGCGTTTTCGTCCTGGGTTTCTTCCTGCAGCTCTGCCAGGGCCCGGCGGGCGCCGTCGCGGTCGCTCATGGTGTCGCGCAGTGTGGTCTGGATCACCTCGATGCCGGTTTCCAGCTCGCGGCGGCGGGTCTCCGAGGCCAGCAGCTCGGATTGCATCATCGAGATCTGGGCCAGCACGGCGTTGAACCGCTCCTGCGCCGCCAGGGCTTCCTCGGCGCGGGCGTCGCGCTCGTCGGAGATTGCATTCAGGCGTTCGCGGTAGGTCTGCTGGTCGCGTTTGGCCAGCTCGCGGAAATTGCCGGCGCCGATGCTGTCCATTAGCACGATGGCGGTGGCAACAATGGTCCAGGAGACCAGCAGGGTGATGCCGGCCACCGCGGCCAGCTGGGTCTCCGACCGCAGCCGGATGAAACGCGTGTCGGTGTCGGATTTGAGGAACACCCGCCGCTCGGGGAAGCGGCGTTCCAGAAAGGCGTGAATTCTGATCGCGAGCCGTGTGCGCAAAGTCCGTTCCCTGTTCCGTCCCTGTCCCGAAGTGCGCCGGTGCCGCAGGGCGGATCCGGTGCCTTGGGCGAAGTGAATAGACAGGGCGGGCCGATTGGGCAAGCCTGTTGACCCATCGGGCCCGGATCGTGCCGGCAGGGCGGGCAGATAGGCGGAAATCTGCCGAGTTTGCGGGGGTATGCCCCGGCCCGGCCGGCGGACGTGCCGGGCAGAAGGGGGGCCGGTCAGCCCGGCTGGCTTTTCTGCCGTTCCTCCTGCGCTTCGGTCCAGCCGCTTTCCCAGGCCTGGTGGTCGGCGGTGTCGAAGGCATAGGGATTGCCGGTGAAGGGCTGGCCGTCCATGCCGGCGCGGAAACCCTCGTCATAGCTTTGCGCGCGCGGGTCCATGCCGCAGGGCTTATGGGCGGTTGCGCGCAGGTGGGCGGCGAACTCGGGGTATTGGGCGAGGTCGGTCTGATCAAGCCCTTCGGGATGCCGCATGAGCGCCTGATGGCCGCGGCTGGTCAGCCGCCAGCTGGGATCCTCCCCCGGCAGCGGCTCGCCCGGGACCAGGATGCCTGCGATCTCCAGCTCCGACAGGCGGGCGGCCAGCCGTTCGCGCAGGTCTTCGGGGGGCAGGCCGGGGGTCTCGTTGGCCTGGCGGAACAGGGCGTCCAGCGCCTGTTCGCAGCGGTCCAGCGTCACCGGGCCGGACCGTGCGGTGTGCAGGATCAGGGCCGAGAGGCTGGCCGTGCTCAGCAATGGGAAGTCGTTTTCGAACATGGGATCACCCGGCTGTCCAGATGTCCCAGTCTAGGCGGCTGCGGCGGTTTGGTAAAGACGGCTGCGGCCCGCGCGGCCGGCCCTTGGCCTCAGCTGCCCGGCAGGTCCCGCGCCTGATCGGCCAGCGGCCAGTAGAAATCCGGCGGCAGGCCGGCATCGGCGCGCTTTTCCTCGTTGAACGGCGGCTTCAGGGCGCCGTGGAAATACTTCCGCACCAGCGCGTGAAACACCTCCTTGGGGTCGAGGTTGTTCCGGCCGCAGAGGAAGTTGAACCATTTGGAGCCATAGGCGACATGGCCGACCTCCTCGGCATAGATCACCTCCAGCGCTTCGACGGCCTGGGGGAGCTGCGCCTTGCGGAAGATGCCGATCATGCCGGGGGTGACATCCAGCCCGCGCGCCTCCAGCACCATCGGCACCACCGCCAGGCGGCCCATCAGGTCCTCTGCCGTGTCCTCCGCCGCGCGCCACATGCCGGCGTGGGCCGGCAGGGCGCCGTAATGGCTGCCCAGGGCTTCAAGGCAGTCGCACATCAGGTTGAAATGCTTGGATTCCTCATCCGCGGCCTTGACCCAGTCATCGAAGAAGCCCATCGGCATCGGCACATGGGAGAAGCGGGCAATGATGTCCCAGTGCAGGTCGACGGCGTTCAGTTCGATATGGGCCACGGCGTGCAGCAGCGCGATGCGGCCCGCCTCTGACCCCGGCTTGCGCTTGGGCACGTCGCGGGGATGCAGCAGTTCGGGCTTTTCGGGCCGGGCCGGGTGCATCGGCGGGGAGGCGGTGCCGATGGCAATGTCCGGGCCAGTGCCGCTGCGGGAGGCAAACCAGGCGGCGGCGTGGCGGCGCGACAGCGCGGTCTTCTGCCGGCCGTCCGCGGTGTTCAGCACCTCGGCGGCGCGTTCTGCGAGCGTTAGGGGCTGATCGGTCATGCGGGTCTCCTGTTGCAGCGGCTGGCCCGGGTTCACCTGATTCAGGCGGCGGAGTCCAGAGCGGAAACGGGAGGGCTCCCGCGCCCGCGGGCGATCAGCGGGCTGATCTCCCTGGCGGCCTTGGGCCGGGCGCCGCGCGTCCCGCGCGGTGTGCGCCGCCCGCAGGGGCGGCGCCGGGCCCAACAGCGCGGCCTGCGCCCGGCAGGGCGCGGGCAGAGCTGGCGGGAGCGCCCCGCCTTGCCTGCACGCTGCCTTGCCTGCACGCTGCCTTGCCTGCACGCTGCCTTGCCTGCGCGCTGCCTTGCCTGCGCGCTGCCTTGCCTGCGCGCCGAAGCGCCTTACAGCGCCCGGACGGCTGCCAGAACCTCGTCCGCGTGGCCGTCGACCTTGACCTTGCGCCAGACCTGCGCGATGCGGCCATCGGCATCAATCAGGAAGGTTGAGCGTTCGATCCCCCAGAACTTCTTGCCGTACATGCTCTTCTCTTTCCAGACGCCGTAATCCTCGCACACCGTGCCGTCCGCATCGGACAAAAGCGGCGTCGTCAGCCCGTGTTTGGCGGTGAATTTGTCGTGCTTGGCGACGGTATCCTTGGAGATCCCGAAAACCTGCGCCCCGGCATCGGCGAAGGCCTGCAAAGCCTCTGAAAAGGCGATGGATTCTTTGGTGCAGCCGGGAGTATCATCGCGGGGGTAGAAAAACAGCACCACGGGCGCGCCCTTGAGGCTGGACAAAGTGACCTCTCCGCCGCCGCTGCGGGGCAGGGTAAAGGAAGGGGCGGGATCTGAAACGTCGGGCATTGGCCTGTCTCCGGTAATTTGCGCAACTCACTGCGCGGCAACCATAACCCATGAGCAGCAAAGGGAAAGCTGAGATCAAACCTGCCGGCGAGAATAACCGCACTGCGGCCGAGGCCGTGCCCGTGCGCGGGCCCGGACCGGGCCCGGACGCCAGTCTGGCGGCGCCGGCGCGGCGGCGCTGGCGCTGGCGGCTGCTGCGCGGTGCGGTCTGGCTGCTGGCGCTGCTGAGCTTTCTGGCGGCCGGCGCGATCTATTTCGGCCTCGGCACCCGGCTGGATGCGCCGGACTGGCTGCGCCAGCGGGTGGAGACCCGGATCGAGCGGCACCTGAACGGGCTGCAGATCGAATTCGGCGCCATCCATGTGGTCGTCAGCAAGGGCTGGCGGCCGCGGGTCAGCCTCAAGGACGTGGTGCTGCGCCATCCGGACGGCGCGGTGTTTGCCCAGCTGGCGGATGCCCAGGCCAGCCTGGCGATGCGGCCGCTGCTGCGCGGCAGGATCCAGCCCAAGCAGATCTCGCTCAGCGGCTTGTTCGCGGTTTTGCGGCGCAATCCGGACGGCACCCTGGCGCTGAGCTTTGCCAGCGGCGGGCTGCCGGCACGTCAGGCAGGCAATCTGGTGCAGTTGATCAAGCAGTGGGACAGCCAGCTGGACAAACCCGTGCTGGCGGCGCTGCGGGGAGTGGAGACCAGCGAGCTGACGCTGTCTTACACCGATGACCGCCTGGGCCGCGCCTGGACCCTGGACGGCGGCCAGATCCGGCTGCAGAAAAGCGGCAGCGCGGTATCGGCCTCGGCGGTGTTTTCGGTGCTGAGCGGGCGCGGCGACGTGGGCGCGGTCGAGGCCAGCTATATCTCCGAGATCGGCAGCCCGGAGGCGGAATTCGGGGTTCTTGTCTCGGACATCGCCAGCGAGGACATCGCCCTGCAAAGCCCGGCGCTTGGCTGGCTGGGGGTGCTGCGGGCGCCGATTTCCGGCTCCTTGCGCGGCGGGGTGCGCGGCGACGGCACGCTGGAGCCGGTGCAGGCCAGCCTGAGGATCGGCGAAGGGGTGATCCAGCCGGAGGCACAGACCCGGCCGGTGCCGATCACCGGCGCGCGCAGCTATTTCACCTATGACCCGGCGGCCCAGATGCTGGAATTCGCCGAACTCAGCGTGCAAAGCGGCTGGGGCTCCGGGGTGATGCAGGGGCAGGCCAGCCTGGCGGGGATCCAGAACGGGCAGCTGACCGGGCTGACCGGCCAGCTGCGCTTTGCCGATCTGGAGCTGAACCCGTGCCGCCTGTTCGAGACGCCGGTGAAATTCCCGGCGGTGGACGCGGATTTCGATCTGCGGCTGAAGCCCTTCCGGCTGCGGCTGGGGGAGATGCTGGTGCGCGACGGAGCCAGCCGGATCCACCTGGACGGCGAGATCGGGGCCGGGCCTGAGGGCTGGGACTACGACCTGAACGGGCGGGTCGATCAGGTCGGGGCGGACCGGATCAAGCAGCTGTGGCCCGAGGCGCTGGCCTCCAAACCGCGCGAGTGGGTGCGCGACAACCTGCATGCGGGACTGGTGCGCGACGTGGGCTTTCACATGCGCGGGCGCGGCAGCGGCAAGCCTTTCATCAGCTTGGACCTGGCCTTTGAGGAGGCTGAGGTGCTGTTTCAGAAGTTCATGCCGCCGGTGCGGCAGGCGGCGGGTCAGCTCAGCCTCTACGGCAACCGCTTTGTCGTGACCGCGTCCAACGGGGTGGTCACGCCGGATCTGGGCGGGGACGTGGATGTGACGGGCACCTCCTTCATCATCCCGGATACCACGGTGCGCGACGGCACCCCCGGCATTGCCCGGATTGCTGCGCGCGGCTCTGTCACGGCGGCGCTGTCGCTGCTGAACCGCGAGCCGCTTGAGGTGATGGACAAGGCGTCGCTGCCGGTCGATCTGGCCGAAGGGCAGGTGGAGGCCACGGGCACGCTGTCGCTGCCGCTGCGCAAGGGCGTGCAGCCGGAGGAGATCCTCTACCACTACAGCGGCGAGGCGCGGGCGGTGGAGACCAGCAAGCTGGTGCCGGGCCATACCGCGGCGGCGCCGCTGCTGAAGATCGAAGGCAACCAGGGCGAGGTGCGCATCAGCGGCAGCGGCAGCCTGTCGGGCGTGCCAGTGACCGTCAGCTGGGCGCAAAAGACCGGCAAGGACGCCCCCCGGGGCAGCCGGGCCGAGGGCACCATCGAACTGTCGGCAGACGCGGTGTCGGCTTTTAACCTGGGCCTGCCGCGCGGATCTGTCTTTGGCAAGGGACAGGGCCGTTACACGGTGGATCTGCAGCCCGGCGCGCCGCCTGAGCTGGAGCTGGAGTCCGACCTTGCGGGGGTCGGCCTGAGGATTGCGGAAATCGGCTGGCAAAAGAGCGAGGCGGCATCCGGCAAGCTGTCGCTGTCGGCGGAGCTGGGGCGGACCGCAACGGTGGAGCGGCTGGAACTGGAAGCGCCCGGGCTGGCGGCCGCGGGCCGGGTGACCACCCGCGAGGGCGGCGGGCTGGATCAGGCGGTGTTTTCCTCGGCGCGGGCGGGCGACTGGTTCCAGGGCGCGGTGACCTTCCGAGGGCGCGGCAGCAACGCGCCGCCCGCCATAGACGTGACCGGCGGCAGGCTGGACCTGAGCCGCTCGCCGTTTTCGGCAGCCTCCGGAAGCGGCGGCGGCGGCAGCAGCGGCGGGCCGGTTCCGATCAGCCTGCGCCTGCAGAACCTGCAGGTCACCGACAGCATCGGGCTGCAAGGCTTTCAGGGGCGGTTCTCGACCCAGGGCGGCATGAACGGGGAGTTCACCGCCCGCCTGAACGGGCAGACGCCGGTGGCGGGCACCGTGGTGCCGCAGAACAACGGCACCGCGGCGCGCATCCGTGCCAATGATGCCGGCGGCGTGTTCCGCTCTGCCGGGATTTTCGAGCATGGCCGCGGCGGCAGTTTCGACATGACGCTGGTCCCCGCGGACAGGCCAGGCGAGTACGACGGGCGGGTCAGCGTGCGCAACATCCGGGTGCGCAACGCGCCCTCGATGGCTGCGATCCTGAATGCGATCAGCCTGGTCGGGCTGCTGGACGAAATGACCGGGCAGGGCATCCTGTTCACCAGCATGGACGCGCGGTTCCGGCTGGGCGGCTCGCATCTGATTCTGCATCAGAGCAGCGCCGTGGGGCCGTCGATGGGGCTGTCGCTGGACGGCAATTTCGATCTGAATAGCAGCCGCCTGAACATGCGCGGCGTGATCTCGCCGGTGTATCTGCTCAACGCCATCGGGCGGGTGCTGTCGCCCCGGGACGGCGAGGGGCTGTTCGGCTTTACCTTCACCCTGCGCGGCACCGCGGATGACCCGTCGGTCTCGGTTAACCCGCTGGCCGGGCTGGCGCCGGGCTTCCTGCGCGAGATCTTCCGCGGCCCGCCGCCGAAAGTGCCGGGGGACGACAGGGCGTTCTCTGTCGACGGCGAAGTGCTGGAGGAGGGCGAGGAACAGGTCCAAACCCCGCGAGGGGCCAACAAGTAAACTGGCTGGCGGTGAAAATCGCCATAGATTTTCCCTGCAGCACATCCTATAGCGCGCGCCATGAAACTCAGCGATTTCGACTTTGACCTGCCCGACGCTCTGATTGCCACCCGGCCTGCCAATCCGCGCAGCTCGGCGCGGCTGCTGGTGGCTGCGGGCGGCAATCTGCACGACGGCCGTGTGACCGATCTGGTGGACTGGCTGCAGCCCGGCGACCGGCTGGTGCTGAACGACACCAAGGTGATCCCGGCGCGCCTGAGCGGGCAGCGCCACCGCGACAGCGCGCAGGGGCTGGTATCGGCGAAAATCGAGGCCACTCTGCTGGAGCCGCGCGCCGACGGCAACTGGGCGGCGCTGCTGAAGCCGCTGAAGAAGATCCGCGAGGGCGAGGAGATCGTCTTCTCCGAGGATCTGAGCGCGACGCTGGAAGCCATCGAGGACGGTCAGGGCCACCTGCGCTTCAACCTCAGCGGCACCGATTTCGACGCCGCGCTGGCCGAGGCGGGCGCGATGCCGCTGCCGCCCTATATCGCCGCCAAGCGCGCCGCGGACGAGCAGGACAAGACCGATTACCAGACCGTCTGGGCCAGGAATTCGGGCGCGGTGGCAGCGCCGACCGCGTCGCTGCATTTCGACGCGCCGCTGCTGGAGGCGCTGAAGGCGCGCGGGGTCGAGATTTCCTATGTCACCCTGCATGTCGGCGCGGGCACCTTCCTGCCGGTCAAGGTGGAGGATGTGACCACCCACCGGATGCATGCGGAATGGGGCAAGGTCAGCGAAGGCGCGGCGGCGGACATTGCGGCAACCAAAGCGTCGGGCGGCCGGGTCATTCCGGTCGGCACCACCGCGCTGCGGCTGATCGAGAGCGCCGCCAAAGACGGGCAGATCCACGCCTGGGAAGGCGACACCGACATCTTTATCTACCCGGGATTTGAGTTTCAGGTGGCGGACGCGCTGATGACCAATTTCCACCTGCCGAAATCGACCCTGCTGATGCTGGTCTCCGCCCTGATGGGGCAGGAGGAGATCCGGCGGATCTATGACCATGCGGTGCGCAGCGGCTACCGGTTCTTTTCCTATGGCGATGCGTCGCTTTTGATCCCGGCGAAGGCGGATACACCGTAGAGAAAAGGCGCGAAATCACCGACAAGCGCCGCAATGAAGACCCTTGAGCACGCGCGCAGGGTCATGAAACCGAAATCAGAATCGGCGATACCGGCCACGCGAGCCTTGATCGCCCGGACATAACATTCAAATGTGATGGCAGCCCGTCCCTTGTGGAGGGCTGCTTTGCTTTCAAAGGAGGCATCGGAATGCTTCAGGTACTTTCGAGCGCTTGGGCGCTGCTGTTGGGCGTTTGCCTGCTGATGGTGGGCAACGGCCTGCAGGGCACCATGCTGGGGGTCCGGGGCGACCTGGAGGGGTTCTCCTCGTTCGAGATGTCCCTGGTGATGGCGGCCTATTTCGTGGGCTTCCTGGGCGGCTCGCGGCTGGCGCCGGAGATGATCCGGCGGGTCGGCCACGTGCGCGTTTTTGCGGCGCTGGCCTCCTTTATCTCGGCGGTGATGATCCTCTATCCGCTGCTGCCCAACACCATCGCCTGGGCGCTGGGGCGCATACTCATCGGGTTCTGCTTCTCGGGCGTGTATGTGACCGCCGAAAGCTGGCTGAACAACGCCGCCGACAACACCAACCGCGGCAAGGCGCTGTCGCTTTACATGATCGTGCAGACCATCGGCATCATCACGGCGCAGGGGCTGATCCAGGTCGGCGACCCAGCCGGGTATGAGGCCTTCATCATCGCGTCGATCCTGGTTTCGATCTCTTTCGCGCCGATTTTGCTGTCAATCTCGCCGACCCCGGCCTTTGACACCACCAAGCCGATGACCCTGCGCAAGCTGTTTGAGACCTCGCCCCTGGGCTGTGTCGGCATGTTCCTTCTGGGCGGCGTGTTCTCGGCCCAGTTCGGGATGAGCGCGGTGTACGGGTCTGCCGCCGGGCTGACGCTGACGCAGCTGTCGATCTTTGTCTCCGCCTTTTATGTCGGGGCGCTGCTGCTGCAGTATCCGCTGGGCTGGCTGTCGGACCGCATGGACCGCCGCTTCCTGATCCTGATCGCGGCCCTGGCGGGCGGTGGCGGCGCTGTGGCGGGCTTCCTGTTCGGTACGGATTTCAAGATGCTGCTGGTCGCGGCCTTCTTTATCGGCGGCCTGTCGAACCCGCTGTATTCGCTGCTGATCGCCTATACCAACGACTACCTGGAGCATGACGACATGGCGGCGGCCTCGGGCGGGCTGATCTTCATCAACGGGCTGGGCGCCATCGCCGGGCCGCTGATCACCGGCTGGCTGATGGGGGATGCGGTGTTCGGGCCTCCGGGCTTTTTCACCTTCATCGCCGCGCTGATGTTCGTGATGGCCGGCTATGCGCTGTACCGTGCGACCCAGCGTGCTTCGATCCCGGTTGAGGAGACCGGCAGCTATGCCGCTATGTCGCCGACGGCAACGCCGGTGGCGGTCGAGTTTGCCCAGGAATACGCAATCGACACCGAGCTGGAGGAGCAGGAATCCGCCGCTGCGGAGAAGTGATTGCGCTAACCAGCCGTTTTCGTGAGGATTATTTCACTCGCAGGTCTTGCCTGTCGCAATTTGTGACCCAAGGTTACTTGTAATGGCAACGTAAAATGGCCTGAAATCAGGGTCAGGAAAAACTTGGAGTTAAGACCGATGGCTGGTCCCAAAGAGATACTTGCATTCTGGCTCGACGAGGTCGGGGAGAAGGGATGGTATCTGCAGGATGAGGCGCTGGATCAGGAGATCCGCACAAAGTTTCAGAAAACCTGGCAGGAGGCTTGCGAGGGCAAGTTCTCCTTCTGGCTGACCTACCCGAGCGGGACGCTGGCCTATGTCATCCTGATGGACCAGTTTCCGCGCAACATGTTCCGCGGCAAGGGCAAGGCGTTTGCCTCTGACCCGGCGGCGCTGTCGGCGGCCAAGGTGGCCATCAACAAGAAGTGGGACATGAAAATCGACGAGCCGGCGCGGCAGTTCTTCTATCTGCCGCTGATGCATTCGGAGAACCTGTGCGACCAGGAGCGCTGCATCCGGCTGATGATGGAGCGGATGCCGCAGACCGGCCGCGCCAACCTGCTGCACGCCCGCGCCCATCGCGAGGTGATCCGCCAGTTCGGCCGCTTCCCCTACCGCAACGAGGCGCTGCACCGCGCCAGCACCGCGCCCGAGCGCGACTATGTCATGTCGGGCGGCTACGGCGAGACCGTGCGGCAGATGCAAGCGGCTGGCTGACGCCGGCGCTGCTGGAATATTTCAACGCCGCGCCTGGAAACGGGCGCGGCGTTTTCTGTTGCGTGGTCCCTTGTGCCAAGGGGCGGCCTGCGGCAGGGAGGGGCTCTGTTTTTCGAACACGCCATTGAGGACCGCCGCATGACCACAGCAGAATTTCCGATGACCGGCAGCTGCCGCTGCGGCGCGACCGTTATTGAGGTTTCCGCCGCGCCGGTGCTGACCGCGGCCTGCCACTGCCGCGGCTGCCAGAAGATGAGCGCCAGCGCGTTCTCCCTGACCGCGATGTTTCCGGCGGAGGCCTTCCGGGTGGTGCAGGGCGCGCCGGCCGTTGGCGGCGCCAAGGGGCCGGAGCTGGCGCATTACTGCTGCCCGGAATGCATGACCTGGATGTTCACCCGCATCACCGGCGTCGAGGCGTTTGTGAACGTGCGTCCGGTGATGTTCGACGATATCAGCTGGTTCCGGCCGTTCGTTGAAACCTGGACCGCTGCCCGGCTTCCCTTTGCCGGGGTCGCGGTTGAGCACAGTTTTTCGCAGTTCCCCTCGATGGAGGAATTCGGCGCGCTGCTGGAGGCCTTTGCCGCGGCGGGCTGATGCCGGGTCAGCCTGGGGGCGGGCGGAAGGCGCTGCCGTCCTGCAGCAGCGGGACGGCGCGGATGATGCGGCCGGCGAGTTCCGCCGCGCCGGCGCGGCCGGCCTGTTCCGCCGATTGCAGCGGCAGCTGCCGGATCCCGGCCAGATTGGTCTGCAGCTGGTCCAGGCGGTCCTCGATACGGTCGAGGCGGGCCGCTGAGGCGGTGTCTGCTCCGTCCAGGCCTGCTCCGTCCTGCCCCTGTCCGTATTGCCCCGGTCTTTCCTGAAGGGCGGCGCGCAGGCTGGCCAGATCCTCCCGCAGCCCGGTTGCGGCGGTGTGCAGCGGGGCAACCTGGCTGGCGATCTGCTCCGCATGGGCGGTGACGGCGGCGGCGGCGGCCATCAGCTTCCACCCCAGAAACAGGCACAGCGCCAGCAGGATCAGGGTGGCGTTGAGAAGGGCCTTGGCAAGATCGGCAACCGTCCGTTTCATATTCTTCCGCTCCCGGCTGTGGATTGCTGTGCATGTTTCAGCTTATGCTGGCCCGGAACCAGCCTCGCTGCCAAGCGGAAACCTGCCGGAGCGCGCAGGGCCGCAATGCCGCAGAAGAGGATGATTGCAGTGCAGAAAGAAATAGTTTAACGGTAAACTAGTTTTATGGATCCTGTTCAAGGCGAGGGGACAGCATGGCCGCACAATCCTATGACGTGATCGTAATCGGCGCCGGGCCGGGGGGCTATGTTGCCGCCATCCGCGCAGCGCAGCTGGGGCTGAAGACCTGTGTGGTCGAGCGCGAGCATCTGGGCGGCATCTGCCTGAACTGGGGCTGCATCCCGACCAAGGCGCTGCTGCGCTCCTCGGAAGTGTTCCACCTGATGGAGCGCGCCAAGGATTTCGGCCTGAAGGCGGAAAACATCGGCTATGACCTGGATGCGGTGGTGAAACGCTCGCGCGGGGTGGCCAAGCAGCTGTCTTCCGGCATCGGCCACCTGATGAAGAAGAACAAGATCGACGTGGTGATGGGCGAAGCGTCCATTCCGGCCAAAGGCAAGGTTTCGGTCAAGACCGACAAGGGCACGCAGGATCTGACCGCGAAGAATATCGTGCTGGCCACCGGCGCCCGCGCCCGCGAACTGCCGGGGCTGGAAGCGGACGGCGATCTGGTCTGGACCTACAAGCATGCGCTGCAGCCGGTCCGGATGCCGAAGAAGCTGCTGGTAATCGGCTCTGGCGCGATCGGCATTGAATTCGCCAGCTTCTACAACACGCTCGGCGCAGAGACGACGGTGGTTGAGGTGATGGACCGGGTGCTGCCGGTGGAAGACGCCGAAATCTCCGCCTTTGCCAAGAAGGCCTTTGTCAAACAGGGCATGAAGATCATGGAGAAAGCCATGGTCAAGCAGCTGGACCGCGGCAAGGGCAAGGTGACCGCCCATATCGAGGTGGGCGGCAAGGTGGAGAAGCAGGAGTTTGACACCGTGATCTCCGCCGTGGGCATCGTCGGCAACGTCGAGGGCCTGGGGCTGGAAGAACTGGGCGTCAAGGTCGACCGCACCCATGTGGTGACTGATGAGTACTGCCGCACTGGCGTGGACGGGCTTTATGCCATCGGCGATATCGCCGGCGCGCCCTGGCTGGCGCATAAGGCGTCCCACGAGGGCGTTATGGTGGCCGAGCTGATCGCGGGCAAACACGCGCATCCGGTCAAGCCCGAGAGCATTGCCGGCTGCACCTACTGCCAGCCGCAGGTCGCCTCCGTCGGCTATACCGAGGCCAAGGCCAAGGAGCTGGGCTATGACATCAAGGTCGGCCGCTTCCCCTTCATCGGCAACGGCAAGGCGATTGCGCTGGGAGAGGCCGAGGGCATGGTGAAGACCATCTTTGACGCCAAGACCGGCGAGCTCTTGGGCGCGCATATGGTTGGTGCCGAGGTAACCGAGCTGATCCAGGGCTACGTGGTGGGCCGCCAACTGGAGACCACCGAGGAAGATCTGATGAACACCGTCTTCCCGCATCCGACGCTGAGCGAGATGATGCATGAATCGGTGCTCGATTCCTATGGCCGCGTCATCCACATGTGACGCAGCATTCCCGCGCCGCAGCTCTTGCCGCGGCCGGGTTTAGCGGGCAGGACAGGAAAAGCAGGCACAGCGCGTGCCTGCTTTTTCTATTTGAGGGCAGACAGTTTGACGGATGGCGGAACCTCCCGCTGGGGGCTGATCCTGGCGGTTTGGGCGGCGGGGCTGGGGGCCGCCGCGCAATACGGCAAGATTTCGGTGATCTTCGGACGCATGGGCGAGCTGTACCCGCAGGCGGGAACGGCGCTCAGCTTCTCGGTGTCGCTGGTCGGGATGCTGGGCATCCTGCTGGGCGCGGTGGCGGGCCCCTATGCGGCGGCCTTCGGCTACCGGCGCACGCTGGTCTGGGCCTTGGGGGCCGGGGCGGCGGTGTCGGCCTTGCAGGCGCTGCATTTGCCGTTCAGCCTGTTCCTGGCCACGAGGGTGGCTGAGGGTCTGTCGCATCTGGGCATTGTGGTGGCGGGGCCGGTGCTGATTGCGCAGCTGAGTTCCGACCGCGGCCGGGGGCTGGCGATGACCCTGTGGAGCACGTTTTTCGCCGTGGCCTTTACCGTGCTGGCGTGGTTCGGCCTGCCGCTGGTGCGGGCCTGGGGCCTGCTGGCGCTGTTTGCCGCCCATGCGGCGGTGATGGCGGGGCTGGCGGTGCTGCTGGGCCTTGCCCTGCGCGCGGTGCCGGTGCCGCCGCGGGCGCCGCTGCCGCGGCTGGCGGAGCTGCCGGGCCTGCATCTGCCGATCTACCGCTCGCCCTGGATTGCGGCGCCGGCCGCGGGCTGGCTGTTTTACACTTGCTGCTTTGTGGCGGTGCTGACGGTGATCCCGCCCTATATCGCGGACACCGCGCGCGGGCTGGTGCTGGGGATGATGCCGCTGGCCAGCATCGCGGTGTCGATGACGCTCGGCGTCTTTCTGCTGCGGTACCTGCCCGGGGTGCGGCTGGCGCAGCTGGGGTTCCTGGCCTGCGCGGCGGCGGCGCTGTGGCTGTGGGCCATGCCCGGCGCGCCGCTGGCCTGTATCGCGATGGCGGGCGCGATGGGGCTGGTGCAGGGCGGTTCCTTTGCCGCGGTGCCGCAGCTGAATGAAACCGCCGTGGCGCGGGCGCAGGCCAGCGGCGCGATGGCGCAGATGGGCAATTTGGGCAACACCATCGGCACGCCGCTGATGGTGCTGTCGCTGTCGGCGGCGGGGTTCGGCGGCATGATGGCGGCGCTGCTGGTGCTGTTCCTGAGCGGCGCGGCGGTGCATCTGCTGCTGGCCGCCCGGCGCCGCGGGATGGCCTGACGCAAGCGCTCCCGCCCGCCGCCGGTCCCCAAGGGGGACCGCCGCCCGTTGGGCCTTGCGCCGCGCGGGGCGCGGCGCGCCGGATTTCGGGGAAATCGGGACCGGCAAACGCAGGCGGTGCGGCTGCTGCCAGCTGCTGTCAGCAAACTTCCTCTTGTTCGTGATATGTTCTTTATGGGGGCTTGGCGTTTCCAATCGCATTCCCTATCTGTAGGGCTGGCGTCCGCCAAGGGGTCGGCGGGCGCGTGTACGGGGGCATTATGGCTGAGCTGAAATCCATCGAAGTGCGCGGTGCGCGCGAGCACAATCTGAAAAGCATCGACGTGGACATTCCGCGTGATGAGCTGGTGGTGATCACCGGCCTGTCCGGCTCCGGCAAGTCCTCGCTGGCGTTCGACACCATCTATGCCGAGGGCCAGCGCCGCTATGTGGAAAGCTTGAGCGCCTATGCGCGCCAGTTCCTCGACATGATGGAAAAGCCGGATGTGGACCACATCAGCGGCCTGTCGCCCGCGATCTCGATTGAGCAAAAGACAACCTCGAAGAACCCCCGCTCCACCGTCGGCACGGTGACGGAAATCTATGACTATCTGCGTCTGCTGTTTGCCCGCGCGGGCACGCCCTATTCGCCGGCCACCGGCAAGCCGATTGAGGCGCAGCAGGTGCAGGACATGGTCGACCGGATCATGGAGATGGAGGAAGGCACCCGCGGCTTTCTGCTGGCGCCGATCGTCCGCGACCGCAAGGGCGAGTACAAGAAGGAATTCCTGGAGCTGCGCAAGCAGGGCTTCCAGCGGGTGAAGGTCAACGGGGAGTTCTATGAGCTCGACGAGCCGCCGGTGCTGGACAAGAAGTTCCGCCATGACATCGACGTGGTGGTCGACCGTCTGGTGGTGCGCGAGGGCATGGAGACGCGGCTGGCGGACAGCTTGCGCACCGCGCTGGACCTGGCTGATGGCATCGCCATTCTGGAAACCGCGCCCAAGGAGGGCGATCCGGAGCGGATCACCTTCAGCGAGAATTTCGCGTGTCCGGTCAGCGGTTTCACCATCCCGGAGATCGAGCCGCGGCTGTTCTCCTTTAACGCGCCCTTCGGGGCCTGCCCGCATTGCGACGGCCTGGGGGTGGAGCTGTTCTTTGACGAGCGGCTGGTGGTGCCGGATCAGAGCCTGAAGGTCTATGACGGCGCGCTGGCGCCCTGGCGCAAGGGCAAGTCGCCCTATTTCCTGCAAACCATCGAGGCGATCGCCAAGCACTACCAGTTTGACAAGAACACCGTCTGGAAAGATCTGCCCGAGAAGGTGCAGAAAGTGTTCCTCTATGGCTCCGGCGAGGAGGAGATCCAGTTCCGCTATGACGAGGGCGGGCGGGTCTACCAGGTGGAGCGCACGTTTGAGGGTGTCATTCCGAACATGGAGCGGCGCTACCGCGAGACCGATTCCAACTGGATCCGCGAGGAGTTCGAGCGCTACCAGAACAACCGCCACTGCCACCATTGCGAGGGCTACCGGCTGCGGGATGAAGCGCTGGCGGTCAAGATCGCCGGTGTGCATGTGGGGCAGGTGGTGCAGCTGTCGATCCGCGAGGCGCTGGCCTGGATCGAGGATGTGCCCAACCACCTGAGCCAGCAGAAGCAGGAGATCGCCCGCGCCATCGTCAAGGAGATCCGCGAGCGGCTGGGGTTCCTGAACAACGTGGGGCTGGAGTATCTGACGCTGTCGCGGTCCTCCGGCACGTTGTCCGGCGGCGAGAGCCAGCGGATCAGGCTGGCGTCGCAGATCGGCTCTGGCCTGACGGGCGTTCTCTATGTGCTGGATGAGCCGTCCATCGGGCTGCATCAGCGTGACAACGACCGGCTGATCGGGACGCTGAAAAACCTGCGCGACCAGGGCAACACGGTGATCGTGGTGGAGCATGATGAGGACATGATCCGGCAGGCGGATTACGTGTTCGACATCGGCCCCGGCGCCGGGGTGCATGGCGGCGAGGTGGTGAGCCACGGCACGCCGCAGCAGATTGCCTCCGACGCGGGCTCGATTACCGGCCAGTACCTGGCGGGCACGCGGGAGATCCCGGTGCCGGGCAAGCGGCGCAAGGGCAACAAAAAGAAGATCAAGGTGGTGAAGGCCACCGGCAACAACCTGAAAGAGGTGACGGCGGAGTTCCCGCTGGGCAAGTTCGTCTGCGTGACCGGGGTGTCGGGCGGCGGCAAGTCGACGCTGACCATCGAGACGCTGTTCAAGACCGCCTCCATGCGCCTGAACGGCGCGCGCCAAACGCCGGCGCCCTGCGAGAGCATCAAGGGGCTGGAGCATCTGGACAAGGTGATCGACATCGACCAGCGCCCGATCGGCCGCACGCCGCGGTCGAACCCGGCGACCTATACCGGTGCCTTCACCCCGATCCGCGACTGGTTTGCCGGCCTGCCGGAGGCCAAGGCGCGGGGGTATAAACCGGGGCGGTTCTCCTTCAACGTCAAGGGCGGGCGCTGCGAGGCATGTCAGGGTGACGGCGTCATCAAGATCGAGATGCACTTCCTGCCCGACGTCTATGTGACCTGCGAGACCTGCAAGGGCGCGCGCTACAACCGCGAGACGCTGGAGATCAAGTTCAAGGGCAAGAGCATTGCCGATGTGCTGGATATGACGGTGGAGGACGCGCAGGGTTTCTTCCAGGCGGTGCCGGCGATCCGTGACAAGATGGACGCGCTGATGCGGGTGGGCCTTGGCTATATCAAGGTGGGCCAGCAGGCGACAACGCTGTCGGGCGGCGAGGCGCAGCGGGTGAAACTGTCGAAGGAGCTGTCGAAACGCTCGACGGGGCGGACGCTGTATATTCTGGACGAGCCCACAACCGGCCTGCATTTCGAGGATGTGAAGAAGCTCCTGGAAGTACTGCACGAGCTGGTGGAGCAGGGCAATTCGGTGGTGGTGATTGAGCACAATCTGGATGTGATCAAGACCGCGGACTGGATCATCGACATCGGCCCGGAAGGCGGCGACGGCGGCGGTGAGATTGTCGCGGCGGGCACGCCGGAAGCGGTGGCCGATGAGCCGCGCAGCCACACCGGGCACTATCTGAAGGAAATTCTGGCAGCGCGGAAGGTGGCGGCGGAGTAGGGAGAGGGGCGCTGCCCCTCTTGGCCTTGCGGCCAATTCACCCCGGAGTGTTTTGGGAAAGATGAAAGGGGGCGGATCCGCCCCTTTTCTTATGCCGTTTGGGCGGAGGCGGGGCGGGCCAGCAGCAGCGGCACCAGGAACAAGGCCAGGAAGGCCGAGTTCATCACTACGTTGAACCAGGCGCCCGCGGCGAGGGAGCCGAGGCTGTCGGGGATATACCAGGCCAGCAGCGCCGGAATCAGCAGCCGGCGGCCGAGGGCGGGGCCGGTGCTGTAGATATGCTGTGTCACCAGATAGATCAGCACGCTGAAACCGCACATCAGGCCGCCGCTGATAGCGGTCATCAGGGCGGCCGGACCGGGCTGCGGCCGCTGCCCGCCGTCCAGCGGCAGAAAGGCCAGATCCAGAAAGAAGCCGAGGCTGTGTGCAAGCGGCGTTACCAGCGCCAGCACCATGGCCAGACCGAAGGCGGCGGACAGTACCGCGGCGGTTTTGAGCCAGCGGACGGAAGCGGAATGGGTCATCGGAATCTCCCTGTTGTGAACCGGCCCTAGACTGCGGGCAGGCAGGGAGGGAAAACAATTACCTTGGAGGGAAGTGTTTTTGTGCGCGGCTGCGGTAAAGTAGGCGCAGGCAGGAGGCAGCGGCGATGGCAGGCTTTGGCGGGGTTTTGAAGAAATGGCGGCAGATCCGGCGGCTGAGCCAGATGGAGCTGGCGCTGAGCGCCGGGGTGTCGCCGCGGCATCTGTCGTTTCTGGAGACCGGGCGCGCGCAGCCCAGCCGTGGCATGGTACTGCGGCTGAGCGAGGAACTGCAGGTGCCGGCGGCGGCCCGCAACCAGCTGCTGACGGCGGCGGGGCTGGCGCCTGCCCATGTGCGGCGGGATCTGAACGATGCGGAGCTGGCGCCGCTGCGTCAGGCGGCAGAGCGGATGCTGGAGCGGCATGAGCCCTATCCCGCCATGCTGATTGACCGCCACTGGCAGCTTGTGGACATGAACCGCGCCGCGGCGCTGATGCTGGGCAGCGCGGGCATCACCCGCGGCAGCAGCCTGATCGAGGCGCTGCTGGCCAATGCGGCGCTTAGGGCGGCGCTGGACAATCTGGAGGAGGTCGAGCGGCACAGCCTGGCGCGGCTGCGGACCGAGCTGGCCAGTTTCGGTGCCGACCCGGTTCTGGAGCAGGCGATCGCGCGGCTGCAGCGCCGCGCGGCAGAGCCTGGGGGCGCGGACGACGGGGTCCTGCCCGCGGTGATCCCGGCGCGATACCGGATGGGCGGGCAGGTGCTGTCGTTCTTTTCTACCATCACCCAGTTCGGCGGCACCGGCGATCTGGCGATGTCGGACCTGCGTATCGAGATGCTGTTCCCCGCCGATGAGGCCACCCGCGGCAGGCTGGAGGCGATGGCCGGGCCGGGCGGGGAAACCGGCGCTGGCGGTTAATTGTCGAGCACCGCCCCGGCGCCGATCAGGCGCAGCACCTTATGGGTTTCGCGGTTGACCTGATAGACATAGCCGCCAGCCTCGACATAGCTGCCGTAGGGATCCGGTGCCCAGCCGCCTGGCTCGCCGATCCAGACGTAATCATCCAGAATGTGATCGCCGCGGCGGTAGAACTTTTTCGCCTGAGACGGGGGCACGCATTGCGCGGCCTGTCTGGTCAGACCGGCCGGACATTGGAAGCTGGCCTGCTCAGGCTTGTCGTGGCCATTGCCGGCCGCCAGCGGAATCGCCAGCGCGCAGGCCGCGGCAAGAACGGTGAAGGGAACAATGTGACGGCGTACCATTTAAAGCGGATCCTCATTTCGCTGCCCTCCACATAACCGCCCCTGCGGCAATTCCAAGAGCGCACGGAAAGGGGTGGCGGCAGGCTGCCGGTTGCCGCTTACGCGGCGGCAATAACCCGCGCTTCGAAGCCGCGCAGCGACAGCCGCGCGGCGGCGCCGCAGCCGCGGCCGCTTTTTGCGCACAGTTCCGGGAACAACTCGCGGATTTCCGCCTGCGTGTCCGCGTCAAAGCCGGCCGCGGTTTCCGGACCGGGCTGATAGCTTTCGCTGAGGGCGCCGTTGGCCCAGAGAATCTGGTGGCTGCCGAACAAGAGGTGGAAGTAGTCCGCCTGCGCCAGCTCCAGCGCCGGGCGGATGGTGGTGCCGTTGACCAGGTCCTTGGCCTTGACCAGCACTTCGGCTTCGCCGAACAGCAGCTCGGCCAGTGGGCCGGCGACAACCATCCGGTGCTGGGGCGAGACATAGAGGTCGCAGCTGTTGCCGAAGCTGCCTGCGGCAAAGCGGATCGGGGCGGTCGCGGCGGTGCAGGCGGTGCGGCGGCTGCCGGTCCATTGCAGCACCTGCGGGCCGTTGTCCAGGGTCAGGACCTCCATGCCGGGGCGCAGATCCTCGACCGGAACCTCGCCGCCGGGCACCCGGATCAGGGTGCCGCGCAGAAAGCAGGGGACGGTCTGGTTGATCTCCACAAGGCCGGTGTCGGAATTGCCCTGGCCGTTGTCCGCGGTGTAGTTGAAGTAAACCGTTTCCAGGTCGCCGTCGGTGACCACGGTGAGGGTGCCATCGGCGTTCAGGGTGATCTGCTGGCCAGTGGTCAGCGTGACGGTGTCGCCGGCAGAGACCTCGTAGTCGTTGATATGGGTGATGCTCAGCGTGCCGCCGGCGGCGGTGCTGTCGTTTTCCAGGACATCAATGACCCTGGTTTTGCCGATGGCGATGTCTTCCTGATCGTCTTCGGCAACAATTGCGGTCTGCACCGAACCGCCGGCAATCAGCAAGTTGGTGTCATAGGCAATGTCGGAGGTATCCGCGACGCCGATTTTCAGGGTGTTGACTTCACCCGCCGTCACCGGTGCGACAAACGTCAGGGTGATGGTGAAGCCGTCCATCTCCGTGTTGAAGCTGTCGCCGGTATTGTCGACATAGATGTTTTCGGTGCCATCGTTGATATTGCCGATCGAGGCGGTGCCGTCGCCGATGGAGACCTTCGCCTCGACCCCGTTCACCCAGACGCCGATCACGTCGTTGTACTGCGAATTCACGAACTCCGGGTATTCCTCGGAAGACAGCACGAAATCGATGGTCAGCGTGTCGCCGTCGGGGATGAATTCGACCTCGAGAATGGAGGCATCAAAGGTCTGGGTGCCCGCCAGCGTGTTGAAATCCGCATCCCCGTCCACACCGCTGGTGTTGGTGGTTGTATCGGTCCGCTGGTTGGTGTTGGTGCTGCCGTCGCTGTTGGTGAAGTCGCGGGCGTGGCCGGTTGACAGGATCACCCCGGAATCCGCAGGCGCCACTCCCGGGGTAGTGGTGTCCGCGCCGGAGTAGATGCCCGAGGACAGCGCATCGCCGCTGTAGGCGGCGCTGGTCACGGTGACGCCGTCGCCGAAGATTTCCTCTGCCATCTGCAAAGCGCTGGCAGTGGTGTCGATGCTCAGTTCCGTTGCGGTTGCCATGGCGTCCAGTCTGCCTCCGGGTGCGCGGGGTTTTACGGTCGCTTACCGGAATGGTGGAGAAGTTGGACAGAACTGTGGCGCGGCGGCGTCTAAATCCGGATGTTTAATAAAACTCTACGGATCTTCGCGGGGCGCGGAAAAGCATCAGGCCGGCCCTGTGCGGGGCCGGCCTGAAGCGGTGCTGTGGTTGTGCCGGATGCGCCGGAATGCGCGCGGGCCTCAGCCTTCGCGGCCGCGCTTTTCGAACCGGGGCAGCATGGCAGAGAAGTCCATGCCCTTGCCGCCTTCTTCCTCGACGAATTTCTTGTAGAGCGCCATCGCCAGTTCGCCCATCGGGGTGTCGGCATCGGCGCTGGCGGCGGCCTGCTGGCTGAGGCCCAGATCCTTGAGCATCAGTTCCGCCGCGAAACCGGGCTGGTAGCTGTTGTCGGCAGGCGATTGAGGGCCGACACCGGGGGCCGGGCAATAGGCGTTCATGCTCCAGCTGTAGCCGGAGGAGGTGGAGACCACGTCGAACATCTTCTGCCGGTCCAGACCCAGCTTGTCGGCCAGGGCAAAGGCCTCGCAGGTGGCGATCATGGTGACGCCGAGGATCATGTTGTTGCAGATCTTGGCGGCCTGGCCGGCGCCGGCTTCGCCGCAATGCACGGCCTTCTGGCCCATGATGCCGAACAGCGGCTCTGCTGCCGCAAACGCCTCTGCCGAGCCGCCGGCCATAAAGGTGAGCGTGCCGCCCGCGGCACCGCCGATGCCGCCGGAGACCGGCGCGTCCACGAACATCAGGCCCGCGTCCGCGGCCTGTTCCGCGACGGCGCGGGCGGAGTCCACGTCGACGGTGGAGCAGTCGATGAGGGTCGCGCCCTTGGCCATTGCCGGGATCACCTCAGCCGCGACAAGGCGCAGGATGGCGCCGTTGGGCAGCATGGTGATCACGGCATCGGCGCCTGCCGCGGCCTCGGGGCCGGAGGCGGCCATCTGCACGCCCTCGATGCTGACATCGGCCATGTCAAAACCGGTCACCTCGTGGCCGGCCTTGGCCAGGTTGGCGGCCATCGGGCCGCCCATGTTGCCAAGTCCGATAAATCCGATCTTCATGCGTTTTCCTCCTCAAATGTCAGCGCCTGCGCGCCGAGCGGCGCCAGCATCTCCTCAACCGCGGAGGCGGGAACCGGCTGGCCGGCGTATTGCCACTGCGGATTGCGGTCCTTGTCAATGATCTGGGCCCGGATGCCTTCCAGGAAATCGCCCTTTTCCATCGCCCGGTAGGTATAGCGGTATTCCAGGTCCAGCGCGCGGCGGATGGCGGGGCCATCGGCGCGCAGGCGGCGCAGCATTTCCAGCGTGCAGGCCATCGACAGCGGCGAATTGCGGTTCAGGGACTTCAGCGCAGCAGCCGCGAAGCCGCTGCCGTCCGCCTCAAGGCTTTGGCGGATGGCTTCGAGGCTGTCCTTGCCGAAATGCCTGGCCGCGTCCGCGCGGATGCCGCGCAGCTTGCCTTCGGGGGCGGGCTTGGCGGCGTCCTCGACCCGTTTGGCGGTGCCGGTTTCCTCCAGCGCGGCAATCAGTGCCGGCCAGCCGTCCTGCGGAATGAAGTAGTCGGCAAAGCCTGCGAGGATGGCGTCCTCCGCGCCCATCCGCGCCGCCGTCATGCCGAGGTATTCGCCCAGGTGATCCGGTGCCAGGGCCAGCATCAGGGAGCCGCCCACATCCGGCACCAGGCCGATGCCGACCTCCGGCATGGCGATCTGGCTGCTTTCTCCGACCACCCGGTGGGTGCCGTGGCAGCCGATGCCGACGCCGCCGCCCATGGTGAAGCCCTGCATGAAGCTGATCACCGGCTTCTTGTACTCGAAAATGCGCGCGTTCAGCCGGTATTCATCCCGCCAGAAGGTGCGGCCATAGGAGTAGTTGCCCTTGGTGCCAGTGTCATAGAGTTCGGCAATGTCGCCGCCCGCACAGAAGGCCTTTTCGCCTTCGGCGTCGATCACCACCAGCTTGACGGCATCATCCTCAGCCCAATCGCGCATGGCGGCGTCGATCGCCATGCACATCTCGTAGCTCATCGCGTTCAGCGCCTTGGGGCGGGTGAAGGTGATGCGGCCGGCCTGGCCGGACTTGCGGATATGGATATCACTCATCGGGCGTGCTCCGTCAGTATGTCTTGCCGCGGGCAGTGTGCTGATTGCAGGTTACTCTGCAATCAGCTGGCGCGCGACGATCAGGCGCATGATCTCGTTGGTGCCTTCCAGGATCTGGTGGACCCGCAGGTCACGCACGATCTTCTCGACGCCGTAATCGGCCAGATAGCCGTAGCCGCCGTGCAGCTGCAGGCAGCCGTTGGCCACGTCAAAGGCGGTGTCGGTGACCATCAGCTTGGCCATGGCGCAGAACTTGGTGGCGTCGTGGGCGCCGTTGTCCAGCTTCCACGCGGCCTGGCGCAGGAAGGTGCGGGCGGCCTGCAGGCGGGTTTCGTATTCCGCCAGCCGGAACTGCAGCGCCTGGAACTGGTTGATGGATTTGCCGAAGGCCTTGCGCTCGGACATGTATTGCACGGTCTGGTCCAGCGCCGCCTGGGCGCCGCCCAAGGCACCTGCCGAGATGTTGAGGCGGCCGCCGTCGAGGCCTGCCATGGCGTAGGAGAACCCTTTGCCTTCCTCGCCGATAAGGTTGTCCGCCGGGATCGCGCAGTCGTCGAACTGCACCTGCGATGTGGGCTGCGCCTTCCAGCCCATCTTGTCCTCCAGCGCGCCGAAGGAGAGGCCGGGATTGCCGTTCTCGACCACCACGGTGGAGATCCCCTTGGGCCCGTCCTCGCCGGTTCGGCACATCACGACATAGGCGTCGGAGTAGGAGCCGCCGGAGATGAACGCCTTGGTGCCGTTCAGCGTGTAGCCGTCATTGCTGCGTTCGGCGCGGGTTTTCAGCGCCGCCGCGTCGGAGCCGGAGCCGGGTTCGGTCAGGCAGTAGGAGAAGATTTTCTCCATCGAGCACAGGCTGGGCAGCCATTTCTGCTTGGTCTCTTCCGAGCCGAACTTGTCGATCATGCCGCCGCACATGTTGTGGATCGACAGGAAGGAGCCGACAGCAGGGTCGGCCATCGCCAGCGCTTCGAACACAAGGGTGGCGTCGAGGCGGGACAGGCCGGAGCCGCCGTATTCCTCGGAGACATAGAGCCCGCCAAAGCCCAGTTCCGCCAGCTGCGGCCACAGGGATTTGGGGATGGTGCCGTCTTTCTCCCACTGGCGGGAGTGCGGCGCGATGTTTTCCTGGCCGAAGGCTTGGGCCATGTCGAAGATGGCCTGCTGTTCCTCTGTGAGTGCGAAATCCATATTCAGCTCCTCCCGTGGCGCAATGAATTGAACAGTTGTTTATTTAATAGCGCCCGGCGGACGCTGAGGCAAGCTGCGCAAATGCAAAGCCGCCGTGCAGCAATGCCGCAGGGCGGCGCGGGCGCGATGGTGGTCCGGTCAGGAGAAAATTAACAAACTTCGCGGAAACTCTGTCCCAAACAGATCACTCGCAGGTGAATCCTGCGGAGGCATTCCAAAAGGAGCACACGCAGTGGCGAACTCTCAGGCGCAGCATTTCCTGGCCCCCTCGGGACCCGAAAACCCGGACCGCACAAAACAGGAATTTGCCGGCGCGGTCAGCAGCAACGCCCGCGCCGATTTCGCGCTGTCGATGCGGCACGGGATGGTCAAGCAAACCAGCGGCACCCCGCAGGCCCAGGCTGTCGCGTTGTACGCAAAAGCCCGTAAACTGGCGCTGAAACGTCAGTTCAGCGACGCTGAATACCTACTGCGCGAGGCGCTGAAGCTGGATGACACAAACCGGCTGATCTATGCCGCGCTCGGCGAAGTTCTGGAAATGATGAACCAGCACGACAAGGCGATCCTGGCCCATATCGACGCGCTGCGGCTGGATCCCTCGAACTCAAAATGCCTGTCCTACATCGGCAGTTACCTGATGCGGCTGAACCAGGATGAGGAGGCGGCCAACTATTTTGACGCGGCGGTGAAATTCGACCCGAATAATGCGACGGCGCTGGCCCGGCTGGTCTATCTGCGCCGCCGGATCTGCGACTGGACCGATCTGAACAACCGGGAAAAGCGGGTTCAGGTGTTCCGCAAGACGGATGTCGGAATCGACCCGTTTGCCCTTCTGTCGATGGTCGATGACCCGGGCTTGCAAATGAAGTTCTCGGTGAAGGCCGCGGAACTGGCCAAGGCCGATACCTCCGCAACCAAATTTGAACGCCCGCGGGCGGAAGGGCGCAAGATCCGGCTGGGATATTTCTCAAACGACTTCTTCAACCACGCCACCATGTATTTGATCGGGCGGCAGCTGGAACTGCATGACCGCGACCGGTTTGAAATCTACATCTACGACTATGGCGAGGTGAACGACCATGAAGGCCGCCTGCGGGCCGAGAACGCCGCAGATGTTTACAAGCAGGTGTCGAGCCTGGAAAACGACGAGATCGCTGCCGTCGCGTGTGAGGATGGCCTGGATATTGCTGTTGACCTCAAGGGGTACACCAAGGGCAACCGGGTGAACATTTTCAACAACCGGCTGGCGCCGGTGCATGTGACCTATCTGGGGTATCCAGGAACGACCGGGGTGGATCAAATGGACTATATGATCGCCGATGCGGTCACGATCCCCGAAAAGCTGCGCAAATACTACACTGAAAAGATCCTCTACATGCCGGACTGCTATCAGCCGAATGATGATCAGCGCGCGGCCGCGGATAATGTTCCCTCCAGGGCTGAGGCCGGGCTGCCGGAGGAGGCATTTGTGTTCTGTTCCTTCAACAGCCCCTACAAGGTGTCGCCGGATGAATTCGACATCTGGATGAAACTGCTGCAGCGGGTGCCGGACAGCGTTCTGTGGTTTTATGCGCCAAATGACAAGGTCCAGGAAAACATCCTGAAGGAGGCCAAGAAACGCGGCAACGGGCCGGACCGCATCGTGTTCGCGGGCTTTGCCGGGCAAAAAGAGCATCTGGCCCGCTTGCAGCTGGCGGACGTGTTTCTGGATGCCTTTGCCGTGAATGCCCATACCACGGCTAGCGACGCGCTGTGGGCTGGGGTGCCGGTTGTCACCAAGACCGGCAAGCAGTTTGCCGCGCGGGTGGCCACCAGCCTGGTGCATTGCGCCGGGGTCCCCGAGCTCGCGGTTGCCACACCGCAGCTGTACCAGGCGCTGGCTTTGAAACTGGCGCGGGATAAGGACTATCTGGCGGAAGTTAAGGCGCGGGTGAAAGAGGGGATCAAGACCGGCCCGCTCTATGACACAGAGAAGTTCACCCGCAATTTTGAGGCGCTTCTGGAAAAGACGCTGGAGCGTTTCAATGCCGGGCTGAAGCCGGATCACATCAGTCTGAAGTGAGACAGTCCGCAGATGAAAGAAGGGCGCGGGTGATCCCGCGCCCGTTTCATTTGCAGCCAGTTGGTCAGCGCCGAAGGATCACAGCAGCCGGACCTGGGTGCCGACCTGCACCAGCTCGTACAGCTCTTCCACGTGCTGGTTATAGAGGCCGATGCAGCCGGAGGAGCTTTGGCGGCCGATCTTGCGGGTGTCGTGGGTGCCGTGGACCAGATAGGCAGGCCAGTCCAGATACATCGCCCGGGTGCCCAGCGGATTACCCGGGGCGCCGCCTTCGATGCGGACCGGCAGCGTCGGATCGCGCTCGCGCATCGACTGGGTCGGAGTCCAGCTGGGATTTTCCGCTTTGCGCACAATTTGGGAATAGCCGCGCCTTGTCAGCTCCTCGGTCATTGGCACGGAGGAGGGGAACAGCCGGTAGGTTTCACCGTCCGGGCCCCAGTAATGCAGCGCCCGGGAGCTGATGTCGGCCAGCAGGCAGCCCTTGCCCAGCTGATCGAAATGATCCTGCCAGTCCTGCTGTGAGAAGGCGGAGAGATTGCGCTGCACCGGAACCTCGTCACGGATGGCCGGCTCGTTCTGCGGGAAGGCGTCTGTCGATTCCGCGCGCAGGATGGCGGGGGTAGCCAGGGTCGCGCCCAGGCCCATCAGGGTGGCGCGGCGGGTGATACGGAGTTCTGTCATTGTTTCCTCTACCGTGCTGCTCAAAAACTCTGGGCAAGATAAGCACCGGCTCAGGAATTTCCAGAGGCGTCAAAGCGCTGCGGCAGCGCCTCACGGGTTTGTGTAGGCCCGGACGGCAATTTTCTGCCGCCCGGACCGGATCAGGGTGTCAGGCGTAAAGCCGGCGGGCCTGGGCAAAGGACAGCAGCCGGCAGCTGTCTTCGTCCCACAGGTGCAGCCGGGCGTTGGCGAGGCTTTCGCGGATGGTCATGCGGTTGCCCTCGGCCAGCTCCGCGTGGTCGCGCAGCACTTCGGTCAGGCGGTAGAACGGGATGCGGCTGTAGAGGTGATGCACGTGGTGAATGCCGATATTGGCGCTGAGCCACTGCAGCACCGGCGGCAGCACGTAATGCGAGCTGCCGTGCAGGGCGGCGTCGTGCAGCTGCCAGTCCTCCTCCTGGGTCCACTGGGTGGTTTCGAACTGGTGCTGCACATAGAACAGCCACAGGCCGGCGGTGGCGGCGATCAGGGTGGCAGGCAGGAAGATCAGCAACAGCGGCATCAGGCCGCCGAAATACCAGATCAGCCCCAGCGCCGCGAGGATTGCCGCGTTGGTGCCCATGGCGCTGATCCAGTAGCGGGCCTGGCCGGTCAGCCCGTAGGGTATGCGGTTCTGCAGGAAGAACAGGTATCCGGGGCCGATGCCGAACAGGGTCACCGGGTGGCGGTAAAGCCGGTAGACCAGCCGCTCCCAGCGGCTTGCGGCGCGGTATTCGGCCACCGTCATGGTGTGGATGTCGCCCATGCCGCGCTTGCCCAGGTTGCCGTGGGTGCTGTGGTGGATCGAATGGGTGCGGCGCCAGACGTCATAGGGCGTCAGCGTTAGAACGCCGATGATGCGGCCCACCCAGTCGCTGACATGGCGGTTGGTGAAGAAGGAGCCATGGCCGCAGTCGTGCTGAATGGTGAACAGGCGCAAGAGGAAGGCGGCGATGCAGACGGAAAGCGCAAGGGTGAGCCAGTAGCTGACCGACAGCGACCACCAGGCCGCAGCCCAGAGCAGCAGGAAGGGGACCACCGTCACCGCCAGCTCGAATGCGCTGCGCGCCGGGTTGGGTTCTCGGTATTGGGCCAGGATTTTGACCCAGTCGCGGGCGGTTCTTGCAGCTGCCTGCGGCTGGTTCGGGTCGGGTGTCTTGCTCATGCGCCTGCCGTCTGTTTGTCCGTTGGTGACCGGATAGACGAGTTACGCCGCGGAACAAGGGGAATTTGGCTGAAAACCATATTTTAAACCGGACCGTGCCGCCAAAGGCGCCGGCCGTCGTGGCGGCGAATCCTCAAAAATCATGCGGCACAGAAAAAGGCCCCGGAAAATTCGGGGCCTTTTCTGATTTCCAAGCAAGGGCTTAGTCCATTGCCTTGAAGTTGAACTCGCCGCCTTCCTTGATGCCCGAGGGCCAGCGGGAGGTCACGGTTTTGGTGCGGGTGTAGAACTTGAAGCTGTCCGGGCCATGCTGGTTCAGGTCGCCGAACATCGACTTCTTCCAGCCGCCGAAGGTGTGGTAGGCCAGCGGCACCGGGATCGGCACGTTGATGCCCACCATGCCGATGTTCACACGGGACGCGAAGTCGCGCGCGGTGTCGCCGTCGCGGGTGAAGATCGCGGTGCCGTTGCCGTACTCGTGATCCATCGCCAGCTTCAACGCTTCCTCGTAAGTGCCTGCGCGCACAGTCGAAAGCACCGGGCCGAAGATCTCCTGCTTGTAGATGTCCATGTCGGGGGTGACGTGGTCGAACAGGTGGGCGCCGACAAAGAAGCCGTCCTCATAGCCCTGCAGTTTGAAGTCGCGGTTGTCGACCACCAGCGTGGCGCCCTGGTCAACGCCGGACTGGATCAGGCCCAGGATGCGGTCCTTGGCGGCCGCGGTCACAACCGGGCCCAGGTCGACGTCGTCGCCTGCGGTGTAGGGGCCGACTTTCAGTTTCTCGATCCGCGGGATCAGCTTTTCGATCAGCTTGTCGGCGGTTTCCTCACCGACCGGCACCGCAACCGAGATCGCCATGCAGCGTTCGCCGGCCGCGCCGAAGCCTGCGCCGACAAGCGCGTCAGCGGCCTGGTCCAGATCGGCGTCGGGCATCACGATCATGTGGTTCTTGGCGCCGCCGAAGCACTGGGCGCGCTTGCCGTTGGCGGTGGCGCGGGAATAGATGTACTGCGCGATCGGGGTGGAGCCCACGAAGGACACGCCCTGGATGATTTCGCTGTCCAGAATGGTGTCAACCGCCTCGCGGTCGCCGTTCACCACCTGGAACACGCCTTCGGGCAGGCCTGCCTCGACGAACAGCTCCGCCAGCATCAGCGGCACGGAGGGGTCGCGCTCGGACGGCTTCAGCACCACGGCGTTGCCGCAGGCCAGGGCCGGTCCGACGTGCCACAGCGGCATCATGGCGGGGAAGTTGAACGGCATGATCGAGCCGACAACACCCAGCGGCTGGCGCATGGAGTACATGTCGATACCGGGGCCTGCGCTGTCGGTGAATTCACCCTTCAGCATCTGCGGCGCGCCGACGCAGTATTCGATCACTTCCAGGCCGCGCTGCAGGTCGCCCTTGGCGTCCGGGATGGTCTTGCCGTGCTCGCGGCTCAGCGCCTCGGCCAGCTTGTCCATGTCGCGGTTCATCAGGCCAACCATCGCCATCATCACGCGGGCGCGCTTCTGCGGGTTGGTGGCGCCCCAGGCGGGCTGTGCCGCCGCGGCTTTTTCGATGGCGTCGGTGGTCTCAGACGCGCTGGCCATCGGGCATTTGTACTGCACTTCGCCGGTTGCCGGGTTGAAGACATCGTCAAAGCGGCCCGAGGTGCCGGAGACGATCTTGCCGTTGATAAAGTGGCCGAGTTCTTGCATCGGTTCCTCCTCTGTTCATGTTGCCTTCATCGTAGGCTTGCAAAAAACATCGGAAAAGAGGAAAGATTTCAAAGAGGCTTTGCAGTAACGCAAAAGGTTAACAGGGCGTTAGCAGGAACACGGAGGAACCGGGCCGATGGATCCCCAGTGGGATGATATGAAAGTGTTTTTGGCGGTGGCACGGGAGGCGAGCCTGTCCGGCGCCGGCCGCATTCTGAAGATGGACCCGGCGACAGTCGGCCGCAGGGTGGCCCGGTTCGAGGCGGCGCTGGAGACTCCGCTGTTCGTGAAATCGCCGCAAGGCTATGCGCTGAGCGCGGCCGGAGACCGGCTGCTGGTCCATGCTGAAGCGGCGGAACAGGCGATGCGGGCGGGCACAGAGGCGCTGACCGGCCCCAATGATACCCTGTCCGGCCAGATCCGCATCGGCGCGCCGGATGGTGCCGCCAACTACATCCTGCCGCAGGTCTGCGCGCAGATTTCCGAGGACAACCCGGATCTGGACATTCAGATCGTGGCGCTGCCGCGGGTGATCAACCTCAGCCGCCGCGAGGCGGATATGGCGGTCACGGTCAGCGCGCCGACGGCGGGCAAGCTGCTGGTGCAGAAAATCTGCGACTACCAGCTGCATCTGGTGGCCTCGCGCTACTATCTGAAGGACCACCCGCCGATCACCAGGCTGGAGGATCTGAAGGGCCACAAGATGATCGGCTATATTCCGGACATGATCTTCGACAAGGAGCTCGACTATCTGAACGACATCGGGGTCGAGCGGGTGGCTCTGGCCTCCAACTCGGTCTCGGTCCAGATCAAGATGGCGGCGCAGGGCACGGCCGTCTGCGTGGCGCATGATTTCAGCCTGCCGGCCCACCGGATGCTGCGCAAGATCCTGACCGACAAGGTGAGCCTGACGCGCAGTTTCCACCTGGTGCGCCACCAGGGCGACCAGCGCAGCGAGCGGCTGAACCGGTTTGCCCAGGCGCTGTCCAAGGGCATCCGCGACGAGGTGGCCCGGCTGGAATCCTTGACTTAAAGCTGCGTTGCGGCACAGTTATTTATAACGCGCCATATTTTAGGAGGTCTGCAGCGTGCTCGTTCAGGTCATTTTGAAGTCCAAAGCCACCAGCGGTGTGGTCACTGTCAAACCGGATGCCAGCGTGTCGGATGCCGCCCGGCTTCTGGCAGAAAACAAGTTCGGCTCTGTTGTCGTGTCCGCGGACGGGGTAACGCCTGATGGCATCCTGTCGGAGCGGGACATCGTCCGGGAATTGTCGAAGGAAGGCGCCGCCTGCCTGGACAAGCCGGTCAGCGGCTATATGACGCGCGAACTGGTGACCTGCACCACCCAGTCCAATGTGGGCGAACTGCTGAAGCAGATGACCGAAGGGCGGTTCCGCCACATGCCGGTGGTCGAGGACGGAAAACTTGTGGGAATCGTGACCCTTGGCGATGCGGTCAAGGCGCAGCTGGCGCAGGTCGCGATGGAGAAGGACGCGCTGCAGGACATGATCATGGGGCACTGAGCCGCAGGCGGGCATTCGGGACCTTGCCGCAGGCGGGGCGTCCGTATTTCTGCCCCCTTGCATTGCCAGCCGCAAATGTGTTTGCGTGCGCAGAAATTCTGACAAGGCAGGAGGCCGCCCATGCGTGTGGGTCTGTATCCCGGCACCTTCGACCCGATCACCATCGGGCATATCGACATCATCCGCCGCGCCAGCGCGCTGGTAGACAAGCTGGTGATCGGCGTCGCGATCAACCGCGACAAGGGGCCGCTGTTTCCGCTGGAGGAGCGGGTGGGGATGATCGAGGCGGAATGCGCCAAGCTGAGCGAGGAGACCGGCACCGAGATTGTCGCGCATCCGTTCGAGAACCTGCTGATCAACTGCGCCCGCGACGTCGGTGCCCAGATCATCGTGCGCGGCCTGCGGGCGGTGGCCGATTTCGAGTATGAGTTCCAGATGGTCGGTATGAACCGGGTGCTCGACAGCTCGATCGAGACGGTGTTCCTGATGGCGGAGGCCCGGCATCAAGCGGTTGCCTCCAAGCTGGTCAAGGAAATCGCCCGGCTGGACGGGGACGTTTCGAAGTTCGTCAGCCCGCTGGTCAAGGAAAAGCTGCTGGAGCGTTTGGGCAAGACCGCCTGACCGCGTTCACAGTATCGGACACAGGCAAAGCCGGGCTGACTCCCGGCTTTGTGCTTTCGGCGGCGCGCTGCGCGCGCGGGCAGGGGCGCCAGCCCCTGCCAAGCTGAAAAAGAGGGGCTCGGAGCACGCCGAGGCAGCGGCAGCGGCGGGCGGATCAGCGCCAGAAAGCGACCCAGTCGATCAGCGAAAACAGCTTCTTGCCGAGAAAGATCATGTGCCGGTCGCCGAACAGGGCAATGTCAATGACGGCGGCGGCAATCAGGAACAGGCCCAGGGCAAGGGCAATCCGGTTGGTCATGACAGCTCCGCCGCAAAGGAAAACGCCCGCCCAGATAACCTGAGCGGGCGTGAAGTCTCAAGGGGTTAGGCTGGGATCAGCCCAGTTTGCCCATGGCAACGGCCACGTCGGCCATGCGCACCGAGAAGCCCCATTCGTTGTCGTACCATGCCAGCACGCGCACCATGCGGTCCTCGACCACACGGGTTTGGTCCGGCGCGAAGATCGAGCTTTCCGGGGAGTGGTTGAAGTCGACGGAGACCAGCGGCGCCGGCTCATAGCCCAGCACGCCCTTCATCGGGCCTTCAGCCGCTTCCTTGACGGCGGCGTTGACCTGCTCAGCGGTCACGTCGCGGCCGGCGCGGAAGGTCAGGTCGACGGCGGAGACATTCGGAGTCGGCACGCGGATGGCGGAGCCGTCCAGGCGGCCTTTCAGGTTCGGCAGCACTTCACCCAGGGCCTTGGCGGCGCCGGTCGAGGTCGGGATCATCGACATGGCGGCGGCACGGGCGCGGTACAGGTCCTTGTGGCGGCGGTCCAGCGTCGGCTGGTCGCCGGTGTAGGCGTGGATGGTGGTCATGATGCCGTGCTCGATGCCGAACGCCTCGTCCAGCACCTTGGCCAGAGGCGCCAGGCAGTTGGTGGTGCAGGAGCCGTTGGAGATCATGGTGTCGCCGGATGCCAGCTGGTCATGGTTGACGCCATAGACGATGGTCTTGTCGACGTTCTTGCCGGGGGCGGACAGCAGCACTTTCTTCGCGCCGCGCTCCAGGTGCGCCTTGGCCTTTTCGCCGTCGTTGAACTTGCCGGTGCATTCCAGAACCACGTCGCAGCCCGACCAGTCCAGCTCGTTCATGTCGTAGGTGGAGAACATCTGCATGTCGCCGCGGCCCAGGTTCATGGTGCCGTCGCCGATGGTCACTTCGCCCGGGAAACGGCCATGCACAGAGTCGTATTTGATCAGATGCGCTGCGGTTTCAAGCGGCCCGGTGGCGTTCACCTTGATCACTTCGATGTCGTCGCGGCCCGAGGCGGTGATATGCGACAGGGTGCAGCGGCCGATGCGGCCAAAACCGTTGATCCCGACTTTGATGGTCATGAGTACGTCTCCAAGCGAGCAAAAACCTTTGGCCGCCATATAGACCGGCGGCCATGTGGTCTAAAGGGGTAAAAGCGTCATTAAATGAAACTGTTAGCGCAAAATCATGATGTTGGCGGTAACGCTCTGCGGCGGTGGCGTTAACGGAAATCCGCGGCTCCGGCGCGGTGGCGCTAACGCTTGTGCTGCCTCGCGGAAGCGGGCAGATTGCCTGTTAAAGCGGATAGGTTTTGAGGATATTGGCATGAGCGGATTGCTGGCGCTTCTGGATGACGTGGCGGGGATCGCCAAGGTGGCGGCGGCCTCCGTTGATGATGTGGCGGCGGCGGCGGGCAAGGCCGGCGCCAAGACGGCGGGGGTGATCATCGACGACGCGGCGGTGACACCGAAGTACCTGCAGGGGTTTGCGCCTGCGCGCGAGCTGCCGATCATCTGGCGCATCACCCGCGGGTCGCTGTTCAACAAGCTGATCCTGCTGCTGCCGGTGGCGATGCTGCTGGCGAACTTTGCGCCTTGGGCCATCACGCCCTTGCTGATGCTGGGCGGGTCCTACCTGTGCTTCGAGGGGGCGGAGAAGATCTTTCACGTGCTGTTCCCGCACGCCAGCCATGCCATTGACGAGGACATGAGCATCAAGGACCCCGGCCATCTGGAGGAGCAGAAGATCAAGGGCGCGATCAAGACCGATTTCATCCTGTCGGCGGAGATCATGACCATCGCGCTGGCCGCCATCGAGGCGCCGACGGTGTGGATGCAGGCAGCGACGCTGGCGGTGGTTGCCATCGGTGTGACGCTGGCGGTCTACGGCTCTGTCGCGCTGATCGTGAAGATGGACGACGTGGGGCTGTACCTGGCGCAGAACGCGCTGACGTCCCCGGGCCGCGGCCTGGGACGCGGGCTGGTCAAGTTCATGCCGGTGCTGATGAAGATCCTGTCGGTGGTCGGCACCGCGGCGATGCTGTGGGTCGGCGGCTCCATCATCATCCACGGGCTGGAGGTGCTGGGCTTTGGCTGGCTCGGCCATCACATTCACGACTGGGCCTATGCCGTGGGCCACGCGGTGCCAGCGGACTGGACCGGCGCTGCGGAATGGGCGGCCAAGGCGGCGATGGATGGAGTGTTCGGCCTGGCGTGGGGGCTGGTGCTGATCCCGCTGGCGACCAAGGTGATTGGGCCTGCGATTGCGGCGGTATCTGGGAAGACTGCAAGCCATTGAGCGAAATGCCCGTGCAAAGCACGGGCAGCGCCCGGACCGACCCCATCATGCTTTCAGCATGGCGAGGGCGCTTCACGCCCACCCCTCGGCCCGGGCGCCGGTTCATCTGGACTGTGACGCCCTTTTCTGGCCGCAATGAAAAAGGGCACCCGATTGGGTGCCCTTCTTTTTTGGCTTTCGGAGCAATTACCCCAGCAGCTCTTTCACCTTCGCCACGGTACCCTCGGCGGTGATGCCGAACTTCTCGAACAGCTCGCCTGCAGGCGCAGAGGCGCCGAAGCGGTCCATGCCGACGAAACCGGCTTTCTTCTCCTGGCCGCGCTCGCCCAGCAGCCAGCGGTCCCAGCCGCCGGCGCGGACAGCCGCTTCGATGCCGACGCGGACCGGGCCTGCGGGCAGGACCTTGCGACGGTAGGCTTCGTCCTGCTGCGCAAACAGCTCCATGCAAGGCATGGAGACGACGCGGGTGCCGATGCCTTCAGCCTCCAGCTTGGCCTTGGCGTCCATCGCAACGGAGACCTCGGAGCCGGTGGCGATCAGGATCACCTGGCGCTTGTTCTCGGCCTCGGCCAGAACATAGGCGCCTTTTTCGACCATGTTGCTGAGCTTGTGCTCAGTCCGGACGGTCGGCAGGTTCTGCCGGGTCAGGGCCAGCACCGACGGGGTTTCCTTGGAGGTCAGGGCAATTTCCCAGGCCTCGGCGGTTTCCACGGTGTCGGCGGGGCGGAACACATAGGTGTTCGGGGTCGCGCGGCAGATCGCCAGATGCTCGACCGGCTGGTGGGTCGGGCCGTCTTCGCCGACGCCGATCGAGTCGTGGGTCATCACAAACACGGTCGGGATCTTGGACAGGGCGGCCAGGCGCATCGCCGGGCGGGCATAGTCGGTGAAGCAGAAGAAGGTGCCGCCGTAGGGGCGCATGCCGCCGTGCAGCGCCATGCCGTTCATCGCTGCGGCCATGCCGTGCTCGCGGATGCCCCAGTAGACATAGCGGCCCTTGCGGTTGTCGGTGTCAAAGACGCCCAGGTCGCCGGTCTTGGTGTTGTTGGAGCCGGTGAGGTCGGCGGAGCCGCCCACGGTTTCCGGCATGATCGGGTTGATCACTTCCAGCACCATTTCCGACGATTTGCGGGTGGCAACCGATGGCTGGGTCTCGGAGACCTGCTTTTTCAGCGCCTTGATGGTGGCCGACAGCTTTTTCGGCGCCTCCAGCGCATAGGCGCGGTTGAAACGGTCCTGTTTCTGCTGCGACAGCTCCGCAAAGCGGGCTTCCCAGGCTTCGCGCTCGGATTTGCCGCGGGCGCCGATTTCTTCCCACTGGGATTTGATCTCTGCCGGCACCTCGAACGCACCGCCGGTCCAGCCATAGGCGTCCTTGGCCGCCTGCAGCTGCTCGGGATCGGTCAGCGCGCCGTGGCCCTTGGAGGTGTCCTGCGCGGCGTGGCCCAGGGCGATATGGGTCTTGCAGGCGATCATCGACGGTTTTTTCGATTTCTTCGCCGCCTCGATGGCCTCGTCGATGGCCTTGGGGTCGTGGCCGTCGATTTCCAGCACCTGCCAGCCCGACGCCTTGAAGCGCTGCACCTGGTTGGTGCGGTCGGACAGTTCGACGGTGCCGTCGATGGTGATGTTGTTGTTGTCCCAGAAGACAATCAGCTTGCCCAGCTGGTGGCGGCCTGCAAGGCCGATGGCCTCCTGGCTGATGCCTTCCATCAGGCAGCCGTCGCCGGCGATCACATAGGTGTGGTGATCGACTACCTTACGCCCGTAATGGGCGCGCTGCATTTCCTCTGCCATGGCAAAGCCGACGGCGTTGGAGATGCCCTGGCCCAGCGGGCCGGTGGTCACTTCGACAGCGTCGACCAGGAAGTTCTCCGGGTGGCCCGCGGTGATCGCGCCCATCTGGCGGAAGTTCTTGATCTGATCCAGGGTGACTTGGCTGTCGCCGGCAAGATACAGCAGCGCATAGATCAGCATCGAGCCGTGGCCCGCCGACAGGATGAACCGGTCGCGGTCCGGCCAGGACGGGTTGGATGCATCGAATTTGAGGTGTTTTTCAAACAGAACGGTCGCCACATCGGCCATGCCGATCGGCATACCGGTGTGGCCGGAGTTGGCGGCGGCGACGGCGTCCAGGGCCAGCGCTCGGATGGCGGCGGCCTTGTTCCAATGCTCGGGATTGGCGGTGCGCAGGGCTGTCAGGTCCACTGGGATTGTTCCTTTGGCGTTACAGGCAATTGGTGCGCTCAATAGCAGCGATGAGCCAAAGATCAAGCACGGTTGCGCGCATGTCTGCTGCCCTGCGCGAAGTTGGCGCGGCAAGTGGTTGAAAGACAAGGGGGGGTGTTTTATCCCTGATAGGGAATAACTGGCCCATGTCAGAGCCGCGTGCGCGATTCGCGCAGGCACCGGCAAAAGAAGAGTGAACTGATGTGGACGGGTGAGGGACAGGCATGAACCAGATCGAAGAATTGCAAGGCCGCATCCAGGCCGCGCTGGAGCGCATCAGCGCAGGCACGGCAGCTCTGCAGGAGGCCCGCGCGGCGGACCAGGTGAAGGCGGCGGAAGCCGCTGCCGCAGCCGCCAGGGCTGCCGAGGAGGCGGCTGCGAATGCCGCCAACGAGGCGCTGGAGCAGGCTCTGGATGAAGAGAAAACCGCCAACGCCCAGCTGGAAGAGCGGGTGAAGGTGCTGCACGCCCGCCTGCAGGAGGCCGAAAGCAAGGCGCCTGCCGACGCTGATGACGTTGCGGCAATGCAGGCGGAGCTGCAGCTGCTGCGCAACGAGGCCGGCGACCCGGCCGAAAAAGAAGCGCTGCGGGTCGAAGTTGCGCGTTTGAAAAGCCAGATTGAGGCCGCGGCCAACACTGCCGCCAGCGACAGGGAAAGGCTGGAAGACCAGCTTGCCGAAGCGCAGGCCGCAAATGACAGCCTGAAGGCCCAGTTGGAGGAGCCCGGCGCCTCCGCCGCGCAGCCCGCTGCAGAGCCGTCCGCGGCACCGGACATGAGCGCGGAGATCGCGCGCCAGAACGAGGCCCTTCTGCGGCTGGACAGCGAATTGCAGCAGCTGCGCCAAGCCAATGAGGAACTGCGCGCCTCCAACGCGGCGCTGCGCGAGGCCAACGCCCAGAGCCTTGGCGATGCCGGGCTGATCAATGCCTCAATGGAGGCGGAAATCGAAGGCCTGCGCGCAGCCCAGGCCAGCGACCAGGCCCAGGTCAACGCGGTGCTGGCAAAGCTGGAACCGCTGCTGGCCACCGCCCGCAATCTGCCGGAAGGAGAGGAAGTCTGATGCCCGAAGTGACCATTCATATCGGCGGCCGCGGCTTTGAAGTGTCCTGCCAGGAGGGCGAGGAAAGCTATCTGCACTCTGCCGCCAAGATGCTGGACGACGAGGCGCAGGTGCTGTCTGACCAGATCGGCCGGATGCCCGAGGCGCGGATGCTCTTGATGGCCGGGCTGATGCTGGCCGACAAGACCGCTGCCGTCGAGGACCGGATCAAGGAAGTGGAGGCCGAACTCGCCGAGCGCGTACAGGAGCTGGAAGCGCTGAAATCTGCGCCCCCGCCGGAGCCTGAGCGGGTCGAGGTGGCGGTGGTGCCGCCGCAGGTGACCGAAAGCCTGGCCGAACTGGCCGCCCGCACCGAGGCGCTGGCCCAGCAGGTCGAGGAACAGGCGGCAAGCTGAGGATTTTGTCCCAAGCCGTTGCCCGAAAAAGGAAAAGGCGCCGCTGGGGCGCCTTTTTTCTTGCCGCCGCTGACGGAAATCAGGCGTTGGCTTCGCGGATCTTGTCGGCGGCTTCCTTGTTGAAGGAAATGCCGTTGTCCTCGAACAGGGTGTCCAGCTCCGACGACAGGGCCATCTCGGTGATGATGTCGCAGCCGCCGACAAACTCGCCCTTCACATAGAGCTGCGGAATGGTCGGCCAGTCGGAATACTCCTTGATGCCGGACCGGATCTCTTCGTCGGCCAGCACGTTCACATCGGTGTAGTCCACGCCGATATAGTTCAGCACCGCCGCCACACGCGAGGAGAAGCCGCACTGCGGCATTTCCTTGGTGCCTTTCATGTAGAGCACCACGTCATTGGCTTTGACGGTTTCGTCGATGCGGTTCTTTGCGTCGGTCATATGTACATTTCCTTTCGGCTGCTGCGCCGTTTGCGTTGGCCGTCATATAGGCAGTTTCGCGGGTTTTGCCAATCCGCCCCGTCGGGCATGCCGGGACCGGTTCTGCGCTATTTCCGGTTGCTCTTGGGCACGAAGAAGCGCGCGTATTCCTGCGGGTCTTTGGGAACCTTCCAAGTGCGAACGGATCCGCCGCCCATGCCCGACTGATAGTCGGAACGCAGGGTGTGGTAGCCCGGGTCCGTATCATCATCCTCCAGCGGGCGGCGGCGCTGGGAGACGACCGCAACAACGGCGGTCATGACCACAATGCCGAGCACCAGAATGGAGGCGAACAATGACATGGAACGTTATTCCGGCGCTTTGGTTGTCAGCGCCAGCGCGTGCAGTTCGCCTTCGGGGCCGTCCATCTTGCCTTTGAGCGCGGCATAGACGGCGCGCTGCTGCTGGACGCGGTTCTTGCCGCGGAAGCTTTCGTCGACGACCATCGCCGACATGTGAACGCCATCGGTGCCGCCAACCTGGATTTCGGCATCCGGGAAAGCTGCGCGCAGCAGTTCTTCGATTTCGTGGGCTTGCATGGGCATCCGGGGAAGTCCTTTGTCTTGTTTGCCAAAAATGTAGGGGGGCGCCGGGGGCTGTGCAAGCAGGATTAGCAGCCGTCCCGGGCAAAGGGGGCCAGGCTTTCGACAAAGTCCGGCAGGCTGGCCAGCGCCTCCTGTACGCTGTCCTCCTCAAAGTCCCAGACCGAAGCCGGGTTTTGAGGGCAGAGCGCCCGGGTCAGCTCTGCGCAGCGGTCCTGCAGGGGCTTGGGCAGCGGCAGTGCGGCAGCCTCCTGCAGCACCAGCAGCGCCTCGTGGATCGGGCGCACCACCCGCAAGGCATGGGTCATATGGGTGAGCAGGTCGGGATCATCGCGCCAGGTTTCGCCGTCAAACAGCTCTTGCGTCACCCGCTGGCCGGCGCCGGCGCAGGAGTAGGCGGCGCAGCCGCCAAAGCCGCATTTGGCCAGATCCTCGTGAATGGTGCAGCGGAAATCCGGGGCGAGGTTGGGGCAGGGCGTGTCCGCGTCCTTCAGCAGGCCGAAATCCTCATGCGCCTCAAACGGATAGGCCACACAGCAAAGGCCCGCGCAGCGGCTGCAATCCTCTGTCAGGTCAGGAAGGGTCATGGGCCGGTCCCTGTGTCATAGGACGTGTCAAAAGGAAAAGGCGGAACGGCTGTGCCATCCCGCCCTTGATCATGTATCTGCCGCCCCAAGGGGCAGCGCCGCGCCTCAGGCCACGGCTGCGGCAAAGCTGGAGCGGAAGATGTCCTTCAGCTCAGCCAGCGGCGCCTCGGAAGCACCGATCTTCACCATGTCGCCGCCAAACTTGCCGACGGAGGTGAGCGGCACGCCCGCCTGGCCTGCGGCCAGCATCAGCGCCTCAGCCTGGTCAAAGTTGCAGGCGATCAGGTAGCGCGCCTGGTCTTCGCCGAACACGGTCGGGGTGTCGCCCGCATCGATCTGCACGCCGACGCCGGCCTCTTCGGCCATCTCAAACGCCGCCAGCGCCAGACCGCCGTCGCCGAGGTCAGTGCAGGCCTTGATGAAATCGCGGTTGGCGCGGATGAATTCGCCATTGCGCTTCTCAGCCTCCAGGTCCACCGCCGGGGCGTCGCCGTCCTCGCGGTTGAAAACCTCTGCCAGCAGCGCCGACTGGCCGAGGTGGCCGATGGTTTCACCCACCAGCAGGGCGACATGGCCGTCGCGTGCCTCGCCGATGATCGGCTCTTCTCCGGCGGCAATCAGGCCCACGGCGCCGATGGTCGGGGTCGGCAGGATGCCCTTGCCATCGGTTTCATTGTACAGCGACACGTTGCCGGAGACGATCGGCATGTCCAGCGCGGCAACCGCCTCGCCGATGCCCTTGATGGCGCCGACGAACTGGCCCATGATCTCCGGCTTTTCAGGGTTGCCGAAGTTCAGGTTGTCGGTGGTTGCCAGCGGCTTGGCCCCGACCGCGGTCAGGTTGCGGTAGGCCTCTGCCACCGCCTGCTTGCCGCCCTCAAACGGGTTTGCCTTGACGTAGCGCGGCGTCACGTCGGAGGTGAACGCCAGCTTCTTGTCGGTGCCATGCACCCGAATGATGCCGGAGCCCGCGCCCGGACGGCGCTGGGTGTCGCCCATTACGGTGGTGTCGTACTGCTCGTAAACCCACTGTTTGCCGGCATAGTTGGGGGAGGACAGCAGCGCCTTGAGGCCGTCGATCGGGTCGATGGTCGGCACATCCGCGTCACTCAGCGGCTCGGCTGCCGGGGTTTCCACCCACGGGCGGTCGTATTCCGGCGCGGTGGAGGACAGTTTGGACAGCACCAGGTCGGCTTTCACTTCGCCGTTGTGCATGATCAGGAAGCGGTCTTCGGCAATGGTCTCGCCGACGATGGCAAAGTCCAGATCCCACTTTTCGAACACCGCGCGCGCCTCGGCTTCCAGCTCTGGCTTCAGCACCATCAGCATCCGCTCCTGGGATTCCGACAGCATCATCTCGTAGGCGGTCATGTTTTCTTCGCGCTGCGGCACCTTTTCCAGGTCCAGGCGCACGCCCAGCTTGCCCTTGTCGCCCATTTCCACGGCAGAGCAGGTGAGGCCTGCCGCGCCCATGTCCTGGATCGAGATCACCGCGCCAGTCTGCATCAGCTCCAGCGTGGCTTCCATCAGGCGTTTTTCAGTGAAGGGGTCGCCGACCTGAACGGTGGGGCGCTTTTCCTCGATGGTGTCGTCGAATTCCGCCGACGCCATGGTGGCGCCGCCAACGCCGTCACGGCCCGTCTTGGCGCCCAGGTACACAACCGGCATGCCCACGCCCGACGCGGCGGAGTAGAAGATTGCATCGGTGCGCGCGAGGCCCGCCGCAAAGGCGTTGACCAGGCAGTTGCCGTTATAGGCGGGGGGGAAGCGCACTTCGCCGCCGACGCAGGGCACGCCAAAGCAGTTGCCATAGCCGCCGATGCCCTCAACCACTCCGTTGACCAGCCGGCGGGTCTTGGGGTGCGACGTTTCGCCGAACGACAGCGAGTTCATCGAGGCGATGGGCCGCGCGCCCATGGTGAAGACGTCACGCAGAATGCCGCCAACCCCGGTTGCCGCGCCCTGGTAGGGTTCGATGTAAGAGGGGTGGTTGTGGCTTTCCATCTTGAAAACAACGGCATCGCCGTCGCCGATGTCCACGATGCCTGCGTTCTCGCCGGGGCCGCAGATCACCTGCGGGCCTTCGGTCGGAAGGGTGCGCAGCCATTTCTTGGAGGACTTATAGGAGCAGTGCTCGTTCCACATCGCCGAGAAAATCCCCAGCTCGGTGAAGGTCGGCTCCCGCCCGATGATTTCCAGGATCAGATCGTATTCCTCGGGCTTCAGCCCGTGATTGGCAATCAATTCAGGCGTGATGGCGGGTTCCTGCATCCGTAAACGTCCCCAATGGCTGCGATTGCGCGCCTTTTAGGGCAAGGAGGGGCGCGGGGGAAGTGGAATTAGTCGAATCCCCGGCAGATGCCGCAGGCGGCGTCTTTGCGCCGCAGCGCGCCCGCCGCCGTGCCCCGCGGCCGCAGATGGCACCGCGGAGTTCTGAAAGCGGCGGAAACTGCGGCAGCGGGCAGGCAAAGCGCTGAAAATACAAGCATTGCGAATGCAGGCCGCCGGAAAGAGTAAGAATGTGCGGGCGTCCTTTCCCGCACCGGTGCTAAACAGCCCAGGCAGCCGGCGATCCGCGCCGGACCGGCGCTGCAAAGGCCAATGGCCGGGGGGGCAGGTGTTTGCAGCGCCGAAACAGTGCTTATATGCCAGCCGGTTGCGCGCAAAAAAAAGGCCGAGCACTAAGCTCGGCCGAAGTCCAACAGGGAGGTATGAAGGGAGGCGTTGCCGCCGCCTTCATGAGCTTCATTTAGGGCTCCGGGCCTGCCCCTTCAAGGGGATTAACAATAAATGGGTGTCAATGCTGCTATGCGGTTTTTGCATGGCTGGGGCGGCGGTCCCGGGACAGGCCGGACGCACGCCGGCCGGCCGCCGCACTGCGGCTGGAACGCTCCGTGGCGGCGTCAGCCGGGCTTACAGCTTGCCCAGCGCCTTCATGTGCTTGCGGTGTTCCATGATCTCGGATTGCACAAAATCGCGGAAGGCGCCGACCCGCTGCGAATGGCGCAGCTCTTCCGGATAGGCGAGGTAGACCGGAACCTCGTTCTGGTCCTCGTCCGGCAGCACCTCGACCAGCTGCGGGAATTCTTCTGTCACATAGTCGGGCAGAATGCCGATGCCCAGATTGTGCAGAACCCCCTGCAGCACGCCGAAATAGTTGTTGACGGTCAGCAGGGATGCCGGATCCTGCGCCATCAGCTTCTTGCCCAGAACCGCGGCAGAGCCCACCTGGGCAGACCGCTGGTTCTGGCAGATCAGCCGGTGCTGCGAAATGTCGGCGGATGTTTCCAGATTGCCGTGCTTCTCCAGGTAGGCCGGCGTTGCATAGAGCCCCATGCGCACGGTCATCAGCCGCTTGCGCACCAGATCGGCCTGGCTGGGCTCCTTCATGCGGATCGCCACATCGGCCTCGCGCATCGGCAGGTCCAGCACCCGTTCCTCCAGCATCAGGTCGATTTTGAGGTTGGGGTACTGCTCATACAGTTTGGTCAGCCGCGGTGCCAGCCACAGGGTGCCGAAGCCCACGGTGGTGGTCACCCGCAATTCGCCGAACACTTCTTCTTCGCTGTCGCGGATGCGGGCAGAGGCCGCCTCCAGCCGCGCAGTCATGGACTGGGTGGCGTCAAACAGCAGCTCACCCTGTTCGGTGAGAATCAGCCCGCGCGCATGCCGGTGAAACAGAGTGGCGTTCAGGCTCTCTTCCAGCGCCCGGATCTGGCGGCTGACCGCCGATTGCGACAGGTTCAGCTTGTCGCCGGCATGGGTCAGGCTGCCCGCGTCCGCCACCGCGTGAAATATTCTGAGCTTGTCCCAATCCATATCCGTTACTTTCTGTGCGTTCGGGGCCGACTATATGAAATCTTAGTTATGTATCAGTTTTCGTGACGCAAGCGAGCGAAAACAAAAAAAAGCGGCTATTCAGGTCAGCAATTATGACCTATTCTTCGGGCCAGGAAGTGCAAGCTAGTCCCGGTTGAGGAGGCCACGATGAGCACGCAAAAGATCTCACTCAATGATAAATACGATCTGACCAAATCGCCGGTTCTGCTGAACGGCACCCAGGCGCTGGTGCGGCTGATGCTGATGCAGAAGCACCGCGACAATGCGGCAGGCCTGAACACGGCCGGTCTGGTCACCGGCTACCGCGGCTCGCCGCTGGGTGCGGTGGACCTGCAGATGAGCCGCGCGGAAAAGCACCTGAAGGCGGCGGATGTCACCTTTCAGTACGGGCTGAACGAGGATCTGGCGGTCACCGCGCTCTGGGGCGCGCAGCAGGCCGAGGTGCGCGGCGAGGGCAAATACGACGGCGTCTTTGGCCTGTGGTACGGCAAGGGTCCGGGCGTCGACCGCTCTGGCGACGCGCTGCGTCATGCCAATATGGCCGGCACCTCCAAGCACGGCGGCGTCCTGCTGGCGATGGGCGACGACCACACCGGCGAAAGCTCCACCGTGCTGCACCAGTCGGAATGGTCACTGCTGGACTGCTACCTGCCGATCGTCAGCCCGGCCGGCGTGCAGGAAATCCTGGACTACGGCATCTACGGCTATGCGCTCAGCCGCTTCTCCGGCCTTTGGGTTGGCCTTAAGACCATGAAGGACACCATCGAGGTGACCTCGGTCGTCGACGCGCGCCCGGACCGGGTGCAGCTGGTCACGCCGGAGTTCGACATGCCCGCCGATGGCCTCAACATCCGCCTGGACGACGACCGCTTCCGCCAGGAAAACCGCATCATCGACTACAAGCGCTTTGCGGCAGAGGCGTTCAGCCATGCCAACAAGATGGACAAGCGCATGTGGGGCAAGCCCGGCGCCAAAATCGGCTTTGTCGCCGCGGGCAAGAACTGGCTCGACCTGGTGCATGCGCTTAAGCTGTTGAACATCGACGAAAACATGGCCGAGCGGCTGGGCATTACCACCTACAAGGTGGGGCAGACCTGGCCGATGGACATGAAAGGCTTCAACGACTGGGCCGAAGACCTGGACCTGATCGTGGTGGTCGAGGAAAAGCGCAAGCTGATCGAGATCCAGATCAAGGAAGCGATTTTTGACACCCGCCAGGGCCGCCGCGTCTATGGCTGGTACAAGGGCGGTGCCGGCTCCATGCACCGGGATGAGCTGTTCCCGACCCGCTACGCGCTGGACCCGATCATGATCGCCGAGAAACTGGGCAGCATCCTGATTGAGGAAGGCCGTGACACCGAGGCGCTCCGCGCCGGGCTGGCAAGCCTTGCCGACGCGCGCCGCGCCGACAACGCCGAGGAAATCGCCACCCGTCTGCCTTATTTCTGCTCCGGCTGCCCGCACAACTCCTCCACCAAGCTGCCGGACGGCTCCCGCGCCTATGCGGGGATCGGCTGCCATTTCATGGTGCAGTGGATGGACCGCGAGACCACCGGCTTCACCCATATGGGCGGCGAGGGCGTCAACTGGGTCGGCGAGGCGCCGTTCTCCACGCGCAAGCACGTGTTCCAGAACCTGGGCGACGGCACCTACAACCACTCCGGCGTGCAGGCGATCCGGGCGGCGCTCGCCGAGGGCACCAACATCACCTACAAGATCCTCTATAACGACGCGGTGGCGATGACCGGCGGCCAGCAGGCTGAGGGCGGGCTGACGGCGCAGCAGATCGCGCACGAGCTGACCGCGATGGGCGTGAAGACCATCGCGGTGGTCTATGATGAGAAGGAAGACGTCGACGCCAAGCTATTCCCGGCCGGGATGCGCATGCATGAACGCGCTGAGATGATGAAGATCCAGCGCGAGTTCGAGCAGGTCGAGGGCGTCTCTGCCATCATCTACATCCAGACCTGCGCCGCCGAGAAACGCCGCCGCCGCAAGCGCGGCCAGTTCCCCGATCCCGACCAGCGGGTGTTCATCAACTCCGACGTCTGCGAGGGCTGCGGCGATTGCGGGGTGCAGTCGAACTGCGTCTCCATCGTGCCGAAAAACACCGAACTGGGGCGCAAGCGCGCCATTGATCAATCGTCCTGCAACAAGGACTTCTCCTGCCTGAACGGTTTCTGCCCGTCCTTCGTGACCGTCGAAGGCGCCAAGATCCGCAAGGAGGCGACAGCAGCCATCGACCTGCCGCATCTGCCCAAGCCGGTGCTGCCGGAGATCGACGGCACCCATAACGTGGTGATCACCGGCGTCGGCGGCACCGGCGTGGTGACCATCGGCGCGGTGCTGGCGCAGGCGGCACAGATCGACGGCAAGGGTGCCGGGCTGATGGAGATGGCCGGCCTCGCCCAGAAGGGCGGCGCGGTGCATATCCACTGCCGGATCGCCAACAAGCCGGAGGATATCTCTGCCATCCGCGTCGCCACCGGCGAGGCGCATGCGCTGATCGGCGGCGACCTGGTGGTCAGCGCCGGTGCCAAGACCCTGGGCCTGACCACAACCGGCCAGACCGGCGCGGTGGTGAACAGCCACGAGATCATCACCGGCGAATTCACCCGCAACACAGAGTTCGCCGTCCCCACCGACCGGCTGGAGGTCGCTCTGCAGGCGCGCCTGCGCGACCGGCTGGACCTGTTTGACGCCTCCGAGCTGGCGCGCGTCACCATGGGCGACTCGATCTTTTCCAACATGATGGTGTTCGGCGGCGCCTGGCAGAAGGGGCTGGTGCCCGTCAGCTTTGAGGCGATTGAACAGGCGATCGAGATGAACGGCGCCGCGGTGGAGCGCAACAAGCGCGCCTTCGACATCGGCCGCTGGGCGGTGCTGCACCCGGAAGAGGCCGCACGACTGATCCAGCCCAAGGTGGTGGAGAAACCCAAGACGCTGGACGAGAAAATCGCCTTCCGCGCCGGTCATCTGGTGGCCTATCAAGGAAAGGGGCTGGCCAAGCGGTATGGCAAGCTGCTGGACGGGATCAGCGATCCGGCGCTGAAAGAGGCGGTGGCAAAGGGCTATCACAAGGTTTTGTCCTACAAGGACGAATACGAGGTCGCCCGCCTGCTGCTGGACAGCCGCGCCAAGGCAGAAGCGGAGTTTGAGGGCGACCTCAAGCTCTCCTACCACCTGGCGCCGCCGATGCTGGGCGGCACCGACCCGAACGGCCGCCCGCAAAAGCGCAAGTTCGGCGCAGGTATGGAGCGCGGGTTCCGCCTGCTGGCCAAGCTGAAATCCTTGCGCGGCACCCCGCTCGACATCTTCGGCTACACCGAGGAGCGCAGGATGGAGCGGGCGCTGATCAAGCAGTATGAGGGTGACATGCAGGAATGGCTGCCGAAAGCATCGCCTGAAATCATGGAGCCGCTGGTGGCCCTGGCCGAACTGCCGCTGCAGATCCGCGGGTTCGGTCCGGTGAAGATGGCGAACGAGCAAAAGGCCGCCAAACGGCGCGAGGAGCTGCTGGCAGCCCTGCGCCGGGGCGGCATGCCGGTCAAGCAGGCGGCAGAATAACGCCGGGGGATTGAGGGCAGGGCGGGGCACTCCCGCCCGCTTTGACCCTTTCACAGAAAGGCCCAAAGCCGTTGGGCCGGGCGCCGCGCTGACGCGCGGCGTTTGCCGTTCCGCGCCCCTCGGGCCGGCCCGCATGCAGAATTCTGCCGCAGCGGTCGCTTTCAGCGCATTTTTTCAGCAAATGCAGCGCGCGGTTTGGCGCGCCGCCGCTAGGCTCTGCCCGGATTGCATTCCCTAGCCGCACCGGAAAGGAGCCGCCCGATGTCCCTCTCACAGGCCTTGCAGGCTGCTTGCGACCTGCATTCCCGGCTGCCCGCCCTGCGGGCGTTCGCGCCTTGGCCCAGCGATCTGGAGCCCGCCGCGCTGGCCCCGGCAGCCATCCCCGCGCAGCAGCAAGTGGCAGAGTTCGCCTTGCCAGGCACGCCCGAGACCCAGCCCCTGATCGGCACACTGCGCACCGCGGCGGGGCAGGCGCATTGGACGCAGACCTACACCGAGGCCGAGGTGGGCGCGCATTTCCTGCAGAACTACGGCTATTTCGAGCTGTTCGGCCCGGCCGGCCATTTCCGAAGCACCCAGCTGCGCGGATATATCGCCTATTGGGGCGCCGGGCTGCGGTATGACTGGCACAGCCACGAGGCCGAGGAGCTGTATGTGGTACTGGGCGGCGGCGCTGAGTTCCTGACCGAGGAGAGCGAATGCTGGCTGCAGGCCGGCGGCACCCGGCTGCACGGCGGCTGGCAGCCCCATGCGATGAACACGGGCGCAGAGCCGGTCCTGACCTATGTGCTGTGGCGCGGCGCCGGGCTGGCGGGCCTGCCGCTGATGGGCGGCAAGCGGACTGCCGCAGCCTGACCGGGGCGGGGGATGCGGCGCAGCGGCTTGCTGCACAGCGTCACACCCCTGTTACGCCCCTGTTCCACAATGCGCCTCCGGCCTTATCTGGCCGCAGCCACCAGACGGAGACCCGCCCCGATGCAGGCGCAACGCCATACCGCCCGTGACATTTCCTATGCCCATTCCGCCTCCACCCGCGCAGGCCGCGCGGTGATCCGGCTGATGGAGAACTCCACCGGGCGGCTGCAGCTGATCCGCCGCGCAGCAGGCTATGAGAAGGAGGTGGCGGCGGGGCGCAGCTTCTGGCCGGTGATGGCAGAGCGTTACGGGCTGACGCTGGACGTGGCCGGCGGCGCGCTGAGCAATATTCCGCAGGACAGGCCGGTGATCCTCATAGCGAACCATCCCTATGGCATTCTCGACGGGCTGATGATGGGGCATATCCTGGAACAAACCCGCGGCGACTTCCGCATCCTGGCCAACCATGTCTTCCGCAAGGCCGAGGACCTGAACAAGGTGATCCTGCCGGTGGATTTTGCCGAAACGCGCGAGGCCGTGCAGACCAACCTGCAGACCCGCAAGGACGCGCTCAGCTATCTGGCTGAGGACGGTGCCATCGGCATCTTTCCCGGCGGCTCCGTGTCCACCGCGGCGCGTCCGCTGGGCCATCCGATGGACCCCGGCTGGCGCGGCTTTACCGCCCGGATGATCGCCAAGTCCGAGGCGGTGGTGGTGCCGGTGTTCTTTGACGGCCACACCTCGCGCCTGTTCCAGATCGCCAGCCACCTGCATGCCACCCTGCGCATGGGGCTGCTGATCCAGGAATTCCGCAAGCGGGTCGACACGCCGGTCCGGGTGGTGATCGGAGACCCCATCGGCCGCGGCGTTCTGGCGCCCCTGGCGGGTGATACAAAAGCACTTATGGATTTCTTGCGCAAAGCGACGTATGAGCTTTCTCCAGTACCGCTCAAATCCCTGGGTTACGGGTTTGAGTTCGAAGAGAAACACCGCGCGTGAGAAGGCGAAATGGCTGTAGGCATCTTTGATTCAGGCCTGGGCGGGCTGACCGTCCTGAACGCGGCGCAAAAGCGCCTGCCGGACGTGGATTTCCTCTATTACGGCGACAACGCCCATGCGCCCTATGGTGTGCGCGATGCCGAAAACATCTATCAGCTGACCAAGGCCGCGATGGAGAACATGTGGGACAAGGGCTGCGATCTGGTGATCCTCGCCTGCAACACCGCCTCCGCCGCCGCGCTGCGCCGGATGCAGGAGGGCGGCTTGCCCCAGGGCAAGCGGGTGCTGGGCGTCTTTGTGCCGCTGATTGAAGCGCTGACCGAACGGCAGTGGGGCGACAATTCGCCGCCGCGCGAGGTGGAAGTGAAGCATGTGGCGCTGTTCGCCACCCCGGCCACCGTCGCCAGCCGCGCCTTCCAGCGGGAACTGGCCTTCCGCGCCATCGGCGTCGATGTCGAGGCACAGGCCTGCGGCGGCGTTGTCGACGCGATCGAGGACGGCGACATGATCCTGGCGGAGGCGCTGGTGCGCTCTCACGTTGATGCGCTGAAGCGCAAGATGCCGCACCCTGAGGCCGCGATCCTCGGCTGCACCCATTACCCGCTGATGGAGCAGACCTTTCAGGCCGCACTTGGGCCGGAGGTGAAGGTGTTCAGCCAGGGCAGCCTGGTGGCAGACAGCCTTGCGGACTACCTGCAGCGCCATCCCGGGATGCAGGGCAATGGCGCGGGCGGGTTCTATACCACCGGAAATCCGGGCCGTGTCAGCGACCGCGCGACGCAGTTTCTCCGACGGGAAATCACCTTTCAGGCAGCCTGAACTGCGACCGCCCGGAACCTTGTTCCAGGTCAAAGTGCTGAGGCGCAGTTTTTCCTATTTCTCTCCGCAGATGGCTGCGGAACCGGCATATCACATTGAAAGACGAGGTCTGACATGACCCATAAAGTGGCTATCCTTGGCGCCTCCGGATACACCGGCGCCGAACTGGTGCGGCTGATCGCCCAGCATCCGAATATCGACATCGCGGCGCTGTCCGCCGACCGCAAGGCCGGCATGACCATGGCCGAGGTGTTCCCGCATCTGCGCCATATGGAACTGCCGGTGCTGTGCAAGATCGATGAGATCGACTTTGCAAATATCAACCTCTGCTTCTGCGCGCTGCCGCATAAGACCAGCCAGGACGTGATCAAAGCCCTGCCCAAGGACTTGAAGATCGTCGATTTGTCGGCGGACTTCCGGCTGCGCGACCCGGCGGAGTACGAGAAGTGGTACGGCAACCCGCATGCCGCGCTGGAGCAGCAGGAAGAGGCGGTTTATGGCCTGACCGAGTTCTACCGGGAAGAAATCAAGTCCGCGCGCCTGGTGGCCGGCACCGGCTGCAATGCCGCCACCGGCCAGTTTGCCCTGCGGCCGCTGATTGAGGCAGGCGTCATCGACCTGGACGAGATCATCCTGGACCTGAAATGCGCCGTCTCCGGCGCCGGCCGGTCGCTCAAGGAAAACCTGCTGCACGCGGAGCTGAGCGAGGGCTACAACGCTTATGCCATCGGCGGCACCCACCGGCACCTGGGCGAGTTTGACCAGGAATTCAGCAAACTCGCAGGCCGCCCGGTCAAGGTGCAGTTCACCCCGCATCTGCTGCCAGTGAACCGCGGCATCCTGGCGACCGTTTATGTGAAGGGCGACGCGCAGGCGATCCACGCGGCTTTTGCCAAGGCCTACGCCGATGAACCCTTTATCGAATTGCTGCCCTTTGGCGAGGCGCCCTCGACCCATCACGTGCGCGGCTCCAACTTCTGCCATATCGGCGTCGCGCAGGACCGCATCGCAGGCCGCGCCATTGTCTTTGCGGCACTGGATAACCTGACAAAAGGAAGCAGCGGCCAGGCCTTGCAGAATGCCAACCTGATGTTAGGTGAGAACGAGACCGAAGGCCTGATGATGGCGCCGCTGTTCCCCTGATCCGGGGGCGGCGCTGGCTTGGGCCTGAATAGAGGACACCATGAAGAACCTGAAGAAACAGCGCCGTATCCAGGTCATCGCGGTTGCCGCGGTGGCCCTGATCGTGGCAACCGCCCTGATCGGCTATGCCATGCGGGACGGGATCAACTACTTCCGCTCGCCCAGCCAAGTGGTGGAGGAGCCGCCAAAGCCGTCCGAAGTGTTCCGCATCGGCGGCCTGGTGGCGGAAGGGTCCTTGCAGCGCGGCCAGGGCGAAACCGTGCGCTTTGCCGTGACCGATGGCGGGGCGACCGTAAACGTCGCCTATACCGGCGTGCTGCCTGACCTGTTCGAGGAGAATCAGGGCATGGTCGGCACCGGGCGTTACGTGAACGGTGTCTTTGAAGCCACTGAAATCCTGGCGAAACATGATGAGACCTATATGCCCAAGGAAGTCATGGATGCGCTGAAAGAGCAGGGCGTTTACCAAGAGCCCGAGACCTGATCCGGTTCCGCAGCCGGACCGCTCCCGCCCCAAAAACGCCTCCCTCCGGGGAGGCGTTTTGCGTTGGGCCGGGCGCCGCGCTGCGCGCGGCGCGGCAGCGTTTCGAGGGGGGGGTTGCGCAGCCTGCGCACGGTCGTGTCACCAGGTTTTAGCGCCTCTGCGGCATCCTGTTCCGGTTGCAAGTGGTGAGGTGACATGCAGAGCGTTCAGGAAATTGCAGAACAGATCGTGGCGCGCGAAGGCGGGTTTGCAAATGATCCGGATGATCCCGGCGGGGCCACCAAATACGGCGTGACCATCGGCACCCTGCGGCGGCTGGGGCTGGATCTGACCGGCGACGGTGCTGTCGGGGTGGAGGATGTGCAGGCGCTCAGCCGGGCCCAGGCGGCAGACATCTTCATCCGCCATTATTTCGAGGCGCCGCGGATCGCCAGCCTGCCGCCCTGCCTGCAGGCATCGGTCTTCGACATGTATGTGAACGCGGGCAGCAACGCGGTGCGCATTCTGCAGCGGCTGCTGCGCGACATGGGCTATGCGGTGGCGGTTGATGGCGCCATCGGCCCGCAGACCGCCGGCGCGGCAGCGCAGGCGGCAGAGATCGGCGCAGAGGCCTTGCGCGATGCCTACGGCGTGGCGCGCCGCAATTATTACTTCCGCCTGGCGGACCGGCGTCCGGCCAGCCGCAAATACGCGCGCACCCGTGCAGGCGGCAAGGGCGGCTGGATCACACGGGCCGAGGAGTTCATCTCTGCCCAATACCATCTGAGCCAGCAGGCGTTCCAGCGGAGGACAGCGGCATGGGGGTGATCGCGGATGTATTCAGCCTTGTTTTTGGAAGCCGCCGCAATGCCTTGAGGGAAACGCTTGAAGTGTTTCGCGAAAACGCGGAGGCCGGCGCCGCCCGCGCGCACGAGATGCAAAGCGCTGCACTGAGCCAGCTGGCGGCGGAGTTTCAGTATGGCGGCAAAAGCCGCTTTGACCGCTTCATGGACGGGGTAAACCGGCTGCCGCGCCCGTTGCTGGCGCTGGGAACCCTTGCACTGATGGGGGCATCTCTCAGCGATCCGGTTTGGTTTGCTGCAAGAATGCAAGGGCTGGCGCTGGTGCCGGAACCCTTATGGTGGCTGCTGGGGGTCATCGTCTCATTCTATTTCGGCGCCCGCCATCAGGTGAAAAGCCAGGAATTTCAGCACGCGCTGGCCGCCAGCATGGCGCGGGCGCCGCAGGTGGCGGAAAACATCGCCGCGCTGGAGCGGCTCAGGGCCGAGCCGCCTGACGCGGCCGCCGCCCGGATAGAGGCAACAGCCCCTCTGGACGCCGCCGCGGCAGAGGACAACCCGGCGCTGGACGCCTGGAAAGCGCGCCGCGGCTGATCACATTTTGCCCTCTGCGGCGGCATGGCGCGGCAATTGCCATTGGCCCTGCCGGCAGACAGGCGTATAGGAAATCCCATGATTACAGAGCTTGGCCACTTTGCCCTTATCCTCGCCTTCATGATCGCTATCGTGCAGGCTGTGATCCCTTTGATCGGCGCCCATAAACGCTGGCCCGGCTGGATGGCCGTGGCAGAGCCTGCGGCGCAGGCGCAGTTCCTGTTCACCGCGTTCTCCTTTGGCGCGCTGATGTGGGCCTTCATCACTTCCGACTTCTCGCTGAAGCTGGTGACGCTGAACAGCCATTCGGCCAAGCCGATGCTGTACAAGATCTCCGGCACCTGGGGGAACCACGAGGGCTCGATGCTCCTGTGGGTGCTGATCGTCAGCCTGTTCGGGGCGCTGGCCTCGGTCTTTGGCGGCGGGCTGCCGCCGACCTTGAAGGCCCGTGTGCTGTCCGTGCAGGCGGCGATCGGGGTGGCGTTTTTCGCCTTCATCCTGTTCACCTCCAACCCGTTCCTGCGCCTGACGGTGCCGCCGTTTGACGGGCAGGACCTGAACCCGCTGCTGCAGGACCCCGGGCTGGCGTTCCACCCGCCGTTCCTCTACCTCGGCTACGTGGGGCTCAGCATGGCGTTTTCCTTTGCGGTGGCCGCCCTGATCGAAGGCCGCATCGACGCCGCCTGGGGCCGCTGGGTGCGGCCCTGGACACTGGCGGCCTGGATTTTCCTGACCATCGGCATCGCGCTGGGGTCCTGGTGGGCCTATTACGAGCTGGGCTGGGGCGGCTTCTGGTTCTGGGACCCGGTAGAGAACGCCTCCTTCATGCCCTGGCTGCTGGCCGCCGCGCTGCTGCATTCCGCTATCGTGGTGGAAAAGCGCGAAAGCCTGAAAAGCTGGACCATCCTGCTGGCGATCCTGGCCTTCGGCTTCTCGCTGATCGGCACCTTCATCGTGCGCTCCGGCGTGATCACCAGCGTGCATGCCTTTGCCAACGACCCGGAGCGCGGCGTGTTCATTCTGTTCATCCTGGCCTTCTTCACCGGCGGCGCGCTGACCCTGTTTGCGGCGCGCGCACAGGCGATGGAAGCCAAGGGCGTCTTTGGCGTGATCAGCCGCGAAAGCGCGCTGTTGGCCAACAATATCCTGCTGGCGGTCAGCTGCTTTGTGGTGTTCTTCGGCACCATCTGGCCGATCGTGGCGGAGATGCTGCTGGACCGGAAGCTGAGCGTCGGCCCGCCGTTCTTCAATTCGGCCTTCACCCCCTTCATGGTGGTGCTGGGCCTGCTGCTGCCCGTCGGCGCGATGCTGCCGTGGAAACGCGGGCGGATCGGGCGTACCGCCTGGCAGCTGCGCTATGTGTTTGTGCTGGCGGTGTCGCTGGGCGTGCTGGCCTGGGCGATGCAGACCGGACGCTCGGCGCTGGGGCCGGTGGGCCTGTTCCTTGGGTCCTGGGTGGTGTTCGGTGCGCTGGCGGATCTGTGGATGCGCAGCGGCAAATCCGGCCGGTTGCAGCGGATGCTGCGGCTGCCGCGGGCGGATTGGGGCAAGGCCACGGCCCATGCGGGCCTCGGCGTCACCATCTTTGCCATCGCGGGCCTGACCGCCTGGGAACAGGAGGATATCCGCGTGGCCCGGATCGGCGAGCCGTTTGAGGTTGGCGCCTTCTCCCTGGTGCTGCAGGACGTGACCCGCGAGCAGGGGCCGAACTACTTCACCACCAAGGGCCGGGTCGAAGTGACCCGCAACGGACGGCCCGAGGCGGTGATGTTCCCGGAGAAACGCGACTATCCGGTGGCGAAGATGCCGACCACCGAGGCGGCGATTGACTACCGGGTGACGCGGGATCTGTATGTGGTGCTGGGCGACCAGCAGGCCGATGGCAGCTGGACCATGCGCACCTATATCAAACCCTTTGCGAACTGGATCTGGGCCGGCTCCATCCTGATGGCGCTTGGCGGCCTTCTGAGCCTGAGCGACAGGCGGTTCCGCGTGGCCGCGGGCGCGCGCAAGACACCGGCAGCGGGAGTGCCTGCGGAATGAAACGGATGCGTTTTCTGATCGTGGCCCTGGCGGCCCTGATGGCCGCGGCGCTGTTCACCCCGGCGCCTGCGCTGGCGGTGGAGCCGGACGAGATCCTGGCGGACCCGGCGCTGGAAGCGCGCGCGCGGGAGCTGTCCAAGGATCTGCGCTGCCTGGTCTGCCGCAATGAAAGCATCGACGAATCCAACGCCGAACTGGCGCGCGATTTGCGGGTGCTGCTGCGCGAGCGGCTGGTGGCCGGCGACAGCGACCGGCAGGCGATGGAGTTTATCGTCGCACGCTATGGCGAATACGTGCTTCTGCGCCCCACCACCAGCGGGGCCAACTGGCTGCTGTGGGCGGCGGGGCCGCTGATGCTGCTGGCGGCGCTGGTGATTGCGGTGTTCTATGTCCGCGGCCGCTCCCGGGCGCCGAAAACGGCAGAGACCGTGCTGAGCGCGGAAGAGCAGGACCGGCTGCGGAAAATCCTGGAGGATTGACGCCGGGTCTGCCTTTCCGGCGGCAGGGCTTTGCGTCACCATGGCGCCAAACGGGCCCGCTGGCGCATGGCCAGCCCGGGACACTAGCTGCATGAGGCGACCCTATGGACTACAAGGAAATCCTGTTCACGCTGGAGGACGGGCTGGCCGTCATCACCCTGAACCGGGCCAACAGGAAAAACGCGCTGACCAGCCGGATGCGCTCGGAAATCACCCATGCCATGCAGGCCGCGCAGGCAGAAGCGCGGGCAGTGGTCCTGACCGGCGCGGGCGATGCCTTCTGTTCCGGACAGGACCTGAGCGACGCCTCCGGCTCCGGCGATCTGGATCTGGAGCGCACGCTGCGCGACGAATACCTGCCGATGGTCGAGGCGATCTATAACTGCCCGGTGCCGGTTGTGGCCGCGGTGAACGGCGCCGCAGCTGGTGCAGGCGCCAGCCTGGCCCTGGCGGCGGATGTGGTGATCGCCAGCGAAAGCGCGTTTTTCATGCAGGCCTTCAGCAAGATCGGCCTGATGCCCGATGCCGGCGGCACCTGGTTCCTGCCGCGCCAGGTTGGCATGGCCAAGGCGATGGGCGCGGCGCTGTTTGCCGACCGCATCAGTGCCAAGCAGGCCAGCGACTGGGGCATGATCTGGGAAGCGGTGCCGGACGCGGAGTTCGACGCCCATTGGCGCGAGCGTGCCGCGTATCTGGCGCAAGGCCCCAGCAAGGCCTTTGCCGCCACCAAATCTGCCCTGCGCGAAAGCTCTGGCCGCAGCCTGATGGAACAGCTGTCCGAAGAGGCGCATCTGCAAGGCCAGTGCGGCAAAACCCGGGATTTCCTGGAAGGCGTGACCGCCTTCATGGAAAAACGCCCCGCGAAGTTCGAGGGGCGCTGAGGGGCGTTCAGGCGTGCGGTTGCCGGAGCCAGCTCCGGTTGCCGCTACTCGCGTTCGAGAACCCAGACGCTGTACGGAGAGATCAGGCCGCCGGCCCCTTCGATCTTTGCGAAAACCTCACCGTTGGCCAGCAGCAGGGCGTCGTCTTCATCACCGAACTCGTCCAGCGTATTCTGGACAGTGATTTCCGGCGCCGGGGTGGCTCCGTCGTGGTAGTATAGTATCATGTCCTCACCCGGGTTGTAATCGGTCAGAACCACCGGATCATCGCCTGGCTCGATCCAGTCGCCCAGGATCAGTTCGTCATATCCTTCGCCCAGGCTTACGGTATCGCCCTTGCCAGCAACAACGTTGTCTTCTCCATAGCCCGCCTGGATCACGTCGGCATCCGCGTCTGTATCCTGGCTCAGATCGTATTCCATGTTAATTTCTTCATCCGGATCGTCATTGGCAACCCAGTCCCGGATCGTTTTCAAGGCGTCATCTGGGTTAATTGCACTAGTGGAGACGATTGTATCATTGCCGAGATCGCCGATGAGCGTGTCGCTGCCTTGGCCGTCAATAATGAAATCATGATCTGACCCGCCGCGCAGGAAGTCATTGCCTTCTCCGCCGATCAGAAGATCTTCTCCATCCTGGCCGAACAAACGGTCATCACCTGCGTTGCCGTCCAAAATGTCAGCGCCGTCCTTGGCAAATATGGTGTCGTCACCCGGCGCGCCGGCCAGGTCATCGTTGCCTTCGGTCGCGTCAGCGGTGGTGTCGCCCTTGATTTCATCATCATCGTCGTCCATCGCCAAGGCCACACCGCTAATGGTCAGGCCAATCCCAAGCAAGATCAAAAGTTCCATGTCATCAATCCCGTTGCCGCCTGGCGGGTGGCGTTCTGCAATTCCGCGCGCGTAGGGTGCGCACTGCCAGACCTAAGTAAACTCATGAGTTCAGTATGCAGTTGTGCGGGTTTAGTCAAATACTCGTAAACATTGAACTTTCTGAGGAAACTATGCGCTGCCCATGGCAAAATTGTTGCCCGCGTGGCGCCGGTGCAGCGGCCGGCGGGTTGAAACAAGGGGCGGCCGCACTGCGGTACTTACGCCGCCGCCAAACGAAAAACGCCCCGCGCAGTGCGGGGCGTTTGTCTGGTGTTGTCCGTGGCGCGCTTAGCGCTTTTCGATGTCGACGTAGTCGCGCAGGGTCTCGCCCAGGTACAGCTGGCGCGGGCGGCCGATCTTGTTCTGCGGATCTGCAATCATCTCTTTCCACTGCGAGATCCAGCCGACGGTGCGCGACAGCGCGAAAATCGGGGTGAACATCGAGGTCGGGAAGCCCATCGCCTCCAGGATGATGCCGGAGTAGAAGTCGACGTTCGGGAACAGCTTCTTCTCGATGAAATAGGGGTCGTTGAGCGCGGTGCGCTCCAGCTCCTTGGCGACCTGCAGCAGCGGGTTGTCCTCGACGCCCAGCAGCTCCAGAACCTCATCCGCGGATTGCTTCAGCACCTTGGCGCGCGGGTCGGTGTTCTTGTACACACGGTGGCCAAAGCCCATCAGGCGGAACGGATCGTTCTTGTCCTTGGCGCGTTCGATGAATTCCGGAATGCGGTCGACCGAGCCGATTTCCTTGAGCATCTCCAGGCAGGCCTGGTTGGCGCCGCCGTGGGCCGGGCCCCAGAGGCAGGCGATACCCGCCGCGATACAGGCAAACGGGTTGGCGCCGGAAGAGGACGCCAGGCGCACGGTCGAGGTGGAGGCGTTCTGCTCGTGGTCGGCGTGCAGGATGAAGATCCGGTCCATCGCGCGGCTCAGGATCGGGTTCACATGGTATTCCTCGGCCGGAACCGAGAAGCACATGTGCAGGAAGTTGGCCGCATAATCCAGGTCGTTGCGCGGGTACACGAAGGGCTGGCCGATCGAGTACTTGTAGGCCATCGCGGCGATGGTCGGCAGCTTGGCGATCAGCCGGATGGCGGCAACTTCGCGCTGCCAGGGGTCGGTCACATCCAGCGAGTCGTGGTAGAAGGCCGACATCGCGCCGACCACGCCCACCAGGGTCGCCATCGGGTGCGCGTCGCGGCGGAAGCCGCGGAAGAAGTTGTGCATCTGCTCATGCACCATGGTGTGACGGGTCACACGGGTCTCGAAATCCTCCAGCTGCGCGGCGGTCGGCAGCTCGCCGTAGAGCAGCAGGTAGCAGACTTCCAGGTAGTGCGATTTCGACGCCAGCTGGTCGATCGGGTACCCGCGGTGCAGCAGTTCACCCTTGCCGCCATCGATATAGGTGATGGTGCTGTCGCAGCTGGCGGTGGAGGTGAAGCCCGGGTCATAGGTGAACACACCTGCCTGCGCGTAGAGCTTGCGGATGTCGAGGACATCGGGCCCGGCCGTTGGCGAGAAAATGGGCAGCTCGTAAGTATCGCCATTCAGGCTGAGCGTGGCAGATTTCTGTGTCTCGGTCATGGATGTCCCTTCCTGTTACAGGCACGAAAGCGGCCGGTCAGGCGTCTTCATGCGGGGCAGCGCCTGCGCTGAGTCGCGCAGGGGTTGTCGTATCAAAACAAGCTTACCCGGGCGTAAAAGCCGGGATCAGCCCGTCGCGTCTTTGAGCCGGGCGATGGTTTCATCGCGGCCCAGAATCAGCATCATATCGAACACCGAAGGCGTTACCGCCCGGCCCGCAAGCGCAGCCCGCAACGGGCCGGCCAGCTTGCCGAACTTGGTATCATGTGCTTCTGCAAATACGTTCAGAAGCGCCTCCAGATCGTCACGGACCCAGCTAGCATTTTGCAGCTGCGGCGTCAATTCTTCCAGTATACCATCGGATACAGACGCCAGCGCTTTTTCTGCCTTCTCGTCCCGTTCAAGAGGCCGTGATGCAAGGATAAAATGCGCTTTTTCAAGCAGTTCCGGGAAAGTGCGGGCCCGGTCCTTGAGGCAATACATCGCAGCTTCCAGCCCTTGTGACTGCGCGTCAGTCAGGGCGGGTTTCCCGGCAGCCGCCAGGTATTCGCTGATTTCCTGCCGCAGTGCAGCATCATCGCTAACGGCAATATGCTGGCCGCAGAGGTTTTCCAGCTTCTTGGTGTCAAACCGGGCCGGGCTTTTGCCGATCCCGTCGAAATTAAACCACTCTTTGGCCTGGCTGTCCGTAAAAAATTCGTCATCGCCGTGCGACCAGCCGAGGCGTGCCAGATAGTTGCGCATTCCGGCTGCGGGATAGCCCATCGCCTGGTATTCCTGGGCGCCCAGGGCGCCGTGGCGCTTGGAAAGTTTCTTGCCGTCGGGGCCGTGGATCAGCGGGATGTGGGCCCAGACCGGCACGTCCCAGCCCATCGCCTCGTAGATCGTCATCTGGCGGGCGGCGTTGTTCAGGTGGTCGTCGCCGCGGATCACGTGGGTGACGCCCATATCGTGGTCATCGACAACCACCGCCAGCATATAAACCGGGGTGCCGTCGGAGCGCAGCAGGACCATGTCATCAAGCTGATCGTTGCGGATGGTCACATCGCCCTGCACCTGGTCCTTGATCACAGTGACGCCATCCCGCGGCGCCTTGATACGGATCACATAAGGCGCGTCCGGGTGGCTGGCCGCATCGGCGTCGCGCCAGGGCGAGCGGTAGAGAGTGGATTTGCCCGCTGTCTTGGCCTGCTCGCGGAAGGCGGCGATTTCCTCCTGGGTGGCAAAGCATTTGTAGGCCTTGCCGTCGGCCAGCAGCTGATTGGCGACCTCGGCGTGGCGGTCTGCGCGTTCGAACTGGCTGACCGCCTCACCGTCGTGGTCCAGGCCCAGCCACGCCATGCCCTGCAGGATGGCGGCAGTGGCTTCGGGGGTGGAGCGTTCGCGGTCGGTGTCCTCGATCCGCAGCAGGAATTTGCCGCCGCGGCCGCGGGCATACAGCCAGTTGAACAGCGCGGTGCGGGCGCCGCCGATGTGCAGAAAGCCGGTGGGAGACGGCGCGAAACGGGTGACAACCGGTTGGGTCATGAGCGGGATTTACCTTTTGGAAACCATGGGAGGCCTAATGTTTCCGCCTGTCTACCGGGCCAGAAGGCGGGGGGCAAGCATGCGGCTGAGCGCAGCCATCGCAGACCTGCTGCAGGCGCAGCGGGGGCATCTGTTCCCCTGGATCCCAGTCTTCCTGGGCACCGGGATCGGGGCCTATTTCAGTTTGAAAAGCGAACCCGGCTGGGCGGTCTATGCCGGCCTTGCGGCGGCTGGGCTGCTGCTGGCCTTGCTTGCGGTGCAGCGGCGGCCCTTGGCGTTCCTGTGCTGGGCGCCGGCTTTTGCGGCCGCGGGCCTGTGCCTGGCGGGCGCCCGCGCCCATTGGGTTGCAGCGCCGGTTCTGGAGTTTCGCTATTACGGCCCGGTGGAGGGGCGGGTGGGCTCGGTGGGCCGCCCCCCGACGGACGCGTTGCGGATGACACTGGATCAGGTGCGGCTGGACCGTGTTCCCGCCGCAAAAACGCCCGCACGGGTGCGGATTTCCCTGACAGGGCAGGACGCGGTGCCGCCGCCGGGCGCGCTGGTGATGACAACCGCGCATCTGCTGCCGCCGCAGGGTCCGGCGGAGCCGGGCGGTTTCGATTTCCGCCGCCATGCCTGGTTCAAGCAGCTGGGCGGGCTGGGATATACCAGAGCGCCGGTGCTGCTGGCCGGAGCACCGGGGGACAGCGTGCCGGTGGAGCGCCTGCGCCGGGCCATGGCGCAGCACCTGCAGCAGCGGATCCCCGGCGAGACCGGCGGGTTTGCCGCGGCCCTCACCGCAGGCGACCGCAGCGGCGTCGGGGAGCAGACGCTGACGGCGCTGCGCCAAAGCAACCTGGCGCATCTGCTGGCGATCTCGGGCCTGCACATGGGGCTGCTCACCGGCTTTGTCTTTGCCGCGGTGCGGGTGCTGTTCTGCCTAGTGCCGCCGCTGGCCCTGCGTTGGCCGGTGCGGAAACTGGCGGCGCTGGCCGCCCTGGCCGCGGGGGCTGGGTATCTGTTGCTGTCAGGCGGCAATGTGGCGACGGAGCGGGCCTTTGTCATGGTGGCGGTGATGCTGGGGGCGGTGCTGCTGAACCGGCGCGCGATCACCCTGCGGGCGGTGGCGCTGGCGGCGCTGATCGTGCTGCTGCGGCGGCCTGAAAGCCTGCTGAGCCCCGGCTTCCAGATGAGCTTTGCCGCCACTGCTGCGCTGGTAGCGGTGTTTGCCGCGCTGCGCGACGGCGGGGTGCCGCTGGGGCCGGGCTGGCTGCGGCCGGTGGCGGCGCTGGTGATCTCCTCCGCTGTTGCGGGTGCTGCCACGGCACCCTTTGCAGCGGCGCATTTCAACACCCTGCCGCACTACGGTCTTATTGCAAATCTGCTGGCGGTGCCGGTCATGGGCACGGTGGTGATTCCGGCCGCCGTGCTGGCGCTGTGCCTGCTGCCCGCTGGCCTGGAGGGGATCGGCCTGACGGTGATGCGGTGGGGCATGGACTGGATCCTGGGGGTGGCGCGGACGGTGTCCGGGTTCGAGGGCGCGGTGTCCCATGTGACAGCGCCGGACAGCGCCGTGCTGCCGCTGTTTGCCTCCGGCATGGTGTTTGCGGTGATCTGGCAGGGACGGCTGCGGCTGGCGGGGCTGCTGCCCGCGGCTGCGGCGCTGTGGATCTGGAGCGGGGCGGAGCGGCCGCCGGTGATCATCGCCGGCTCCGGCGGGCTGATTGGAGTGATGGAATCGGACGGCCGCGCCTTGTCCCGCGCCAAGGGGCAGGGGTTCACGGCTGAGATCTGGCTGGAGAATGACGGCGACGCAGCCAGCCAGCCCGAGGCCGCGGCCCGCTGGAAGGTCCGGGACGGCGCGCTGCCTGTCTGGCACGGCGCTGGCGTCCGGCTGGTTCACGCGCCGGGGAAACGTAAACTGTTGCAGGCAAGCAATTGCAAAGAAAGCGATATTGTCGTGTCCACTGTGGCCGCCGCGGCGCCGGCCGGCTGTTTGGTGCTGACGCCGGACATCCTGCGGCAGACCGGCAGTATCGCGGTGCGGCCCGATGGCCGTCTGCTGACAGCCCGCGCAGCAACCGGGATGCGCCTGTGGAGCGGATGGCAGCCGGAAGGCCCGGAAGTGCGGCGCCTGCGCCGCCTGCTGGGCGCGGCGGCGGCGTCTCAGTAAGTGCGGATCAGCCCGACCAGGCGGCCCTGGACCTGGACCTGATCCTCCGGGTAGCGCCGGGTTTCATAGACCGGGTTCGCGGCCTCCAGCGCGATCATCCCGCCCTGGCGCTGGTAATATTTCAGCGTGGCTTCCTGGCCTTCCACCAGCGCCACCACGATGTCGCCGTTGTCCGCGGTGTCGGCTTCGCGGATCACTACGATATCGCCGTCGTTGATGCCGGCCTCGATCATCGAGTCGCCTTTGACCTCCAGCGCATAGTGCTGGCCGTTGGGGGCAATCATGCCGCCCGGCACCGCCACCTGGTGCGAGACCTGGCTGATTGCCTCAATCGGCACGCCGGCCGCGATGCGGCCCATTACCGGCAGTTCAACCGCAGCCTGGCGCATCGGATCCGCCGCCGCGGCGGCGGCGCGGGCACCGGTCTGGCCGCCGTCGATCACGGTGGGGGCAAACCCCTGCGGTTCGGCTTTGCCGCCCAGGCTGTCGGGCAGGCGCAGGATTTCAATGGCGCGGGCGCGGTGGGCCAGGCGGCGGATGAAGCCGCGCTCCTCCAGCGCGGTGATCAGCCGGTGGATGCCGGATTTGGAGCGCAGGTCCAGCGCTTCCTTCATTTCATCGAAACTGGGCGGAACCCCGTCCCGCTGCAGGCGTTTGTGAATGAATTCCAGCAAATCCAGCTGTTTTTTCGTGAGCATCGCCGCTCCCTCCGCGCCTCGTGTAGATGTTTTCTTTTGTTCTACGCATGTTCACGTTTTGTGTCAACATGGCCGCTTACGGTTGTGCCAGATAATGGACACGCCAAAGGCGCGGGCAAGCCGTGAGTGTATTTTTGCAAAGGCGGCGCAATTTCAGATCGGCATGTATTGCACAGGCTCACCTGCGACGCGGGCGCTGTCCCCGGGCGGTCGGATCAGCAAGGCGTTTGCCTCCGCCAGTACCGTCAGCAGCGAGCTGTCCTGGTCGGGGAAGGCGCGGATGACCCCGTCGGCGGCGCGGGCCCGCATGTAGTGCTCCCGCGGGCCGTTTGCGGCGAGCGGCTCCGCCAGCCGGGCGTTCCGCAGCTGCTGGCCCGCGTCCGGCAGGCCAAGCATCGCCCGGACCATCGGCGCCAGGAACACGTGGCCGCAGACCATGGCGGACACCGGATTGCCGGGCAGGCCCACCATCGCCGCAGACCCCATCCGGCCCGCCATCAGCGGCTTGCCGGGGCGCATGGCAACCTTGTAGAAACTGCGCTCCATGCCCAGATCCTGGGCCACCTTGCCGACCAGATCGTGATCGCCGACAGAGGCGCCGCCGATCGTCACCACCAGATCGGCGCCCTCTGCCAGTCCAAAGGCGGTGCGCAGCGCGCCTTCTGTGTCCCGCGCGATGGGCAGGATGCGGGCGCGGGCGCCAAAGCCCTCCAGCATCGCCTTGAGCCCGAAGGTGTTGGAGGCGATGATCTGGTCCGGGCCGGGGTCTGCGCCCGGCATCACCAGCTCATCCCCGGTGGAGATCAGCGCCACCTCGGGGCGGCGCGTGACCGGAACGCTGGGGATATTCATCGCGGCCAGCAGGGCGACATCCGCAGCACTCAGCAGCCGGGGCGCAGTGACGGTTTCGCCATCGGTGAAATCGCCGCCGCGGGGCCGGATGTTGGGGTTTTCACCGGGGTCATCCGTAATCGTGATAAGATCGCCGGTGCGGCTCACATCTTCTTGAATAACAACGAAACTTGCGCCTTCCGGGACCGGGGCGCCGGTAAAGATGCGCACCGCCTGGCCCGCGCCGGCGCGGCCGTCAAAAGCATGTCCCGCAGCGGCCTCGCCGATCACTTTGAACATCGCGTGCCTCTCGACCTCCGCCGCGTTGACGGCATAGCCGTCCATGGCAGAAGCCGAAAAGGGCGGCTGGTCGCGGCGGGCGTGCATGTCCCGGGCCAGCACCCGGCCTGCGGCCTCCGCCAGGGGGACGTCTTCGCTCTCCAGCGGCGAGACCAGCGTTAGAAGATGCGCGAGGGCTTGGCTGACGGGGATCATTTATGCCTCGTACCTGCCTGATTTTCCGCCATCTTTCAGCGTAACACGAATGCCGCCGATCTGCATCGCCTTGTCCGCCGCCTTGGCCATGTCATAAACGGTGAGCGCGGCGGTGGCGACGGCGGTCAGCGCCTCCATCTCGACGCCAGTCTGGCCGGTGGTCTTGACGGTGGCCTCGATCCGGACGCCGGGCAGATCCGGGTCCAGCGTCAGCTCCACCGCGACCTTGGTCACCGGCAGCGGATGGCAGAGCGGGATCAAATCCGGCGTCTTCTTGGCGCCCATGATGCCGGCCAGGCGGGCCACGGCCAGAACATCCCCCTTCTTGGCGCGGCCTTCTGAAATGATTTCAAAGGTTTCCGGCGCCATGGTGATGTGGCCCTCGGCGGTGGCGATGCGCGAGGTGACTGCCTTGTCCGAGACGTCGACCATATGGGCGTCGCCCTTGGTGTCGAAATGGGTGAGGCTCATGGGCTGCCTCCTTTACATCATGCCGGGAGTCAGCGGGTTGGCGAGCAGCGCACGGGTGGCCGCGGCGACGTCGTCCTGCCGCATCAGGCTTTCGCCGATCAGGAAGGTGCGGGCGCCGTAGCGGGCCATTTCGGCCAGATCCTCAGGCGTGGACAGGCCGCTTTCGCAGACAATGGTCCGGTCGGCCGGCACCATGCGCGACAGGTGCCGGGTGGTGTCCAGCGTCGTGTCGAACGTCTTGAGATTGCGGTTGTTGATGCCCATCAGCGGCGATTTCAGGTTGCAGGCGCGCTCCAGCTCTTCGGCGTCATGCACCTCCAACAGCACATCCATGCCCCAGCCGAAGGCGCAGTCCTCCAGCTCCTGCGCCTGATCGTCGGAGACCGAGGCGAGAATGATCAGGATGCAGTCGGCCCCCAGCGCGCGGGCTTCGGCCACCTGGTAGGTGTCATACATGAAGTCCTTGCGCAGCGCGGGCAGCGCGCAGGCCGCGCGCGCCTTGGTGAGGAACGCCTTGGCGCCCTGAAAGCTGGGGGTATCTGTCAGCACCGACAAGCAGGTGGCGCCGCCGGCCTCATACGCCTTGGCCAGCTCTGCCGGTTCGAAATCCGGGCGGATCAAACCCTTGGAGGGACTCGCCTTTTTGATCTCTGCGATCAGCCCGTACCCTTGGCGGCTGGCCTTCATCAGGCTGTCGGCAAAGCCGCGCACAGGGGAGGCTTCGCGCGCCTCGGCCTCCACCGCCTCCAGCGGTTTGGCGGCCTTGTCCGCGGCAACTTCCTCCAGCTTGTAGGCCTTGATCCTGTCCAGCACGTTTTGGGTCATACCGGTGCCTCCGTTCCTGCGTTCCAGTCTATGCCGGCTTCACCGCGGGCGGCGAGCCAATTGTTCACTTTTGAGAAGGGCCGGGACCCAAAAAAGCCGCGCCGCGCCGACAGGGGCGAGGGATGTGCGGTTTTCAAGATCAGGTGATCGCCCGTTTTAATATGTTTTTCAAGCTTCTGCGCCGCATTGCCCCAGAGAATGTAAGCGGTGGGGCGTGCCGAGGTCAGCGCCAGCACCTGATGCACCAGGTGGTGCCAGCCAAGATGCTTGTGGCCATTGGCGCTGCCGGCCGGGACCGACAGCGCGGTGTTCAGCAAGAGCACGCCCTGACGGGCCCAGCCGCGCAGGTCGCCGTTCGGGCGGGACACCCCAAGATCGGCCTCCAGCTCCTTGTAAATATTGGATAAGGACCGGGGCAGCGGGCGCACGCCGGGGTCCGCCGAGAAGGCCAGCCCGTGGGCATGGCCGGGCGTCGGATAGGGGTCCTGGCCGAGGATCACCACGCGGGTGTTCTCCGGCTGTGTCATCTCCAGCGCGGCGAACCGCTGAGGCGCGGGCGGCAGGACTTCGTGCGGGTCCGCCTGCAGGGCGGCTGCGATACCGGGCCAGTGCTCCGTGAAAAAGGGCAGGCCGGCCCAGCGGCCCAGCCCTGATGGCAGACCTGTCATGCGGCTGAGGTGATGCGGGCCAGCGCCTCGACCTTGGCCTTGGCGGCGCCGCTGTCGATCGACTCGGCGGCACGGGCCACGCCGTCCTTGAGGTCAGCGGCCTTGCCGGCCACCACCAGCGCTGCGGCCGCGTTCAGCAGCACCGCGTCGCGGTACGCCGAGGGCGTGCCCTGCAGCAGCGCCCGGAAGGCCATGGCGTTTTCCGCAGGCGTGCCGCCGACGATCATATCGAAACCATGCACCGGCAGGCCCGCGTCCTCCGGGTGGAGTTCAACGTCGCGGATGCTGCCGTCTTCCTCCAGCGCGGAGACCCAGCTGATGCCGGTGATGGTCAGCTCGTCGGTGCCGTCAGAGCCGTGCACCAGCCAGGCGCGCTCGGACCCCAGGGTTTTGAGCGTCTCGGCCATCGGGCGGATCAATTCGCGGCGGAAGGCGCCGGTCAGCTGGCGCTTGACGCCGGCCGGGTTGGTGAGCGGGCCGAGGATGTTGAAGATCGTGCGGGTGCCCAACTCTTGCCGGGTGGGCATAACATGCGCCACCGCAGGATGGTGCATCGGCGCCATCATGAAACCAATCCCGGCCTCATTGATCGCTTTTTCAACCACTTGCGGGCCGACCATCACGTTGATGCCCATCTGGGACTGCAGGTCGGCGGTGCCGGATTTGGAGCTGAGGTTGCGGTTGCCGTGCTTGGCCACCACAACGCCCGCGCCCGCAACCACAAAGGCGGTCGCGGTGGAGATGTTCAGGGTGTTCTTGCCGTCGCCGCCGGTGCCGACGATGTCCATCGCGCCGGCGGGCGCCGTCACCGGGTTGCATTTGGCGCGCATCACCGCGGCGGCGGCGGCGTATTCGTCAACGCTTTCGCCGCGGGTGCGCATCGCCATCAGCAGGCCGCCGATCTGGCTGGGCGTGGCCTCGCCCTCAAACAGCAGGGTAAAGGCGGTTTCCGCCTCCTCGCGCGTCAGGGCGCGTTCGGCCGCGGCCCCGATCAGCGGCTTCAGGCGGTCACTCATGCGGGCACCCTCATCACGTCCAGGAAGTTTTTCAGCAGCGCGTGGCCGTGTTCGGACGCGATGGATTCGGGGTGGAACTGGACACCGTGAATCGGCAGGTCTTTGTGCTGCAGGCCCATGATGGTGCCGTCTTCCAGTTCTGCGGTGATCTCCAGGCAGTCCGGCAGGCTGTCGCGCTCCACCACCAGGGAGTGATAGCGCGTCGCTTCAAAAGGCGATGGCAAGCCCTTGAAAACGCCTGTGTTATTGTGGTGCATCTTGCCCATCTTGCCGTGCACGATCTCGTGGCAGCGCACCACCTTGCCGCCGAAGGCCTGGCCGATGGTCTGATGGCCGAGGCAAACCCCCAGCAGCGGCGTGCCGGTCTCGGCCGCGGCTTCGGTCAGCGCCAGGCAGATGCCGGCCTGATCCGGATCGCACGGGCCGGGCGACAGCAGGATGCCCGCGGGCTTCATCGCCATGGCTTCCTGCACGTTGATGGCGTCGTTGCGGTGCACTTCCATTTCCGCGCCAAGCTCGCCCAGATAATGCACGAGATTGTAGGTAAAGGAATCGTAGTTGTCGATCAGCAGCAGCATCGTAGCGGACTCTTTTAAGGGTGGCGGGCCGGGGGCGCGCCGCAGTATAGTGGTCGAAACATACATGTTCAGGGATACGGGGCAGCGTCAAGGGCAGGATAGGCGATTGCGGGAGAGGGCCGGTAACGGGCTCCATCCAGGCAAGCCGGAACGGCGCAGCACGATCATACGGATTGAGAGGCAAAACAGGCATGCGTGGATTTCTGGGCGGCGTGAGTGTCGGGGCTTTGCTGGCCGCAGGCGGGCTGGCGATGCTGTCTTTGTCGGTGCCGCTGCCGGTCAGCGGGCCGGAGGGCCAGCCGGGCGAAGACACGATGGCGGCAGTGCCGCAACCTGCTGAGGCGCAGCCCGCAGAGGATCGCGCAGCGGCCCAGCCGGAGCCGGCAGTGCATGATCCGGGCGATGCGCCGCAGATGCAGGATGGCGTCAGTGAAACTGCAGAGGTTCCCGGCAACGGCCAGGGGCGGGATGCCGATCTGGTGGAGGCGCAGCCCGCAGGGCCGGCCGCAACCGGCAGCAGCGACGATCTGAGCGCGCTTGCCGGGGCGGATACCGCGCCAGCCGGCAAGCCGGAGGTCGGCCTTGCGGCCACAACGCTGGAGGGCAGCAGCCCGGCGCCGGCAGCCGCCCCGGGGCTGGATCCTGGCGGCCCCGAAGGCCAGCCGCAGGCCGCCCAGCCGGAGCCGCCGCAGGCGCCCGGCGGCGAGGCTGCTGTCATAGCGGCAACAGATCCGGCGCCGGAACCGGAACAGCCCGCGCAGGAGCCCGATACCACCGCCGCCGCGCAGCCGCAGGATGCCGCGCCGCTGCCTGCAGTGGGGCGCGCGCCGGATCCGCAGGCCGCGGCGTCGGTGCTGGCCCCCGATATCGGCGCGGCGCCGCAGGCGACCACGCTGCCGGTGATCGGCGCGGCGCCGTCCGTGCCGGACGAAAGCGCCGATGATGACGCCGTGCCGGCAAAAGACGCGCCGGCAGCTGACGCGCCGCAGCAGGAGGCGCTGGCGCCCCGGATCGGCACGCCGGTGGTTCCGCTGACCGACCGGGACGACGCGCAGGAGATCGCGCTGGCCGCGGCGCAGCCTTTGGACAAGCCGCCGTTCCAGGCGTTTTCCGAACCGTTTTACAACCCGGAAAACCGGCCGCTGATGTCGATCGTGCTGATTGATGACGCAGGCGCTGTCGGTGCCGAGGCGCTGGCGGCGTTTCCCTACCCGCTGAGCTTTGCCATCGACCCCGGCGATCCGGATGCGGCGGCGAAGATGGCGGCGCGCCGGGCGGCCGGCTTTGAGGTGCTGATGCTGGCGGATCTGCCGCGCGCGGCCACGCCGCAGGATGCCGAGATGGCGCTGGAGGTCTGGCGCAGCAGGGTGCCCGAAGCGGTTGCGATCCTTGAGGGGGTGGAGACCGGCGTGCAGGGCAACCGGCCGCTGGCGGACCAGGTGGCGGCGATGGCGGCCTCGGCCGGCTATGGCCTGGTGACGCAGAACAGCGGCCTGAACACGGTGCAGCGGCTGGCGCTGCGCGATGGCGTGCCTGCCGGCGTGGTGTTCCGCGATTTCGACGGAGCGGGCCAAACCCCCAGAGCGATCCGCCGCTTTCTGGATCAGGCCGCGTTCCGGGCCGGGCAGGAGGGATCGGTGATCATGCTGGGCCGGCTGCGCCCCGACACGATCTCGGCGCTGCTGATCTGGGGCCTGGAGGACCGGGCTGCCCGCGTGGCGCTGGCGCCTGTCTCTGCCAGTCTGGAGGCGCAGCTGCCGCCCAAATGAAACGGTGCCCTGAGCGGGCGCCGTTGCCTCCGGCGGGAGTACTTCGGGAAAGATGAAGCGGCGGCGGGGCCTCTAACGCGTTAGCGGTTGCCGTTGCCGGTGAAGCGGGCCGCATCTGCCGCGGCGCGGCGGATGGCGTTGGATTTGTGGACCGTCTCCATATATTCCGCTTCCGGGTCGCTGTCATAGACCACGCCGCCGCCGGCCTGGATGTAAAGGGTCTGGTCCTTGACGATGGCGGTGCGCAGCGCGATGCACATGTCCATGTCGCCGCCTGCCGAGAAATAACCGACCCCGCCGCCGTAGATGCCGCGCTTTTCCGGCTCCAGCTCGTCGATGATTTCCATCGCGCGCACCTTGGGGGCGCCGGAGACGGTGCCTGCGGGCATCCCGGCAAAGAAGGCGTCCAGCGCGTCCTTGTCCTCTGCCAGCTCGCCCACGACGTTGGAGACGATGTGCATCACGTGGCTGTAGCGCTCGATGATGAATTTTTCGGTCGGGCGGACGGTGCCGATTTTGGACACCCGGCCGGTGTCGTTGCGCCCGAGGTCCAGCAGCATCAGGTGCTCTGCCAGCTCCTTCTTGTCGGCGAGCAGATCGGCCTCCAGCGCCTTGTCTTCCTCCGGGGTGGCGCCGCGGGGGCGGGTGCCGGCGATCGGGCGGATGGTCACCTCCTGCCCGAAGACGCGGACCAGGATTTCAGGGCTAGCGCCCACCACCTGGAAGCCGCCGAAGTTGAAGTAGAACATGAAGGGCGACGGGTTGGTGCGCCTCAGCGAGCGGTAGAGCGCGAAGGGCGGCTGGCGGAACGCTTGCGTCCAGCGCTGCGCCGGCACCACCTGGAAGATGTCGCCTGCGCGGATGTAGTCCTTGGCCTTCTCCACCGCGGCCATGTAGCCCGCCTTGGTGAAGTTCGACTGGGGCGGCGCGACTTCATCGGCGTCGCCAAGGTCGCGGCTTTCGGCTGGCATGGCGCGTTCCAGGTCGCGCACCGCGTCCATCACCCGTTCCGCCGCCTGGGCATAGGCTGCCTTGGCGGTCTGGCCGTCGCTGGCCCAGGCAGGGGAAACCACGGTGACCTCGCCCTTGACCCCGTCCAGAACGGCAATGACCGAGGGGCGCAGCATCAGCGCGTCGGGCAGGCCGAGCGGGTCGGGGTTGACGTCCGGCAGATGCTCCACCAGACGGATCATGTCATAGCCAAGGTAGCCGAAGAGGCCGGCCGCGGCCTGCGGCAGATCGTCGGGCAGGGGAATTTTGCTTTCGGCAATCAGCGCCCGCAGGTTGTCCAGCGGGTTGCCGTCCTGGGCTGTGAAGTCATCCGCATCGAACCGCGCCGAGCGGTTCAGCGCAGATTGCTCCCCGTGGCAGCGCCAGACCAGGTCCGGCTTCATGCCGATGATCGAATAGCGCCCGCGCACCTCGCCGCCGGTCACCGACTCCAGCATGAAGGCGTCCTTCTGGGCGCCGGTCAGCTTGAGCATCAGCGACACCGGTGTGTCGAGATCGGCGGCAAGGCGGGTGTAGACGACCTGGTTTTCACCGGCCTCGTAAGCCTTGGCGAAGGTGTCGAAATCGGGGGTCAGGGCCATGGGTGCTTGCCTTGATTACTGGAAGTTTGCCTGCGCCGCGTTCAGCGCCTGCTGGTCGACACGGGGTTCGGCGCGGGCCTGAACGTCCTGCACATAGGCCTCGAACAGCTCCTCGGCCAGGGACTGGTCCAGCTGTGCCTGCAGCGCCTGGGTGAGCAGGGTCATATCATCGCTCTGCTCCGGCGGCAGGATGGCATCGAGACGCACCACCACAGCCGACTCCGCGTCCTGCACCAGGCGGAAATCGCCGACCTCCATGGTGAAGACCCGGGAGACCAGCGCCTCCGGCACGGTGTCGATATAGGCGGTGCGGGTCAGGCCGGTTTCGGATTTGACATCAGTGCCTTCGGCAAAGCTGCCGGCCTGTTCAGCCTGGGCCAGCATGGCCTCGCCCTGATCCTTCAGCGCCTTGGCCAGACGGTCCGCCTGCCAGGCCGCTAGGACCTTGTCCTTGGCATCGGCAAAGGGTTCCGGGCGTTCCGGCAGGACGTCATCGAGGCGCAGGGCGAACAGGCTGCCGTCCTCCAGGAAGCCGGCTTCCGGGAAGTCTTCGGCAGTGACGGCGGCGGCGGCCGTGCGGAAGCCCTCATAGGCGGCGATGCCGTCGCTGGTGTCTGCGGTCCAGTTGATCTGGGCCAGCTCCAGGCCGCTTTCGGTGGCCAGCTCCTCCAGCGTGGCGCCGCCGGCCAGCATGTCGTCAATATCCTCAGCCTGAGTTTCCACCAGACGGCGGGCGCGGTCGGAGGCGAGCTCCTCGATCAGGTCCGGTTTGGCGTCCTCGAAGGTGGTGATCTGCGCCTCCAGACGGCCGTTCACGCGGTAGAGCGCCGGGCCGAGATCGGAGGGCAGGGGGCCTGCCACATCGCCAACCTGCGCGGCAAACACCTCAGTGCCTGCGGCGCCGAGATCGCCCATGGTGACGTCGCCCATGTCGGCATCCTGCAGCGTCAGGCCGCGGGCCTCGACCAGGCTTTCGAAGGTGGCACCGCCGGTTTCGAGCTGCGCCTTGGCGCTGGCGGCGGCGTCCTCACTGGCGAAGACCAGACGTTCGACCAGACGGCGTTCGGGCACCTGGTACTGATCGGCGCGGTCCTCGAACAGGCGCTGAAGCTGGGCCTCGTCCACCTCGATCTCATCCAGCAGCGTGGAGGGGCGCAGGGCGGCGTAGGTGATGACCTTGGTTTCCGGCAGCATGAACTGGTCCTGATTGGCCTCGTAGAAGGTTTTCAGGTCCTCATCGGACGGCGCCTCGGCGGTCAGGGCAAGATCGGCGGCATTGAGCTGCACGTAAGAGAAGCTGCGGCGGGCGCCGATGAAGCTGGTCAGCGTCTCGGTCAGGGTTGCCGGCATTTTGCTGCCGGACAGCACCGCATTCTGCACCAGGGTGCGGGCCGCCTCGCGGCGCAGGTCGTCTTCGAATTCTTTCTCGGTCAGGCCGGCATTGCGCAGGGCGAACCGGTAGGCCTCGCGGTCGAAGTCTCCGCTGACGTTCTTAAAGGCGTCAATGGCCGACAGTTCCTCGATCAGGTTGTCATCGCCGATCGACAGGCCCAGCTGCCTGGATTCGTGGTCCAGCGCCGCCAGGGAAATCAGCCGCCCCAGAACCATCCGGTCCATGCCAAAGGCGCTCATCTGCGCCATGGTCACCGCCTGGCCGGTCTGCGCCTGCAGGGCGCGCTGTTCGCGCTGCAGTTCCCGCACATAGTTGCCGATGCTGACTTCCTCATCGCCGACCTGGGCAACGGAGGAGGAGGAGCTGGTGAAATTCACCGCGCCAAATCCGGCAAGGCCGACGATCAGCATCCCCATCAGGATCCAGACAAAGGTTTTGGATAGCTTTTTCATGCCTGCGGCCATGATGCCCTCTTAAGTGTTCTGCTGCGCAAGCGTTTGCCTGGCAGCGGGAAATGCCGCTGACTGAATACGCGGCTGCCCGCAGAGGGGCAAGACGGTTGCGGATCAAACTGCCGGGTGATCAGGGGTTAAAGGCCGCAAGGCGGTCAAACAGCGTGCCGATACCCGTCCTGTCCACATTGGCAAAGGCGATGCGGAACTGGCGGTCGCCGTCGGGGTCGCCTGCCGGCATGAACATCGAGCCCGGCAGCATCAGGATCGAGGCCTCGGCCACCAGCTGCTTCGCGATCTCCTCCGCCGGGGCGCCGAAGGGATGCTCCACATAAGCAAAGTAGGCGCCGCATCCGAGCAGTTTCCAGCCTTTGGCGGCCAGCACCGGGAAGCCGTCTTCGATCGCGGCGCGGCGGTTCAGGATCTCCTGCCGTTCGCCTGCCAGCCAGCCCTGCAGGTTTTCAATTCCCCAAAGCGCGCCGGCCTGGCCGAGCTGCGAGGGGCAGATTGTGACGGTGTCCAGAAACTTCTCCAATTCGAACATTCGCGCGGCAGAGGCTGCGATGGCCCCAACCCGGTGGCCGGTCAGCCGGTAGGCCTTGGAAAAGGAGTAGAGATGGATCAGCGTGCGGTCCCAGTCCGGCATCTGGAACAGACCGTGCGGCGCGCCCGCGCGGCTGTCGAAATCGCGGTAGGTCTCATCCACAATGAGCGCCAGTCCGCGGTCGCGGGCGAGGCGGAAGAAGGCCTGCACCAGGCCATCGGGGTATTCCACGCCGCAGGGGTTGTTGGGCGTCACCAGAACGATGGCGCGGGTGCGGTCCGTGATCAGCGCTTCGGCAGCTGCCGGGGCGGGCAGCATACCGTCGCCCACGTGCAGCGGCACGGCGGTGACGCCCGCCATGTCCAGCCACATTTTATGATTGAAGTACCAGGGCACCGGAAGGATCACCTCATCCCCTTCACCGCAGAGGGCGGCGATGGCGGCGGCAAAGGCCTGGTTGCAGCCGGAGGTGATGGCAACCTGCTCTGTCTGCACCTGCGCCTGGTAATGGGTGGAGATCTGCTGCGCCAGCGCCCGGCGCAGCGGCTCATTGCCCAGCACCGGGCCATAGAGATGGGCCGAGACGTCGTTCAGCGCCGCATCGGCCAGCGCCTGCCGCAGCCCTTCCGGCGGGGCTTCGGCCGGGGCGGCCTGGCTCACGTTCAGCAGCGGGCGGTCCGGCGGAAATGCGGCCCCGGCCACCCAGCGGCGCGATTCGACGATGGGCGAGACAAAGGTGGCTTGGGTGCGGGGCAGGGGCATGAGCGGCTCCGGGCTGCGGCTGAGGTGACGGGCGCGCGGGACCGGGCGCCGGCCTATGTCTGGCACGGCCGCCTAGGCAGCTCAAGCGGTAACGGCCGGTGCGGGCAGGGCCAAAGAAAAAGGCGCGCTGTGACGCGCGCCTTTGCAGGTTTGTCCGCCGGGGCCGGATCAGTCCTTGCCGCGGTAAGGCTCCACATATTGCAGCGCCATGTCCCAGGGGAAGAAGATCCAGGTGTCCTGGCTTACCTCGGTGATGAAGGTGTCCACCATCGGACGGCCCTTTGGCTTGGCATAGACGGTGGCGAAATGCGCCTTGGGGTACATCTCGCGCACCAGTTCCAGGGTTCTGCCGCTGTCGACCAGATCGTCGATGATCAGCACGCCCTCGCCGTCGCCCATCAGGTTCTCATCCGGGGCTTTCAGCACCTCGGCCTCACCCTGGGCCTGGTGGTGGTAGGAGCGCACCGAGATGGTGTCGACGGTGCGGATGTCCAGCTCGCGGCTGACGATCATGGCCGGCGCCATGCCGCCGCGGGTGATCGCCACCACGGCGCGCCAGGCGCCGCTGTCGGGGCCTTGCCCGTCCAGCCGCCAGGCGAGCGCGCGGCTGTCGCGGTGGATTTGATCCCAGCTGATGTGAAAGCCTTTTTCGTGCGGCAAACGGTCAGTCATATTTCTTGCTCCCCGCGAGATCGCGTCAGCTTGCCGGCGCCCGGTGTGCTGTCCGGGCCCGGTATGTGTTTTTACTTCGAAATGTCCGGTGCATCCACCGCCTTCATGCCCACCACATGATAGCCGGCATCGACATGCAGGTTCTCGCCGGTCACGCCGGAGCTGAGGTCGGACAGCAGGTACAGCGCCGAATTGCCGACATCGCCGATGGTCACGTTGCGGCGCAGCGGCGAGTTGTACTCGTTCCACTTCATGATGTAGCGAAAATCGCCGATGCCTGACGCAGCCAGGGTCTTGATCGGGCCGGCAGAGATCGCGTTGACGCGGATGCCGTCCTTGCCCAGATCCTCGGCCAGGTATTTCACCGAGGCCTCCAGCGCGGCCTTGGCCACACCCATCACATTATAGTGAGGCATCACCTGCTCAGCACCGTAATAGGTCAGGGTCAGCAGCGAGCCGCCTTCGCCCATCAGCTTTTCGGCGCGTTTCGCAACCGCGGTGAAGGAAAAGACCGAGATGTCCATGGTCATCTGGAAATTGCTGCGGCTGGTGTCGACATAGCGGCCGCGCAGCTCGTTCTTGTCGGAAAAGCCGATGGCGTGAACGACGAAGTCCAGCTTGCCCCATTTGGCTTCCAGCTCTGCGAACAGGCCGTCGATCGAGGCCTCGTCCGATACATCGCACGGCAGCACGATATCGCTGCCCAGCTGTTCGGCCAGCGGGCCGACACGCTTCTTCAGCGCTTCGCCCTGATAGGAAAAGGCAAGCTCGGCGCCGGCATCGGCGCAGGCCTTGGCGATCCCCCAAGCAATGGATTTGTCGTTGGCCAGGCCCATGATAAGGCCGCGCTTACCGGCCATCAGTTGACTAGACATGCAGGTTCTCCGCCTGTGATCTCTTGAATTAGACGGTGTTTAGTATGCCGCGCGGGCCGCTTCAAGGGTTCACGCTCTTGCCGCCGGGCAGGAAGCTGCATAGGTTGCTGCGAAACCCCATGAAGAGGTGCAGAAATGTCTGACCGATCTGGAATTTTCGCGGGCGAGGATCCGTTTGCCATTGCCCGCGCCTGGCTGGCAGAGGCGGAGCAGACCGAACCCAATGATCCCAATGCCATTGCGCTGGCCACGGTCGACAGCTCGGGGCTGCCGAACACCCGGATGGTTCTGCTGAAGGACATCGAGGACGGGGCGTTTGTGTTTTACACCAACTACGAAAGCGCCAAGGCGCAGGAGCTGGAACAGGCCGGCAAGGCGGCCTTTGTGATGCACTGGAAATCGCTGCGCCGCCAGATCCGCGTGCGCGGCACGATCAGCCGCGAAGACGGCCCGCAGGCAGATGAATACTACAAGTCCCGCTCGCTCAAGAGCCGGCTGGGCGCCTGGGCCTCGAAGCAGTCGCAGCCGCTGGACAGCCGCGGCGCGCTGATGGCGGGGGTGGCAAAGGTGACGGCCGCCAAGGGTCCGAACCCGCCGCGGCCGCCGTTCTGGGGCGGTTACCGGCTGACGCCGGTGGAAATCGAATTCTGGGCAGATGGCGCATTCCGGCTGCACGACCGCTTCCGCTGGCGCCGTGAAGACAGCGCCGGAGAATGGGAAATTCTCCGGCTTAATCCTTGATAGAATTGGTTAAGGTTTACCTAGGGTCAATAGCAGTTTCATGACAATTTCGCGACTTTTTAGCTTGAAATCCAAGGTCAGAATCGCGCATCAGGGCTGCATCAAAAATAAAAAAACGCGGTGGGTGAAGTAAGTGGCAGAAGATCTCAGCAGCTTGCAGCAGATTCAGGGGCTGGTGAAGTGGTTCGACCCGGCCAAAGGGTACGGGTTTGTCGTATCTGACGAGGGCGGCCCGGACATTCTTCTCCACGTTAATGTGCTGCGCAACTTCGGCCAAAGCTCTGTTGCGGACGGGGCCCGGATCGAGATTGTGACGCATCAGACCGGCCGCGGCGTGCAGGCGGTTGAAGTGCTGTCCATCATGCCGCCCGAACGCGACGACACCCCGGTGCTGAGCGATTTTGCCGAGCTGGACATGGACAGCCTGCAAAGCGAGCCGCTGGAGCCGGCACGGGTCAAGTGGTTCGACAAGGGCAAGGGCTTCGGTTTTGCCAATGTGTTCGGCCGCGGCGAGGATGTGTTCCTGCATGTAGAGGTTCTGCGCCAGTCCGGGCTTGCCGACCTGCAGCCCGGCGAAGCGCTGGCGATGCGGGTGATCGACGGCAAACGCGGCCGCATGGCGGTGGAAGTGCTGGCCTGGGAAGCCGCGCTGATGCCCGGCAGCACGGACTGAGACCATGGGGCGGCGCCTGGTTCCTTTGAGCTGGTGTGCCGCTGCAGTGTTTTGGGCCGCCCCGGCGCTGGCCGCGGACTGCGCGCCGGACCGGGTCGACCTGCGCGGCGCCTGGGGGCAGACCGCCTTTCATGTTGAGATTGCCGACAGCGAAGCCGAACGGGCGCAGGGCCTGATGTTCCGCGAGGACCTGCCGCGCGGGGCCGGGATGCTGTTTGTGTATGGCCAGCCGCAGCCGGCCGCGTTCTGGATGAAGAACACCCTGATCCCGCTCGACATCATTTTCCTGGATCAGCAGGGCCGGGTGACCTCGGTTCACAGCAACGCTGTGCCGGGCGACCTGACCCCGATCCCGGGCGGCGACCAGGTGTTTGCGGTGCTGGAAATCAACGGCGGGCTGGCGCGCCGCTATGGCATTTCCGCGGGCACCCAGATGCGGCACGAAATTTTTTCCGGCAGCGGGGCAGTTTGGCCCTGTTAGGGGTTTTCAAATCCATCCGGCGCAGATAGGAAGGCGCACGGTCCGGGGCGTGGCGCAGTCTGGTAGCGCACCTGTTTTGGGTACAGGGGGTCGTGAGTTCGAATCTCGCCGCCCCGACCACTTCACACCATATGTTGCGGCGAATCTTTGCAGGGCAGTCCGCCCTGCGGGAATCGTTTCGCGTATTTGAGGAGCAATTTAGCGCTACTGCAATCAGGGGTGTTAATACTTCCTTAACCTCCTGTTAAGGCTTCTTTAATGATCTGCTGCGGAGGCGCGTCAAAAGGTTAATTGCAGCAGGGATGCGTTGCCGCGGGCTGCGTGACGGTACGGCAAGGCCACCGTAAACGGGTTTTACTGTTACCGCCCTGGGCGGTGTTGAAAAAACCCTGTCACGGCCCGGATCTTCAGGCCGCCGCGTTTCGCCCGGAAGGCGGCAAGTCACTCGCCTGACACTACAAAATCCGGGTCTTTGCAGGATGTCCGGATGGCGCGGAAAGAAAGATGGCCTGTGGATGAATCGAGACGCCTTGACGGACCCTGCAAACCGCAGAAAGCGTCAACAGCAAAGATCCTTTCCAAGACGTAAATTTAGCGTTGACCCCTTGTGTCGGAATACGCCAAATTGTGTTCACCGGTTGCGACGGTACTAAATCTGGTGGATTTCGGAGCCGCAGCAACAACGCTGAAAAACAGCACACAGTCCTGGAAGAATGGCCGGCGAGGGCCTCGGGTGCGCCAAATGCTGCGGGCGCAGGAGTGTTTGTGCGGTCTGCGGCCGGGGCTGGATGGTGCGGGGGCACCGCGACACATGAACGACGAGTGCTTGAGAAGGGGCAAAGCATGAAGATCGAACGGAAATTCACCAAACCCGGACAGGATGCCTATGCCGATCTGGCCTTTGTCTCGGCCACTTCGGAAATCCGCAACCCGGACGGGACCATCGTTTTCCGTCTCGACAACATCGAAATCCCCGCGTCCTGGAGCCAGGTGGCCAGCGATGTCATCGCCCAGAAGTATTTCCGCAAGGCCGGCGTGCCCTCGCGCCTGAAGAAGGTCCGCGAAAAGGGCGTGCCGGAATTCCTGTGGCGCTCTGTCCCCGAAGAGGGCGCGGAAACGGGCGGTGAGACCTCCTCCAAGCAGGTATTCGACCGTCTGGCGGGCGCCTGGGCCTACTGGGGCTGGAAGGGCGGTTATTTCTCCTCCGAGGAGGATGCGCGCGCCTACTACGACGAGATGCGCTACATGCTGGCGACCCAGCGTTCGGCGCCGAACTCGCCCCAGTGGTTCAACACCGGCCTGCATTGGGCCTATGGCATCGACGGCCCGGCGCAGGGCCACCACTATGTCGACTACAAGACCGGCAAGCTGACCAAGTCGGACAGCGCCTATGAGCATCCCCAGCCGCACGCCTGCTTCATCCAGTCGGTCTCCGATGACCTGGTCAAGGACGGCGGCATCATGGACCTGTGGGTGCGCGAGGCACGGCTGTTCAAATACGGCTCCGGCACCGGCACCAATTTCTCCCATCTGCGCGCCGAAGGCGAGCCGCTGTCCGGCGGCGGCAAATCCTCGGGCCTGATGGGTTTCCTCAAAATCGGCGACCGCGCGGCGGGCGCCATCAAATCAGGCGGCACAACCCGTCGGGCAGCAAAAATGGTGATCGTCGACGCCGATCACCCGGATATCGAGCAGTTCATCCAGTGGAAGGTGATTGAAGAGCAGAAGGTCGCCTCGATCGTTGCCGGTTCGAAGATGCACGAGAAGATGCTGAACGGTCTTTTCGAGGCGATCCGCAGCTGGGACGGCGCTGAAGCCGATGCCTATGACCCGGCGGTGAACGGCGGGCTGAAATCCGCGATCCGCGAAGCCAAGAAGGTGGCGATCCCGGAAACCTATATCAAGCGGGTGCTGGACTACGCCAAGCAGGGCCACACCGCGATCGAGTTTCCGACCTATGACACCGACTGGGATTCGGAAGCCTACAGCTCGGTTTCCGGGCAGAACTCCAACAACTCGATCCGGGTGACCAACGCCTTCCTGCACGCGGTCGAAAAGAACGCCGACTGGGAGCTGATCAACCGCACCGACGGCAAGGTTGCCAAGGTGGTGAAGGCGCGGGATCTGTGGGAGAAGGTCGGCCATGCGGCCTGGGCCTGCGCCGATCCGGGCATCCAGTTCCACGACACCGTGAACGAGTGGCACACCTGCCCGGAAGACGGTGAAATTCGCGGCTCAAACCCTTGTTCGGAATACATGTTCCTGGACGACACCGCCTGTAACCTGGCGTCTCTGAACCTGCTGAGCTTCCTGAAGGACGGGCTGTTCCAGGCGGATGAGTTCATGCATTCCTGCCGCCTGTGGACGCTGACGCTGGAAATCTCGGTGATGATGGCGCAGTTCCCGTCCAAGGAAATCGCGCAGCGCTCCTATGACTTCCGCACCCTGGGTCTGGGCTATGCCAACATCGGCGGCCTGCTGATGAACATGGGCTACGGCTATGACTCGGACGAGGGCAGGGCGCTTTGCGGCGCGCTTACCGCGCTGATGACCGGCGTCGCCTATGCCACCTCGGCCGAGATCGCGGCGGAGCTGGGCGCCTTCTCGGGTTATGCAAAAAACGCAGATCACATGCTGCGGGTGATCCGCAACCACCGCAACGCCGCAAAGGGCAACGCGGACGGCTATGAGGCGCTGTCGGTGAAGCCGGTGCCGCTGGACATCGCCAGCTGCCCGGACGCGCTGCTGACCGATCTGGCCGCCAGCGCCTGGGACGAGGCGCTGGAGCTGGGTGAGAAACACGGCTACCGCAACGCGCAGACCACGGTGATTGCACCCACCGGCACCATCGGTTTGGTGATGGATTGCGACACCACCGGGATTGAGCCGGACTTTGCCCTGGTGAAGTTCAAGAAACTTGCGGGCGGCGGCTACTTCAAGATCATCAACCGCTCGGTGCCGTCGGCGCTGGAGGGGCTGGGCTACAGCTCTGCCCAGATCGAGGAGATCGTCTCCTACGCGGTGGGCCACGGCTCCATCGGCAATGCGCCTGCGATCAACCACACGTCGCTGGCCGGTCACGGCTTTGGCCCCAATGAGCTGGCCAAGGTGGACGCGGCACTGGAGTCGGCCTTTGACATCCGCTTCGTGTTCAACCAGTGGACCCTGGGCGAGGATTTCTGCACCGGCGTGCTGGGGATCCCGGGCCCTAAGCTGAGCGATCCGACCTTCGACCTGCTGCGCCACCTGGGCTTCACTAAGAAGGACATCGACGCGGCCAATGACCACGTTTGCGGCACCATGACCCTGGAGGGCGCGCCGCACCTGAAGGAAGAGCATTACGCGATCTTTGACTGCGCGAACCCCTGCGGTAAAAAAGGCAAGCGTTTCCTGAGTGTTGACAGCCATATCTACATGATGGCAGCGGCCCAGAGCTTTATCTCCGGTGCAATCTCCAAGACCATCAACATGCCGAACTCGGCCACCATCGAGGACTGCCAGAAAGCCTATGAGCTGAGCTGGAGCCTGGGGGTGAAAGCCAACGCGCTGTACCGCGACGGATCCAAGCTGAGCCAGCCGCTGGCGGCGGCGCTGGTCGAGGACGACGACGACGCGGCGGAGGTGCTGGAAAGCGGCTCGACCCACGAAAAGGCCGCGGTGCTGGCCGAGAAGATTGTCGAGAAAGTGGTCATCAAGGAGGTGCTGAAATCGCACCGCACCAAGATGCCGCAGCGGCGCAAGGGCTATACCCAGAAGGCGGTTGTCGGCGGCCACAAGGTTTACCTGCGCACAGGCGAATATGAGGACGGCAACCTGGGCGAAATCTTCATCGACATGCACAAGGAAGGCGCAGGCTTTCGGGCGATGATGAACAACTTCGCCATCGCGGTGTCGGTCGGGCTGCAATACGGCGTGCCGCTGGAGGAGTTTGTCGACGCCTTCACCTTCACCAAGTTCGAGCCCGCGGGCATGGTCCAGGGCAATGACTCGATCAAGAACGCGACCTCGATCCTTGACTATGTATTCCGTGAACTGGCGGTCAGCTATCTGGACCGCACCGATCTGGCGCATGTGAAGCCCGAAGGCGCGACCTTTGACGATCTGGGCCGCGGCGAGGAGGAAGGCGTGTCGAACCTTTCGGAGCTGAGCGAAAGCGCTGCAACGCGGTCGCTGGAAGTGCTGAAGCAGATCTCCTCAACCGGCTATCTGCGCAAGCGTCTGCCGCAGGAACTGGTGGTGCTGCAGGGCGGCCAGCTGGACGCGGGTTTGCTGGGCACCGGAACAGATCCGGTGGCAGCGCTGCAAGCGCTGGTCCCGGAAACGACAGAAGCACCAGCGCAAACCACAGGCGGGATGGACGCGCGCACCAAGGCAAAAATGCAAGGCTACGAGGGCGAAGCCTGCGGCGAATGCGGCAACTACACGCTGGTGCGCAACGGCACCTGCATGAAATGCAACACCTGCGGGGGCACCTCCGGCTGCAGCTGAGGACCTCTGCCTGCGGCGCCGGCATACCCCCGACGGCGCCGCAAACAAATAGCCGGAAGCAGGACAAAGCCTGCTTTGGACGAAATCCGGAACGGGTGCGCCCGTTCTGAACACCGGGATGGCCCAGGTAAGAAAATACTTTCGGGCAGTCAATGAAGGAGCCTGACCGGTGATAACTGGCTTCCTCTGATGCAGAGGAAGCCATTTTCTTTGCCTGACGCAGAAGGCGGATTTGGGCTGTACAGCAGCCTTATAATCAGAATTATGTTAATTACAGATGTGAAGTTGGCAGAGATGCGGTCTAACTTGAACCCCTAAAGCTTTGAAAATTCAAGAATTTAGCGGCCTGAGCAACCCTTCCTGCGCAACGCTGGCGACCAGTTGGCCGTCCTCGGTATAAATGGCGCCCCGGTTGAAACCGCGGCCATTGCCTGTGAATGGCGCGTCCATCGTGTAAAGATGCCAGTTCTCGAAATGCACCGGCGCGTGGAACCACATGGCATGGTCCAGGCTGGCGGTCATGGCGCCGGGTTTGTGGAACGTCAGCCCGTGCGGCCGCATCGAGGATCCCAGCAGACCGAAATCCGACGCATAGGCCATCAGGATATGTTGCAGTTCCGGCCCGGCGCCTTTGGCGGCCTCCATCCTGATCCACATATGATTGACGTCACTGGTTTTTTCGGGCGCCAGCGGATCGCGCGGCGCAACCTCGCGGATTTCAAAGGGCCGCGGGCGCGTGAATTCACCCCGCTTGGCCGGATCAACCCGGAACGCATTGCGCAGCAGGATTTCATGGCGCGGCTCCAAACCCTCGGGCCCGGAAACTTGCGGCATCGGATGCTGGTGCTGCCAGCCGTCTTCCTGGCCATGGAAGGATGCCGCCAGGTTCAGGATCTGCTTGCCGTTTTGCATCGCGACAACCCGGCGCGTGGTGAAGCTGCGGCCGTCGCGGGACGGATCGACCTCGTAAATAACGGGCCTGGACGGATCGCCCGGACGGATGAAATACGCATGAAGCGAATGGCACAACCGCCCGGAAACAGAAGCATATGCCGCCGCCAGTGCCTGTGCGATCACCTGGCCGCCATAGATGCGCGTCGGTGTTTCGCCGCCGGACCCGGAGCCGCGGTAAAGATTGGTGTCCAATGTCTCCAGATCCAGCAGATCGAGAAGCACCTTGGCGGTATCGGTCATAAGAAGCGGCTTTCTATGGTCAGGTCTTTTACAGGCTCGTCATCATACCCGGAAACGCAGTGCGTGGAAGTCACGCTGTCAGCGCGCCATGCACAAGGGCTTTGAGCTCGGGGCGCGACGGGTACGAACTGGACGGCGCCAGCTGGGTCAGGAAGACAACGGAAAGGTCCAGTTTGCGGTCGATCCAGAAGAACGTCGAGGCAATGCCGCCCCAGCTGAAGTCGCCAACCGATCCCGGGCAGCGCGCGCGGGCCGGATTCAGCACCACAGCACCGCCAAGCCCAAAGCCCATACCTTCCATCGGCTGTTCTGCAAAGCTTTGCGGGCCCAACGAGGCAATCTCACCCGGAAGATGGTTTTGCATCATGAAATCAGCGGTTTGCGGGCTTATGATAAAGCCGTCGCCGCAGCGCCCGCGGTGCCGCAGCATCTCAGCGAATGCCATGTAGTCGTCCAGCGTTCCGACCAGGCCGCCGCCGCCGGAGTGCATGTCCGCCTGCTGAAACGGCGAGGTCTGCCAGCTGTCGGTCAGCCGCAGCGGATCTGCGCCGGTTTCGGCAGAATTCAATGCCATGGCATCGCCGGCCAGCGGCGTATACAGCGAGGCGAAGCGGTTCCCTGCCCCGGCCGGCACCCGGAAACCGGTTTCGCGCATCCCGAGCGGCGCGAAAATTTCCTCAGCGAAAAATTGGCCCAGGGGTTTGCCGGACACCGCTTCGACGACACGGCCCAGCACATCTGTGGCTACCGAATATTCCCAGCGGGTGCCCGGCTGGAAGGCCAGCGGCAATTCCGCCAGGCGCGCCACCATCGAGGCCAGGCTGCCCTGACCGGGCTTGAACAGCACTTCCGCTGTCTCCATCGCCTCCGGCACCAGGCCGGGGTTGAAGGCGTAACTCAGCCCGCTGGTGTGGGTCAGCAGCTGGTGCAGCGTTGGAACCGGGCACGGTTCTGTCTGGCTGATCGCAGTGGCACCTGGAACCAGGGCCTGCACGTTACTGAATTCCGGGAGAAAATCGCTGACCGGCGCGTCCAGGTGGAACAGCCCCCGTTCCAGCAGGATCATCATCGCCAGCGACGTCACCGGCTTGGTCATCGAATAAAGCCGCACCAGGGTGTCGCGGCTGAACGGCAGCTGCTCTTCGATGTTGCGCAGGCCTGCAGCGTGAAAGAACAACTCCTCGCCGCCGCGCTTCACCAGCAGCGCGCTTCCGGGGTATTTTTGTTCATCTACATAGCGTTGCTGCCAGGATTTAATCCTGCTGAACCGGTCAGCCTGCATCTCTGCTCTCCCGTCTTGTGCCAGTTTTATTCAGGTTCTGCGCAGCCGGTTGTGCCGCCGGAACCGCCCGGGCACAGGCCGCGCAAGCCGGTATGCATTGGCAAGCGGAGAAATGAAACCCAATTGCCAGTCTTCCGCGCAATCCAAACCGGGATCCGGGCATTTACAGCTTACGATGTTTTTTCATATTCACATCCTTTTGTGTATTCGCATTCCCAAGGGAATTGTCTTAGAACTTCAAGAAGAAGGACAGCAAGGAATTACATCTGATGGCGAGTATTCTGGTGTTGAACGGCCCCAATCTGAACCTGCTCGGCACCCGGCAGCCGGAGGTCTACGGATCTGTCACTTTGGCGATGGTGGAGAAGGAATGCAAAGCGCATGGCGCAACGCTGGGCTTTGACGTGGAATGCCTGCAATCCAATCACGAGGGCGCGCTGATCGACGCCATTCACGCCGCCAAAGGCGTGCATCAGGGGATTATCCTGAATGCCGGGGCCTATACCCATACCTCCATCGCGCTGATGGATGCCTTGATTTCCGTGGAAATCCCGGCGGTTGAGGTGCATCTTTCAAACATTCACGCGCGCGAGACGTTCCGCCACACGTCCTATATCGCCAAGGCGGCGCTGGGTCAGATCTGCGGCTTTGGCGCAAAGGGCTACCTGCTGGCGCTGGATGCCTTGGCAGCGCATCTGGATGAGGCTGCACCGTCATGAAGTTAAAGGATTATTTGAGCTTCCTGTGCGGCGTCCAAAGCACCGAGGAGCTGTGGTGCGAGCATGTAAAACAAATGGCCGCCTTTGGATTTGACCGGCTGATTTACGGGCACACCCGTTTCAGGACGGAGACCTCGCTGGGCGATCCTGAAGATTTCGTCATCCTGTCCAATCACCCGAACGAGTACCTGAACGGGTTTCTGAAAGAGGGGCTGTATTTGTCGGCGCCCATGCTCCGCTGGGCACTGGAAAACGAAGGCGCCGGCAGCTGGCGCATTGCCGCGGACATGGCCGCCACCGGCACGCTGACGCCAGAGGCCAGAAAAGTGCAGGAGTTCAATCAGAAGCTGGACATGACCGCCGGCTATACGATCAGCTTTCATTCCGTGTCGAACCGGTACAAGGGTGCGATCTCGCTGGCTGCAAAACCTGGCATGAGCCAAGACGACGTCGACACGCTGTGGGCGGACCACGGCGAGGATATCGTGCTGATGAACAATGTGGCGCACCTGAAGATCCTCACCCTGCCCTATGCCTCGCCCAAGCGCAACTTGACCAAGCGGCAGCGGGAGGTTCTGCAATGGGTCGGCGACGGCAAGACCACGCAGGATATCGCGCTGCTGATGGGGCTCACTCCCGCTACGATTGAAAAACACCTGCGTCTTGCCCGGGAGTCCCTGGCGGTGGAGACCACTGCGCAAGCCGTTCTGAAGGCTGCGCTGCACAATCAGATGTACGTCGTCGAGGCCTGAACCGGACCCGGGGCGGATCCGAAGCGCAGCTGCCAGAGTTTTGAATTCTCTTGTTTATCCGAAAGCTCCCGGTCCGCTGCGCGGGCTGGGAAAGTGTCTGCCGCGCCAGGGGGCGACGCCAATCGGCATCAAAAAGTATGGAATTCAGTACTACCGTTATAGGGTAATTCGCTGCATGTTGCACGTGTTCCGTGAGTGGTGGCTTTGGCCTAGGAACTTTGGGTAACGACCCTTGCGATTTCAAGGCTCTCCTACCTGGTCGGGTATAGGCGCGTATTGGTCCGCGTCTATCCCGGATACCGGAGGGGCTCCATCCATCCCCATCAGTGGGGCCCCTCAACCTTCCAAGCCGCTTCAGCCTGCTGCCCGGCCGCGTCCTTGCTCCCGCCGCAGCCCACGGCCGACTGCCGGCACAAAAAAACCGGCGAGTGGACAACGCCACCCGCCGGTCAATTCGCAAACTATCAGCGGTGCTGATCAGCCCTGAGCGGCTTTTGCCACTTCTGCTGCGAAGTCTTCTTTCTCGACTTCGATGCCTTCGCCAACTTCCACGCGGACAAAGCCGGTGATGGTGGCGCCAGCTTCCTTGGCAGCGGCTTCCACGGTCAGGTCCGGGTTCACCACGAACTGCTGGTTCAGCAGGGTCGATTCAGCCACGAATTTCTTCATGCGGCCTTCGATCATCTTCTCGATCACCTGCTCCGGCTTGCCGGATTCGCGGGCGATGTCGATCTGAACCTGCTTTTCCTTCTCGACGATGGAGGCGTCCAGCTCAGCTTCGGACAGCGCGGCGGGGTTCACAGCCGCGATGTGCATCGCAACCTGCTTGCCGATCGCTTGGTCGCCGCCGTTCATCGCAACCAGAACGCCGATCTTGCCCATGCCCGCGGTGGCAGCGTTGTGGATGTAAGACACGACAGTCTCGCCTTCCAGCTTCTCCAGGCGACGCAGCGACATGTTCTCGCCGATGGTGGCGATCTTGTCGGTCAGGGTCGCCTCGACGGTCTTGCCGCCCAGGTCGGCTGCTTTCAGCGCTTCGACGTCGTCTGCGTTCAGAGCGGCCTTGGCGATGGCTGCGACCATTTCCTGGAATTCGCTGTTCTTGGCAACGAAGTCGGTTTCGGAGTTCACTTCAACCGCAACGCCTTTGCCGCCTTCGACGACCACGGCCACCAGGCCTTCAGCAGCGGTACGGCCGGATTTCTTGGCGGCTTTCGCCAGGCCCTTGGTGCGCAGCCAGTCAACAGCGGCTTCCATGTCGCCGTTGTTTTCGACCAGTGCTTTCTTCGCGTCCATCATGCCTGCGCCGGTGGATTCGCGCAGTTCTTTCACCATTGCTGCAGTGATTGCCATGTTAGGCTCCCTCAGTTCAAAAACGGATTTGGGGCAGGAAATACCCTGCCCCGCATGTCAATTCCGTGACAGGACGGATCAGGCTTCGGCGGCGGCTTCTTCAGCCACGGCTTCTTCTGCCGGTGCTTCTTCCAGCGCGCCCAGGTCAACGCCTGCAGCGCCCAGCTGAGCCGACATGCCGTCCAGAGCCGCACGGGCCACCAGGTCGCAGTACAGCGAGATGGCGCGCGATGCGTCGTCGTTGCCCGGGATGATGTAGTCCACGCCGTCGGGCGAGCAGTTGGTGTCGACAACAGCCACAACCGGGATGCCCAGTTTCTTGGCTTCGGCGATGGCCAGCGCTTCTTTTTTCACGTCGATGACGAACAGCAGGTCCGGCACACCGCCCATTTCGCGGATGCCGCCCAGGGAGGCCTGCAGCTTCTCCTGGTCGCGTTCCATGCCCAGACGCTCTTTCTTGGTCAGGCCTTCGGCGCCACCGGACATCTTCTCGTCGATTTCCTTCAGGCGGTTGATCGACTGGGAAACGGTTTTCCAGTTGGTCAGGGTGCCGCCCAGCCAGCGGTGGTTCATATAGTACTGAGCGGATTTCTCAGCGGCTTCGGCGACCGGGCCGGCTGCCTGGCGCTTGGTGCCGACGAACAGCACGCGGCCGCCTTTGGCGACGGTGTCACGGACAACCTGCAGCGCCTGGTCCAGCATCGGAACAGTCTGGGTCAGGTCCATGATGTGGATGCCGTTGCGCGAGCCGTAGATGAACGGCGACATGCGCGGGTTCCAGCGCTGAGTCTGGTGGCCGAAGTGAACGCCAGCTTCCAGCAGCTGACGCATGGTGAACTCGGGAAGAGCCATGCTATTCTTTCCTTTCCGGTTTCTATCCTCGGCGGGGGTTCAGAGCAGAAGCTCCAACCGGGGGTCCGTCAGGGATGTCTCCCCTGATCAGGCCAAACCCCGCCTGCGGGTTCGTAGCCGCGCCTATAGATCAGATATTGTCAGCTGACAAGTGTCCGGCCGCAGAAATCGGCAGCCGGCGCGATTTTTCAGCTTTGCAAGGCTTTCTGATGGCCGCTGCGCACCAAATCCTCGGCCCGGGCGGCCAGCGCCTTGCGGTCGGGGAAATCCGACACTTTCAACGCCGGGTGATAGATCAGCTCCACCGCGCCCTGGCGCGGGGCGGCCAGCACCTTGAGCAGATGCGGGCCGAAGTCCATATCACCCCACCAGCCGTAAAACCGGGCGGGCGCCCCTTTGGGTGCATGATACACTACGGACACCGGCTGAACGTGCAGGCCATTGCGCAGATGGTCATTGAAGAAAGCGGCAAAGAGTGTTGTTTTAAAACGCAAAACACGCAACCCGTCGGTTGACGTGCCTTCCGGGAAAAACAACAGCTTATGCCCGGCGCGCAGGCGCTGCTCGAACAGGTCCGCCTGCTCTCTGGCTTTCTTGGGGTTGCGCTCGATGAACACGGTGCCGGTGGCCCGCGCCAGCCAGCCGATGCCGGGCCATCCGGCGACCTCTGCCTTGGAGACGAAATAGATCCGCTTGCGCGCGTTCAGCGCGAAGATATCCAGCCAGGAGGAATGATTGGCAACAACCGGGCCGCGCTGCCGCATCAGGGTGCCGCGGGTTATGTAACGGATCCCCATCAGGCGGAACGCGTTGCGGCAGACAAACTGGGTGATGAACGGCGTCACCGGCCGCTGGAGCCCGAACAGCGGCCGCTCCACCAGCCGCACGGCCAGCAGCAGCAGCAGGCCGCCGAACACCAGCAGCGCCAGCGGCACCCCGCGCAGCAGCACCAGGCACCAGCCCAGGGCGGTGATGCGGACCCGGTCCGGGGCTTCCTCGCTGTGCCAGCTGATGCTCATGGGCGGGCGCGGCCTCCGGCATAGATCTTGCGCTGGCGCTCATTCATCCGGGCGGTGTCCAGGATCAGGCAGACATCGGTGGTGTTGAACGCATGGTCGATACAGGCGCCTTCGCCGACAAAGCCGCCAAGCCGCAGGTAGGCCTTGATCAGCGCGGGCGTCTCCAGCATCGCGCGCTTGCGGTCCAGGTCAGCTTTGGCCACCAAGTCCATGGGTTGAAAGGATTTAGACCGCACGCGCAGCTCCGGCGGGGCAAGGTGGCTGTGGTGCAGCATGGCCAGCGGGCTGGCCAGCTGGTGCGGATCGGTTCCGTGAAAGCTCGCGACCCCGAACAGAACCTCGATCCCGTGCGCCGCAACATAATCCGCCAGCCCGGACCAGAGGTGGAACATCGCCATCCCGCCGCGGTAATCGGGGTGCAGGCAGGACCGCCCCAGCTCCAGCAGGCGGCGGCCGGAGGATTTCAGAACGCTCAGATCATATTCGTCTTCGGAGTAGAACTGCCCGGCCTTTGCCGCCTGATCGTCCCGCAGCAGCCGGTAGACGCCGGCGACCGTGCCCGTGGCGGTATCGGTGACCAGCATATGGTCAAAGAACGGGTCGAACCGGTCTTGCTCCAGCCCGGCCGCGTGATCCACCATCGCGCCGCCACCGCCCAGTTCCCGCACGAACACCTCGTACCGCAGGGCCTGGGCAGCGCGCAGCTCTGCCTCCGTGCCGGCGATTTTGACGGAAAACTCCGGGGCGCGGTGTTGCATTCGCATTCCTTGCATGTTTCAGGCTTGAGCGCAGCTTGCCCTTGGGGCAAAGAGTGCGCGGCAATTAAGGCTAATTCGAGGGAGTTCGTTAACCCTTCATAAACCGTTATGGCTCAAAGACGGGAATAAGGGAGACGCGCGCTCCGTCAATCACGAGCTTTCCTTGATCGGGAAAATTCACGGTGATCTTGCCGCCAGCGTTCGACTGCACCTGACCGACTCCCCATTCGGGGTGATCCGGGTGCCGGACGAACATGCCGGGGGCTAAAATAGCGTTGAGGTCATTCATTTGCGGGTGGCCCAGTTCGGAGGAAGTATAAGTTATGGGTGTAGATAACGCCAATCTGGCAGCATTGGTAGGGTCCCGGATCTGCCATGATCTGATCAGCCCGGTCGGCGCCATCAACAACGGTCTGGAACTGCTGGGCATGGCCGGCAGCATGTCGGGCCCGGAGCTGGAGCTGATCTCCGACAGCGTCGCCAACGCCAATGCGCGCATCCGCTTCTTCCGCGTCGCCTTTGGCGCGGCCGGCGACCAGCAGATGGCGCGGGCCGAAATCGTCTCGGTGCTGGAAGACATCAGCAAGGGCGGGCGCATCAAGTACCAGTGGTCGCCGCTGGAGGGCTGCACCCGCAGCGAGGCCCGGCTGGCCCTGCTTTCGGCGCTGTGCCTTGAAACGGCGCTGCCCTATGGCGGCACGGTCAAGATCTTCTGCGCCGACGGCAAATGGACGGTGATGGGCGAAGGCAGCAAGCTGAATGTGGATGATGAGTTGTGGGCGCGGGTCAGCGGCGGCACATCCAACGCCGAAATCACCCCGGCACTGGTCCAATTCGCGCTGCTGCCCGAAGCCGCCAAAGAGGCGAACCGCACAGTCCGGCTGGAGCAGAACCTGGAAAAGATCACGCTGCAGTTCTGACCGGGCGGCACCTTCACAAAGAAACGCCGGGCCTTGCGCCCGGCGTTTTGCGTTTTCAGGGGTGTCAGGCGCGGGTCGTGCCGTTGCCGCGCACCAGGTATTTGAAACTGGTGAGCTGCGCCGCGCCCACCGGACCGCGGGCGTGCATCTTGCCGGTGGCAATGCCGATCTCTGCCCCCATGCCGAACTCGCCGCCGTCGGCAAACTGGGTCGAGGCATTGTGCATCAGGATGGCGCTGTCCAGCTCGGCAAAGAACTTCTGAACTGCGGCCTCGTCCTCGGTGATGATGCAGTCGGTGTGCTGGGAGTGATGCGTGCGGATGTGCTGGATGGCGTCATCAATGCCCGCTACCTGCTTGGCAGCGATGATGGAATCCAGATACTCCTTGCCCCAGTCATCCGCCGTTGCGGCGGTCATGCCGTCCGGTCCGGGCAGACCTTCCCCGGCGCGGATTTCCACGCCGGCAGCGGCCAGCGCTTCCAAAACCGCCTTGCCCAGCGTCGGCGCAATGTCCTGGTGGATCAGCAGGCATTCGGCGGCGCCGCAGATACCCGTCCGCCGGGTCTTCGCGTTCACCACCACGTCCAGCGCCTTTTGCGGGTCGGCGGCTTTGTCGAGGTAGATATGCACGATGCCTTCGAGGTGGGCAAAAACCGGCACCCGGGCCTCGCGCTGGACCAGCCCGACCAGCCCCTTGCCGCCGCGGGGCACGATGACATCGACATAGTCTGTCATGGTCAGCAGCTCCTGCACCGCCGCGCGGTCGCGGGTCGGCACCAGATGCACGGCGTCCTCGGGCAGGCCAGCGGATTTCAGGCCCTCTGCCAGGCAGGCATGGATGGCCTGAGACGAGTGGAAGCTTTCGGAGCCGCCGCGCAGGATGACCGCATTGCCCGATTTGAGGCACAGCGCGCCGGCATCAGCCGTCACATTGGGGCGGCTTTCATAGATCACGCCGATCACCCCCAGCGGGGTGCGCACGCGCTGGATTTTCAGGCCGGAGGGCTGCTCCCATTCCTCCATCACCTCGCCAACCGGGTCGCGCTGCCCGCCCACCGCACGCAGGCCGTCGACGATGCCCTGGATCCGGGCCTCGTCCAGCATCAGCCGGTCCATCATCGCGTCCGTCAGGCCCTTGCCGCGGCCGAACTCCAGATCCTTGGCATTTGCCGCGATGATCTCCGCCCGGCGGCTCCAGACCGCGTCTGCGGCGGCGGTCAGGGCCGCTTCTTTGCGCTCAGCGCTGGCTGTCGCCAGGATTTGCGCCGCTTGCTTTGCACGTTTGCCAAGCTCCGCCATCACGGCGGGAATATTCTCGTTATCTTTCATGTGTCTCGCGCCTTTGCCGGTCCCTGTCTGGCACTTCCGTGCTTGCCGGCTGGAATACCCTATCAGGTTGTCTGATCAAAGCGCCATATCATCGCGGTGAATCAGCGCAGCGCGGGCGGGATAGCCCAGCGTGGCCTCGATATCATGCGAGCGGCGCCCCTGAATGGCACGGGCCTCTTCGGCGGTGTAGCGCGACAGCCCCTGCCCCAGTTTGCGCCCGTCTGGGCCGAGGATGGCCAGCGGATCGCCGCGGCCAAAGTCACCCTCCACATGACGGACGCCTGCGGGCAGCAGGCTGTTGCCGGACATCAGCGCGCGGGCGGCGCCCTCGTCGATGGTCAGGACGCCGCGCGTCTTCATCGCGCTGATCCAGCGTTTGCGCGCAGTTTGCGGATCGCCCTGCCCGGTGAACCAGGTGCAAGCGGCGCCATCTTCGAGATTTTTCAGAGGGTTCAGAGGCGAACCTTCGGTGATCGCCATCTCACATCCCGCCGCTGTCGCCATTTTCGCAGCCAGCAGTTTTGTGATCATCCCACCCTTGGACAGGCCGGAGACACCATCGCCCGCCATCGCCTCGATCTCGGGCGTTATCTCGTCAATCCGGTCATAGCGTTTGGCATCCGGGTCCAGCGCCGGGTTGGCGCTGTAAAAGCCATCAACATCGGACAGCAGGATCAGGCAGTCGGCCCCGACCGTCACCGCCACCTGCGCGGCCAGGCGGTCATTGTCGCCATAGCGGATTTCGTCGGTTGCGATGGTGTCGTTTTCGTTGACGATCGGCACCGCGCCCATGCTCAGCAGCGTTTCCAGCGTCGCGCGGGAATTCAGGTAGCGGCGGCGGTTTTCGCTGTCTTCCAGCGTCACCAGCACCTGCGCAGTGGTGATCCGGTGCGGCGCCAGCGCCTCCTCATAGGCGCGGGCCAGGCGGATCTGGCCAACGGCGGCGGCGGCCTGGGATTTCTCCAGCGGCAGATCTGCGCGGGGCAGCCCCAGCACGCCCCGGCCCAGGGCGATGGAGCCGGAGGAAACCAGCACCACATCGGTGCCGCGGGATTTCAGCCAGGCGACGTCATTGGCCAGCGAATGCAGCCAGCCTGCCCGCAGCTCGCCGGTGCCCCGGTCGACCAGCAGCGCCGAGCCGATCTTGACGACGATCCGTTTTGCCGAGGTCAGGGCTGCCAAGGCTGTTCCTCCTCGGCGGGTTTCATCCGGACGCGGTCATCGTCGATTTCGGCCCGCACGGCGCGCAGCACCTCGTTCAGGCCTTCGCGGCTGACGCCGGACATCATCATTACAGGCCCGCCCACGGCGGCCTCCAGCGCGGCGCGTTTCTCCTCCCGCTCTTCGGGGTCGAGCGCGTCGACCTTGTTCAGCGCGGTGATGCGGGGTTTGGTGGCAAGCTCGCCGCCATAGGCCTCAAGCTCGCCGATGATGGTTTCGTAGTCTTCGACCACCGTTTCCGAGGTGCCGTCCACAAGGTGCAGCAGCACCGCACAGCGTTCGACATGGCCCAGGAAGCGGTCGCCAATGCCGCGCCCCTCATGCGCGCCTTCGATCAGGCCGGGGATGTCCGCCACCACAAATTCGGTGTTGTCGATGCCCACCACGCCCAAATTCGGGTGCAGGGTGGTAAAGGGGTAGTCGGCGATTTTGGGCCGCGCGTTCGAGGTCGCCGCCAGGAAGGTGGACTTGCCCGCGTTCGGCAGGCCCAGCAGACCCGCATCGGCAATCAGCTTGAGCCGCAGCCAGATGGTGCGGTCGACGCCCTCCTGCCCCGGGTTGGCGCGGCGCGGTGCCTGGTTGGTGGAAGATTTGAAATGCAGGTTGCCAAAGCCGCCGTTGCCGCCCTTGGCCAGCAACACGCGCTGGCCCGGTTCGGTCAGGTCGGCCAGCACGGTTTCCTGATCCTCGTCGAGGATCTCGGTCCCCACCGGAACCCGCAGGATGATGTCGTCGCCGTCCTTGCCGGTGCGCTGGCGGCCCATGCCGGACTGGCCGTTTTTGGCAAAGAAATGCTGCTGATAGCGGAAGTCGATCAGGGTGTTCAGCCCCTCGGTGACCTCGGCCCAGACCGAGCCGCCCTTGCCGCCGTCGCCGCCGTCGGGGCCGCCGAATTCGATGTACTTTTCACGCCGGAAGCTGACGCAGCCGTTCCCGCCGGCGCCCGAGCGGATGTAGACTTTTGCCAGATCGAGGAATTTCATGACAGCTCCTTAATGCGGCAGGATCTTACGGCCTGCCCGCGCAGTACAAGTGTCCCGCCAAGGCGCGGAGCTTTGACGGGAGTGTTTCGTTTGCCTTACCGCAAAGCGCGCGCCGCGCCAATCACAGTTTTCGGCTGTAGGTCCAGGTTGGAACAGTGGCGTCACGCGCGACAGAAAAGCTTTCGGCGTCGCCCAGGTAGTCAAAACCGCAATGGATCAGCACCCGCGCAGAGGCCGGGTTGTCCTGGAACACGCAGGCAAACATCGCCGCGTTGTTCTGCGGATTTGCATCGACCAGCGCCTTGAGCGCCGCAGAGGCAAGCCCGGTATTCCAAAACGGCGGTGCGGTCCAGTACGACACTTCAGACTGGTTCCGGTCCATCCGTTTCAGGCCGATCACGCCCTTCATCTCGGCATCGCCATCGGCGGTGCCATCAATCACCCAGACATCCTCATCCCGCTCATCCGCCATGGCACGCGCCACAAAAGCCTCTGCCGCGCCGGGCGGCAGCGGGTGCGGGATCGACCGGGTCATGCGGGCAACGCGCTCGTCGCTGACGTAATGCTCAATCAGCCCGGCATCGGATTTCCGCACCGGGCGCAGTATGAAACGTTCGGTTTCAATGACCTGCTGGCACACGATTTGATCCAGATTCATGGATGTGCTCCTCCTCTGCCGTGTTTTTGCGGGCTCACAAGGCCCTCATTATTGTGGCGGCCAAAATCAGATGTGCACGCCCTGCCCCTGCGGCAAGGCACGCGCTGTTCAAATTGCGCAAAACTTCCCGTTGGCCGGGCGTGAACACCCGGGAGCCGCGGCGCTGCGCTGGGGGGCTTGGCCTGTGCTGGGAAAATCATCATACACTCGCATACTCAAAAACAGAAAGAGGGACCGGCCTTATAGCCGATCCCCCTAAAGATTTCTTTACCCTTCGGGTCGGCTTACTCAGCGGCCTCCGCCACTGGGAGAACCGATACAAAGGTGCGGCCTTTCAGGCCTTTGCGGAAGCTTACAGCACCGTCAGCAGTGGCAAACAGAGTGTGGTCTTTGCCCATGCCCACGCCTTCGCCGGCCCAGAATTTGGTGCCGCGCTGACGCACGATGATGTTGCCTGCGATGGCCGCCTGGCCACCGAAGAGTTTCACGCCAAGGCGGCGACCAGCAGAGTCGCGGCCGTTACGGGAGGAACCGCCAGCTTTTTTATGTGCCATTCTCTCTCTCCTTAGCCTTTGGCCAGCTCTTTGGCCTGCTCAACCCACTCGGGCTTCACTTTGACTGCTTCGATACCAGCAATGTCGTCTTCGGACAAGGCTGCGATCTGGGCAAAGCTGGTGAAGCCTGCTTCTGCCAGTTTCTTGGCAGCTGCGGGGCCGACGCCGGTCAGCTGGGTGAGGTCGTCCGAGGCAGCAGCGTCAGCAGCCGGGGCAGCTTTGGCAGCAGCTTTCGGAGCGGATTTGGTTGCACCCGATGCCAGGATCTCGGTGATCCGGACCAGGGTCAGTTTCTGACGGTGGCCTTTGGTGCGCTTGGAGGAGTGCTTCCGGCGGCGCTTCACAAAGTTGATCAGCTTATCGCCTTTGATCTGGTCGATCACTTCTGCCTTCACGGCAGCGCCTTCCACCAGCGGAGCGCCCACAACGGGTGCGTCGCCGCCAAGCATCAGAATTTCGTCGAACTGGATGGTGTCGCCAGCATCTGCAGCAAGTTTTTCAACGCGGAGCACGTCGCCCGCCTGAACCTTGTACTGCTTGCCGCCAGTCTTGAGGACCGCAAACATGTGCGTCTTTCCTTTTCTTACCGCGTCCTACGGCCCCCTTGCGGGCGTTCCGGCTGATGCCGCCTCGAACAGCGCGCCCCTGTGCAGGGCGGATTACAAGTAAATCCCGGCACGCGGATTCCGGGCCGGGATGCGGGCTTATGGTTCGGAATGCCGGGGCTGTCAACCGTTTTTCCACAGGCGGCATCAACGGTTTGCCGGGTCAGATATCCTGCCCCGGTGTCAGCTCGGCCATGCGGTGCGCCAGCTCCTCAAAGCGGTTGGCGGTGATTTCATACTGCACCGCATTCAACAGCTCGTAAACCCGCTGCATCGGCGCCTCCTCCAGCGCCTCGACATAGGCCTGGACCTCAGCGTCGGTGAATTCCTGATAGGTATAGGCAGAGGCCGCCAGGCTGGAGGCCTGCAGGCTGAGGCGCAAGTCGCCTTCCTGCTCCTTCATCAGCGCGCGCAGGCCTTCGGCGTCCAGCTCCAGCTCAATCACGCCCGCGGCGGCTGCGGCCATCAGGAAGCGGAACTGGATCTGCTGCAGCGCCCGCACGCCGGTGCCGGCCGCATCGATGGCCGATCCCATCCGCTGGTACATGGCGACGCGCTCGCTGCCCTCCTTCACCAGACCGGAAATGATCCGGTTGCCGGCCAGTTGCTTCACCTCGTCATCCTCAATCAGATGAGAGGCGTTTTCCGCCCGCACCAGCCGCTTGCCCAGATCGCTGGCATAAAAGGCTGAGGCGTGATCCAGCGCCTCGTCATCCAGCGTGTTCTCCAGAATCTCCACGGCAAGCCCGCGCATTTCGCGGGTGTCGAACACATCTTGCGACAAGTCGGTCCACTGGCTGCCGAAGGCGCCGGTGTCAAAGCCCAGCATTTCCGGCGCGCTGGAGGCGGAGAGCGCAATGCTGTCGAGCGCCACATCAAATCCGGTCACTTCCAGAAACGCCTCCACCCGTTCGCGGTCTGCGGCCCGGGCCGCCAGCGGCACGGCGGCGATGGCGAAACACAGCACGGCGAGGACACGGACAAGCACAGCGGGGGTTGGGGCGATCATCTGCATAGGGCAAATCTAGGCAAAAACCTTTGGCTGGCAACGGATTTCCGGCTTTTTTTGTCAAAGGCGCATTTCGCCCCTTGCGCCAGTCCGGAATCAACATTAAACCGCGCCTCACCCCCCGCGGAGAGGTGCCGGAGTGGTCGAACGGGGCGGTCTCGAAAACCGTTGTGGGTGCAAGCCCACCCAGGGTTCGAATCCCTGTCTCTCCGCCACTTTCCCTTACAGACCGCTTCCCGAACAAGACGAACGGCGTGCGTCAAAATGACGAGCCGCCTTCGGGTTTGTCCGATTGGCTGTGCTTTCATCAGTCCGGACGGCCTGCAGCCATCCATCCAAAGAGAGCGCCACAACCTCCTGGCATCAAACGAAAAAGGCCGGACATTTTTGCCCGGCCTTATGTGTTTCAAGCTGCGCGGATCAGGCGCGGCGGCGGCGTCCGCCGGCGCGGCCGCCACGGCCGCGGCCCTCTTCGCCTTCGGCAGCCGGCGGCTTGTTGAACTTGATCCACTCACCGCCGTGCGGGTCGTTGTTGGTCAGGAAGTTGGCAGCGCGGATGGCTTCCATTTCCTTACCGGCGCGCGGCTTGGTGGAGCCCAGGCCGAACATGGTGACAAAGGTCTCATCGTCCATCCCTTCCGGCAGGATGATGCCAGCCGCTTCGACCATGGCCTTCTTCTCGGCAATGGCCTTTTGGGTCACCGGCAGTGCCACCGGGTTCATGATCGCGGAGGTCATGCCCGCGCCCATGGCCATCGGCAGGAAGGCGTTGTTGATGCCGTGGCGGTTCGGCAGTCCGAAGGAGATGTTGGAGGCGCCGCAGGTGGTGTTCACGCCCAGTTCTTCGCGCAGGCGGCGGACTAGGGCAAACACCTGAAGGCCGGCGGTCGCCATTGCGCCAACCGGCATCACCAGCGGGTCCACCACGATGTCATGCGCCGGGATGCCGAAATCGGCAGCGCGCTCAACGATCTTCTTGGCGACGGCAAAGCGCACATCGGGGTCTTCCGAAATGCCGGTGTCATCGTTGGAGATCGCCACAACCGGGACATTATACTTTTTGACCAGCGGCAAGATCTGCTCCAGACGCTCTTCTTCGCCAGTGACGGAGTTCAGCAGCGGACGGCCTTCACAGACTTCCAGGCCGGCCTCCAGCGCGCCCGGCACCGAAGAGTCGATGCACAGCGGCACATCGACCAGTCCCTGCACCAGCTCGATGATTTTCCTCATCAGCGGCGGCTCGGTCTCGTTCGGGTTCGGATTGGAGTTGTAGACCACACCCGCATTGATATCGAGGACGGTTGCGCCGGCCAGAACCTGTGCCACAGCGTCCTTCTCGACAGTGGAGAAATCGCCGGCTTCCAGTTCGGCGGCCAGTTTCTTGCGGCCGGTCGGGTTGATGCGCTCCCCGATCACGCAGAACGGCTCATCAAAGCCCAGGATCGCGGTTTTGGTTTTTGATTCTACGACTGTACGGGTCATTGTTGATCCTTAGGAGTTGACCGGCTTCGCCGAGGCGCCGCCGTTGTTGATGGCCCAGGTGGCATTGGTCTTGATGCCGCCCAGCGGGAAGAAATGGACGTTGGTGATGTTGAAATCCGGGTTCTCGGCTTTGTAGGCGGCCAGCTCGGCAACGACATCGTTCGGCTCGTAGGGCAGCAGCAGCTTGGAGACGTCCATCGCGCGTTTCTGCAGCACCTTCAGCGACGGGCCAACACCGCAAGCAATAGCGAATTTGATCAGGGTCTGCAGCTTGGCCGGGCCCGCGATGCCGATGTGGATCGGCAGGTCGACGCCCGCAGCCTTCAGGCCGTTTGCCCATTCGATGATCGGCTTGGCCTCAAACGCGAACTGGGTGGCCAGCGCCATTTTGGCGTCGGTGCGCTCAGAGAATTTCTGTTTCCACTGAAGCGCTTCGGAGACGTTTTTGGTAGAGCCGTCCGGGTCGATATCCTTGTTGCCTTCCGGGTGGCCGGCAACGTGCAGGCTGGTGAAGCCCGCCTTGTCGAACAGGCCGGTTTCCAGCAGCTGCATGGAGCTGTGGAAGTCGCCATGCGGCTTGGCAACACCGCCGGCCAGCATCAGCGCCTGCTTGACGTCCGCCTCGCCCTGGTAGCGGGCGATCCAGTCGGCCAGGGTGGCCTCGTCCTTGATGATCCGCGCCGGGAAGTGCGGCATCACCGGGAAGCCTTCGGCGTTCAGGCGCTTGGCGGTGGCGACCATATCCTCGATCGGGGTGCCTTCGATGTGCGCGATGTAGACGCGGGTGCCGGCCGGCAGCAGGTCGCGGAAGTTCTCGACCTTTTCCGCGGTGCGCGGCATGACTTCGATCGAGTAGTCCTGCAGGAAGGCTTCGACCTGCGGGTTGACGGTCTGGGCAGCGCCAGTGTCACGTTTCTTAAAGTTCAGCAAAGCCATCACGGCCTCCCAAGAGTGGTCTGCGGGTCAAGCCCATCCGTCATTTGCAATCAGCGCCTTCAGGCGGTCCTGATCATACTCAGCTTCCAGGCGTCTGGCCTCGGCTTCGGCAACATCGGCTGCCTCGCCTTCGGCGGAAAACGGGGCTGCCTTGCGCCACTCGGCAAGATAGGCGTCCGCGTCCTTGGCGTTCACCTTCATGGCCGCACGGTCGATGGCCTGCTCGAACCGTTCTTCGAGCTGGCGCTTGGCGCCGCCGCGGCCCTTGCCAACGATGACCTGCGCAGGAATGTCGCGCCAGTAAACGATCGTAACGTCGGGCATGCCCTGATTTCCTCCTAACCTGGATAGACCACGTTCTAGAGCGGCGGCGCTCGGCAAGTTGGTCGAATTTCGACAACACGATGGGATTGAGCGACGTTTTGCTGTTGCGACCCTAGCTTTGTGCACCTTCGAATGCCACAGCGGTGTACCGCCAAAATATTCATATGGATTATGAGGAACCCGCTAGGCAGCGGAAATTGCTTCGCTTCTGGCGGCTGGAGCTTGCGCCGCCGCAGCTGCGCACCTATTGTCACAGTTAACACGATAATCGGAGGGCGTGAATCATGGCGCCCAGGCGCTCGAAAGGTGCGGGCGCGTTTCCCCAAGCGGTTGAAACCCCTGCACCGGCCCGTCCCGATCCAGATGCGCTTTATGCTGCATTGGATTTGGGAACAAACAGCTGCCGTATGCTGATTGCCCAGCCCAAGGGCAGCGGCATACATGTGGTGGACAGTTTCTCCAAGTCGGTGCAACTGGGCGCCGGGCTGGAGCGGACCGGACGGCTGTCGCGGTCCTCGATGGCGCGCACCATCCAGGCGCTGCGCATCTGTCAGCAAAAGCTCAAGCGCAACAGGGTCCGGCGAATGCGGCTGGTCGCGACCGAGGCTTGCCGCCGGGCCAAGAACGCCCGCGACTTCATTCGTCAGGTCAAGCGCGAGACCGGGCTGACGCTGGAAATCATCCAGCCGGAGGAGGAGGCGCGGCTGGCGGTCATCTCCTGCGCGCCGCTGGTTTCGACCAAGACGGAACAGCTGCTGGTGGTCGATATCGGCGGCGGCTCGACGGAACTGGTGTGGATCGACATTTCCTCCGTCCCGCGGCGCGACCGCCCGTCGGCGATCATGCGGCTGCACAACGGCTTCCAGCTGAGCGAAAGCCCCTTCCCCGCTGCCAAGGTTGTGGATTGGATTTCCGTGCCGCTGGGGGTCGCCACTTTGCGCGATCAGTTCAACGATGTGGAGGATGACGCCGCCCGCTTTGCACTGATGAGCTGGTTCTTTGAGGAGAACCTGGCGGATTTCGCCCCCTACAAGAATGAGCAGGCGCGCGCAGGGTTTCAGATCGTCGGCACCTCCGGCACCGTGACCACAGTGGCCGCGTCGCACCTGGGGCTTAAGCGGTATGACCGCACCAAGGTGGACGGGCTGCGGATGACCAGCGATCAGATTGACAAGGTGATCCGGGGGTATCTTGAACTCGGGCCCCAGGGCCGCCGCCGCGACCCCCGCATCGGCGAGGACCGGCAGGCGCTGATCATGTCCGGATCCGCGATCCTGCAGGCGCTGCTGCGCTGCTGGCCGACCGACCGGCTGTCGGTTGCGGACCGCGGCCTGCGCGAAGGCCTGCTCTATGCGCAGATGAGCGCGGATGGCGTTCTGGAGGACGGCCCCTACTGACAGATCAGAAGCATCCGGAAGGTTCCATGCATGTATACGGTCATTGCCATAGCTTACCGGCTAAGCACCGTCTCGGTAACGGTTTCTGCACTGGAGGCAGCGGGGTTCAAGGTATTTTGCCCCTGGATCAACACCATGGCGCTGCTGCCCCATTACAGCCTGGCATTCGGCGGGGTTCCGGTCAGTGTTCCGGCCGAAAATGCAGCGGAGGCCTCTGAGTTTCTCTGCGCAATTCACAGCGGGCATCTAAGCCCTTTGGAAACGGAAGACTGCGAAGCTGATCCGCTGCCCGCCCTGCCAGAGAAGAACAGCCTTTGGAACAAGGGTGCAAACCTTTTAGGATATGTGCTGTTCGGCATATCCGCTCCCTGGCCTGAGCTTGCGCTATCCGGGGAAAAAGCATCGCCTTGATCCGGCGGGTGCAAGAGGTTATCTGCAGCCCTTACTTTCGGAGAAAACACTCATGGCAAAGACCCCCACTGGTAAAAACACATCCGGCCGCGGCCAGCGGGATCTGAAGGTCAAGGTGAAGACCGCCCGCGGCCGCAAGCTCAGCTCGACCCGCTGGCTGCAGCGGCAGCTGAATGACCCCTATGTCAGAAGGGCGCAGGCCGAGGGGTATCGCGGTCGTGCCGCCTACAAGATCATGGAGTTGGACGACAAGTACCAGTTCCTGGTAAATGGTGCGCGTGTTGTCGACCTGGGCTGCGCGCCCGGCGGCTGGGCGCAGGTTGCGGTCAAGCGCATCAACGCGCTGGGGGAAAAGCCGGGCAAGGCCGTGGGCCGCATCATCGGTGTGGACCTGCAGGAGGTGGAGCCGCTGGCCGGGGCCGAATTCCATCAGCTTGATTTCATGGATGAGGGCGCCGACGACAAGGTCAAGGAATGGCTGGGCGGCAAGGCCGATGTGGTGATGTCGGACATGGCGGCGGCCAGTTCAGGCCATAAGCAGACCGACCATTTGCGGATTATCTCGCTGTGCGAAGCCGCGGCCTATTTCGCCTTTGACGTGCTGGAAGAGGGCGGCACCTTTGTGGCCAAGGTTCTGGCGGGCGGCGCCGAGGGAGAGCTTCAGAAGCTGCTGAAGCAGAAGTTCACCAAGGTGATGAACATGAAGCCGCCCTCCTCGCGGTCGGACAGCTCCGAGAAATTCGTCGTCGCCATGGGGTTCCGCGGCTAAGCGGTCTCAGACCGGCCGGTTGTGCGGGGTTGTCAGCGACCGGCTGGCCAGGGTGCGCAGCAGGATTGCCTCCGCACCGTCGTCATCGGTCAGCCGGGACACCCGCAGCTTGCGGCTGACATGGCTGGCCATCTCGCGCTGGCGCATCAGTTCGAACAGCCGCATGTGGCGCAGTTTGCTTTGCAGTTTTGTCATGATGGCCCCTTCTGGTTCCGCTGCTTTCATGCAGGTTTAGACAGGGATTAGGCCGCAACCGGGGCTCAATTGTGGCAAAGCCTGCCTTATTGTTGCAAATACGGAAACAGTTGCGCGAAAGCCGCAGCCGTCATGTCCGGCCCATGCTGTCGGCCATGTCGCTTAAGGCGCCGTTGAATTCCGCGCCCAGGATCAGGATTGCGGAATTCAGATAGAGGAAGATCATCGCCGCCATCGCCCCCGCAAGCCCGGCATATGTGGCGGAGTAGCGGGCGAATGAGCCGACATACACCGCAAATCCGCTGCCGCAGGCCAGCCACAGGAGCAGGGTCAGAACCGCCCCCGGCAAAATCCGCCGGAACCGGTGGATCCGTCCCGGCAGCAGGATGTGAAACGCCAGCACCGCGCCAATGGGCAACGCCAGCGCCAGAAGGCCGCTCAGCCCCTGCTCCCACCCCTGCGGAACGCTGGCAAACGGCAGCAGCTTGGTGATGTGGCGCACGTAAAGCGGCAGAAACACCTCAAAGAAGGCCACCGCCAGAATGCCCGCCCCGCCCATGATGACCAGCCCGATGCAGAGCGCGCGGGCGCGCCAGAACGGCCGGGTGTCGGTATCGTGGTAGGCCTGCACCATCGCCACCCGCACCGCATCGACCCCGTTGGAGGCAAAATACAGCGCGAACAGGCCGCCCAGGGTCACAAGCTGGGTGTTCGACGTCTGCAGCACCGACTTCAGCTCAGTCAGAATCGGCCGCGCCACGGCGTCGGGCCAGACACTGAACACCTGCTCGGTCATGAGGTCCATTTCCACCTCTTGCGACAGCAGGCTGGCCACGGTGCCGGCCAGCGCAACCGTGAACAGAACAAACGGGAACAGCGCCAGCATCATCGACATGGCGATGTGGCTGCTCATGACCCAGCCGTTCTTCCGGTTGAACCGGCGGGCGGCGGTCAGAAGCGCTGCGGGCCAGCGGCTCAGAGGGGGCAGGATCGGCATGCAGGCAAGGTTCCACAGCCGCCCGCAAATATCCAGTATCAATGGCCCTTTATGCGGTTTTAGCGTTGCGTGTAGCATAACCGCCTATGGTGTGCGGACGATGCGCATATTAGGTAAGTGCAAAGGTGCAAATTCGGGGCTGTGGAATGTTCTGGTTTATTGTCAGCACGGGCGCGATCGCCGCAACCTGGACGGCGGCCGGACTGGCTGCGCTCAGCGCGGCCCGCACGGCCCGCACGCCCCAGGGGGCAATCGGCTGGGTTGTGTTCCTGCTGTCCGCCCCTGTCATTGCCCTGCCCGCCTATGTCATCTTCGGGCATCACAGGTTCAGAGGCTACTGGAAGGCCCGCCGCCGCGCGGAACAGGCAGTGATTGCCACCCGCAATTATACCAGCGCCCATTCCGAGGACGCGCAGGAACTGCCGGTCAACACCAGCCCGTTTGAGGCGATTGCCGGCACGAACGTGTGCCGCGGCAATGGCATGACGCTGCTGATTGACGGCAAGGAAACCTTCAACGCCATCTTTGAGGCTATTGAAAATGCACAGGAATACATCCTTGTGCAATACTACATTCTGCATGCGGACGATCTGGGCCTGGCGCTGCAGAAGCGTCTGATCGCTGCGGCACACCGCGGCGTGACCATCTGGCTGATGACCGACAGCATCGGCAGCCGCAAGCTGCCGCGCGCCTACACCAGCGCACTGGAGGACGCCGGTGTCAACCTCATCGACCCGGCAGTTCAGCGCGGTCCCTGGCACCGGCTGCGGATCAATTTCCGCAACCACCGGAAAACCGTCGTCGTGGATGGCCGCATCGGGTTTACCGGCGGCCTGAACGTCGGGGATGAGTATATGGGGCTGGACCCCGCCGCCGGCCCGTGGCGCGACACCCATGTGCGGCTGACCGGTCCGGTGGTTCAGCAGCTTCAGCTGTCATTTGCCGAAGACTGGCACTGGCGCACCCAGGAACCTATTCTGGACCTGCTGAACTGGGAAGCCGAAGCTTCACCGCAGGACCGCCCGGCGCTGATTGCCGCCACCGGGCCTGGCGACACCACCGGCAACGGCTCGATGCTGTATTTCTCCGCCATTTCCGCCGCGCAGGACCGCGTTTGGCTGGCCTCGCCCTATTTTGTGCCGGATCAGGATGTGTTTGCCGTTCTGAAGCACGCGGCGCTGCGCGGGCTTGATGTGCGGATCCTGCTGCCGGAATACGCCGACCACGTGCTGCCCTGGCTGGCGGCCTTTGCCTATTTCGATGAACTGCGGGACGCTGGCGTCCGCATCCTGCGCTATCAGGGCGGCTTTATGCATCAGAAATGTTTCGTCATTGATGACACGATCTCCGCGGTTGGCACCGCCAACCTCGACAACCGCTCGTTCCGGCTGAACTTTGAGACGATGGCGCTGTTTTTCGACCGCGCCTCTGCCGGGGAAATTGCAGAGATGCTGCAGCAGGATTTTCAGCGTTCGACGGAGCTCAGCCTGCCGCTGGACCAGCAAAAGCTGAGTATCCGGCTGCTGGCCCCGGTGGCCCGGCTGCTGGCGCCAGTGCTTTAATCCTTGCCGTCATATGACTGGCCGTTCAGGGAAAACAGGCGTCCCATGGCGCTGACCAGGAAGGCGGTGCTGATGCCGAACCCGAACAGCCCGGTCACGGCGGCGAACGCCGCGAAAATCCGCAGCGCCGGCCCCAGCACCACATCGCCGTAACCCAGCGTGGTATAGGTCGCGAGCGAGAAGTAGACGGAGGTGTTCCAGTCCCCGATCGCGCCAACCAGAACAAAGGCCGAGGACCAGATCCAGACCTGCGCGGTATGGCCGCCGAGAATGATGAAAATCGCGGCGACCAGCATCAGGCCGATCTGCCACCGGCGGTAGGGTTTGGAGAACCGGGCCGACAATTTGTTCAGCACCGACGCGCACCAGACCAGAACCATAATTTCCAGGATCAGGCAAAAGCTCAGGTAGATTGAGCCCCACAGCAGTTGGTTCCACAGTGTCATTCCGGCCCTCGTGTTCGTCGGCGTGTTTGTCGGCAGCCTGGCCTCACCTGGCCGTGCAATTGGCTTTCGTTCTTAAACACTTCCATTAAGGATCGCCAGCCGCGGGAGCCCGTCCTTGACTTTGTGCCGCACTGGACTTCCCCCGGCCAGCGGTATTGAGTGCAGTTGCAGGAAAGGACGGCCAAACGCCGGAGGTGCCGCAGGATGGTTCTGAAAATCCGCAACGTGACCAAGTCTTATCCCGGCCAGACCGCAGACGATGCGGTTCTGCGCGGCGTCTCGCTGGACCTGGCAGCGGGCACCAGCCTGGCGCTGACCGGCGACAGCGGCTCCGGCAAAAGTACCCTTTTGCACCTGGCGGGGGCGCTGGACCATTTCGACAGCGGCGAGATCGAGATCGGCGCCACGCAGCTTTCCAGGCTTGGCGACCGCCAGCGCGCGGCGCTGCGCAGGCAAGAGGTTTCCCTGGTTTTCCAGCAGTTTAATTTGATCCCCTCCCTGACTGTCCGGCAAAACATCTCGCTTCACGCGCGGCTTGGCGGCCGCTGGGACGCGGTGTGGGGGCAGCAGCTGGCAGACCGGCTTGGCCTGTCCGGGCTGCTTGACCGCTACCCGGAGCAGCTGTCGGGCGGTCAGCAGCAGAGGGTTGCGATCGGCCGCGCCCTAGCCCTGCGCCCCAAACTGCTGCTGGCAGATGAGCCGACCGGCAACCTGGATGAAACCGCCAGCGCTGCAGTGATGGAGCTGATGCTGGAGCTGGTGCGGGAAAGCGGTGCCGCGCTGTTTCTGGTCACCCATTCCTCCGCGATTGCGCAGATGCTGGACCGCCAACTGCACTTGAAGCACGGCAAGGCCGCATGACCCGCGCCGCGGCGGCAGCCATCCTGTCCCATTGGCGGCGCCACCCGCTGCAACTGGCAACACTGATTATCGGGCTGGCGCTGGCCACCGGCCTGTGGTCGGCGGTGCAGGCGATCAACGGCGAGGCGCGGGCCAGCTATGCCCGCGCCGCAGAGCAGCTGGGCACCTCCGGGGCGGACCGGCTGGTGCCCGCCAGCGGCAGCATCGCGCTGTCCCGCTATGCCGCCCTGCGGCGGGCAGGCTGGACGCTGGCACCGGTTCTGGAAGGCACTGTCAGGTTTGGCCGGCAAAGCTTTGATATCATGGGAATTGACCTGCTTAGCCATCCGCTGGCGGCAAACCTGGCAGACGCGTCGGATCAGGACGGAGCGGCGCCGATGGACGCGCTGCTGCCGCCGGGCCGGTTTTTTGCGCATCCGGACACCGCTGCGGAGCTTGCTGCTGTCCAGCAGCAGCACCCGGTCACCCGGACCAGCGCCTTGCCCCGCGGGGTGCTGGTGGCCGACCTGAGCCTGGCCAGCCGCCTGCTGAGGCAGCCCGGAACGCTGAGCTACCTGCTCATCCTGCCCGGCCAGACCCCGGACCTCGCACCGCTGGCACAGCTTGCTCCGGAGCTGACCCGCGTTGCCGCCAAAAGCGCGGCAGCGGATACGGCGCGGCTGACGGACAGTTTCCACCTTAACCTGACAGCTTTTGGCCTGCTGTCCTTTGCCGTCGGGCTTTTCATCGTACAGGGCGCCATCACGCTCAGCCTGGAGCAGCGCCGGGGCCTGATCCGAACCCTGCGCGGTCTGGGCGTGCCGATGCAGCTTCTGGTCGGCCTGTTCGCCGCGGAACTGGCGGCGGTGGCGGTGATCGCCGGCGCAGCGGGACTGGCAGGCGGCTATCTGGTTGCGGCGGCGCTTTTGCCGGATGTCAGCGCCACGCTCGCCGGGCTGTACGGGGCGCCGGTCGATGGCAGCCTATCGCTGCGTCCGGGCTGGGTTCTGTCCGGTCTGGCAATGGCGCTTGGCGGCACCTTCCTGGCCGGGGCAAAAGCGCTTTTTGCACTGTGGCGGATGCCACTGCTGGCGGCCCCTGCGACGCGCGCCCGCGGGCAGCAGGCTGGCCGGTCGCATCTTCTGTCTGCCGCCGGCGGCATCGCCTGCATCCTGGCTGGAACCGCTGTTATTTCGATTTTCCAAGGACTTGTTGCCGGGTTTGTCTTCCTTGGCGGGCTGATGCTGGGGGCGGCTTTGCTGCTGCCGTTGCTGATTGCCACGGGCCTGCGGCTGGGGGCGCGGCTGGCCCGGCGTCCCTATGCGGAATGGCTGTGGGCCGACACCCGCGCGCAACTGCCGGGCATGTCGCTTGCCCTGATGGCGCTGCTGCTGGCGCTCGCGACAAATATCGGCGTCGGAACAATGGTTTCCAGCTTCAGGCTCACCTTCGTGGGCTGGCTGGATCAGCGCCTGGCGTCGGAGGTTTATGTCACCGCCCGCAGCGACACCCAAGGTGCAGAGCTTGCCCAGTGGCTGGGCAGCAAGGGGGTTACGGTGCTGCCCATCCGCAGCAGTGATGTGCGGTTTAAGGGTGCGCCGCTGCGGATCTATGGCGTGGCGGACGATGCGACCTACCGCCAGCACTGGCCGCTGCTGGACGCCCTGCCGCAGATCTGGGACCGGGTGGCTGCCGGAGAAGCGGTGCTGATCAACGAACAGCTTGCCCGCCGCTATGATCTGTCGCCCGGCGGCAGCTTCCAGCTGGAGCCGGGCTGGGTTCTGGCCATTGGCGGGATCTATTCCGACTACGGCAACCCCAACGGCCAGGCGATTGTTGCGCTTGACCGGCTGCTGGCCCGCGCGCCCGATGTGCCCAACCGGCAGTTTGGCCTGCGGCTGCCGCCGCAGGAGGTTCCGGACCTCATCAAATCAATCCGGCAGAGATTTGAAATCCCAAGGGAAAACATTATTGACCAGGCCAGCCTCAAGGCGCGTTCGCTGGCGGTGTTCGACCGGACGTTTGTCATAACCGCGGCGCTGAATCTGCTGACGCTCGGAGTGGCGGCCTTTGCCATGCTGACCAGCCTGCTGACCCTGTGGAGCCAGCGCCTGCCGCAGCTGGCACCGGTCTGGGCGATGGGGCTCAGCCGCCGCCAGCTGGCCGCAACCGAGGTGCTGCGCAGCCTTATGCTGGCCGCCATCACCGCTGTGCTGGCGCTGCCGCTGGGGCTGGTTCTGGCCTGGGCGCTGCTGGCAGTGATCAATGTCGAAGCTTTTGGCTGGAAGCTTCCGATGCATGTGTTTCCGGGCGACTGGCTGCGGCTGTTCCTGCTGGCGCTGCTGGCCGCCGTGGTGGCCGCCGCCCTGCCCGCGCGCCGGCTCAGCCGCCTGGATCCGGCCGAATTGCTCAAGGTGTTTGCCAATGAACGTTAGACCTGTCCTTGCTTTGGTTTTCACCGCATGGGCCTCGTCCGCTTTTCCGCAGGGGTTCGCGGGTCTAGGCAGCGACGCGGAAGGCTTTGCCATGCCGCAGCGCGGCCAGCGGTTGTCCTTCCCGCAGGATCACGGCCCGCACCCGGATTTCCGCATTGAATGGTGGTACTTGACTGCCAACCTTGAAGGGGCGGACGGGCGGGACTATGGCATCCAATGGACGCTGTTCCGCTCGGCCCTTGCCCCGGGCGAAGGAGACGGCTGGCAAAGCCCGCAGGTCTGGATGGCCCATGCGGCGGTGACCGCATCCGATCAGCATCTGTTTGCCGAACGCATCGCCCGCGGCGGCATCGGCCAGGCGGGCGTGACATCGCAGCCCTTTATGGCCTGGATCGACAACTGGCAGATGGCATCGGCCCAAGATAACCTGGAAAATCTGACGCTTACCGCTGCGGGTGAAAGTTTTTCCTATGATCTGCTGCTCAGCGCGGACGGACCATTAGTGCTGCATGGAGAGGATGGGTATTCCGTCAAATCCGCCGGCGGCCAGGCCAGCTATTACTACTCCCAGCCGCATTACCAAGTCAGCGGCACAGTCACGCTGCCCGGCGGCGCGGTTGAGGTCACGGGGCACGGCTGGCTTGACCGGGAATGGTCCAGCCAGCCGCTGGCTGAGGATCAAAGCGGCTGGGACTGGTTCTCGCTCAGCTTTGAAAGCGGCGCCAAGCTGATGGGGTTTGTCCTGCGGGCGGAAAGCGGAGATTTCACCTCTGGCACCTGGATTTCCGCCGACGGCACGGCGGAGCCGCTGGAGCCTGGGGCTTTTCAGGCCGATCCCTTGGATTACACCATGGTGGAGGGCCGCAGCATCCCGACACGCTGGCGCGCCGCCCTGCCCGGCAAAAGCGTTTCAGTCGAGGTTGAGGCGCTGAACCCGCAAAGCTGGATGGGCACCTCGTTTCCGTATTGGGAGGGGCCTGTCACTGTCACCGGCAGCCACAGCGGCACGGGCTATCTTGAGATGACCGGCTACGAATAAGGGCGCCCGAAGGCGCCCCTAAAGGTTTCAGCGGATCACAAAGACCGAACAATCCGAGTGCCGGATCACCCGGGCCGCATTCGGCCCGAGCAGATAATCTTTCAAGTCCGGTTTATGCGCGCCGATCACGATCAGACCGCTGCCGGCCGTTTCGGCCACTTTGAGGATCTCCTGATAGGCGGTGCCGGTAGCGACCAGGTGGCGCACCTTGGCGTTGCGCTCTTCGCCCAGCACTTTGCTGCACAGGTCCTGGAGCCGCTTGGTCGCGTCCTCCACTGCCTTTTCGTGGTGGTGTTCCTCGAAAAAGCCGGACACCCAGGTCTCGCCGAAGTTGGGCAGGACGTTGACGACGTCCAGCTGGGCGCCGTCAAGCTCCGCCAGCCGGGCGGCCTCGGTCAGGACTTTTTCGTCCAGGGCTCGGTCGCTCAGTTCCAGGGCGCAAAGAACGGGTCTGCTCATGCCGGTACTCCTTCCTGTTCACGCGCGCGTCCGCGCTGCAGAAACGCCACCAGCGCCACCAGCAGCAGCGCCGGGATGAAGATCAGCTCCTTGGGCAGCTGGCTGGCCGGGGCCTGGATGGAAGTGATCTGCACCGGCGCGTCGGCGTAGAAATCAAAGCTCTCCAGATTGGGCGCCGCCGGGGTGCCGAACATCGGCTCTTCCAGCTTCACTACGCCGTCTTCCTCCAGCAGCAGCAGGCCATAGGCATCCACTGCCGACTGGCCGCCGGAGCCGTCAGCCGTCAGGATCATTGTGGTGCTCTTGGTTCCGGACGTGTCGAAATCCGGGCCTTCCACCGTGATCCGCAGCTCCGCCCCCGGCTCAGCCTCATCCAGCGCCTGCACCAGCTGCGCCGGCGGCACTTGGGCAAAGGGCGGCATGATGCGGTCCATGAAGAAGTCCGGCCGGAACAGCGCGAAGGCGGCAAAGATCAGCAGGATGCCTTCATAGAAGCGGTTGCGGCTGAGGAAATAGCCCATGGTGCCCGCAGTAAAGACCAGGATCGCGATGGTGGCCGATATGGCGACCAGGATTCCCTGTATCCAGTTCACATCAATCAGCAGGAGATCGGTGTTGAAGATGAACACAAACGGCAGCGCCACGGTCCGCAAGCTGTAGAAGAAGGCGGTGAATCCGGTGCGGATCGCATCGCCCCCCGAGACAGCAGCCGCAGCAAAGCTGGCAAGACCCACCGGCGGTGTCACATCGGCCATGATGCCAAAGTAGAACACAAACAGGTGCACGGCGATCAGCGGCACGATCAGGCCGGACTGGGCGCCCAGCTCGACCACGACACCGGCCATCAGCGAACTGACGACGATGTAGTTCGCCGTGGTCGGCAGGCCCATGCCCAAAACCAGCGACAGAATGCCCACCATCACCAGCATCAGGATCAGGTTGCCGCCCGAGATGAACTCGACCAGCTCAGACATCACCTGCCCGACACCTGTCAGGGTCACGGTGCCCACGATCACCCCCGCGGTGGCCGTGGCCAGCGCGATGCCGATCATGTTGCGGGCACCGTCGATCAGCCCGTGCCACAGGTCGCTGACGCCCTGCATGAAGGCATTGGCCATATCGCTCTGGCCGCGGAAAATGGCCTTGAGCGGTTTCTGGGTCAGCAGGATCACAAACAGCAGCGCCGTGGCCCAGAAGGCGGACAGGCCGGGCGACTTTTGTTCGATCATCAGGAAGTAGACCAGCACGATGATCGGCAGCAGGTAATGCAGACCCGCCTTGTAGATCTCGCCCACCACCGGCAGCTCGACCTCTTCGGCGTTGGGGTCGTCCGGCACCAGATCCTCCACGCCGGAGGCCAGCCACAGCAGGGCGACATAGGCGGCCACCACCAGTGCTGACAGTGTCAAACCGGAGGCACCCGGCATCGCGGCGACAATCCATTTCACCGGATACTGCACGCCGTAGCAAAGCGCTGCGAAGCCCGCGAAGAACAGTGCCATGCCGCCAATGGTGCGGCCCATGGACACCACGCGGTTGCCTAGCGTCGGCATGTTCCGTTTCACCGCTTCCAGGTGCACGATGTAGACCAGCGCGATGTAGGAAATCGCAGCCGGCAGGAAGGCATGGGTGATCACCTCGACATAAGAGATGCCCACGTATTCCACCATCAGGAAGGCCGCAGCCCCCATCACCGGCGGCATGATCTGGCCGTTCACGGAGGACGCAACCTCAACCGAGCCGGCCTGTTCTGACGTGAAGCCCACGCGTTTCATCAGCGGAATGGTGAAGGTGCCGGTGGTGACAACGTTGGCAATCGAGGAGCCGGAGATCAGGCCGGTTGCGGCAGAGCCCACAACGGCCGCCTTGGCCGGGCCGCCGCGCAGGTGGCCAAGCGCGCCAAACGCCATCTTGATGAAGTAGTTGCCGGCGCCCGCCTTATCCAGCAGCGCACCGAACAGCACAAACAGGAATACGAACTTGGTCGACACCCCCAGGGCGATGCCGAACACGCCCTCAGACGTGATCCACATATGGCTCATCGCCTTTTTCAGGCTTGCGCCTTTCCAGCGGATCACCTCGGGCACGTAGTCCGATGAGCCGAAGAAAACATAAAGCAGGAAGATCGTCGCGATGATCGCCATTGCCGGACCCAGCGCGCGGCGGGCGGCCTCGAACAGCAACAGCAGGCCTGCCAGCGCGAACCATTTGTCCACGTCATCTGCAAGGCCGCCGGAATCGACGATTTTCTGATAGAAAATATAGCCATAGAGCGCGATGCCGGTGCCCGCGATGGCAAAGATCCAGTCCTGGACCGGGACATAGCCGCGGGGGCTGGATTTCAAGGCAGGATAGGCGGCAAAAGCCAGGAAAATGGCAAACGCCAGATGGATTTGCCGCGAATTGTTGATCACGCTGCCGGGCAGCAGCAGGTTGGCCAGCGGCGAGGCCAGCACGACTTGGAAAACCGACCAGATGACTGCGACGATGGCCAGGAACACCCCTACACTCCCCACCGGGTTGCGGGCGCCGGCGTCGGAGGACGCGACCAGTTCCTGAAGCTCTTCTTCGCTGAGCGGTCGATTTCCCTGAGCATCGGATGTCATGGATAATCTCCCCTTGGGCCGGCGTGGAGCGGCACGGCCTCAAATTTACTCCCCCGGCACGGGGGCAGAAACGGGGCGCTGATGCGCCCCGCCCCATTGTTCCGGCGGATTACTCGATCCAGCCTTTTTCTTTGTAGTATTTTTCTGCGCCAGGATGCAGCGGTGCCGACAGGCCGTCCGCGATCATTTCTTCCGGTTTCAGATTGGTGAACGCCGGGTGCAGCTTCTGGAAGGCTTCGAAGTTTTCGAACACCGAGCTGACGACTGCATAAACCGCATCCTCGGAAACGTCTGCCGAGGTCACGAAGGTCGCGCCGACACCAAAGGTGTTCACGTCCTCGTCGGTGCCGCGGTACATGCCGCCCGGAATGGTGGCGGTGCGGTAGAAGGAGTTGTCGCCAACCAGTTTCTCAACCGCTTCGCCGTCCACGGTGACCAGAACCGAGTCACAGGCAGTGGTGGCTTCCTGGATCGAGCCGGACGGGTGGCCGACAGTGTAGATCATTGCGTCGATCTGGTTGTCGCACAGCGCCGCGGACTGTTCCGCTGCCTTCAGCTCAGTCGCCAGGGCGAAATCTTCCATTCCCCAGCCCTTGGCTTCCATCAGCACTTCCATGGTGCCGCGCTGGCCGGAGCCCGGGTTGCCGATGTTGACGCGCTTGCCCTTGAGGTCGTCAAAGGTGGAGATGCCGGCATCGGCGCGCGCCACTACGGTGAAGGGTTCCGGATGCACCGAGAACACGGCGCGCAGGCCTTCGAACGGACCCGCTTCCTCGAACTTGGAGGAGCCGTTGTAAGCGTGGTACTGCCAGTCCGACTGGGCGACGCCGAACTGCAGTTCGCCTTCGCGGATGGTGTTGATGTTGTAGACCGAGCCGCCGGTGGATTCGACGGCGCACTTGAAGCCGTGCTCCTTGCGGCCCTTGTTCACCAGACGGCAAATGGCGCCCCCGGTCGGGTAATACACGCCGGTAACGCCGCCGGTGCCGATGGTGATGAATTCCTGCGCAGATGCTGCCGGAGCCATAAAGGCTGCGGTCACCAAAGCACCGATCGCCAGCTTGGTGTGTTTCATGATCAAGTCTCTCCCACTTGTCTTATGATTTGCAGCCCGGCCCGGAAATTCGCGAAAGCGGTGTTATGCTCCACGCACGGCCAGAGAATTTGGCCCCCAAGCAAGGCGTGTGCGGATATTTTTTGCACGCCCGCAAGGGTTCCACCGGGGGCCTCCCAAGTCAAGAGTGCTATCTATTGACGCACCCCCTAAAGCCGATTTTTTTTCTGTAATGACAACAGTTAGATAAATTTCCCCGTCAGTGTGCGGCGGTTTCCGGTTGCCGGCATACAAAGAATTTAATTGCAAGGGGAAATCTTCGGCCCGGCGATTCTTGCACTGCGGAAAAAGCGCTTGGGCGGTCATTGGCCGGAGCGCTGGCAGCAACCGCTTTTTGCGCTGAATTGCGGCAGGCCGGGGATTGCCATGGTGACAAATCCGGCAGATGGCGCTAATACGCGTCACACAAAAATTGATCCGCTGTTCAAGAATCGTAGCTGCGGGCACCAAGTCAGGGAGCTTGCGGCAATGCTGCTGAGCCAAGTAATTCACGATAACCCGTCGCTGACGGATTTCTGGGCTTTGGAGCGCTGCGTCTCCGCCGAGGCCCGCAAGATACCGCAGGAAGCCAGTGCCCCGCTGACCTGCGATGTGGAGCCGGAATTCCGCTGCACGCCGCGAAAATGGGACCTGATCCTGTCGGCGGCCCATGACCGCGGGCTGCGGGCCCGCCAGCGCTGATTTCTCTGCAATCAAGTATTTGAAGGCGCGGTCGGCCCCGCCCGCAGGCGCGCGGGGCCGCGTTGGTGTTATTCCGCCGGGCTGGCTGCCGGGGTGCCCTTGATGCGTTCGCGCACGCCCTGCATCATCGCATAAAGCACCGGCACCACGATCACCCCGACCACCGTCGCTGCCAGCATGCCGCCAAAGACCGCGATGCCGATTGCGCGCTGGCTGGCAGCACCCGCGCCGGAGGCCGCCATCAGCGGCACCACTCCCAGCAGGAAGGACAGCGCCGTCATCATCACGGCGCGGAACCGCTGCTTGGCCGCCTCTTGCGCGGCGTCGCGGATGCTCAGCCCCGCGGCGCGCCGCTCCATTGCGAATTCGACAATGAGAATGGCATTTTTCGACGCCAGGCCGATCAGCATGATCATCCCGATCTGGGTGTAGAGGTTGATGTCGTTGCCCGCGATGGCCACTGCGGCCACGGCCCCGAACAATGCGACGATCACGGACAGCAGGATCGCCACCGGCATGCTCCAGCTTTCGTACTGCGCCACCAGGAACAGGTAGCCGAACAGCACCGCCATCGCCAGGATCACCGTCACCAGCCCGGCGGAGTCGAGCTGCTGCTGCGCGGTGCCGGTCCATTCAAAGGCATAGCCCGGCGGCAGCGCCGTCGCGGCCTCCTCCTGCATCACCCGGATGGCATCGCCGGTTGACAGCCCGGGCGCGGGCACTGCCGTCACGGTGGCCGAGCGGAAGATGTTGTGCCGCTTGAGCAGCACCGGCCCCAAGACGTTCTCCACATCTATCAGGGTCGACAGCGGCACCATCTCGCCGGACTGCGCCCGCACATACAGGCCGCCAATGTCCTCGATCTTGTCGCGATAGGAGCCCTCGGCCTGCAGCATTACCTTGTAGACGCGCCCGAACAGGTTGAAATCGTTGACATAGTAAGACCCCAGGTACGTCTGCATGGTCTGGAAGACCTCGGCAATCGGCACGTTCAGCGTCTTGGCCTTCTCCCGGTCCAGATCGACAAAAACCTGCGGCACGTTGGCCCGGAAGGTGGTGTAGGACTGGGCGATCTCCGGCCGCTGATTGGCGGAATAGACCAGCGATCCGACGGATTGCGCCAGATCCTGCGGCGTGCCGCCTGCGGTCTGCTGCACCGCCATCTCCACACCGGCCGACATGCCCAGGCCGGAGATCGGCGGCGGGTTGAAGGCTACGATACTGGCTGCCGCCTCGGCGTTGGCGATGCCGTAGATCTGGCCGAGGATGGCGTTTGGCTGCAGGGGTTCGCTTTGCCGCTCGTTCCATGGCGCCAGGTTGGCGATGATCATCGCACCGTTGGCCCCGGCCCCGTTCAGCAGGCTGAAGCCATTGACCAGGACAGTGCCCTGGACGCCGGGGATCTGGCGGATCTGTTCGTCAATCCGGCTGGTCACGGTCTCCGTCCGCCCCAAAGCAGCCGCATCGGGCAGCTGCACATCAACAAACAGATACCCGTTGTCCTCGGACGGCAGGAAGCCCTTGGATGTCGCGGTAAACACCGTTCCGGTGCCGAAGGCAAAAGCCGCGATAATCGCCAGCCCGATCACCGGCAGGCGCAGCAGGCGCGTGACAACGCTCAGGTAGCCGCTGCGCACTCCGCCGATCATGTTTTCAAACACCGCCAGCAGCCCTTTGGGCGGGCCAGAGCGGGCTTTCAGCACGATGGCGCAAAGCGCCGGCGACAGCGTCAATGCGTTGATGGAGGAGATCACCACCGCAACCGAAATGGTGACGGCAAACTGGGAGTACAGCTTGCCGGTGATCCCGGGCATGAAGGTGACCGGCACAAACACCGCCAGCAGCACCAGCGTGGTCGCGATGACCGGTCCGGTGATCTGGCCCATCGCCTTGCGGGTGGCCTCTGCAGGGGGCAGCCCCTCCTCGGCGATGATCCGTTCGACGTTCTCCACCACCACGATGGCGTCATCCACCACGATGCCGATCGCCAGCACCAGCGCAAACAGCGAGATGGTGTTGAGCGACATGCCAAGCGCCAGCAGAAACGCAAACGTCCCGATCAGCGACACCGGGATAGCCACCGCTGGGATAACGGTTGCCCGCAGCGAGCCCAGGAAGATGAACACCACCGAGATCACCAGCACAAAGGTCATCATCAGGGTGGAGATCACATCGTTCAGTGATTGCTCGACAAAATCGGTGGTGTTGAAGGGCACGGAATAGGCGACGTCTGCGGGGAAGTCCTGCGACAGCCTCTCCATCTCTGCCAGCACCGCTTCGGAAACGGCCAGCGCATTGGCGCCAGGAGCCTGGTAGACGGCCAGAATGGTGGCCGGCACGCCGTCGTAAAAGCCCGAAGCGCTGTAGTTGGAGGCACCCAGCTCCACCCGCGCGATGTCGCTCAGCCGCACGGTGCTGCCGCCATCGCCGGTGCGGATCACGATGTCCTCGAACTCGCTGACTTCGGTCAGGCGGCCCTTGGATTTGATGGTGTACTGGAACACCTGGTCGCCGGGCACCGGCGGTGCGCCCACCTGCCCCGCCGAGACCTCGATATTCTGCTCCCGCACCGCGTTGATCACGTCGCCGGGTGAAATGCCAAGGCCGGCCATCTTGTTGGGGTCCAGCCAGACGCGCATGGCGTATTCAAAGTTTGTCAGGATGTCCGCCTTGCCGACGCCGGCCACCCGCGCCAGCGCATCTTTGATGTTGATGGCGGCATAGTTCGACAGAAACACGCTGTCATACGTCCGGTCGGGTGAGGTGAGCGCCGTCACCAGCAGCATGTTGGAGGAGCTTTTCTGCGTCACCACGCCATTGGCGGTGACCTCGGCAGGCAGCGCTGCCACCGCCTGCGCCACCCGGTTCTGCACGTTGACAGAGGCAATGTCCGGATCCGTGCCGACTTCGAAGGTCACCGACAGCGAATAGCTGCCGTTGTCGGCGGAGTTGGAGGACATATAAAGCATTCCATCCACCCCGTTCACCTGCGCCTCAATCGGCGCGGCGACGCTTTTTTCAACGGTTTCCGCGTTGGCGCCCGGGTAGCTGGCGGTGACGTTCACCACTGGCGGGGTGATTTCCGGGAACTGGGCGACAGGTAGGACGAAATACCCGATCACCCCCATGACCGTCAGCACCAAGGAAATGACAATTGCGAATTTGGGGCGTGAGATAAAGAGAGAGGAAAACATCGCTTACTCTCCAGCCTGCGCCGCCGGGACGGGTTCCACCTCGACGCCGGGGCGGATCTTTTGCAGGCCCTGGACCACAACGGTTTCGCCCTGCGTCAGCCCGTCCAGCACAACAATGCCGGTGCCCTGCACATCCCCGGTCGCGATATAGCGCTGCTGCACCTGATTCTGGCCATCGACAACCAGCACAAACGGGCCTTGCTGATCGCGCTGGATTGCGGCCTGGCTGATAATGATCCGGTCTACCGCCTCTTGCGACTGCAAGCCAACGGTCAGGAAGGCGCCGTCCAGGATCAGCCGGTTATCATTTTCGAATTTCGCCCGCACGGTGACGGCGCCGGTGTCGGGGTCGACCCGGTTGCCGGCAAAGGCGATCCGGCCCTTTTCCTCCAGCTCTTCGCCATTGGGAAGCACAACGAACACTTCTGGGGCAGTTTCGGTATCAGCCCGGTCGCGGCCGTTGGCTTCAAGCTCCTGCAGGATCTCGACAAACTGCTTCTCGTTCAGTGAGAAGGAGACGTAAACCGGCGCTTCCCGCACGATGTTGACCAGGGGTGAGCCGCCGGGGCTCACGACATCGCCGATGCTGACCTGGACCCGGCCGAGGCGGCCTGAGAACGGCGCGCTGACTTCCGTGTAGCTCAGGTCCAGTTCCGCCTGCCGGATCGCGGCCTTGGCGGCCCGCACCTGGGCCTCGGCCACCAGCTCATTAGCGCGCGCGGTGTCGCGGTCCGCCTCCGGCACAGAGCCGCGTTCGAACAGTTCCTGTTTGCGGGCCAGATCCAGAGAAGCCAGTTCCAAGTTGGCCTCCGCCTGCGCCAGTTCCGCGCTGCGGCTTTCCAGGACCGCCTCATAGGCGCTGCGCTCTATACGGAACAGCACATCGCCCCGCTCCACCTCGGCGCCGTCTTCCACCATCACCTCTTCCAGGTAGCCGCTGACACGGGCCATGATGTCGGCCTTGTCAATCGCCTCGCCCCGGCCGATGAATGTTGCGGTGTCCTTGATCTGTTTGACGACAGCCTGCGCAACGGACACCTTCGGCGCCGCGCCTTGCTGGGCGGGTGCAGGCCCTGCAAACATCAGCCCTGCCGCTGCAACCATCGCAAGACTGGTTCCACCAGACAGGCCTGCAGTCCAAAATCGTGCCATGCTGTGCCCTTTCGAGTATTGGAAGTAAATTGGGAATAATTGCAGCAACGGCTGTGACAGCCGCCTTTGCGGTAACGAAATTTCCTCCATTCAATAATTTGCTAACCTTAACCGCAAGAGCCGTTGTGCGTCTTACGCGTTTCTCTTGCTGCAGGGGCCGGGCAACTGCCCCGTTATTCCCCCAGCGCGCGGTTTAATCACTGCAAGGCGGGAACCGCAGGCAGCGGCCAGGGGTTATCACCACGGGAGCCCTGCGGACAGGCCGCCGGGCGGGCATGCATTGATAGCTGCCGCCGCGCCGCTATCTGATCCCGCAGATGCCGGCAGGCCAGGATGCCAGGAGGATACCATGCGTTGGAGAGGTCGCCGCGGAAGCAGCAACATTGAAGACCGGAGGGGCCGGGGTTTCACCGGCAGAACCGCCGGGATCGGCGGCGCGGGGGCAATATTGATTATCGTCGTCGGCGCCTTCCTGGGGGTGGACCTGACGCCGCTGCTGCAAGGCACCGCACCGCAAAGCAGCCAATCTGCGCCGGTCACCGAGGCCGACCAGGCCGCAGCCGAATTCGTCAGCGTCGCCCTGGCCGATACCGAAGACGTCTGGACCACGATTTTCGACCAGCAGCTGGGACGGGCCTATGACCCTGCGGTTCTGGTGCTTTACAAGGGCGTGACGCAATCACCCTGCGGCGGGGCCTCTGGCGCAACCGGCCCGTTCTATTGCCCGCTCGATGAGAAGGTCTATCTCGACACCGCCTTTTTCACCACGCTCAGCCAGCGGCTGGGCGCCAGCGGCGATTTCGCAGCCGCCTATGTGGTGGCGCATGAGGTTGCCCATCATGTTCAGAATGAACTTGGCATCCTGGGTCAAACCCAGCGCATCCGCGCCCAGGTCAGCGAGGTCGAGTCCAACGCAATTTCTGTGCGCACCGAACTGCAGGCCGATTGCTTCTCCGGCATCTGGGCCCGCTATGCCCGGGATCAGCTGGGCACGCTGGAGCCGGGAGACATCAGCGAAGCGATGAATGCTGCCAAACAGATCGGTGACGACACGCTGCAGCGCAACGCGGGCCAGGTGCCGCAGCCGCACACCTTCTCGCACGGCACCAGCGCCCAGCGGCAGGCCTGGTTTGCGCGCGGGTATGAGACCGGGGACATCAGCACCTGCGACACCTTCTCGGCCAACTCGCTCTGATCCGGCGGCTGCGGGTTCATTGAATTCTGCTGGTGTTGGTGGTTGTCTAACCCCACAGGCGGCGCTAGGCCGGAGCCGGAAACCGGATCGATTCCGGCGCCGCGCCCATCGCGACCGGACTAGGGAGACAGCCAGATGAAAGTTGACGGTACACATTACCGGTCCCTGTGGTGGGATCATGACAAGGACGCGCTGCAGATCATTGATCAGCGCTGGCTGCCGCATGATTTCCGCGTCCAGCAGGTCAGCACCCTGCAGGAGTTTGCCGACGCGATTGTCGAAATGCGGGTGCGCGGCGCGCCGCTCATTGGCGCCACCGCCGCATACGGGATGGCGCTGGCGATGCGGCTGAACCCCTCGGACGCCGGGATGGATCAGGCCTGGAGCTTTCTGAACGCAACCCGCCCCACCGCCATCAACCTGCGCTGGGCGCTGGACCGCTGCCGCAACCACCTGCGCCCGCTGGCCGAAGGCGAGCGGGCCGCGGCGGCCCTGGCGCTGGCCCACGAGATCGCGGATGAAGATGTGGAAATCAACCGCAGCATCGGCGCGCATGGCCTGGAGCTGATCAAACAAATCGCTGCCGGCAAGCCGGAGGGCGAGCCGGTTCGTCTGCTGACCCATTGCAACGCCGGCTGGATTGCGACCGTCGACTGGGGCACCGCCACCAGCCCGATGTACCAGGCCCATGACGCCGGCATTCCGATCCACGTCTGGGTCGATGAGACCCGCCCGCGCAATCAGGGCGCACTGACCTCGTGGGAGCTGGGCAGCCACGGGATCAGCCACAGCTATATCACCGACAACGCCGGCGGCCATCTGATGCAGCACGGCCAGGTCGACTTGGTGATCACCGGCACCGACCGCACCACCCGCCGCGGCGACGTCTGCAACAAGATCGGAACCTACCTCAAGGCGCTGGCGGCCAAGGACAACGGCGTGCCCTTCTATGTCGCCCTGCCCTCGCCGACGATTGACTGGACCGTCTCCGACGGCGTCGCAGAAATCCCGATCGAAGAACGCAGCGCGCGCGAGATAACCCACGTCCAGGGCAAGACGGAGAGCGGCAGCATCGATGTGGTTCAGGTCACGCCCGATGGCACGCCTGGCGGCAACCCGGCCTTTGACGTGACGCCCAACCGGCTGGTGACAGGCCTGATCACTGAACGCGGCATCTGCGACGCCAGCGAAGACGGCCTGGCCGGCCTGTTCCCGGATATGGCCGCCGCCAAGTCCGCATGACCGGGGCGTCTCAGGTGAAACCTCCCTATCAGGACAGCACCTCTTTGCGGCAGGCGGTGATCGGTGCCTGCCTGGAGATGAATGCCGCTGGCATCAACCAGGGCACATCCGGCAATATATCCGTCCGTGCGGGGGATCACATGCTGATCACCCCCTCCGGCGTGCCGTATGACCAGATGGCGCCAGAGATGCTGGTGAAGATGCCCCTCGACGGCAGCGCCGCTCCGGCGGGCCAGCTGAAACCCTCTACGGAGTGGCCGTTTCACCTGGCGATCCTGCAGGCCAAACCCGCCGTTAACGCTGTCGTTCATGCTCACCCGGTCTATTGCAGCGCGCTGGCGATGAACCGCCAGGCGATCCCCGCCTGCCACTATATGGTGGCGGCCTTTGGCGGCAGCGACGTTCCGGTGGCGGACTACGCCCTGTTCGGCAGCCGCCAGCTGTCGGAAAATATCACCCGCGCTTTGCAGACCCGCAGTGCCTGCCTGATGGCCAACCATGGCGCGGTTACCACGGGAGAAAGCCTTCCCCGTGCCCTCTGGCGGATGGTGGAGCTTGAAACACTGGCAAAGGCTTACGCGGCCAGTCTCACCTTGGGAAAACCGCATATCCTGAGCGAGGATGAGATGGCGGAGGTGATCGCAGCCTTTGCGGATTACGGCCTGAAGGACAGCCGCTGATTTTGGAGGTTTTAAAGTGCAGCCGGGGAAACCGCCCGCGGCAGGCTGGTCTTGCCGCATCAGCCTGTCAGGCTTAAGGATCTTGGGTATCTGTTTGATATTTCGCGGAAATCTGTGGTGCCCAAGGAGAGACTCGAACTCTCACGATGTTGCCATCGGGGGATTTTGAATCCCCTGCGTCTACCATTCCGCCACTTGGGCCACGCCCTGTTCCTAGCCAAGGCTGCCGCCAAGGTCCAGAGGCAAATCGGCCCCTCTGCGCCGAAAACGCACCCCGTTGCAAAATCATCCGCAGCAAAGGTTGACGGAGGCCGGCGCACGTGCCACCTCCCTTGGCAAACGCCGTTGAGGACGCAGGGCGCAGCATGCTGAAACCGCTATATGACCGGACAATGGCCTTGGCCGATCACCCCAAGGCGCTCTGGTGTCTGGCCGCCGTGGCTTTTGTCGAAAGCTCGGTGTTTCCGATTCCCCCGGACGTTCTGATGATCCCGATGATCCTGGCCCGCCCGTCGCGGGCCTGGCTGGTTGCTCTGGTGGCTTTGGCGGCCTCTGTCGCGGGCGGTATGCTTGGCTATGCCATCGGCGCCTTCTTTTACGACAGCATCGGCCAGCCTGTGTTGGAGGCGATGGGCAAGGGCGATTCCATGGCGGAGTTCAACGCCCGGTTCAACGACTTCGGATTCTGGGCGGTTCTGGGCGCCGGGATCACGCCGTTCCCCTACAAGGTGATAACCATCATGTCGGGTTGGACGGGTATGCCGCTCGGCACTTTCATTGCCACCTCTATCCTTGCGCGCGCATTGCGTTTTTTCATTGTCGCGGGTCTGCTGTGGCAGTTCGGGGCTCCGGTCCGCAACTTCATTGAACGCCGCCTGGGGCTGGTCTTCTCGGCTTTTATGGTGGTCCTGTTCGGCGGCTTCCTGATGGTGAGGTTCATCTGATCATGCACCGTTTATTGATCGTTATCGCCGCCCTGGGTTCTGCCGCGCTGCTGCTCGGGGCGCTGGGGTTTCAGTACATTGGTGACATGCCCCCTTGCAAACTGTGCTACTGGCAGCGCTACCCGCATGCGGCGGCGGTCGGGATCGGCGTTCTGGCGCTGATCATTCCCGGTGCGGTGCTACCGTATCTTGGGGCGCTTGCGGCGCTGTCCACTGCCGGGGTTGGGGCGTATCATACCGGTGTTGAGCGCGGCTGGTGGGAAGGCCCCTCCACCTGCACGTCCGGACCGGTCGGCGGTCTGTCGCACGATCAGCTGATGGAGCAGATCATGGCCGCGCCGCTGGTGCGCTGCGACGAGGTGCCGTGGGAGCTGTTTTCCCTTTCCATGGCCAACTGGAACGCAATCGCTTCCCTTGGCCTGGCGCTGGTCTGGATTGCTGCCGCCAACCATGCCCGCAAGCAGGGTTAACGGGCTGGCAAGCTGAGATCCGGCCGCTAACCCTTTGACACTTTTGGCGGTCTTTTGGGATCAGGTGTCCTTTTTGGTGGCCAGCAGGAGATTGGTTTCACTGCTCACCACCCCTTCGAAGGTGCGGATCTTGGCCAGCGCTGCATCCAGCGTTTCCAGGGTTTCAGTGCCGAGTTCCACAATCAGATCCCAGCGGCCATTGGTCGTGTGAATCGCCCGCACTTCCGGCAGCCCCTGCAACTGCCGGGTGATCCGGCTGGTGCCGCGGCCCTCGATCCCGATCATCATCAGACCGCGCACCGGATCGCGCAGCACATCCTCCTTCAGCACCACCGTGAACCCCAGAATGTCGCCGCGGGCCTGCAGCCGCTCGATCCTGGCCCGCACCGTTGTCCGCGACAGGTTCAATTCCAACGCCAGATCTGACAGCGACGCCCGCGCATTGTGGCGCAACGCAGAGATCAGACGCTCATCCGTTTTGTCCATATCCCACCTCAAATCGAACAATCAGCACCCATTATGAGCAAAATGCTAGCTGGTTTCCATCGCATTTCGGAAGTCTATAGAAGGAAAGCTGACTTTTTGAGAGAGCAAAACCGTGACTTCACAACATTGCATCCTGATTGGAGCCCCGGTCGACAGCGGCAAGCGCCGTGCCGGCTGCCTGATGGGCCCGGACGCCTACCGGACCGCGGGAATTGCCGCTGCCCTGGAGAGCCTTGGGCACACGGTCGAAGATCTTGGCAACCTGGCGCCGGAGGCCCATCCCGCCGACACCAATGACGGCCTCGTCTATGCCCGCAACGAAACTATCGGCTGGACCTCGCGCCTGGCCCAAGCCGCCGAGGACGCGCTGGAATGCGGCCTGCCGGTGTTCCTGGGCGGCGATCACTCGCTGTCGCTCGGATCCGTGGCCGGCGCCGCAAACTTTGCCGCCAAGGCAGGCCGCCCGCTGTTTGTGCTGTGGCTGGACGCGCATACCGACTTCCACACGCCGGAAACCTCGGACAGCGGCAACCTGCACGGCACGCCGGTCGGATATTTCACTGGGCGCAGGGGGTTCGACGGCTTTCCTGAAGTTCTGAACCCGGTGCCGGAGGAAAATGTCTGCATGATCGGCCTGCGGTCTGTGGACACCCAGGAACGGCTTGCGCTGGAAGACAGCGCCATCCGCACCCATGACATGCGCCATATTGATGAAAACGGCATCGCCGGACCGCTGAACCGGTTCCTGGATCATGTCGCCGAGGCCAATGGCATGCTGCACGTCTCGCTCGACGTGGATTTTCTGGATCCCTCCGTCGCCCCGGCTGTCGGCACCACCGTTCCCGGCGGCGCCACCGTGCGTGAGGCGCATCTGGTCTGCGAAATTCTGCATGATTCCGGCCTGATGACCTCGCTGGATCTGGTCGAGCTGAACCCGTTCCTGGATGAGCGCGGCCGCACGGCGCATCTGATGGTGGACCTCTGCGCCTCTGCCCTGGGACGCCGCGTGTTCGACCGCCCGACCCGGAGCTATCAGTGAGCAGCCTGCAAGCCCCCTCCGCGGTGGTGATGATCCGGCCGCATCACTTCTGCTCCAACCCTGAAACCAAAGGCGATAACGCCTTTCAAACTCTGGCAAACACCTCGGCCACGGCGACGGCGGCGCAAGCGCTGGCGGAATTCGACGGCGCCGTCGAAGCCCTGCGCGGCGCGGGCGTTGCGGTGCATGTGTTTGACGACACAGGCACCGAAACCCCGGACAGCGTGTTTCCCAATAACTGGTTCTCCACCCATGCCGGCGGCCATGTCGCAGTCTATCCGATGTTTGCGAAAAACCGGCGCAAGGAGCGGCGCTGGGATGTGATTGAGCTGCTGAAACGGGACTACCGGGTTCAGGATGTTATCGACTATTCCGGTCTGGAGCAGGACGGGCTGTCGCTGGAAGGCACCGGCGCCATGGTGCTGGACCACATCGGCCGCATTGCCTACACCGTGAAGTCCAACCGCGCCGATCCGGTTCTGCTGGAACGCTTCTGCACCCATTTCAACTTTGAACCCATGGTGTTCGAAGCCAAAGATGAAGCAGGCCGCGACGTTTATCACACCAATGTTCTGATGGGGATCGGCACCGAATACGCGCTGATTTGCCTGGACATGATCGTCGATCCAGCGCGCCGCGCCGAAGTCGCTGCGCGGCTAGAGGAAACCGGCCGCCGGGTGATTGACCTCACGCCCGGCCAGATCACCAGTTTTGCGGGCAACGCCCTGGAGCTTACCGGCCGCAAGCGGCTTCTGGCGCTCTCCGCCACGGCGCTGGCGGCGCTGCGCCCCGATCAGATTTCGGTCATCGAGCAGAGCGCAGAGCTGCTGCCGCTGACCATTCCCACCATCGAAACCGCAGGCGGGTCGGTGCGCTGCATGCTGGCAGGCATCCACCTCAGCCCCCGTGAAAGGAAAACCGCATGACACAGCCTTCAGACAAGGCACTGGTGCCTTTTGTCAGCGTCGACAACATGATGCGCCTCATTCATCACGTCGGAATCGAGCAGATGATGCGCGATCTGGCGGAGTATGTGGAAGAAGACTTCAAGCGCTGGGAGCTGTTTGACAAGACCCCGCGCGTCGCCAGCCATTCCGACGTCGGGGTGATCGAACTGATGCCGACCTCCGATGGCGAGGCTTATGGCTTCAAATATGTGAACGGCCACCCCAAGAACACCTCTGAAGGGCTGCAGACCGTCACGGCCTTTGGGCTGCTGGCGGATGTTTACACCGGCTATCCGGTGCTGCTGACGGAAATGACCATTCTGACTGCTCTGCGGACCGCCGCCACCTCAGCAATGGCCGCCAAGTATCTGGCGCCCAAAGGATCAACTACGATGGCCATGATCGGCAACGGGGCCCAGTCCGAATTCCAGACGCTGGCGATGAAGGCGATCATCGGCCTGAAGTCCGTGCGTCTCTATGACAACGACCAAGCCGCAACCGAAAAATGCGCCCGCAATCTGCAGGGAATGGGCATAGAGGTTGTCTCCTGCAAGACGCCGGAAGAAGCGATCGAAGGCGCGCAGATCCTCACCACCTGCACCGCGGACAAGCAGTATGCGACCATCCTGACCGACAACATGGTCGGCAGCGGCGTCCACATCAACGCGATCGGCGGAGATTGCCCCGGCAAGACCGAACTGGCGCCCGGCATCCTCAGCCGCTCCGACGTCTTTGTCGAATACCCGCCGCAAACCCGGATCGAGGGCGAAATCCAGCAGATGCCGGAAGACTTCGCCGTGACCGAATTGTGGGAAGTGATCGCGGGCAAGAAACCGGGCCGCACCGGCGAGCGTCAGATTACCCTGTTCGACAGCGTCGGCTTTGCCATCGAGGATTTCTCGGCGCTGCGGTATATCCGCGACCGCATCAAGGGCACCGATTATTTCATCGATCTCGACATGCTTGCTGACCCGGACGATCCGCGCGATCTGTTCGGAATGCTTCAGCGCGCCAAGCCCTGACAGGCCGCACCCTCACACCCTGCAAAGGCGGCCCGCTGAACTGAGGCCGCCGGCACCTCCGGCCTCCTTGCCTGTTTGCCGCAGCCTGCGGCATCTGCCGGCACTGCTTATGGGGATCTGAGCAGCTGCCTCACCTAAAGCAGACACTCAGGCAACGAGGCCGGACCCCTTGTCCCGGAACGTTGAGCTGTTTCGCTTAAGCGTCCAGCTCGGTATCCCAATACAGGAAGTCCATCCAGCTTTCATGCAGGTGGTTAGGCGGGAATTTGCGCCCGGTGTTGCGCAGCTCCTCCGCCCCTGGCCGCCGCGGCGGCTTGCGCAGCGACATGCCGGCCCGGTGCAGCGACTTGGACCCTTTCCTAAGATTGCAGGGACTGCAGGCCGCGACCACGTTTTCCCAGCTGGTCACCCCTCCGGACGCGCGCGGCACCACGTGGTCAAAGGTGAGATCGCCCTTGCTGCCGCAGTACTGGCAGCGGAATTCGTCCCGCAAAAACAAATTAAAGCGCGTGAAGGCCACGCGCTTTTGAGGTTTTACATAGTCTTTCAGGACCACCACGGACGGTATTCGGATCTCGGTACTCGGACTGTGCACCACCTCGTCATATTCGGCGACGATGGCCACCCGGTCCAGCCAGGCGGCCTTGACCGCGTCCTGCCAGGTCCACAAAGACAAAGGGTAATACGAGAGCGGCCGGTAATCCGCGTTCAGCACCAGCGCCGGGTGCTGTTTCAGCGCGCCCGGAGATCTGACAAACTCTGCTCTGAAATCGCCATCCATTGTTGAACGTCTTCCTCGCCCTGATCTTCCGTGTTGCGGAACCAGAGCGGGGAACCCGCCCCAGCCTGACTTTGACTATATATCGTGGTTAGCGCCTGACAAGCCCTGATGACCCACAATATGTCGGGAGCAATCTGCGCTGATTCCGTGACAGCACCGTGACACTTATCCACAGGGGTCCGGCCTTGGCCCACTTGCCCTGCGGCCGCAGCCCGCCTATTGCCGTGCCATGACCCGTCTGATCCGTTTCAACAAACCCTATGATGTTCTGCCCCAGTTCACCGACAGCGGCAGCCAGGACAGCCCGCGGGCGACGCTGAGCAAGTATATCGACTGCCCGGGTGTCTATGCGGCCGGCCGCCTGGACCGCGACAGCGAGGGGCTCATGCTGCTGACCGACAACGGCCGTTTGCAGGCCTGGATCACCGACCCAAAGCACAAGATGGACAAGACCTATTGGGTGCAGGTGGAGGGTATCCCGGACCCCGACGCCCTGAAAAACCTGGCGGAAGGTGTTGAACTGAAAGACGGAATAACCAGACCCGCCAAGGTTCGGCTGATCCCGGAGCCGCCGGGCCTGTGGGCGCGCACCCCGCCGGTGCGGGTGCGCAAGACGGTTCCCGACAGCTGGATCGCGCTGACCCTCCGCGAGGGCCGCAACCGGCAGGTGCGCCGGATGACAGCTGCGGTTGGGCATCCGACGCTGCGCCTGATCCGCTACAGCATCGGTGCCTGGACCCTGGACGGGCTGGCGCAGGGCGCTTGGGAGGACGTGGAGCCGCCGCGTGTTCCCGGCCCGCCGAAGCCTTCGCAAAAGCCGCCCCGCAGACCCAAGCCATCCGTTGCGCGGCCGCCAAAAGGTGACAGGCCCCGCCGCCGCTGATAGCCTTTCAGCCATGCTGCCGCCCGCCCCCGCCCCCGACGCCATTCTCGAAGCCTCGCTCTACGTCGGCGACCTCGATGCAGCCGAAGCGTTCTATGGCGAAATCCTGGGGCTGGAGCGCATCCAGCGGGTTGCCAACCGGCATGTCTTTTACCGCTGCGGCGCGTCTGTTCTTCTGCTGTTCAACGCTGACGAAACGGTAAAACCACCGGGAAACCCGCGTCTGCCAGTGCCGCCGCATGGCGCCCGCGGTCCGGGGCATGTGTGCTTTGCTCAGCCAAGAGAAAGCCTGCTTCTCATGCGCGCGCGGCTCCTGGCGGCGGGCATCGCGATTGAGGCGGAGTTCGACTGGCCAAGCGGCGCCCGGTCCATCTATTTCCGCGATCCGGCCGGCAATTCACTTGAAATCGCCGAACCGCACCTTTGGGAACCCTGACCTCCCAAAAACCGGAAGGCCAGATTTATCAGCACCTTAAAGGCCAAGCTTATCGCGCATGAACGCCAGTGCCACGCTCAGCCCGTCCGGCGCGATGCCATGGGCGGTGCCTTTCTGGATATGGGCAAAGACGTCCTGGAAGCCCGCCTCCTGCAGTGCTTCTGCGGCCTCGGGCAACGATTGCACGGGCACCACGTCATCCTGATCGCCATGCACCAGCAGCACCGGCATCCTGGAGACGGCTTCATCTTTCAGCAGTTCCGGCTCCAGCAGCCGGCCGGAGAATGCGACGATCCCCGCCACTGCGTCCTCGCGGCGGGGTGCCACATGCAGGCTCATCATGGTGCCCTGGCTGAACCCGAACAGCACGACCTGTTCCGGCAGCACATCCTCATCCACCATCAGCGCATCCAGAAAGGCGTTCAGGTCTTCGATCGCGGACTGCATTCCGCGCATGCTCTCCTCCTCCGAGGAGCCGTCGATCCAGGGAATCGGGAACCATTGGAACCCAAAGGGCGCGCCGGCGCAGGCCTCAGGCGCATCGGGGGCCACAAACAGCGTATCCGGCAGATGCTCCCCCAGAGGATCGGCCAGCCCCAGCAGGTCGGCCCCGTTGGCGCCATAGCCATGCAGGAACACAACAATCGAGCGGATTTCGCCGGAAACCGGCTCCTTGCGGCCGGCAGTCAATACACGAGTCATCGGATCCCTTCCCTGTCCTTCGCCACCCGGTAATAGGCCCAGAGAATGCGCGCCGCAACCGACCGCCACGGCGACCAGGCTTCGGCCATCTGCCGCATCTCCCGTTCCTTGGGGCGGGCGGGCAGATCAAACAGCACCCGGGCCGCCTCCTGCAAGGCCAGATCACCATGGGCAAACACATCCGCCCGGCCCAGCGAAAACATCGCATAAATCTCTGCCGTCCACTGGCCAATCCCAGGAACCTGGACCAGCGTGGCAATCACCTCTGCATCAGGGGCGCTGCGCAAGGCTTTGTAATCAATGCGCGCCTCCGCCAGTGCCCGGGCATACCGGATTTTCTGGCGGCTGAGGCCGGCGGCGCGCAGATCGTCATCCGCGGCCCAAAGAATCTTGCGCGGCCCGGTGAGCTTTGCCTCTTTCATCCGCGTCCAGATCGCATTGGCCGAGGCCACGCTGACCTGCTGGCTGACAATCGCGCTCAGCAGTTCCGCAAAGCCGTCCGGCCTGCGCCTGAGCGGAAGGGCGCCAGTCAGTTCCAGCGCATCGGCAAACCGGCTGTCCTGCGCCGCCAGCCAGTCCGCGCCTTCGGACACGCAGGCATCATACTGGATGATCCGGCCCGCGCCCGGATGAAAGGTTTGCATTTCTGACGCCACGTCACCCCCTGATTGACCGCTGTTGAAAGAAAGCGTGAACGCCAATCCATTTCCGCTGGCTTGCCCATCGACATATTCACAGTTACGCATCCCATATGACCATGAGCATGACCACCCCCAGCGACACCGTCGCCAAGAAAAACGTCGCCATCCTGGTGCTGGCGCAGGCGATCCTTGGCGCGCAGATGCCGATGATTTTCACCATCGGCGGCCTTGCGGGGCAGTCGCTGGCCTCGAACCCCTGCTTTGCGACACTGCCGATTTCGCTGATTGTCGGCGGCTCGATGCTGGCCGCGACGCCGATTTCGGCAATCATGCAGCGCTGGGGCCGCCGGGCGGGGTTCTTCACCGGCGCAGCCTTTGGCGCTATTGGCGGGCTGGTCGGCGCCTACGGTCTGTACCTGGGGTCCTTCCCCATCTTCCTGTTCGGCAGCCTGCTGACCGGCGTTTACATGAGCGCGCACGGGTTCTACCGGTTTGCCGCAGCCGATACCGCCTCCGATGCCTTCCGGCCCAAGGCGATTTCCTACGTCATGGCGGGCGGTCTGGCAGCGGCCATCATCGGCCCGCAGCTCGTCAAGGCCACCAGCCAAGCCTTTGTCATTCCGTTCCTTGGCACCTACCTGGCAGTGATTGCGGTCAACGTGCTGGGCGCTTCGCTGTTCCTGTTCCTCGACATCCCGAAACCGCCAGCCCCCACCGCGGACAGCCCCAAGGGCCGCAGCCGGCTGGAGCTTCTGAAAACCCCGGTGATCGCTGTGGCGGTGATCTGCGCGATGGTCTCCTATGCGCTGATGAACCTGGTGATGACCTCGACACCTCTGGCCGTGGTCGGCTGCGGCTTCACTGAGGGCAACGCCGCGGACGTGGTCACCTGGCATGTGCTGGCGATGTATGTGCCGTCCTTCTTTACCGGCCACCTGATTGCCCGTTTCGGCGTAGAGAAAATCGTCTCCGCCGGTCTGGTGATCCTCGCAGGCGCCGGTGCCGTCGCGCTGCAAGGTGTTGAGCTGGAAAATTTCTTCATTGCGCTGGTGCTCTTGGGTATCGGCTGGAACTTCGGCTTCATCGGCGCCACCACCATGCTGGCCGGCGCCCATGAAAGCTATGAGCGCGGCCGGATGCAGGGGCTTAACGACCTGCTGGTCTTTGGCGGTGTCACTATGGCCTCGCTGGCGTCTGGCGGGCTGATGAACTGCTCGGGCGGCAGCCCGGTGGATGGCTGGAACGCGGTGAACATGGCCATGGCCCCCTTCCTGGTGCTGGCAGGCGGCGCTCTGATGTGGCTGATCTTGCGGCCCAAAGAGGCCTGACAACGTATCCTTAAAACCAAAAAGGCGCCCCGGGAGGCGCCTTTTTCTTTGGATACGGCCTTTTCTACCAGCGCCCCAGGGCGGTGCGCCACATCAAGCCGGCCCTGCGCCGGAACTCGCTCTGCCCAAGCGCGCCCTGAGCCACCCGTTCCGGCTGCCGGATCGCCTGTTTCAGCAGGCCCTCCGCCTGCCAGCCCGCTAGCAGCGCAGCGCCCGACTGTTTCGAAACCTTCGCGCCACCCATACGGGATTTGTATATCTTTTCCAGCCCCTTACGCGCCAAAGCTTGCACGCCTTCAAGGGTGCCGTCCAGCAGCGGGATCCGCTTCTGGGCCTCCAGCTGCGGAATCGCACGCAGCCAATTGGCGACACCGGCGCCATAGGCAAAATCACGCACCACGGCCTCATCCGCCTGCCCCAGAGACGCCGCTGCCATCCACATCAGCGACCCGCTGGTGCGGTCAATATAGCTGTCAAAGGCGGCCTGATCCTCGAACGGGTCCTTGTAGATGTCCCAGCGCCGCGCCTCTGCCATACCGTCGATACAGGCCGCCAAGTCCGGCTTCAGACACCGGGCCAGCGGGGTCGCAACGTAGTGCCGCCGGACGGGCTTGCCATCCGCGATCTCCGCCCCGGCGTCGCGCCACCATTGCACCCGCATTTCGGCAATCATGCTTTCCTGGCTGGCCCAAGGCGCCCGGGCCAGCTCGATATTAAACGCATAAAGCGCAAACAGCAGCGGCCGCGCCTGGACCGGTGCGGCCATGGCGGCCAGGAACCGGTCCGGATCGCTTTTCTGCACCAGCTCCGCGCAGGCCGTCAGGTCGGCGTCAAACTGCATCCGCCTGCCCGGCCGTGCAGTCGTGCGCCAGCTTCCAGCGGATGGCGTCCAGCAGCGCCTCGAACGAGGCGTCGATGATGTTCGGGCTGACGCCCACCGTGGACCACCGGCGGCCCTGGCTGTCCTCGCTGTCGATGATGACGCGGGTCACAGCTTCGGTGCCGCCCTGGGTGATCCGCACCTTGAAGTCGACCAGCCGCATGTCCTCCAGCTGTGCCGAGTAGCGCCCCAGATCCTTGATCAGCGCCTTGGCCAGCGCGTTCACCGGGCCGCGGTCGCTGCCGGTCTCGTCCAACGATTCACTCACGGACAGGCGTTTTTCGCCATCAACCTTGACCACCACAACCGCTTCGGACAGGCTGACCATCCGGTTGTACTTGTTCTTGCGCCGCTCGACCGTGACCTTGTAGCGCTTTACCTCAAAGAAGTCCGGCAACTGGTTCAGCTCTGCGCGCGCCAGCAGCTCAAACGAGGCCTGCGCGGTGTCGTAGGAATAGCCTTCCGCCTCGCGCTCCTTGATGCGCTCCAGGATCCGCGCCAGCGCCGGGTTGCCCTTTTCGACGATCAGGCCTGCATCGGTCAGCCGCTTGCGCAGGTTCGACTGCCCGGCCTGGTTCGACATCGGGATCACCCGCGCGTTGCCGACCTTGCCCGGCTCGATATGCTCATAGGTCGAGGGATCCTTGAGGATCGCGCTGGCATGCAGCCCCGCCTTGTGGGCAAAGGCCGACGCCCCCACATAGGCCGCCTGCCGCACCGGAACCCGGTTCAGGATATCATCCAGCATCCGGCTGATCCGGGTGACGCCAGCCAGCGCCTTCAGGCTCACGCCGGTCTCAAACCGGCTGGCATAGGGCTCCTTCAGCAACAGCGTCGGGATCAGCGCGGTCAGGTTGGCATTGCCGCAGCGTTCGCCCAGGCCGTTTAAGGTGCCTTGGATCTGCCGCGCCCCGGCGTCCACCGCAGCCAAGGAGCACGCCACAGCATTTTCCGTGTCGTTATGGGTATGTATGCCCAGTTTCTCACCCGGAATTCCGGCGCCTACAACCTCTGTGACGATGCGGCTCACCTCGGCCGGCAGCGCGCCGCCATTGGTGTCGCACAGCACCACCCAGCGCGCCCCGGCCTCCAGCGCGGCCCGGCACGCCGCCAGCGCATACTCCGGGTTGTCCTTGTAGCCGTCAAAGAAATGCTCGGCGTCAAACAGCGCCTCGCGCCCTTGCGCCACGATATGGGCCACCGAGGCCCGGATGTTGCTGAGGTTCTCTTCCAGCGTGATCCCCAGCGCGTGGGTCACGTGGTAGTCGTGGCTTTTGCCGACCAGACAGACCGCAGGGGTGCCGGCATTCATCACCGCTGCCAGCACATCGTCGTTTTCCGCCGAACGCCCGGCCCGTTTGGTCATGCCAAAGGCAGTCATGGTGGCGCGGGTTTCCGGCGCTTCGCCGAAAAACGCACTGTCGGTCGGGTTCGCGCCCGGCCAGCCGCCTTCGATATAGTCGACACCCAGCTTGTCCAGCGCCTGCGCGATTTGCTTCTTTTCCGCGGTGGAGAATTGAACGCCCTGGGTCTGCTGCCCGTCGCGCAGGGTGGTGTCGTAAAGATAGAGCCGTTCCCTGGCCATCAAAGCGCCTCCAGCTTAGCGGGGTCAAACCCTGCACCCGGCACCAATTCAACGCCGGTCTTGCTCATCCGCACTTCAAGCCCTGCCTCAACATAGGCCGCCTTCAACCTATCAACCTCAGAAAAGTCCTTGCTTTCCATAGCCTTCTGGCGCGTCTCAAACAGCTTCTCCGCAAAGGCCGACAGGTCAATCGAGGGCGCGGACGCCCAGGCGCCCAGTTCATCGGTCAACAGTCCCAGCATCTGTGCCGAGGCCAGCAGGCCCGCCGCATCGCCGGCCGCTGCCAGCTTGTGCAGCTCTGCAATGGCGCCCGCGGAATTGAGGTCATCCGCCAGCGCCTCCAGGACCGCGGCAGCAGCGCTGGACGCGCGTTCGATGCCCGCGGTCAGCGCCCGCCACTTGCGCAGCGTCGCCTCGGCCTCCTTGGCCTTCTTGTCGGTCCAGTCCATCGGCTTGCGGTAGTGGGTCTGCAGGAACACCAGCCGGATCACCTCGCCCGGGTAGCCCTGGTCGAGCAGATCCCGCACGGTGAAGAAGTTGCCCAGGGATTTGGACATTTTCTTGCCTTCCACCTGCAGCATCTCGTTGTGCAGCCAGAACCGTGCAAAGTCACCCTCCGGATGGGCGCAGCAGCTTTGCGCAATTTCATTCTCATGGTGCGGGAACATCAGGTCGTTGCCGCCGCCGTGAATGTCGAAGGTCTCGCCCAGCAGTTCATAGGACATCGCCGAGCATTCGATGTGCCAGCCCGGCCGGCCGCGGCCCCAGGGGCTGTCCCAGCCCGGCAGATCATCGTTGGAGGGCTTCCACAGCACAAAATCCATCGGGTTCTTCTTGTAGGGCGCAACCTCGACCCGCGCGCCGGCGATCATGTCATCGACGGACCGGCCTGACAGACTTCCGTAGCGGTCCTTCCAGCTGTCGACGGCGAACAGCACATGGCCTTCCGCGGCATAGGCGTGACCCTTGGCGATCAGATCCTCGATCATGGCCACCATCTGCGGGATGTACTCCGTTGCCCGCGGCATATGGCTGGGCTCCAGCGCGCCGAGTTCGCCCATATCATACAGGAACCATTGGGTGGTTTCCGCGGTGATGGCGCCGATCGGGCGGCCGCTTTCGGCGGCGCGGGCGTTGATCTTGTCGTCAACGTCGGTGAAGTTTCGGGCGTAAGTCACGTGATCCGCGCCATAAACCTCGCGCAGCAACCGGTAAAGCACATCAAAGACCACCACCGGCCGGGCATTTCCCAGATGCGCCCGGTCATACACCGTGGGGCCGCAGACATACATCCGCACGTTGCTGGCGTCGATCGGCTCAAAGACCTCTTTCTTGCGGGTCTTTGTATTGTGCAGCTTGATCACTATGTCCTTGGTTCCCATGCCCGTTCCTTTCCCATGCCCAGCTCAACACGGCCGGCATCACCCTTTGCGCGCAGCGCGGGCTTAGCAAGTTGTCAGGGAAATGAAAACGACAGAAACCAGCCCGCTGATATGTCAGCAGGTAATGCAGCAAATGATGGTGGCGCATTTCTGGTTCATGAAAGCTGCTTAGCACGGGCCGCCGGCCCCGCCAAGTCTTTTGCCTCAGACGGCAAAGGCCGCCCCGTCTGCCTTGGGTACAGACCGGGCGGCCAGCGGCGCGGCGGAAAAGCATCGCCGCGCCAGCGTGTGCGTCAGATTAGAACTTGAACGACGCGCGCAGCGAAACCGAGGTGGCATCTGCGCCAACGCCGGAGTTGCCGAAATCGTCGAATTCATGCTCCAGCACTTCGCCGCCGATCTGCCACTGGTCGGTGACCTGATAGGCCAGGCCGACGCCGTAGAACTCACCGGTTTCGCTGCCCAGCGAGCTGTCAGCCTCAGCCACACCGCCGGTGACATAAGCGAGGACGTTGCCGAAGTCGTAACCGGCTTTCACCTTGGCACGTGCGACCGAGTCAACGGTTGCGCCGCCGCCCAGATCGACGTCGGTGGTGTCATAGTCCAGTTCGCCACCCAGGACGAAACGGCCAAAGTCATAGTTGTAGCCTGCGTGAACACCATAAGCGGCATCATCACCCGAGGCTCCGTTGGTTGCGTCCACATCCAGCTGGCCGATCTGACCACCCAGGTAGAAACCGGTCCAGTCGCCGCCATCATTGGCCACTGGCACGGGGGCCGGTGCCGGCGCGGGTTCCACCACCGGTTCACTGATGTTGCCGGCAAACGCTGCACTGCCCATTACGGCTGCGATGGCTGTCATAGCTACGAAACGAGTCATTCAGACTTCTCCTTTTGCAGTCCCGGCGCAGGTTGTGCGCCGTTGCAGCTTACAAAAGGTCTTCGCACCCGAACTTCCAGTGCCTCCGGCTCACGTTCTCTTGAATTGGCAATGACTGGCCGAAATTCCCCTGCCGCGTGCGCTTTTCCGCCGGCGGCGGCGAACGGAATTTCACTAAGCCATTGAAATTAACCTGCGCGCACCTAGCGGCGGACTGGCGCGGTTCACCCGGCTTTTGGCCAGCCTGAGCGGCAGTGCCCGTCAGAACCGGAAGGCTGCGCTTACAGACAGCGTCTCGCCGCGCGGGCGGCCGCTTCCGTCCCTGGGCCCCGCTTCGTGATGCAGCACTTCGCCCCGCAGCTGCAGCGCCCGGTTGAGAGAAACGCGCATCCCCAAGCCAAACAGCGTTCCCTGCCGCCTGCCCCGGGAGCCTTCGGCCTGCACCCCGCCAAGGGTGACAACACCTGTCGCCGGTCCAAAGTCGTAGCCGGCGTGCAGGCGCAGCTGGTGCGTCTCTTCCGCTTGAACGGCCCGTGTTAAAATGCCGGACCGGTTGGACGAAACCGTGCCGCCCAGGAGTAAGCTGCCGAATTCATGAAGGAAGGCCAGCTGAAACGCCTGCGGCTCCGCGGCGCCGGTGCCAGTTCCTATGCCGGATACGGCACGAATTTGGTTGCTGAACAGCGGCCGGGCCCACTCTTCCGCCGACCCCGGCTGGCCAACAGCCAGCGCCATCGCAAGGCCCGCTGCAAAGGCCTGAGAGAGTGCGGTTTTCCTAACCATCGGCATGTCGCTTTGCCTTCTCGAAATGCGCCGTTTCAGCGCGCCGTCCCCGGAACCTCCAGTATCGCCATTAATGCTTAATATTCGGTTCCCAAGCGCATCCTGCCAACATCCGCCTGCCCCGCATAGCGTCAAAAATCGAAGCCACACCATTAAAAGTAGAAACATTTACTTAAAGCTGCCGCTTCAAGGATCCGCAGAGGCCGCCTCCGCACCCGGTGAAATTCATGTCGCTTTTTTCACCCTGGTCGCTAACAGGCTAGAAACCCCGCCCAGGACTGGCACTCTGCGGCAAAACAGGGGGAAACTGCATGCAGGGTGAACGCTGCCTTGTCAGCCTGATCTGCCGCACCATCGGGGCGGCGCGCGGGCGTGCGGCCAGAGGGCGGCCGAGCTGAGCCGGAAGTCACGCAATTCCTGCTCATCCACCTGAAAGGCTCCCATTTATGAACGACCAAGCCTCCTCCACCCGCGCCAGCCGCAGCGGCGGGCGCAACGCGCGCCGCGCAGCCCGGGCTGCCGCATTGCCGGATCATCTGCGCCCCGTGCGCCCGGGGATGGAAAGCACCGCCCTCAAACTGCTCAGCCAGCGGGACATGGAGCAGATCCACCAAACTGCGCTGACCGCGCTGGAAGAAATCGGCCTCGCCGACGCCCCGCAAAGCGGCATCAGCTACCTGACCGCAGCGGGCTGCACCCTGGGCGGCGACGGCCGCATCCGCTTCCCCCGCGCGCTGGTCGAGGACACGATTGCAAAAGCAAACCGGTCCATCACCCTTTGCAGCCGGGACGGCAAGTCCGACCTGCAACTGTCCGGCGGCCGCGTCCATTACGGAACCGCGGGCGCCGCGGTCAGCATGGTGGATGTGCATGGCAAGACCTACCGCGATTCCACCGTGCAGGACCTGCACGACGCCGCGCGCATCTGCGACCAGCTCGACAACATCCACTTTGTGCAGCGCCCGATGGTGTGCCGGGACATTGCCGATAACTGCGAGATGGATCTGAACTCGATCTATGCGACCACTGCGGGGACCACCAAACATGTGGGCGTTTCGTTTACCGAACCCGATTTCGTGAAACCCGGGCTGGAGCTGCTGCACATGATTGCCGGCGGCGAAGACAAGTGGCGCGAACGCCCCTTTGTGTCGAACTCCAACTGCTTTGTGGTTCCGCCGATGAAATTCGCCACGGAATCCTGCCAGGTGATGGAGGAATGCATCAAGGGCGGCATGCCGGTGCTGCTGCTGTCGGCCGGCATGGCGGGAGCTACCGCCCCCTCGAGCATTGCCGGCGCAATCGCGCAGGCGGTGGCGGAATGCCTTGCCGGACTGGTTTACGTAAACGCCGTAACGCCCGGCGCTCCCGCGATTTTTGGCACGTGGCCCTTTGGCCTGGATCTGCGAACCGGGGCAATGTCCGTCGGCTCCGGCGAACAGGCCCTGCTAAGCGCGGGCTGCGCCCAGATGCACAAGTTCTATGACCTGCCCGGCGGAGCCGCCGCGGGGGCCTCGGATTCTAAACTGCCGGACATGCAGGCAGGATGGGAGCAGATGTGTTCTGCCGTGATGGCAGGCCTGTCTGGCCTCAATATGGTGTATGAGGCCGCGGGCATGCATGCCTCGCTGCTGGGCTTCTGTCATGAATCGCTGATCCTGGATAACGACCTGCTGGGCCAGGCGCAGCGCTGCGTGCGCGGCATCGAAGTGAACGAGGAAACCTTGGCCCTGGACCAGATGCGCGCGACCTGCCTGGGCGGGCCCGGACACTATCTGGGCACCGATCAGACGCTCAGCCGGATGCAGATGGACTATGTCTATCCAGACCTGGGCGACCGGACCTCGCCCAAGGAATGGGCGGAGCGCGACAAGCCCGACCTGATTGAGAAGGCGATTGCCAAAAAGGAGAAGATCCTGTCTGAGCGCGCCGCCGCCCGGTTTGACGCCGCCACCGACATGGCAATCCGCGCGAAGTTCAACATCCACCTGCCGGCATAACCGCCAGTACCGCTTGCAAACGGGCCGGAAATTCCGGCCCGTTTTTTTTGTGCCGGCCTGTCCGTAACGGTCCACACCCGCAGCTTGCCGGATAACCTCGCTGGCGATTTCGCCCGCCCCCTCGCGCTTCGCCGGGCGCATCATCAGAAACTCATCAGGCCTCGCATTATCGGCTTTTACATCCGCAAAACCCGTGATAACCTTTTGTTAATAGGCTGATATTTGCAATGAGGCGTGAGGTCTGGCGGGCGCGGCCTTGCAAGTTTTCCAGTGCAATTGCGCAATTTGAAATTGCGTTATTGCAAAGCGAGCCACGTGCGCTGCACGAAACTGCTGCGGATACCTTGAAGAACGCAAGACGCCTGCGCCAGACAGGCGCGAAAATGTTAGCACGGAAAAACGCAAGGCAAGGGGCGGATTCAGCTGGCGGGGCCAGAACTGCTGCAATGTCAATCCCAGGACATTAACCAAGAAATCTGCTGCAAGGCCAAAAGGCCTTAATCCATGGGGCGGTCACCGGTGTTTTAGTAAGATTTTTGGATCCGATAGCCCGGCAGCAGACCCGTCAAGCCAGGCCACTAACCTTTGCGGAATTCACCGGGCAGACCGGTATTGCAAGTTTGCAAGACTGGAATGCAAAAACGCAGCGCGAGACGGTTCCCCGCGCTGCGTTTGATCTTCAGAAGAAGGCCTGCAAACCGGTCTGGGCGCGGCCCAGGATCAGAGCGTGAACGTCGTGGGTGCCCTCATAGGTGTTCACGGTTTCCAGATTCACCATGTGGCGGATCACGTTGAACTCCAGGCTGATGCCATTGCCGCCGTGCATGTCGCGGGCCATCCGGGCAATCTCCAGCGCCTTGCCGCAGTTGTTGCGCTTGACGATCGAGATCATCTCCGGCGCCGCATTGGCGTCATCCATCAGCCGCCCGACCCGCAGGGACGCTTGCAAACCCAGGGTGATTTCGGTCTGCATATTGGCGAGTTTCAGCTGAAACAGCTGGGTGTTGGCGAGCGGCCGGCCGAATTGGGTCCGGTCCAGCCCGTACTGGCGCGCCGCGTGCCAGCACGCTTCTGCCGCGCCCATGGCGCCCCAGCTGATGCCGTAGCGGGCCCGGTTCAGACATCCGAACGGCCCTTTAAGCCCTTGAACATGCGGCAAAAGTGCATCTTCTCCAACTTCAACCCCGTCCATTACGATCTCACCGGTGATGGAAGCGCGCAAAGAGGCCTTGTTCTGGATCTTCGGCGCACTCAGGCCTTTCAGGCCCTTGTCCAGCACGAAGCCGCGAATTTTGCCGCCATGGGCTTCAGACTTGGCCCAGACCACAAAAACATCTGCAATCGGCGCGTTGGAGATCCACATCTTGGAGCCGGTCAGCCGGTAGCCGCCTTCCGTTTTCTCGGCCCGGGTCTTCATGCTGGCAGGGTCGGAGCCGGCATCCGGCTCGGTCAGGCCAAAGCAGCCGATCCATTCACCGGAGGCAAGTTTCGGCAGGTATTTCTGGCGCTGCTCCTCGCTGCCGTATGCGTAGATGGGATACATCACCAGAGAGCTTTGCACCGACATCATCGACCGGTAACCGCTGTCGACGCGCTCCACCTCGCGCGCGACCAGGCCATAGGAGACATAGCCGCCGCCGAGGCCGCCGTATTCTTCCGGGATGGTGGTGCCGAGCAGGCCCATCTCCCCCATCTCGCGGAAGATTTCGGGATCTGTTTCCTCGTTTTCATAAGCATTTAGCACGCGCGGCTGAAGCTTCTCCTGAGCGTAGGCGCGGGCCGAGGCGGAGATCATCCGTTCATCTTCGGTCAGCTGGTCCTCCAGCCGCAGCGGGTCCTCCCAGTTGAAACGGCCCAGATCCGGGGCGTCTTTGGCGCGCAGCGCGGGTTTGTCGGTCATTTTGTCACCTCAATGGTTCGCGGTTTGGACAAACCCTAACGGCAGGTGAACGGAAAAAACAGCGAGACTTTCGCAAGAAATTATGACAATCACTCATATATGTCCGTACCTCGAAAATTCCTGCCTTCCATCCCCTCCCTGCGCGCGCTGGAAGCGCTTGACCGGCTGGGCAGCGCCTCCGCCGCGGCCGACGAACTGGCGCTGACGCAGGGCGCCGTCAGCCGCCAATTGCAGACCTTGGAACGGCAATTGGGGATGGAGCTGGTGCAGCGGGACCAGAAGCGGCTGATGCTGACCACTGAGGCGCAGGATTACGCGGCGGAGATCCGGCAGGCCTTGAACCAGATCGTGCAATCCACCCTGCGTTTGCAGGCCGCTCCGCTGGCCGGGACGCTGAACCTGGCCATTCTGCCCGCCTTCGGAATGCGCTGGCTGATGCCGCGGCTGCCGGACTTTGCCCGGCTGCACCCGGATGTCACGATCAACATGTCCACCCGGCTGGAGCCTTTTAATTTCGCCACGGAACCCTTTGATGCGGCTATTCATTTTGGAAATGCCGAGTGGCCCGGCACGCAATCCCTGCTGTTGAAGCACGAACAGCTGCTGCCGGTCTGTGCGCCGCAGCTTCTGGATGGTCGTACCGTCTCAGGCCCCAAGGATATCCTGAAGCTGCCGCTGCTGCACATTCAAACCCGGACCACCGCCTGGCGGGACTGGTTCAACCGGCAAAGGATCACTGCCGATGACGGGTTGAGCGGCACGATCTATGACCAATTCGCAACCATCACCCAGGCTGCTCTGCATGGCCTGGGCGTGGCGCTGATGCCGGATTATCTGGTGGAACAGGACCTGGCGACAGGCCGCCTGGTGGCGCTGCACCCGGAGCCGCTGGAGTCAGCCGGTGCTTATTACCTGGTCTGGCCGGAGCGGAAGTCAGGCGCGGCGGCGCTGATGAAATTCCGGGAGTGGCTGGCGGGACAGGCGCAACCGGAAGATCCGCTGCCGCGCTGACCGGCGGCCAGAAACAAGGGGGTGACTTGCGTGCACCCCCTGTGCACCGCCTGTACACCCCCTGATGCCGCTTTAGCCGAGCGCGTAGCCAGCGCCGCGCACCGTGCGCACCGGGTCGCTGCCGCCATGCTGAGTCAGCGCCTTGCGCAGCCGCCCGATGTGAACGTCAACAGTGCGGGTGTCGACATAGATGTCGCGGCCCCAGACCCGGTCCAAGAGCTGCTCGCGGCTCCACACCCGGCCCGGCTTCTCCATGAAGGTGGAGAGCAGGCGGAATTCCGTCGGCCCCAGCTTCAGCGGATTGTCGGCGCGGCTGACCTTGTGGGTTTCCGCGTCCAGCACGATGTCGTCGTATTCCAGCCGCACGCCGACCGTGGAGGGCCGCACCCGGCGCAGCTGGGTGCGCACCCGGGCCATCAGCTCAATCACCGAATAGGGTTTCACCACGTAATCATCGGCGCCGGTTTCCAGCCCGCGCACCTTGTCGACCTCTTCCGAGCGGGCCGACAGCATGATCACCGGAATGTTGCGGGTTTCCGGACGGGTCTTCAGCCGGCGGCACACTTCGATGCCGCTGAGGTTGGGCATCATCCAGTCCAGGATGATGATATCGGGCATGTCCTCCTCGACCACCAGCAGCGCTTCCTCGCCATGTTCGGCGCGCAGCACGCGAAAGCCGTCGGCTTCGAGGTTGTAGGCCAGCACTTCCCGCTGGGCCATTTCATCTTCAACAACAAGAACGGTGGGCTGATCGGCAGCCATCGGTCAGATCTCCTGCGGTGTTGTCGAGGTGGTGTCGGCTTTCTTGCGGTCTTCCTCCGGCTTCTCGCCGGTCACAAGATAGATCACCTGCTCCGCAATCGCGGTCACGTGGTCGCCCATGCGTTCGGTGTTTTTTGCGATGAAATGCAAGTGCATACAGGCCGAAATGTTGCGCGGATCTTCCATCATATGGGTCAGGAATTCGCGGAACAGGGCGTTGTACATCTGGTCCACATCGCGGTCGCGCTCGATCACGTCACGGGCCAGCTCCACGTCGCGCTGGATGTAGGAATCAAGCGCATCCTTGAGCATCCGCTCAACCTCGCGCGCCATCCGGCGCAGGGCGGCGGCGCCTTCGCTGATGTTGGGGCCCTGGGCCAGCACGGCGGTGCGCTTGGCCATGTTTTTGGCATAGTCGCCAATGCGTTCCAGGTTGCCGGCGATCTTCATCACCGACAGCACCAGACGCAGGTCAGAGGCCGCAGGCGCGCGCAGCGCGATCAGACGGGCGGTTTCCTCGTTGATCAGCTCTTCCAGCCCGTCGATGGCCTTGTCGCCCTGACGCACCGTCAGCGCCAGTTCCTCGTCGCGGGTTTCCAGCGCGCGGGCCGCCTCGCGGATGGCGTCCTCGACCAGGCCGCCCATTTTCATGATCCGGGCCTGAATTGCCTCCAGGTCGCGGTCGAATGCCGATGCAATATGCTGCTCTGCCATGTTGAAATTCCTATAGATCAGCCGATCCGGCCGGTGATGTAGCTTTCCGTGCGCGGATCTTCGGGGTTGGTGAAGATCTGGCCGGTGGGGCCGAATTCCACCAGGTTGCCGAGGTGGAAGAAGGCGGTTTTCTGACTGACGCGCGCGGCCTGCTGCATCGAGTGGGTGACGATCACCACCGAGTAGCTGGCGCGCAGCTCGTCAATCAGCTCTTCGACCTGGGCGGTCGCAATCGGATCCAGCGCCGAGCAGGGTTCGTCCATCAGCAGCACTTCAGGCTCCGTCGCGACGGCGCGGGCAATGCACAGGCGCTGCTGCTGGCCGCCCGAAAGACCGGTGCCGGGGGCGTCCAGACGGTCCTTCACCTCATCCCAGATTGCTCCGCGGCGCAGGGATTTCTCCACGATTTCATCAAGTTCCGCCTTGTTTCTCGCCAAGCCGTGGATGCGCGGGCCATAGGCCACATTGTCGTAGATCGACTTGGGGAACGGGTTCGGCTTCTGAAACACCATGCCGACCTTGGCGCGCAGCTGCACCGGATCGACGCGCTTGTCGTAAATATCCTCGCCATCCAGCAGGATATCGCCCGTCACCTTGCAGGTGCCGATGGTGTCGTTCATCCGGTTCAGGCAGCGCAGGAAGGTGGACTTGCCGCAGCCGGAGGGACCGATGAAGGCGGTGACGGTGTTGTCCTCGATCTCGACGTTCACGTCTTTGATTGCGTGGGTGTCGCCGTAAAAGACGTTCACGTCCTTGGCGGCGATTTTGATGTTCTGAGTGTCCACGGTGTTATCCATCAAGGTCATGTCGTTCATTGCACTATGCCCCCTTACCAGCGGCGTTCAAAGCGGCGGCGCAGGATCACGGCAAGCGTGTTCATGGTCACCAGGAAGAGAAGAAGGATGATGATGCCGCCCCAGGCGCGTTCATAGAAGGCCGGGTCGGCGCGTTTGGCCCATTCGTAGATTTGCGCAGGCATCGCCGAGTTCGGCGCCAGCAGACCGTCGGCAATGGTTTCCGGCGCGTTGGAGGCGATGAAGCCGACCATGCCGATGAGCAGCAGCGGCGCGGTTTCCCCCAGCGCCTGCGCCAGGCCGATGATGGTGCCGGTCAGGATGCCGGGCGCGGCCAGCGGCAGCACATGGTGGAACACCGCCTGCATTTTCGACGCCCCGACGCCCAGAGCGGCGTCGCGGATCGACGGCGGCACCGATTTCAGCGAGGCGCGGGTGGAGATGATGATGGTCGGCAGGGTCATCAGCGTCAGCACCAGACCGCCCACCAGCGGCGCCGAGGTCGGCAGGTGCATGTAGTTGATGAAGACCGCAAGGCCCAAGATGCCGAACACAATCGACGGCACCGCGGCGAGGTTGGAGATGTTCACCTCGATCATGTCGGTGAGCCAGTTCTGCGGCGCGAACTCCTCCAGATAGATCGAAGCCGCAACGCCGATCGGCAGCGCCAGCGCGAGCACCACAAACATCATGAACAGCGAGCCCAGCATGGAGACGCCGATGCCTGCCGCTTCGGGGCGGGCGTCAGAGGCGTCGGCGCCGGTGATGAAGTCGAGGTTGAAGGTCTTCTCCAGCACACCGGCGGCGGCCAAAGCATCAACAAGATCAAGCTGTTCGGCAGAGATGTTCTTGTCGTTGACGATGCTGTCGCGGGTGACGCGCCCCTTCAGGTAGCCGTCCACGCGGCTGGAGGCGAGAAAGCGGAACTCCACCGTCTGGCCGATCTGGTCCGGGTTGGCGATCACGTAGTCGCGCAGCTGCGCGGCCACGTCCTTGGACAGCACGCCGGCCAGTTCCTTGGCCTTAAGGCTGGTCTCGATGCCCAGTTCCTCAACCGTGGCCTCCATCGCGCCCTTGATGATCGGGGCATAGCCGAAGGTGGTGACCTTCTTGATGTCCTCGATGTTGCGGTTGCCTTTCTTGTCGAGCTTGCTTTCCAGCAGCTCCACATTGAGTGTCACAAAGGTTTGCTGGAACGCGCCGGTGCCCTTGCTGACAATGGTGGTCACAAGGACCAGCAGCATGACCAGGCCTGCGGTGATGGCGGCGATGCCATAGCCGCGGAACCGTGCTTCGGCTGCGTTGCGCTTCCTGGTGCGCGGGGTCTGCTGCAGCAGCGACCCGCCGTGTTTGCGGGGCGCGGCGCCTGCGGGGGATTGGCTGAGGTCAGTCATTATTCATACTGCTCCCGGTATTTGCGCACGATATAGAGCGCCAGGACGTTCAGGCCGAGGGTCAGGACAAACAGGGTCAGGCCCAGGGCAAAGGCAACAAGGGTTTCGGGGCTGGCAAAGTCGGTGTCGCCGGTCAGCTGGCTGACGATGCGGGTGGTGATGGTGGTCATCGACTCCAGCGGGTTGGCAGAGAACTTGGCAATCGCCCCTGCCCCCATCACCACGATCATGGTTTCGCCAATGGCGCGCGACGCGGCCAGCAGCACCGCGCCGACAATGCCCGGCAGCGCGGCCGGCATCACCACCTGGCGCACGGTTTCGGATTTTGTGGCGCCCAGCCCCAGCGAGCCATCGCGCAGCGCCTGCGGCACCGCGTTGATGATGTCATCGGACAGCGAGGAGACGAAGGGGATCAGCATAACGCCCATCACCAGCCCAGCCGTCAGCACCGAGGTGGCACCGGCCATCCATTCGACGCCCAGCAGTCCGCCCTTGGCAAACAGGTTCGCCAGCGCCGGGCCCACGGTCAGCAGCGCAAACAGGCCGTAAACGATGGTCGGGATACCTGCTAGGATCTCCAGCAGCGGCTTGGCGAAGGAACGCACCGTGCCGCTGGCGTATTCGGACAGGTAGATTGCAGCAAACAGGCCCACCGGCACCGCCACCAGCAGCGCGATGAAGGAAATGTAAAGCGTCCCCCACAACAGCGGCAGGATCGACAGGTCGCTGCCGCCGCGGAAGTTAGGGGCCCAAGTGGAGCCAAAGAAGAAGTCGGTCCAGGAGTGCAGGCCGAAGAAGTTCTTGGTCTCAAACAGCATCGACAGGACGATGCCGACGGTGGTCAGGGCCGCCAGCGAGGCCGCCAGGATCAGCAGCGCCAGCACGCCGCGCTCCACCACGTTGCGGGCGCGGAAGTCCTTGTGCGTGCGGCCGTAGGCCCAGACAAAGCCGCCAAGCGCCAGCAGCGCGACAACCACGGTCATTGCAGTTTTGCCGGTGTGGGACAGGTTGCGGTAGGACTGGGCGGCACTCAGCACCTCGGGCCGCACGTCAGAGCCGAGGGCAACGCCAACCTCGCCCATCAGGGCGCGCAGGTCCTGCCCGCCGGCGGCATCCCGCGCCTCACGGCGGGTCAAGAGGCCCTGCTCCACCGCCAGATCCAGCCCTTCGGCAACCCGGCGCACGTCGCTCATCACCAGGCCGATAGTGGTGTTTTCCGGCACGGCCTCTGCCGGGATCAGGTTCGAGACGCGGTTTTCGATAATCAGCGGCTGGGCCAGCAGCCAGACAGCCAGCACCGCGATGGCGGGCACAAACGCGGCCAGCGCAACGTGGTAGCCATAATAGGACGGCAGCGAATGCAGGTCTCTTGCATCGCCCCCGGCGGTTCTGAGCGCGCGGCTGCGCCCTAGGTAGAAACCCGCTGCGGACAGCGCAAGCAGGAGAACAACGAGCCAGAAAGTGGGCATGGAGGGCTCCGTTAGGCGGTGACGGAAAGGGAAACAGCGTCGGGGACCGGGAAAAACAGCGCCGGGGCAGAAGGCTCCGCCCCGGCAAATCTCAGATCAGCGCGAAGCCTTAGGAGTTGCCGCCCATGACGGCTTCGTTTGCGACGGTTTCCTGAGTCTCGGCCAGTTCCGGGTCCGCGACCAGGCCGTATTCGGCCAGCGGGCCGTCTTCGCCTGCGACTTCGTCGGCAACGAAGAACTCAGCGTATTCCTTCAGGCCCGGGATCACGCCGATGTGGGCTTTCTTCACGTAGAAGAACAGCGGGCGGGAAACCGGGTATTCGCCGGATGCGATGCTCTCGGTCGAGGGCACAACGCCGGACATGGTCGCAACCTGCAGCTTGTCGGTGTTGTTTTCATAGAAGGCCAGGCCGAAGACGCCGATGCCGTCCTTGTTGGACTCAATCCGGGCCAGGGTCTCGGTGTAGTCGCCGTCGATGTCGACCGACTTGCCGTCGGTGCGCAGGGCGATACAGGCCTTTTCAGCAGCTTTCTTGTCGCCGCCATTGGCTTCCTTGAAGGCTTCAAAGGCACCGGTTTCCTCGCAGCCCGCCAGGATCACCTTGTCTTCGAACACTTCGCGGGTGCCGTGCTTGGTGCCCGGAACAAAGGCCTGGATATCAACAGCCGGGAAATCCGGGTTCACGTCGGCCCAGGTGGTGTTCGGGTTATTGGCCAGTTCGCCATCGACCAGGATCTTGTCGGACAGCGCCAGGAACCAGTCGGACGGGGTGAATTCGAAGGCGTCGGCGCTGCTGTCGGAGGCAAACACGATGCCGTCATAACCGATGCGGACCTCGATGATGTCGGTCACGCCGTTTTCGGCACAGGCGGCGATTTCCTTGTCCTTGATCTTGCGCGACGCATTGGCGACGTCGATGGTGTTTTCGCCGACACCTTCGCAGAACCGCTTCAGGCCCGCGGAGGAGCCGCCGGATTCCACAACCGGGGTCGGGAAGTCGAAGTTCTCGCCAAAGGCCTCAGCCACGATCGAGGCATAGGGCAGAACGGTCGACGAACCGGCAACCTGCACCTGGTCGCGCGCGGCTGCTGCGGTTGCAGAAACGGCGGAAATTGCCAGGGCGGAAGCGGTCAGTTTCACAAAGGACATTTTTGTCTCCATGAGTTTTCAATGTTCGATCACCCCTCGGTGACCTTGGCGCATCACCTAGAGGCCGCTGATGAGGCTTTTGTGACACCAGTGTAACAGGTTCATGACAAACCCGGTTCCGGCGGCAAAAAATGTGTCATGAATCAGCAAACCGCCGCCGGAGATGTCCGGCGGCGGCTTTTCACTTTGAGGATTTACGGCGGCGGTTATTCAGGGAGGATCACCGTAAAAACAGACCCTTGCCCCAATTCGCTATCGACCCGAAGGCGGCCGCGGTGGCGGTTGACGATGTGTTTTACAATTGCCAGGCCCAGCCCGGTGCCGCCCATCTCGCGCGAGCGGTGGCTGTCGGCGCGATAAAAGCGTTCGGTCAGGCGCGGCAGGTGGACAGGGTCGATTCCCGGCCCGTTGTCGATCACCTCAACGCGGGCGGCGGGGGCACGCACCGCCGGGTCTCGTTCGGAACGGCTCAGCACCACCCTGACTTCGTCGCCGCCGTATTTCACTGCGTTTTCAAGCAGGTTGGTGAAGACCTGCTGCAACTGGTCCGGATCGCCTGTGACCGAAACGGCCTCTTCCGGCGCCTCCAGTTTCATCGCCACGCCGCGGGCCTCCGCCACCGGCTGCAGTGTCTTGAGGGTGGAGGCCAGATGGCCGGTCAGATCGACCTTTTGCTTGGGCCGCACCCGCTCTTCGCTCTCCACCCGGTTCAGGGACAGGAGGTCGCCCACCAGGCGGTTCATGCGGCTGGCCTCGCCCTCCATGATGGACAAAAAGCGGTCGCGCGCCTTCGCGTCCTCCCGAGCCGGGCCGCGCAGGGTTTCGATGAAGCCGATCAGCGCGGTCAGCGGCGTGCGCAATTCGTGGCTGACATTGGCGACAAAATCGCGCCGCATCTGGCCTGCCTGCTCGCGTTCGGTGACGTCGTCGAAACAGGCCAGAACCGCGCCGCCGGCGACCGCGCCGATGCCGGGCACATAGCGCAGGGTGACCGCAAAGGTGGTGTCTTGCGCACCGTCATTGGCAAGATGCTTGGCCACGCGCGGGGTGCGGTCGCGCAGGCAGCCCTCGATGGCGGCGGCCACGCTGGGCTGGCGCAGGATGGTGGCGAAATGGCGCCCCTTCACGCCCTGCCCCAGCAGCGCTGCGGCATCGGCATTCACCGCGATGAACCGCTCTGTCTGGTCCACCAGAACGGCCGGCAGCGGGATGGCCGCAAGAAATCCGTCAATCAGCTCCGTCGTCATCAGATCCCCGTCGTTGAGAGTCCGGCCTGCCTAGCGCCGCGATGTAAACGGCATGTGGCCCCCCCGTTCAGCCAGCGCAAAATCCGGCAGGCGGCGGCTGATTACAGCGGTTTCATCTCCGCCCGGAAGCAGCGCATGTTGTCCTGATAGTGGAGCGCGCTTTGGGTAAGCTTCGCGGCCAGCGCGGCATCAACCTCCCGCACCACCTTGCCGGGGCTGCCCATGACCAGCGAGTTGTCGGGGATTTCCTTGTTCTCGGTGACCAGCGCACCGGCGCCGATCAGGCAGTTTTTGCCGATCTTTGCGCCATTGAGGATGGTGGCGCCCATGCCGACAAGGGTGTTTTCGCCGATGGTGCAGCCGTGCAGCATCGCCTTGTGGCCGATGGTGCAGTTCTTGCCGATGGTCAGCGGATAGCCCGCATCAATGTGCATCACCACGTTTTCCTGCACGTTGGTGCCTTCGCAGATGCGGATCTCCTCGTGGTCGGCGCGGATGGTGACGCCGAACCAGACCGAAGACCCCGCCTCCATCACCACCTTGCCGATCAGATTGGCATCGGGGGCAACCCAGGTGTCCTCATGAATTTGCGGCTGGTCTTCTCCAAGTGCGTACAGGGTCATGACTGTTCCTCGAATTGGGTTTGCAGGGCGCGCACATGCTCCTGCAGCTTGGGCTGCTGGATCCGGCGCATCCGTTCGGCTTCGACGATGGTTTTCAGCTTGGCCTCGGTCTGGTCCAGGTCGTCGTTGACCAGCACGTAATCGTAATAGCCCCAGTGGCTGATCTCATCCCAGCTTTTCTGCATCCGCTTGGCGATCACCTCTTCGCTGTCCTGGGCGCGGGTTTCCAGGCGGCGGCGCAGCTCCGGGATCGAGGGCGGCAGGATGAAGATCGACAGCGCGTGCTTGCCGAGGTCCGAGTTGCGGATCTGGATCTCCCCCTGCCAGTCGACGTCGAACAGCACGTCCTGGCCGGCCTCGATGGTGTCCCTGACCGGGCCTGCGGGTGAGCCGTAGAAATTGCCGAAGACATGGGCGTGCTCCAGCATGCCGCCTTCGGCCACATTTTGGCGGAACTCGTCCTCGGACATGAAAAAGTACTCGCGGCCGTGCTCCTCGCCCGGGCGCGGGGCGCGGGTGGTGGCAGAGACTGAGAATTTGAGGCCCGGGTCCCAGGCCATCAGGCGGCGGGCCAGTGTGGATTTGCCTGCGCCCGAAGGCGATGAGAGGATGATCAAAAGGCCGCGGCGGTCCGCCATCTGGGCACTCCTTTTCTTATTCTATGTTCTGCACCTGCTCGCGCATCTGGTCGATCACGGTTTTCAGCTCAAGCCCCACCGCCGTCAAGGCGCTGTGCTGCGCTTTTGAACAGAGCGTGTTGGCCTCCCGGTTGAACTCCTGCATCAAAAAGTCGAGCTTGCGGCCCACGGCGCCGCCTTTGATCAGCAGATCGCGCGCGGCGCCGACATGGGCGCCGAGGCGGTCCAGTTCTTCGGTGACATCCGCCTTGACCGCAATCAGCGCCAGTTCCTGCGCCACCCGGTCCGGATCGGCGCCATCGGCGTTGTCCAGCACCCGGGCCAGATTGGCCTTGAAGGTCTCGGCCATTTTCAGCTTGCGCTCATCGGCGCGGGCGCCAGCCTGGGCCGTCAGCGAGGCGACCTGCTCCAGCTGGCCGTTAAGGATTACGGCAAGCGCGGCACCCTCGGCCTCGCGCATCTGCACGAATTCCGCCACAAGGGTTTCCAGTTCCTTGCTCAGCGCTTTCACCAGCGGCGCCGGATCGTCGTCAATTGCGGCCTGTTCCAGCACGCCCTTGAAGCCCAGCACCTCCGCGGCGGAGGCCGGGCGGATGCCCACCCGGTTCTGCTCGGCAATCGACTGCGCCTCGCCCAGGGCCTTGATCACCGACTGCAGGACCGCAGTGTTGATCTGGACCTGCGCGGCGCTGTCCTCGGTCCGGGTGATCCGCAGCGTCAATGATACATTGCCCCGCGCCAGCGCCTTGGACAAAACCGAACGGATATGGTTTTCAAGGCCTTCCAGCCAATCCGGCACCCGCAGGCGGATGTCCAGCCCCTTGGCATTGACCGAGCGGAGCTCCCAGCTCCAGCTGTGCTGCCCGGTGCTGCCCTGCGCCGAGGCAAAGGCGGTCATGCTGCGGATGGTCATGGGAAAGGCCCTCTCGTCGCTGGTGGTTGGACAGCTCTACTGTCTCGAAAGTATAGGGTGCAAGCGCAATCGCATAAACGGCGCTAGCCCTGCGCGTTAACCATTGCTTAAAGAAGTAGTCCAAATTTGAATTAGATTGTGGCATCTTAACTTCAGGGTAACCATACCGGCCCTAAGTGTTAACGCAGCCGCTGGCTGAAGGGGACGCAAAGCAGGCCGGGGTTGAAGGGGATATGAGATGTTTTTTGGCAGCCGCAGCGGCACTGAGATGACGAGCAGTCAGGACAAGGTTGTTTCCATGAACCGGTTCCGCAAAGGCGGGCCGCTGTCGCCGCTGCGCCAGGCTGAGGCCTATTGGACGGCCCTGCGGCGCGGCGATGATGTGCCGAGCCGGTCCCAGATCGACCCGCGCGGGCTGGAGAACATCCTGAGCCACACCTTTATCCTGGAACGGATCGCACCCGGCATTGCCCGGTTCCGCCTGGCCGGGTCGCTGGTGAACGGCATGGCCGGCATGGAGGTGCGCGGCATGCCGATCACCGCCTTCTTCACCACCGACGCGCGCAAGCAGCTGAGCTCGGCGATGGAGCATATGTTCGAAACGCCCGCAATCGTGGAACTGGAACTGCAGATCGAAGCGCCGCGCCTGCGCAGCCCGCGCGAGGCCCGGATGCTGATGCTGCCGCTGCGCAGCGATCTGGGTGACATCAGCCGGGTTCTGGGTGTGCTGGTGGCGGATGACGGCGAAACGGTCACCTCGCAGCGGTTTTCGATCTCCTCGATCGAAATGCGCGCGGTCGGCAAGGCAACCGGCACCGCCGGATTCAAGGCCAAGCCGCGGCCTGATGCCGCCACGCCTGCCGCCAAGGAAGAGCGCCGCGATGTGAACCGGCCCAACCCGGGATTTGCCGAGACCCAGGCGCGGTTCAAGCCGGAGCGGTCCATTCTGGATGAGGCCAAGGCGCTGCTGGAGCGCAGCCGCGCGGCCAGACCCGCGGCACCGGCGGATGCGCCCGCGGCGGCCCCGGCCAAACCGAAAGGCGCACCGCATCTGCGCCTGGTGGTCAGCCGCGACTGACAGGCCGCACCGCATAGCTGTTTTCATTCAAGTACAAGGTCATAGCACTTGAATTGACTGCGCCCCGAGGGAGACCCCCGGGGCGCTTTTTTTGTTTGCCGGACCTTGCGGGAAGGCCGCGGTTGCGCGGCCTGCCCGGTGTCAGCCGGCCTGACGGGCGCTCTGGGCAGCGCGCAGGGCGGACAGTTCCTCTGCCACCAGGAAGGCCAGTTCCAGCGACTGGCTGGCATTCAGGCGCGGATCGCAGGCGGTGTGGTAGCGGTCGCTCAGGTCTTCCTCGGTCACGGCGCGGACGCCGCCGGTGCATTCGGTCACGTCCTGGCCGGTCATCTCGAAATGCACGCCGCCGGGCACGGTGCCCTCGGCCTTGTGGACGCCGAAGAAGTCGCGCACTTCGCGCAGCACGCTGTCGAAGGGGCGGGTTTTGTAACCGGTGGAGGACTTGATGGTATTGCCGTGCATCGGGTCGCAGACCCAGGTCACCTTGGCGCCCTCTTCCTTCACTGCCTTGATCAGCCGCGGCAGATGCTCGCCTGCCTTGCCGGCGCCGAAACGGGCGATCAGGGTCAGCTTGCCTTCTTCATTCTCGGGGTTCAGGCGCGCCATCAGCACCTTCAGGTCCTCGGCGGTGGTGCTCGGGCCGCATTTGAGGCCGATCGGGTTCAGCACGCCGCGGCAGAATTCCACATGGGCGCCGTCGGGCTGCCGGGTGCGGTCGCCGATCCAGATCATGTGGCCGGAGCCGGCCAGCCATTTGCCGGAGGTGGAATCGAGACGGGTCAGCGCCTCTTCATATTCCAGCAGCAGGCTTTCATGGCTGGTGTAGAACTCGACAGTGGAGAATTCATGGGTGGTGTCGGCATTGATCCCGGCAGCCGCCATAAAGTCGATGGTGTCCTGAATGCGGGTCGCGATCTCGCTGTACTTCTGCACTTCCTGCTCGTCCGTAAAGCCCAGAGTCCAGGAGTGCACCCGGCTCATATCGGCAAAACCGCCGGTCGAGAAGGCGCGCAGCAGGTTCAGCGTCGCCGCCGCCTGGGTATAGGCCTGCAGCATCTTGCTGGGGTCGGGAATGCGGGCGCCGGGCGTGAAGGCAAGTTCATTGATGATATCGCCGCGGTAGCTGGGCAGCTCGACGCCATCGATGATTTCGGTCGGCGCGCTGCGCGGCTTGGCGAACTGGCCGGCCATGCGGCCCACCTTCACCACCGGCACCTTGGCGCCATAGGTCAGCACCATCGCCATCTGCAGCATCACCTTGAAGGTGTCGCGGATCGCATCGGCGCTGAACTGGTCGAAGCTTTCAGCGCAGTCGCCGCCCTGCAGCAGAAACGCCTCGCCGCGGCCCGCAGCGCCCAGATGCTGCTTGAGGCGGCGCGCTTCACCGGCGAACACCAGCGGAGGATATTTGGAAAGCTGAGCCTCGACAGCGTTCAGCGCTGCCGGATCGGTATAGTCCGGCATCTGAACCCGCGGCTTGCTGCGCCAGTCCGATTTTTGCCATTCGCTCATGACTTTTTCTCCGCATCAGAGGACTTTAGAAATTATTGGAAGCTCTATACAAAATCCGCACCTTGGAGGCCAGTTTAGAATTGCGCCTACTTGACCCGGCGTCCATCCTGTGAACACGGTTTTCTGACCTGCCGCGGAGCCCGCTCCCGCGGCCCGACTTGTTTCTTGAAGGACCCCGCCATGCAGACGTCACGCAAGCCTGCTGATTCTGGATTTGAAGCCGGCCAGCCGAGAAGGTTTGTCTTTGTGCTGCTCGACAAGTTCACGATGCTGTCCTTTGCATCGGCTGTCGAGTGCCTGCGGATCGCAAACCGGATGTATGGCGAGGACATGTACTCCTGGACCCTGGTGGGCGAAGGCGGCGAGAATGTTACCTGCTCTGCCGGAACCACGTTTCATCTGGATGACGATCTGATCGAGCTGCGCCGCGACGACGTAGTGATGCTGTGCTCCGGCATTGACGTGCAGGAGGCCACAACCAAGAAACTGCTGGCCTGGCTGCGCCGCGAGGCCCGCAAGGGGCTGACCGTGGGCGGGTTGTGCACGGCCTCTTATACCATGGCCAAAGCCGGGCTGCTGGACGGCAAACGGGCCACCATCCATTGGGAAAACGCCGACAGCTTTGCCGAGGAGTTCGACGAAGTCGACCTGACCAAATCGGTGTTTGTTATCGACGGCAACCGGGTGTCCACCGCCGGGGGCACATCGTCGATCGACCTGATGCTTAAGCTGATTGCCAACGACCACGGCGAGGAACTGGCGAATGCGGTGGCGGACCAGCTGATCTATTCCTCGATCCGCACCGACCAGGACACCCAGCGTCTGTCGATCCCGACCCGGATCGGCGTGCGCCACCCCAAGCTGTCGATGGTGATCCAGATGATGGAAGCCAACATCGAAGAGCCGATAAGCCCGTCGATCCTGGCGCAGGACGTGGGCATGTCGACCCGCCAGCTGGAGCGGCTGTTCCGCCGCTACCTGAACCGCTCGCCCAAGCGCTATTACATGGAGCTGCGGCTGCAGAAGGCGCGCAACCTCTTGATGCAGACCGACATGAGCGTGATCAACGTGGCGCTGGCCTGCGGCTTTGCCTCGCCGTCGCATTTCTCCAAATGCTACCGCGCCCATTACGACACCACCCCCTACCGCGAGCGCGGCAGCAAGGCGGCGGCGTATAAGGCCTGAACGGCTGCAGACAGCTCTGTCTAACGGGACAGTCTGAAAACCGCGCCCTCCGTTTCCGAGGCGAACCAGATGCTGCCATCGGGCGCTTCCTGCACGTCGCGGATGCGGCCTGTCTCGCTGCTTTGCAATTGCTCCACCTCCTTCAGGGGCGCACCTGACAGGCGGGCGATGTAGTCGAACTTCAGCGAGCCGACGAAAACATCGCCGCGCCACTCAGGCCACATGCGGCCGGAATATATCATCATGCCGGAGGGCGCGATGGAGGGGTCCCAGTACCACTGCGGCTGCTCCATGCCGGGTTTGGCGGTGCCCTCGCCGATCCGCGCGCCGGAGTAATGGCGCCCGTAGGAGATCACCGGCCAGCCGTAATTGGCGCCCTTGCGGACACGGTTGACCTCATCACCGCCCTTGGCGCCGTGTTCAGCGACCCACAGGTCGCCTTGCAGGTCCAGCGCCATGCCCTGCGGGTTCCGGTGCCCGTAGGACCAGATTTCCGGCTGGGCGTCCTGCCTGCCGGTAAACGGGTTGCTGGCGGGCACCGTGCCGTCGCGGTTGATCCGCACCACCGATCCCTGGTGCAGCCGCAGGTTCTGGGCGCTGGGGCGGTCGCCGCGCTCCCCCAGCGAAAGGAACAGGGTGCCGTCGCGCGCCTCCACCACGCGGGCGCCGAAATGCCGGCCGCCGCGGGACCCAGGCGCGGCCTCGAACAGCAGCCTGACACCGGTCAGCTGTGCAGTGTCCCGGCTGAGCTTGCCAACGGCCAGGGCGGTGCCGGCCCCGCGCCCCTGGCGCTTGGCGTAGGTCAGGAAAACCTCGCGGCTGCTGGCAAAGTCGCGCGGCACCATGACATCCAGCAGCCCGCCCTGCCCCTCGGCGGCCACTGCCGGCGTGCCGCTGACGCGCTGCTTTTGCCCGCCCTGCACATGGAACAGCTGGCCGTCCCGCTCTGTCACCAACAGGCCGCCGTCCGGCAGAAACGCAAACGCCCAGGGCACATCAAACCCCGCAGCCATCCGGGTGACGCGCAGCGTTCCCTGGCTGCTGGAGAGAGTTTCTGCACGCGCGGCCGTGCAAACCGCCATCAGCGCCAGGGCAAGCGTCACGGGGCGAAGCAGCTGTAACATTGAGGTCTTTTCCTTCTGCTGATTCCGCGGTAAATCCACGCCGGCGCTGCATCCGGGGATCAAGAGGAGGAGCAGCGCGAAACAGGCGGCCCGAGGAAAATTGTTCCGGTTCAATAAGACTTTTCTTTTTCAACCGGCTTGCCTAGGGTCCGATGTGAACATTTTTGTTCCAACAATGGGAGTTCTCAAATGAAAAAACTGCTGATGGCCACCGCGGCTGTTGCGCTGACCGCTGGCACCGCATTTGCCGGCGGCCACGCGAAGGAAGTGAAACTGGGCGTGCTGTTCGGCTTCACCGGCCCGATTGAATCGCTGGCCCCGGCCATGGGTGCCGGCGCCGATCTGGCCATGGAAGAGGTCACCAAGTCAGGCAAGCTTTTGGACAGCGCCACCGTGACCCCGGTCCGCGCTGACACCGGCTGCATCGACAACGGCCTGGCAGTGGCAAACGGCGAAAAGCTGGTGGCAGAGGGCGTGAACGGCATCATCGGCGGCGACTGCTCCGGTGTGACCGGTGCCATCCTGCAGAACGTGGCGATTCCGAACGGCATGGTGATGATCTCGCCGTCGGCCACCTCGCCCGGCCTGTCGTCCATGGAAGACAACGGCCTGTTCTTCCGCACCTCACCATCGGACGCGCGCGAAGGCCAGGTGATGGCCGAGATCCTGAAGGAGCGCGGCATCAACTCGATCGCGCTGACCTACACCAACAACGACTATGGCAAGGGCCTGGCTGACGCGATCAAAACCTCCTTCGAAGAGGTTGGCGGCGAAGTCACCATCGTGACCGCGCATGAAGATGGCAAGGGCGACTATTCCGCTGAAGTCGGCGCGCTGGCCTCGGCTGGCGGCGACATTCTGGTGGTTGCGGGCTATCTGGACCAGGGCGGCCTGGGCATCATCCAGGGCGCGCTGGATTCCGGCGCGTTTGAAACCTTTGGCCTGCCCGGCGGCATGATCGGCGACACCCTGCCCCAGAACGTCGGCCCGGATCTGGACGGCTCCTTCGGCCAGATTGCCGGTTCCGACAGCAAGGGCGCGGAAATCTTTGCCGAAATGGCAAAAGAGCGCGGCTTTGACGGCACCTCCGCCTATGCGTCTGAATCCTATGACGCGGCGGCGCTGTTCCTGCTGGCGATGCAGGCTGCCAACTCCACCAACCCGGCGGATTATGTCGGCAAAATCCTGGACGTGGCAAACGCGCCGGGCGAGCCGATCAACCCGGGCGAGCTGGGCAAGGCGCTGGAAATCCTCGCCGCTGGCGGTGAGATCGACTACCAGGGCGCAACCGGCGTTGAGCTGATCGGCCCGGGTGAGAGCGCAGGCTCCTACCGCGAGATCGAAGTGAAGGACGGCAAAAACGAAACCCTTCGCTTCCGCTGATAAGCAACGGAAAAGCAACCAAAAAAGAACAGCCCGGGTTTCGCCCGGGCTGTTCCAAATTAAAAACGCCGCAAAAACTGCGGCAGGGGATGTAATGACATGATCGTCGTCGAGGACTTGCACAAGCACTTCGGCGGGTTCCACGCGGTGGATGGCGCTTCGCTGGAAATCGCTAAGGGGTCCATAACCGGTTTGATCGGCCCGAACGGTGCCGGAAAAACCACTCTTTTCAACGTAATCGCAGGTGTTCTGGAACCGACCTCAGGCCGGGTCACCATGGACGGTGAGGATATCACCGGCCTGCCGCCGCATGAGCTGTTCCACAAGGGCCTGCTGCGCACTTTCCAGATCGCGCATGAGTTCTCCTCGATGACCTGCCGGGAAAACCTGATGATGGTGCCGGGCGCGCAGTCGGGGGAGAGCCTGTGGAACACCTGGTTCGGCCGCAAGCGGATCGCTGACGAGGAACGCGCGCTGCGGGCTAAGGCCGACGAGGTGCTGGAGTTCCTGACCATCAGCCACATCGCGGACCTGAAGGCAGGCCAGGTGTCCGGCGGCCAGAAAAAGCTGCTGGAGCTGGGCCGCACCATGATGGTGGACGCCAAGATCGTCTTCCTCGACGAGGTTGGCGCCGGCGTGAACCGCACCCTGCTTTATACCATCGCCGATGCGATCAAGCGCCTCAATGAGGAGCGCGGCTACACCTTCGTGGTGATCGAGCACGACATGGAATTCATCGGCCGCCTTTGCGATCCGGTGATCTGCATGGCCGAGGGCAAGAAGCTGGCCGAGGGCACCCTGGACGAGATCAAGGCGAACGAGCATGTGATCGAGGCCTATCTGGGTACTGGCCTGAAAAACAAGGATAAGCTGGAGGCGGACGCATGAGCGACAACCCCTACCAGGACGATCACGGCAACAAGGACGCCTCGATCACCAACCTGAAAGGCGTGGGCACGATGCAGCCCGCCCATCTGAAAAGCGGCCCTGTCCGCAAGGTCGAGGGTGGCCCCTTCCTGATCGGCGACACCATGACCGGCGGCTACGGCAAGGGTCCGGACATCCTGCACGACTGCACCATTGCCGTCGACAAGGGCGAGATCGCGGTGATCGTCGGCCCAAACGGCGCCGGCAAATCGACCGCGATGAAGGCTGTGTTCGGGATGCTGAACGTGCGCTCCGGCTCCGTCCGGCTCGATGGCGAGGACATCACCCAGCTGACCCCGCAGGACCGGGTGATCAAGGGCATGGGCTTTGTACCGCAGACCAGCAACATCTTCACCTCGATGACGGTGGAGGAGAACCTGGAGATGGGCGCGTTTATCCGCACCGATGATTTCCGGGACACGATGGAGCAGGTCTATGATCTGTTCCCGATCCTGCGCGACAAGCGCAACCAGCCGGCCGGTGAGCTATCCGGCGGCCAGCGTCAGCAGGTGGCCGTGGGCCGCGCGTTGATGACCAAGCCCAAGGTGCTGATGCTGGACGAACCGACGGCGGGTGTGTCCCCCATCGTGATGGATGAGCTGTTCGACCGCATCATCGAGGTCGCCCGCACCGGGCTGCCGATCCTGATGGTGGAGCAGAACGCCAAGCAAGCGCTTGAGATCGCGGACAAAGGCTATGTCCTGGTGCAGGGGCGCAATGCCTTTACCGGCACCGGCAAGGAGCTGCTGGCCGATCCCGAAGTGCGCAAGTCGTTTCTGGGGGGGTGAGGCATGAAGATCGCTATACCGATATACCTCGCGCTGTCTTCTGGTGTTTCCGCCGAGCCCTGTTTGCTTAAAGAAGTTTGTACAGCCGAAACTGTATGCGCAAACGAGAGCCTCAGTTTGGAATTTTCGGGACAACCGCCGCAAAAAGTTGAAACAAATTTTGGAATTTTCGCCGTCGAACACGTTTCCGAAGCTGGCCAAGTACTGGACAAGATCGACGTGTCTGGAGCCGAATGGACAATCAAGTCCCCGCAAAAAATGCTTACGGCGCGTACTGAAGACGAACACGCCAGCCAAACCCTGTTTTTAACAACAAACGATGAAAACAGATTTTCGGCAACACTGTGGACCCAGCCCCGGAAATACATCGACTACGTGAATGCAAGACGCGTATTCACCGGACCCTGCGAAAAGGTGTTCTAATGGATCTTCTCAACGCCCTCGTGGCGCTTACCAACTTTGTGATTGTCCCCGGGCTGGCCTATGGCAGCCAGCTGGCGCTTGGCGCGCTGGGGGTGACACTGATTTACGGGATCCTGCGGTTCTCGAACTTTGCCCATGGCGACACCATGGCGTTCGGCGCAATGGTCACGATCCTGTTCACCTGGCTGTTCCAGTCGGTGGGCCTCAGCGCAGGCCCGCTGCCGACCGCCCTGCTGGCGCTGCCGTTTGGCATTCTGGGCACCATTGCGCTGGCGCTGTTCACGGACAAGACCGTTTACCGGTTCTACCGCCAGCAAAAGGCAAAGCCGGTGATCTTCGTCATGGTCTCGCTGGGTGTGATGTTCATGATGAACGGCATCGTGCGCTTCATCATCGGGCCGGGCGACCAGCGCTTTACCGATGGCGAGCGCTTCGTGATCTCGGCGCGGACCTTCAAGAAGCTCACCGGGCTGGATGAAGGCCTGGCGATCAAGACCACCGAAGCGCTGACCGTGGTCACCGCGGTGATCGTGGTGGCGGTGCTATTCTGGTTCCTGAACAAGACCCGCACCGGCAAGTCGATGCGCGCCTATTCGGATAACGAGGATCTGGCGCTGCTGTCGGGCATCAACCCGGAACGCGTGGTGATGTACACTTGGATGATCGTGGCGGCGCTGGCGACCATTGCGGGCGTGCTCTACGGCCTCGACAAGTCGTTCAAGCCGTTCACCTATTTCCAGCTGCTGCTGCCGATCTTTGCCTCCGCCATCGTGGGCGGCCTTGGCAACCCGATCGGCGCGATTGCCGGCGGGTTCATCATCGCCTTCTCCGAGGTGACGATCACCTATGCCTGGAAGAAGGTGCTGACCTACGGCCTGCCGGACAGCCTGGCGCCTGACGGGCTGGTTCAGCTCCTCAGCACCGACTACAAGTTCGCGGTTTCCTTCGCGATCCTGATTGTTGTCCTCCTGTTCAAGCCTACCGGCCTTTTCAAAGGGAAAGCGGTATGACCGACACCATGAAACATACCCTTCTTTTCGTCTTTGTCGGCGTGATGATCCTTCTGGAAGGCATGACCGACTTCCTGTTCTTCTCCGGCTCCTGGAACTCGGCGCTGGTGATCCTGAACATGGGGCTGATCTCGGCCATCATGGCCATCGGGGTGAACATCCAATGGGGCTTTGCCGGGCTGTTCAACGTCGGCATCATGGGCTTTACCGCGCTTGGCGGGCTGGCCGTGGTGCTGGTGTCGACACCGGTGATCCCGGCGGCCTGGGCGTCGGGCGGCGTCAGCATCGTGATGGCGCTGGTGATGGGCGCGCTGACGGTTGTGGCCGCGGTGATGGTCACTAAGTTCATGCCCGCAGGCAAACTGCGTGCGCTGGTGCTGGCCGTTGTGCTGATCGCGGGCTTCTTCGTCTACCGCGCGATCTTCGATCCGGCGGTCGGCTCGGTCGAGGCGATCAACCCCGCGCTGCAGGGCAATATCGGCGGCCTGGGCCTGCCGGTGCTGCTGGCCTGGCCCGCTGGCGGCCTGCTGGCAGCCGGTGCCGCCTGGCTGATCGGCAAGACCGCCCTGGGCCTGCGCTCCGACTATTTGGCGATTGCCACGCTGGGCATTGCCGAGATCATCATCGCAGTCCTGAAGAACGAGGACTGGCTGTCGCGCGGCGTGAAGAACGTGGTCGGCCTGCCCCGTCCGCTGCCCTATGAGGTCGATCTGCAAAACGATCCGTCCTTTGTGGAGCGTGCGGCAAGCTGGGGCATGGACCCCGTCACCGCCTCGACCGTTTACGTGAAGGCGGGTTATGCGGTGATGTTCGCGGTGGTGCTGCTGGCGCTTCTGTGGATGGCGCAGATGGCGCTGAAAAGCCCCTGGGGCCGGATGATGCGCGCGATCCGCGACAACGAGACGGCAGCAGAAGCGATGGGCAAGGACGTTACCCGCCGCCACCTGCAGATCTTCGTGCTGGGCTCCGCCATCTGCGGCATTGCCGGCGCGATGATGACCACGCTGGACAGCCAGATGACTCCGGGCACCTACAACCCGCTGCGCTTCACCTTCCTGATTTGGGTGATGGTGATCGTCGGCGGTTCCGGCAACAACTTCGGCGCGGTGCTGGGCGGCATGCTGATCTGGTTCTTCTGGATCAAAGTGGAGCCGATGGGTATCCTGCTGATGGAGCTGGTGACCTCTGGCATGGCCGAGGGCAGCGCGCTGAAGGGGCATCTGATGGAGAGCGCCTCGCATATGCGGCTGTTCACAATGGGCCTGATTCTGCTTCTGGTGTTGAGGTTCAGCCCGCGGGGCCTGATCCCGGAGAAATAGGCAACGGCTTTGGGATCGCTCTTGTGCAACACAGCCTGCAAAAGAAAACTGCAAAGGGGGCCGCGGCGAAAGCTGCGGCCCTTGTTTTTCTGGCGCTTCTGGCCGCGCCTTTCAGCTATTACGCCGCCGTGTTCGGGATCGATGGGCTGGGCGGCGGCCCGCAGAGAGACAGCTATCTGTTCGTTCCGGGCGCTGCTTGGTCCAATGCCGCCATCTCTTTGCACATGCTGATCGGGGCCGCCCTGCCAGTTCTGGCGCCGCTGCAGCTGGGTCTGGGCCTCAGCGGGCGCCTGCCTGCGCTGCACAGATGGCTGGGCCGCCTGCTTATCCTGGCGGCCTGCGTGACGGCGGCGGGCGGGCTGGCCTTTACCGCCTGGCAGGGCACGATTGGCGGCTGGCCGATGGACACAGGGTTTTCGGTCTATGGCCTGTTGCTGCTGGCCGCGGCCCTGCAAACCGCCCGCCTGGCGCGGCAAGGCCAGACCGCCCGCCACCGCAGGTGGGCGCTGCGGCTGCTGGTCCTTGCGATGGGGTCCTGGCTGTACCGGGTTCAATACGGGCTGTGGGCGCTGGCCACCGGCGGGGCCGCATCGAACCCGCAGTTCACCGGCGGGTTCGATCTCTTCATGAATGCCGGCTTTTACCTGCCCTGGCTGCTGCTGCTGGAGCTTATCCTGAGGCGCCGCCCTAGCGCCCCCTGAACAGGCTGCCGAGGATGCCGCGGACGATGCGGCGGCCTGTCGTTCCCTTCAGCTCCTTGATCACCGCTTCCGACATCGCCGAGGTAAAGGTGTCTTTCTCGCGGTAAGAGCGCGAGGTTGACCGGCTGACCCGGGTTCCCGAATAGCGGCGGGCGGCGTTGAATTCCCGCGCCATCGGCTGCGCCGACTCTTCCGCCTCGTTTTCCGAGGTTTCGGCCTCCTGCGCGGCTGTTTGCGCCCGCTGCGCCAGGATCTCATAGGCCGAACGGCGGTCCACCGGGGTGTCGTACTTTCCTGCCATATCGGACGCTTTCAATATCGCTGCCCGCTCTTGTTCCGTGATTGGCCCCAGCTGGGTGCTGGGCGGGCGGATCAGTGTCCGCTCCACCACGCCGGGCACCCCCTTCTTTTGCAGCATCGAGGTGACCGCCTCGCCCACGCCCACTTCGCGGATGGCGTCCTCGGTCGGGAACCGGGGGTTCTCGCGGTAGGTCCCGGCAGCCAGCCGCAGGTTCTTCCGGTCCTTGGCGGTGAAGGCACGCAGCGCGTGCTGGATGCGGTTGCCAAGCTGGCCCAGAATATCCTCCGGCACGTCGGCCGGGTTCTGGGTGATGAAATACACCCCCACACCCTTGGAGCGGATCAGCCGGGCCACCTGCTCCACCTTGTCGATCAGCGCCTTGGGCGCGTCGTCAAACAGCAGGTGCGCCTCGTCAAAGAAGAACACCAGCCGCGGCTTGTCCGGGTCCCCGACCTCCGGCAGTTCCTCGAACAGCTCGCTGAGCAGCCACAGCAGAAACGTCGCATAGAGGCCCGGCGCCGCCATCAGCTTGTCCGCAGCCAGGATATTGACCATGCCTCTGCCGGCCTCATCGCAGCGCATCAGGTCGCTCAGCGCCAGGGCAGGTTCCCCGAACAGGCCCGCGCCGCCCTGGTTTTCCAGCACCAGCAGACGGCGCTGAATTGCGCCGATCGACGCGGGCGAGACATTGCCGTAGCGCAGCGACAGCTGGCTGCGGTTCTCGCCGGTCCAGACCAGCAGTGCCTGCAAGTCCTTCAGGTCCAGCAGCGGCAGCCCCTCATCGTCGGCCAGCCGGAAAGCGATGTTCAGGATGCCTTCCTGCGCCTCGCTCAGCTCCAGGAGGCGCGCCAGCAGCAACGGGCCCATTTCGGCGACCGTGGTGCGCACCGGGTGCCCCTGCGCGCCATAAAGGTCCCAGAACGTGACCGGACAGGCATGGTAGCCATAGCCGGTAAAACCAATCTTCTCCGCACGGGACGTAAAGGCGCTGTGCAGCTTGTGGCTGTCCGAGCCCGCCTTTGCCAGGCCAGACAGGTCCCCCTTCACATCCGACAGGATCACCGGCACGCCGGCATTGGAAAACCCTTCGGCCAGGATCTGCAGCGTCACCGTCTTGCCGGTGCCGGTTGCGCCGGCGATCAGCCCGTGGCGGTTGGCATATTTCAAGGCCAGCCCCTGCGGCGTCCCGTAATCCTCGCCGCCGCCGCCCAGAAAGACCTGTTCTGTCATGCCTCGCTCCTGCCTGTATGGTCTGCTTGTGGATAACAATACAACGTTAACTTTTCCGTGCGATAGTCAATCTTGCCCGCCCCTGCACTTGCGGTTGCCGCGGCGGACATTTCCTCCCTGTCAGACTGGCCGTGCCTTGTGCACGGCCTCCTTTTTTCCAGCGCAGCTGCCTGTAAAACAGGCACCCCGGCCGGCATCCCGCCGCAATCGCCGGCTATTTTCGCCAAATCAGGGCTGCACTGCATTTTTTTGAAGTTGCATGTTGACCGATGGCCAGCCCTTTCGTAACGTCCTACGCAATAACTAAGTCGGCCAGTCCGACGGGGAGACGCAAATACGAAAAAGGGAACCAGCGGGTTCCCTTTTTTGTTCTTAATCAGCAACTTCCATGGTTGAGGCAGATTGAGCGGTTTTCCCCGCAGATCGCCTGATATTAACCTGACACTGCCCGGGCAGCGTGTTACACGCAAAAGCAGCGTCTGTAGAAAAATGAGGCATTCATGTTGAAGTCCCTGACCCCGATCACGCTGGCCGCACTGCTGGCCATGACCGCACCGCTGGCAGCGCAGGAAACAGCGGCGGAAGAGGAGACCGCCGGGGCGGAAACCGCGGAGCAGGCTGACCAACAGTCCGAACAACAGGCTGAGCAAGGCGAAAAAGCGGAATCGTCCGCGGACGATATTCTGGATCTTGGCGAACCGGTCAGCACCGACCCGCAACTGGGCCAGCGCTATTCCAAAGAAAAGCACGGCGACTGGGATCTGGCCTGCATCAAAACCGAGAGCGAGACCGACCCCTGCTCGCTGCTGCAGGTTCTGGCGGGTCCGCAAGGCAATCCGATTGCAGAGGTGTCGCTGTTCCGGATTGACCAGCAAGGCGGCCAGGCGGTTGCCGGCGCCACCGTGATCGTGCCGCTGGAAACCCTGCTGCCGGCCGCGCTGACCATCTCGATCGACGGCGCACCGGCCAAGCGTTACAACTATTCCTTCTGCAACCAGCTGGGCTGCGTGGCGCAGATCGGCCTGACCCAAGGCGATATCGACGCCTTCAAGAAAGGCAAGCAAGCCACGCTGTCGCTGCGCCCGGCGCCTGCTCCGGACCAGGTGGTGGAGATGAAGCTGTCGCTGAGCGGCTTCACCGCAGGATATGACGTGGTGGACGTGGTCAAGCAGTAACGCTGGCACCTTCCCAAAAACCGGAACGCCGCGCGCCCCTAGGGCCGCGGCGTTTTCCGTTTGCCGGCCCTCAGACCCTGCGCAGGGCCAGCACCGCGTTCAGCCCGCCGAAGGCAAAAGCATTGGACAGCGCCACCTCGACCCGTGCCTCGCGCGCCTCGTTCGGGACCACATCCAGGGCGCATTCCGGATCCGGCTCCTCATAGCCGATGGTCGGGGCAATCACCCCGTCGCGCAGCGCCATGATGCAGGCCAGCAGCTCCACTGCGCCGGTGCCGCCGATCAGGTGGCCGTGCATGGATTTGGTTGAGGAGATCATCAGGCTGTCGGCATGGGGGCCGAACACATCCGCAACCGCGGCGCATTCGGTTTTGTCGTTGGCCGCGGTGCCGGTGCCATGCGCGTTGATATAGCCGACCTCGGACGCGTTGACGCGGGCATCCTGCAGCGCCCCGGCAATCGCCCGCGCGGCGCCCTGCTTGCTGGGCATGACAATATCAGCAGCGTCCGAAGACATGGCGAAACCGATGACTTCGCACAGAATTTCTGCGCCGCGCGCTTTGGCGTGGTCATATTCCTCGAACACGAACACGCCGGCCCCTTCGCCCTGAACCATGCCGTTGCGGTTGGCGCTGAACGGGCGGCAGGCGTCCTTGGACATTACCCGAAGCCCCTCCCAGGCCTTCACGCCGCCAAAGCACAGCATCGATTCCGAACCGCCGGTGATCATCACCGGGCTCATGCCCGAGCGCACCATCTGAAACGCCTGCGCCATCGCATGGTTGGAGGACGCGCACGCGGTGGAAACGGTAAAGCTGGGGCCCTTGAGGTTGAATTGCATCGACACATGGCCGGCCGCGGCATTGTTCATCAGCTTGGGCACCACAAAGGGATGCACCCGGTTCTTGCCGTCCTCGTAAACGCTGCGGTAATTTTCATCCAGCGTCTGCATACCGCCGCCGGAGTTGCCCAGAACCACCCCGGCCTTTGCCGACAGCTCGCCATGAAACTCCAGCCCGGATTGTTCGATAGCTTCCTTGGCGGCGGTCAGGGTGAACTGGGTGAAGCGGTCGTAAAGGCTCATCTGCTGGCGGTTGAACCGGCCTTCCGCCTCGAACCCGCGGACCTGGCCGCCGATGCGGATCGCCAGCCGCTCCACATCGCGGAATTCCAGGTCGCCGATGCCGCAGCGGCCTTCGCGCATGGCCTCCAGCGTGGCGGGCACGGAATGGCCCAGTGCATTGATGGTCCCGGCCCCGGTAATGACAACGCGCTTCATGAGGGGGCTTAGGCCTTTTCCAGGATCAGCTTGTCGATGCCCGCGACGATGGCCGCCACAGTGGAGATGTCGAAATCGCTTTTCCCGGGCTCGTTGGCATTGAAGGGAATTGAAATGTCGAATTCCTCTTCAATGGCAAAGATGCTTTCGACCAGCCCCAGGCTGTCGATGCCAAGATCCTCCAAGGTGCTGTCGAGGGTCACATCCGACGGCTCCAGAACCGCCTGTTCGGCAATGATTGCAATGACCTTGTCCTGCGTGCTCATGTAGGGATTCCCGATTTTCTGCCTGGCGCTGATGTAGGTATTCGGCCGTTACTTGAAAACAGCCTTTTTTAACAATTCGATGTCACGCATCAGCCGCGGCAGGCGCCGCTGTGCTTTATACATCTCAGTGTGGGTCTCCATCTTGACGCCCGGGTAGCCCATGACCACCCGCCCGGCGGGCACATTCGACAGAATCTTGGTGCCGCCGCCGGCGATCACGCCGTCGCCGATAAAGATATTGTCCACCACACCGGTCTGGCCGCCCAGCACAACGTTGTTGCCAATATCCACCGAGCCGGACACCCCGGTCTGGCCGCACAGCAGGCAGTCGTTGCCGACGCGGGTGTTGTGGCCGACGTGAACCAGGTTATCAAGCTTGCTGCCGTGGCCGATCACGGTGTCGCGGATGGTGCCGTTGTCGATGGTGCAGTTGGAGCCTAGCTCCACATCATCGCCGATGGTAACGGCCCCCAGCGAATGAATGCGGACCCAGGATTGCGCCTTGGCCTCGCCCTGATCGCCCAGGGTCTTGCGGGCGTTTTCGGCGCCCGACACTTCCGGCGTCACATAGGAGAACCCGTCGCCGCCGACCCGCGCGCCCGGCTGGGCGCGGAAGCGGTCGCCGATGGTGGCGCGGGCGCCGATTGAGACCATCTCCCGCAGCTGGGCCTCCCTGCCGATCACCGCATCCGCGCCGATATAGCAGTGCGGGCCGATCACGGACCCCGCGCCGATCTTTGCGCCGGCTGCAACAACCGTCAGCGGCCCGACGGAGACACCCTCGCCCAGTTCGGCGCTGGGATCGACAACGGCGGAGGGGTGGATGCCGGAGGGAAACCCCTGGCCGCGGTCCAGCATGGCGGTCACGCCGGACATGGTCATCCGCGGGCGCGGGGCAAAGATGGCGGCCTTAAGCCCGAAGGACTTCCAGTCCGCGCCTTCCCACAGCACTGCAGCCTGCGCACTGCCTGCCTTCAGGCCTTCCGCGTATTTCGGCGCCATCGCCATGGCAATCTGGCCGGCTTCGGCATCCTGCGGTTCAGCCGCGCCTGCAATCTGCAGGTCCAGGTCGCCCTGGGCTTCGGCGCCCAGGGACTCGGCGATCTGGCGGATTGTGAACATGGCAGGCCCTTTCAGAATAATCCTGTATGGGCCCGGTATTTACCCTTGAACGCTGGGCAGCACCACCCCTGCCCGTTCCAGTGCAGCCCAGATCTTGGCGTCGCGGCCATAGACATCGCGGCGGAATTCGGCACGGCCTTTGCTGGACACCACCGCGGTCCGGTAGATGATATGCACCGGCACCTTCTGTTCCAGCTCGACCTTGGTTTCCTGGCCGCTGTTCAGGATGCGGTGGAAAAAGGCCTTGGGATCCTCAGTCTGGCGCGCCAGCAGCGCATAGGCAAATTCAAACGGCTGCGCCAGGCGGATGCAGCCATGCGAGAAGGCGCGCACTTCGCGGGCAAACAGGCTCTTTTGCGGGGTGTCGTGCAGGTAGATGTTGTATTTGTTCGGGAACATGAACTTGACCAGACCCAGCGCGTTGCTGCGGCTGGGGGGCTGGCGCATGGAATAGGGGAAGTTCCGCGCGGTGTACTGCGCGAAATTGGCCGAGTTGCGGTTCACCACCCGGCCGCGCCGGTCGGTGATCTGGATGTGGCCGACGGCGTTAGGGTTGTTCCGAAGCTTGGGCAGATATTCCTTGGTGATGATCGAGCGCGGCACATACCAGCTCGGATTGATCACCATATGCTCCATCTCGTCTGAGAATTCGGGGCTGCGGCGGTCGTGGGTGTTCTTGCCGATGACCGAGCGGGTTTCAAAGGTCACATCGCCGTTATCGACGATCTTGGCGGTGAAATCGGTCTGGTTGACCAGGATATGGCGCTCGCCCCGGTCCGGGGTCAGCCAGCGCTCCCGCTCCATCGCGATGATCACCGATTTCAGGCGGTCGCTGACCGGTTTGTTGACCTCTGCCAGGGTGCCGGCACCCGCCACGCCATCCGTTTCAAGACCATGATCCGCCTGAAAGCTTTGCACGGCCTGCACCATCGCGGCGTCATAGCTGCGCGCGGCGCTGCGCGGCAGATAGCCCATCGCCATCAGCCGGTTGCGCAGGGCAATGACCGCCGGGCCCTGCTCGCCCGGTTCCAGCGCCTTGGCCTGCACCACAGGACCCCAGCCGCCGGCAGCCAGAACCTGCTCCAGACGCAGCTTCTCGCGCATCAGGCCGCGGTACTGGGGCGATGCGGGCACCAGGCTGCGCATATAGGCAAAGGGCTGGGCGTCGCGGATACCGGCCAGGAAGCTGGCGCCGTCCACAGTATGCTTCTTGCGTACCATGCCATCATCAATCCGCGACGGCACCAGAAGGCCGGTCTGCAGATCAGTGGCATAATCCACCAGCGCCTTGCTCAGCGCCGCCTCGACCAAACCGAAATCGCGGGTGGTGCGGGCCTGCTGCATCTGCTGCAGGAGGCCGTTGACCTCAGCCGAGCGGTCCGGAAGCCCGTGGGCGCGGATGTCGTTCAGTGCGGCCAGCAGCGCGCTGCGGCGCTGGCGCGAGGCCTCATCCGCGCCCGTCCAGATCGCCTGATAGCCATTCTCCCGGTAAAATCTGGCAACTGCGTCATCGGCGGAGGCCGACTCTGCCACTGCCTGCCGGAACGCCGCCGGTATATCCGCCTGCGCGGTCCCGGCCATGCTCCCGGCCAAGCCGCTCATGGCCAGGGCGAACAGCCCCGCCTTAAGTCCCGGCAATACATATCCAGCGGATGCGCGCGTCATAAATCTCCGGTCCTTGTGCCGATTATTCCAATATTGGCAGTGCCTATCTGAAATTCTGGTAAATGCCAGCCTGCGTTGTCCACTCACAATTGCGAAAAGTTAACCCTGATGCAGTGTTGCCGCGTCTATGAAACCCGCCTGCAACAGTCGCGGGGAAAAGTTCCATGCCCCTCCCCTTTTGCGCAAGAAATCGCCGAAAAACCGGTCATACGTTACAGTGCGGCAAAGAAATGTTGGAACAGGATTCTCACTGTGCCATACATGCCGCACGTTAACTACGAGCGTTGACGAGCCCGTAACATCGGGCATTTAGGCAGGACTAACAGCGTACGGGACGGCGCAGTATCAATGGCAGAAACCACGGGCACGGGGATCTCCCGGCGTTCTCTTTTGGGTGTTTTTGCTGCAACCGCAGTAACAGCAGCCCCAACTTTCTCAAATGCAGCAGGCTTCCTGCGCGGCGGCGGTGACATCCGGCGCATCCGCATGTACTCCGGCCGCACCGGCGAGCGTGTGGACATGGTCTACTGGATCGACGGCCAATACATCAAAGACGCGGTCAAGGAAATCAATCACTTCATGCGCGACTGGCGCACCGATGATGTTAAGGAAATCGACCTTCGCACCATCGACATCATGGCGGCCTCGCACAATCTTCTGGATGTGAACGAGCCCTACATGCTGCTGTCGGGCTACCGCAGCCCCAAAACCAACGCGATGCTGCGCAGCCGCTCGCGCGGTGTGGCCAAAAATTCGCTGCACATGCGCGGCCAAGCCGCCGACCTGCGGCTGGCATCGCGTTCGGTGTCGCAGATGGCCAAAGCCGCCGAAGCCTGCCGGGCCGGCGGTGTGGGCAAGTATCAGCGTTCGAATTTTGTGCATATGGATTGCGGCGTTGTCCGCACCTGGCGCGGCTGACCGCAGCTGGTATTGCAAGAATGCAAGCCTGCCCGTCCCGGGGCAGGCTTTTTAATTTTCTGCGAGCGGCACTGCCCGCGGCATTGCACCTCAACCTCATGAAATTGGAAACAGGCGGTTTTTCCCGTTGCAGAGGCAGCAAAGCACGGGTATACCCCGCCGTAACAACGCACCTGTAGCTCAGCTGGATAGAGCGCTGCCCTCCGAAGGCAGAGGCCAGAGGTTCGAATCCTCTCAGGTGCGCCATTTCCCTTATTCCGCTGCCTGATTTTCACGGACCTTTCACGCTTTCGTAAGGGAAGCTGCCTATCTGCCTAAGAAATTGATGGTAATTTTACGGCAGGATGGCATGGCAACAATCTGTTCTTATTCACAGCCCGCGATTGCAACGGCACCTCGTCTACGGCTTGACCTGCCCTGCGTGATCAATCTGACGGACACACAGGTCGAGGCGCAGCTTTGCAACATCAGCTACCAGGGATTTGCCGTTCGCCTCCTGGAGGGACAGGACCCATTTGAACTGGCCCAGATGCAATCCGTCACGATTACCGGAATTGGCGAGTTTGCCGTAACAGCGCGCTGGCGCAGAGATGGCAAGATCGGCCTCGCGTTTCTCAGCAAACGCGGGGCGAGACCTTTGCTGGATGCCTATTTCGCCAGAACCGGAGAATACCCGATCTGAAAGGGGGACCGTGCCGCACCAGAGGCGGCGGGCCAATCACCCCTGCAAGACAAAGGTCAAAGCGGTCAGTATTTCGCTTTGACGCTTGGACTTGCCCAGGCTGGGCGGCCAGGTCAGCCAGTAACCGTCGATTGTCGGCAGTTCCGGCGCCCGGGCGCAGTCCAGCTGACCGGTTTGCAGCAAGTTTGCCGCCAGCACCCTGGACCCCAGTACAACCCCCAGGCCCAGGCGCGCCGCCCGCAGGGCATGGGCCATGGAATCAACGGACAGTGACCCGGCCTCCGGCGCAGCCTCGCCCGTCACACGCGACCATTCCGCCCAGCCCGGCCGCTCGCCGCGCAGCTCGATCGCGGGCAGCTGCCGCCAGTGCCCGGCCTGGCCCGGCGCGGTCATCGGCTGCAGCACCTCGCTTGCCAGAAGCGCTTCCTGCCGGCCCTCCCAGCCGCCGCGGCCATAGCGGATCTGCAGGGCGCCGTCCGCGGCCTCGAAGTCCAGCCGCCGGGGCACGGTTTCAGTGACCAGCCGCAAATCCGGAAAGGTTTTAGAAAAGGCTGCAAGCCGCGGCAGCAAAAGCATTTCCAGGTGCGACGGCAAGCCCGCAATCCGCAGCTCCCGGACTGTTTGGCCAAACAGGTTCTCGGTTCCCTGCTCCAGCGCGCGCAGGGACTCATGCACCAGCGGCAGGTAGCTTTCGCCGTCCACGGTCAGCGACACCCCGCGCGCAGACCGGATGAAGAGCTGACGGCCCAGCCAGGACTCGAGATTGCGGATCCGCTGGCTGACCGCGGCCTGGGTGGCGCCGAATTCCTCTGCTGCGGCGGTGAAACTGCCATGCCGCCCCGCTGCCTCAAACACCTTGAGCCAATCAAGCGGCGGCAGCCCTTGTTTGGTGACTTTCTTAGCCATTAGAAAACCTAACTCTAAAACCCTTGTTTCCGTCGTTCTCTTGATGGCTCAACCGCGCTACCAGAACAAGGGAGAACAAGGCCAACCGGAGAACCCCCATGCCCCGTTCCGTGACTGCTGACGCGTCCGGCAGCTTTCTGACCCTGACATTCGACGACGGCCAGTTGTGCCGTTTTCATGCGATCTGGCTGCGCGACAACGCGCTGGACCCCGAAACCCGCGCCCCTGGAAACGGCCAGCGGCTGATCACCATTGGCGACATTCCGGATGACACCAGGATCAGCACCGCGCTGGTCGAAGACGGCAGCCTGACGGTGACGTTCGCGCCCGAGGGCAAGACTGTGACCTTCCCTGGGGATTGGTTGAAGTCAAACGCCTATGACGTTGATAAAGAGTTTGAATTTGGCCGCACGGCGCCGGGCGTCGAGACTTGGAACAGCAGCCAGCCAGCCCCGACGTTTGACTGGAACAGCGTGCAATCGGACCCCAAGGCGAAACGCGGCTGGCTGGACGCGATTGCCCGGCTCGGCTTTGCCAAGCTGGTGAACGGTCCGGTCAAGGAAGGCGCGCTGATTGACTGCGCCGAGATGTTCGGTTTTGTCCGCGAGACCAATTACGGCAAGTATTTCGAAGTGCGCACCGAGGTGAATCCCACCAACCTCGCCTATACCGGCCTGGGCCTGCAGGCGCATACCGACAACCCCTACCGTGATCCGGTGCCCTCCCTTCAGATCCTCTATTGCCTCGAAAACTCGGCTGAGGGCGGCGATAGCATCGTGGTGGACGGTTTCCGCGCCGCCGGGCGTCTGCGTGACGAAAATCCGGAAGGGTTTGCGCTGCTGGCAGGCTACTCTGCGCGGTTTGAATACAAAGGGTCTGACGGTGTGCATCTGCACGCGCGCCGTCCGATGATTGAGCTGTCACCCGACGGAGAGTTGATTGCGGTACGGTTCAATAACCGGTCTTCGGCACCCTTCACGGACATCCCGTTTGAGAAGATGGAAGGCTATTACGCCGCCTACCGCCGTCTGGGTGAAATCATCGACGATCCGTCGATGGGCGTTTCGTTCAAGCTGGAGCCGGGGGAAAGCTTTATCGTCGACAACACCCGTGTCCTGCACGCGCGGCTAGGCTATTCCGGGGCGGGGACGCGCTGGCTGCAGGGCTGCTACGCCGACAAGGACGGGCTGCTGTCATCCCTGAACGTGCTGAACGCACAACTGGAGGGCTGAGCCATGAGCAAGCCGGACGCCAGCAAGCTGACCCGCGATACTATCGTTGAATTCATCGGCGGCATCTTCGACCGCCGCGGCGGCGAGGAGTATCTGGGGGAACCTGTCACCATGGCGGAACACATGCTTCAAGGCGCCGCAATTGCCGAGCAGAACGGCCAGCCTGAGGAGATCATCGTGGGCGCGCTCCTGCATGACATCGGGCATTTCACCAGCGAGTTCGGGACGTTCTCCATGGACGACACCGAAGACCGCTTTCATGAAGAGGCCGGCGCCGAAGTGCTGGAGCAGTTCTTCCCGTCAGTGATCACCGACTGCGTGCGCTATCACGTGGCCGCCAAGCGGTACCTCTGCGCCACTAAACCGGAATATTTCAATCGGCTGTCAGAGGCCTCCATCCATTCGCTGAACCTGCAAGGCGGGCCGATGACACCGCAAGAAGCGACCGAGTTCGAAAAGAACCCGAACCTCAAGCAGATCATCGCGGTGCGCTATCTGGATGAGGCTGGGAAGCGGGCGGATATGGAGACCCCGGATTACTGGCACTTTGCGCCGATGGTGCAACGAATGGTCGACAAGCACATGGGCGCGGGAGAGTCCGCAAAGTGAGCAAGTCTTGAGGTGCCTGGGGTTCCAAGGCTGCCACCCGTCGGGAAAACGCAAAACGGCGCCCAATCGGGCGCCGTTTCCGGTTGATCAGAGGTATTGATCAAGCAAACAGGTCGTGGGCAAGTTCCAGCGCGCTGATCAGCGTGTCGACTTCTTCCTTGGTGTTATACAGGCCGAACGACGCGCGGCAGGTCGCAGAGACCCCCAGATGATCCATCAGCGGTCCGGCGCAGTGATGGCCGGCACGCACCGCCACGCCTTTCTTGTCGAGGATGGTGGAGATGTCGTGGGCGTGTGCGGCACCTTCCATAGTAAAGCTGAAAATCGCAGCCTTTCCAGGCGCTTGCCCCTGAATGTTGATCCAATTCAGTCCGGTCAGCCGCTCCATCGCATAGTCGCGCAAACCCGCCTCGTGCCTGGCGATGTTTTCCATGCCCAGGTCCATCATATATTCCAGCGCCACGCCCAGGCCGATGGTCTGCACGATGCCCGGCGTGCCGGCTTCGAACTTCATCGGCGGATCGTTGTAGATGACCTGCTCCTTGGAGACTTCCTTGATCATGTCGCCGCCGCCGATAAACGGGCGCATCTCTGCCATGCGTTCCGGCTTGATGTAAATCGCGCCGGAGGCGGACGGACCATAGAGCTTATGGCCGGTGATTGCGTAAAAGTCGCAGCCGATGTCCTGCACGTTGACCGGCATGTGAACCGCCCCCTGCGAGCCGTCGACCAGCACCGGCACCCCCTTGGCATGGGCGCCCTGGGTGATGGCCTTCACGTCCACCACGGTGCCCAGAACGTTGGAGCATTGGGTCACCGCTACCAGCTTGGTCTTGGGGGTGATCGCGTCGATCACCTTTTGCGGGTCCAGGCTGCCGTCTGCTTCGGTATCCACCCACTTCAGCACCACCCCCTGACGCTCACGCAGGAAATGCCAGGGCACGATGTTGGCGTGGTGCTCCATCACCGACAGCAGGATCTCGTCCCCTGCCTGAAGCCGCGGCATTGCCCAGCCGTAGGCGACCAGATTGATGCCCTCGGTGGTGCCGGAGTTCAGCACGATGGTGTGTTCGTCGCCCGCATTCAGGAACCGGGAGATGATGCCACGCACCGCCTCATACTTCTCCGTCGCGAGATTAGAAAGAAAGTGCAAGCCACGATGAACGTTGGAATATTCCTCGGCATACGCCTTGGTCACAGCGTCGATCACAACCTGCGGCTTCTGGGCCGAGGCGCCGCTGTCGAGGTAGGTCAGCGGCTTGCCGTTCACCTCACGCGAGAGGATCGGGAAGTCGGCACGGATTTTTTCGACGTCATACATTTTCGGGCAGTCCCAGATTGGCTGGGCCGATCAGACCCACGATGAAGAGTAGAGCAAACACCAGGATCAGGCTGGCCATCAAAACCACCCCAAGCGAGCGCCAGACGGAGCCGAACCTGTGCGCCGCGTTGACGAAATGCAAGAGGATAAAGAACACTACGATATTGGCGGCAATGTTGAGCAGCGCCGCCAGCGCCGGAAGGACCAGGAACACCGCCACAATGGCACCGTTCAACGCGGCCTGCAGCAATTGCAGCCAGGTGATCAGCGCCAGCAGCGACGGCAGGTCACCCTGCCCGCCCAGCCAGCGGCCGGTGGTGGCCAGCATCGCAATGAAGCTGAGTTGCAGCACCAGAATGACCGCGAAATAGGCACCGGGCGCAAACCGTGGCAGCAAGACTTCCGGCGGCAGCGGGAACAGAACCTGCTGCAGCGTGTAGACGCAGGTGTTCAGCACCACGGACAGCAGGAACGCGGTCCACAGCGCTTCCCGCGGCCAATCGCGCGCCAGGATCTGCATCGCGGCATCGCGCGGAGACTTGATTGTCAGCAGGGCAAAAGCAGCCAGAGCGTTCATGACTTTGTCCAATACCCTTGGATCATGCCGGAAATCCAGAACCACAGAAAGACGGCGCACCACAGCGCGCCCACCAGATTCAGCGCCGCACCGGCGCCGATGAAACCGGCCACGAGGCCGTTCAGCAGGATCAGCGGGCTTGAGGCCAGAAACGCCCAGAACAGCGCAAGCCGGGCCCGATAAGCATCACCCTGCCCGCCCGCGGCCCGGGCAATCCAATGCGCAACTAATGCCAGGACGTAAAGAAGCAGCGGCGCGATAAAGACGATGCCCAGCAGCGCGCCGCCCAAAAGCATGTTGAGATCCTGCCCCGTCAGATGCGCCTCGCGGGCCAGTTTTGGCATTTGCGCCACAAAGGTCAGCACGCAGCCGGCGATCAGGAACACCAGCAGGCGGTCTTCGCGCGCGCCCATGCTGAGAAGCCGCGCAAACACCTTGCGCGGCCCCTTGTAGGTTGCCGGGATATCCGTGGTGACGGACATCAGCGGCGCCGGGCCAGCCAGCCTTCGAGGCGGGAGACGATGTCGGCGGCGATGTCCGCGTCTTCGATCTCATCCACCGCTTCGGCCAGGAAGGCCAGCGTCATCAGGTCAGTTGCCTCCGCATGCGGCACCCCGCGCGAGCGCAGGTAGAACAGGCCTTCCTCGTCGATCGCGCCAGAGGTCGAACCATGCGAGCAGGCGACGTCATCGGCGTAGATTTCCAGCTCCGGCTTGGCCAGGAACTGGCTGTCTTCGTCCAGCAGCAGCGACTGGGAAATTTGATACCCGTCCGTCTTTTGCGCGCCTTCCTTCACCAGGATCTTACCCTGGAACACACCGGTGGCCCCGTTGCGCAGAACCTTCTTGAACACCTGACGGCTTTCGCAGTTCACCGCGTCATGGGTGATGAAGACGGTATCGTCGTGGTGGAAATCGCCATCGCCGACGCAGGCGCCCGCGATATGGGCCACCGCGTCGTCGCCGGTCAGCTCGATCACCGCCTCGTTGCGGGTCAGCACGCCGTTCACGGTCAGGGTGAAGGACTTGAACACCGACTCGTTGCCCAGGCGGGCAAACAAGTGGGTGGCCGCGCGGCGCTCATGGTCGCGGCCCTGGGCACGCACCAGATGAAGCTTGCCGCCGTCGGCCACGTCGATCTCCATGCACTTGTTGAAGCGCGAAGCCGCCGGGCCATTTTCCAGGATCGTCACCTCGGCGCCGGTCTCGACGCGGATCACGTGATGCAGGATCGCGTCGGAGTTTTCGTCCGAATGCACATAGGTGAAGTTGATCGGCTTGGAAACCTTGCCAGTGACCCGGATCGCCACGCCATCGCTGGCAAATGCGGTGTTCAGCGCCGCCAGCGGACGTTCCACCGGGGTCTGCCCGCGTGCTTCAAGAACACCGTACAAGTCTTTGGCCCAATGGATATCCTTGCAGCAGATATCCTCGATCCGGTCGATGGTGACACCTTCCAGAGACAGATCGTCGGAGGCTTCTGCATCAAACACGCCATCAACGAAAACGATGTTCAAACGCTCAAAGGCACTGAACATCGGCGCTTCATCGGCGTCGAACACCGCCGCCTTGGGCGCGCTGGCCTGCACCAGCGTGTCCGGCTTGGTGTATTTCCAGTACTCGTCGCGGCGGCTGGGCAGGCCCATGGTCTGGACCCGTGACAGCGCTGCCTCGCGGGCCGACTTGAGGCAGCCGCTTTCCGGCAGGCTCAGCGCTGACAGCCGTGCCTCAGTTGCGCTTTGCTTGACTTCGGGCAGGGCCATTTATGCCTCCTCTGCCAGGATGCCGGCGTAGCCGTTGTTTTCGACCTCCAGCGCCAGCTCGGGGCCGCCGGTCTTGACGATGCGGCCGTTGGCCAGGATGTGCACCACGTCCGGTTTGATGTGGTCCAGCAGGCGCTGGTAGTGGGTGATCACCAGGAAACCGCGGCCTTCGTCGCGCAGCGCGTTAACGCCTTCGGCCACCAGCTTCATCGCGTCCACGTCGAGGCCGGAGTCGGTCTCGTCCAGGATGCACAGCTTCGGCTCCAGCATCGCCATCTGCAGGATCTCGTTGCGCTTCTTCTCACCGCCGGAGAAGCCGACGTTGACCGGACGCTTCAGCATGTCGGCGTCGATCTTCAGGGTCTTCGCCTTGGCGCGGATGATTTTCAGGAAGTCGGAAGCCGACAGCTCTTCCTCGCCGCGGGCCTTGCGCTGCGCGTTCACCGCGGTGCGCAGGAAGGTCATGTTGCCGACGCCGGGGATTTCAACCGGATACTGGAAGGCCAGGAACATGCCCGCCGCAGCGCGCTCTTCCGGCTCCATCTCCAGGATGTCTTCGCCTTCCAGCTCGGCAGAGCCTTCCGTCACCTCATATCCGTCACGGCCCGAGAGGACATAGGACAGGGTGGATTTGCCCGAGCCGTTCGGCCCCATGATCGCATGCACCTTCCCCGCTTCGACGGTGAGGTCGACGCCGTTCAGGATCTGCTTGTCTTCGTCTTCAAGCTTGACGTGCAAGTTTTTGATTTCGAGCATTTTTGCCTCTCGCATAGTACTGTTCCGGCCGCCGTCGGCGCCTAGAAGGTTTTGGTGTAAAGCGTCAGGATCTGGGTCAGATCCCGCCGCGGAAGTTCATCGGGGAGCAGCTCGAACCGGGCCATGCGGCCGCTGATTTCAACCGGCTTCACCCATCTTTCGACCTGCTTGTACAGCGCCCGCCCCGCGTAGTCGTCAAACAACACGGTGACGGGCCGTTCCGTGCGCAGCATGGCGGTCAGAAAGCAGGCCGCCCGGAAGCGGCCGTCAATCAGCACCAGATCCGGCGCCTCGAAAGTATCGAGATCCCAGACCGAATTCGGATACTGGTGAAACCGCCGCCACATGTCGTTGTTCAGCGGCCGTCCCCACTTGCCGGTTTTGCCCACGTTGGCGTGGTGCAGATGCACCTCGGACTTAGACCCGGCCTGACGCAAGTACCGCTTCATCATGCGGTACCACATCTTGTCGGACTCGACGGAAAAGACCTTTTTCCCGCTCAGCTCAGACGCCAGCACGGTTGATCCGCCGCTGCCGTATTCCAGGATGACACTTGCCTCCTGGTAATGGCTGCACACCCACTCCGCCTCTTGCGGCGGCAGGGTAAGCGGCGGGCGCTCGATCAGATGCTCGTCTTTGGCCACGTCCAACTCCCGGCCCCTTAGCCCAGCACCACGGCGGTGCCGCTGGCCGAGACCATCAGCATGGACTGCCCGACCACTTCATAGTCGAGGTCGACGCCCACAACCGCATTGGCACCCTTGGCCCGGGCGCGGTCTTCCAGCTCTGCCAGCGCGGTTTCGCGCGCGTCCTGCAGTTTGCTTTCATAGGCGCCGGAGCGGCCGCCGACGATGTCGGTGATCGAGGCAAAGACATCGCGCACCACATTGGCGCCCATGATCGCCTCACCCACCACGATGCCCTTGTATTCGGAGATCTGGTAGCCTTCGACGGAGTTTGTGGTTGTAATGATCATGCTGTTGCCTCCATGCGGTGATGCCCAAGGGCCTGTCATCAGCCGACAGACCCTTCCAGCGAGATCGCGACCAGCTGCTGGGCTTCCATGGCGAACTCCATTGGCAGCGCCTGCAGCACGTCCTTGCAGAAGCCGTTGACCACCAGGGCCACCGCCTCCTCCTCGTCCATGCCGCGCTGGCGGCAGTAGAACAGCTGGTCATCGTCCACCTTGGAGGTGGTGGCCTCGTGCTCCACGCGGGAGGAGTTGTTCTTGACCTCGATATAGGGAACCGTGTGCGCCCCGCATTTGTCGCCGATCAGCAAGCTGTCGCACTGGGTGTAGTTGCGCGAATTCTTGGCCTTGGGGTGCATCGACACCAGCCCGCGGTAGGTGTTCTGCGCCTTGCCGGCAGAGATGCCTTTGGACACGATGCGCGACTTGGTGTTCTTGCCCAGATGGATCATCTTGGTGCCGGTGTCGGCCTGCTGCATGTTGTTGGCGATGGCGATCGAGTAGAATTCGCCCTGGCTTTCGTTGCCGCGCAGGATGCAGGACGGGTATTTCCAGGTCACGGCAGAGCCGGTTTCCACTTGGGTCCACATCACCTTGGCGCGGTCGCCGCGGCAGTCGGCCCGCTTGGTCACGAAGTTGTAGATGCCGCCCTTGCCGTTCTCGTCGCCCGGATACCAGTTCTGAACGGTGGAGTATTTCACCTCGGCGTCTTCTTCGATGATGATTTCCACCACTGCGGCATGCAGCTGTGCGATATCGCGCGCAGGTGCGGTACAGCCTTCCAAGTAGCTGACATAGCTGCCTTTATCGGCAATAATCAGGGTGCGTTCAAACTGGCCGGTGTTTTCCGCGTTGATGCGGAAGTAGGTCGACAGTTCCATCGGGCAGCGCACACCCGGCGGCACGTAGACAAAGGAGCCGTCAGAGAACACGGCGGAGTTCAAGGTGGCATAGAAGTTGTCGGACACCGGCACTACGGTGCCGAGGTATTTCTTCACCAGTTCGGGATGCTCGCGGATGGCTTCGGAGATCGAGCAGAAGATGACGCCCGCCTCTTTCAGTTCCTTCTGGAAGGTTGTGCCGACAGAAACGGAATCGAACACCGCGTCCACGGCGACCTTACGGCCTTCTTCCGGGGTTTGGCCCGCACCTTCGACGCCTGCCAGGATCATCTGCTCTTTCAGCGGGATACCCAGCTTTTCGTAGGTCGCCAGCAGCTTGGGGTCGACCTCATCCAGCGACTTGGGCTTCACTTCCATCGATTTGGGACGGGCATAGTAATACTGATCCTGGAAATCGATTTCCGGATATTCGACCATCGCCCAGGTGGGCTCTTCTTTTTGCAGCCAGCGCTCGTAGGCTTCCAGACGCCAATTCAGCATCCATTCCGGCTCTTCGTTCTTTTCCGAAATCAGCCGGACAATATCCGTGGTCAGCCCCTTGGGGGCGTATTCCATCTCGATGTCGGTTTCCCAGCCGTATTTATAAGCACCGCCAACCTCGCGGACTGCGTCCACGGTTTCCTGGTCAACACCTTCCTTGACTTGGGTCTGGTCCAAAGCGGCCATCGTCTTCTCCTCACTCACGCTGCACGGGCGCGATGTTTCTTTTCTTTCTGCAGCCACGCCTCGGCAAAGCGCAGCACGTCTTCTTCCGTTGTCTCCGGCCCCAGCGACACGCGCACCGCGCCCTGGGCTGTGGCCTCGTCATATCCCATGGCGGTCAGCACCGCACTGGCGCGCACCTTGCCGCTGGAACAAGCGCTGCCGGCGCTGATGGCAAATCCCGCAAGGTCCATTTGCATGACCTGGGTCTCCCCCTTCCAGCCCGGCGATGCAAAACACAGGGTGTTCGGCAGCCGCTTCTGATCCTTCCCGACAAAAATAGTATGGCTTGCGCCAGACACAAGCGCCTTCTCTAGAATATTTCTAAGTTCTGCAACCCTGTCCCATACACCATTGGCCAGATCTTTGGCGGCTGCTTCAGCTGCGGCGCCGAACCCTGCGATTCCAATGACGTTTTCGGTGCCGGACCGGCGGCCCATCTCCTGGCCGCCGCCCTTGATCTGAGCAGGCAGATCGGTGCCGCGCTTCATGACGACCGCACCAATGCCCTTGGGACCGCCCAGTTTATGCGCCGAAATCAGCGCCATCCGGGCGCCCAGCCAGTTGAACGCCACCGGCAGTTTACCGAAGGCCTGGGTCGCATCCGTTACCGCCAGACCGTCCGGCAGGTGCTGCATGATCCCGGTTTCGGAATTCGCCAGCTGCAGGGTGGAGGCTGCAGGATCAGTGATTTCGACCGCACCATCGGACCCCACTTTCAGATCCTCAACGGTCCAGGCGCGCACCGCGTCATGCTCCACCGGCGCGCCATGCAGGCCGCGGCCGGCCAGCGCCAGCGACGCGCCCTCGGTCGAGCCGGAGGTGAACACGATATCCGCCCCGTCCGCGCCAAACGCGGCGGCCACCTGCGCCCGCGCCTTCTCAACCAGAGCCTTTGCGGCCCGGCCCTCGGCATGCACCGAAGACGGGTTGCCGCAGACATCCATTGCCGCAATCATCGCGGCCTTCGCCTCAGGGCGCAGCAGGGCAGTGGCATTGTGGTCGAGGTAAACGCGTTTCATGGATGCATCTTTTTGCAGATCTCTGCTGCCTCATACGCGCGTGCGCACAAATGCGCAAAGCTTTCCCGCCGCTTTTGCGCGGAATGCGCCCCGCTTCGGCACAGGTGGATGAGCCGTGTGCGGGCCACCTCAGTCATCGACAACCGCAAACAAGCTGGGCACCGCCGGGCACGGCGCCAGATCGTTCTTGATCACATCCGACAGGCGGGTCTGGTGCAGGAACACATAAACATGCGCGCTGAGGCCCTCCCACAGGCGGTTGGTCAGCGATTGCGCCCGGCTGCCCGACAGCGCCCCGGAAGCACCGGCCCCCTTGTGCATCGCATCCACCGTTTCATCCACGGCAGACAGCACGTCGACAATCCGGATCTCCGACGCCGGCTTGGCCAGGCGGTAGCCGCCTCCGGGGCCGCGCACCGATTCAACCAGACCGGCACGGCGCAGTTTGACGAACAGCTGTTCAAGGTAGGGCAAGGAAATATCCTGGCGCTTGGAAATATCGCCCAGCGGCACCAGATCGCCCTGCGTTTGCAGCGCGATGTCGGCCAATGCGACCATAGCATAGCGCCCCTTGGTGGAAAGCTTCATCTATGTCTCCTCGAAATCAGGGCACGGATGCGAAAACATTGACCTTCGCCGCGTCTGTGCGTATCTCACCCTGACGGTGTTCGGCCCAGGCCTGCGCCCTTGATTAGAACCGTTCTAAGATGCCTGACGGAACCCGTCAAGTATTCTGCCGGCAGACCCGAAAACGAGATTAGGATTTAAACCGCCCATGCCCGAGGTCATCTTTCCCGGACCCGAAGGCCGCCTCGAAGGCCGCTATCACCCGCAAAAAGAAAAAGACGCCCCGATCGCCATCGTGCTGCACCCGCATCCGCAGTTCGGCGGCACCATGAACAACAAGGTGGTCTACAACCTCCACTATGCGTTCTACAACATGGGCTTCACGGTTCTGCGGTTCAATTTCCGCGGCGTCGGCCGCAGCCAGGGCGAATACGACCAGGGCGTGGGCGAACTGTCCGATGCGGCATCGGCTCTGGATTACCTGCAGTCGATGAACACCAACTCCAAGCATTGCTGGGTCGCGGGCTTCTCCTTCGGCGCGTGGATCGGTATGCAGCTGCTGATGCGCCGCCCCGAGATCACCGGCTTCATCTCGGTCGCCCCGCCGGCCAACATGTACGACTTCTCGTTCCTGGCGCCCTGCCCGTCTTCGGGCCTGATCATCAATGGCACCGCCGACCGCGTGGCGCCGCCCGCCGATACCGCCAACCTGGTCAGCAAGCTGCATGAGCAGAAGGGGATCACCATCACCCATACCGAGGTCGAGGGTGCGGACCACTTCTTCCAGGATCCGTATATGGACACGATGATCGGCACCGTGACCGACTATGTGAAGCGCCGCCTGACGGAGACCACCCGCTGATGAGCACAATCGAGACGCTGGCGCAAAAACTGGCGGTCGATACGCTCAAAGTTCAGGACGCCAGCGGCGAGGAGAGGCTTTATGTGGAGGTGGGCCAGGTGCTGGGCGCCGCCTCCCAGTCGCTCGAAGAGGCGTTCCTCACGGAAATGCGCGTGCGCCTGGCGGAACGCAAGGCGCGCGAGTTTCTCAATAAGAAAGTCGCCGCGCTGCAAGCGCAGCTGGAAACAAGGGCTGAGACATGAGCGTCCGGCTGCACGCGCAATTCGCCTTCCTGCTGGAAGCTGACAAGCTGCGCCGGGTTGAACGCCAGAACCTGATCCTGGATTGCAGCCGCCGCGAAAACTCAGCCGAGCACAGCTGGCATCTGGCGCTGTACGCGCTGGTGCTGGCGCCCTTCGCAGAGCCGGAGGTGAACGTTTTCCGCGCCATCCGGATGCTGCTGCTGCATGATCTGGTCGAGATCGACGCAGGCGACCACCCGATCACCGACGCGGTGGATTGGGACGCAGTGGCGCAGGCGGAGCTGGCTGCGGCAGACCAGCTGTTCGGCCTGCTGCCCGCGGATCAGGGCGCAGAATTCATGACGCTGTGGCAGGAGTTCGAAGCGGCGCAAAGCCCGGATGCGCGGTTTGCCAAGCGGCTGGACCATTGTCAGCCGGTGTTTCAGACCCTGTACGGCGCAGAGCCCCTGGACTGGCATGTCGATGTGGTCCGCCAGAACCTGATCGGCGGCCGCGCCGCCGCGCTGGAGCATGACCTGCCGGAAGCCTTCCATCATGCGCTGGCGCTGCTGGGTGAGGACACCGGATATGACTGCAGCCGCCTGACGGCCCGCCTGCCCTTCCTGAATGAAGCCGACAAGCTGAAGCTGATCACCCGCGCCTCCCGGCTGGGTGACGGCTCGCGGCACGAAAACTCGGCAGAGCACAGCTGGCATATCATGCTTTACGCCTGGGTTCTGGCCGAACACGGCGCGGATACCGCCGATGTGGACAGGGTGCTGCAAATGCTGCTGCTGCATGACCTGGTGGAAATCGACGCAGGCGATGCGCCGATTCACGGGGTTGTGGATCCCGCCGCGCTTGCGGCGCTTGCCGCCGAGGAGCAGGCTGCCGCAGACCGCCTGTTCGGATTGCTGCCCGCGGACCAGGGCGGGCCGATGCGCGCGATCTGGGAAGAGTTCGAGGCCGCAGGCAGCGCAGATGCGGTCTATGCCAAGTCCATCGACCGGGTGCAGCCGGTGCTGCTGAACCTGCTGAACGGCGGCGGCAGTTGGGTCGATTACAACGTGACCCTGCCGCAGCTTGACGCCCGCGTCGGCGAAAAGGTCAGCCGCGGCACGCCCGGCGTTTGGGACTATGTGCGCGCAACGATCGAACCCTGGTTCCGCGAGACCGGGCGTCTGTAACACCAGCCGCCCGGCCGCTGAACCTCACTCCAGAAACGGTTGAAAAGGCTCGATTTCCGCTCCGTCGCCGGTCAGTGTCAGAAAGGCGCCCGGCTTCAGCTCGTTCCAGGCTTCCCCGGTCTGTTCCAGCGGTTCCGACACCACCGCCCAGCCGCCCATGCTGCTGCTCCAGCGGTAATAGACCGAGGGCGCAACGCTGTCCGAGGAATAGCGCGCGGCATACAGCCTCTCACCATCCGACATTGCCACGGACAGGCGCATATGCGGCGTGGCGCCCCGTGCGCGGGACAAGGCCTCCATCCGCGCAACCGCCCGCTCCAGCGCCGTCTTCGGATCCGCATCAAGGCCTTGCTGCAAGGCGAGCAGGAACAGCACCTCGCTGTCGGTCGCCCCTTTGCGGTGCTCATAAAGCTCATCCGGGATGCACATGTCGGCGTGGCGGCGGAACTTCTCAAAGCCGCCGACCTGACCGTTGTGCATGAAGCTCCACCGGCCCGCGGTGAAAGGATGGCAGTTGTTGCGGCTGGTTGCCGACCCCGTCGAGGCGCGCACATGCGCCAGGAACAGCCCCGATTTGACCTGCCGGACCAGCGCCCGGAGATTGCAGTCCGACCAGGCCGGATACACATCACGGTACAGGCCCGGCTCCGGGCGCTGGCCGTACCAGGCAATGCCGAACCCGTCGCCATTGGTTGCCGTCTTGCATTCTGCCGCTTTCTGGCTTTGGGCAATCAGGGAATGTGCGGGTATTGAAATGATGTCTTCCAGGAACACATCGGCCCCCGAATAGGCAGCCCAGCGGCACATGTGGCAGTCCCCCGCTCTCATTTGGGAATCGGATCAGTGTTTTCGCGACCACTGAATTATTGGGACAATCCCCTAAGAAATCCCCAAATCACAGTCCAGTGTTTCTGCGCACAGTCCCCTGTTCACCGCCTTAGCAGGCGGAAAAGCGGCAGCCGGCGACGCATCGGGACTTCCTTGAACGCGGCGGATGCGGTAGCGGGGAAACAGGCCCGCCGCCGCGGGGGCGAGCGCGCAGAACGGAGGCGGAAATGCCGGTACACTATTTCTACCTGATCATCGCCGTAGCGGCGGAAACCATCGGCACCACGGCGCTGCAGGCCAGCCAGCAGTTCTCCCGGCTGGGGCCGTCGCTGATCGTTCTGGTGGCTTATGCCTTTTCCTTCTACATGATGGGGCTGACGCTCAAATTCATGCCGGTGGGCGTCGTCTATGCCATCTGGTCCGGTCTCGGCATCCTGCTGATTGCGGTGATCGCCTTCGTCGTCTTCGGCCAGAAACTGGATCTGCCTGCGGTGATCGGCATGCTGCTGATCATGTCCGGCATCATCGTCATCCACCTGTTTTCCAAGTCCTCCGGCCACTGATCCGCTATAGAAGGCGCCGGATAGCTGTTTTCCTCTGGCCTTTGCGCGGGGTTCGGGCTATGCGCGGCCCAACTTCCTTACAAAGGCGAACGTCATGGATATGCGCAACATCGCAATCATTGCTCACGTTGACCACGGCAAAACCACCCTGGTCGACGAGCTGCTGAAACAGTCCGGCGCCTTCCGCGAAAATCAAGCTGTGGCGGAACGCGCCATGGACAGCAACGATCTGGAGCGCGAGCGCGGCATCACCATTTTTGCCAAACCGACCTCGGTCGAGTGGAACGGCACCCGCATCAACATCGTCGACACCCCCGGCCACGCCGATTTCGGCGGCGAGGTGGAGCGCATCCTGTCGATGGTCGACGGCGTGGTGCTGCTGGTGGACGCCGCCGAAGGCCCGATGCCGCAGACCAAATTCGTGACCTCCAAGGCGCTGGCCCTGGGCCTGCGCCCGATCGTGGTGCTGAACAAGGTCGACAAGCCCGACGCCGAGCCTGACCGCGCGCTGGACGAATGCTTTGACCTGTTTGCCTCGCTCGACGCGACCGAGGACCAGCTGGACTTCCCGCATATGTATGCTTCCGGCCGCTCCGGCTGGGCCGATGCAGAACTGGACGGCCCGCGCAAGGACCTGCACGCGCTGTTCAACCTCATCGTGAACCACGTTCCGGAACCCAAGCAGATCAAGCGCCAGGACGAAGATTTCCGGATGCTGGCCACCACCCTGGGCAGCGACCCCTTCGTAGGCCGCCTGCTGACCGGCCGGGTTGAGTCCGGCAAGCTCAAGGTCGGCGCCACCGTGCAGGCGATTTCCCGCATCGGCCAGAAGATCGAACAGTTCCGCGTGACCCGAATTCAGGCCTTCCGCGGCCTGGCCCAGCAGGACATCGAAGAAGCCCAGGCAGGCGACATCGTCTCCATCGCCGGCATGTCCAAGGCCACCGTGGCAGACACCATCTGCGCACTCGCCGTGGATGAACCGCTGGATGCGCAGCCGATCGACCCGCCGACCATCACCGTGACCTTCGGCATCAACGACAGCCCGCTGGCGGGCCGCGACGGCAAGAAGGTGCAGTCCCGCGTCATCCGCGACCGCCTGATGAAAGAGGCCGAAAGCAACGTCGCCATCAAGATCCAGGACACCCCCGGCGGTGAGGCGTTCGAGGTTTCCGGCCGCGGCGAACTGCAGATGGGCGTTCTGATCGAGAACATGCGCCGCGAAGGCTTCGAGCTGTCGATCTCCCGCCCGCAGGTGATCATGAAGGAAGTCGACGGCGTCCGCATGGAGCCGATCGAGGAAGCCACCATTGACGTGGACGACGAATACTCCGGCGCGGTGATCGAAAAGCTGACCGGCGCCCGCAAGGGTGAACTGGTCGAGATGAAGCCCGCAGGCGCAGGCAAGACCCGCATCATCGCCCATGTCCCCTCGCGCGGCCTCATCGGCTATCACGGCGAGTTCCTGACCGACACCCGCGGCACCGGCGTGCTGAACCGCGTGTTCCACGGCTGGGCACCGCACAAGGGCGCCATCCCGGGCCGCCGCGCCGGCGTGCTGATCTCGATGGAGAACGGCCAGTCGGTGGCGTACGCGCTGTGGAACCTGGAAGAGCGCGGCAAGATGATGATCGGCGCCCAGGCAGACATCTACACCGGCATGATCATCGGTGAGCATTCGCGCGACAACGACCTGGAAGTGAACCCGCTGAAAGGCAAGAAACTGACCAACGTGCGGGCCTCTGGCACCGACGACGCGGTCCGCCTGACCACTCCGATGACGCTGTCGCTTGAAGAGGCCATCGCGTACATCAACGACGATGAGTTGGTCGAGGTGACGCCGAACAGCGTGCGCCTGCGCAAGCGCTACCTGGACCCGCATGAACGCAAGCGGATGGCCAAGGCAAGCGCCTGACGAACATGAAAACGGCGGCAGAGAGATCTGCCGCCGTTTTTCATTCTGCGTCTGCCAGAAGCGTAACGCTGTCGCCCAAGACGGCCCTGCCCGGTTGCAGCACTTCTGCGTACCAGCCGCCATGCCCGCGCATCGCGTTGTATCCGCCGCGGCCCAGCACTTCCTCCATCCTCGAACATGGCGGACAAGGCCCGGTGACCTGCAGCACCGCATTGCCAACCCGCAGTGCCGCTTTGCGCAGCGCTGCAAGGTTGATGCCTGAAATCACAAGGTTTCGCCGCAACTGCTCCGGCTTCACCACGTCCATGCCGGCAAGGGCCGCGATAACCGGCAAATGTTCCGCCTGGATCAGGGTCACGGCGCGTTTACCAGCCTTGGCATGATCGCCGGCCAAGCCATCCGGGGACACTTCGGCGCTGCCGGGCATCTGAACGTCTTCCCGCCGCCCGGGACGCAGCCCAATCCATGCCACCCGGCCCGGGGCCGCATGGCATTTCAGCATCTCCGCAAAGGCGGTGACCATTACTCGGAGGTTTCCACCACCATCAGCTCGCGCTCCGAAGCACCGCGCGCATGATCCAGCGCCTCCTGGTATTCGGCACTTTGATAGCAGTCGACCGCCGCTTCAACGCTGGGAAATTTGGCAACGACGTTGCGCGGGCGCTCCTTGCCCTCCAGCTGCACGAAGCGGCCGCCGCGGGCAATGAACTCGCCGCCATGCTTGGCGATGGCCGGGCCTGCCAGTTCGGCATATTTGCCATAGGCATCGGCGTCGGTGACAGTCACATGTGCAATCCAAAGCGCGGGCATCGGAGCCTCCCAGGTTGATGATCTTTCCGGCAGCTTAGGCCGTTCGCCGGAAAGACCAAGTGTTTTTTGACCAAATGGTCAGCCCGCCAGCACGGCCTCCGCGGCCTTGATCGCCTCCTCGGCACCGGAGAAGTCCTTGCCGCCGCCCTGGGCCATATCCGGACGGCCGCCGCCGCCCTTGCCGCCCACGGCCGGAACCGCGGCCTTCAGCACGTCCACGGCAGAGACTTCACCGGTCAGATCGTCGGTCACGCCAGCGGCCACGGCCACCTTGCCGTCTTCTTCGGCGATCAGCAGGATCACGCCGGAGCCGATGTTCTGCTTGTGCTTGTCGATCAGGCCGCGCAGGTCCTTGCCGGACACGCCCTTGAGCGCCTGGGCCAGGAACTTCTTGCCATTCACGTCCTTGGCCTCGGCGCCGCCGCCGGAGCCGCCGCCCATGGCGATCTGCTGCTTGAGGTTGGAAATCTCGTTCTGCAGCGCTTTGCGCTCATCCATCATCGCCTTGAGACGGTCCAGAACCTCCGCAGGCTGCGCCTTCAGGGCCGCTGCAACCTCAGACATCCGGCCCGCTTCGCGCTCCAGATGCTCCACCGCCGCCGCACCGGTCAGCGCCTCGATCCGGCGCACGCCGGCAGAGGACGCGCTGTCGCCCAGAATGACAAAGGTGCCGATGTCGCCGGTCTGCTTCACATGGGTGCCGCCGCACAGCTCGATCGAATAGGTGTCGCCGTCATGGCCCTTGCCTGTGGCTGCGCGGCCCATGGAGACAACGCGGACCTCGTCACCGTATTTCTCGCCGAACAGCGCCTGAGCGCCCAGCTCGCGCGCATCATCCGGGGTCATGATCCGGGTGGAGACCGGCGTGTTCTGGCGGATGAAATCATTCACCTCCGCGCCGACCTTGGCCAGTTCCTCCGCGTTCATCGCCTTGTTGTGGCTGAAGTCGAACCGCAGCCGGTCCGCCGCATTAAGCGACCCCTTCTGCGCTACATGATCCCCCAGCGCGTTGCGCAGCGCCTCGTGCAGCAGGTGAGTGGCCGAGTGGTTGGCCCGGATCTTGCTGCGGCGGTCGTGGTCCACTTCCATCGCCGCGCCCTGCCCGACGGCAACCTTGCCCTCGGTCACTTCGGCAATGTGCAGGAATAGACCCTCCACCTTCTTGGTGTCCGTGATGCGGGCCGCGCCGCCCTCAACGGTCAGCACACCGCTGTCGCCCACCTGGCCGCCGCTTTCGCCATAAAACGGCGTCTGGTTCAGGATGATCTGAACCGTGTCGCCCTTGGCAGCGGATTGCAGCTGCGCCCCGTCCTTGACGATGGCGACGATCTGGCCCTCGGCCTTTTCAGTCTCATAGCCCAGGAAGTCGGTGGTGCCGGCCGCGTCGACAATATCGAAGTAGACCTTCACATCCGCCGCTTCGCCCAGCCCGATGCCGCCAGCGCGGGATTGCTCCTTCTGCGCCTTCATCGCGGCGTCAAAGCCGTCTGTGTCGACCTCGATCTCCTTGGCGCGCAGGGCGTCCTGGGTCAGGTCGAGCGGGAAGCCGTAAGTGTCATAGAGTTTGAACGCTGTCTCGCCCGGCAAGACGTCGCCCTTGCTCAGATCGGCAGAGGCTTCATCCAGCAGTTTCAGGCCGCGGTCCAGCGTGCGCAGGAAACGGGTTTCCTCCTGCTCGAAGGTCTCTTCGATCAGCGCCTGGCCCTGGCCAAGCTCCGGATAGGCGGCGCCCATCTTCTGCACCAGCGACGGCACCAGCTTGTGCATCACCGGATCGGTGGCGCCCAGCAGCGAGGCATGGCGCATCGCGCGGCGCATGATCCGGCGCAGAACATAGCCGCGGCCTTCGTTCGAGGGCAGCACGCCCTCGGCGATCAGGAAGGAACACGACCGCAGGTGATCGGCGATCACCCGGTGATGCACATTCTGATCGCCGAACGGGTCGGTGTTCGTGACGTTCGCGGACGCCTCGATCAGGGCCTTGAACAGATCGGTTTCATAGTTGTCGTGGGTGCCCTGCAGCAGCGCCGCAATCCGCTCCAGCCCCATGCCGGTGTCGATGGACTGCATGTCCAGATCGACCATCGTGCCGTCCGCGAACCTCTCGTTCTGCATGAAGACGAGGTTCCAGATCTCGATGAAGCGGTCGCCGTCTTCCTCCGGCGAGCCCGGAGGGCCGCCCCAGATGTGGTCGCCGTGGTCATAGAAGATCTCGGTGCAGGGGCCGCAGGGGCCGGTGTCGCCCATCTGCCAGAAGTTGTCGGAGGTCGCGATGCGGATGATCCGCTCCTCCGGCACGCCCATTTTCTTCCAGATCTCAAAGGCTTCGTCATCGGTGTGATAGACGGTGGTGTAGAGCCGGTCCTTCGGAATATCGAATTCCTTGGTGATCAGCTCCCAGGCAAAGGGGATCGCCTCTTCCTTGAAGTAGTCGCCAAAGGAGAAGTTGCCGAGCATCTCAAAAAACGTGTGGTGGCGCGCGGTATAGCCCACGTTGTCGAGGTCGTTGTGCTTGCCGCCGGCCCGGACGCATTTCTGCGACGACGTCGCGCGCTTGTACTCGCGGGTTTCCACCCCGGTGAAGCAGTTTTTGAACTGCACCATGCCGGAGTTGGTGAACATCAACGTGGGGTCGTTGCGCGGCACCAGCGGGCTGGAGTCGACAACCTCGTGCCCCTGTTTGGCAAAGTAGGTCAGGAAGGTAGAGCGGATATCGTTGAGCGTCGGCATATGCGGGATCTCTTGCGGGCTTAAAAACAAGCGTTCCGGGCAGGTTTACCCGCCTGCCGGGGCACTGTCTACAGCGGGAAGCGGCGGCACCGATGAAAAAGGGCGCAGCCTGCGCCGCGCCCCCGTGATCCTCAGATTTGATCAGATTATCCGGCGCTTAGGCCTCAAGGATATCGTCGGCGCCGTCCAGATCCGGGCGTTCGAATTCCAGCCCGTGCGAGGCGCGGATCTTGTCCTCGATGTCATAGGCAATGGCGGGGTTTTCGCGCAGGAACACCTTCGCGTTCTCGCGCCCCTGCCCGATGCGCTCATCCCCGTAGGAGAACCAGGCGCCGGACTTGTTGACGACACCGGCCGCCACGCCCAGGTCCAGCAGCTCGCCCATCTTGGAGATGCCCTCGCCGTACATGATGTCGAATTCCACCTGCTTGAACGGCGGCGCCACCTTGTTCTTGACGACCTTGACACGGGTGGAGTTGCCGACCACCTCGTCCCGGTCCTTGATCGCGCCGATGCGGCGGATGTCCAGACGGACGGAGGAATAGAATTTCAGCGCGTTGCCGCCGGTGGTGGTTTCCGGGCTGCCGAACATCACGCCGATCTTCATCCGGATCTGGTTGATGAAGATCACCATGCATTTGGAGCGGCTGATGGAGCCGGTCAGCTTGCGCATCGCCTGGCTCATCAGGCGGGCCTGCACGCCGACGCTGCTGTCGCCCATGTCGCCCTCAAGCTCCGACTTCGGGGTCAGTGCCGCCACCGAGTCGACGATCACCATGTTGACCGCGCCGGAGCGCACCAGCGTATCGGTGATTTCCAGCGCCTGTTCACCGGTGTCGGGCTGGGAGATCAGCAGCTCATCCAGATCGACGCCCAGCTTGGCCGCATACTGCGGGTCCAGCGCATGTTCCGCGTCGACAAAGGCACAGACGCCGCCTTTCTTCTGCTGTTCTGCAATGCAGTGCAGCGTCAGCGTGGTCTTGCCCGAGCTTTCGGGGCCGTAGATTTCAATGATCCGGCCCATCGGCAGGCCGCCGATCCCCAGCGCGATGTCCAACCCCAGGGAGCCGGTCGAGCTGGCCTCGATCTCCTGCAGGGCCGTGCCATCGCCGAGCTTCATGATGGAGCCCTTGCCGAACTGCCGCTCAATCTGGGCAAGCGCGCTGTCGAGCGCCTTTTGCTTGTCACCGCTAATTTTATTTTTCATGGTCAAAAGATCCGCCATAGTCCCTTGTCCCTTTCTATCTGTCACACACCGGGGCGTGCGGCAATCACTGCTTTGTTCACCTCTTGTTCCTTATGAGATCAAAAAGAGAACATTGCAACAGGAAAACTGATGTACCCAGTTCAGGGCCGGGGTGTTAAAGAAAGATTTATGGTTAAGGCAGAGCAATAAATTTTACCGGGCAGTTAACGGAATGATGATATTTTTCAAGGAACGGCTGGCGCTTCTGTCCGTTCCCAAGACCGGCACCACCGCCTTTCAGGCGGCGTTGCGCGACCGGGCAGATCTGGTGATCTCCGACCCGCCGGAGCTGAAGCACGCGCCGCTTTACCGCTATAACCGCTGGATCCGGCCGATGTATGAAAAGGTCTGCGGGGCGGAGCTGGAGGTTGCCGCGGTGATGCGGGAGCCGGTCAACTGGCTGGGCAGCTGGTACCGCTACCGCCAGCGGCCTGCGCTGGACGGCCAGCCCAATTCCACCAAGGACATCAGTTTCGAAGATTTTCTGAACGCCTGCTGCAAGGGCAAGCCGCCCGCCTATGCCAATGTCGGCAGCCAGGCAAAGTTTCTGGAAGCGCAGCCGAACGGCTGCAAGGTCAGCCATCTGTTCCGCTATGAGGACCGGAACGCGCTGAAAACATTTCTCGAACAGCGCCTGGACACGGAACTGCATCTGGAGCGCAAGAACGTCAGCCCGGCAGCGGATCTGCCGCTCAGCCCGGAGGCCGGGGCCCGCCTGCGGCGCAAACGGGCGGCTGAGTTCGAGCTGTACCAGTCGATCCCGGTCCGCTGACACGGCAAAGCCGCCGGGTCCGGCGGCTTGGTTCTTTGAAGCTGCCGCCCGGGGCTCAATGCAGCTGGGCGTGCACCGTCTCGGTCAGCTGGTTCAGCGAGAAGGGCTTGGGCAGGAACACCGAGTTCGGCACCTCCGGCTGCGCCTCGCCAAAGGCGCCTTCGGCATAGCCAGAGACGAATACCACACGGGTATCGGGCCGCTCCTTCAGCGCTTCACGCACCCAGCTGGGACCATCCATACCGGGCATCACCACGTCGGTGACAAAGACATCCACTGTCAGGCCGGGATCTTCCAGCGTGCGCAGCGCATCCTCGGCCGATTCCGCCTCCAGCACGGTATAGCCGCGCATCCGCAGCGCACGCGAGGCAAAGGCCCGCACCGGCGCCTCGTCCTCGACCAGCAGCACCACGCCCTCGCCATGCTGGTTGGCCGCGGTCTTGTCTTCCGCCACCGCAGGCTTTTCCACGGCCAGCGCATCCGCCTGCTGCTTGAAGACCGGGAAGAACAGGGTGAACTGGGTGCCGTGACCCTGAACCGAGTCGACGAAGATATAGCCGCCGGTCTGCTTGATGATGCCATAGGCCGTGGACAGGCCCAGACCGGTGCCCTCGCCCGTGCGCTTGGTGGTGTAGAAGGGTTCGAACACCTTTTGCAGCTTGTCTGGCGCAATCCCGACACCCTCGTCGGAGACCTTCACGGTCACCCAATCGCCGGCGGGCATGGTGGCGCGGTCCCGCTCCAGCGGCTTGTCCAGCGACAGAACCTCGGTCTCCACCCGGATCTCGCCGCCCTGCGGCATCGCATCGCGCGCGTTCACCACCAGGTTCATCAGCACCTGTTCCAGCTGCCGCTTGTCGGCGCGGATGGATTTCATCACCGGATCGTGGCTGAGGGTCAGGGTGACCTTTTCGCCGACCAGGCGGTTCAGCAGATGGGTCAGATCCGACAGCGTGTCGCGCACATCCAGGATCTCCGGCTGCAGCGTCTGCTTGCGCGAGAACGCCAGCAGCTGGCTGACCAGCGAGGCCGCGCGGTTGGCATTCTCATGGATCTGGATCAGATCGCCATAGTCCTGATCGCCCTGATCGTGGCGCAGCAGCAGCAGGTCGCAGTGGCCGGAAATCGCCGTCAGCAGGTTGTTGAAGTCATGTGCCACCCCGCCTGCCAGCTGGCCGATCGCCTGCATCTTCTGGCTTTGCACGAACTGCGCTTCCAGCGTCTTCAGCTCGGTCGCGTCGTTCAGCACCGCAATCAGCACCGGGGTGCCCTCTTCGACCACGCGGGTCAGGGTGACCTGGACAAAGACCTCCTTGTCCGAGCGGGACAGGCGCAGAAATTCGGATTTGTTCGGCGCCAGCCCGTCAGCGGTGTCGCGCAGCCAGTCGGACATGGGTCGGCCAAGGCCTTCCATCAGCTGGCCGAGTTTCAGATTGGCGCAGCTCTCCACCCCCAGCAGGCGCAGCGCCATCCGGTTGGTGGTCAGGATCTCGCCGGTGGGCGCCACCTTGAGGAACGGAACCGGCAAGGCCTCCAGCCCGGCCTGCGCCGCGTCCAGCCCGCTTTCGTCCACTTCCATCATAAACAATTCGCTGCGGCCCTGGTTGCGGTTGTTTTCGCTGACCAGAACCTGCACCGGGCCGTTTTTGGTGCTGAGCGTGTTGATCCGCCCCGGCAGAACCGGCAGCGCCGGGAACAGGCGGTCAGTCGACTTCACCCGTTCGCCGATCAGGCTGCGGGCTGCCTCGTTCATGAACAGGACTGCGCCGGTGCGGCCAACGGTGATCATCGGCACCGGTATCGACTCCGCGCCGCGGCCGTTGCCGCCGCGCTCCAGAATATCCCCACCCCGCCACAGGAAACTGCCGCCAGTCATCTGGTGTACCGCCAGCCGGACATGGCCGCGCCGGGTCACGATATCTTCCCGCGCGGCGCCATCGACACGGGCGCGGCTCTGCAGCCGGTAGAGCACGGCAGACGGGTTCGCCAGGATCGACCGCAATGTGCCCGGCAGGGTGTCCCGGCTGCCGTCCTGGAACCGCTTTACCGCGGCGCCGTTGCAGGCATGGATCACCCCGTCGTCATCGGTGACAAAGCTGGGAGTGGCATCTTTTTCGATAAAGCCGGTCAGCAGCTCCGCCGCCATCGCCCGCGCGTTCAGCCGCATCCGGCTCTGCACCGCCATGAGGCCCGCCACCGCCGCCAGTGTCAGCCCCACCATGACGAAGCCGCGGCTCATCCAGTCGGGCAGCGCAAACAGCCAGGGGCCGGACATCAGCATCACGGCCAGCAGCAGCGTGGCGGCCAGCCGGGCATGCTCAGGCGCGTAAACGCGCAGTTCCGGAACGGAAGTGTCTTGGCGACCGGACATTACGGCTCCATCCATGGTCAGTGCTTGGTGACGCCATAACGCGGCGGCTTTGGTTAAAACCACGTTAAGAAAAACAAAGGGTTTCCCGGCCGCGACCCTATCAACCAGCCTTTGCGCGCGTCAACACGGCAACATAGAACCCATCGGTGCCGTCCTGCACCTGCCAGCTTTGCTCCGCCGCCAGGGACCACTCGGGACTTTCTCCGATAAAGGTTTGAACTTGCTGGGTGTTTTCCGCTTGGAGCATGGAGCATGTCGCATAGGCCAGCGTGCCGCCCGGCGCCGTCAGACCGGCCGCCGTGCGCAAGATTTCCGACTGGGTTTCCTGCAAGGCGCGCAAGCCCTCCGGCGTCAGCCGCCATTTACCCTCTGGCGCCCGCCGCCAGGATCCGGACCCTGAACAGGGCACATCGCACAGCACCAGGTCAAAGGGACCCGTGCGAGCAGCATCCGCGGGGGAGAGAAGCGTCACACTGGCGCCTGCCCGCGCGGCGCGCTCCGGCAGGTCCTTCATCCGCTTGGGATCGGCGTCATGGGCGTGCAGCCGGATCCGGGCGCGAGCCGCCATGGCAAGGCTCTTGCCGCCGCCGCCGGCACAGTAATCAAGGACGGACATGCCGTCCGTCAGCGGCAGCTGCTCGACCACCGCCTGGCTGGCGGCGTCCTGCAGCTCCACCAGGCCGTCGGCATAGGCTTTGGCGTTGCGCAGCTTGCGGGCGCCTTCGGTGACTTCCAGCGCGGCGGCAGCCGCGGGATGCGGCCGGGTGGCAATACCCTCGGCGCCCAAGGCCTGCTGCGCCTGCTGCAAGGTGCCCCGGGCGGTGTTCACCCGCAGATGCACCGGCGCACGATGGCGCAGGGCCTGCGCGGCGGCTTCCGCCTCCGCGCCAAGGCTGGCACTGAACGCGGGCCACAGCCAATCGGGAATATCCAGCGCCTCAGCCCCTTCAGGCGGCGGCGGCAGCTGGCGTTCCGCCCCGGTCAGCGGCGCGGGGGCGTGGCCCTGGCCGGTAAACACTTCATCCGGATCCTGCCCCGCCTCGCGCAGGGCGCCAAGGATCAGCCCGCGCCCGCTGCGCGCGCCGCCCAGGGCGGCATGGGAGCGCATACAGCGCAGCGCGGTGAACACATGGTCACGCACCGCGGCGCGGTCCTTGGAGCCGGCAAAGCGGCTGCGCCGGCCCCAGGAGGTCAGCGCCTTTTCCGCAGGCTCCCCCGTCAGCACCTGGTCGAGGATTTCAATGGCCGCCTGCAGGCGGGCGGCGGGGGTCATGCCCCTGCCCCGGTATCACATGCGGCCATCATCAGCTTAGCCCGCCCGGTAGTTCGGCGCTTCACGGGTGATCTGCACGTCATGCACGTGGCTTTCCTTCAGACCGGCACCGGTGATGCGGACAAAGTTGCAGTTCTTGCGCATCTCATCCACGGTGGCACAGCCGGTATACCCCATCGCCGCGCGCAGGCCGCCCACCAGCTGATGCACCACCGGCCCGGCACCGCCCTTGTACGGCACCTGGCCTTCGATCCCTTCCGGCACCAGCTTGTCGCTGGCGGCGTCCTTCTGGAAATAGCGGTCGGCAGAGCCGCGCGCCATTGCGCCCATCGAGCCCATGCCGCGGTAGGATTTGAACGAGCGGCCCTGATACAGGATCACCTCGCCTGGGGACTCATCGGTGCCCGCAATCATCGAGCCGACCATCGCGCAGGAGGCGCCTGCCGCAATCGCCTTGGCAAAATCGCCGGAGAACTTGATGCCGCCATCGGCAATCACCGGAATATCGCCGGCAGCGCCTGCGCAATCCATGATCGCGGTCAGCTGCGGCACTCCGACACCTGCCACCATGCGGGTGGTGCAGATCGAACCCGGGCCGATGCCGACCTTGACCGCATCCGCGCCCGCGTCAATCAGCGCGCGGGTCGCTTCCGCGGTGGCTACGTTGCCGGCAATCACCTGCACATTGCTGTATTGCGCCTTGATCCGTGTCACCGCGTCGATCACGCCCGCAGAATGACCGTGCGCGGTGTCCACCACGACGATGTCCACGCCCGCGTCGATCAGCGCCTCGGAGCGCTCAAAGCCGCTGTCGCCAACCGAGCTGGCCGCCGCCACACGCAGGCGGCCCAGTTCATCCTTGCAGGCGGTGGGGTGCAGAACCGCCTGTTCCGTGTCCTTGAGGGTCAGCAGACCGGTCAGCTTGCGGTTCTTGTCGGAGACCAGCAGCTTTTCGATCCGGCGCGCCTTCATCAGCGACTTGGCCTCTTCCAGATCGGCTGGCTCCTGCAGCATCGCCAGATTGTCAGAGGTCATCATCACCGAAACCGGCGTGCTGTCATCGGAGGCAAAGCGCATGTCGCGGTTGGTGACGATGCCGACAACGCGGCCGGCCTCGTCCACCACCGGGAAGCCGGTCACCCGGTAGCGCTCCTGCAGGGCCTTGGCGTCGGCCAGCGTCTGGTCTGCGGTCAGGGTGATGGGGTTATAGACGATGCCGGAGACAAAGCGCTTCACCCGGCGCACTTCGCGGGCCTGCTCTTCGGTGTTCAGGTTCTTGTGGATCACCCCCATGCCGCCGGCCTGCGCCATCGCAATCGCCATGCGGGATTCGGTCACCGTGTCCATCGCCGAGCTGAGCAGCGGGATGTTCAGCGACACCGACCGCGTCACCCGGGTGCGGGTGTCGGCGGTGCTGGGCAGCACGCTGGACGCGCCCGGCACCAGAAGAACATCATCAAAGGTGAGAGCCTCACGAATCTGCATTTGTCATCCCCATGCATAACCCCGTTTGGCGGTGACCCTATGGCACAGAACCGCCCGGGGGAAAAGAGGCAGAGGGCAAGAATTCCCGCAGTGCAGAAAACCCGGCTTTTCCTGACTTGCATCAAGGTTCTGTTTCACAGGAACGTTAGGACTGTGCTGCATCGAACCGCGAACAGGATCCCCCATGCCCCGACCGTTGGACAACATCACCATCCTGGACCTTACCCATGTGCTGGCCGGCCCCTACTGCTCCATGATCCTGTCCGATCTGGGCGCCCGGGTCATCAAGGTGGAGCGCCCCGGCGGCGGTGACGACACCCGCACCTTCCCGCCGTTCAAGGACGGCGAAAGCGCCTATTTCGCCACCATCAACCACGGCAAGGAAAGCATCGCGCTGGATCTGAAGGCCCCGGACGACCGCGCCATATTCGAGCGGCTGCTGGCACAGGCCGATGTGCTGCTGGAAAACTTCCGCCCCGGGGTGATGCAGCGGCTGGGCTACGGCTGGGACGCGCTGCACGCGCAGTACCCCCGGCTGATCTACGGTGCCGTCTCCGGCTTCGGCCACAGCGGGCCGGATGCCCTGAAACCGGCCTATGACATGGTGGTCCAGGCCCGCGGCGGGGTGATGTCGATCACCGGCGAAAAGAACCGCGAGCCGGTGCGGGTCGGCGCCTCGATCGGCGACATCGTGGCCGGCATGTTTCTGGGCCACGGCATCCTTGCGGCGCTTCTGGACGTCCAGAAAACCGGCGAAGGCAAATTCGTCGACGTGGCCATGCTCGACAGCCAGCTGGCGCTGCTGGAGCATGCCATTGCCATCACCTCGGTGACCGGCGAAGCGCCGCAGCCCTCTGGCGCGCGCCACCCGTCGATCACCCCGTTTGAGACCTTTCACGCCTCCGACGGGCTGTTTGTGATTGCGGCCGGCAATGACGCGCTGTTTGCCCGCCTGTGCGATGTGCTGCAGCTGCCGCTGGCCGGGGACGCGCGCTTTGCCTCCAATCCCGCCCGCTGCGACAACGCCCGCCTGCTGAAACGGCTGATCGAGGCGGTGACCCTGGAGGAAACTAAAGCGCATTGGATCGCGCTGCTGACCGGGGCTGGCATTCCCACCGGGCCGATCCAGACTGTCGATCAGGTGCTTAAGGATCCGCAGATCCTGGCCCGCAACATGGTCGTGGATGTGCTGGACGAGAATGGCCGCCCCGAATATTTGTCAGCTGGCAATCCGATCAAGATGAGCGGCCTGCCCGATCCTGCAACCCGGCCCCCTGCGCCGCGGCTGGACGGCAGCCGGGCGCAGATTCTGGCGTGGCTGGAAGAGGTTGAACGGCAGCAGCCCGCCTGACGGCACGACGCCGCAAATCCGCATCCCAAAGTCATCAATTCACAAAAATGCCGCCGGCAGGCGGGAAAATGCCGCCCCTTGCCTTTCGCTTGCCGCAAAAGCCCATATGCTCCGCCTAAATTGCGGAATGAGAAGGCCACAGGCATGACTGACGAACCCCTCGTTGTGTTTACCCCCTCCGGCAAGCGCGGGCGTTTCCCCGTTGGCACGCCAATCCTCACCGCCGCCCGGCAACTGGGGGTCGACCTCGACTCGGTCTGCGGCGGCCGCGGCATCTGTTCCAAGTGCCAGATCACCCCCTCCTATGGCGAGTTCCCCAAACACGGCGTCACCGTGCAGGAGGGCGCGCTGAGCGAATGGAACAAGGTTGAGCAGCGCTACAAGGACAAGCGCGGCCTGATCGACGGCCGCCGCCTGGGCTGCCAGGCCACCGTGCAGGGCGACGTGGTGATCGACGTGCCGCCGGAAAGCCAGGTCCACCGCCAGGTGGTGCGCAAACGCGCCGAGGCCCGCGAGATCACCATGAACCCCTCCACCCGGCTCTATTATGTCGAGGTGGAAGAACCCGACATGCACAAGCCCACCGGCGATATGGAGCGGCTGATCGAGGCGCTGAACAGCCAGTGGAACTTGAAAGGCGTCAAGACGGACCTGCATATCCTGAGCGTTTTGCAGCCAGCCCTGCGCAAGGGCGGCTGGAAAGTGACCGTGGCGGTGCATCTGGGCGACGCAAACCACCCGCCCAAGATCATGCACATCTGGCCCGGCTTCTACGAGGGCTCGATCTACGGCCTGGCCGTCGACCTCGGCTCCACCACCATCGCCGCCCATCTCTGCGATCTGCAAACCGGCGAGGTCGTGGCCTCCTCCGGCATCATGAACCCGCAGATCCGCTTTGGCGAAGACCTGATGAGCCGGGTGTCCTATTCGATGATGAACAAGGGCGGCGACAAGGAGATGACCCGTGCGGTGCGCGAGGGCATGAGTGCGCTGTTCACCCAGATCGCGACTGAAGCGGGCATTGACAAGGCGCTGATCGTGGACGCGGTCTTTGTCTGCAACCCGGTGATGCACCACCTGTTCCTTGGCATCGACCCGTTCGAGCTGGGCCAGGCGCCCTTTGCCCTGGCGACCTCCAATTCGCTGGCACTGCGCGCAACCGAGCTGGAGCTGAACATCCACCCTGCCGCCCGTGTCTACCTGCTGCCTTGCATTGCCGGCCACGTCGGCGCCGATGCCGCCGCGGTGGCGCTGTCGGAAGCCCCTGACAAATCCGAGGATCTGGTGCTGGTGGTCGATGTGGGCACCAACGCCGAGATCCTGCTCGGCAACAAGGAAAAGGTTCTGGCCTGCTCCTCCCCCACCGGCCCCGCATTCGAGGGCGCGCAGATTTCCAGCGGCCAGCGCGCCGCTCCCGGCGCCATTGAACGGGTCGCGATCAACCCGGAGACCAAGGAACCGCGCTTCCGGGTGATCGGCTCCGACGTCTGGTCGGACGAGGACGGATTCTCCGAGTCCATTGCCACCACCGGCATCACCGGCATCTGCGGCTCCGGCATCATCGAGGCGATTGCCGAAATGCGCATGGCAGGCTTGCTGGATGCCTCCGGCCTCATCGGCTCCGCTGTGCAGACCGGCTCCGCCCGCTGCATCCAGGACGGGCGCACCAACGCCTATATGCTGTGGGACGGCTCCGCCGACGGCGGCCCGACCATCACCGTCACCAACCCGGACATCCGCGCCATTCAGATGGCGAAGGCGGCGCTTTATTCCGGCGCGCGCCTCCTGATGGACAAGTTTGGCGTCGACAAGGTGGACCGCGTGGTGCTGGCCGGCGCCTTTGGCGCGCATATCTCTGCCAAACACGCGATGGTGCTGGGCATGATCCCCGATTGCCAGCTGGACAAGGTGACCTCTGCCGGTAACGCCGCAGGCACCGGCGCCCGCATTGCGCTCCTGAACACCGAAGCACGCGGCGAGATCGAGGAAACCGTGCGCCGGATCGAAAAGATCGAAACCGCCGTCGAACCCCGCTTCCAGGAGCATTTCGTGAACGCCTCGGCGATCCCGAACTCGGCCGAACCCTTCCCGATTTTGGAAACCGTGGTTACGCTGCCGCAGGTGAATTTCAACACCGGGGGCGGTGACGGCGAAGGGGCCGGAGGGCGCCGCCGCCGCCGCCGCGGCTGATCCGCAAAGACGCGAAAATTCCGCTGCAGCGCTCTTGACCTCCTCGGCGCTGCAGCATAATCCTGCTGTCCACAGGCGGGTATGATGTAATGGTAGCCTGTCAGCTTCCCAAGCTGAACGCGCGGGTTCGATTCCCGCTACCCGCTCCAACTTCCCAATACATTTCAAAACGTTACCTCCGCCCGACCGGGCCGCGTGCCGGTGCGGACCGCCTGCAGGATGGCTGCCGCGCGGCGCAGGGCGAAATGTGCTAGACTGGGACCGCCTGCCTGCAATGTGCAGGCGGCTTGGTTGGGAGGGTATCAGTATGACACGACATTATTTGACCGCATCACTGTTTTGCGCATTCAGCGCCGGAGCCGCATTGGCCGGCACAACCTGGGATCAGCCGGGTGAAGGAACCGGCATATCGACCAGTTCCGTCAGTGAGATTGCCGAAGGCCATATGGTGATGCAGATCAGCAGCTCCTATGAAAACGTGAAAATGGAAGAGGCCGAGCATCCGATGAACGGCGCGGCAGGCCCCTGTTACGGTGCGGTTGAGATCGCCTCAGGCCAGGTTGAGGGCGGCGGCATCTGCGCCTTTACCGACAGCGCCGGCGAAAAGGTCGTGCTGCACTGGGACGCGGAAGGCATGGATGAGTCCGGCGCGCTGACCGGAAGCTGGACCCTGAGCGGCGGCACCGGTCCATGGGCCGATGCGAAAGGCGGCGGCACGTATTCGTCGCTGACCGATCCCGAGACCGGAAAATTCGTGAACACCATCACCAGCAGCGTGACCATGCCCTAAGGAAGCGCACGGTCCGGATCTGCCTGAGGACGCTCAGGCAGATCGTTGGCCCGGCTTCCGGGCGGGGGTCCGTCCAGCGCCCTACTGCGCGTCCTGAACAAACTTTAGAAGCGCCCGGGTTGATCCGTCCTTGCCGTCCGCAGACCCCTCGCCGCGCAGCAGCGGCAGCAGGGAATTGGCCAGTTCCTTGCCCAGCTCCACGCCCCACTGGTCAAAGGAGTTGATGCTCAGAATCACACCCTCGACGAACACCCGGTGCTCATAAAGCGCGATGATCTGGCCCAGCACATAGGGCGTCAGCTGCGGGTAGATCAGCGTGGTGGAGGGCCGGTTGCCCGGGAACACCCGGTGCCGCGCCTGCCGGTCCAGCTCTGCGCCTTCATAGCCGGCGGCCTTCATCAGCGCGCAGGCCTCTTCCAGGCTGCGGCCGCGCATCAGCGCCTCGGATTGCGCCAGGCAATTCACCACCAGCAGCTGGTGGTGCTGGTCCAGCTCCGGCTCATGCCCCTTGGCGGCAACCAGAAACTCGGCTGGCACAACCGTGGTGCCTTGATGCAGCAGCTGGTAAAACGCGTGCTGGCCGTTGGTGCCGGGTTCGCCCCAGACAACCGGGCCGGAATTGTAGGGCAAGGGCGTGCCGTCCATGGCAACCGACTTGCCGTTCGATTCCATTTCCAGCTGCTGCAGATAGGCCGGCAGGCGCCGCAGCCGCTGGTCATAGGGCAGCACCGCGCGGGTCGGGCAGCCGCAGACCTGATGGTGCCAGATCCCGGTCAGCGCCAGCATCGCCGGCATGTTCTGCTCCCAGGGGGCCGTGCGGAAGTGGTCGTCCATCGACTTGCCGCCTACCAGGAAATCCCGGAAATGCTTCGGCCCGACCGCCAGCATCAGGCTCAGCCCGATCGGGCCCCAGACCGAGTAGCGCCCGCCGACCCAATCTTCAAAGCCGAACACATGCTCCGGCGGGATGCCGAAGGCCGCGGTTTCCTCCTCCGACGTCGACAGCGCCAGAAACTGGCGCGCCGCCGCGCCGCCGCCTGCCTCCACCCAGCGCCGCGCCGTGGCGGCGTTGGTCATGGTTTCGACAGTGGTAAATGTCTTGGAGGCGACAATCACCAAAGTTGTTTTGGGATCAAGCCGTTGCAGAATGTCGTGAATGTGGGCGCCATCGACGTTGGACACGAAATGGCAGCGCGGGCCATCGTGATACGGCGCCAGCGCCAGCGTTGCCATCACCGGCCCCAGATCGGAGCCGCCAATGCCGATGTTGACCACATCGGTGAAGGCACCGCCAGGCCCGGCCAGCGCGCCGGAGCGCACCCGGCGCGCCAGATCCTCCATCCGCTCCAGCGTGTGCCGCAAGGGCGCGCGCACGTCCTCTCCATCAACCAGCAGGTCCGGCCCGTCCGGGTCGCGCAGGGCGGTATGCAGCACCGCGCGCTGTTCGGTCTCGTTGATCAGGCCGCCGCCGAACATCGCCGCACGCCGCCCGGCGACGTCCTGCACCTCGCACAGTTCAATCAGACCCTCGCGCACCTTTTCAGTGATCCGGGTCTTGGAATAGTCGAACAACAGCGTCTCGAACCGCACGCTGAACGCGCTGGCGCGCTGCGGGTTCTTCTCGAACAGGTCAGGAATATTTTCGCCGCATTTTTCGGCATGCAGCGTCTTCAAGGCATCGAACATAGTTAACTTTCCTGAATTCAAGGTGCCCAATGCACGGACGCCTCGGACAATACAGCCTGGACCGGTGCCGTTTCCGGCGGCAGCGTCATCGCCTGTTCAAGCGCCCGCCGTTTAGCGTCGCCGAAAATCACCAGATGCTTGGCAATGGCGCCATCCAGCACCCGCGCCGTCAGGCTGACCCGCGCTTCGGGCTGGCTGCTTGGGCGCATCACTGTAAGCGCAGGCGCATCCGGCTCCAGCGCCTCCAGCAGCCCCTCTGCCCCCGGAAACAGCGAGGCGGTGTGCATGTCCTCGCCCATCCCCAGCAGCAGCACCGACAGCGGCAGTTCCGGCACCACCCGGCTTTCAAGCTCCGCCAGCACCTCCTCCGGCTCCCGTTCAGGCACGTGGAACGGCAGGAACTGCGCCGCAGCGGCCCGGTTCTGCAGCAGCCGCGCCCGGATCATCGCCGCGTTGGAGCGGGCATGCTCCTGCGGCACCCAGCGTTCGTCCGTTGCCATCACATGTACCCGGTCCCACTCAATGTCCGCGGCGCAAAGATCGTCAAAGATGAGCCCGGGCGTGGTGCCGCCGGCAACCGCGAAAGAGACTGTGTCATGGTGCAGAAGATGTGTTTTCAGATCTCCGGCAATTTCATTCGCGACTTCAATCGCCAGCATGTCCTGGTCAGGGTATTCGTTGAATTTCATGGGTTGATCCCCCTCCATTCACGCCCGTCGCGGCGCATAAGCAAATCGGCATCCTCCGGACCGGTGGTACCGCTAACGTAGGGTTTAGGCACATCGCCCCTGGATTTCCAGCCCTCAATTATCGGATCGGTCCAGGCCCAGGCGGCCTCCACCTCGTCCCCTCTCATAAACAACGTCTGGTTGCCGCGCACAACATCCATAATCAGCCGTTCGTAGGCATCTGGCGGATCGCCGCCCTCCGGCCCCAGCGCCTCGGCAAAGCTCATGTCCAGGGGCACGTCGACCAGCCGCATCCCGCCCTGCCCCGGCTCTTTGATGGTCACGCTGAGCGTGATGCCCTCGTTCGGCTGCAAACGGATCTTCAGATGGTTGGCATGGCGCCCGGCCTCCGCCCCGAAAATCGAATGGGGCGCATCCTTGAACATCACGTTGATGACGGAGGACCGGTTCACCAGCCGCTTGCCGGTGCGCAGATAAAACGGCGTGCCGGCCCACCGCCAATTGCTGATATGCGCCTTCAGCGCCACATAGCTTTCAGTGGTGCTGCGCGGGTTGCCGACCAGCCCGCGGTAGGACGGATGCGGTGCCTCCGGGTCCAGCGACGCCTGATACTGGCCGCGCACGATGTGATGCGGCTCCACCGGGTCCAGGGCGCGGATCACCTTGAGCTTTTCGTCGCGCACCGCGTCCGGGTCGAATTTCGCAGGCGGCTCCATCGCGATCAGGCACAGAAGCTGCATCAGGTGGTTCTGCATCATGTCGCGCATGGCGCCGGCGCGCTCGTAATACTCCTCGCGCCCCTCCACACCGACGGTTTCGGCCACGGTGATCTGGATGTGATCCACGTACTGGCTGTTCCACAACGGCTCAAACAGCATGTTGCCGAACCGGACCGCCATCAGGTTCTGCACCGTCTCCTTGCCCAGGTAATGGTCGATCCGGTAGATCTGGCCTTCGTCGAAATGGCTGGCCAGCGTCCGGTTCAGCTCGCGCGCGGAGGCCAAATCGTGGCCAAAGGGTTTCTCCACCACGATCCGCGTCTGCGGGGTGGCGAGCCCGTAGCGGTGCAGCCGTTCCGCCAGCGGACCGAACAGGCCCGGCCCCACGGAGAAATAGAACACCCGGATCCGCTGCTCCTCCGTGCCCTCCAGCGCACTGCAAAGCTGCTGCCAGCCCGCCTCGCCCAAGGCATCCAGCGCGACATAGCTGATCCGCTCCAGGAACGCCTCCAGCGCACCGCCGCCGCAGGCTTTTGGGCCTGCATGCGCGCGGATCGCTTCTGCCACGACGGTGCGGTAGTCCGCGCTGCTCATAGCGGTCCGCGCGGCGCCGATAATCCGCTCGCCGCCCGGCAGCTGGCCGGCGCAATGGCGGCGGAACAGGGCAGGCAGAATCTTGCGCTGCGCCAGATCGCCGGTGCCGCCGAAAATCACCAGGTCAAACGGATCGACCGGTATGACACGCGAAACCATTATTGTTCTTCCTGTCTAAGCCGGGGCAAGCGCGGCACACCGCCGCTCACATCCCTGTCATGTGCCTGCCCGGCTGCTTTCATTTCCTGCCCAGTATAAGGTAGCTTCCGGCGAAAGGAACTGCCCCAGAGGACATCTGCATGAAAGACCTGCAAAAACCCGTCGCGAACCTAGGCAAGTTTCAAGACGCTTACGTGACGGCAGATGGTCAGGACCGCGCCTCTGTGCCGCTCAGCCGCCCGGAAACCCTGTGGTTCAACACCGGCACGCTGTGCAATATCGAATGCAGCAACTGCTATATCCTGAGTTCCCCCACCAACGATGCACTGGTCTACCTGACCGAGGCCGAGGTGCGGAGCTATCTGGATCAGATCGCCGCGCGCGCATGGCCGGTCCGCGAAATCGGGTTCACCGGCGGCGAGCCTTTCATGAACCCGGAGATGACCGCGATGGCCCGCTCCGCGCTGGAGCGCGGCTTCGAGGTGCTGATCCTGACCAACGCCATGCGCCCGATGATGCGCAAAACGGTGAGAGCCGGGCTGCTGGACCTGCGGGAGGCGTTCGGGGACAAGCTGACCCTGCGGATCTCCGTCGACCACCACAGTGCCGACCTGCATGACAAGGAACGCGGCACAGGCAGCTTTGCCAAGACACTCGAAGGCATGAAGTGGCTGCGCGAAAACGGCTTCCGGATGGCAGTTGCCGGCCGCACCGTCTGGGGCGAGAGCGAGGCGGAGGCCCGTGCCGGCTATGCCGCGCTGTTTGAACAGCACGGGTTCGCCATCGACGCCCAGGACCCGGGCCAGACAGTGCTGTTTCCGGAAATGGACGAGCGTGTGGAAGTCCCTGAAATCACAAGCGCCTGCTGGGGCATCCTCAACAAATCGCCGGACAGTGTAATGTGCGCGTCCTCGCGGATGGTGGTCAAGCGCAAGGGCGCAGAGACACCCGCCGTTCTGGCCTGCACCCTGTTGCCCTACGCGCCGGAGTTCGAATTGGGCACCACCCTGGCCGAAGCCGAAACCCCGGTGCAGCTGAACCACCCCCATTGCGCCAAATTCTGCGTCCTTGGGGGGGCCAGCTGCTCCGCCTGAGGGGTTTTCAGTACTCCCAGTCGCCGGTGGTGAAATTGGCAGCGCTCAATGTCACGTCGGTGGTGAAGTCCACCAGCACGTTATCGCCATAATACAGCTTGTTCTCGGCGTTGCTCATATACAGGCGGTCTTCGCTGGCGTTCTGCCACTCCGTCCTGTCGAAGGTTACATCGGTGTTGCGGGAGATGGTTCCTCTGGCCTCGCCAGCGTCAAACACAAACACGTCGTTCTCGGCCGAGAAGTCATCCAGCACCGCAACGGTGGAGTAGGCGTCCAATTCGATGAACAGCTCGTCCTTGCCCGCCCCGGTCGTGATTGTGTCGGCGGCATTCCTGAAGCTGCCGGTCAGGATATAGATATCGTCATTGCCCGCGCCCGAATTCAGGCTCTCTGAGTGCATCCCTTCCAGAACGATCGTGTCGGCGCCGGCACCGGTGCGGATATCCGCCGTCAAACCGTCGGGATAAGCGATGGTGGTTCCGTTGATGACCACCGTATCCTTGCCCCTGCCAGTGGAGACGCGAAGGTCAGCGGTGATGTTCCAGAACCCGTTGAATTCAAAATAGTCATTGCCCCCGCCGGTGTTCACACGCAGATCGCTGACATCCTCGACGGTGGAATATTTGACATGATCGTTCCCGGCCAGGGTCTTAACCTTGATACTCGCATCCCCTGCCGCTTCCCACTGCCGGATATCCAGCGTGTCGTCCTGCCGCCCGGCCCGGATGACAAATTCGCCGTCGCCTGTGCTGGTGCCCAGATCTATGCCGTAATCCCAATGTTCGACCGACCGAACGCTCGTTTCGATCTGCGAAAGATCCAGGGTGAAGCCGCCGGTAATCTGCACGTCGATCTGCGAGGACACAGTGTCATACCCGGCCCCGCCGTGAAAGCTGAGCTGGCTGTAGTCGCGCAGCGTGCTGCCCGCCGTCAGATCGAAATTGAGCGAACTGATCGTGTCATTGCCGGCACCGCCGAAAAACCGGTCCGACAGATCGGCATACACACCGGCGCCTTCGTCGTGATGATAGATTGAAAAGGTATCGTCGCCGTCCCGGCCATACAGGCTCTCGCGGATGGTAAGAGTGGCCTCCAGTGCGTTCTCGAACTGGTTTCCCAAGATATATGTGCGCATTAAATCCTGCCGTATTGCCTGTTTATCGACTGCCCGCCACCGTTTGGCGCTGTCCGGCGCTGCGGTGCCGCACCAGACTTTTTAACACGCATAGGAGTAAGGCCGCGCTTTGGCTCCCGCAATAGCCAAGGAACAGCCCGGCGGTTCCCGGGCCTGCCTGTTGCCGTCGGGACAGGATGGCCTAGTGGATCTGGAATTCCCCGACCACGTTGCGCCATTCACCGGGGCCGATCATCTTGCGGTGGTTGAACCGCACCGAATGCAGCGGACCCTCAATCTCGCGCTGCCAGAACTCGATGAACTCGAACAGCCGCGGATGATCCGGCGCCAGATCGTACTCCTGCCAGACAAATGTATTCAGGACACGGGTGAAATCGGGCATCCGGTAGGTGAATTCCGCCGTGGTCAGCCCGTATCCTTTCAGCATCAGCTCGGTTTCGCTGGTCTCCATTTTCAGCCTCCAATCTTGGCCCCCTTCTGATAATGCTAGGCTGGTATTGGTTAATTTCCTCAAAAACAGTGCGTTACCGATGTGTGAACGGCCTGTTGCCGCTGTTCCCGGCTGCCTGCTTGCGCCGCATATACGGTATCTGATAGGGTGCGAACACAAGATATAGACCCAGAAGAAAGAGCGGGCAGCCAACGTGAGCGATACGCCGGAAACTCCTGAAAATATGGAAGAAAATCTGCCGGGACGCCCGGCATATGATGGGCCGACCGTTTCCATCGAAGCCGAGATGCGCAACTCGTATCTCGACTATGCGATGTCGGTCATCGTCAGCCGCGCCATCCCGGACCTGCGGGACGGCCTGAAACCGGTGCACCGCCGCATTCTCTATGCGATGCACGAATCCGGCAACACCCATGACAAGGCCTACCGCAAGTCGGCGCGCCCGGTCGGCGACGTGATGGGTAAATACCACCCGCACGGCGACAGCGCGATCTATGACGCGCTGGTGCGGATGGCGCAGGACTTCTCGATGTCGCTGCCGCTTCTGGACGGCCAGGGCAACTTCGGCTCGATGGACGGCGACAACCCGGCGGCCATGCGCTACACCGAGGTGCGCATGGACAAGCCCGCCGCGGCGCTGCTGGCGGATATCGAGAAAGAAACCGTCAATTTCCAGGACAACTACGACGGCAAGGACCGCGAGCCGACCGTGCTCCCGGCCCGCTTCCCGAACATGCTGGTCAACGGCGCTGGCGGCATCGCCGTTGGTATGGCCACCAACATCCCGCCGCACAACCTGGGCGAAGTGGTCGACGCCACGCTGGCGCTGATCGAGGATCCGGACCTGACCAGCGAGCAGCTGATCGAATACATCCCCGGCCCCGACTTCCCGACCGGCGCGCTGATGCTGGGCCGTGCCGGCGCGCGCAAGGCCTATCTTGAAGGCCGCGGCAGCGTCATCATCCGCGCCAAGACCCGCGTGGAGGAGATCCGCAAGGACCGCTATGCCATTGTCGTGGACGAGATTCCCTATCAGGTGAACAAGGCCGCGATGATCGAGAAGATCGCCGAGCAGGTCCGCGAGAAGAAGATCGAGGGCGTCGCCCACGTGCAGGATGAATCCGACCGCAACGGCGTGCGGGTGGTGGTCGAGCTGAAACGCGACGCAACCCCCGAGGTGGTGCTGAACCAGCTCTACCGTTTCACCCCGATGCAGACCTATTTCGGCTGCAACATGCTGGCGCTGAACGGCGGCCGGCCGGAACAGCTGACGCTGCGCCGGTTCCTGACCTCCTTCATCGATTTCCGAGAAGACGTGGTGGCCCGGCGCACGGCGCATCTGCTGCGCAAGGCCCGCGAGCGCAGCCATATCCTGTGCGGCCTGGCCGTGGCGGTGACCAATATCGACGAGATCGTCACCACCATCCGCCAGTCCGCGGACGCCGCTGAAGCGCGTGAAAAGCTGATGACCCGCCGCTGGCCGGCACAGCCGATCTTCGAATACATCGCGCTGATCGACGATCCGACCCATACGGCAAACGACGATGGCACCTATAACCTGTCCGAAGCCCAGGCCCGCGCAATTCTGGAACTGCGCCTGCAGCGCCTGACCCAGATCGGCGTGAAAGAAGTCACGGACGAGCTGGAAGAACTGGCCGGCAAGATCAAGGACTATCTGGAAATCCTGTCCTCGCGCGAGCGCATCATGGGCATCATCAGTGACGAGCTGCGCGAAGTGCGCGACAACTTCGCCGTGCCGCGCCGCACCGAGATCGTCGACTGGTCCGGCGACATGGAGGACGAGGACCTGATCGAGCGCGAGGACATGGTGGTGACCGTGACCTCCGGCGGCTGGATCAAGCGCACGCCGCTGGCCGATTTCCGCGCCCAGAAGCGCGGCGGCAAGGGCCTCAGCGGCATGCAGACCAAGGAAGAGGACGTGGTGACCACGCTGTTTGTGGCCAACACCCACACCCAGCTTCTGTTCTTCACCACCGACGGCATGGTCTACAAGCTGAAGACCTGGCGCCTGCCGCAGTCCGGCCGCACCGGCAAGGGCAAGGCCATCGTCAACATCCTGCCAATCCCGACCGGCGTCTCCATCGCCGCCATCATGCCGGTCGATGTGCCGGACGAGGAATGGGAAAACCTGCAGGTGGTCTTCGCCACCAGCGGCGGCGACGTGCGCCGCAACCGTCTGTCGGACTTCACCAACGTCCGCCGCAACGGCAAGATCGCGATGAAACTGCCGGAAGACGGCTCCGTAAAACTGGTGAACGTGCGCATCTGCTCGGAAGACGACGACGTGATGCTGTTCACCAACTCCGGCCGCGCCATCCGCTTCCGCTCCACCGACGTGCGCGTGTTCAACTCGCGCGAATCCACCGGTGTCCGCGGCATCAGGCTGACCGGCGAGGACAGCGTTGTGTCGATGTCGGTGATCCGCCACTCCAAATACACGCCGGAGCAGCGCACCGCCTACCTTAAGATGCGCCGGGCGATGGCGGGCCTGACCGACGATGCGGAAACCACTGACGAGGATGCGCCCGAGGATCCGAACTTCTCCACCGAGCTCTATGCAGAGATGTCGGCAGCCGAGAACCTGATCCTGACAATCACCGCGGGCGGTTCGGGCAAGCTGTCGTCCTCGCACGACTACCCGGTGCGCGGGCGCGGCGGCATGGGCGTGACCGCGATGGACAAGGCGATGCGCGGCGGCGAGATCGTCGCCTCCTTCCCGGTGGAGCTGGACGACCAGATCATGCTGGCCACCTCCAAGGGCCAGTCGATCCGGGTGCCGGTCGATGGCATCTCGTTCCGCTCGCGCTCTGCCGGCGGCGTGCGGGTGTTCAACACCGGCAAGGGCGAGGAAGTGGTCTCTGTCGCCTGGATCGCCGAAAACGGCGAAGAGGAGGACAGCGGCGAGGAATAAGCCCCGCGCAGCTGAAAGATTTGAACGCCGTCCTGTTGCCAGGGCGGCGTTCGCTTTGTTAACGGCCCCCTAACGGGTTTCAGGCATTCTTGCGGTCAAGGTTCGTTTTCTCAGCAAGGGGATGCCCCATGAACTTGTATCACTGCTCCATCGACCTGCACCACGAGGCCAAGGCGCTGAGCTTTGCCAGCGCGGTTGAGCAATGGATGAACTATCTGCAGGCACGCGGTGTGGTGCTCGGCTGGCGTCTGCTGCGGCGCAAGCTGAATTTGGCAAGCGACAACTGCCGCGACTTCCTGCTGGAAATTGAATTCAAGGATATGACTCAGTTGGATCAGGCCTTCCGGGTTCTGGGCGAACACGACGAGGAAGTGGAAAAGCTGTACTCACACGTGACCGCCCTGATCGCCACCGCGGAGATCGGCCTTTACCGTCCCTTCCCGGATCCCGAGCGGGCGGAGCGCATGGCGCTGATCTGAGACTGGTGGCTCAGATCAGGGATGGCGCCAGCACGAAGCTGGCAAAGATCAAATAGGCTACGGCTGTATGCATGGCTCTACCCTCGTGGTCCCGTCCCCAGGAGTCTTAGAGAGTACACCTGAAATGAGGCAATTCCGGGGCAGCTGATTTCTGCTGCCCGGGGAAGGCGTTACCCGGCGGCCTGGCCGGACTCACAGGCCGTAAAGCAGGCTGAACTTCTCTTCCAGATAAGCCAGCAGCGGCTCATGCCCGGGTTCCATTCCCGCGGCATGGACGATGGTGCCGCGCGGGCTGCGCAAGCCCCCGTGCTGCTGCAGGTTCTGCTTCAGCCAGCCGGTGGCGCCTGTGGTGTCGCCCTGGGCCAGCTGGGCATCCAGCCCCGGCACGTCCCGGCGCAGCGCCTGGTACAGGCAGCCGGCATAGACATTGCCCAGGCTGTAGGTCGGGAAATAGCCGAACAGCCCGACCGACCAATGCACATCCTGCAGGCAGCCGTTGGAGGGCTTGTCCACCGCATACCCGAAATCCGCCTCAAACCGGTCGTTCCAGGCCGCTTCCAGATCCTTCACCGCCAGATCGCCGCTCATCAGCGCGCGCTCCAGGCCGAACCTCAGCATGATATGGAGGTTATATTGCAGCTCATCCGCTTCCGTCCGGATATAGCCCTTATGCACCGCGTTGACGGCGGCATAAAAGGCATCCGCATCAGCAATGCCGAAATCGCCAAAGGCGGCTTTCATCTCCTCAAACAGCCAGCCGGTAAAGGCGCGGCTGCGGCCGATCTGGTTTTCATAGATCCGGCTTTGGCTTTCATGCACCCCCATCGACACGCCGCTGCCCAGCGGTGTCAGCAGGTAATTGCGGCTGATGTTCTGCTCATAGGCGCCGTGGCCGACCTCATGAATGGTGGAATAGAAGCAGTTGAAGGGATCGGTTGCGCTGGTCCGCGTGGTGATCCGCACGTCCAGCCCGGAGCCGGAGCTGAACGGATGCACCGCCTTGTCGACCCGGCCATGCGCCATGTCATAGCCGAACACCTTGGCAATCTTGCGGGTCAGCTTCATCTGCGCGGCGTCGTCAAAGGTGCCCTCCAGCCCCTTCGGCGCGGGTTTCTCCAGCACCTTGGCGCGCAGCTCCACCAGCCCGGGGCGCATGGCGTCAAAGATCTCCGCAATCCCTGCCCCGGTCATTCCGTGCTCATAGTCCTCGACCATGGCGTCATAGACATCGCCGCCCGCAGCCAGCGCCTGGCCTTCCTCGCGCTTCAGAGACACCACTTCCTCCAGCACAGGCAGGAAGGCTGCGACATCCTCATCTGCCCGTGCGGCGGCCCATTTGCCCTGCGCCTCCGATGTGACCTGGGCGATCTTCTTGGCCAGAGCGGCAGGCACCTTGACGGTGCGCTCATAGCTGCGGCGGATCTCGCGCAGCTGCGCGGCACCGGCTTCATCGGGCGCTTCGGCCTGCTCCAGCCACTCCGCCACCCGCGGGTCGGAGCGGCGGGCGTGCAGCACCGCCTCGATCGCGGCCATTTCCTCGCCCCGCTGCGGCGCGGCCCCGCGCGGCATCACGGTTTCCTGATCCCAGCCCAGACGGCCCGCAATCTGCCCCAGCGCCTGGGTTTCGCGCTGGAAGGCCATCAGTTCGTCAAATGCGCTCATGCGTCAGTGATCCTTGATCGAGGTTGCAATGGGATAGGCCGACAGGAAGCGGGCGCGCAGGATCAGCACCCAGACGCCAACCGCCACCAGCTGATGGGTTATGGCAGCGTGCAGCGGCGCGGCATAGACCACGGTGATGATCCCCAGCAGCACCTGCACGGACAGCGCCGCAAACACGGCGTTGAAGGCAAAGCGGGTGCGCGCGTGGGCAGAGTTGCGCCCGCGCAACCAGGCCAGCACGGCAAAGGCAAACAGCAGATAGCCCGCGACACGGTGAATGAATTGCACCAGCCCGGGGTTCTCAAAGAAGTTCTTCCACAGCGGCTCGATCATGAAGGGGTTCGGCGGGATCACCTGCCCGCCCATCAGCGGCCAATCGGTGTAGGAGCGGCCCGCGTCAATGCCAGCGACCAGCGCGCCCAGCAGGATCTGCAGGAAAGCAAAATGCATCAATCCCGTGGACAGGCTGAACAGCTTGGCCTCCTTGGCGCGGCGCGCCTGCATCAGCTCGCGCTCCTCGCGGCCCAGCATCAGCACGTACCAGGCAATAAAGCCCAGGATCACAAACGCCAGACCCAGATGCACCGCCAGCCGGTAGGAGGCCACCGCGGTCATCCCCTCGCCCTGGGTGACACCAGAGACCACCATCCACCAGCCGATGGCGCCCTGCACACCTCCGAGGACGCCGGGCAGCAGCAGCCGGCCGGTCCAGCCCGCGGGGATCTTGCGCGCCACCAGAAAGCCGAGGAAGCCGAGCGCCCAGATCAGGCCGATCACCCGGCCCAGCTGGCGGTGGCCCCATTCCCACCAGTAGATCTCTTTGAAATCAGACAGCTGCATCCACTGGTTCTCGATGCGCCACTGGTCGATCTGCTTGTATTTGTCGAACTCGGACTGCCATTCGGCTTCGGACATCGGCGGTATCGCCCCGGTCACGGGGCGCCATTCGGTGATCGACAGGCCGGAGTCGGTGAGCCGCGTCAGCCCGCCCACCACGATCATCGCAACCACCAGGCCAAACAGAACCATCAGCCAGGCGCGGATTGCCTTGCGGGCGCCGCCGCGGCCGCGGTCGATCAGCCCCGGCTGCACCGCGGGCGCGTCTTTTTTCTCGCCCTCGACCTCTTCGAAAATGCTGCGCTTGCTCATGCTTGCCTCTTTGTCTGTGGTGCCAAGCTAGGGGCGGTTTCGGAATTGGTCCAGAGCGGCTTACTCGCCGCCCCGCTCTTTCCAGCGGACCATCTGCCGCATGATCCCGTGCAGCATCTGCACGTCGGAGCGGGTCATCCGCATCCGGGACCACAGGTTGCGCAGGTTGGTCTTCATGCCCTCGGCCTTCTCCGGCGGATAGAAGAATCCCGCCGCGTCCAGCCGCTCCTCGTAGTGCTCCACCAGCTTCTCGACCTCAACGCCGGTGGCCCAGTCGCCCTTGCGGCCCAGATCGGTGGTTTCATGCACCACATCGCCGGACTGGCGCATCCATTCATAGCCGGTCAGCAGAACGCATTGGCCCAGGTTCAGCGAAGCATACAGCGGATTGACCGGCACCGAGATGATGGCGTTGGCCTTGGCGATATCCTCGTTTTCCAATCCGGCGCGCTCCGGGCCGAACATCACCGCGACCTTCTCGCCTGCGGCGATCTTCTCTGCCGCGATCTGCATGGCGCGTTCGGGGCTGTAGACCGGCTTGGTCAGCCCGCGCTGGCGGGCGGTGGTGGCAAACACATAGGTGCAGTCGCCCAGCGCCTCCGGCACATCGGCACAGAGCTGCGCCTCGTCCAGCAGGCGGCCCGCGCCCGAGGACATCGCCACCGCCTTGGGGTTCGGCCAGCCGTCGCGCGGCGCCACGATCCGCATCCGGTCGAGGCCGAAGTTCCACATCGCCCGCGCGGCGGCACCGATATTCTCGCCCATCTGCGGGCGGACAAGGACAAAGGCGGGCTGAGGCGTATCGGTGGGCATCGTGTTCTCCGGCAAAATCGGCACTGCTGTACTGCCCGCGCGGCGGCGGGGCAAGGTCCAGCGGGTTTTGGCGCGCAATATGCAGGCCGACACCGCCGCAAATCCTTGCGTCCGGCACCAAATCGGCTAAACACCGTCCAATCGCCTGAATAATGGAGCACCATGATGGGAAGCCCTGCTGACGCACCGGAGCAGCCGCAGATCTACCTGATCTCCCCGCCGAGTTTCGAACTGGGCAAATTCCCCGGTCTGCTGGCGCGGGTGCTGGATCAGGTGGACGTGGCCTGCGTGCGCCTGGATCTGGCCAGCCGCGATCAGGACACGCTGAGCCGCGCGGGCGACGCGCTGCGCGAAGTGACCATGGAACGCGATGTGGCGCTGGTGATCTCGGACCATCAGATCCTGGCTGAACGGCTGGGCCTGGACGGCGTGCATCTGACCGACGCGTCGAAATCGGTGCGCGCCGCGCGCAAGGCGCTGGGGCCGGATGCGATTGTCGGCTGCTTCTGCGGCGCCTCGCAGCATGACGGCATGGTGGCCGGCGAAGCGGGCGCGGATTACGTGAGCTTTGGCCCTGTCGGCACATCCGGCCTGGGCGACGGCGCGCGGGCGGAGGCCGATCTGTTCGAGTGGTGGTCGAAGATGATTGAGGTTCCGGTGGTGGCCGAAGGCGGTCTGACCGAGGATCTGGTGCGCTCGATCGCCCCCAATACCGACTTCTTCGGCATCGGGGATGAGATCTGGCACGCGGAAGATCCGCTTGCGGCGCTCAAGACCCTGATGCGGGCGATGGGCTGACCAGCCGCGCTGCCGGCTCGGCTATCCGGGCTGGTCCTTTGGCGGGTGGTTACAGGAACACCCGTTCCACAAACCAGTAGCTGCCGATCATGGCGATGGTGACGGAGGCCGGGATTGCCACCCGGCCGCGGTATTTGGGGTGCCGCCCGAACCACAGGCGCACGCCCAGATAGGCGGCAGCGATCACCGCCAGCTGGCCCAGCTCAACCCCGACGTTAAAGCCGATGAGCGCGGGCAGGAACTGGTTTTGCGGCAGCCCGAACGCCCCCAGCACGGACGCAAAGCCCAAGCCGTGCAACAGGCCAAAGCCGAAGATCACAAATGTGCGCCAGCTGTGCAGCTTGCGGGCAAAGATGTTCTCGACCGCGACAAAGACAATCGACAGCGCAATCAGCGGCTCGACAATGGCGGCGCTGACAGACACCAGGCCCAGCGCGCCCAGCGCCAGGGTGATAGTATGGGCGACGGTGAACACGCTCACCTGCAGCAGCAGTGGCTTCACCCGGGGGCTGAGAAAGAACAGCCCCAGCACAAACAGGATATGATCCAGCCCCTTTGGCAGGATGTGGGCAAAGCCGACGGGGATATATTCCATGAAGGCCTCGACCGGCGTCTTGGCCGCCCCGCCGCCAAGCGGGATGGGCGGGGAGGTCTCTCCCCCCTGCAGGTAGCCGGTATAGGGCTCCGCAACCCCGTTCTGCCGCAGCACCACCCCGCCGGAGCCCGCGGGCCAGGCAATGCGCAGGCTGCGGGCCCCGGGCGGAACCTCGCCGCTGAACTCCAGAACGGAGGCGCGCGGCAGGCTGGCGTCGCCGGTCTCCGGGATGGTGATCCGGGACAGGCTGAGCGAAACCGGGTCCGGCGCCTGAACGGAGAAGGCTTCCAGCCAGTCCTCGGCAAAGAGGCGCACCATCGGTTCCAGCTCCGCCGGGCCCAGCGCGCGCAGCTCGTCATAATCGGCGGCCTGCGCGGTCTGGTTCGTGTCCGCCAGCCCGTCCAGGTTGATGCCCGCCACAAAGGCCTCGGCATTCAGGCGCAATTCCAGGGTGATCCGGCCGTCCGCCACGGTGAAATCGGCAATCGCCGGGGTGACCTCATGAGCGCGGGCGCTTGCGGCGGCTATTGCACCCCAGCAGAACAACAGCGCAAATAAGGTCCGCGGCCAAAAATAGCCGCGCCTGACAGCCAAGGACACTTTCATGCAATACCGCCTGTTCTGCTCAATTCTCTGTTCCGGGCTGACCTTGGCGGCCGGGCCGGGTTTATCCCACGAGTTTTGGATTGAGCCGGAAAAATATCAAGAAGTTTCGGGAAATACCGTGGTGGCAAGGCTGCGCAACGGCCAGGCGTTCAAAGGTGCTGAGCAGCCCTATCTGGACCACCGGATCGCCCGGTTCGAGGTGATGCAGGGCGCAGCAGCCGCGCCGTATCAGGGACGGATGGGCGACATGCCCGCCTTTGCCGCCGAAATGGCGCAAGACGGGCTGGCGGTGCTGATCCATCAGACCCGGCCGCAAACGCTGACCTATGACACGTGGGAGGCGTTCCAGGCCTTCATCGACCACAAGGGATTCGGCGATATCCGCACGCAGCATCAGGCGCGCGGGCTGCCGGAGGCGGGCTTTGGCGAGCAATACACCCGGTACGCCAAGTCTTTGGTAGCGATCGGGAACGGCAGCGGATCAGATGCCGCCACCGGGCTGGAGACAGAGATCGTTGCCCAGGCCAACCCCTATACAGATGACCTGTCCCAGGGGCTGCCTGTCCGGGTGCTCTACCAGGGAGAGCCGCGGTCCAAGGCCCAGGTCGAGGTTTTTGCCAAGGCCCCCGATGGCAGTGTCACCATCACCACCCGGCTGACGGATGCCGAGGGCGAAACCGCTGTCCCCGTGATGCCGGGCCATCAATACCTGCTGGACGCCGTTGTCCTGCGCCCGGCGCCGGAGGGCAAAGATTACGTTTGGGAAAGCCATTGGGCGGCCCTGACCTTTGCGGTGCCTGCTGAGTGAAGCCGCTTGCAGAGGTGCGGCAAAGGCGGCAATAGGTCAATATGACACAAGCCTCTGCCTCACAGCCCCCCGCCATTCTGTGCATCGGCTCGGTCCTTTGGGACATCATCGGCCGCTGCACCACGGAAATGCAGCGCGGCTCGGATATGCCCGGCCGCATTACCCGCCTGCCCGGCGGGGTTGCTATGAACATCGCCATGACGCTGTCCCGGTTCGGCGTCCAGCCCGCGCTGCTGACCGCGGTGGGCCGCGACCCCGAAGGGGACGAGCTGATCCACGCCTGCGGCCATTTCGGGCTGATCACGGATCACATCTACCGTTCCGAGGATCTGCCCACCGACCGCTACATGGCGGTGGAGGGCGCCAACGGGCTGATCGCCGCGATTGCCGACGCGCACTCGCTGGAGGCCGCCGGAGACAAGATCCTGCGGCCGCTGTCGGACGGCTCTCTGGGCTCTGAGGACGTGCCTTACGCGGGCCAGGTGGCGCTGGACGGCAACCTGACGCTGTCGCTGCTGGATGATATCGTCGCCAGCCCCGCTTTCGCCAAGGCCGACCTGCGCGTCGCGCCTGCGTCGCCGGGCAAGGCGGAACGGCTGCGCCCGTTCCTGACCCGCACCCGCGGCACGCTTTATGTGAACCTGGAAGAGGCCGGCATCCTGTGCCAGGCGGAGTTCACCGACAGCGAAACCGCTGCCCAGGCAATGCTGGACCGCGGCGCCGCCCGGGTGCTGGTCACCGATGGCGGTGCCTCTGCCACCGTGGCGGACGCCAAGGGCACCATCACCCTGCACCCGCCCCGCGTCACCGTCGCCCGGGTGACCGGCGCGGGCGATACCTTCATGGCCGCCCATATCGTTGCCGAGGCACGGGGCGAAGACCGCAAATCCGCTTTGGCCTCAGCCCTCAAGGCTGCGGCAACCTACGTTTCAGGAGAACCCCCGCTGTGATCGACATTCAGTATTCGTCCGAGGTCCAGGCTGCCAAGGCCGAAGGCCGCGCCATTGTTGCGCTGGAAAGCACCATCATCACCCATGGCATGCCCTACCCGCAGAACGTCGAGGTTGCCGCACAGGTGGAGCAGGACATCCGCAAGGCCGGTGCCGTGCCTGCCACCATGGCAGTGATTGAGGGCGTACTGCACGTGGGTCTGGAACCCGATCAGCTGCAAGCACTGGGTCAGGCCAAGGGCGTCGCCAAGATCTCCCGCGCGGATATGCCTGCCTGCATCGCCACCGGCGGCACCGGTGCGACCACGGTGGCGGCCACCATGATCGCGGCGCGGCTGGCAGGCATCTCCGTCTTTGCCACCGGCGGCATCGGCGGCGTCCACAAGGGCGCGGAGACCACCTTTGACATCTCCGCCGACCTGCTGGAGCTTGCGCAGACCCCGGTGACGGTTGTGGCCGCTGGCGCCAAGGCGATCCTCGACGTGCCCAAGACGCTGGAAGTGCTGGAAACCCAGGGCGTGCCGGTCATCGCCTACGGGCAGGACAGCTTCCCGGCCTTCTGGTCGGCGCAATCGGACCTCAAGGCGCCGCTGCGCATGGATGACGCGGCGCAGATCGCCCGCGCCCACGCCACCCGTCAGGCGATGGGCCTGCCGGGCGGCCAGCTGGTGGCCAACCCGATCCCGGCAGACGCCCAGATCGCCGCCGAGGACCTGGCGCCTGTGATCGCCCAGGCCCAGTCCGAAGCAGACACCCAGGGCATTGCGGGCAAGGATGTGACCCCCTTCCTGCTGAGCCGCATCTTTGAGCTGACGGACGGCCGCTCGCTTACCGCCAATATCGCCCTGGTGCGCAACAATGCCCGGCTGGCGGCAAAGATCGCACAGGAACTCAACAAACTGACGCAATGATATGAATTCGGGGGCGGCCCCCATTGCTCCGCCCCCGAACAGTGCATAGGTTCCATTCGGAATTTGAGCAAAAGCAGACCTATGACAACGCCTTTCGACGATGAACCTCACCGCCGCCGCGGGCTGTTTGCCAGCCTGCGCGCTTCCTTCTTTACCGGGATCGTCGTCATCGCGCCGGTGGGGCTGACGATCTGGCTCCTGTGGTCGGTGATGGGCTGGATCGACAGCGTGGTGCTGCCACTGGTGCCGCACACCTTCCGCCCCGAACAGTATATCGGCATCAACCTGCGCGGCGTCGGGCTGATCATCTTCCTGTTGTTCACCATCATCGTGGGCTGGATCGCCAAGGGCCTGATTGGCCGCTCCCTGATCAATTTCGCCGAAAGCCTGGTGGACCGGATGCCGGTGGTGCGCACGGTCTATTCCGGCATCAAGCAGATCTCCGAGACCGTCTTTGCCCAGTCCGAGCGCAGTTTCGAGAAGGCCTGTCTGGTGCAATACCCGCGCAAGGGCATCTGGGCGATCGGCTTCATCTCCACCTCCGCCAAGGGCGAGATTGCCAAGCGGGCCGAAACCAGCGGCGGGCTGGTCAGCGTTTTCCTTCCGACCACTCCGAACCCGACCTCGGGCTTCCTGCTGTTCGTGCCCGAGGAAGACGTGATCGAACTGGACATGTCGGTGGAGGATTCGGCCAAGCTGGTGATCTCGGCAGGCCTTGTGTACCCCACCCCCAAGGACCCAACGAAACCGCTGGAAAACGGCAAGAAGGCCAAGGCGCCCGAAAAAGAAGACGCCTAACCGAACATCGCCGGCAGATCGGCGGAGGACCGCACCCCGAGGTTTTCCCGGTCGCGCGTCAGGAAACCCTCTGCCGCGTCCCGTCCCGCCTGTTTCAGCCGCGCCAGGATCTGCGGCACCGGAATCACCTTGGTGGTGACCGACAGTTGCGTCATCAAGGCGTCATCCGCGATCATGTGAACCCGCACCTGTTTCATCCGGCCGCGCTGAATGGTGCCGTCGGCCAGCAGCCGCTGCACGAAATTGATCGCCCGCAGCTCCCGCAGCAGCGAGGAGTTGAAGCTGATCTCATTCACCCGGTTGCGGATCTGCTGCGGCGTCTTCGGGATCTCCTCGCGCTCCAGCGGGTTGATGTTCACAATCACCACATCCCCCGGCAGGTCGCCGCTGAAGAGCGGAAACAGGGCCGGATTGCCGGTATAGCCGCCGTCCCAATAGGCCTCCATGCGGCCGGTTTCCGGGTCTTCGATCTCCACCGCCTGGAACAGATCCGGCAAGCAGGCGGAGGCGAGGATCGCGTCCGTGCTGATCTGGTCTCCTTCAAAGATCCGGATCTTGCCGCTGCGCACGCAGGTCGCGCAAACGAACAGCTCCGGACCCGCGCCTGCGCAAACGTCCTCGAACCGGAATGCTTCCACCACCTCCCGCAGCGGGTTCTCGTAAAACGGGCCATAGTGATAGGGGGAGACCACCTGGCTCACCGCCTCCATCGGAGTGAACGGCAGGACGGCCTCCCAAGCGCTCGCCCAGGCCATCGCGTCGGACCGGGTCAGCCAATGGGTAAACCGCATGTCTCCCACCGCCCCCATGCGCTGCCACAGGCCATCCAGCGCCGCCTTGGCGCCCTGGCGCCCGCCCTGCACCATGCCGGACTTAAACGCCGCCCCGTTGAGCGCACCGGCAGAGGTTCCGGTGATCCCGGCCACCTCGATCCCCTCGTCCTCCAGCAGACGGTCCAGCACCCCCCATGTGAACGCCCCGTGCGCACCGCCGCCTTGCAGGGCCAGATTGATTTTCACAGTCATGAGCCGGTCCGCCTTTTCTTCTGGCCGGAAATATCCCGGGGGTGAATTGCCCCCTTCAAGGGGCAAGAGGGGGCTGGCCCCCTCCCGCCCTAAAGCTTGGCCGTTACAGTGCGGTCCAGCCGCCGTCGACGCTGATCGCGGTGCCGGTGATCTGCGCGGCCGCGTCCGAGCACAGGAACACCGCCGTGCCGCCCAGCTGCTCCACAGTTGCGAACTCGCGGCTGGGCTGGCGCTCCAGCATGACCTTCTTGATCACCTCTTCCCGGCCCATGTTGTACTTCTCCATGGTGTCGGGGATCTGCGCCTCCACCAGCGGCGTCAGCACATAGCCCGGGCAGATCGCATTGCAGGTGATCGGCTCCTCCGCGGTTTCCAGCGCCACGGTCTTGGTCATGCCGACCACGCCATGCTTGGCCGCCACATAGGCCGATTTAAAGGGAGAGGCCGTCAGCCCGTGCGCCGAGGCGATATTGACGATCCGCCCCCAGCCCGCTGCCCGCATCTTCGGCAAGGCCGCGGCCATGGTGTGGAAGTTGGATGTCATGTTGATCGCGATGATCGCGTCCCACTTGTCCTGCGGGAACTCGTCAATCGGCGACACATGCTGGATGCCTGCGTTGTTGATCAGGATATCGCAGGCGCCGGCCTTTTCGATCAGCGCCCGGCAATCGGCGCCGTTGGACATATCGGCCTGGATGTAGCGGGCCTGGACGCCGAATTCACGGGCCACCGCGCCGGCCAGCGCGTGATCCTCCTCCCGGTCTGTAAAGGAGTTCAGCACCACATTGGCCCCTGCCCGCGCCAGTTCGCGTGCAACCCCCAGGCCAATGCCTGAATTCGATCCGGTGATGACGGCAGTCTTCCCTTGCAAGGACATCAGCTTCTCCGCTTTGGCTCAATCAAACTGCCGCCACTGTGCCATGCTGCAGATGCAAAGGAAACGCGTAAGACTACGCAGAGCCCTGGCGGAACGCGGGGGCATTAACGGGTATCACGGACGGGAAACGGCCCAGAAAAAAACGCCCGCACAAGGCGGGCGTTAGTTATTGAGGCAGGTTTCATACAGGCAAGAAACCTATCGAGCAGTGATCTCTTTATAAGCAATTTCCGGCTTTCGTCCAAGCTAAAAGTTTGAAAAGACGAAAAAGCGCACGTAGCGTGCGGAAGCAAGAAAATAAGGGCAGAGCGGGATTGTTGTGAAACTGCGAAAAGAAAATTTCCTGAATCTTCGCGCGGCACTGGCCGGAATCACCTTGGCTTTTGCCGCGAATTCCGCTCAGGCAGAATCGGCGCATGGCATAGCTATGTACGGGGACCCCGCCCTGCCACCGGATTTTGTGTCCTTGCCCTATGCCAACCCCGATGCCCCCAAGGGCGGCAAGGTGGTCTTCGGCAACACCGGCGGCTTTGACTCGCTGAACCCGTTCGCCCTGAAAGGCACCTCTCCGTGGCAGCTGAGGTTCTGGAGTTACGAGAGCCTGATGGGCCGCTCCTGGGACGAGCCCTTCACCCTCTACGGCCTTCTGGCCGAATCGGTCGAGACCCCTGAGGACCGCTCCTGGGTGGAATTCACCCTGCGGGAGGAGGCGCGATTCTCCGATGGGAGCCCGGTCACCATCGAGGATGTGATCTGGTCCTATGAGACACTTGGCACCCAGGGGCACCCCCGCTACCGCGGTTTCTGGACCAAGGTGGACCGCATCGAACAGACCGGCCCGCGCAGCCTGCGCCTGACCTTCAACACCGAGGACCGCGAGCTGGCCCTGATCGCCGGCATGCGCCCGATCCTGAAAAAGGCGCAGTGGGAGGGCAAGGATTTTGGCAGCGATACGGTCGAGGGCGCGCCCATCGGCACCGGGGCTTATGTGGTCAGCGCCTATGAGCCGGGCCGCTTTGTCACCCTGCGCCGCAATCCCGATTACTGGGGCAAGAACCTGCCGCTTCAGCGCGGCACCCAGAATTTCGACGAGCTGCGCATCGACTTCTTCGGTGATGAAACCGTGCTGTTCGAGGCCTTCAAGGCGGGCGAGTTGAGCGCGGTGCGCGAGTTCAATGCCGACAAATGGGACAGTGTCTACAGCTTCCCGGCGGTTACCCGCGGCGATGTGGTCAAAAGCGAGATCCCGCATCAGCGCCCCTCCGGCATGACCGGAATGGTGATGAACACCCGCCGCGCGCCGCTGGATGACTGGCGCGTGCGCGAGGCACTGCTGCTGGCGTTCAACTTCGAATACATCAACGGCACCGTGACCGGCGGCGTGCAGCCGCGGATCACCTCCTATTTCTCCGGCTCTGCGCTGGGGATGCAGCCAGGGGCGGCCAGCGGCAAAGTCCGGGCGCTGCTGGAGCCGTTCGCGGGCAGCCTGCTGCCCGGCACCCTGGAAGGCTACACGCTGCCGCAGGGCGACGGCAGCAAGCGCAACCGCGGCAATCTGCGCAAGGCCATGAAATTGCTGGAAGACGCGGGCTGGACCGTGACCGATGGCGTGCTGCGCAACGGCGATGGAGAGGCGCTGAACCTGACCGTGCTGATCCGCCAGGGCGACGGCGAGATGAAAACCGTGACAGAGATCTACGCCCGCGAGCTGGAACGCCTGGGCATTACCCTGTCCGCCGAAACCGTCGACAACGCGCAGTATGTCGAACGCGGGACTGGCTATGACTTCGACCTCACCCGCTACCGCATGGAGCTGTCGCTGAGCCCCGGCAACGAGCAGCGTTATTACTGGGGCCGCGACGGTATTACCCAGCCCGGCAGCCGCAACCTGATGGGGATGGACAGCCCCGCTGCCGAAGCGATGATCGACGCGATGCTGACCGCCAAGGCGCCGGAGGATTTCACCGCCGCCGTGCGGGCGCTGGACCGGGTCCTGACCGCGGGGCGCTATGTCATTCCGTTCTGGTCCTTCGATGTGGGGCGGATCGCCCATATCAAGGAAATGCGCTATCCAGACAGGCTGCCGGTTTATGGCGACCGCACCGGGTTCATGCCGGATGTCTGGTGGTACGAAGCCGACTGAGCATCTGGCGCCGCAGGCTCAGGACCGTCAGCGGCGTTGACAGGCAGGTTCTATTTCCGTAATTCACGAATTATGGAAATAGAAATCACAGATAAGCTGAGCGCCCTTGCGCATCCCAACCGGCTGGCCCTGTTCCGCCTGCTGATGCGCCGCTATCCGGATGCCGTGCCCGCGGGAGAGATTGCCGCGGCGCTGGCATTCAAGGCCAATACCGCATCTGCCTATCTGTCGGTGCTGAAACAGGCCGGGCTGATCAGCCAGCACCGGACCGGCACCTCGCTGATGTACACCGCCGACCTGCCGGGGCTGCGCGGGATGTTCGACGATCTGCTGTCCGGCTGCTGCCAGAACCGGCCCGGTATCTGCGCCCCTGCCAGCAATGAGGTGATGCCGGTGCCAACCGCCGGCCGCCCTTTCAACGTGCTGTTCATCTGTACCGGCAATTCCGCCAGGTCGCTGCTGGCAGAGGCCATCTTGAACCAGGCCGGCGAAGGCAAGTTCCGGGCCTTTTCCGCAGGCACCCGCCCGTCGCCAGGCCCGCGGCCGGAAGTGACCGCGCTGCTGCAGGCCAAGGGGTATGACACCGCCGGCCTGAGATCCAAGGATCTGGATGAATTTGCCAGTCCCGGCGCGCCGCAAATGGATTTCGTCTTCACCGTCTGCGACCATGCCGCCAACGAGGAATGCCCGGCCTGGCCCGGCCAGCCGATGAGTGCCCACTGGGGCCTGGCCGACCCGGTCAAGGCCACCGGCACCGACGCCGAACGCCGCCTTGCCTTCCAGCAGGCCTACGGGCTGCTGCGCAACCGCATCAAAGCCTTTGTGGCGCTGCCATTTGATACGCTCGACCGCCTGTCGCTTCAGCACCGGGTTGACGATACCGGCCGCGTGACGATTTCCGACTAACCTTCAAGCACGGTCATCACCAATGAACATTCTTGTCCTCTGCACGGGCAACTCCGCACGCTCCATCCTGCTGGAGTCGATCTTCAACACGCTGGGCGCAGGCCGCGTGCGCGCCTATTCGGCAGGCTCTGACCCCACCGGCAAAGTGCATCCGCAATCGCTGGTGCTGCTGAATGAACTGGGCCACGGCACCTCCGGCGCCCGCTCCAAAAGCTGGGATGAGTTCGCCGCCGAAGGCGCGCCGGAGATGGATGTGGTGATTACCGTCTGCGCCTCTGCCGCCGGCGAAACCTGCCCGGTCTGGCCTGGCGCGCCGGTGCGTGCCCACTGGGGCGTCGAAGATCCCGCAGCGGCCCAGCAGCCGGACTGGGACGCCGCCTTCCGCGCCGCCTATACCACGCTGGAAAAGCGCGCCAAGGCGCTGCTGGAGATGCCGTTCGAAACCATGGCGCCAGCGGACCTGGCGCAGCAGCTCAACCGGATTGGAGAGATCGCATGACCGCGCAGAAACTTCTGGCCGAGGGCCTGGGCACCGCGATGCTGCTGGTTGGTGTGGTGGGGTCCGGCATTATGGCGGAGACCCTTGCGGACGGTAACGTGGCCCTGGCGCTGCTGGCCAATGCCGTGGCCACCGGCTGTATGCTCTATGTGATCATCACCACCCTGGGTCCGGTTTCCGGCGCCCATTTCAATCCGGCGGTGACCCTTGCCTTTGCCCTGCGCCGCGAGCATCCCTGGCGCGCGGCGGCCCCCTATATGCTGGCGCAGACAGCCGGCGGCATCCTTGGCGTCTGGGCCTGCCATGCGATGTTCGACCTTGCAATTCTGCAAAGCTCCGCCACCATGCACCGCACCGGAAGCGGTCAATGGTTTTCCGAGATCCTGGCCACCTTTGGCCTGCTGTTCGTGATCTTCGGCGGGCTGCGGTCGCGTCCCGACGCCGTTCCTCCGCTGGTTGGCCTTTACATCACCGGCGCCTATTGGTTCACGTCCTCCACCAGCTTTGCCAATCCGGCGGTGACCATCGCCCGCGGCTTCACCGACACCTTCGCAGGCATCTATCCGGGCCACATTCCGATGTTCATCGCGATGCAGCTGGTTGCGGTCGGCATTGGCCACATTGTGCTGACCCGTCTGTTTGCCGCGCCCTCCGCGACGGCAGAAACCCGCCGAGCCCGGCAGGGGTGATCCGGCGGCCCCGGCGGGCCGTTACAAACTTGCCGGAAAAGTGATACGATGGGGGTCCAAAAAATCATAAACCGTTTGTCAGGGAGTGCCCCCCGATGCCTGTACAAGCAGCAGCTGCCAGCTGGATTGACAGGATGCCCCGCATCAAACAGCGCTTTCCGCACCTGAAAGCCAGCAATGCGCCATCCATACTGGATGACCGGGACAAATTCGTTGCCTACTTGGCCCGAACCCATCACCTCACCTTGAATGAAGCCAGGGAGGAGGTGGATGATTTCCTCTACATCGAAAGCCTGCTGAGAGAGCTGGACGGGCGCAAGCACTAGCGCCCGGCCGTCAGGCCAGCGATGTTACCCAGAGGATCATGGCATCTTCGGGGCTGACGGAGATGACGTTGTGGCCCATGGCCGCGTCGTAATAGGCGCTGTCGCCGCGGCGCATCTCAATCGGCTCATAGAATTCCGTGTACAGCTTGACCACGCCGGTCAGCACATACAGGAATTCCTCGCCGTCATGGCGCACCCAGCCATCGAATTCCTCCATCGACCGCGCCCGCACCCGGGCCCGGTAAGGCAGCATCTGCTTGCGGGTCAGCCCGTCGGCCAGCAGCTCATGCTCGTAGGTGGCGGTGGCATGGGCCGATCCGTCCCCGGATTTGGTCACGGTCATCCGCCCGTTCACCTGATCGCGCTGCGGCGGGGTGAACAGCTGCGGCACCGAGATCTGCAGGCCCACGGCCAGCTTCTTCAGCGCCTCGTAAGTCGGTGACATCTGGCCGTTTTCGATTTTGGACAGGGTGGACCGCGCCAGCCCGGCCTGATTGGCCGCATGTTCCAGCGTCCAGTCCCGCGCCTTGCGCAGCTCCCGCACCCGGGCGCCCAGATCCAGCGGCTCTGCGTCGTCTTCGCCGCCGTTGGCACGGGCGATGGTGATCAGGGATTTCGGGTCACGGCCAGTCATACGCACTCTATAAGCCGCACCTGCGCGCCTTGCAACGCAGGACAGCGCAGGCTAGCCATTTGCCATGCTGTCTGTTTTTGATCAGGGGCCGTTCGCGCCCTGCCCGTCTCCTTTCAATCTGGCCGCCCATGTGCTGCGCCATGCCGGGCGCCTGGCGGAAAAGACCGCGCTGTCGGTTCTGACCCGTGATGGCAGCGATCACTGGAGCTTTGCCCGGCTGGAAGCGGCGGTGCGCGGCACCGGAACCGGGCTGCTGGCGGCTGGCCTGACCCCTGGCGACATTGTCCTGATGCGGCTCGGGAACACGGTTGAGTTTCCGGTGGCCTATCTTGGCGCCATTGCCGCCGGGCTGGTGCCGGTGCCGACCTCGGCCCAGCTGACGGAGGTAGAAACCGCCCGGATCATCGCGGATCTGAAGCCCGCGGCGGTTCTGCGGGATCCGGCTGTGGCCTGCGCGAGTCACCCGGTGCAGATCAGCACCGCGCGATTGCTGGAGATGCACCGGCTCGCCCCCTGCGATTATGCCTTTGGGGCGCCGGACAGGCTGGCTTATGTGGTCTACACCTCCGGCACCAGCGGAAATCCGCGCGCTGTGGCGCATGCCCACAGGGCGATTTGGGCGCGGCAGATGATGGTGGACGGCTGGTACGGGCTAACCGGACAGGACCGGCTGCTGCACGCCGGTGCCTTCAACTGGACCTACACCCTGGGCACCGGGCTGATGGACCCATGGGCCGCCGGCGCAACGGCGCTGATCCCGGCCCCCGGAACCCCGCCCGAAGACCTGCCGGAGCTGCTGCGGCGGCACCGCGCGACCCTTTTCGCCGCGGCCCCCGGGGTCTACCGCAAGATGCTGCGGGGCGGCCCGCTGGACCTGCCGGACCTGCGGCACGGGCTTTGCGCAGGTGAAAAGCTCTCACGCCACCTTTACGAAAGCTGGGCCGCCGCCACCGGCCGCGGGCTTTACGAGGCGTTTGGCATGTCGGAATGCTCGACCTTCATTTCCGCGTCCCCTTCACATGCGGCGCAGGACGGCGCCCTGGGCCGGCCGCAGCCGGGCCGCAAGGTGGCAATCACCGGCGCGGACGGGCCGGTGCCGATGGGCGAGGAAGGCACCATCGCCATCCACCGCTCCGACCCCGGGCTGATGCTCGGCTATCTGAACGCGCCGGAGGAAACCGCGGCCCGCTATCAGGGCGAATGGTTCCTGACCGGCGACCAGGGCGCGATGTCGCCAGACGGGCAGATCCGCTATCTGGGGCGCGGCGACGACATGATGAATGCAGGCGGCTACCGGGTTTCCCCCATCGAGGTCGAAACCGCGCTGGCGGCCCATCCGGGCATCACCCAGGCCGGCGCCGCCGCGGTGGAGGTGAAGGAAGACACCTATGTCATCGCCGCCTTCTATACCGGTCCCGAAGAGTTGAAGACGGAAGACTTGCAGGCCTTTGCATCCCGCCGCCTGGCCCGCTACAAGCAGCCCCGCGCCTATGTCCACCTGGACGCGCTGCCCACCGGCGCCAACGGCAAACTGCTGCGCCGCGCCCTGCCCGCCCTGTTCAAAGGATGACCCAAATGCCCGCCGTCAAGCTCGACATCCTGTCGGACCCGATCTGCCCCTGGTGCTATATCGGCAAGACCCATCTGGACAAGGCGCTGGCCGAGGTGCCGGACCATCCGTTCGTGATCGAGTGGCACCCGTTCCAGCTGAACCCCGACATGCCGCGCGAGGGCATGGACCGGCGCGACTACCTGGAGCGCAAGTTCGGCGGCAAAGAGGCCGCGATCAAAGCCTACGCGCCGGTGGTGGAGCACGCGGAGAAGGCCGGGCTGACCATCAATTTCGAGGGCATGAAGCGCACCCCCAACACGCTGGACGCGCACCGGCTGATCCATTGGGCCGGGATTGAGGGCAAGCAGAGCCAGGTCGTGGATGCCTTGTTCAAGGCCTATTTCGTGGATGCCAGGGACATTGGCGGCCACGCCGTTCTGGCGGAAATCGCACAAGAGGCTGGCATGGACGCGGATGTGGTCTCCCGCCTGCTGGAGGGCGACAGCGATGTGCAGGTGATCCGCGACCGCGACGCGCATTCCCGCAAGATGGGCGTGACCTCTGTCCCGACCTTCATTGTCGCCAGCCAGCACGCGGTGCCCGGCGCCCAGCCGCCGGAGCTGTGGAAGCAGGTCATTGAAGACATCCTGCAGCAGCTGAAGGCAGAAGACGGAGGATAGGCGGCCGCAAAAGTCCTTAGCATCGCAACTATGCACAGGATCCTGTGCAACCGGGCGCTGGCACGGCTGGCTGGTTTATGGTAGCGGAACCGGACGGCTCCCAGACCGGCCCTATTACGCCGGAACCCTCTGAAGAGCTGTTAGAGGTTTCAGATGTCACAGTCCCCCGCCCATGGCATGGCCAAGGCTGAGTTCATCGCGCTGATCGCGATGATGTTTGCCACCATCGCCTTTTCCATCGACGCGATGCTGCCCGCCCTGCCCGAGATCGGCGCGGCGCTGAGCCCAGACGACGCGAACCAAGCGCAGCTGGTGCTGACGTCTTTTGTGCTGGGCATGGGGATCGGCACCTTCTTCACCGGGCCGCTGTCCGATGCCTTTGGCCGCAAGCGCGTGATTGCCGGCGGTGCCGTGCTCTACATCCTTGCCGCCGCCGTTGCCTGGCGGTCGCACTCGCTGGAGCTGCTGCTGGCGTCGCGTGTGGTGATGGGACTGGGGGCCGCCGGGCCGCGCATCGTCGGCATCGCCATCGTGCGCGACCTGTACGCAGGCCGGGAAATGGCACGGCTGATGTCGATTGCGATGATGATCTTTACCCTGGTGCCCGCCTTCGCGCCGATGCTGGGCGCGGGCATCATCGCGTTTTCCGGGTGGCGCGGCATCTTCCTGGCCTTCGCCATCTTTGCCGTCATCGTCGTGATGTGGATGGGCCTGCGCCTGCCGGAAACCCTGCCGCGCGAAAACCGCCGCCCGTTCCGCCTGCCGCTGCTGCTGGGGGCGGTGACGGAGATGCTGGGCCATCCCACCGTGCGCCTGTCGATCATGGTGCAGACCCTGTGCCTGGGTATGCTGTTCACCATGCTGACCATGGTGCAGCCGGTTTATGACGTGATCTTTGACCGCGCCGAAAGCTTCCCGTTCTGGTTTGGCTTTGTGGCGCTGATGGCGGGGACGGCGAGCCTGCTGAACGCCGCCATCGTGGTCCGGGTCGGGATGCGGCGCATTGTGACCTGGTCGCTGGCGGCGCAGATGGTTGCCTCTGCCGCCATGCTGTTTCTCAGCTCCACCCCGTTGCCGGGCGGGCTGCTGTTCGGCCTGTTCATCGCCTGGCAGACCAGCGTGTTTTTCCTGGCCGGCACCACGCTGGGCAACCTGAATGCCATCGCGATGGAGCCGATGGGCCATATCGCCGGTATGGCGGCTTCGGTGATCGGGGCGATCTCCACCGTTCTGGCCGCCGCTATTGCCGCCCCGGTCGGACTGCTGTTCGACGGCTCCCTGCTGCCGCTGGGCGCGGGCCTGTTGACCATGGCAGCGCTTGCGTTTGTGCTGATGCTGCAGATGGCCAGGGCCGAGGCGCGGCTGCCCGCCGAATAACGGCCTTGTCCGCGCGCCGGCCTGTCCCTAACCTCTCCCATCATTTGGGGAGGTTTTTTTGATGGGCTACGATTATGATCTCGGCAGCTATTCCTGCCCGGTGACCACCAGCTCGCCCGAGGCGCAGCGCTGGTTCGACCGCGGCCTGATCTGGACCTATGGCTACAATCACGAAGAAGCCATCGCCTGTTTCCAGCGCGCGTTGGAACATGACCCGGATTGTGCCATGGCCCATTGGGGCGTGGCCTATGCGGCCGGGCCGAACTACAACCTGCCCTGGGCCTTGCGCGACGACAAGGGCCGCGCCAAGGCGCTGGCCGAAGCCTATGACGCGGCCCGATCGGCGCTGACCTGCATCGAGGGCTGCCCGGAGGCAGAGCAGCAGCTGATCCGCGCCCTGCAGGCCCGCTACCCCCAGCGCGAGGCGGTGGAGGACATGCATGCCTGGGATTACGCATTCGCCGATGCCATGCGCAGAGCCTTTGCCGCTTGCCCCGATCACCTGGACCTGCGCACGGTCTATGCCGAGAGCCTGTTGAACCTGACGCCCTGGCAGATGTGGGATCTGAAAGCCGGCAAGCCCGCCGACGGCGCCGCCACGCTGGAAGCGCAGGAGGTTCTGGAATGGGCTATGGACAACGCCCCCGGCGCCATGCAGCACCCCGGCCTGCTGCATCTTTACGTGCATCTGATGGAGATGTCGCCGGCGCCGGAGAAGGCGCTGAAGGCCGCCGACGTGCTGCGCACGCTGGTGCCGGATGCGGGCCATCTGGTGCATATGCCGACCCATATCGACGTGCTGTGCGGCGACTACCACAGCGTGGTGCATTGGAACCTCAAGGCGATTGAGGCAGACCTCAAATACTACCAGCGCGAAGGCGCCTTCAACATCTATACCGGCTACCGCCAGCACAACTGCCACTTCGTCATTTTCGGCGCGATGTTCCCGGGCCAGATCGAACCTGCACTTGCAGCCAATCAGGGCATTCTGGACACCACGCCGGAAGACATGCTGCGGATCGAAAGCCCGCCGATGGCGGATTACTTCGAAAGCTACATGGCGATGCACCCGCATATCCTGGTCCGCTTCGGGCGCTGGGAGGAGGCGATGGCGCTTGAGCTGCCGGAGGATCGGAAACTTTACTGCACCCTGACGGCAAACACCCATTACGCCCGCGCCATTGCTTATGCCGCCACCGGCCGCGTGGCAGAGGCCGAGGCGGAGGAACAGCAGTTCCTGGCGGCCAAGGCCCGGGTGCCGGACACCCGGCTTCTCCACAACAACCGCGTCGTGGATCTGCTTGAAATCGCAGCGGAAATGCTGCGCGGCGAGATCGAGTACCGCAAGGGCAATTACGGCACGGCCTTTGTCCATCTGCGCCGCTCAGCGGAGCTCGATGACAACCTGCCTTATGATGAACCCTGGGGCTGGATGCAGCCCACCCGCCACGCGCTGGGGGCGCTGCTGTTTGAGCAGGGACAGGCGACAGAGGCCGAAGCGGTCTACCGCGCCGACCTCGGGCTGGACGGCAGCCTGCCGCGCGCCTCGGTGCATCCGGACAATATCTGGAGCCTCAAGGGCCTGCACGACTGCCTGAAGGCCCGCGGAGAAGATGTTGAGATAAAACACATAAAGCAGAAACTAGATCTGGCGCTGGCACGCGCTGACCGGGCCGTGGGCGCCTCCTGCTTCTGTGCTCAGGCTGCCATGGCGCCAGACAACTGCTGCGGCTGAGAAAATTTCTTGAGAAAGAAATTTGCCAAGGAAATTTGAATTTCCTTGGCGCCCGTTACCCGGCCTTCGCCTTCTTCTTCTCGGCCACGACTTTTTCTGCCAGATCGCGGGCAATGGCAAAGGCGCCCTTGATCTTGTCCGCGTCCCTTTTCCAGTCCCGGCGCACGACGATCTTGTTGTCCTTCACCTTGGCCAAACCGTTCTGGCCCTGAATGAACTCCACCAGCCCCTGCGGCGACGCGAATTTGTCGTTGTGGAACTGGATCGTTGCGCCCTTCGGGCCGCCGTCCATCTTGGCGATCCCTGCGCGTTTGCACATCGCCTTGATCCGCACCACCAGCATCAGCGTGTTCACTTCCTTGGGCAGCTTGCCGAAACGGTCGATCAGCTCCGCCGCGAAGCCTTCCAGCTCCACCTTCGTCGAGAGCGACGACAAACGGCGGTAAAGGCCCAGGCGCACGTCCAGATCCGGCACATAGTCCTCGGGGATCAGCACCGGAACGCCCAGGTTGATCTGCGGCGCCCATTGTTCGTCGGCGTCGCTGAGGCCCTCCATCTCCCCCGCCTTGATCTTGGCAATCGCCTCCTCCAGCATCGACTGGTAGAGCTCGTAGCCTACATCCCGCATCTGACCCGACTGCTCCTCCCCCAAGAGGTTGCCGGCGCCCCGGATATCAAGGTCTTGCGAGGCCAAGGTAAAGCCCGCGCCCAGCGTATCGAGCGACCCCAGCACCCGCAGGCGCTTCTCCGCCGCCGGGGTCAGGCGCTGGCGCGGCTTGGTGGTGAGATAGGCATAGGCGCGGGTTTTGGAGCGCCCGACACGGCCGCGGATCTGATAGAGCTGCGACAGGCCGAACATGTCGGCGCGGTGCACGACCATCGTGTTGGCAGTTGGAATATCCAAACCGCTTTCCACAATCGTGGTGGCCAGCAGCACATCGTATTTGCCGTCGTAGAAGGCGTTCATCCTGTCGTCGAGTTCCCCCGCCGCCATCTGGCCGTGCGCCACGACGTAAGAAAGCTCCGGCAGCTGCGCCTTCAGGAACTCCTCGACCTCCGGCAGATCGGTGATCCGCGGCACCACATAAAAGCTCTGGCCGCCGCGGTAATGCTCGCGAAGAAGCGCCTCGCGGATGGTGACGCTGTCGAATTCGCTGACATAGGTGCGGATCGCCAGGCGGTCGACGGGCGGTGTGCCGATGATCGACAGATCGCGCACGCCCGTCAGGCTGAGCTGCAGCGTGCGCGGGATCGGCGTGGCCGTCAGGGTCAGCACATGGATGTCACTGCGCAACTGTTTCAGGCGCTCCTTATGGGCGACGCCAAAGTGCTGCTCCTCGTCGATGATCAGCAGGCCGAGGTTCTGGAACTTGATGTTCTTGGCCAGCACAGCATGGGTGCCGACCACGATATCGACCGTCCCCTTGCCCAGCCCCTCGCGGGTTTTGCTGGCCTCTTTCGCGGCAACAAAGCGCGATAGCTGCCTGACTTCCAACGGAAATCCGCGAAACCGGTCCTTGAAGGAGGCAGCGTGCTGGCGGGCCAGCAGCGTGGTCGGCGCGACCACGGCCACCTGCAGCCCGGACATTGCCGCGACAAAGGCCGCGCGCATTGCCACCTCGGTCTTGCCAAAACCGACGTCGCCGCAGATCAGCCGGTCCATCGGCTGGCCAGAATGCAGATCCTCCATCACATCCTCGATGGCGCGCAGCTGGTCGTCGGTCTCCTGATAGGGGAAGCGGGCGGAGAACTCCTCCCAGGCGTGGGGCGGCGGATCCATCACCGGCGCCTTGCGCAGGGCGCGCTCCGCCGCGATGCGGATCAGCTTGTCCGCCATCTCGCGGATGCGTTCCTTGAGTTTGGCTTTCTTGGCCTGCCAGGCACCGCCGCCAAGCCGGTCCAGCAACCCTTCCTCGTGGCCGTACTTCGACAGCAACTCGATGTTCTCGACCGGCAGGTACAGCTTGGCCTGTTCGGCATATTCCAGCAGGATGCATTCATGCGCCGCACCCGCGGCCGTCACCACTTCCAGACCTTTGTAGCGGCCGATGCCGTGGTCCACATGCACCACCAGATCGCCGGGGGTGAGCGATTGGGTTTCGGTTAGGAAGTTCTCCGCCTTGCGGCGTTTCTTCGGCGCCCGGATCAGCCGGTCGCCCAGCACGTCCTGTTCGGAGATCACCGTCAGGCCCGGCGCCTCGAACCCGTGCTCCAGCGCCCAGACCGCCAGATGCAGGCCGGATTTGCCGATGCGGGTGCCGTCCATCACCGGAATGGCTTCCGCCAGGCCCTCATCCTCAATCAGCCCGGTCAGACGCTCCCGCGCACCTTCGGAGTAGGAGGCGACCAAAACCGGCCCCTCCTGCATCCGCGCTTTAATATGCGCGGCCAAGGCCCCGAACAGGCTGATGTTTTCCTGCTGCCGCTCGGGCGCGAAGTTACGGCCGATGCGCCCGCCCGCATCCACCGTGCCAGGCCCGGACGCCTGCGGCAGCGGATGGAACTGCACCACGCGCATGTCCGCCACCGCCGCCTCCCAGGCGGCATCGTCCAGGTACAGCAGCCCCGGAGGCGCGGGTTTGTAAACCGTGTCGATCCGCCCCTTCTGCGCCATCGCGTGCTTGCGGGTCTGATACTGGTCCTCGATGCTGTCCCAGCGCGCCAGCCGCGCCGGCGTCACCTGATCATCGAGCGTCACCGAGGCCCGCGGCAGGTAGTCGAACAGGGTCTCCAGCTTCTCATGAAAAAACGGCAGCCAGTGCTCGATCCCCTGGTGCTTGCGCCCCGCGCTCACCGCTTCATAGAGGGGGTCGTCGGTCCCGGCAGCGCCGAATTCGATCCGGTAATTCTGCCGGAACCGGGTGATCGCCGCCTCATCCAGAATCACTTCTGAGACCGGCGCCAGCTCCACCACCTCCAGCTTTTCCGTCGTGCGCTGCGACACCGGATCGAACCGCCGCGCGCCGTCCAGCACGTCGCCGAACAGGTCCAGCCGCACCGGACCGCTTTCGCCCGGCGGGAAGATATCGATGATGCCGCCGCGGATGGCATAATCGCCCGGCTCCATCACCGTCGGGCTTTGGGTGAACCCCATGCGGACCAGGAAGCTGCGCAGCGCGTCCTCATCAATCCGCTGGTCAACCCGGGCGGTGAAGGCCGCCTCGCGCAGCACCTCGCGCGCAGGCACCCGCTGGCTGGCGGCGTTGAGCGTGGTCAGCAGCACGAACTGCTTGGGCATCTGGTGCACCAGCGCCGCCAGGGTGGCCATCCGCGCCGCGGAGATGTCGGCGTTGGGCGACACCCGGTCATAGGGCAGACAGTCCCAGCCCGGGAACACGAAAACCGGCATCTCCGGCGCAAAGAAGGCCAGCGCGGCGCGCATCGCCTCCATCCGCTTGTCGTCGCGCGCCACATGCAGCACCGGCGCGCCGGAGGATTGAACCTCTTTCAGGATCAGCCGGGCGTCGAACCCTTCGGGCGCGCCGCCCATGGTGATTGCACGCTGTGCCATGCGTTATCCTCTCCAGAAATCCGCCAGGCGCGCCGGCCCGGCACCTGCCCGGCCGCCTGCCGCGCCGCCTGTCACAATGCTCCGATCGTCAGGTTCTGATACATGCCCCAGAACGCGGTGACCACAATGGATATGACGCCGACGAACTGGATATACAGGCGGCAAAAGGCCAGACGCCTGCGCAGCTCTTCGCCCGTCGCCTTTTCTTGCGCGATGCGGCGGGCGGTGAAATAGCTGATCACCCCGACCACCGCCATCGGGAAGGCGAGCAGAAACACCGCCTGGGCGATTTCCAGCAGATAGACAAAACCCAGCATCGCCAGGCCGGACAGCAGGAAACAGGACAGCGCCACCAGCCAGGGCCCCGACACCTCGGAGATATACATCAGCCGGTTCACATTGACCCGGGCGATATCCTCCAGGTCCTGTTCCGCCTGGCCGCCCTTGCGCTGCGCCCTGTAGACCATGTCATAGGGCACCCCCAGGATCCAATGGCTGGCCGAGGACCACAGCACCGCCAGCGAAATCCAGTACCACAGGTTGGAGAATGACCGCAGCTCAATCATCTCATAGATAATGTGAAGCAGATCCACGCCAGCCCCCATCTTGCGCCCGCAGATCTCCGGGCCGGAATATCGTCAACCGGACCTATATCAACCGGGAAGCGCGCACAGGCAAGCCCCGCAGGACGCACAAGTTTTCCGGCGCGGCGAATGTGCCCCTTGTTCCCGGGACCGCTTCCATGCCACCCATGGGCCAGCCAAAACGAGAGACCGCCATGAAGCCCACCGTCGCGCCCTTTCCCGCCGCCCGCCTGCGCCGCACCCGCGCCAGCCAGGCGATCCGCAACCTGGTGCAGGAAAACACCCTGACCCCGTCCGACTTAATCTGGCCGGTGTTTGTCCGCGACGGCGATGGCGTTGAGGAACCGGTTGCCTCGATGCCCGGCGTGATGCGCCGCTCGATCGACAAGATTGCCGAAGCCGCGGTCGAGGCGCAGGCGCTGGGGATCCCGGCCATCTGCCTTTTCCCCTATACCGACGCTTCGCTCAAGACCGAGGACTGCGCCGAGGCCTGGAACCCGGACAACCTGACGAACCGTGCGATCCGCGCCATCAAGGACGCGGCGCCGGAGATTGCGGTGATGACCGACGTGGCGCTGGATCCCTACAATATCAACGGCCATGACGGCTATGTGGTGGACGGCGAGATCGTCAATGACGCAACGGTGGAGGCGCTGGTCAAGATGACCCTGGCCCAGGCCGATGCCGGGGCGGACATCATCGGCCCGTCCGACATGATGGACGGACGCATCGGTGCGATGCGCGCGGGATTGGAGCAGGCCGGCCACCACAACGTCGCGATCCTCTCCTACGCGGCGAAATACGCCTCTGCTTATTACGGGCCGTTCCGCGATGCGGTCGGGGCGTCCGGTGCGCTGAAGGGCGACAAGAAAACCTACCAGATGGACCCGGCCAACAGCGACGAGGCGCTGCGGCTGATCGAGCGCGACCTGATGGAAGGCGCTGACATGGTGATGGTCAAACCCGGCATCGCCTATCTGGACATCTGCCACCGTGTGAAATCCGCCTTTGGCGTGCCGACTTATGCCTATCAGGTCTCCGGCGAATACGCGATGATCCAGGCCGCGGCGCAGAACGGCTGGATTGACGGCGAAAAGGTGATGATGGAAAGCCTGATGGCCTTCAAGCGGTCCGGGTGCAACGGCATCCTGACCTATTTCGCCCCGGCCGCGGCCAAGCTGCTGAACGGCTGACACTGGCGCCGGATCAATTCAGCGGGAAGCCGCCAATAACCGCTTTGCTATTGATGACAGGCAGCGGTTTTCCGCGTATACACAAGCGCAGAGCCGGGCCAAACCGGCCTTGCAGAAAATCATAACAGGCACCTGAGAAATGAGCAGTTTTTCCTCTTCCCGCATGACCCGCCGCGGCTTTGCCCTGGCCGCCCTGGCCGGTGCCGGCGTCACCGCCGCCTGCGGCAACGGCGTCGGCAACAGCAACGCCGCAACCATCGACGCCCGCGTCGACGCGACGCTGAACCAGATGTACAGCCAGTTCCCCAACACCCGCACCCTGGCCGAAAAGTCGACCGGGATGCTGGTGATGCCGCTGGTCACTGAGGCCGGCTTTGTCTTTGGCGGCGCCTATGGCCGCGGCGCGCTGCGGATCAACGGCGTGACCGTGGACTACTATTCCACCGTCAAGGGCAACGCAGGCCTGCAGATCGGCGCCCAGCAGTATGCCCATGTGCTGTTCTTCATGACCGAAGACGCGCTGGCCGGCTTCCGCCGCTCCTCCGGCTGGGCCGCAGGGGCCGATGTGGAATACGTGATCCGCGACGAAGGCAATTCGCTGACCGCCGACACCAATACGCTGACCTCGCCGGTGCTCGCCGCCGTCTTCGGCCAGGCCGGCCTGCGGGTGGGCGCCACCCTGGAAGGCACCAAATACACCCGCATCATCCCCTGAGGACGCGGTCCCGGCCAGCAAGGACCCGCGCTTTCTTCTGGCCTGAATATCCCCGCCGGAGGCATGGCCTTTCCAGCCGGAAAGGCCATTTTTCTTTCTGCTCAGCCCAGCTGGCGCAGCCGCTTGAACAGCGACGAGGTGTCCCAGCGCCCGCCGCCCATCTTCTGCACATCCTTGTAGAACTGATCGACCAGCGCCGTCACCGGCAGGCTGGCGCCGGTTTCATTCGCGGCATCCAGGCAGATGCCCAGATCCTTGCGCATCCAGTCCACCGCGAACCCGTGCTCGAAATGATCGTCCAGCATGGTTTCATAGCGGTTCGCCATCTGCCAGCTGCCCGCCGCGCCCTGGCTGATCACCTCGACCACCGCGCGCCCGTCCAGATCCGCCTTTTCGGCGAAATGCAGCGCCTCGCTCAGCCCCTGCACCAGACCGGCAATGGCGATCTGGTTGCACATCTTGGTCATCTGCCCGGCGCCGCTCTCGCCGATGCGGCGGCAGATGCGGGCATAGGCATCAATCACCGGCTCAGCGCGGGCATAGGCATCCTCATCACCGCCGCACATGACCGACAGCGCGCCGTTCTCCGCGCCGGCCTGGCCGCCGGAAATCGGCGCATCCACAAAGGCGGCGCCGTGCTGCTGCGCCGCTGCGTAAAGCTCCCGCGTCACCTTGGCCGACACCGTGGTGTGGTCGACAAACACCGCCCCCTTGGACATGCCGGCAAAGGCGCCATCCGAACCCAGGCACACCGAGCGCAGGTCATCGTCGTTGCCCACGCAGGCCATCACAAACTCCGCCCCGGAGGCCGCGGCGCGCGGGGTGGCGGCAAAATGGCCGCCGTGCTCCTTGGCCCAGGCCTTGGCCTTGGCTTCCGTGCGGTTGTAGACCGTGACCTCATGGCCCGCGGCCTGCAGGTGCCCGGCCATCGGATAGCCCATGACTCCGAGGCCCAGAAACGCGATTTTTGCCATCTGCTTTTCCCTTGATCTGTCTTCGCATATGTTGTCGCCAACCCTACCACCGCCGCCGCAGGGCGCAATCTGCCGGCCGGTGGAAATGACAAAAACCCAATGGGAAACAACCGCTGATGGGACATCTTTTCCGCTGGCTTCTGCGCATTGCTGCGGGGCTGATTCTGCTGAGCGTTCTCGCCGCCCTGCTGATCTACTACCTCGCCGCGCAGTCGCTGCCCGAGTATGACAAGGAACTTGCCCTGCCCGGCCTGTCCTCACCGGTTGAGATTGTCCGCGACAACGCCAATGTGCCGCATATCTTCGGCAGCTACGGCGCCAGCGACGAGGATGTCTATTTCGGCCTCGGCTATGCCCACGCTCAGGACCGGCTGTGGCAGATGGCGGTGATGCGGCGCACCGCCCAGGGCCGCCTGTCGGAGATCTTCGGCACCCGCACGGTGGAGACCGACACCTATCTGCGGCGGCTGGACCTGTACCGGCTGGCGCAGCAATCGGTGGAGGTGCAATCGCCCGAAGCGATGGCAGCGCTCAAGTCTTATGCCGCAGGCGTCAACGCCCGCCTGCTGGAGATCAATGAAGACGCGCTTGGCCGCGGCGCGCCGGAGATGTTCCTGTTCGGCATGCCGCTGCCGCCCTGGCAGCCCGCCGACAGCATCGCGATCATGAAGCTGATGGCGCTGCAGCTCTCTGGCCACATGCGCGAAGAGGTCCTGCGCGCCCGCACCTCGCTGGCGCTGAATGACGAAACCCGGATCAAGGATATTCTGCCGGATGCGCCGGGGACCGGTATCACCGCGCTGCCCGAATACGCCGAGCTTGTGCCCGGTGCCCGCCAGTTCGCCTCCGCCGACAGCACTGAGGAAGACAGCCTGCTGTTCCCGGTTGCGCCGCGAGGGCTGGCCGGCGCCTCCAACGCCTGGGCCGCCGCGCCGAACCGGTCGGCTGCGGGCGGCACGCTTTTGGCCAATGACCCGCATCTGGGCCTCAGCGCCCCCGGCGTCTGGTACCTGGCGCGGCTGGAACTGGGCACCGGCGGCGTGATCGGCGGCACCATCCCCGGCATCCCGGCCGTCATCACCGGGCGGTCGGACAGCCTGGGCTGGGGCGTCACCTCCTCCTACCTCGACGATCAGGACCTGTTCATCGAGAAACTGAACCCGGAAAACCCGCAGGAATACCTGAGTGTTGACGGCTACAAGGACTTCATCACCCGCCCGTCGATCATCAAGATCAAGGACGAGGCGCCGGTCACCCTGACCCTGCGCTGGACAGACAACGGCCCGGTTCTGCCCGGCTCCATGTTCAACCTGGCAGAGATCACCCCGCCCGGCCATGTGGTATCGCTCAGCTGGACCGTACTCAGCCCCAAAGACACTTCGATGAGCGCGGCCATCAACCTGATGCGCAGCACCTCGGTGCAAGAGGCCATCGCCGCGGGCGAGGATTTCATCGCGCCCTCCCAGAACCTGACGCTGGCGGACGCAGATACCATCGCGCTGAAGACCGTCGGCGCCTTCCCGGCACGCGACCCCAAGCACCAAAGCAAGGGCCGGATGCCCAGCCAGGGCTGGCACCCGGAAAACCGCTGGCAGGGCCGTGCGCCCTATGCGGACAACCCGGAGTTCCTGCGCCCCGCCGGCGGCATTCTGGGCAACACCAACAACAAGATCCTCGACCGCGCCTTCCCGGACCACGTCTCCTTTGACTGGGGCGATACCCAGCGTGTCCACCGCTGGCAGAAGCTGATGCAGAACCGCGAGGTGCATACCCGCGACAGCTTTATCGAGGCGCAGCTGGACACGGTCTCCTACACCGCGCGCACGCTGTTGCCGCTGATCGGCGCCGATCTGTGGTTCACCGGGGAGGCCGCCCCTGCGGGCACCCGGGAGCGGCAGCGTCAGATTGCCCTGACCCTGCTGTCCGAATGGAACGGCGAGATGAACGAGCATCTGCCGGAGCCGCTGATCTATGCCGCCTGGGTGCGGGCGCTGCAGGCCCGGCTGATCACGGATGAGCTGGGACCGGTGGCCAAATCCTTCCGCCATGTGGAGCCGCTGTTCATCGAGCGCGTCTTCCGCGATGTGGAGGGCGCGTCCGCCTGGTGCAACGTGCGCCAGAGCGCACGGACTGAGACCTGCACCGATATGGCTCGGCTGGCGCTGGACGATGCGCTGATCTGGATCGAGGAACGCTATGGCAGCGCGCTGGAATCGCTGCGCTGGGGTGACGCCCATCAGGCCACGCAGGACCATGCGGTTTTGGGCGACGTGCCGCTGCTGCGCTATTTCGTGAACATCCGCCAGTCCACCAGCGGCAGCGACAACACCCTGCAGCGCGGCAAAAGCTCCGGCAAGGATCCCGATCCGTTCCAGAACATCCACGCAGCCGGCTACCGCGGGGTCTATGACTTCGCCGATCCCGACAGCTCAGTCTTCATCGTGTCCACTGGCCAGTCCGGCCACCCGCTGTCGCGCTATTACGACGACATGGCCCAGCTGTGGCGCCGCGGCGAGTACATCCCGATGTCGCTGGACGAAGACCTGGCCCGCGCGGCTGCGGTCGGCATCACCCGGATCACACCCCGGTGACCAGAACGGGGCAATAAAAAACGGGCGCTGCGGCGCCCGTTTCCTTTTGTGCTTCAAGGTCCGTTTCAAAGCCTGTCGAACTTGGCCCTCTGCCGGTCGGTCCACAGCACGGTGACGTCAAACCCGGTCTCGGTCTGCTTCTCCTGCAGCACCAGATCTTCCTTGAACAGCCAGGCGCGCTGCTTGCCCTGGGCAAAGGTCAGGGTCAGGACTTCCTCGTGGCGGACGCCCTGCAGCTTTTCGGCAATGTCGGCCAGCAGGCCGTCCAGCCCCTCACCGGTCAGGGCCGAAATCGCATGGATGCCGTCCTCGCGTTCTGCCCGCTGGCGGCGGGCTTCGGCCTCTTCCTCAGGCAGCTGATCCAGCTTGTTCCAGACCTCGATCCGGACGCGGTTCTCGTCCACCCCCAGTGAGGCCAGGATGCCCTCGACGTCGTCCGCCTGCTGCTTGCTGTCGTGGTGGCTGATGTCGCGCACATGCAGGATCACATCGGCGGCCAGCACCTCTTCCAGCGTGGCGCGGAAGGCAGCAACCAGTTCCGTCGGCAGGTTCGAGATGAAGCCCACGGTGTCGGACAGGATGATCTCCGGCCCGTCCGGCAGCTCCACCCGCCGCATCGTCGGGTCCAGGGTGGCAAAGAGCATGTCCTTGGCCATCACCTCTGCCCCCGTCAGGCGGTTGAACAGCGTCGACTTGCCGGCGTTGGTGTACCCCACCAGCGCCACAATCGGATACGGCACCTTGGCGCGCGAGGCGCGGTGCAGGGTCCGGGTTTTCACCACCTTGTCCAGCTGCCGGCGCAGCCGCACCAGCTGGTCGTCGATAGCGCGCCGGTCCGCTTCGATCTGGGTTTCGCCGGGTCCGCCGACAAAGCCCAGGCCGCCGCGCTGGCGTTCCAGGTGGGTCCAGGCCCGCACCAGCCGCGTCCGCTGATAGCTGAGCGCCGCCATCTCAACCTGCAGAACCCCTTCGCGGGTCGCCGCACGGTCCGAGAAGATCTCCAGGATTAGGCCGGTCCGGTCGAGGATCTTGACCTGCCAGGCCTTCTCCAGGTTGCGCTGCTGCACGGGGGAAACCGGCCCGTCAATCAGGACCAGTTCGATCTCATTCGCCTTCAGGATGCTTGCCAGCTCTTCGATCTTGCCAGAGCCGAACAGCATCCCCGCATGCGCCTTGGGCAGGCGCACCACGCCTGAGCCGATCACGTCAAGATCGGGCAAGGCCGCTGCCAGCGCAACGGCCTCCGCAAGCGCGGGGGCCGGGTCGCGGCGCCCGCTGTCGGATTTGATTTCCGGATGCAGCACCCAGGCGCGGGTCTGCTTCCTTTCATGCTCCATCAATTGGAGTCTTCACCCTCATAGAGACTGATCGGTTGGGCCGGCATGATGGTCGAAATCGCGTGTTTGTAGACCAGCTGCGACTGTCCGTCGCGGCGCAGCAGCACACAGAAATTGTCGAACCAGGTGATCACACCCTGCAGTTTAACCCCGTTGATCAGAAAGATTGTAACCGGAACCTTGGTTTTGCGAACGTGATTCAGGAAGGCATCCTGAAGATTCTGTCTGTCCGAAGCCATTTTTTATTATCTCGCCTTTGTTCTTGCCACGCACTGCGGACCAGCACGCACGTTAAAGACCACTATGAACGGAGAAAATACAAGTTTCCACCGAAAAACACGCCGACCCGGCCAGCGGCTGTCAGCTGCGCCACAGGTTTGGCGACAGCAGCGCGATGAAGGCCAGCGTCTCCAGCCGCCCCAGCACCATGGCAATGCACAGGATCAGCTTGGCCGGAGTCGTCAGCAGGCTGAGCACAATCGGTTCGCTCGCGGCGCTTTCGGTCAGCGGGCCGGTGGTCGCAAGCGTAGCAATGGCCAGCACGATCGACTGCTCGAAATCATTGCCGACCGCGGCGAGCGCCGTGCTGATCAGCGCCAGCGACAGGGCAAACAGCATGAAGAACACCCAGGCCACAAAGGCGCCGTTCTTCTGCAGCCGCTTGGTGCGGTCGCCTTCGCCGCTGACAGAGCTGGGATGCACCAGCCGCTCCATCTCGCGCAGCCCGTTGAGGTAGAGCGCATAGACCCGCAGCAGCTTGACGCCCCCGGCGGTGGTGGCAACGCCGCCGCCGAACACCGCCAGCCCCAGAAGGATCATGCCGGGGGTTTCCAGCCCCGACCAAGAACGCGCCGCCTCCCAGTGAACGCTTTCGAACCCGGTGGTCGACAGGAAGGACATCACCGTGAACAGCGTCCCCCACAGTGCATGCAGCGCTTGCAGCAGGTCCTCGCCGGCGTCCACCTCATAGGCGGCCACCCAATGGCGCAGGAACAACAGCAGCGGCACCCCAAAGACGATCAGCAGCCCGGTGCGGAACTCCGGATCCTTGTCCAGACGCCCCTGGCCCGCCGTCACCGTGTCGCTGGAAAAGGTCAGCCGCGACAGGGCAAAGAACATGAACAGGAACATCACCATTTCGCCGGCAATGCCGCTGGCGGCGTTCTCGACCCCGCCGGTTGCGGAAATCCCCGAGGTGGCCATCACCGACATGGCGTGGCTCAGCCCCGCCAGCGCCTCCTCGCCGGTGATGATCAGCAGCATCCACAGCACCAGTGTCAGCCCCGCATAAACCGGCGCCAGCGTGCTGGTGACCAGCACCAGTTGGCGGCGCGGATCGGCCCGCTCCATGTGGATGGGCACGGCAGCGCCGCCGCCCGGCCCGCCCTTGGCGGTGACCTCGAAGCCGCCAAGCGACATCGGTGCCAGCACCGCCGAGGCGGCGATCCACATCAGCAGCCCACCCAGCCAGCCGACAATGGCCCGCCACAAATGCACGCTGGGCGGCAGCCGCCCCGGGTCCGCCCAGATATCGGCGCCGGTGGTGGTGATCGCGCTGACCATGTCGAAGTAGGCATTCAAAAAGCGGGTGTCCACCAGCGCATCCTGCACCGGCACCGCCAGGAACAGCGGCAAAACGGCAAAGGTTGCCAGCAGCGACAGAAGCTGCCCGGGCATGCTGTAGCGCGGCACCCGGTTGCCCATCGACAGGGCAATCAGCACCACCAGGATAATCCCGGCAAGCCCGGCATAGAAAAAACTGCGCGATGTCTGGTGGTCATCCAGCACCAGCGCATGCACCGCGGGCAGCCACATCGCCAGCGAGGCGGTGCCCCAGATCAGCAGGAACAGCGGCAGGCGCAGCACGCCGATGGGGGCTTGGACCGGTCGGCGCATCTTAGAAGTAGTCGATCGACACCTGCAGCAGGCGCTCGACCTCCGGAACGTCATCCGCCATTGCAAAGAGCGCGATCACATCGCCCTCCTCGATCCGCATCTCGCCGGAGGGGCGCACCATCTCGCCGTTCTTCTGCACCCCGCCAACCAGAACGCCTTCGGGAAAGTCGGTGTCCCGGATCAGCTGGCCGGAAATCGGCGAGGTCGACAGCACTTCGGCCTCGATCATCTCCGCTTCGGCGTCGCCCAGCGAATAGACCTGCCGCACCCGGCCATAGCGGATGTGGCGCAGGATCGAGCTGACGGTGGTGGAGCGCGGGTTGATATAGGCGTCGATGCCCAGGTGCGGCAGCAGCGGCACCAGGGTGGGATCGTTGACCAGCGCAATCGCCAGCGGGCAGCCCTCGGCCTTGGCGCGCACGGCGGCCAGCATGTTGGTCTTGTCGTCATCGGTGACCGCCAGCAGCGCATCGGCCTTGTCGATGCCCGCCTCGATCAGCAGCGCCCGGTCCAGGCCGTCGCCGTGCAGCACGATGGTGCGCTCCAGCTCCTCCGCGGCGCGTTCCGCGCATCTTCGGTCCCGCTCGATCACCTTGGCCCGGATCCGGGAGGTGCTGCTCTCCAGCGCCTTGGCCACTTCCAGCCCGACGTTGCCGCCGCCGACCACGACCACCCGGTCCTGGCGCTTCTCGTGCTTGCCGAACACCTCGATGGTGCGGGGCACGTCGTCCACGTGGCAGAACACATAGCAGCTGTCGCCCACGAACAGCTGATCGCCCGGCTCCGGCGCGAACAGGGTGCCGTCGCGGCGCACCCCGACCACAATCGCCCGCAGCGTCGAGAACAGATCGGTCAGCTGCCGCAGCGGCGTGTTCACCACCGGGCAGTCGGCATCGATCTGGATGCCCAGAAGCTGCGCCATCCCGCCCATGAAGGTCTCGGTATCAAACGCCGCCGGCGCCGACAGCCGCAGCATCGCTGCCGCGGCGACCTCCCGCTCCGGGCTGATCACCACGTCAATCGGCAGATGCTCGCGCTGATAGAGATCGGAATAGATTGCCGTCAGATAGCTTTTGGCCCGCAGCCGGGCGATCTTGCGCTGAACCTTGAACACGGAATGCGCCACCTGGCAGGTCACCATGTTGACCTCGTCCGAATGGGTGGCGGCGATGATCATATCCGCATCCCGCGCCCCGGCCCGCTCCAGCACATCCGGGTATGAGGCGAAGCCGTGAATGCCCTGCACGTCCAGCGTGTCGGTGGCGCGGCGCACCAGTTCTGCATTGTTGTCGACAACGGTGACGTCATTGTGCTCGCCGGACAGGTGCCGGGCGATCTGCCAGCCGACCTGGCCCGCACCGCAGATAATGACTTTCATATGCGTATCCCTTGGCGGAATTTCCGGCGGAGTTTTGCCCGACGTGAATGACAGAAGCCGCTTTCACGGTCAAATTAATTGTAACTTCCTCTGATTGCAGCCATTATTTCCCCATGCGCAGAAATCTGTCCATCCTGGCGGGCCTCGTCCTGCTGCTGGGCGCCGCCGCCTGCGGCCCGCTCCCAGTCTACTACAGGCAGGGTGCTGAGGTGTCCCGCCTGCACTCGGATGAACTCAGCTGCCAGGCCCAGTCCCTGAAAGACGCGCCGGTCGCGAATGAAATCCGCCAGCACCCGCCAGTCTTCTACCCCGGCCGCAAGGTCTGCCATGGCGGCGACTGCTATTACCACCCCGGCTACTGGGTGGAGGGCAGCATCTACACGGTGGATGTGAACAAGCCGCTGCGCAAGCGGCTGGAAAGATCCTGCATGGCCGCCAAAGGCTACCAGCAGATCGCCCTGAAACGCTGCACCCGGCGGACCGCCCCGGTGGTGCCGCCCGGCGCGCGGCTGGCACCGCTGACCGAAGCCGCCTGCGCGCAGCGCAACCGGGATGGCAGCATCATCATCCGCCCCGGCGGCTGATTCTGCATCGTTGGCCGTTTTGGCCGGGTTCCGGGGCGGGGCTTCTGCGGCTTAACTTTGATTTGCACCGCCATTTCAAGTAAGCTGTTTACCGGATTGTTTGTTGACTAGTATTTTCCGAGAGAAAGGTACCCGATGCGGATACATTTCCTGTTTGCCGCGCTGCCCGTCGCCGCTGTCACAGCAGCCTGCGAGCCCACAACGCCCATTGCTCCGCCCCCAACCGCCGTAACCGCTCCGGCTCCGGCGCCCGCGACGTACAGCGCGCCCGCAACCTACCGCGCGCCGGCAACTGCACCCGCTCCAGCCCCCGCTCCGGCACAAGCGCCCGCCCCCGCTCCGGCCACCCCGGAAGAAGACACTATCGGGCCGCCGAAAGGCGGAGGTGCTGGCGGTGGAGGCGGCGGCGGGGGCTGGGGCTAACCCGGGGACACTGTCATGACAGCCCTGCCGTACAGACCTCTCCGCCCCGCAGCCGCGGCTTTGGCTTGCGCGGCGCTGCTGCCCGCGGCGCCGGCACAGGCCGCCTATGAAACCAGCGAGCGCGCGGCGGCACCCGAAACCGCCATCGTGATCGGCATCCAGGACTATGACCACGTCACCGACCTGACCAATACCCGCAATGACGCCAAGGCGATGGCGCAGATGCTCAAGTCCTTTGGCTATACCGTCTTTGAAGGCTATGACCTGGACAAGCGCGGGTTTGAGGCGCTGCTGCGCCAGGCCGCGCTCAACATCCGCGACGGCAGCCAGGTGTTCTTTTACTACGCCGGCCACGGCATCCAGCTGGGGCGGCGCAACTACTTGCTGACCAGCGATGCGGAACTGTCGGGCATTCACGACCTGCCTTTCCAGTCGGTCACGCTGGACCGGGTGTCGGCCATTCTTGGCGGCAAGGCGGGCAGCCAGATCCTGATGCTGGATTCCTGCCGCGACAACCCGGTGCCCGACGCCAAACTCAGCGCCGAGGTCGGCGCCCAGCTCTATGAGGCGCGCGAAGGGTTTGACGTGTTCCGCCCGCCGCTGAACACGCTGGTGGCCTTCTCCACCTCCCCCGGCGCCACCGCGCTGGATGGCGAGCCCGGCGGCAACAGCCCCTACACGGCCTCAGTCGTGCGCCACTTCCCCGACCGCCCGGAGGAGGACGCGATGACCGTGCTGGCCGCAATCCGCGGCGATGTCTACAGCACAACCGGCAACACCCAGGTGCCCTGGGAAAGCTCGACACTGATGCAAAAGATCTACCTGCGCCCGCCGGACCGGTCGCTGAACGTCGCCAAGGCAGAACCCGGCGCCGCGCCGGCCAGCCTGAACCAGCTGCCGGATCAGCTGTCGGTGAAAATCCCGCTTGGCCGCTCGCTGGAGCTGGCGCCGGAAATCCGCCCTTATGTGGGCGCGGGCACCACGGTGACACTTCTGGAATCCCCGTCCTCCGGCGTCACTTCGCTGCAGTCGGGGGACGGCAGCGCGCTTAGCCTCAGCTATGCGCCGAAACTGGCGGAACTGCCCGCACGGCAGGATGGCGGCCAGGTGCGCAAGGACCGGATGGTTCTGCGGCTTGCGCAGGCGGACACGGTGCGTGACGTGACCGTGAACCTGGAAATGGTGGCCCGCCAGTGCGATCTGGAAGCCGGGGATTTGCTGGACCTGCAAGGGGTGGGCCTTTACCGCTATCCCAATGAGATTGACCTGAAAGCGGCGGAGGCCGCCTGCCGCGAAGCGGTGCGGGCCGCGCCGGAGCTTGGCCGGCTGCACTACCAGCTGGGCCGCGCGCTGCAGGGTCAGGGCCGCTTGATCGAAGCCTACGACGCCTTTGAAAAAGCCGCCGAACTGGGCCATGTGCGCGCCTACAACGCGGTCGCCTATCTGCATGTCACCCCGAATGTGGACCGCGAAACCGTGCCGATCGCCTATGACCCGGACAAGGCTTTTGCGTTGTGGGACAAGGGGATCGAGGCGGGCGACCCCTTCTCGATGCACGCCCGCGGCAAGAGGCTTTTGCGCACAAGCAGCACGCCCGAGCAAAAGCAGCGCGGCTTCGATCTGCTCAGCCGCGCGGTGGAGCTGGGCCATACCTATTCGATGAATGAGCTGGGCGTGTTCTTCCTGTGGAGCGGCGATGAGCTGGCGCAGCCGGAACGCGGGCTGTCCTATCTGGAGGCCTCGGCGGGGCGCGGCGACATCTATGGCACCGCCAATCTCGGCTATGTCTACCGCGATGGCGGCGCGGGCAAGCCGGCCGACAAGGAAAAGGCCCGGGCGCTGTTTGCCGAAGCGGCCCAGCTGGGCCATCCGCACGCCCCGGCAGAGATCGGCCGGATGATCATGGGCGGCGACCTGCCCGGACGGGACGCGGCGGAGGCGCTGGAATGGTATGACATGGGATTGTCCCGCGGCGATGCCTGGGGCGGTGCCAATGGCGCCTGGGTTGCCCTGAACCGGCTCTCTGACCGGGTTCCGGCCCATGCTGCTGCCGCGCGGGCGGGCAAGGCGATGGCGCTGAACGATCCGGACGCCCGCGCCGCCGCGCGCGAGCTGCTGTCCGGCATGCCGGAACGGGACGTCGCTGCGGGCACCCAGTATATCCTGCGCCAGCTGGGTTCCGGCATTGCGGTCGACGGGCAGTTCGGCCCGGCGTCGCGCAAGCAGCTTGAAAACCGCGCGCGGGAAGCGGGCCTGCCCGCCATCGTTCCCGAGGATCCGGTCAGCCGGCTGCAGCTGGCCGCGCAGATCCATTTTGCGGTGAACCCGATCCGACAGGACCTGTTCTGACCTCGCCTGCGCCCGGCATGTCCGGGCGCACCGGCTGCCGCCGGGTCAGGCCTGTTCTTCCTCGGTTTCCACATGCGCCACCCGGGCGCCAGCCTTGTTAGAGGTCACGACCCCCAGCGATTTCAGCTTGCGGTGCAGCGCCGAGCGTTCCATGCCGACAAAAGACGCGGTGCGGCTGATATTGCCGCCAAAGCGGTTGATCTGGGTCAGCAGGTATTCCCGCTCGAACGCCTCCCGCGCTTCGCGCAGCGGCAGGGTCGCCAGCGCGCCGGACAGCACCACCCGGCCCTCCTCTTCGGTCTTTTCCTCTTCGCGCGGCAGGTCCTTGGCCTCGATCGGGCCGCTGCCGTCGCCCAGGATCAGCACCCGTTCCACCAGGTTCTTGAGCTGGCGCACGTTGCCCGGCCACGGCATCGTCTGCATCAGCGCCACAGCTTCCTCGGTCAGCTCCCGCAGCGGCAGTCCCTGAGCCTCGTTGAACTGGGAGATGAAATAATTGGCCAGCAGCGGAATATCCTCGCGCCGGTCCGCCAGCGACGGCACCGCAACCGGCACCACGTTCAGGCGGTGGTACAGCTCCTGCCGGAAGGTGCCGGCCTCGATCTCCGCATCCAGATTCTTGTTGGTGGAGGACACCACCCGCAGATCGACGCGGATCTTGTCCGAGCCGCCAACCCGCTGGAACTGCTGATCCACCAGCACCCGCAGGATCTTGGACTGGGTGCCCGGCGGCATGTCCGCCACCTCGTCAAAGAACACCACGCCGCCATGCGCCTGTTCCAAGAGGCCGGGCTCGACCCCGCGCTCAGAGGATTCGCGGCCGAACAGCACGTCTTCCATCCGGTCCGGTTCGATACTGGCGCAGTTCACGGTGATGAAAGGCGCCGACGCCCGGTTCGAATTGGCGTGGATGTAGCGCGCCGCGATTTCCTTGCCGCTGCCGGCCGGACCGGTCAGCATCACCCGGCCGTTGGATTTGGTCACCTTGTCCAGCTGGCCCAGCAGGGTGCGGAACGCGGCGGAGGTGCCGATCATATCCGCCGGACCGGTCTCCTTGCGCTTGAGGTCGGAGTTTTCGCGGCGCAGGCGTGAAGTTTCCATCGCGCGGCGGATCACCACCATCAGCTGGTCGATGTTAAAGGGCTTCTCGATGAAGTCATAGGCGCCCTGTTTGATCGCGGCGACCGCGATTTCGATATTGCCGTGGCCGGAAATGATCACCACCGGGATGTCCGGCGTGTCCCGTTTGACCGTCTTCAGGATGTCGATGCCGTCCATCTGGCTGTCCTTCAGCCAGATATCCAGGATCATCAGCGCGGGCTTGGCCTCTTCCAGCCGGGCCATGCACTCATCCGAACTGCCGGCCTTGCGGGTGGCATAGCCTTCGTCCTCGAGAATGTCCGAGACCAGCTCACGGATATCCCGCTCATCATCTACAATCAGAATGTCACTCATGTCAGACCTGCTTTCACTGTGCTCTTGTTAGGCGCCGCCGCTTTTTTGGCTGCGGCGGGCAGGCGGATCACCGCCATTGCGCCGTTATGCGCGTGTCCCTCGAACACCGGGCCATCTTCCAGCGTCAGCGTGCCCCCGTGCTCTTCGATGATTTTCTTGACGATCGGCAGCCCCAGCCCGGTGCCCGCATCGCGCGTGGTCACATAAGGCTCAAACAGCCGCGCCCGGTCTTCGGGCAGACCGATGCCATTGTCGGCGATGCGGATCTCGTAGAAGTTGCCCGTCTTCTCCGCTGCCACCCGGATCTGAGGCACCAGACCGTCCGGAGCGCCCTTGTTCTGCAGGCTTTCAATAGCTTCGCCTGCATTCTTGATCAGATTGGTCAGCGCCTGGCCAATCATCGTCGCATCCAGATCCGAGGGCATCTGCTCCTTTGGCAGCTTGGCCGTAATCCGGACATCCGGCTGTCCCTGCTGCTGCAGGATCACCGCGTCCCGCACCAGTTTCACCAGATCCTCCTCGCGCCGCTCCGGTTCCGGCATGCGGGCGAATTTCGAGAACTCATCGACGATCCGGCGCAGGTCGTTGGTCTGGCGCACGATCACGTCGGTCATGGATTGCAGCTGATCGCTGTTTTCCTCACCCAGCTTCGGCGCGAACTTGCGCTTGATCCGCTCCGCGCTCAGCTGGATCGGGGTCAGCGGGTTCTTGATCTCATGCGCGATACGGCGGGCCACATCGCCCCAGGCCGCCATCCGCTGCGCGCTGACCAGATCGGTCACATCGTCAAAGGCCACCACATAGCCTTCCAGGCCGCCCTCTTCGGACCGGCGCGGCGACATCCGGACCAGCAGGTTTTCCAGCCGCCCCTGGCGGGTCACCTTGATTTCCTCCTGGACCACCTCGGCGCCAGTGCCGATGAGTTCAGAAAACAGCGGTCCGAACTCCGGCACGGACACGGCCAGCGCCAGCGACTGCTGGTCCTCCTGCCAGTCCAGAAGGCGTTCGGCAGAGCGGTTCACGAAGGTCACCCGCCCGTCGGCGTCCAGCCCCACAACCCCGGACGTCACCGACGACAGCACCGAGTCAAACAGGCGGCGGCGGCGTTCGATCTGCCGGGTGTTGTCCAGCAGGCGGCTGTGCTGCCCCTTCAGCTCGCGGGTCATCTGGTTGAAATACTGGCCCAGCTGGGAAATCTCGTCGCCGCCGTCATCAACCGGAACCTGCACGTCCAGATCGCCGGAGCCGACCCGCTGCGCCGCGACCGTCAGCCGCCCCACAGGCCGCGACAGCCGCTCGGCAAACCACATGCCCAGCCACATCGCCGCCAGGATCAGGATCAGCGCAAAGCCGATATAGAGCAGCGCAAATTCAAACAGCACCCGGCCGCGTTCGCTTTCCAGCTGCTGATAAAGATGGGCGGTTTCCTGGGTGTCATCCAGCAGGTTCAGCAGCTCGCCGTCCACATCGCGGCTGATGTACAAAAACCTGTCGACAAAGGCGTTCAGCTGCACCAGGGCGCGAAACTCGCTGTTGTCCCAATCCTCGATCAGCAGCATGCCGTCTTCGCGGGCCGCCTCCAGCTGGCGGCTGTTGGGCCGTTCGAAATCAAACTCATAGGAGCGTTCGCCGCGCGCCCGGATCTGCCCGCCGCTGTCGAGGATATAGGCCTCGCGCAGGCCGCGCTGGATCTGCAGCTGGCCTTGTGCCAGCACCTGCCGCAGCTCAGCGTCGTTGATGAAGAAACTGCGGGTGCGGCTGCCGTCCAGATAGCGCGCAAGGGCCCGGGCATCTTCGCTCAGGTCGCCCTTCTGCTGTGCCTGATACGCTTCTGCGGCGGCCAGCGAACTGCCAATCACCTGGCGCACCCGCTGCGAAAACCAGCCCTCAAGCCCGACATTCACCGTCAGCACCGCAAAAACCGCGACAATGACCGTGGGGATCAGCGCCAGAAAGCCAAAGGCCCCGATCAGCCGCAAATGCAGGCGGGAGCCGGCCGATTTCGAGCGCCGCGCCGCAAACAGGCGCACGATCTGCGCCATCACCAGCGCCGCGATGGTCAGGATATAGACCAGATCCGCCAGCAGGATCAGCCGCAGCGACCGCGAGGACGCCCCCTGCCCCAGCGGGCCGATGATCAGGAATGTCGCCAAGGCAAGCACCGGCCCCAGCAGAACCAGGCCAATGGTGCCGATATTGCGGGCGCGGCGGGTCTTCCCCCACCGGTCAATGGCCGCAAGCGGCCCGTATGCTGCCCTCAGATGTGACTTATACGCCACCCACTGCCCTCATCCTGATGTGCGACTCTTTGCGAGTCACCGCCATATCTCGTGGCCCTGCCTAGGAAATTCACGGCAAAGCCACATTTCTGTGGCGATATTACATCAGTTTGCGGCGGCGTGTCACCTCAATATCAAGATCGGTGATCTTCTTACGCAAGGTATTGCGGTTGATGCCCAGCAGCTCGGCGCATTTTGCCTGATTGCCGCCCGTCGCTGTCAGCGCAATCTCGATCAACGGTGTCTCCACCTCGCGCAGCAGCCGCATGTACAGGCCCGGCGGCGGCAGCATGTCGCCGTGCAGGTCGAAGTAGCGCTGCAAGTGGCGGCCGACGGCTTCGGACAGTTTCTCGCTGGACAGGCCAGCCACCGCGGGCTCCGGCCCGGACTGCGGCCCCAGCACAGCGGCGGCATCGGCCTGGGTGATCTCCTCGCCGCGGGCGGTCAAGGCCAGGCGGCGCACCGCGTTTTCCAGCTGCCGCACATTGCCCGGCCAGCCGAAATGGCGCAGCACCTCGCGCGCGCCCTCGCTCAATACCCGGTGCGGCGCGCCCTCGTTCTCGGACCGGATCAGGAAATGCTCCGACAGCAGCGGAATATCCTCGACCCGCTCGCGCAGGGCCGGCACATGCAGCGCGGTGCCGCAGATCCGGTAATACAGGTCCTGGCGCAGCGCGCCTGCCTCCATCGCCGCCGCCAGGTCTTTCTGGCTGGAGGCGATGAAGCGCGGCGCATGGTCGCCGGGGCTGTCCATCATCCGCACCAGCCGCGCCTGCGCCTCTTCCGGCAGGTCGGCCAGCTCATCAATCACCAGCGTGCCGCCCTTGGCCTGCGCCAGCAGCCGCGCCGGGCCTTCCAGCTCAATCAGGCTGGCGGCGTCGGCATGCACAAACGGTAGGGTCCGGCGATCTGAGAAATCGTGAATAGCCTGCGCGATCAGGGACTTGCCCGTCCCGCTTTCCCCGGTGATCAGCAGCGGAAGATCGGTGTTCATCACCCGTGCAATCAGCCGGTACAGCGTCTGCATCACCTCGCTGCGGCCGATCAGCGGCAGCTCCTCCGGCCGTTCCCGCACCTCACCCTTGGCGGCCGCCGGCGCCACCCGCTTGGCCGACAGCGCCTTGGCGGTGCGCTTCATCAGCTCCGGCAGGTCAAAGGGTTTGGGGAGGTAGTCATAGGCCTCCGCCTCTTCCGCCTTGATTGCCGTCATGATGGTGTTCTGCGCCGAGATCACGATCACCGGCAGCCCGGGCCGGTCCGCCTGGATCTTGGGCAGCATCTCCAGCCCGTTTCCGTCCGGCATCATCACATCCGAAATCACGACGTCGCCCTTGCCCTCGCCCACCCAGCGCATCAGCGTGGTCAGCGAGGAGGTCGCATGCACCTTGCAGCCTGCACGGGTCAGCGCCTGGGTCAGAACGGTGCGGATGGTGCGGTCGTCGTCAGCGACCAGAACGGTGCCGTCCATGAATCAGCTCTCCTGAGGTTTTGCGTCACGCGGCACGCGCGACAGCGACAGCCGGAACACCGTGCGCCCGGGAACCGAGCTTACCGAGATCCAGCCATTATGCTCCGAGACGATCTTGCTCACCAAAGCAAGACCCAGCCCGGTCCCATTCTCCCGGCCCGACACAAACGGGTCGAAGATGTCATCCTTGATATTCTCCGGCAGCCCCGGCCCGTCGTCGATGATCTCGATCTGCAAGGGCAGCAGCTTGCCGGTTCCGTCACTGCGGCGCAGCCGGAAGGAATGTTCGTAAAAGGTGCGGATGCGGATATGCCCGCCCTTGGGATCAGCCGCTTCCGAGGCGTTCTTCAGCAGGTTCAGCACCACCTGCAAAAGCTGGTCCGCATCGCCCCAGGCCATCGGCAGCGACGGGTCATAACCTTCGGTGATGGTCATATGCGCCCCGAAGCCCAGCAGCGCCGAGCGGCGCGCCCGGTCCAGCACGTCATGCAGGTTCACCGGCTTGAACTCCGGTTCTGTCAGGTTGCCGAACTGCTCCACCTGCTCCAGAAGCTTCACGATACGGCGGCTTTCGCTGACGATCAGGTCGGTCAGCTCCAGATCCTCCGGTCCCAGCCCCATGCTGAGAAGCTGCGCCGCCCCTGTGATCCCCGCCAGCGGGTTCTTGATCTCATGCGCCAGCATCTCCGCCATGCCGATGGCCGAGGCCGCGGCGGATTTGGCGGAATGGGTCTGGGTCATCCGCCCGGCCAGCTCGCGCGGGGTGACCATCAGCAGCATCACCCCCTCCTGGCCCTGCAGCGAGGCGATCTGCACCCCGCATTGCAAAGGCGCCCGGCTGCCGGACCCGACGTCGATGTCGTTCACGAACAGCGGCGTGCCCTGCACCCGGGCGCGGGCAAAGGCATCCTCGATCGGCGCGTCAATCGCCAGCGTGTCCCAGACCGGCTGGCCCAGCAGCGCCTTGCGGGAGGTGTTCAAGAATCCTTCTCCGGCCGCGTTCACATCCGCGATCTTGTCCCAGGCGTCGATCAGGAACGCAGGCACCGGCAGAGAGGCCCAGAGGGCGGCGCTGTCCATCATGCGGCAGCCTCCGCATCCCGCGCGCTCAGCGCCTCCGGCAGCAGGGCCAGAACGTCTGCTGGGTCTTTCTCTGTCAGCACCGCCCGGCGCATGGCCGGGCCGGTCCCGGCCTCATCCATGTACCAGCCCAGATGCTTGCGCGCGACGCGCACGCCCAGTTCCGGCCCGTAAAACGCGAGCATCGCCTTGTAATGCTCTGAAACCATTGCAATCAGCGCCGCTCCCTCGGGGACGTCCGGTGCCGGGGTGCCCCACAGATGATGCGCCACCTCCGCCAGCAGCCAGGGTTTGCCTTCGGCGCCGCGCCCGATCATCACACCATCGGCGCCCGACAGCTCCAGCGCCTGCCTGGCAGAGGCCGTGTCCACGATATCGCCATTGGCCAGCACCGGCACGTTCACCGCGTCCTTGACGGCCCGGATCGCCGCCCAATCCGCCGACCCCTTGTAGAACTGGCAGCGGGTGCGGCCGTGGATCGTCACCATCTGCACCCCGGCCTCCGCCGCGCGGCGCGCCACATCCGGGGCGTTCAGGCAGTGATCGTCCCAGCCCAGCCGCGTCTTCAGCGTGACCGGCACATCCACCGCGCCGACCACAGCCTCGATCAGCCGCAGCGCGTGGTCGGGCGTTTTCAGCAGGGCCGAGCCGGAATAGCCGTTGGTCACCTTCTTGGCCGGGCAGCCCATGTTGATGTCGATGATCCGCGCGCCCTGCCCCGCGACCTGCTTGGCAGCCTCGGCGATCCAGTATTCCTCGCGCCCTGCAAGCTGCACCGCGGTGTTTTCCGCATCGGCGCTCAGCTCCGCGCGTTCCCGCACGCCGGGCTTGGCCTGCACCATCTCCTGGCTTGCCACCATCTCGCTCACCATCAGCCCCACCCCGAAGGAGCGGACCAGATCCCGGAACGGGCGGTCGGTGATTCCGGCCATCGGCGCCAATGCAATCGGCGGAGACATGGAGGTGGTTCCAAGCGTGAAGGACAACTGCCTAATCCTTGTGCAACTGAAGCTTTTTTATCCGAAGTCACTGCTATGCAGCAATGAAACCGCCCTGTGCAAGGCACTGCCAGCCCTCATTTGCCTAATTATTAGGCACTTTCCGCCAGGTGATTGCCTATCTCCGCGCCACCTCATAAACAAAGGCCGGATTTGCAACGAGGCCTTCATGACCACAGCCGCCCTGATCGTCGCCGCCGGACGCGGCACCCGCGCAGGCGGCGGCACCCCCAAGCAATGGCGCCCGCTGAAGGGCCGCCGGGTGATCGACTGGACGCTGGACGCCTTTGAAAAGGCGGGCGTGGACTTTACCGTACTGGTTCTCTCGGCAGACGACCAACAGGCTTGGGAGGCCTTCTCCGGCCAGCCCGCACTGATCCTCGCCAAAGGCGGAGCCGAGCGCGCGGCCTCGGTCCTGAACGGGCTGAAGGCTTTGGACGCACAAGGGGTGGACAAGGTGCTGATCCACGACGCCGCCCGTCCCTGTGTCAGCTCCGCTCTGATCCGCAGTATCATCAGCGCGTTGGACGATGGGCCTGCAGCGGCCCCGGCGCTGGCCGTGACCGATGCGCTTTGGACCGGTGCCGGGGGCAGCGTGACCGGCACCCAGGACCGCAGCGGCCTGTTTGGAGCCCAAACGCCGCAGGGCTTCCGCTATCAGGAGATCCTTGCCGCACACCTGGCCCACCCGGGCGGCGCGGCGGATGACGTGGAGGTCGCCCGCGCCGCAGGCCTTGACGTCCGCATCATTCCGGGCGAGCCCGACAACATCAAAATCACCCGCCCCGAGGACTTCGCCCGGGCGGAGCGCATACTGGGAGCAGACATGGATATCAGGCTTGGCAATGGCTACGACGTGCACCGGTTCGGCCCCGGTGACAGCGTGATCCTCTGCGGTGTCGAAATCCCGCACGAAAAGACCCTGCAAGGCCACTCCGACGCCGATGTGGGCATGCACGCCGTCACCGACGCCATCTATGGCGCGCTGGCGCAGGGCGACATCGGCCAGCACTTCCCGCCCTCTGACCCGCAGTGGAAGGGCGCCGCCAGCGAAATCTTCCTGCGCCACGCCGCCAATCTGGCCCGCGAGATGGGCTTCACCCTCTCCAACGTCGACTGCACCCTGGTCTGCGAATACCCCAAGGTCGGCCCGCATGCGGCCAAGATGCGCGCCGTCATGGCAGAAATCCTCGGGATCAGCGCGGACCGTGTTTCGATCAAGGCCACGACCTCCGAACGCCTCGGCTTTACCGGCCGCGGCGAAGGCATCGCCGCCATCGCCACTGCAGCTCTGGTGAAGACATGAAGACATCGCGTCTGGCTTTCCTGATCGGCACCGTCGGCGGCATCGGTTACCTGCGCCCGGCCCCCGGCACCTGGGGCTCCCTCGCCGCGCTTCCCATGGCCTACGCACTGCATCAGATGGGCGGGTTTCTCCTTCTGGCGCTGGCGACTGTGGTCTGCATGATCGTCGGCGTCTGGGCGGCGGAGGCGATGACCCGCAACCGCGAGAACATGGACCCCTCGGAATTTGTTCTGGACGAGGTCGCAGGCCAGTTCACCGCGCTCTGGGCTGTCTCTTATCCGGCCTGGGCGCATGATATCGAGATCACCGCCCTGTGGCCGGGCTGGATTGCCGCCTTTGTGCTGTTCCGCCTGTTCGACGTCTGGAAGCCCGGCCCGGTCGGCTGGGCCGACCGCCAAAAAGGCGCCACCGGCGTGATGATGGATGACGTGATCGCAGGCATCCTTGCCGCCATCGGCGTTGTTGCGCTGGCCTTCCTGTCCCACGGTGTTCTAGGGATGTAAGCATGGACACCGCCGAGCTCATCCGCCGCGCCACTGCCGCTGGCATCACCATCGCCACCGCCGAAAGCTGCACCGGCGGCATGATTGCCGCGGCGCTGACGGATATCCCCGGATCCTCCGCGGTGGTGGACCGGGGGTTTGTCACCTACTCAAACGCCGCCAAGATGCAGATGCTGGGTGTCAGGGCAGAAACCCTGGATGCGGTGGGCGCGGTGAGCGAAGAGGTCGCCGCAGAGATGGCCGAAGGTGCCGTGCGGAACGCAGGCGTAACGATTGCCGTCTCCGTCACCGGCATCGCAGGCCCCGGGGGCTCCGAGTTCAAACCGGAGGGCCGCGTCTGCTTCGGCCTCGCGCGCGACCGCCAAAAGACTATCACCGAGACGGTGGAATTCGGCGCCATCGGGCGGGACAAAGTCCGCACCGCGGCCCGCGACCGCGCGCTGGAGCTGCTGGCGCAGGCCATTTCCCAAATCGAACGCGAAACGGGCAGCTGACCCGCTGCGGCGCTCAATTTTTCAGCACTTGCAAAAAAGCCCCGTTTTTGTGCGCGCTGCGCACCCCTGCCGCTTTTTTCTGCGCGGGCTTTCCGCTTTCTCCTGATCCCACCGGTTTTTGAGGGGAAGGAACAATCGGATGAACGGAGCGGATACCGCATGGATCATTGTGGCCACGGCCCTGGTCCTCTTCATGACACTGCCAGGGCTGGCCCTGTTTTACGGCGGCCTTGTGCGTGCCCGCAATGTGCTCAGCGTCTTCATGCACTGCTATGCCATTGCCTGTTTGATGAGCGTTCTGTGGCTGGCCTTCGGCTACACCATTGCCTTCGGAAGCGGCACCAGCGGCCTCTGGGGCGGGCTGGACAAGATGTTCCTGAACGGCGTCACCGCCGACAGCCTGTCGGGCACCCTGCCCGAGGTTCTGTTTTTTGCCTTCCAGATGACATTCGCCATCATCACGCCCGCGCTGATCGTCGGCGCCTATGTGGAGCGTGTGGGCTTCGGCTTTGTGCTCGTGTTCTCCGGCCTTTGGATGCTTCTGTGCTACGCTCCGGTGGTGCATTGGATCTGGGGCGGCGGCTTTCTGGCCGATGGCGGCATCTTCGGCGACACCGGCGTCAGGGACTTTGCCGGCGGCATCGTGGTGCATGAGACCGCAGGTCTGGCCGCACTGATCATCGCCTTCTTTCTGGGCCCGCGCAAAAACCGCACCATCCCGCCGCACAACCCCGGCTATGTGATGATCGGCGCCGCAATGCTGTGGGTCGGCTGGTTCGGCTTCAACGGCGGCTCGCAGCTGGCCGCCGACGGCGGTGCGGCGATGGCGCTGACCGTGACCCATCTCTCTGCCGCTACGGCCTCGCTCAGCTGGGCGCTGTGGGAAAAGATCAAATACGGCAAGGCCTCCCTGGTCGGCATGGTGACCGGCACCATTGCAGGCCTCGCCTCGATCACTCCGGCCTCCGGCTTTGTCGGCCCGGTGGAGGCGCTGATCATCGGGGCGGTTGCCGGCGTGCTGTGCCAGGAGATGGTCAACCTGATCCGCAACAGGATGCAGATCGACGACACGCTGGACGTCTTTGCCGTGCACGGCGTCGGCGGCATCTTCGGCACCATCATGATCGCCGTCTTCGGCGCCGGTGCCTGGGCTGCGCAACTGGGCGCGCTGGTGATCGTCGGGATCTTCACCGTGGTCGTGACCATCGTGCTGGTGAAAGTCTCCGCCGCGATCACATCCCTGCGCGTGGATCTTGAAAGCGAGACCAACGGCCTCGATCTGTCCGTACACGGTGAGCGCGCATACGACATGAACAGCTGACCCCGGCCATGGCGGATGCCGCCACTCACGGCAGAAGGTGCAATTTTTCGCACCGGGCGGGTCCCTTCGGGGACCCGTTTTCCGTTTCCGGGCAAGCCGGTTTCAGGACAAGGGCGTCAGCAGCCAGGCCTGCTCCTGCGCATTGCAGAGTTTGCCGATCCGGCCGTCCGCTGCACGCTCCTGCGCCAGCGTGACCCTGTGGGTGTCCCGGTAAAGCGCCTCGACCGCCTGGCCCGGCACCGAAAACGGCGGCCCGTCCATCAGCGACTGGTCATAGCTGAAGGCGATCAGCAGCTGTTTCGCCGTGCCGGTGATCCGGTTCAGATGCGCGGCATACTTCGCGCGCTCCTCAGGCATCACCGCCACCAGCGCGGCCCGGTCATAGACCGCATCGACCGCACCAAGATGCGCCGCGGCCACGGCAAAGAAATCACCGGCAAAAAGCGTCAGATCCCCGGCCTGATAGCGGATAAGACCCTGCGCGCGGGTGATTTCCGGCGTCAGCCCTTGGCGGGCAAACACCTCTTCCACCGCGCCTTCATTGAACTCCACACCGGTCACGCGCAGCCCCTGCGCGCAAAGCCAGTCCAGATCCAGCGCCTTGCCGCAGAGCGGCACAAAGACGGACTGTCCCGCCGTCAGGCCAAGCGCCGGGAAATGCCTCGTCAGCAAGGAATTGGGGGCTGCCTCATGAAAGCCTGTCCGGTTCTCCCGCCAGCGCGCTTGCCAGAATTCCTGCTCCATTTCAGGGGTGTTCCTTCCGTGGGGTTTGATGGTTTCACCCGGGGATACCGCTTGAAGCCCGCATGAGGTCAACAGGTTTCTGTCCCTCGGCCCCCTAGCGGTACAGCTCCGCCGCGCGGCGCTCGAAGGCGCGCACGATGCGCTGCATCGCCTCGTTGAAGACCACCCCGATGATGCCTTGCAGAACCGCGTTCTTGAATTCGAAATCGACAAAGAAGGACACGTCGCAGGTGCCGTCCTCGCGCGGTGCAAAGGACCAGTTCGATTTCATGTAGCGGAACGGGCCGTCCAGATACTCCGTGTCGATCTTTTTCTCGCCGGGATATAAAGTCACCCGGCTGCCAAAGCGTTCGCGGAAGACCTTGAAGGAGATCACCAGATCCGCCTCCATCACCTCCGCCTCGCCCAGCGGCGCGCGGCTGCGGATGCGGGCGGCAGCGCACCAGGGCAGGAACTGGGGGTATTGCGCGACATCAGCCACGAGATCGTACATCTGCTGCGCCGAATAGGGCATCTGGCGGGTTTCCGAGTGTGTGGGCATCTGTCCGCTGATTTTCTGCTACAATTGTGACGCGTCATGTCCTATGTACGCGCGGGAAATTCAAGGGGGCAGCCATGTCACAGCGTCCATATGTCATTGATGTGATGATCTCGGCCAAGGCAATTGCCGCGCGGATCGAGGAACTTTGCGAAGAGATTCAGAAGGAGTTCGGCGATACCGACAAGCTGGTCGTCGTCGGCCTCTTGCGCGGCAGTTTTGTGTTCATCGCCGATCTGGTGCGGGAACTGGACCTGCCGATCGAGGTCGATTTCCTGGAAGCGTCCTCTTATGGCGATGCGATGGAAAGCAGCCGGGAAGTGCGTATTCTCAAGGACTTGCGCGGCGCGATTGAAGGGCGCGACGTGCTGGTTGTCGAAGATATCGTCGACACCGGCCACACGCTGAACCACGTCACCCACCTGCTGCAAAGCCGCAATCCGGCGCGGCTGAAGTCGATTGCGCTGCTGGACAAGCCGTCGCGGCGCGAGGTGGATTTTCGCTCTGACTGGGTGGGTTTCGAGATCCCGGACGAGTTCGTCGTCGGCTATGGCATCGACTATGCGCAGCGCAACCGGAACCTGCCGCATATCGGCAAGGTGCGCTTCACCGGCGAGGGCTGAGCCAGCCGATGACCGGGGGTGACATGCGTGCACCCCCTGTGCACCGCCCGTGCACCGCTCATGCGGCCTGCCGCAGCTTCCTTGCAGAAATGCCACAGAAATCAGGAACCTGCACGGACCCAGGAACCGGCGCCGCTCCGCCGGTTTTGCTCTGCCGACGGCACATTCCGGCGCAGCCGATTTGCCTTTTCCGCCCGCTTTGCCCATCTGGTCTGCAAGCGCAGAGATCACGGGAGATCCGCCAATGCACAAGTTTTTGATGACGGCCGCCGCCGCGGCCACCAGCCTCGCCCTTGCCCCCGCAGCCGCCCACGCCGGGCCGCCGAAATGGGCGCCGGGCCACAATAACAGCGCCGCCCATTACGCCCCGGGCCAGGTGAAGAAACGCCACCACTCCAAGCACAGCCACTCCAAGCACAGCCACGACCATAATCATGACCGCTATGAAGGCCGCATCCGCGGGGATGACTGGGTCTACGTGGACGACTACGGCCGCTGGGGGCTGGAGCCGCCGCGCGACGGGCACCGCTACGTGCGCCAGGACAACAAGATCTTTGAGGTCGTCAAGGACACGCTGGCGATTGTCGGCGCGGTGGCTGTCGTCAATGCGCTGACCCAGTAAAGGTCAGCCAAGCAAACCCCGGATCGCGTGCAAAAAAATCCCGGCCCCGGCCGGGATTGCCGCGTCCGGGAAATCGTAATCGGGGTTGTGCAGCTGCGGCTGCGCCTCCCCTGAGCCCAGCCAGAACATCGCCGTTTTGGCGCCCTTGGCGAACTGCCCGAAATCCTCGGACCAGCGCTGGGGCAGCTCCTGCATCTGCACCGGACAGCCAGCCGCGGCGGCCGCTGTGCGCAGCACCTCAACCGCCTCCGGGTGGTTGCTGCAGGCGGCGAACACGTCGTCGAATTCCACCGCCAATTCCAGCCCTTCCGCCGCGCAGACCTGCTCCGCCAGCTTTGTGGCCGCAGTGATCAGCTGGTCCATTCGGGTGTCCGTGACGGTGCGCAGGGTGGCCCAGACCTCCGCCTCCCCCGGTGCGATTCCGAACGTGGCTTCGCCCAGCCGGGCATGGGTCGGCGTGACAAGGGCAAATTCCGGCCCCAGACCGCCGCCGCTGCCCAAAGCCGCAAGCCCCGGAAGCAACCGGGCGATGGCCCCGGCGGGCGACACCCCGTCCTGCGGCGCGGCAGCGTGAGAGGTCTTGCCGGTCAGCTTGATCCGCATTCCGCGGGAGGCGCAGTTGGCGGGGCCGGAACACAAGTCCACCTGCCCCACCGCCAGACCCGGCAGATTGTGCAATGAGAACGCATAATCCGGCGCGATCTGAGGGAAGGCGGGATCGGCGATCACCGCCGCAGCGCCCTTGCCGGTCTCCTCGGCGGGCTGGAACAGCAGCACCACCCGGCCTGTCGCGGGACGGCGGGCGGAGAAGTCTTCTGCCAGCGCCGCCACCATTGCCATATGGCCGTCATGGCCGCACAGATGACCGCGGCCTGGGTGGGCGGAGCGGTAAGGCTGGTCCGAAAGCTCCTCAATCGGCAGCCCGTCGAGTTCACAGCGGATGACGACCGTAGGGCCATCCTCCCTGCCCTCATAAACCGCGGCAACGCCGTGGCCGCCCAGGCCGGTCAGCAGCTGATCGGGGTTTTGCTGGCGCAGATAGCCCGCCACCATGGCGGCGGTCTTTTCCTCGGCGCCGGACACTTCGGGGATTTGGTGCAGAGCGTGGCGCAGCCGGGTCAGCCGCGCCAGACGCTCAGGTGTCATGCCAGACCCAGCTTCTTGTTGCGCGCCTCGCGCAGGCGGGCAAAATCGTCGCCCGCGTGGTAGGAGGACCGGGTCAGCGGGGTGGCCGAGACCATCAGGAAGCCCTTGCCATAGGCGGCTTTCTCGTAGGTCTTGAATTCCTCCGGCGTCACGAACCGGTCGACTGCGTGGTGCTTGGGCGTCGGCTGCAGGTACTGTCCGATGGTCAGGAAATCGATGTTGGCGGCGCGCATGTCATCCATCACCTGTTTCACCGCCTGCGCGTCCTCGCCCAGGCCGACCATGATGCCGGATTTGGTGAAGATCGAGGGATCCAGCTCCTTCACCCGCTGCAGCAGGCGCAGGGAATGGAAATAGCGCGCGCCCGGGCGGACCTCGGGATAGAGGCCCGGAACGGTTTCCAGGTTGTGGTTGAAGACGTCAGGCTTGGCCTCCACCACAATCTCCAGCGCCTTGTCATCGCATTTGATGAAATCGGGGGTCAGGATTTCGATGGTGGTGCTGGGGCTGCGGTGGCGCACGGCGCGGATGGTCTGGGCAAAATGCTCGGCACCGCCGTCCTCCAGATCGTCGCGGTCCACCGAGGTGATCACCACGTGGTTCAGGCCCAGCTTCTGGACCGCGTGGGCCACCCGGCCCGGTTCAAACGCATCCAGCGCGTCGGGGCGGCCGGTGGCGATGTTGCAGAAGGTGCAGCCGCGGGTGCAGATCTCGCCCATGATCATCATGGTGGCGTGGCCCTGGCTCCAGCATTCGCCGACGTTGGGACAGCCTGCTTCCTCGCACACGGTGGTCAGCTGGTTGTCGCGCATGATCTTATGCGTTTCGGCATAGCCTTTGCCGCCCGGCGCCTTGACCCGGATCCAGCTTGGCTTCTTGGGCTGAGCGTTGTCGGGACGATGCGCCTTCTCGGGGTGGCGCTGCTCCGGGATCTTAAGGTCTCTCACGTGGGTTTCCCTTCCGGCCTCTGGCTTTCTTGCGGGTGTATCATAGCTGACTTGGCTTGGCACGGGGATATCGTCAACCCTGCCTTGCCGCCTGATCATGGCTGAGCCCCCGGATACTGGCGCCGTTTTCCTTTGCCAAAGCGCCGCATCGCCGCACATAGTCCAGCTGTGCAGGGCAATTGCTCAGGTAATCGGCACAGGTAATCAGTATGGGAGGGCGTGATGGCCAAGGAGCTGGAAAAGTTCAAGGCGGAGCACAAGAAGCTGGCTGCGGGCACCAAGAAATTCACCACCGCCGAAGGTGACAAAATCAAGAAGCGGATCGGGATTTCGCTGGGCAATGCCTGGGAGGGCGAGGATTATTTCCGCGAGAGCCTGGCCAAGGCGCGGGCTGACGGGGTGACCTCCGGCAAGATGGCAGATTTCCAGAAGAACAAGCATTTCAAGGACGGCATGGCCACCTGGAACAAGTCGGTGGACCTCCATCAGGGCGAAGTCGACGCGATGAAGGGCTTCTGCACGGAGGCCAAGGCGCATCTGGCCAAGATAAACAAACTGGCCGGCGATATCGAAAAGGATTTGAAGAAGCGTTCCAAGACCTCTGCCTCGAAGAAGGACATCGAGGCGCTGCAGGGCGCGCTGGCCAAGGAGATGGCCGAGGTCAAGAAGGCCTCGGAATACGAGGGCAAGCTGAACGCGATGCAGAAGCTTTATGCGGCGAACTTCCAGAAGAACGTGGCCAAGATCATGAAGGAGTCGCCGGACAGCCACGATAAGAAAAAGGATATGACCGAGCTGCCGCAGCTGCTGGTGGACCGCAATCTGAAGAAATACACCAACCAGGTCGGGGCGCTGGTGAAGGCGATCAACGCCCATTGCGTGGCGGCGATCGACAAGGCGGGCCAGGATCTCAAGGCGGCGGCGCCGGATCTGAAGTCGGCGGCGGCCAAGTTCAAGGATCTGAAGAAGATCAACGACCAGTATCAAGCCGTGAAAAAGAAGTTCCCCGGCGCGATCAACGACTCCAAGGACAAGAAAAAACTGCTGGCGACGCTGAAGAAATTCAATGACCTTACTGCCGCGGCTGAGCGGAAGCTGCGCGGCACCACGGTGACGATCAAGAAGGCTGCGGCCTAGCGCCGCGGCCGGCGGCTGAAAGCGAGGATCGGCGGCAGGAACATGCCGCGATCCGCGCCTTGAAGGGCGCATCTGCGCTGCTTGCCGCGGCGCAGAACCACAAGCTGCATCCTGGAGTCATGGACGTGTTGATACCGGCTTAGAATCGTTTTAAGTCTGCGCGCCGAACGAGCATGAACCTTCAGGAGATTCAGAGATGAAAGCTGGCGTTAAGCTGCCCGACGTGACCTTCCGCACCCGTGTCCGTGACGAGTCGATCGAGGGCCCGAACCCGTTCCGCTGGGAAGACAAGACCACCGCCGACTATTTTGCGGGCAAGCGCGTTGTGCTGTTCTCACTGCCCGGCGCCTTCACCCCGACCTGCTCCACCTACCAGCTGCCGGGCTTTGAGAAAGGCTTTGCCGACTTCCAGGCCGAAGGCATCGACGCGATCTATTGCATGTCGGTGAACGACAGCTTTGTGATGAACGCCTGGGCGCGCGCTCAGGAACTGCAGAACGTGGAAGTGATCCCGGACGGCTCCGGCGAATTCACCCGCAAGATGGGCATGCTGGTCGCCAAGGACAACCTGGGCTTCGGCAACCGCTCCTGGCGTTATGCCGCCATCATCAACGATGGCGTGGTCGAGGCATGGTTCGAAGAGCCGGGCCTGTCCGACAACCACGGCGAAGACCCCTATGGCGTCTCCTCCCCGGAGACCGTGCTGAAGCACCTGAAAGAAGCCAAGGCAGAAGTCGCGGCCTGAGCCGTCTCTTCAAGCTGAACACCAGGCCCGGCCGATGCGCCGGGCCTTTTGTTTTTGGTGCTGCCGGCATTGGTAAATTTTTGACCTGCAGCCGCATCGCGTTCACTGTCCGGCAGCCATGTGCAGGACACAGGCCCCCGTCGCCGCAGAGGAGCAGAAGATGACGCGCAAGCAAACCGGAACCGTCAAGGAGACTGTTGTTGCCAGCTGGGATAGTAGCCGCAACTACATGATGGCCGAGGATGAATTCACCGGGATCGTGGTCGGCAAAGAAGCCACGGGGTCGGAATACGTGATCACCAACGGCGTGGTTGCGCCGGGTGCGGTCATCCCGGAGCATTTCCACAAATGGGAAGACCAGACGTTTCACGTCATCGAGGGGCAGCTTGAAGCCAGGATCGGCGGCGAGACCCATACGCTCGGCCCGGGCGGCAGCGTCCACTGCCCGCGCGGCGTGCCGCATTTCATGAGGAATACCGGCCAGTCGCAAGCGAAGCTCATCAGCTATATCTTCCCCGGCGACTGGGCCGAGGAATTCATGGCTGAAACCTCGCGGCAGAACATGTCCGGCGCGCGGGATCCCGGGCTGATTGAGGAACGGTTCGGCGTCGTTTACCTGTAGGACGCTGACGCCGCGGTTGACCTGCCCGGCCTGCCAGCGCGGCCCTAACCGATCAGCTCTGCCTCGCGGGCGCTGCTTTCGCCGTAGTAATCCGCCAGATGCTGCAGCGCGATGCGCAGCACCACCTTGCCGGAGCGGGCAGGCCAGCCCAGGCTGCGCTCGGCGGTTTCCAGACCTTCCAGATGGCAGCAGCAGCGCAGGGCAATGTCGCCGAGGCCCGCCCCCAGTTTCTGCAGCGCCTCCGTCATCCGCTGCTGCGCGGCGGCGCCCGCCTCGTGGCTGTTGCTGCGCAGGGCGCGGCTGCCCGGCGTGAAATAAAGCGTCTCCTGCATCAGATGGCTGCTGATCTGGGCCAGCTCGAAATCCTCGCGCAGCCGCTTGCCCGCGCGGACCATGGCGGAGGACAGGAACGGCTTGCCGTCCTTGTCCGACAGCCGCGCCAGCATCTCCAGCGGGGTTTCCGAGGTGCCATAGCGCGGTTTGCGGACAGAGCCCGGCATTCCGCTGCCTTCCGGGGCCAGAAACGGCGCCTGCGCCTCGGCAAAGCCGCCCTCCAGCCGCGCCCTGGCCCGGTTTTCCTGATCGGCGATGATCCGTTTCAGGGCGGTGCGGCCGGCAGGCGTTATCGCATAACGGCTGATCCGCCCCCGCCGGGAGCAGGTGATCCACCCGGTCAGCGCCAGCGCCCCGGCCAGCGGGCGGGACACGGCCACCTTCTGGCCGTCGCTGTCCTGGCCTTCCCGCACGACCACCGCCATTTCCATCCCTTCCGCAGCAGCCAGAACCGCGCCGCCGCGGCTGAGCAGGGTCAGCACGCTGGCGGCCTCGCGCTCGAACCCGGCAGTGAGGCCGCGCGTCGCGGGCTTGTCCGCAGCCGCGCCCGCCTTGGCGGCGCCGTCGGCCTGATAGCGGCCGGCAAGATAGGTCAGCACCTCGTCTATCAGCGGGTCGTCCCGCAAGGTTTCCACCCGCCGCACCTGGCGCAGGATGGTGGACGGGTGGCACCCGGCTTTGCGGGCCAGCTGCCGGATCGGGCGGCCCGCCTCCGTGTGCTGAAGATAACGGCATGTCTCAAGCGGCACCCAGCCAGGCAAGGGTGCGTGCGGTAGGTTTTGCATTTTCAGACCCCCGGTCGTCAGTCGGGCCCGCCCGCCGGCCGCGCTCACCGCGCCCGAAGGCTCCTCCACGGTCACCCGACTGGTTTTGAAAAGAAATTCAGATCAGGCGCTATTGTTTCCAGAAAATGAATAATCATCACAAAACGGACCGTTCGCCGGTAGCGCCCTCTCCGCAACACCACGATAGGTTGTGTTATAGCAGGTCCGGTACAGAGAATGAAAAAGGAGAGGACAATGCAGGATGTAGTCACCCGGGTATCGCTGCTTCGCCGTCCGCGGATTCTGTCCAGGGCGGCCCGTCTGGGCGCCGCAAATTATTGCCGCCAGCGCGATTTACGGCGGATCCTGGGCTATGGGACACTGCCGAAACCCGCCGCCGCGGTAATGCGGCTTCTGGATATGGAAAGCGCCCTGAATGCCGCGCGCACGGCGGGCGAAGCGGGCTATTCCCTGATCCGCCATGTGGATGTGCTGATCGCGCTGGCGGGTGAAGCGGCCTGCTTGCGCGCGGCGGGACGTCCGGGGGATGCAAAAACGGCGGCCCCTGCGGACCGCCGTTCCAGTGCGGCAGAGGGTACGGCCCCCTGCCCCTGATTTTTTTCTGGCGTTTACATGAACGCGTCGGGCATCGAGGCCTTTTTCTCGGCGACGTATTCTTCCAGCGCCTGCTTGATGGCGGGATCCATGGCCGGCTGCTCGTAAGTGGCCAGCAGCTTTTCGACCCGGCTGGTGGCCAGCGCATAGGTGTCGCGGCTGCCTTCCTCTTCCCACTGCTCGAACGGCTTGTAATCCAGCAGGTCGGACTTCCAGAACGCCGACTTGAAGTTGGCCTGGGTGTGGGCGCAGCCGAGGTAGTGGCCGCCGGGGCCGACTTCGCGGATGGCTTCCATCGCCTGGCCGTTCTCGTCCACCGAGATGCCTTTGGCGAGGCCGTGCAGGGTGCCCAGCTGGTCGGCGTCCATCACGAACTTCTCGAAGTCCGCAACAAGGCCGCCTTCGAGCCAGCCGCAGGAGTGCAGCATGAAGTTGACGCCGGACAGCAGGCCCATGTTGAGCGAGTTGGCGGTTTCATAAGCCGCCTGCGCATCCGGCAGCTTGGAGCCGCAGAAGGAGCCGGCCGAGCGGAACGGCACGCCCAGGCGGCGGGCCAGCTGGCCTGCGCCGTAGGTGACCAGCGACGCCTCGGGGGTGCCGAAGGTCGGCGCGCCGGAGTTCATGTCGATCGAGGACACGAAGGCGCCGAAGATCGCAGGCGCACCGGCCCGGCACAGCTGGCTGTAGGCGATGCCGGCCAGAACCTCGGCCAGCACCTGGGTCAGGGTGCCCGCAACCGACACCGGCGCCATGGCGCCGCCGACGATGAACGGCGAGATGATGCAGGCCTGCATGTTCTGCGCGTAGACTTCCAGCGAGCCCATCATCACGTCGTCGAAGGTCATCGGCGAGTTGATGTTGGTCAGCGAGGTCATCACGGTGTTGTTCTGCACGAAGTCCTTGCCGAACAGGATGCCGGCCATGTCGACGGAGTCCTGGGCGCGGCTGGGTTCGGTGACAGAGCCCATGAACGGCTTGTCGCTGAGGGTCATATGCGCCATCAGCATGTCCAGGTGGCGCTTGTTCACCGGGATGTCGGTGGGCTCGCACACGGTGCCGCCGGAGTGGTGCAGCCACTTGGACATATAGGCCAGCTTCACGAACTTGTTGAAGTCGTCCATGGTCGCATAGCGGCGGCCGCCATTGGCGTCGCGCACGAACGGCGGGCCGTAGACCGGCGCCAGCACCATGTTGCGGCCGCCGATGACCACCGATTTCTCGGGGTTGCGGGCATGCTGGGTGAACTCCGCAGGCGCGGTTTCGCACAGCTTGCGGGCCAGGCCGCGGGGAATGCGCACACGCTCGCCCTGCACATCCGCGCCCGCCGCGCGCCAGCGCTCCAGCGCCGCCGGGTTGTCAACGAAGTTGACGCCGACCTCTTCCAGGATGGTTTCCGCGTTGTACTCGATGATCTCCAGCGCTTCGTCGTTCAGGACTTCGAAGTTCGGGATATTGCGCTCGATGTACTTTGCGGTCTCGATCTTGACACTGGTGCGTTCGGCGCGGCGGGCGGCGCCGCCGCCGGAACCGCGGGCACGACGGCGCGGGGCTGCTTCTGTCATGGTTTATCCTCACCACAGGCATTTCATTGCGAAGGGTATTATAGCCACCGCGCCGCCCCGCGCCGCAGGATTGCGGCCATTCAAGTTGAAAAGCGACATTGGCGGGGCATTTTCCACCGCGGCAGCGGAGTTTGGCAAAACTTGCGCGGGTTACAGGGCGCACCGCCTTGAAAAACCGGGCCGAACGCGGGCCAAGCACCAAACCCCCTTGCGGAAAATGCGTTCCTGCCCTATGGCGCGTGCATGACAGAGACATCCCATGACCGCCTTCTCATCATCGACTTTGGCAGCCAGGTCACGCAGCTGATTGCGCGCCGCCTGCGCGAGCTGAACGTCTATTGCGAAATCCACCCCTATCAGAATGTCACCATGGACTTTGTGCGCGAGCTGGCGCCCAAGGCGGTGATCTTCTCGGGCGGACCGGACAGCGTGACCCGCGAGGGGTCGCCGCGTGTGCCGCAGGAGATTTTCGACTATGGCGTGCCGATCCTGGGCATCTGCTATGGCCAGCAGGTGATGATGCACCAGCTCGGCGGCCAGGTGGTCAGCGGCCACGGCACCGCCGAATTCGGCCGCGCCTACGTGACCCCGAGCCAGGAGCGCATCCCGCTGCTGAACGGCTGGTTCCTGGAGGAGCGCGAGCAGGTCTGGATGAGCCACGGCGACCATGTCTCCAAAATCGCGCCGGGCTTTGAGGTCTATGGCACCTCGCCCAACGCGCCCTTTGCGATCACCGCCGATCTGGAGCGCAATTTCTTTGCGGTGCAGTTCCACCCCGAGGTGCACCACACCCCGAACGGCAAGACGCTGTATGAGAACTTCGTCAAAATTGCCGGCTTCACCGGCGACTGGACCATGGGCGCCTACAAGGACGAAGCGATCCGCCAGATCCGCGAGCAGGTCGGCGACAAGAAGGTGATCTGCGGCCTGTCCGGCGGCGTCGATTCCTCGGTGGCGGCGGTGCTGATCCACGAGGCGATCGGCGACCAGCTGACCTGCGTCTTTGTCGACCATGGCCTTCTGCGCAAGAACGAGGCGCAAGAAGTCGTGAAGATGTTCCGCGACAACTACAACATCCAGCTGATCCACGCCGACGAAAGCGAGCTGTTCCTGGGCGAGCTGGACGGCCAGTCGGACCCGGAAACCAAGCGCAAGATCATCGGCAAGCTGTTTATCGACGTGTTCCAGAAACACGCCGACACCATCGAGGGCGCCGAGTTTCTGGCGCAGGGCACGCTTTATCCGGATGTGATTGAATCAGTCTCCTTCTCGGGCGGGCCGTCTGTCACCATCAAGTCGCACCACAACGTGGGCGGCCTGCCGGAGAAAATGGGCCTCAAGCTGGTGGAACCGCTGCGCGAGCTGTTCAAGGACGAGGTGCGCGCCCTGGGCCATGAGCTGGGCCTGCCCGCGAGCTTCATCGGCCGCCACCCCTTCCCGGGACCGGGCCTGGCGATCCGCTGCCCGGGCGAGATCACCCGCGAAAAGCTGGACATCCTGCGTGAGGCGGATGCGGTCTATATCGACCAGATCCGCAAGCACGGCCTCTATGACGAGATCTGGCAGGCGTTTGTCGCGATCCTGCCGGTGCGCACCGTCGGCGTGATGGGCGACGGCCGCACCTACGACTATGCCTGCGCGCTGCGCGCGGTGACCTCGGTGGACGGCATGACCGCGGATTACTACCCGTTCACCCACGAGTTCCTGGGCGAAACCGCCACCCGGATCATCAACGAGGTGAAGGGCATCAACCGCTGCACCTATGACATCACCTCGAAGCCTCCGGGCACCATCGAGTGGGAATGATCCAGTCTTCGAGACCCCGGCCCAGCGGCCGGGGTTTCTTTTTGCCAGCTCCGGTTAACCAATCCGTCAGCTGTTAATGGAATAGTTCCCCAAACACCACTGGTTTGGAGAACCCAACGATCATTTGCCACCCGCTGAAACTTATCTTCATCAAGACCAAGAAGGTCGGCGGCACGTCTATTGAAATCGCCCTGTCCAGCTTCTGCGACGAAACCAGTGTCATAACCCCGATTTCTCCGAACGATGAGACAACCCGTGCAGATTTGGGCTATCGCGGCCAGCAGAACCATCGGCGGCAGGTCTGGCCGGACGGCACTGAGACCGCTGAGACCTTCTATAACCACATCCCGGCGGCCCAGGCTAAAGCCATCATCCCGCAGGAGATCTGGGACAGCTATACCAAGGTCACCATATGGCGGGATCCTTATGATGCCATCATTTCCCGCTACTACTGGGAAAAGGCGGACGCTGCCGGCATTCCGTTCGGAAAATTCGTGCGCAATTTCAAAACCATGCTGACAGAGAACAGCCGCATCACCCCGCTGGAAGGGCCGGATGCGCTGAATGTTTATCTGCGCTACGAACATCTTGAGGAAGATATAGCGGCACTGGGCATTGACGGGCTGTGGGAGCGGTTCTCCGGCCTGCGCGCCAAGGGCGCCTTCCGTCCGCGCAGCGGCGCCGATCCGGACACTCTGAATACCCGGCACCCCGGGGCGGCAGATATCGTGGCAGAGCAATGCGCAACTGAAATCCGCAAGTTCGGTTACAAACGCCCTAGCACTGTGCCGGCAATGGCCAAGCCGGAGCAGGCCGGCAAAAACGACTTTATCTTCACCCTGTCCGCCGGGCGGACCGGAACAGCTTGGCTTGCGCAATTCCTAGGTGACAACCTGCAGATCCGTTCTGTGCACGAACCCCTGGGGGTCGAGGATTTCGGCACGGCCATGCCGGAATTCAGTCACATGCGCAGGTTCAACACCCTGGGCATGGACGGGGTGACGCGGGACTTCTGGCGCAACAAGCTTGCTTCGCTGCAGGCGCCTTATGCGGAATCCAATCATATCCTGGGCAAATGCGGGCTGATCGAGGCCCTCGCCGACAGCAGCATCTGCAGCCGCACAACTGTCATCATCCTGCGCCGCGACCTGGCCAAGCAGTGCGCCAGCTACGTCGGCCGCAACGATTTCCAGAATATCACCATCCCCTGGCAGTGGTACCTGGACATGAGCTACCGCAACGTGATCGTGAACCCGTCCGTGTTCCGGCAGATGGGGCAGATTGGCTGGGCCATCTGGTACGCGCTGGAGATGGAAGCCCGCTACGCCTACTATCTGATCAAGTACGGCGGCAGGATCAACTTTGTCGAGGCGCGGCTGGAGGAGGCCACCAAGCCGGACGGTGCCGCCAGGCTTCTGGAGGCCCTGGGCCACCACGGCGCACCGGTGCTGCCGGAGAAAAAGAACGCCACCCGCAATCAGTCCGAGGTGACGGAGGCGCTGACCGCCGAAATCCGGACGCTGCTGGGCCGGCTGAACTTTGACCCGGTAGCTCAGGCAAACGCCTATCTCAGCGCGGGCCGCACCCTGGACGGCGCTGCGCAGCGCAGCGCAGCGGCTTGATCTCCGGGGCTTCGCCAGCCCGGCACTTCTGAACCTGATGCCCGGCCCGGCTGCGCGCCTGCAGCAGCCGGGCCTTTCTTGTCCTTGACCCCCGGCCGGTATCCTTGTCTGTTCCCGCCAGCAGCAACGGGGGAGGAACCGCAATGGCAGAGGGTGAGGCGCGCGCGGGACTGGCCGCCCTGTGGATGATTGGCGCCATCGTCTCCTTCTCCGCCATGGCCATCGCGGGCCGCGAGGCCGGGCTGACGCTGGACACCTTCGAGATCATGACCTACCGCAGCATGGTCGGGCTGCTGATCGTGGCCGCGGTGCTGACGGCCACCGGGCGCTGGCAACAGGTGCGGCGGGATCGGCTGGGCGTGCATCTCCTGCGCAACACGGTCCATTTCACCGGCCAGAACCTGTGGTTCCTGGCGGTGACGCTGGTGCCGCTGGCGCAGGTGTTCGCGCTGGAGTTCACCTCACCGCTCTGGGTCATCATCCTGTCGCCGCTGTTGCTGGGCGAGACCCTGACCCGGCGGCGGATGCTGGCGGCGGGCCTGGGCTTTGCCGGCATCCTGATTGTTGCCCGCCCCAGTCCGGACACCGTGAACCTGGGCCTCGCCGCGGCGGCCGGCTGCGCGATCTTCTTTGCGCTGACCGCGATCCTGACCAAACGGCTGACCCGGCACGAGACGACCGCCTCGATCCTGTTGTGGCTGACGGCGATGCAACTTGTGATGGGTCTGCTGGCAGCCGGATGGGACGGCGACATGGCGCTGCCGGATTCCTCCACCCTGCCCTGGCTGGTGCTGATCGGCATTGCCGGGCTCACCGCGCATTTCTGCCTGACCACCGCCCTGTCGCTGGCCCCCGCCAGCGTCGTGGTGCCCATCGATTTCGCCCGGCTGCCCGCCATCGCGATCCTGGGCATGGTGATTTACGGCGAGGCGCTGGATGCCTGGGTGCTGAGCGGCGCGGCCATCATCTGCATCGCGAATTACCTCAACATTGTTGCCGGAAATCCCGTCAGGTCCGCCCGCAACTGAAGGTTTCACGCTAGTTGCCGCTTGGTTACGGTTGATCTGCGGATTTCTGCCCTATTACCTTCGCGTAAAGCGGTCCGCACAGGCCGCTACCAAGGGAGGAACAATGAAACGCTATCTTGCAACAACCGCCGCTCTGGCGCTGGTGTCCGGGCCTGCCATGGCCAGCGGCCTTGACCGCACCGGCCAGCCGATCGGGATTATCTTTGAAGAAGGCAACTACGCCGAATTCTCCTTCGCGACCACATCCGTGGACCTGTCGGGCAATGACCGGACAACCCTGAACCCGCTCGGCTCTGCCACCGGCGATGTCGGCGAACGCTTCAACATGTTCGGCGCGGGCTACAAGCGGGACCTTAACGAACAGCTGTCCTTCGCCCTGATCTTCGATCAGCCCTGGGGTGTGGACGTGAACTACCCGACCACCGGCTCTTTGCTGCTGGGCGGGACCACCGCGCAGGCGGACTCCAATGCGATCACCGCCCTCTTGCGCTACAAGTTCAATGAGCGTTTCAGCGTTCATGGCGGTATCCGCTATCAGGAGATTGATGGCGAAATCAATCTGCAGGGCGGCGCTTACACCTCGATCGGCGGCGTCTACAACGTGAAGGTGAACAAGGAAGGCGCTTTTGGCTGGGTGGCTGGCGTTGCCTATGAGATCCCCGAGATCGCCCTGCGCGCGGCGCTGACCTACAGCTCTGAAATCGAGCATGATTTCAATCTGAACGAAACCTTCGCAACCGGGGCCACCGCCAGCACCTCGACCCAGACCAAGACGCCGCAGTCGGTGAACCTGGACTTCCAGACCGGCATCGCCAAGGACACGCTGCTGTTTGGCGGTGTGCGCTGGGCTGAACACAGCGTGACGGATTTGGTGGTACCGGGCCTGAGCACCCTGGCCGGCCGCTCTGTCGACCTGATCGACCTGGACGATTCCTTTACCTACACGCTGGGGATCGGCCGCAGCTTCAACGAGAACTGGTCCGGGTCGCTGGCGTTTATCTATGCGGATGTGGACGGCGACGATCTGGTGTCGCCGCTGGCGCCGACCCACGGGTATGAGGCGATCCGGCTTGGCGTGCGCTATAAGCAGGACAACATGACCATTTCTGCCGGCATCCGCTATACCCAGCTGGGCGACGCGGTCGCTTCTCCCAGCGGCAACCCGGTCACCAACTTTCAGGACAACGATGCTGTCAGCTTTGGCCTGAAGGTCGGCTACAACTTCTGATCCGCTGGCAGGCTTCCGCCTGAACAGAGACAGCTTACACCCCGCCCTTTCAGGGCGGGGTTTTCTTTTGCCGCAAGAAACGGGTCGCTTGGCGTCCGCCCGCGCGCTAGCTGAGGTGCATGAGCCCGCAAAAGACCATATCCCCCCGCGCCTGGGCCGAGCTGATCCTGCTCGGCGCGGTCTGGGGCGGATCGTTCCTGTCGATCCGCATCGCCCTCGATGAAATCCCCGTTGCCACCCTGGTGCTGCACCGCTGCGGTTGGGCGGCGCTGCTGCTGTGGGCCGTTGTGCTGCTGATGCGGCTGCCGGTGCCAAAGGCGCCGCGGGTCTGGGCGGCGTTCCTGGTGATGGGGCTGCTCAATAACGTGATTCCCTTCGGGCTGATGGCGTGGGGGCAGCTGCATATCGAAACCGGCCTCACCTCGATTTTGAATGCGGCGACGGCCGTGTTCGGGGTGATCGTGGCGGCCCTGGTCTTTGCCGATGAGCGGCTGACGGCGCGCAAGGCGCTGGGGGTCACCCTTGGCTTCCTGGGCGTGGCCACGGCCATCGGGCTGGAGCAATTTGCCGCCTTTGACATCCGCAGCACGGCGCAGCTGGCGGTTCTGGCGGGCACGGTGTCCTATGCGTTTGCCAGTGCCTGGGCACGGCTGCATCTGTCCGGCCTGCCGCCGCAGGTGGCGGCGGCGGGAATGCTCACGGGGTCAACCCTGTGCCTGGCACCGGCTGCGCTGCTGATTGACGGGCCTCCGGCGCTGGCGCTGGAAACGGACACCTGGATGTCCATCGCCTATTTCTCGCTGATCGCCACTTCCGGGGCCTATCTGCTCTATTACCGGGTGCTGGGGCTGGCGGGCAGCGGCAACCTGATGCTGGTCACGCTGATCATCCCGCCGGTCGCCATCGTGCTGGGCGCTGCGGTGCTGGGTGAAGCGCTGAAACCGCAGGCCTATGCCGGTTTTGCCCTGCTGGCGGCGGGGCTGCTGATCCTGAACGGCATGCCCCGGTTGCGGCGCAAGCGCGCACGGAATTGACCCAGCCCGCGCAGAGGATTAGCAAGGCCTGAAACCTTCAGGGACTACTTATCTAATGCTCTACTCTTCCGCACAGGACTGGCGCGAGGCGCCGAACAAACGGGTGCTGTTCTTTGGCATGTCCGGGCTTGGCAAAACTTATGTCAGCAACGTCCTGCGCGGGGCCGGCAGCTGGTTCCATTACTCCGTCGATTACCGCATCGGCACCCGCTACATGGGCGAATACATCGCCGACAACGCCAAGGCCGAGGCCATGAAAGTGCCGTTCCTGCGGGAGCTGCTGCTGTCGGATTCGATCTTTATCGGCTCCAACATCACCTTTGAAAACCTGACACCGGTCGCGGCCTATCTGGGCAAGCCGGGCGATGTGGCCAAGGGCGGGCTGCCGATCGCGGAATACAAGCGGCGTCAAGAGCAGTTCCGCGTCGCCGAGATCCGCGCGCTGCTGGACACCGAGTATTTCGAAGACCGTGCGCAGCAGCTTTATGGCTATCCGAACTTCATCTGCGATACCGGCGGGTCGATCTGCGAATGGGTGGATGTGGACGATCCCCACGACCAGATCATGTCCGAACTCAGCAAGCACACGCTGATGGTCTGGATCAAGGGCACCGACGCCCACACCGAGGAATTGGTGCGCCGGTTCGACCGCGCCCCCAAGCCGATGTCCTATCAGCCGGAGTTCCTGGACCGTGTCTGGCAAGAGTATCTCAAGGAAAATGGCATAGCTGAGGGCGATGTGGACCCCGATGCCTTTATCCGCTGGACCTACGCCCAGGCGCTGGCGCACCGCCAGCCGCGCTATCAGGCGATGGCGGACAATTGGGGTATCACTGTCACCGCCGACCAGATCTCAGCCGTCAAGGATGAGGCCGGTTTCGTGGATTTGATCGCCTCCGCCCTTGAGGCCCGCAGCTAAGCCGCCTATTTCTCAACTTCCGCTATATCGTACACCCTTCCGCAAATCAGGACAGTGACATGCCCATCAAGATCCCAGCAGACCTCCCCGCCTATGACGTTCTGACGAACGAAGGCGTGATGGTCATGTCGCCGGATCAGGCAGCACGGCAGGATATCCGGGCGCTTCGCATCGGGCTGTTGAACCTGATGCCCAAGAAGATCCAGACCGAGAACCAGTTTGCCCGGCTGATCGGCGCCACGCCGCTGCAGATCGAGCTGAGCCTGATCCGGATGACCGAGCATCAGACCAAGAACACCGCGGCTGAGCATATGGAGGAGTTCTATCACTCCTTCCAGGACGTGAAGCACGAGAAGTTTGACGGGCTGATCATCACCGGCGCCCCGATCGAGCATCTGGAGTTTCCGGAAGTCACCTATTGGGACGAGATGCAGGAGGTGTTCGAGTGGACCCAGACCAACGTGCATTCGACCTTTGGCGTCTGCTGGGGCGGCATGGCGATGATCAACCATTTCCATGGCGTCAGAAAGCACATGCTGGACCACAAGGCGTTCGGATGCTTCCGGCACCGGAACCTGGCGCCGGCCTCGCCGTACCTGCGCGGGTTTTCGGATGATTTCGTGATCCCGGTCAGCCGTTGGACCGAGATGAAACAGGATGAGATTGACGCGGCCCCGGGGCTGCGCACCCTGTTGGGCAGCGATCAGGTCGGCCCCTGCCTGGTGGAGGACAAGGCGCACCGCGCGCTCTATATCTTCAACCATTTCGAATACGATAGTGATACGCTGAAGCAGGAATACGACCGCGACGTGGCCAATGGCACCCCGATCAACGTGCCGGACAACTACTATCCGAACGATGATCCCAGCCAGCAGCCGCAGAACCGCTGGCGCAGCCACGCGCATCTTCTGTATGGCAACTGGATCAATGAGATCTACCAGACCACGCCATATGAGCTGGATCAGATCGGCCGGTAGGATGCTGGTTTATCTGAGCCTCGCTGTTGCAACCGGCGCCGCGCTGACGGCCTGGCAGGCCGGACGGCGCGAGGCCGCCGCCGAGGCCAGCCACCCGCCGCAGGGTCAGGTGCTGGTGGTCGGGCGCCACCGGGTGCATGTGGTGGAGATGGGCCAGCCCAAGGGCAGCGCGCCGGACCTGGTGCTGATCCACGGCTCCAGCGGCAATACCCGGGACATGACCTTCCGGCTGGCGCCGGCGCTGGCCAGGGATTTCCGCATCCTGGTGTTCGACCGCCCGGGCCTGGGCTATTCCGACCGCCTGAACAGCAGCGGCGCAACGATCCGGCAGCAGGCGGACCTGCTGCGCCAGGCCGCGGCGCAGTTGGGCGCGCAGCAGCCTGTGGTGCTGGGTCAAAGCTACGGCGGTGCGGTGGCGCTGGCCTGGGCGGTCGACCACCCGGAGGCGCTGGCGGCGCTGGTGTCCGTTGCAGGTGTGTCGCACCCGTGGGACACGCCGCTGGACACGTTTTACAAGGTGACGTCGTCGCGGATCGGCAGCGCCCTCGCGGTCCCGGCCCTCACCGCGTTTGTGTCCCGCGCCACCGTCATGGACACGCTGGACGCGGTGTTTGCGCCCCAGCCGGTGCCGGAAGGCTATGCTGAGCATTTCGGCATCGGGCTGACGCTGCGGCGCAACTCGCTGCGGGCCAATGCCCGGCAGCGCGCCAACCTGCTGTCTGAGGTGAAGGCGCTGGCACCGCTTTACAGCCGGATCGGGGTCCCGGTCGAAATCGTCCACGGCACTGCGGATGACACCGTCAGCCCCAATATCCACGCGCGCCAGCTGGTGCAGGATGTTCCCAGTGCCGCCCTGACGCTGCTGGAGGGGATCGGCCACATGCCGCACCACGTGGCAACCGATGAAGTTGCCGCCGCGGTGCAGCGCGCTGCCGCCCGGGCAGATTTGCGTTAATGCGATTCACATTCCATACTGCATCCCCATATAAGGTGTTGGGGACAGAAGGGTTTTGCATATGACGCTGCCATTTGACGGGGCCATCAGCCGCTACTACCAGACCGGCGCGCCGGAGGAGATCCGCAAGGCGATCCAGACCGCTGACAAGGACGAAATCATCACCCCCAGCTATCCGCACCGGGAGCGGATGGCGCGCAAGACCTACGAGACGGAGCTGGAGGCGCTGCAGGTCGAACTGGTCAAGCTGCAGGCCTGGGTCAAGGCTAGCGGCGCGCGCATCGCCATTGTGCTGGAGGGCCGCGATGCCGCCGGCAAGGGCGGCACCATCAAACGCTTCCGCGAAAACCTGAACCCGCGCGGCGCCCGGGTTGTGGCGCTGTCCAAACCCAGCGAAGAAGAGCAGAGCCAGTGGTACTTTCAGCGCTACATCCAGCATCTGCCGTCGGGCGGCGAGATCGTGTTCTTCGACCGCAGCTGGTACAACCGCGGCGTGGTGGAAAAGGTGTTCGGTTTTTGCACCGATGACCAGCGCGAGCGGTTCTTTCACCAGGTGAAGGGGTTTGAGCAGGCGCTGGTGGAGGACGGCGTCAAGCTGTTCAAGTTCTGGCTCAACGTCGGCCGGGCGGAACAGCTGCGCCGGTTCCTGAAGCGGGAATCCGACCCTCTGAAGCAGTGGAAGCTGAGCCCGATCGACGTCAAGGGGCTGGAGAAATGGGACGCCTACACGGACGCGATCTCCGAGACCCTGGCGCGCAGCCATTGCCCCGAGGCTCCCTGGACCATCGTGCGCTCCGACGGCAAGCGGCGGGCGCGGCTGGCGGCGATCCGCGCGGTGCTGAGCGGCATTGACTATGACAACAAGGACGCCAAGGCCATCGGCGCCCTGGACACGGAAATTTGCGGAGGCCCGGACATCTGGGATGCCTAAACGCGGTTATCATCACGGCAACCTGCGCCAGGCGCTGGTCGAAGCCGCCCTGCAGCTGATCGAGGCCAAGGGCCCGACCGGTTTCAGCCTGTCGGAGGCCGCCAAAACGGCGGGTGTCACCCCGGCCGCGGTTTATCGCCATTTCGAAGGGCGCGAAGACCTGATCGCCGAGGCCGCGCGCCAGGGCTACATCATGTTTGCCGACCTGATGCAGCACGCCTATGACAAGTACCAGCCCTCGGCGCTGGCCGCGTTCGAGGCGACTGGCCGGGCCTATCTGGCCTTTGCGCGCAAGCATCCGGGCCATTACATCGCCATGTTCGAAAGCGGCGTGTCGGTGAACCGCACGCCGGAGCTGGCCGATGCCGCCGCCCGCGCGCGGCAGATCCTGGAACGCGCCGCGGCGGACCTGAGCCAGCACATCCCCGAACACAAACGCCCGCCGGCCTCGATGTTCTCGGCGCATGTGCTGGCGATGAGCCACGGGGTGGTGGAGCTTTATGCCCGCAACTCTCCCGGCGCCACCTCTCCGTTTCCGCCCGAGGATCTGCTGGAAAGCGGCATTGGCATCTATTTACGCGGGCTGGGTCTGATAGAGCCGGACAGCTAGAACGGACAGTTAGTACCGGCTGGCGGGCTGCGGCGCGCTCAGCTCGTCACCGACATTGATCAGATGGACCTCGCCGATGCCCTTGATGTCTTCGGGGCCGATGTCGGTGACGCGGAATTCTTCCGACAGCGCGGCCTTCATCTCTTCGGGGGCGACGATTTTCATCGCATTGGCAAAGACTTGCAGGCGGGACGCCAGGTTCACCGCGGGGCCGAACACGTCGTAGACGTATTTCTGGATCCCCACCACCGAACCCACGGCGGAGCCGGTGCCCAGCCCGATCCGCGCCTGCCATTTGTGCTGGTGGCTTTGATTGCGCCGCTCCAGATAACGCAGGAAGCGGGTGGCGCAATGGGCCACGGCGGTGGCGTGTTCGGGCATCGGTTCCGGCATCCCGGCCACCGCCAGATACGCGTCGCCAATGGTCTTGATCCGCTCGCAGCCGTATTGCTCGACGATGCGGTCGAAGGCGGTGAAGATGTCGTTCAGCTCTCCCAGCGTGACCGTCGGATCGGTGCGGGAGGCGAAATCGGTGAAATTCACAAAATCCAGCATCACCACCGAGACCTTGGGATAGAGCTGCGGGGTGACGACGCCAAAGGTTTTGAACTCCTCATATACCTGCCGCGGCATCAGGTTCAGCAACAGCCGCTCCACCCGCTCCTTCTCGCGCTCCAGTTCGCGGGTGTTGCGCTCAACCATGGCGGAATAGCTGTCGATCATGCTTTCCAGTTCGCGGATGCGGGTGATGTTCTGGCATTCCACCACCAGGAGCGCCTCGTCCAGATGGCTGGCCTGCGAGATGTTGATGGCAAAGACCAGCGTGCGCCGCTTGCGCTTGATCTTCAGCTCCGCCGAATAGCGCAGCCCCTCCTCGCACAGCGGGCCCAGATCCTCGCGGTCCAGCCCGTCGATGGCATCGGTCAGCGCCGCGCCCTCGCCCGGCGTGCCGAACCATTCCGCAAAGGGCTGATTGTGAAAGACAAACCCAAGGTCAGAGGCCCGCACCACCGCCACCCCGACGCCAATCGCGCGCAGCAGCTGCTCATTGATGGCGGCAATGCTCATGCCGCGTTCCTGGTGACGATGATGTTTCGCTTGGCCTCGATCGCGGTCAGCGTGGTGCGCACATCCGGTTCGGACAGACCGTGCTGCTCCAGTGCCTCCTTGAGCAGGGCCGCCATTTCGTCGAAATCCTCATGGGTGATGCCAAGCGCCCTGTGCACCGCCTCCAGCCGCTCGTCGCTGAAGGAGGCTGGCCCGCCCAGGAGCGAGGAGATGAACTTGGTCTGATGGTCAATCAGCCGCGCCATGTCGACGTCGGCGAAGTAGTCGCCGATCTGATCGGACTCGAGCGCCATCTCGTAAAATGTCATCACGACGCGGCTGATGGCGCTGAACCCGCCGTATTTCTCATAGATGGTTTGCGGCATGGCAGCTGTCCTCCCAACAGGAAGCAGTCAGCCCATGTTACGCCAGTTCTGCCAAAAAGTTAACGGCCCTGGGACCTGACCGGTCCCGGGCCGCACATCAAGCCGGTTTGCCGCGGGCAAAGCCCTGCCCGGCCTCAGGCCGCGCTTTCGTCCGCGCCTTGGTCGGTGAAGGTCACCAGATCGGCAACGATGCCCTGCAGGCCTTCGAGCAGTTCAACCGTCGGCTGCGCCGACAGCAGCGGTGCCATTTCCCGGATCAGCGGCAGCGGCAGATCCCACCAGCGCAGCTCCTGCAGTTTTTCGCAGACCGCGTCGTCAAACCGCTTGCGCACCCGCTGGGCCGGGTTGCCCGCCCAGACCTCATAGGCGCCGACATCGCTGGCGACAGTGGCGTTTGGGCCGATGACAGCGCCATTTCCGATGGTCACACCGGCCAGCACGGTGGCATTGGCACCGATCCAGACGTCGTTGCCGATGACAACATCGCCGCCGTTCTGCCGCGGCACGTGCACCCCGGCGCCGCCCAGTTCTTCGCTGAAAACCTCGCCAAAGGGAAAGGCGGTGATCCGGTCCAGCATGGGCGAGGCATCCAGCAGGATCCGCATCCCCCTACCGATGCTGCAGAACGCGCCAATGGACACATTGGCCCCGCCGCCCTGCTCCTGGATGTCCAGATCCTCGTAGCCATGAGTGAGGCGGCCGATGTCCAGCTGCCCGTTGCCGATCGGAGCAGTCTTGGGGTTCTCCGGTGTTACCATTATCTGTCCTGCCTTCGCTTGCTGGTCGCTCGATTCAGGAAACAAATTAGAAAATCTTCCTAAAAGAACCCTGAAAGATTTCGGCAAAAGCGGGCAGGTTCAAAAAACAGGCACAAAAAAAGGGCCCGCCAGCGGCGGACCCCTTCGAATTGGATATGTTCCGAATTAACGCTTCGAGAACTGGAACGAACGGCGGGCTTTGGCCTTGCCGTATTTCTTCCGTTCCACAACGCGGCTGTCGCGGGTCAGGAAGCCTGCTGCTTTCAGCGCGCCGCGCAGGGCGGGATCGTAAAGCTGCAGTGCTTTGGAAATGCCGTGCTTGACCGCACCGGCCTGACCGGACAGGCCGCCGCCCTTGACGGTGGCGTAAACGTCAAACTCGCCTTCGACGCCGGCAACCTGGAACGGCTGGCGCAGGATCATCTGCAGCACCGGACGGGCGAAGTACTTGTTGATTTCCTTGCCATTCACCTCGACCTTGCCGGAGCCCGGCTTGATCCAGACGCGGGCAACAGCGTCTTTACGCTTGCCGGTGGCATAGGCGCGGCCCAGTTCGTCACGAACCGGCTCACGCGCGATGGTTTCCTCAGCCACTGCTTCCACACCGGTTGCAGCTGCGAGCTCTTCGAGAGTGTTGATCTGATCAGCCATCGATATCAGCTCCGGGTGTTTTTCTTGTTCATGGATTTGACATCCAGAACTTCGGGGGCCTGGGCTTCGTGCGGGTGCTCGGCACCGGCATAGATACGCAGGTTGGTCATCTGCTGGCGCGCCAGGCGGTTGCCCGGCAGCATGCGCTTGACGGCCTGGAACACGACGCGCTCCGGGTGTGCACCTTCCAGGATTTCCTGTTTGGTGCGCGACTTGATGCCGCCCGGGTGGCCGGTGTGCCAGTAGAATTTTTCGTCACGCTTTTTGCCGGTCATCTGCACCTTGTCGGCGTTGATGATGATGACGTTGTCGCCCATATCCATATGCGGGGTGAACGAGGCTTTGTGCTTGCCACGCAGGCGCATGGCAACGATCGAGGCAAGACGGCCCAGAACAACGCCCTCGGCGTCGATCAGGATCCACTTCTTCTCGATATCTGCCGGAGTAGCAGAGAAGGTTTTCATGGCAGGTCAATCCTGTTTGTCGTGAAGGCAGAATCCAAAACGGTCCCGCCTGAATGCGATGGAGGGGGTTTACGGGGATCGCAATGCTGCGTCAACAGGGGCAATCAAGAATAAATCGTTGCCAAACAAAGCGTTACAAAATAGGTATTATATTACCCCATATATTCAGACGCTGATCTGCTCCGGCGGGTTGTCCAGCAGGGCACGCAGGCGCAGCATCGCCTCCTCGAAGCGCTTCAGCGGCACGTGGGCATTGACGGCGATGCGCACCGCGTGCGGGGCGCGGCCGTCGCGCAGGGCAAATTCATCCGCCGACCGGACCTGCACCCCGTTGGCCTCTGCCGCGCGGGTAAAGGCCGCCGCCCGCCAGCCCGAGGGCAGCCGCAGCCACAGGAACGGCACATCCGGGTTCCAGGTCAGGTCAAAGCCGCCCAGTGCATTGACTGCCACCCGCACATAGCGGGCCATCTCGGCGCGCACCTTGTCCACCAGCCCGGGCAGCCGGGGATCGGTCAGCAGGATGCGGACCAGATCGGCCAGCGGCTGCGCCAGCCCGAAATAACCGTATTCCGCCACCCGCCGCAGATCGGCGGCCCGCCCCTCCGGCGCCAGCGCAAAGCCGACGCGCAAGGCAGGCGTCAGGATCTTGGAGATCGAGGACACATGCCAGGCCAGTTCCGGCGCCAGCGCCCGGTAGCCCGGCGCCCGCGCCTCGCCCAGGCGGTAGCAGTCGTCCTCGACGATCTGAACGCCGTGGCGGCGGGCGATCCGGACGATTTCCTTGCGCCGCTCCAAAGGTGTGTAAAGCCCGGTGGGATTGTGCACTTCGGGGCTGGTGCACAGGACGGTGGCGCCGGTCTTGCGGATCGCCAGCTCCATCGAATCCGGGCGGATGCCGTGTTCGTCCATCGCCACCTCGACCACCTGGGCCCTCAGCAGCTCTGAGGCGCGGCGGAAGCCCGCATAGGTCAGGTCCTCGACCATGATCACCGGCTGAGGCCCCTCCAGGATGGCTTGCAGCACCACCATCAGCCCGTTCTGGCCGCCGTGTGTCAGTACGATGTCATTTTCGGTCACGGTGCCGACCGGCGATTGCCCCACCCAGGCGGCGGCGGCCTGGCGCACCGGCAGATAGGCGTCGCGGGTCGGGTAATTCAGGAATTTCCGGGCGTCGCCCTCGGCCACCTTGTGCAGCGCCTCGCGCACCGCGGCCACCTGCCCCATGTCGGCAATCCGCGGGCTGAACAGGCTGACATGGCCGGGATCGCGCGCCTCGGCCAGATGCAGCTGCCGCGACCATACGTCATCCGGCACCGGTTTCTTCTTTTCGGCTACAAAGGTGCCGCGCCCCACCTCGGCCTCCAGCACGCCCTCATCGGTCAGAATGCTGTAGGCGCGGGCCACGGTGCCGGGCGTAATGCTCAACTGATACGCGAGATCGCGCACCGGAGGTAACTTTGTACCTGTTTTCAAGCCGCCGGTTTCCACGGCTGATCGGATTGTGTCGGCCACCATTTTGTACTTCGGCCCCTTGGCCCCTGCCAGGTTCTGCGGCCAAATTGTACCCATTACAATCCATCCTTGGACAATACGCTTACCCCTTTGTATCAGAACATCACGACAAATCAACAGGATTGTATCAACACAATACGAAGGAAGCCTCCCATGGCACAGCACACGCAAATGGCACAATCGAATATGTCCTTTCTGAACAGCCGCCCGGCCCTGCCGGTGCTGGCGCAGTGGGCTGTCCTGTTTGCCGTGCTGGTCACCAAATGGAGCCTGCGCCACCGAACCCGGTGCCAGCTGAAACACCTGAGCGACGCGCAGCTGAAGGACATCGGCGTGTCCCGTGCCGACGCTCATTATCAAGCAACTCTTCCGTTCTGGCGCCCATGATCCCCTGGGCAAAAGAACAACCTGACGGCCGGGGTTCGCCCCGGCCTTTTTTTGTCCGCCCGCCCCCGCCCGGCAGAGCCGCCCGCCCATGCGTTACCAGCTATGCGGAAATTTAAGGTTGAACGAATCTTTCATGGGTCCTACATGCCCCCTCACTTTCGGCACCGATCCCAACCCCGGACCCTTATCCGGGGGGGCGCTAAGGGCCGTCTGGATTGTCATCTGCTGGAACGAAGGGGAGCGCCATGAAAGACGCCAACCTCTTCCAACTGGGGATCGGTCTGGAGACAGGCGCCCATGAGGAAGATACCGCCCGCGGTGTAACTGCCGCGAATCTTGATGCTGTTGTTGAGTCCGACCGCGAAGACCATTTCATCCGCAAGGATGGCAAGGTGTTCGCCGGCACGCATCTGATCATCGAAGTGATGAAGGGCACCGGCCTGGACTGCGAAGAGCGCATCCAGAACGCCTTCCGCAAATGTGTTGAGGTCTGCGGCGCCACCCTGCTGCACATCCACACCCACAAGTTCTCGCCGCAGGGCGTGTCCGGCGTGGCCGTGCTGGCGGAAAGCCACATCTCCGTCCACACTTGGCCGGAAATCGGCTATGGCGCGTTTGACGTGTTCATGTGCGGCGACGCCGAGCCGTGGAAAGCCGTCGGCGTGCTGAAAGAGGCGTTCAACACCGACATGGTGGAAGTGCGCGAACTGCTGCGCGGGGAGGAGCTGATCGCCAAAGAGGTGGCGGCATGACCGATGCAGCGAAGAAGGAGTGGGTCACCGAGAGCCTGCACGCGCATTACGCCCAGCGTTTGCGCGTGGATGAGATGCTCTATGACAGCAACACCGAGCACCAGCGCCTGAAAGTGTTCCAAAACGGCCAGTTCGGCCGCATCCTGACGCTGGACGACGTGGTGCAGACCACCGAAGGCGACAACTTCATCTACCATGAAATGCTGACCCATGTGCCGATCCTGGCGCATGGCAATGCAAAACGCGTGCTGATCATCGGCGGCGGCGACGGCGGCATGGCCCGCGAAGCGCTGCGCCACACCTCGGTCGAGCATGTCACCATGGTGGAAATCGACGGCGGCGTGGTGGATTTCTCGAAAGAGTATCTGCCGATGCTGAGCGATGGCGCCTTTGACGATCCGCGCCTCAACCTGGTGATCAACGACGGTGCGGTGTTCATGAAAGAGAACACCGAAAAGTTCGACGTGATCATCGTCGATTCCACCGACCCGATCGGCCCCGGTGAAGTTCTGTTCACCGACACGTTCTATGGCCACGCCGCGCGCTCGCTGACGGAGGACGGAATCATCGTTACCCAGAACGGCGTGCCGTTCATGCAGGGCGATGAGCTGACCGGCACCCTGCGGGCGTTCCAGGCGCTGTTTGCGGACGCGTCCTGTTATCTGGCGACCGTGCCGACCTATGCCGGCGGGCCGATGGCGTTCGGCTGGGGCAGCCATTCGGACAAGGCCCGCAACGTGAGCCTTGAAGATCTGGAGGCACGCTTTGCCGCAGCCGGGATCGACACCGGGTATTACAACCCCGAGGTCCACAAGGCCGCATTTGCCTTGCCGAACTACGTGAAGAAGCTGTTCCCGTAAGCGGGAGGCATGAGGGGGCTGCGGCCCCCTTTTTCTTGGATTGAGTACCACTCTTGCCCGGGCGCCCCGCGCCCGCCTTCCGGGCTGGACGGCCCCGGCCCTAACGTTGCGCGCCAATCCCCCTTGGCCTGACTGCCAGTCTTTGCTAGGCGCGGCAGGACCTTACTCACAAGTGGCAGGCCAAATGCAGCGCGACCCCATCCTTGTTGTTGACCGCGAGACCGGCGAGACCTTCGAAGAGGTTGTGCTGGGCGAGAAATGGATCCGCTGGGCCTATCAGACCGCCAGCGCCAGGCCGGTGGAAAAACTGCTGTTCCGCTCTGCCCTTATCAGCCGGCTGATGGGCGCCTGGTTCGACTCGCGGTTTTCCAGGGGGAAGATTGCCAAGGTTGTCGAGGATCTGTCGATCGACATGTCGGAGGCCACGGCGCCTGCGGACAGCTACGGCTGTTTCAACGACTTCTTCGTGCGCCACCTGAAACCCGAAGCCCGTCCCTTCAGCGATGATCCGGCGGACATCGTCTCCCCCGCGGACGGGCGCGTGCTGGTGTTCCCGGAACTGGCCGAAGACGTCTTTGTCCCGGTCAAGGGCCATCCGATGTCGGTCCGCACCATGCTGCCGGGCATTGCCGAGCGTTTCACCGGCGGCGCGCTGGCGATTGTGCGGCTGTGCCCGGCGGATTATCACCGCTACCACTTCCCCGCCGCGGGGCGCATCACAGCGGCGCAGGACATTCCCGGCGCGCTGCATTCGGTGAACCCGATTGCGCTGGGGGCCGGGCCGGATGTGTTTGGCGAGAACAAGCGCAGCTGGACCCTGGTCGAGACCAAAAACTTCGGCAGCTACTGCTTTGTCGAGGTCGGCGCCTTTGGCGTCGGCGCCATCGTCAACACCCGCACGACAGGCGCGGTGCAGAAGATGGACGAAAAGGGCTATTTCAAGTTCGGCGGCTCCACCGTGGTGGTGGTGTTTGAGCCCGGCAGGATCCGGTTTGCCGAAGACCTGACGGCCAACAGCGCCAAAGGACGGGAAACCCTGGTCAAGGTCGGCCAGCCGCTGGCCACCGCGCTTTAGCGCTTGGGCGGGATCGAATAGGTCATGGAGGCGCGGGCGACCGGCTCGGCCATGCCTTCGGAATACATCAGCACATCCGCCACCGCCAGGACCCGGCCCAGCTTCAACAGCCGCGCCTCGGCAATCACATCCGCCCCGGCGGCCGGCTTGCGCATGAAATCCAGCGCGCAGTTGGTGGTCACCGCCAGCGCCTCGCGCCCCAGCCGCGACAGGATCAGCGCATAGATCGCGCAATCGGCCAGCGCAAACATCGACGGCCCCGACACGGTGCCGCCGGGCCGCAGGTGCCGCTCCGCGGTCAGCAGGCGCATCCGCAGGCCGTGCTCATCCATTGCATCAATGGCAAAGTCGTCCTTCACCTGCGGAAAGATCTCATGCAGGTAATCCGTCAGACCTGCGACATCAAATGCCAGTGCCATGCTTTTCCTTTCCCTTCGCGCTGACTAGAGTTGGCGCAACCCTTGGGAGGAGAGCAAGATGGCAATTCTGGAACGTTGCGACACGGGGAATATCGCCCGGCTGACCCTGAACACACCGGAAAAGCTGAATGCGCTGTCGGACGAGATGCTGGCGGCCCTGCAGGACCAGATAGATGCCCTGCGCGAAGACAGCAGCATCAAAGTGGTGATTCTGTCGGGCGCCGGCAAAGGGTTCTGCGCGGGACATGACATCAAGCAGATGACGGCCGGGCGCAGCGCCGAGGATGGTGGCAAGGCTTTTTTCCGGGATCTGTTCGCCCGCTGCACCAGCGTGATGACGGGGCTGCAATCGCTGCCCCAGCCGGTGATCGCCCAGGTCCACGGCATCGCCACCGCGGCGGGCTGCCAGCTGGTCGCCTCCTGCGATCTGGCAGTGGCGGCGGAAGGCACCAGGTTCGGCGTCAACGGGGTGAACATCGGCCTGTTCTGCTCCACCCCGATGGTGGCGCTGTCGCGCAACATCCCGCGCAAGCAGGCGTTTGAGCTGCTGACCACGGGGGAGTTCATCGACGCCGCTCGCGCGGTGGAGCTGGGCTTGGCCAACCGCGCCGTGCCGCTGGATCAGCTGGAGGCGGAAACCGCCAAGCTGGCCGAAACCATCGCCGCGAAACTGGGGGCGGCGGTCAAGATCGGCAAGCAGGCGTTTTACGAGCAGCTGCAGATGCCGCTGGACCAGGCCTATGCCTATACCAGCGGGGTGATCGTCGAGAACCTGATGTACCGCGACACCATCGAAGGCATGGCCGCCTTCATCGAAAAACGCGCGCCGGACTGGCAGGAGTAAGTTTATCTGAAAATTTTCGGAGAACTTTAGGCTTTGTTTACCAATCGAAACCTATTGTTTCCTCAAGACGCCAGCTAACTGCCTTTCAATTCGGGCGGAAAGATGGCAAAGATTGGGCAAGGTCGGCGCACAGTCACTGGCCTGCACAATTTGGGCTGCTGCTGCGGAAGGGTCCCTCCAGCCGGTTCTCTCTCACCGGTCGATCATTCCCGCGGCGGCGGCCCCAAATTTACCCCGCCCCGCCCGTACAAGCTGACACCCGGACGGCGCAAGTGCGCTGTTAGCGGCGGCTCTGCCGCAGCCCCTGCGCCCAAGCCGGTTGCACAGGCCCGTCCCCTGCCCTATGTGGCGGGCATGACAGATCATTCGGCACAGACATTGCACATCGTGGGCGGCGGCATGGCCGGCTCGGAAGCGGCCTGGCAGGCGGCAAACATGGGCGTTCAGGTGGTGATCCACGAAATGCGCCCCAAGGTGGAAACCTTCGCCCACCAGACCGGCAACCTGGGCGAGATGGTATGCTCCAACTCCTTCCGCTCAGACGATGACGAGCAGAACGCCGTGGGCCTCCTGCACTGGGAAATGCGCCAGGCAAACGGCCTGATCATGACCACCGCAGACGAGCACCGCCTGCCCGCCGGCGGCGCCCTGGCCGTGGACCGCGAGCCTTTTGCCGAAACCGTGACCGCCAGGCTGAAGGCGCACCCGAATGTCACTGTTTCTTATGAAGAAATCACCGAACTGCCGGCAGACGGCCACTGGATCTTTGCCACCGGCCCGCTGACCTCGCCGGAACTGGGCAAGGCCATCCAAGCCGAAACCGGAGCAGAGGCGCTGGCCTTCTTCGATGCCATCGCACCGATTGTCTATGCGGAAAGCATCGACATGTCGCAGGCCTGGATGCAGTCGCGCTATGACAAGGGCGAGACCGAGGAAGAACGCACCGCCTACCTCAACTGCCCGATGGACAAGGACCAGTACGAGGCCTTTATCGACGCATTATTGTCAGCTGACAAAACCGAGTTCCACGAAGGTGAGACCGCGGGCTATTTCGACGGCTGCCTGCCGATCGAGGTGATGGCGGAACGCGGCCGCGAGACCCTGCGCCACGGGCCGATGAAGCCGGTGGGGCTGACCAACCCGCATCAGCCGGACGTCAAGGCCCACGCCGTGGTGCAGCTGCGTCGCGACAACGCGCTGGGAACGCTGTTCAACATCGTCGGCTTCCAGACCAAGATGAAATACGGCGCCCAGACCGAGGTGTTCCGGATGATACCGGGGCTGGAGAACGCCAGTTTTGCCCGCCTCGGCGGCATCCACCGCAACACTTTCATCAACTCCCCCACCCTGCTGGACGCGCAGATGCGGCTGAAGCGGAAACCCAACATCCGTTTTGCCGGCCAGATCACCGGGGTGGAGGGCTATGTGGAAAGCGCCGCGATGGGCCTTTTGGCAGGACGGCTGGCGGCGGCGGAAATCCTCGGCCAGGAGCTGCCGGAGGTGCCGCAGGACAGCGCCATGGGCGCGCTGATCCACCACATCACCGGCGGCGCCGAGGCCAAGACGTTTCAGCCGATGAACGTGAACTTCGGCCTGTTCCGCCCGGTGGACGGCCTCAAAGGCGGCCGCCGCGGCCGGAAAGACCGCTACAAGGCTTACACCGACCGCGCCAAGGCAGCCTGGCAGGCGTGGCTCAGCAACTTTTCCTAGACGCTGCGCAAAGCGCGGGTCTAGACTTGATGCATGAACGACAAATTTCTCGATAAGTCCTACGGGCTTGAGAGCCCGGAGGCGACCCGCGACCACTATGACAGGTGGGCCGCTTCCTATGATGCGGAAATCGCGGAAAACGGTTATGCAACGCCAGGGCGGATTGCCGCGGCGCTGTGGAAATACCTGCCGGACCCGGACGCGCCGGTCCTCGACTTCGGCTGCGGCACCGGCCTCTGCGGCCTGGCGCTGCGCGCGGCCGGATACAACGTGGTCGACGGGCTGGAGCCATCGCCGGAAATGCTGGAGCAGGCCCGTGCCAAAGGCGTCTACCGGCAGCTGACGCAACTGGACATTGCGGACAAGACGCCGGTGAAACCGGGCAGCTACCGCGCCATTGCCGGCTGCGGCCTGCTGAGCAAGGGCGCGGCGCCGCCTGCCACCTTCGACGTGATCATGCGGGGGCTGGACCGCGGCGGGCTGTTTGCCTTCTCCTTCAACGACCATGCGCTGGAGGACCGCGCCTATACCGGCAAGCTGAATGACTGGCTGGACTGTTCGGCGGCACGGCTGCTATTCAAGGAATACGGCGACCACCTGCCGGGAATAAACCTGAAGTCGACTGTCTATGTGATTGAGAAAGCGTGACATTCACCACCCGCTTTGCGCCTTCGCCAACCGGACCGCTGCACCTGGGCCACGCCTATTCCGCGCTGCTGGCGCATGACATGGCCGTGGCTGCGGGCGGCCGGTGTTTGCTGCGCATCGAAGATATCGACCAGTCCCGCTCCCGCACCGCCTGGGAGGCGCAGATCTATGACGACCTGCATTGGCTGGGCCTTACTTGGCCGCAGCCGGTGATGCGCCAGTCCGAGCGGCTGCCCCGCTACCGCGCCGCGCTGGACCGGCTGACCGCCCTGGGACTCACCTACCCTTGCCGCTGCAACCGCGCCGATATCGAGGCCGCGGCGGGCGCGCCACAGGAAGGCGTGCCGCAGTTCGGCCCCGACGGGCGCATCTATCCGGGCACCTGCCGAGCCCGCCTGCCTGCCGGGGCCACGGACCGCGACGTGATCCGGCTGAACATGGGAAAGGCCGTCCAGACCGCTGAGCTGCGAAGCTTCACCGAGACCGGGGCGGCGTTTGAAGGCACCCATCAGCTGGACCCTGAGCAACTGATCTCAATGGTTGGCGACATCATTCTGGTGCGCCGCAATATGGGCAGTTCCTACCACCTGTCGGTGGTGGCGGATGACGCGGACCAGGGCATCACCCATGCTGTGCGCGGTGCCGACCTGTTTGACGCCACCCAAATCCACGTGCTGCTGCAAAGCCTGCTGGGTCTGCCCACCCCCGTCTATCACCACCACCGCCTGATCCGCGACGCACAGGGCAAGCGCCTCGCCAAACGCGACGACGCCCGCGCGATTGCAAAGTACCGCGCCGAGGGCGCCACCCCGCAGGACATCCGCGAAATGGTGGGCCTCCCCGCTTCTTCTGGCTGAAAATATCCCCGCCGGAGGCGCGGCCCGGCAGGGCCGCCCCCGCTTAGCCGCCGCTTAGCCCATCGGTGCCATCAGCTCGACCTCGCCGCCTTCCCGCAGCGCGGTGTAAAAACAGGTCCGGCGGTTGGTGTGGCAGGCCGCGCCGGTCTGGCGCACCAGGGCCAGCAGGCAATCCCGGTCGCAATCGACGCGCAGATCCACCAGTTCCTGCACGTGGCCCGACGTCTCGCCTTTGATCCAGAACGCCTGGCGCGAGCGCGACCAATAGGTGACCCGGCGGGTTTCCAGCGTGCGCGCCACCGCGTCCGCGTTCATCCAGGCCATCATCAGCACCTCGCCCGAGGCCTCGTCCTGCGCAATGCAGGGGATCAGGCCCGCGTCGTTGTAAACCAGGCTGGCGGGATCAAAGGACGCGGCAATAGACATGGGCAAAAACCTTTTGCATCTGCTGTTCGGCTCCTTATGTATGGGGAACCACCAAGCAGGGAAAGCCCGGGAAAGCGATGTCTGGCGAATCCGATCTGATCAAGCTGTATTCTACGCGCATTCTGGCGCTGGCGGCGGATATTCCGCATCTTGGACGGCTGGACTCGCCGGATGCCACGGTCAAGAAACGCTCCCCGCTTTGCGGCTCCACCGTCACCGTCGACATCCGCGTCGAGGACGGGCGGATCACGGATTTCGGCCAGGACGTGAAGGCTTGCGCGCTGGGACAGGCCGCGGCGGCTGTGGCCGGCGCCAATGTGATCGGCCGCTCGCTGGCCGAAGTGGAAACTGCCCGCGACCAGCTGAAGGCGATGCTGACCCAGGACGGCCCGGTGCCGCAGCCCCCCTTTGACGGGCTGGAAGTGCTGCAGCCCGCGCGCGAGTTCAAGAACCGCCACGCCTCCATCATGCTGGCGCTGGACGCCACCCTGGAAGCGATGCAGACCGCCGCCAAGGAGCAATGCGCCTGACGGCGGCACCCTGCGCCACTGACGGCCACAGACAGCAAACCCCGCGGCCGCCCTCGCAGCAATGCGAGGTGGAATTTGGTTTTGCACCCGCCCTCCAAACAAAAAACCGCCGCGCATCCGGGCAGGATGGCGGCGGCAGTCATGCTCTGCTGTGCGGGACCCGGGCGGGCCAGGGTGGATCTTGAGGCAATCCATTCGGGGATCGGAACAGGCGGTTGATCCCTTAAGCAGTCCGGGACAGGAAAGGGCCGGCCCGGCACAGCAGAGGCATTCAGGAATGGGAGGAGCAGGTCAGAGCAGGCCCGGCAGATGCAGCGCTGCCACCAGCATCACCATCAGCGAGGCCGCGCCGATGGCGTCCTGCAGCAAGGTGGAATGGGCGTTGTGAATCGTGGTTTTGATCTGTGCAATCATGGCTCGGGCCTCCTCCAGTCTGTCTTTTCGCTCTTTGGCAGTTTTGTTGCCTCTTTGTTCTCATTTTTACCGGCACCTGTAAAGAACTTTTTGAGAACATTTGCGAACAGACTGGAACATCCACGGAGAACACGCGCAGGGGCGCGACTTAACCCACTGAAATCAAACGGATCGCCTGATCCTGCTTCATCAGCCACAACAGCACCCGCGCCGCCTTGCCGCGGGGGCTCTCCAGTTTCGGGTCGGCTGCCAGCAGCGCCCGCGCGTCGCTTTGCGCCACTTCCATCAGCCCGGCCTGGCGCTCCAGGTCGGCAATCCGGAACCGCGGCAGGCCGGATTGCGCGGTGCCAATCATGTCGCCGGCCCCGCGCATCTGCAGATCGGTCTCCGAGATCCTGAAGCCGTCCTCGGTTTCGCGCAGAACCTCCAGCCGCTTGCGCCCGCCCTCGGTCAGCGGCGGCTGATACATCAGCAGGCATGTGGATTCAGCGCTGCCGCGCCCGACCCGTCCGCGCAGCTGGTGCAGCTGGGCGAGGCCAAAGATCTCCGCCCTCTCGATCACCATGATCGAGGCATTGGGCACGTTCACCCCCACCTCGATCACCGTTGTGGCGACCAGAACCTTGGTCTTGCCCTCCTGGAACGCCGCCATCGCGGCATCTTTCTCGGCGGGCGGCATCTGGCCATGCACCAGGCCGGCGATCCCCTCGCCCAGAACCGCGCGCAGATGCTTGAAGCGTTCCTCCGCCGCGGTCAGATCGCTCAGCTCCGACTCATCGACCAGCGGGCAGACCCAGTAGCACTGCCGCCCCTCCGCAATCGCTTTGCGCAGGTGATCGACCACCTCTTGCATCCGTTCGGTGCTGATAACGGCCGTCTTGACCGGTTTGCGCCCGGGCGGTTTCTCATCCAGCACTGAAACATCCATGTCGCCGTATTGCGCCAGCGCCAGCGACCGCGGGATCGGCGTCGCGGTCATCACCAGCACATCGGCGCCCTTGCCCTTTTCCGCCAGCTCCATCCGCTGGCGCACGCCAAAGCGGTGCTGCTCATCGACAATCGCCAGCCGAAGGTCGCGGAATGCGACATCCTGCTGGAACACCGCATGGGTGCCAACCAGAATATGGATATCGCCGCGCTTCAGCGCCGCCAGCTTGGCCTTGCGCTCAGCCCCCTTGTCGCGGCCCGTCAGGATTTCGATCACCACGCCGGCGGTTTCGGCCAGCGGCGCAAGCCCGTCCAAATGCTGCTGCGCCAGAATGCCGGTCGGCGCCATCATCACCCCCTGCCCGCCCGCTTCAACGGCAACCAGCAACGCCATGAAAGCAACCAGGGTTTTCCCCGCCCCCACATCCCCCTGCAAGAGCCTGTTCATGCGCTTGGGCGAGGCCATGTCAGCGGAGATTTCCGCGATCGCCCGCGCCTGCGCGTTGGTGGGCCTGTACGGCAGCGCCTTCAGAACACGCGATTGCAGCCGCCCGGTGGCATGGCTTTCGATGCCGCGGGATTTTCGCTCCGTCTGGCGGGCCAGGGCCAGGGTCAGCTGATGCGAAAACAGCTCATCATAGGCCAGCCGCGCCCGGACCGGAGATTGCGGGCTGAGATCGTCCGGGCCCTGCGGCGCATGGGCAGACTGCAGCGCGTCGTGCCAGGCAGGCCAGTTCTCCCGCAGCACCTGCGCCGGGTCGATCCAATCCTCCAGTTCCGGCATCCGCGACAGCGCGCTTTGCGCAGCCTTGTACATGGTTTTCTGCGAGACGCCGTGGGTCAGGCTGTAGACCGGCTCATAGTCCGGGATCTCATGCGCCTCTTCCACCGGCAGCATGTGATCGGGATGCACCATCTGGGCCAGGCCATCGAACAGCTCCAGCTTGCCCGAGACCACCCGGCGCGCGCCCTCCGGCAGCTGCGCCTCCAGATAGCGGCTGCGGCCGTGGAAGAAGACCAGCTGAAACTCGGTCTCCGCGTCCTGCACATGGATGCGGTAAGCGCCACCGCGGCTGCGCGCCGGGCGGTGGCGGCCAATGGTGACTTCAACTGTCACCACGGCGGGCAGGTCCACCCCGCGGATGGTATCGCGGCGCCGCCGGTCCACCACCGAATAAGGCAGAGAAAACAAAAGGTCCCGCGGCGTTTCTATATCAATCTGCGTCAGGTTTTGCGCGGTTTTCGGGCCGACACCCTGCAGGGTCTCGACACTGGCAAACAGCGGAAACAGGATCTCCGGACGACCGCTCATGCCCCTGCGATCAGCTCCAGCCAGCCGTCTTCATCGAGCGTCTTAATCCCCAGTTCCGCCGCCTTCTTGGCCTTGGAGCCTGCCCCGGGACCGGCCACCAGAATATCGGTCTTCTTGGACACAGAGCCAGAGACCTTGGCCCCCAGCGCCTCGGCCCGGGCCTTGGCCTCGGCCCGGGTCATCTTCTCCAATGTGCCGGTGAAGACGACGGTTTTGCCTGCCACCGGGCTGTCCGCGGCCGGCGCATCGGGCGGCACGATCGTCAGCTTCGCCACCAGCCGGTCGATGGCCGCGCGCTCCTCCGGGTTGGCAAAGGCGTCCGACAGCGACAGGCCCAGCACCGCGCCGATGCCGTCGACCCCGATCAGATCCGCCCAGGCAGCAGCGGCCTCGGCCGGTACCTTGCAGGCGGCAATGGCGGCCGCCCGGGTTTCAGAGATGCGGGCCCGGCGCCCCTCCTCCGCGGCGGCCTGGCGTTCGGCCTCTTCCGCTTCATCCGCGGCCCGGTGCGCCAGGGCTGCCGGGCGGGCCGCGTCAATCGCGGCCGCCATGCCCTGCCAGTCCCGGTAGTGCAGCGCCAGATCGCGGCCCGCCACCTCGCCCGCATGGCGGATGCCAAGGGCGAAGATCAGCTTGGCCAGCGGGATCGTGCGCTTTTCCTCAATCGCGGCAAACAGGTTGTCGGCGGATTTCTCGCCCCAGCCTTCGCGGTTCTTGAGCTGCTGCAGGCCGGAGCCGTAATTTGCTTGCAGATCAAAGATATCCGCGGGCTCTTTGATCCATCCGTCACTGTGGAACTGCTCCACCTGCTTGGCGCCCAGTCCTTCGATATCAAAGGCCGCGCGGGAGACGAAATGCTTGAGCTTTTCCACCGCCTGCGCCGGGCAAATCAGGCCGCCGGAACAGCGGCGCACGGCATCGCCTTCCTCCCGTTCCGCCGGGCTGCCGCATTCCGGGCAGGTGTGCGGGAACTGGTATGGTTCGGCGTCTTCCGGGCGCTTGGACAGGTCCACATCGGCCACCTTCGGGATCACATCGCCCGCGCGGTAGATCTGCACCCAGTCGCCCATGCGGATGTCCTTGCCGCCGCGGATCTCCTCGCCCTTGGAATCGCGGCCCTGGATGTAGTCCTCGTTATGAAGCGTCGCGTTTGAGACCACCACGCCGCCGACAGTCACCGGGGTGAGCCGTGCAACCGGGCTGAGCGCCCCTGTGCGGCCGACCTGAATGTCGATGAATTCCAGCCAGGTCCAGGCGAGTTCCGCCGGGAACTTATGCGCAATGGCCCAGCGGGGCGTGGTGGAGCGGAACCCCAGCCGCCCCTGCAGCGCCAGATCGTTGACCTTGTAGACAACGCCGTCGATGTCATAGCCCAGAGTCGCGCGCTGCTCCTCGATGCTGCGGTAATGATCAATCATATCCGCAACGCTGGTGCACAGACGGGTCAGAGGGTTGGTCTGGAACCCGAGCGATTGCAGCCGTTCGATCGCCTCCATCTGCGTTTCTGCCAAAGGCGCGCTCAGCTCGCCCCAGCTGTAGGCGAAGAAGCGCAAAGGCCGCGCGCGAGTGATTTCCGCATCCAGCTGCCGCAGCGAGCCTGCGGCGGCATTGCGCGGGTTGGCAAAGATCTTGCCGCCGCGCTCCGCATGGCGGGCGTTCAGCGCTTCGAAATCGGCGTGGCTCATATAGACTTCGCCGCGCACTTCCAGCACCTCCGGCGCGCCGGTCAGCTCTTGCGGAATATCGGTAATGGTCCGCGCGTTGGCGGTCACGTTTTCGCCCACACTGCCATCGCCGCGGGTGGCGGCCTGAACCAGCTTGCCCTGTTCATAGCGCAAAGACAGCGACAACCCGTCAATCTTGGGCTCCGCCGTGTAGCCTAGCGCGGCCTCACCGCCCAGGCCCAGGTATTTGCGGACACTGCGGTCAAAATCGGTGACGTCCTCATCCGCAAAGGCATTGCCCAGCGACAGCATCCGCACCGCATGGGTGATCTTGCTGAACCCAGACGCAGCCGGCGCGCCAACCGCGTCCAGATGGGTGGCCGCATCGGCAAGTTCGGGATAGGCCTCTGCCAGCGCCCGGTAGCGCCGTTTCAGCGAATCATATTCGGCGTCGCTGATCTCCGGCGCATCCGCCTGGTGATAGGCCAGATCCGCCGCCCGCAGTTGACCCTCCAGCGCCAGAAATTCTGCCCGGGCGTCCTCTGCCGTCAGGCCGGTCACGTCTTTTTCCGAATTCTCTGCCACGCGCGGTCCCTCTTCGTTCTCCCTTCAGGTGATAAGGCTCCGCGCGCGCCGCGTCCAGCGCCTCTGTCAGAGCAGCCCGCGCTGCCGGCAGACATGAAAAAAGCCCGCCAAACGGCAGGCCTTTACAACCGGGGGCACAGGTTTATGTGCCGTCCGGATTTTCATTCTTTCAAGCGCCGACAGCCATCCGATGGCCGCCGGGCATTTGATCCTCCTGCGGATCGCGCAGCACATAGCCACGGCCCCAGACGGTTTCGATATAGTTTTCGCCGCCGGTCGCGTTGCTAAGTTTCTTGCGCAACTTGCAGATGAAAACGTCGATGATTTTCAGTTCCGGCTCATCCATGCCGCCATAGAGATGGTTGAGGAACATTTCCTTGGTCAGCGTGGTGCCCTTGCGCAAGGAAAGCAGCTCCAGCATCTGGTATTCCTTGCCGGTCAGATGCACCGCCTTGCCATCGGCCTCGACCGTTTTGGCATCCAGGTTGACCGAGATCTTGCCGGTCTTGATGATCGACTGCGAGTGCCCCTTGGACCGGCGGATGATCGCATGGATCCTCGCCACCAATTCCTCGCGGTGGAACGGCTTGGTCAGATAGTCGTCCGCGCCGAAGCCGAACCCCTTGATTTTGTTGTCGGTATCATCCGCACCGGACAAAATCAGAATGGGCGTTTCGATGCGGGACATGCGCAGCTGGCGCAGTACCTCATGGCCGTTCATATCGGGCAGCCCCAGATCCAGCAGGATCAGGTCGTAATCATAGAGCTTGGCCAGATCGATCCCCTCCTCGCCCAGATCCGTCGAATAGACGTTCAGATTGGCGTGGGTCAGCATCAGTTCGATGCTTTTTGCCGTGGTCGGATCATCCTCAACCAAAAGAATGCGCATATTATATTCTCCGCCTGTACACTGTTTCCCTCAGGTCTCGTTAACCTTGGTGGAAAAAAGTTAATGGCCCGTTACCATGATGGTTAATTTACGAATTCAACTCAAGGGCGGCCCCAGCTATTTTGCGTCCGGATTGCGGAATTTCTTCAACCGTGTTGTTTTCAGCGCTTCTTCTCCGTGGTCGGCCACGGCGGCAACCCAGCTGCGGAACTCCTCCTCGCTCAGCCCGTAGCGGCGCATCGCCTCCGTCTGCGGCAGCAGACCGTAGAGCACGCCGCGCACAACCGCAGCCTTGCGCGAGGCGACCCAGCGCTTGGTCGTTTCCGGCGGCAAATCCGCCCGGGTCATGATGGTTCCGTCCGGCAGGGTGACTGCCCGCGGGCCGTCGACTTTCTTCAAAAACATCCGTCTTCCCTTTGAAGATCTTTTTCGTTTTGGTCTGGCAAAAGAATTTCCGATCAGGCTTAACGGGCCGTGAACCACACCCCTTGAGAGTCGTTAGGATTTTCCTATATTCTGCGGCGCCTGCCCCCTTGCCTTCAGGAGCTGCCCCATGGCGCTGGACCACAACACCACCTTGAACTCGCTCGGCTTTGCCAAACCGCCCTCGGAGACCCGGGTGGTAGTGGCCATGTCCGGCGGCGTCGACAGCTCTGTTGTGGCGGCATATCTGGCCGATCAGGGCTATGATGTGGTCGGCGTGACGCTGCAGCTTTATGACCACGGAGCGGCGCTGGCCAAGAAGGGTGCCTGCTGCGCAGGAATCGATATCCACGATGCGCGCCGGGTCGCCGAGGAGCGCGGCTTCCCGCATTACGTGCTGGATTATGAGAACATTTTTAAGGATGCGGTGATTGACGAGTTCGCCGACAGCTATCTGGCGGGCGCGACCCCGGTGCCCTGCATCCGCTGCAACGAGCGGGTGAAGTTCAAGGACCTGTTGGAAACCGCCAAGGATCTGGAGGCCGACTGCATGGCCACCGGCCATTACATCCAGCGCAAGATGGGTCCGAACGGGCCGGAGCTGCACAGCGCCGAGGATGCCAACCGCGATCAGAGCTATTTCCTGTTCTCCACCACACCGGAGCAGCTGGATTACCTGCGCTTTCCGCTCGGGCACCTGCCATCCAAGGACGCAACGCGCGAGATGGCGGCGCAGTACGGGCTGGCGGTGGCGGACAAGCCCGACAGCCAGGACATCTGCTTTGTGCCGGATGGCAACTATGCCTCGGTGATCGAGAAACTGCGCCCGGGTGCTGCAGAGCCGGGAGAGATCGTGCATTCCGACGGAAGGGTTCTGGGCAGCCACGAGGGCGTCATCCACTACACCATCGGCCAGCGCCGCGGCCTTGGCATCGGCGGGCTGTCCGAGCCGCTTTATGTGGTGAAGCTCGACGTGGACAAGAAACAGGTGGTGGTCGGCCCCAAGGAGCTGCTGGCCACCCGCACCATCCCGGTGCGCGAAATCAACTGGCTGGGTGATGAGCCCTTCACCAGCCGGGACGAATGGCACCTGAAGGTCAAGGTCCGCTCCACCCGCCCCCCGCGGGAGGCGATCATCCGGCCGCTGACGGACACAACTGCCGAGGTGGAACTGCTGACCCCCGAAGAAGGCATCTCCCCCGGCCAGGCCTGCGTGTTCTACGCCAGCGAGGGCAGCCGCATCTTCGGCGGCGGCTGGATCTGGCGCGGTTACTGAGCCGCCACGCCCGCAACTCCGGGTGAAGGGAGGCGCAGCCTCCGCGCGGCACACGCGGCTTGCCCTTGACGCGGCAGCTTCAAGCCATAATCGGATAGGCGCCTGAGGGCAGACCTGCCCTTAGGGGCTTCTCAGGAAAATAAGATCCAACGCCACTTTTCTGCCTGACCGTAAGAGTTCTGCTGGACCGGCGCGGCAAGCTCCGCGCGGGGGCGCCAGCGCCCGCGCCACCAAAAGCCGCGCGCCGGAGGCTCTGCATCCGGCGCGCTTTTGCCTCAGTTCTTGGGTAAGCGGTCCAGAACAGCCTGCGCGGCCCGCAGCCCGGGGGCCTCGCCGCCTTGGCCCAGGCGCTGCATGGTCAGTTCCATTGCTTCCAGCTGCGCGCCCGGGTCTGCCGCCAGCGCGTTCAGCCGGGCCGCAATGTTCTCCGGCGTGCAGTCCGGCCCCAGGCATTCCGGCACCACCCGGGTCTCGCTCACCAGGTTGACCAGCGTCACCGTGTCGATCAGCGCCATGCGCTTCATGATCTGCCAGGTCAGCCACTGGAACTTATAGGCGATCACCATCGGGGTGCGGACGGCGGCCAGCTCCAGCGAGACCGTTCCGGAAGCCGCCAGAGCCAGGTCCGCCGCGGCAAAGGCGGCGCGCTTGTGGGCTTTGGCTGTGGCGGTGTCAAATTCGTTCGGATCGACGAGAACCGTTCCCTTTGGCCAGCTTTGCACGGCATCGCGCACCAGCCCGGCCACCGGTGCTGCGGCGGGCACGACGATCCGGAAATCAGGGTGCTGCGCCGTGAAGCGGTGCAGCGCGCCGCCGAAATCCGGCGCCAGCCGCGCGACTTCGGACCGCCGCGAGCCGGGCAGCGCCAGCACAAAGGGCGACTCGCCCAGATCGAATTCTTCCCGGAATGCAGCGATCTCCGCACCGGTGGCCTGCGGTTCGGCAACCACCGGGTGGCCAACGAAATCGCAGGCCATGCCTGCGGCTTCCATGTAAGGCGGCTCAAACGGCAACAGCGCCAGCACATGGTCGATCACTTCCGCCATCTTCCCGGCCCGCTTGGGCCGCCAGGCCCAGACCGAGGGTGCCACATAGTGGACCGTGCGGATGCTGCTTTGCTCCTTGACCAGCCGCGCGACGCGCAAGCTGAAGTCCGGGCTGTCGATTGTGATCAGAACATCCGGCTTTGTCTCAAGGACGGCCTCCGCGGTTTCCCGGATCCGGCGTTTCAGGTGACGGTATTTGGGCAGAACCTCTGCCAGCCCCATCACCGACAGCTCGTCCATCGCAAAGCGCGAGACCAGCCCCTGCTCCGCCATCAGCGCCCCGCCGATGCCGTCGAAGCTGACGCCAGGCGCCAGCCTTTTCAGCCCCGCCATCAACGCCCCGCCCAGCCGGTCGCCCGAAGGCTCCCCGGCCAGGATGAACACCCGCAGGCTCATGCCTCACGCAACCACAGGTACAGGCCCAGCCGGTCGCAGGCCGCAATCACCGCATCCTGATCCAGCACGATGACGCCGCCCGCCTCCAGCACGATGCCGGAAAGGCCCGCCCTGGCGGCAGCTTCCACGGTTTCGACGCCGATGGTTGGCAGATCGGCCCGCCGGTCCTGCGCGGGCTTGGGCGCCTTGAACAGCAGCCCGCCCTGGCCGTCCGGGCGCTGCGCCAGCGCGGCCAGCATCCAGTCGGTGCCAAAGACATTCTCCACCGCGATCGCCTGCCGCTTGCGCACGGCGCAGGACTGGCCGATGTCAGCGGCGGACATTGCGGCCACGATCTGCGCGCCGCGGTCCGCATCTGCCTTGTCCAGTTCGCCCGGCTGAACCTTTGTCGGCACACCAGCCGCCATCAGCAGATCGGGTGCCACTTCATGCGCGGCCCGCACGGCAAAGCCTGCCTGCTCGAAAATCCCGATGATCGCCCGCAAGGCGCTATCATCGCCAGAGGCCAGCGCCCGTTGCAGCACCGGTACCAGCGGCAGGGTGGCCGCATCAATTGCAGAAGGGTCGATATTCGGGCGCTGCACCGCGCCTGCCATGCAGATTTCGGTGACCTCCGCAGCCTTGAGCCGTTCAAGAAAAGACCCCAGCTGTTCGAACCGGAAGGTAATCTCAGGATCGACCGAATCCGGTTCCGACCCTGCCATCGCACAGATCAGCGGACGGCCCGGAACCCGCGCCGCCACTTCGCCCGGCAAGCCGCCGGTGCCTGCAATCAAAGCCAGCATGGCATCAGCCTCCCGGGGTCAGGAAGGAGCGGTCGCTGTCACCGGTGATGAAGGCAACGATTTCCTGCACGTAAGCGCTCTCGGTTTCCTCACCCAACCTCTTTGCGCGCTCCTGAAAGGTGCCTTCGCCCTGGGCCAGCATCTGGAAAGCCGCGCGCAGGGCAGTGATATCGCTGCGGGCGACGCCGCGGCGTTTGAGGCCGACCAGGTTCAGCCCGTCCAGTTCACCGCGCTGAGCCTGCACCAGGCCATAGGGAATCACGTCGTTTGTCACCATGGTGACGGCGCCGATGATCGCGCCCTTGCCGATCCGCACCCACTGGTGAATGCCGGACAGGCCGCCGATGATCACATCGTCCTCCAGCACGCAATGACCCGCCACCGCGGCAGAGTTCACCACGATCACCCGGTCGCCGACCTGGGCGTCATGGGCAATGTGGCAGCCCGCCATGAACAGGCCGTCGTCGCCGATGCGGGTCACGCCGCCGCCGCCCTCGGTGCCGGCATTCACCGTCACATGCTCGCGGAAGCGGTTGCGCTTGCCGATCACGGTCTTGCACTTCTCGCCCTTGAACTTCAGGTCCTGCGGGATTTCGCCCAGCACGGCAAAGGGGAAGACCACCGTCTCGTCCCCGATCTCGGTGTCGCCGGTGACGACAACATGGGACTTCAGAACAACCCGGTCCCCCAGAACCACATCGGGGCCAACCACGCAGAACGGGCCGATCTCGCAGTCCTCTCCAAGTTTGGCGCCCTGTTCGATCACGGCACTGGGGTGAATCCGGCTCATGCTTATCCGTCCTTCTGCACGTCGACCATCGCCGAGAATTCGGCCTCGGCCGCCACTTCGCCATCGACGGTGGCACGGCCGGAGAACTTGAAGATCTTGCCGCCCGGCTTGCCGCGCAGGGTCTCCACATGCATTTCCAGCACATCGCCCGGCACCACCTTGCGGCGGAATTTGCACTTGTCGATGTTCATGAAATAGATCAGCAGATTGGTGTCGACCATATCCATGCCAACCCCCAGCATGACGCCCGCAGTCTGCGCCATCGCCTCGACGATGGTGACGCCCGGCATGATCGGCGTGCCCGGGAAATGGCCCTGGAAGTGCGGCTCGTTCATGGTGACATTCTTGATGCCGCGGGCCGATTTGTAGCTGTCGATATCGACCACCTTGTCGACCAGCAGGAACGGGTAACGGTGCGGCAGGATCCGCTGGATCAGGTGAATGTCAGCGCTTTGCAGCTCGGTGATCATGCTTGGTTTCCCATATTCTTCAAATGTGCTGCGCCGTCCCTAGCAAGCAGGCGGCGTTTGGGCAAGTTCGCCGGCTCAGCGATCGCCATCCTCTTGCGCCGCACCATCCCCCAGCACCGCATCGACCCGGGCGATTGCCAGGCTGGTGATGTCGGCGGCATCCGCGCTCAGGAACACCGAGGCGTGATCGAGAATTGCGCCGGCCCCGGTCTCTCGCAGGATCTGCTGCAGCACCGGCAGCGAGGCGCTGATGAACTCGCGCCGGGCCTCTTCGCCCATCTGCGTGATTTCGCGCAGTTTCTGCTCCTGACGGCGGCGGGTGTCCTGCACTTTCTGATCAAAGGCATCGGCCAGCGCGCGGAACGCCTGCGGCTCCATCCCGCTGCGGCGCTCCGTCAGCTCCAGTTCCTCGCGGCGCAGTTCGGCCTCAATCCGGCGGTTTTCGGCGGTCAGCACCGCGCCTTCCGCCTCCATCTCCCGCTCAACCCGCTGGCCAAAGGCGCTTTCGGAGAACAGCCGCTCAGGCTGAATGGTGAGGATGCCGCTTTGCGGCAGCCCCAACTGGTAACCGCGCCCCTGTCCCGGCGCCGGCTGCGCGGTGTCCTGCGCAATAGCGGGAGCAGCCCCGAAACAGGCCAGCGCCACGGCAAAACCGCGCGCTGCCCAACCGCCGGGAGCCTGCTGCCGCACCAGATCAGAACCTCGCCTGCAGGGTCAGGTCGAAGGCCTGCTCCTCGTCAAAGTCCTCTTTCTTGAGGGCTTTGGAGAAGTTGAACCGCAGCGGGCCAAAGCCGGTGGTCCACAAGAGCGAGAAGCCGACTACGTGACGGAAGGACCTGTCACGTCCCACGATTCCGTTTCCGGAGTTCAGCCCTGCCGTGTTGACATTCTGCAGCCCCCAAAGGCCGCCGACGTCATAGAACAGGCCGCCGCGCAGACCCAGTTCTTCCGGCAGGCCCAGCGGGAACTCCGCATCGAAGCGCGCCACCGCATAATAGTTGCCGCCGAGGAAATCATTATAATTTCCCCCATTCGGGTTTCCGTCAGTCTGATCCCGCGGCCCGATACCGCCAGGTTCAAAGCCCCGCATCACAGAGGGGGTCAGAACGAAACGGTCAATCGTGCGGCTGTTGCCGCCGCCTTCCCATTGGAACGCCCCTGCTTCAAGGGTTGCGCGGATCGTGACTTCCTCATTCCAGATCCGGCGCTGCGCGACAAGCTTGGTGGTCGCCTTGATATACTCAGAGTCGCCGCCAAGCCCGGCGTAGTCGGCACCGATTTCGACCAGGAAGCCTGCATTGGGGTCAAGGCCGGTCAGACGGCTGTCATAGCGGTAGGTGACCCCGAAAGCGCTGGCAGTCTGTTCGCCCTGCGCGATTTCGCTACGGATGACCGGGCCAGCCAGATTCTGGTTGGTGTCATCATCATCGAACAGCATCTCGTCCGAGTCCCAGGTGTAGCGGACCTGCAGCGACGAATCCTCGCCCGTGTTGAAGGTCAGCGCCGGGCGGAAGAAGACGCGTTTGGTCTTGTACTCCGAGAAGCTGGAATCGGTTTCGTTCAGCCCCAGGTCCAGGTCGAACTTCAGCTCCCGCCCCAGCAGATAGGGTTCGGTGAAGCCCAGGACGTAGGAGTCCGATTCCGTCGCCGTCGCGATATTGAACGACAGCCGCTGTCCGCGGCCCAGGAAGTTGTTTTCGGTCAGACCGACGCTGACCCCGAAACCATCGGTAACCGAGTAGGCGCCGCCGAGGTTCAGCGAACCGGTCGGCTGTTCCTCGACGTCCACGTCGACAATGACCTGATCCGAAGAGCTGCCCTCGCGGGTCTCGACATCGGCATTGGCAAAGTAGCCCAGAGCCCGGATCCGCTCGGCGCTGTTGCGGATCGAGCGCGGGTTGAACGGGTCGCCTTCGACAGACCGGAACTGCTGGCGGACCACCCGGTCGAGCGTGGTGGTGTTGCCTTCGATGTCGATCCGCTCAACGAAGACCCGCGGCCCGCGGGTCAGCACGAATTCGATATCCAGGGTCAGGTTCCGTTCGTTGCGGGTAACCCGCGGTTCGACCCGCAGAAAGTCGATCTCGTTGCGGACGGCCAGACCTTCCATCCGGTCGATCGCGTTTTCGACCAGGGTCGGCGAATAGACCACACCGGGACGGATTTTCAGGGTGGACTGGAACAGGTCGGCGTCGGCTTCCGGCATTTCGCTGGTCACCGTGATGTTGCCGAAGCGGAACTGCTGGCCCTCGGTCACATCCACCACCAGGAACACCGCGTCACGCTCCTGCGTGACTTCGGCGTTGGCGCTGTTGACGCGGAAATCCACATAGCCGCGCGACAGGTAGAAATCACGCAGAACCTGCTTGTCGAATTCCAGACGGTCTTCGATCAGGGTGTCAGAGCGGATGAAGGTGCGCAGCAGACCGGCCTGCTTGGTTTCCAGAATCCGCCGCAGTCGGCGGTCGGAATAGACCCGGTTGCCGGTGAACGACACGCGCTCCACCTCGATGGTTTCGCCTTCGGAAATCTCGAACACCAGGTCGACGCGGTTATTGCTGCGGCGGATGATGCGCGGGGTCACGCGGGAGGCCAGACGGCCCTGCACGCTGTAGGCTTCGGCAATCAGCGCCGCATCGCGCTCTGCCTGCGAGGGGCTGAACACCCGGCGCGGTGCGGACTCGATGATGTCGCTCAGCGCGTCGTCCTTGAGGCGGCGGTTGCCCTCGAAACTGATCTGGTTGATGGTCGGGAACTCGGTGACCTTGATCACCAGCGTGCTGCCGCGCGGCACGATTTCCACTGTTTCAAATACGCCACTGTCAAGAATGCGCTGGTAAGCATCGTTCAGCTCGCCTGCGCTGACCGTCTGGCCGCGCTCGATGCCGGTATAGGCGACAACAGTGGAGGTCTGAATCCGCTGATTGCCCTCCACCTGCACCGAATTGAAGCGGTAGCTTTGCGCCTCCGCCGGCAGCGGCGCCAGGGCGTAACCCAGCGCAACTGCCAGAGAAATGGCAGAAACTTTCCGGTACAAGATATTGATGCCCGACTTACGCTCACCACAGGACTTGCCTGTAACTTTCCCCCAAACCATCTTTTTTACAACCCGATTATTATAGCAGCTTTGGCAAGTGCGTACCGGGTTTGAAAGCGCTTGTCAAAACTATCGGGGCGCATTCTGGCGGCAACCGGCGCGGCGGGCTTGCGCGCCGGTTGCGGGAATCACAACGTGGCGAGCCAGGTGCCTGCGGTCAGCGCGCCAACGATGGCAAATCCGGTCAGCGCCCGGTCCCAGTTCAGCCGCATCAGCAGGCCAAGGCCGCGGTAAGAGTGCGAGAGTGTCTGCATCGGTCATCCCCCAGTTTACGTTTGCGTCTCCGCGCGGCAGCGCTGTCGCAGCCTGCGCGGATTGATAAATCGTTAACGGGGGAATGTGGCGGCAGTTGGGCGGCACTGTGGCCGCCCCTTGGCGCTGCTGCCTGCCCGCTCAGCAGAACAGGTCGTTGCCAAGCGCGAACACCATCAGCGACAGCACGATGGCAATGCCAAGCGACATCAGCACCCGCACCGCCCGGTCGCTGGGCGGACGGCCCGCCACGGCCTCATAGGCGTAAAACATCAGGTGGCCGCCATCCAGCGCCGGCACCGGGAACAGGTTCAACAGCCCCACCGCGGTGGACAGCACCGCAATGAAGCGGATGAAGCTTTCCGCGCCCTGGCTGGCCATCGCGCCCGAGGTTTCGGCAATGCCGATCGGCCCGGACAGGTTGCAGGTGCTGATGGCGCCGGTGATCATGTGCTTCAGACCCGACAGGGACGTGCCGACCACGGCCCAGACCTGGTAAGCGCCCGCCGCCAGCGACTCGCCCAGCCCGGCCTTGTCGGTGGCCGGCTCAAACGCCAGCCCGCCAATAATGCCGATCCGCCAGCGGGTGGCAAAACCGCCGTCGGGCAGCGGCTCATCCGTGCGCCGCGGCGCCAGGGCCATCTCGACCGTTTCGCCGTCGCGCAGCACATCCAGCACCAGCACCTTGCCGTCCGCCGCTTCGACAAGCTCCTTCAGCTGATCAAAAGACACCAGCGATGTGCCGTCCACCGAGACGATCAGGTCATCCGGCTGCAGCCCGGCATCCGAAGCCGCGCTGCGCGGCACCACGCCGCGCACATACGGGGGGTACAGATACGGGCCGCTGACGCTGAGCTCCGCGCCGTCGCGGCGCACCTGATAGTCCAGCGGTTGCTGCTGCGGCAGTGCCGTGCGGAAATCTTCCCAGGCTTCGGTGTCCAGATAGCTCGGCACCGGCAGGCCGCCTGCGGAGATCAGCTCATCCCCCTGCTGCAGACCGTTTTCAACACCGGCCAGCGGCGCCATGTCCCCGACGGTCAGCGGATCGCGCATCACCCCCTGCGACATCGCCACGGCGGCAAAGATGATGGCCGACATCACGAAGTTGAACAAAGGGCCGGCCGCAACCGTTGCCGAGCGGGCCCACAGGGGCGCACCATGCATGGTCCGGCGCAGCGCCGCCGGGTCCTCGGCGGCCGCCTGCATCGCCTCGGCATCCTTGCCAGAGGCCGCATCGGCATCGCCCAGAAACTTCACATAGCCGCCAAAAGGCAGCGCCGCGATCTGCCAGCGGGTGCCGTGCCTGTCCACCCGGCTCCAAAGCACCGGGCCGAACCCGAGGGAGAACACTTCTGCGTGAATGCCCGACCAGCGGCCGACGATGTAGTGGCCGTACTCATGCACAGCCACAATCACCGACAGCGCGACGACAAAGCTGGCGATCGTATAAAGAAAACCGCCAAACTGCGGGACAAAAGCCAAAATGTCCAAAGATCTACCCTATTTGTTTTTCTACGGCCCTGGCAGCCTCTTGCCGTGCGAGATGGTCAACCCGGGTCACGTTATCAAGTGTCATTGCAGCATCAATCAGGCTGCTCTCTGCCGCGAAACGCTCCAGCACGGCTTCGGTTACTGCCGCCATGCCGGTGAAACGGATGCGGCCTGCGATGAACGCGTCCAGCGCCTGTTCCTTGGCGGCATTGAAGGCGGCGCCCATCATGCCGCCGCGCTCCATCACCTCGTAGGCCAGCCGCAGCGCCGGATAGCGGGCGGGGTCCGGGGCGCGGAAATTCAGCTGGCCGATGCGGGCGAGGTCCAGCCGCTCCACCGGCAAGTGCTGGCGGTCCGGCCAATGCAGCGCATAGCCGATGGCGTGCCGCATGTCGGCGGCCCCCAGATGCGCCATCAGCGCCCCGTCGTTGAAGCCGACCAGCGCATGAACCAGGGATTCGGGATGCACCAGCACCTCGATCTGGTCCGGGCGGACGCCAAAGTATTCCCGGGTTTCAATGACTTCCAGCGCCTTATTGAACATCGACGCGCTGTCGATGGTAATCCGCTGCCCCATGTCCCAGTTGGGATGCGAGGACGCCTGCGCCAGGGTCGCCTTGGGCAGATCCTCCAGCGGCCAATCGCGGAACGCGCCGCCGGAGGCGGTGATGACGATCCGTTCGACGGCTTCGATGTCTTCTCCGACGAGGCCCTGAAACACCGCCGAATGCTCGCTGTCCACCGGCAGCAGCCGGGCGCCGTGCTTCTCGGCCGTCTCCAGCAGCAGCCGGCCCGCGCAAACCAGCGATTCCTTGTTGGCCAGCGCCAGGGTGGTGCCGTGTTTCAGCGCCTCCAGCCCCGGCGCCAGACCGGCCGCGCCGACGATGGCCGACATGATCCAGTCCGCCGGGCGCGCCGCTGCCTCGATCAGGGCCGCCTGCCCGGCGGCCGCCTCCACGCCGGAGCCTGCCAGCGCCGCCCGCAGATCCGGCAGGCGGTCGTCATAGGCGGTGACGGCCACATCCGCCTGCAGCGCAATGGCATCTTCCGCCAGCCGCGCGATATTTGCGCCGCCGGTCAGGGCCACCACGTCATAGGCACCCGGCGCGCGCCGGATCAGGTCGATGGTGTTCTGCCCAATCGACCCGGTAGCGCCGAAAATCGAGACTTTCCGCATAATATTTCCTGCCTGGTTATCCCCAGATGGCGGTCACGGCCAGGAACATGGCCGCAGCGCCCAGCATCCCGTCGAACCGGTCGAACAGCCCGCCGTGGCCCGGAATCAGCGCGCTGGAATCCTTGACGCCCATCTTCCGCTTCAGCGCGCTTTCCGCGACATCGCCAGCCTGGCTGGCCATCGACAGCAGCACCGACAGCACCACGATGCCAAAGCCCAGACCCTCTTGCGCGGCAAACACCGCCCCCACCAGCGCAGCGGCCAGCCAGCCGGCGGCGGTGCCGCTCCAGGTTTTCTTGGGGCTGACCCGCGGCCAGAACTTGGGCCCGCCAATCGCCTTGCCCGCGAAGTAGCCCGCCACATCGGTCGCCACCACGATGCCAATGAGCCACAGCATCCATTCGATCCCCATCTGGCCGCGCAGCCAGATAAAGCCGAAGCCGGCAAACAGCACCCAGATCGCGCAGCCGGAGAAATAATGGCGGTTGCGATCGAACTGACTGAACCCGGCCGCAACCGGCGCCGCCAGCAAGGGCACCACCCAGATCACCGGCAAGAGGGACGCCAGCAGAACCGCCACGGCAGAAACCGCGCCAAGCTGCAGCGCAAGGCCGCCGCGGTCCGGCGCCAGCATCCGCACCAGTTCCCAGATCATGCCGCCGCAGCACAGCGCGATCGCCGCATCAAACACCAGCCCGCCGGCCCAGACGGCATAGCCGCCCGCCAGGACCATCACGATGGCCGACAGAACCCGCGGCAGAAGGTCGGCCCAGCGGCCCCTGTCAGCGCTCATGTCTTGACAGCCCCGAACCGGCGCTCGCGGCGGCCATAGCTGCCGCACAGCCGCGCCAGTTCCTCAGCCGTGAAATCCGGCCACAGGGTGTCGATGAACTCATACTCCGCATAGGCCGACTGCCATAGCAGGAAGTTCGAAATCCGCGCCTCGCCGCTGGTGCGGATCACCAGATCCGGGTCCGGCAGCACATGGGTGTCCAGATAGCGCGGCAGGGTTTCCTCATCGACCTTTTCCGGGTCCAGGCGGCCCTCGGCCACATCCCGCGCCAGCCGCTTGGTGGCGCGGGCCACCTCGTCGCGGCCGCCATAGTTCAGCGCGATGGTCAGCTGGGTGCCGCTGTTGCCTTCGGTTTTGCGCTCCAGCTTGTCCATCAGGTCAATCAGCTTGGCGTCCAGCCGCACCCGGTCGCCGATAAAGCGCACCCGGACGTTCTTTTCCGCCAAGGCATTCATTTCCTTGGAGATATAGCGGCGGAACAGGCTCATCAGACCGGCGACTTCGGTCTGCGTGCGCTTCCAGTTCTCGGTCGAGAAGGCAAAGATGGTCAGGTATTCCACGCCCAGACCTGGGCAGCACTCGACAACTTCACGAACCCGGCGCGCGCCGGCATGGTGGCCGAACAGCCGCGGCCGCCCGCGGGCCTGCGCCCAGCGGCCATTGCCGTCCATGATGATGGCCACATGGCGCGGGCCGGAGCGGGCCGCCGGAACCGGTCCGGCGGGGCTCATCTGCGGATTTGCATCTCCGGGCATAATGCGTCGTCAGACCTGCATGATCTCGGCTTGCTTGGTCTCAAGCGCCTCGTCCACATGCTTGATCATCTTGTCGGTCAGCTCCTGCACCTCGGCTTCCCAGAACTTCTGATCGTCTTCCGACATGCCGTCGGTCTTGGCCTTCTTGATCTGGTCCATGCCGTCGCGGCGGACGTTGCGGATCGACACGCGGGCGTGCTCGGCGTACTGGCCGGCCACCTTGGTCAGCTCGCGGCGGCGTTCCTCGTTCAGCTCCGGGATTGGCAGCATGATGATGGTGCCGTTGAGCTGCGGGTTGATGCCCAGGCCGGATTCGCGGATCGCCTTCTCCACCTTGCCGACCAGGCCCTTGTCCCAGACGTTGATGGTAACCATGCGCGGCTCCGGCACGTTGACGGTGCCGACCTGGTTGATCGGCGTCATCGCGCCATAGGCATCCACCATCACCGGCTCCAGCATCGAGGCCGAGGCCCGGCCGGTGCGCAGGGAGGCAAATTCGGTGCGCAGATTGGCCATGGCGCCATCCATGCGGCGTTTCAGATCGTCGGTATCCAGTTCAAATTCATCAGACATGCTGCTCTCTCCCCTTATCTGAGGCGGTCTTCACTTGGCTCATAAGCCATTGGAAGGCTGATGTATAGCGATCATGGGGAGGATTTGCCGCAACTTCCCGCCCAAAGCGGAGCCCCGGCGCCTGCTCCCGCATCCCTCCAAATAGCCCGCCCGCCGCGTTTTTCCTGCGATTGCTGCGGCGGCGCGCGGGCAGAATGCGGCCTGCTGGGGCCTGGGCGCAGAGCGTTACTGGCGGCAGGATAAAAAACGCGGGCCAAATCGCTGGCCCGCGTCCGGATTTCATCAAGGCTGCGGGCGTTTAGCCCTGGACCTTGGTGTAGGTCCCCTTGCCCGACAGGATACCGCGGAAGCCGCCCGGCTCATCCAGCGGGAACACGATCAGCGGCAGGTTGTTGTCGCGCGCCAGGGCAATGGCGGAGGCATCCATCACCTTCAGCCGCTTGGCAAAGACATCATCATAGCTGATTTCATCATACCGCACCGCATCGGGGTGCACCTTGGGGTCCTTGTCATAGACGCCGTCGACGCCGTTCTTGCCCATGAAGATCGCCTCGCAGGCCATCTCGTTGGCGCGCAGGGTCGCGGCGGTGTCGGTGGTGAAATAGGGGTTGCCGGTGCCGGCCGCAAAGATGCAGACCCGTTTCTTCTCCAGGTGGCGCACGGCGCGGCGGCGGATATAGGGTTCCGCCACCTCATCCATGCGGATCGCCGAGATCACCCGGGTGAAGACGCCCATGCCCTCCAGCGCCGACTGCATCGCCAGCGCGTTCATCACCGTGGCCAGCATCCCCATGTAGTCGGCGGTGGTGCGCTCCATCCCCTGGGCCGAACCGGACAGCCCGCGGAAGATGTTGCCGCCGCCGATCACCATGCAGATCTCGACCCCCATGTCGCGCACCGATTTCACCTCGCGGGCGATGCGCTGCACGGTCGGCGGGTGCAGGCCGAACCCCTGGTCGCCCATCAATGCCTCGCCGGAAATTTTCAGCATGACGCGTTTATAGGCGGCGGCCGGATCCAGATCCGGCTTGTCTTGCGGTTGAGGCATGTTGCGCTCCAGAAGATGTGAGGGTTAATTTGCGCGCAAAATGGAGTAATTCGCTGCCGGTTTCAATCCGCGCAGCGCGGTTTCCGCCGAGAATTGCGGAACCGGCCTTGGAAACGGACCGCACCCGCATGACCCTGCCCGACACCGACCCGGATTTGCCTGTGCTGATTGCAGGCCCCACCGCCTCCGGGAAATCCGCGCTGGCGCTGGAAATTGCCGCGCGCCAGGGCGGTGTTATCGTCAACGCCGACGCCAGCCAGGTCTATGACTGCTGGCGGGTGATCACCGCCCGCCCCTCGGCTGAGGAGGAGGCTCGGGCGCCGCACGCGCTGTATGGCCATGTGGCCTATGACGCCGAATATTCCGCCGGCCATTGGCTGCGCGAGGTGCTGCCGCTGCTGGACGGGCCGGAGCGGCCGATTATCGTCGGCGGCACCGGCCTGTACTTTACCGCCCTGACCGAAGGCATGGCCGACATCCCGCCCACGCCGGCCGCAGTGCGGGCAGAAGGCGACGCCCTGCCGCTGGAGGTGCTGCGGGCAGAGCTGGACCCCAAAACCGCCAGCCGCATCGACCTGCAGAACCGTGCCCGGGTGCAGCGCGCCTGGGAGGTGCTGAAGGCCACCGGGCGGCCGCTGGCCAGCTGGCAGGACGACACCCCTGCCCCGGCGCTGCCGCTGTCCCGCTGCACAGCAATGGTGCTGAACTCCGGTAAGGACTGGCTGGAGGCCCGCATCCGCAAACGGTTCGGCCTGATGCTGGATCAGGGCGCAATGGCGGAGATTGAGGCGATGCAGGACCGCTACGACCCCGCCCTGCCCTCCTGCAAGGCGATCGGCGTGCCGGAGCTGATGGGCTATGCCCGGGGCCAGCTTACGCTGGCAGAAGCCGAAGAGCGCGCCGCCATCGCCACCCGTCGGTTTGCCAAGCGCCAGCGCAGCTGGTTCCGCGCCCGGATGAAGGACTGGCACCAGGTGGCACTCCCCTAACCGGGCGCCGCCGACGCGGCGGTTCAGTAAAACCCAAATCAATTTCCGCTTCACTCGGCGGAAACTTGCCAGAATCAGCGTTTTCTGGCCTGTTGCGGCAAATCTTTTTTATGCCCAAGGCAACAGATGCCATTTGATCCAGACTTCTCCGCGGACATTCATGCCGCCCCGTTGTCCAGCCTGAGCCCGGACGGCGCCTGGCAAACCGCCCTGTCGCACAGCCGCAGCGACCACCTGCTGATCTGGATCACCCGCGGACAGGGCCGCATGTGCCTCAATGGCGGGCAGCGCGGGTTCGGACCGCACAGCGCCATCTTCATCCCGGCCGGCACGTTGTGGTCCGCCGAATTCTCCCGCCAATGCCTGGGTCACGTGCTGACAGTGACCGGCCCGCTGCTGCCGCCCTTTCCCGCATCGTCCTGCCATAAGCGCGTCACCTGCCTGCAGGAGCAAACCCGGCTGACGGGCATGTTCGAGGCGATCAGCCGCGAGCAGTCGGCCCAGGCGCCGTTCTGGCGCCGCGCCGTGCAGGCGCATTGCGAATTGGCCGCCATTTCCCCGCGCCGCCAGTCGGACCCCGGCGGCCGGGCCGCTCGGCAGACGGCGGCGCAGCGCCTGTGCCTGGCCTATTGCCAGCGGGTGGCCGGGCTGCAGGACCGGCAGGCGACCATGGCGGACCATGCCGCGGCGCTGAAGGTGACACCGACACACCTGACCCGGGTCTGCAAGGCCGAAACCGGCAAGACCGCCGCCGCGCTGCTGACCGAGCGTCAGCTGCATTCCGCCCGCAGCCTGCTGATCGCCTCTGACCTGCCCATCCGCGATATCGCCAGCCAGCTGGGCTTCGGCAGCGCCGCCTATTTCACCAGGTTCATCACCCAGCACACCGGCCAGCCCCCCAGCGCCCTGCGCAAAACGGCACGCACGAAATCCCAATAGGTTGATTCGCCAGCAGATTCTTGCATCTTTGGCGCTTGACGCTGAAATCCGCCCCCGTACTGGGCAGTTTTGAACAGTATGCCGCCGCATGCCTTTCCCATCCATGAAAACGACGCCGCAAATGTCGTATTTATGCGGTGAAACGGCGAAACAGTGCATTGACGAAAGAGCATATCTCTGCCCGAATACAGCTATGGGGAAACTTTAATCCAAAACGCGCTTCACAAGGCGCTCAGCAAGCCGCTGAGCCGATAGGCGTTTCGCAAGATAATTAAGATCAAACGCTACAACAGGGAGACCTAGATGACCAAAGACACCATCAACGGAGCACCGGTGCATTGGGCCGCCAAAATGCATGCCAAGGAAGTGTTCGAAGGCAAGCTCGACCGCCGCGAATTCCTGACCCGCGCAACCGCGCTGGGGGTCACCGCAACCGCAGCCTATGGCATGATCGGCATGACGGCGCCGGCCAAGGCCGCCGAGGGCATGCAGGACGGCGGCACCCTGCGCGTGCAGATGAGCGTGCGCCCGCTGAAGGACCCGCGCACATATGACTGGTCGGAAATGGGCAACCAGACCCGCGGCACCCTGGAATACCTGGTTGAGTACAACAACGACGGCTCGTTCAGCCCGATGCTGCTGGAAAGCTGGGAAATCAACGAAGACGCCACCGTTTACACGCTGAATGTCCGTCAGGGCGTCAAGTGGAACAACGGCGACGACTTCACCGCCGAGGACGTGGCCCGCAACATCGAAGGCTGGTGCGACAAGTCGGTTGAGGGCAACTCCATGGCCGGCCGTTTCGGCACCCTGATCGACGAGGCCTCCGGCAAGGCCGTGGAGGGCGGCATCGAAGTGATCGACGGCCATACCGTGAGGCTGAACCTGCCGTCCTCGGACATCTCGCTGATTGCCGGCATGTCCGACTATCCGGCGGCCGTCGTGCACTCCAGCTACCAGAACGACGACTTCCTCTCCAACGTGGGCACCGGCCCGTACCTGCTGACCGAGCTGGAAGTGGGTGTGAAGGCCACGCTGGAACGCAACGCCGATCACGCCTGGTGGGGCGAGTCCGTCTTTGGCAAGCCCGCCCTGGACCGCATCGAATACATCGACTTCGGCACCGACCCGTCGTCGTGGATGGCGGCGCTGGAATCCGACGAAGTCGATATGCTGCATGAATCCGTGGGCGAATTCATCGACGTTCTGGACGGCCTTGGCTATCAGAAATCCGAGGTTGTCACCATGGCAACCCTGGTGATCCGCCCGAACCAGCTGGCGGAAATCGACGGCAAGAAACCCTACGCCGACAAACGCGTCCGCAAGGCCATCCAGATGGCTGTGGACAACGCTGTCTGCCTGGAGCTGGGCTATGGCGGCCGCGGCGAGCCGGCCGAAAACCACCATGTCGGCCCGATTCACCCGGAATACGCGGAACTGCCGCCGCTGCAGGCCGATCCCGAAGCCGCCCGCGCGCTGATGGAAGAGGCCGGCATGATGGACTTTGAGCACGAGCTGCTGTCCATCGACGACGACTGGCGCCGCAACACCACCGACGCGGTGGCCGCGCAGATGCGCGATGCCGGGTTCAAGGTGAAGCGGACGGTTCTGCCGGGCTCGACCTTCTGGAACGACTGGGTGAAGTATCCGTTCAGTTCCACCAACTGGAACCACCGTCCGCTGGGTGTCCAGATCTGGGCGCTGGCCTATAAATCGGGTGAGGCATGGAACGAATTCGGCTGGTCCAACCCCGAGTTCGACGCGCTGCTGACCGAAGCGCTGTCCATCGCCGACGCCGACAAGCGCCGCGAGATCGCCAAGAAGGGCGAGATGCTGATCCAGGAAGAAGGCGTCACCATCCAGCCCTACTGGCGCTCGCTGTACCGCCATCTGCGTGAAGGCGTCGCCGGTGCCGACATGCACATCGCGTTTGAGCATCACCACTACAAGTGGGGCTGGGCCGCCTGACAGGCGCCCCGGACCGCTCCGGCCTCCTGCACCGCCCCGCCCGGGGCGGTGCGCTCCAGCTAAGACGATAAGAGACCCGCGCCTGCAACCGGGTCCGATCCGCCAGACTGACAGGGGACCCCATGGGACTTTTCATTCTCCGACGCTCGGGCGTGATGCTGCTGACGGCCTTGTGCCTGACGTTCATCGTGTTTTTCCTGACGAACCTCTACCCGAACCTCGAAAAACTCGCCAAGACCCAGGGCAATTTCCGGATGTCGGACGAAGCTGTGGCCAGCTGGCTGGACGCCAACGGCTATGGCGGCTCCATGGTCTCGAAGTACGGCCAGTGGCTCGGCGTGCTGCCGGGCTGGACCCGGGAAACCGAAAAAGGCGTGACCGGCCGCTGCATCACCGGCACCGCCAGTGCCGAACAGGCCGCCGAAGCGCCAACCTTCTGCGGCATTCTGCAGGGCGACTGGGGCTATTCCACACGGTTCAAGGATGAAGTCTCCGACATTATCTCCGAACGTCTCGGCAACACCGGGCTGCTGATGTTCTGGGTGCTGATGCTGATGGTGCCCTCGGCGCTGCTGATCGGCGTTCTGGCCGGGATGCGCGAGGGCACGGCCACTGACCGCACGCTGTCCACCGCGTCGATCCTGACCACGGCGACGCCGGAATATGTCTCCGGCGTGATCTTCATCGCTGTGTTCACCTCCTCCACAGTCGGGCTGAAATGGTTCAAGGGCACCGCCACCTCGGCGATGGACAACCCGAATTTCGAGAACTTCTTCCTGCCGGTGCTGACCATTGCGCTCTACGGCATGGGATACATCGCCCGGATGACCCGCGCCTCGATGACCGAGGTGATGACCGCGCAATATATCCGCACCGCGCGCCTCAAGGGGGTGAGCTTTCACAACATCGTTCTGAAGCATGCGCTGAGGAACGCCCTGATTGCCCCCTTCACCGTCATCATGCTGCAGTTCCCCTGGCTGCTGAACGGCGTGGTGATCGTCGAGACCCTGTTCAACTACAAGGGCTTCGGCTGGGTCCTGGTGGAAGCGGCGGGCAACAACGACATCGAACTGCTGCTGGCCGTCTCCGTGGTCTCAGTTGTCGTGGTGCTGGTCACTCAGCTGATTTCCGACATCGGCTATGTGTACCTGAACCCGCGTATCCGGATCTCTTGAGGAAGGCAGCTGAGCATGGAACCCCTTGGTTTTTTTGAAATCGCCCTGCGGATCATCTACCAGCTGTCGCCGGTCTGGATTTCGATGGTGATCCTGTTTGCCCTCTCGATCGGCTTCAAGCGGCGGCTGGGCCTGTACGGCAAGCTGTTTGACAGCCCCATCGGCATGATCGGCTTTGCGCTGGTGATGTTCTGGGTGTTCACCGGCATCTACGGCGCCATGGACATGATCGTCACCCACGACCCGCTGTCCCAGGTCTCGGGCATGAAGAACAAGCTGCCCGGCACCCCGGTGCCCGGCGCCGGCGAAGGCGAATACCCGTACTATCTGCTGGGTGGCGACAACCTGGCCCGCGACGTCTTCAGCCGCCTGGTGAAAGGCGCCTGGGAAGTCATCAAGATCGCCCCGATGGCCGCGGTTTTTGCCTTTATGGTCGGCATCACCCTGGGCCTGCCCGCGGGCTATTACGGCGGCAAGCTGGACACGTTCCTGTCCTTTGCGGCGAACCTGATCCTGGCGTTCCCGGTGATCCTGCTGTTCTACCTGCTGGTGACGCCCGAGATCGTGGCCACCGGCGTGCCGAACTATATGGCGATCGTTCTGTTCATCTTCCCGATCATCTTTGTCGGGGTGCTGCTGAATTCGCGCTATTACACCCGCCCCAAGCTGCGGAACTGGCTGCTGCCGGTTGTTCTGGGAACCATCATCTGGTTCTACCTGCAGCTGGTCTCCAATGGCGGCTACCTGATCAACACGCCGGAATATGCCATCTGGGGCCTGCCCCGGGCGATGGATATGTTCGACATCCCCGGCGGTATCCTCGTGGTGTTCGTGTCGGTGGTCTTCGTCAACTCGCCCACGGTGTTCCGCATCGTCCGCGGCCTGACCCTGGACATCAAGACCCGCGACTATGTGGCTGCCGCCCAGACCCGCGGCGAAGGCCCCTGGTACATCATGCTGTGGGAGATCCTGCCCAACGCCCGCGGGCCGCTGATCGTCGATTTCTGCCTGCGCATCGGCTATACCACCATCCTCCTGGGCACCTTGGGCTTCTTCGGCCTTGGCCTGCCGCCGGAAAGCCCGGACTGGGGCTCGACCATCAATGACGGGCGCAAGCTGTTGTCGATCTACCTGCACCCGGCCCTGCCGCCCGCCTTCGCGCTCCTGACGCTGGTTCTGGGGTTGAACCTGCTGGCCGACGGCCTGCGCGAAGAGAGCCTGAAAGACTGATCCGAACCGGCGGGACCGGGGGCCAGCCCCCGGTCCCCCGGGATATTTGAGGCCAGAAGAAAGGGATCCGGTTCCTTCCAGCCTCAACAGGGAGACGAAAACATGACCAAAATGGCAGACTATAACGGCCCGATCCTGGAAATTGACAAGCTGTCGATCTCCTTTTTCACCCGGCTGCGCGAAATCCCCGCGGTGATGGACTTCTCCGTGGCGGTGCAGCCGGGCGAGGCCGTGGGCCTGGTCGGCGAAAGCGGCTGCGGCAAATCCACTGTGGCGCTGGGGGTGATGCAGGACCTGGGCAAGAACGGCCGCATTGTCGGCGGCACCATCAAGTTCAAGGGCCGCGATCTGAGCGAGATGAGCGCCGAGGAGCTGCGCGGCATCCGCGGCAACGAGATCGCGATGATCTATCAGGAGCCGATGGCCTCGCTCAACCCGGCGATGAGGATCGGCAAACAGCTGATGGAAGTGCCCGTGATCCACGAGGGCGTCAGCGAAAAGGAAGCCTATCAGCGCGCCCTTGAGGTGGTCACAGACGTGCGCCTGCCCGACCCGGAGCGGATTCTGAATTCCTTCCCCCACCAGCTGTCGGGCGGCCAGCAGCAGCGCATCGTGATTGCAATGGCGCTGATGTCGAAACCCTCGCTGCTGATCCTGGATGAGCCCACCACCGCGCTGGACGTGACGGTGGAGGCCGCGGTGGTCGAGCTGGTCAAGGACCTGGGCAAGAAATACGGCACCTCGATGCTGTTCATCAGCCACAACCTCGGCCTGGTGCTGGAGACCTGCGACCGTATCTGCGTGATGTATTCCGGCGAGGCGGTGGAGCGCGGCTCGATCCACGATGTCTTCGACGAGATGCAGCACCCCTACACCCAGGCGCTGTTCCGCTCGATCCCGCTGCCCGGCGCCGACAAGAATGCGCGCCCCCTGGTGGCGATCCCGGGCAACTTCCCCCTGCCCCACGAGCGCCCGCCCGGCTGCAACTTCGGCCCCCGCTGCGACTATTTCGAGGAGGGCCGCTGCGACGCGGACCGGGTGATCCCGATGGCGCCGGTGCATGGAAACGACCGGCATGAAACCCGCTGTCTGCGGTTCGAGGAAATTGACTGGAACGCGCCGCTGACCCTAGCGGATCAGAAAGAGAAGATGCCACCCGGCAAGGTGATCCTGAAGATGGAGAACCTCAAGAAATATTATGAGGTTGCCGCCAATGCGCTGTTCGGCGGCGGCGAAAAGAAGGTGGTGAAGGCCAACGAGACGCTGAGCTTCGAGGCGCGCGAATCCGAAACCCTCGCTATCGTCGGCGAATCCGGATGCGGCAAATCCACCTTTGCCAAGGTTCTGATGGGGCTGGAAACCGCAACCGAGGGCCAGATCCTGCTGGACAACCGCAACATCGAGCAGATCCCGATCGAGGAGCGCGACACCAAGACGATCTCCGACGTGCAGATGGTGTTCCAGAACCCGTTCGACACGCTGAACCCGTCGATGACCGTCGGCCGCCAGATCATGCGGGCGCTGGAGATTTTCGGTGTCGGCGGGTCCGAGGCCGAACGGCGCCGCAGGATGCTGGAGCTTCTGGACCTGGTGAAGCTGCCGCGCGCCTTTGCCGACCGGATGCCGCGGCAGCTGTCCGGCGGCCAGAAGCAGCGCGTCGGCATCGCCCGTGCCTTTGCCGGCGGCGCCCGCATCGTGGTGGCGGACGAACCCGTCTCGGCGCTGGACGTGTCGGTGCAGGCTGCCGTCACCGACCTGTTGATGGAGATCCAGCGCAAGGAAAAGACCACACTTCTGTTCATCTCGCACGACCTGTCAATCGTGCGCTACCTGTCGGACCGGGTGATGGTGATGTATCTGGGCCATGTGGTGGAGCTGGGCACCACCGATCAGGTCTTTGCGCCGCCCTACCACCCCTACACCGAGGCCTTGCTGTCGGCGGTGCCGATTGCCGACACCTCGGTCGTGAAGGAGCACATCGTGCTGGAGGGCGATATCCCCTCGGCCATGAACCCGCCGCCGGGCTGCCCGTTCCAGACCCGCTGCCGCTGGAAGTCCGAGGTGCCGGGCGGTTTGTGCGAGCGCGAGGTGCCGCCGGTGCGCCAGCTGGGCGGCGGCCATCAGGTCAAGTGCCACCTGAGCGACGAGGTGCTGGAACGGATGAAACCGGTGATCAAGGTCGCTGCGGAGTAAACTCCGGCGGCAAGTGCCGTGCATATAACAGCGCCGCGGCCTGGGCTCAGGCGGCGGCGCTTTCTGTTGCGGCAGACCGCAACCCGGTCCCCGGCAGAGCCGCGTTCAGGCGGCGTCCGGAACCAGCCTGCCGGTTTTGGCGGCATTCCGGTCCCATTGCTGCCACTGGTCAATCCACGCCTGCCCGCCCAGGGCCTCCTTGAGCGGCTCCAGCTGCGCTTCATACCGCCGCCATTTTTCCAGCCCCGCGGTATTGATGCTGTCGCGCACCTGCATCAGCGAGGCCGTCCGCACGGCGCGTGTGTTCTGTTCCGGGGAGAGGCAGTCCTCCTCCCACTCCAGGCCTGCATGCTGCAGGACGGACCGGATCTGCGCTTCGGGCCCGGTCACCAGCGCCTCGAAGGATTGCACCCGCAGCGTCTCTCCCAGCTTTGCCTGGTAGTCGAGAAGTGAACCGTACACGCAGCGGGTCATATGGCCGATCCACTCCAGCCGGGAGGAATACCTGTGGCCAGCCCCGAAGTTCATGGTGAAAATCGACAGCCCGGCGTCCAGAGGGTGGCGCGACAAGAACAGGAACCTGGCGTTGGGGAGCAGGAAGTGCGCCAGCCCCATTTCAAAACAATTGAGCGGCATCTTGTCGACCACAACCGCAGCATCCAGTCTGCCCATGGGAAAGGCGTTGTGCAGAAACAGCGTGCGGAACTGCTCCAATTCTTCACCGCTTAGCCGCCCCAGCCAGTTCCACCAGCCGGTATCGCCATACCGCCCGGCTGCATAGCGGCGCACCGCGGCCGCGGTTTTGGACAGCGCCTCGCTCTCGCCGATGCTGTCGATTTGCGAGTGCCGCGTCAGGCAGGTTTCCAGCAGCGTGGTGCCGCTGCGCGGCAGACCGGTCACAAACAGCATACGGGGCGCGTCAGCAGCCTCGCCGCAGGCGGCACCGGTCCAGTCCGCCGCCAGTTGCGCGTGCAGCCGCGCGTCCTGGAAGGCGTGATCATAGCCGGTTTCCGTCAAGGCGTTGGCCTGGGCATAGTGGTCAAACGCGGTTGCCGGGGCGCCGGCCCGGTCCTCAATCACGCCCAGTGCGAAATGCGACAGGATCCGGTCGCGCTGAGAGGCGCCGGTGTTCTGCACCGCCGCCCGCAGCCGGGCGGCTGCGCTGCTATCGCTGGCGAAGGGTTCCAGCCGGTTCCGGGCCGCAAGCAGCCCCACGTCGCCCGGAGCCAGGCTGAGAGCCTGCTCAAACGCCTGCACGGCCCCGGCCTTGTCGCCGCTGGTGGCCCGGACGGCCGCAAGTTTGCCCCAGGCCTGCGGCAGAGCCGGATTGCTGTCCGCAAGCAGTTCAAGCAGCCGCACGGCGGTCTGGCTGTCCCCGATTTCCAGGTAGCAGGTGGCCGTGAGGTCCAGCACCCGGACATTCGACGGATCCTGCCGCAGCAAGACCAAAAGCAGCTGCAGTGCTTTGCCGTATTTCCCAGCCTTGGCCAGTTCACTGGCAGTCTCCAGAGCGCCGGCGCCGTGCTGCGCGGAAGTGTTATGCATCAAGGGCTGGTTCATCCTCGCTCCACGGTTTTCGCTGGTGCCGAGAACCATAGCGAAGCGCCGTGAAGATGCGGTAAACACACCGCGCGCGCCAGGCAAAGCAAAACCCCATGCGCGGCGCGGCGGCGGCGGCGCATGGGGTTCCACAGCACTCTCCCACGCCCGCAGGGGACGTTACGGTCAGCTCCAGAGAACCATCATGATCATCAGCAGGTTCATTGAGGCAAATTGCATAAGCCGCGGTGCCTGCTGCCCCTTGACGGCAGCAAACAGGGCGCCCGGCACCGACGCTGCCAGTCCGGCCAGCGCCAGGCTGCCGCCGATCGCGCCCGCCAGCCCGGTGCCCGGCCCCCAGGGTGAACCGGGCAGCACCATGCCCTTAAGACCCACGCCGATCACAAGCCCCGTCACCGCGCCAGCCAGGCTCAGGACGGCGCTGCGCGGCTGCCGCGGCTGCCGGCTGCCCAGAACGCTGTCGACCACTTTGCGCGTGGGCACAGCGCTCGGCTGCCAGTCAACCCGGTCAATGCGGTCGTCGAAGCCGTTGATATACAATGCATTCCCTCCTGAACTTGGCGTCAGATTCACGAAAAATTAAGGCAAATGCATGACGTCCCGTTGGAGTTAACGGGGCATTAAGAATAGTTATCCACAGATTAACCCGCGGGCAGAGATCATCCAGGCCGCGCCCGTGCGGCCGCGCCGGCAGTCTTAGCTGCCCCAGATCTTCTTCACATAGTTCTGGGTTTCCTTGTAAGGCGGCACGCCGCCGTGTTTCACCACCGCGTCCGGCCCGGCGTTATAGGCCGCCAGCGCCAGCCGCCAGGAGCCGAACTTGCGAAACTGCCGCGCCAGGTAGCGGGCGCCGCCGTCCAGGTTCTGCTTCGGCACCGCCGGGTTGACCCCCAGCGCCCGCGCCGTGGCAGGCATCAGCTGCGCCAGCCCCAGCGCCCCCTTGTGCGATTTGGCATTCGGGTTCCAGTTGCTCTCCTGCTGAACCAGGCGCAGGAACAGGTCTTCGGGCACGCCATGCTGGCGCGCGGCATCGCGCGCCATGTCCAGATACTGCCCGCGGTACTTGCCGCTATACGGCAGCGTGCCCGCGGCAGAGGGGATCCCATAGGTCTGCGGCTGCAACCGGGCGGAGTTCTTGTACTGCGCCGCCGCGCGGCCATCCAGCACACGGGTATGGGCAGCGAACAGGTCCCGCCGGTTTTTCGTGCTAAGAACATCGGCCGCCACTGGCTGCCCTGCCCCGACAACCGCGATCACCAACCCCGCAACGGCTTTGCGCATTTCCGCTGTCCTGATACTGTCCCACTGCGCGCAATATACCCAATGCGAAACAAAATTAAAGCAACACCGGCGCAAACCGCCGTAAATCCGGCCGCCGTGCTGCCGAAAGCATCCACAGATGCCTGCTTTTCACCCTGGTCATGGGGCTATACTGTCGCCGGAACGCAGCGGGGCCGGATTCGAGCCCTGCCGCTGCTGGACAAGACGATCAGAAACTAAAGGACGGAACCCTATGGCCGGCTCACTCAATAAAGTCATGCTTATCGGCAACCTGGGCCGCGACCCCGAGGTGCGCAGCTTCCAGAACGGCGGCAAGGTCTGCAACCTGCGCATTGCCACTTCGGAAACCTGGAAGGACCGCAACACCGGCGAGCGCCGCGAAAAGACCGAATGGCACTCCGTCGCGGTCTTCAGCGAGGGCCTGGTGCGGGTATGCGAGCAGTATCTGCGCAAGGGCTCCAAGGTCTATGTCGAAGGCCAGCTGCAGACCCGCAAGTGGCAGGACCAGAGCGGCCAGGACCGCTACTCGACCGAGATCGTGCTGCAAGGCTTCGGCTCCACCCTGACCATGCTTGACGGCCGCGGCGAAGGCGGCGGCGGCGGCGGCCAAGGCGGTGGCAGCTATGGCGGCGGCGGCCAGGGCGGCGGCTACGGTGGCGGCTATGACAGCGGGTCCCAAGGCGGCGGCAGCGGCGGCGGCAGTGGCGGCGGCTACGGCGGCGGCGCCTCCCACAATATCGACGACGACGAAATCCCCTTCTAAACGCGCGTCAGCAGAACCCAACAGCAAAGCCCCCAGGCCCCGAGCCTTGGGGGCTTTTCGAATTATCACCGTGCTTTTCGACGATTTAACGATTTGCGCAGGGGCGTTTTTCTTCCGGTGAACGGCCTGCCCCTCTCTTCACCGCGGCCGCAGAATGCGCCTGCGGCCTGCCGGCTTCCATACTTTTCCTAATGAATCCAATTCCCTAATCTGCGCGCACCGCCCGGCCGCCTGCGGCTGCCGGTGCCGGTTCCCGGCGGCTTTGCCGCGTATCCTGCCCTGCCCTCAAAGTAGCCGAATATTAAGGGAGGTCCTGCATGGTGGGCACAACCAAAGCGATACATGTGCAACAAGGGTTCAAGTTATGGGTATGCGTTTTCTCCAGCACCTGTCGATAAAGGTGAAGATCACCATGCTGTTGGCGGCGCCGCTGCTTCTCAGCCTCTGGTTCATGGGCAACAAGTTGTTAGAGCTGTATCAGCGGGCGCAGGTGAACACTGTGCTGGCCGGAGAACTGCTGGAAAGCACCAGCACCTTGGTGCACTTACTGCAGGTCGAACGCGGGATGAGCGCCGGCTACCTCGGCGGGGAAACCACTGTAATGCCAGAAGCGCTGGTCAAGATCCGGCAGCAGAATGACGAGGCAACGGCCGACTTTCTCTCCCGGCTGGCGGTGGTCGATCGCGACGGGCTGAGCGGTGAAGCCCTGCAGTCATTCCGCGTCGTCCAAACCGAGCTGGCCCGCAAAAAGGAAGTCCGCCAGCAGATAGCCAACCGTTCCGTGCCGGTGCGCACGGCAGTGGAATTTTATACCAACTTGAACACAGCATTGATCCAGGCCGGGCTTTCCGTTGCACAAAAGATTGATGATCCCCGAATCTCCCAGGAAGCTGTTGCTCTGTCTCTGTACTTGCGGGCTAAAGACGCTGCCGGGTTGGAACGGGCTGCCGGCGCCGTCGGTTTCGCAAACGGCTGGACCCCTGCAGATTTCCAAGTTTTCGTCGCCACACACGAACGTTTCAAGGAACGTTTGGAGCGTTTCCTCGACTTTGCAACAGTCGAAGACCGCAACGCCGTGGCCGCTCTGGAATCAACACCCGAAATGAAAAGATTTGAGGAGATCCGGCAGGCAGTCTTGACCGGGGGCGATCTGTCCAACTTGGACGCGGAAACCTGGTTTTCAGCGGCAACTGACATGCTCAAGGTGCTGCGGGGCAAGGAGTCCATTCTAATCCAGCACCTCGAAGAAGACATGGCCGCTTACGATGCGCAGAACAAGCTCCTGCTGACCGAGATGGCTATTTTCGCCGTCGTGCTGCTAGCTCTCGTTCTCGCGCTGAGCCTTGTCATTGCGCGCGATATGACCAAAGGGTTGTCGGTGCTGAACAGTGCCCTGAAGAAACTTGCCAACGGCGACGCCAATGCCGAAGTTACCGGTGCCAGCCGCCGGGACGAGATCGGTGCCGTCGCGCGCAATGTTGTCGAGCTGCGCACCGTGACCCAGAAGAAGCAGGAAGAAGAAACCCGGGCCGAAGAAGAGCGCCGCGAGGAAATCCTGTCGGTTGCCCGCCGCATCGGAGCCGCCCTGCTGGACCTCCAGAACAAGCGGCTGGACAATCCGATCCAGGAATTCTTCCCCGTCGAGTTCAAATCGATTCGGATGGACTTCAATGACTCTCTGAAAGCGCTGAGCGAAGCGGTCTCTTCCATCGGCGAACTGACCAGCAGCGTCGACGAAAGCACCAAGTCGATTGCCGAAGCGTCGATGGATTTGGCGCACCGCACCGAGGCGGAATCGGCGACGCTGGAGAAAACCACCCATGCGATGCGCGAGCTGACCGCCAGCGTGCAGCATTCAGCGGAAAACGCAGACCGTGCCGAACGGCTGGCCGACAGCGCCCAAAGCGGCGTTGCATCCTGCGACCAGGTGGTGAAGAACACCATTGTGGCGATGGACAAGCTGCAGGAATCCTCGCAGGAAATCTCGCAGATCACCAAAGTGATCCAGGATATCGCCTTCCAGACCAACCTGCTGGCGCTGAATGCAGGGGTCGAGGCGGCGCGGGCCGGCGAAGCGGGCCGCGGCTTTGCGGTGGTCGCCAGCGAGGTGCGCATGCTGGCGCAGCGCTGTGCCGACGCGGTGCAGCAGATCGACGAGCTGACCGCGCGCAGCTCCGAGCAGGTCAAGAACGGCGCCGCGCTTGTCGATCAGGCCGGCCAGGCAATGTCCAGCGTGAACGAGCAGGTCGGGGAGATTTCCAACCTGGTCGTTGAAATCGCCGGCAATATCAAGGAGCAGTCGGTGCAGATGGGCGACGTCAACACTGCCGTCGGAGAACTGGAAGTGATGGCGCAGCAGAATGCCGCCATGGCCGAGCAGACCACCGCCGCCACCACCTCCTTGTCCGAGCAGGCACAGGAACTGCGGGAGCTTGTCACCCAGTTCACCGTGCCGCAGGCGTCCGGGCCGCTGGATGCGCTCCCCCGCCCGTCAAACGGGGCCGCGCCGCACAGGGCTATCGACTTTGACGACGATCAGAGCGGCTATGACCCCGGCAGCGCCGCGGCCTGAGACGGGCCGCCGCCGCTGGCGCTAAAAAAACAGGGCAGCCGCAACGGCTGCCCTGATTGCGTATTCTGTCTCAGCGGGCCCACACCGCCGGTCAGGCTCCGGCGCTGCGCAGAACCGACAGCACTTGGTCCGGCGGCACATCTCCGGTCACAAAGGCCTCACCGATGCCGCGCGCCAGGATGAACCGCAGCTGGCCCGCGACCACCTTCTTGTCCTGGCCCATCAGCTCCAGCAGCGCCTCGGCACCCGGCAGCTCGCCGGGGATATCCGCCAGATCGGTCTTCATCCCCATCGCCTTCAGATGCGCCCGCACCCGGCTCGGGTCCTCCTGCGAACACAGGCCCAGCTTCGCCGACAGCTCAAACGCCAGCGCGCAGCCGATGGCCACCCCCTCGCCGTGCAGCAGCCGGTCCGAATACCCGGTCGCCGCCTCCAGCGCGTGACAGAAGGTATGGCCGAGGTTCAGCAGCGCCCGGTCGCCCTGCTCGGTCTCGTCGCGCACCACGATATCCGCTTTCATCTGCACCGAGCGCGCCACCGCCTCGACCCGCGCAGCCGCATCGCCGGCAGCCAGGGCCGGGCCGTTGTCCTCCAGCCAGGCAAAGAAAGCGGCATCGCCCAGCAGGCCGTACTTCACAACCTCGCCATAGCCGGACAGGAAATCGCGCGGCTGCAGCGTCTCCAGCACCGAAGTGTCGGCCAGCACCAGCGAGGGCTGATGGAAGGCGCCGATCAGGTTCTTGCCCTGCGGTGCGTTGATGCCGGTTTTGCCGCCGACCGAGCTGTCGACCTGCGCCAGCAGCGAGGTCGGGATCTGCACGAAGCGCACCCCGCGGCGCAGCACGGCGGCCGCGAACCCCGCCAGGTCGCCGATCACCCCGCCGCCAAAGGCGACAACCACGTCGCCCCGCTCCACCTTCTGCTCCAGGAGCCACTCCACCGACCGGGTGAATTGCGGCCAGCCCTTGGTCGCCTCGCCCGGCGGCAGCGCCAGCGCAGTCATTTCAATCCCGGCAGCCGCCAGCCCGGCACGCAAGGCGTCCAGATGCTTCTCCGCCACGGTCTCGTCGGTCAGCACCGCCACCTGCGGCCGCTTCAGCAGCGGCTTGATCCGCTCGCCCGCCTGCGCCAGCAGCCCGGGCCCGATCACCACGTCATAGGCGCGTTCGCCCAGGGGCACGTGAACCGTGCGTTCCATCATTTCCACTCCAGTACGTCGGGGCGTGCCTTCAAGGCGTCGAGCACGCGGTCAACCATGGTTTCGATCGCGGCCTGGCCGTCGGAGGCAACGGTCAGGTCGGCCTTGGCATAAAGCGGCACCCGCTGCTCGTACAGGCCCCTGAGCGTCGCATAGGGATCGGCGGTGCGCAGCAGCGGCCGGGTGTCGCGGTGGCGGACCCGGTTCCACAGCACATCAAGGCCGGCATCCAGCCAGACAGAGACCCCCTTGGCGGTGATCACTTCGCGGTTTTCCTGCGCCAGGAAGGCGCCGCCGCCCGTCGACAGCACGCCGCGCTCCTCCTCCAGCAGGCGGGCGATCACCTGACGCTCCTTCTGGCGGAAAAACGGCTCACCGTCGCGGGCAAAGATCTCCGGGATGGTCATGTTGGCAGCGGCCTCGATTTCATGGTCGCTGTCCAGAAAGGGCACATTCAGCCGGGCCGCCAGCGCCCGCCCCACAGCGGTTTTGCCGGCTCCCATCATCCCCACCATCACGATGGTTTTCTTCAGTTTCCCAGGCGCCGGGCCTGCTGCCTTCTGGCCGCTGATTTGCTCTTTTTCGCTCATTCTTCAGTGAATGACGTGATCTTGCGCAAAAGGGAATATATAACTTGGTCAAAAGAGCAGGAAACAGGCATTGGACACGTTATGGGGCGATTGATTAAGTATCTGGTCTATTTGGTACTTCTCGCCGGGATCGGGCTGGTCGGCTACGCCTATGTCGGGCCGTGGTTCGGCGCCGATTTCCGCGCGCCCAGCACCGAAGTGCGCAAGCCGGTGGTGCTGAATGCGGATTAAAGCGGCTGCCGCAGGGGTTATGATGGCAGGCAGTGCCCTCGCCAATGAGCCCCTGGCAGCGATCGACTGGCTGAACCAGCCGCTGCCGCGCAGCGGGCTGCCCGGCACCGTGCTGCTGGAGCCGCCGGTCTCGGGCACTGCCACGGTGCCGCCGGTGTCTGTCACCCCGCTGGAGGCACTTAAGCCGCCCGTCGGGCTGGTGCCGGCCGCGGCCACCGGGCTGCCGCCGGACATGTGGCGTGGCAGCAGTGCGGATGACATCGCCCAGATGATCGAAACCGTGCCGGTGCGCGGCAGCGCGGCAATGCAGGCGCTGCTGTTCACGCTGCTGCTGTCCGAAAGCCGCCCGCCCGCCGAGTCCAGCGACCGGATTCTGCTGGCCCGGCTGGACCGGCTGCTGGCGCTGGGGGCTGCGGACCCGTCGCAGGCGCTGGCGGAGCACGCAGGCCCCGCCGCCAGCAAGGAGCGCTTTGCCCGCTGGTTCAACGCCACGCTGCTGACCGGCAGCGAGGATGGCTCCTGCAAGGCGCTTGCCGCCGCGCCGCATCTGGCGGACAGCTATGACGCCAGGATCTTCTGCGCCGCGCGGCGCGGCGACTGGCCGACCGCGGCGCTGATGCTGGAGACCGCCCACGCGCTGGAGCTGCTGCCAAAGGAGCGGATGGACCTGCTGGATCGGTTCCTGAACCCCGACCTGTTCGAGATGGCGCCGCCGCTGAGCCACCCCGCGCAGCCGGACCCGCTGGCGTTCCGCCTGTTCGAAACCATTGGCGAGCCGATGCCCACGGCGCCGCTGCCGCCGGCCTTTGCCGCGGCGGACCTGCGCGACATTGCCGGCTGGAAGGCGCAGCTGGAGGCGGCAGAGCGGCTGGCCCGCGGCGGTGCGCTGAACCCCAACCAGTACCTTGGCCTGTTCAGCGACCGCAAACCGGCCGCGTCGGGCGGCATATGGGACCGGGTGGCCGCGGTGCAGAAGCTGGAGCACGATCTGAATTCCGGCGACGCTGGCGCGCTGGCCGCCTCCCTGCCCCGCGCCTGGGAGGCGATGCAGCAGGCGGGCACCGAAACCGTCTTCGCCGACCTCTTTGCGGAACCGCTGGCCCGGGCAGAGCTGACCGGCGCGGAAGAGGCGCTGGCCTGGCGCATCCGCCTGCTGTCGCCGCTTTATGAGCTTGCCGCGGATGACGCCCCTGCGGCGGGTGCCTTGGAACAGTTCCTGGCAGCCCTCGCCCGCGGACGCCCCGGCGATGCCCCGGCCCCGTCGCCGCTGGCCGAAGCCATCGCGCTGGGGTTTGCCGCTGAACCGCCGGTTCCGGACAGGATCCGGCAGCTCTTGGACAACGGGCAGCTAGGCGAGGCGATCCTGCGCAGCATGGTGCTGTTTGCGCAAGGCTCCGACGGCAACCTGGGCGATCTGACTGCAGCGCTGGCCGCTTTCCGCGCTGTCGGGCTGGAGGACACCGCCCGGCGCGCCTCGCTCCAGCTGATGCTGCTGGAGCGGCAGTGACATGCCTGCCCCCGCTGCGAATTTCCAATGGATTTCCACTTTTCTCGATGCCCAGGCCGCAGAGACCGGCGCCTCGCAGAACACGCTCCTGGCCTATGGCCGCGATCTCAAGGACCTGACCGGCTGGCTGGAGCACCGCTCGCTGGATTTCAGCACCGCCTCCCAGGACGATATCGAGGCCTATCTGATCAGTTGCGACGCGCAAGGCCTGGCCCGCTCCACCCGGGCGCGGCGGCTGTCGGCGGTCAAGCAGATCTACCGTTTCGCCTTTGAGGAAGGCTGGCGGCAGGACAACCCCGCCATCCAGATCCGCGGTCCGGGGCGCGAAAAAAGGCTGCCGAAAACGCTGGAGGTGATCGAGGTCGACCGCCTGCTGGACGCCGCCCGCCAGACCGGCCGCAGCGAGGCCGACCGGCTGCGCAATACCTGCCTGATGGAGCTGCTTTATGCCACCGGCATGCGGGTGACAGAACTGGTCTCGCTGCCGGTCTCCGCCGCCCGCGGCGACCCGCGGATGCTGTTGATCCTGGGCAAAGGCGGCAAGGAACGCATGGTGCCGCTGTCGCCGGCCGCCCGCGAGGCGCTGGCGCAATGGCTGCTGGTGCGCGACGCAGCGGAGGACGACCGCGAGCTGAAGGGCAATCCGGCCTCGCGGTTCCTGTTCCCCTCGCGCGGCAAATCCGGCCACCTGACCCGGCACCGGTTCTATCTGCTGATCAAGGAGCTGGCCGTGACCGGAGGCGTTTCGCCGGATAAGGTCACGCCGCACACCCTGCGTCATGCGTTTGCCACCCACCTGCTGGCCAATGGCGCCGACCTGCGCGCCATCCAGGCGCTGCTGGGGCACGCCGACATTGCCACCACCGAGATCTACACCCATGTGCTGGACGCCCGGCTGCAGGAACTGGTGCTGGAGCATCACCCGCTGGCCAAGCGCGGCTGACGGCGCCCGCAGAACTTGAAGCGCCGTCTCTAAGACCCCATAACTACGGGGAACATTCAACCGATCGGATCTCTGGACCTCTCATGGACACCGCCACCACAGTACTCGACAGCGCCTTTTGGACCACTGCCGGGGCCATCGTGCTGCTGCTTGTGCTTTCCGGCTTCTTCTCGGGCTCGGAAACTGCGCTGACCGCCGCCTCGCGCGGGAAGCTGCGCAGCCAGGCCGACAAGGGCTCACGCGGCGCTCAGCTCGCGCTCAAGATTACCGAAGACAACGAACGGCTGATCGGCTCGGTGTTGCTGGGCAACAACCTGGTCAACATCCTTGCAGCCTCGCTCGCCACCGCGCTGTTCACCCGCGCCTTCGGCGAGGGCGGCGTGGCGCTCGCGACCGTGGTGATGACCCTTCTGGTGCTGATCTTTGCCGAGGTGCTGCCCAAGACTTACGCCATTTCCAACTCTGAAAAGGCCGCCGCCGCCGTCGCCCCGGTGATCGGCTTCCTGGTCACCGTGCTGTCGCCGGTGGTCGGCACCGTGCGGCTGCTGGTGCGCGGCGTGCTGCGCATCTTCGGGGTGCGGATCGACCCGGACAGCCACATCATGGCGGTGCGCGAAGAGATTGCTGGCGCCCTGCACCTGGGCCATTCCGAAGGCGTTGTTGAGAAAGAGGACCGCGACCGCATCCTGGGCGCGCTTGACCTGTCCGACCGCTTTGTCGAGGAAATCATGCTGCACCGCTCCAACATCGAGATGATCGACGCGGATGCGGAGCCGGAAACCATTCTGGAACAATGCCTGCAAAGCCAGCACACCCGCCTGCCGGTGTTCCGCGGCGAGCAGGAAAACATCATCGGCGTGGTCCACGCCAAGGATTTGTTCCGGACGATGTACACTGAGGCCGGCGGCGCCGGCGGCGACACCGGACGGCTCAAATCCTTTGACATCACCGAAGTCGCCAAGGCCCCCTATTTCGTGCCGGAAACCACCACACTGGACGAGCAGATGCGCCAGTTCCTGCGGATGCGCTCGCACTTCGCGCTGGTGGTGGATGAATACGGCGCCCTGCAGGGGCTGATCACGCTGGAGGATATTCTGGAAGAGATCGTCGGCGAGATCACCGACGAATTCGACCCGGACGAGGAGAGCATCGTCAAGAAAACGCCTGACGGCTCCTACCTGGTTGACGGTGCCGCCACCATCCGCGACGTGAACCGCGCCACAGAATGGAACCTGCCGGATGACGAGGCCAACACCATTGCCGGCCTGGTGATCCACGAGGCGCAGATGATCCCCACCAAGGGCCAGGTGTTCTCCTTCCACGGCTTCCGCTTCGAGGTGACCGAGCGGGAGGGCAACCGGGTCACCGGGCTCAGGATCCGGCCCCTGTCATGATCTCTGGAATGCGTCCCGGCATCTGTCAGGTACAGCCGTGACGCGTGCGGCGGCGCTGGCCTGGAATGGCTTTGACAGGGTTGTGCTGGAGCTGTTCCGCCAGCTCCGCTGGTCCTTCCTGCCGCCGCTGCTGATCTATTTCGCCTACGGCGCGCAGGGCATCACCACCGTCGCCGCCTCGTTTTTCGTCAAGGAATACCTGGACTTCTCCGCCGCCTTTCTGGCGGGTCTGGCGTTCTGGGTGGGCCTGCCCTGGGCGCTGAAAATGCCGCTGGGGCATCTGGTCGACCTGATCTGGCGCTGGAAATACCTGCTGATCCTTGCCGGTGCAGGGCTGATGGCCGGCAGCTACGGCATTCTGGCCGCGATGGTGCTGGAGCCGCAGATGATGGGCGCGCTGATGCCGCTGGGGGCCTGGTATGTCACCGCCGCGCTGCTGGCCCCCTGCGGGTTCGTGCTGCAGGACGTGGTGGCCGACGCGATGTCGGTCGAGGCGGTGCCCCACACCGACGCCCGCGGCAATCCCCTGCCCGAGACCGAGACCAAATCCCTGCACACCACCATGCAGACCTTCGGGCGCATCGCGCTGATCGGCGGCTCCAGCGCTGCCGCCGCCTTGAACGTCGCCCTGTTTGACGGCGCCGGCGCGCTGCCGCAGCCGGAGAAGGGCGCGCTTTACGGCTTTGTATTCACCCTCGCCCTGCTGATCCCGGTGATCTCGCTGTCTGGTGTGGCGCTGGCGATCTGGCAAAAGTGGCGCAAGGCTGCGCGGCTGCGCCGGGCTGGTGTCGCGGAGCATGAGATCCGCAGCCGCATCGAACTCCCGCGCGAACCGGTTGCGCCGAACTATTGGTATTTCATCGGCGGCGGCGCCTTTGTTGCGCTGTCGCTGGCCGTGGGTCTGGGCGATGTGCCTTATTCGCAGGAAATCGTCTTTGCCGGCTCCATGGCCATCGTGCTGTTCCTGATGCGCCAGCTGGTGGCGGTGCTGCCCACCGATCAGGCCCGCGCCCTGATCGGTACCGCCATCATCATCTTCGTCTACCGCGCCACACCCCTGCGCGGCCCCGGCGCCACCTGGTTCGAGATCGACGTGCTGGGATTTGATCAGCAATTTCTGTCGCTCCTGTCCCTCATCACCTCGCTGCTGACGCTGGCGGGCATGCTGATCTTCCGCCCGATGATGGCCAGCCGCCCGATTGCCTGGATTGTTGCATTTCTGGCGATCACCGAGGCCGTTCTCAGCCTGCCCAACATCGCGCTCTACTACGGCGCCCACCACTGGACTGCTGCAATGACCGGCGGCGTGGTCGATGCCCGCTTCATCGCCCTTGTCGACACCGCGGTGGAATCCCCGCTGGGCCAGGTCGCGATGATTCCGATGCTCGCCTGGATCGCCCGCAACGCGCCGTCGGGGCTCAAGGCGACCTTCTTTGCGGTCATGGCCTCCTTCACCAATCTGGCGCTCTCGGCCTCCAGCCTGGGCACCAAATACCTGAACGAGATCTTCGTGGTCACGCGCGAAGTCACAGATTCGGCCGGCACCATCACCACGCCCGCCGACTATTCCCAGTTGGGCATGCTGCTGATCACCGTTGGCGTGATCCTCCTGGCCGCGCCGCTCACCGCGATTTTCGTCATCCAGAACAGCCGCTTCCGCACCTCAGAATAACCCTGCCGCCGCCCGCCCTGTCTGCGGTGTCACGCAGGGCGGTTTTTCTTCTGGACTACTGTTCACTTATGTACAGAATGCAGGAAACGCCTATCAGGGAGGCCCACATGAAAACCACCACCCGCGTGGCAGTGATCGGCGGCGGCGTCGTCGGCTGCTCTGTCCTCTACCACCTGACCAAGCTCGGCTGGTCCGACGTCATGCTGATCGAACGGTCCGAGCTGACCAGCGGCTCCACCTGGCACGCGGCGGGCGGGTTTCACACCCTCAATGGCGACACCAACATGGCGGCGCTGCAGGGCTACACCATCAAGCTCTACAAGGAGCTGGAAGCGATCACCGGCATGTCCTGCGGCCTCCACCACGTCGGCGGCGTCACCCTGGCCGAGACCCAGGAACGCTTCGACATGCTGAAGGCAGAGCGCGCCAAGCACCGCTTCATGGGGCTGGAAACCGAAATCGTCTCCCCCGAGGAGATCAAGAAGATCGCCCCCGTCACCAACGTGGACGGCATTATCGGCGGGTTGTATGACCCGCTCGACGGCCACCTCGACCCCTCAGGAACCACCCACGCCTATGCCAAGGCCGCGCGCATGGGCGGCGCCACGATTGAGACCCATTGCAAGGTTATCGAGACCAACCAGCGCCCGGACGGCACCTGGGATGTGGTCACTGAAAAGGGCACCATTCACGCCGAACACGTCGTCAACGCAGGCGGCCTCTGGGCGCGGGAGGTCGGCGCGATGGCCGGCGTCTACATGCCCCTGCACCCGATGGAACACCAGTACATCGTCACCGACGAAGTGCCGATGATCGCCGAGATCATCGACGCAGGCGGCGAGCATCCGCATGTGATGGACCCGGCCGGCGAAAGCTACCTGAGGCAGGAGGGCCGCGGCCTCTGCATCGGTTTCTACGAACAGCCCTGCAAGCCCTGGGCGGTCGACGGCACCCCCTGGGACTTCGGCCACGAACTGCTGCCCGATGACTTTGACAAGATCGAAGACGCGATCGCCTTTGCCTACAAACGCTTCCCGGCGCTGGAGGCCGCGGGCGTCAAATCAGTGATCCACGGCCCCTTCACCTTTGCCCCCGACGGCAACCCGCTGGTCGGCCCGGTGCCGGGCATGCGCAATTACTGGTCCGCCTGCGCGGTGATGGCCGGCTTCTCCCAGGGCGGCGGCGTCGGCCTGATGCTGGCCCAGTGGATGGTCGAGGGCGAATGCGAGCGCGACACATTTGCGATGGACTGCGCCCGTTTCGGCGACTGGATCACTCCGGGCTATACACGGCCCAAAGTCATTGAAAACTATCAGAAACGCTTCTCCATCGCCTACCCGAACGAGGAACTGCCCGCCGCCCGCCCGTTCCGCACCACCCCGATGCACGACATCTTCGATGGCATGGGCGCGGTCTGGGGCGCGCAATACGGGCTTGAGGTCCCGAACTACTTCGCCGAAGGGGATGAGCCGCGCTACGAGACCCCGTCCTTCCGCCGCTCCAACGCCTTTGAGGCCACCGCGCGCGAAGTCAAAGCCGTGCGCGAAAATGCCGGCATCAACGAGGTCCACAATTTCGGCAAATACCTGGTCAAGGGTGCAGGCGCCCGCGCCTGGCTCGACCGCATCATGGCGGGCCGGGTGCCGCAGCCGGGCCGCCTGTCGCTGACCCCGATGCTGTCGCCCAAGGGCCGCCTGATCGGGGACTTCACCATCTCCTGCCTCTCGGAACAGGAATTCCAGCTCACCGCCTCTTACGGCGCGCAGGCCTACCACATGCGCTGGTTCCTGCAGAACCTGGACGAGGGTGTCAGCCTGGAAAACATCTCCGACACCCGCAACGGTTTCCAGATCGCAGGCCCCAAGGCGCGCGCGGTGCTGCAAGCCTGCACGCGGGCAGACATCTCTGACATGCGCTTCATGGACGTGCGCCGCCTGACCGTGGGCATGGCCGACTGCATCGTGCAGCGGGTCAGCTACACCGGCGATCTGGGGTATGAGATCTACTGCGGCCTGCCCAGCCAGCGCGCCCTGTGGGACGCACTCTGGACCGCTGGCGAGCCCCTCGGCATGAAGCCCTTCGGCATGCGGGCCATGATGTCGCTGCGCCTGGACAAGTTCTTTGGCTCCTGGCTGCGCGAGTTCTCGCCCGACTACACTGCAGCGGAAACCGGGCTGGACCGCTTTATCTCTTTCAAAAAGCCGGTTGATTTCATTGGCCGCGCTGCAGCTGAGGCCGAACGCGACGCGAGGCCAGCCCGCCGGCTTTGCGCCTTTGAGGTGGAGGCAGACGACGCAGATGTGGTCGCCTATGAACCGATCTGGCTCGATGGCGCAGTGGTAGGCTTCTGCACCTCCGGCGGCTATTCGCACCACGCGCAGAAATCCATCGCGCTGGGGTTTGTCCCCACGGGGACAGCCAGGGAAAACCTGGAAGTGGAAATCGAAATCCTCGGCAAGATGTACAAGGCCCGCCTGATCACCCAGCCGCTGTTCGACGCCGACGGCGCCCGGATGCGCGGCTGAGGCCCAAAAGCACCGGATTCAGGTCAGCCCGCCTGACCTGAATCCGCGCTGTTGCCACACCAGCGCGCGCTGACACTGCGAAACCCGCGCAACACATAGGTCAGCGGCCACACCCGAATGTTTCGCGCGCGAAACATTCGGTCAATCTTGCTGACCTATGCGTCTTTCTCTGGATCCGCCTCTTCTTCTGGCTAAAATATCCCCGCCGGAGGCATCCGGCCTCGCCCCCAGACCAAAGGACCGGGATTTCATGACCGCCATCGCGATCCTCCTGCTTGCTGCTGGCGCCTCCGCCCGGATGCAGGGCCGCGACAAGCTGATGGAGACGGTGGACGGCCAGCCGCTGCTGTCGCTGATGGCCCGCCGCGCCGCGCTGACCGGGCTGCCGGTCTATGTGACTCTGCCCGGCATGACCCATCCCCGCGCCGCCGCCATCGGCACGTCAGCGCCCGTTGCGGTTGCGGACGCGGCCGAAGGCATGGGCGCCTCGATCCGCCGCGGCGTGGCGGCGCTGCCCGAAGGCTGCGAAGGCGTGATGATCCTGCCTGCCGACATGCCGGAGGTTGAGACCCGCGACATGCTGCATCTGGCGGCACTGTTCGGCGGCGGCAGCGGCCCCATCCTGCGCGCCACCGGCGAGGACGGAACCCCGGGCCATCCGGTGCTGTTCCCGCGCCGCTGTTTTGATGCCTTGCAGGCCCTCAGCGGCGATCAGGGCGCCCGCAGCCTGCTGACGCGGGACAACGTGCTGCCGGTTGCCCTGCCCGGCCGCCGCGCGCTGACCGACCTGGACACGCCCGAAGACTGGGCCGCCTGGCGCCGCCGCCGCTGACCCGCAGCGTACAAACAGAGAAGGCAGGGCACAAAGCCCTGCCTTCCTGCGCTTCGCTCTTGTCCACCGTTTCCCCCAAAACGGCAGCTGCACCTGTCAGTGCACAAGCAGATGCGCCTCGTGTTTGCGCAGAGACCGGCGCGCCGCAGAATAGGCCGCGCGGCCTTGTTCCGACTTCAGCTCCGGAAACAGCTCAAACAGCTCGTTGCGCTGGGCATTGTCCAAACCGCGCAGGGAATGGTCGCCGGGCTGGAAGCTCTCGGTCCAGGCGCCATCGGACAAGACCACTTCGTGCTGGTCGAACATAAAGTGGATATAGGTGACCTTGGACACCTCCACATGGCCGACACCAGCCAGGCCGGTCAGATGCTTGGCCGCCACCAGAACCTCGCGGTCCTCGAAGTAGAGAGCGGTCTTGTTATTGGCAACCAGCACCCGGTGGTTGGGGCTGACCATCATGTCGCGCTCCGGCAGGCCGTTGCCGAGGGCTCCCTTGCAGATCACCACTGGCTGCAGATGCGAGGCACCGGCCAGATCGCGGCCTTCCAGCGTGCGCGCGCCAATCCAGCGGATCGCCTGAATGCCGTTGTCGCGGGTGATCACCCGGTCGCCCGCTTGCAGGTCCTCGACCCGGCGTTCGCCCAGCGGAGTGGCGATCAGAGTGCCCGGCGTGAAGCAGGGAATGATCTGCTCGATCTCGCCAAAGGTCATGGAGCCGGTTACAGCGCCGTTACTGTCGAGGAAGTTGACGGTGCCCGAGAGGCTGTTGCCATCCGCATCCTCGGTCACGCCGGCCAGCTCAAACCGGCCGGAGCCCCTCAGGTCCAGGGTATCGAAGTCGTCGCCGCCCGAACCGCCATCCACCACGTCGCCGGCTGTGCCGCCGAGGAAGGTGTCGCGGCCGTCACCGCCGGACAGGGTGTCCGCCCCGTGGCCGCCGGTGATCAGATCGTTGCCGGCACCGCCATCGACCAAATCGTCGTCGATGCCTGCGTCGATGGTGTCATCACCGGTGCCGCCATAGATTTCGTCGTCGTCATCCTGGCCATAGATCAGGTCGTTCCCGGCGCCGCCGTGGATCGTGTCCATCCCGTTGGCGGGATCGGGGTCCGCCGGGCGGCCGTCGCTGCCGTCATCGGTGATGTTCAGCCCGTCCGAGAAAGCCGGGTTCAGGCCGCCAAAGATGGTGTCATCGCCGCCGCCGCCGAGGAGGGAGTCCGAGCCTTCGCTGCCGGTGATCAGATCCGCATCCGCGCCGCCGTCGATGGTGTCGTCGTCGATGCCGCCGTCGATCACATCCATGCCGGTGCCGCCGTCGATCAGGTCGGCATCGTCGCCCGTCGAGATGGTATCATTGCCGGCCCCGCCCAGCACGGTATCCCTGTCGTCCAACGGGTCCCCATCCGCCGGGATGAAGGGGATATCCGGGCCGGTGCCCGTGTAGCCCGGAAAGCCGCGGTCCGGCAGCGGCACGCCGCTGTCCTTGGACGTGTCGATCACATCGTCGCCGCTGCCGCCGTCCACAGAATCCGCCCCGTCGCCGCCATCGATTGTGTCATTGCCGCCGCCGCCCAGGATGGTGTCGTCTCCCGAGCCGCCGGACAGCAGGTCGTCCCCCGGCGCCACCGGGTCCTGCGGGCCGGAGGTGTAATCGTAGTGCGCGTTGTCAAAGGTGGTGCCCGAGGCGCCCAGATCGACGGTCAGCGTGATGTCATTGAAATCCTGATCACCAAGGCCGGGCAGATCCTCGAAACCGATCTGCACGGAGCCATCCGGGTTCTGCCCGAAGGCCCGGGTGTGGACCAGCCCGTCGGGATTAAGGCCCGAGTTGCTGCCGTAACCGGACGAGTAATAGGTGCCTTTGGCATTGGAGATGCCGACCCCGACGATGGCGCCTTCTGGCGCGTCGTAGGTGAAGCTGCTGCCAACGCTCCCGTTGGCGTTTTCGGCCAGCACCACCACATTGCTGATTTCACCGGTATGCGGGTCAATGGTATAGGCGAACAGCCGATTTGTGATGCCTGCAGTGGAGCCGTCGATTGTGATGGTGACCGCTGTGGGGGCGCCGGACACACCGTCGCCCAGGATCAGGTCGTCGCCATTGCCGCCCTCGGCGGTGTCATCGCCTGCGCCGGCATAGATGCTGTCGTTGCCGGCACCGCCAAGGATGACGTCATCATCAGGTCCTGCCGCCGGGCCGGTGGCATCGGCGTGGTCAACCAGATCGCCGTCCGGGTCGCCGGTGTAGACCGCGTCAATCAGGTCATCGCCTGACGTGCCCTCTACGATCCCGTCCCGTGCCGGATTCGGCTGCTCGTCACTCATTGTCACTACCCTCTCCTCACCGGTCAGGCGAAAATCCCCATCTGCCGGGTCCGCCGGACAGCCATGCGGTCCGCCGCAGTCAGAACACCAGCCCACACGGATGGGGAGCCAGAGCGCGCGCGCACTGGTTTGCGCGCTGAAACAACGCGCAATCGGATGGCCGTAGCTTTCTGATCAGTGGTGTGCCCGTAAATCAGCACCGGGACTTGTCTCAAAATTTAGCAGTCCACCACGGTTCAGCAGCTTGCAGAACTCGCCCCCCAAATGGGCTAATCCATCCATACTTTAGGCACCCCGGCCCTCAAAGTTAAAAAATTGCCTAAAATTCCTCGCATTAAGCACGGCAGCCGCCCGGAGGCGGAAGGATTTCCGCCCGCATTGTTTCCATTTCCGGGGGCGGCAGATGCCGAAACCTGGAAAAATTTGCGAAGTGCCGCATGCGGTGGCCGGCTTTGCGCCGTATATGTTTCCACATCCGGAACACCGGCTGAAGCGCTGGATGCGGCCGGCACCCGCTGCGGTTGCCCGGCGCTGCGTAGGAAATGGGGCGGAATTTGGCCTCAATTCCCGGGATTTCAGGCGTTTGTTTCCACCGGATGCCGGTCCGGCCCGCCTGTTCTTTCGAATCAAAGCCCCTAACCGGACGGTCAGCGCGGCCTGACCAGAAAGCTAAAAACGCCAAAGACTTTATTAAAGCCCGCGGAACTGCGCCATCCCCGGCCACGCGCCCGCGCGGCCCGGCGTGCAATCAATCCCTCCCTCGATCCCAAAAACCGGCTATACTCACCCGCATCAACAGACAGGAGACTGCAATGCTCTACCCCCTCGCCACGCTCGAAGCGGAGAAGCTCCACGCGATCCAGGATCTTGAAAAGGATATCGGCAGCCCTGTCGTTGCGCTGGCCGAGGTCGAGGCGGATACCGCCGCGCTGCCGGAAGACCAGCTTAAGAAACTGCAGGAGCTGGAACAGGAATTGGGTGTCGTTCTGGTGGCGGTCCGGCCCAACTGACCCGGCCGCCGCTACCGGTTCGAACAACCCGCAGCAACCGGCGCACAGCACTGGCGCTGGGATCATTTGCGGCGGCCTAAACGTGCCATTCTGCTGGGGTTATGGCGGAGAGACAGGGATTCGAACCCTGGAGACGGTTTCCCGCCTACACACTTTCCAGGCGTGCGCCTTCGACCACTCGGCCACCTCTCCGTTGAGGGGGCTTTTGAAGGATTGGCAGGGGAATTGCAAGAGCCGAAATGGCAAAAAATGCGCCTTCCCCCCAATCTTTTTCAGCCCTCCAGATGCAGGTAGACGCGGCGGTTCTGTTTGCCCTTTTTCTCTACCTTGCCAAGGCGGATTTTGCCGATCTCGCGGGTGCGCTTGACGTGGGTGCCGCCGCAGGGCTGCAGGTCAATCTGCTCTTGTCCGGTACCGATCCGCACCAGCCGCACCTTCCCTGCCCCGCGCGGCGGCGAGACCGACATGGTTTTCACCAGCTGCGGATTGGCGTCCAGTTCAGCGTCGGTGATCCAGTCCTCGGTCACCTCCAGATCGCGGTCAATGAGCGCCTGCAACTGGTCCTGAAGCGCCTGCTTGTCCTCTGGCGCCTCGGGCATGTTGAAATCGAGCCGCCCTTTGCCGTCGCTGATCGAACCGCCGGTCACTTCCAAAGGGATAACCACGGACAGAAGGTGCAGCGCCGTATGCACCCGCATATGGCCATAGCGGCGGTCCCAGTCGAGCACCTGGGTCACCGTGGCACCAACGGGAGGCAGGGCCGAGCCCTCCTCCGGCACCAGCACCACCACGCCGTCCTCGCCTTTGACGGTGGTGGCGATGCTGCATTGCCCCTCCGCCCACAGCAGCTTGCCGCTGTCGCCGGGCTGGCCGCCGCCGGTGGCGTAAAACAATGTGCGGTCGAGGATGATCCCGCCCTGATCCGTTTGCGCCAGAACCTCGGCCTCGGTCATCCGGGCATAGGCGTCCTTGCGGTACAAAAGCTCACTTGTCGGCATCTGAATCTCCTTCAGCATCGTTGTCGGGATCGTGCTGCAGATCGTCCAGATCCGGCTTTGGCGGTGCAGCCGCGGGGGCGGATGCGGGCGTTTCGGCAGTGCTTGCAGCCTGGGCCTGGGCCAGCGCTTCCGGATTGCGGATCCAGATGTCGCGCTGCATGAAGGGGATTTCGACCCCTTCTTCCTGGAAGCGCCTGGCGATTTCATAGTTCAAGTCGGATTTCACCGACAGCACCCAGTTCACGTCGCGCAGGATGGCGCGAATCTCGAAATCGAGGGAATCGGCGCCGAAGCCCTGGAACACCACCGAGGGCGCCGGGTTGAGCAGCACCATCGGATGGCCCTTGGCAATATCGCTCAGGATCGCCTCCACCTTGCGCGGGTCGGTGCCATAGGCGACGCCGACCGGCACGATCACCCGGCCCACGGTGTTGCCGCGGGTGTAGTTGGTGACGGTGCCCGAGATCAGGTCGGAGTTCGGCACGATCACGTCGGTGCGGTCGAAGGTCTCGATCCGGGTGGAGCGTACCGAGATGTCGCGGACATATCCCATCAGCCCGCCGACTTCGATCCAGTCGCCCTTGGAGACCGGACGCTCGATCAGCAGGATGATGCCGGAGACGAAGTTGGACACGATGGTCTGCAAGCCGAAGCCGATACCGACCGACAGCGCACCGGCGACGATAGCGAGCGAGGACAGGTCGAGGCCCGCCATGGAGATCGCCACCACCGCGGCCAGGAAGATGCCGACATAGCCAAGCCCGGAAGTAATCGCGTTCTGGCCGCCCGGATCAATCTTGGTCTTGGGCAGAAGCGAGTTGCGCAAAGACCCCTGCACCAGCCGCGTCAGGGCGTAGCCGATGGCGAAAACGATGGCGAACGTCAGAAAGGCGGTGGGCGAAATCCGGGTGCCGCCGATCTGGAAGCCCTCCAGGAACCGCGACCACAGCTCTGTCAGGTCGGCCACCCGCGCGCCCCAGATCAGCGCCAGCAGCGGCAGCGCCAAGGTTACCAGCAGGAAACCGATCAGAACCGCAAACAGCGAATCCCGTGCCTCAGAACCCTTTCCGGACAGCCAGCCGTAGACGTCGCCCAGGAAGCGCTGCAGCACCAAAAGGGCCGCCAGCAGCGCCAAGGTGGAAGCCGCCGGATAGATCAGCGCCTCTGCCGCGTTGACATAGCCGAAGGCGGCCAGCACCGGGGACACGAACCCCAGGAGGTAGGTGGCGCGGCGCACCAGCGTCATGACCCGGTTGGCACCGGCAGCAATGGCGCCGTCTTCGTCCGCATCGTCCTCGCTTTGCTGCTGGCGGCGCTTGGCGCCGATCCGGTGCAGGCGCAGCAGCACCAGTGCAGCACCCATGATCAGCGGGAAGCTGGCGACCGCATGGGCTTCTGCCGGGATGTTGTCGATGTTTTCCACCAGGCTCAGCGCATCTTGCAGAACCAGGATCACCGCCAGGATATCGACCATCAGCCGGGTTTCGTTCAGGCGCCCCTCCTGCACCGGGACCAGGTCGTTTTCGATCCGGCCGGAAAACAGCTGGTTGCCCAGCCAATGGAAGGACAGGATCAGCAGCGCCCAGCCGGGGATGTGATCCAGCAGCACAGCACCGCGGAACCCGAGTATGCCGGACAGGTCGACAGCCGCCACCAGCAGGAGGATGCCGACGAAAGGCACGATCACCTCCAGCAGCGAGACCACAAAGCCCCAAACGCCGCGGCCGCTGCTGCCGAACTGGCGCAGATAGTCGCCCGCCGCATGGGCCCAGGCCCGGCCGCGCGCCAGCAGCAGCGCGGAAATCACCAGCAGCAGAAGCAAGGCAGGCAGACTGTTCTGAATCCGCTCGGCGGTGGTGGCGCTGCCAATGCGGATGACCGTTTCATTCAGAAGCGAGCCGGCAGACCGAGACAGGGAGCGCCACGCGCCCGGCCAGTTCTCGGGGTTCAGAGGCGACGGGCCGCGCTCCAGCAGCTTGCGGGTGCGGCGCTCGCGGATGATCTTGTCAATTTCGGAAATCAGGCCGTTGGCGCGGCTGAAGGCCTCTTCCGCCACGATGCGCGGAACCTTGAGGTCTTTCAGCTGCTGCTCCAGCGAGCTGCGCAGCTGGGCGATGTCCTCGGGCTCGCTCTGGCCCTCGGCAGGCGGCTCGCCAAGGGCGGCAAGCTGGCCTTCAAGCGTCTCAAGACGGTCACCGTTTTCGGTGCGTGCGTCCAGGAAGTTCTGCCGGTAGCCGGCCAGCTCCTTGCGCAGGGTTTCCAGCGCAGCGCTGGAGGCCCGTCTGGCGTCAATGACCTCCTCCGCGCGGTTGGCGGTCTTCAGCCAGTCCTGATAAACAGCCCGGGATTCAGCGTTCAGCTGCGCCAGGCCAGGCATAGCGAGGCCGGCCGCGAAGGCCAGCCCCAGCAAAACAGTCCGCAAAGCGGTTATGAAAGCTGTCATACGTCCTCAAATACGCCGGGAATGGACGCAGGCGTATGGGTCATCCACTCCGGCACCGGCAGGTCTTTCTCCCGCAGGAAATCCGGGTTGAACAGTTTGGACTGGTAGCGGGTGCCATAGTCGCACAGAACGGTGACGATGGTCTTGCCCGGGCCCATGTCCTTAGCCATGCGCACAGCGCCTGCAATGTTAATGCCGGAGGAGCCGCCCAGCACCAGGCCTTCCTCGTGCAGCAGGTCGAAGACAAACGGCAGCGCCTCGCCGTCCGGCACCTGATAACTGAAATCAGGCGTGAAGCCTTCCAGGTTCTTGGTGATCCGGCCCTGGCCGATGCCCTCGGTGATCGAGCTGCCGTCGGAGGCCAGCTCGCCAGTGGTGTAATAGGAGAAGAGCGCCGCGCCCATCGGATCGGCCAGGCCGATCTTCACGCCCTTGGGCTGCAGCGCCTCGGCCACGCCCGCCAGGGTGCCGCCGGAGCCGACAGCGCAGACAAAGCCGTCGACCTTGCCGCTGGTCTGTTCCCAGATTTCCGGGCCGGTGGTTTCCACATGGGCCTGGCGGTTGGCCACGTTGTCGAACTGGTTGGCCCAGATCGCGCCGTTCGACTCTGTCTGGGCCAGTTTTTCCGCCAGACGCTGGGAATAGCGCACATAGTTGTTGGGATTTTTGTAAGGCGCCGCAGGCACCTGGACCAGCTGGGCGCCCGCCAGGCGCAGCATGTCCTTCTTTTCTTCGGACTGGGTTTCCGGGATCACGATCACCGTCTTGAAGCCCATCGATGCGCCGACCAGCGCCAGGCCGATGCCGGTGTTGCCGGCAGTGCCTTCGACAATGGTGCCGCCCGGCTTCAGCTCACCGCGGGCCACAGCATCCTTGATGATATAGAGCGCCGCCCGGTCCTTGACCGACTGGCCAGGATTCATGAATTCCGCCTTGCCCAGGATCTCGCAGCCGGTCTCTTCGCTGACGCGGTTCAGGCGGATAAGAGGTGTGTGGCCGATGGCATCAGCCAAATCACGTGCAATGCGCATGGTATCCCTTTCGATCTGTTCCCCAAGATGTAACCAAGCGCCCCGGTGTTCACAAGGCGCGAAGCGGCTCAGGAGCGTGCGTTCCGCAGCCGTTCACGGTGGCGTGACAGCCACAGCGCCGCGGTCACCAGCGGCATGTCCTGATAGATCTGGTCATCCACCCCCAGCATCAACTCCTCATAGCTGAGGATCTTGCTGCGGATATCCTCCCCCTCGCCTGCAACGCCGCCGCCGCCGTTGACATCAGAAAGGTCCGATATGCCTATGAAAACGTGAATAAATTCCGCCAATGCGCCGCTTGAGGGATAGACCTGCGCCACGGCTTCCAGCCGCTCAACGGTGACGCCTGCCTCCTCCTGCGCCTCGCGAATGGCGGTTTCCTCGGGCGTTTCGCCCGGGTCGATCACACCCGCCACCGGCTCCCACATCCAGGGGCTGGCCTCGCCCATGATGAAGGGGGGTGCGCGGAATTGCTCCACCAGCAGCACCTGATCGCGGACCGGGTCATAGGGCAGCACCACCGCCGCATGGCCCGCCATCGCGGCAGAGCGGTGCATCACCGGGCTCATGCTGCCGTCGTAGCGGCGGAATTGCAGTTCCATCTCCTCCATCGCGAAGAAGTTCAGCCAGGCGCGAGTGTGGCTGTGGACGACCACGTCCCTGGACAGATCACGGTCCGGCGCGCCCGGGCGGGCCTGCGCGGCCAGCCAGGCCGCGGCGCGGCGGCGGACCGAGGGGAAGCAGCGGGCCACCTCCTCTGCGCTCATGCGGCCGTGGTAGGCCATCACCTCTTCGGCGGCGCGCAAGGACAGCGCGCCCCACTCCTCCACCCAGGCCGCCAGATCCCAGGGCTCCGCCGTCTGCCACAGGCCGGGTTCGGGGAAATAGACCTCAGCCGGAGCGGTGCTGCCGTCCTCCAGCTGCACGGTGACCGGTTTCAGCGCGTAGCCAAAGCCGCCCTCGTAGAAGTTGAGCGCATCCAGGCAGGCGGGCGTGAGATCCTGCACTAGAATACCGGCAGCGGTGGCACCCGCCCGTTCCTCAATCGCAGGAAACGGCTGCCCCGCGACCTGGTAAACCCCATGCCCGGGCAGCGCCGCCGGCTGTGCGTTCAGGGCCTCGCCGCTGCGGCCCAGAACCAGCTCAAGCAAAGGAAGATGGCGCAGGGTGCCAAAGAAAAAGAGATTAGCCACGGTCGGTAACCCGTTGTTAAGAAATGTCAATCAACGCCAGCGGCGGGAGGCGTTTTCGGTCGCGAGCCCGGCCAGCACACCGCCCACGGCCAGCGGCACCAGAACGGACGGCACAGCGATAACAAAGAAATAGTCCAGCGCAATGACAAAGATCGCCGACAGCGCCTCAAACGGGCCGTCATAGCGGTGCCGCATGGCGAGGCGGAACATCTCCCAGGCACCCTGGATGAACAGCGCCCAAAGCACCATCACCGCCATGCCGGTGATCCCGTTATTGATGGCAGGCACCAGGCCGCGGCCTGCCCGCCTGCCCATGAAGATCCAGCCGCACAGCAGCCCCAGCGCCACATTCACATGCACGAAATAGCCGAAATCCGTGCCCTCGGGCATCAGCGGCATGACCAGGAAGGACGCAAAAAACGCCACCAGGCCCAGGCAGATAGCGGCGGTCAGTCGGGCTCCGGTGGGCATGTCGTGTCAAAATCCGTGCGGCAGTTCACTCAGCGATGCGCAACTGTAATCTGCGTCACGTCGCAATTTCCAGTCTTAAAGGCTGCCGCGCAGGAGGTGAGGTAAAAGTTCCACATCTTGTGAAAGCGGTCGTCAAAGCCCATGCCGGAAATCTGGTCCCAGCGGGCATTGAACGTGTCATGCCAGCGCCGCAGGGTCTGGTTGTAGCTGTCGCCGAATTCGATTGAGCGCACGACGCCGAGGCCCGCCCTTTCCACCTGTTCGCGCAGCACCTTCGGGGACGGCAGCATTCCGCCCGGGAAGATGTGCTTCTGGATGAAATCGACACCCTTGCGGTAAACCTCCCAGCGCCGGTCGGCGACGGTGATGATCTGCAAGGTGGCCTGACCGCCGGGTTTCAGCCGATCGCGGATGGTGCTGAAATAGGCGGGCCAGTATTTCTCGCCCACCGCCTCGAACATTTCGATCGAGGCGATGCCATCGAACTGGCCGCGGCAGTCGCGGTAGTCCTGCAACCGCAGCTCCACCCGGTCCGAAAGACCAGCTTTTTCGAGCCTTTCGCGGGCAAACCTTAACTGTTCCTTACTGATCGTCAGGCCCGTCACCAGCAGCCCGCGCTGACCGGCGGCATACTCGGCGAACCCGCCCCAGCCGCAGCCGATCTCCAGCACGTGGTCGCCGGGTTTGACCCCCATCTGGTCCACCATCGAGGCGTATTTGGCGGTCTGCGCTTTTTCCAGGCTGTCCTGGCCGCTTTGGAACAGGGCGCTGGAATAGGTCATCGTGTCGTCCAGCCACATTCCGTAGAACTCATTGCCCAGATCGTAGTGATAGGAGATGTTTTTCTTGGCCTGGCGGCGGTGGTTGCGGTGCAGCCAGAACCGGAACCGCTCGTATGCGCGGGCCAGGCCGCGGCCCGGGAAACCGTCATAGACAGTATTTGCCCCCATATGAACCAGATCCATGAAGGCCTGCAGGTCGGACGTGCTCCACCAGCCTTCGAGATAGGCATCGGAAAAGCCCAGGTCGCCCTCGCGGATCAGCCGGGCAAAGCACTCCGGGTTGTGGATATGCAGATCGGCAACCGGGCCGGGATTGCGCCCCTTGGCCGAAAAGACGCGCCCGTCCGGCAGATGGATATCCAACTGCCCGACCTCCATGGCTTTGATCCTGGAAAACACCGCTGCAAAGTAGCGCGGCAAGTTATCCTGACCTTCAACCGACGTCAGCTTCATAGGCTTCCCCCTGTACGCAAAACGGAAGTGCTACAGGGAAAAGCTAGGCCGCAGGGGGCTTTCTGGCAAGAAAACTGTGCGTTAGCGCTCTTCGCGGGCCTCGCGATAGGCCGTGAGCGCACGGTCCCGGCCCGCCTGCAGGCTGACAACCGGCTCCGCAGGCGCCATGCCGGCGGACAGATCCCAGGACAGCGGCGCAGCGTCAAAAAAGTCCAGCGCGGTCTGCGGCGGGGTGTCCTGGCCTTCGGCGATCCAGCGGCCGGTGTAGGCGCCTTCGGGGTCGAATTTTTCCAGCTGGCCGCTGGGATTGAAGACGCGGAAGAAGGGGGCCGCGTCGGGGCCGGAGCCCGCCACCCACTGCCAGCCCAGGGCGTTGGAGGCCGGGTCCCAGTCCACAAGCGTGTCCGCGAACCAGTCCATGCCGATTTTCCAGTGCGTCATCAGATGTTTGGTGAGGAAACTTGCGACGATCATCCGGGCCCGGTTGTGCATCTTGCCGGTCACATACAGCTCCCGCATGGCGGCATCGACAAAGCCGTAACCGGTCTGCCCGCGCTGCCAGGCCTGCACCTGCGGGGTGATCTTTTTAGACCAGGGGAAATCCTGCCATTCCTCGCGCCAGCTTTCGGTCAGGATGTGGGGCGAGTTGTACATCAGGTGGTAGGCGAACTCGCGCCAGACGATTTCCTTCAGAAAGTGCTCTGCGCCCTGGCTGCCGCGCTCCATCGCTGCGCTGCCCCGGCGCCACATCCGGTGCGGGCTGATTTCGCCCCAGGCGAGGTTTTCTGATAGGCCAGAGGTTGCATCCTCCGCCGGATAGTCGCGGCGGGCCTTGTAGGCGTCAACGCTGTTTTCCAGGAAGTCGTCCAGCCGCGCCTGCGCTGCTGCTTCGCCCACCCGGCAATACCGGGCAACCACATCCGCCCCGCGGCGCATGGCGGCCCCCATGTGCCAATCGGCCAAGCCGTCGCTGGCAGGCCAGCTGTCCGGTGCGGCCAGTTTTCCGGGGGCGGGCAGCAGGCTGTCCACATTGCGGCCCCGCACTGCCTTCCAGAACGGGGTGTAGACCTTGTACATGCCGCCGGCCTTGGTCTCCACCGTCCAGGGTTCGAACAGCAGCCGGCCGCCGTGGGATTTGACCGCGACGCCCTGCTGCTTCAGCTGCTGCTTGATTGCGCTGTCGCGCGCAATGGCCTGGGGGTCATAGAGGCGGGACCAGTGCACGGCCCCTGCCCCGGTTTCTTCGATCAGGTCCTGCAGCACCTCCAGCGCCTTGCCGCGGCGCAGGATCAGGCGGGAGCCGGCCTTGGCCAGTTCCTGCCCGAAATGCTCCAGCCCCAGGCCGATGCGGAACTTTGGCGCCGCGCCCAGCGCCTCGTCCTGCTCATCCAGGATATAGACAGGCAAGACCGGGGCGCCGCTTTCGGCGGCAGCCGTGAGGGCCGGGTTGTCGCAAAGGCGGAGATCCCGCCTGATCCACCAGATCACCGGCGCACGGCTGCTCATGTCGTTGTCCTTGTCCTGTTGGCGTTACAGCACCCGGTCCAACGCCTCGATCAGCTTCGCAACCTCGGCCTTGGACGTGTAATGGGTGAAGCTGATACGCAGCACGCCCTCGGCTAGATCAATGCCCATCGCCTCCAGCGCGCGGACGGCATAGAAATCGCCGCCGCCGGCCATGATGCCAAATTCTGCCAGCTGAGCCGCCACCGGTTCCGCAGCACGGTTGAGGGCCAGGGCCACCGTCGGCGCGCGGGTCTCAGCGGTGGATGGCCCCAGCAGGCGGACGTTGTTGCGGTCCTTCACCGCATCCAGCAGCGGTTGCAGCAGGACGATCTCATGCCCGCGCATGAGGTCGTGAACGAAGGCACCGGTTTCTGCCGCGCTGCCTGCGTGGCCGTGATGGGCGGCCAGCGCCTCGAAGTAATCCGCCATACCGGCCGAAGCGGCCACCTGGGCATGGTCCGGGCCTGCCGGGGTGAAGCGTTTGTAGAGGCAGCCAGCGTTGAAGTAATGCGCCTGGTTCGGCAGCAGCTCGCCCAGCGCCCTGCGGATCACCATGATGCCCTGATGCGGCCCGTAGGTCTTGTAGGCGGAGAACAGGTAGATGTCGGCGCCCAGTTCATCCACATTCGGCAGCCCGTGCGGCGCGTAGGAGACGCCGTCGACACAGACAAAGGCCCCTGCGGCGTGCGCCATCGCGGTGATCTCCGCCACCGGGTTGATCTCCCCCACCACGTTGGAGCAATGCGGGAAGCAGACAAGGCGCACCTTTTCGTCCAGCAGTTCTTCCAGCCGGGCCGTGTCCAGATGGCCGGTCTGCGGGTCAATCTGCCATTCGCGGACCTCGATCCCCTCCTCTGCCAGCCGCCGCCACGGGCCGCTGTTGGCCTCGTGATCCTGGTTTGTGACGATGATGGCCTCGCCCGGTTTCATGAACGTGCGGAAGGCCTGCGCCAGAACATAGGTGTTCTGAGTGGTCGAGGGGCCAAAGCTCAGCTCATCCGTGGCGACGCCCAGGAGGGCCGCGAGGCGGGTGCGGGCCTCGTCCATCTCCTCCCCGCCCAGCCGGGATGCCTCATAGGGCGCATAGGGCTGCACCTTGCGCTGGGTGTAAAACCGGACGAGCCGGTCAATTACCTGCCGGCAGGTGTAAGAGCCGCCCGCGTTTTCAAAAAACGCCTGGCCGTCAAGACCGGGTTCGGCAAAGGCCGGAAACTGGGCCCGGACGAATTCAATATCCAATGCAGTCATTGCAAATCTCTCCTCAATCGCTGCGGTCCGATGGGAAGGCCGGCACATGCCAGGGATCTCCCCGAACATGGCAGGTCTTCCAGCCGAGCCGCGCTCCCGCACAAGGATTGAGGGATCGCAGGCAGCCCTGCAAGCGGGAATTCCCGGCACAGGACGCAGGCGTGATAGCGTCCGGGGCCCGCAGCGGTCAAGTCCGGCGGCTGATGCCAGAAACTGACATTAGGGCATGAGACTTTGGCCGCAGGCAAACATGGAGGATTTGACATGGCCTTTACCCCCAAGGATTTTCTGGTCTGGGGCGAGCTGCCCGTAAGCGATCTGGACGCGGCAGTGACGTTTTATTCCAAGGTCACCGGCGCGGACCTGAGCATCGACACCAGCGGCCCCAACCCCATCGCGATGTTCAAGACCGCAGATGAGGCATCCGGTGTTGCGCTGCATCTCTATCCCGGCAAACCCGCAGGCGACGGCCGCGGCCCGACGCTGCACCTGACCGCTGAGGGCGCGCTGGAAGATGTGATGGAGCGGGTGACGGATGCGGGCGGCAAGGTTGTGTCGGAAACCATCGCCATCCCGCCCGGGCGGTTCTTCTATGCCACCGATCCGGACGGCAATTCGCTGGGGTTCTTCAAATACAATGAGTGAATGATAAAACGCCCCGGCTGCACGGCCGGGGCGTTTCCGCGTTTCCTGGTGCGGCCTCAGCGCGCTTCGGTCAGCAGCCCGCGGAAGATGGCCCAGCACATCAGCAGCAGCACCACGGTGAATGGCAGGCCGGTGGAGATCACCATCGCCTGCAGCGCCGCCAGCCCGCCGCCCAGCAGCAGCACGATTGCAACGGCACCCTCGAAGATGCACCAGAACACCCTCTGCGGCACCGGCGCGTCGACCTTGCCGCCTGCGGTGATAGTGTCGATCACCAGCGAGCCGGAGTCGGAGGAGGTCACGAAGAACACAACCACCAGCACGATCCCCACAAAGGAGGTGATCCCGGACAGCGGCAGCTCGCCCAGCATCTTGAACAGCTTGAGTTCAAGCGACGCGTCCTGCGCCCCGGTGAAGCCGTCGGTGATCACCTGATGGATCGCAGTGCCGCCAAAGACGCTCATCCACAGCACGCAGACCAGGCTCGGGATCAGCAGCACGCAGATCAGGAACTCCCGCACGGTACGGCCGCGGCTGACGCGGGCGATGAACATGCCCACAAACGGCGACCAGCTGATCCACCAGGCCCAGTAGAAGGCGGTCCAGCCCTGGCTGAAGTTCACGTCCTCGCGCCCGATCGGGTTCGACAATGCCGGCAGGTATTCGACATATGCCATCAGGCTGGAGGCAAACCCGGTCAGGATCGCCACGGTCGGCCCGACCAGCAGCACGAAGATCAGCAGCAGGAAGGCCAGCCCCATGTTGATCTCCGACAGCACCTTCACACCGCCATCCAGGCCCCGCAGGACCGAAATCAGCGCGATCGCCGTGATGACCGAAATCAGAACCACCTCGGTGGTGGCGCCTGTCGGCACACCAAACAGCTCATTAAGGCCGGCGTTGGCCTGTGTCGCCCCGAAGCCCAGCGAGGTGGCAAGGCCGAACAGCGTGGCAAAGACCGCCAGAATGTCGATGATGTGGCCAGTCCAGCCCCAGACGCGCTCCCCGAAGATCGGGTAGAAGGCGGAGCGGATGGTCAGCGGCAGGCCCTTGTTGTAGGTGAACAGCGCCAGCGCCAGCGCCACAATGGCGTAGATCGCCCAAGGGTGAAGACCCCAGTGGAAGATCGTCGCCGCCATCCCCAGGCGCACTGCCTCAGCTTCATTGCCTGCCGCCGCGCCCAGCGGCGCCCAGTCGGTGCGGGCGCCGCCGCCCTCAGGCACCGCCGTGCCGCCGAAGGCGGTGGAGAAGTGGCTCATCGGTTCGCTCACGCCATAGAACATCAGGCCGATGCCCATGCCCGCCGCAAACAGCATCGCAAACCAGCCCAAGTAGGTGTAATCTGGCGTTGCCTCATTGCCGCCCAGGCGCACGCTGCCCCAGGGGGACACGATCAGAAACAGGCAGAACAGCACAAACAGATCCGCAGCCCCGAAGAAGAACCAGTCAAAATTGCTGGTGACCGCAGGGCGCAGCCAGTTGAAAAATGTTCCCGCCTGCTCCGGCAGCGCCAGCGCGTAGAACACGAAGGCCACGATCACCAGTCCCGAGACCAGGAACACCGGGTTGTGGATGTCGACCCCGAACGGGCCGATCTGGGTTTCGATATTGTCTTGACCGATCTCGTATTCGGTATCGATGATATCCGATTCGCCTTCCGGGGCGGGGATACCCTGATTTGTGGTTTCGTCAGCCATTGCGGCCTCCTTCCCTGTAAACTCCGGCCCATTGTCTTTCGGCCTTGCAACCTTTGGCCCCGCAAGCTGGCGCTTGCGTCTTCAAGGGGCCCGCGGTCAGCTCTCGCGCACGACCAGCACCGAAACCGGCGCTTTTTCTGCAACCCGTCCGCCATGCGCATGGAACAGGTAATCGCTCACGTTCGGGACGTGGCTCGCCATCACGATAAGCTCTGCCCCGGTATCGCTGCAGGCCTTGATCAGCGTCTTATCAAGGTCCACCGCCGGATCGTGGCTGACAACGGCATGGCCCGAAGCGGTCATGTTGCGCTTGGCTGCCTGGCCGGACGCGAACGCATCGAGTTTTGCCGCAAACTCCTGCGGATTATGCGCCACCTTGCTGGGCTGGGGTGAGGTCACCCCCACGAAAATCACTTCTGCGTTGTAAAGATGCGCGAGATCCGAGGCCAATTGCAGCGCCCGCTCCAGTCGGTCGGCGTGGGTCAGATCGACGGGCACCATGATTTTGGAATACACGGTCTCCCTCCTCTTGCTTCAAATTCAATGCGTCACCGGCACAGAGGCCAAGAGCGCACCGGGCGGGGCGGTATCGGGACCGCGCAATCGCGGCGCTGCCCCCTCCCTAGGACCGCGGCAGGGCCGCGGCACGCATGAAAAACGCGCGGACATCGCCGCGCGTTCATCCGGTAGATGCAAAGTATTATAATGATTTAGGCGTTGACGTCCACCACGACGCGGCCCTTGACCTGGCCCTTGAGGATATCCGCACCCAGTTGCGGCAGATCGCCCAGCGTGGCGGGCTGGATCATCGCTTCCAGCTTGTCCATCGGCAGGTCCTTGGCGATCCGCTGCCAGGCGCGGACACGGTTGTCATAGGGCTGCATGACCGAGTCGATGCCCAACAGGTTCACGCCGCGCAGCAGGAACGGGACAACGGTGGCCGGCAGCGCGGCGCCGCCCGCCAAACCAACAGCCGCCACCGAGGCACCGTATTTCATCTGCCCCAGCACCCGCGCCAGCATGGCGCCGCCGACCGCATCCACGCAGCCCGCCCAGGTTTCGCTTTCCAGCGGCCGTTTGGTGGTTTCGTTGATTTCCTCGCGGGCAACAATCTGGGTGGCGCCCAGGGACTTCAGGTAGTCCGCGGTTTCCGGGCGGCCGGTGACGCCAGCTACCTCATGGCCGAGATTGGCCAGGATTGCGGTCGCGACCGAGCCGACGCCGCCTGCCGCGCCTGTGACCAGAACCGGCCCGTGGCCCGGCTCCAGCCCGTGATCCTCCAGCGCCATGACCGCCAGCATCGCGGTAAAGCCCGCGGTGCCAACAGCCATCGCCTGGCGAGTGTCCAGCCCCTCCGGCAGCGGCACCAGCCAGTCGGCGCGCACATTGGCCTTCTGGCTGTAGCCGCCCCAATGGGCCTCGCCCACGCGCCAGCCGGTCAGCACCACCTTGTCGCCCGGCTTATAGCGGTCATCCGAGGACGCCTCAACGGTGCCCGCAAAATCAATCCCCGGCACGTGCGGATACTTGCGCACCAGCCCGCCGCCCGGCCCGATGCAAAGCCCGTCCTTGTAGTTCACGGTGGAATACTCCACCGCCACGGTCACTTCGCCCTCGGGCAGCTGATCGAGGCTGATCTGCTCGACCGCGGCGGAGGTCTTGCCGCTCTCTTCGTCCTTGTTCACAACCAAAGCGTTGAACATCTGCCTTCTCCTTAAATCCAGAATGTGTCGCGCACAGTGGCTGTGCGCATACCGTCGGGTGTCTCCACCTCAAGCTTGGTGCCCGCGTCCCAATGAGTCATGCGGATCATGCCGATCGAGACGTTGGTCTCAAAGTCCGGCGACCAGGCGGAGGACGTCACCTGCCCCGCCCGCTTGCCGTTCGCAAAGACCGGCCAGGGCCGGTCGCAGCCCGGCACCGCATCGCCGTCAATCGCAATCGGGCGGATCTGCTGCACCGGACCCTCTTTGGCCACCCGCAGCAGGGCGTCGCGGCCGATGCAGCCAATCGCCGTGTGGGTGTTGCAAAACTTGCCAAGCCCGCATTCATGCGGGGTATTGTCGTCGGTCATGTCGTTGCCGTAGCTCAGCAGCCCGCCCTCGATCCGCTCGATCAGGTTGGGGCAGCCGGCCCGGACCTGCAGATCCTCGCCCGCTTCGAACAGCCGGTTCCACAGCGGCATTCCCAAATCGCCGCCTTCAAGGTAGATCTCATATCCGCCCTGCTTGGAATAGCCGGAGCGCGCGATCACCAGGTCGCGGCCTTCGAACTGGAAGATGCCGAAGCGGAAAAAGCGGACCTTGCGCACCTCCTCGCCAAAGACGCGGGCCATCAGGTCGTCCGCGCGGGGGCCTTGGATTGCGAGCGGCGAGACATCCGGCTCATCCACCAGCACATCCAGCCGCCAGCCGTTGGCAATGCCCTTGACCCATAACAGCAGATCGCTGTCGGCAATCGAGATCCACCAGCGGTCGTCGCTCAGCTTGACCGCCACCGGATCGTTCAGCATGCCACCGGTCTCGTCGACGATGGGCACGTAGAAACACTGGCCTGCCGTCATGCCGCGCAGATCGCGCGGCGTCAGCATTTGCATCAGCCGCCCGGCGTCGGGGCCGCGCAGCTCCACCTGGCGTTCGCAGGCAACGTCCCAGACCTGCACGTGCTCTTTGAGGTGGCGGTAGTCCGCCTGCACGCTTTCAAAAACGGTGGGCAACAGCATCCGGTTGTAGACCGTGTAGGCCTTTACACCGGCCGCTTCGACGCCATCGGAAAACGGGGTGCGCCGCAGGCGGCGCGACGGGGACAGCAGGGCCATGGCTATTCCTCCCAGAACCATGTGCAATGTACCCGGCGGCCGCAGCGGAGCCGCCGCCGGAAAAGCCGATTACTTCGGCCCGTGCCAGTCGATCTGGCAAATCTCGGCAGAACGGCCGTCAAAGTCCCAGACCCGGCCAAAGGCGCGTACGCGGCCCTTGGTGGCGGTGGCGACGGTGATGTCCGGGCCCATCCAGTATTCGGTGTTGGTGACAACGATGTCCTTGCCGTCCTTGCCCTCGACCGGGACCACGGCACCCTGGATCTTCTTGCCGACCATCAGGCGGCGTTCCTTGCCTTCGGTCTCGAAAGTGACCGGTGCGCGCTCGGCGCCCAGGAACTCGCCCACCAGCATAGAGAACAGGCCGGTCGTGCCGCGCGCCGCGCCGGAGAAGATCGCAACCAGCGCGTCATAGGCGTCATCCGAGGCGCGGTCGTCGATATAGGCCGCCGCCTTCCAGTTGCCGCGGCCCATGTTGCCGGGGATTTCCAGGAACAGGCCGACGTTCAGGCCGGACAGGTCAACCCCGCCGTAGTCGCCGGTGTCGATACGCACGCCCGCCCAGGCCTGGCAGTGGCCCTCGGTCGGCGGGTGCTTGCCCAGCGACACCACGCAGGGGCAAAACACGGTGCAGTTGCAGTTGAGGATCAGCTCCCCTTTGATTGTCCAGGGCACGGTGCCCGTAGCGGCGTCCAAGGCCATGTCTTAGTCTCCCTCTCAGATAATCCCTGCCGCCAGCGCCAGCGCCGCAATCACCAGCCCCGCACCCAGCGGTTTGGTGATGTAGCGGCCCAGGTCCGGCAGCTTTTCCAAAATCATGATCACGGTCGCCAGCCCCATGAAGGCGATATTCATGGTGCCGCCCGCAAAGGCCAGCAGCATCAGTGCCCAGCAGCAGCCCAAGCATACCAGCCCCAGCCGCAGGCCGTTACGCAGCGGCCCCTCGTCCCAGTGCTGCATAAAGAACACCAGCGGGCGGCGGCATTTGCTGAGGCAGGCTTCCTTTACCGGCGAAAACTGGTAGCCGCCCGCGACCAGCAGCAGCCCCGCCGACAGGTAGCGCGAGTTGCTGTCGCCAAAGGCGGTGAGCAATTCTGCCTGGAACAGTCCCAGTTGCAGCACGGCGGCCAGCGCCGAAAAGCCCAGCCAAACCGCCAGATAGCCGCCCACCAGCCGGGTGAAACTGGTGTCCGGCGCAGTGTGGGACAGGTCCTCGTAGGTGGCAAAGGCGGGCAATGCTGTCGGCGCCATCATCGCGGCCGACATCAGTGCCCACATAATCAGCATCTTGCCAAAGCCCGCCGCATCCGGTGTCAGCACGCAGAAGTCGCGCCAGAAATCCGGACCGTAGATCGCCCCGGCCTCGCGCAGTTCGGCCGGCACCGACATTGCATAAAGCAGCCCCCACGCCCCCAGGATCAGCCCGAACAGGCCCAGCCAATGCCAGCCTCCCATGGTTCTGATCCGTTGTGCCAGAATGGCTTTCATCGCGCGCTCCGCGTATGAGGGTTAGCGACTCACGTCTTGAGTTTTAAATGTCAGACTTTTAAATGTCAGACAAATGATTTCTTGCCGGCCCCGCTCCGGCATAACGCAGCGTCAGGACCCCGGGCATGAAGATTGACCCCAACAGCTCCGCCGATCTTTCGGTTCAGATAGCCCAGGCGATCAAGGATGCCATCATTTCCGGCGAGTTGATTGTCGATGAGCGGCTGCCGTCGGAGGCGGAACTGTCGGATCACTTCCAGGTGTCCCGCCCGACCGTGCGCGAAGCGCTGAAGCGGCTGGCGGCGCAGTCGCTGATCCGCACCCAGCGCGGCGCCTCCGGCGGAGCGTTTGTGAACCGGCTGAGTTTCGAGGACGCCTATTCGCAGCAGATCACCACCTCCACCCTGCTGCTGAGCATGAATGCGGTGAGTTTCGATACCGCCTGCGAGGCGCGCTACGCGCTGGAACGCGCCTGCGCGCCGCTGTCGGCCGAGCGCCGCAGTGCGGACCACCTGGCGACGATGCGGGCGGAGATCTTCCGCCAGGGGCAGCCCGGCCTGACCGATGAGGCCTTCTGCGCCTCCGACGTGGCGTTTCACCGGGCGCTGGTGGACGGCGCGGGCAATCCGGTGCTGTCGTATCAGCTGGCCGGCGCAGTGGAAGCAATGCAGCCCTTGATGAACATGATCACTTTCACCGCGCGCGACCGCGAAGCGATCACCGGCCTGCATTCCCGTATTGCCGACGCCATCGAGGCGGGCGACGGCAGTGCAGCCGTCTCCGGCTTGCAGGATCTGGAGAGCGAGACCCGCAAGCTGGCCTCTGACGTTTTTGCCGCGCGGGCGCAGAGGTAACGGCTCAACACTTTTTTAACCATGACCCGGGACAGTTGGGTCATGGTTAAACCCGGTTCCGCCCTCTCCCCCGATATCTGGCTGCGCGATATCTTCGCCTGCAAAGCGGTTCAGAACGGCCAGGTGTTCCGCCGCAAGATCCGCGATATCGAGCGCTATGCCGGGATGGAGGCCTTTCTGGCCGAAGTCCGCGCCCGCGGGTTTCAGGCGGTGCTGAACCGCGAGCAGGTTGTCGTCTTCTGCAACAGCGCCCCGATCCGCAAACTGGTGTGACAGTGCCGTTTTCCGGCGCGGAAAACGGCCAGAAATCCTGCGAGGATTTCTGGCGGCACCAGCGGCGGCACAGCACCAGTTTTCCGCGCCGGAAAACTGGCCGGAATCCTCGCAGGATTCCGGTTGCCCCCTTTGCAACCGCACAGAAGCGCACTATATAGCTGATGTTCCCTTGTGGAACTATGGACATAAACGCGCTCGTAATAAGCGGATCGGACCCGGGGGCGGTACCCGGCGGCTCCACCAAAATCCTTCGTTTGGGGATCATGGGGCCGAAACAGGATCGACGGACGTCTAAAGGGGTTTGCTTTGTCTCGGCGGGGTGCCACCGTACCGGCCCAAACAGTACAATTGCAAACGACAATCGTGCTCCGGTTGCTCTGGCTGCGTAAGCAGTTCGAGGAATCGAAATCTAAGCCCTTGCGCCTAGCCGCGTAAGGCGGGGTTCGCAGGTACCTGGCAACAGAAACCTGCACTTTCTCCACTTTGTCCAACCAAGTCCCCAGCCGGTGTGCGGGGAATGCCTAAAACCTTAGGGATGGGCTGTAAAACCTGCCGGCGCCGGCTAAACTGCCGGGTCTGAACCGGACTCGGACCGCAAGAAATCCTTCAATGCCTTTGACTGCACAATGTTGAAATACTGACGCTCTGCGATTTCAGCCCGGCCGTGCCGGAGCGTGCAACTCCCTCCGTCCTGCTGCTTGCCGTCCGAACCGGCGCGGCTGCCTGACAGCTCCCTATGCCCCTTGCCTGACCGGGCATGGCTCTGCTTAACGAAAAGAATGACTGATACTTTCACCAAACCCGCGACTGAACCCTTTGTCACGCGCCGGGCCGCCGCATCCGGCGCAAGCCCTGTCATGGAAGCCCCCTTCGACCCGGCGGGCATGGCGGACATGCCTTTGACCCGTCTGCTGCATTACTGGTTTGAGGAAGTCTGGGGCAGAGGCAATCTGAACGCCGTCTCCGACATCATGCGCCGCAATACGCTGATCTCCGGGTCTGTTTCCGCCCTTGCAGAACCGGAAAGCGATTACAGCGAGGTAGTCGCTGCGCTGCGCAACCTTTTGGGTCCGATCAAGGTGACCTTCACCCATGTGATGGAAACCGACGAATGGGTGTCGGTCCGGCTGGTGGCCGCGACCAGCAATCCCCGCGACGGCGAACCGTTCGAGATCACCGGCCAGGTCATGGCGCGGGTGGAGGACGGCAGGATTGCCGAGATGCACTCCAACATGGATTATTTCCGGATGTTCGAAATGCTGGGCCAGCTGCCGCCGGAGGCCCTGGCCATCTGCCTGACCGGGGAACGGCTCGGCTAACAGGCGTATGCGGCGCCATCATCGCAGGTTCTTGATCTTTGCCCCCTGCCGGACGAGCCAGGCTCAAGCCTTCCAGCGCTTGACAGGCTGGCCCGGGGTGTGAGAGGCGCCGGTACCGATTGGCACGGCCTTGCCGCCATGGCGGCGGGGCTGTTGCGCCGGTCAGTGGAGCACCATCAGCAGCTTGAGGCAGCCATGACCCTGGATAACGCGCTGAACCGCCGGGCCCGCGCCTGCCGAGGCCACAGCCGGGTCGCGGAGCGCGCAGCATGAGCCATCCCGGCTGGGCAGAGATGTTCCGTGTCTTTGGGCGCATCGGGGTGCTGAGCTTTGGCGGCCCGGCGGCGCAGATTGCCGTGATGCACAAGGATCTGGTCGAGGACCGCCCCTGGCTGAGCGAAGAAAGCTTCCTGCGGGGGCTTTCGTTTTGCATGCTGCTGCCGGGGCCGGAAGCGATGCAGCTGGCAACCTATACCGGCTGGAAGATGCGCGGCACCGCTGGCGGGCTGCTGGCGGGGCTGCTGTTTGTTCTGCCCGGGGCCGCGGTGATTGCCCTTTTGGCCTGGCTTTACGTGCAATACGGCACCCTGCCCGCGGTGCAATCCGCCTTTCTGGGCATCAAGGCCGCTGTTGTTGTCATCATCCTGCAGGCGCTGCGGCGGCTGGCGGGCAAGGCGCTGCGCCATCGGGCGGACTGGATGCTGGCCGGCTTCGGCTTTGCCGCGCTGTTCCTGCTGAACCTGCCGTTCCCGCTGGTGGTGCTTGCGGCCGCCCTCACCGGCTTCCTGCGCAAGTCAGCCGGGGCGGAGCTGCCCGCCTCTGCCGCGCCGTTTCAGGCTGCCGGCACGTTGCGGACCGTCGCCGTCTGGGGCAGCCTGTGGCTGCTGCCGCTGATTGCGCTCAGCCTGTCCGGCGCAGGCTTCCTGGCCGATGTCGGCTGGTTCTTCGCCAAACTCGCGGTAGTGACCTTTGGCGGTGCCTATGCGGTGCTGGCCTATATCAGCCAAACGGTTGTCAGCCAGTTCGGCTGGATCACCGCCGGACAGATGATCGACGCCCTGGGACTGGCCGAGACCACGCCCGGACCGCTGATCCTGGTCACGCAATTCGTTGCCATGCTGTCGGGGCTGCTGCAGGACGGAATTGGCCTGTTTCTGGCGGCAGGCGCGGTGGCGCTGTGGGCGACCTTCATGCCCTGCTTTCTGTGGATCTTCGCCGCCGCGCCTTATGTCGAGCGCATCGCCGCGCATCCCCGGCTTGGCATGGCACTGAAGGCGGTTACTGCCACGGTCGCGGGCGTGATTCTGAACCTGTCGGTCTGGTTCCTGATGCATGTGGCGTTTGCCCAAACGCAGGTTTATGAGGCTGGAATCCTGCATATCCCTGCGCCGGTCTGGAGCAGCATGGACACCGCCGCGGTGCTGCTGGTTCTGCTGGCGCCGCTGGCGGCCTGGATGGTGCGCGGCAATATGCTGCTGCTGCTGGCTGCCATGGCCTGCGCCGGACTGGCCCTTGGCGAATTCCCGTTTCCAATCAGCTGACTGCGGCGGCTTTCAACCCGCCGTCCTGTGCCAAAAATAATTCGGCTGGCGAAAAGGGCGGTCTTTTGTTTCCGCCAGAATCTCTTATGCTTGGGAGCAAATGAACAAAGGGTGACTGCATGTCCCGTGAAATCGACTATGGCAACTTGATGCACTCTGCCATGCGCGGCCTGATCCGGACCGTGCTGCAGGACATCGCTGACAACGGCTTGCCCGGTAACCACCACTTTTTCATCACCTTCGACACGGCCCATCCCGATGTGGAACTGGCCGACTGGCTGTCCGACCGCTACCCGGGCGAAATGACCGTGGTCATGCAGCACTGGTTCGACAACCTGACTGTGGATGAAGAAGGCTTTGCCGTCACACTGAACTTCGGCGACTCGCCCGAACCTCTTTATATCCCCTATGACGCGATCCGTACTTTCGTCGACCCGTCGGTGGAATTCGGGCTGCGGTTCGAAAGCGCCGATGAGGATTCCGAGGGCTATGCAGAGGCACCGGATGCCGATGAGGAGCAGGACACCGCCCGTGTCCCGGCCGAGGAAAAGAAAAACGCAGACATCGTCTCGCTGGACAGCTTCCGCAAATAACGCGCGTCCGCTCTCGGGTGAACAACTGGCGGCCCCGCAGGCCGCCTGTTTTATGCCTGCATCACTGCCGCGACAGGAAGGTGCGCAGCTGCCGCCGGGGTTCGCCGTTCAGGCGCGAGATATATTCAAGGTCCAAGCCGCCTTCGGCCAAAGTCCGGTCGTACTGCTGCATCTCGTAATCCCCGTTGGGATGGATATACAGCGAGAACACCGTCAGCGTATCGCCGGTGATACGGCACCAGACAAACGGCTCCCCTTTCATCGGGTCGAGCGGCACCGAATGGCCGAATACATTGCGGGTCATCGCTGCGGAAAAGACACCTTCACGGCCGCTGGGCAGAAACTCGATCTCATAGGTTTTCGACTTCCGGCGCCCGTCGTCCTTTTCCGTCGTAGACGTCCACTTGATGGTGAAACCTTTCTTCAATTCGCGGATCGCCACGCTCATATCCCGGGGGTCGGTGTCACCGTCTTCCTTCACGATCTCGACGCTGCCGGCGTATTCGCCCGCGAAGCGGGAAATGTCCGCGCGCGCCCACTGCGGCAGCAGCAAGAGCAGAACCGCCGCCACCAGGGCGTCAAGGCTCAGCAAGGCCTTGAGAGTTCGCAAATGCGTTGGCACGTCGCAATTCCCTCCGGATGTCCAGGCCTGTCCCCCACGCACTGTAATCATAGCATGGTTTCAGGCAATGGCATGTCTCCGATTGCGCCAATTCGGCACTATACCTGCCCGCGCGATTGGCTATGCTGCGCGCAACTGGCCAATTGCACTGCCGCAATGCGCAGGCTAAACGGCATACAATCGCATACGTAACGGAGAGAAGACGGATGTCCGAGACCCGCACCGAAACCGACAGCTTTGGTCCGCTCGAGGTCCCAGCAGACAAGTACTGGGGCGCGCAGACCCAGCGGTCGATCATGAACTTTCCGATCGGCTGGGAAAGACAGCCGGTCGCCATTGTGCGCGCGCTGGGGGTAATCAAGCAGGCCTGCGCCATGGCCAACAAAGAGTCGGGCAAGCTGGACGCAAAGATCGCCGATGCCGTCATCCAGGCCGCCAGCGAAGTGGTGGCAGGTAAATTCGACGACAACTTCCCGCTGGTGGTGTGGCAGACGGGGTCCGGCACCCAGTCCAACATGAACTCCAACGAGGTGATCGCCAACCGCGCCATCGAGATCCTGGGCGGCACCATCGGCTCCAAGGATCCGGTGCATCCGAACGATCACTGCAACATGGGGCAGTCGTCCAACGACACCTTCCCGACCGCGATGCATATCGCCACTGCGATGATGGTGCGCGACGTGCTGGTGCCCGGGCTGACCAAGCTTGCCGAAGGGCTGGAGAAGAAGTCCGAAGAATTCAAGGACATCATCAAGATCGGCCGCACTCACACCCAGGACGCGACCCCGCTGACGCTGGGCCAGGAATTCGGCGGCTACGCGCATCAGATCCGTCAAGGCCTGGCCCGGGTCGAGGCGGCAATGCCCGGGATCTATGAGCTGGCGCAGGGCGGCACCGCCGTCGGCACCGGTCTGAACACCCAGAAAGGCTGGGGCGAGACCGTTGCCGCCAACATGGCGGAGATCACCGGCCTGCCCTTCGTCACAGCACCGAACAAGTTCGAGGCACTGGCGGCGCATGACGCGATGGTGTTCCTGTCCGGCGCGCTCGCGACGATTGCGGGCAGCTGCTACAAGATCGCCAACGACATCCGCTTCCTCGGCTCCGGTCCGCGCTCCGGCCTGGGTGAGCTGATCCTGCCGGAGAACGAGCCCGGCTCCTCGATCATGCCGGGCAAGGTGAACCCGACCCAGGCCGAGGCGCTGACCCAGGTGGCAGCGCACGTCATGGGCAATGACGCGGCGATCAAGTTCGCAGGCTCCCAGGGCCATTTCGAGCTGAACGTCTACAACCCGATGATGTCCTACAACCTCTTGCAGTCGATCCAGCTGCTGGGCGATGCGGCCGACAGCTTCACCGAGCGGATGCTGAACGGCATCAAGGCCAACGAGCCGCGCATCGACAAGCTGATGAAGGAGTCGCTGATGCTGGTCACCGCGCTGGCGCCGACCATCGGTTATGACAACGCCACCACCGTTGCCAAGACCGCGCATAAGAACGGCACCACGCTGAAGGAAGAAGCGGTCAAGCTGGGCTTTGTCGATGAAGCCACTTTTGACGCAGTGGTGCGGCCCGAGCAGATGATCGGGCCGAAGGACTGATGGAAAAGCCGGTCAACCTGAACCGGTACAGAAAGGAAAAAGCGCGGGCCCAGAAGAAGGCCCGTGCTGACCGGAACGCCGTGACGTTCGGGCGGACCAAGGCCGAGAAAGACCTGGACAAGGCGCGCAACGCGCAAGAGCTCAAACGTCTGGACGAGCACAAGCGCGACGAATGAATTCCCGCCCGAAGAAGCATTCCCTGACCCTGCGCGGGCATCGCACCTCCGTGTCGCTGGAGGATGAGTTCTGGGATGCCTTTCGCGAAATCGCAACCCGCGAAGACAGGGCAATCAATGACTTGGCAGCGGAAATTGACGAAACCCGGGGCGAGGACTGCGGGCTGGCGTCCGCCATCCGGCTGTTCGTGCTGCGGCGGTTAAGGGCGCGTTAACCACAAATTGCCATCCTCAGCTTATGCCGGTACCTGCCCCTCTCTCTGCTGACGCGTGGTTGCAGCAACTTTTCCGTTCCCAGGCGGCCGCCAAGGGCGGCGTCATCCGGCGGCAGAAGCGTGACATAGAACGGCTGCTCGGCTGGGACCGGTTTCGGCAGGAATTGAAACACCGCGGTTTCCACGCCGTGGAAAACGCTGGTCAGGTCGTTATCTTCTGCAACCAGGAAGCCGTGCGTATCATCCAGTAACGCAAATTTCTTCGAAGAAATTTGCCAAGAAAATTCGAATTTTCTTGGCTACCGCTCCGAGAGGTGCAGCCAGATCCCGTTTTTCGACCGCACCGTGAGATGCGCCACAGGAACGGGCGCCCTGCCCGCAACCGGCTCAACGCGGAACCGGCGCAGGATCATCGACAGGATCAGCGGCCCCTCCACCATGGCGAAACCCGCCCCCGTACACACGCGGGCACCGGCTGAGAACGGGATATACGCGTCCCGCTGGCACTGCTTGCCGTTCTCCGTCCCCCAGCGCGCGGGATCAAAGCCGTTCGGGTTCTCCCACAGCCGCTCATGCCGGTGCAGGTGCCAGGGGCTGAGCACCATCTGCGCGCCCTTGGGCACGGCACGGTTGCGGAAGTGTTCGGGACATGCAGCCTCCCGCACCATCATCGGCACCGGCGGATACAGCCGCAAGGTTTCGCGGAACACATCGCGGCTGACCTTCAGCCGTGAAACGGCAGCAAAGCTCTCATCCTCCAGCACCGCGGCCTCCGCCGCCACCCTTTCCTGCCAATCCGGGTAGAGCGCCACCAGATAGAGCGCCCAGGCCAAGGCCGAGGCGCTGGTTTCATGACCCGCGAGGAAGAAGATCGCCACCTGATCGACCATCTCGGCGGTATCAAACGTGCTGCCGGTCTTCGGGTCGCGGGTGGTCATGATCTTGGTCGCCAGGTCATCCGGCGCCCTGCCCGCCTCGATCGCCGCCATCCGTTCGGCCGTCAGCTTCGCGATCAGCGTCCGGATCTCTGCGGCGTTCCGGCGGGTACCGCGGCGGAAGAACCGCGGCATCCAGCGCGGCAGCGGCACGAACGCGGCCAGGTTCAGCAATGGCTGGCTGCGCTGGTAGTCGCGGAACCGGGTGAAGACTTCGCCGGCCACCTCATGGCCGATCGGGATCGAAAACAACGTGCGGAAGATCACGTCTGCCGCCGCGTGCGAGGTTTCCTCCTCAATCTCCACCGGCCCCTTCCGCCCCTCCAGGCGCTGGACCGCCGCCTCCGCCGCGGCGCGCATCGCCGGGTAGGTATCCTTGAGCCGCCCGCCCTCGAAGGCGGGATCAATGATCCGCCGCTGCCGCTTCCAGTCCGCGCCATTGGTCAGAAACACCGAATTGCCCAGCAAGGGCTTCAGCCCCTCTGCAATGCGGTCCGATTTCGGGAAATCATCCGGGCGCTCCTTCAGCAGCAGCTTCACCAGATCCGGCTGGTTGACTAGGAAGGAGCGGAAAAACGGCGTGCGGAACTCTGCCATCCAGGCGCGGTAAAGCCGCGCAGGCTGCGCCGACAGGATGTCCTGACGGAACAGTCTTACATATCGCCACAGCGGCACCTTGTCGGAGCGCGCTGGCGGTTTTGGCGGCATCACTTGGGTCATTCAGCGGCCACCGAGGTGAACTTCGACACCGGCACGTCAATCCGCGACTTCGAAGGTTTCCGGTCCCGGTACCGTTCTGCCAGCGTCAGCGGCCCAGCAGTGATGCGGAAATAGTCATAGTCGCCCGGCCGGTCGAAAGCGCAAAGATACTGGAAATGCAGACGGAAAAACCGCCAGCGCAGCTGCTGCCAGCGCTCCGGGCTGAGGGTCTGGGTGAAGGCGGCAGAAAACACCAGCGGCCAGCGCTTGCCTTCCGGCGCAACGCCGCTGACAGCGACAGGATCACACAGCGCAAAGGCGCAGCCATCGCCCGGCGCGGTGACATCCACCCAGGCAAGCTCCGTGCGCTGGGACAGGTATCTCAGATCGGCCCGCAGACGGCTGGCCTGCGGCAGGAAGGAGACCATGGGCACCACCTGCCCCAGCGTGAGAAATCCAAGAGCGGGGCGGTCTTCGGGCAGCCCATGCCGGATCAGGTCCGCCAGCACCGGCACCCCCAGATGCGCACCGGAGGAGTGGCCGACGACCAGCACCTCGTCCAGGGTTTTGTCCTGTAAGGCGCCTGCTATCAGAGCGCGGAATTCGTCCATCCGCACCTCCATCTCCGGCGGAATGGCGCCGCGGGAGGCCGCAGAATGGGCGTAATCGTGCATCAGGTAATACGCGAAGAACTTGCCGTCGCGTGTCTTGAACCAGCGCAGCAGCGCATAGCCGGCGCCAAGGCCCAGCATCCAGGCTGGCAGCAGGGCAAAGGGGCCGTTCAGCCCGGCAGCAGCAGCGGCAAGGCCAATGGCATGAGCAGCGCCCCAAGCCAGCAGCAGCGCCAGAAGCGCCTGCACAAGCAGCATTCCCACCGGGTAGAGCGCGGCAATCACCGGCCCCTTGCGCAGCCGCATCAGCCGCCTGAGCGCGCCGGTGGAGAGATAGATCCAGGCGGTGCGCAACAGCTGCCAGTAGGTGCCTGCAATCGTCGCCTCCATGCTGCCGCGCACGATGTCGGACCAGACCAGCACCTCGATATCCGCCTCCGTGCGCTGCCCGTCCATCTCAACCGCAACATGCCAGCCGTAGGGGCCGTTGGTCCGTTTGGGAGAGAGCGTCAGGCTGTAGCCGGAAATCTGCGCCTGCGCGGCGCCTTCCTTGCGGTAAAGCTCCCGGTAGCGGCGCGGGTGAATCGGGTCATAGCCGGGGATGTAAAACACCCGGCGTTTGCGCACCTGCTGGGGGTTGGAACCCATGTGATCCACGCTGTTGATCCGCGTTGTCCTGCTCTGACGTCTCCAGCGCAGACTAGCAGCGCAATCCGGCAAGAGTAAGGCCGGGCGAGGCAAAGAAAAAGGGGCCCTCAGGCCCCTTTGAAAGTCCTCAGGTCAGCCCAGCGTGGCCAGCGCCGGGAAGGTTTCCAGCAGCCACCAGGAGAAGGTGGTGAACAGGCCGGTGACCAGCATGATGCCGACAAACAGCAACAGGCCGCCCATCACTTTCTCGATCAGCCCCATGTGGCGTTTCATCTTGTTCATCAGCGTCATCGAGCGGTTCAGGAACATCGCCGCCAGCAGAAACGGTACGCCCAGACCCGCGGCGTAAACGCCCAGCAGAAGCGTGCCGCGGCTGACGGAAGCCTCCGATGCGGCCAGCGACAGGATGGCGCCCAGCTGCGGGCCGATACACGGCGTCCAGCCAAAGGCAAAAGCCAGCCCGAGCACATAAGCCCCCAAAGCGGAGCCGCCGGATTCGCCCGCCTCCATCCGTGCCTCGCGGTCCAGCAGCGGAATGCGGAAAACCGACAGGAAGTGGAGCCCGAAGATGATCACGACGACGCCTGAAACCTGGGCGAAAAGCTCCTGATTTTGCAGCACAAATGCGCCGAATGCAGAGGCCGTGAAGCCCAGCAGCAGAAACACCGTGGACAGCCCCAGCACAAAGAACAGCGCCGCGATGATCGCCTTACGCCGCGCGGCGACTGTGCCCTGCATCTCGCCGATGGTGACGCCGCTCATATAGGCCAGGTAAGGCGGCACAATCGGCAGCACGCAGGGCGACAGAAAACTGATCACGCCGCCCAGCAGCGCCACCAGCATGGCAGGGAGCAGCCCTGCGTCGATGATCTCGATTCCAAACATGGTCCAACACTTATGCCAGCAGGCGGCCAACGTCACGGGGACGGCTGGTCACATCCTTGTGGACAGCATGAAACATCCCCCTTATCTGAACACCATGAGCGAGATCAAAGAGACCCTCGATGCAATCGGGCTGCTGTGCCCCCTGCCCGTCCTGAAGGCGCGCAAGCGGCTGAAATCGCTGCAGCGCGGCCATGTGCTGCAACTGCTGGCGGACGACCCGGCGGCGGTGATCGACGTGCCGCATTTCTGTAATGAGGCAGGGCATGAATTCCTGGGCCACAGCGAAGGCGCAGGCCACCAGATCTACCTGATCCGCAAGGGCGGCTAGGCCGCGAACCTTCCCAGCGCCCGTGCCTTGCGGCACCGGAGTTCCGCAAAAACTGCGGCCCGGAAAACTGTGTTTCGTGCGCAGCCCGAAGTTTCCTGATTGGAGGCAGCCCCAACTGAAAAAGGCAGGCCTGACGGCCTGCCTTTTCGCGTGTTCCATGCTGAGCTCAGCCGCCCATCGACCACCAGCCGCGGCGTTTTGGCTTGGACGAAGCTGCGGGCTCCCGCTCAGCGGCGGCGCCAGCCATGGCAGGCTCCGGCTGTTTTTCCTCTTCCGGCGCAGCGGCGGGTTCCAGCGCAGCGGCCTCTTCCACAGCAGTCTGCTCCCCGGCTGGTTCCGCATCGGGTTCCTCAGAAGACAGCTCTTCGGCCGCTTCGGCAGCAGCTTCTGCAGGCGCCTCAGCCTCTGCCTCTTGCGCAGCAGCCGGTTCTTCTGCCGGAGCGGCCTGTTCAGCTTCCGCAGCGGGCTCTGCGTCCTGGGCGGCAGCGGCGTCTGTGCTGTCCGCAACGGCCTCAACCGCCGGTTCTGCAGTCTCATCAGCCTGAGCTTCCGCGACCGTCTCAGCCACAGGCGCTTCGGCAGCGGCGGGCGCTTCCTCTGCGGCGGCTTCGGAGCCTTCAGCAGCAACTGCGTCTGCCTCAGCCTGCTTGCTCTTCGGTTTGCGCGAACGGGACCGGGTGCGGGTGCGGGAGGGCTTCTTCTCCTTCACGTCTTCCGCGGCAGGCTCTTCCGCCTCAGAGTCAGCTTCCAGCGCCTCGTCAGCCTCTTCCTTCGGCTGATCCTGGTCTTCGGAGGTGTCCTCGCCGTTCTCGCCCGTCTGGGCCTGATCGCCGTTGCCGGACTTCCGGCGGCGGCGGCGGCGGCGCTTGCGCTTGGGCTTGTCGTCCTGCGGCGCATCGTCCTCAGCGGCCTCAACGGCGACGGGGGCCTCTTCCTCGTCCTGCTGCGCTTCGTCAGCGTCCACCTGCTCCATGATCGAGGTATCCACCGACACCACCGGAGCGGTGGCCGCAGGCACGGTGCGGGAAGCGGTCTTGAACTTCTCCAGCACGAAGTCCGGGCTGACCAGATGCGCGTCGCCTTCGATGCGCACGGACAGGCCGTAACGCGCCTCGATCTGGGCGATGTGCTCGCGCTTCTGGTTCATCAGGAAGTTGGCGATGGAGACCGGGCAGCGCACCAGCACCTCGCGGGAGCGGCGGCGGGTGCCCTCTTCCTCGATCTGGCGCAGGATCGACAGCGCCATCGAGTCGTCAGAGCGGATCAGTCCGGTGCCGTGGCAATGCGGGCACGGCGCGGTGGTCGCCTCGATCATGCCGGGGCGCAGCCGCTGGCGCGACATTTCCATCAGGCCGAAGCCCGAGATCCGGCCCACCTGGATGCGGGCGCGGTCGGTCTTCAGCTTGTCCTTCATGCGCTTTTCGACGGCGGCGTTGTTCTTGCGCTCGTCCATGTCGATGAAGTCGATCACGATCAGGCCCGCAAGGTCGCGCAGGCGCAGCTGGCGCGCCACTTCTTCGGCGGCCTCCAAGTTAGTCTTGAGCGCGGTTTCCTCGATCGAGGCTTCCTTGGTCGCCCGGCCGGAGTTCACGTCGATCGCCACCAACGCTTCGGTCACGCCGATCACGATGTAACCGCCGGATTTCAGCTGCACGACCGGGTTGAACATGCCGCCCAGGTAGCTTTCGACCTGGTAGCGGGCGAACAGCGGCAGCGCGTCCTGGTAATGCTTCACGTTCTTGGCGTGGGACGGCATAATCATCTTCATGAAGTCCTTGGCGATGCGGTAGCCGCGGTCGCCTTCCACCAGAACCTCGTCGATGTCGCGGTTATAAAGATCGCGGATCGAGCGTTTGATCAGGTCGCCTTCCTCATAGATCTTGGCCGGCGCGATGGATTTCAGCGTCAGCTCGCGAATCTGCTCCCACAGGCGCTGCAGGTATTCGTAGTCGCGCTTGATCTCCGCCTTGGTGCGCTTGGCCCCAGCGGTGCGCACGATCAGGCCCGCGCCGGTCGGCACGTCCAGTTCGGAGGCAATGTCCTTGAGCTTCTTGCGGTCGGCAGCATTGGTGATCTTGCGGGAGATGCCGCCGCCGCGGGCGGTGTTCGGCATCAGCACGCAGTAGCGGCCGGCCAGCGACAGATATGTGGTCAGCGCTGCGCCCTTGTTGCCGCGCTCTTCCTTGACGACCTGCACCAGCAGCACCTGGCGCACCTTGATCACTTCCTGGATCTTGTAGCGGCGCGGGCGGGGTTTGCGCGGCGGACGGATGTCCTCGCTGTCGTCCTCTTCGGCGACGGATTCGATGGTTTCATCCTTGGTGGCCGCGTCGGCCCGGCGGGACTCACCGTTTTCGTCGCCCTCGTCGCCGGCAGCGTCCTCTGCCTTGACTTCTTCGGCGTCCGCTTCGGTTTCGGCCTCGGCAGCTGCTGCCTCAGCTTCGTCCGCAGCCTCGTCACCCGCCACAGCAGAAGCATCCGCCTCTGCCGCCTCAGCGGGGGCTTCATTCTCGTCTTCCGGCTCTTCCACCGGGGTTTCCGCAACACGTTCCACCGGCGAGGAGCCCTCAGGCACTTCGGCCAGTTCCGCAGGCACATCCGCAGCCGCGGCGCTATCGCTCAGGTCGATGGTTTCCATCCCGGCGATTTCGCCGGTCTTCTCGTCAGCGACGCCGACTTCCTTGGTCTCCACCGCATCACCGGAGGAGGCCTTGGCCGCCTTGGCCGAAGACTTGGACCGGCGCGACCGCTTGGGTTTGGACGGTTTTTCTTCTTCTTCCTCGTCGCGCGCGCGCATCGCCTCGGCATAGGCGCGCTCTTCCTCCATCAGCGCTTCGCGGTCGGCCACCGGGATCTGGTAATAATCCGGGTGGATTTCCGAGAACGCCAGGAAGCCATGGCGGTTGCCGCCATAGTCAACAAACGCCGCCTGCAGCGACGGTTCGACCCGGGTTACTTTTGCGAGGTAGATGTTGCCAGCAAGCTGGCGTTTGTTTTCGGACTCAAAGTCGAACTCCTCAACCTTGTTTCCATCGACCACCACAACGCGGGTTTCTTCCGCGTGGGTGGCGTCAATAAGCATCTTATTTGCCATTTGTCCTTGGTGCACCTGCCCTGTGCGCCCGCAAGCTGTCTGCTTCCAGGCGGCCGCGCGCGTTTCGGGTGGTGTCTTGTCAGGGCGATCTGGGACGGCGCGGTGCAGCAGGTGGTCCCGGGGACTATGCCCGGCCTTCCTGCCTCAGTGCTCTTCGCTCTCGCGCGCGTCATCGCGGTTCTTCTCCGGCAGGCAAGCCGCGGCCTGTCCTGCCTAATAATCCCTGCGCCGGGTTAGATTCCGGCTCGGGCGCTAAACTGCCCCCTTGGATCAAGGGGGCCAATCGGTCTGGCTGCAGCTTTCTCGGATCGTGCCGGACAAAAGCCGAAGCCAGCGAAACTCATCAGAACGGGGGAAGCCAAGTGCCGGTTTCCGGCCCGTTCGGACAGCATAAGGCCTGTGGATAGGTAATGACAATGGGCATTCGTCACCGCAGGACCTGAAAATGAATCCAGCCTGCTCTTACCCGGAAAAACGTTAACTTTTCGTTGAAATTCAGCGAAGTGCCGGACTTCTGCGGCAGTTCCGGCCCCCAAAACGAAACGCGCCCGGACCGTGTCCTGCGTCAGGAAACGGCCCGGACAGCGGTCACGCCAGATAATCCGAGCGCTGCAGGCCGTATTTCGCCATTTTCTCGTTCAGCGTCCGGCGCGGCAGGCACAGCTCGTCCATCACGCTGGCGATCGAGCCCTTGTGGCGGCGCATGGTGTTGTCGATCAGCATCCGCTCGAAGGCTTCCACATATTCCTTCAGCGGCTTGCCCTCGGTGGTCATTACCGGCTGCATTTCCTCGTGATCGGACATCAGGAGCGACGCGATGGTGCCGGAGCCGCGGCGCGACTGCAGCACGGCACGCTCGGCGATGTTGATCAACTGACGCACGTTGCCCGGCCAGGGCGCCTGCAAGAGCTGCGCGGCCTCCTGAGCGCTGACCTGCGGCGCATCGCAGCCGTATTCCTCGGAAAACTGCTCGCTGAGGCGGGTGAACAGGGTCAGGATATCCTCGCCGCGCTGGCGCAGCGGCGGCACGGTGATGCGCAGCGCCGCCAGACGGTAGAACAGATCCGGGCGCAGCGCGTCCTCACAGGTCTTGCCGGCTTCCTGCAGGTTGGAAATGGCGATGATCCGGGTTTCGGCAGGCGTGCCCTGTTCGTTGATCACGCTCAAGAGCTTGGCCTGCAGGGTTTCCGACAGCGCGTCGATGTCTTCCAGCACCAGAGTGCCGCCGCGGGCCTCCTCGATTGCGGGCAGCATGCTGTCTTCGGGCTGCATCGGGCCGAACAGGCGCTTGGCCAGCGCCTCCTCTTCCAAAGCGGCGCAAGAGACCAGCACGAATTTCTTGCCCGCACGGCTGCCGACCGCGTGCAGCGCATGAGCGACCAGCGTCTTGCCGGTGCCGGTTTCCCCGTCGATCAGAACGTGGCCGTCGGCCTGGCCGAGGTCCAGAATATCCTCGCGCAGGCGCTCCATCACCGGGCTTTGACCGATCAGCTTTTTCATGATCTGCGAGCCGTCCGACAGCTCGCGCCGCAGCGCCCGGTTGTCCAGGGTCAGGCGGCGGGCGCCGGTGGCGCGCTTGGCCAGCTCCGACATGCGGTCCGGGTTAAAGGGCTTCTCCAGGAAGTCGAAGGCGCCGACGCGCATCGCCTCCACCGCCATCGGCACATCGCCATGGCCGGTGATCATGATCACCGGCAGCGCAGAGTCGGTGCCCATCAGCTTTTTCAGGAACTGCATCCCGTCCATGCCCGGCATCTTGATATCGGAGATCACGATCCCCGGATAATCCGGCCCCAGCACCTTCAGCGCTTCCTCGGCGCTGGGGAAGGTTTCCGTGTCATACCCCGACAGCGCCAGCCACTGGCTGATCGACTGCCGCATATCCTGTTCATCATCAACGATCGCGATTTTCATAGCCTGGGCCATGCGCGTTCTCTCCTAATCACTCCGGGCGGCCTATTCGGCAGCCTCGATACCGTCCACCAGGACCGGCAGTTGCATCTCAAAGACCGCGCCGCCGTTCTGGCCGTTGCGGGCGGTCAGCCGTCCCCCAAGGTCGTTGACGATCCCCGAGGAGATGGCAAGACCCAAACCAACCCCATCCCCGGGCTGCTTGGTGGTGTAGAAAGGCTCGAACAGGTTGTCGAAGTCCTTGATCCCCACCCCGTTGTCGCGCACCGACAGGGTTGCCGTCTCACCGGCGGCCAGCAGGATTTCCACCTCCGGGTCCGCCACGGATTTGGTGGCGTCCAGCGCATTGCGCAAGAGGTTGACCATAACTTGTTCCAGGCGCATCCGGTCGCCCATCACCATAACAGGTTCTTCGGGCAAAATCCGGGTGATTTTCACATGCCTCTGGCGCAGCTGCGGTTCCATCATCGACAGGCTGGATGCCAGCGCATCGCCCAAGTTTACAGGGCTGAACGCATCGCCGCCCTTGCGCGCATAGGATTTCAGCTGGCGGGTGATCGCCCCCATCCGCTCAATCAGGTCGTCAATGCGACCGAAGGAGGCCAGCGCCTCATCCGGTCGGTTGCGGTTCAAGAGCAGGCGGGCGCCGGCCAGATATGTTTTCATCGCGGCCAGCGGCTGGTTCAGCTCGTGGCTGACCGCCGCGGACATCTCCCCGAGGGCAGCCAGTTTGGAGCTTTGCGCCAGGCTCTGCTCGGCCACCGCGAGGGTCTTTTGCATCCGTTCACGCTCGGCGATTTCCCGCTGCAAACGCGCATTCAATACGCGAAGCTCTGCCGACTCACGCTGGAACAGCGCCATCCGCAGCGCGGTCTTGCGGCTCAGCGCATAGAAAGCCAGCGCCAGCAGGATCGCGAATCCCATAATTTCCAGCGCCAGCACGGCATTTACCCGCTCCCGCACCGACGAATAGGTGGTGAAGGACGCCATCCGCCAGCCTTGGAACGGCACCCTTGTTTCCAGCCGCATCACCGCCTCGCCCTGCAGGTAGGCGTCGGGGGGCAGCGCGGTCCAGTCGGTGGTGGCGCGGATCGCCCGCTGGATCGCGCCTTCGGGCGTCTGCAGCGTCAGCGCATCGCCTTCCTTAAGACCGCGCCAACGCGCCTCGGTGGCCAGGATAATGGTGCCGGTGCTGTCGGTGACCAGCACCGCGTCGGAAATTCCCGCCCAGGCGCGCTCGAACTTTTGCAGGTCCACTTCAACCACAATCGCGCCCAGAACGCCGGTCGCATCAATGATGCGGCGCGAATAGGTGAAGCGGTAGCCGCCGACCTCGCGCGGGATCACCGAGAATACGGTCGACTTGGCCCGCACTGCATCAACGAAATAGGCGGCATTGCGGTGGTTCGAGCCCAGCCGGTTGCGGTCCGTGGCCGCCACCGTGCGCCCGTCCTGCGCCAGCAGCATGATCGAGGCCGCGCCGATTTCATCGACAAAGGAGATAAGCCGCTGGGTAGACAGGGAAAAATCATTGGACTGCAGCGCCGAGATCAAGGTCTGGTCGCGCGCCAGCAGCTGCGGCACGATGGCGTGCTGGCGCAACTCGCTCAGCAGGTTGCCGGAATACAGCGCCAGCCGCAGCTCGGCCCGGTTGCGGGTGCTTTCGGTGAACCGGTGGGTCAGTGCCCGGTTGGTGGTCCAGACGGTGACCGCGGCCACCACCATGAACAGCACAAGCCCAAGCCGCGCCCGCCACGAAATCGTGCGCGAACCAGCCTTTGCCTTGCTTTTGATCATCTCAGAGCGCGGGGCGGTCATGACTCATACCTATTGCGGCCGCCCCGCATCCTCAAGTCACGCCGCGGTGACCATTCCCGCCAATGCGCGGAACACTGCCGCACCGTCGGTGCCGCCATGACCCTCATCCGCAGCCCGCTCCGGGTGCGGCATCATGCCGAGAACGCGGCGGTTGTCCGACAGGATGCCGGCAATGTCCGCGACCGAGCCGTTGGGGTTGTCTTCATAGGTGAAGGCCACCCGGTCCTGGTCCTGCAGCGCCTTGACGGTGTCCGCATCGGCGAAATAGTTGCCGTCGTGGTGGGCAATCGGGACACCAATCACATCACCCGCATTGTAGCCTTGGGTAAAGACACTGTCAGCGGTCGCCACCTTAAGGTTCACAGTGCGGCAGATGTATTTCAAACCTGCATTACGCAGCAGCGCCCCCGGCAGCACGCCGGTTTCGGTCAGGATCTGGAAACCGTTGCAGACGCCAATGGCATAGCCGCCGCGCTCGGCGTGCTCAATCACCGCCTTGCAGATCGGAGACTGGGCCGCAATCGCGCCGCAGCGCAGATAGTCGCCATAGGAAAAGCCGCCCGGCACTCCAACGATGTCCACACCCTCAGGCAGCGCACTGTCCTTGTGCCAGACCATCGACACATCGAAGCCGGCCTGCTCGAACGCCACCGCCAGATCGCGGTCGCAGTTCGAACCCGGGAAGACTACTACCGCCGCCTTCATCACTGCATCTCGATGCTGTAGGATTCGATCACGGTGTTGGCCAGCAGCTTCTCGCACATCGCGGTCACATCTGCTTCGGTCGCGCCTTCGGCCAGATCCAGGTCAATCACTTTGCCCTGGCGCACACCTTCAACCTTGTCAAAGCCCAGGGCCCCCAGCGCGTGGCGCACAGCCTCGCCCTGCGGATCCAGAACCCCGTTCTTCAGCATCACATGCACCCGTGCCTTCATCGCATCATCCCTCAGGTTTTCGATGGCGAAGCCCCATCCAGGCTTCATCTTTCTAAAAATACTCAAGGACCCGCGGCGCGGCAGGCGCAGCGGGTCCCGATCTCAGTTCACCAGCGTCGGCTTGCCCGGCGCAGGCGGATTATTCGGCATCACGCCAAGGCGGCGCGCCACTTCGCTGTAGGCATCGGTCAGGCTGCCGAGGTCGCGGCGGAACACGTCCTTGTCCAGCTTCTGGCCGGTGTTGATGTCCCACAGGCGGCAGCTGTCGGGGCTGATCTCATCGGCGATCACCAGGCGCTGGAAGTCGCCCTCGTAAATGCGCCCGATCTCGATCTTGAAGTCGACCAGGCGGATGCCGACCGCCAGGAACACGCCGGACAGGAAATCATTCACCCGCAGCGCCAGGCTCAGGATGTCGTCCATATCCTGCTGGCTGGCCCAGCCGAAGGCGGCGATATGCTCTTCGGTGACCAGCGGATCGCCCAGGGCGTCGTCCTTGTAGCAGTATTCCACGATCGGGCGCGGCAGTTGGGTGCCCTCATCGATGCCCAGGCGCTTGGAGATGCTGCCCGCCGCATAGTTGCGCACGATGATCTCCAGCGGGATGATCTCGCAGCTGCGCACCAGCTGCTCGCGCATATTCAGACGCTTCAGAAAATGGGTCGGCACACCGATCTGCCCCAGCCCCAGCATGAAGAACTCGCTGAGGATGTTGTTCAGGACTCCCTTGCCTTCGATCACGTCGTGCTTTTCGGCGTTGAAGGCGGTGGCGTCATCCTTGAAATACTGCACAATGGTGCCCGGCTCCGGGCCTTCATACAGTGTCTTTGCCTTGCCTTCGTAGATTTTCTTGCGGCGCGCCATTGGGAACCTTTCGGGTCATTGCCGGGAATCCGGCCCTGCGATGTGCCGCCCTCATAGTGCAAGGGGGCTTCAGCCGCAAGCTTGCTGCACGGGCCCGCCATGCCGCGGGCGTTGCGGCGGCCGCCCCCGAACCGGCACCCGGATCCGGCCAGCCGCTGCCCTGCTTAGGACAAATCCGCCCAAAGGCTTTATCAGGAACTGTTTTTTCTTGCCCTGGGGAGCAATCATACTCCTATCATACCACAGGTGCACAAGGTTAATGAGGATCAGCCATGACAACATTCGACGAACGCGAGCAGGCCTTTGAGGCCAAGTTTGCGCATGATGAGGAAATGCAGTTCAAGGCGCGTGCGCGCCGCAACAAGATGCTGGGCCTGTGGGCGGCGGACCTTTTGGGCAAGACTGGCTCCTCGGCCAATGAGTATGCCCAGTCGATTGTGGCAGCGGACCTTGAGGAAGCCAGCCATGAGGACGTGGTGCGCAAGCTGACCGGCGATCTGGGCAGCCGGGCCAGCGAAGAGCAGATCCGCCTGAAACTGCAGGAACTTCTGGTGCAGGCGCAGGCAGACATCCTGAACGAGACGAGCTGAACAGCCTGGCAGCGGCAAAAGGCCCGGCTGGAATACCCCCGGCCCGCCCTGTGTCCGGGCGCTTGCCGCCCCGGTGCGGCACAGGCCGGTGGCGGGAGCGTGCTGCCTTTGTGCGCCGGTTTGCCTCCAGCACGGCATCGCCGGGCCGACACCCGTCAATTTTAAGGGTTAACCGAACCGAAAACCGCATCCCCTATACTGCCGGGCAAGGTGTTTGTTGCGCGCCAGTCCGGGAGTGCCATGACGTTTTCCGTATCCTCCGCCCCCAGAACGGCCGCGCGGCTGCTTCGGCTGGCCGTTCCGTTTGCGGTCATGGCGGGCTGCCTCTGGCTGCTGCAGGTGCAATCGGACCTGCCTTCCCTGAATGAGCTTGGCGCCCTCGTCTTTGACCTCCCGGCATGGAAATGGACGGGCGCTGCGCTGGCCACAGCCGTCAGCTTCTGTGCGCTGGGGCGTTATGATTGCGTTGCCCACCGCCACCTCGGCACCGGGCTCGACGGACCGGCTGCGCGCCGCGCCGGCATGGCCGCCATCGCCTTTTCGCAGACCGCCGGTTTTGGCCTGGTCACTGGATCTTACGCCCGCTGGCGCCTGCTGCCCGGCCTGACGCCCCTGCAGGCGGGGCAGCTGACCGCGCTGGTTGCTGCGACCTTTCTCGCTTCCCTGGCGGTGATCTGCGGCGCGTCCCTGATCGCCGCGCCGCCTGTGCCGGGCCTGGCCTGGGCGGGCGCCCTGATCCTGCTGACCGCAGCGGCACTTGCGGCCTGCAGCTTTCTGATCCCGCAATTCCAGCTGTTCGGGCTGCCGCTGCGCTGGCCGTCGCTGACCGCGATGACTGCCTTGGGGTTTTGGGCGGCAGCCGACGTTGCTGCCGCGGGCACGGCCCTGTGGCTGCTGCTGCCGTCCGGCACCGGCGTTGCCTGGGGTCAGCTTCTCACCGCCTATGCTGTGGCCCTGGGCCTTGCGGTCGTCTCTTCCGCGCCCGGCGGGGCGGGACCGTTTGAGCTGGCGCTTTGCGCGCTGCTGCCTGCGGTTCCGGACCACAGCCTGATCGCCGCGCTGCTGGCCTTCCGCGTGATTTATTATGCCATCCCAGCAGTAATCGCCGGATTTCTGCTGGTCTTTCCCGGCCTGTTGACAGCGCAAAAGACAGCAGTGGACGACACCGATCTGCTTGGCAGCCGCAGCCAGCCGGCCGCCGCCCTGCCCTGGGACCGCTGCTGTGCGGAGACCGGGATCATCCGCCAGAACGGCGGCCGGGTCCACGCCTTTGGCCTGAACCGCATTGCCTTGCTGGACAGCGCCCAGGCTTCGGTGGCGCTGTTCGACCCGCTTTCGGGCCTGACCGGAGAAACCTTTGCCCCGCTCGCGCGGCATGCCCGCCGCCGCAACGCCGCGGCCTGCTATTACAAGTGCAGCGCGCGCACGGCGCTTCTGGCCCGCAAGTCAGGCTGGACCGTGCTGCGGATCGCCAAGGAAGCGGTCCTTAACCCGCAAGCGTTTTCCGAAAGCGGATCATGCCGCCGCCAGCTGCGCCGCAAACTGCGCCATGCGGAGACCGCTGGCATCAACGTCGGCCGCGCTGTGAACCGCCTGCCGTTTGACCAGATGCAGGAGGCCGACGCGGCCTGGCAATCGGCCCACGGCACCGCCTATGGCACCACTATGGGCCGGTTTGAGCCCGGCTACCTGTCCTGCCAGGAGGTGATCCTGGCCTTCCATCAGGGGCAGCTCATCGGCTTTGCCAGCTTCCATACCTCGGCCCGCGAATGGTGCCTGGATCTGATCCGCCTGCGCCCCGGCGTGCCCGACGGCACCGGACACGCGCTGGTGCGCGCAGGCATCGCTGCCGCCGCTGCGGAAGGCATCCCCCGCCTTTCACTGGCCGCGGTGCCGGATCACCGGCTGGCCGGGCGCGCGGACCGCGGCCTGCGCCGGTTCAAGGCATGCTTTGCCCCGCAATGGGAGCCGCGGTACATGGCAGCGCCCAGCTGGCTGCAGATGGCCATATCCGTTGCCGAGCTTGTGCGCCTGGTGCACCGCCCGCCGCCAGTGCTGCCTGCCGCAGCGCCGCAGACTCATAATGAAGATGAAGAAAATGAAATTGCCCTTGCCCGCCCGGCATGAGACAGGGAAACAGACCACTTTGCCGTCCGCACCGCCGGGGCGGCCTGCTGACATGGGACAAATCTGATGACGAATACTTTCAAACAGCTGCTGGACACCAGGGATGTGCTGCTGGCGGATGGCGCAACCGGCACCAATCTGTTTGCCATGGGTCTGCAGTCTGGCGATGCGCCGGAACTGTGGAACGTGGACGAACCCAAGAAGATCATGGCGCTGTACCAGGGCTCTGTCGATGCGGGCAGCGACCTGTTCCTGACCAACAGCTTCGGCGGCACCGCCGCACGCCTGAAACTGCATGACGCACAGGGCCGCGTGCACGAGCTGAACCGGATTGCCGCCGAGCTTGGCCGCGAAGTGGCCGATAAGGCGGAGCGCAAGATTGCCGTGGCCGGCTCCGTCGGTCCGACCGGGGAAATCTTCGAACCCGTCGGCGCCATGTCCCACGCGCTGGCGGTTGAGATGTTCCACGAGCAGGCCGATGCCCTGAAAGAAGGCGGCGCTGATGTGCTGTGGCTCGAAACCATTTCCGCGCCGGAGGAATTCCGCGCCGCGGCGGAGGCCTTCAAACTGGCAGACATGCCCTGGTGCGGCACCATGAGCTTTGACACCGCTGGCCGCACCATGATGGGGGTAACCTCGGCCGATTTCGCCCAGCTGGTGGAGGAATTCGACAACGCGCCGCTAGCCTTCGGTGCCAACTGCGGCACCGGCGCCTCCGACATTCTGCGCACCGTTCTGGGCTTTGCCGCCCAGGGCACCGAGCGCCCGATCATCTCCAAGGGCAATGCCGGCATTCCGAAATATGTCGACGGCCACATCCACTACGACGGCACCCCGGAACTGATGGGCGAATATGCGGTGATGGCCCGGGATGCGGGCGCCAAGATCATCGGCGGCTGCTGCGGCACCATGCCCGACCACCTGCGCCACATGCGCGCGGCGCTCGACAGCCGCCCGCGCGGCGGCCGCCCGGCACTGGAACAGATCGTCGAGGTTCTGGGCCCCTTCACCTCTGACAGCGACGGCACCGGCGAGGATACCGCAGCCGGCAGCGAGCGCCGCGGCCGCCGCGGCCGCCGCCGCGCCTGACCACCGCAACAGGCCAGTAAAGGCCGGAACAGGGTTGGCGCCGCATGTCAGCATGCGGCGCTCTTTTACGCTCCCGTTGCCCGCACCGCCGCGGTGCTCACCTTTGCTTAGCCGACAATGCTGAAACCGCGGATCTCCGGGTCGGGATCGGTTTTTTCCGTCAGAACGTCCTTCACCGAGGCCGCACCGGGGCCGCGGCCCATTCTGCGCACCATGTCGGCGACACTGGCCGACGGCCCCATCAGCAACGCCCGCACGGACCCGTCAGGTTCATTGCGGACCCAGCCCGTCAGCCCATGACGCATCGCTTCCGCCCTGGCCCAGGCGCGGAAAGCCACGCCCTGCACGCGCCCGGTGACACGCGCCTTCACAGCTACAGATGCCATTGGACACCTTCCTTTCCGTCATGAAGACCTCCAGCATAGCACAGAAGCGCCGCCACGGCGGTTCAAGAATAGATCAGAACAACGCCAGTTGATCGCCGGGCTGCGGCGGGCGGGCGAACAAATCGCAGCGCAGATCCTGTGTCCGCTCCTGCAACCCCAGACGCTTGCAGGCCGCCTTGAAACGCTGCGCGATCATCTCGGCGTACTGGCCCTCTCCCCGCATCCTGTGGCCCCAGCGCGGGTCATAATCGCGCCCGCCGTGCATCTCCCTCAGCCGCGCCATCACCTTGGCGGCGCGGCCCGGCTCATGTTCCGCCAGCCATTCCTGCCACAGCTCCGACACCTCCCGCGGCAGCCGCAGCATGATCCAGCTTGCGGCATCGGCGCCGGCATCAGCCCCCGCGGCCAGCAGCGCCTCCAGCTCATGATCCGTCAGCCCCGGCACTACGGGAGAAGTCATCACCCGCACCGGCACGCCTGCCGCCGTCAGCCGCCGGATCGCGGCCAGACGCCTGGCGGGAAGTGGCGCCCGCGGCTCCATCCGGCGCGACAGATCCGCATCCAGGGTGGTGACGGAAATGCCGACCCGCACCAGCCCCTTGGCTGCCATCGGTGCCAGGATATCCAGATCGCGCTCGACCATTGCGCCCTTGGTCACAATTGCCACCGGGTGATTGAAATCGCGCAGCACCTCCAGGCAGGCCCGGGTGATGCCATTGTTCCGCTCACACGGCTGGTAGGGATCGGTATTGGTGCCAAGCGCGATAGTGGCCGCCTTGTAGCGCGGCGCCGACAACTCCCGCCGCAGCACCGCCGCCGCATTGGGCCGCGCAATCAGCCGGGTTTCGAAATCCATCCCCGGCGACAGGCCCAAGTAGGCATGGGTGGGCCGCGCAAAGCAATAGATGCAACCATGCTCGCACCCGCGGTACGGGTTGATCGACCGGTCAAACGGCAGATCGGGCGACCGGTTGTAGGTGATCATCGACCGCGCCGCCTCCTGCCGCACCTCGGTGGGAATCACCGCCTCCGGCGCCTCCTGAAACCAGCCGTCATCGACCGCATCGCGCACCATATCATAGCGGCCTGCCGCATTGCTGAGGCTGGCGCGCGCTTTGCGGCGTAGGGGATCTGGCGTGAATTCCTGTGGCATAGGCGCAAAATAACCGCCACACCGGAACAAATAAAGAACAAATGGCCAAAATCGAAGATTTCCATGTGGAATCTTCATTATTCTTGCACCGAAATTGTCTCTATACGTCGGTTAGAACGGCGGCAATGTCGCAAATAATGCAGTCCGCGGGCGGCATTCTGTCACAAAAGCTTCTGAAATAGGCCAACACCGGGGACATCCCCGTCAGCAAGGATTAGGCGCATGTCGGACGAAGAAGACATCATCCTCTCGGAACTCGATGACGAGGAACTTGTTCAGCAGATGTTTGACGACCTCTATGATGGTCTCAAAGAGGAAATCGAAGAAGGCGTGAACATCCTTCTCGAGCGCGGCTGGGCGCCTTACGACATCCTGACCAAGGCTCTGGTGGGCGGCATGACCATCGTCGGCGCCGACTTCCGCGACGGCATCCTGTTCGTTCCCGAAGTGCTGCTGGCGGCCAACGCGATGAAGGGCGGCATGTCCATCCTGAAGCCGCTGCTGGCGGAAACCGGCGCCCCGCGCATGGGCTCCATGGTGATCGGCACCGTCAAGGGCGACATCCACGACATCGGCAAGAACCTGGTGTCGATGATGATGGAAGGCGCCGGCTTCGAAGTTTACGACATCGGCATCAACAACCCGGTCGAGAACTACCTGGAAGCCATGGCTGAGCATAAGCCCGATATCCTCGGCATGTCCGCTCTGCTGACCACCACCATGCCCTACATGAAGGTCGTCATCGACACCATGATCGAGCAGGGCCTGCGCGACGACTACATCGTGCTGGTTGGCGGCGCGCCGCTGAACGAAGAGTTCGGCAAGGCAATCGGCGCCGACGGCTATTGCCGGGACGCAGCCGTGGCCGTGGAAATGGCCAAGGATTTCGTCGCGCGCAAGCACAACGCGATGAGCGCCTGATTTGGCACGCAAAGGACGCGCAGCCCGCTTGACAGAGCGGGCTGCCTTCCGCCCCCCCACCGGGCGGACGCTTGAGGAAAGCTCCCTCACCGAACAGGGCCTGGCCGCCCCTGAAAAGAAGACCGGCCGCATCCTGCTGATCGCCTGCGGCGCGCTTGCGCGTGAAATCATTGACATCAATGAGAAAAACGGGCTGGATCACATCGACCTCACCTGCCTGCCTGCCAAGCTGCACCTCTATCCGGAGCAGATTGTGGACGCCATCGACGGCGCCGTGGCCAAGCATTCAGCCGTCTATGACAAGATATTTGTGGTTTATGCCGATTGCGGCACCGGCGGCGCGCTGGAGCGCAAATGCGCCGAGCTGGGCGTCGAGATGGTGGCAGGCCCGCATTGCTATTCCTTCTTCGAGGGCAACGAGACCTTTGCCCGCCATTCGGAAGAAGGCGAAATCACCGCCTTCTACCTCACCGATTTCCTGGTCAAGCAGTTCGACGCTTTCGTCTGGCGCCCGATGGGCCTCGACAAGAATCCGGAGCTGCGGGACATGGTGTTCGGCAACTACACCAAGCTGATCTACCAGTCGCAGACCAGCGACCCCAAGCTGGTGGAAAAGGCCCGCGCATGCGCAGACCGCATGGGGCTGGAGTTCGAGCACCGCCACACCGGCTATGGCGATCTGGAAACATCCCTGACCGCCTGGGCCAAGGGATCCTCTTCTTCTGGTTCTGGCTGAAAATATCCCGGGGAGCGCGAGGGGCCGGCCCCTCGCCCCGGCCGGCCTCAGGCCTGCGCCATCGCGGTTTCGCGGATCCGCTCGATCATTGCCCTGAGGCCATTGGAGCGCTGCGAAGACAGATGCTCATTCAGCTCCAGCCGCCCCAGTTCCGCCTTGGCGTCCACCGACACCACCTGCTGCAGGGGCAGACCGTTATACAGCTTGCGCAGCACCGCGATCAGACCGCGCACAATCATTGCGTCGCTGTCGCCGTCGAACCGGAACACCCCGCCCTCGACCGTCGCATGCAGCCACACCTGGCTGGCGCAGCCGTCGACCTTGGTGGCGGGCACCTTCAGCGCGTCGTCCAGCGGCTCCATCGCCTTGCCCAGGTCGATCACATGGCGGTAGCGGTCCTCCCAGTCCTCCATGAACTCGAAGTCTTCCACGATCTCTTCAAAGGCGGCTGTGGCCATCGTCCGTCCATCCTCAAAATCCGCATTCCGGGGCTGATCAGCACCTAAGCCCCTGCCCGCACCATTTCAACCGCTTTTCAAGCTTCGGCCAATCGGGTAATCCCTTGCAAAGACATTTTGAATGGGCGGGGACAGATGCACAAACCATTGGCTCTCACATTGGCCGCAGCGCTGGGTCTGGCCGGCTGCGGCGGCTGGAAAGACTCGCGAGTCAACCCCACCAACTGGTTCGGCAGATCGGCCCCCGCAGAGTCAACGGTGCCGCAGGGCACCAACCCGCTGCTGCCGCAGGAAAGCAACGCGCGCGGGATTTTCGCCAAGAAACCGCCAGAGGACAAAAGCGTCCTGATCAGCCAGGTCACCCGGCTGCAGATTGAGCGCACCGCCTCCGGGGCCATCATTCACGCCTCCGGCGTTGCGGCGCGCCAGGGCGCGTTTGATGTCGAGCTGCGCAAGGCTGAAACAGCAGAGGACGGCGTTCTGGCCTATGACTTCCGGGTGGTCTATCCGGAGGAAGCAACCCTGAAGGGCAGCGAATTCAGCCGGACGCTTCATGCGGCCCGCACGCTGTCCAATGAGGATCTTGAGGCAATCCGCCTGGTCCGGGTGAACGGCGCGGAGAACGCACGGGAAAGCCGCCGGCGCTGATCCTTAACGCTGTAAAGGACTGAAACAAAGAACGCCCGCGTTTGCGGGCGTTTCTTTTGCGCAGGTGACAGCTCTTTAAAGCTCCACCACCTGTACCGCCTGGCCGTTGGCGGCAAGGCCGATCTTGCCCTCGCAAAGCCTCAGCGCATCGGCACCAAACACCTCGCGGCGCCAGCCGCTAAGGGCCGGCACATCCCGCAGGCCCGCAGCGATGGCATCCAGATCGGCGCTCGGCGCGATCAGCTTGGCCGCAACGCCCTCAGCCTCGGTCTTGGCCTTCAGGAGCACCCGAAGCAGGTCCGCCAGCGCCGGGTTCACCTGCAGCTTCTCCCTGCTGCGGTCCAGGCGGGGGAACTTCTCCGGCGGGCAGCTGACGCCCTTGGCCACCGCCTCCAGGATGCCCTCGGCAATAGCGCCTTTGCGGGCCTCGCGCAGAAGCAGACGAGAGCCGCCCAGCTCCGCCGCAGTGCGCGGCTTGGTCGAGGCCAGCTCCACCAGCGCGTCATCCTTGAACACCCGGTTGCGCGGCACGTTGTTACTCTGCGCGTAAATCTCGCGGAACGCCGCCAGCTCGCGCACCACCGCCAGGAACTTGCCCGAGTTGGTGCGGGTCTTGACCCGCTGCCAGGCCTCCTGCGGCTGGATGTCATAAGTTGCCGGATCGGTCAGCACCTGCAGCTCTTCCGCGACCCAGTGGGACCGGCCGCTCTTCTCCAGTTCGGCCGCCAGGAATTCGTAGATCTTGCGCAGATGGGTCACATCCGCCAGCGCATATGTCTTCTGCGCCTCGCTCAGCGGACGGCGCGACCAGTCGGTAAAGCGCGAGGTCTTGTCCAGCCCCTGCTTGACGATCTTGCGCACCAGGGTTTCATATCCCGCCTGCTCGCCAAAGCCGCAGACCATCGCCGCAACCTGAGTGTCAAACAGAGGCTTGGGAAAGACGCTCGCATCGACCCAGAAGATCTCGAGGTCCTGACGCGCGGCATGGAACACCTTAACCACGTTTTCGTCGCGAAACAGCGCATAAAGCGGCTCCAGCGAGATGCCCTCCGCCAGCGGGTCAACCAGCACAGCGTCGTTTTCACCATCGCCGGCAAAGGCCAGCTGAATCAGGCAAAGCTTGGAATAATAGGTCCGCTCGCGCAGAAATTCGGTATCCACAGTGACATAGGGATGCTGTGCGGCGGCATCGCAAAAGGCCTGCAGTTCTTCGGTCGTGGTCAGGGTTTTCATCAATTACCGCTTTTCAATCTCACGTGGGCCGGGCCGTGATACGCGCTTGTTCCGGGCAATGCAAACAGGTGCCGCTGCCGCCGTGGTTTTGTGCTGCAAGCGGCACAGCCGCTGGCGTACCGGCGCCCCTGAATTCACTGTTTGTGATAATACTGTCGTCAAACATTCATTTCCCTGATGCAAGTGCAGCCCCTAGGTTAGGTGTGCATCGCAAACAGGAGAATGACCGATGACTTCACTCGACTTTTCCGCCGCAAAAACTGCAGGAACTGCGCCGCATCGCAGGATGATTCCGCTGCTGGCTGCTGCTGCTTTGCTATTGCTGCTGGGCCTGCCCGCGCTTCTGGCCCCGGCTCCGCAGCAGGATCTGCTGGATTGGCACGGCAACAGCGCAGCCGCGCAGGAACGGCGCTAGGGCAGCTGGACCGGGGTTTTGTCGCCAGCGGCAAAACGGCGCAGCACGGCCGGGTACAGCTTGTGCTCCTGCACCAGCACCCGCGCCGCCAGCGTTTCCGGCGTGTCGCTGGGCAGAACCGGCACCCGGGCCTGGCCCAGCACCGGGCCGTCGTCCAGGCGCGGCGTCACCTCATGCACGGTGCAGCCATGCTCCGCGTCGCCCGCCTCAAGCGCGCGGGCGTGAGTGTGCAAGCCTTTGTATTTCGGCAGCAGCGAGGGGTGAATGTTCAGCATCCGGCCTTCGAACTGCGACACGAACCCGGCGGTCAGAACCCGCATGAAACCGGCCAGACAGACAATATCCGCACCGGCCTCGAAAATGGGTTTCACCAGCTCAGCCTCAAAGGCCGCCCGGTCGCCCTGAAAGGGGCGGTGGTCCACCACGGCAGTGGCCACACCTGCGGCAGCGGCCTTGGCCAGCCCGCCGGCACTTGCGTTGTTGGACAGCACCAGACAGGGCCGCGCCGGATGGCCGCCGGTCATGCTCTCCAGCAGCGACACCATGTTGGAGCCGCCGCCGGATATCAGGATCGCGACCTTCTTGTGGCTCACAGCAGCTTGCCCGCATAGCGCATGCCGGCGCCTTTGGTGACGGTGCCCAGACGGGCCACTGTCTCGCCTTCGGCTTCCAGCACCTTCACCAGCTCATCGGCGCGGTCCGCCGCGACCGACAGGATCATGCCAATGCCGCAGTTGAAGGTCTTGAGCATTTCCGCTTCGGCAATGCCGCCGGTCTCTGCCATCCATTTGAACACGGGCGGCAGGTCCCAGGCGTTCAGGTCGATGTCGGCGCCCAGGTCCTCGGGCAGCACGCGCGGCAGATTCTCGGTCAGGCCGCCGCCGGTGATATGGGCCAGCGCATGCACGCCCCCTGCCCGCACCGCGGCCAGGCACTGCTTCACATAGAGACGCGTCGGGGTCAGCAGCGCCGCGCCCAGAGTGCTTTCGCCAAACGGGCAGTCCGCATCCCAGCCCAGGCCGGAGACCTCGACCAGCTTGCGCACCAGGGAATAGCCGTTGGAATGCACGCCGTCGGACGCCAGCCCCAGCAGCACGTCGCCCTCGACCACGCCTTCAGGCAGCGCAGAGCCGCGCTCCATCGCGCCCACGGCAAAGCCCGCAAGGTCAAAATCGCCTTCGGGGTACATGCCCGGCATCTCTGCCGTTTCTCCGCCGATCAGCGCGCAGCCGGAGCGCACGCAGCCCTCGGCAATGCCCTCGATGATGCGGGCAGCGGTGTCGGTTTCCAGTTTTCCGGTGGCGAAATAGTCGAGGAAGAACAGCGGCTCAGCGCCCTGGCACACCAGGTCGTTGACGCACATCGCCACCAGGTCGATGCCAACGCCATCTACCACGCCGGTGTCGATCGCGATCCGCAGTTTGGTGCCGACACCATCGGTGGCGCCGACCAGGATCGGATCGCTGTAACCGGCGGCTTTCAGATCGAACAGAGCGCCAAATCCACCCAGCCCGCTGGCCACGCCCGGGCGGTTGGTACGCTTGGCGGCCGGCTTGATCCGGTCGACCAGGGCGTTGCCCGCATCAATGTCCACACCTGCGTCTGCATAGGTCAGGCCGTTCTTGCCGCTGGTCATCATTTGGCTCCTTCCAACACGTTGCGGCAGCCTTTAGCGCAAGGCGGAAGAGAAGGAAACAAGCGATTGCATCCCGGCACAGAAGGCCGCGGCCGCAGCACCGCGATGCAATCGCCGCTTGACCTCCCGCGCGCCATTTTCTAACCACAGGACAATGGCGGGCCTGTAGCTCAACGGTTAGAGCAGAGCGCTCATAACGCTTTGGTTGCAGGTTCAATTCTTTGTTAGTAGGTATAAACTTACTGATTGATTGATCTAGTCAACAAGTAAATGGATTCGAGACTGGTAAATCAGAACGAATATTACTGGTATGACTTACTGATAGGCGTACTAGGAAGAAAATTCGGTCAGATGGCCGAACACCCTTGGCGTCACAGCAACATTGCTGTACTCAGCGCCTGCTCCTGGGGGATTAGCTCAATTGGTTAGAGCAGAGCGCTCATAACGCTTTGGCTGGGGGTTCAAGTCCCTCATCCCCTAGGTGAGCAGTCATTGAGATACGGAGAAATTTCTTCGGGAACTATAAAGCATGTGATTGCTTCTAAAAGTGCTCCATCTGTGGGCTTTTCAATTTTCACGCGGCTCAAATTCCGCCGACTGAAACAAGAACAAGCGGAAACCACAGGGTAGGATCGGACCCATTCTTGCGATCCAAATTACCTATTAGGCGCCATACGTCAGTTTGCTAGCAAACCCCGCCCAAACCAGCCATCCGCCTCCGGTTCATACTACTGCAACCACAGCCCGCTTTACCGCCATTCTCTGCAGACGCGAACTGGCAAAGGCCAGCCGATATGCACTGCGTCCGTGCAAAATACACACTGAACTTTGCTCACGTTGTAACTTTCACATTACTTCCTGTTGCTGATTGGCAGCAACTTCATTCAATACCACTGTTCACAAGGTGACCTCCACAGTTAAAGCTCAACCAGCAAATATATGTGCTTTTTTAGACCGAATGCCGCTAACGCGGCCTACAAAGAGGGGTGACCTACGGCCCTTTTGATGGAGAGCGGTCACCCCTCTTTGTGGTAAATAACGGCCGCTTCGACAGGTCTCCAAACTCGAGCTTGTCCCTTTTCAAGTGCGACAGTGCGCAGAAGTGATTTCAAAGAAGCACTAAACGCAGCACCTACGAGAAAATCGTAACCGGCGTCTGCGCCCCACGTTGTAGCGCCCATCCCGTGCTGCGAGATCTTGCACATCTCACAGTGGGGAGTGCGTTTCGCAATGTGCGCTACAAATTCGTTTCTCAAATCGTTGGGCGTCGAGATCTACGCGTCGGGTCACCGTCGGTGGCCGGATGACGCCAAGGCCCAGGCGGTGGCGGATACGCTCGAGCCGGGTGCGACGGTGAATGGCGTGGCCGCGCGGTATGGGGTCTTAGCGAACCAGCTGTCGGCCTGGCGCCGACTGGCGAAGCAGGGGAAGCTGGTGTTGCCAGCGGCGGAGCTGGACGAACCGGTCTTCGCCCCGCTGGTGGTCTGCGATGTTCCGGAGGTGCAGCCGGCGCCGGACATTGCCGCTTCAGCAGAGGTGATCCGGATCGTTTCGGGCGAAGTCAGGATCGAACTGGCGCCGGGCACGCCCGCAATCCGGATCGCCGAGATCGTGCATGCGCTCGGAGCCACGCCATGCTGATGCCCTCGCAGGGCGTGCGGGTTCTGGTGGCGACGAAGCCGGTGGATTTCCGCAAAGGCCATGACGGTCTGGCAGCGCTCGTGCAGTCAGCGCTGGCGGAAGATCCGTTCACCGGCACGGTCTTTGTGTTCCGCGCCAAACGGGCGGACAGGATGAAGATCCTGTTCTGGGACGGCAGCGGGCTTGTCATGGCTTACAAGCGGCTGGAGGACAGCACGTTCACCTGGCCTGCGATCCGCGACGGGGCGATGACGCTGAACCGTGCCTAATTCGAGGCGCTGTTTGCCGGGCTGGACTGGCGGCGGGTGCGGTCCCTGGAGCCGCGCCGCCCGGCTGTGGCAGAGTGACTCGGGCTGCGGAAAGCCTGCTTCTATAGGGGGAGATCAGGGTATGGTCCGGCCATGTCCAGCGCCCCGCCCATCGACCTTTCTGCCATTCCTGAAGACCAGCGTGACGCCGTTCTGGCAGTGCTGCGCGAGCGGGATGCGCTTCGGGAGGCCAACAAACGCCTGGAGCATCTCGTCGCCGAGCTGAACCAGGCCGTGCATGGCAAGCGGTCGGAGAAGCTGAGCGAGGACGAGCGGCAGCTAGCTTTCGAGGATCTCGAGACCGCGGTGGCCGAGGCCAAGACGCAGCAAAACACGCAGGCGTCCACCGGTCCGGCGCCGCGCAAGGCAGCCCGCCGCAACCGAGGCAATCTGCCCAAGGACCTGCCGCGGGTCGAGAGGGTGATCGAGCCGGACAGCTTGGACTGCCCGTGCGGGTGCGGCGAGATGCACCGGATCGGCGAGGATCGCACCGAGCGGCTGGATATTATTCCCGCGCAGCTCCGTGTCATCGTCACTGTCCGGCCCAAATATGCCTGCCGTGCCTGCGCCGAGGGTGTCACCCAGGCACCAGCCCCCGCGCACCTGATCGAGGGTGGTCTGCCGACCGAGGGCGCCATCGCGCATGTTCTGGTCAGCAAATTCTCGGATCATCTGCCGTTATACCGCCAGAGCCAGATCCTGGTCCGCTCCGGGATCGACCTGCACCGCAGCACGCTCGCCGATTGGGTGGGGACAGCCGCCTTCCACCTCGGTCCCGTAGTCGACCGGCTGGCCGAGCACCTGAAAGGATCGGGCAAGCTGTTCATGGACGAGACCACGGCGCCGGTCCTGGACCCGGGCCGCGGCCGGACAAAGACCGGGTATCTCTGGGCGCTGGCCCGGGACGACAGGGGATGGGGCGGCGATGACCCGCCCGGCGTGGTGTTCACCTATGCTCCCGGCCGCGCCGGGCAGAACGCGGAACAGATCCTGCTGGGCTTCGATGGCATCCTGCAGCTGGACGGCTATTCCGGCTACAACCGGCTGACGCGCCCCTCGCGGAAAGGCGGCGCGCCGGTCACGGTCGCGTATTGCTGGGCGCATGCCCGCAGGAAGCTGAAGGAGGTCTTCGACCGCGACGGCTCGGAGATCGCCGCCGAAGGGCTGCGCCGGATTGCGGAGCTCTACCGCATCGAGGGTGAGATCCGCGGCATGGGCCCCGGCCAGCGGCTGTCCGCCCGGCAGACCCGCACCGCGCCGCTGGTCACCGGGTTCGGAGAATGGCTGCAGAGCCAGCGCCGCCGGATCTCCTCAAAGTCACGTCTCGGAGAGAAGCTGGCCTACATCCACCGGCAGTGGGACGGGCTGCAGACCTTCCTCCACGACGGCCGCGTCGAGATCGACTCCAATGCTGTCGAGAACCTGATCCGCCCTATCGCAGTTGGTTGGTCATTATGCACCCCCTTCATAAGTGCTTGGAAACATTGATAGCTGGTCGTCGAGGTCAGCGCGACACGGGCGTCCTTTCCGTGCGAGAGCGTTTTTGACCTTATCCGAATGCAGGTCAGCCGTCCGGATTTGGTACGGCGCGCCATCGACCACCTGATTTGCGGGCAGAATACCGTCCTTTATCAGTTTGCGGATGACGTGATTGGTCACACCGAGCTCTTTCGCTGCCTCGGTCATTGTGCGCCACGGGCCATCCTTGTCAGCAGACAGGTATCCGTGAATGTCATTCACACGCCGGATGGATGAAACGCGTTTCGCATTCCAGGTCTTGCCCTGGCCAGTCTGCATTCCCATGCGGTTTAGACAGGCAGCAATCGACTCATCCGGCCAGCGTCCTGCCATCTCGCGAATGACTCCAAGCGCCTCTTCACTGGTGCGGGCATTGTGTTCGCCGCTCTTTGGCTTCTT
>NZ_CYSR01000029.1 GCF_001458395.1 Leisingera aquaemixtae | reverse complement strand
GCGCAGGTCAAAGAGTAACGTAATGGCGATCCTGACCTTTCTGATCAGCCTCGCGGGCGCGACGATGCTGCTGCTTTACGCGGTGCGGATGGTGCGCACCGGGATCGAGCGCAGCTATGGCGCCTCGTTCCAGCGGCTGCTGACCGGGCGGCAGAGCCATCTGCAGGCCGGCATGATGGGGCTGACCCTCGCGATCGTGCTGCAAAGCTCGGCGGCGGTGGCGCTGCTTGCGTCGGGTTTTGCGGCCAGCGGCTACCTCGCCTTCCCCACCGGGCTGGCGATTGTGCTGGGCGGCGATCTCGGCTCGGCGCTGATCATCCAGATCCTGTCGTTCAAGCTCGACTGGCTGGTGCCCATGCTGCTGGCGGCGGGCGGCTACCTGTTCGTCAAGACCGAGGCCAAGAAGGCGCGCCAGCTGGGGCGGATCCTGATGGGGGTGGCCTTCATCCTGATATCGCTCAGGTTTCTGCGCGAGGCGATGGATCCGATCCGCGACAGCGCCTTTCTGCCCGCCATCGCAGGCTATCTGGCGCGCGACTATATCACCGCCTTCCTGGCGGGCGGCGCGCTGGCCTTTGTGATGCATTCCAGCGTTGCGGCGATCCTGATGTGCGTTACCCTGGTGCAGATCGGCGCGCTCCCCTTTGCCGCCGGGCTGTCGCTGGTCCTGGGGGCGAATTTCGGCTCCGCCTTCATTCCGGTCTGGCTCAGCCGCGGCATGGACCTGCAGGCGCGGCGCATTCCCTATGCCAACCTCGCCCTGCGCGGCACCTGGGCGGTGATCTGCCTGTTCGGCGCCAATCTGGCGCTGCGCCAGGGCTGGCTCGGCGATCCGCAGGGCGGCCAGATGCTGGTCAGTGCGCATCTCGCCTTCAACGCCGCGCTGCTGTTGCTGGCGCTGCCGCTCTGCACGCCGCTGGGCGGTGTCTTTGCGCGGCTGTTCCCGGATCCGGCGGCGCCCCCGGCGCAGCCGCCGGGGCGGCCGGTCAGCGCGCTGAAGCAGGGCAGCTACGGCGCGCCCGCGCAGGCGGTGGCCAACCTCACCCGCGAGCTGTTGCGGATGGCCGATCTGGCCGGCGCCATGTTCCGCCCGGTGCTGGAACTGTACGAGAGCGGCAGCAAGGAGCAGATCCGCGCGGTGCAGCAGATGGACACGGAGGTGAACGCCTGCCTCGCCGGCATCCGCCAGTATGTCGCGGCGATCCCGGCGGAGGCGTTCAGCAAGGACCAGCTGAAGACCGCCCGCAGCCTGATGGAATACGCCATCCGGCTGGAGACCGCGGGCGATGTGGTGGCCCGCCGCCTGACGGTGCTGGCCGAGGAGATGCGCAAGAAGGAGCTGCGGTTTTCCCGCGACGGCTGGCTGGAGATCACCCGCATGCATGAGGCGATCCTGGCCAATCTGCAGCTGGCCTCCAACGTGCTGATTTCCGATGACCTGGAGAGCGCGCGGCTTCTGAGCCTGGAGAAGACCGAGCTGAAGCGGATGGAGCGCGACAGCCGCAAGCGCCACCTGCGGCGGCTGCAGAGCGGCGGGCGGGAGAGTTTCGACACCTCCGACATCCACCTGGAGACCCTGCGCGCCCTGCGCGAGTTCAACAGCCACATCGCCGCGGTGGCCTATCCGGTGCTCTACCGAAACGGCCAGCTGCTGGAGACGCGGCTGATCGAGGAGATGCGGCCGGAAGATGACGCCATGGAGGAAACAAGCCGCTGACCTGACGCAGGCCATATTCCCTGTCCAAAGAATGTGCCAAAATCTTTGCGCAAAAGTTTTGCCCGGCCCGCAGCCCACCTGCGGGAAGGGTCTGATCAGAGCAGCACGCTGCCGGACAAATCCGGAAGATCCTCCTTGTCCGGGGTTTCCAGATAGTTCCGCACGGTCGGGTCGATCCGCGGGCTGCGCACCGGGTAAACGCCGCAGGCCGCAATCGCCTCGCGCGCCGAGACCCGTTCGTCCAGCCGCTTCCAGATTGTCCGCGCCGCATAGGGGCGGGGAAACGGCCGCCAGGCCAGCCCCATGGTCATGCCGCGCAGGTACTTCAGCTGCTGGCGGTGGGCCGAGAACAGGATGGTCTGCGCCACGCTGCCCTCATGGGCGCGCTCGTGCTCAGTGATGAACAGACGGTTGCCGCGCATCGCCACCAGCCCCCGGTAGCGCGAGATCTGCCGGATGCTCTGTTCCGGATCATGAGCGACTTCCAGGGAGCGGGACAGGATCAGCCCGTCCTTTTCAATGAACCGGGCCAGCGCGCAAAAGATGCCTTCACCCCAGGAGGGGGTGTGGAAATAGGCGTGGTAGAAGCCCAGGTAGCGTTTCAAATTGCGCTGCTGGCCGCGAAAGGGAGCCAGGAATTCCTCGCCCGGGCTGTGCGGGACGGGACCGGCGGCTTCGGCAAGGCGGGCCTCGAAATCCGCGCTGGCGGCGAACAGCTGCGATTCCGGGATCGCAAAGTAGCGGGCGATCCGGCGCAGGTTGTGCGCGGAGGGCAGGCTGCTGCCGCTGAGGTAGCGGTTGAATTGCTGGCGGTTGAGGCCGATCTCGCGGCAGATCTGCGCGATGCTGCCATGCTCGGCGCAGAGTGAGCGCAGGTTTTCAGAAAAATTGCCGGACAAGGGTCAGTTTCCTTCGCGTTCTGACGCGGGTGCAGATCATTCCGCGTCAATCCGCGCATGTTTGCACAGTTTTGAATCCGGCGAAACCGGCGTTTCTGAAAGCAAGCCGCACGGGTTTGGAAAACCGCTTGGCCGACCGGGAGGGCTGGAGCGGGCAGGCGGCAGACAGAGCGGCCGGGGAAGCCCCCTGCCGGCGGGCTTCAAAGATCTGATCCAAGGGAGGACACCATGAAGATCGAATGGACCAAGACGGCACTGGGGCGCCGCGGATTTCTGAAAGGGGCCACGGCGCTGGGGGCGGCAGCCGTCTTGCCGGCCGGACTGGGCAGCCGCGCGCTGGCGGCGGAGGGCGGCACCCTGCGGGTGCGCTCCTACGGCGACATGCAAAGCATCGACCCGGCGTTTTCCAAGGGCGTGATCGACGAGGAGATCCACGCCGCGATCTACAACAAGCTGATCCAGTACAAGCCGGGCCGCGAATGGGACTGGCAGATGGATGCCGCCGCGATGATCGAGCAGGGCGACGAGACCCACATCAAATTCGCGCTGCGCGACGACATTGGCTTTACGGGCGGCTTCGGTGCAATGACCGCCGAGGACGTGAAGTTCAGCTTTGAGCGGATCGTGGATGAGGCCACCGACAGCCCCAACAAACCCGACATGGGCCCGCTGAGCCATGTCGAGGTGACCGGCGAGCGCGAAGGCACCATTGTGCTGAAGGAACCGTTTGCGCCGCTGTGGTCCATCGCGCTGCCCTATATCACCGGCAACATCGTGTCGAAAAAGGCCTGGGAGGCTGCGGGCGGCAAGGCAACCACCGATCCGCTGGCGGAATCCGGCCCTTACCTGCGCGCAAGCTGGTCGCCCAAGGAAAAGACCGTCCTGAAGCGCAACCCGGACTGGAAGGGCGAGGCCCCCGCCTGGGACACCATCGAGATCCTGCCGATCGACGATGAGAATACCGCCGAGATCGCCTTTGAAGCCGGAGAGCTGGACTTTACCCGCGTGTCGCTCGGCTCGGTTCAGCGTTACCGCGACGGAGTGCCGAACGGCGGCACGCTGCTGGAATACCCGTCGCTGTATTACACCTGGCTGGGCATGAACCTGGATCACCCCAAGCTGCAGAACCCGAAACTGCGCCAGGCGATCCAGCACGCGATTGACGTGCCCTCGGTTCTGGAAGCCGCCTATTTCGGCGCCGCTGAGCCCTCGACCGGGATCATCGCGCCGGGCCTGGCGGGCCACCGTCCGCAATCGCTGGTGCCGCCGCAGGCGGATTTCGCCAAAGCCGCGGACCTGCTGGCGCAATCGGGTGAAACCAGCGTCACCCTGAAGCTCGACACGCTGAACAAGACCACCTTCACCACCGCGGCGCAGGTGATCCAGGCGACGCTGGCGCAAATCGGCATCACGGTGGAAGTCAACGTGCTGGAATCCGGGGCCTTCTGGGCCAGTGCCGACAATGAGGACCTGCAGCTGGTGCTGAACCGCTACTCGATGACGCCGGATCCCTACTACGCGACCTCCTGGTTCACCACCGAACAGGTCGGCCACTGGAATTGGGAACAGTTCAGCAGCCCGGAATTCGACAAGATCCACGCCGAGGCCGCGCAGCTGACCGATCCGGCCAAGCGGGATGAGATGTACCGGCGCGCACAGGACCTGATGGAGGAAAGCGGCGCCTACCGCTTCCTGACCCATGAGGCGACGCCGGTGGTCCATTCGGCAGGAGTGGTGCCGGCGCTGCGGCCCGACGGGCTGGCGCTGCTGCGCTATTTCGGCAAGGCCTGACCCTCCCCTCAGGCCCGGTCCTCCCCCCGGGCCTGATCCGGCACGGCTGCAATATGCGGCGCAGCCGTGCCGTTTTCCTCCGCACCGCGAAACCAAGGGAGCTATGCGGCCATGTTACTCTATGCAATCCGGCGGTTCGGGCTGGCACTGCTGATCCTGATCGTGGCGGTCACCGTCATGTTCCTGATGATCCGCGCCGTGCCCGGCGATCCGGTCCAGATCATGCTGGGCCCGCGCGCCACGCCAGAGCTGCAGGCGCGGCTGACGGCGGAACTGGCGCTGGACCAGCCTATCTGGAAACAGCTGCTGATCTTCTATGGCAACCTGATGCGGGGCGATCTGGGGATCGACGTGTTCTCGGGCCGCTCGGTGACGGCGATTGTGTTCGATCAGCTGCCGCACACGCTGGCGCTGATCTTTGCCTCGATCCTGTGGTCGGCGCTGCTGGGCATTGGCCTGGGCGCCTATGCCGCGGCGCATCCCAACACGCTGATCGACCGCATCGCCGCCGCCATCTCTGTCAGTTTCGTGGCTGCGCCCGCCTTTGTGGTCGCGCTGCTGTCCCTTTTGATCTTTGCGGTGCACCTGCAGTGGTTCCCGGCCATCGGCGCGGGCGAAGGCTTCTGGGGCCGCCTTGACCATCTGGTATTGCCCGCTTTTGCCATCGGCCTCAGCTGGGTCGGCTATATCGCCCGGCTGGTGCGCGCCTCGATGCTGGAGGTGATGGGCGAAAGCCACATCCGCACCGCCCGCGCCTTTGGCATCAGCGAGCGCCGGGTGGTGATGGTCTATGCGCTGCGCATCGCCATCCTGCCGGTGGTCACGGTGATCGGTGTCGGCATGGGGTTCCTGCTCAGCTCCGCCGTCTTTGCCGAGATCGTCTTTGCCCGCCCCGGCCTGGGCAAGCTGGTGATCGACAGCATCACCACCCGCAACTACCCGATCGTGATGGGATCGGTGCTGATCTCGACCGGCCTGTTCGTGGCGTCCACCGCGCTGGCCGATCTGATCAACGCCTGGCTCGATCCCCGCGCCCGCACAGCCACTTAAGGAGGGCGTGAGATATGGCAAAATCCCGTTCCGAACTGGGCCAGATCATCCATGGTGTCGCCCGCGACCCGCTGGGGCTGATGGGTCTGATCATTGTCGGCGCCATCGTTTTCTGTGCCGTCTTTGCCGTCTGGATTGTTCCTTACGATCCGGTGGCGATGAACATCAAGGACCGCCTGCAAGAGCCGTCCGCAACGTACTTGCTGGGCACCGACCAGCTGGGCCGCGATACCTTCTCGCGCGTCATCATGGGCGGCCAGGTGGCGCTGAAAGTGGCGCTGCCCGCGGTTTTCGGCGCCATGGCCATCGGCCTGACGCTGGGCATGATCGCGGGCTACGGGCCGAAATGGCTCGACAACGTCCTGATGCTCCTCTTTGACACCATACGCTCCTTCCCGACCGTGATGTTCGCGCTTGCGGTGGTGGCGCTGGTGGGGCCGAGCCTGCAGACGGTGGTGTTCGTGGTGATGGCAACCTCAATCCCGACATATGGCCGGGTGGCGCGGACCCAGACACTCACCCTGCGCAATTCAGAGTTCATTCTGGCCGAACGCTCCATGGGGGCCAGCATGGCGCGTATCCTGGGCGTGCACATGCTGCCTAATATCATCGGCGTGCTGGCGGTGCTGGCGGCGATGGACATTCCCACCGTGATCGCGCTGGAGGCCGGGCTGTCCTTCCTCGGCCTCGGGGTGAAACCGCCCACTCCCAGCTGGGGCGCGCTGCTGAAAGACGGCTATTCGCTAATCCGCCAGACCCCCTGGCTGGTGGTGGGCGGCGGGCTGCCGATCATCCTGGCAACGCTGGGTTTCACCTTCCTGGGCGAGTCCTTGCGCGACGTGGTTGACCCGAAACTGAGGAAACAGCGATGAGCGACACCCTGCTGGAAATCGACCGCCTCAGCGTCGACTATGAGACCGCCCGCGGCGACCTGCGCGCTTTACGCGATATCTCCTTTGACGTCCGCAAGGGCGAGATTGTCGGGATCGTCGGTGAATCGGGCTGCGGCAAGTCCACCCTGATCTCGTCCATTCTGCGGCTGACCGCGCCGAACACCCGGTTCCGCCAGGGCGAGGTGCGCTTCAAGGGCGAAGACCTGCTGCAACTGCCCGAGCGCAGGATGCGGGCCTTGCGCGGCGCCGATATTTCCATCGTGTTCCAGGACCCGATGCAGACCCACAACCCGGTGCTGTCTATCGGCCAGCAGATGCTGGACATCCAGCACCGCTCCAAGGCGTCCAGGGCCGAAAAGCGCGCCCGCGCTGCGCAGATGCTGGGTGCCGTCGGCATCCCGGACCCTGAGGCGCGTCTCGACCAGTTCCCGCATGAGTTTTCCGGCGGTATGCGCCAGCGCATCGCCATCGCCATGGCGCTGATGTCCGAACCCGACCTGCTGATTGCGGATGAACCGACCACGGCGCTGGATGCGACGCTGGAGGTGCAGATCATCGAGCGCCTGCAGGAGCTGCAGCGGGAATTCAACTGCGCCATCCTGTTCATCTCGCACCATCTGGGGGTGATTGCCGAGCTTTGCGACCGGGTGGTGGTGATGTATGCGGGCGCCGTGGTCGAGAGCGGCGACGTGCGCGAGATCTTCCACGATCCCAAACACCCTTACACCCGCCGCCTGATCGACTGCGACCCGGGCCACATCAAGGAACGCGCCCGCGTCCTGCCCACCATCCCGGGCGAGGTGCCGGATCTGGCCAACCTGCCCGGCGGCTGCATCTTCCGCGACCGCTGCAACCAAGCGATGCCGCGCTGCGCCGCTGAGGTGCCGCCGCTGACACAGCTGAAAAACGGCCACCACGCCGCCTGCTGGCTGAACCACAAGGAGGCCGCAGAATGAGCCTGCTGGACGTCAAAGACCTCAGGACCAGTTATGGCCAGGTCAATGTGCTGGCCGGAGTCAGTTTCACCGTTGAGCCGGGCGAAACTTATGCGCTGGTGGGTGAGAGCGGCTCCGGCAAGACCACGGTGATCCGCGCGATTGCCGGTCTGGCGCCGGCGCAGGAGGGTTCCGTCAAATTCGAGGGGCGGGAAATCCGCGGCGCCTCGGAGCGGGAAATGCGCCCCTTGCGCAAGGACATCGCGATGATGTTCCAGGACCCGGTCGGCTCGCTGTCGCCGCGCCTCACGATCCGGAGCCTGATTACCGAACCCTACCGCATCCAGGGCATGAAGGACCGCGATCTGGACGCCGAGGCCAAGCGCCTCTTGGAGATGGTGAACCTGCCTGCGCATTTCGCAGACCGCTATCCCTACCAGTTGTCGGGCGGGCAGGCGCGGCGGGTGGGCGTCGCCCGCGCGCTGGCGCTGGAGCCCAAGCTGATCCTCGCGGACGAACCCACCGCAGGTTTGGACGTGTCGGTGCAAGGCGAACTGCTGAACCTGATGAACGACCTGCGCGAACGGCTGGGGCTGGCGATGGTTATCATCACCCACAACCTCAACGTCGTGCGCCATGTCGCGGACCGGATGGGCATCATGTATTTGGGCCGCCTGGTCGAAGAAGGCACGACAGAGGCGATCTTCAAGCACCCGCGCCACCCCTACACCCGCTGCCTCTTGTCGGCCAACCCGGAACCCGACCCCGACGCCCGGCTGGAACGCATCGCGCTCAAAGGCGAGCCGCCCAGCCTGCTGCGCCGCCCCAAGGGCTGCGAGTTCCGCGAGCGCTGCCCGTTTGCGCAGGAGGTCTGCAGTCAAACCCCGCAATGGGAGATCGAAAACGGCCACGGCCTGCGCTGCCTCGCCCCTCTCGGCTGAAACCCCTCAACATCTGAAAGACCATGACCAGCACATTGTATTTCAACGGCGTTGTCCTGACGATGGACGCGGCCAATACCTGCGCCCAGGCGGTGCTGACCGAGGGCGAAACCATCCGCGCCGCTGGCCCGGAGGCCGACCTGCGCGCGCAGATGCCCGCGGGCACGGATGAGGTGGATTTGCAGGGCCAGACCCTGATCCCCGCCTTCATCGACCCGCACGGGCATTTCCCCGATCCCGGCTTCATCCGGCTGTTCCGGGTCAATCTGGCCTCTGCCCCCAGCGGCGACTGCCCGGACATCCCCACCGCGCTGGACCGGTTGCGGGCCAAAGCGGCGGAGACGCCTGCGGGGGAATGGGTGATGGGCGTGCTGTTTGACAACACCGCCATCGCCGAGGGCAGGATGCCCACACGTATCGAGCTTGATAGTGTCTCGACCGAACATCCCGTCTGGGTGATCCACGCCTCCGGCCACAACGGCGCGGCAAACTCACTGGCATTGGAACGCCACGGTGTGAACCGCGACACGCCCGATCCCCTTGGCGGCCGCTTCGGCCGCGACCCGGAGACCGGCGCGCTGACCGGGCTGATCGAGGGTCTCTCGGCGATGGGAGAGATGGGCGATACAGACTTCCTGATCGGCCGCGACCGCTTCTGGGCCGGGTTCAACAGCTGCCGCGACGAGTACTTGGCGTATGGCGTCACCTACGCCCAGAACGCCTGGGCCACGCGGCAGATGCTGGAGCATTTCGCCTCGCTGCCCGCCGACCGGGACCCGGGCTATGACCTGATGCTGCTGCCGATCGGAGAGCTGGAGCCGGCGCTCAGCCACGGCCCCGAGGCGCTCGACTGGCCCGGCAACCCGCATTTCACCCTTGGCCCGCGCAAACTGTTCACCGATGGGGCGTTCCAGTTGCAGACCGCCTACCTCAGCGCGCCCTACCACAAACCTCTGGACCCGGCGCATCCCTGCGGCATGCCCTATGCGGAGGCCGCAGCGCATCGCGCAGAGGTAAAAAAGCTGCATGATCTGGGCTTTCAGATCCACTGCCATTGCAACGGCGACGCCGGGGCGCAGATGTTCATCGACGCGGTGGCCGCCGCGCTGAAGGCAAATCCGCGCGCCGATCACCGCCACACCATCATCCACGGCCAGGCCTTGCGCGACAGCCAACTGCAGCAGATGGCCAAGCTCGGCATCACCGTCAGCTTCTTCCCGGCGCATGTGCATTTCTGGGGCGACCGCCATTACGACACCTTTCTGGGACCGGAGCGGGCAGAGCGGATTTCCCCCTGCGCCTCGGCTGAACGCTATGGCGTTCGCTACACCATCCACAACGACGCCTCGGTAACGCCGACGCGGCCCATTCACCTGGCCCATTGCGCGGTGAACCGGCTGACCGCCAGCGGCCGCCGTCTGGGTGAGGCGCAACGGATCAGCGCCCTGTCGGCCCTGCGCGCCCAGACCATCGACGCCGCCTGGCAGGTGTTTCAGGAAGGCACCCGCGGCTCCATCGAACCGGGCAAGCTGGCGGATCTGGCAGTGCTGAACCGCAATCCGCTGGAGGATCCGGACCGTATCGAGACCACCAAAGTCACCCGCACCATCCGCCGCGGGCGGACTGTCTGGATGCAGGTTCAGCCATGAGGCAAAGCAAACCGCGGATCGCCATTGCGGGCTTTCAGCACGAGACCAACTGCTTCGGCACCACCAAGGCCGGGCTGGCAGAGTTTGAGATGGCGGATTCCTGGCCAGCCATGCTGCGTGGGGCGGAGGTGATCGCCGAGACCCGCGGCATGAACCTGCCCATCGCGGGCTTTGCCAAGGCGGCGGAGGACGCCGGGATGGAACTGGCCCCGGTCCTGTGGTGCGCGGCAGAACCTTCGGCGCATGTGACGGATCACGCCTTTGACACCATATGCGGCATGATCCTGGACGGGCTGCGCACAGCCGGGCCGCTCGATGGCATCTTCCTCGACCTGCACGGCGCAATGGTGACAGAAAGCCACCCCGACGGCGAGGGGGAGATCCTGCGGCGGCTGCGCGCCTGGGCCGGGCCGGGGCTGCCCATCGCGGTCAGCCTGGACCTGCACGCCAATATCTCTGCGGCTTTGGTGGAGCTTGCGGACTATATCGCGATCTACCGCACCTATCCGCATCTCGACATGGCCGAAACCGGCGGGCGCTGCGTGCCGGTGCTGCAGCACCTGCTGGCAGGCGGCAGGCTGCACAAGGCATTCCGGCAGATGGACTGCCTGATCCCGCTGCACGCGCAATACACCGGTGCCACCCCGGGGCGGGAGCTGTATGCCGCGCTGCCGCCACTGGCGCAGGCCGGCGTGCTGGCGGATATCGCGCTGGGGTTCACCGCGGCGGATTACCCGGACACCCGGCCCTCCTGCGTGGCCTATGCGGGGACCCCGGGGGCCGCAGCGCAGGCGGCCGATCACATCGCCAAGCTGTTTGCCAGGCTGGAACCCCATGCGCACCACCCGATGCTGACGCCGGAGCAAGCGGCAGAGATCGCCTGCCAGCCGCGCACGGGCAAGCCGGTGGTGCTGGCGGATGTTCAGGACAATCCGGGCGCGGGCGGCACGTCCGACACCACCGGGCTGCTGGCGGCACTGGCACAGGCTGGCGCACAGGGCGTGCTGATGGGGCTGTTCCATGATCCGGCGGCGGCCGCGGCGGCGCATGAAGCCGGGCAGGGCGGCCTCTTTCGCGCAGCGCTTGGCGGACGCTCGGGCGCGGCGGGCGACCAGCCGTTTGAGGCCGAGTTTCAGGTTCTCGCGCTTGGCGATGGCCGCTGCCGCTATAGCGGGGAGATGTACGGCGGCGGGGTCGCGGCGCTTGGCCCGACGGCGGTGCTGCGGCTGATGGGGACCGGGGCGGACATTACGCTGGTGGTGACCAGCCTCCGCAACCAATGCCTGGACTTGGCGCATTTCACCCATATCGGACTGGACCCGGCGGCCTACAGCACGATCTGCGTGAAAAGCACCGCCCATTTCCGCGCCGATTTCGAACCGATTGCCAGCGCCGTCTATCCGGTGGCTGCTCCCGGCGTGTTTCCCTGTGATCTGGGAACCTTCCCCTACAATAACCTGCACCCGGACGTCAGAACCACCCCTGCAAGGAGCTGACGCCTGTTGCAGGGGTGGTCTTTGCAGGCAGCCAAGGGGAAGGCCGCCTGCGGGGAGGGATCAATCCTCGCCTTCGCCGTTATGATAAGGCACCACCAGCGTCGGGATTTGCGAGCGGCGCAAGACACGCTTGGCCACCGTGCCCAGAAACGTGTGGGAAAACCCGTGGTCATGGGCCCCCAGCACGATCAGGTCGCAGCCCAGCTCGGCCGAGCGGCGCAGGATCACCTCCGCCGGGTGGCCGTCGGTCACCTCAACGGAGGTGACCTGATCGCGGATCTTGGCTTCGTCGCCTTCAAAGGATGCCCAAAACCGCGCCTGCCGCTCTGCCAGGATCTGCTTGACCATCTCACGCCGCCGTTTGGCCGCAGATTTGCGGGTCTCTTCGTTCAGCACGAACATCTCGAACGTGATGCGCGCATCCTCGGAAATCGGCTCATTCACATGCAGCACATGGATCTCCGCCCCGGTCGCATGGGCCAGGCTGGCGGCATGGCGCAGCGCCAGGGTGGAGTTGTGCGACAGATCGGTGGCAAACAGGATGCTGGTGATCATCGGTTTCATGCCGGTCCCCTTTCAGGTCAATAGCCAAACAGCCGCGGCAGCCACAGCGAGATTTCCGGGAAGAAGGCGATGATGAAAATCGCAATCGTGTTCACCGCGGCAAAGGGCAGGGCCCGCAGCGAGATCGTCTCGATCGAGATGTTCGAGATGCCCGAGGCGATGAACAGGTTCTCCCCCAAGGGCGGCGTCTGGAAGCCGATGCCAAGGGTGCAGACCATCACCACCCCGAAATGGATCGGGTCGATGCCGACGGAATAGGCCACCGGCAGCATCACCGGCACCAGGATCAGGATCGTCGCCAGCGTCTCCATGAACATGCCGACAAACAGCAGGAAGAAGATGATCAGCGCCCAGATGACATAGAGGTTCTGGGTGAAGCTCAGCATCGATTCCGCGATCATCGCCGGGATCTGGTTTTCCACCAGCAGGCGGCCGAACACGGTAGCGGTGAACAGGATCAGCAGCACCCTGCCGGTCAGCCAGGTGGTCGCCTCCAGCGACTGGAACAGCGACGACCAGGTCAGCTCGCGGTAGATGAAGACGCCGATGACGAGCGTATAGAAGATCGCCACGATGGCCGCCTCGGTCGGGGTGAAGAAGCCGGTGTAGATGCCGCCCAGGATCACCAAAGGCGCCATCAGCGACCAGAACCCGCGGTACATCTCGCACATCACGTTGCGCACCGACCAGCCCTCAGCAGAGCCCTTGTAGCCGCGCTTCTTGGACATCACGAAGTTCATGATCAAGAGGCTGGTGGCGATCAGAAAGGCGGGCATGAACCCGGCGATGAACAGCTTCGAGATAGAGACCGACTGGAAGGTGCCGAATTTCTCGACCGCTTCCGGCGGCGGCGCCATGCCAAGTGCCGCGATGCCGAAGATCACCATCGGGATCGACGGCGGAATGATAATGCCCAGGCCGCCGGAGGAGGCGGTGACGGCAGAAGCATAGCCCTTTTCATAGCCGCGCTTGATCATCGCCGGGATCATCAGCATGCCCACAGCCGCAGTGGTGGCCGGGCCGGAGCCGGAGATCGCGCCGAAGAACAGGCAGGCCATCACCGTGGCGGCGGAAATACCGCCGGTGAACGGCCCGGCCAGGCTTTCGGCCACGTTGATCAGGCGCTTGGAAATCCCGGCGGCCTCCATCAGCGCGCCGGCCAGAATGAAGGCGGGCAGCGCCATCAGCGGAAATGACCCGACAGAGGTAAAGGCGATCTGTACGAATTTGATCGGGTTTTCGTCCAGGTAGAGGAACGAGATCAGCGACGACACCCCCAGTGCGACGGTGATCGGCGCCCCCAGAAGCAGCAGCAGCAGAAAGGATCCGAACAGGATCGTGACGATTTCGGTTTCCATAAGTCCTGTCCTTCCCGGTTACGTGCGGCGGTCCGCGCCAGCAGCTGCCTTGATCTCGTCAAGGTCGATCTGGTCGGGATCGTGGATATCTTCGCCGCGGATCAGCTTGCGGTAATTCACCTGCAGAATGCGGATCGTCATCAGGGCAAAGGCGATGGGCAGCACCATGTAGATGTACTTCATCTCGATGCCCAAGGTCTGCGACTTCCAGAACTTGTTCATCTTGTTGAAGACGAAATCGGTGGCCAGCCACAGGAAATAGCAGTTGAAGAACAGCCAGAAGAGGTCGGCAAAGGCCTCGATATACTTGATCGCGCCCGCAGGCAGGAATTTGAACTGGAAGGTGACGCGGTTGTGCGCGCCCTTCAGCGCTGCATAAGAGGCGCCGAAATAGACGAACCAGACGAACATGTAGACCGACAGTTCCTCGATCCAGGAAAACGAATGGCCGAACACCTCGCGCGAGACAATCTGCACAAACAGCAGAATGACAAAGCCGGACAGCAGCAGGCGGCAGATATAGCTTTCGATGTTGTCCAGGAATTTCCAGACCATGATGCACTCCTCCCCTGAGCGGAGCAGCGCCGGCAGCGCTGCTCCGTTGTGTGGTTCCGTCAGGCCAGAGGTTTACTGGACAGGCTCGCGGCCGATGGTGGTCAGCACGGTGTTCAGCTTCTCGACACCGCCGATGGAGTCGTAAAACTTGGGCCAGACCGCTTCGGTCGCAAGTTTGATAAACTCGGCCTCATCATTTGCCGGATCGTCGATCTGCATGCCCTTGGCGACCAGCTCATCCTTGATCTGGGCCTCGATATCACGCAGGTACTGGGCCGATTTCACGGTGGCCTCCTTGCCCGCTTCGATCAGGATCTGCTGGTCCTCTTCGGGCAGATCCCGGAACACCGCCTCGGACACGATCAGCGGCTCGATCGAGAAGATGTAGCGCAGGTTGGTCACATATTCCTGCACCTCGTAGAACTTCATCGAGTTGATGGTGGTGTAGGGGTTGTCCTGGCCGTCCACCACCTTGGTCTGCAGGCCGGTAAAGGTCTCGGACCAGGCCATCGGGGTCGGGTTGATGCCCCAGGCCTTGTAGGTTGCGATCATGATTTCGTTCTTGGGAACGCGGATGACCAGATCCTGCAGATCCGCCACCGTGGTGACCGGTTTCTTGGAGTTGGTCAGACGGCGGAAGCCGGTGTAGGTCCAGGCCAGGATGCGCACGCCGGCATCGCGGATGGTGTTTTCGGTCAGCTCCTGCCCGATCGGGCCTTGGGTCAGCTTTTCCGCATCCTCCAGCGACAGGATCACATAGGGCAGGGTGAACACGCCCACGGTGGGCGAAAACGGGGTGACGTTGTTGATTGCCAGCAGCGACATGTCCAGGGTGCCGATGGCGGCCTCGTTCACAGTGTCCTGCTCAGACCCCAGCTGGCCATTCAGGAACATCGTCGCGGTATGTTTGCCGCCGGACTTCTCCTCCAGCGCCTCGATGAAAAACTTGCCGGTGCCTTCCTGCGAGCTGCCGGCACCGTCGCCCACGGCGATCTTGAAATTCTTGGCGGATACCGCACCGGCGGTCAGCATCGCGGCGGCAGAAACGGCTGCGGTCAGCGTGCAGACCTTCTTGAGAAATGACATGGCTTCCTCCCGTATTGTCATCCTGGGTCGCAAGGCGCGCGCTGGCCCGCCCTCCACTGCGGTGCTGCCAGTCCGATCCGTCCTTGGTCCGCAGGACGCTACATTGCGTTCTTTGTTTCTTGGATGTAAACTTTTGAGCGCAAAGTTTCACAAATCACGAACAACCGGATGAGCCGCAAATCCCACCTCAAACATGTTGCCGATGCCGATCTCAAATTGCTGAGGGTGTTCAAGGCGGTGGCCGAAAGCGGCGGTCTGGCGGCGGCGGAAACCGAACTGAACATCGGCAAATCCACAATTTCAAAATACATCGCGGATCTGGAGCTGCGGCTGGATCTGAAACTGTGCAACCGCGGCCCGGCCGGGTTTTCGCTGACCGATGAAGGCAGCAAGGTTCTGAAGTCGGCGGAGGGTCTGCTGGCCTCGGTCTCCGGTTTCCGGGCCGAAGTGAACGAAATCAAGCAGCAGCTGGCCGGCACCCTGCGCATCGCGCTGTTCGATCAATGCGCCTCCAACCCGGAGGCCTATGTCTCCGGTGCCATCCGCGCCTTCAACAAGACCGCGCCCGCAGTTGAGATCGACCTGTCGCTGGAGCCGCCCAACGTGATTGAAACCAATGTGATCGGCGGCGGGATCGATGTCGGCATCCTGGCGCTGCACCGCCCGTCCCCCAGCCTGGACTACGCGCCGCTCTATGGCGAAAACATGTTCCTGTACTGCGGCAAGGGCCATCCGTTCATGGATTGCGACCACGCCAGCCTCAGCCTTGCGGATGTGCAGGCGGCGAATTACGCCGGCATCCGGGTGAACTCCCCCAACCTGCATGTCGGCCAGACCCTCGGGTTCCGCCGCGCCGCCAAGGTGCAGAACGAACAGGCGCTGGCGATCCTCGTCATGTCTGGCAGCTACCTGGGGTTTCTGCCCGACCATCTGGCAGATGAATTTGTCCGTGCCGGCATGATGCGCAAGGTGCTGCCGGAGCAAATCTTCTACCGCAGCCAGTTCGCCGCCGTTACCCGCAAGCGCCCGGCGATGACCCGGATCACCAAGCTGTTCCTCGGCACTTTGGTTGCAGCCCACGCAGCCCCGGCCCCCGGCAGCTGACGCAAAGGCGCCGGGTCAGATGATGTCCAGCGAGACCTTGACCCGGTCCATCACCACCGAAGAGGTGAAGCGGCTGACATTGGATTCATCAAAGAAATACTCCTGCGTGAAGGCCTCGTATTCCTTGATGTCCCTGACGATGACCATCAGGATAAAGTCCGCTTCGCCGGTGGTGTAATAGCACTGCTGCACCTGCGGCGCCTTGCGCATCTTGCGTTTGAAGGCATCCAGGTGCATCCGGCTTTCCCGCTCCAGCACCACCTGCACGATCACGGTCATCTCCCGTCCCAGCCGCGCCGGGGAGAGGATGGCGATTTCCCTTTCGATCACCCCGGTGTCGCGCAGCTTCTTCAGCCGTTTCTGCACCGCGGGCGCGGACAGGCCAACCTCATGGCTGATGGCCTCAGCGGTCAGCTGCGCGTTGGACTGGATCAGCCGCAGAATGTCGTGGTCTTTGTCATCCATGGCCGAGTTTTTGTCCGGCGCGGCGGATTTGACAACCTGTTTCGTCAATTTCCCCGCAACTGTGCCCCGCCGCGCCGTCTGCCGGAGCCGACGCAAGAGGCGGCCGGGCACCCAATTGACGTAAGCTTTTGCTTGTGCGGGCGGATTTTTCGCTCTTTTAACGCGATCCGGCACCCCGGTCCGGTCTTTGTTACCGGATCCTTAGGGCATCCGCGGAACACTTGTCCCGTCAACGGGCAGGTGCCCGGCTTTCCGGCGCGGGCCGGGTGCCGGTCCTGTGCGGCGCAAACAGTGGTTAGCGGTTGTTGCGGAGTGTTTTATGGGTACCGGTTCCAAGTCCCTCCTGTTCAGGCTGACCATCCCGGTCGCTGCGGTTCTGACGCTGTGCCTCGCGGCCGGCTGGCTGGTTATTCCGCGGGCGGTCGAACGCAACGCTGTTGCGGCCGCATCAACGGCTGCGGTCCAAGCGCTCGACCAGATCAAACCGCTTTTGGAAAATAGCCCCCGTATTGGCAGCGGGGGCGCAATCGCCTCAGGCGCCGTAACCGGCGGCGATCCGGGCGCCTTGTTCGTCTACAGCGCCAGTTCCGGCCCGAACACGGATGAGTTCATGCAGGCAGCCCGGGATTACCTGAGCAGCAATCACGGCGGTTCCTACGTCCGCACCGAGGCGCGGGACGGGAAAACCTTGGTGCGGGCCGCGGCGGCCGGCCGGATCGCGGCAGAGGGTGGCAGTGCGCCCGTTGTTATCGAACTCCGGCAGACCATCACCGGCCCGCTGACGGCCTCTGCAGACCTTGCGCATCAGATCCTCGCCGCTCTGACACTCGCAGGCGCGGTCCTGCTGGCTGCGCTCGCCGTTGCGGCGCGCTCGGCCATCCTTTCTCTCCGGCAGATCGGCGCGGGCCTCCAAGCCGTCAACGCGGGCGATCTGGACCGGGACATCGGGCAGACAGGCCGCAAGGACGAGATCGGCGCCATCGGGCGCGCCATCGCGGAGATGCAAGAGAGCCTGAAGGCCGCCCGCTCTGCACAAGAGGACCGCAACGGGGCGCAGGTGCAGCAGGCGCAGCAGCAGGAAGTGGTCGATGCCCTGCGCACCGGGCTGTCCCGCCTGTCCAGGGGGGATTTCAGCTATCAGATCACGGACTCCTTCCCGGCAGAGCATGACGGGCTGCGCAAGGACTTCAACCTGACCGCCAGCACGCTGAGCTCCACCGTGGCCCAGGTTGTCGAAGCGTCCAGAAGCATCCGCAGCGGCGCCGCTGAAATCAGCCAGGCCTCCGACGACCTGTCGCACCGCACCGAAAGCCAGGCTGCGACGCTGGAGCAGACCGCCGCGGCGCTGGATCAGCTGACGGCATCGGTCAAATCCGCCGCCGAAGGCGCCCGCAGTGTCGAGGCCACGATGGAAGAGGCCCGCACCGAAGCCGAGGGCAACCACGAGGTTGTGCAGGACGCCGTGGCCGCAATGGCAGAAATCGAACAGAGCTCAAACCGGATTTCCAAGATCCTCGGCGTGATCGACGACATCGCCTTTCAGACCAGCCTGCTGGCGCTCAACGCTGGCGTCGAGGCGGCGCGCGCAGGCGAGGCGGGCAAGGGCTTTGCCGTGGTCGCCGCCGAAGTGCGGGCGCTGGCACAGCGCTCTGCCGATGCCGCCACTGAGATCAAGACATTGATCGGCGACAGCTCCAGCCATGTGCAGCAGGGGGTCGATCTGGTCGGCAAGGCCGGCGGCGCGCTGCAAAGCATTGTCGAGCGGGTGACCCAGATTTCCCAGCTGGTCTCCGGCATTGCCCAGGGCGCGGCGGAACAATCGACCGGGCTGAGTGAGATCAACGCCGGCGTCACCCAGCTTGATCAGGTGACCCAGCAGAATGCCGCGATGGTGGAACAGGCCACCGCGGCCGGCCACATGCTGAACTCCGATGCCGCCAAGCTGGCAGAACTGGTGGCGGGCTTCCAGGCCGCAGACGGCCAGGCGGCCCCTGCCGCGGCACCGGCAGCCCCGCCGCCGCCAACGGCGCATGGGGAGGACACCTGGCAGATCGAGGCCAGCCCGGCTCCCGCGGCGGCAGCAGCGGCCGCCCGTAATCTCTGGCAGGATTTTTAAACCCGAAACGGCAGGCAGGCTTGCACCGGACCCGGTTCTATCCGCCCCCGGCAAACCGCCCGCCGCGCCCGCCGGCGCAGGGCCGCGCCTGCAAGATCATCAAATCTGAATATGACAGGACTGGCCGGTTTGCGTCACAGAAAACCGGTCGTTCAGAAAAGATACAGGCGGAATGCTGGTAATAACAAAGCGGATCCTCTGCTTTTCTGCGCGTTTTGCCGCACTTCAAATTTGCGGCATAAAATTCCATGAATTCCGGAAAACTTCATTTGCGGTGCCCTTGCGGTACACACTTTTTCAGGACTTTGCCGATTAACACTTCTGTATGCGCCCCTCGCAAACCGGGGCGTGCCGCCGATTGCAGGAGATTTTCGCCAATGCCCCGGACCACGAAACTGCCGCTGAAACTGAAACTGCCGATGATTATGGTGGCGCTGACAGGCGCGTTTCTCGTCACCGTGTCGCTGCTGGTCTATTCGATGGCGGAACGCAGCATCCGGGACAACGCCTTTGCCGCGCAGAAAATCGAAGCCAAGTCAGGCGCCCAGGCGCTGGAGTTCCTGATCAAGGCGGCGCGCTCCGATGTATCAAGCCTGGCGGGCCAGCCGGCGGTGTTCCGGGCGATCGGCAATTTCGAGCGGGTGATCGGCATGGTCGAGGAAGCCGACCCCGTCGCCTATCTGAAACAGACCTATGCAGACGCAAATCCGCATCCCGCCGACCAGCGGGAGGAGCTGACCGACGCAGGCGACGGCAGCTATTACAACCAGTCGCATGTCACCTATCACCCCACCTTTCTGCAAAGCCTGCACCTGAACGGCTATCAGGACCTCTACCTTATCAGCGCCAAGGGGCAGGTGGTGTATTCCGTGAAAAAGCAGGGCGATTTCCTGACCGATATTCAGCCCGGTTCCAGCGGCGGGCTGGCGCAGGTATTTCAGGCCGCCCTGCAGGCCGAGGCCGGCACCGTGGTGGCCGCGGATTTTGCCGCCTACAGCCACAGCGCCGATGGCGTCGCCGCCTTCATGGCCGCCCCGGTGTTCTCCAAACGCCAGGAGGTGGCCGGGGTGATCGCGGTGCGGCTGGGCACAGCGGGCGTCGTCAGCGCGCTGACCAGCAACCTGTCGGGCGGCACCCATCAGAACATTTTTGTGGTCAGCAGCGATGGCCTGGCCCGCAGCCCGTCGTCGGCTGAAGGGCTGTTCCCGGTGCTCACGGCCCTGCCGGACACACCGCAGATCCTGGCCGCCAAGGCCCGCGAGGCCGGCCAGTTCGAGGCTGTGGCCTCCTCGCTCGGCGAACGGGCCATTGCCCTGGTGATGCCGCTGGACCTGCCGGGATTTGACTGGTCCCTGGTGCTGGAAACGGATGAACATACCGCGTTTGCCGTGGTTGAGCGGATCCGTCTGACCGCAGCCGCCCTAATCGGCGCGGCGCTGCTGGCGGCGGTCGGCGTGTCCTGGCTGGCGGCGCGTAGCGTCACCCGGCCGATCCACGCCCTGCGCGAAGCCACCAATGCGCTGGCGGACAGCAACTACGGTACCGCAATCGACGGCCGCGACCGCGGCGACGAACTGGGCGACCTGGCCCGAAGCCTCGACAGTTTCCGCGGCAAGCTGAAGGACGCCGACGCGGCTGCAGCGCGGGAGGTGGAGGCGGCGCGCCATACCGCGGCGGTGGTCGACAGCATGAGCGCGGCGCTTTCTGAACTGCAGCGCGGCAACCTGGCCTGCGACATCCAGGCCCCGTTTGCAGGCCAGTACGAAGCGCTGCGGGAGAATTTCAACCGCAGCCTTGAGAAACTGCGCAGTTCGATGGCCCAGGTCGTCGGCGCCGCAGAGAATGTCGGGCGCTTCTCGGAGGAGCAGCGCAGCGCCGCCACCGAAATGGCGCACCGGACCGAAAGCCAGGCGGCGACGCTGGAAGAAACCGCAGGCGCCATCCGCGAGCTGACGGACGGCATCCGCTCCACCGCGGAGCAGGCGGGCAAGATGGACGAGACCATGCGCGGCGCCCGCAGCGAAGCGGAGCAAAGCACCGGGGTTGTGACCTCCGCGGTGGAGGCGATGGACCAGATTCAGGAAGCCTCGTCGGAAATTTCCAAGATTATCAATATGATCGACGACATCGCCTTTCAGACCAACCTGCTGGCGCTGAACGCTGGGGTAGAGGCCGCACGGGCCGGCCCCGCAGGCGCTGGCTTTGCCGTGGTTGCCTCAGAAGTGCGCGCCCTGGCGCAGCGGGCCTCCAATGCGGCCGGGCAGATCAAGGGCCTGACCAGCGCCAGCGAAGAACACGTGGCCAACGGGGTCTCGATGGTCGGCCGCGCCGGGGATGCGCTGACCAGCATCATTGAGCAGGTGTCGGCTGTGTCCGGCCTGGTCACCGACATTGCTGACGGTGTGCGCGCCCAGTCCCGCGGGCTGGAGAAGATTGATGGCGCCATGCACCAGCTCGACAGCATGACCCAGCAGAACGCGGCCATGTCGGAGGAAGCTGCGGCGGCCAGCCAGCTGTTGCAGAATGAATCGCACAGCCTGACAGAAATCGTCGGCAGCTTCGATCTGGGCGGCAGGGGCCCTGCACCCCTCCACGCTGTCCCGCAGCGGCTCAGCGCCTGATCCTGAGGGCCGCCTTGCCCGGCCCGCCGGAGCGGGCCCTTAGCGGGAGGCTGCTTGCCAGGCGGAACCGCGCGCGGGCGGAATACTCCTGGCGGCATCGGGGGGGAGGGAGGCCTGCAGCCCCGCCAATTGCAGGTCGGCCAGCCGTTTGTAAGTGCGGAACACTTCCTGTGCGCCCTCGGCAAGCTCCGCCAGATCGGCCTCCGGGACCGCATCCAGCAGCTGGCACAGGGACCGCCAGGCCCCGGTGTCGCGCGGCACGACAAAGGACCGGGGGGCAGAAGGCACGGCGCGCCAGATCGTCTTGGCAAGCGAGGCAGCCCCGAAGGCGGACCCGTGGATGACGTAGAGCGCGCCAAGAAGGCCCGCGTCTGAGTTCAGATACGCCTGCCCGGGCTGCGGCGCCGGGCACGGCTCCTCGCCCAGATCGCGTTCCAGCGCCGTCAGGTGGTCCGACAAGGAAATTTCCGGCCAGAGTTGCCGCCTGGCACGGTCCGCCTCCACCGCCGAGGCCGCGGCATATGTCACTGCCGCGGTTGCCCTCAGTTCCTGATAGGTCAGGTCCGGCTCCGTCAGGCGCCGGTAAAGCGGATGCTCATGCAGGTCCAGATGCAGCCGGTGCGTGGCCTCGCGCAGCCACAGGCGTGCGGGCCGCCGGGCGGCGTCCTGCGGGCGCGTCATTGCGGCTGGGCTTTCGGCAGTTCCAGAACAAACCGTGCGCCGGCTTCAAACGTCTTGTCGGCAAAGATGCGGCCATAGTGCAGCTTGGCGATCTCGGCGCAGATCGACAGGCCGAACCCGCTTCCTTCGGCCTTGTCATCTGTCACCAGCCGCTGCGACGGCTCGAAAATCTGCTCCGCAAATTGCGGCGGGATGCCGGGGCCGTTGTCCTCGATCACGATGCGGTGCCAGCTGCCGTCCTCCTCGGAGGTGACCGCAATCCGAAGCGCCCGGTCCGCAGAGCGGCCGTATTTGAGCGCGTTTCCGATCAGGTTCAGGAACACCCGGATCAGCAGGTCAGGCGCCGCGACGCAGGACGGCAGGCCGCCTATCTGCACGTCGGCGCCGGCCGCCGCGATGTCATGCCCCAGCAGCTCAACCGCCTGCTGCGCCAGCTGGCCAAGGTCGGCATTCTCCATCTTCGCCTTCTGCTCCTGCAGGACGGCCAGTTCCAGCAGGCTTTCGGTCAGGCGCTGCAGCTTCTTCGCCTGCTGCGCCGCCAGGTGGCGGTGCTCTTCGACGCTTGCGGGGTCGGCCTCATCCTCTTCCATCCACTGCAGCGCCGAGCTAATGCCCCGCAGCGGCGCCTTCAGGTCATGCGCCGCCATATGCGCAAAGCGGCGCAGCGAGGAATTCTCCTCCTTCAGCAGAAGCTGCGAGGAGATAATGTCCAGAAACTCCTGGAAGATCTCGCGCGCGGCCTGCAGCTCAGCCTCCTCCCAGGGCAGGCTTTGGTCGTTGTGTTCATTGACCCATTTGTCGAACGACGTCCGCGGCCCCAGGGTGACACCCGTCTTTTCGTCTGCCACCATCTTGGCATCCGGGCGCCCGGCCCAGGCCACCTTTTGCGTGATCGGCCCGCGGAACCATATCAGCTGGCAGACCCGGTGCACGACAATCGGCTGCACCAGCACCCCGCAGGCGACGTCCTTATAGGGCACCGAGTCCGGATAGATGGACTGCAGCGAGATCGTCTGAAACTGATCTTCGCCGGTCAGGTTGTCCTTGGTCCACCGGATCAGATCGCGGATGAACTCCGGCGGCGGCGTTTCACCCGATGTGTGAAGGTTAAGCCCGTACTGAAAGGCGAACCCGTCGGCGCGCAGGAATTTCTGCAGCACCGGGACAAGCGTTTTGATCACGTCCTCGACGTCGCCGGTCTGGCGCAGTTCGGCCGCAAAGTTGCTCTCGATCCGCCGCAGATGCGAGATCATGTCCGCGGTTTCCGTGCGTTGCGCCTGATCGTAGCGCAGCATCAGCGCGGTGCCGATTTCCTGCGCCAGCGCCCAGCTGTCCGAGGGCACAATCGCTTCCTCGACGTGGTGGCAGGCAATCAGGCCCCACAGCTTTCCCTTGTCCATCAGGCTGCAGGAAAACGACGAGGACGCCCCGATGTTGCGCAGATAGGCGGTGTGCATCACGGAGACCGCGCGCCCCATCGACCATGTCATATCCAGCTCGCCAGCCTGACCGGCCAGCGCGCGGATCGGCACGTTTTCGTCCTGCACCGACCCCACGAAGCGGTAGGGCACAATGATCATCAGTTCCCGGACCTGCTTGGGGATATCGGTATCGGGGAAATGCATTCCCAGCATCGGCACCATCCGGTCGTCCCGCGATTCAGCAATTGTCGCGCCTGACCAGTCGGGCAGGAACCGGTAGATCTTGACCCGGGACATGCCCGTCAGATCGCGCACCGCATTGGCGGCGACCTGCATCGCCTCCTCGAAGGTCAACGCGCCCATGATCTGCGAACAGGCCGACCCGCAGCGCCGCATCCGTTTGCGCACCAGGGACGCCGACGGCGCTTCGTTGCGGATGAATTCGACAAACCGGCGGCCCGCGTGGGCGTGGGTGACGACATCGTAAATTGCGCCGTCCGCCTCGAACTGCGCGTCGAGGATTTCGTGAGAAATATGCGGGCTGTCCGCCAGTTCGGCCAGCTGCTCGGCAATATCCTCCGACAGAACCCCGATACCCGCGCCAAGCAACGCGTCAGCTGGCTTGCCCAGGATTTCATGCAGGTTCTCCGACACGCCGACGATGCGGCCATCGGCAGGATCCAGCACCAGCAGGCCGGTGCCCTTCTGGATCATACCGATCATGTGAACCGGCTCACGGTCGCAGGTGTCGAGATTGGTCGCCGGGGTGCTTTCAAAGAATCGGGAGAGAGAAAGGTTCATGAGCTGTACCTCGTTGGACCCTTAACACCCTATAAGAAGAGTGTGAAAAAGCAATTACCGTTTAGCGTGTATTACTTTTTGACACCCCGGCGTGAGGGCCGGCTGGCAGGAGCCAGCGCCGCATGTGGTAATAAAGTGAACGATATCGGCTGCTTATGCGCCTGCCATACGCTATGGCCGGTGCCGCTGGGAGGCCGGGCACCTGCCGTAGCCCAAAACGGCCGCGCCTGCGGTTCTTCAGGAATGAAATAACATAATCAGAATTACGGGCGCTGGCAGCCGTCCCGGGCGGAGGCCGCAGCCGGGCGGTTCCAGGTCTGACGGGCCGCCGGGCAAGGCTTTGCACCTGCCCGGCGGCACCAGGATTTGCAGCCGCCATGCGCCCTTGCCCGCAGGGGCGGCACGGCGGCGGGACGCATCAGCTGGCGTCAGAAATGAACCGACCGCGCCCCAGCGGGTTTTTCCAGCGGCGGCGCGAATTTGGTCAGGTCAATCCCCTCCACCGCGGACTTGTACTCGTCCATGCTGGGGGTTCTGCCCAGGATCGCCGACAGGACAACAACCGGGGTCGAGGCCAGCAGCGACTCGCCCTTCTTGTCTGCCGAGTCTTCCACAACGCGGCCCTGGAACAGGCGCGTGGAGGTGGCCAGAACCGTGTCGCCCTTGGCGGCCTTCTCCTGGTTGCCCATGCAGAGGTTGCAGCCCGGACGCTCCAGATACAGGATGTTCTCGTATTCGGTGCGCGCCTCGCTTTTCGGCATCAGGTCATCGAATTCAAAGCCCGAGTAGCGCTGCAGGATTTCCCAGTCGCCCTCTTCCTTCAGCTCGTCGATGATGTTGTAGGTCGGCGCCGCAACAACCAGGGGCGCGTTGAACGCGACCTTGCCGGATTTTTTCTCCAGGTTCTTCAGCATCTGCGCGACGATTTTCATGTCGCCCTTATGCACCATGCAGGAACCGACAAAGCCCAGGTCGACCTTCTTTTCGCCGCCGTAATAGGACACGGGGCGGATGGTGTCGTGGGTGTAGCGCTTGGACACATCCGCGTTGTTCACATCGGGGTCCGCAATCATCGGCTCGTCAATCGCGTCGAGGTCAACGACGACTTCGGCGAAGTACTTGGCGGTATCATCCGGCGCCAGGGCCGGGTTTTCGCCGGACTTGATTTCGGCGATGCGCTTGTCGGCCTTGTCGATCAGCCCCTGCAGGGTGGCCGCCTCATTGTCCATGCCCTTGTCGATCATCACCTGGATGCGCGACTTTGCCAATTCCAGCGAACCGATCAGCGTCTCGTCGTTGGAGATGCAGATCGAGGCCTTCGCCTTCATCTCCGCGGTCCAATCGGTGAAGGTGAACGCCTGGTCGGCCAAGAGGGTGCCGATGTGCACTTCGATCACGCGGCCCTGGAAGACGTTGTCGCCATGCTGCTGCAGCATCTGCGCCTGGGTGGCATGCACCACGTCGCGGAAGTCCATGTGGTCCTTCATGCGGCCCTTGAACGTCACTTTGACGGACTCGGGGATCGGCATGGTGGCCTCCCCGGTTGCCAGCGCCAGCGCCACGGTGCCGGAGTCGGCCCCAAAGGCCACGCCCTTGGACATCCGGGTGTGGCTGTCGCCGCCGATGGTGATGTCCCAGTCATCCACGGTGAGGTCGTTCAGCACCTTGTGGATCACGTCGGTCATCGAATGGTAGACGCCCTTCGGGTCCCGCGCCGTGATCAGGCCGAACTTGTTCATGAATGTCATGAGCTTGGGAATGTTGGCCTGGGCCTTCAGATCCCAGACCGAGGCGGTGTGGCAGCCGGACTGATAGGCGCCGTCCACCGTCGGCGAAATGACGGTCGCGGCCATCGATTCCAGCTCTTGCGCGGTCATCAGGCCGGTGGTGTCCTGCGAGCCGACGATGTTCACCTTGACGCGCGCATCCGAGCCCGCGTGCAGCACCGTGTCCCCGGCCACGCCGACGGCGTTCTTGTTAAAGATCTTCTCCACCGCGGTCAGGCCCTGGCCCTCATGCGACACCACTTTGGAGGGCGCAAAGACCGTCACCGGCTCGACGCCCAGGGTCTCGGCTGCAAAGGTCTGCAGCTTTTTGCCGAACACGATGGCATAGGAGCCGCCGGCCTTCATGAATTCGACCTTTTGCGGCGTGAAGGCAGAGGAGACATCCGCCAGCTCTTCGCCGGTTTCAGCACTGCAGAGCTTTTTAGACTTGGTGTCGATGGCAAGCACGGTGCCCGTTTCGACAGAGTATTTCTGCTCCAGGATCGGGTTGCCGTCGTTGTTCAGGATCGGGTTGCCATCGGTGTCCGTTTTCTTGACCCAGTTCTTCAGGTCCAGCCCGATGCCGCCAGTCACGCCCACGGTGGTCAGGAAGATGGGGGAGATGCCATTGGTGCCCGCAACAACCGGCGCGATGTTCACGAACGGCACATAGGGGCTGGCCTGCTTGCCGGTCCACAGGGCGACGTTGTTCACGCCGGACATGCGGGAGGATCCGACCCCCATCGTGCCCTTTTCGGCGACCAGCATCACGCGCTTGCCCGGGTGCTGCAGTTTCAGCGCCTCGATTTCCTGCTGCGCCTTTTCGGAGATCAGGCATTTGCCGTGCAGCTCGCGGTCCGAGCGGCTGTGCGCCTGGTTGCCCGGCGACAGCAGATCGGTGGAGATATCACCCTCGGCAGCGACATATGTGACGACTTCGATCTTGTCTTCGATATCCGGCAGCTTGGTGAAAAACTCTGCCTTTGCATAGCTTTCCAGAATGTCCTTGGCGATGCCGCTGCCGGCTGCATAGGCCTGCTTCAGGCGATCGGTGTCCGCCTCATACAGGAAGACCTGCGTCTTCAGCACCTCGGCCGCCTGCCCCGCCACCGCGGCATCCTCGCCAAGCGCCAGGTCCAGCAGCACCTCCACCGACGGGCCGCCTTTCATGTGGGACAGCAGCTCGAACGCGAAACCGGTGGAGATTTCCGGAACCTCGGCCTGGCCCAGGATGATCTCTTTCAGGAACTTCGCCTTGACGCCCGCCGCGCTCGTGGTGCCGGGAAGAGTGTTGTAGATCAGATAGTTCAGGGAGTCGTCGCGGTGCGCGTTCCCGGTGTCCCTGATCTGCGCGATCAGCTCTTCAACCAGCGCGCCATCGTCGATGGGCTTGGGGTTCAGACCCTGCTCTTTGCGGGTTTCGATCTCATTCAGGTAATCTGTGTAAAGGCTCATGGCTGTCCCGGCGAGTAAGCGTTAGAAGGGCGTGCATCCCGGGCCTCGGCAGCAGCCTGCGAACCCGGGAGCGCGGTTTGTATGCCGCGGTATACGAAAAGATCCGGCTTGGCAATATGGCGGTGAGTGTCAAGTTGCCCCACGTGCCCGCATCCGGCAGGGAAGTGCCAGAGTGAAGCCTTTTTTCAAACGTGACGAATCCACGCAGCGGCCCTGGCAGCGGCCCTGAGCGGCCAGATGCTCAGGTCAGCGGCGCCGGATCATAACTGCTTGCCAGCAGCTCCTGCACAACCGGGTTGGGAAACCGGCGCCGCAGGGTGATGGCGTAAAACGTCTCTCTGATCCGCGGGTGCTCCCTGGCTTCCACCAGCCGCCCCGACGACAATTCATCCTGCACCACGATCGGCGCCACCAGGGCCAGACCGATGTTTTCCCGCGCCAGCAGGCGCATCATCGCCATATCATCCACCTCTGCGGCCACCTGCGGGCGCACCGACAGCCGGCTGGCCATGGCATCGAAGGCGGTGCGCAGGGTGTTGTCGGTGGTGGGCAGGATGAACGGATGCGCGCCCAGCAGCTCGCGGATGGGACGGTCCGGATCGAACCGTTCCGGGGAGCCGACGATGCTGACGGCCTGTTCGGCAATCTGATGGGTTTCATAAGGCGCCAGGCTGTCGTCCGGCGGCTCCCGGTTCATCAGCACCAAATCCAGATTGAGCGTGCCCAGCCCCTCCAGCAGCTCCGCCGGGCTGCCGGAGCGCAGGATCACCTCAACATCGTTCCGCGCCAGGATCGGGCGCAGGAACCCGATCTGGAAATTGCGGGACAAGGTGGCCAGCGCCCCCACGCGCAGCGCCTGACGGCTGCGGCCTGTCTCCTGCAAGGTGGCGACCAGCTCCTGCCCGGCGGCGAAAATCGCATCGGCGTGGTCCAAGGCGATCCGGCCCGCCTCGGTCAGATGCAATTGCCGCCCGCGGCGCTCAAACAGCGCATGGCCCAGCCGCTCTTCCAGCTGCTTGATCTGCACGGACAGGGCAGATTGCGACAGGTTCAGCTGCTGCGCCGTCCGGGTCAGGTTCCCGTCATGCGCAACCGCCCAGAAATAGCGGAGGTGGTGATAGTTCAGCGGCATACCGTTCTATTTATTAGAACCAAACCTAGTAAACAATGAATTTTTTATATCTAGAAACCTGCCCTATCTCGGTATCAAGCGCGATTCCGCCTGCTGAGACCGAGGAATTTAAACCATGAGTCACCTGTTTCTGCCACTTCTAAGCCCGCTCATCCTGCTCGCCGCCGCAGCCTTTGCGCGCCGGACACCCGGCCGCCGCCCTGGCCTGCTGCCCAAGGCGGCCGAGTGGGCCGCGCTTGCCGCCTTTGCGGCCGCGGCCGCCTCGGCCGTCCTGCTGCTGCTTCACGGCCCGGGAACCTCCGCGCTGATCGGCCTGTGGGGCGTTGGGATCTCGGTGCGGCTGGATGCGGTCAGCGCCACCATGCTGGTGCTGGTGAGCTTTATCGGCTGGATCGTCATGCGCTACGCGGCCACCTACATGGACGGCGAAGCGCGCCAGGGCGCCTTTGCGGGCTGGATGTCAGCGACCCTGGCCGCGGTTCTGCTGCTGGTGATGTCGGGCAACCTCATCCAGCTTTTGGCAGCCTGGGTGGCAACCAGCCTGCTGCTGAACCGGCTGCTCCTGTTCTACCCGGAGCGCACCACCGCCCGGCGCGCCGCGCGCAAGAAGGCCGTTGTGGCCCGGGCAAGCGAGCTGGCGCTGGCAGGGGCGGTGCTGCTGCTGGTGCTGAGCTATGGCACAACCGATATCTCCGCCATCCTGGCCGCCGCGCAGGCGGGCCCGGCGACGATTGCCGCCGCAATGCTGATCGCCCTGGCGGCAGTGCTGGCCTCGGCGCAGTTTCCGGCCCACGGCTGGCTGACCGAGGTGATGGAGGCCCCCACCCCGGTGTCGGCGCTGCTGCATGCGGGCGTCATCAATGCGGGCGGCTTCCTGCTGATCCGGTTCGCCGATGTGATGCTGGCCGCGCCGGGGGTGATGGCGCTGCTGGTGATGCTGGGCGGTTTCACGGCGCTGTTCGGCGGGCTGGTGATGCTGACGCAGGCCGCGGTCAAGACCTCGCTGGCGTGGTCCACGATTGCGCAGATGGGCTTTATGGTCATGCAGTGCGGTCTGGCGCTGTTCCCGCTGGCGCTGCTGCACATCGTGGCGCATTCGCTGTACAAGGCGCATGCCTTCCTCAGCGCGGGCGAAGCGGTCCGCAATGTGGCCGCCACCCGCCGTCCCGGCCCCATCGCGGTACCAAGCGCCCGCAACGTGCTGCAGGCCTTTGCTATCGGCATCGTGATGTACGGGCTGATCGGGGCGGTCTTCGGCTTTGACGGCAAGTCGGTGCAGGCCATCGCCTTGGGCGTGATCCTGATCTTCGGCGTGGCCTACATCCTGGCGCAGGGCCTTGCCGATGCGGCCCCCGGCGCGCTGACCCGCCGCACCGTGATCTATGCCTCGGCAACCTCGGTGAGCTACTTCCTGCTGCAATCGCTGGCCCTGCACATGACCGCAGGCACCCTGCCGCCGGCCCCCGCACCGGGCCCGCTGGAATGGGCGCTGATCGTTCTGGCGCTGATCAGCTTTGGCGCGGTCGCCGTGGCCCAGGCCACCTTCCCGCTCTGGGCCACCCATCCGGCCGCCGCCGGCCTGCGCGTGCATCTGTCCAGCGGGCTTTACGCAAACGCGATCTTCGACCGGCTGCTGGACGGCTGGTCGAACCGGAAAACCGCCTGAAACGGAGCGAGACATGTTTACCAAGCACGAAACCTACCCTGCGGCCCTTCTGGAATTTGTCGCCGAGGCGAACAAGGCGGTGAAAGCGGTCCCGCCGCTGTTCCCGCTCTCCTCCAGCGTTGCGGTCAACCCTTTCCTTGGCCAGACCGGTGAACCCTTGGCGGTGGCGGCGGCGCGCATGGCGCGCGTCGCGGGCGCCCGGATCACGCCGGAGCGCGCCCATTGGGCGACCAAATTCGACGCCGGAGAGATCGGAGTGGACGATCTGCGCGCGGCCCTGGCCAGTGCCGAAAGCCGCTTTGGCCTGCCGGATCTGGACACCGTCAAGGCCGCGCTCCGGACCGAAAGCGCCCCGCTGCGCGCCCTGCCCACAGTGGCGGAGCTGGCGGCGGATGTGTCCGGCATCGACTGGCCGGGCCTGATTGAGGAGCGGATCGGCGCCTGGGCGTGCAGCCATTTTGATCAGGGCCAGGCCCTGTGGCAGCCCAACCGCACCGGCGGCGCCTTCAGCGCCTGGCGCGAATTCGCCTCCCGCGATCTGACCCCGGAAATCCACGGCCTCAAGGGCTTTGGCGCCTTTGTTGCCGCCACCAATCGGTCCCACTGGCGGGCAATCGGGCGCGCCTCCGAAACTCTCGGCGTGTCGGCCGAGGCCGCTGAGACCGCCTACCACAGGTGGCTGATCACACTGGGCGGCTGGGCGCAGTATGCCCGCTATCTGCTGTGGCAGGCGGAACTGGACGGCCAGGCGGACAACACCGCGGCTGAGCTGTTGGCGATCCGGATGGTGTTCGACGAGGCGCTGTTCCACCTCTACAAGGACGAGAGTGCCGAGCGTTGGTCGGAGGTTGCCGCACAGCACGAAATGCCGGTGACCCCCAGCCGGGATCTGGTGATCGACGCGGTGCTACAGGACGCCGCCGAGCGGGCGCAGCAGCGCAAGCTTTCCACTGTCCTGGCCTCCCGCCAGCCGCGCCGGACTGAGGGACGCCCTGCGGTGCAGGCCGCCTTCTGCATCGACGTGCGCTCCGAGGTGTTCCGCCGGATGCTGGAAGCCCAGGACGCCGGGATCGAAACCATCGGCTTCGCGGGCTTCTTCGGCCTTGCCAGCGCGCACCGCGCCGCCGGTTCGGACGTGACCGAGATCCGCGGCCCGGTCCTGCTGCAGCCCGGTGTAACCTCGCAGGCCGCCGAAGCGGACGACATCGACCGGAAGCGGCGCTATGCGGCGCGGGCCAAGCGCGCCTGGGGCCGGTTCAAACTGGCGGCGGTCTCCTCCTTTGCCTTTGTCGAGGCCACCGGCCCGCTGTATGTCAGCAAGCTGCTGCGGGACTCGCTTGGCCGCCCGGCTGGCGCCAAGTCCGAACCCGCCCCGCAGCTTGACCCTGCAATCGGCCTGGACGCCCGCATCGGCATGGCCAAATCCGTGCTGGCCGCGATGTCCCTGACAGAGAATTTCGCGCGGATCGTGATGCTGGCAGGCCACGGCGCTGACGTCATCAACAACCCGCACGAAAGCGCCCTGCAGTGCGGCGCCTGCGGCGGCCATGCCGGCGATGTGAACGCGCGCCTGCTGGCCGGGCTGCTGAATGACGCCCAGGTGCGCGAGGGGCTGCGGGGCGAAGGCATCAGCATCCCCGCCGATACGCTGTTCCTGCCGGCGCTGCACCATACCACCACCGATGCGGTCACACTGTATGAGCAGGATCTGCCGGGGCAGGAGTGGAAGGCGGATGTCGCCCGGCTGAAGCGCTGGCTGGACGGCGCCGGGCGGCTGGCCCGCAGCGAACGCGCCGCCAGGCTGCCCCGCGCCAAGGGGGAGGCGGACATCGCCCGCCGGGCCAGCGACTGGGCCGAGCTGCGCCCGGAATGGGGTCTGGCCGGCTGCCAGGCGCTGATCGCCGCCCCGCGCCAGCGGACCGAGGGCGCGGACCTGTCCGGCAACACCTTCCTGCACAACTACGACTGGCAGGCCGACGCGGGCTTTGGCGTGCTGGAGCTGATCATGACCGCCCCGGTGCAGGTCGCGAGCTGGATCAGTCTGCAGTACTACGGCTCCACCGTGGCGCCGGAGCTGTTCGGCGGCGGCAACAAGCTGCTGCACAATGTGGCGGGCGGCATCGGCGTGCTGGAAGGCAACGGCGGCGCCCTGCGCCCCGGGCTGCCCTGGCAGTCGGTGCATGACGGCGACGGCTTCCAGCATGACCCGCTGCGCCTGACCGTCATCATCGAAGCCCCGCGCGAGGCGATGACCGATGTGCTGAAACGGCACGCCAATGTCAGGGCGCTGTTCGACAACCGCTGGCTGTCGCTGATTGCGATGGACAGCGAAGGCAAGCTGGCCTGGCGCTATGACGGCGAACTTGAATGGTCGCCGTTCCAGCCGGAAGACCGCGGCAACCGCGCAATCGCGGCGGAGTAAGCGCGGGCGGCAAGCCCCAGACATGCAAAGGACACCGGCAGGCCCGCTTGCCGGTGTCCACATGTGCCCGGACAGCGCCCGCTGCGCGCGGTTATCCTGTTCAACCGCTGATTTTGACCGTTTTCACGACGGGTCAGGCGGCGCAGCCAGCGACTGCCGCGTCACGACATGCGTGCTGATGCACTCCGGCTGCCCTGCCGATGTGCCTTCAACCATCGCCACCAGCTCCCGCGCGGCCTTGCGGCCCATTTCGCGGTGCGGAACATGCACCGTGGTCAGCGCCGGGCTGACAATTGCCGCCAATTCGATGTCGTCGAACCCGGTGACGGAGACCTGCTCCGGCACCGCGATGCCCATCCCTTTCGCCTCGCGCAAGGCGCCCGCCGCCAGCACGTCGTTGCCGCACATCACCACCGTCGGGCGCGGCTCCAGCGCCATCAGCTGGCGGAACGCCTCTGCCCCCTTGTCGATTTCATACGGGGTTTCGATCAGGGTCAACGCCCCCTCCCCCAGGCCGGCCGCCTGCAATGCCTGCCTGACACCCTCCACCCGGCTCAGCGCCCGGTCGTTGCCCTCCGTCAGGCCTGAAATCATCGCAATCCGCCGGTGGCCCGCCGCCAGAACGCTCTCCGCCAGCGCGCGCATGGCGCAGGCATTGCTGAACCCGACCGAGGGCCGCCTGGCCTCCGGCACATAGGACCAGGCGACCAGCGACGGCACCTGATGCCGGTCGAGGTATTCGTAAATCTGCGGGTCGCGCGCGTGCCCGATCAGCAGCAGCCCGTCCGCACCGCGCGCAACCAGGGTGCGGATCTGCTCGCGTTCGGCCTCCGGATCATAGGCCGAGCTGGACACCAGCAGCGTATAGCCGCGCTCCCGCAGCTCGTCCTGAAAGGCCTGCAGGCCGCGGGCAAAGATCGCATTGTCCATGGTGGGGATGATCGCCCCGATGGTAAAGCTGCGCTTGGCCGCCATCACCCGGGCCGCAAAATTCGGGGTATAGCCCAGTGATTCGACCGCCTGCAGGACCCGCTGGCGGGTCGATTCGATCACCCGTTCCGGCGTGTTCAGGCAGCGCGACACCGTCGCGGTCGAGACGCCGGCCTCCCGTGCAACATCGGTAAGTGTCGGAGCTGAGCGGGTTTTTCCCATATCATGCCTGCCATTCCATTGGCCCCTGTCTTAGCACAAATCGCAGCCATTGCCATCCGCTCATGTAAGCGCTTGCATTAATGATGTAAGCGCTTACAAATGGTGTTGGGATCAAAAAACGGGATTAAACGATGTTTCTCCTCGCTGCCGTTGCCGTCTTTGCCGTGTTCTTTGCCAATGTCGCCCTGGGCGCGTTTGGCGGCGGCGGGTTTCTGAACGACGTGGGAGAGATGCTGGTCCTGTTTGCGGCCTCGGTCCTGTTCGTGGCCGCGATCCTCAAGCGCGAGGCTGACCACAAGAAAAACAACGGCAGCTGACGGATTTCCAAGGGAGGAAGACAATGACGACTGACAAGGATGGCCCCAAATCTGCGGAGCGCCGCAATTTTCTGAAACTGGCCTCAACCGGCTCCTTCACCGCGGCGCTGGTGGCGGGTGCGGGCGGCGTTCTGTGGTCATCGGAGGCCGCCGCGCAGACTGCCAAGGAAGAGAAAGAGCGCGAGCGCGCGGCGGAGCATATCATGACCGTGGCGACCGCTTATGTGCTCGGCGCCTCCCGCAGCTATCCGATCATGCAGCTGGACCTGAAGGAAAACATCCAGAACGCCACCAACGGCAAGATCTACGTCAAGCTCGCCCCCGGCGGCCAGCTCGGCGCGGGCGGCGCATTGGTGCAGAAGGTGCAGGGCGGCACCATCCAGGCGGCGCAGCATTCGCTGTCGAACTTCGCGCCCTTCGCCTCCACCGTTGACCTGATCAACATGCCCTATCTCTGCGGCTCCAACCAGCGTTTCACCAATCTGGTGAACTCTGACTTCTGGGCTGCCGAAGTCCACCCCAAGGTCGAGGCCGCCGGCTTCAAGGCGCTGTTTTATGTGAACATCGACCCCCGTGTGGTGGCGGTGCGCAAGGGCGGCAACGCGGTGATGTCACCCGGCGACATGTCGGGGGTGAAATTCCGGGTGCCGGGCTCGAAAATGCTGCAGCAGTATTACCGCATGGTCGGCGCCAACCCGACACCGGTGGCCTGGGGCGAAACACCCTCAGCGATCAAGCAGGGGGTGGCGGATGCGCTCGACCCCTCGGTCGGGGCGCTCTATGTCTTTGGTTTCAAGGACATCCTCAGCCATGTGACCTTCACCCAGGCGGTGCCGGACAGCCAGGTCTATTCCTGCAATCTGGAATGGTTCAACTCATTGCCCGCCAATGTGCAGGAGGGCGTGATCTGGGGGTCGGAGATGACCGCGCATCAGAACCTGTCCAAGGTGCCCTCCGCCCGCGCCTATGCAATGGCGGAACTGACCAAGGCAGGCGTCGAGTTTCATTCGCTCAGCGATGACCAGCTGGCGGAGTGGAAGGAGGCCGGCGGCTACCAGCGCAGCGAATGGGATTCCTTCAAGACAGAGCTGGCCGGGTCGATGGACAATTTCGCCAAGCTGGAGGAGGCCGCAGGCACCCAGGGCAAATACTTCGTCCACGACGCCTGACCGCTGCAGGGGCGCGCGCCGGACACCGGCCGCCGCCCGCCACCGAAACCGCCGCTTCTGCAGCAGCCCGCCGGGCTGGCTGCGGGGGCGTGCCTGAACCCCGGGAACAGCGATGAAGATCCTGCGAACGATAGACAAGAACGCGGAGCGCTGGCTGCTCCTGGTGTTCTACGTGATGCTGGTCATCACCATGGCGATCGAGGTGATCCGGCGCGAGCTGTTTGCCTTCTCCTCGATCTGGGGCGAGGAGATCGTCCGCTATTCCTTCATCTACCTGGCCTGGATCGGTGCCGCCGCCGCGGTCAAGGAGCGCGCGCATATCCGCATTGATGTGCTGATGCACTACCTCGGCCCCCGGCCCAAGGCGCTGCTCTACATCTTCGGCGATCTGGTGATGTTCATCGTGGCCCTGGTCGCGCTCTACTGGTCGTTCGAGACGGTTCTGGTCTCCGCCAAATTCGGATCGGTCAGCCACGGGCTGCGGGTTTCGATGGTGTGGTTCCTGATGGCGGTGCCCGCCGGGTTCACCCTGATGGTCTGGCGCCTGCTGCAATCCTTCCTGCGCGACTGGCGCAGCCTTCGTGACGGCACTCCCGTCTTCGAAGGCGACAAGCTGTTTGATTGAGGGGCCTTAAGCGATGCTGTGGAACACACTCAACCAAACGGTCGAACTGGGCTGGGATTTCTACCTGCCGGTAATCATGTTCGTGGCGCTGATTGCGCTGGCGGTGCCGGTCTGGGCCGCAATCGGGGCGGCGGCGATCACCATGCTGGTGATGTCGGGCGACCTGCCGCTCAGCGCCATCGGCGAAAGCCTGTTCACCGGCATCGACGCCTTTGCGCTGACCGCGGTGCCCTTGTTCATCCTGACCGGCGACGTGCTGGTGCGCACCGGCCTCAGCAAGAAATTCCTCGATGTGGCAGAGGCGCTGACCTGCTGGACGCGGGGCGGCTTCGGCTCTGCCACGGTGCTGGTCTGCGGCATGTTCGCGGCGATCTCCGGCTCTGACGCCGCCGGCGCTGCCGCCGTCGGGCGGATGACCATCGCCCGGCTGGTCGAAAGCGGCTACCCCCGCCCCTATGCCTGCGCGCTGGTCGCGGCGGGTGCCTGCACCGGCATCCTGATCCCGCCCTCCATCGCCTATATCATCATCGGCCTGGTGCTGGGCATTTCCGCCTCCACCCTGTTCCTGGCCGCGCTGATCCCGGGGATTGCCATTCTGGTGTCGATCCTGGTCACCAATATCATCATGAACCGGCTTTATACTTATGAGACCGGCGGCAACATGGGGTTCGGTGAATGGCTGGGCAACCTGGGGCATTCGCTGAAATCCGGCTGGTATGCCTTCATCGTGCCGGGGATCATCTTCTACGGCATCTTCTCCGGCCGCCTGACCCCGACAGAGGCCGGCGCCACGGCGGTGGTCGTCACCATCCTGATGGGCTTCATCCTGGGCACCCTCAAGCTCTCGGATTTCCCGGCGATGCTGGTCAGCTCTGCCAAGGTGAACGGGGTGATCCTGCCGATCATCGCCTTCTCCGCGCCGCTGGCCGAGGCGCTGGCGATCATGGGCGTGCCGCAGGGGTTTGTGGCCGCGGTGACCGGGCTGACCGATGACCCCTCGGTGCTGATCCTGCTGATGATCTGCATCCTGATCGCCGCCGGCTGCGTGATGGAAACGACCCCCAATATCGTGATCCTGGCACCGATCCTGAAGCCGCTCGCCGACAACATCGGCATGAACGAAATCCAGTTCTGCATCATGATGATCACCGCGCTGGGGGTCGGCTTCATCACCCCGCCGCTGGGCCTGAACCTGTTCGTCGTCTCCGGCATCACCGGCGAGTCCATCCTCAAGATCGCCGCCCGTGCCATCCCCTTTGTTCTGACCATGCTGATCGTGGTGCTGCTGATCGCCTACATCCCGCCGATCTCGACCACGCTGCTTCCTGACATCTACAAGTAGGACCCCCTGAAAATGACCCGTGAATACCTGAAAAAGGCTGCCCTGACCCCCAAGTCGGATGCGTCTGAGACCCACAAGACCGTGCAGGGCATCCTGGACGACATCGAGGCCGGCGGCGACGCCAAGGCGCTGGAATACGCGGCCAAGTTTGACCGCTACGAGGGCAACGTGCTGCTGACGGCAGAGGAGATCGAAGCCGCCTGCGCCCTGGTGCCGGAGAAGCTCAAGGCCGATATCCGGTTTTCCCATGACAATGTGCGCCGCTTTGCCGAACTGCAGAAGAGCACGATGCAGAACGTGGAAACCGAAATCTGCCCCGGCTTCATCACCGGGCAGAAGGTGATCCCGGTGGATGCGGCGGGCTGCTATGTGCCGGGCGGGCGCTACAGCCATATCGCCAGCGCCATAATGACCGTGACCACCGCCAAGGTGGCGGGCTGCAAGCACATCACCGCGTGCTCGCCGCCGCGCCCGGGCACCGGCGTGGCCCCCGCCATCGTCTATGCCGCCCATATCTGCGGCGCGGACCAGATCATGGCGATGGGCGGCGTGCAGGGGGTTGCGGCCATGACATTCGGCCTCTTCGGCCTGCCCAAGGCCAATATCCTGGTCGGCCCCGGCAACCAGTTCGTGGCGGAGGCCAAGCGCATCCTGTTCGGCCGCGTCGGCATCGACATGATCGCAGGCCCGACCGACAGCCTGATCCTGGCCGACAGCACCGCCGACGCCCATATCGTCGCCACCGATCTGGTAAGCCAGGCCGAGCATGGCTATAACTCGCCGGTCTGGCTGGTGACCGATGATCGCGCCCTGGCCGAGGAAGTCATGCGGCTGGTGCCGGGGCTGATCGACGACCTGCCTGAGGTGAACCGCGAGAACGCCGCCGCCGCCTGGCGCGACTATGCCGAAGTGATCCTGTGCAAAGACCGCGAGGATATGGCGGCCTGTTCCGACGAATACGCGCCCGAGCATCTGACCGTCCAGGCAGAGGATCTGAACTGGTGGCTGGAGCAGCTGACCTGCTACGGCTCGCTGTTTCTGGGCGAGGAGACCACGGTCTCTTACGGGGACAAGGCGGCGGGCACCAACCACGTGCTGCCGACCTCACGCGCAGCCAGCTATACTGGCGGCCTCAGCGTTCACAAATACATGAAGATCGTCACCTGGCAGCGCGCCACCCGCGAAGGCTCGAAACCGGTGGCGGAGGCCACCGCCCGGATCGCCCGGCTGGAAGGGATGGAGGGCCACGCCCGCGCCGCCGATGTGCGGCTGGCCAAGTATTTCCCGGACGAAACCTTTGACCTGACCGCCAATGGCTGACCCGCGCGCCCTGTTCGATCTGACGGGCCGCACCGCCTGCATCACCGGCGCCAGCTCCGGGCTGGGGCGGCGCGCGGCCATCGCGCTGGCCGCCGCCGGGGCGCAGGTGGTTGCGGTGGCGCGCCGGGCGGAGGCGCTGGAAAGCCTTTGTGCAGAAATCGGACCAAGCGCGGCTTACGCAGTCGCGGATGTGGCGGACCGCAGCGCGATGGAGGCACTGCGGGACACCGTCGCGGCCCCCTTCGGCGCGCCGGACATCCTGATCCACGCGGCCGGCGTCAACACGCGGCAGCCTGCGGATGAGGTGACCACGGAAGGCTGGGACCGCACCCTGGCGCTGAACCTCTCGGCGCCCTTCTTCCTCAGCCAGGCGCTGGTGCCTGCGATGAAGGCGAGGGGCTGGGGGCGGATCGTCAATTTCGCCTCGCTCCAGACTACCCGCGCCTTTCCCGGCGGCATCGCCTATGGCGCCAGCAAGGGCGGGATCGGCCAGCTGACCCGCGCCATGGCAGAGGCCTGGTCGCCCCACGGCATCACCGCCAACGCGATCGGCCCGGGGTTCTTCCCGACCGAACTGACCCAGGCGGTGTTCGAGGATGACGCCCGCGCCGCCCGCAACGCCGCGCAGACCTGCATCGGCCGCAACGGCCGGCTGGAGGATCTCGACGGGCCGCTTCTGTTCCTGTGCTCCGAGGCTTCGGCCTATGTTACCGGGCAAATCCTGATGGTTGACGGGGGGTTCACCGCGAAATGAAAGCCTTGGTTTATGAAGGGGTTGAGACGCTTTCGGTCCGCGATGTGCCGATGGCCGCGGGCCGGCCGGGCGAGCAGCTGATCCGCATTCATGCCTCCGGCATCTGCGGCTCCGACATGCACGCCTATCTGGGCCATGACAACCGCCGGCCCGCGCCACTGATCCTGGGGCATGAGGCCGCGGGGGTGGTAGAGGACGGGCCGCAGGCAGGCCGCCGGGTGACCATCAACCCGCTGGTGACCTGCGGCAGCTGTCCGGCCTGCGCGTCGGGGCGCGAAAACCTCTGCGCCAGCCGCCAAATCATCTCCATGCCCCCGCGCGAGGGCGCCTTCGCCCAGTTCGTGGCAATGCCGGAGCGCAATCTTGTCACCGTGCCGGACGCGGTACCGCTGGCAAAGGCCGCGCTGGCCGAGCCGCTGGCGGTCAGCTGGCACGCCGCCCGGCTGGCGCTGGAGGCGCTGCACCCGGACACCGAACGCCGCGCGCTGGTGATCGGCGGCGGTGCCATCGGGCTGGCGGCGGCGCTGGCGCTGCGCGCGATGGGGGTGGAGGACGTCACGGTCCAGGAACCCAACGCCGCGCGCCGGGCCTTTCTGGCGGACCGCTGCAGTCAGCAGGCGGTGGCGGAGTTTCAGGGCATGGTGCCGCTGGTGGTGGACGCAGTGGGCTATGCCGCCACCCGCGCCGCCGCCTCTGCCGCTGCCGCGCCCGGCGGGGTGATAGCCCATGCCGGGCTGGGCGAGGATGCGGGCGGCTTGGACATCCGCCGCATGACCCTGCAGGAGATCACCTTTATCGGCACCTACACCTACACCGCGCAGGATTTCCGCGACACCGCGCAGGCCATCTTTGACGGCCGCCTCGGCCCGCTGGACTGGCCCGAAACACGGCCGCTGTCGGACGGCGCCGCTGCCTTCCGCGACCTGCGCAGCGGCGCGGTGGCGGCACCCAAGATCATCCTCGACCCCTGGGCCTGAGCCCGCGCCCCTAACAAACGGAGAGCAACGATGTATGACAATATCCTGGTTCCCATGGCCCTGGATCACGGGGTGTCCGGAACAACGCTCAAGGCCGCCGCCACCCTGTGCAACCCCGGCGGGCAGATCACCGCGCTGCATGTCTATGAGCCGCCGCACAGTTCGGTCACCGCCTACCTGGACGAAGACACCGTGCGCGACGGCTTTGACAAGGCCCGCGAGGCGCTGGCCCTGAAAACCGCAGGCCACGCCAATGTCACGGCGGAGATCGTCAAGGGCCGGTCCTACCGCGCCATCGTCGAATACGCGCAGCAGCACGGCATGGACTGCATCGTCGTCGGCTCCCACAAACCGGGCCTCAGCGACTTTTTCCTCGGCTCGACTGCCGCCCGCGTGGTCCGCCACGCGCCCTGCGCCGTGCATGTCTGCCGCACCTCCTGACCCCGAGAAACAAGACACCCGAAGCAAAGGCAACCAACCATGAATATCGACAAGAGGATCGCTGACGATCTGGCGGCCAACGGCGTCTCCTTCGTCACCACCGTGCCCTGCAAGCAGCTGGCCGGCGTGATCGAGGAGATCGACCAGCGCGACGACATCTTCCATATCCCCTCCAACAAGGAGGACGAGGGCATGGGGCTGTGCGCCGGCGCCTGGATGGGCGGCAAGCGCCCGGCCATCATCATGCAGAACACTGCCATCGGAGTGACCATCAACACACTGGCGACGCTGATCCAGTACTACCGGATGCCGCTGCCGATGCTGATCTCCTACCGCGGCGAGCTGCGCGAGCCGGTGGCCTGCCAGGTCGAAATGGCGGTGCATACCAAGGCGCTCCTGGCGCAGCTCAACATCCCCGCCTACCACTTTCACTGGCAGAAAGATGTCGAGGAGTTCGACAACATCCTGAAATACACCTTCATGTGCAACAAGCCCGTTGCCATCCTGACCGACGCCAATTTCTGGGGAGGCTATGGCGACCAATGATCCGTTCCGAAATCCTGAAAGAGATCGCGCCGATCCTGCGCAACGAGCTGGTGGTCTGCAACATCGGCATTCCGTCGCAAGAGCTGCACGCTATCGACGACCAGCCCAGCAATTTCTACATGCTGGGCACCATGGGGCTGGCGTCCTCCATCGGCTTGGGGCTGGCGCTGGCGCAGCCGAAACCGGTGATCGTGATCGACGGTGACGGCTCGATCCTGACCAACCTCGGCACCTTGCCCACCATCGGCAACAACGCGCCCGGCAACTACATCCTGATGATCATCGACAACGGCTCCTATGGCTCCACCGGCGATCAGCCGACCTATACCAGCCAGCGCACCGATCTGGCCGGCATGGCCCGCGCCGCCGGCTGCGCCCGGGTGGTGGAGGTGCAGGACAAGGACACCGGCCCTGCGCTGGAGGAGGCTTTGGCCAGCGGCGAGGCGACGGTTCTGGTGGTCAAATGCGACAGCGGCAACGCCAAGATGCCGGTGATCACGATGGACCCGGTGGTGATCCGCGACCGCTTCATGAAGGCCGTGGCCGGCTGATGGGTGCAGGCGCCATCCATTCGGCCGAAGACGCCCGCCGCCTGGCCCGGCGGCGGCTGCCCTGGATGGTGTTTGACTATATCGACGGGGCCGCCGGGCAGGAAACCGGGGCGGCGCGCAACCGTGCGGCCCTGGATGCCATCACCCTGCGGCCCCGCATCCTGCGCGATGTCAGCCGCCGCTCGCTGGCGGTCCGCGTCTTCGGCGCCGAGGCGGACCGCCCCTTCGGGATTGCCCCCATGGGCATGTGCAACCTCGCCGCCCCCGGCGCCGACCTGATGCTGGCCCGGCTGGCCGCCCGCCACCGGGTGCCGCATGGGGTCTCGACCGTTGCCTCGACCCCTTTGGAGACCATCCTGGAGGCGGCAGAGGGCTATGCCTGGTTCCAGCTCTATTTCAGCGGCGACGGCAGCGGCACCTTCAAACTGGCGGAGCGCGCCCGCGCGGCCGGCTATCAAACCCTGGTGCTGACGGTGGACGTGCCCGAGGTCGGCCGCCGCCCGCGCGAGCTGCGCCATGGCTTCAAGATGCCGTTCCGCATCGGCCCGCGGCAGTTCCTCGACTTTGCCCTGCACCCGCGCTGGTCGCTGACGGCGCTGCTGAAGGGCAAGCCGGTGATGGCGAATTTCCAGATGGAAGGCTATGACTTCGACCGCACCGAAAGCCGGGCGCGCGCCACCTGGGACACGCTGGCACGGCTGCGCGACCTCTGGCCCGGCAAGCTGGTGATCAAGGGCGTGCTGGACGTTGAGGACGCGCGCGCCCTTGCGGCGGCGGGCGTGGACGCGATCCAGGTCTCCAGCCACGGCGCCCGGCAGCTGGAGGCGGCACCGGCCCCGATAGAGATGCTCGCGAAAATCCGGGCCGCGCTGGGGCCGGAATTCCCGGTGTTCTACGACAGCGGCCTCCGGTCGGGCGAGGACGTGCTGAAGGCGCTGTCGGCCGGGGCGGACTTCACCTTCCTGGGGCGGATTTTGCAGTTTGCCATTGCGGCACGGGGGGAGGCAGGGCTGGAACAGCTGTGGGCGGCCCTGAGCGAAGAGCTGAGCATCGCCATGGCGCAAACCGGGCTGACGGCATTGTCAGCTGACAATTTTTCCGGGCGATCATAGCAGCGCACAGCCGGGCAGCTGGATTTAATCAGGAAAACAATGGCTTGACCGGCGGCCTGCCCGCCCTGTCACGCAGGGCGGCAAGCAGCCGGTGCAAGCGCACGCCCGGTTAGCCGGGCGCGCCTTCGACGATCACGATATTGGCCAGCCCCGCGCCCTCACGGTGCGCTTTGGCGGCCTGGTATTGCGGCGAGTTGTAGCAGCTCAGCGCCGCCTCCATCGAGTCGAACTCGATCACCACGTTACGCGGATGGCCGTCGCCCTCCATCTGCTCGCAGGCGCCGCCGCGGGCCAGAACGCGGGCGCCGAATGTCTTGAACGCCTCCGTCGCGCCTTCGGCGTAGAGTTTGTAGGGATCCGGATCGGTCACGGTGACATGGGCAATCCAATAGGCTTTGGGCATGCGGGCTCCGCTTGTCTGAAAGGGGAACCGGGGCGGCAGGCACCGCCCCGGCCAAAGGTCACTTGTTCAGGATCTTCGACAGCACCAGATAGGCGGCGCCGGCCACGAACAGGCCCACGAACCAGGCGTAGGTGTAGATCGTGGCAAAGAAGTCGGAGGTGCCCGCAGTGATGCCGACACCGGCCAGGAAGCCCGGCAGGTTCGGCAGGATGCCGATCACCAGCGCCCAGACACCGGCCCAGTTGGTGCCGTTGCTGCCGGAATAGATGCCGTTCATCTTGAACAGGTCAGCCACTTCCAGCTTGGTCTTGCGCAGCAGGTAGTAGTCCGCCAGCATCACGCCCGCGATCGGACCCAAGAGCGCCGAATAGGCGATCAGCCAGCCGATGATGTGGTTCACCAGAACCCAGGGGAACATGGCAATGCCGATACCTGCGGTGATATAGCCGCCGCGCTTGAGGTTGATCTTGCTCGGCGCCAGGTTCGAGAACCCGTGCGCAGGCGCCACCACGTTGGCCGCCAGGTTGGTGGTCAGGGTCGCCACGATCAGCGCAAACAGCGCGATGATCACCGAGAACCCGCCCATCTTCTCAGACAGCTGGATCGGATCCCAGATCGCCTCGCCATAGATCACCACGGTGGCCGAGGTCACGGCGGAGGCGATGAAGGCAAACAGCGCCATCGGGATCGGCAGGCCGACCAATTGGCCCACCAGCTGGTCTTTTTGGCTTTTGGCGTGGCGGGTGAAGTCGGGGATGTTCAGCGCCAGCGTCGCCCAGAAGCCGATCATGCCGGTGAGGCTCGGCCAGAAGACGACCCAAAACTGGCCCTCTTGCGGCTGGCCCGGATCAAAGGCGCTGGGGGTGGACAGCATCTCGCCGAAGCCGCCGGCGTTGACATAGGCCCAGGCCAGGAGCGCCAGGCCCATCGCCAGCAGGAAGGGGGCCGCATAGGTCTCCAGCCAGCGGATCGACTCGGTGCCGTTGGCGATGAAGTAGAGATGCAGCGCCCAGAAGGCCAGGAAGCAGATGAACTCGCCCGCGCTGATGCCCAGCACCGGCAGCGCCTCGCCCGCCAGCGCACCGCCGGTCAGGGTGTTGAGGATCACAAAGATCGCGGAGCCGCCGACCCAGGTCTGGATGCCGAACCAGCCGCAGGCGACGATACCGCGGGCCACGGCCGGGATCTTGGCGCCGGTCGGCCCGAAGGAGGAGCGCAAGAGCACCGGGAAGGGGATGCCGTATTTGGTGCCGGCATGGCCCACCAGCACCATCGGGATCAGCACGATGGCGTTGGCGGCCAGAATGGTCATAACCGCCTGATCCCAGCTCATGCCGGAGCCGATCAGGTAGGACGCCAGCAGGTAGGTCGGAATACAGACCACCATGCCCACCCAGAGCGCGGCAATTGCCAGCCAGTCCCAGGTGCGTTCCGCCGCCGTCGTCGGCAGCTGGTCCTCGTTGTAAAGTTCGGGGTCGATCCCGGTCAGATCCACCCGCGGCGGCGCGTCGGCGCCGGACGCGGAATACCCGCTGGTTACATCAGCCATTTTGAGTTTCCTCCCTGTTATTTGGCTTTGTTGCGGCCCGCTTCTGCGGCAGGCAGCACATGCAAAAGTCCCCGGCCTGCGCCGGGGACCATGATCAGACGCAGGCCGGCATGTTCTCGGCCGAGCGCACAACCTGGCGCGGCGCGGTGAGCTGTTTCCACTTGGACAGCGCCTTGTTGACCTCGGGGAACGCGTGCCGCTCGACGAACCGCCCGTGTCCCGGGGTGGCGCAGACGGTGCCGTCGTCCACCGCCAGTTCGCCGCGGCTGAGGGTATAGCGCGGCAGGCCGGTCACCTCGCGGCCCGCGAAGACGTTGTATTCCACCACCGACTGCTGGGTTTCGGGCGAGATCACCTTGGATTTCTTCGGATCCCACACCACCAGATCGGCGTCGGAGCCTTCCACGATCGCCCCTTTGCGCGGGTATATGTTGAGGATACGCGCGATATTGGTCGAGGTCACGGCCACAAACTCGTTCGGTGTCAGCCGCCCGGTGTTCACCCCCTCGCTCCACACCACCGGCATCCGGTCTTCCAGCCCGCCGGTGCCGTTCGGGATCTTGGTGAAATCGTCGATACCGGTGCGTTTCTGATCCACGGTAAAGGCGCAGTGGTCGGTCGCCACCACCTGCAGCGAACCTGCCTGCAGACCCGCCCACAGGCTGTCCTGATGCGCCTTGTCGCGGAACGGCGGCGACATCACCCGCTGCGCGGCGTGGTCCCAGTTGGGGTGGCGGTATTCGCTTTCGTCCAGCACCAGATGCTGGATCAGCGGCTCGCCATAGACGCGCATGCCTTTCTGGCGCGCCCGGCGGATCGCCTCATGCGCCTGCTCGCAGGAGGTATGCACGACATAAAGCGGCACGCCGGCCATGTCTGCGATCATGATGGCGCGGTTGGTGGCTTCGCCCTCGACCTCCGGCGGGCGCGACAGCCCGTGGCCTTCGGGGCCGCGGATGCCGTCTGCCAGCAGCTTCTGCTGCATTGTGGCCACCACGTCGCCGTTTTCCGCATGGACCATCGGCAGCGCGCCAAGGGCGGCGCAGCGGCGGAAGCTGTCAAACAGCTCGTCATCATCCACCATCAGCGCGCCCTTGTAGGCCATGAAGTGCTTGAAGGAGTTGATGCCCAGATCGACGACCTTCTGCATCTCGTCAAACACTTGCTCGCTCCACCAGGTCACTGCCATGTGGAAGGAGTAATCCGCGCAGGCGCGTTTGGACTTGGCGTGCCAGGCCTCCAGCGCCTCCAGCATCGACTGGCCGGGGGTGGGCAGGCAGAAGTCCACCACCATGGTGGTGCCGCCGGCAAGGCCCGCGCGGGTGCCGGATTCAAAATCATCCGCCGAATGGGTGCCCATAAAGGGCATCTCCAGATGCACATGCGGGTCGATGCCGCCGGGCATGACATAGCAGCCCTCGGCGTCCAGCACCTTGTCGCCATTCAGATTGGTGCCGATCTGCACGATCTTGCCATCCTCGATGGCGACATCGGCGGCATAGCTGCGGTCGGCGGCAACGATGGTGCCGCCCTTGATCACGGTTCTTGTCGTCATAGTCTTCACTCCACGACTTCTGCGGTTTCCAGCACGGCGTGCAAGAGCACATCCGTTCCCGCCGCAGCCCATTCGCGGCTGATTTCCTCATCCTCGTTATGGCTGAGGCCATCGACACAGGGGCACATCACCATGGCGGTCGGCGCCACCTTGTTGATCCAGCAGGCATCATGGCCGGCGCCGGAGATGATGTTGCGGTGCGAATAGCCCAGCTGCTCAGCCGCGCGGCGCACGGCGGAGACGCAGTTTTCGTCGAATGTCACCGGGTCGAAATGGCCGACCTGCTCGATCTCCAGGCCCAGTTCCAGCTCCTCGGCGATTTTCGCGGCACCCTCGCGCAGGCGGCGCTCCATATCCGCCTGGGTGTCGAAGCTGGGCGAGCGGAAGTCGATGGTGAAGACCACCTTGCCCGGCACGATGTTGCGGCTGTTGGGGTAGTAGTCGCAGTGGCCCACGGCACCGACCGCATCCGGCTGGTGGCTCATCGCGATCTCATGCACCAGGGTCGTGATCCGCGCAGCCCCCAGGCCCGCATTGCGGCGCATCGGCATCGGGGTGGAGCCGGTGTGCGCCTCCTGGCCCGTCAGCGTGACCTGCAGCCAATTCAGGCCCTGGCCGTGGGTGACGACGCCGATATCCTTGCCCTCGGCCTCCAGAATGGGGCCCTGCTCGATGTGCAGCTCGAACATCGCGTGCATCTTGCGGTTGCCCACCGGCTCGTCGCCCGCGTAGCCGATGCGGGCCAGTTCCTCGCCGAACTTCTTGCCGTCCGCATCCTCGCGCGCATAGGCCCAGTCCTGGGTGTGAACGCCCGCAAAAACGCCGGAGGACAGCATCGCGGGGGCAAACCGCGTGCCTTCCTCATTGGTCCAGTTCACCACCACAATGGGGCGGCGGGTCCGGATGCCCTGATCGCGGATCGAGCGCACCACCTCAAGCCCTGCCAGCACGCCGAGGACACCGTCGTATTTGCCGCCCGTGGGCTGGGTGTCCAGATGGCTGCCCATCATCACCGGATCCAGATCCGGATTGGTGCCTTCCAGGCGGGCAAACATATTGCCCATGCTGTCGACGCCGACGGTCATGCCGGATTCTTCGCACCAGCGCTTGAACAGGTCGCGGCCTTCCTTGTCGGCATCGGTCAGCGTCTGGCGGTTGCATCCGCCGCGCAGGCCGGGGCCTTTCTGCGCCATCTCCATCAGCGTGTCCCACAGGCGGCTGCCGTTGATGCGGGCGTTGCTTTGCACGTCTTTCATGTCTCTCTCCCTTTGCCGCCCCTGCCCCGCGCGCCATTCGAGCGCAAGGCTGGGGCAGGTCCTCACGCGACCAGCGATTCGGCCAGAATGCCGATCAGCTCGTCGATTTCCGTCTTTTCGATGATCAGCGGCGGCGACATGGCGATGATGTCGCCGGTGGTGCGCAGATGCGCCCCCTTGTCCCAGGCGCGCAGGTAGGTGTCGAAGGCGCGCTTGGTGGGCACCCCCGCAACCGGCTCCAGCTCCACCGCGCCGACCAGGCCGGAGCAGCGGATATCCTTCACATGCGGCATCCCCTGGAGGCTGAACAGGGCATCGGACCAATAGTCCTCCAGCGCCGCCGCACGCTCGAACAGCTCCTCCTCGCGGTAGGTGTCCAGCGCCGCCAGCGCCGCGGCGCAGGCCACCGGGTTGCCGGAGTAGGTATAGCCGTGGAACAGCTCGATCATATGCTCCGGGCCGGTCATGAAGGCATCGTGGATGGCGCTGCTGATCATCACCGCGCCCATCGGGATCACCCCGTTGGTCAGCCCCTTGGCGGTGGTGATCATATCCGGCTCGACGCCGTAGTAATCCGCGCCAAAGGCCCGGCCCAGGCGGCCATAGGCGGTGATCACCTCGTCGAAGATCAAGAGGATGCCATGCTCGCGGGTGATCTCGCGCAGCCGCTGCAGGTAGCCCTTGGGCGGCAGGATCACCCCGGCGGAACCTGCCATCGGCTCGACGATCACCGCGGCGATGGTCTCCGCCCCGTGCAGCTCGATCAGCCGCACCAGGTCCTCTGCCAGCTCCGCGCCATGCTCCGGCTGGCCCCTGGTAAAGGCGTTACGCTCCGGATCATGGGTGTGGCGCAGGTGGTCGACGCCCGTCAGCAGGCTGCCGAAATGGCGGCGGTTGTTGACGATGCCGCCGACCGAGATGCCGCCGAAGTTCACCCCGTGGTAGCCCTTCTCGCGCCCGATCAGCCGGGTGCGGCCCTGCTCGCCCTTGGCCTTGTGATAGGCCAGCGCGATTTTCAGTGCGGTCTCCACCGATTCCGAGCCGGAGTTGGTGAAGAACACATGGTTCAGATCGCCCGGCGCCAGCTCCGCCAGCCGCGCGGCCAGCTCAAACGCCTTGGGGTGGCCCATCTGAAAGGCGGGCGCATAGTCCAGTTCGATCACCTGTTTCTGCACCGCCTCGGTGATGCGCGGCGCAGCGTGGCCCGCGTTGACGCACCACAGGCCCGCGGTGCCATCCATCACCTTGCGCCCGTCGGTGGTGGTGTAATACATGCCCTCCGCGGCAGCGACCATGCGCGGCGACTGCTTGAATTGCCGGTTGGCCGTAAACGGCATCCAGTAGGCATCCATGGCGTTCGGCCGCTTCAGTTGATTATCCATGTCCAAGTCCTTTTCGTTCGAGTGTTCAGGCCGCAACGAGGTTTAGCAGCGTATCGAGGCTCTGCTTTGCATCGCCATAGAACATGCGGGTGTTTTCCTTGAAGAACAGCGGGTTCTCGATGCCGGAATAGCCGGTGCCCTGGCCGCGTTTGGAGACGAAGACCTGTTTCGCCTTCCAGCATTCCAGCACCGGCATGCCCGCGATCGGGGAGTTGGGGTCCTCCTGCGCCGCAGGGTTCACGATGTCGTTGGAGCCGATCACGATGGCCACATCCGTGTCCGGGAAATCCTCGTTGATCTCGTCCATTTCCAGCACGATGTCGTAGGGCACCTTGGCCTCCGCCAAGAGCACGTTCATGTGGCCCGGCAGGCGGCCTGCGACCGGGTGGATCGCAAAGCGCACAGTCTTGCCTTTCGCGCGCAGGCGGCGGGTCAGTTCGGCCACGTTCTGCTGCGCCTGCGCCACCGCCATGCCGTAGCCGGGGATGATCACCACGCTGTCGGCCTCCTCCAGCGCCGCCGCCACGCCGTCGGCGTCGATGGCGATCTGCTCGCCGTCGATCTCCATCGCCGGACCGGAGGTGCCGCCGAAGCCGCCCAGGATCACGCTGACAAAGGAGCGGTTCATCGCCTTGCACATGATGTAGGAAAGGATCGCACCGGAAGAGCCGACCAGC
>NZ_CYSR01000028.1 GCF_001458395.1 Leisingera aquaemixtae | reverse complement strand
ATGCCGCGCAGCAGCGCGCCGATGTTGTCGCCCGCTTCACCGCGGTCCAGCAGCTTGCGGAACATTTCCACACCGGTGCAGGTGGTGGTCTGGGTGTCGCGGATGCCGACGATCTCGATCGAGTCGCCCACGTTGATCACGCCACGCTCCACACGGCCGGTCACAACGGTGCCGCGGCCGGAGATCGAGAACACGTCTTCGATCGGCATCAGGAACGGCTGGTCAACCGCACGTGCCGGGGTGTCGATGTATTCGTCGACAGCCGCCATCAGCGCCTTGATCTTCTCTTCGCCGATTTCCGGATCACGGCCTTCCATCGCCGCCAGCGCGGAGCCCGCGATGATCGGGATATCGTCGCCCGGGTAGTCGTAGGACGACAGCAGCTCGCGGATTTCCATTTCGACGAGCTCCAGCAGCTCTTCGTCGTCGACCTGGTCAACCTTGTTCATGAACACGACCATCTTCGGGATGCCAACCTGGCGGCCCAGCAGGATGTGCTCGCGGGTCTGCGGCATCGGGCCGTCGGCTGCGTTCACAACCAGGATCGCGCCGTCCATCTGGGCCGCGCCGGTGATCATGTTCTTGACGTAGTCGGCGTGGCCGGGGCAGTCGACGTGCGCATAGTGGCGCGCTTCGGTCTCATACTCGACGTGCGCGGTCGAGATGGTGATGCCGCGGGCTTTTTCTTCCGGTGCGCCGTCGATCTGGTCGTAGGCTTTGAAGTCACCAAAGTATTTGGTGATCGCTGCGGTCAGCGTGGTCTTGCCGTGGTCAACGTGGCCGATGGTGCCGATGTTGACGTGCGGTTTATTACGTTCAAACTTTTCCTTAGCCATGATGGCCTCCTTTTGCTTCGAGGGAGGCCCGCACCACCTGCGAGCCCCCTTATTTTCTGACGCTTACGCGTATTTCGCCTGGATCTCTTCCGAGATGTTCTGCGGCACCGGATCGTAGTGATCGAACTGCATGGTGAACTGGGCACGGCCCGAGCTCATCGAACGCAGGGTGTTGATGTAGCCGAACATGTTGGCCAGCGGCACGAAGGCGTCGATGGCGATGGCGTTGCCGCGGTTCTCCTGGCCGGACACCTGGCCGCGGCGGGAGGTCAGGTCGCCGATGATGCCGCCGGTGTATTCTTCCGGGGTGATCACCTCAACCTTCATCACCGGCTCGAGCAGTTTCGCGCCAGCCTTGCGCATGCCTTCGCGCATGCCCATGCGGGCGGCGATTTCGAAGGCCAGAACGCTGGAGTCCACGTCGTGGAACTTACCGTCGACCAGGGCAACCTTGAAGTCGATCACCGGGAAGCCTGCCAGCGGACCGGAGTCCATGACCGACTGGATGCCTTTTTCGACACCCGGGATGTATTCCTTCGGAACCGCACCGCCGACGATACGGGATTCGAAGGAGTAGCCTTCGCCCGGCTCTGTCGGTGAGATGATCAGTTTCACCTCGGCGAACTGGCCCGAACCACCCGACTGTTTCTTGTGGGTGTAGGAATGCTCGACCTCTTTGGAGATGGTCTCGCGGTAGGCCACCTGCGGCGCACCGATGTTCGCCTCAACCTTGAACTCGCGCTTGAGGCGGTCCACCAGGATGTCCAGGTGAAGTTCGCCCATGCCCTTCATGATGGTTTGACCGGACTCGATGTCGGTCTCGACGCGGAAGGACGGGTCTTCGGCGGCCAGACGGGCCAGACCCTGGGACATCTTCTCCTGGTCGGCCTTGGTTTTCGGCTCAACCGCAATCTCGATCACCGGATCGGGGAAGGTCATGGTTTCCAGAACAACCGGGTCGTTGACGGCGCAGAGGGTGTCACCGGTGGTGGTGTCCTTCAGGCCTGCCAGCGCGATGATGTCGCCTGCGAACGCTTCCGTGATTTCCTCACGGTTGTTCGAGTGCATCATCATCATCCGGCCAACGCGCTCTTTACGGCCTTTGGTCGAGTTCAGGAGCGTATCGCCCTTGTTCAGGACACCGGAGTAGATCCGGGTGAAGGTCAGCGAGCCGACGAAGGGGTCGTTCATGATTTTGAACGCCAGCCCCGAGAACGCCATGTCATCATCCGCACGGCGCGGGATGTCACGGGTTTCGGTTTCGTCACCGGGTTTGAAGCCCATGTAATCGACAACGTCCAGCGGGCTGGGCAGATAGTCGATCACGGCGTTCAGCAGCGGCTGCACACCTTTGTTCTTGAACGCGGAACCGCCCAGAACCGGCACAAAGGCCAGGTCCAGGGTGCCTTTGCGCAGCAGTTTGCGCAGGGTCGGCACGTCGGGCTCTTCGCCTTCCAGATAGGCTTCCATGGCGTCGTCGTCCATTTCGACGGCCGCCTCGATCATCTTGCCGCGCCACTCTTCGGCCATGTCCTTCAGGCTGTCGCGGATCGGTGCTTTGATCCACGAAGCGCCAAGGTCTTCACCCTGCCACAGCCATTCTTCCATGTTGACGAGGTCGATCAGGCCTTCCAGCTCGGTTTCTGCACCGATCGGAATACCGACGGGAACAGCACGCGCACCGGTGCGGTCTTCGATCATTTCGACGCAGTTGAAGAAGTCCGCGCCAATCTTGTCCATCTTGTTGACGAACACCATGCGCGGAACCTTGTAGCGGTCAGCCTGACGCCACACGGTTTCGGTCTGGGGCTCAACACCGGCGTTGGCGTCGAGAACGCAAACGGCACCGTCGAGAACCGCCAGCGAACGCTCGACTTCGATGGTGAAGTCAACGTGGCCGGGGGTGTCGATGATGTTCAGGCGGTGCTTCGGGGTGTCAGCGGTTTTGCCGTCCTCGGTGCGCTCCCAGAAGGTGGTGGTCGCAGCCGAAGTGATGGTGATGCCGCGTTCCTGCTCCTGCTCCATCCAGTCCATGGTGGCTGCACCGTCGTGCACCTCACCGATGTTGTGGGATTTGCCGGTGTAATACAGGATGCGCTCGGAGCAGGTGGTTTTACCTGCGTCGATGTGCGCCATGATACCGAAGTTACGGTACAGTTCGAGGGGATATTCGCGTGCCATAGGTCTATGTCCTCTAGCTTACCAGCGATAATGGGAGAAGGCTTTGTTGGCCTCTGCCATTTTGTGGGTGTCTTCGCGCTTCTTCACCGCGGTGCCACGGGACTGGACAGCGTCCATCAGCTCGCCTGCGAGGCGCTCTTCCATGGTGTTTTCGTTGCGGTTGCGTGCGGCAGCGATCAGCCAGCGGATGGCCAGCGCTTCGCGGCGCTCGGGGCGGACTTCAACCGGAACCTGGTAGGTCGCACCGCCCACACGGCGGGAGCGGACCTCGACGGACGGTTTGATGTTGTCCAGAGCTTCGTGGAAGACTTCAACCGGAGCGCGCTTGATCTTGCTCTCAACGCGGTCGAAGGCGTTGTAGACGATACGCTCTGCGACCGACTTCTTGCCGTCGATCATCAGGTTGTTCATGAATTTGGTCAGAACGCGGTCGCCGAACTTGGCGTCGGGCAGGACTTCGCGCTTCTCTGCGGCGTGACGACGGGACATCTCGCTCTCTCCTTCTTACTTAGGACGCTTCGCGCCGTACTTCGAGCGGCGCTGCTTACGGTCTTTGACGCCCTGGGTATCCAGAACACCGCGCAGGATGTGGTAACGGACACCCGGAAGGTCTTTTACCCGGCCGCCGCGGATCAGAACCACGGAGTGTTCCTGAAGGTTGTGGCTTTCACCGGGGATGTAGGAGATCACTTCGAAACCGTTGGTCAGGCGCACCTTCGCAACTTTCCGCATAGCGGAGTTCGGCTTCTTCGGAGTGGTGGTGTACACGCGGGTGCAGACGCCGCGCTTCTGCGGGCACTGCTCGAGGTGCTGGGACTTCGAAACTTTGCGTTTCGGCTGACGCGGCTTGCGGATCAGCTGCTGGATCGTTGGCATTCAGGTATTCCCCGTTTAGCAACTTGTCATGCACGCCGGCGCGTGCGGGTGATTTCGCTGCACTTATGCGTCCACAAGCGCAAAAACCGCAATCGCTCCCGTACCGAGGTGAGACGACGCGGTGAGTTTACAGAGGGCCAGGGTGATAAAAGTGCCCAGGCCTTGAGCCACTGCAATTTTGAATTCGGCTTGTGGAGACATGCTCCGGGTGCCGGATAGCCGGGCATATATGGGGAGTCGCGCAGGTTGTCAACAGCAGCCGGCCGGACGGCCCCTGCCCCGGCCTGCCCGCAGCGGGCCGGCTGCCGCGCGGACGCTTGCCAGGGTCCCGCGCGCCATCCATAGTTGCCGCCAGCGCCATTGTCACGAAACGGATTTCAGAATGCAGGTTATCGGGCTGTGCCGGTTCTCCTACCCGGCGATCGGCGGGTTTCAGGTGGAACATGAAACAATCGAAGAGCGCATCGCCTATCTGTATGACGCCGAGCGGATGGAGGAGCGGTTCCGGCTGCTGGAAACCATCGCCATGCCCTGCCTGCGGGAACAAACCGACCAGGACTTCACCCTGATCGTGGTGACCGGGGGCAGCCTGCCGCGCGGCCACCGCGACCGGCTGCAGGACCTGACTGCGGACATGCCGCAGGTGCAGATCCGCGCGGAGCCGCCGCGCCGCCACCGCGAGGTGATGAAAGAGATCCTCAACAGCGCCCGCCGGGATCCGGACCAGCCCTGTCTGCAGTTCCGCCACGATGACGACGATGCCGTGTCGGTGGATTTTGTCGAACGGCTGCGCGCGGCAGCCGGAGAGTGCCAGGGGCTGCTGAGCAAGAACCGCAGCGTGGCGTTCGACTTCAACCGCGGCTACCTGGCGGAGGCCGGGGCGGAGGGGATTTGCGCGGCGGAGGGCGTTTTTCCTTATGTGGTGCCCGCCCTGGGCATGCATGTACGCGGCGGCTGCCCGCTGACGATCATGAATTTCGCCCACCACAAGATCAACCGCTTCATGCCGACTGTCACGCTGACGGACGCGCCGATGTTCGTGCGCACCCGCAACCGGTTCAACGACTCGCGCGATATGGCAGGCGGCCCGGCGCTGGAGCCGCTGACGCCAGAGCTGGCGGGCGCCTTCGAAGCCCGTTTTGCGATCCGGGAGGCCCGGGTCAAGGACGTCTTCGGCAGCGGCTGAGAGGCCTCAGCCGCGCAGCCGCCGGGCCTGCCGGCGTTCCCGGTAGAGCGTGAAAATGCCGGCTGCGGCCACGATGGAGGCCCCGGCGATTGTCAGCAGATCGGGCCATTCGCCGAACACCAGCCAGCCCAGGATCAGCGCCCAGAGAAGCCCGCTGTAGCGGAACGGCGCGATTGCCGCGATCTCGCCCACCCGCATGGTCATCACCGAGCACAGGTATCCGGCAAAGATGAACAGTGCCGCGCCCAGCAGGGCCAGCCATTCACGGCTGCCCATCGGCTGCCAGTCCACCGCTGCGGAGGACGCCAGCCCGAAGGCCAGCACCGCCAGCGAAGCAGAGAGGGTCACGGTCATCGACGGCACCTCGGGCGGCATCCGGCGGGTGACGAGATCGCGGGCGGTGATGCAGGCGACCGACGCCAGCGCATAAAGGCTGCCCTCGCTGAACCCGTCCGGGCCCGGGCGCACGATCAGCAGCATGCCTGCGAAACCGGCGGCAATCGCCGCCAGCCGGCGCCAGCCCACCGGCTCTGCCAGGACCAGCGCGGCGCCTAGGGTCACGGTCAGCGGCAGCACCTGCAAAACCGCCGTGACATTGGCAATCGGCATTACCATCAGCGCGGTCAGGAACAGATAGGTGGCCGCTACCTCGGAGGCGCAGCGCAAGCCGATCATGCCCCAGGCCCGGCCCGGCAACCGCAGGCGGAGACCGCCCAGCCGCAGGGCCAGGAGGTAGATCAGAGCACTGGCGGCAATACCGCGGATGGTCAGGATCTGCGGCAGCGGCAGCGCCCCGCCGGTCAGCTTTATCAGCGCGTCGTTGAAGGTATAGGCCGCCATCGCCGCGGTCATCAGCAGCGCCCCGGTCTGATTGGGGGTCATTGCCGCGCCTTAAACGTTGCCTGCCGCGTGCTGTCCATTGCTGCGCCCTCCCTGCCCCGGCAACAGATACCCCTGGATGCGGACAGGAAAAAGCCCCCGCATCGGGGATGCGGGGGCTTTTCAGTTTGTCTGATGACGCGGCTTAGTCGCGGCTTTCCGGGGTTTCGACCAGGATATCCAGGTCGTCGCCGCCCATCGCGTCCTCGTCCATCACCGGAGCAGCCAGGGCTGCAGCGGCTTCGGCTTCCTCGCGGCGGGCTTCCAGCACCACGTTGTCGCGGCCCTGGGCGATCTGGCGCACCCGCTGGGTGGCGCCGCCGGTGCCGGCCGGGATCAGGCGGCCCACGATGACGTTCTCCTTGAGGCCGACCAGCTTGTCCCTCTTGCCCTGCACCGAGGCCTCGGTGAGAACCCGGGTGGTCTCCTGGAAGGAGGCCGCCGAGATGAAGGAGCGGGTCTGCAGCGACGCCTTGGTGATGCCGAGCAGGATCGGTTCGCCTTGCGCCGGGCGCTTGCCGCGGGCAATCGCCTTCTCGTTGGCGGTGTCGAACTCCTGCTTGTCCACGTGCTCGCCTTTCAGCAGCGTGGTGTCGCCGGAGTCGGAGATCTCCCACTTCTGCAGCATCTGGCGGACGATCACCTCGATGTGCTTGTCGTTGATCTTCACACCCTGCAGGCGGTAGACGTCCTGGACCTCGTCGATCATGTAGTTCGCCAGTGCCTCGACACCCATGATGGACAGGATGTCATGCGGCGCCGGGTTGCCGTCCATGATGTAGTCGCCCTTCTGGACAAAATCACCTTCCTGAACCGGAATGTGCTTGCCCTTGGGCACCATGTATTCGACGGGCTCCATCGACTCGTCGCTGGGCTCGATCGAGATGCGGCGCTTGTTCTTGTAGTCGCGGCCGAAGCGCACGTAACCATCGATTTCGGCGATGATCGCGTGATCCTTCGGACGGCGGGCTTCGAACAGTTCCGCAACGCGCGGCAGACCACCGGTAATGTCCTTGGTCTTGGCGCCTTCACGCGGGATACGCGCAACAACGTCGCCTGCCATGATCTGCTGGCCGTCTTCGACCGACAGAATGGCGTCCACGGACATCGGGTAGGTCAGCGGGTTGCCCGCATCGCTGCGCACCGGCTCGCCGCCCTCGTCGACCAGGATGATCTCCGGCTTCAGTTCGGAGCCCTTCGGTGCCGCACGCCAGTCGATCACGATCTTCTGGGTCATGCCGGTGGCTTCGTCGGTCTCGTCGCGGACAGCCAGGCCCGAGACCAGGTCGACATACTTGGCGGTACCCGGCTTCTCGGCGATGATCGGCAGGGTGTAGGGGTCCCATTCGAACAGCTTGTCGCCGCGTTTGACCTGCTGGCCTTCCTTGACGAACAGCTTGGAGCCATAGCCCAGCTTGTGGCTGGCGCGCTCTTCGCCGTGCTCGTCCTGGATGATCAGCTTCATGTTGCGGCCGACAACCAGAGTTTCGCCGTTGGCGTTCTCCAGGGTCTGCGGCATCTCGAAGACGATCTTGCCTTCCTGGCTGGCTTCCAGGAACGACTGCTGGCCGCCCTGGGCAACGCCGCCGATGTGGAAGGTCCGCATGGTCAGCTGGGTGCCGGGTTCACCGATCGACTGCGCCGCGATGATGCCGACAGCCTCGCCGGTGTTCACGCGGGTGCCGCGGGCCAGGTCACGGCCGTAGCACATGGCGCAGACGCCCTCTTCGCTTTCGCAGGTCAGCGGTGAGCGGATGCGGGTCGACTGCACGCCGGCCTCTTCCACTGCGTCCGCCATCCGCTCGTCGATCAGCTGGCCTGCGGCCACGATGACTTCCTCGGTGCCGGGGCGCAGGATGTCATCCGCAGCCACACGGCCCAGGATGCGCTCGCCCAGAGACGCCACGACCTCGCCGTCGTTCACAGCCGCTTCTGCGGTGATCGCGCGTTCGGTGCCGCAGTCGAGCTCGCGCACGATGCAGTCCTGCGCCACGTCCACCAGACGGCGGGTCAGGTAACCCGAGTTCGCCGTCTTCAGCGCGGTATCCGACAGACCCTTACGGGCACCGTGAGTCGAGTTGAAGTACTCGAGAACGGTCAGGCCTTCCTTAAAGTTCGAGATGATCGGGGTCTCGATGATGTCGCCGTTCGGCTTGGCCATCAGGCCGCGCATGCCGCCCAGCTGCTTCATCTGAGTAACCGAGCCACGCGCACCGGAGTGGGCCATCATGTAAACCGAGTTCGGTTCCATCACGGCGCCGTTCTCGTCCCGCTTGTCAGCGGAGATGGTGCCCATCATCGCTTCGGTGACCTTGTCGTTACACTTCGACCAGGCATCGACAACCTTGTTGTACTTTTCGCCCTGAGTGATCAGGCCGTCCATGTACTGCTGTTCGAAGTCTTTCACCTGCTCGCGGGTGTCGTCGACGATGGTCCACTTGGTGTCCGGGATCACCATGTCGTCCTTACCGAACGAAATGCCGGCCTTGAACGCCTCGCGGAAGCCCATGGTCATGATCTGGTCGCAGAAGATGACCGACTCTTTCTGGCCGCAGTAGCGGTAGACGGTGTCGATGACCTGCTGAACCTCTTTCTTCCGCAGAAGACGGTTGACCAGTTCAAACGGCGCCTTGGCGTTTTTCGGCAGCAGCGCGCCCAGACGGACACGGCCCGGTGTGGTCTCAAAACGCTTGAGAACCTCGTTGCCTTCCTCGTCGATCTGAGTGATCCGCGCGGTGATCTTGGTGTGCAGGTGCACTTCGCCGGCGTCCAGCGCGTGCTGAACCTCGTCGATTGTGCCAAAGATCTTGCCTTCGCCGGGCATGCCTTCGCGTTCCAGGGTCACATAGTAGAGACCCAGGATCATATCCTGCGAGGGAACGATGATCGGCGCGCCGTTGGCGGGCGACAGGACGTTGTTTGTCGACATCATCAGGACGCGCGCTTCCAGCTGGGCCTCAAGGCTCAGCGGCACGTGCACAGCCATCTGGTCGCCGTCGAAGTCCGCGTTGAACGCCGAGCAGACCAGCGGGTGCAGCTGGATTGCTTTACCTTCGATCAGCGTGGGTTCGAACGCCTGGATGCCAAGGCGGTGCAGCGTCGGTGCGCGGTTCAGCATCACCGGGTGCTCGCGGATCACCTCATCGAGGATATCCCAAACCTCGGGACGCTCTTTCTCGACCAGCTTCTTCGCCTGCTTCACGGTCGAGGACAGGCCCTTGGCCTCCAGACGCGAGTAGATGAAGGGCTTGAACAGTTCGAGCGCCATCTTCTTGGGCAGGCCGCACTGGTGCAGCTTCAGCTCGGGACCGGTCACAATCACCGAACGGCCGGAGAAGTCGACGCGTTTCCCCAGAAGGTTCTGACGGAAGCGGCCCTGCTTGCCTTTCAGCATGTCGGACAGCGACTTCAGCGGACGCTTGTTGGCGCCGGTGATGACGCGGCCGCGGCGGCCGTTGTCGAACAGCGCGTCCACGGATTCCTGCAGCATCCGCTTTTCGTTGCGGACGATGATGTCCGGCGCGCGCAGTTCGATCAGCCGCTTCAGGCGGTTGTTCCGGTTGATCACGCGGCGGTACAGGTCGTTCAGGTCCGAGGTCGCAAAGCGGCCGCCGTCCAGCGGAACCAGCGGGCGCAGTTCCGGCGGGATGACCGGGATCACGGTCATGATCATCCATTCCGGTCGGTTGCCCGATTCCAGGAAGGATTCCACGACTTTCAGACGCTTGATGATCTTCTTGGGCTTCAGTTCGCCGGTCGCTTCGGCCAGTTCGGCGCGCAGCGTTTCGGCTTCCGATTCCAGGTCGATCTGGGCCAGCATGTCACGGATCGCTTCAGCACCGATGTTGGCGGTGAAGGCGTCCATGCCATAGGCGTCCTGGGCGTCCATGAACTCTTCTTCGGTCATCATCTGACCATAGCTCAGGTCAGTCAGGCCCGGCTCGATGACGACGTAGTTTTCAAAGTACAGAACACGTTCCAGGTCGCGCAGGGTCATGTCCAGCATCAGGCCGATGCGGGACGGCAGCGACTTCAGGAACCAGATGTGCGCGACAGGTGCGGCCAGTTCGATGTGGCCCATGCGCTCGCGGCGCACTTTCTGCAGGGTGACTTCGACGCCGCATTTTTCACAGACGACGCCGCGGTACTTCATCCGCTTATATTTGCCGCACAGGCATTCGTAGTCTTTGATCGGGCCGAAGATGCGGGCGCAGAACAGGCCGTCGCGCTCCGGCTTGAAGGTCCGGTAGTTGATGGTCTCGGGCTTTTTGATTTCGCCGTAGGACCAAGACAGGATCCGTTCCGGGCTGGCCAGCGAGACTTTGATTTCATCAAAGACCTTCGGCGGGGTCAGCGGGTTGAACGGGTTGTTGGTGATTTCCTGGTTCATTTTGATACCTCAAATCTTGCGGAAGGGGGGAACGGGAGAAGGGCGCGGGGCCCTTACTCCTCAACCTCCGCATCCAGGAGTTCCATGTTCAGGCCGAGGCCGCGGACTTCTTTGACCAGAACGTTGAACGATTCCGGAACGCCCGCCTCGAAGTTATCCTCGCCCTTGACGATCGACTCATAGACCTTGGTCCGGCCGGCGACGTCATCCGATTTCACGGTGAGCATCTCCTGCAGGGTGTAGGCGGCGCCATAGGCTTCCAGAGCCCAGACTTCCATCTCCCCGAAGCGCTGACCGCCGAACTGCGCCTTACCGCCCAGCGGCTGCTGGGTGACCAGCGAGTACGGGCCGGTGGAACGCGCGTGGATCTTGTCGTCCACCAGGTGGTGCAGCTTCAGCAGGTACTTGATGCCGACGGTGACCGGGCGCGCGAACTGCTCGCCGGTGCGGCCGTCGAACAGGACCGACTGGCCGGACTGGTCAAAGCCCGCACGCACCAGCGCGTCGTTGACGTCGTCTTCCTTGGCGCCGTCAAAGACCGGAGTCGCAATCGGCACACCGCGGGTGACGTTTCTTGCAGCATCGATCAACGCGTCTTCGGACATGCCGGCGATGCCTTCGTCATAGACGTCGTCGCCATAGGCATGGTGCATCGCTTCACGGACCGGGGTCAGGTCGCCCGAGCGGCGGTATTCCTGCAGCGCGTCATCCACCTTGATGCCGAGGCCGCGTGCGGCCCAGCCCATGTGGGTCTCCAGAATCTGACCGACGTTCATCCGCGACGGCACGCCCAGCGGGTTGAGGCAGAAGTCGACCGGGGTACCGTCGGCGAGGAACGGCATGTCCTCCATCGGCACCACTTTCGAGATCACACCCTTGTTGCCGTGACGGCCGGCCATCTTGTCGCCCGGCTGCAGCTTGCGCTTCACCGCGATGAAGACCTTGACCATCTTCATCACACCCGGCGGCAGGTCGTCGCCGCGGCGGACCTTCTCGACCTTGTCCTCGAAACGGGCGTCCAGGGCGCGCTTCTGCGCCTCGTACTGCTCGTTCAGGGCTTCGACGATCTGGGCGTCCTGCTCGTCTTCCAGCGCCAGCATCCACCACTGGCCGCGGGACAGGGAGTCCAGCAGATCCTCGGTGATTTCGGTGCCGGCACGCACGCCTTTCGGACCTTTGACAGCAACTTTGCCCAGGATCATGCCGCGCAGGCGGGCATAGATGTTGCGGTCCAGGATCGCCAGCTCGTCGTCCCGGTCACGGGCCAGACGTTCGACTTCTTCACGCTCGATCTGCAGCGCACGCTCGTCTTTTTCAACGCCGTGGCGGTTGAAGACGCGGACCTCGACCACAGTACCGTAGTCGCCCGGCTTCACGCGCAGCGAGGTGTCGCGCACGTCGGAAGCCTTCTCGCCGAAGATGGCGCGCAAGAGCTTCTCTTCCGGGGTCATCGGGCTTTCGCCCTTCGGAGTGATCTTGCCGACCAGAATGTCGCCCGGCTCCACATCGGCGCCGATGTAGACGATGCCCGCCTCGTCGAGGTTGCGCAGGGCTTCCTCGCCGACGTTGGGGATGTCGCGGGTGATTTCTTCCGGCCCGAGCTTGGTGTCACGCGCGGCGACTTCGAATTCCTCGATGTGAACCGAGGTGAAGACGTCGTCACGCGCGATGCGCTCGGAGATCAGGATGGAGTCTTCGTAGTTGTAGCCGTTCCACGGCATGAACGCGACGACCACGTTCTTGCCCAGAGCCAGTTCGCCCATATCGGTCGACGGACCGTCGGCGATGACTTCGCCCTTGGTCACGGTGTCGCCCACCTTCACCAGCGGACGCTGGTTGATACAGGTGTTCTGGTTCGAGCGCTGGAACTTGCGCATGCGGTAGATGTCGACGCCCGCATCGCCCAGCTCCAGATCTTCGGTGGCCCGGATCACGATCCGCTGCGCATCGACCTGGTCGATGATACCCGCGCGTTTCGCCTGGATGGCCGCGCCGGAGTCGATCGCAACCTTTTCCTCGATGCCGGTGCCGACCAGCGGCGCCTCTGCGCGCAGCAGCGGAACCGCCTGACGCTGCATGTTCGAGCCCATCAGAGCGCGGTTGGCGTCGTCGTTTTCCAGGAACGGGATCAGCGAGGCCGCAACCGAGACCAGCTGCTTGGGCGACACGTCGATCAGGTCAACGCTTTCGTTCGGCGCCAGGGTGTAGTCACCCGACTGGCGGGTCGACACCAGGTCGTTGATGAACTTGCCGTTTTCATCCAGCGAGGCGTTTGCCTGCGCCACGGTGTGACGCATTTCCTCGGTGGCGGACATGTAGTGAACCTCGTCGGTCACCTGTCCTTCTTTCACCACGCGGTAGGGCGTTTCGATGAAACCGTACTTGTTCACCCGGGCAAAGGTTGCCAGCGAGTTGATCAGACCGATGTTCGGGCCTTCAGGAGTCTCAATCGGGCACATCCGGCCATAGTGGGTCGGGTGAACGTCGCGGACTTCAAAGCCCGCGCGCTCGCGGGTCAGGCCGCCCGGGCCAAGCGCCGACAGGCGGCGTTTGTGGGTGACTTCCGACAGCGGGTTGGTCTGGTCCATGAACTGCGACAGCTGCGAGGAGCCGAAGAATTCGCGCACCGCGGCTGCTGCCGGTTTCGCGTTGATCAGGTCCTGCGGCATCACGGTGTCGATCTCGACGGAGGACATCCGCTCCTTGATCGCACGCTCCATGCGCAGGAGGCCGACGCGGTACTGGTTTTCCATCAGCTCGCCGACGGACCGCACGCGGCGGTTGCCCAGGTGGTCGATGTCGTCGATATCGCCGCGGCCGTCGCGCAGGTCGACCAGCGCCTTGACACAGGCGACGATGTCTTCCTTGCGCAGGGTGCGCTGGGTGTCTTCGGCGTCGAGCGCCAGGCGCATGTTCATCTTCACGCGGCCGACGGCGGACAGGTCGTAACGCTCAGAGTCGAAGAACAGGGTGTCGAACAGGGCCGACGCGGCCTCGACGGTGGGCGGCTCGCCCGGGCGCATCACACGGTAGATGTCCATGAGCGCGCTTTCGCGGGTCCGGTTCTTGTCCTGCGCCATGGTGTTGCGCATGTACGGGCCGACGTTGACGTTGTCGATGTCCAGCACCGGAATGTCGGTGATGCCCGCATCCAGCAGCTCTTTCAGGGAGCCGCCGATCAGGTCGCCGTCCTTGTCGTACTCCAGGGTCAGCTCATCGCCGGCTTCGACGTAGATGGCGCCGTTGTCTTCGTTGATGATGTCCTTGGCGACGAACTTGCCGACGATGTGCTCGAAGGGCACCAGCAGCTCGGTGATGGTGCCTTCCTCGATCATCTTCTTGACGGCGCGCGGGGTGACTTTCTTGCCCGCTTCGCAGATGATTTCGCCGGTGGCAGCGTCCACCAAGTCATAGGTCGGGCGGGTGCCGCGCACGCGCTCGGGGAAGAAGGGGGTGACCCAGCCGCGGGACTTTTCAAGCTTGAAGTTGACGGTGTTGTAGTAGGCATCCATGATGCCTTCCTGGTCCAGGCCCAGGGCATACAGCAGCGTGGTCACCGGCAGCTTGCGGCGGCGGTCGATACGGGCAAAGACGATATCCTTGGCGTCGAATTCGAAGTCGAGCCAGGAGCCGCGGTACGGGATGATGCGGCAGGCAAACAGCAGCTTGCCCGAGGAGTGGGTCTTGCCCTTGTCGTGGTCGAAGAACACGCCCGGCGAGCGGTGCATCTGGGACACGATCACGCGCTCGGTGCCGTTCACGATAAAGGTGCCGTTCGGGGTCATCAAGGGCATGTCGCCCATGAAGACGTCCTGCTCCTTGATGTCCTTCACGGACTTGGCGCCGGTGTCCTCGTCGACATCAAAGACGATCAGGCGCAGGGTCACCTTCAGCGGCGCGCTGTAGGTCATGTCGCGCTGCATGCATTCTTCGACGTCGTATTTCGGCTTCTCGAAAGAGTACTTCACGAACTCCAGAACGGAGGTTTCGTTGAAGTCCTTGATCGGGAAGACCGACTGGAACACACCTTTGATGCCTTCGCCGTCAAGCGGCTCTGCTGCATCGCCGGAGCGCAGGAACAGATCGTAGGAAGATTTCTGCACCTCAATGAGGTTCGGCATTTCCAGCACTTCGCGGATTTTGCCGTAGTATTTACGTAGACGTTTCTGGCCAAGGAACGATTGAGCCATGTCAGATGTCACCTTTCCGAGTTCTCACCGGTCAAGGTTGCCGCCGGGCCCCGGCACCTTGCCCATACGAGACAGCGCGTTCGGATCAATTCATGGCCACCGTCCCGAAGGCAGCCTCCCGATCCCTTGAACCTCGCCTGAAAAAGCGCCTCTTGCCTGAGGCCCTTTTTAAGACAGGTTCGGCTGGGCCCGGAAAACTCCGGACCCAGCCAAATTTCCGATGCATCAGGAATGCACCAGATGCAGGTCTTAGGCCAGCTCGACTTCGGCGCCAGCTGCTTCCAGCTTGCCTTTGATGTCTTCTGCTTCGTCCTTGGACACGCCTTCTTTGATTTTGCCGCCGGCTTCAACCAGTTCCTTGGCTTCTTTCAGGCCCAGGCCGGTGATGCCGCGAACTTCTTTGATCACGTTGATCTTGGAAGCGCCGGCGTTCTTCAGAACGACGTCGAATTCGGTCTTTTCTTCTTCAGCTGCACCGCCGGCGTCGCCGCCAGCTGCCATGACAACTGCGCCGCCTGCTGCGGGCTCGATGCCGTATTCGTCTTTCAGGATGGTTTTCAGTTCTTGTGCTTCCAGCAGGGTCAGACCCACGATGCTTTCTGCGAGTGCTTTCAGATCAGCCATTGTATCAGCTCTTTCCGTTTACAGTATGTGTGTTCCAACGTGCGGGCTTGTGCCCCACGCCAGCCATTCAGTGCCAACCGCTTACGCAGCTTCCGCCTTCTCTTCGATGGTCGAAAGGATGCTTGCGATGTTGCTTGCAGGTGCGCCAATCGCGCCGGCGATGTTGGAAGCAGGTGCGCCAATGCAGCTTGCGATCTGAGCAATAAGCTCGTCGCGGGACGGCATTTTCGACACGGCTTCGACACCGGCACGGTCCAGAGCGTTCTCACCCATTGCACCGCCGAGGATCTCAAACTTTTTGTTATCCTTGGCGAAATCCTCGGCCACCTTGGCGGCGGACACGGGATCTTCGGAGTAGGTCAGAACGGTCATCCCTGTCAGCAGGCCGGCCATGCTCTCACACGGCTTACCCTCGAGGGCGATTTTGGCGAGCCTGTTCTTGGCAACACGCACGGAGCTGTTCGCGTCACGGGCACGTGCGCGCAGATCCTGCATCTCAGCAACTGTCAGACCGGCGTAGTGAGCAACCACCACGACGCCAGAGCTTTCGAAGATCTGGCCGAGTTCCTCGACCACTTTCTCTTTCTGGGCTCTATCCACAGTTCTCTCCAAGTTAGGGATGCTTGCGCATCCCGGCTCATATTTGCCGACCCAGATGAACCGGCGTTCAGGTCCGTTTTACGGGATGAGCCAAATCCGCCCGAGGGATTGAAAACCCCCGATCTTCTTGGTCTGTACCCGTCTCAGGAGGGAAATTAAGGCCCGATCGGAGGCCACCCACCATCTTGGACGAAATGAAATAAAGCGCACGACGAATCGCACGCTTTATCTCAAGGCCGTAGTTAGCCCCATTGGCGGGGATTTCCAAGAGCGAATTTGGAAAATGCGCCTGCGCGCGGGGGTCCGCCGGGACAGAAAAAGGGCGGCCCTTGCGGAGCCGCCCTTCTGGCATCAGCTGTGCGCCCGATTATTCGGTGACAGCGTTGTCCACGTCAACCGTGATGCCCGGACCCATGGTCGAGGACAGGTTGATCTTTTTCATGTAGGCGCCCTTTGCGCCCGACGGCTTGGCTTTGGCCACAGCCGACACGAAGGCACGGACGTTCTCGACCAGCTTGGCTTCGTCAAAGGACGCTTTGCCGACGCCTGCGTGCACGACGCCGCCTTTTTCCGCCTTGAACTGCACTTCGCCGCCCTTGGCTGCTTCCACGGCCGCTTTCACGTCCATGGTCACAGTGCCGACTTTCGGGTTCGGCATCAGGTTGCGCGGGCCGAGGATCTTACCCAGACGGCCGACGACGGGCATCATGTCCGGGGTCGCGATGCAGCGGTCAAAGTCGATCTTGCCGCCCTGGATCGCTTCCATCAGGTCCTCTGCGCCAACAATGTCAGCGCCGGCCGCGGTGGCTTCGTCTGCCTTGGCGCCGCGGGCGAAGACTGCAACGCGCATGTCTTTGCCGGTGCCGTTCGGCAGGCCGACCACGCCGCGGACCATCTGGTCTGCGTGGCGGGTGTCGACGCCCAGGTTCATGGCGATCTCGACGGTTTCGTCGAATTTGGCAGAGGCGTTGGCCTTGATCAGGGCAACGGCTTCCTCGACCGACAGGTTTTCCTTGCCGGCGAAGGCTTCGCGCGCGGCGCGGGTACGTTTACCGAGCTTTGCCATCTTACTTCACCTCGATGCCCATGGAGCGGGCAGAGCCCAGGATGATCTGCATTGCGCCTTCGATGTCGTTGGCGTTCAGATCTTTCATCTTGGCTTCGGCGATCTCTTTCACCTGGGCCACGGTCACGGTGCCGACGGTTTCACGCGAAGGGTTGTTCGCGCCGGATTTCACCTTGGCCGCCTTCTTCAGGTAGTAAGACGCGGGCGGCGTCTTGATGTCCATGGTGAAGGACTTGTCCTGATAGTAGGTGATCACGGTCGGGCACGGCGCGCCGGGCTCCATGTCTGCGGTCTTGGCGTTGAACGCCTTGCAGAATTCCATGATGTTGATGCCGCGCTGACCCAGGGCCGGGCCGACCGGCGGAGAGGGGTTTGCCTGACCTGCAGGAACCTGCAGCTTCATCGAACCAACAAGCTTCTTAGCCATTTGGTTTTCCTTTCAACGAGGGCGGGACGCGTCCTGCCCGGAGAATGTTGCGTGGTCGGATTTCAGGATCGCGATCCCTTGATCTCCCACGAGAGAATCTCGCCCGAAGACGATAGAGGCGGCGTTTACAGGGGAATGCGGGGGTTGGCAAGCGGGCATCATCAGCCAAAGGCTACTCGCAGAGGCCCGCCTCATTTTTGATAGAGCTAGTTTACCTTTGTGAGTTCTTCTAATTTCTCATCGACCTCATGCAACCTGTTGTAATTATTTCCAAAACGAATCTTGAAATATAGTGCACAGATAGCAATCAAGGCCGCGACGACCCCTAAAGCCGAGCTAGCCAACCCGCCAAAGCTAATCAAAAACCTCGAACCAACTGCGACAGCGAGATCAACCATTACCGCCGACGTCCCAACCATCGTAAGTCCAACTGTGCCGGCAGCCATGGTCCACCAACGAGACCAGTCCTGAGCGCGCGCTAAATCCGCCCCGATACGTCCAACATCTTTTCGAAGTTTTGCAATTTTTGCCAAATATGCCTCAAGCTCTTCAGCCGGGACGGCCTCCCCTTGAGGGTAAAACTTATCTGCTGTCTTCAGAAGCTCAATATCTTTTACAAAGTCATCTTTGACGCCTCTATCCAGCCGAATTTCCTTAGAAATTCTCTCCAGCTCCTCAAAAAGCTCCTTGTGATCAACATACGACATTTAGGCGTCCTTCGTATAAGTCGACAACAAGCCGGACATACCAAGACCTGCAACAATGGATTGCTTTGCCGTTTCAGGTTCGGCAAGGACAAAAACTATTGCTGACCCAAGCAAGGTCGAAACGATCAGGTCCAGGAAAATAACATAGGATTTTCCGCTATTACCCACATTAAAGTTCATTGCTCCGAGAACTGAAACTGGGACGCGATCTTGAACACGCGTCAAGATCAATAGCATGAAGGCACCAAGGCAACACATGGGGAAGGGAGTAAGGAACCAAGAAAAATACGGAATCTCTGTCACCTTGAACGCCCCAAAGATTGCAACTGCACAGACCTAAAAAGACCTCTCCAAAAGATAGGTCCCTCTATTGACTACAGCAAGACAAAAAACGCCGCGTTGAACCCAACGCGGCGCTATGAATTCCACTGCTGGGGCTAAATCACCCCTGCTTGGTCACCTGGGCAAAGTCCAGCTCGACCGGGGTCTCGCGACCGAAGATCGACACGGTGACCTTGAGCTTCTGGTTGTCCTCGTCGACCTCTTCGACCATGCCGTCGAAATCCTCGAACGGGCCGTCGTTGACCTTGACCTTCTCGCCGATCTCGAAGTGGATCAGGGTGCGCGGCGTCTCGACGCCCTCCTCGACGCGGCCCAGGATGCCCTGCACCTCTGCGTCGCGCATCGGCATCGGGCGGCCCTGCGGGCCCAGGAAGCCGGTGACGCGGTTGATCGAGGAAATCAGGTGATAGCCGCGGTCGGACATTTCCATGTGCACCAGCACGTAGCCGGGCATGAAGCGGCGCTCGGTCGAGACCTTCTTGCCGCGGCGGATCTCGATCACCTCTTCCGTCGGGACCAGCACCTCGTCAATTTCGTCCTCGAGCCCCTGCTCGGCGACCGCGGTGCGGATCTGCTCTGCGATTTTCTTTTCGAAGTTCGAAAGAACGCTGACCGAGTACCACCGTTTCGCCATGAACCGTTGTCCTTGTTCTGCAGGGCGGGCCGGTGCCGCGCCGCTGCGTAATCATTCCGTTGCAGCCCTGAAGCTGCGCTCTCCAACAAAAAGCGGCGTGCAAACCGAATCGCTGCACGCCCGCCTCAATAGTTCCTGCTCAGGTACCGCCCATTGCCGCCAAGATCAAGTGCAGCGCAGCAGCCGCGGGCCCGGAGCCGTCATACCGCTGCAGGCTTAGCCGAACATCCCCAGAAGGCCCTGCAGGCCATAGCGGATCAGCAGGTCGACCAGCGCGAAGAACAGCGCTGTCAGGGCCGCCATGATAAACACCATGACTGTGGTCAGCAGCACCTCGCGCCGGGTCGGCCAAACGACCTTGGACACTTCGGCACGCACCTGCTGGATGAACTGAACTGGGTTGATAGTCGCCATGCTGGGGGAGTCTCTCTGCTAGCAGTGCAGGCGATTTAACCGGTGCGGCCGCTGAATTCAAGCCCTGTGCCCGGCACCGCTGCAGCGGATCGGCCCCGGTCAATCCATTTTTAATCCACTTCGCGCAAAACTGTCCTCAGAAGCCCCGGTGCGCGACGCGTGCCGCGCAGGCGCCCTCCCGTGTGTTTCAGTGAGACAGGATGCCATGACACCCGCACATACCCTTTCCCAGGCCGAGCAGTTTGAACGTGATGCCAAGTTCGAAGATGCCGTGCTCGCCTACGCCGGAATTCTCGCCCGCAACCCGAAGAATACCCGCGCCCTGCAGGCCCTGGATTCGCTGCGCGGCCGCCTGCGGGAGCAGCGCGAGCCATCCGCAGACACCAAGGCGGAGCTGGAGGCGGCGCTGGAGGCCGGGCGGCCGTTTGAGGCTGCCGACAGCTGCGGCGCCCTGCTCAAGACCTTCCGCGAGTCGCATTTCCTGTGGGACTTCCTAGGCCGCTGCCATCTGGCCGCCGGCCATCTGGACAATGCGGCGACCTGTCTGAACAGGGCCTGCGGCATCGACGCAAAGGAAGCGGGCACCTATGCCGCGATGGGTCAGGTTCACATGGCGCGCGGGCAGCTGGAGAATGCCGTGGCACTGTACCGCAAGGCGCTGGCGCTGGATGCCGATTGCCTGCTGGCGCTGCGCAGCCTGGCCGAGGCGCTGCCGCTTCAGGGGCGCAGCTCAGAGGCTGCCGCAGCGCTGCACCGGGCGGTTGCGCTGGCCCCCGGCGATGCCGCGCTGCACCTCACCCTGGCCGGCCTGCTGCAGAAGCTCGGCGCTGTGGAAGAGGCCGAGGACCACTACACCCGCGCCGTGGCTCTGCAGCCGGAGCTGGCCGAGGCGCAGTTCCAGCTGGGCCTTCTGCTGAAGGCCGGGGGCCGTCCTGCGGATGCGCTGCCTTGCTTTGACAAAATCCTCCGGGCCTCCCCGTCCGACGACCGCGCCCGCACGCAGCGGCTGCATGTCCTGGCAGAGCTTTGCGACTGGCGCTGGGTGCAGGAGTACGAGGAGTACCGCCGCCTTCTGGGGCTGCGCAGCAGCGGCTGCGATCCCAGCGCGCTGATGGTGATGGAGGACAACCCGGACCTGCTGCGGGTGCGGGCGCAGGCCTATGCCAGCGAGGTGTTCCCCGAGGTGGAACCGCAAACCGCCCCGCCCGCGCCGCAGCGCCCGGAGCGGCTGAAGGCCGGGTATGTCTTCTCTGCCCGCGACGCCGAAGACGTGCTGAGCCATCATGCGGCAATTTTCGCCGCACACGACCGCAGCCGGTTCGAAGTCTTTGCCTATGCCACAGGCCCGGGACTTGCGGAGGAAACCGCCGCAGCGCTCCGCAGCTCTGTCTCTTGCTTGCGCATACTGGACGGAACCTCAGGCGGGGCCGCCGCGTTCAAGGCCGACGGGCTGGACATCGCCGTGGACCTCTCGGGCTATTGCGGCGGCAACCGGAGCGGCCTGTTCAGCGCCAGGCTGGCGCCCTTGCATATCGCCTGGCCCGGACACCCCGGCACCATGGGAACCGCGGCGTTTGACTATCTGCTAAGCGACGGCACCACCTGCCCGCCCGGCAGCGAGCGGTACCACAACGAACATCTGCTGCGCCTGCCGGACAGCTGCCTGGCGGTGACCGCGGCGGTTGCCGCCAGCGGCGCGGAGCGGGCGGATTGCGGCTTGCCGGACGCGGGCTTTGTTTTCTGCAGCTTTGCCCCGGCCAGCCAGATCACCCCGCAGGAATTCAGTATCTGGATGCGCTTGCTGAGCAGCACCCCGGACAGCGTGCTGTGGCTGCTGGACCACGGCGCGCACGCCGTCTCGAACCTGCGCCGCGCCGCGGCCGCCCGCGGTGTCGACCCGGACAGGCTGGTCTTTGCCCGGCCTGCAGAGCGCACGGAGCATCTTGCCCGGCTGGCGCTGGCCGGCCTGTGCCTCGACACCTTTACCGTCAATGCCAGCGCTGCCGCCCGCGATGCGCTGGCCGCCGGGGTGCCGGTGCTCACCCTGCCCGGTCAGCAGTTTGCCGCCCGCACCGGAGCAAGCCTGCTGCAAGCCGCCGGAATGCCGGAGCTGATCGCAGACAGCGCGGAAGACTATGAGGCAAAGGCTGCGGCACTGGCCGCAGATCCGGAGGCCTGTGCTGCTATTAAACGCAAGCTGCGCGAGCGGCAGCAGGACGCCCCCCTGTTCTCCGCCGCGCGGTGCGCCCGGCAGATCGAGAGCGCTTATGACGCGGCTTATGACCAGTTTTTGCGAGGTGCTTCCCCTAGCCACCTAACACTCTCCGGCACGCAGACGCCTCAGGGCTAACGCCAAGCGCCGTCCACCCGCCGTGGGCGGCCTGAGCTTTCGGATTTTCGGGAGACTGGCAGGGGCAGCAGGGTTCGAACCCGCGACCTACGGTTTTGGAGTCCAGATCAGACCCTTGAAATAAGAGGGTTTTTCTTCAAACCACCTCAGTTTTCACACTAATAGAATCAAGCACTTAAGAGGAAAATCCCAACTACATTTGCCCTCTAAGTTACCGCGCCTACGCTACTGAGAAAGGCAAGCACACACGGCTGGAAACGAGGACAAGGCCCGAAAACCGCTAGGAAAGGCGTTTGAATCACACAATCACAACCGAGAAGTGCATCTTTTCACATACCTTCACCTATGGTCTACTTGCGCAATTTAGTGAGGAAGTAGCCTATGGCCCGCATTTCAAACCCGCTCTTGTTCTCCAAACACTTTGACCTGCCCCCCGCAAAATCCCTCACCATGAAGTAGAGTCTGTCCAACCTATGTAGGAGCAGACGAATGCGTAAGAGCCGTTTCACCGAGGCGCAAATCATCGGGATGATCAAAGAGCAGGAAGCCGGGATGCCGACGGCGGAGGTGTGCCGCCGGCACGGCCTGAGCCCGGCAACCTTTTACAAGCTGAAGTCCAAGTATGGCGGCATGGAGGTATCGGAGGCCGCGCGGCTGAAGGCGCTGGAAGATGAGAATGCCAAGCTGAAGCGGCTGCTGGCAGACACGATGCTCGACAACGTGGTTTTGAAAGACCTGCTGGGAAAAAGCTGACGACACCGAAAGAGCGGCGAGAGGCAGCGCTCAATGCAATGCGGGATCATGACATCTC
>NZ_CYSR01000027.1 GCF_001458395.1 Leisingera aquaemixtae | reverse complement strand
ACGCGGTGCGGCCGCGCTGGCGCGGTTGTGGGCCTTGCTGGGCGGAAGGGGGGGCAGCCAGACCCTGGTGGTGTTTCCCTGCGGCAAAACCCCGGTCCCCGACGCCAACCTCGGGGCGGGGGGCGGCCCCCGGCTAAGGGCTCCACAGCGGGCCCGGACCCCCCAGCTTTGGAGCTCGGGGGCGGGCGGGGGGGCCGGGCATCGGCCATGGCGCGGCGCCTGCGGATCGGATCGCCCGGGGGATCCGATCCGGGCGGGGCCGCGGCGGGCAGCTTTGCTCCCCGCCGCGGCCCCGCCACCCCCAAAAAGCAAACGTCCCGGAGACCGCTGCAAGGTTCCGGGACGCGTTTCACTTGCTGGCTTGACGCTTACGCTGTCGGCTCAGGCTCCATGCCGCCTTCCGGCGGGGTTTTCTTGGGCTTTGCCTTGGGGATCGCGGTGACGGAAGCGGTGCCTTCATCCTCGCCGCCATCCTCATCATCGCCAGCCTGCGGCGGCTCGCCGTTCATGACCCGCTTGATCTCGTCGCCGGTCAGCGTTTCGTATTCCAGCAGGCCCTGCGCCAGGCGTTCCCACTCCTCCTTGTGCTCCGTGAGGATCTGGAATGCGCGCTCATAGCCATCCTGAATAAAGGCCTTCACCTCTTCCTCGATCAGCTCCTTGGTGTGGGCCGAGACCGAGAAGCCGGCGGTGTTGCCGGAATAGCCCTCATGCGCTTCGGCATAGTCGATGTTGCCGACCTTGTCGGACATGCCCCAGCGCATCACCATAGCGCGCGCCAGCTGGCTGGCCTGCTGAATGTCGCCGGCCGGGCCGTTGGACACATGGCCTTCGCCGTATTTGATGACCTCGGCCGCCTTGCCCGCCATGGTCATCGCCAGCTTCTGCCCGCACTCGTCCTTGTGCCAGTTCAGCCGGTCCATTTCCGGCAGGCTGACTACCATGCCCAATGCGCCGCCGCGCGGGATAATCGTCGCCTTATAGACCGGATCGCATTCCGGCAGCACCATGCCGACAACGGCGTGGCCCGCTTCGTGGTAGGCGGTCTTTTCCTTCTGATCCTGGGTCAGCACCATCGAGCGGCGCTCGGCTCCCATCATCACCTTGTCCTTGGCGGATTCGAAATCCTCCATGGTGACAAAGCGGCGGCCGACACGCGCAGCCATCAGCGCGGCCTCATTGACCAGGTTGGCCAGATCGGCGCCGGAGAAGCCGGGGGTGCCGCGGGCGATGATGCGCAGGTCCACGTCCGGGCCCAGCGGGGTCTTGCGGGCGTGCACGCCCAGGATCTTCTCGCGGCCCTTGATGTCCGGGTTGCCGACGGTGACCTGGCGGTCAAAGCGGCCGGGGCGCAGCAGCGCCGGGTCCAGCACGTCCTTGCGGTTGGTGGCGGCCAGGATGATCACACCCTCATTGGCCTCAAAGCCGTCCATTTCCACCAGCAGCTGGTTCAGGGTCTGCTCACGCTCGTCATTGCCGCCGCCATAGCCGGCACCGCGGTGGCGGCCCACTGCGTCGATCTCGTCGATGAAGACAATGCAAGGCGCGTTCTTCTTGGCCTGCTCGAACATGTCGCGCACGCGGCTTGCGCCGACACCCACGAACATTTCCACAAAGTCGGAGCCGGAGATGGTGAAGAACGGCACGCCGGCCTCGCCCGCAATGGCGCGCGCCAGCAGCGTCTTACCGGTGCCCGGAGGGCCGACCAGCAGCGCGCCCTTGGGGATCTTGCCGCCCAGGCGCGAGAATTTCTGCGGATTGCGCAGGAACTCGACGATCTCTTCCAGCTCTTCCTTGGCCTCGTCGATGCCGGCCACATCGTCAAAGGTGACGCGGCCATGCTTCTCGGTCAGCATCTTGGCCTTGGACTTGCCGAATCCCATGGCGCCGCCTTTGCCGCCGCCCTGCATCCGGTTCATGAAATAGATCCACACCCCGATCAGCAGCAGGAACGGAAGCAGCGTGATCAGGAACGACTGGAAACCGGACTGCTGCTGCTTTTCAGCGCGCACCGGGATGTCGTTTGCGATCAGCAGCGAGGTGACCTCGGCGTCGCCCGGCTTGATGGTGACATAGTTCTGCCCGTCGGTGGTGGTGTAGCGCACCTGTTCCCCGTCCAAGGTGACGGTGCTGACTTTGCCGGTTTCAACCGAACTGACGAAGTCAGAAAAAGTGCGTTCACGGCTCTGCATCGTGCTGCCGGAACCGCTGAACAAATTGAACAGCGCCAGAATCAGCAGAAACAGAACAACCCAAAAGGCGATATTGCGAGCGTTGCCCAAGGAAAGTTCTCCCTATCAGTTAGGCGCACCTCACAGGCCGCCTGCGTTGTGCTTAAAATAAGGATCATTCGGGCAGGTTCAATGAGATAAAAGGGATGCAAAGAACTCTTCTTCGCTTCCTGCGGTTTCAGCCGACCAGCCATTGGCCATTCCCGCCGCGGGCGCAGCGGCCAGCCGGGCGCCGCGCCACACCGCCGGGGTGGCCTCCAGCACCGGCCCCGGCACGCCGGTGGCGCGCCAGTCGGGGCACTGCGCCAGCCCCTGCCGCCCCAGCGCCCGCACCTCGCATCCCTTTGCGTCGCCGCCGAAAATCTTCCACCTGCCGTCCCAAAGCTGCCCCGGCAGCGCGGTTACCCCGTTCACGGCATTGTATTCCCGGCAAACCCAGACCTGCTTGGCAGTGCAGACCAGACGGCAGCCTGCCAGGGTGGCGGAGCTGCCGCTTCGCGCCGCCAGGACCGCTTTTTCCATCGGCACCCGGCGCGGCGGATAGGCGGCGCCGGACACCCATTGGACCGCGCGCACCAGCAGCCGGTGGCTGATTTCGACGGGCAAGGTGCGGAACTTGCGCTGGCACAGCACAACCGCGCCCGCCTGCACATGGGCCAGATCGCGGGCGGCCAGAAAGACGTACCAGTCAAGCGCCTCCCGCGCCTTGGACATGTTCCGGGCGATGCTGGCCAGCACTTCGGGCGTCACCCCCAGCGGTGCCAGATGCTCCAGCGCCTTGCGCACCCGCACCCGTTCAAACCGGGTATCCTCGTTGCTTGGATCCTCGGCCCAGTCCACGCCGCGCGATTCCAGATAGCGGCGCAGCTCGCTGCGGGTCACATCCAGTAGCGGCCGCAGCAGGGTCACCCCCTTGTGGGTGCGCCGCGCCGCCATGCCCGACAGCCCTGTCACGCCAGAGGCCCGGGCCATGCGCATCAGCACCGTTTCGGCCTGATCGTCCGCCGTGTGGCCAAGCGCCAGCACCGGGATGCCGTGCTGCCGCGCCCAGCCGCACAAAAGCTCATAGCGCGCTGCCCGCGCCTGTGCCTGCAGGTTGCCGTCCTGCGGCCTGTCCGTCCAGTGCAGCACCTCATGGGCGATGCCAAGCCGGGCCGCTGCCGTGCCGGCCGCTACCGCCTCATCCGCTGAACCGGGGCGCAGCCCGTGATCGACGGTTGCCGCAAAAAGCTGCACTTCACCGCTGCCGAAACAGTCGTGCAGCAAATTCATAAGAGCCATCGAATCACCGCCGCCGGACAGGGCAATTCCCAGCTTGGCGGGCAGAGCAGACCGGAACTGACTGCGCACCAGGGCCGGAATATCCCGCCCGGCCTCGGTCAAGAGCAGCCCAGCTTGGCCAATTCGGCCCTGGCCTCTTCTTCCGCGCTGGTGCCCGGGAACCGCACGCCGACTTCGGACAGCGTCACGCAGGCCTGATCGGTCTGCCCCAGACGGCCCAGAGCCGCGCCCAGCTCAAACAGCGCCTTGGGCGCCACCGGGCCGGCGGAATTGCCTGAAAAGGCCGCCAGATAGGCCCGGGCCGCTTCGCGGGTGTCGCCCAGCCCGTCCAGCGCCTTGCCGCGGCTGAACTCGGCCGCTGCCGCCAGCGGGCTGCCCGGATAGGCCTGGTTGAACGCCGCAAGCTTTTCTGCCGCTTCCTGGTACCGGCCTTCGGCCAGCAGCGCCTCGGCGGCGTCGAAATCGGCCTGTTCGCCAATCGCCAGTTCGCCGCCCGCGGTGCCGCCGTCCGCGGTTTGCGGGGCTACCGCCACCGCCGCCGGCAGTTCGCCGCCGCCCAGCGTGGTGGTTTCGCCCAAGGCGCCGACATCGCCGCCTTCCAGCTCGACCAGGCGGAACTCCAGATCGCCGATCCGGTTGGTGCCATCGGCAACAATCCGGTCGATCCGGTGGCCCAGTTCCTCGGTCTTCAGGGTCAGCCGCTGCAGTTCGCCTTCAATCGCGGCGACCCGGTCCAGCACCGTGTTGCCGGAGACGTCCGCAGACGGGGATCCGGTGGTGGACAGCTCGCGCTTCAGCCGCTGCACCTCCACATGCAAGACGGTCAGCTCCTGGCGGATGTCCGCCAGGGTCTGCTGGTCCTGCGCCGCCAGCGGCAGCGGCAGCAGCATCACAGTGGCCAGAAGCACGGTGCGCAGAGGTTTCATGCCTTACCCCGTCAGGCCGCCAGCCAGCACGGTGACAGCGCGGCGGTTCTTGGAATAGCAGGTCTCGTCCGAGCAGATCTCCAGCGGGCGCTCCTTGCCATAGCTCAACACCTTGATGCGGCCGCCGGCAATGCCCTGGGAGATCAGGTATTCACGGGCGGCATTGGCGCGTTTGGCGCCCAGGCCAAGGTTGTATTCGCGGGTGCCCTGCTCGTCCGCGTGGCCCTCGATGGTGACCGCGTAATCGGCGTTCTGCGCCAGCCAGCGCGCCTGCCCCTGCAGGGTGGCCTGGGCGGCAGGCGACAGCGTGTGCTGATCGACCGCAAACAGAACCCGGTCGCCGACGGACTGGCGGAAATAGGCCGGGCTGGCCGGATCCAGTGCCCCGGCACCGGCACCCGCACCTGCGCCGCCTGCCCCCCCGGCGCCGTTCAAATCGTCATTCCAGGGTTTGTTGCTGCAGGCTGCAAGCCCCAGCACGGCCACTGCCGCGATCGCCAATTTCAAGCCGCTCATGATGTCTGCCTATTCCTTTGCGTTTCTTGCCCCGACGTTATCATAAGCCCGGGTCTGGTTCCATGCGGGTATCCCCGCCTTAATGGCCCTGTTTCCGAAGCGTTCACTTCTGCAGCGGCGACCACGACGGGTCCGAGGCCCCGTCCGGCGTCTTGACCGGCTTCAGGTTGCGCCCGGTGATATCCACCGAATAGAGCAGCGCCCGCCCGGAGCTGCCCTGGCTTTCACGGGTGAACATGATCACCCGGCCATTGGGCGCCCAAGTCGGCCCTTCATCCAGGAAGGAGGCGGTCAGCAGCCGCTCCTCGCTGCCGTCTGTGCGCATCACGCCGATGTGGAACCGGCCCTTGTTCTGCTTGGTGAAGGCCACCATGTCGCCGCGCGGAGACCAGACGGGCGTGCCATAGCGGCCCTCGCCGAAGCTGATCCGCCGCGCCTCGCCGCCGCCTGCGGGCATCACATAGAGCTGCTGGCTGCCGGACCGGTCGCTTTCGAACACGATCTGGCTGCCATCGGGCGAGAACGACGGCGCTGTCTCGATCGAAGGGGCAGAGGTCAGCCGGGTGTTGGCACCCGTGTTGATGTCCATCGAGAACAGGTCAGTGTTGCCGCCCTGGGTCTGGGAATAGACGATGGTGCGCCCGTCCGGCGCAAACCGCGGCGCAAAGCTCATGGTGCCGTCGCCGCTGGACAGCACCTTGCGCTGCACCTGACCCACGTCCAGCACATGGATCTGCGGAAAGCCGCTTTCATAGCTGGTATAAAGCACCCGGTCGCCGGTGGGCGAGAACCGCGGCGCCAGCACGATGGAGGCGCTGTTGGTCAGGTACTGCACATTGGCGCCGTCGTAATCCATCACCGCCAGCCGCTTGCGGCGGTCGTTCTTGGGGCCGCTTTCAGAGACATAGACCACGCGGCTGTCGAAATAGCCGCTCTCGCCGGTGATTTCGCTGTAGATGGCATCGGCCACCTTATGCGCCATCCGCCGCCAGCCGTCGGTGGTGCCGGTGAACTGCAGCGCGGTTTCCAGCTCCTTTTCCGCAAACACGTCATAGCCGCGGAACCGCACCGTCAGCCCGTTGCCGGTGACGCTGACCGCGCCGGTGATCAGCGCCTGGGCGTTCACCGCCTTCCAGTCGGAAAATTTCACTGGGCCGTCGAACGCCGCCACCTTGGAGATATGGGCGCTGGCCGGCACCTCCCGGAACAGGCCGGTGCCGCTGAGGTCAGAGGCGATCACCCGCGCGATTTCGGCGGCGTATTCCGCTGCCGCCGGGGTTTCCGGCACGAAATCCGGCACCGCGTAGGGCAACGGCTCGATCACACCCTGGTCGATTTCGATGCGGAGCGGCCCGGTCTGCGCCGCGGCTGCGCCTGCTCCGGCCAGTGCCGAAGCGCCGATCAGGAGTGCTGCCAGAATATTCCTCATTTGATCCGCATCCTTTCCGGATTGAATGTCATCTCAATATCACGCCATTGCGCGTATTTTTCAGCCGGAAGCTGAAATCCACTGGCACCGCAGCGGATAATCGCCCGCCGCGCCGCATCAAAGGCTTGCTGCGCCGCCGAAGACGCGCCGCCGGTGCTGGACAGCATCCGGATCGACCCGGAGTCAGGCCTGCCGTCCTGCGCCAGCGACACCGCAACAACCACGGTTGTCTTCAGCGCGTCGGTGGACAGCGAGCCCACGTTCCAGCACTGCGACACCGCCACCCGCAGGGCGTCCTTTTCCCCCAAGGTCAGCGGCGGGCCGGACGGTTCCGGATCTTCCACATCGGCGCCGCCCGCCAGCGCTTCGGCCAGGGCGTCCGCCACGGCCGAGGACGTGCCGGACGGCTCCGGCTCTGCCGGCTCTTCAGGCTTTGCCGGCTGGGCCGCTTCGGTAACCTGCGTGTCCGGTGCCGGCTGCGGCTTCGGCCGCGACGGCCGGGTCACGGGGCGTTTGGAAACAGCCGGCGCCGCAGAGGCCGCAATGTCCTCGCCCTCGTTCTCCTCTGTGACGATCCGGTCGCTGGCGGCCTCGCGCGCAGTGGCTTCCTGAACCTCCTGCTCGGTCTCGGCCCCCTCGTCCGGCGCGACCTCGGGCTGAACGACATCGTCGATCCGGGTGTCCGGCTCCGGCGGTGCAACGGGTTCCGGCGCCACCCGGTCCACCGGGCGCGGCGCGGCCTCCGGCCTCACCCGCGGCACCAGCGCCGCGATCTCCGGCTCTTCCGCCGCCGGCGGCGGCGCATCAGGCACCTCCGGCTCGGGCTGCGCATCGGGCAGCTCTGCCACCTGCGGGTCAGGCTCTGCCCGCGCGACCGGCTCGGGCCGGGACACCTCGGGCTCCGGGTCCGGCTGCGGAGCGGGTTCCGGCGCGGGCTGCACCTCGGCAGGCTCGTTCAGCGGTGCGGGCTCCGGCGCGACCTGCGGCGCCTTGCGCTGCTGGCTCAGTTTCTCGAATTCCTCCGCGGAGATCAGCGCCACCTGCTGGACATTGGACGGCAGGGGTTCGGACGGGAACCAAGCGCCGAAGATGACCCATGTCATCAACAGCCCATGGCCTGCCAGCGAGATTTTGGTTCCGGTCTGCACCCCGTGCGTCCCCGCCTACTGCCCCGTGCCTTCGGCTTGCCGCCCGTCCAAGGCCGGGCCGCCAGTATCCGTTACCAGCCCCACGTTGGAAAAGCCGCCCGCATTCAGCGCGCCCATCACCTGCATCACGTCAGCATAGGCGATCTTGCCGTCCGCGCGCAGGAACACCCGGTCCGAGGACCGCTCTGCCGCAATCGCCCGCAGCTTGGGCACCAGTTCATCGCGCGCCACCGGGCTGGTCTGAATCTCCACCCCGCCCTCGGCGGTCATTGTCACGGTCAGCGGCTCTTCCTCGTCGCCCGGCAAGGCTCCGGCGGCGGTCTTGGGCAGCTCCACCGGCACGCCGACGGTCATCAGGGGTGCTGCCACCATGAAGATGATCAGCAGCACCAGCATGACGTCGACAAACGGCGTGACGTTGATCTCGGACATCGGCGCGCCCCGGCGGCGGCGGCGTCCCCGGCGGCGGTCGCCGCCCCCCGAAGGCTGCTGAACTGCGGCGCCCATCGCCTCAGGAATCCAGCTGGCGGCTGAGGATGGTGGCGAACTCGTCGGCAAAGGCCTCGTAGCCGCCGATGATGCGGTCGCTGTCCGCGCTCAACTTGTTGTAGAACACAACCGCCGGAATGGCCGCCAGCAGGCCCAGACCGGTCGCCATCAGCGCCTCGGCAATGCCGGGCGCGACGACGGCCAGGTTGGTGTTCTGCTGCTCCGCAATTTCGATAAAGGCGGTCATGATGCCCCAGACTGTGCCGAAAAGCCCCACAAACGGCGCGGTGGAGCCGACGGTGGCCAGCACCGACAGGCCGCCCTGCAGCCCCTCGGTCTCCTTGGCGATGGCGACATCCATCGACCGGTCGATGCGCGCCTGCGCGCCGGGGATCAGCCCGCCGTCGCTGCGGTGACTGCGGCGCCATTCGGTCATCCCTGCGGAAAAGATCCGTGCTGCCTGGCCGGGAGGCTCAGCGCCGATCTGGTCAAACAGCGAATCCAGCGGGTTGCCGGACCAGAACGCCCGGTCGAAGGCTTCCGCCTCCTGCCGCGCCTTGCGGTAGTTGATCATCTTCTGAATGATGATGCCCCAGGACCAGATCGAGGCCCCGACCAGCATCAGCATCACCAGTTTCACGGTCACGGTGGCCCGCGCAAATAGGCCCCACATGGAGAAATCAATCTCCTGCGCCAGCGCCAGAGTTTCTGCTTCCATTCGCCTGCTCTATGGTTTTTCCCGGCCGTTTATCCGGCCTTATTTGGCAAGACGCTAGCGCAGTTCAATGGCAAAGACCATCAAAACAGGCGGCAGTGTGCCAAATGTTACCGCAATGCGCGAATCTCTGCCGGCAGCCGCGCCGGTTTGCCGCCCGTGGTGATGCAGACGATGGTGACCTGGGCCCGGAACAGCGGCTGGCCGTCGCGGGTGACTTCCTGGATCAGGGTCATCCGGGCGGGGGTCACAGCGTGCATCGACGTGGTGACCAGCAGCTCCTCGTCGAATTTGGCAGGCGCCAGGTAATCCGCCTCGATCCGGCGCACCACATAGATCAGCCCAGCCTCGCGCATGGCGTTCTGATCGACGCCGATGCCGCGCACCCAGTCGCTGCGGGCGCGTTCGATGAAGCGCAGGTAATTGGCGTGATAGACGATCCCGCCCATGTCGGTGTCCTCGTAATAGACCCGGACGGGGAAGTGGTGGTTCATTACCTGCGCTCCTATTGTCCGGCGGGAACTTATTGCACCAGGCAGAAAACCTACAGCAGTTTATAGTTTGCGCGCCAGCAGCCGCCCGGTCGCAAGCCGGGCCGCGCCGTCCCGCCCCCATGGGGCGGCGCGTTTGCGCCACCCCGCGGGACTATGCGGCCCTAGTCAGGCAATCAGCCTCTCAGCTCATACTCCGCCAGCACGTCATACCGCGCCCCTTCCGGCGCAAGCGTGGACTGGAACAGCGCGAAACTGTCCGCCTCGCTCTCCAGCCGGAAATCCGCTTCCGCGGCCAGGAAGCGGGCGATTTTCGCCACTTGGCCTTCCTCCAGATGCCGGGGAAAGCGCGCCAGCGTCACATGCGGGCGGAACCGTTCGCGGGGCAGTTCAATCCCGGACGAGCGGCAGGCGCTGCGGATGCGGTCGCGCAGATGGCTCAGCTCGGGCGTTTTCTGCACTTCTGCCGCCAGCACCCGCGGCAGCTTGCCGCCAAAGGTGTCCAGCCCGCGGAAAGAAAGCGTCAACGGCGGCGCGCTGATCTCTGCCAGCGATTGGTGCAGCGTCTCAAGCACTGCCTCCGGCTGGTCGTCCAGGAAGGCGAGTGTCAGGTGCATGTTGTCAGCAGACACATGCCGCCCCACCGTCAGCCCCTCCTGCAGGCGCTCCAGCGCGTCGAGGGCTGCATCCGGCAGCGGCAGGCCCACGAAAGCGCGCATCAGGACTGCGGCTGAGCCGCCGCCGGGGCCTGCAGGCGGGCAAACAGGCGCAGGGCGTGGGATTTGTCGTCTGCCGCCACCGGCATCATCCGGTCATAAGCCGCGGCAATCACGCCCGCGATCTCCGGGCGCAGGATGGTGGCCCCGGTCTCTGGCAGCACCGCCAGCGGCGAAGCCTCGGCAAAGGCCGCATCGCCCCACAACAGCGCCACCTGCACTGCCTGGGTCAGCGCCAGGGTCTCGGCCGGGATCTGCGCCATCGCGCCCTTCATCCGCAGGAACACGAAGCCCGCCTTGATGCCGCCGTGGTCGTCAAAACGGAAGGCGCGGTACTGGCTGGCGTCCGCCTCCTTCAGCCGCGCGACCAGCGGCTGCAGGCCCGGGATCAGCCGGTCCAGATCCGGCACCTCCAGCAGTTCGTCCCAGTCGCGGAAGAAGAAGAACATCAGGTTCGAGCCCAGCTCCGGGTCGGTCTCGGCCATCTGGTGGCCCGCCAGCGTCATCACCGCCTCCAGCGCGCCCTTGAGGGTCTTGAGGGTCTCGTCCTGCACCCCGAACACGATCGGCGCCACTGGCCGCCCCCAGCGGGCAAAGGCATAGGCACCGTCGTTGCGGGTGAACAGGGCTTCGATCTGCTCCGGTGTCAGGTCTCGCAGCTGGGCGGTCATGGGCGTCTCCTTCGTCTTGCCCCGTCTATGCCGTCTGCGCCGCGCGGCGGCAAGGGGTCGGCAAGGGGGCGGCTCCCGCGCCTGCCCGGCCTCCTGGCTGCGCCAGGCCGCCGGCAGCAGCCTTGGGCCCGGCGCCGCTGGCGCGGCGCAGGCCTGGATTGAGCGCAGCCGCGCCGTGCGTCAGCGCGGCGCCCCGCCCAACGGGTGCAGGCGCATCTGCGATGCGCCGGCGGCGGGCGGGAGCGCCTCCCTGGAAGAGAAAATGACCCCTCGCAAATAGGTCAGCTGTCCTGCCGCAATGTTTCGCGCGCGAAACATTTGGACAGCAACACTGACACAACTTATGGTGGTGCGCCCTGCTTTTACCCGAACAGGTCGTTCTGGCTGCGCGGCGGTGGCATTCCGAGGTGCGTCCAGGCCTTTTGCGCCAGCATCCGCCCGCGCGGCGTGCGCTGGATCAAGCCCTGCTGCAAGAGATAGGGTTCAATTACCTCCTCTAGCGCGTCGCGGCTCTCTGACAAGGCGGCCGAGATCGTCTCGATCCCCACCGGACCGCCGCCGTAGTTTTCGGCGATCAGTTTCAAATAGCGGCGGTCAGCCCCGTCGAGCCCCAGCTGATCCACGCCCAGCCGCGTCAATGCGCCATCGGCCAGCTCCCGGGTGATGGTTCCATCGCCCTCGACCACCGCAAAGTCCACCACGCGGCGCAGGAGCCGCCCGGCGATCCTGGGGGTGCCGCGCGCGCGCCGCGCGATCTCGCGAGCGCCTGCGTCATCGGCCGGCGCGCCCAGCTTGCGGGCGTTGCGGCTGACGATCTCAAACAGTTCATCAATGGTGTAGAACTGCAGCCGGGTCGGGATGCCGAAGCGGTCCCGCAGCGGCGTGGTCAGAAGGCCCATGCGGGTGGTGGCCCCCACCAGGGTGAAGGGCTGCAGCTCGATCCGCACGGTGCGCGCCGCCGGCCCTTCGCCGATCACCAGGTCCAGCTCGAAATCCTCCATCGCCGGGTACAGCACCTCCTCCACCGCCGGGTTCAGACGGTGGATCTCGTCGATGAACAGCACGTCGCGGGATTCGAGGTTGGTGAGGATCGCCGCCAGATCCCCCGCCTTGGCCAGCACCGGGCCGGAGGTCATGCGGAAGTTCACGCCCAGCTCTCGCGCAACGATCTGCGCCAGCGTGGTCTTGCCGAGGCCGGGCGGGCCGTGGAACAGCGTGTGGTCCATCGCCTCGCCGCGGCGGCGGGCGCTTTCGATGAAAACACGCAAGTTGGCGCGGGCCTCGGCCTGGCCGATGAACTCGCCAAGCCCCTGCGGGCGCAGGGCGCGGTCGTTTTCCGCAGCACTGTCTTCCGGCAGCGGTTCGGGGCGCAGGGCGGGGTCGGCGTCAATCATAGGCATTTCCCCTGATACAAAGGGCAGCGCCCGGCCGCGGGCGGAAGCGAAGCGCCCGCCCCTGGGGGCGGTCGGGCGCTGCCCGGCCTGTCGGCCCGGCGGTACATTGAGATTTCACGCCCAAGTCCATCATCCCTTCGGCGCCAGCAGGCGCAGTGCGGCGCGGATCAGTTCCGGCTCATCGGCATCCGGCCAGGTGGCCGCGGCTTCCGCCACCGCAGCGGCGGCATCCGAGGGACCATAACCAAGATTTCCCAAAGCCGACAGCGCCCCGGCGGAGGCGGCAGCCGCACCGCTCGGCTTTTTCGGCGGCGCTTTGCGGGCCGGTCTGGCGGCGGGTGCCGGATCTGCCGTCTCGACCAGCTCCAGCCCGGGTCCGTCCATTGCGTCCACCACCGTGCCGCCCATCGCCATCACGCCGGGCGCCTTGTCCTTCAGATCCAGCACGATCCGCTGCGCGGTCTTGGGGCCGACCCCCTTGGCCGCCTTGACCGTGGCCCAGTCGCCCAAAGCAATCGCCCGGCTGACCCCGTCCGGCCCCAGCGCGCCGAGAATGGCCAGCGACACCTTGGCCCCAACCCCCTGCACCGAGGTCAGCAGCCGGTGCCATTCCTTCTCTACCAGCGAGGTGAAGCCGTAAAGCTGCATCAGGTCCTCGCGCACCACCAGATCGGTGTACAGCGCGACGGGCTCCCCCGCGCCCGGCAGCGCCGCCATGGTGCGGTCGGAGCAATAGACGATATAGCCGACGCCGCGCACGTCGATCAGCACATGATCCTGCGCCCGGTAGTCGAGGCGGCCCGTCAGTTTTCCAATCATGCCAGCGGTCCGGTCATGCGCGTTTCTCCTTCAGCTGCCGCTGCTGCGTGCCCCTGTAATAGGCGTGGCAAATGGCAATCGCCAGCGCGTCTGCGGCATCGGCGTTTTTCGGCAGGCAGCCCGGCAGCTGCAGCTTGACCATATGCATCACCTGCTCCTTCTCGGCGTGGCCCACGCCCACCACCGTTTTCTTGACCCGGTTCGGGGCGTATTCCCCCACCGGCAGCCCGGCCTTGGCCAGTGTCAGCAGCGCAACGCCCCGCGCCTGGCCCAGCTTCAGCGTGCCGGCGCCGTCCTTGTTCACGAAGGTCTGTTCGATCGCCGCCTGGTCCGGGGCAAAGGCCTCGATGATCTCGGTGACCTGATTGTGCAGCGACAAGAGCCGCTCGCCCAGATCATCGCCATCGGAGGTGCAGACGCCATTGGCGACATGGCTCAGCCGGGTGCCGCGCGATTCGATCACGCCCCATCCGAGGTTCCGCAACCCCGGATCAATTCCCAAAATCCGCATGATGTGCCCGGTCCCTGCCTGCTTGTCAGAAATTTATTTTTCCCACCGCTAGCACAAAACGCGAACATGTCCAATTGCTTTCCGGCTGCCCGCAGCCGCGAAGCGGCGCGGCGGAGGTCTGAAACCGACCCCTTGCAGAGGCGGGAGCGACATTTTCCGGCCGATTTCCCCGCCGCGCGGAAAGCCCTTGTTTATAAGGGTTTAAGCTATGCACAGACTGCATATGACACATGCAATTTCGGATCTTGCCGCGCTGAAAGTTCACCACTAGATGCCCGCCATCGCACCACAGAGACGATCGCCAACACCAGATCAGAGGACAAGGACATGGCCGCTTTCGACACCACCCGCACCACCTATGGGTCCACCGGCCTGTTTGGCCGCATCGGCGCCCTGGCTGCCAGCGCTGCCGGCGCTTTTGCTGCCTGGAACGACGCCCGCGCAACCCGCAACGTGCTGTCGGGCCTGACCGACCGTGAACTGGCCGACATCGGCCTGTGCCGCGGCGACATCGACACTGTCGCGGCTGGCAAACCCGTATTCTGAAATCCTTTCTTCAGCCCTGCCGCCTCCCTCGGGGCGAATAGGCGGGGCGAATAGGGAAACGCCGCGGACCCGCACCGGGCCGCGGCGTTTTTTGTTGTCTGGACGCCTCCCCTACCAAGGCACGCTGTCCGGGCATGAAAAAAGGCCGCCAGCTCCCCCTGCCGGCGGCCTTTCTGCGGCCCCGCAGCTGACCTGGCGGTCAGCGCAGCACGGGCCCGATCTTCTGGGCGAAAAAGACGGAGACCGGATCGGCCTGCATGATAAAGGCCCCGGCGCGCTCCACTGCGCTGCCGCCCGCAAGCGTCCGCACCCGCTGGTCATAGCTGCCAAAGCCCAGCGCGGCCATCAGGAAGCCCTTGAACAGCAGAAACGCCGCAGCGAAGAAAACCAGCGTGCGGGCGGAAATCCGGGATTGCACGCTGCCCGGCTTGATCACCAGCAGCCCGTCCGGCCGCAGCTTTGCCGAGTAGCCCCCGGCCATGGCTTCATGTTTGCGGTTGATCTGCTTCAAACGCGCCTGGAACTGATCATGATGTTCGCCCATTACGAGCCTCCGAACTGGCCCCCACCAGCGGATGGCTCATTCTTGGCTCGAAATGAGGCGAAAATGCGGCAAACCCTTAAAATTCACCGCAAACTTAAATCAATCACCCCGCTTTGCGCAGAAGTAACGTTGTCCATTCACCAATTTCGTCCCGGCGTTCAAGATCGACGCCGTTCTGTGCATAAACGGCGACCACGCCGTCGGCCTGCTCGTTCAGGATGCCGGAGAGAATCGCATAGCCGCCGGGGCGCAGATTCGCCGCCAGATCGGGGGCCAGGGCCACCAGCGGCCCCTTCAGAATATTGGCGAAGATGAGATCGTAGGGCGCCTGCGCCTGCAAGTCCGGATGATCGAACCCGGCCGCTTCGAGGCAGATGACCTGGCCTTCCATGCCGTTGGCCTTCAGGTTCGCCTCGGCGACGTCCACCGCCACCTCGTCGATGTCGCTGGCCAGAATGGCGCCGTCCCAGACCCGCGCGGCGGCCATCGCCAGAACCGCGGTGCCGCAGCCGATATCTGCCACTTTTTCGCCCCGAAAGCCTTGGTCCAGCAGGTGATCCAGTGCCTTGAGGCAGCCAAGGGTGGTGCCGTGGTGGCCGGTGCCGAACGCCATGGCGGCCTCGATCAGCAGCGGAATGCGGCCTGCGGGCAGCTTGTCCGCGTCGTGGCTGCCGTAGACAAAGAAGCGGCCCGCCTCAACCGGCGCCAGCTCGCGGCGGACATGGGCGACCCAGTCGGTTTCCGGCACTTCGGAGACGACAAAGGGTTTGGCGTCATGCATCGCGGCCAGCAGGGCAAGGCCCGCCTCATCCGGGGCTTCGGTGAAATAGCCGCCGACTTCCCACAGGCCAGAGCCGTCCTCCACCTCAAAGACGCCGATGCCGGTGGGCTCGGGGTTCAGCCGCTCCATCGCGTCACCCAGTGCTTCGGCCTGGGCTTTTCCTGGAAGGGTCGTGAGGGCGGTGAAGGTGGTCATAGCGTCTCTCCTGAAGCTGTTGGCAAGCGCCTAGGCTGCCGCGCGCCCCGCGTCAAGCGCCGCCCGCCTGGCTGCAGACCGGGCAGCGCCCGAGCACATCAAGAGCGCGGGCGCCACGGGGCTGTCCGGTCATTCGGCCGGCGCGGGACGGGCGTATTTGCTGAAAATGGTCTCGTTGCCCGGCTCCGGATGGCGCGGGATCAGCAGCGACAGGGACAGCGACACCAGCGCCATGCCCGCCGCCAGTGTAAACACCATGCCTGGCGAATAGACCCACAACAGCCCCAGCAGCACCGGCAGGAACACCGCGGCGATGTGGTTGATGGTAAAAGCCACGGCAGCGGTGGGGGCAATGTCGCCCGGATCGGCGATCTTCTGGAAATAGGTCTTGAGCGCCAGCGCCAGCGCAAACAGCACATGGTCCACCACATAGAGCACCGCGGCAACCACCACGCCCCAGCCGAACCAGTAGATACCGCCGTAAGCGGCAAAGACGGCGGCGAGGCCTGCGTATTCGAAGATCAGCGTGCGCCGCTCGCCGAACATGGCCACCGCCTTGCCCAGCATCGGCGCGGCGGTCATGTTGATCACCAGGTTGATCAGGTACAGCCCGGTCAGCTCATGCACATCGAAACCGAATTTCTCCACCATCATGAAGCCGGCAAACACCACAAAGATCTGCCGCCGCGCGCCGGCCATGAACTGCAGCGCATAGTAAAGCCAGTAGCGTTTGCGCAGGATCAGTTTCTTGGTCTGCGGGTGCGGCGCGTCGAACTGCGGATAGGCGAACAGCGCAAACAGCGCGATCAGCGCCGTGGCCCCGCCCGCCGCCATGAACACGGTGTTGTAGGCCAGATCGAACCGGTCCCAGGTCAGCACAATCAGTCCATAGACCACCAGAGTCGCGGCGGAGCCTGCCGCCACCAGCCAGCCCAGCGTCTGCGGCGCCTTTTCCTTGGACAGCCATTGCAGCTGCAGCGACTGGTTTACTGTCTCGTAATAGTGAAAGCCGATCGAACTCAGCAGCGTCACCATCAACAGGCCGCCCAGCGACGGGAACCAGGCGGTGACCGCTGTCGCCACCCCCAACAGCACCAATGAGATCATCCCCAGCACCTGCTCGCGGACGAACAGGATGACGGCGATCACCCCCACCGCCAGAAAGCCCGGGATCTCCCGCACCGTGTGCAAGAGGCCGATGTCGGCCCCGTCGAACTGCGCCGCCTCGATCACGAAGTTGTTGAGCAGCGCGCTCCAGGCGTTGAAGGCTATCGGCATCGCCAGCGCCATCAGGAACAGGAGCGTCACGGGACGGCGCCAGAACGGGAGGCCTTGCGCCTCATGCAGGGGCATCGGTTTGAACATGCACCGGATGTACGCCTCTGCGCCCGGTTTGGCGAGAGGCAACAGGCGGCTGCACATCAACCTTTGCGCCAGCGCGCAGAAGCATACCGCCCCCGTCCCTGATCTGCATCAAAGCGTCCGCCTGCAGGACCACATATGCAAACATGTGAATTTGGAGGTGTGTGATGGATCTGGTTCCCCTGGTTGAGCGTATCGGCGAGGCGCCGGCAGCGGCCTTGCTGGGCCTTTTGACCGGCGTTGTCTTTGGCATCGCCGCGCAGCGGTCGCGGTTCTGCCTGCGGGCCGCCACGGTGGAGTTCGCGGGCGGCCGGCTGGGCGACAAGGTGGCGGTCTGGCTGCTGACCTTCTCCACAGCGGTGGTCTGGGTACAGGCGGCGCAGATGCTGGGGCTGATGGAAAGCGCCGATGCCCGGATGATGGCGGTGCCTGGCAGCTGGTCCGGCGCCATCCTCGGCGGGCTGATGTTCGGCTGCGGCATGGTGCTGGCGCGCGGCTGCTCGGGGCGGCTCCTGGTGCTGGCAGCCACCGGTAACCTGCGCTCGGTGGTGTCGGGGCTGATCTTTGCGGTGGTGGCGCAGATGAGCCTTTCGGGCCTTCTGTCGCCCACGCGGGACTGGCTGGCCCGGCAGTGGATCACCGGGGGCGGGCGCAATCTGGACCTGCTGGCGGCCCTGGGCATCCCGCAAGCAGGCGGGGTGATCCTGGGGCTGGCCACGGCAGCGCTGGCCCTGGTGCTGGCGCGCCGCAACCGCATCGGCGCGGCGCGGCTGGTCTTTGCCTCCGGCGTCGGGTTCGCCGTCGCGCTAGGCTGGGTGCTGACCTATGCGCTGAGCCAGGTGGCCTTTGACCCGGTGCAGATCGAAAGCGCGACCTTCACCGGCCCCTCCGCCCACACGCTGATGTTCTTCCTGGACCGGGGCGCGGTGCTGGAATTCGACATCGGCCTGGTGCCCGGCGTGTTCCTCGGCGCGATGCTGGCCGCCGCTTTTGCCGGGGAGATGAAGCTGCAGGCCTTCGATGACGCCGCCACCATGCGCAAGGCGATGACCGGCGCTGCGCTGATGGGCTTCGGCGGCATGCTGGCCGGCGGCTGCGCCATTGGCGCGGGCGTCACCGGCGGCTCGATCTTTGCAGGCACCGCCTGGGCGGCGCTGTTCTTCATGTGGATCGGGGCGATGGCCACCAGCATCCTGACCGGCGCTGCAGCTGAAACCGCAACGGCCTGAGCCGGTGTTTCAGGCGAGGCTCTGCCTCGCGCTCCGGGATATTTTCAGCCAGATGAATGAAGAATCCACACTTCATCTGGCCCCAAATATCCCGGGGGAGGCCCGCAGGGGCCGGGGGCAGAGCCCCCGTCTGCCGCAGACCTAAAAGAAACTCTGCGGGTCGATGTCGACGCTCAGCCGCAAGTCGCCCTTCAGCCGCAGCGGCGCGATCCAGCGGGCGATGGCGTCCTGCAGCGGCACGCCCTTGGCCGCCTTGACCAGCAGCCGCACCCGGTGGCGGCCGCGCACCCGGGCAATGGGGGCCGGGGCCGGGCCAAACAGCTGGGCGCCGATCTGGCGCAGGGGACCATCGTTGCGCGCCATCGCATTGCCGAGGTCAAACACCGCCGCCAGATCCGGCCCCGACAGGATGATCCCCGCCATCCGCCCGTACGGCGGCACGCCGGCGGCCTGGCGTTCGGCGGCTTCCGCCTTCCAGAAGTTTTCCTCATCCCCCGACAGGATCGCCCGGATCACCGGGTGTTCGGGCTGAAAGGTCTGCATCAAGGCCTCGCCCGGCCGTTCGGCGCGCCCTGCCCGGCCCGCCACCTGGCGCATCAGCTGGAAGGTCCGCTCTGCCGCGCGCAGGTCGGAACCCTGCAGGCCGAGGTCCGCGTCGATCACCCCCACCAGCGTCAGAAGCGGGAAGTTGTGGCCCTTGGCGACCAGCTGGGTGCCGAGGATGATGTCGGCCTCGCCTGCTGCGATCTCCTCGATCCTCTGTTTCAGCGCGCGGGCGGAGCCGAACAGATCGGAACTCAGAACCGCAATCCGCGCCTCCGGGAACAGGGCGGTGGCTTCCTCCGCCAGCCGCTCGATGCCGGGGCCGACCGGCGCCATCTTGCCCTCCACCTCGCAGGAGGGGCAGGCCTCGGGAACCGGTTTGGTTTCGCCGCACTGGTGGCACATCAGCCGTTTCATGAAACGGTGCTCGACCATCCGCGCGTCGCAATGGTCGCAGGCCACCTGCGCGCCGCAGGCGCGGCAGATGGTGACCGGGGCAAAGCCGCGGCGGTTCAGGAACAGGAGCGACTGCTCGCCGCGTTCCATTCTGAGGGTCATCGCCTGCTTCAGGGTGGGCGAAATCCAGGTGGCGGGCAGCAGGTCTTCTGACCGCATGTCCACCGCGCGCATCTCCGGCAGCACCGAGGCGCCGAAGCGGGAGGTGAGGTTCAGCCGCTTGTACTTGCCCGCCTCGGCATTGGCCCAGGTCTCCAGCGAGGGCGTGGCGGAGGCCAGCACCACCTGCGCCGAACACATCGCCGCGCGCAGCACCGCCATGTCGCGCGCGTTGTAGAGCACCCCGTCCTCCTGCTTGTAGGAAGTGTCGTGCTCCTCATCTACGATGATCAGGCCAAGGTCGCGGAACGGCAGAAACAGGGCGGAACGGGCGCCGATCACCAGCTGCGCCGCCCCCTGCCCGACCATCTTCCAGACCCGGCGGCGTTCGGTCGTGGTGGCGCCGGAGTGCCACTCGGCCGGTTTGGCACCGAACCGGGCCTCGACGCGGGTCAGGAATTCGGCGGTCAGCGCAATCTCCGGCAGCAGCACCAGCGCCTGCCGCCCGGCGCGCAGGGCGGCGGCAACGGCCTCCAGGTAGACCTCGGTCTTGCCGGAGCCGGTGACGCCCTTCAGCAAGGTTGTCCCGTAGCGCCCGCTGTGCACGGCATCTGCAAGCGCAGCTGCCGCGTTGGCCTGGTCGTCGGTCAATTGCTTGGAAGGCAGTTCCGGGTCCAGATGCGGATAGGGGGTGTCGCGGGGCGCTTCCTCCTCGCGCAGGGCACCCTGTTTCACCAGCCCCTTCACCACCGAAGGCGTGACATCGGCCATATCCGCCAGCTCACGCGGAGTGAAGGCGAGGCCGCCGAACTCCTCCAGCACCTCCAGCACGCGGGTGCGGGCCTCGGTCATCCGGTCCGGCACGCCGTCGCCGCGGCGCAGGATCTTGCGCATTGAGGGCGGATCGGAAAGCCCCGGCGCGCGGGTCGCCAGCCGCAGCATCGCGGGCATAGGTGTCAGGGTGTAATCGGCGGCCTTTCCAAGGAACTGGCGCATCTCGCTGCGCATCGGCGCGACATCCAGCACCCGGATCACCGAGCGCAGCTTGGCCGAATCGAAGCCGCCCGCACCCGGCCCCCAGACCACGCCCAGCACCTTGCGCGGGCCCAGCGGCACCTCGACATAGGCGCCGAGGTAACAGCCGCCCTCCGGCGCGCGGTAATCCAGCAGCCGGTCAAGGGGTTGCGTGGTCAGAACCCCGACCCTTTCGCCTGCCTGAAAGAACTCCTGCCCGCTCATGCTGCTGCCCATGTTGCCGCCCGTAATCCCATGAGGTAAAGGCTGAGGCGACCGAGGCCAACCCATCCAAAGGACTGCCCCATGAAATTCTTCGTAGATACCGCCGAGATCGACGCGATTGCCGAGCTGAACGATCTGGGCATGGTGGACGGTGTCACCACCAACCCGTCGCTGATCAAGAAATCCGGCCGTGACATCATCGAGGTCACCAAGGAGATCTGCGATCTGGTCGACGGGCCGGTGTCGGCGGAAGTGACCGCAACCGATGCAGAAACCATGATCGCCGAAGGCCGCAAGCTGGTGGAAATCGCCGAAAACATCGCCGTGAAGGTGCCGCTGACCTGGGACGGCCTGAAGGCCTGCAAAACCCTGTCGGATGACGGCCACATGGTGAACGTGACCCTGTGCTTCTCCGCCAACCAGGCGCTGCTGGCGGCCAAGGCGGGCGCAACCTTCATCTCTCCCTTCATCGGGCGTCTGGATGACATCAACCTGGACGGCATGGAGCTGATCGAGGACATCCGCACCATCTATGACAACTACGGCTTTGAGACCCAGATCCTGGCGGCCTCGATCCGTTCGGTGAACCACGTGCTGGATTCGGCCCGCATCGGCGCCGACGTGATCACCGCGCCGCCCGCGGTCATCAAGGCAATGGTGAACCACCCCCTGACCGACAAGGGCCTGGATGCCTTCCTCGCCGACATCAAGGCGGCAGAGATCAAAATCCTCTGATCTTCCTGCCGGACCGGATGCAACACAAGGCGCCCCGCTGCGGGCGCCTTTTTCTTTGGCCAGTGCTTCTTTGGCAGGTGTTGCTTCGGAATGTGTTGCTTTGGCCGCTGCGGGCCAAGCGCTCCCGCGCCGCCAAGCCCCCCGGCTGACGCCGGGCCGCCTGAAGCGGCTTGGGCCCGGCAGCGCGCCTGCCAGCGCGCTGCCGCGGCGCTGTTGCGCCGCTGCGCCGGGCATCTGCCTGGCGCCCGGCCCAACGGGAGCGGGGCATTGCGATGCACCGGCGACGGGCGGGAGCCTGCCTGCGCGCGGCAATTTCTGCCGGTCCGGAATTTTTCCGCAGCATTGCGCGAATCCCGTGTTATACACGTCACCAAACCCGTCAGAGGTCCGGAGCCGTAAGAGTTCACCCATGAGCAGTACAAGCCCTTCAGTCAGCCTGGAAGACCAGCTGCGCGAGGCGATCCTCGCCAAACCCGACGCGGTGCTGGAAGACCAGCACCTGATGAACGCCCTGGTTGCCGCCAATGAGCGGGCGATGGGCTCCAACGTCGTCGACCTGCGCGGCATCGCGATGGAGCGGATGGCGGCGCGGCTCGACCGGCTGGAGGACACCCACCGCTCGGTCATCGCCGCGGCTTACGACAACCTGGCCGGCACCAACCTCATACACCGCGCCGTGCTGCGGCTGCTGGAGCCGCGCGATTTCACCGCCTTCCTCGCCTGCCTGGAACAGGACATGCCGGAGATCCTGCGTGTCGATGCCCTGGCGCTGGTGCTGGAAACCGCGCAGCCCGGCGGCGCCGCGGTGGAGCGCAAGTCGGGCGCCCTGAAACTGGCAGGCCCCGGCTTCACCGAAAGCTATGCCGGCCAGCCCGGCAGCCAGCGCACCGTGACCCTGCGCCAGACCCAGGGCGGCAGCCCGCGGGTCTATGGGCAAAATGCCGAATGGATCCGCTCCGAGGCCTGCCTGATGCTGGATCTGGGCGAAGGCCGCCTGCCCGGGATGCTGGTGCTGGGGTCGGAAGACCCGCATCAGTTCTCGCCGATGCAAGGCGCTGATCTGCTGGGCTTTTTCAGCGGCGTTTTTGAACGTTCGATGCGCTGCTGGCTGTCATGACCCTGATCTCCCCGGCCTGCCGCGATGCGCTGCAGCTCTGGCTGGAGCGGCTGGGCGGGCTGGAGGATGCCTCGGCCAACACGCTGGCGGCCTACCGCGGCGATGTGACCGCCTTCCTGGCCTTCATGACGCAGCACTTTGGCGGCCCGCAGGGACTGGGCGCGCTGGCGCGGATCACCACCGCCGACATGCGGGCCTGGATGGCGTCGGAGCGCAACTCCGGCACCGGCGCGCGGTCGCTGGCGCGCAAGCTGTCGGCGGTCAAGACCTTCTACCGCTGGCTGGCCAAGCGCGAGGGGTTTGAGCCCGCCGCGGTGCTGCTGGCGCGCGCGCCCAAGTTTCAGAAGAAACTGCCGCGCCCGCTGGCGCCGGAGGCTGCCAAGGCAGTGCTGGAGACGGTGGAGCTGCAATCCGACACGGACTGGGTGGCCGCCCGCGACGTGGCAGTGGTCACGCTGCTCTATGGCTGCGGCCTGCGGATTTCCGAGGCGCTGGGGCTGAAGGGCGCTGACGCGCCGCTGCCGCAGGTGCTGCGCATTCTGGGCAAGGGCCGGAAGGAGCGCGTGGTGCCGGTGCTGCCCGCCGCCCGCGCCGCGGTGGACCGCTATCTGGCGCTGTGCCCGCACCCGCAGGAACGCGCGGCGCCGCTGTTCCGCGGTGTGCGCGGCGGCGCGCTGAACCCGCGCCAGATCCAGGGGGTGATGGCCAAGACCCGTGCCCAGCTGGGGCTGCCCGCCACCGCAACCCCGCATGCGCTGCGCCACAGCTTTGCCACCCACCTGCTGGAGGCGGGCGGCGATCTGCGCGCCATTCAAGAGCTTTTGGGCCATGCGTCGCTGTCGACCACCCAAGCCTATACGGCGGTGGACACCACTCATCTGATGGATGTCTACATGCGCGCCCACCCCAAGGCGTGACTTGACCCGGCGCGGTTTCCGGCCTTTGCTGGCACCAGGGAGGCCTGCCCATGCCAGTCTCACAGCCTGAAGATCTCATCCTGACCAGCACGCTCACCTGCCCGTCCTGCGGGCATCAGGCGACGGAAAGGATGCCGCAAGACGCCTGCCAATGGTTCCACGAATGCCCGGGCTGCCGCACCCTGCTGCGGCCCCGGCCCGGCGACTGCTGCGTGTTCTGCTCCTATGGCACCGTGCCCTGCCCGCCGGTGCAAACAGGACGCGGCTGCTGCGGCTGAGCCCGCCGGCGCCGGATCGGCCGGCCTGAGCCCGATTAGCTAAAATGCGCGCTATTTTTGCACGCCGCGGCAAGACGGTGTTAAGGCCGCTGCGGCTTTATGGCGGAAACCGATCCAGAAAGGATTCCGCTATGACCATTCCCGGTTCTGCCGCCCTCTATGCCGATGGCGCCCCTGCCGCCCCCGCCCCGCCGCCCGGCGGCCAGCCGCGGGAGCGGATGGGCGATCTGCCGTGCGGGGCGCCGTTCTCCTCCCCCGATATCACCGACCCCGTCCCCTTTGGCCGCCGCATGGCCCGCATCCAGTTTTTTGCCGGCACGGAATTCCGCTCAAAGCTGCATTGAACGGTTGCGGGACCGGGGCAAATTCGCCATCAGGGACCCATGACACCACAGATCCGCGCCCTCTCCGTTCACCTGCTCACCGCAACCGGCGCCGTCTTCGCCATGCTGTCGATGCTGGCGGCGGCGGAGGGCAAGTGGAGCCTGATGTTCGTCTGGCTGGTGGTCGCCTTTGCGGTGGACGGCATCGACGGCCCGCTGGCGCGGCATTACCACGTCAAGCGCTATTCGCCTGAGTTCGACGGGGTCCTGCTGGACCTGATCATCGACTATCTGACCTATGTGTTCATCCCCGCCTTTGCGCTGTTCCAATCGGGGCTGATGGCGGGCTGGACCGGCTGGTTCGCGATCATCGTGATCACCTTCGGCAGCGCGATGTATTTCGCCGACACGCGGATGAAGACCAAGGACAATTCCTTTTCCGGGTTTCCGGGCTGCTGGAATATGCTGGTTCTGGTGATCTTTGCGCTGGAGCCCAGCCATTGGACCAGCCTGGTGCTGGTGACGCTGCTGTCCATTGCCATGTTCCTGCCGCTGAAATTCATCCATCCGGTGCGCACGGCCCGCTGGCGCAAGGTCTCGCTGCCGATGGCGCTGGCCTGGACGTTCTTTGCCGGCTGGGCCGCCTGGGTCGATTTCCACCCGTCCAGCTGGGCTCATTGGGGTCTGGTAGTCACCTCGGTCTACCTGCTGTTTGTCGGCATCGCCCAGCAGATCATTCCCGAACGCCGCCGCGCGCCCTCGCATCCCTGATCCTGCCGCGGCCCGAACGCGCGGCCCTGCACCGGCCGCGCATCTTCGCAGGCGCCCCAGGGCTTTAGCAAACCGCCGAAAGTTTGAATGGGTTTTGCATTAGAAAGCGGCCGCGCCGGTAAGCCGGATTTAACGGGCAACTGCGGACACTGACCGGGACTTTGCCCTCGCGGCAGCGATCACAGGAGACCGCCATGCATTCCGTATCCGCCCCTGCCCTCGCCCCAAGCGGGCTGAGCAACGCCCTGAACGCAGTGACCGGCAGCAAACAGCCGGGGCCGCCCGACCATGCCAAGGCCTGGGGCTGGCGCGCCAAGCAGGCCGACTCCGCCGAGGCCGCAGAGCCGCCGGCGGGCGGCACCTCCGGGACCGCGGAGACCGGCGGCGCAGCCCCGGCAGACAGCGCCGCAGAAGCCGTCGCCGCACCCGTCTCTGAGGCTCCGTCCGAAGCTGATATGGAATCGGTGATCCTGGCGCTGATCAGCGATTTTTCCGAAACTTCCGGCGCGGACACCGCACCGCTGTATGACCAGGTGAAGGCCCTGTTTGCCTGACCCCTTTCCGTGCCGCCCCGCGGCGCGGTTTGCTCCCGCGGGGACGCTGCCCCGCTGTGCCCTGCGGGCCTGGAACCCCTGTTTCTTATTCAGCGCAATTGAAGCCCCGCAAGACACAGCGGCCAGCCTGCAAGGTCAGATCAGCAGGCCCGCGGCGCCTTCGTGTTTCAGCAGGGCAACCTTGGTTTCCACCCCGCCTTGGCCGGAAAACCCGCCCAGCCCCGTGGCGCTGAGCACGCGGTGGCAGGGGATGATCACAGGGATCGGATTGCCGCCGCAGGCATTGCCCACCGGCTGGGGCGGGGCGCCGAGATCCTTGGCAATCTCCCCATAGGTGCGGGTTTCGCCAAAAGGGATCGCCTGCATCGCCTCGCAAACCGCCTTTTGGAAATCAGAACCCTCCACATGCAGCGGCAGATCGAATTCCGTCAGCTCCCCGGCGAAATAGGCGCGCAGCTGCGCCACTGCCCGGTCCAGCAAGGCCGACCGCCCCGTTGCCGCCGCAGACCAGTCCAGCCGCACAATGGCACCGTCCCGTTCTGTCACGCTGAGCGCGCCGACAGGTGTTTCAAGGCTGGCTGAAATCATCCCGTCTCCCCGGCTCTGCCACAGGCGCCATCATCCCCGGGAATTTCCCTGCTGGCAAGGCGGCCTGCGCCCGGCTGCCGCAAGCGCGGTTAATGCCGTGTTAACCAATGCTAAGAGTTCCTCACCCAATTACATCAAATTATCATAAAGTGAGTTTCAAGAACGAAGCGAAGGGTAATCAAATGCTGTCTGCAGTTTCCGGCACCGCCAGCCTCTATAATGGCATGAAGCAGATGCAGGCTGCGTACGGCAAGCAGCCAATGATCGCGGAGGCAGGCGGCCAGCCGGTGGATACGCCGCTGATCGACGGTACCACCCGGGGCATCGGCCGCAGCCTGCAGCGGCAGCAGGTGCTGAGCGACGCCCGCACGGAGGCGCTGACTGCGCAGTATATCGGCTCGGCCCGCGACGCGGCCCGCACCGGTGCGCTGCACCTGAAGCAGGTGAACGACATCGGCATGGCCGCGTTCTATCAGGACCTGATGAATGGCTGCCAGGCCGGCCCCAAACCGGTCAGTGCGCTTCAGGCGGAAGCCAGCTATATCAAGGCCCGGCTTATCACCGGCTCATAAGGCCGGCTTCCAGGCTGGTTTTTCAGGCCCATTTGCGGGCCGCCCGCCCGGCCGCAGCGCCCTTCGGAACCGCATTAACCTGCTGTTAAGCGTCTTATGTTAACCTTCGCTTAAGACCGGTTCACAGCCAACGCGAAGGACCCGCTCTATGTTTTTGCCAGTTTCAGGAAGGGTAGATCCTGTCAAACCGAACCGCGGCCATCTGACCGCCCGTCCGGTTGTGCGCTCAGATGACCCGGACCGCAGCGAATCCGCAAGCACCAGCCCGCGGGAGCAGGAACCGCATGGCCATCCGCAGGATCCGTCCGGCCGCGATGACCGCCGCAGCCGTCCCGCCGCCGCCGCCCAGCAGGGCACCGGACCGGCGTCCGGCCTGCCGCAGGAAAACCCGGTCCTGGCAGAGCACCTTCTGCTGCAGCGCGCCGAACATCAGGACCCGGGCAGCGAGGCCGAATGCGAGGCGGCCTGCCACGCCTACAAGGCGGTCAAAACCCTGTCAGCCTGACGCAGCCGCCCCTTTGTGCGCCGCCCCTTATTGCAGCTGCGCCCAAAACAGCTCCAGGTGGCGCGACATGATCTCTTCGAACCGGCCGCTGCCGCGCAACTTTTGCAGGCCCGCATTGATCCGGTAAAGATGGGTGGTGCCGCGCCAGTGGCGCTTGGAAATCACCACATGCAGGCCCTCTTCCGACAGCGGTTTTTCCAGCGGCACGACGGTGTCGCGCAGCCCTTCCCCAACGATTGTGCTGGCGCCCAGGAACAGGTTGACGGCAGCCGCATCCACCTTGCCCTCTGCCACCATGCGGAAGCAATCGGCGGGGGTCTTCGGCTGCACCAGAGTGATTTTGCCGCCGTCCAGCCAGCGGCGACCGGGACGGTTCAGATCGTGGGTGAAATAACCGGCCGGGCGGCACAAAGTCTTGCCCTCGACGTCGGCGTCCTCGCGGTAGTCAAAGCCGCTGCCGGCGCGGGCAAACAGCATGATCGGCAAGGTCATCACCGGGTCCGAGAAATGGAAGCTGGCGCAGCGCTCATTGTCCGGCTCAGCCGCGCAGTCGGGCTTGAGCCAAGGGAAGCCCATATCGAATTCCTTCTGGTCCAGCATCGGGAACAGGTGCTTGGACCAGTCATCCTCCCAGCTCACCGAATAGCTGACTGGCGCAGGCGCCAGCTCCAGCGCGGCGTTGACCAGTTCGGTCACCATTCCCTGCCCCGGCAGGCCGCGGCCGGTGAAGGGCGCATAGCCGCCGCCGGTCAGCAGCGTCAGCTCTGCCTTTTCCTGGCGCAGCGGCGTTGCATCCGGGGCGGTGGCGCCGGTGATGCAGGGAATGAACAGCTTGCGGCCCGGCAGCACCGTCGCGCCCGCCAGCAGTTTCTGGTTGCGGTAATAGACCAGCGTCCAGCGCTCGCGGTCGCCATAATGGGTCTCGGCGATGGAGAACAGCGTGTCGCCGGGCTGCGCCACATAGTCGACATCGCAGATCGCCCAGGCGGCAGCCGGCGCCAAGCTGAAGAAGGCGGCCAGCTGAAGAAGGCGGGAGAACAGCCGTTTCATGATGGCATCCCCCTCAGAAACCGGCCCAGATCCGGGCCATGTGGTCTTCGACAATCGCCTGATAGCTGCCGTCCTCCTGGATGCTGCGCAGGCCGGTGTTGACCATCGACAGCATCTGATCCGCGCGCGGATGGGTCTTGTGAACCACCACATAGATGCCCAGCACCGACAAGGGCTGCGGCAGGACGGTGAACCGGTCCTCCAGCCCGTGCTCCTTCATCACGCTGCGGCCGGTAAATTCGTTGATTGCCACCGCATCGGCCTCGCCCGCGGCCACCATGTCGAAACAGTCCTTCACCTTGTGCGGCTGCTTCAGGGTGATCTTCTTCTCCGCAATCCAGTTGCGGCCGCGCTCATCCAGATCGAAGGTCAGATAGCCCGCGGGGCGGCACAGGGTCTTGCCCTCGATGTCACTGTCCTGCTCAAAGGCGAAGGGCCGGCTGCTGTCGGCAAACAGCAGCATCAGGGTTTCGAACATCGGCTCCGAGAAGTGGAAGTTCTGGCAGCGGTAGCTGTCCGGCATGGTTTCGCAGTCAGGCTTGTACCAGGGGAAGCCCAGGTCCAGGAGAGCGTTGGACAGCAGCGGGTCGAAGTGCGAGGCCCAGTCGTTCACCCAGTGGATGGCATAGCCTTCGGCCGGCGCCGCCTTGGCCATGGCGGCATTCACCACCTCGGTGATCAGGCCGCCGTTATGCGCGGCCTTGGAGGTGAACGGCGCATAGTCGTCGCCGGTCAGCAGATTGATCTTCTTGCGCACCGCGGCATTGCCCGGCGCCACCTTGACAGGCACCGCAGCGGCCGGGGCGGCGGCGCTGATCTCCTTGCCGCCCGGCAGGCCCAGCGGCAGCCCTTCCAGGCAGGCCAGCGACAGCTTCATGCCGACCCGGATCGCGTTCGGCTTGGGGCCGATCTGGTCGATGTTGCGGTTGTGGATGGCGCTCCACTTGCCCGCGTCCTTGTACATCTTGTCGGCAATCACCGACAGGCTGTCGCCGGACTGCACGGTATACACCCCGCCGCAGGTCTCTGCGGCTGCGGAGTTGGCGGCAAGCGCAAACAGCCCCATGGCTGCGGCAGCGAAAAAGGTCTTCATGGTCCCCCCCGGAAGTCTTGTGCACCGCGGCCGTTTTCGGCCTGCGGCGCGGGTCTGTGTTGTTTTTGTTGTGAAAAGCCGCCGGCCTAACAGCACCAAAGCCTGTGCGGGCATCCCAGTGGCAGCTCCGGCGCAGCCGCCGGAGCAAAGGTCAATTGCCGACGAATAGCGCCAGCAGCGTGGCGGTGTCGACCCGCCCGCCGGCGTCAATCAGGCTGGCGGGCACGGTGATTTCCCGGCGCGCATAGGCGCCGTTCACCATCTGGTCAATGTAGGCCTCCGACTGGCCCTGGGCGGCGGCGGTCATCACCATTTTGAACAGCGCGGTGCCTTCGGCCAGCGCCGCGGGGGCGGCGGCCGGCGTTGCAGGGCCGGGCTCAGATTGCTTGCTGCGCAGCGCGGCCAGCGTGCCGGCGGTGATACGGGCAACCAAAGCGTCCTCGCCGCTGCCTGCGCCCTCGGCCAAGCCCGCAGCCGAAGCCGCCCCGGCGGGAAGAACCGCGTCCGGCGCCAGGCTGGCCTGGTCAATGTCCGCAGGCGTGGTGCCACCGCCGAACTGGAAATAAAGCAGCATGGCAGAAGCCACCGCCAGCCCGGCAGCGGCCAGGCCCAGTTTCGGCAGGGGGCTTCCGGTTTCAGCAGCGGCAAAGGGCTGCCGTTCTGCCCGCGCCGCCCGGGCGGCAAAGGCCGCCTTTACGGCTTTTGCCGCCTTCAAAACTTTTAGGGTTCGGCCAAGCGCCTGCTGTGCGGCGGGCGCAGGTATATGTGCTGCCTTCGCTGCGCTTGTCACAACGGGTCCGGGCGTCTTGACCGGGTCCGTCACGCTGCTTGCCGTTGGGCCCGCACCGCCAGCCACCAGCCCGATTTTCATGTTTTTCGGCGCAGAGATCCCGTCAATCCGGACCGCCATTTTGCGCGGCGTGCCAAGCTCGACTGCCGGTTGCGCGTCCGCTTTCAGCTTCAGCATTGAAAACTGCCCCCCTGCCCCATGCCATGTTTTTGAATGAATGGCTGAAAATCTTCATGGAATTAACGAATTCTTAACCAGTTGTGGAAAACCGGTCAACATCTAGAGGAATCCAAAACCCTTGGACACAAGGCAGCACCCGGGAAAAGTGCAGGGAGTTGCGTAATAGCATCGCAAAAACGACAGCGCCCGGCCATCGGGCCGGGCGCTGCACTCAATTACGGGGTGAGCGGCGGGTCAGCTCAGCGCGCCGTCGCAGCGGCCGCAGACGCCTGCGTGGCTGTGGCGGCCCACATCGGGCAGGATCTTCCAGCAGCGCTGGCACTTATCGCCATCGGCCTTCTCAAACACCACCGAGACGCCATCCACCTCCGGCATCCGGAAGGCTTCGGCCGGGGCCGGATCATTGGTCAGCATGATATCCGAAGTGATGCAGATATCGGCGAAGTTGACCGATTTCAGCGCCGCCAGCGCCTCCTTGTCGCGCACATGCACCACCGGCGCGGCCTCCAGCGAGGCACCGATCACCTTGTCGGTGCGCTGCACCTCCAGCGCCGCGGTCACCACCCGGCGGGCCTGGCGGATCTTGGACCATTTATCGGCCAGCGGCGGGTTCAGCCAGCCGGCCGGGGTTTCCGGGATGTCCTGCAGGTGAACAGAGCTGCCCTCGCCCGGGTATTTCTCCAGCCAGACCTCTTCCATGGTGAAGACCAGGATCGGCGCCAGCCAGGTGGTCAGGCGGTGGAACAGGATGTCCAGCACGGTGCGCGCGGCGCGGGCGTTCAGGGTGTCGCCGTCGCAGTAGAGCGCATCCTTGCGGATGTCGAAGTAGAAGGCCGACAGATCCACGGTGGCAAAGTTGAAGACCGACGAGAACACGCCCTGGAAGTCAAACGACTGGTAGCCGCTGCGCACCTTCTGGTCGAGTTCCGCAAGACGGTGCAGCACCCAGCGTTCCAGCTCCGGCATATCCTCCGGCGCCACCCGCTGCTCTTCGCGGAAGTCGCCCAGCGAGCCCAGCAGGAACCGCATGGTGTTGCGCAGGCGGCGGTAGCTGTCGGCGGTGCCCTTCAGGATCTCCGGACCGATCCGCTGGTCGGCGGTATAGTCGGTCTGGGCCACCCACAGGCGCAGGATGTCGGCGCCGTATTGCTTGACCACTTCATCGGGCACGATGGTGTTGCCGAGCGACTTGGACATTTTCATGCCCTTCTCGTCCAGCGTGAAGCCGTGGGTCACCACGTTGCGGTAGGGCGCGCGGCCCTTGGTGCCGCAGGCCTGCAGCAGCGAGGAGTGGAACCAGCCGCGGTGCTGGTCGGTGCCTTCCATGTAGACGTCGGCGATGCCGTCCTCGGTGCCGTCTTCGCGGTCGCGCAGCACAAAGGCATGGGTCGAACCGGAGTCGAACCACACGTCCAGCACGTCGAACACCTGGTCGTAATCGTCCGGGTCCACGCTGTTCCCCAGCACCCGCGCCTTGAAGCCGTCCTCGTACCAGACATCGGCGCCGTGCTCCTCGAACTCGGCCACTATGCGCTTGTTCACGTCCTCGTTGCGCAGCAGGAAATCCGCATCGGTCGGCAGCGCGCCCTTCCTGGTAAAGCAGGTAAGCGGAACGCCCCAGGCGCGCTGGCGGCTCAGCACCCAGTCGGGGCGGCTTTCGATCATCGAATGCAGGCGGTTGCGGCCGGTCTGCGGCCACCATTTCACCAGCTCGTCGATGGAGCGCAGCGCGCGCTCGCGGATGCTGTCGCCCATCTCGCCCATGCCGTCGTCCAGCTTGCGGTCGACGGAGGCGAACCACTGCGGCGTGTTGCGGTAGATGATCGGCGCCTTGGAGCGCCAGGAATGCGGGTAGCTGTGCTTGATCTTGCCGCGCGCCAGCAGGCCGCCGGCCTCGACCAGCTTGTCGATGACGGTCTTGTTGGCATCGCCCTCGCCGCCCTTGCGGTTGAGGATGTAGGTGCCGCCGAAGAACGGCAGGTCAGCCCTGAAGCCGCCGTCGTCCATGACGTTATAGGTGATCATCTGCTCCAGCATGTTCAGATCACGGTAGAGCTCGAACTCCTCCATACCGTGGCTCGGCGCGCAGTGGACAAAGCCGGTGCCTTCGGTGTCGGTCACAAAAGGCGCGGCGCGGAAGTCGCGGATGCCGTCCCATTCGCCGTTGGAGCCTTCGGCGCCAGCCAGCGGGTGCTTCAGCGACAAGCTGGACAGTTCCTCGGCGGAAACCCCGCGCATGCGGGTATACTGGTCCTCGCTCAGACGCGCGCGTTTGAATACATCCGCGGCCAGGTTGTCCGCCAGCAGGAAACGGTCGCCCGCCGCGGCCCAGCATTCGTCCGGGGTGCCCGTGACTTCATAAAGGCCATAGGCAATGTCCGCACCGTAAACCACTGCCTTGTTCGACGGGATGGTCCAGGGGGTGGTGGTCCAGATCACCACATGGGCGCCTTCCAGATCCTGCGCAACGATCGCCGAGTCGGCGCCGGCATAATCGGCATCCTCGCCGTCAGCAGCCACGAAGCCGCCGGCCTCGGCCACCTTGAACTTCACCCAGATGGTGAAGCTTTCCTTGTCGTGATACTCGACCTCGGCCTCGGCCAGGGCGGTTTTCTCGACAGGCGACCACATCACCGGCTTGGAGCCTTGGTAGAGTGTGCCGTTCATCAGGAACTTCATGAACTCATCCGCGATCACCGCCTCGGCGTGGTAGTTCATGGTCAGATACGGATCGTCCCAGTTGCCGGTGATGCCCAGCCGCTTGAACTCCTCGCGCTGGATTTCGACCCAGCTGTCGGCAAAGGCGCGGCATTCCTGGCGGAATTCGACCACCGGCACCGCGTCCTTGTTCTTGCCCTTCTTGCGGTACTGCTCCTCGATCTTCCATTCGATCGGCAGGCCGTGGCAGTCCCAGCCCGGCACATAACGCGCGTCAAACCCCATCATCTGGTGCGAGCGCACGATCATGTCCTTGATGGTCTTGTTCAGCGCGTGGCCGATGTGCAGGTGGCCGTTGGCGTAGGGGGGGCCGTCATGCAGGGTGAAGGGTTTGCGCTCCGCGTCCGAGCCCTTGGCCGCGGCGGCCTTCTCGCGGAGTTTGTCGTAGACGCCGATCTGCGCCCAGCGCTCCAGCCAGGCAGGCTCGCGCTTGGGCAGGCCCGCGCGCATCGGGAAATCGGTTTTCGGCAGATTGAGAGTGTCTTTGTAGTCAGGCGTCTGGGGCGTGTCGGCGCACATCGGGGGCGTCCTTTGGATGATCAAGGTCGGAAATTGGGATATTCGGTTCGGCGCGATGGCTCAAGCGCCTTTGCCCGGCGGCTCAATGGTTTCAGAGCGCCGGGGATATAATTCGAATAATGATGGCCGCGAATAGGGACATGCGGGCCTTATAGGGCGGTCCCGCGGGCGGGTAAAGCGGCAGATGCGCCGCAGTTTGGTGAGGATGGCAGCGGGCGGAGGCACCCGCCCTGCTCAGCGCGCCAGCCAGACGCCCAGATCAGGCCGCGCCAGCATCAGCCAGAGGATTGCCAGCACCGCGGCAAAGGCGGGAATGCCGCAGGCAAACCAGATGGCGAACAGGCGATGGTAACGCGCGGGCAGCGCCTGACCCGCCTCCGCCGCCGCCCGCGCCAGGTCGCGCAGCCGCAGCTGGATCCAGACCACCGGCAGCCAGAACGCCCCGGTCAGCACATAAAGCCCCAGCGACAGCGCCAGCCAGCCTTCGCCGAGCGGCCAGCCCAGCCGCCAGGCCAGCAGCCCGCCAGTGACCGGCTGAGCGATGACCGCCGTGGCGGTGAACAACAAGTCCGCCAGCACCACCACAGAAGCCGTATGGGCAACAAGCACCGCGTCTTTTGTGCGGTGCGCCATCAGCATGAAGAAGGCGATACCGGCGCCGGTGCCCAAAAGCACGCAGGCACCGGTCACATGCAGCCAGCGAAGCACAAGGTCTAGGTCCATTTCAGCGCTCCTGCAGCAGTTGATGGGTGATCAGCGCCAGCAGAACCCCCGGCACCACCTTGACCAGCGGCCCCAGCGGGTCGGCCCACATCTGCGGCGTGACCGCGGTGGCCGCGGCCAGATAGAACAGGGAGACCGCCGCCATGCCTAGGCAAGCGCGTGCCGCCCAAGGCCGCCAGAGGATTGCCAGCCCCAAGGCAATGTCAGCCAGCGACCAGAACACAACGCTGGTTTTGGCCAGCAGGCCGCTCCAGCCGGCATCCGTCAGCACGTTTGCCGCAGCCTCCAGCTGCCACAATCCGATCAGCCCCGAGGCCAGCCAGAACACGCTCAGCACGGCGGCAGCGATTGGCATAACAAGGGCCATCCGCGCGTCCAAGCGCTGGGCACGCCCCGAAGGCAGCGCGTGACAGAGTTTGTTCAGCGGCGCCACCCCCTGCCCCGTGGCAGCCCGGTACGCGGCAGGATCGCCGCGCACGCCGCTCTGGATTTCGGCAATTGCGGTCGTGCGCAGCGGCGAACGCCAGCCCAGGCGCCCCAAAGCATCGGCACACCCCGCCACCGGCGGCAGCAGCCACGACGGGAACCGCACCGTCATCCGGGCAGGCGGGAACCCCAGCCAAGCGCGCGTCACTGCCAGGACCTCCTCCAGAGTGTGCGGCTGATCCTCCACCAGATCATAGGTGCCTTGCGGCAGGCCGCCCTTCAGTGCGGCAACCACCGCCGCCGCCAGATCCGCCATTCCGATGCATTGCACCGGCGCCTCGGCCAACGCCACGGGCTGCACCAGCGGCACGGCCGCCAGCATCCGCAGCAGCCTTGTGCCGCCATAGGCGTCCTGCCCGATCACCAGTCCCGGCTTCAGGATCCACACAGCTGCGCCGGAGGCCCGCAAGGCCGCGTCGCCCCGTCCCTTGCTGCGCATGAACTCCGTCCCGGCCTCAGGCCTCGCGCCTGCTGCCGACACTTGCACAACCGGGATACCACGCGCCGCGCAGGCCGCACCCAGCGCCGCGATGGCGGTATGGTGCACGGCCTCCAGCTCTCCCGGCGCCATGTCCTGCAGGACGCCTGCGCAGTTCACTACGCCATCCACCCCCTGCAGCAGAGGCGCCCAGTCCTCAGCCCGCAGAAGCTGCAGCAGGTCGCCCTTCACAAACGGCACACCCGGCAATACCCGCGCCGCCTGCGCGGCGCTGCGGCCCAGACCGGCAACATCGAACCCGGCGGCTCGCACGGCCCGGACCACCTCGGCACCGATAAACCCGTAGGCGCCCAGAACCAGCAGCCGCATAGTGTTCCCCGCCATCAATGAATGCCTTTTTGAAATAATCTCCCGCTCACCATAACGGCAGGATCCTCAGGCACCAGCGGTGCCGCGAACGAGCGCTGCGGCAGATGCGCCTTCCCCCTTCCGCTGGTCCCGGCTTCGGCATATCTAGCGGGCAAAAGCAGGCCGGAGCACACAATGACCGACACCGAAACGCAAAACCCGCTGGCGCGGTTTGAGATCACTGCTGAGGAAATCTCCCGGGTGGTCGCAGTGTTCTACGCCCGCGTGCGCACGCACGATGTGCTGGGGCCGGTCTTTGCCGCGCATGTCTCCAACTGGCCGGAGCATGAGGAGAAGATCGCAAACTTCTGGCGCAATGCGATCCTGCGCGAGCGCAGCTACAGCGGCAATCCGATGCGGGTGCATGTCAGCCGCCCCGACGTGAAGGCGGAGCATTTCCCGCTGTGGCTGGGCCTGTTCCACGAGGTGCTGCGGGCCGAGCTGCCAGCGCAGACCGCGCTGCAATGGGGGGCCCTGGCCGACCGCATCGGCGAGGGCTTCCGCACCGGTATCGTGGCGATGCGCCAGCCCAAGGACCAGCCGCCGAAACTGTTCTGACCCCGCCCCACCGCAGCGCTCCCGCACCTGCCGGCGGTCTGGCTGCGCCAGCCCGCATCAGCAGCCTTGGGCGCGGCTCATGCTGCGCATGAGCCTGGGCGCGCGCATTACTTGTCTCTGGAGAACAGGCCGGTCAGCGCCCGCTGCACCACTTTGCGGGTGCTGGGCTTGCGCCGGTCCGAAAACGGCATCGGGCGGCAGACCTCCATCGCGGCGATGCCGACCCGTGCCGACAGCGCGCCGTTCACCAGCCCCTCGCCGAAGCGGCGGGAGAGCTTGGAAAGCACCGAGCCGCCCAGCACCGGCTCCAATAGATCATCGCCCGCCGCCACCGCGCCGGTTGCAGCCAGATGCGCCAGCACCGCGCGGGTCAGCCGCCAGGAGCTGAAAACTCCAGGCCGGCCGCCGTAGATCCCGGCGACCCGGCGGATCATCCGCAGCGAGGAGACCAGCGCCGTCAGGATATCCGCCAGCGCCATCGGCACGATCGCCGTCACCGTGGCGACCTGCCGGGCGGCGGCCTCCACTTCCCGCAGGGCCAGGGCGTCGAGCGGCACCAGCAGCTCCTCCTCCGCCAGCAGCAACAGGGCGTCGCCATCCATGATGTCCGCCTTGCGCTCTGCCAGCCGGGCCTGGTGCCAGCTGAGATCCTCGCGGTCCTTGTAAAACCCCTCCAGCCGGCTGGAGAAGGCGCGGGCCGCGGTCAGGTCAGAGACCTCTGCCGCCTGGTGCCGCAAGGTATCGACCCGGCGCAGCCGCGACAGCGCCGCCAGCTCGCGCAAGCCCATCGCAAGCGCGAGCAGCACCAGAACCGCCAGACCGGTGCTGACCGCCCAGCCCAGCACCGGCACCCGGGCGATCAGCCCGGCGGCAAAATCCCAGGCCGCGACCGAGGCCATGGCGCCAACCACCGCAACCAGCAGCGCCCAGAACCAGCGTGCCAGCCGCGACGGCTTGCGGGCGGCAATCCGGGCCGCCTGTTCCATTGCCGGCGGCGGCGGAAGCCCCGGCGCCGCAGGCTCCGGCACCGGCGGGGCGTCCGCAACCGGCGGCGCCCCGGCCTCTTCCTCCAGATCGAACAGAACCGGCTTCTTGCTCATGCTGCCGCCTCCCGGATGGCGCGCCATTCATAGGCGATGTCGGGCAGGCCTTCCTCATTGCCCGCCCCGCCGCCGCGGCCGGTCTCGGCAAAGCCCTCGCGCCGGTAAAACTTCTGCGCACGCGTGTTGGCGGCAAACGTGCGCAGGATCAGCCGCGGCGCGGCCGCCTTGGCCGCGTCCAAGAGCGCCTTGCCCGCGCCCTGCCCGCAGGCGCCGGGCGCGAGATAGAGCGCGCAGACCTCGGCCCCGTCGCGGGCCAGAAAACCCAGCACACCACCCTGGCGCTCCGCCACGGTGACCCAGCCGCGGTCGATCATCGTGCCGCAGAAGGAGATCGCCTCTGCCCAAGTATAAAGCTTGGGCATCCAATCCGTATCCTTTTGGAAACGGTATAGAATATCGCCGGCTGCCCCGGCATCCAGAGGAACGGCAGGTCGCAGGCAGAGCGTCACAGGGCATCTCCGATCAGGAATTCGGCGGCGCGATCGAGGCGGATATGCGGCGGGCCGCTGCCATGTTTGAGGGTCAGCGGTGCGGGCGCAAAGGCCATCGCCTGATAATCCCCCTCCAGCCAGCGCGCGGCGCCTTGGCGGGCAGGCGTGAGCAATTGCGCCGGGTCTTCGGGCAGCGCGCCGGGATAATAGGCCGCCTGCTTGCCGGTCTCCAGCAAGGTGCCGCGGACGCAGGGCAACTCAGTGCCGTTGTGGAGGCGCATCTCCTCGGTGGTGGTGCGCAGCGAGGCCATGGCCAGCGCCGCGGTGTGCGCCCCGGCAAAGCGGGCGCGGTCCTGCGCCTCGCGGGTCAGCGCCTCGATGATGGCGGTCATGCGGCCGTGCTGAGCGTGGTGCAGATGGTCGGCCTTGGTGGCGGCGAACAGGATCTTTTCCACCCGCTTGCCGCCCAAGAGCCGGGTCAGGAAACGGTTGCGGCCCGGTTTGAAGGCGCTGAGGATATCCGCCATCGCGTGGCGCAGATCCTCCACCGCCTGCGGGCCGGAGTGGATGGCGGAGAGCGCATCGACCAGCACCACCTGGCGGTCAATCCGGGCAAAATGGTCGCGGAAAAAGGGTTTGACGACTTTGGACTTATAGGCCTCATACCGCCGCTCCATCTCCCGCCAGAGGCTGCCGCGGGGGGCGCCGGCTTCCGGCGGCAGCGGCGCGAAGGTCAGCACCGGCGAGCCCTCCAGGTCGCCCGGCAGCAGGAAGCGGCCCGGGGTGCAATCGTAAAAGCCGGCGGCGCGGGCGGCGTGCAGGTAGCCGGTGAATGCGGCGGCAAGGGCCTGGGCCTGCGGCTCGTCATGTGCCCCGGCGGGGGCCGCTTTGGCTTTCTCCGCCAGGAAGTGTTCCGCCTGCGGGCGTGCGGCGATGCGGGAGAGGACATCCGAGGACCACTCGGCATAGCTCTTGTCCAGCAGCGCCAGGTCCAGCAGCCATTCGCCCGGGTAGTCGACGATATCCAGATGCAGTGTGCGCAGCCCCTGCAGGCCGGACAGAAGGCCGGCGGGCCGCACCTTCAGGCTGAGACGCAGCTCTGACACCGCGCGGGTGCTGTCCGGCCAATGGGGTGACGGCCCGGTCAACGCCGCGAGGTGGGACTCAAAATCGAAGCGCGGCACGGTGTCGTCGGGCTGCGGCTGCAGAAAGGCGGCCTCGACCCGCCCCTCGCGCGCGGCGTTCAGCTGCAGCATCCGGCCCCGGTCCATCAGATTGGCAACCAGAGAGGTGATGAACACCGTCTTTCCGGAGCGCGCCAGCCCGGTGACCCCCAGCCGCAAAGGCCGGTCAAACAACGCCGAGGAGAGGCCGCTGGTCACGCTCTCCACCCCGCTCATCACCCCGTCTGCAAGGGAGGTTATCACCAAGGCCCTGATCCTGCTCTGTTCTTGCTGCTGACAAGATAGGCAGCATGGTTTGAGGATACCAGCCGCTGCCGCTGAATGCGGTTGAGTTCCCGCCTTGCTGGTGCCGGTGGTCCACAACGGGGCGTCGTGCCTTAAGCAGGACGGAGCATCTCCGCACGCAGGGCTTGCCCCGGCCCGGCCCTGTTGCTAGTTGCGCGGCCATGCCGCGCTTTGCTTTGAAAGTCGAATACCACGGGAAGCCTTTTGCCGGCTGGCAAAGGCAGAAGGATCTGCCGTCCGTGCAGGGCGCAATCGAGGCTGCGCTGGCGCGGCTGGAACCGGGGGAACACACCATCGCCGCCGCCGGGCGCACCGATACCGGCGTGCATGCGCTGGGACAGGTGGCCCATTGCGATATGGCCAAGGACTGGGACCCGTTCCGCCTGTCGGAGGCGCTTAATTACCACCTGAAGCCCGATCCGGTCGCCATCGTGGACTGTGCCCGGGTGGACGATGACTGGCACGCGCGGTTCTCCGCGGTGGAGCGGCAGTATCTGTTCCGCATCCTGATCCGCCGCGCGCCGGCCACTCATGACGCCGGGCAGGTCTGGCAGCTAAGCCATGACTTGGACGCGGACGCCATGCAGGAAGCGGCCAAATATCTGATCGGAAACCACGATTTCACCACTTTCCGCTCGTCGATCTGCCAGTCGGCAAGCCCGGTCAAGACGCTGGACCAGCTGACGGTGGAGCGGGTGCAGGGTTTCTCCGGCCCGGAGATCCATTTCCACGTCCGCGCCCGCAGCTTCCTGCACAATCAGGTCAGGAGCTTTGTCGGCACGCTGGAGCGGGTTGGCGCCGGCGCCTGGGAGCCGGCGGATGTGAAGACCGCGCTGGAGGCCCGCGACCGCGCCGCCTGCGGGCCGGTCTGCCCTGGCCACGGGCTGTATCTGGCGCGGGTGAGCTACCCGGAAGACCTCTTCGCCTGAGATCAAAGCGCGGCAGAACCCCCGCGGCACAGCCTGTGCACCTCCCGTACACCCCCTGTGCACCTCCCGGCACACGCGGCCGGGGGCCGCCCCCCCCCGCAAGCCGCTCTTGCATCCTGGCAGCCGCGGCCCATACTCGACCCGGACATTCCGGCACCAGGCAACGGCAGGCAAATGCGCTGCCGCCCTGCCCCACTCAGATTTGCAAAAGGCATAACCCGCAATGGCAAACACCACAAAACCGCCGCTTCTGGCCGTCCTGATCGACGCCGACAATATCTCGGCCAAATATGCGGAGGCGATGTTCGAGGAGATCGCCTCCTTCGGCGAAGCCAGCATCCGGCGCATCTACGGCGATTTTGCCGGTGGCAGCCCGCAGGGCTGGAACAAGGAGAAGCTGGCGGCGCTGGCAATTGTCCCTCATCAGCAGTTTGCCAATACCACTGGCAAGAACGCCTCTGACATCGCGCTGGTGATCGACGCGATGGACATCCTGCATTCGGGCCGCTTTGACGGCTTTGTGCTGATCTCCTCGGACAGCGATTTCACCCGGCTGGCCAGCCGTATCCGCGAACAGGGGCTGGATGTCTACGGCATGGGGATGCGCAAGACGCCCGCGGCCTTTGTCAAAGCCTGCAAGCGGTTCATCTATGTGGAGAACCTGCTGGAGGACCCGGGCAAGAGCAAGCCCAAGCCGAAGAAAGCGGAAGAGACCAAAGATGACGCGCCGGCAGAGCTGGTGGATCCGACCAAACTGGTGGTGCGGGCGATGGATGCGATCGACCAGGACGACGAGTGGTTCACCCTGGGCCAGATCGGCCAGTACATCACCGCCGCCTCGCCGGATTTCGACACCCGCAGCTATGGCAAGCGCAAGCTGAGCGACCTGATCGCCTCGCTCAAGCTGTTCGAAACCAAACGCGGCGAGGGCAACCAGATCCTGGTGCGGCGGCTGGACTGACGCCCTAAAACCGGCAGCGGCGGGCAAATCCGGTGCTCGCTTTGCCCCGGACCGAAGCCTGACCCGGCACAATCACGCATGCGGCAAGCAGGAGGCCCCGATGGCAGTTCTGATCAGCATCGGCCACGACGGCTGGTACACCGAAGACCAGTTGGCTGAGGAGCTGCGGGCGGTTGACCCCGGTGCCGACATCCGCCCCCTGTCTGCCCCCGGCAATCTGGAGGAAGTCACGATGCTGGCGGTCTCAGCGCTGAAGGGCGACCTGCCGGCACGGCTGCCGAACCTACAGCTGGTGCAGAAACTGGGGGCCGGGGTGGAGACCATCGTGGCGCATCCCGGCCTGGCGCCGCATGTGCGCATCGCGCGGCTGAAACCGCAGGAACCCGCGCAGGAGATTGCCGAATACTGCCTGGGCTATGTGCTGCGCGGCCAGCGCAACATGGCGGCGCATGCGGCGGCGCAGGCCCGCTGCGCTTGGCAGCCGCTGGCACCGAAGCGCCCGGCGGACACCACCGTCGGGGTGCTGGGGCTGGGCCACATCGGCGGCAGGACGGCGCGGCTGATGCGGGACATGCGGTTCCGGGTGCTGGGCTGGAGCCGCTCGCCCAAGGAGATCGAGGGCGTCGGCTGCCGCCACGGCGAAGCGGCGCTGACGCAGCTGCTGAGCGAATGCGATTATGTCTGTTCGATCCTGCCCTCGACCCCCGCCACCCGCGGGCTGATGAATGCGGAAAAGCTTGCCGCGATGAAGCCGGGTGCCACGCTGATCAATGCCGGCCGCGGCGATCTGGTAGATGAACCGGCGCTGCTGGCAGCGCTGAACGCGGGCACGCCCGGTCAGGCGGTGCTGGATGTGGTCCGCCAGGAGCCGCTGCACGCGGACAGCCCGCTGTGGACGCACCCGCGCGTCACCATCACCCCGCATGTGTCAGGCTGGCATCTGGGCGGCGCACTGCGGGACGTGGTGGAGAATTACCGCCGCCTGCACGCAGGCGAGCCGCTGCTGCATGAGGTGGACCGTCAGCGCGGTTATTGAGCGGCAACGCCCCCTGCTTCTTCTGGCTAAAAATATCCCCGCCGGAGGCACCGCCTTGTTTCCTCAAGGAAACAAGGCGGAATCCCGCGCCAGCCCCGGACGCGACCGTCCGTCTATGAGCGGTAATCGGGGTTCTCATAGTCGAACCGGCAGCCCGCCGACCAGGCGTTGCGGTCGTTGCCCTCGTTCGGGTAGCCGCCCGCATCGCGCAGCATGGCGGCCAGATGCATCAGGTTCCAGGTCATGATGGTTGTGTTGCGCTGGGTGAACTCGTTCTCGAAGCCCGCAGGCTTGCCCTCCACCTCGTCGCCGTAAGACGGCCCTGGCCCGGCCTCTCCGATCCAGCCGCAATCGGCCTGCGGCGGGATGGTGAATCCCAGGTGGCTGAGCGCATAGCAGATCGTCATCGCGGTGTGCTTGATGCCGTCCTCGTTGCCGGTGATGACAGTGCCGCCCGTCTTGCCATAGAAGATCGACTGCCCCTTATCGTTCAGTTCGCCGCTCATGCCATAGAGCCGCTCGATCAGGACGCGGCAGACAGAGCTTTCCTCGCCCAGCCAGAGCGGGGTGCCGATCACCAGGATCTGCGCCGCCTTCACCTTTTCCCAGATCCTGGGCCAGTCGTCGCGGTCCCAGCCCTGTCCGGTCATGTCCGGGTAGACGCCGGGCGGCACCTGGTGATCCAGCATGTGCAGATGCTCCACCGCGACACCGTTCTTTTCCATGATGGCGGAGGACGCCCCCATCAGCAGGCGGGTGTGGCTTTTGCTGCCGTCCTTTTTCAGCGATGTGTTGATGAAAAGGGCTTTGAGCCCTGAAAATCCGGTCATTGCGCACCTCCTGCCGGGCATGGGTGTTTTGGCGATGACCGGATAGTAGCCCGCAACCGGCAGGTGCATAGGGGGCTGGCGGGATCGTGATCACCGCCGCCCGCACCCTGCTGCGGTGGCCGCAGCAGGCGGGAGATATCAGGAGATGAAGTCCTTGTAGCCGGCTTCATCCATGTAATCGTCCATCGGCGACAGGTCCGAGGGCTTGATCTTGAAGAACCAGGCCGCGCCTTCGGGGTCGTCGTTCACCTTGCCGGGGTCGTCAGCCAGGGACTCGTTCACCTCGACGATCTCGCCGTCGAGCGGGGCGAGGATGTCGGACGCCGCCTTGACCGATTCAATCACCACGATCTCGTCGTCCTTGGAGACTTCGGTGCCCGGCTCCGGCAGCTCGACATAGACCACTTCGCCCAGCTGTTCGGCGGCGTGGGCGGTGATGCCGACGGTGATCAGGTCGTCCTCGGGCAGCAGCCACTCGTGTTCCTCGGTGTATTTCATGGGGGTTTTATCCTTCGAAGAGGCGTGGGGTTTGAATGGGTTGAGGCTGCCGGAAATGGCGCCGCGGATGGTAAAGGCCGGCGCGGCCGGCCCCTGCATACGCGGGTATACGCTATCAATGGGCGGGGCTGGCGATCAAGACGGCAAAGCCGCATTGAATAGGAATTTTTACGCATCGCCCGGCGGCCCGCGCGGCGCCTCAGAACAGGTTGAAATACTCCGCCTGCTCCCACTCGCTGACGGTGTCCAGATAGCGCTCCCACTCGAACTGCTTGAGCTGCAGCAGGTAATCCGCGGTGTCCGCCCCCAGCGCCTCGCGGCACAAGGTTGAGCCTGCGAAGCCCTCCAGCGCCTGGCCGAGCGAGCGCGGCAGGCGCGCGGCCTCCTCGCTGTAGGGCGACAGGGTGGGTTTCGGGGCCTCCAACCCCTCTCGGATCCCGGCAGCGCCCGCGATGATCTGGGCGGCGAGCGCGTAATAGGGGTTGGCGGAACTATCGGGGGCGCGGTTCTCGATCCGGCTGGCCGCATCGCCCGGCTGCATCAGCGCGCGCAGCATGGCGCCGCGGTTATCCACGCCCCAGCCGATCCGGCTGGGGGCCAGCTGGAACGGCAGATACCGCTTGTAGCTGTTCACCGTGGGCGCGATCAGCAGCGAGGTCTCAGCCGCGTATTTCAACAGGCCCGCCATCCAGCCGCTGGCAGGCGGGGTCAGCATCCCGGCGGCTTCGGGCATGAACAGGTTGCGCCCCATGGCCAGATCCTGCAGCGACTGGTGGACGTGCCAGCCGTTGGCCATGGCACCCGCCAGCCGCGGCTTGGCCATGAAGCTGGCGTGCAGGCCTTTGCGGGCGCAGACCTCCTTGACCATGGTGCGGAACATCACCATCGCATCCGCCTGCGCCATGGCGCTGTCGGGGGCAAAGGTGAATTCGACCTGGCTGGGGCCCATCTCGATTTCCACGGACCGCACCGGCAGGCCCAGTTTCTGGGCGTTGCGGCGCAACAGGTCCAGGATGCCCTCGACCTCGCCGTAGCGGGTTTCGGTGAGGTACTGATAGCCTTGCGTCAGGTTGCGAGTCTGCACCGGGACGCCGGGGCGGCCTGCCTGCTCGTGGGCGGCAGATGGGTCCGCCAGTTCCAAGATGTGAAACTCCACCTCCAGCCCGAAGGTGGCCGCCATCCCCTGCCCCGCCAGCCGGTCCACCGCATGCTGCAGCACGCTGCAGGAGGCAAAGGGGATCCGCTGGCCATCCGGGTAGACCGGCGCGCAGAAAATCCAGGCGGAATGGCCGGACCAGGGCAGCGCGCGGAAGGTGTCCGGGCGCGGCACCAGCAGCACGTCGCCCGCCCCCTGCATCGGCCCGGCCAGCCCGGTGCCGCCCTCCCACACCGGAAAGGCATTGCGGTGGGAGGTGTCCTTGAGCAGCAGGGTTGCGGGCACGTTGAGGCCGCGTTCGAAAACGCTGGTAAAGGCTTCTGCCATCACTGTCTTGCCGCGCAACAGCCCGTGCTGGTCCGGGAACAGCACCCGCACCGTCTCGATCCCGTCGAACTGCGCGCGGGAGGTGATCTCTGCCGCCTTGCGGCAGTCCTCTGCGCTGAGCAGTCCCAGGCGGGCCAGTTTGCCGGATGTGAAATCTTGTGCCATGGGCGGCCTCTTGGCGAGTGAGCTGATTGAAATTGCACCGGAACTGCCCCCAGCGTCCAGTCCGTGGCCAGGTTTCCCGGTAACCCGTTGCGTAATCCGGATATTACGGAGGTTTTGCGGCTTGACAGAGTTCAGCAGGCGAACATTGTGTGCAGCATTCGCACAGACCCGCCGGAACCGGCGGCAGCATTTCAAGAACAGGTTGGGCGGCGCAGATGACAGCGGTGGAACAGGACAGGAATATTTCGTCGAGCTTTGCCAAGGGGCTGGCGGTTCTCGCGGTGTTTGATGCGGCCGCCCCCAGCATGACTCTGGCCGAGATCGCCCGGCGCACCGGGCAGGACCGCGCCACTGCCCGGCGCGGCGCGCTGACGCTGGTGCAGGCGGGCTATCTGCGCCAGGACGGGCGGATGCTGTCCCTGACGCCGCGGGTGCTGGCGCTGGCGGGCGGCTTCCTTCAGGCCAACCAGTTCGGCCGCCGGGTGCAGCCGGTGCTGAACCGCCATGCGCGGCAGATGGAGATCGAGGTGACGCTGGCGATGCTGGACCAGGGCCGGGTGCTGCTGCTGGCGCAATCCACAGTCGATCATGGCCACATCACCTATGGCTTCACCGCCGGTTCGCATATCCCGCTGGCCCATACCAGCCTGGGGCGGATGCTGCTGGCCGGGCTGCCGGAGGAGGAGGCGGCGGCGGTGCTGGCAGAAACTGGGATCCCCTGCCACACCAGCCAGTCGCTGACCGATCCTGCCGCCATTCTGGAGCGGGTCGCCCAAGCCCGCGAACAGGGCTACTGCCTGACCGACAGCGAGTTCGAGGCCGGAATCACCGGCTATGCGGTGCCGGTGTCGCGCCCGGGCCAGACGCCGATCGTGGCGGGCTGCTCCGCCCCGCGCGGGCGGCAGCCGCAAGCCGATGCCGAGCGGCTGTTGCGCGGGCTGCAGCTGTGCGCGGCAGAGCTGCGCCAGGCTGAGGCGGTGGACCACCTGTAAGGCGCGTCTTGCTTTGTGCCGGGGCGGCGCTAGGCTGGGCGCAGGCATTTCCCCGCAGGAGCATTTCGATGATGAAACAGACTGCACTGGCGGCGGCCCTGTGCGCCGCGCTTGCGCCCGCCGTATCCGCAAAAGGCGTGGAAGGCATCAAGGTCAGCGTTCTGGGCCGCGACTGGCTGGTGGTGCCGGTCGAGGGCACAGCGGGCCGCTACAGCGCCACGCGGATGAACCTGGAACACTTGGCCTTCCGCCCGCCTGCGGTGCTGACCGCCCGGCAGGCGGTGCGGGCCATGCAGGCGGCCACTGGCTGCAGCGTCAATCTGGATACGATGGTGCGCACGATCACCGGCATCTATTACGCGCAGGTCATCTGCCGCAAATAGAAGCGCCTTTGACGGTTGTGAGGTTTTGCGGTCTTTTTCTGAAACATCCTCTTGGGAAATGTGATCATTTTCCCGGGGGCCATGGATTGAGCGGCCCAAGCGCGCCTGCCATAGATTGCCCATGAAACTTGCTATCAACGGATTCGGCCGCATCGGCCGCGCCATCCTGCGCCAGATTCTGACCACATCGCGCGGAGACGGCATCGAGGTGGTGCGGATCAACGATATCGCGCCCTTGGACATGTGCGCCTATTTGTTCCAGTACGACAGCACCTTCGGCCCCTTTGCCCATCCGGTGGAGCATGGCGGCGGCGCGCTGCAGGTAATGGGCCGCAGCATTCCGGTGAGCCATGAGCCCGACCTGACCAAGGTCGGCCTGAGCGGCGTCGACCTGGTGCTGGAGTGCACCGGCATCGCCCGCACCTCCGACGTGGCGGAGCGCGGGCTGAAGGCGGGGGCTGGCAAGGTGCTGATCTCCGGCCCCTCACCCGCGGCTGAGCTGACCATGGTTCTGGGCGCCAACGAGGAGACACTGGGCGACGCCCGGATCGTCTCCAACGCCTCCTGCACCACCAATGCGCTGACGCCGCTGGTCAAGCTGCTGGACGAGATTGCCGGCATCGACACCGCGCATATGACCACGATCCACTGCTACACCAACTCGCAGCCGATGGTGGACGCGCCGCGGGGCGATTTCGCCCGCTCGCGCGGCGGCGCGCAGTCGATGGTGCCGACGACGACCTCGGCGATGCATCTGATCGACGAGGTGCTGCCGCATCTGAAGGGCCGTGTCAGCGGCGCCGCGGTGCGGGTGCCGACGGCCAGCGTGTCGGCGGTGGATCTGGTGGCGCAGCTGAAGACCCCGATGAGCGAGGCAGAGTTCACCGCCGCCCTGCGCGAAGGGGTGGCGGCCTCGCAGGTGATGGGCTGGACCGATATGCCGCTGGTGTCCTCCGACCTGCGGGCGCGGACCGAGTCGCTGGTGATTGCCGGGCCGGAAACCCGCATGGCCGGGACCGCCCAGGTGCGGGTGTTCGGCTGGTATGACAATGAATGGGGCTTTTCCGCCCGGATGCTGGACGCGGCCCGGCTGATGGCCGGCTGACAGCCGCCCGCCGTTGGTGGCGGCTATCCCTGCGGGCTTCGCCCCTGTCCTGCCAGCCGCAGCCAGCGGAAAATCAGCATCAGGGCAAACATGCAGACCGCAAGGCCGATCAGGTCGCCCACTGCGTAAACCGTCATCACCGGCAGCTGGTCGTCGGGGAAAATCAGGCCTGAGAACACCACCGTCTGCCCCAGCGAGTTGATCACCGACGCCAGCCCGCCGATGGCCAGCAGCCCGGTCCAGGCAATCCGCCGCGACTGGCCGGCATACAGATCCCAGCCGAACAGCCAGGCGATCTCGAAGGCCGCGAACACCGAGAAGGCCCCGACGCCGATGGATTGCAGCAAGACCGGCTCCATCAGTTCCCGCACGCCGGACGTGGTGAACAGCAGCTCCGACAGCAGCGCGCCCGCGGCGAGCGGCAGCACGGCTTTCCAGCCGAACAGCCAGATGCACAGCACCCGCACCCCGTGCGGCAGGTAGGCCAGACTGGCGAAAACGGTGATTTCCGGCAGAAACAGGTTCTGCACAGGTGTGACCACCAAGGCGGTCAGGCCGTGGCAGATGACATAGACAGCGGTGATCACCGCAAACCCCTGTACCGAGGACAGCAACTGGTAAAATCGACTCATGCCGCCCGTTTATCCAGAGGACGCAGAAGCTGCAATCACATGCAGCGCCGCCGGCGGCAAACCATCACTGGGCAGAGGGATCGAAGCGCACCACGTAATGCTTGGCCCGGCTGCCGCCGGCCCGCTCCAGCAGACCCATGCTCAGCAGTGATTTCAGCGTGCGGTGATAGGTGGCCTGGGCAATCCCCTGCACCAGCCGGTGGCTGCGAATCTGGTCGGATTGCACCGCGGCGCCCGGCGCGCTGGTCAGCGCATGGGCCGCCAGCAGCACGTCCCGCTCCGCCGGGCTGAGCCGGTCCAGCCCGATATCGCGCTCCATCTGAAACAGCATGTCGCGCAGTTCAAAAACTGATTTCAAAGCATCCAATACTGTTACCCCTTGAAAACTCAACCTTCTGGTTCAGCACAGGCCCTGCTGGAGCAGGGCGAAATGATACCACATTAAATTATCAGAGTGACAATTATATGGACAGCCATAATCAAGATGGTATCATTTCAGACAGGCTAGCTGCATGTGAGTGGTGGCTGTGCCTGCGTTACCCGATGTAGTTTTTGTTAATCAGTGCCAGCTCCGGCAGGGCCACCTGCCGGAGCTGAACCGAATAGTACAGTTTTAATTCCGCTTTCCAATCTCCTTTACGGTCATTTTTCCGGCATTCGCGCCAAAGCGGCGAAAAAATGTCCTTGCCGGACGCCTCTTTCCCGCGGCTGCCGGGGCCGCAGCCCCTCTCCGCCGTCCGGATGCGCGGCAATCCGCCGCTGCCGGAGGCAGGCGGAATGCCGCTGCTTTGCCAGTTCCATCGCGTAAATTTCCCGTGCTAGGCTCAGCGCTGACGCCTGCCGCCCTGCCGGGCCGCACGGCCGGATTTTTTTACGCCCGCCACCGGGAGCAAACATGAATTTTCCATTCCGCCCGCGCCTGACCGCGCGCGCCTTTGCCTTCAGTTTCCTGACCCTGCTGCCGCCTGCCGCCTTTGGCGCCGACGCCACGCTGCAGGCCCCCGGGGCCAATGCCGGTCTTGCGGACCGGCTGCGCGGCGCCTCGGCCTCCGTTGCGGCCAGCGGCGAAACCAATGTGCAGGAGATTCTGGCGGCGGCGCTGTCGGACTACCGGACGCTGGTGCAGGTGCTTTATGACGCGGGCCATTTCGCGCCGGTGGTCAATATCCGCCTGGACGGGCGCGAGGCGGCGCTGATCCAGCCGCTGAACCCGCCGCAAAGCGTCCGCACGGTGGAGATCACCGTCCAGCCCGGCCCGCGGTTTGCCTTCGGCAAGGCGGAGCTGTCGCCGCTGCCGCGGCAGAGTGACGTGGAGTTTCCCGAGGAATACGCTCCCGGCCAGCCCGCCAGCACCGGCGCGATCCGGGATGCGGCAGTTGCAGGGGTGCGGGCCTGGCGGCGCAGCGGCCATGCCAAGGCCGCGGTGGCAGAGCAGAGGATCACCGCCAATCACCTGCAGGCGCGCCTGGATGCCCAGCTGCGGCTGGCCCCCGGCCCGCGCCTGCGTTTCGGCCGGATGGCCGTGACCGGCGACACAAGGGTGCGCGAGGAGGCTATCCGCAGTATCGCGGGCTTTCCGGCGGGGGAGGCGTTCCACCCCGACCTGATTGCCAAATCCGCCAGCCGGCTGCGCCGCACCGGCACCTTTTCCAGCGTGGTGCTGCGGGAGGCAGAGCAGCCGAACCCGGACGGCACCCTCGATTACACCGCGGTGGTCGAGGACCTGCCGCCGCGCCGCCTCACTTTCGGGGCCGAGATCAGCTCCTCCGACGGGGTGGAGCTGTCGGGCAGCTGGATGCACCGCAACCTGTTCGGGGCTGCGGAAAAGCTGCGGATCGAGGCGCGGCTGAGCGGCATTGGCAGCAGCAACGACATCGACGGGCGCGTGGCAGTGCGGCTGGACCGGCCCGCGGCGCTGGGGCCGGATGACCTGATCTTCTACCTCGCCGAGGCCGAACAGCTGGACGAGGAGCATTACAAGGCCACCCAGGTGTTCGGCGCGGCCGGGGTGCGGCGCACCTTCTCCGACAAGTTCTTTGCCGAGGCTGCGCTGGGGGTGTCTTCGATCCTGGCCGAGGACGTGTTCGGCCAGCGCCGGTTCAAATACATCGCGGGCCGCCTGCGCGCGGAATACGACGAGCGCGACAGCCGGGTGAACCCGGCCAGCGGCTATTACCTGCAAGGCACGGCGACGCCCTTCATCGGCTTTGGCGGCAGCAAGTCCGGGCTGCAGATCGAAGCGGACGGGCGCGCCTATTACGGCTTGGGCGCGGACGACCGGATCGTGCTGGCCGGGCGGCTGCAGCTGGGCTCGGTCGCCGGCCCGTCGCTGAGCGAGATCTCCCCCACCCTGCTGTTCTTCTCCGGCGGTGCGGGCACGGTGCGCGGGCATGAGTTCCAGTCGCTGGGCGTGCCGGTTGCCGGCGGCACCGCCGGCGGGCGCAGCTTTGCGGCGCTGTCGGGCGAAGTGCGGGGAAAGGTCACCGAAACAATTTCCCTGGTCGGCTTCTACGACATCGGTTTTGTCGATGCGGACAGTTTTGTGTCGGGATCGTCCGCGCGCCATGCCGGCGCCGGCATCGGGGTGCGGTATGATGTGGCGGGGATCGGGCCGATCCGGCTTGACCTTGCCTATCCGGTGGACGGCGGGTCCGAGGACGGGCTGCAATTTTATATCGGGATAGGACAGGCGTTTTGAAACAGATACTTGCCTATAGCCTGGCCATGGGCCTCGCGGCGGCGCCGCTGGCGGCGCAGGACACTCCGGAAGAAGACGCGGGCGGGCTGCTGGTCGATTTCCTGGAGGACACGCTGTCAGGCGACAGCCGCTATATCAGCGTCAGCGGGCTGCAGGGGGCGTTTTCCTCTGAGGCCACAATCCAGAAGATCACGGTGGCTGACGAGAAAGGCATCTGGCTGACCATCGAAGGCGCCGCGCTGGACTGGAACCGGCTGGACCTGCTGCGCGGGCGGTTCTCGGTCAATGAGCTGTCGGCGGAGCGCATCGCGGTGGAGCGCGCGCCCGAGCCGCTGCCGCCGGACCCGGAACTGCCGGAGGCGGCGGCCACGCCCTTCTCGCTGCCGGAGCTGCCGGTGGCGATCGAGCTGGGCCTGATCAAGGCGGAGCGGATCGAACTGGGCGCGGCCCTGGCCGGCACCGAAGCCAGCCTCAGGGTTGAGGGATCGCTGCGGCTGGCAGACGGCGCGCTCGACACCAAGCTGGAGGCGGTACGGCTGGACAAGCCCGGCGACCACCTGCGGCTGGAGGCGGGATATGCCGATGAAACCCAGCAGATCACCCTGGATCTGACCGCGGATGAGGCTGCGGGCGGGCTGATCTCGCGCAGCCTCAACCTGCCGGGCAGCCCCGACCTGCAGCTGACCGCCAAGGGCAGCGGGCCGGTGACGGATTTCACCGCTGACATCAGCTTCAGCGCCAACGGCGCGGAGCGGCTGGCGGGCCAGGTGGTGCTGGCGGCCCAGCCCCTGCCCGCGGATGCGGCGCCGGAGACGCCGCGCGGCATCCGCTTTTCCGCCAATCTGGGCGGCAATATCGACGTGCTGCTGCCGCCGGTGCACCGGCCCTTCTTCGGCCCCGGCCTGCGGCTCAACGTGAAAGGCATCCGTGAAGGCAGCGGCGCGCTGGCGCTGGACACGCTGGTTCTGCGCACCCGGGCGCTGCAGGTGAGCGGCGACGCAGCGCTGGCGGCGGGCGGCCGGCTGGACACCGCCAATCTGAAGGCTGCCATCACCCCGCCGCCGGGCCAGGCCGCGGTCACCCTGCCCGTGGGCGGCGGCCAGACCACGCTGGCGGCGGCGGATCTGCAGCTGCGGAAACGGACGGACGGCAACTGGACCCTGGACGGGGTTCTGCACCAGCTGAGCCATCCCGCCGCGCTGGTGGATCAGGCAGAGGTCACCGGCCGCGGCACGCTGGATCAAAGCAGCGGCCTTGCGCTGGAAGGGCGGCTGTCGGCCGCGCTCAGCGGGTTGCAGCCGCGCGACCCGGCGCTGGCCAAAGCCACCGGCAGCGACATCCGCTTTGAGGGCACCCTCAGCACCGAAGGCCCCGGTGCGCTGCGGATCACCGAAATGGAACTGCGCGGCACCGATTACCAGGCAGCGGGTGATGTGACCCTGGACGGGCTGGAAGAGGGGCTGAAAATCACCGCGGACCTGACCGCGGAGGCCTCGGAGCTGGCGCGCTTCTCGGAGCTGGCCGGACGGCCCCTGGGCGGCGCGGTGCGGGCGGACGTCCAGGGTTCCTTCACGCCGCTGTCCGGCGCCTTTGACACCGATCTGGACCTCACCGCCGAGAACCTCTCTGCCGGAATTGCCAAGGCGGATGAGCTGCTGGCGGGCACCACCACCGTGGCGCTCAAGGCGTCGCGGGACGAGATCGGCATCACCGTCGACACATTCGAGCTGAAGGGCAGCGCGCTGGCCGCTTCCGCTGCGGGCACGCTGAACAATGACAGCGGCCAGATGAAGATCAGCGCCCGGCTGACCCGGGTGGAGGTGCTGCTGCCGCAGGCCCCCGGCACGCTGGAGCTGGCCACCACCCTCACCCGAACCGGCAGGCGGTTTGATGGCGTGGCAGAGCTGACCGGGCCGCATTCCTCCAGCGCCCGGCTGGACGGGTCTGTCACTTTGGAGGGCGACGCCGATTTCGACTTTGCCGCCGCCTTTAATGAGCTGGAGCGGTTCGTGCCCGAACTGGCGGGCCGGCTGACCGCCGAAGGCACCGCGGAGCGGCGCAACGGGGAATGGCAGATCGCCGCCACCGCGGATGGCCCGGCGGAGCTTGCGGTCAAGGCCGAGGGCCGCTTTGCCGAAAGCAATGGCGACACCGATCTGCGGTTTGACGCCGTCATCGGGCGGCTGCAGCAGCTGGTGCCGGATCTGGCCGGGCGGCTGGCCGCCAAGGGCACCGCCGCCCGCCGCGACGGCACCTGGACGGTCGACAGCACCGCCAGCGGCCCCGCCGGCATCGACAGCCGCATTGCGGGCAGCTGGAACGAGGCCGAGGGCACCGCGGATGTGACCGCCAAGGGCACCCTGCGGCTGGAGGGGATGAACCCGTTCATTTCTCCCAACCTGCTGCAGGGGCCTGCGAATTTCGATTTGGCCATGCGGGGGGAGCCGGCGCTGGACTCCTTGAGTGGCACCGTGTCGGTCCCCGGCGCCTCGCTGGCGATCCCGGCGGCGGCGCAGCGGCTGGATGACATCAATGCCACCGTCTCCTTTGCCCGTTCCAGCGCGCAGGTGCAGGCCTCGGCCCGCGGCCGCGACGGCGGCACCCTGCAGATCAGCGGCCCGGTGGCGATGCGCCCCCCCTTCAGCAGCAATCTGCAGATTGCCATCGGCGATCTGGTCGTGACCGACAACCTGTCTTACGAGACCCTGCTGAACGGCAACCTCACCTTGTCCGGCGCAATGGCGGGCGACAAGCGGATCGGCGGCCGGATCAATGTGGGCGAGACCAATATCAACCTCAACACCGCCGGCGGCTCGGTCTCGTCGGCGCCAATCCCGCCGATCAGCCATGTGGGGGCACCGCGCGATGTGCGCCAGACCCTGGCGCGGGCGGGGCTGACGGGCAACAATGGCGGCGGCGGGGGCGGCTCAGCCAGAACCGAACTGGACATCCTGATCAGCGCCCCCTCGCGGGTCTTTGCCCGCGGCCGCGGCCTGCGCGCAGAGCTGGGCGGCGAAATCCGCCTGCGCGGCACCACCGCGCGGCTGTCGCCCTCCGGCCAGATCAGCCTGATCCGCGGCACCTTCGACATCCTGGGCCGGCGGCTGGAGCTGGATGAGGGGCGGATCACCCTACTGGGCGATCTGAAACCCTATCTGGAGTTCAAATCCACCGCCGCCACCGGCGAGGGCACCGCCACGCTGGAGATCTCCGGCCGGGTCGATGCTCCGGAGATCAAGGTGACGTCGGAGCCGCCGCGCCCGTCGGAGGAGGCGCTGGCGCTCTTGCTGTTCGGCGACAATATTGAGGATATCTCGCCCCTGGCGCTGGCCCGGCTGGCCGGCTCCGCGCTGACGCTCAGCGGGCGCGGCGGCGGGGCGCAAAGCAAGGTGCGGCAGGCCACCGGCGCCGACACGGTCGATATCGGCGCCGACAATCTGGGCGCTGGCCAGCTGGGCCTTGGCGGCTATGTGGCGGAGAACGTCTATACCGATTTCAACGTCAACACCCGCGGCGACAGCGAGCTGAGCATCAATCTGGATGTGACCAAAAGCCTGACGGTGCAAGGCACGGTGGACAGCGAAGGCGAGACCGGGTTCGGCCTGTTCTTCAAACGCGACTATTGACGGCGGCGGCCTGGCCGCGGACAGGGCGCACCGCCGTCCGGTCCGCGCCGCCGGGCCGCCATCCGCCGAGGGCCTGTTTGCGGCCATCTGCCGCCCCTGGGACTGCAGCAATCCCGCCGCAATTGCAGTTGAGCCGGCAGGCAGCGCTTGCAGCCGCCGGCGGAACCTTGCAGGTTGACAGCGACAGTCCCGGCAGGCGCAAAACGGAGCCCCGCGTGCACAAATCATTCGGCCACAGGCTGGCGGCCCGCGCTGGGAGGATGGCGCAAGACGCCCTGCACCGCGCAAGCCTGCACAGGTCGCTGCAGCATCTGCACGGCCCCGCCCGCCGGTTTGCCGCCCCGCAGGAGGCGGTGCTGATCGCGCTGGTGCGGGACGGGGCCTATTACCTCGACATGTTTTTTGAGCATTACCGGCGGCTTGGCGTCTCCTGCTTTGTCTTCATCGACAATGGCTCGACGGATGGCACGGTAGAGCGCATCCGGCAGGAGCCGGGCACCGCGGTGCTGCGCTCTGCCCTGCCCTGGCTGGAGTTTGAGAACACTTTCCGCGCCTATGCCGCCAGCCGGTATGGCCAGGACCGCTGGTGTCTGTTTGCCGACATGGACGAACTGCTCGAATTCGAGGGCAGCGGCACCGCCGGGCTGCCCGGGCTGACCGCCTATCTGACAGAGCAGGGTTACACCGCCATGCACGCGCAGATGCTGGAGATGTTCCCCAAGGGCCCGCTGGCGGCGGCCCGCGGGCTGTCCTATGCCGGCGCGGTAAAGGCCTTCCGCTATTGCGACATCAGCACGGTGCAGGCGCTGGATTACGCCGCCGCGGAGACCGGGCTGGCCTATTACCTGCGCCAGAACAGCCTGCCGCCGGGCGGGGCACGGATACTGTTCGGCGGGGTCCGCGGCAAGGTCTTCGGCGAGCGCTGCTGCCTCAGCAAGCACCCGCTGGTGTTCAACGGCCCCGGCGTGCAGGCGGCTGTGCATCCGCATGTCTCTGCCGGGGTGGCGGTGGCGGACGTCGAGGGGCTGATCCGCCACTACAAGTTCGCCGGCGACAGCCTGGCACGCGATCTGCAGACCCGGGCCGAGGCGGTCTCCGAACATGGCGAGGACAGGCTGCGCAGCGACGCAATGCAGGCGCAGCCGGAGCTGAGCCTGTGGTCCGATGCGGCCTTGGAAGACGCAAGCATCGCCGGTCTGCAGCGCCTGGGCTTCCTGCGCCGCGCGCCGGAGTACAGCGCCCACCTTGCCGGAGACGGCGCATGAGTGCGGCGTCCATCGGCGCGGTGGTGATCGGCCGCAACGAAGGCGCGCGGCTGATCCGCTGCCTGCGCTCCCTGCAAGGGCAGGTGCAGCAGCTGATCTACGTGGACAGCGGCTCAAGTGATGGCTCGGCGGAAGCGGCGCGGGGCCTGGGCGCTGAGGTCGTGGATCTGGACCTCAGCCGCCCCTTCACCGCCGCCCGCGCCCGCAATGCCGGTCTGGCCGCCCTGAGGAGCGGGATCGAGCTGGTGCAATTCGTGGACGGCGACTGCGAGGTGGACCCGGGCTGGATCCCAGCCGCGGCGGCGTTCCTGCAAACCCGCCCCCGGGCCGCGGCGGCCTGCGGGCGGCGGCGGGAGCGGTTTCCGCAGGCGTCGGTCTATAACCGGCTGTGCGACGCCGAATGGGACACCCCCGTTGGCGAGGCCGCGGCCTGCGGCGGCGATGCGCTGATGCGGGTGGCGGCGGTCTATACCGCGGGCGGCTACCGCGAGAGCCTGATTGCCGGCGAGGAGCCGGAACTGTGCCTGCGGCTGCGGCGGGCGGGCTGGCAGATCTGGCGGCTGGACGCTGAGATGACGCTGCATGACGCGCAGATGCTGCGCTTTGGCCAGTGGTGGAACCGCAGCCGCCGCGCAGGCCACGCCTTTGCCGAGGGGGCTGCGCTGCATGGCGCGGGACCGGAGCGCCATTGGCGCACCGAGACCCGCCGCGCGCTCACCTGGGGCGCGGCGCTGCCCGCCGCCATCGCGGCCGCCGGGCTGGTCTCCCCGCCCCTGCTGCTGGCGGCGCTGATCTACCCGGTCCAGGTCCTGCGCCTGTCCCGCCGCATGGGCTATGAACGGGCGCTGTTTTCGGTACTGGGCAAATTTGCCGAAGCCTCCGGCGCGCTGGAATACCACTGGCGGCGGCGGCGCGGCACGGCGCGCGGCATTCTGGAGTACAAGTAGCATTGCCGGGGGCTTTGCCCCTCTTGGCCTTCCGGCCAATTCACCCCAGGATATTTGCAGCCAGATGAATAACGGATCCGGTCTTCATCTGGCTGCAAATATCCCGGAGCGCGAGGCAGAGCCTCGCATCAGGCTGCTCAACGGGTCCGGATCCGCCAGGCTTTGAGCATCTGGGCAGGCAGGATGGCCAGGCATCTGGCATAGCGCGGCAGCAGCCGGGTCGGGCTGGACAGCGCCCGCCACAGCCACTCCATCGCGATCGCCCGCACCCAGGCAGGGGCGCGCTTCTGATGGCCGCCGAGGAAATCCAGCCCGGCGCCGATGCTGGCAAAGCCGGTGCGCGGCGCCAGCCGGCGGCCGCGCTGCGCCAGGCGCTCCTGCTTGGGGGCACCCAGCGCCAGGAAACACAGGCCCACGCCTGTCTCATCCAGCCGGTGCAGGATCCGGTCGGCCTCCTCGCCCTCCGGGTCGAACCGGCCTGAGGGGGCGTGGCACCAGGCGATATCCAGCCCCGGCACTTCGGCGGCCAGCGCCTCCGCGGCGTCTGCCAGCGCCTCTTCGGTGCTGCCGGCCAGCGCCACCGGCACCCCGGCCCCGGCCGCCAGGCGGCACAGCGGCAGCACCAGATCCGAGCCCGGCATCAGCTCCACCGGGCGGCCCGCAAGCCGCGACAGCCAGACAATCGGGCGCCCGTCCGCCACCACCAGATCCTGCGCCTGATAGGCAGCCAGGAACTCCGGCGACTGCGCCAGTTTGACCAAGTGGTCCAAGTTGACCGTAGCCAGGGCAAAGCCCTGACGCGCCTTGAACCGCGCCCGGATCTCCGCCTCCAGTAGCGCCCGGCGGGGCATGTTCACCGCCACCCGGCGGCCGTTGAAATCGAAATACACTGCATCCCCAGGTCTTAGACAATTCCCTGATACATCCGGCATCCGCGTCAGGCCAGCGCAGCCCGCCGGCCCCTGCCGCCAGCGTGGCTTCGCTGCACACCGTTTACCGGTTCTTGCAAATCCGCGCGACAGCGCCCGCGGCAACCGTTAAACTTTGAACCAATAATGGGGAACGAGGAGAAACTGGCCTGTGCCCAATGCCTTGGCCTATCTGATGCTGCTGGCCTGGCCGCTGGTCAGCCTGGTGCTGTTCCGGCGCCTGCCGCTGGAGCGGGCGATCCTGTGGTGCCTGATTGCGGGCTATCTGCTGCTGCCGCCGCTGGCCGAGTTCGACCTGCCGCTGGTGCCGGATATGGACAAATTCGCCATCCCCTCGGTGATGGCCTTTGTGCTGTGCGCCGGGCTGTTGCGCAAGCCGGTGCCGCTCTTGCCGCGGCATCCGGCAGTGCGGCTGCTGGCGCTGCTGTTCGTATTCGGCGTCATTCCCACGGTGCTGACCAATGGCGAGCCGATCCTGTTCCGCAAGATCGCCAATTCCGACCCGATCGTTTTCCTGACCGATCAGCTGCCCGGGCTGCGCTGGCGCGATCTGGGCTCTGTCATCATCAACCAGATCATCGTGCTGATGCCGTTCCTGCTGGCGCGCCGCTACCTGTCCACGCCCGAGGCCCAGCGCGAGCTGCTGCTGGCGCTGATGATCGGCGCGCTGGCCTATACCATCCCGTCGCTGGTTGAGATCCGGCTCAGCCCGCAGGTCAATGTCTGGGTCTATGGCTTCTTCCAGCACGATTTCAGCCAGATGATGCGTCAGGGCGGGTTCCGGCCCATCGTGTTCCTGCCGCATGCCTTGTGGCTGGCGTTCTTCATGCTGTCGGCGCTGCTGGCGGCAACCGCCCTGGCCCGTGCAGCCGCCGGCCGGCAGCGGCTGCGCCTGGCGCTGGCCGCTGCCTATCTGTTTGCGGTGCTGGTGCTGTGCAAGAGCCTGGCCTCGCTCGCCTATGCGCTGGCGTTTGTGCCCGTCGTGGCGCTGGCGCCCTTGCGCTGGCAGCTGCGGGCGGCTCTGCTGCTGGCGGTGATCGCGGTGGTCTACCCGATGCTGCGCAACACCGGGCTGGTGCCGACCGAAGCGCTGGTGGCGCAGGCCGAGGTGATCAGTGCCGAGCGGGCGCATTCGCTGAACTACCGGTTCGAGAACGAAGCGCAGCTGCTTGCCAGGGCTGCGGAGAAACCCTGGTTCGGCTGGGGCGGCTGGGGCCGCAACCTGGTGCGGCACGAGGAGACCGGGCAGATCCTGTCGGTCCCGGACGGGCGCTGGATCATCGTCTTCGGCACCTTCGGCTGGCTAGGTTATATCGCCGAGATGGGATTGCTGGCGGCGCCGCTGATGCTGCTGGCCTTTGCCGCGCGGCGGGCGCCTGCCGGCAGCGTCTCGCCCTATGCCGCGCCGATTGCGCTGATTCTGGCGGCCACCATGGTGGACATGCTGCTGAACGCGACGCTGATCCCGATCACCTGGATGTGCGCGGGATCGGTTCTGGGCTATGCCGAGCGGCTGCTGTACCCGGATGTGTTCCGCCCGCGCCCTGCGCTGTTCGGCGGCGCGCAGGCAATGCTGCCTGACACCGCCAGCGCTGAGCGGCGCAGCGTCCTGTGATGCCGCAATCTTTCCGCTTTTCCGGCCCAATTCAACACAATGCGTCCATAGGACAGCCGCATGGATTGACGAAGATAAACAAGAATTCATCCGGCCCCGCGGAGCAGATGGGGATCTATGCCGCCAGGCCGGAGCAGCCGCCGGGAAAAATCCCGGCACCGGATAATAAACCCGTCCGGCGGGCCCTGCCATTTTCGCAAAGCGGACTGGCTGCGGCGTGCCGGGCTGTTTGCGAAGGGCCAGTGGGGTCAGGTATTGACGATGCAAGATGGGATTTCCGCAGCGGCGGGCGCTGCTGAACAGAATACGCCCGGTGATATTGCCATTGTCGGGCTGTCGGTGACGGTGCCGGGCGCAGGCTCTGCCGAGGCGTTCTGGCAAAACCTGCGCGCAGGGATCGAATCGATTGAGGTTCTGGACCGCGAGACGCTGCTGGCACATGGCGAGCGCGCCTCAGCCTTGGCGAACCCGAACTATGTGCCCGCCGCGGCCCGGCTGCAGGGGTTTGACGAGTTTGATGCGGAATTCTTCGGCTTCAGCCCGAAAGAGGCCGCCATCCTCGACCCGCAGCACCGCAAGTTTCTGGAAGTTGCCTGGGGCGCGATGGAAAACGCGGGCCATCCGCCGGAAAGCATCAACGGCCCAATTGGAGTCTATGCGGGCTGCGGCATGGGCAGCTATTTCTACTTCAACATCTGCTCAAACCCGGCCCTCGTCGATGACGTGGGCATGTTCCTGCTCCGCCATACCGGCAACGACAAGGATTTCCTGTCGACCCGCGTCAGCCATGTGTTCGACCTCAAGGGGCCGTCGGTCAACGTGCAGACCGCCTGCTCCACCTCGCTGGTGGCGGTGCATTACGCCTGCAAAGCGCTGCGCGAGGGCGAGTGCGGCATGGCGCTGGCGGGCGGTGTCACCATCGAGATGCCGCAGGGCCGCGGCTACCTTTACAAGGAAAACGAGATCCTCAGCCCGGACGGCCACTGTCACGCCTTCGACCACCGGGCGCAAGGCACCGTCTTCGGCTCCGGCGCCGGTGCGGTGGCGCTGCGGCGGCTTGAGGATGCGATTGCCGACGGCGACCACATCTGGGCGGTGATCAAGGGGTCCGCCATCAACAACGACGGCGCGGACAAGGCGGGCTATCTGGCGCCTTCCGTCGGCGGCCAGTCAGCAGCGGTGCAAAAGGCGCTGGCAGCGGCAGGCACCCCGGCAGAGACCATTGACTATGTCGAATGCCACGGCACCGGCACCTATCTGGGCGACCCGATCGAAGTGTCGGCGCTGACCGACGCTTACCGCGCCAGCACGCAGGACACCGGTTACTGCCGCATCGGTTCGGTCAAGACCAACATCGGCCACCTGGACACCGCGGCGGGCGTTGCCAGCCTGACCAAGACCGCGCTGGCGCTGCACCACCGGGAAATCCCGCCCTCGCTGGGCTATGAGGCACCGAACCCGGCGATAGATTTCGACACCTCGCCGTTCAAGGTGAACGCCGCCCTGACGCCCTGGGTGCCGCACAAGGGTCCGCGGCGGGCGGGCATCAACTCGCTGGGCGTCGGCGGCACCAATGCCCATGTGATCCTGGAGGAAGCGCCGGAGCGCGCGTCTTCGGAGGAAAGCGATTTCCCGTTCCAGATCCTTTGCGTTTCCGGACAGTCCAAGGCAGCGCTGGAGGCCAACTCCCAGGCGCTGGCTGCCTATCTGAAGGCCAACCCGGAGGCCGATCTTGCCGACGTGGCCTATACCCTCAAGGAAGGCCGCCGCGGCTTTGCCAAACGGCGGGTGCTGGTGGCGGAGACCGCTGCCGAAGCCGCCCGGCTGATTGAGGAAAACGATCCGCGCAAGGTCTTCACCCACGACCGCCTGGGCGACGCGCCGGAGGTCGTATTCATGTTCCCCGGCGGCGGCGCGCAATATGCGGGCGTGGCGCGCGACCTGTACGAGACCGAACCGGTCTTCGCCGAGTGGATGGACCGCGGGCTGGAGCATCTGCAAAAGAGCCTGGACTACGACATCCGCGCCCTCTGGCTGCCGGAAGACGGCGAAGAGGACGCGGCGAATGCGCGCCTGCAGCAGCCCTCGGTGCAGCTGCCGCTGATCATGATCGTGGAATACGCGCTGGCGCAGCTGTGGATCAGCTGGGGCGTGAAGCCCGCCGCGCTGGTCGGTCATTCCATGGGCGAAAATACCGCCGCCTGCCTCGCCGGTGTGCTGTCTTTTGAGGACTGCATCGACCTTGTCCTGCTGCGCGGACGGCTGTTTGATACCGTGCCGGCAGGCGGGATGCTGTCGATTGCGCTGCCGCTGGCCGAAGTCGAGGCCATCATCGGCGATGACCTGGATATCGCCAGCGTCAACGCGCCATCGCTCACCGCCGTGTCCGGCCCGCAGGAGGCGCTGGACCGCCTTTCGGCAGACCTGAGCGCCCGCGAGGTGGACCACCAGCGCATCCAGATCGACATTGCCGCCCATTCCCGGATGCTGGACGGCATCCTGCAGGAGTACGGAGACTTCATCCGCTCCCTGACCCTGTCCGCCCCGAAGCTGCCGGTGATCTCCAACCGCACCGCCACGGCCCTGACCGCAGAACAGGCCGCCAGCGCCGACTACTGGGTGGGTCAGCTGCGCAACACTGTGCTTTTTGCCGGCTGCATCGAAACCCTCGCCCAAACCCCGAGCCGCGTGTTCCTGGAGGTCGGCCCCGGCAAGGCCCTCAGCGCACTGGCGCAGATGTCGCCGGCGGTAAAGCAGGGCCAGGTGCTCAGCTCCCTGCGCCATCCGGATCAGGACGTGATGGACGACAGCTATTTCTTCGGCGTCATCGGCCGCCTGTGGGCCTGCGGCGTCGAGGCCGACTGGCCGCAGATCTGGGGCGAGGCGCGGCGCAACCGCCTGCCGCTGCCCGGATACGCCTTCCAGCGCAGCCGCTACTTTATCGAACCCGGCAGAGCTGTGGTGGAGGAAGACGCTGAGGCTCCGGCCCGCCACGCGGATCTGAGCGACTGGGGCTACCGCCCGGCCTGGCGTCCGCGGCTGGCAGACTGCGCGTGGGACGTGGACCGGGACCTGGGCCAGGATCCGCAAACCTGGCTGATCTTCGAGGATGAAACCGGCCATGCCGCCCGCGCCGCCGCCCGGCTGGAGGCCGCAGGCCATGCCGTCGCGCGCGTCCGCGCCGGCGACACCTATGCGCAGCTGTCGCCGAACGCATATATCCTGCCGCCCGAACAGGGCCGCGCCGCCTATGGCGCGCTGCTGGCGGATCTGGCAGAGGCCGGTCTTCTGCCGCAGCGGATCGCTCATTTCTGGCTGGTGACCGGGGGGGAAACCTTCCGCCCCGGCTCCTCCTTCTTTGACCGCAACCTTGAGATGGGCTTCCACTCCCTGACCGCGCTGGCGCAGGAGCTGGGCAATGCCGATCTGCCCGGCCCGCTGCACATCACGGTCTTTACCACCGGCGCCGCGCAGGTCCGCGACGAAGCCCTGCCCTATCCGGAAAAGGCGATGATCGCAGGCCCTGCCGGCGTGATCCCGCGGGAGCTGCCGGGGCTGACCTGCGCCACCGTGGACATAGAGCTGCCAGCGGCGGCGCAGGGCCTGTTTGCCCGCCGCACCCCGGCGGACACGGACATCACCGCCCGGCTGCTGGAAGAGCTGATGGCGGAGCCCGCAAACACCTCCGCCGCCTGGCGCGGAGAAAAGCGGTTCGAACTCACCTGGCGCCCGCAGCCGCTGCCCGAACCGGAGACACCGCCCTTCAAGCAGGGCGGCCATTACCTGATCACCGGCGGCTATGGCGGCATCGGCCTGGCCATCGCGGGTTATCTGATGCGGGACCGCGGTGCAAAGATCACGCTGATCTCCCGCGAGGGCCTGCCGCCGCGCGACAGCTGGGACCGGTATCTCAGCAGCCACAGCCCGGCCAACCGCACCGCGCGGCGCATCCGCGCGCTGATGGCGCTGGAGGAGACCTGCAACGGCACCGTGCTGCCGCTGGCCGCCGACGTCTGCCACGCGGGCGAGTTGCGCACCGCGCGCGCGCAGGCCGAGGCCGCAAACGGCCCGCTGACCGGCGTGATCCACGCGGCCGGCGTCATCAACGACGGCCCGCTGCTGGCCAAGGACGACGACCGGATCGCCCAGGTGCTGGCCCCCAAGGTGAGCGGACTGCGCGCGCTGGATACGGTGTTTCCGGACGGCAGCCTGGAGCTGATGGTGCTGTTTTCCTCCTCCTCCACCGTGACCCGGCCCGCGGGCCAGGTGGATTACATCGCCGCCAACGAATACCTGAACGCCTGGGCCAAGCACCGCGCCGGCGGGCAGACCCGTGTCGTGGCGGTGGATTGGGGTGTCTGGGCGGACACCGGCATGGCCGCCGATGCCATGAATGCCCGCAACAGCGCCGCAGGCGCCAGCACGCCAGAGCCCTGCCCGCAGCCGCTGCTGCAGCAGCAGCGGTTCGACGCCGCCGGCAACCGCATCTTCACGCCCCGCTTCAGCACCGCAGACTGGCTGCTGGATGAGCATCGCACCGCAGACGGCACCGCTCTGGTTCCGGGCACCGGCTACATCGAAATGGCCGCCGAGGCGCTGGCGGCAGCAGGTGCCGAAGGGCCGTTCGAAATCCGCGACCTCTATTTCCTGCGCCCTCTGGTTGTGCAGGACGGCGACCCCAAAGAACTTCTGGTTAAGCTAGAAGCTAAAGAAAATGGTTATGAACTGTTTGTTTACTCGGCATGTACAAATGGTTACTCTCTGAACTGTCAGGCAATGCTGGCCTCCGCGGCGGTGGCAGAATGCCCCGCCGCACTCAACCTCCAGAAGATTTTCACCCGATGCCCGGAGGAGCAGGCGCCTGTCGGCGGGCGCCTGCAATCCCCGCAGGAGGCGCATCTGCGCTTTGGCCCGCGCTGGCATGTGCTGGAGCGTGCGGCCCTGGGGAATGGCGAAGGGGTTGCCTGCCTGGCCCTGACGGAGGCTGCGGCGCAGGACGGCACCCTGCTGCATCCCGGCCTGATGGACCTTGCCACCGGCTGGGCGATGAAGCTGATCCCCGGTTATCGGGCAGATGCGCTTTGGGTGCCGGTCTCCTACCGCACCATCCGCGTCTTCGCGCCGCTCAGCGCGACCATCTTCAGCCACGTGCGGCTGGCCGGCGCGCCTGGCAGCGGCTCTGCCGTGTTCGACGTGACCCTGACGGATGCGGAGGGCACCGTTCTGGCCGAGATCGAAGGCTTCCGGATGCAGCGCCTCGCCTCCGGCTTTGACGCGGCAGCCGCAACGGCCGAGCCCGACGCCAGCGCAGCAGAGCTGGGTCTGGAGCCTGCCCGCAGCGCGCAGCCGCTGTCACCGGAGGAACGCCGTCTGCAGCTGAACATTTCCAACGGTATCAAAGCCGAGGACGGCGGCGAGGCGCTGGCCCGCGCGCTTGCAGCCGGGCTGCCGCAGGTGGTGGTCTCCTCGCTCGACCTGCCCGCGCTGATTACACAGGCGTCGCAGAGCGCCGCGCCCGCCGCGGCAGAGGCGCAGACCTTTGACCGCCCGCAGCTCGACACCGATTACATCGCCCCGCGCAACCCGGTGGAGGAGGAACTGGCCAAGCTCTTTGCCGCGCTTTTGGGCGTCAGCCAGGTCGGGATCGAGGACAGTTTCTTTGACCTTGGCGGCCACTCGCTGATCGCGGTGCGGCTGTTTGCACAGGTAAAACGCAGCTTTGGTGTGGAGTTCCCGCTGTCGGTGCTGTTCGAGGCGCCCAGCGTCGCCGCGCTGGCAGAGCGGATCATCGCCCGCACCGGCGGCGGGGTTGTGGCGGAACCGGGAGACACGCCCCAAACTGCGGAGGAACAGCCGCAATACACCCATCTGGTTCAGTTGCATCCGGGTGATGGCACCGGGCGGCGGCCCTTCTTCCTGGTGGCGGGCATGTTCGGCAATGTGCTGAACCTGCGCCATCTGGCGCTGCAAGTCGGCAAGGACCGGCCGGTCTACGGCCTGCAGGCCAAGGGGCTGGTGGGCGACGCCGCGCCGCACAGCCGGATCGAGGACGCCGCCCGCAGCTGCCTGTCCGAAATCCGCCAGATCCAGCCCCAGGGCCCCTATCTGCTGGGCGGTTTTTCCGGCGGCGGCATCACCGCCTATGAGATGGCGCAGCAGCTGAAGGACCAGGGCGAGGACACCGCCGCGCTGATCCTGCTGGACACGCCGCTGCCGGTGCGCCCGCCTCTCAGCCGCCGCGACAAGGCCCTGATTAAACTCGCCGAACTGCGCCGCAAGGGGCCGGGCTACCTGGCCGAATGGGCCAGAAACCGCATCGCGTGGGAGTTAGAGAAACGCCGCGCCAGCCCGGCGGAGACCGGCGCCCGGCCGGAATTCAACAGCCGCAAGATCGAACTGGCCTTCCGCACCGCGGTCGGGACCTATGGCCTCAGGCCTTGGGACGGGCCGCTCACCCTGTTCAGGCCGCCGCTGGACCGCAAATGGCAGGTCTCAAACGGCCATTGGGTCAGTGGCGAGCGCGAATATGTCTTTGACGACAACGACTGGACCAAATGGGCCCCGGCCACCGAGGTGGCCGAGGTGCCCGGCGATCACGACAGCATGGTGCTGGTGCCCAATGTCAGCGTGCTGGCGGCAGGCGTGAAGGCGCGGCTGGACGCCGCCGACGCCGCCGCCGGGCGGCCCCGTTACGACCAGGCCGCGGAGTGACCCTGATGAGCCAGCAGCGTATCCTCACCATCCTTCTCAACTACCGCACGCCGGAGATGACCCTGCAGGCGGCCGAGGCCGCGCTGCGCGAAATGGAGGACCTGCCGGGCGAGCTGCTGATCATCGACAACGGCTCCGGCGACGGCTCCTTTGAGCAGATCCGCGCCGGCGCAGAGGCCCGCGGCTGGCTGGACAGCGGGCGGCTGAGGCTGCTGGCCTCGCCGGTCAACGGCGGCTTTGGCGCGGGCATGAACATCGGCATCCAGGCGGGCCTGGCCGGCGGCAGCGCGCCGGAGTTCTATTACCTGCTGAATTCCGACGCCTTTGTGCAGGGCGGCACCATCCGCACCCTGCGCGACTTCCTGCTGGAGCATCCCGGCGCCGGGCTGGCCGGCTCCTACGTGCGCGGCACCGATGGCGAACCGCACCGCACCGCCTTCCGCTTCCCCTCGATCGCGGGGGAGTTCGAGGCCAGCGTGCGCACCGGCATCTTCACCCGCCTCCTGAAGCCCTGGGTGGTGGCGATGGATATGCCGCAGGGCGAAGTGCAGGTGGACTGGACCGCCGGCGCCAGCCTGATGATCCGCCGCGAGGTGATTGAGGCCGCGGGCGGCTTTGACGAGACCTTTTTCCTCTACTTCGAGGAAACCGACCTGTGCCGCCGCGCCGCCCGCGCCGGTTGGCGCACCCACTATGTGCCGGCCAGCGAGGTGGCCCACATCGGCTCTGTCTCCACCGGCATGAAGGGCTGGCAGCGCACGCCGCAGTACTGGTTCGACTCGCGGCTGCACTACTTCACCAAGAACCACGGCCGCGCCTATGCCGCCGCCGCCACGCTGGCCCGTATCAGCGGCAGCCTGATCTATGGCCTGCGCCGCCTGATCCAGAACAAGCCGCAGGCGGATCCGCCGCATTTCCTGCGCGATCTGTGCCTGCACAGCCTGCGCGCGCTTCTAGCGCCGCGCCGCTCACCCTCTTCGGAAACGCGCCTCCCTTCTCCGCTTGCAAAGGAGCAGAAATGACCGCTTTCACCTGTGCCCTGATCGGCAATGAATCCCTCCTGATCGGCTGCGCCGATGCGCTGCTGGCCCGCGGCCACCAGATCCGGGCTGTGGTCTCCCACGACGCGGACATCCGTGCCTGGGCCGCGGACAAGGGACTGACGCTGCTGGATAAACCCGGCGACCTGACCGGCGGTTTTGACTGGCTGCTGTCGGTTGCCAACCTGACCGTGATCCCGGACGCGGTGCTGGCCCTGGCCGCCAAGGGCGCGGTCAATTTCCACGACGGCCCCCTGCCCCATTACGCGGGCCTCAACACCCCGAACTGGGCGCTGATCAACGGCGAGCCGCAGCATGGCATCACCTGGCATCTGATCGAAGGCGGCGTCGACGAGGGCGATATCCTGGCCCAGCGCCTGTTCGATGTAGCGGCGGATGAATCCGCCTTCAGCCTCAACTCCAAATGCTACGCCGCGGCGATGGACAGTTTTGGCGAGGTCGTCACGCAGCTGGAAACCGGTGAGCTGGCCCGTCAGAAGCAGGATCTGAGCCAGCGCCGCCTGTTCAAAAAATCCGACCGCCCGGCAGCGGGCGGGATGCTCGATTTCACCCGCCCCGCGGCGGAGCTGGCCCGGCTGGTGCGCGCGCTGGATACCGGCGGCTACTGGAACCCGCTGTGCGCCGCCAAGCTGCGCATCGGCGGCACGGTCGTTCTGGCTGGCGCTGCCGAAGTTGCGGACGGCAGCGACGCGCCGGGGACGGTGCTCGAAGCCCGTAAAACCAGCATAACAATCGCCACAGGCGACGGCGCCCTGACCCTTTCCCGCCTGACCACGCCCGCAGGCCAGCCGCTGGACATCACCAAACTGGCCCAAGCGGGGGACATGGTGCCCTCCCTGACTGCAGCTGAGGCAGAGACGCTCACCACACGCCTCGCGACGGCCCAGGGCGGCGAAAGCCATTGGCGCCGGCGGCTTGCCGTGATGCAGCCGGTGCAGGTGCCGCTGGCCTCGGATACCGGGGGGGACGGGTTTGACCGCTATGCGATCGCCTTGCCGGCCGCCCTCAGTGAGAGCCAGGCGGCGGCTGGGGTGCTGGCCTGGGCGCTGCTCAGCAGCGGGGAAAACGCCGCCGATGTGGCGCTCGCCGCTGGCAGCACGGAGGCCCTGCCCGGCCTGATCTCTCCTTGGGTGCCGATACAGGCCCGGCGCGGCCAGATGCTGCAGGATCTTACCGGCCGCATGGCAGAAGAAATTGAAAAGGCCCGGAAATACGGCGGTTTCCCTGAGGACCTGGTGGCCCGCGATCCGGCAATTCCGGCGCAGGCGCAGCCCGCAATCGGCCTGTCTCTGGACCAGGATCTGCCGGTCGGCGGCTGCATCGCCACCGTCGCCTTCTGCGGCGGCAAAATGGGGCTGCACACCGACAGCACCCGGCTGGACGCTAAATCCGCCGGACTGCTCGCCGCCCGGCTGGAACTGGTGCTGGCTGCCATTGCGGAAGACCCAAACCGCCCGGTTGCAGAGCTGCCCATCCTGCCGCAAGCCGAGCGCAAGCTGCTGTTGGAGGACTGGAACCAGACCGCCGCGGACTACCCCGCCGGTCTGACCATCCACGCGGCGTTTGAGGCGCAGGCCGCCAAGACCCCCGACGTAACCGCGCTGGTGTTCGAGGACCAGAGCTTCACCTACGGCGAAGTCAACGCCCGCGCCAATGCGGTGGCCGCCCGCCTGCGTGAAATGAACGTGAAACCGGGCAGCCATGTCGGCATTTACATCCGCCGTGCGCCGGACCTTGTGTTTGCCACGCTTGGGGTAATGAAGGCCGGCGGCGCCTATGTGCCGCTGGATCCTGCCTACCCCGCGGACCGCGTCGCGCATTACATCGCAGACAGCCAGGCGCAGGTCATCGTGACGCAAAGCGCGCTGGCGGGCAGCCTGCCGGCCTCGGACGCTGAGGTGCTGGACATCGAAACCGTCCCCGCGGGGACAGCCGGGGAAAACACCTCCGGCGGCGCCACCGGCAGCGATCTGGCCTACCTCATCTACACCTCCGGCTCTACCGGCCTGCCCAAGGGGGTGATGGTCACCCATGCCAATGTGTCGAACTTCTTCACCGGCATGGACGCCCGCATCCCGCATCAGGAGGGCGACGCCTGGCTGGCCGTCACCAGCCTCAGCTTCGACATTTCAGTGCTGGAGCTGTTCTGGACTCTCTCGCGCGGCTTAAAGCTGGTTCTGTCCAGCGACGAAAGCCGGCTGGAGCTGTCCAAGGGCCCCGTGGCGCTCAGCACCCGGAAGATGGATTTCAACCTGTTCTACTGGGGCAATGACGACGGGCCGGGGCCGCAGAAATACCATCTGCTGCTGGAAGGCGCCAAGTTCGCTGACCGGCACGGTTTCAACGCGGTCTGGACGCCGGAGCGCCACTTCCACGCCTTTGGCGGGCCTTATCCGAACCCGTCGGTCACCGGCGCCGCGGTTGCGGCGGTGACGCAGAACATCGGCGTGCGCTCCGGCTCTTGCGTGGCGCCTTTGCACCATCCGGCGCGGATTGCCGAGGAATGGGCGGTAATCGACAACCTGACCGCGGGGCGTGCGGGCATCGGCTTTGCCTCCGGCTGGCAGCCGGATGATTTCATCCTGCGCCCCGAAAACACCCCGCCCGCCAATAAGGCCGCGATGTTTGACGCCATCGAAACCGTGCGCAAGCTGTGGCGCGGCGAGGAAGTGGCCTTCCCGCGCAAGGACGGCGGTGCGCACAGCGTCATCACCCAGCCCCGCCCGGTCTCCAAGGAGCTGCCGGTCTGGGTCACCACCGCGGGCAACCCGGAGACCTGGCGCGTGGCCGGTGCGATCGGGGCCAATGTGCTGACTCACCTCCTGGGGCAGAGTATCGAGGAGGTGGCAGGCAAGATCCGCATCTACCACGACGCCCTGCGCGACGCAGGCCATGACCCCGCGGATTTCAGGGTCACGCTGATGCTGCACAGCTATCTGGCCGGAACCCGCGAGGAGGCCCGTAAGGTAGCGCGCGAGCCGATGAAGGACTACCTGCGCTCCGCCGCCGGGCTGATCAAGCAATACGCCTGGGCCTTCCCCGCCTTCAAGAAACCCGAGGGCGTGAACAACCCCTTCGAGATGGACCTGGGGATGCTGTCCGAGGAAGAGCTGGAGGCGATCCTCGACTTCGCGTTCGAGCGGTATTTCGAAGAGTCCGGCCTGTTCGGCACGATCCAGGACGCCTGCCAGCGGGTCGAGCAGCTGAAACGCATCGGCATGGATGAGGTTGCCTGCCTGATCGACTATGGCATCGCGCCCGACGTGGTGCTGGAGGGGCTGAAACCGCTGGCCGAGGTGCTGCGCCTGTCGAACGCGCCGCAGGAACTGGCGGCGGATGACTTCTCGCTGGCGGCGCAGATCGTGCGGCATGGGGTCAGCCATATGCAATGCACCCCGTCGATGGCGCGGATGATAGCCGCGGACGCGGACGCCAGCGCCTGCCTGGGCCAGTTGCAGCATCTGCTGGTCGGCGGCGAGGCGCTGCCCGGCGATCTGGTGCAGGCATTGAAGGACGCGACCCGGGCAGAGATCCGCAATATGTACGGCCCGACCGAGACCACGATCTGGTCCACAGTCGAGAAAATCTCCGCTGTCCCCGCAGGGACAGCCGGGATTGGCACGCCGGTTGCCAACACGCAGGTCTATGTTCTGGACGAAAATCAAGCGCCGGTCCCCGCGGGAACGCCGGGGGAGTTGTATATCGGCGGCGCGGGTGTCACGGCGGGCTACTGGCAGCGGCAGGAACTGACCGCTGAACGGTTCGTTAACACACCGTTCGCTGCTGGCCGCCTGTACCGCACCGGCGATCTGGTGCGCTGGACGGCAAAAGGCAATCTGATGTTCCTGGGCCGCACCGACCATCAGGTGAAGATCCGCGGCCAGCGGATCGAGCTGGGGGAGATCGAGGCAGCACTGGCGGCGCAGCCGGGTGTGACCGGCGCCGTGGTGGTGCCGCGCGGAGAGGCCGGAGCGGAACAGCTGGCCGGCTATGTCACAACCTCTGCGCCGGTGTCCGGGGAGGCGCTGAAACAGGCGCTGGAGGCACGGCTGGCGGCGGTGATGGTGCCCGCGCATATCGTCACGCTGGAGGCTTTCCCGCTGACGCCCAACAAGAAAATCGACCGCAAGGCGCTGCCGGACCCGCAGCCTGCGCGGGTTGAGGCCGCCCCGTCGGTGCCTCTGGATGCCGGTGCGCAGGCCAGGATCGCCACTGTCTGGAGCCGTATCCTGGGCGTCAGCGGCATTGGGGCGCAGGACAATTTCTTTGCCCTGGGCGGCCATTCCCTGCTGGCGGTGCAGGCGCACCGGGAGCTGCGCACGGAGCTGGGCACGGCGGCGCTGTCGATCACCGACATTTTCCGCTTCCCGACACTGGCGGGGCTGGCGGCGCATATCGAAGGGCTTGCAGGCACCCCTGCAAATACGGAAAAACAGCCTGAGGCAGCCGCAGGGCCGGACCGCGCCGACACCATGTCGAAGCGGCGGGCCATGCGGGCAAACCGCAGGGCAAGGGCCGGATGACAGAGACCAACAGCAAACTGGCAGAGCGGCTGGCCCTGGTCCGGCCGCTTTTTGCCGCCGATGTGGCGCTGGCCGGGGCGGACCCCTTGGGCACGCCGCCGCCGCCGCTGGCTGATGAGGCCGCCGGGCTGTCGCCCAACGCGGTGGAGAAGCGGCGCAACGAGTTTGCTGCCGGCCGTTCCGCTGTGCATCAGGCGATGCGGCAGTTGCAGATGCCCCCCGCCCCGGTGCAGGTCGGCAGCGACCGGGCGCCGGTCTGGCCTGCGGGGGTGGTCGGCTCGATCACCCACACCAAGAGCTGCGCCATGGCGGTGCTGGCCCGCGCAGGCGATGTGCAGGCGTTGGGCATCGACGTGGAGGAAGACACGCCGCTGAAGGACGACCTGCTGCCCGCGATCTGCTCGAAGCGGGAACAGGCCTGGCTGCGAGGGCAGGACAATCCGGGACAGATGGCCAAGGTGTTCTTTTCCGCCAAGGAAGCGGCCTATAAATGCCAGTACACGCTGAGCCGGGCGTTTTACGGCTTTGACGGGATGGAGCTGGAATTCGATCTGGCGGCGGGAGCTTTTCAAGCGTTTTTTACTGCCGACCGGCCGCCGTTTGCCCGCGGCGAGTCTGTCGGCGGGCGGTTTGCAATCGGGGCCGGGCTGATCATGACCACAGCGGAAATCCGGGGGCGCGGATGATGGGGCGGCGCGGGTTTCTGGCGCTGACGGCGGCGGCTGCCACGCTGGGGCTGATGGTGTTTGCAACCCGCAGCCGCAGCGTGCCGGTGCCGCCGCCGCTGACCCCGCCGGAGGAGCCGCTGAAGGTGTTTCACCTGGGCCATTCGCTGGTCGGGCCGGATATGCCGCATATGCTGGCGCAGCTGGCGCCACAGGGGCATGAGTATAACAGCCAGCTGGGGTCGGGCACGCCGCTGCGGGCGCATTGGGAGCCGGAGGAAGACATCCTCGATTTCGAAGCGGCCAACCGCGCGCCTGCCTTCCGGGCGGCAAAGGACGCCATCGGGTCGGGCGACTACGGCGCCGTGGTGCTGACCGAAATGGTCGAGCTGCGCGATGCGGTCAAGTATTTCGAGGCGGCCAAGTATCTGGGAAAATGGGCAGATCTGGCGCGGCAGGGGTCAGCACAGACCCGGCTTTACCTTTATGAGACCTGGCACCGGCTGGATGACCCCGAGGGCTGGCTGGAGCGGATCGGCAGTGATCTGGAAACGCTGTGGGCGGGCAAACTCCTGGCGCCGGACAGCCGACGCAATCCGGGCCACCCGGTGTATCTGATCCCCGGCGGGCAAGTGCTGGCTGCGGTGGCGCGGGCGGCGGAGGCCGGGGAGATCCCCGGACTGGCTTCACGTGAATCGCTGTTCGCGCGCACGCCTGACGGCGGGCTGGACCCGATCCATATCAACGATCTGGGGGCCTATGTGATTGCCTTGACCCATTACGCGGTGCTGTACCAGCGCTCTCCCGCTGGGCTGCCGCATGAGCTGGCCCGGGCAAACGGCAGCGCGGCGCAAGCGTTCAGCCCCGCGGCGGCGGCGAAAGTGCAGGCAATCGTGTGGGAGACCGTGCGCGCCCTGCCCCGCACCGGTCTGGCGGCGGCAGAGGGCCCGGCATGAGTCCGGAGGCGCTGATCACCTCGGTTGTGATGATCGGCCACTCGCTGTTCGGGCCGGACAATCCGCAGATGCTGGACCAGCTGCTGGATACCCGCGCCGAGGCCACGGTGGAGGCGCAGATCATCAACGGTGCGCCGCTCAGCTATAACTGGCAGCACAGCGCCACCGCGGAGGGTGTTGATTCACGTGAAAGGCTGCGCCGGCCAGCGGACGCGGTGATCGTGACGGAGGCGATTCCGCTGGCCAATCACCTGAAATGGAGCGGCACGGAACAGGCGGTGACGCAGTTTTATGAGCTGGCCCGCGCCGCCAACCCGGAGGTGCAGTTCTATTTGCAGGAAACCTGGCACAGCCTGAACAGCGGCACCGGCACGGCGGTGCCCTTTGATGACGGTGCGGGTGTGCCGTGGCGGCAGCGGCTGGAACAGGATCTGCCAAGCTGGCAGGCGGTGGTGGACGGCGTCAATGCCGCAACCGGCGGCGATGTGAAGCTGCTGCCCGCAGGCCAGGCGATGGCGCGGCTGGACGATGCCATTCAGGCGGGCACGATGCCCGGGCTTGCCAGTATCCGCGATGTCTTTGCCGATGACATCCACCCCAACGCCACCGGCTTCTACTTCCTGGCGCTGCTGCAGTACGCGGTGCTGACCGGGGAAAACCCCTCGGGCCTGCCGCACCGGCTGACGGACCGCTGGGGCAAGCCCTATCCCGCGCCGGCGCCAGAGCTGGCAGCGCGGCTGCAGGACATTGCCTGGGCCGCAGCGCAAGGCGGCAGCCTGCGCACCGCAGCCCTGCCTGCGGAGCCGGCGGCGCTGCCGCAGGATCCGGTGCTCCCCGTGCTGAACGCATCCCTGCTGTCAGAAGGGCCGGTACTGGCGGGACCGCCCGTGCGCCAGCCCGTCGCCATCAATCTGGCGGGCATTGCCGACTGGAGCACCCAGGCCCCGTTCCTGGACCACTTCAAAACCGCGCGGCCCTGGATCGGCCACCTTCCCGGCCAGTGGGGCGGCGCGGATCACGGTGAGCTGCAGGCTGCGGGCTATCTCGATCCGGATGGCTGGCCCACCGCGATCCCGCCAGAGCTGGGCTCCATCGGCACGGTGATCCTGACCGACCTGCCGCAGGAGGCGGTGTCCCTGAAGGGCCGCTATGTGCTGCGGTTCGAGGGCGAGGGCATCGTCGAGGTCGCGGGCCGCGCGGAAAACGTCCGCTACGGCAAGGGCGAGGTGCGGTTCGATTACACCCCCGGCCCCGGCCCGGTGGAAATCCGCATCCAGCGCATGGGCCGGGAGGGAGAATACGTCCGCAATATCACCGTGGTGAAGGAAGAGCATCTGGAGGCGTTTGACAGCGGCGCCCTGTTCAACCCGCTGTGGCTGGAGCGGCTGGACGGCTTTGCCGCGCTGCGGTTCATGGACTGGATGGCCACCAATGACTCGACCCAGACCGGCTGGGAGGACCGCCCGCTGCCGCAGGACTACACCTGGGCGCTGAAGGGGGTTCCGGCCGAGGTGATGCTGGCGCTGGCCAATAGGCTGGGGGCCGATGCCTGGTTCACCATGCCGCATATGGCGGATGACACTTACGTCCGGCAGTTTGCCCGGCTGGCGGAGCAAGGGCTGGACGAGGAACTGCGCGCCTATGCGGAATATTCCAACGAGGTCTGGAACTGGCAGTTTCAGCAGGCGCCCTGGGCCGATGCGCAGGCCCAGGCGCGCTGGGGCGGTGACGGCTTGTGGATGCAGTTTTATGGCGGCCGCGCGGCGGAAGTGGCGCAGATCTGGACAGAGGTCTTCGGGGCGGACAGCAAGCGGCTGGTGCGGGTGATCTCCTCGCAGACCGGCTGGCTGGGGCTGGAGGAGCAGGTGCTGGCGGCGCCGCTGTGGAAGGCCGAACGGGCGGACAGGCTGGCGCCTGCGGCCTATTTCGACGCCTATGCGGTAACCGGGTACTTCGGCGGCATCCTGGGACTGGAAGAGCGCGCCGGGCAGGTCCGGGCCTGGATTGCCGCCAGCCGGGACCAGGCCCGGGCGGCAGCTGCGGAGCGGGGGCTGGCGGGGGCCGCAGCGGCGGAGTTTATCGAGCAGCACCAGTATGATGCGGCCTCAGCCCAGGCCGGTGCGGAGCTGCGCGACGGGCTGATCTCGGGTGACAGCACCGACACGCTGGCGGATTTGCTGGGCCGGGTGCTGCCCTATCATGCAGGCGTCGCGCAAAAGCACGGGCTGGAGCTGATCATGTATGAGGGCGGCAGCCATGTGGTCGGGATCGGCCCGATGGTGGAGGACGGCGCGCTGACCGGCTTTTTCACTCATTTTAACTACACGCCCGAAATGGGGGCGCTCTACCGCGAGCTGCTGGCGGGCTGGCGCGCGCTTGGGGGCGCGCTGTTCACCGCTTACGCCGATGCGGGCGCGCCCGGAAAATGGGGCAGCTGGGGCGCCTTGCGCACCTTGAGCGATACCAACCCGCGCTGGGAAGCGCTGGAGGCGGCGAAGTGAGCCCCCGGGTGTCGGTGCTGATCCCGGCCCACAATGAGGCGGGCTATATCGGGGCCTGCCTGGAGGGCGTGTTTGCCTCCGCGCCGCTGCCGCAGGGCATGACGGGCGAGGTGCTGGTTCTGGCCAATGGCTGCACTGACGAAACCGCGGCGCTGGCCCGGGCGGTTGCGCCGCCGCCCGGCTGGACGCTTGAGGTGCTGGAACTGCCGGAGGGCGGGAAATTGCGGGCGCTGACGGCGGGCGATGGCGCGGCGCGCGGGGATATCCTGATTTATCTGGATGCCGACGTGGCGGTCTCGCCCGCACTGATTGCGCAGCTGGCTGAGGCCCTGGCGAATGGCGCGCCGCGGTATGCCAGCGGCCGCCCGCAGGTGGCCCCTGCCCGCAGCGCGGTAACCCGGGCCTATGCGCGGCTGTGGACACGGCTGCCGTTCTTCACCCGCGGGGTGCCCGGGTTCGGCGTCTTTGCCATGAGCCGCGCCGGACGGGAGCGCTGGGGGGATTGGCCGGATATCATCGCCGATGACACCTTTGCCCGGCTGAACTTTGCCCCGGCGGAGCGGGTGCAGGTGGCAGCAGGCTACAGCTGGCCGATGGTGGAGGGGTTCCGCAATCTGGTGCGGGTGCGGCGCCGTCAGAACGCCGGGGTGGCGGAAGTGGCCGCCCGGTATCCGCAGCTGCTGGGCAATGACGACAAGCCGCCCGCTGGCGGTGGTGCGGTTCTGAAGCTGCTGGCGGCGGATCCGGCCGGATTTCTGGTCTACGGCTCGGTGGCCCTGGCGGTCAAATCCCCGCTTTACACCTCGCAATCCCGCTGGACCCGCGGCCGCTGAGTGCGGTTGCCAAGGCAAAGCCCTCCCGCGCCCGCAGGATGCCCTGGCTGCGCCAGCGCACCCTTGGCGGCCTTGGGCCAGGCTCAGCGCCAAGGGCGCTGAGCCTGGCCCAACGGGAGCGGCGCATCCCGCGGATGCGGCGGCGACGGGCGGGAGGGCTCCGGCGGCTACCCTGAGATGGCGTTGCGGAAATGCGCGGCGAGTTTGGCCGCCTCGCCCGCGCTGTCGTGACGCTCCAGCACCCGGGCGCGGCCCGCCTGCCCCATGGCCGCCCGCCGCGCTGCCGGAGTGTGCGCCAGCGCCAGCACCGCCTCTGCCAGCGCGGCCTCATCCCCGGCCGGCACCAGCCAGCCGGTCTGCCCCGGCACCACAAGTTCCGGCGTGCCGGCAATATATGTCGCGACCACCGGGCGGGCGGCGGCCATCGCCTCCATCACCACCATCGGCAGGCCTTCGGCAAAGGAGGGCATCACCAGCGCGTGGGCGCGGGCCAGCTCGGCCCGCACGCCGTCCTCCGCCAGCCAGCCGGTCAGGGTGATGTTGCCGCCCAAGCTGTGCCTGGCAATCTCCGCTTCCAGATCCGCGCGCATCCCGCCGTCGCCGATCAGCGCAAGATGCAGGTCCGGGATCTCCTGCACCAGACGGGCCATGGCGCGGACCAGCACCATCTGGCCCTTCTGCTCGACAAAGCGCCCGATGGCGGCCAGCCGCAGCGGCCCCTGGGGCAGCGGCGCGGGATCGGCGAAGCGGTCCGGCTCGATGCCGCAATGCACCACGTTGAGGCTGTCCCATTTGCCGAACGCAGCCCAGCGGCTGAGCTGGCTTTTGCCGAAGCGGCTGACGGCCACGGTGAACCTGGCCCGGTTGATCTTTTCACCCAGCGACAGGGTGTGCGGCGCGTCGAATTCCTCCGGCCCGTGCACCGTGAAACTGTAGCCGGGGCCGCCCAGAACATGCGCCAGCATCGCAACCGCGGCGGAATTGGTGCCGAAATGCGCGTGCATGTGCTGCACACCTTCTGCCGCGCAGCGCTGTTTCACTAACGCCGCCTCGGCCAGGTAGACCAGGTGGCGCAGGATGCCCTTGTCCGAGGCCCGCGCCAGTTTCAGCGCCAGCTTCAGCGCCTGCCCGAACCGGGCCGGCGCCGCCGTTTCCCGTGCCAAGGCTGCCAGCAGACGCCCGGCCCCTGCCTTCAGAACATACTCCGTGCGGGCCGCCTCAGCCTGATCGCCGGGATCGGCCAGGGCCGCGCCGGAGGGGCGCATCGCCAGGCGCAGGATATCCACGCCCTGACGCTCCAGCGCCTGCAGCTCGCGGCGGATGAAGCTGTGCGACGGCTGCGGATAGGTGTTCAGGACATAGGCGATCTTCAACGCTGAAAAATCCGTGCAAAAAGGTTTGTCCGCCGCAGGTTAGCGGCGGTTTCGCGGCTTGCCCAGCACCGCCGTCCGCTTGTCGCGCAGGCGTGGAGAATGCGGCACAGGTTGCGGGATTGTCCTGCGGTTCCGGCCTGCGGAAGCTGTCTGCGCCACCGCAGGCGTCCCCGCGATTGACGCCCCTGCCCCGCCTCCCTAGCCTGCGGTACCGGACGTTGGGGGATCTATTAGAACATGCAGCGGGTTGCATCGCATTTTGCAGGCCAGGGGATGGCGGCGCGGGTGCTGCGCTCGGCCTCGTGGCTGATGATCGGCTATGGCGGCAGCCAGGCCCTGCGGCTGGCCTCGAACCTGATTCTGACCCGCATCCTGTTTCCCGAGGCCTTCGGCCTGATGGCGCTGGTCGCCGTGGTGACGGTGGGGCTGTCGCTGTTTTCCGATGTCGGCATTGGGCCGTCGATTGCCCAGAACAAACGGGGGGATGATCCGGCGTTTCTGGATACTGCCTGGACCATTCAGGTGATCCGCGGCTTTGGCCTGTGGGCGCTGACGGCATTGCTGGCCTGGCCCGCGGCGGCGTTTTACGGCGCGCCGGAGCTGCTGGTCTACCTGCCTATTGCCGGTGCCGGGCTGGCGATTGCCGGCTTTAACCCGACACGGATCGAAACCGCGCACCGGCATCTGCTGGCAGGGCGGGTCACGGTGCTGGACCTGGGCGGCCAGGTGATCGGGCTGGCCGCGATGATTGCGCTGGCGCTGGCAACGCAGTCGGTGATTGCGCTGGTGCTGGGCGGGGTGATCCAGGCTGCGGCCAAGCTGGCGCTGTGCCACTACGGCCTGCCGGGCGCGGCCAACCGGTTCCGCTGGGAGAAAGCCGCCGCGCGGGAGCTGATCCATTTCGGCAAGTGGATTTTCCTGTCGACCGCCTTCTGGTTCCTGACCTCGCAGGGGGACAGGGCGATCCTGGGCAAGTTCGTGCCGCTTGAAGTGCTGGGGGTCTACAACATCGGCTATTTCCTGGCGAGCTTTCCGATGCTGCTGGGCCATGCGGTGAACCAGCGGCTGATGATCCCGGTCTACCGCGACAAGCCTGTGCGGGCAGCGCCGGAGAACCTGCGGCGGCAGCGGCAGCTGCGCGGCGGTCTGACGGCGGCGATCCTGGCGATGCTGCTGGCGATGGCTTGGGCCGGGCCGTGGCTGGTGCAGCTGCTTTATGATGACCGTTACGTGCTGGCCGGGCCGATGATCGTGCTGATTGCGCTGGCGCTGGCGCCGGCGGTGATCACCATGACCTATGACCAGGCGGCGCTGGCGGCAGGCGACAGCCGCGGGTTCTTTGTGTTTTCCGCGGTGCGGGCCTGCCTGCAGACGGCGCTGTTTCTGGGCGGCGTGGCTTGGTTCGGGCTGGCGGGCGGCATTGCGGCGCTGGGACTGGCGATGCTGGCGGCCTATCCGGTGCTGGTGCGGCTGGCGCGGCGTCACCATGTCTGGGATCCGCTGCATGATGCGGGCTATGCGCTGCTGACGGTGGCGGCAGGCGGAGCCGCGCTGAGCTGGCACTGGCCGGAAGTCGCTGCAATGGCAGCTGCTCTTGGCGCACCTTAGGCACGGGCATAAATGGCAGGCTTGGGATTGTTCGCCGAGGACAGCGCCTGATGGCTAGCTTCTGCGCCTGATCAGGTCCAGCACTCCGCGGCGCGGCGGGCGGGTGTCCATCACCGGGATGGAAACCACGGGCACCAGGCCGGTTTCCCGCTCCATCTGCGCGGCGGTGCGCAGCACCGGCTGGCGCAGCTCCTGCAGGAAGGCGGCCAGAAAGGCGGCCAGCAGGCTGGCCGCGGCCCCCATCAGCGCTTTGGTCTTGCGGGCGCCGGTCACCGGGTAATCCGGCAAGGGCGCCGGCTCAATCACCGTCAGACGCTCTGCCTGGCGGCCGGTCTCCAGGCGGAAGCCCACTTCTGCCTCGTTGCGGCGGGAGGTCATCTGCGCAAGCTCTGCCTGCAATTGCTCCAGCCGCCGGTCGTAGGCGCCCAGCCGGCGCTCCACCTCCGGGGTGGTCTGCAAGGACGCCTCAAGCCCGGCCCTGCGCCGGGTCAGCAGCTGCTCCTGCGCATCCAGCGTGGCCAGCTTCTGCTCCGCTTCCTCCTGCATCCGGCGGGCGGTGGCGGGGCGTTCGGTGGCCAGCGCCTGGTCCGCGGCGCGGCGGATTTCGATCCGTTCGCGGGCGATTTCCAGAAGGCCTTCGTTCAGGGCTGCGATCTCTGCCCGGCGGAATTCGATGGTGCCCGGCAGGGTCACGTCATTTTCATTGCGGTAGGCCGCGATTTCATCTTCCAGCGCGGCGACCTGATCGGCCAGCGCGGATTCCTTGCCGGCAAAGAAGCTAAGGGTTTCGCGGGCCTGATCAATGCGGGTGGCGACGCTCAGCTCAATCGTGCGGCGGCCGAATTCGCTGGCGACCTGCTGCGCCTGTTCGGCGGTGGGCATCCGGGCGGTGATGGTCAGCACCGAAATGGTGCCATCGTCGGCAAAGCCTTCGCGGGCGGCAGCGACGCCGGTGATCCGCACCGACTCGCGCAGCAGCGCCACTTTCTGAAGCTGGGTCAGCACCTCCATATCCGCATAAAGGCCGAATTTTTCGATGACTTCCAGCACCGCGCCGCGGGCCATCAGGCGCTGCTCGATCAGCTGTATGCGGCGGGCGGAAGAGCCCTCGACGGTGGACTTGGCCAGTTCGCCCGCAATCTGCGGCTGGGTGACCTGCAGCACCTCGGCGGTCTCATACTGATGCTGTTGGCTGGCGGCGAACCAAAGCGAGCCGAGGCAGCCCAGGATAAAGACGCAGACAATGGTGAACAGCCTGCGCCGCACCATGTCCAAAAAATCGCCTAGCGAGTAAATCGGCCCCATCTGTCTGCTCTCTTGCCCCTGCCCGTTGCCCGTGCCCGTTGCCTGTGCCGGCTGCCCCTGCCCGCTGCCTGTGCCGGATCGGCCCGGCAGCGGCCCGCGCCCGGAGTCTGACCACAGCAACCGGGCAAAACTATGACGCCGGGATGGTCAGTTCAGCGGGCTGTCCGTATCGCGGGCCCGGTTCAGCACCACGCCCAGAAGCTCTGTATGGCCGGCCAGCATTTTCTCGCAGGCGGCCAGCTGCGCGGCGGTGGTGCTGGTGCCGTCGGAGATCAGCAGCACCGCGTCCACCTGCGGCAGGAAGGCCGCGGTGTCGTCATGCTCCAGCACCGGCGGCAGGTCGAACAGCGCGGTATCGGCGCCCGAGCGCAGCATCATGGCGTCCAGCGCCTCGGCGCAGCTGCCGCTGTGCAGCAGTTCTGCCGCATCCTGATCCGCGCTCCGGTTGAGGCCAACTGCCAGCGACGGCAGCGGGCGCACGAACTGGTCTTCGATCCGGGTGCTGCCGGACAGGAAGGCGGACAGATCGCCCTGCGCCTCTATCCCCAGCGCCCGGGCCATGCCGGGGCGGCGGAAGTTCAGGTCCATCAGAATGGTGCGGCTGCCCGGCACCCGGGCCAGGCTGAGCGCCAGATTGATCGCCGAGAATGTGGTGCCGCAGCCCGCCGCTGGCGCGGTTACCGCCATCCTGTTCCAGCCGCGCGCCTTCAGGCTGTGCAGCAGCCGGGTGCGCAGCAGGTCAAAGGATTTGGCCGCAGGCGAGGTGCGGAACCGGCTGACCAGCGGCAGCCGCGCGGCCTGCTCAGCGCCGGTGTCAAACGGCACCTGGCGGATCCGGTCCCAGGGTTCCGGCAGGCGGGCAGGCAGCTGCACCTGCGGCGGTGCGGCGGGCGCTGTCCTCTGCGGCGGCTCTGCCGCGCCGGTGCCGCCATCGGCAGACGGCGCGGCCGCCGCCGGCGCGCGGCGGCGGCGGAACCGCTTGAAGCTTTGCTCGCTCATGCCGTCCTCATCGTCTTCCAGTCCCGTAAGCGGGCCGCGGGCCGGGATGGCGCCGCACGCCCCTGATATTGCAAAATGCTTCACAACCCTGCCCTCCGCAATGGCTGGCTGATCTGCTGCCAGGCCCGGACGGCGGGCCTGCATAGGATCAGACAGAGGTTAATATCCCGTCCCCTTCATCACCACGCCGACGGTGCGCCAGAGCAGCCCCAGGTCCCGGCCCAGCGACAGCCCGTCGCGGTAATCGAAATCGGCCTGCACGCGGCTGGCAAAGCTGCCTTCGTTGCGCACAGAGACCTGCCAGATGCCGGTGATCCCCGGACGCAGCGCGAAATAGGCGGCAGCATCGCCGTAAAGCGGCAGCTGTTCCGGCATCATCGGGCGCGGGCCGACCAGGCTCATCTCGCCTTTGAAGACGTTCCACAGCTGCGGCAGCTCATCCAGAGAGGTCATGCGCAGCAGCCGCCCGACCGGGGTGATGCGCGGATCGTTCTTGAGCTTCTGGGTGTCCTGCCATTCCCGGCGCAAGGCGGGGTCGCTGTCCAGATAGTGCTGCAGCAAGGCGTCGGCGTCGCGCACCATGGTGCGCAGCTTCAGAATGCGGAACACCTTGCCGCCGCGGCCCAGACGCGGCTGAGTGTAAAACGGCCGCCCGCCCTCCAGCCACAGCGCCGCGGCACAGAGTAAGATAACCGGCAGCGTCAGCGGCAGGATGAGGATAACCAGCAGCAGGTCCAGTACCCGCTTGCCCGCTATCCGGTAGCCGCTGCCGCCAGCCCGGCGGCCGGGCCGGGCAATAGGCCGCCCCGCCGCCGCAAAGCCGGTCAGGCCTGCATTCATGTTGATCGGCTGCAAGCGCAGATGCTGCAGAGGCCGGTGAGGCAGAGTGGCGCCCCCGGTATCCTGTTCAAACTGCGCAAAAGACAGCCCCGCCCCTCCGGGAACCAAGTCTTTCATCGAAAACCCCCGCTACCCAGCCTGAAACCGGCTGGACCGCCCTCATTGACGAGGCGGCCGTGTATAAACTCAAACCGGCCTCCCGCGCGCCATCGGCCGCAGAACACCACTACTGATTTTCAGGTTCCAAAACGGGGCGCGCCCCCACGCGCCCGCGCCGTTCTTGTTGGTCGCCTAATCCCCTGGCGACACTGCATTTCTGCAGTCACCCCTAATTAAACCAAATTTTAGGAAATTTGCGCAAATTGTGGCAAGGCGCCGGAAAAGCCCGGAAAAAGCCTCAATACGGCCGCGTGAGCGGAAACAATTTCCATCCAAGCTACGGAATTGTTCCCGAACTGCGGAGATCAGGTGCAGAATCGCTTCCGGTTCAGCCCGGTCTGAGCCGGTCAGCCGCCGCGGAACTGTCCCGGGCTTTGCCCTGTCCAGCGCCGGAAAGCCTCGCTGAAACTGTTCAGCCCGGAATAGCCCAGCAGAAAGGCAATTTCGGAGAGCGGCAGCCTGCTCTCCCGGAGATAGCGGATCGCCAGAGCCTTGCGCAATTCCTCAAGAACGGTGAAGTAGCTGGTGCCTGCCCGGGCCAGCTTGCGCGACAGGGTGCGCGGGCTCATGCCCAGATCCGCCGCCACATTCGCCAGCGATGCGGTGCCGCCGGACAGCCGGGCGGACACCGCTTCTTCGACCTGCGCCGTCAGGTCGGTGCTTTTGCGCCCCAGCCCGCGGCCGTGCAGCAGCTGGTCGCCAAAGGTGCGCAGCACCCGCAGCAGCAGGCGGTCGCCGCTGGCCAGCTGCAGGTCCAGATCCTCGGGTTTGAACACAATGCGGCTGGCCGGAGCCGCGAACCGCACCGGGCAGCCGAAAAAGGCCGCGATCTCTTCGGCGCCGCGGCGGCGCTGGTGGACAAAGGCCGCCTCCTGCGGCTCGATCCGCGTACCGGCCGCCTCGCGCAGGGCGGAAAAGAACAGCGCCGCAAGGAATTCGGTATACTGATCCGCCTGCTGGCCGGAGGCCGCCGTGCAGGACCAGGCGAACTCTCCGTGCGAGGCGAGACGGGATGTGTCCACGTCCCAGGCGTCGCTCATCACCCCGGCATAGCGCGCGATGTTGCGCAGGAAACAACCCGCGGTCGGCGAGGTGCGGGCGATATAGCCCAGCAGGCCGGCCAGCCGCAGGTCGCTGGCGCAGCCGAGGCGGAAGCCGAACAGCGGATCGCCGGTCAGCTCCGCAGCGCGGCTGAAGAAGCCGGCGATGGCAGCAAAGGGGGCGGCGGGCTCTTCCTGGTCCAGCAGGGCCTGGCCGAAACCGGTGCCGGCAAACACGGCGGCGGGTGTGAACCCCTGGGTCAGCAGGTGACGCGCGGCGAGCTGGGCAAATATGGCATTGTGCGGTACCGGTGCGGCGGGCATGTTTGCGGTCTCTCCTGTTGCTGTCACGGCCGGTTTCAGTGTTTACGGTGCAAACCGTGTTCCGGATTGGCGGGGTCAGTCACGCGCGGCCGTCCGGTGCGGCAGCCGGCCAGGAGGACAGGCAGTGCCCGGACCCGGCGCTCTCACCGTACTGGATATTGCGCGCCGGGCGCAGCGCTGCGCGGCCTGTCTTTTGCAGAAATGGCGTGCGTTTTAGCCTATGACGCGCATACCAGCGGGCAGACACCTCTCCTTACGGGTATTTGCGGCTGTACGGCTGCGCGCCGCGCCCTTGCCGGGACCGGGAATCACCGCCATAACCGCAGGCAAAGCCATGGCAGAGGAATGAGGACATTATGCACCCTCCCCAAAGCGCGGCCGGCTTTCTGGTTGCCAATCTGGACGGGCTGACGCTCACCGCCTGGACCGTGATCCCCGGCGCGCCGGCCGCTGCTCCGGCGCAGGTGCTGCAGCTGCCGGACAGCCGCCCTGCTGCGCTGGCCGCGGCGCTGCGCCAGGCCCTGGGCGGCGCGATCTGCCCGGTGGTGCTGGGCGGCAGCTCCCTTTTGCCGCCGCATCCGGTCCCGGCAGTGCCCGCCGGTTTGCCGCTGGGCGAAACCCGGCTGGACGGGCTGGAAATCCACGCCCTGCCCGGTCTCCGACAGGCGGCGCCCTGCGGCGTGATGCAGGGTGCCCTGGTCCGGCTCAGCGGTTTTCTGCAGCTGAACCTGGACTGGGACGGGGTGGTGTGCCTGCCTGGAGCGGTGACTCACTGGGTGCAGGTCAGCGCCCGCGAGGCAGTCAGCTTCCAAAGCGCCCTGACCGGCCAGATGGCGCAGGCAGCGGCGCAGGCGATGGGGCTGGCGGCGGCGGGCGGATGGGACAAGGCGGTGCTGGCCGAGGCGGCAGCGGACGGGATAGCGAGGCCGGAGCAGCTGGCGGCCCGGCTGGCGTCGGTCCAGGCTTCGTCGGTTCTGGATGAGATGCCCGCGGCCGCTGCGCGCGCCCGGATCTGGGGGCTGCTGCTTGGCGCCGAACTGGCGGCAGCGCGGCCTTACTGGCTGGGCCAGAACCTGGCGCTGATCGCAGAGCCGCCGCTGCAGGCGCTCTACGGGGCGGCACTGGAGGCGCAGGCGCTGCCGGTCAGCCTCGCCGATCCCGGCCGCATGGCGCTGGAGGGGCTGAGCCGCGCCTGGAACCGCCGCTGAGCGGCGGCGGCTTTCTCCCGGCCGGAACTGATGCTTTTGAGGGTGCCGCATCAGGCGCCCGCTAAAGGCCCGCGCCTGGAAAAGCGAAACGCTCCCGCGCCCGCAGGGACCCCGGCTGCGCCGCGCCCCCTTGGCGGCCTTGGGCGTAGCGCCGCGCAGGGCGCGGCGCTACGCCCAACGGGCACAGGCCGTCCGCCAGGACGGCCGAAGCCGGGCGGGAGCGCGCCGCTGTCCTTGCCCGGCAGCGGGGCTGCATTTTGCTTGAACCGGGACTTTATCCAGCAGGGAACAAGGCGGATCAGGCCCTTACATAAGTCCCGCGCCTAAAACTCATGCATCACGTCTCTGCGGTGAAGCGGCTGCCCTTGCCGGGGGGCGTTTCCGGCGGGCCGGCAAAGCATTGGGCGATGCGCATCCAGTCTTGCGCTGCGGCGCCTTCCGCCTGCAGGCTGGTGTCGCCGGCATTGCGGACCTGCGTGACCACTTGCGCAAACTCCACAGCGCTGCCCTTGACGAAATTTCCAGCCTGCGGCGTGTTCCACTCCCAGACCGCGCCCGACGGTCCCGTCAATTGCACAAACGGCGCTGGCTCCGGCACCTCCAGCCCGCGGTTCGCGAAGCTCCAGCCATAGGTGGCCACTCCCAGATGCGCGATATTGCGGATGCGGTCGTGTTCCTGCCGCTGCAGCCCCAGCAGGTCGAACACTTCCTGGCCGTGCGCCCAGGTTTCCATCTGCCGGGCGGTGATGGCGCTCAACGCGCTCATGTCCGGCCCGATCCACTTGAGCCGCCTTTTGGGATCCGCCGCAGCATAGGCATCGGCGCAGCGCTCCGCCCCGTCCCGCCAGGCCTGAAACAGCGCGCGGCCCGACAGGCCGCCGAGCCAGGGGAACTGGCATTCGAGGATCGTCTTTCCCGCCTGCATGTCCTGCAGCACCGGCGCAATGAAGGCGGCGAACTCATCTTCCCCCTGCAGAGATGCTTCCGCCGCGGCGTTGAACAGGTGCAGGTGCCCCAGAACATGGTCGATGGTCCAGTCCTTGAACTGGGTCGCCTCATGGAACGCCGCCTCTGGCAGATCTTCCAGAATGGCCGCCAAGGCGCGGCTTTCGGCGCGGAAATCTTCGGCCTGCTGCATGTCTTCTCCCCCCTGTGTGACCGGCAACAGGATAGCCGCGCGGATCTCATCGCCGGAACCCCGGACGGCACGTCACAGGAAGGAGAAACCGTCAGCCCGCGGACATTGCCTTAAAGGCGCGCTCCGCCGCCTCGAAGTTGCGGCTGAGGGGGGCGGTGTGCCGGGATTGGGCGGCATAATAGGCGCCGGTGCGGCACAGCTGCGCGGCAAACGCGGGATGCACCCCGGCATCGTCATACTTGCGCACCCGCTCCTGGCTGAGCCAGCCGCGGCTTATGACCTCTTTCTGGATCAGCTCCAGCCGCTGAATGCAGTGCAGGGCGGTGTAGGCCGACAGATACTCCAAGTATTCGCCTATCTCATGGCCGCAGCCGGGATCGAAGGTTTCGATCATCACGTCGGCCATCTTGTCCGGCGCCACGGGCCAGGTCTCATCGCCGATGAGCCAGGCAAAATCCTCCGCGCCGTGGCGCAGGCCGGCATATTCAAAATCGAACCAGCGGACATACCCGTCCTCGCCGATCGCCGCGTTGCCGGCGCGGCAGTCCCACTTCAGGAACTGCACCCCCGACCGTTCCATGTATCCGGCGACCGCCGGGTAGTCGAACGCATCGGGTATGCCCATGGAGCAGGCTTCCAGCGCCGCCACTGAGCCGACGAAGTTGCGGATCCAGCTGCGGTTGGCGCCCAGATGCGGCAGCACCGTATGCAGCGCGGTTTTGCGCGCCGCCGCCTGGATGCGGAAAACCGCAGCGCAGGCCTCAGCCGCCAGGTCGAGCTGGTCGGCTTCCTCATGTTCAACGATCTCCTCACTCAGCCGTGTCTCGCCGGTGTCGGACTGGAACAGCACGTCCTTATGCACCCCCAGCACCCGCGGAATGTCATCGCAATGCGGTGCCAGCTGCTCCAGAACATAAGCCTCCAGATGGGTGCGGCGGAAGTTGGCGCGCAGGGTGGCAATTGCCGTTCGGTCCTTGAAATGCAGCCGCAGCGAGGAGCGCGACTTGCCGCCAGGGGCGGTGATTTCCACCGGTTCCTCGCCGAGCACCTCCCAGGCCGCCGCCGCGATATACGCGGTGCGGTCGTCGAATTTTCCATCAGCCATTGCCTGCACCTCTTCCCCGAACGCTGCCCTGCCCCGGCCAGCTCACCCCTCTTCGGTTAACGCCCTAAGGGATAAAGGCGGCAATTTTCGGGACAGATTTGGGCAACGGCTGCGCGCCGCGGGTTGAGTCGCGCTCTCCGGGATAGGGCGGCGCAGGGCAATTGGCCGGAGACGCCGCACAATCAAAACCTGCGCCCGCGGATTGTTTCCGCAAAGCCCCCCCAGAAACGATGAAATTCGCCTAAAATGTGACGAAAATTTGGCCCTTCCAGCGCGTCTCCCTACTGTGATCAATTGCGCGGAAGCGGCCCAAGTGCCGGCCACTCCGCAATGGGGATTCAAGGGTTTGCTTGGGGGGCGAAATGGGCCGGGGACATTTTTCATGGGGCTGGGGCGGTAAGCAGGCTTGCGGCGGCACCAGCTATTATAACGGCGGCGTGCAAGGCGGGCATTTCGGCCGCTGGTACGACAGCCACCTGTCAGACCGCTTTGGCTGGAAAGGCAAGGGCTACAAGGCTTGGCGTGACGACAGAGATGAAGAAGACGGCTCCGGCGGGACGAAAAGGTCTGGCAGCACCAAGGGATCTGGCGGCACGAAAGGGTCTGGCGGAACCAAGGGCTCCGGTGGCACCAAGGGCTGGGGCGGCACCAAGGGATCTGGCGAAACTAGGGGGTCTGGCGGAACTAGGGGGTCTGGCGGCACCAAGGGCTTCGGCGGCAAGGGCCATCACGGCAAGAAGCACTGGTGGTACCGCGAGGAAGATGACTGGAACGGCTCTGGCGGAACCGGAGGGTCTGGTGGAACCGGCGGCTCCGGCGGAACCGGCGGCTCGGGCGGAACGCACGGCTGCGGATCCGGCACCAAGGGCTCGGGCGGCACCGGAGGGTCCGGCAGTGGCGGGACCAAAGGCAGCGGAGGCACCCGGGGAACCGGCGGCTCCGGCGGGACCAAGGGGACCGGTGGTGACGGCAGCAATGGCGGTGGTGCCGCCGGCAAGACCTCAGTTTTCTTCGAGATCGGCGGCAACGGCGACCCGCGGGTCACCGTCGAGGTGCTGCAGACGCCGGAAAACCAGCTGTTCATCAAGATGGAGCCCACCTCCTGGGACGGCGAGCTGGCCGACATCGACGGGCTGTTCTTCAACATGGCGGAGGATGCCAGCGTTGGCGGGCTGAACTTCTTCCCGGACGAAAACGCGCTGCCGGTTACCGGCCATGAGGCCAATGCCAATTCCGTCAATGCGCTGGACACCGGCACCACCGTGCCCGGCAATTTTGACGCGATGGTGCAATTCGGCCAAGTACCGGACAGCACCGACGGCACCGTCACCAATGCCAACTTCACCTTGTGGTCCGACGCCGGGCTGACGCTGGAGGATATCGACCTCAGCAGCATGTCTCTGGTGGTGAGCAACCCGGACGGGTCGCAACAGGTTCTGGAAGGCGGCTATGATCCGGCGGGGGCGGCCAGCAGCGGCAGCTCTTATGCCAATGGCGGCGTCACCGGCGACGGCCTGAGTAACTGGTATGACGCCAACCTGGCAGGCCAGTTTCAGGGCAGTAGCGGCGAGCCCGGTGCCGAGGACTTTATGGCGCTAATGACCCAGCCAGCGGGTGGCACTGTGCCCGGTGGCGGCACCGAGGGCGGGACGGGCGATATCTACGATATCGGCTGAACCAGCCTCAACAATGCGAACCTTGTCGAGGGCGCCGCGGGGCGCCCTCTAGCGTTCCCGGGCCTGTTCAAGGCAGCGGGTCTGTCTTGAACAGGCGGATTTTCAGGCCGCCGTGGGCAACCGGCGCGCCAAGCGGCAAGAACGGCAGGCTGGTGGTCTTGGCCAGCGCGGTTTCCGAGGTGACGATCCCCACGCGCCAGCCGGAGAACCGCTCCTTCAGCACCTGCCCCAAGGCGCCGTACAGGGCAAAGAGCAGTTTCTTGTTGCCGATCCGAGCGCCGTAGGGCGGGTTGACGATCACCAGGCCCGGCGGGCCGTCCGGGCGCTGCAGATCGCTGACCGCCGCCTGAGCGAAACGGGTGCAATCCGCCACACCTGCACGCTCCGCATTGGCGGCGGACATCTCCACGGCGCCTGCGTTGCGGTCGGAGCCGTGGAACAGCAGAGCGGTTGCGCGTGCCCCGCCCTGCTGCTTCAGCTCTGCCCAGGCGTCCGCATCGAAGGTTGCCAGCTGTTCAAACGCAAAGCTGCGGCTGCGGCCCGGCAGCAGCCCTTTGGCGATCTCTGCCGCTTCGATCACGAAGGTGCCGGAACCGCACATCGGATCCACCACCGGCTCTGTCCCAATAAAACCGCATTCGCGCAGGAACAGGGCGGCGAGGTTTTCGCGCATCGGCGCCTTGCCGACGGCGGATTTATGGCCGCGCTTGTGCAGCCCCTCGCCCGAGGTATCGACGCTGAAAACACAAAGGTTGTCCTCGATCCTGAGCTTGATTGTCAGCGCAGCATCCTTGGTGACGGGGGCGCCGAGGGTTTCAGCAATGGCCTTTTCGACCCGCTGCGCGGCGGCGCCGGCGTGGTAGATTTTGGACTTCTTGTTGGTGGCGACCTCCACCTTCACCGGCACGTCCGGGCGCAGCACATCGCCCCAGGGGAACTTGCGCGCGCGTTTATCAAGCTGGGCCAGATGGAAGGCGCGGAATTCGCCGATCCGCGCCAGAACCCGCGCGGCTCCGCGCACAGACAGGTTGGCGCGCCAGACCTCGCGCCAGTCTCCCTGCACCGTGACCCCGCCCGGAACCGCCTTGGGCGCGGCAAATCCCAGCTCCTTGGCCTCAGCCAGCAGCGCCTGTTCCAGACCCGGCGGCGCGGTCAGGAAAATCTCGAATGTGTTGTCTTGCGTCATGCCGCCTCTGTAGCGGGAATGCCCTGGCGCGGCGACCGCTTTTTTCACCGCCGGCACGGCGAAAAATTTGCGTTGCGTCACTCCCGGAAATGCTGCGCCGCGGCATCCTCTGCACGTTGAAAGCGGCCGCCTCAAGGCGTATTTTTCACCAACAAAATCAGCCACTTGAATCTTACTAAAAAATTAGTTTGACAACATATTCCAACCTATGAAAGCTCTATGGCAGTCAGATGCAGCTTATGCACAGCTGGCTATAAGCGACTTTCAGGGAGGAAAAAGATGCGGAAGTATCTTTTGTCCGCAGCCGCCGTTTGCGCGATGGTTGCGGGATCAATTGGCTATGCCGATGAAATGGCGGCCAAAAAATGGATTGATGAGGAATTCCAGCCTTCGGTGCTGACCAAGGACGAACAGCTGTCGGAATTGCAGTGGTTCATCCAGGCGGCTGAGCCGTTCAAGGGCATGGAAATCAACGTGCTGTCGGAAGGCATCCCGACGCACTCCTACGAATCCGAGGTGCTGACCAAGGCGTTCGAGGACATCACCGGCATCAAGGTGAACCACCAGATCCTGGGCGAAGGTGAGGTCGTTCAGGCCGTGCAGACCCAGATGCAGACCAAGCGGAATCTCTATGACGCCTACGTCAATGACTCCGACCTGATCGGCACCCACTCGCGCCTGCAGCTGGCCTACAACCTGACCGACATGATGGCGGGCGAGTTCAAGGACGTGACCAACCCCGGCCTCGACCTGGATGACTTCATGGGCACCCAGTTCACCACCGGCCCGGACGGCGACCTGTACCAGCTGCCCGACCAGCAGTTCGCGAACCTCTACTGGTTCCGCAAGGACTGGTTCGACCGCGAAGACCTGCAGGCCGCGTTCAAGGAAAAATACGGCTATGACCTGGGCGTCCCGGTCAACTGGTCCGCGTATGAGGACATCGCCGAATTCTTCAGCGAGCAAGTCAAGGAAATCGACGGCACCGCGATCTATGGCCACATGGATTACGGCAAGCGCGCGCCGGACCTCGGCTGGCGGATGACCGACGCCTGGCTGTCGATGGCCGGTGCTGGGTCGAAGGGCGAGCCGAACGGCGTGCCGATCGACGAATGGGGCATCCGCATGGAAGAAGGCTCCTGCAACCCGGCTGGTGCCAGCGTGACCCGCGGCGGCGCGGCAAACGGCCCGGCGGCGGTCTATGCGATCCGCAAATGGGACGAATGGCTGCGCAAATACGCGCCTCCGGGCGCGGCCTCCTATGACTTCTACCAGTCGCTGCCGGCACTGGCGCAAGGCAACGTGGCGCAGCAGATCTTCTGGTACACCGCCTTCACCGCCGACATGGTGAAACCGCAGTCCGAAGGCAACAACACCGTTGACGGCGACGGCAACCCGCTGTGGCGGATGGCGCCCAGCCCGCACGGCCCCTACTGGGAAGAAGGCCAGAAGGTCGGTTATCAGGACGTGGGTTCCTGGACCTTCCTCAAGTCCACCCCGCTGGACCGCGCACAGGCTGCCTGGCTCTATGCCCAGTTCGTGGTGTCCAAGACCGTGGACGTGAAGAAATCGCACGTTGGCCTGACCTTCATCCGCGACTCCTCCGTGAACCACGAAAGCTTCACCGAGCGCGCACCCAAGCTGGGCGGCCTGGTCGAGTTCTACCGCTCGCCTGACCGCGTGGCATGGTCGCCGACCGGCATCAACGTGCCGGACTATCCGAAGCTGGCCCAGATCTGGTGGCAGCAGATCGGTGACGTGAACTCCGGCGCCTTCACGCCGCAGGAAGCCATGGACCGTCTGGCTGAAGAAATGGACATCACCATGGCCCGTATGCAGCGCGCAGACGAGCAGGCGAATGTCTATGGCGGCTGCGGCCCGCGCCTGAACGAAGAGAAGGACGCGGAGTGGTGGCACGCCAATGGCGGCGCCAAGCCGCCGCTGGAGAACGAGAAGCCGCAGGGCCAGACCGTCAACTATGACGAGCTGGTGGCCCGCTGGGCAACCAACTAAGCCCCTCCTCCCGGTCCGGCCAGCGATCCCCATCATCTGGCCGGGCTGCATCAGGCCCCGGAGACCCTTTCCTGTCTTCCGGGGCCTTCTTCCCCAAGATACCGCGCGCCCTGCCCCCGCGCGCAAACAGGCCGCCTGCCGGAAAGTCAAAGCAAGATGGCACTCGAACTTAAGGGTGTGACCAAGCGCGTCGGCGCCATTCAGCACATCAAGGAAACATCCCTGCTGCTGGAGCCCGGTCATTTCAACGTCCTCCTCGGCGCCACCGGCTCCGGAAAGACCTCACTCATTAAACTGATGGCGGGCCTCGACCCGATGGCCAGCGGCCAGGTGCTGATGGATGGCGAAGATGTCAGCCGTCTCAGCACCCAGAAGCGCAACATCAGCCTGGTGCATCAGTTCTTCATCAACTATCCGCATATGACGGTGTTCGAAAACATCGCCTCGCCGCTGAAAGTGGCAGGAATGGCGAAATCGGAGATCGAAGGCCGCGTGGAAGAGGCCGCTGCGATCCTGCAGCTGAAGCCGATGCTGCACCGCCGCCCGCATGAGCTGTCCGGCGGCCAGCAGCAGCGCTGCGCCCTGGCCCGCGCGATTGCCAAGGAAAGCCGCGCGGTGTTCCTGGATGAGCCGCTGGCCAACCTCGATTACAAGCTGCGCGAGGAGCTGCGCGACCAGCTGCCCGAGCTGTTTGCAGGCCGCGGCGCAGTGGTGGTCTATGCGACCTCGGAACCGGAGGAGGCGCTGCTTCTGGGCGGCAAGACCGCACTGATGCGCGGCGGCCGGGTGACCCAGTTCGGCCCCACCGCCGAAATCTACCGCAACCCCGGCAACGTCGATGCGGCACGGGTGTTCTCCGATCCGCCAATCAACACCGCCGAGATCACCAAGCAGGGCAGCATGGCCCGCCTGGGCGCCGGCGTCACCTGGGAGCTGAGCGGCGCCGCCGCCGGTCTGGCCGATGGCACCTACACCATCGCCATCCGCCCGCACCACGTGCTGCCTGTGGCAAAGAACGGCGCCCATGTGCAGCTGTCGGGACAGGTGCAGGTGACCGAACTCTCCGGCTCCGAAAGCTCCGCCCATTTCGACATGGGTTCCGGCAGCTGGGTGTCCCTCGCCCACGGCGTCCACCCCTATCAGGTGGGTGAGCTGCACGACTTCTACATGGACCCCGCGCAGGCATATTTCTTTGCCCCCGACGGCAGCCGCGCGGCGTGAGGCATCAATGGCTAAAATAACTCTCTCAAAACTGCGCCACAGCTATCTTTCGACGCCGAAGTCCGACTCGGACTACGCGCTGAAGGAAATCGACCTCGACTGGACCGACGGCGGCGCCTATGCGCTGCTTGGCCCCTCGGGTTGCGGCAAATCCACTCTTCTCAACATCATTTCGGGGCTTCTGGTGCCGTCTGAAGGCCAGATCCTGTTCGACGGCAAGGACGTGACCGCCCTGCCCCCGGATCAGCGCAACATTGCGCAGGTGTTCCAGTTCCCGGTGATCTACGACACCATGACGGTTTACGACAACCTGGCCTTCCCGCTGCGCAACCGCGGCCGGGACGAAGCCACGGTGCACAAACGGGTGATGGCGATTGCCGAAATGCTCGAAGTGACCGGGATGCTGGATCAGAAAGCGGCCGGATTGTCACCTGACAATAAACAGAAGATCTCGATGGGCCGCGGGCTGGTGCGCGAGGATGTGAACGTGGTGATGTTCGACGAGCCGCTCACCGTGATCGACCCGCATCTGAAGTGGAAGCTGCGCTCCAAGCTGAAGGAGCTGCACCAGCGGGTGAAGGCGACGATGATCTACGTCACCCACGACCAGACCGAGGCGCTGACCTTTGCCGATCAGGTGGTGGTGATGCAGCTGGGCGAGGTGGTGCAGATCGGCACCCCCGTGGAGCTGTTCGAGCGCCCGGCGCATACCTTTGTCGGCCATTTCATCGGCTCGCCAGGGATGAACATCCTGCCCTGCGTCGTGCAGCACGGTGCCGCCCTGTTCGCCGGGCAGCAGATTGCGCTGGAAGGCCCCATTCAGGGTGCTGCAAACGGCCAGACCGAAATCGGCGTCCGCCCGGAGTTTGTCTCGCTCGCAGGCCACGGCCTGCCTGCCACGGTCACCAAGGTCTCTGACATCGGCCGCCACACGGTGGTGGAATGCGAGGCCGGCGGCCACCGTATCAACGCCATCACAGATGGCGCCGCGCCGGAAAAAGGCAGTGCCGTGCACCTCGCCTTCCGCCAGGACATGACCCGGCTTTACGTGGACGGCTGGCTTGCCACCTCCCCCGCTGCAGACGAACAAGGAGCGGCCTGATGAAAACCGAAAACCAGAAAGCCTGGTTCTTTGTCCTGCCGGTGCTGGCGCTGGTCGCCTTCAACGCGCTGATCCCGATGATGACGGTGGTCAACTACTCGGTGCAGGAGACCTTTGGCGACAACGTGTTCTTCTGGCAGGGGCTGGACTGGTTCCAGCAGATCCTGCGCTCTGACCGCTTCCACGCGGCGCTTGGCCGCCAGTTCCTGTTCACCTTCCTGATCCTGATCATCGAGGTGCCGCTGGGCATCGCCATTGCGCTGTCGATGCCGCGCAAAGGCTTCTGGGTGCCGGTCTGCCTGGTGCTGATGGCGCTGCCGATGCTGATCCCATGGAACGTGGTCGGTGCGATGTGGAATATCTTCACCCTGCCGGACATCGGTCTGCTGGGCTATTTCCTGAACCACGTGCTGGGCATCAACTATGACATGACGCAGGATCCCGTCGCGGCCTGGGTGACCATTGTCACCATGGACGTCTGGCATTGGACTTCGCTGGTGGTGCTGCTGTCCTATGCGGGCCTGGTCTCGATCCCCGACGCCTATTACCAGGCGGCCAAGATCGACGGCGCCACCAACTGGGCGGTGTTCCGGTTCATCCAGCTGCCCAAGATGAAGACGGTGCTGACCATCGCCATCCTGCTGCGCTTCATGGACAGCTTCAACATCTACACCGAACCGTTTGTTCTGACCGGCGGCGGTCCCGGCAACTCCACCACGCTGTTGTCAATCGACCTGGTGAAAATCGCGCTTGGCCAGTTCGATCTCGGCCCGGCAGCCGCCATGTCGCTCATCTATTTCGCAATCACTCTGTTGGTCAGCTGGCTGTTCTACACGCTGATGACCAAAGACGATCAGAACTGAGGGAGGGAGACCGATGCAAAAACGATCCATCGTCCCCATCGTCTACATCCTGTTTCTCATGCTGCCGATCTACTGGCTGGTGGCGATGAGCTTCAAGACGACCAATGAAATCCTGTCGGGATTCTCGCTGTTCCCGCAGACATTCACGCTGGACAACTACGCGACCATCTTCACCGATCCCAGCTGGTACTGGGGCTACATCAACTCGATCCTCTACGTGTCGATAAACACCGTGATCTCCATCGCGGTGGCGCTGCCGGCCGCCTATGCCTTCAGCCGTTACCGCTTCCTGGGTGACAAGCAGCTGTTCTTCTGGCTGCTCACTAACCGGATGGCGCCGGCCGCGGTGTTTGCGCTGCCGTTCTTCCAGCTTTACTCCGCGGTGGAGCTGTTCGACACCCACCTCGCGGTGGCGCTGGCGCACTGCCTGTTCAATATCCCGCTGGCGGTCTGGATCCTCGAAGGCTTCATGGGCGGCGTTCCCAAGGAGCTGGACGAGACAGCCTTTGTTGACGGCTATTCCTTCCCGCGCTTCTTTGCGACGATTTTCGTGCCCTCGATCAAGGCCGGCGTGGGTGTGGCAGCCTTCTTCTGCTTCATGTTCTCCTGGGTGGAACTGCTGCTCGCGAAGACACTGACCGCCGTCGCCGCAAAACCGATTGCCGCCACCATGACCAAGACCGCGTCCTCCGCGGGCTATGAACTGGGGCTGCTGGCCGCGGCTGGTACTCTGACAATCATTCCGGGCGCCATCGTGATCTGGTTTGTCCGCAACTACATCGCGAAGGGTTTCGCGATGGGGAGGGTGTAATGCTTTCATGGATGGCCTGGACCTGGCCCACTGCCCTGTTGTTCATCGGTATTTTCACCGCCATTGGCGTGCTGATCATCGCTGAGATCCGCCACCCCGGCGGCGCGGCCCGCAAGGGCGTGCTCGGCCTCACCACCACCCGCGGCGACCGGCTGTTCATCAGCCTCTTGGGCACCTCCTACATCTTCCTGGCCTGGCTGGGTCTGGTGGGGATGCCGCTCTGGTGGCCCTTGGGCCTGTCGATCGCCTGGGGCATCTTCTGCTTCTGGAAGGTCTGACTTTGCCCCCGCGGGTCAAGGAGGCAGAAGGCCCCGCGAGGGCGGTTTGTCCTTGACGCGGAACCCTTAAACACACTGGAGACAGGCCTTGAAGGCAAACCTGCCCTTCAAGGCCGTCTCAGCCAACCCCCTGAACAGATGCGCCAGGTGCTGTCCCAAAGACTGGCCCATCACCCCGCAATCCTGCTGAATAGACTCGCGCGGCAGCGCACATTTTAACAACAGACCCCCCGCCGCCGCGCATCTTCTAAGAAAATAGTTTTCACGGGAGCCCCCTTCCCCTAGCATGACTGGAACCACCAAATGAGCCGGACTGCCGAGGCGATGCGCAAGAAACACGACACTTCCCTGCTGACCGAGGTTGAGCTGGAATTCATGACTGTCGTCTGGGACCTGGGCGGCGGCACCGTGCGCGATATCCTGGCGGAGCTGAACAAGGTGCAGGAACGCGCCTATACCTCAGTGGCCACGGTTCTCAAGATTATGGAGCAAAAGGGCTTTCTTACCAGCGAGCGCAAGGACCGCTCCCTGGTCTACCGCCCCGCCGTTCCCAAGGCAGAGTATCAGAAAACATCTCTGAAAAACCTTTCGAGCAAGCTTTTCAACGGCGCGCCCGCCGCCCTGGTGGCGCGGCTGGTCGATGATGAGGATGTGACCGACGAGATGCTCGAGGAGATGCGGGCGCTCTTGGAGGAAAGGCTGGGGGACAATGCCAACTGATGTTCTGCTGAACGCCTATATTGACCTGAATATCCTGCTGCTGGCGGGCACCCTGCTGTGGTTCGCCGCCCGCAAGGCGCTGGCACGCAGCCCGCTGGGCCGCGCCTACCGGCCGCAGCTGCGGCTCTTGAATGGGATGACTGTGCTGCTGGCGGCCTCGCCGGTGCTGATCCTTGCTTTCACCCATTATGTCATCGCCCATCCGCCGAATTTTTCCGACATGCTGGTGTCGCAGTACCTGCAGGGCAATGTCAGCATGAGCGCCGGCACGTTCGAGGCCACCCTGGGCCTGCGCGAGGATGCGGTGCGCGGGCTCACCAGCCTGCAGCCGCTGTGGGCACAGGCCGTTGCCGCGGCCTTTGCCGCCGGGGCGCTGCTCTGCCTGGCGCATGTGGCCGCGTCCGTCTTCCGTCTGCGGCAGAACCTGGCGGGGGCCTTCACCTGGAAGCGCATCGGCCGGGTGCAGCTGATGGTGTCCGATGACATCCGCGTCGCCTATTCCACCCGCGGGCTGCTGCGGCGCTATGTGGTGCTGCCCTCGGCGCTGCTCAATGACCCGCGCGATTTGCGCCTGACCATCGCCCATGAGCTGCAGCACTTCCGCCAGCGCGACATCGAATGCGAGTTTCTGCTGGAAATGCTGCGCCCGCTGCTGTTCTGGAACCCCGCCTTTTACATGTGGCGGCGCGAAGTGCGGCTGCTGCGGGAGTTTGCCTGCGATCAGGCCTTGATGGCGCGGCCCGGTTTCGATGTGCGCGCCTATTGCGAATGCCTGATCCGCGCCTGCGCCCATGCCGCCCGCGGCCCGGGCCTGTTCATGCGCCGCAGCCCGGCGGTGGCGCTGGTCGACCGCCGGGAAACCCGCCGCGGCGCGTCTCTGCAGCGCCGCATTATCGCGGTGACGGCAGTTCAGCCGCGGGGGCCGAACTCGCTGGGCTGGGGGCTGGTGTCCTTGGCGATGGCCGGGGTGGTGCTGGCAACCGCGATGCTGCTGCAGCGGCCCAGCGACTGGAGCCATGACCGCATCATGCTGTCGACCATCGTCAACCTGGAGCGGATGGCCAGCCGCAACACGGGGTCAGAGCTTGCGGTCAGCGCCCTGAACGGCGGCTTTGCCGTTCCGGCCCGGTAAACCGGGAACACCGGTCCTCTGCCAAATGTTCAGATCCGCCGCGTGCATTGCGGCGAAGCATTCTTGGCGCCGGCAATCCGGCTGTCTCCGGCATTAGCCGGCGTATCAGACCTCCCCCGTTTCAAGACGCGGCCCGGTGCCTGCGCCGGCACTGGCAGAATTCTGCGGGACCGGCTGCCGGGCTTGAGCGGAGAAAGGACCAGCCGGCCGCCAGGGCGGCAAAGCGCCGAAGCCGGCGCCCGTTTCCGGCGGTGCGGTGCCTGAAATTCTCTCCTGCGGCCAAGGGGATAGCGCCCGGCGCATGCACGCCCTAGCTCTATGCCACGGCACGCGGAACACCGTGGCCGCAGGTAGAAAACCAAACAAACGAATGGAGTGTCTCACATGAAAAAATTCGCGCTGACCGCCGCCGCTGTTGCTGCTCTGGCTGCTTCGCCGCTGGCCGCGATGGAATCCATCACCGAGGCTGACACGGACGGCAACGGCACCTATTCGCTGGAGGAACTGCAGGCGGCCTATCCGGATCTGACCGCGGAAACCTTTGCCACCATCGACTCCAACGCCGATGGCGAAGCCGACCTGGCTGAGGTGCAGGCAGCGGAAGAAGCCGGCTTGCTGGCAGCAGAAGGCTGATCCCGCGGCAAGGCGGCTCCCCCATCCCCCCCGAGCCGCCTTGCCACCTGAAGTCCCGCCGGTTTCAAACGGTTCAAGGGCCCTGCAGTGCAGGGCCCTTTTCATTTGGCCATGCGGCGGGGTCAGCCGCCGTCCGCCTGTTGCTTCAGCCGCTCGATATGGCGGGCAAAGACATAGGTCAAAGGCACCCCCAGCAGCAGCCCCCAGGCCACCGACTCATATGGGGTCAGCACCCGCCAGCCGACCCAGCTGGCGATCAGCGAGGCAAAGAAGATGTTGACGGCCGCCGCGCCCGCCCCGAACGGATAAAGCGCCGCCAGCAGCCGCCAGGAAGGCCGCGGTGTCATCGCCGGCTCACCAGGTATTGGACAAACCCCAGGCTGACGATCAGGGCGATGGAGCCGATCAGGAACCAGAACTCCGCGGTTTCGGTCTGCGGCTGCGGGATAGGCCGCTCGAACGTGGCGGCAAAGGCGCTGGAGGGGGCCAGCAGGGCCAGAGAGAGGATGCGTTTCATCTCAGTGCTCCATGGTCAGGGATTGATAGATTTCCGGCAGCGCGCGCGGCAGCCGGTCCGGGTCGGGCAGCAGGGTGAACCCCGCGCGCCCGAAGATGCGGGCAAACCAGTCCTGCCCGTCGGCGTCGATCACCACGCCATGCACCGACTGGCCCAGGGCGCGCGCCTCGCGTACCGCCATGCGGCTGTCCTCGATGCCGTGCACGCCTTCATAGTGGTCCAGATCGTTGGGCTTGCCATCGGTCAGCACCAGAAGCAGGCGGCGTTCGGATCCTTCCTCGGCCAGCTGGGCAGAGGCATGGCGGATTGCCGCGCCAAGGCGGGTGTAGTGGCCGGGTTTGAAGCCGCCGATGCGGGCGGTGACCGCCTCGGACATCGGATCCTCGAAGCCTTTGGCGCGGGTCAGGAACACCCGGTCGCGGCGCAGCGAGGAGAACCCCCAGATGCCCAGCCGGTCGCCTGCGGTGGCAATGCCGCTGGCCAGGGCTGCCAGCGCCTCGCGGGCGGTCTCAATCACCGGGCGGTCGCCGACCGTGGCTTCGGTGGAGCGGGAGCAGTCCATCAGCACCGCCACGCTCAGGTCGCGGGCCATCGGGCGGCTGGCCTGCCAGACCCGGTCGCTGCCCTGCTGGCCGCAGGCCAGATCGACATGGGATTTCACCACCGCTTCCAGATCCAGCTCGTCGCCGTCCAGCTGCCGCGGCAGCTTCACCCGGCGCGGGTGCAGCGGCGCGAACTGGCGGCGCACCCGGGACACCAGCCGCGGGTCGGGCTGGAAGCTGTCCGCGGGCTTGCCCTCGGCTTCCAGAACGCGCGCGTGGGCGGGCATGTGCTTGCCCAGCCGGTGGTTCCATTCGGGATAGGTGAACTGCCCCGCCAGCCGCTCGTGCTCGGCATCCTGCGGCGACAGGTCCAGCGAGATCCGCAGCCGCGACGCCGCGCGTTTCATGTGCTGCGAGAGGGTGAGATTGTCCTGATCCTCCGCCGCTTTCTGGGCGTTCTCGTTGTCGTCGTCATCGACCATCCGGTTGATGTTCAGGCTTTCGGCCCAGGACAGGATGGATTCGAACCGGTGAACGATGAAGCTGTCCTTGCGGGTGGTCTGGTCCTGATCCTGCCGTTTCGCCGTTTTGCGGGTAGAGACGGCAAGGCCAGGGGTTTTCATCTCTTCCACTTCGGGGGCAGCCCCCCTGCCCGCTTGCGGTGCAGCCAAGCGCAGCCAGAACGGCACCGGCTGAAACGTCCGGTAACCGCGCGGGGCGGTGCAGGTGCAGGGTTCGGCAATCCGGCAGTCGGAACCGATCTGGTCCAGCACCATCCGCTCGATCCGCGCCTCGAACCGCGGCAGTCCGTTGCGCTTGCGCGTCCCGGCAATATGGGCACAAAAGTCGCCATAGGCAGACCGCAGCCCCGGACAGGCGGCAAACACCTTGTCCGCGGCGCGGGCATTGGCGGCGATCTCCAGCTGGTCGGCTTGATAGCGGTCCTCGTTGCGGTCCGGCAGTGCGATCATGGCGGCCATTGCGGCCAGCCACAGGTAGGCCTTGCGGTTCAGCACGCGGCTCGGGAAGGCTGCCATTTCCGGCGGCAGGCGCAGGCGCTCGCCGTCAAAGCCGGCCACATGCACCATTTCCCGCGGGGTGCCGATGCGGCGCAGCCGGTCCGGGCGGTGGTCCGACAGCACCGCAGGCGCCACCTGGATTTCCACGCCCCCGGCCCCGCCCAGCGCCCGGAACAGCGCCGCCGCGCTGGCGCGCATGTCCTCGAACCGGACGGTGTGTTCGGCCCCATCCTCTGCGGCGCCGATCCGTGTGGCCATGCCGTGCCACAGGTTGCCAACCGTTTCTTCGGGTTCCAGAAGGTCGAGAGCGTGGATCATGGCATCACCCGTAGACGCTGGCGGCAAGGTCGCGCAGCGCCTGCTGCACGTCACTCTCGTCGCTGAGGGGTTCAATGATGGCGGCCTCCACCGCGCGCTCCACGCCCATGCCCTTGGCGATCAGCGTGGCGGCATAGATCAGGAGGCGGGTGGACACCCCTTCCTCCAGATCCATACCGGAGAGCTTGCGGATATGGCCCGCCAAGCGCACCAGCGCGGCGGAGCGGTCCTCGTCCAGACCGCTCTCAGACGTAACCACCGCGGTTTCGGCAGAAGCCTCCGGGAAGTCGAAGCCGATCGACAGGAAGCGCTGCCGGGTCGAGGGTTTCAGCTTCTTCAGGATGTTCTGGTAGCCGGGGTTGTAGCTGGCCACCAGCATGAAGGGCTTGGGCGCGGCCAGCTCCTCACCCGTGCGGTCGATGACCAGGCGGCGGCGGTCGTCGGTCAAGGGGTGCAGCACCACGGCCACGTCCTTCCTCGCCTCGACCACCTCATCCAGGTAGCAGATGCCGCCCTCGCGCACCGCCCGGGTCAGCGGGCCGTCGACCCAAACCGTCTCACCGCCCTTCAGCAGGTAGCGCCCGATCAGGTCGGCGGCGGACAGGTCGTCATGGCAGGCAACGGTGTGGAGGGGCAGCCCGAGCCGGGCCGCCATATGTTCCACGAACCGCGTCTTGCCGCAGCCGGTGGGCCCCTTCAGAAGAAGGGGCAGACCGTTGGCTTGGGCCATCTCAAAGACGGTGCATTCATCGCCTGCAGGACGGTAGAAGGGCACGGAAGGCATATTCATCGCGTTCATGGCTTACTCTCCCGGTACGGCCACGGGGCCGGGTTTGATGACTTCGCGGCGGACCACAACGGTTGCGTAGATGAACAGAAGCGCGCCCAGGACCACCACCGCGCCAGAGCCGAGGCGCATCAGGTAGAACAGTCCCAGCTGGTCCTGCACGTCCATGAAGTAGTCGCCGACAATACGCTGCATGTGGGTCTGGATGGTGCCGGCAAAGGTCAGCACGAAGGTCATGAAGGCCATGCCGCCGGTCATCAGCCAGAAGGACGCCATGTTCAGCACCTGGTTATAGGGATCGCGGTTCTTTAGCTGCGGCATCGCATAGGTGAACATCGCCAGGTTCATCGCCACATAGGCGCCGTAGAACGCGAGGTGCCCGTGGGCGGCGGTGATCTGTGTGCCGTGGGTATAATAGTTCACCCCGTGCAGCGTGTGCAGGAAGCCCCAGACGCCAGCGCCGAAGAAGGCCACGGTGGATGCCCCCAGCGACCACAGAAGCGCGGCCTTGTTCGGGTGGTTCTTGCGGCCCTTCCAGACCATGATGAAGGCAAAGCTCATCATCGCGAAGAACGGGATCACTTCGAGGGTCGAGAAGATCGAGCCGATCCACTGCCAGTAGCCGGGCGTGCCGATCCAGAAGAAGTGGTGGCCGGTGCCGAGGATGCCGGAGAACAGGGCCAGTGCCACGATGACATAGAGCCATTTTTCCACCACCTCGCGGTCAACACCGGTCAGTTTCAGCATCAGGTATCCAAGTATCGCGGCCATCACCAGTTCCCAGGTGGCTTCGACCCACAGGTGGACAACGAACCACCAGTACATCTTGTCCAAGCTGAGGTTGTCCGGGTTGATGAAGGCGAAGATCCACAGGAGCGACAACAGCCACAGGCCCATCAAGAGGATGTTGGTGATCGCCGTCTTGCGGCCTGCCAGCACGGTCAGGGAGATGTTCACGAGGAAGATCACCGCCGCAACCAGAATGCCGAACTTGACCCACAGGGGCTGTTCCAGGAACTCCCGCCCGCCGTGGATGCCAACAAGGTAGGAGCCGACTGCACCCAAGGTGCCAACGACAAGAATTGCCAGCTGGATATAGGCGAGTTTCACCGAGAACAGCTCACGCTCGGACTCTTCCGGCACCAGGTAATAGGCGGCACCGAAGAAGCCCAGCAAGAGCCAGACGATCAGCGCGTTGGTGTGCAGCATCCGCACGATGTTGAACGGCAGAAGCTCGCTCAGCGTGTTGGGCCAGACATAGATCCAGCCGGCCAGCAGGCCGCCCAGAACCTGAATGGCGAACAGGCCCATTGCCACCATGAAATAGGCATAGGCCACTTTTTGAGATTGATATTTCATTGCTTTTCTCCCCTCAGCCCGCGTCGTTCGGCGGCCAGTTCTGGGTGTCGGTCTGATCCGCCCAGCGCAGGAATTCGGACAAGGCCTTGGTCTCTTCCTCGGTCAGTTCGAAGTACGGCATCTGGCGGCGGCCCTCGACGCCGGAGGGCTGCGCCTTCATCCAGCCATCGAGCATTTCATAGGCGCCTTCTGGGTCGTCCAGCACGCCCCAGCGGGTCATCACGTTGCCCACTTCCGGTGCGAAATAGGCGCCCTCGCCGTGCAGCGTGTGGCAGTTGATGCAGGAATGACGCTCCCACACATGCTTGCCTTGGCGCACCTCGTCGGTCAGCTCCATGCCAGCGGTGGATGTGTTCACGATGAAGCGGTGGCTGTGCGCGGTCATGGCCACGAACACGACGACGAAGAACAAGGAGCCCCCGTAGAACACGTTCCTGGCCCGCGACTTGGTAAGTATCTCTGACATATCGCGGTCCTGAGTACAGTTGCGGATAGGCCCTGCCTAACTGCGCGCACTGCCGGATATGTTGTTGAAGCGCAAAGACCGGGCGCATTGCTGCACGCAAAATGCAGGAAAAGGAGGACAGGCCATGCGACGCCCAGATTTCGACAATCCCGACCTGCCGCTTTCCGAGCTGTTCCACCATTGGCCGGCCTGCGCGGGCGAGTTCATGAACCGCCAGATGCTCTGCCCCGGCTGCCCGATCGCGCCGTTCCACACGCTGGTTGATGCGTGCGAGGAATACGGGCTGGAGGAGATGGCGTTCCGCGAGCAGTTAAGGGGCGTGATGGGGGCCATATAAAAACTATTTTGAAGATATCACTGATGGTCCCTTGCAATCGCGAGTCGCATACCCCACCTTGGTGGAGCAAAGCGCTTCCTACGACCTTCTGTTTCCTCACGGCCCCAGTTGTTCCGATGTTGACACTGGGCCGGGCTATCGCGTGTTGCGGATAGCATTTCAAAAGGAGACGACACGATGGCCAATGGCACCGTGAAATGGTTCAATTCTCAAAAAGGTTTTGGTTTCATCGCGCCCGAGCACGGATCGCGGGACATTTTTGTCCACATTTCCGCCTTGGAACGCGCTGGCATCCAGCAGCTTGACGACGGCCAGGCCGTGACTTTCGACATCGAAAGCGGCCGCGACGGACGTGAGTCCGCCAGCAATCTTGCCCTCGCATAAGACGCTGACGGCCTGAGACCTCTAGCGGGAGCATGTTGCAATGCTCCCGTTTCCCGCATCTGCCAAAACTGTCTGTCAGACGCGGTTTTCCAAAAAGCACAGAAAGATAGAACTTGATAGAAATTTCCTGGGGCACTCCCATGACCATTTTCCTGCCTTCCGAGGGCCGGACCCGAAAAATCACCACAATCGAACAAGCCCATTTCTGGCTGCAGAAAGCTTGGCCGGTTTCCGACCGCAATAGAGATGTTGCGATTGAAAAGATCGATGCAGCCATGGACTGTCTGGCGCCTGTCGGCGCCGCCCGTGACGCATTCCTCTCGGCCGTTAACACCGCCGGTTTCCAAGCGGATCTCCCCGCCGCCGCGTAACCTGCGACGCTTTACCGGCGCCGCCGCAGCTGCGCCGCTTCCATCGGCCCCTTGCCGCACCCGGGAGAAGGTCCGAACCGAGCTTTCGCGCGCGCAATGGAACTCTCCCAAAATCAGCCTCGCAGGAGTGAACAGATGTCCAAGCTTAACACTGAGGAATTGAAACTTGCCGGCCTGACCCGCAAGGAGACGGCGATGGAAAAGACCGCGCGTGCAGCGCGTGAAATCCTGGAGGACGAAAACGAAATGCGCCGCAACAAGATTGAGCGCCTGAGACGTTCCCGGCTTCAGTATGAGCGCGGCAACCCGCCCTCGAAGGACTCCGAAGACACGTGAGTCCGCACCGGAACGGTCAACCATCCTGAACACAAGGCATAGCCAGGCTGCCAGACGGCGCCGGCAATACCTGCTGCAAGTGGCCTGACAGCTGTTGCGCAGGCATGTCTGCCACCGGGGATGCTTGGGCTGATCCGCGCTCTGTCCGTGATGGAACCAGCCGGATAGCGGAACACTGGCCGGTCTGCCGCCCGTTGCTCCCCCTGCTGCTACCCCTGCGCCCCGCTCAAAACCACCAGCCTATGCGGGGCGGTGACCACGATGTGCTTGCGGGTGGATTTCACCACGCCGTCTTTCTCCCAGGCCGACAGCAAGCGGCTGACCGTGTGCAGCGTGGTGCCGGTCATCTCCGAGATATTGCGGCGGGTCACCGGGAAGGCGATCTCGATCCCCTCCTCCACCTTGCGGCCCGACTGGGTCACCATCCGCAGAAGCGCCGCTGCCACCCGCTGTTCCACCGCCTGCGTGGCCAGTTCGGTGATCCGCGTCTGCATCTCGCCGAGCCGCTGGCCCAGGGTGTTGTAGCTTTCGGTGGCAAAGCCCTGGTACTTGGCGGTGAACTCCCCCCACAACCGCACCGGCCAGGACAGCGCCAGCGATTCCGAGGCGGCGATGGCGGTGGCCGGATAGGTGTCGCGGTTCAGCGCAGGCGCGATGCCGAACAGCTGGCCGGGAGAGATATGCAGCGCGATGATCTGCTCGCCGCCTTCAGTGGTCTTCACCACCCGGATGTAACCGTCCAGCAGCAGGTGGAAGCGTTCGGCGTCATGGCCCTCATGAAAGATCTCCGCCCCCTCGTCATAGCGCTTGGGCAGCGCCTGATCGAGGATTTCGCGGATCTGGCTGCGCTCCAGGAGGCTGAAGGGCGGCAGCCCGGTCAGAAGGCTTTCGTCGAGCTTGGACAAGAATGCACCGCAAGTTTGCTGAAGGACAAAGAGGTCTCCCCGCCGTTATCGCATAGTGAGGCCAGAGGAAACAACCGTGCGGGAAAAACCGGCACCCGGAACCGGGGAAGCCTCCCTCGACCCTGCCCGCCGGAGCTGATCCACGGGGTTCGGCGAAAGATTGCGTCCCTTGCGCTGAACCGGCGGGCGGCACCTGACCAGTGCCGCCCGCCCTTCGTTGACCGGACGCAAGGAGGCCACCATGGCTGCGCGAACCGAATATACCGGACCTGTTCTATTTTCCTTCGGCTTCAGGCCGTTCTTTCTGGGTGCTTGCCTGTTTGCCCTGCTTTCGGTGCCTGCCTGGCTGCTGATCTGGCGCGGCGACCTGGGGTATAGCGGGCCGTTCCTGGCAACAGACTGGCACATTCACGAGATGATCTTTGGCTACGGCGCCGCCGTGGTTGCGGGCTTTTTGTTCACTGCGGTGCCGAACTGGACCGGGCGGATGCCTACCCGCGGCTGGCCGCTGGCGCTGCTTTCCGGACTGTGGCTGCTGGGGCGGCTGGCGATGGCCGGCTGGCTGGACCTGCCCGCGCTGGGGGTATTGCTGGTCGACTGCGCTTTTCTGGCCGCCGTCATCGCGATGATCGCGCGCGAGATCATCGCCGGTGAAAACTGGCGCAACCTCAAGGTTGTGGTGCCGGTCACCCTGCTGGGCCTCGCCAACCTATGCTTTCACCTTGAGGCGATGACCGAAGGCGCGGCGGATCTCTCGCGCCGCCTGGGCATTGCGGTTCTGATCTTTCTGATCATGCTGATCGGCGGGCGGATCATTCCCAGCTTCACCCGCAACTGGCTGGCGAAACAGGGGGCTGCGAAAATGCTCGCGCCCTTTGGCAAGTTCGACGCGGTGACGCTGGTCTTTGGCGCGGCGGCGCTGGTGGCCTGGACCGCAGCGCCCTGGGCCGCCGTCAGCGGCGCGCTCCTGCTGGCCGCGGGCCTGCTGCACCTGCTGCGGCTGGCGCGCTGGCGCAGCCTTGCCACCCTGCCGGATCCGCTGCTGCTGATGCTGCACCTGGCCTATGCGCTGGTGCCCGCGGGGCTGATCGCGGCGGGCGGCGTGCCCTTCGGCCTGCTGCAGCCCGCGGCGGCGGCGCATATCCTGGGCATCGGCGCCATCGGCGGCATGACCCTTGCAGTGATGATGCGCGCCACCATGGGTCACAGCGGCCGCCCGCTGGTGGCAGGCCCGGCCCTGACGCTTGCCTTCATGCTGCTGCTGGGCGCGGCCGCCCTGCGTCTTGCGGGAAGTGCAGAGCTTGCCGCGGGTTGGGACGGGATCACGGTTTCCGCCGTGGTGTGGACCGCAGGATTTGCTTTGATGGTCCTGAAGACCGGCCCCTGGCTGATCACGCGGCGCATCGGCCCCAAGAAAGTGTCCGGCAAGCCATGAAACCGGGCGGATGCCCGCCTCCTCTGACACAGCAAACATGCATGGCTCACGTAAAATTAACGGCCTTCTCAGAAGCTGCCATTCCGGATAGGTAGGAATGGATTGCAAGAGGAGGTCCTGAATGCAGTGGAAAGCTGCCGCCGCCGTGGTGCCGCTGCTGTTTTGGGCCGTCCAGAGCCTGGCGCAACCCGCCGGGCTCGATGCGTTCCGGCGTCCGGATACCGTGCCGTTTCCGGAGAACGCGCCCTATGACCGCGGAATTGCCACCCTTGGCAAGATGCTGTTCTTCGACCCGCGCCTGTCCGGCGCACAGAACATCAGTTGCTCCAGCTGCCACAACCCCTCTTTCGGCTGGGAAACTCCGGTACCCAAGGCGATCGGCGCCGCCGACAACCCCGTGCACCGCCATGCGCCGACGATCCTGAATGCTGCCTGGATCACGCCGCTGTTCTGGGACGGGCGCGCGGCCAGCCTGGAGGAACAGGCAGTGGGGCCGATCACCGCCCCGGATGAGATGAACGCGAGTTTTGAGGACATTACCGCCCGCCTGACGGCAGTGACCGAATACAAGGCCTGGTTCGAGCGGCTGTTTCCCGGCCAGGGCATCCGCAAGGAAACCATCCTCACCGCCCTCGCCACCTATCAGCGCACCATTGTCAGCGGCGTTGCCGGTTTTGACCGCTGGGTCAGCGGCGATGACGCCGCAGTGCCGGAGGCCGCCAAACGCGGCTTTGCGCTGTTCACCGGGCGGGCAAATTGCGTTTCCTGCCATTCCGGCTGGATGTTCACCGACAACAAAATGCACGACATCGGCCTGCCTGCCTCGGACCTGGGCAGCGGCGGCGTGTCACCGCAGGATCCCGCCGGGTACTTCCGCTTCAAGACCCCGGGCCTGCGCAACATCGCCTTGCGGGCGCCCTATATGCACGACGGCTCGCTGCCGTCGCTGCCTGCGGTCCTCCGCCATTACGCCGATGGCGGCGCGGCGGGAATTGAGCGGCATACGGACATCAAGGGGTTTGCCGCCAGCGAGGGCGACATTGCAGACCTGATCGCCTTTCTTGAGACACTGACGGACAATGAAACCAATGTGCCCACCCCGATCCTGCCGGCCAATTGATGCGCGCGGCTGAAGGCATCCGTTCATGATCATCAAGCGATCCATCGTCCTGCCGGTTCTTGTGATTACGGTTGCGGCGCTGTTTGCTGTGCTGCTGGTCGGCGGCATGGCGGTCTATGCGTCCAGCCGCAAGGACGCCGTGCTGGAGGCCGCCCTGGAAGTCACCCGCCGCACCAGCAGCGTCAGCACCGGCATCACTGCCGCCCAAACCTATGCCCAGGACGTGCTGGCGATGACCCGGCTGATCCCGCAGGAGGGCGTCGCCGCCGAATTCCAGGCGCATCTTCAGGTCATCAACCGCGATCTGAGCGCCCTGCTGCAGCAGCCCCTTCCGGCGCCGCTCCGCGGTGAAGCTGAAGCATTGAACCAGGCGCTGGCGGAATGGTGCCAGATGGCAGTGGTTCTGCTCAGCATCAAACCGGCCCAAGAGATCCCCACGCTCAGCGCGCTGATGATGAGCAGCGAAGCCGTCACCCGGCAGGCCGCGCTGGTGACCGCCCTTGCGGCGGCGCACGCGGAGCAGACCGTGGCGGCAACCAACCAGGCGCTGTCCCGCATCTTTGTGCTCGGGCTGACCGGTACCGCGCTGATCATGGCCGCGGCGCTGATATTTTCGATGCGCAAGGCCCACGCCATTTCAGCGGCGATCCAATCGGCCGCCGCCAAGCTGCAGCGGCTGGCCAGCGGCGAGCAATCCGGCCGGCCAAAGGCCGAAGACGAGATCCGCGCCGTATTCGCAGCGCTCGACACGCTGGCCGCGAGCCTGCAGGAAAAGAAGCGGATTGCCGAGCGTCTGCAGCAGGAAAAGGCCCGCGCAGAGGCCGCAACGGAGACGAAGTCCCGTTTCCTGGCCACCATGAGCCATGAAATTCGCACCCCGATCAACGGCGTTCTGGGCATGGCTGAGGTGCTGAACGAAACCCGGCTGACCCCGGAGCAGACCTCCTGCACCAGCACGATCCTCGCCTCCTCCGAGGCGCTGCTGCGTATCGTCAATGACATTCTCGACTTTTCCAAGCTGGAGGCCGGCAAGGCGCAGATGCTGCAGCAGCCGTTCAACCTGCGCGATCTGATCTATGATGTGGCCACGCTGATGTCGCCGAGCGCCACCGCCAAGGGCGTTGAAATCTGCATCGACATCCCCGAGCACACGCCGCCGGAGTTCATCGGCGACAGCGGCCGGGTGCGGCAGATCCTGATGAACCTGGTCGGCAATGCCGTCAAATTCACGCTGGAAGGCCATATCAGCATCACGCTGAATTACGATCCCAGCCACAACATTCCGCTGTGCATCGACGTCCGCGACACAGGCGTCGGCATCCCCGAAGACAGCATCGGCCAGATCTTTCACGCCTTCGAGCAGGTCGAAAGCACCACCGCCCGGCGCTTTGAGGGCACCGGTCTGGGGCTGGCCATCTCGTCGCGGCTGGCGCAGGCCATGGGCGGGCGCATCGACGTGGTCTCGCAGGCCGGCAAGGGCTCCTGCTTCACTGTGTGCCTGACGCTGCCGGTTGCGGCTCCGTCACCGGCACCTTCCAGGCCGCTGGCCGGCAAACGGGTTGCCGTGGTGGCCGATCTGCCGTTCTCGCGCGATGTGCGGCTGCGCCAGCTGGCCTACTGGGGGGCGGACACGATGGTCCCGCCCGGGGCGGCAGAGCTGCTGGAGCAGGTGGAAGCGCTGGCCGCCCGGCAACAGCAGCCGGATCTGGTGCTGGTGGAAAACAGCGTGCCGCTGGAACAGGCCAAACAGCTGTGCCAGCGGCTGCACAGCCTGCCCGGCTGCCGGGAACTGCCGGTGGTGTTCTGCGTCGGCAGCCGGCTGATCTCGGACTACCAGGCGCTCAAGCAGTGCAGGACCTTGCACGTGCTGATGAAACCAGCCCGCAACAGGGTGCTGCTGCGGATGCTGCAAGAGGCGCTGCAGCCCGGCGCAGAGCCTGCTGCCCCGGCTGCGCTGGCTGCGGCAGCCGCGCCAGCGGGCACAGGGTTCAGCCGCCTGCGGCTGCTGGTGGCGGAGGACAACCGCACCAACCAGCTGGTTCTGAAGAAGATGCTCGGCCCGTCCGGCATCCAGATGACCATTTGCAGCAACGGCCAGGAGGCGGTCGAGACCTTTGCGGCGCAGCCGTTCGATCTGGTGCTTATGGATATGTCGATGCCGGTGATGGACGGGCTTGAGGCGACCCGCCGGCTGCGGGCGTGGGAGCAGGAGAACGGCCGCGCGCCCTGCCCGATCCTGGCCCTGACCGCCAATGTGCTGAGCACCGATGAGGCCGCCTGCCGCGCGGCGGGCATGGTGGGCTTCCTGTCCAAACCCGTGCGCAAGCAGGAACTGCTGGATCAGATCGCCAAATGGACAGGCACCCCGGACGCCGGGAGCGCCGCACTGCAAGCCAGGCAAGCCTGACCCTCCCCCGCTCCGTGCGGCAGCTGCCCCTTGGCAGCCTTGCCCTGCCAGCGCCGCGCAATCACGCGATCACACGGTTTGACACGAAATCGTGAAGCACTACCTGAAACCTGCAGTCCCGCAGGGGTGCATGTGCGGGGGATATCGGCGTTCGGCGGCACGGGGGGCACAGCGCTTTCGGGCCGCGCGACGGCAATTCCGGTGACAGTGTTTTTTTACGAGTGATTGGGGGATCACATGTCCAGTTTACAGATTGGGGCCGCACGGCCCTCCGATGGCACGTCCGCAAATCCAGACCATCCTGACTGGGGCGCAACCGGCACGGAACTGCTGAGACTGGCGGGCAGCGGGCTGGGGCCGGATGGCGAAATGGCGGGTGCGGACCGGCTGAACCCGCGCGAACTGTCCAACATACTGTCAGCCCAAACCGGAGAAACGGCAAACGCCGCCGGAGCATCAGACTTTCTTTGGATCTGGGGCCAGTTCCTGGACCATGACTTGTCGCTGACCGGCACCGAGAGCGGCGAGCATGCAGATATAGAAGTCCCGGCAGGCGATCCATTCTTTGATCCCTTCGGCACCGGCAACGCCATCATTCCGTTCACCCGGGTGGAACAGCACAACGGTGAATTCCTCAATGAGATCACCGCCTGCATCGACGCCTCGATGATCTATGGCTCAACCGCAGAGATGGTTGCCGCGATGCGGGGCGAAGGCGGCAAACTGAAGATGACCGAGGACCAGTTTCTGAACCTCGAAGGCGACGGTTTCCTGACCGGCGATGTCCGCGCCGCTGAAAACGTCGCGCTGACATCGATGCACACGCTGTTCACCCGCGAACACAACCGGCTGGTCCAGGAACTGGCGGACAGGGATCCGTCGCTGACGGATGATCAGCTGTTTGAGGCCGCCCGCGCCCGGGTCGAAGCGCTGGTGCAAGCCATCACTTTCAAGGAGTTTCTGCCGGTCCTTCTGGGCGATAATGCCTTTGGCGCCTACCAGGGCCATGACCCGGATGTGAACCCGGGGATTGCGATCGAATTCTCCAGCGCCGTCTACCGGCTCGGGCACACCCTGCTGTCGGCCAACCTGCAGCGGGTCACCGAAAACGGCACCCAGCTGGACCCGCTGGCGCTGCGCGATGCGTTTTTTCAGCCGCATCTGGTCAGCCAGAATGGCATGGTCGAAAATGTCCTGCGCGGGGCGGCCACCCAGACTTCCGAAGCCATCGACACCCAAGTGGTGGAGGACGTGCGCTCCTTCCTGTTCGGGCCGCCGGGCGCGGGCGGGCTGGATCTGGCGGCGCTGAACATCCAGCGCGGGCGCGACATGGGCGTGGCCAGCTATAATGAGTTGCGCGAGGCTCTGGGCCTGCCGCGCGCGGAACGCTTCTCTGACATTACCTCCGACGCGGTGCTGGCCGCCAAGCTGGAAGAGGCTTATGGCGATACCGATCTCGTGGACGCCTGGATCGGCGGCCTGGCCGAGGACGCCTTTGGCAGCGGGCTGCTGGGGCAGACGTTCTCGCTTGTCATGATTGATCAATTTACCCGGCTGCGCGATGGCGACCCGTTCTGGAGCGAGGGCCGCGACGGCATCCCGGCAGACGAGCTGAAGGCGCTTTGGGATACGACGCTGTCAGACGTTATCCTGCGCAATACGGATGTTCAGAACCTGCAAAAAGATGCCTTTGCCGCAATGGACAGGATCGCGGGCACTGCCGGCAATGATGTTCTCAGCGGCGGCTCCGGGCAGGATTTCATCTTTGGCCGCAAGGGTGCGGATGTCCTCTCCGGCAAGTCCGGTGATGACGACCTGCAAGGGGGCGGCGGCAGGGACATCCTGGCCGGAAACCGGGGCAGCGATTGCCTGGACGGCGGCAGCGGCGCGGACAGGCTGAAGGGCGGCGGCGCAGCCGACTTCCTGTCAGGCGGCAGCCACAATGACGTTCTGAGGGGCGGATCAGGCCGCGACATCCTGGAAGCCGGCACGGGAAACGACACACTTGCCGGCGGCAAGGGGAATGATGTGCTGACCGGCGGTGAGGGCGCGGACTGCTTCGTGTTCAACACCCGGAAATCAGGCGCGGACACGATTACAGACTTCGAGCTTGGCGTCGACCGGACCAAAATCATCGGCCCGCATTCGTGGAGCGCACAGGCGATGGACACGGACGACGGGCTGGTCTTTGCGTTCGCGGACGGCTGCTCCGTGACGTTCGAAGGTATCACGCTAAGCGACTGGCAGGACGCCGGGGCAAGCTTTTTCTAAGCCCGTCAGCCGGCCGCAGTATACAAAAAGCCCCCAGCGCGGAAATTGCAGGCGCCGATCGGAAACTTTCCGCCAGCCAGCGCCGGCCGATGTCGCAGGTCCCCGGTCCGCTGACGCAATCGAAGGACAGGCGCGCCTGCGCGCGGGCCTAACATTCCCGATCATCCCGCCGTCAGGACACCGATCCTGACCGGACGGCAACCGGCATCGGGGAGGACGCGCCGCCATGAAAGACAAGACAACCACCACCGAACAGGCGATGGCGCTGATCCGGGACGGGGATGTCGTGACCACCACCGGGTTCGTGCAAAGCTGCATCCCGGAGATGCTGCACGCGGCGCTGGAAAAGCGGTTTCTGGACCAGGGCGCCCCCCGCGACCTGACCCTGATCATGTGCGCCGGCGCCGGCGACAGCAAGGGGCTGGGCACCGGGCGACTGCATCACGACGGCCTGCTGCGGCGGGTGATCGCCGGCAATTTCGGCCGCATGCCCAAGGTCGCCCAGGCCGCGCAGGAAAACAAGATATGCGGCTACAACCTGCCGCAGGGGGTGATCTCCCAGCTCTACCGCGCCTGCGCCGCCGGCCAGCCCGGCCTGTTCTCCAAGGTCGGACTGCACACCTATGTCGACCCGCGCCACGGCGGCGGCAAGGTCAACAAGGTGACCGAAGAAGACATCGTCAAATACGTCCAGGTCGATGGCGAAGACTGGCTGTTCTACAAGGCCACCAAGATCGACGTTGCCTTCATCCGCGGCACCAGCGCCGACCGCTCCGGCAACATCAGCATGGAGCGCGAGGCGCTGACGCTGGACTGCCTGGCCCAGGCGATGGCGGCCCACAACAACGGCGGCATCGTCATCGCCCAGGTGGAGCGCATCGTCGAGGACGGCTCGATCAAACCCAAGGACGTGAAGATCCCCGGCCTGCTGGTGGACTGCGTCTGTGTCGCCGATGACCCGGAGATGCACCGGATGAATTACGGCGTGCAGCACAATCCGGCGCTCTCCGGCGAAATCCGGGTGCCATTGGGTGGCATCCCCAAGATGCCGCTGGACCAGCGCAAGATCATCGCCCGCCGCGCCGCCTTTGAGCTGCCGCCCAACGGTGCCGTGAACCTCGGCGTTGGTGCGCCCGACGGTGTCGCGGCTGTGGCCAACGAGGAAAAGGCCACCCCCTACATCACCCTGACCACCGAGGCCGGCGCCGTTGGCGGAGTGCTGGCAGGCGGCTCCAGCTTCGGCTCCTCCGCCAATGCTGACGCCATCATCGACCAGAACCAGATGTTCGATTTCTACGATGGCGGCGGGCTGGACCTCACTTGCCTCGGCATGGCGGAATGCGACGCCGAGGGCAGCGTCAACGCCTCCCGCTTCGGCGGCCGCCTGAACGGCTGCGGCGGCTTCATCAACATCTCGCAGAACTCCCGCGCCGTGGTCTTTGCCGGCACCTTCACTGCGGGCGGGTTGAAGGTTGCGGTGGAAAACGGCGAGCTGCGCATCGTTCAGGAAGGCCGCAACAAGAAATTCGTGCGGCTGATCGAACAGATCACCTTTTCCGGGCCTTACGCCTCGCAGCGCTCGCAGCCGGTGCTTTACGTGACCGAACGCTGCGTACTGCAGCTGACCCCCAAGGGGCTTGAGCTGATCGAGATCGCCCCCGGCATCGACCTGCAGCGCGACATTCTGGATCAGATGGAGTTCAAGCCGATCATCGAAAACGTCACCCTGATGGATGCGCGCATCTTCCGGGAGGAGCCTATGGGGCTGATGAAAGACCTGTTGAACCTCAACCTTTCCGAACGCGTCACCTATGACGCCGCCCGCCACACCATGTTCCTCAACCTCGAAGGCTGGACCGTTCGCAAGAAGCAGGACGTCGAGGATCTGGCCCGCGTGCTGCAGGACGCCTTCGCCCGGAGCGGCCGGGACGTGAATATGGTGATGAACCAGAACGGCTTCCGCATCGCCGAGGATCTGCAGGACGACTATGCCGCCTCAGTCGGCGAAACGCTGGACAGGAACAGCGCCTCGATCGCTCATTATACCACCAGCGCCTTCATGCGCCTGAAGATGCAGGGCGAGCTCGCCAGCCGCAGTGTGCAGCCGCATATCTTCGAAAGCGGCGAGGAAGCGCATCAGGCCATTTGGGGCTCCTGAGGCGGCCGCGACCGGCGCCAGCCCATGATGGGGCCGGCGCCGCATTTCTCCGGCCGCACCCCGCCCTTCCCGCCCCCGATGGCGCCGCTCCCGGGACCGGAGCACACCCCGAAAACCATCGCATAGGAGCTGGCAACTCCTTATATTCATTCCCGTTTCCTGCCCGGCACCCTCTGGCTGCAAGGTCCTTCAGAGACCTGCCGGCGGGTTATTTGCGGGCCTTTGGAGAAGAACTGCATTTTTTTTCAAAAACCCTCTTGCACGCCCCCGCAACAAACTTTAGACAGCGCCTCACCGATGGGGTGTAGCCAAGTGGTAAGGCAGCGGTTTTTGGTACCGTGTACCGTAGGTTCGAATCCTACCACCCCAGCCAACTTTCTCTGAAAACTCAGGAAAACAAGGGAAAATCGCTCCCTTGCACTCGCCGTGTATCCCAGTCTGCTGACGATGGGATACAGGGTGGGATACACCCCTCCAGTTCCAAAATCGGATACCGCGCCCGGGGACGCACCCGCGCCGGCCCTTATCTCATGCGCCGCGGCCGTACGTTTTATTTCATGAAACGCCTGCCCCGAAAAATTTCTGGCGGCGTATCAAACCGGTTTTTGCGTCTCTCTTTACGTACCGAGTTCCCGCTCGACGCCGTGGTGCGGGCCGGAAGCCTGCTCGCGGTCTACGAGCAGAAGGAACCGGAAATCGTGGACGCCCTGAAACAAAATGAGATTTCGCCGAGTGAAGCAGAGGCTCTGCTGAAAGCAATACTGCGAAAGGATCTCAATCGCATCCTGCAGGAGCAGAATTCAGAGACAGCCCTGTCCGACCAGGAAATCGATGAAAGAATTGCGGCCCTCAAGGCCGAGAACCAGGCATTGCGTGACGCAATGAAGTTCAAGGACTGGTCTCTCGTGCAGCCTGCCCTTTGCGCGGCCGGGGATCGCGTCCTGCCATTCCACGATGAACACGACCTGCCGGTGCTGCGGATCATGACGGACCGGGGCACGGAATACTGCGGCCGGGCCGACAAGCACGACTACCAGCTCTTCCTGGCCATCAATGACATCGACCACACCAAGACCAAGGTGAAATCGCCCCAGACCAACGGCATCTGCGAGCGGTTCCACAAGACCATTTTGCAGGAGTTCTATCAGGTCGCGTTCCGCAAAAAGCTCTACGACAGCATCGGTGCGCTGCAAACGGACCTCGACGAATGGCTGCATAACTACAACCACCAACGCACTCATCAGGGCAAAATGTGTTGCGGCAGAACGCCGTTCCAGACCATGATTGAAGGCAAGCAGATCTGGAAGGAAAAGTTCGTGAACTGAACTTGGCCTGACAGACGCCGCCGGAAAAACGGCCAACTGTCAGATCACATCTGAACCACTACAACTTACCCTACAGGTTCTGTGACGGGTACTCGCGTGGAAACCATTTCCGCTTCACCAAAGGCCAAGCGGCCATCTGGACCTGTCGCGGGATCGTGCCGATCCTTTGACCACATACTGTGTTGCAGGGAAAGTCTACTCCGGCCCCGGTGCCTCGGGCTGGGTGTTCAGTTTCCGAGATGGTCCTGCGGCAGCACTCTAACAAGTATCATCAAGGTTTCCGGCGACAGATGCTCCGAGTGTCGCAGTACTCCGTCCTCCAGAAGCCGCAACCGATCGGTCATCCCTGCGATACGCGTTTCCATGCGTCGCTGTTCAGCGGCAATCTGCCCTTCGTTCATCTGGATTTGTTGCTGGTCCTGAATATTGCGTGACCGCAGCTGTTCGATTCTGCGCAGCTTCCATCGAACGTAAGTCTCGGTTTCGGACGTGAGGATCTGCCTTCTATCCGAAAGCGCGATCAACGCCGCATCGCGCAAAGTGGCAAGGCGCTGGCGCTCCTCTTGCGCCATTTTCCGTTCAAGAACGGTGATAAATTTCTGGGCTGCGTGGAACGGCTGAAGAGTCTTTTGAATCTGCCGGTTCGTTGTCGGTCTGCACTCTTCGCTCAGGAGGGCCCGAATGATTTTGTCCGAACCGACTTGTACCTCGCCATCATCAGAGACCACAATGCACCGGGTCCTGACTGTGTCCGGAAACAGTGTGGACATCCAGCGACGGTCAGCAGCGCGTCCTATCCGGACGGCAGGAGAGTTGTCTTCGCCGGCCTTGAGTTTCCGATCCTGGATCAGCGATGGTCTACAGGCGGTGCGAACGAGGAGCAGCGTCTTGCCGACCAAATTTGCCGCCAACGCTTCCTCGGACAAATAGACACCAACAGGTACTGGAGAAACGGTTTGGGTTCTGGACGCATTGTAAGCCTGAAGGACCAGGTCGTCGTGCAATTCATCGCCTGTCGAGAAAAAACGCGCACGTTTGCCCCGCCGATCCCTTGGCAGGATGACGTCCTTTTTTGGTGGCCGTCCTAGTCGGTCCCGACGCCACCGAAATACCTCGGTTTCCCGCGTCGTCATTGCACCAAGGTTGTAAGGGCAGATTTCCACGAGTTCCGGCAATGATAGTGTCGCGACGCGCTCGCCATCGTTGGCTTTCGGAAATCCGCCTTTCAACGCACCACTCGCGTGCAGGAGGCGCAGCCAAGCATTCCCCGCATGCTCCGCAGCACGAATGCTGTCTACGATCTTGGTGATTTCATCTTCGCCCTCTGGTTCGACCAAGGGAGCACTTACTGCCGACGCCTTCAGACCGAAGGAAAGCTCCTCTTTCAGTGCAACAGCAGCCTCCCTGAAGTCAGCCCGTCCCGCCGCCGCATCAGCGATGATCCTGTCGATGCGTTGGGACAGCGCTTCATCGAGGTAAGGTAAGGGATGTTCGAAGACGTCAAGGAGGTCGAGCGCCTCGAGTACCCTTTCATCTGCCGAGCCGGCGACGACCATCCGCCATATACCGATGGTGCCCACGCTCCGACACTTCAAGTAGGCGCTGAGCCCGCCGGAACGCAGCCGGTCGAGACGGCCGATGAGTTGGTCGATCCGCGCTGCCTGCCATGGAAGATTGAAGAAGATCATGTCGGCGGCAAAGTTGTGCAGGTTGAGACCCGCTTCGACGAACTCCTCCATGATCAGCACCGTCGCCTGGCTCTGAATTGCCCCCACAACGTCCACCATATCCGTGTTGTGGCGACCGCGCATGGTCGCGAAGCCGTCGTCTGAAAGGTGCGGGAACATGTCGGTCAGGCGCCGTTCCAGCATATCCACGGTTGGCGTGTCTCCTGCGACAATGATGATACGCCGCTCAGGGTCCCTGCGCCAGAAGCCAAGCAATACATCGCAGAGATCATCAAACAGCGCATTGCCGGGATTGCGAGAAAGGGTCGTTTCCACCTCGTCGCGCAGCTCCGAATGCGCCGAGAACGTCCGGTGGCGCAGCACGTCGCGCAAACTGGATGCAGCGCGGAACATCTGACGGCACTGCAGCCATGGTGCTGACTCGAGAGGGTTGTCCCGACCGTCGCGACAGACTGCGTTTTGCAGCAAGATCTTCGGCATCTCGGCATCGGAAGGCGCGGTTCGGACAGTGTGCACCTTTCTCAACGGCGCAATGCCCGGCCATTGGGTGCGTGTCTGGCGCAGGATTCGGCGATCTCCCGCGAACGCCGTCTTGTACGCCTCAGCCGAAAGGGTTCCGTCCAACACACGTTCCTGCGCCGCAGCGGCGTCTTCAGCAAGAAAGTCGAGGGGTTCGAGGCCGAGAATACTGGCGATTTCTGTGCGTTCGGGTTCGATGGCGCCGATGACAGCACGCGCCCAAGAAGGATTTCCAAGTCGCGGCGTTGCAGTCAACAAAAGCACATGCCTGAACCGAGGAGCATCACGGCGCTCACGGCAAAGGCTGGAAAGGAAAGCTGCGTCGTCAAGGTTCATGGCGTGGATCTCGTCCACGATCAGCATGTCATAGTCTTCCGGCGAAGGGCGTGCCGGTTGTCTGCGGATCATGTCAGCCTTGATCAGATGGACGTGGCCTTCGCCATCCGGGTGTTCCTCGGCTTCATCTGCGTCTGAAAGAATGCGGGCTGCGATGTGTCCACGAGCTGACAGTTCGACCTGCCACTGATAGCAGATCCGCTCCGGAGCGACGACTGCTACCCTCAGCGACGGATCGCGCCGTCGCAGGACGTTCAGGACCATCAATGCCTGCACTGTCTTGCCCATGCCTACCTCATCAGCAAGCAGGTGGCGGATTTCCGTATCAGCAAGGATGCGGCGCAGGTTTTCTATCTGATGCGGATAGGGGTCAGCCGCGACGCCAAGGGCTCCACCCATCTCCCAAGATTCGGCTGCGACCAAGCGCTCAAGGGCGTGAAAACCCGATTGTGTGAGATGAAGGGTGTTCATGAAAGGCCATTTCTCGCCATCGCACGGTAGCGCAGGGCTGTATATCGCACGGCGCGTGCAGTGAAACGGTCCGCCCCGAAACGCAGCAATCTGCCCCGCCATTCTGGGTCATCCATGACGCGTTCCGGGGCAAGGAACAGATACAACAGGGCGCGCAGGTCAGCAGGGGCAATCCACCGACCGCTGCGGGACTGAGCGTCTGCGTGGCTGGAAACAAGGGCGGCGATCAGATCGTCCAGGTGGCTGCTTTCATACAGAACCCTTTCGAGGTTGGCAGCGCGCTTTGATGGTAGCAGGAGCGCGGTCAACTCAGGAAGGCGGGCCGCATCACGGGCGCGGACCACGACTTTCTGCCAGCTTCCATCGGCGTTACCTGCGTCGAATTCGAGCTCCGAAGTGCCGTTGGATGTAGCCTTCTTCGAAAGCCGCTCCCACGCGTCAATAACCGCATCGTCCATTTCCGGCCACATCTCGCCGTCGGGAATGACGATGAGATCTGGTGCGGGCAAAGCGCGTCGAAAGCCGTCCTCCAGAAAGCCGGTCAACTCAAGCTTCTCATCCTCGTTCAGCGGCGAGAAAGCGGTGGTGTCACAAGCGAGACCTGCCCTCAAGGCTTCTGCGACCAACCGCCGGTGGAAACCGGTTCCCAGGCCGCGACAGGATTTTTCCGTGTTTATCCAGAGATCACCGCAGAGCGCGGCGACCAGCCGATCCTCAAGGCATCGGCAGGCGTTCGATCTGAGGCTTTCGCCAATCGCGGTTTTAGCCTTGGCGAGGCTCCAACTGAGATAAGCTTCAAACCCGTTGGTCAAGCCGCAGGCATCATCCTGGGTTTCCGCGAGGCGAAGAATTTGATCTCCAACACAATGGGGCAGTCCTTCAAGGATCGTGCCCGCTTCCGGCTCTTCCAGCACGCAACTTCGCAACGCAGCATCGCTCGATGCGGTCGGGCGTAGGAGCCCATATCCCGACGACAGATTGGTGGAGAACGGACTGCTTAGCAGAAAAGTGGTACACGATGTCACGGGATCGCAGACCAGCGATTCCACCGGTTCCTGGCCTTCCCTTATCCACTTTCTGCTTCGGCGATCATACTTCCATTCCGGCTCCGGTGCCGCCAAGATCCAAGATCGGGCGTCCAGCTCTTCTGCATGGACCCGCAGACGGGCATGCATTCCACCTCCGGTCCAAAGACGTGCCGCGGACCGGAATTCGGAGAACTCGGGTTGGTCAAATGTGATCCTCGTGGGCGAGCCCGGTGTGCGGATGCGCACAGTTTTGGATTGGCCGTCACTGGATTCCAGCATGATGTCAATGTCGACATCGTGTAATGTGATCGGCGTCGAGAGATGCAGCACACCAGCTCCGCGCGCGATTTCCAAAAGGCCAATGCCATTCGGTTGAAGAGACAGGGTCACGGGGGCTGGTGGCTCGATATCGCGGAACACAAGATCGATTGGTGGGGCCTTCGAGGTGTCGATTGGGGATAGGGTCCAGATCCCCTCTGTCATCGGCAATGTGTGCCAACGGTCGTCATCAAGCCGGAACTCAATGCTCTCCGACTGGTCAAGGCGCTCTGCGATGATCGCAACTGGGATCCTGGTCCGCGCCTGAACCGGGCGTCCAAAAGCCTGACTCACGGTGGCTGCGTCATTTTGTAGGGTCAGGCCTCCGAGAAAATCAATAAGAGGCTCGGCTTTGACATGGATCCCATGCCTGGCCAGCACGTCATCGCCCTCCGGAGTTCCGCTCACAAAATGGTACAGCCCGTCTCCCCATTCATTGGAGGTTAGCCCTTCAAGAACCAGTTCGTAGAATGACAATCCCGAAGTCACCCTGTCAGTGGGTCTGAGTTGCGTCTGGTACCCGTCGTCACCTTCATCTCGGAAGAGCAGACCTTGAGCAGGAACGATGACGGCTTCCAACCATTCGGGCTCATCAATTCCGGTGACTTGCGGTTGAGGAACCTCGCTAATGGGCCGCCCGATGAAGACGGCATCGCCACTGAGGAAACGCTCGAGTGTCGTGGATCTCGCTCCGACGGTTACGGTTAAATTAGACAATGGAGTATCGAGCTCGGACCTGACGGCTTCGATTTCTGCGGGGGTGAGGCACGGCCCCCTGACGGCCAGACCGTATGCTTCAGCCTCATCAAGCAGAAGCTCGTAGGTTGCCTTGGGAAGGTTTCCCAGCCCCTGATACCGGGCAAGCCGCCGAGCTTTAATGGCGCGTTCGAGGCGTCTAACTTCGCTCTCGGAGCGGAGGTCTTCACTGAGACGCTGCATGAAACCGGGTTCCATGCTCAGGTCGCCCGCCCGTCCAGTGACGAGATGGCCGATCACCGCGAGCGCAAGGTCATCATCCTGGAGCCAGGACTCAAGTCGTCGGGAATCGAAGCCGCGCGCGAGTTCCCAAAGGCCAGGCAGCATGGTCCGGGTCACGCTCATGCTTCGGGTCTGGCTCAGGAATTCCCTGACAAGGCGTGCCAAGGGGCCGTGGACTTCACGGGGAACCATGGCATTGCGGATCGGCCATGCAATGTGTGGGAAGACCGAGGACCACGCATCGTCAAGTGGTCGCACTGTTCCGAAGCGTCTGGCGCAGTCCCGGAACAAATCGGAGATCACACCACGTTGTGGGATTGGGATTTCGACATTGATTGCTGATTCAATCATTGGCCAGAAGTCAGTTCCGGTTCCCCTGTATTCATAGCCAATTTCGGTCACGGTCACACATAGCGACAGTGGGAAGTCTTGCCAGGCCTGTTTCGTGAATTGGTGCAGCCCGGCCCTAAGGCCGACAAGGTATAGCAATTCCTCGATTTTGTCGCGGTCAAGCCCGTGCTCTATCAGGTAGATATTTCTACCGTCCCGTTGCCGGGACAGATCTGAAAAAATCTGCGCCAGCAGATTTTCACCGGCGATCAAGTCATTCATCTTTTCATTTCGTCACGCAGACGCCAATAATATGGCACATGATTGGAGCGGTTCGAGGCACTTTTCAATAGGCGTGTCATTACTTTAGGTCGAGTAGAACGCGGAATGCAAAATACCGATGCCGATACCTTGTACACTCTCGCCCTGGGACAGAAACTCGCGGCACAGTTGCGCAGGGATCTTTTTGATCTGGGCGCCGTGGCTGCATCGCGGGCAATCACAGGTCTGAGCGCCGCTGCCGTTGCCGACGGAATGGCTGAAACAGAAGCAAAGCGGCAGGCCGAAGTTGTCGTATCCGCGCTGGTGAAGTGTGGCGATCTCGGTTCCGGCCGGTCCTACGGTGACAGGGTCCTCGTCAAACGGCGAGCGGTGTCGGTACTGTGCAAAGGGGACCGATGCATCCTACTGGGTGGCGATCCGTCGCAAGGCGAGCCTCATGGACTATTACGCGAAACGGATCTGGTTCCGACCGATGCAGTCAGTTTCTTCGATTTGGTCGGGCAACTTTCCGATGCTGATGTTGCCGGTCTATGGCAGATTCTGGATACGTGTGTCTGGTCCTTGGATGCTGGGCCCTCTGATGCAGTAACACGCGTACTGTGTCTGGCTGGCGTCGTGCCTGGCCAGCCGGTCCCTGAGAACGCATCAACCTGGTTGCGCGAGCATTTTCCTCGGCCTCGGGCAGAGGAAAATGCCGCCGATTTGTCGCAGTCAGCCGTCATCGAGCGCCCCGCAAGCGCTCGGCAGATCGTCACAGCGGGGCCCGGCAGCGGCAAGACACACACGGCCACCGAACGCGTCATCCATCTTGTGCAGCAGGGGCTTTCTCCCGCACGTATCCGAATCATCACGTTCACCCGGGTCGCAGCGGAAGAGGTGGGTCGTCGTATATCAGACACCTTGGGCGAACATACCTACTCGGGCGGCGTCATGTGCGGGACCATCGACTCGCTGGCGTGGAACCTTGTGACGACACTCGGCGATGCCCCTCCCGGCGGACATGAGCGGATCATCCGCACCGCGCGCAAGTCGATCGCTGAAGGTGAGCAGGCCATGCTGGATCAGCTGTCGCACATAGCGCATCTGGTGATTGACGAGGCGCAGGATATCGTCGGCGAACGGCGGATGTTCTGCCACGCCATGATCGACGCCCTACCTGCGAGCGTCGGCGTCACTATACTGGGCGACAGTGCACAGGCAATCTACGGATCGTGGGCGGGTGACAAAGAGGGCGGAGGATCCCTTCACGCCGACCTTCGGGATGGACGCGGTTGGGAAGGCCGCCAATTGACCGCGAACCATCGGACAAGGTCGGCCGCCTTGCGACAGTTCTTTGGGTATGCCCGGGCTTTGCTTGAGGCCGGAGGTGACCCGCGTTCGACTTACCTCGAACTCCGGGACATGCTCGAGGATGTGGCGACGGACCCGAACGTGAGCCTGACCGGGCCGGTGTTCCCGTGGCGGGATGACAGCCTGATCCTATTTCGGGGACGCGCCGCAACAGAGGCAGCTTCAGTTCGGTTGACGCGGGCCGCCCGTACGCATCGCCTGAAACTTTCTGGCCAGACCACGGTTTGCAATCCTCTGTTGGGCGCGATCTGTGCTGGACTTGCTCCCGGCTCGACAGTTCGTCTCGAGCATGTGCGACGGCGACTTGCAAGCCTTCACCCTGCGCCTTTCGAGCTGTCCGAAGAGGACGTGCTCTCCGACCTCCAAGCCCTCGGGAATGGACCTGCGACGCGCCTACAGGACATCGGCGAAACAATTGATCGGAAACCGGTGGAACATACATGTGATCATGTCGGCACCGCAGGTCCGTTGCTGGGTTCGATCCACGGTGCGAAAGGCCGAGAGGCGTCAAACGTCCTCCTCATGCTGCCACCTGTTCCATCTGGTGACGATGTCGACTGGCAGGAGGAAGCCCGGGTTCTATTCGTAGGTGCGACAAGGGCGTCAACGAACCTTTATCTTGGCAGAGCGCAATCAGCCATTGTTCGGCCCGGGCGGAACGGCAGCCGATGGTTGCGCGGCAGTTCTGGAGGCCTTCTTTTGTCCGGCACGGAGGGTTTACGCCCTCTTTCCGGGGTCGCACCGGCCCTGTCTGTCTGGGAAGCAGCATTCCGGCAACCGAGCTGCTCGTTCCGGAGGGCTGCGCTTACCGAGGGCGCGCCTTGGCATCTCGTCTCCGAAGGTGGAGAGCCTTTGGCCGAGGTGCAAGGAACGCTGGCTGATGGCCTCGATCATATCGAAGCCACGAGGGGAGGTATCGCTTCTGGCACCATTCGGGTTGTCGGGGCATCAACGGTTGTTGACCGTCGGAGCGACGGCAGAATCAATGCGGTGGCTTTGCTGCCGGTGCTTCAGGGCGTTGCGCGAAGCATTGGAAATGAGGGAATTGAAAATGACAGGTAACGTCGCAGACGCTGCACGCCAGCGTATGGTCGAGCGCCTCAGACAGGATCTGATGGGACCTCTTTCCGTAAACGAGATCCTGCATGACAGCCCGTCAGAAATCTACATGACCGGCATCCTCTTTGCCCAGAAAAGCCCCCATAGGGCAGATGAGACGGAGGGCGCGGTATTTGCATCTGATGAGGAAGATGATGCTGGTTCCCGCGTGCCGCCGGACACGTTTCGCCCAAGCTCGGCTGGACTGTCATTCGCGGTGCGCCCCAACGATGGCGAAAATGTCCTGCTAAGCCTGGACATCTCGGCATCCCGGTACGAGGCCAGTCCACGTGCCGAATCCGAAGATGGTCGGCCGCGTCTTGACTGGACACGAAAGCCCCTGACGGCACTGATGTCCATCGAACTTCCTGGCGACAGGGACGGTAAATACGATGTCCCTGACATCCCGGATTTGGCTCTCTGGCTGCGCGCTCGCAGGCATGGCGACCTGTACCTTGTAACGATTATCCTTCTGAACCAGAACGTGATGCCAGACATACCTGAGCGCGGATTTCGGGATGTTGGAAACCTGCATCAGGTCGGGTTTAGCGTCGAAGCCGATCCGGATTTTGCCGCTATCGTTCCACGCCCGGATCCGTTGCAGCGGGTGCCCGACGAAGACCGCGCCACAGCGGCACTGCTGTATCGCGATGCGCCGGACTATGGTGCTGGACACACGTGCTCTATCCGAAGCGAAAATCTTCCGGATGGAACGGTAAGGCTCTCGACCGAGTGGCTGCCGTCAACGCTGGTCAGGTCGCCCGGCCTGGAGGGAGATCCAACCTACTTTGCAAAGCTCGTTGCGACGAAGCTGGAGGGAGCCTTGGGGTCCGAGTGGCTGTCCGTTGCGCCCGCTGCTGATGTATGTGCTGCGCTCGAAGAGCTCTGCGCATGTTACGACGACTGGATTTCGGCCCGTGAGCCCGAGGTGGGCACACTGCTATCAACGTTTCAGAAAACGGCGAGCCGACATATGGATGAGTGTCGGAACGTGCTCAAGAGGATGCGAGGGGGCGTCGATCTCCTCAAGAAAGATGGGCCAGAGATGCTCGCATTCCGTCTCGCCAATCGCGCACTGTGGCAGCAGAACGAATGGAAGCGGAAACGGGACTCCCAAGTTTCTCCGCTGGTATGGCGGCCGTTTCAGATGGCCTTCGTCCTTCTTTGCATGGCATCTACAGGAGATAGGGATCACCCGGAACGAGGTGTGATGGACCTTCTTTGGTTCCCCACCGGAGGTGGCAAGACAGAAGCCTATCTTCTGTTGACCGCCTACACAATTTTCCTTCGTCGCCAGCAGGGCGCAAAGGAAACGGATGGCGTAACCGTGTTGATGCGTTACACGTTGCGGCTGTTGACGGCACAGCAGTTCCAGCGGGCTGCAGCAATGATCCTCGCCTGCGATTTGTTGCGGACAGGCGACTGTGACTGCCCCGGTATCAGCATTCCACCGTCACTCGCGCAAGGTGCGCCCATCTCCATCGGCCTCTGGGTCGGCAGGGACACGACACCGAACAAGGTAATTGAGTCGAAAAAAACCGGCTCCCCGGCACAGATCGAACATTGTCCGGACTGTGGGTCACAGTTGGACTGGAACATAGCTGAAAGCGGCGACCGGATCCATGCATGCTGTCGCGACACCACATGCAGATCGGGCCAGGCGCGCGATCACCTTCCGTTCTGGACTGTCGACGAGGACATCTACCGCGAGCTTCCGACGCTGCTTCTGGGAACAGCAGACAAGTTCGTCCAAATCGTGACGAAGAAAGAAACCGGTCGTCTCTTCGGACTTGGTGACGCTGGGCGCCTGCCGCCTGACCTCATTATCCAAGATGAACTGCACCTCATCTCCGGCCCCTTGGGCAGCATGGCGGGCCTGTTTGAGACGGCCATCGACGCAATGTGTACCAGAGACGACCGACGGCCAAAGGTCATTGGCTCAACGGCCACGATCCGGCGCGCGGCGGATCAGGTACTGAACCTGTTCGACCGCACTGTCATGCAATTTCCACCACCAGGATTGCATCATTCCAATTCAGGCTTTGCCTGTGTCGAAGAGGACAGCCCCGCTCGGCTGTACTTGGGCATTACCACGGCGGGCCGCACCGGCAGCTACATCTATCAGGCCATCGCGTCGTCGCTCCTCCAGGCGGCTGCCGATCCTTCATTCTCCAGCGTGGAGGAGGATCACTACTGGACCCTCGTCGGCTACTTCAACTCATTGCGCGAACTCGGCAGTGCGTCGATTATAATGCAGGACGACGTCACACACGGCCTCGAACTGGTTTCGGCACGGCGTGACGAAGAGCCCCGCCACCTTCATCCGCCGACCGAACTGACGAGTCGGGTCAAGTCTGACGAGATCCGTGAAAAGCTCTTGGAACTGGATGCAACCCGAGACAGCGGCGAGGCGGCTGATGTCGTACTCGCGTCAAACATGATCTCGGTCGGTCTCGACGTCGGGCGTCTGGGCTTAATGCTGGTGAACGGTCAGCCAAAGACCATCGCAGAATACATCCAGGCGACGAGCCGTGTCGGGCGCGGAAAGGTGCCTGGGCTGGTCGTGACGCTCTACAACGCAAGCAAGTCCCGCGACCGAAGCCGCTATGAGACCTTCCCGACCTGGCATGGTGCCCTCTATCGGGATGTAGAAGCGACGGGGGTAACTCCCTTCGCACCGAGGGCGCGCGACAAGGCGCTCCATGCTCCCTTCGTTGCCATGGCGCGGCACTTGGTGCCAGGCATGCTGGACACACCGTCGGCCGCGGCGAAACACAAGGCCGAACTCAAAGCACTGATCGAGATGATATGTCAGCGGATATCCAACGTAGACCCGGGTGAAGCCGCCGCCGCCCGCCATGAACTCGATAAATTCTTGGAACTTTGGTTGCGTCGCGGATCGCTGCCGAAATACTGGGACAACTGGTCGGACAACGCTCTGCTGGTCTCGGCTGACGCACAGGCGACATCGAATGCATCCGGATTCACCAAGGGGCTCGCACGGGCCACTCCGGGAACGTTGCGCGCAGTCGAGCCATCAACAGGCTTCGTCATCAAGGAAATTGCGTCGTCGGAGGCTGAGGAAATCCAATGAGCAAGAATGTCGGCAGCATCCGCCGCAGCCAGATCATCTCGACTTTCGGTCCGGGGGCAATTGTCGACTTCCGGTTGCCCGGAAGCGGAGCACTGCTTTCAGGGGTCATGCAAGGCCTGGAAGCCTGGGAGGCCTACACAAAAGGCGGCTACAAGCAGGATATCGTTCGGGAACCACGCCTCGAGGCGTTTTTGGGCGTCGATCATTTCAGGGCACCCCCAGTCGGAACCTACCTTAAGGACGGACAGACCAAAGACCGTGTGCTTCCGATCGAACGCTTTCCCGACTGGCTCTCCTGTCCCAGGTGCCATGTCATCAACCGTTCCGGGCAATGGTCACCCTCGCGGAACGGCGACAGCCTGCATTGCGGCCAATGCCGTGGCAAACCTGCGGTAGTGCCTGTCCGTTTCGTCACGATTTGCGAGAATGGCCACCTCGACGATTTCCCCTGGACGTCGTGGCTGACGCACGAGACCGGATGTTCCCAGCCAGTCTTGGCGTTGAAGACGGTCGGCGCCGGCATTGGCGGACTGCTGCTGACCTGCAAGTCCTGCGGTGCGGGGCGTTCCATGGCTGAGGCATTCTCGCCCAAGGGTATTCCGAACCATGCGTGTCGAGGCGGCAGGCCGTGGTTTGGCGTTCGCGAGACTGGATGCGAGGCCGCGCCGCGAATCACTCAGCGGGGCGCAAGCAATGTCTACTTCTCGATCGAGCAGAGCGCGATCACTCTTCCGGACTGGAAGGTGCCCTTCAGGGAAAAGATCACGGACTTTATCGACATGCTCGATTTCCTTGATGACGAGGACATGATGATCGCCTTCATCAAGAAGAAGGTCCTGCCGAATTGGGACGGCACCGAGAGTGCAGAGGAAATCGCCCGTCGTTTCAAGGAGATGAAGAAAGACAATTTGGGGACCGAAGAGAACCTTCGAAGCGACGAGTTCCGGATGCTGCTGACTGACACGTCATCTTCCGACGAAAACGCGCTGACCCTGCTGAACCGTCAACAACCTGTGCCCGACGTATTCTCAGAAATGATTTCCTGGATTTCTTCGGTAGAACGCTTGCGGGAAGTGCGGGCCTTGACGGGGTTCACGAGGCTGAAGGCGCAGGTTGGCGGCAACCCGGATGCGGTACCGCTGTCCCGGTCTGACCTGTCATGGTTGCCGGCGGTTACGATGCATGGTGAAGGCGTGTTCCTCTCGCTGAACCTCGAGGCCATTGCCAACTGGGAGGGGCGGCCGGATGTGGTCGAGCACCTTCAGCGGCTCATTCAAACACACATGGACACGGCTCGAGCCGAGGGGAAGCAGGCGGATGGTGCGCCGTCCCAACTCAACGCGCGATACATGCTGGTCCACACCCTGGCGCATGCACTCATCGCGCGCCTGTCACTCGACAGCGGCTATTCTTCAAGTGCATTGCGTGAACGCCTGTATGTCGGGCCGGACATGGCGGGACTTCTAATCTACACCTCGACGCCAGACGCAGACGGAACGATGGGCGGGCTTTCACGGCAGGCACGACCGGCGAGGATGGAACAACTGGTATTGCAGGCGCTGGCTGACCATGAGCTCTGCTCCGCTGATCCGCTCTGTTCCGAGGGGGTGGCGCGGAGTGGCTCGAACGGAAACCACGCGGCCTGTCACAATTGCGTGTTCTTACCAGAGACCAGTTGCGAAGCTTGGAACGGCTTTCTTGACCGCAGCTTGTTGAGCGCCGGGCCGCTGTCTTTCTTCAAGAGTTTGCTCGATTGAAGCTGAGCACCCTTGGCTTTGGCTGCCGTCCGGTTTCCCGGACGGCCATGCACTGTAATCGCCGGACGTAATCTCCCCAAAATCCGCCGTTTGAAAAATCCCCAGCCATGAGCGGCGGGGCATGATGCTCCAAACAGAGAGTGACAGGGGCAGGCAGGTAGTGGGGCTGAGGGAGATCGTTTTGATCCATGATCTGAAGAAACAGGGTCTCAGAAATTCCGCGATTGCGCGGAAAATTGGCTGTGACCGCAAGACAGTGCGCAAGATTTAGGAACGCGGCCTCGAAGCGGCGGCCTACGGCCCGCGGGCATCACGGGACCAGTTCCACCTTCCGGCCATGCGCAGGAAGATCGGCAGGTCGGCGACGGTACCTGCTGTGAACGTGGCGTAAACCGTGCCGCAGCGCGGCACAGCGACGCGGCTTTGGCGGTATGGGAGTGGATCCGGACCGTGCTCCCGACAACCTCGGCCGATTGGCCTTGAGACCTGTCGGCAGGAAATCTCGCCGTTAAAACTGTGACGCCATCGGCAACCTCATCCAAAGCCCTCCGAAATATGGCCCTTGGCATATTGGTCTGCACCAAATCTGCTTCAGAGCCAAAGCTCCACGCCGATTGTCAGTGATTTCGTCAATAACATAGAACAGCCTTGGGTTGCGTCCCTGATTTTGCCATGAAATATCTGCTGATACTTTGTGAGCGGCGTACCCAAGACAGACTTATGCAGACACCATTTGGCTTATTGAAGGACCTGGACCTCAGAGATCACGGTACATGCGCCCGCATTCTATCTGAGGATAAACACCAGCTCATCGAAGGCTTGGTTTTCGAAAGTTGCTTCGATCAATATCTCTTGTCCTTGACTGAGGAAACAGGTCAAACGTTTCAATTGGTCGATGTAGACACCGCAGTGGTGAGCCTTCCAGGTCAGAACGCAGGTGTTGCTGCTTTTGTATGGGCGCGCAGTCGTGGCAATGGGTTGGGCCGATATCTTCAAGCGCTAAACTCTCGCATGCCTGTGTGGTTTGTCGAATTTCTCGAAGGTGAGTTCGTTGCTATTAAATGCATTGATGGAGAGCTCCGCGGGGAAAAACTTCCCTTGCAAGAAGTGACAAGCGTCACCGGACGCCGGACCGGCAGCTCATTTTCGAAGATCCAGAACGAGGTACGAGATCGCAACCGGATTAATCAGAGTTTCTGGGGCTATCTTTCCGAGCGGCATGGGTCGGAGCTGGGTGTAAATGTTGTGCTCTCGCGGATTTTCTTGAATTGGGGGATTCAGCCTTGGTTTCGTCACGTCTGGAATGTTGATCGCGTTTTCCTCAGTGAAAACCAGCTCTGGCATTTCGAAATCAAGCACAAATTTCCGATGGATCGAGGTGGCAGGCTATCCTTCGGTATCAATGATGGTGAACTGAGGCTGATCCAGCATTTAGTCGAATGTGGGCTACGTTCGATGCATACTCTCATTGTGAAACCTCATTGGTCAAAGGAGGTGGGGTCAATGTACCTGTTAAACGACCTGAAGGCACGTAATCGGGCTGCTGTAATCGGGCGTGAGATGACAAAAGTGGATATTGAGGCAGCGCTAAGCGGCAATGCCGGCCGGTCTGGAGCGGATACGACATATACAGGTAGAGGGACAGTGAGTTTTCGGTCGTTTCCAGCATCATCATTTCATAAGTTTGGGCGTTTGGGGTACGATTATCGTGAAGTTGCGCGGCGCATATACTGTAGTGGTTCAGATGTGATCTGACAGTTGGCCGTTTTTCCGGCGGCGTCTGTCAGGCCAAGTTCAGTTCACGAACTTTTCCTTCCAGATCTGCTTGCCTTCAATCATGGTCTGGAACGGCGTTCTGCCGCAACACATTTTGCCCTGATGAGTGCGTTGGTGGTTGTAGTTATGCAGCCATTCGTCGAGGTCCGTTTGCAGCGCACCGATGCTGTCGTAGAGCTTTTTGCGGAACGCGACCTGATAGAACTCCTGCAAAATGGTCTTGTGGAACCGCTCGCAGATGCCGTTGGTCTGGGGCGATTTCACCTTGGTCTTGGTGTGGTCGATGTCATTGATGGCCAGGAAGAGCTGGTAGTCGTGCTTGTCGGCCCGGCCGCAGTATTCCGTGCCCCGGTCCGTCATGATCCGCAGCACCGGCAGGTCGTGTTCATCGTGGAATGGCAGGACGCGATCATTCAGCAGATCA
>NZ_CYSR01000026.1 GCF_001458395.1 Leisingera aquaemixtae | reverse complement strand
CAACCTGGCGGCCCAGCAGGATATGCTCGCGGGTCTGCGGCATCGGGCCGTCGGCTGCGTTCACAACCAGGATCGCGCCGTCCATCTGGGCCGCGCCGGTGATCATGTTCTTGACGTAGTCGGCGTGGCCGGGGCAGTCGACGTGCGCATAGTGGCGCGCTTCGGTCTCATACTCGACGTGCGCGGTCGAGATGGTGATGCCGCGGGCTTTTTCTTCCGGTGCGCCGTCGATCTGGTCGTAGGCTTTGAAGTCACCAAAGTATTTGGTGATCGCTGCGGTCAGCGTGGTCTTGCCGTGGTCAACGTGGCCGATGGTGCCGATGTTGACGTGCGGTTTATTACGTTCAAACTTTTCCTTAGCCATGCCTTGGGCGCCTTTTGAAATGAGGGGTCAGCGTTGACCCGGTTTCCTCTGCGCGGGCGGATTATTTGGTTTGCGCGCAAAAATCAACCCGTTCCTGCTTGACAGAAGCGGAAATCACCGGGCTCAGCCAGCCGGAACCGGCTCCGCCGCAGCCGCTGCTGCCGCGCTTGCAGCGCCCGCCGCGGGGCGCGGTGCGAACCAGCCCTGCTCCTTGTGGTTTTCGGCCATCCATTCCTCGACCTTGTCGGCGATATTGACCGCCAGCCCTTGAATCTGCTGTTCCTTGGTGCGGGCATGGCCCGATCCCAGCACCGCGCTTTCGCCGGTGGTGCTTTCGAAGATTTCCATCTGGTGCTTCTTGGCGAGGAATTTCTTGTTCGCCACGTCGTAGACAAACACGTTCACCACCACCGCGCTTTTGGGAGAGAACAGCACCGGCACGCCGGGCGGTGCCAGCATGAAGCCTTCGAGCGTCACCGCCACATCGTATTGCTGGGTGCCTGCGTAGCGCCGCAGCCGGGTGTTGAGCGCAGTCTCGATCGGGGCGGTCCATTCGCTGTGGTCGGCGTTGCGCGACAGCGGCCATTGCAGCGCCTTTTCGGTGTAGACATGAGTGACCCGGGCCTGGAACGCCCCCAGATCCTCGGGCGCTTCGTCCAGCCGGGTTTCACCGCAGGCAGTGAGCAGCGCCAGGGCGGCAAGCAGGGCAGAAATGCGGATCATGAGGCGTCCTCTGTAGGTATTCGGCCCCGCCGTGATAGCGCCGCGCGCCGCCGCGGGTAAAGGCCCCTGAACAGGAACCCCCGCGCGGGTGGCGCGGGGGGCACAGGCTGGCAGGAAAATCCGCTGCCTATTTGAACTTGTAGCTCCGCGGGAAGCCGTGCGGCGGACGCTTGCCGACGCTGGCGCGCTTGCCTAGCCATTCGCCGAGGTCGGCCGCGTGGCGGGTCTTGCCGCCGCCCATTTCCCACTTGAGCCCGTCATCCCAGTTGAAGGTGGTGATGTCGCTGAGACCGCCGTCCAGCTCCAGCGAGCCCTGTTTGCCGCGGGCCATGTTGTATTTCTGCAGGCGCACGCCCTTGCCGCGGGTCAGCTCGGGCATCTCCTCGACCGCGAAGACCAGGAATTTGCCGTTCTCGGAGACCACGGCGACGTGGTCGCCCTCCACCGGGATACAGACCTTGGCGCGCTCGTCGTCCTTGACGTTCAGCACCTGTTTGCCGCTGCGGGTCTGGGCGACGATTTCTTTCTCGGCGCAGATGAAGCCGTTGCCCGCATCCGAGGCGACCAGCAGGCGGCCTTCCGGGTTGTGGATGAGCAGGTCGACGATCTCCGCCTCGTTCGGCAGGTCGACGATCAGGCGCAGCGGTTCGCCCATGCCGCGGCCGCCCGGCAGGTTGGCCGCCGACAGGGTGTAGAAGCGGCCGTTGGAACCGAACACCAAGAGCTTGTCGGTGGTTTCCGCGTGGAAGATGAAGCGCGGGGCGTCGCCGTCCTTGAACTTCAGCTCGCGGCTGAGGTCGATATGGCCGGTCATGGCGCGGATCCAGCCCATCTGGGAGCAGACCACGGTGATCGGCTCGCGGTCGATCATCGCCTCAAGCGGCACGTCTTCGGCCTCGCCTGCTTCGGCGAACAGCGTGCGGCGGGCGCCGCCTTCGTAATCCTTGCCGAACTGTTTCTTGGTTTCCTTCAGCTGCTCGGAGATGCGGGACCACTGGAGTTCTTCGGAGGCCAGCAGGTCCACCAGCCCGGCGCGCTCCTCGCGCAGGGCGTCGCGCTCGCGGGTCAGTTCGATCTCTTCCAGCTTGCGCAAAGACCGCAGGCGCATGTTGAGGATCGCCTCGGCCTGCACCTCTGTCAGCTCGCCCGCGCCTTGCGCCGGGGTGATGTAATCGGCCTCGGTGAGGGCGCGCGGGTGGTCCTTGCTCCAGTCCTCGCGGATCAGGGCCGCCTTCGGGTCCTCGTCATAACGGATGATGTCGATCACCCGGTCGAGGTTCAGGAAGGCAATGATGAAACCTTCGAGCACCTCCAGCCGGTGGTCGATCTTTTCCATCCGGTGGCGCGAGCGGCGCTGCAGCACGTCGCGGCGGTGGTCGAGGAAGGCGCGCAGCACCTCCTTCATCGAGCAGACCTTGGGGGTCACGCCGTCGATCAGCACGTTCATGTTGAGGCTGAAGCGGATTTCCAGGTCCGAGTTGCGGAACATCATGTTCATCAGAACCTCGGGGTCCACGTTCTTGGACTTGGGTTCCAGGATGACACGGATGTCGTCCGCCGATTCGTCACGCACATCGGCGAGGATCGGCACCTTCTTGGTCTGGATCAGCTCGGCGATCTTCTCGATCAGCTTGGACTTCTGGACCTGATAGGGGATCTCGGTGACGACGATCTGCCACTGGCCGCGGCCCAGGTCCTCGACCTCATACTTGCAGCGCAGGCGGAAGGAGCCGCGGCCGGTGCTGTAGGCCTTGGCGATGTTTTCCTTAGGCTCAACGATGATGCCGCCGGTGGGGAAATCGGGCCCCGGCACATAGTTCAGCAGCGTGTCATCGCGGGCGTCGGGCGTTTTGATCAGATGCAGGCAGGCGTCGATCAGCTCGGCAATGTTATGCGGCGGGATGTTGGTGGCCATGCCGACCGCGATGCCGGCGGCACCATTGGCCAGGATGTTCGGGAAGGTCGCGGGCAGCACCGCCGGTTCGGTCAGGCGGCCGTCGTAGTTGTCGCGGAAATCGACCGCGTCCTCGTTCAGGCCGTCCAGCATCGCCTCGGCCACGAAGGTCATCCGCGCTTCGGTGTAGCGCGACGCCGCCGGGTTATCGCCGTCGATGTTGCCGAAGTTTCCCTGGCCGTCGACCAGCGGGTAGCGGACGTTGAAGTCCTGCGCCAGGCGCGCCATCGCGTCATAGATTGCGGCGTCGCCGTGGGGGTGGAAGTCGCCCATGGTGTCGCCGGAGATCTTGGCCGACTTCAGGAAGCCGCCAGTGGAGCTGAGCCGCAGGCGGTTCATCGCATAGAGAATGCGCCGGTGCACCGGCTTCAGCCCGTCACGCGCGTCGGGCAGCGCCCGGTGCATGATGGTGCTGAGCGCATAGGTCAGATAGCGCTCGCCAATGGCGCGGCGCAGCGGTTCCAGGATTTCACCCTGTTCAGGGGCAGACGGCATGTCGGGATCTTCTACCAGGTCGGTCATGAAATCGTGATACTGCCGCCGCCGGAATTGGTAAAGCGGGCGTGCGCGAAATTCGCACAGCTTTGCCGCCCGGCTGCGGGTTGCAGGGGAGAAGACAGAAGAGTCTCCCCTGTTTCCCGGACGGTAACTTGCCCTAGATAGAATGGAACCAGGCAGCCGCGCCGCGCGTTACTTTCCAAACTCTTGCAATCAGGGCAGCGGCCTTTTGCGGGTCATTGGATTTGCCTGTTTATTTTTGGTCTGGGGGGACCTGGTTATGTCGCGATTTGTTATGTTGTCCTTCGCTTTTCTTGGCTGGGGATTTTATGAGCTGAGCGGCGGAGCGGATTTTGAACCGCCTCAGCGGCCTGAACCGGTCGCCGCTGCCAAACCAAGCACTAGCGCGCCCGAAACTGCCAGAATCACTGCGGCCTCCCTGAAGGCCCAGCCTGTGCTGACCCGCCGGTCGCAGGCGAACGCGCCGGTGCGCCCCAAGGCTGACCCGGCGCTGCGGCAGCGTGTGGCAGCCGCGCAATTAGTCAGCGCGTCCAGCGTCCTTGCCTCCACCCAGTCCGCATTCTCGGTCGGCTCCGGCGGCGGCACGCTGCAGCTCGCCTCTCTGGATGGCGGCCTGGCCGCGATCACGGCAGCCCCCGCCCCGCAGACTGCTGAGGTCCCTGCCGCGGCAGCAGAACCTGCTCCGGAACCGGTCATTGACCGCCGCCGGATCCGCGCCTCGCGAGTGAACATGCGCCAGGGACCGGGCACCAACTATCCGGTGCTCGCCCGGCTTCTGGCCGGTGAGGAAGTCATCGTGATCGAGGACACCGGCACCGGCTGGCTGCATCTGCGCGCGCCCGAAAAGGGCATTGTCGGCTGGATTGCCGCTTCCCTGGTGAGCAAGAAACGCCCATAACTGGCCCCGGGCAATCCGGGTCGAAGGGCGTTTCGCATGAAAAAAACCATCCTGATTACCGGCTGCTCTTCCGGCATCGGCCTGGATGCGGCGCGGGGAATGCGGGAGCGGGGATGGCGGGTGTTTGCCTCCTGCCGCCAGCAGCGCGATTGCGACCGGATGCGCGCCGAAGGGTTTGAAAGCCCGCGCATTGATTACACCGATCCCGGCAGCATCGAGTCCGGCCTGGCAGAGGTGCTGGCGGCCACCGGCGGCACACTGGATGCGCTGTTCAACAACGGCGCGCACGGCTTGCCCGGCGCGGTGGAGGATTTGCCCACCGAGGCCCTGCGGACGATTTTCGAAGCGAATTTCTTTGGCTGGCACGAGCTGACCCGGCAGGTAATCCCGGTGATGCGGGCGCAGGGGCACGGGCGGATCGTGCAGAACTCCTCGATCCTAGGCTTTGTCTCCTTTCCGTGGCGCGGCGCCTATGTGGCAACGAAATACGCGCTGGAAGGGCTGACCGACACCTTGCGGGTCGAGCTGCAGGGGTCCGGCATCCACATGGTCCTGATCGAACCGGGGCCGGTGACGTCGAAGATCCGGGAAAAGTCGATCCCGTATTTTGAGCGGTTCATCGACTGGAAAGCCTCGCCGCTGCGCGAGCTTTATGAACAGCGGCTGCTGAAGCGGCTGTATGAGAGCCGCGGCCCGGACCGGTTTGAGCTGCCGGCCTCCGCGGTCACCGCCAAGCTGGCGCATGCCTGCGAATCCCGCCGCCCGCGGCCGCGCTATTATGTGACCGCCCCGACCCATATCGCCGGCGTCCTGCGCCGTATCCTCAGCACAAGGGCAATTGACCGCATCCTGGTGCGGCTCGGATAACGGATTCGCGGTCGCCTTCGGCTGCCGCGCGGGGTAGACGGGGCCAACAGAATTGATACGCTTGGGGGACAGAATGAGCGATCCGCTGTATTATCTGGCACTGGCAGCCGTGGCGGCTGTGGTTGTGGCGCTGGTCATCGGCATTGGCGGCTTTGGCAAGGGCGGCGAGTTCAACCGCCGCAATGCAAACAAGATGATGCGCCTGCGCATCCTGTTTCAGTTCATTGCGGTGGTGCTGGTGCTGTCCTACGTCTATCTGCGCAACCAGGGAGGATAAGCGGCGATGGTCGTCCTGAACAAGATTTACACGCGTACCGGCGACAAGGGCGAGACCGCGCTTGGCAACGGCGAGCGGGTGACCAAGCATTCGGCCCGCGTGAACGCCTATGGCACCTCGGATGAGCTGAACTCCTTTGTCGGCGTGGCCCGGCTGGAGGCTGAAGGCGAGATGGACGCCGCCCTGGCGCGCATTCAGAACGATCTGTTCGACCTCGGCGCCGACTTGTGCCGTCCGGAAATGGCAAAGGACGCGGACGCCGAATACCCGCCGCTGCGGGTTGTGGCGGCGCAGGTCGAGCGGCTGGAAGGTGAGATCGACGTCATGAACAAGGATCTGGAGGCGCTGCGCAGCTTCATCCTGCCGGGCGGCTCGAAACTGGCGGCGCATCTGCATGTCTGCCGCACCGTCGCCCGCCGGGCCGAACGTCTGGCCACCGACCTCAGCACGACCGACGACGTGAACCCGGCGGCTGTGAAATACCTGAACCGCCTCAGCGACTGGTTCTTTGTCGCCGCCCGCACCGCCAACAACGGCGGCAAGGACGACGTTCTGTGGGTGCCCGGCGCCAACCGCTGAGGCGCCCCTGCCCCGGTCTGATCCCAGGTCTGTTCCTTCCCTGATTCGCCCTTTGGCGCCGGATTCTGGCGAATCCGGCGCCAAACGCGTCATGTGCGGCAGCGCCGCCCTGCCGCTGCGGCAGCGGCGTCCTGCCGTCGCGGCAGCAGCGTTCTGCCGTTGCGGCAGGCGGATTTCCCAGCGGAAACATTCTTGCAAAAATGATGTTCCAAATGAGCATACGCGACGTCGGCGTGCGCTAACGTGACGATTTTGCCCTGTTGCAGGCGCACACCAGCCGGTATCAACGCTGCGAGAGCATAGAGGGGGAGTCGCCCTGGGCGGCTTGCCGTTTGTTAAGGAGAGAACGCAAAATGAAGGTACTTGTGCCTGTCAAACGCGTGATTGACTACAACGTGAAAGTCCGCGTCAAAGCGGACGGCAGCGGTGTCGATCTCGCCAACGTCAAAATGTCGATGAACCCCTTCGACGAAATCGCCGTTGAAGAAGCCATCCGCCTGAAGGAAGCCGGCAAGGCTGACGAGGTCGTTGCGGTTTCGATCGGCGTGAAGCAGGCTCAGGAAACCCTGCGCACCGCGCTGGCGATGGGCGCAGACCGCGCCATCCTGGTGGTTGCTGCCGACGACGTGCACACCGACATCGAGCCGCTGGCCGTTGCCAAGATCCTGGCCAAAGTGGTCGAGGAAGAGCAGCCCGGCATCGTGCTCTGCGGCAAGCAGGCGATCGACAACGACATGAACGCCACCGGCCAGATGCTGTCGGCGCTGCTGGGCTGGTCCCAGGGCACCTTCGCCTCCGAGCTGGACATCGAGGGCGAAACCGCCAAGGTCACCCGCGAGGTCGACGGCGGCCTGCAGACCATTTCCGTGAAGATGCCCGCCATCATCACCGTGGACCTGCGCCTGAACGAGCCGCGCTATGCGTCGCTGCCGAACATCATGAAAGCGAAGAAAAAGCCGCTGGACGAGAAAACCGCCGCCGATTATGGCGTCGATGTCACGCCGCGCCTGGAAATCGTCGACACCAAAGAGCCGCCGGCACGCGCCGCAGGCATCATTGTCGGCTCCGTCGACGAGCTGGTTGAGAAACTCAAAGAAGCGGGGGCTGTGTAATGGCTGTTCTTCTCCTTGCTGAAGTGACCGACGGCGCGCTGTCGATGGACGCAACCGCCAAAGCCGTGGCTGCAGCTTCCAAGCTGGGTGACGTGACCGTTCTGGCCGCTGGCGCCTCCGCTGCTGCGGCTGGCGAAGAAGCTGCCAAGATCGCAGGCGTGTCCAAGGTGCTGGTCGCCGAGGACGCATCGCTGGGCCACCGCCTGGCGGAGCCGACCGCCGCGCTGATCGCCGGCCTGGCGTCTGACTATGAGCACATCGTTGCTCCGGCCACCACCGACGCCAAGAACGTTCTGCCGCGCGTCGCCGCGCTCTTGGACGTGATGGTGATCTCGGACGTGTCCGGTGTTGTCGACGGCGACACCTTCGAGCGCCCGATCTATGCCGGCAACGCGATCCAGACCGTGAAATCGAAAGACGCCAAGAAAGTCGTCTCCTTCCGCACCGCGTCCTTCGACGCAGCTGGCGAAGGCGGCTCGGCATCGGTTGAGACCATCTCTGCGGCGGAAAACCCGGGCCTGTCCGAATGGATCGAAGACAAGGTTGCCGCAAGCGACCGCCCCGAGCTGACTTCGGCCGGCATCGTTGTCTCCGGCGGCCGCGGCGTTGGCTCCGAGGAAAACTTCAAACTGATCGAAAACCTGGCCGACAAGCTGGGCGCAGCCGTTGGCGCATCCCGCGCGGCGGTCGACTCGGGCTATGCCCCGAACGACTGGCAGGTGGGTCAGACCGGCAAGGTCGTCGCCCCGGACCTGTATGTCGCCGTCGGCATCTCCGGTGCGATCCAGCACCTGGCGGGCATGAAAGACTCCAAGGTCATCGTGGCAATCAACAAGGACGAAGAAGCGCCGATCTTCCAGGTTGCGGACTTCGGCCTGGTTGCCGACCTGTTCGACGCCGTCCCGGCGCTGACCGAGAAGCTGGGCTAAGCCCCGCTAGACCGCTGAAGAAACAGAAAGGCCCGCCAAATGGCGGGCCTTTTTTTGATCCGCACCTAGGTGCTATTTCCGCGGAAGCATCGGTTCCAGGCAGCCGGCCAGGGCATCGGCGATGCGCAAATGCTCTTTCGGCCCGATCATGTGGCGTGCTGCCGGCAGCTCCATCTGGCCGAACACCATGCCGGCAATATCGCGCGCGGCTGCCGCGGATTCGGCCCGGAATTCCAGGATCCCCTGCACCTTGGGGCGCAAAGTATCGGCCATCGCGCGGTCCACCAGAACCGGCTCATCCGGGAAACCGGCATCCGCCTCCAGATGATAGCGCAGCCACAGCAGCAGCACGCGGCCCTCCAGCGCCTCGATCAGCCTGCTCATCCGTTCGATCCAGCTGCGCTGCAGCTGTTCGCGCACCTGTTCGAACCGCTGGCCGGAGATGTCCCGCAACGTGCAGAGCAGATGCTTGTTAAAGTGGAATTCGGTAAAGTCCACCTCCGGATACAGCGCCTTGAGCGCGGGCTGCGCCTGCAAAAAGCGGTCATTGCGGCGCGGATGCACCCGGTAATAAGGGTTCGAGATGTTCTGCGCGCCCAGCATTTGCAGCACCGAGACCTGCGCGCCCCTGGCGATGCCGGTCAGGGTTTCATCCTGCACAAAACTGTCCAGCCCGGCATTCACGCTGCCGAGGTTGATGCAATCCACGCCCAGCCGGCTTTGCAGGGAGTCGACAAAGGGAAATTCAACGAATCGCCCGTAAACTTCGGTTCCGCCTAGAAAAGCAACGTAAGGCTCGGCCAAGGACCGTTGCGGCCCCCGCACCAGCAGCCGGGATTCCCCATATCTGCATGGTTCCCCCGAAAGCGCCCCCGCGCTTTTGAGTTCATAGCTCATTTCACCACCAATTTTTCACCCGAGACTCACTCTGAAGGCGAACCATTGCAATTTCCCTAAAGTGAGAATTTGCCTCAAATCCACCCAAGCTGCTCTTGTGCCCGCCCTTCCCCGGCCAGTAAGGTTGCGGCAGATATTTCGGGAGCCTGAGGCATGGAAATTCAGAAGGTTGGTGTGATCGGCGCCGGGCAGATGGGCAATGGCATTGCCCACGTCATGGCGCTTGCCGGGTATGATGTTGTGCTGAATGACGTCAGCCAGCAGGCGCTGGACAGCGCGCTGAGCCTGATCCACAAGAACATGGAGCGCCAGGCCGGCAAGGGTAAGATCGCTGAAGCGGACATGAAAGCGGCACTGGCCCGCATTCAGCCGTCGCTGAAGCTGGCCGATGTCGGCGCAACCGATCTGGTGATCGAGGCCGCCACCGAGCGCGAGACCGTGAAGCAGGCCATTTTCGAAGACCTGCAGCCGCATCTGAAGCCGCATACCATCCTGACGTCCAACACGTCTTCGATCTCGATCACCCGTCTGGCCAGCCGCACCGACCGCCCCGAGCGGTTCATGGGGTTCCATTTCATGAACCCGGTGCCGGTGATGCAGCTGGTCGAACTGATCCGCGGCATTGCCACCGACGAGCCGACTTTCAGCGCCTGCCAGGAAGTGGTGGCGCGGCTGGGCAAGACCTCGGCCAGCGCAGAGGATTTTCCGGCCTTCATCGTCAACCGCATTCTGATGCCGATGATCAACGAGGCGGTCTATACGCTCTACGAGGGTGTCGGTTCCGTCAAATCGATTGACGAGTCGATGAAGCTGGGCGCCAACCATCCGATGGGGCCGCTGGAGCTGGCGGATTTCATCGGGCTGGATACCTGCCTGGCGATCATGAACGTGCTGCACGACGGGCTGGCGGACACCAAGTACCGCCCCTGCCCGCTGCTGACCAAATACGTTGAGGCCGGATGGCTGGGCCGCAAAACCCAGCGCGGCTTCTACGACTACCGCGGCGAAACGCCGGTGCCGACGCGCTGATCCTGAGCGGCGGGAGGGGGCGCCGCCCCCTCTTGGCCTCGCGGCCAATTCACCCCCGGGATATTTCCAGCCAGAAGAAGAACTGGAGCCTGATCAGCCGTCTTTGCCGAGGCTGAGCGTATGCTCGCGCAGCCAGGCCATGAAGCCGCGCGGGTCGCTGTGCAGCTTTTCCATCTGCGCGTCCGTCAGCGGCCTGCCAACCACCGGCGCCTGCGGCTTGTTGCAGGAGCGCACGATTTCATGCAGCAAGAGGCCCTGGCGCAGGATCGGCGAGATCTGGCAGGCGATCTGATACCAGCGCGAATTATGTCCGGGGAAGTAGATCGGCACCACCCGGGCGCCGGAGCGGCGGATCAGCTGGGCGGTGAAGACGTTCCATTCGCGCTCAATCGCGGGGCCGAACCAGCTGTCCGACGACATCACCACGCCCGAGGGGAACAGCGCCACCGCGCCGCCCTCCTTGAGGAACGCCATGGTCTTGGCCCGCATATCGACCATCTTGCGCTGCGCTTCGGGGTCATGCGGGAAGGGAACCGGGATCATGAAGGAGGTCGCAGCCTCGTCCAGGCCGGTCAGCACCGAGCGGGTCAGGATGCGGTAGTCGAGGCGGCGGCGGCCAATGAGATCGGCAAAGATCATGCCATCGACCATGCCGTGCGGGTGGTTGGCAACGATCACCACCGGCCCGTCAGCGGGGATATTGTCGATCTGCTCCTGCGGGGTCTTCAGGTCGATGCCCATGGTGTTGAGCGCCCCGCGCCAGAACTTCTGGCCGCGGTATTCGGCGTTCTGCTTCTCGAACTTGCTGACCATGCGCAGGATCGTCAGCTTGCCGGTCAGCCATTCCATCGTCTTGATCGCCAGGGAGGTCCAGCGGTCATCAAAGGAGTTGGCATAGGTCAGCGTGCGGCGGTCATAGACCTCGCCCGTCTGCTCAGCGGTCTCCGATGCGATGCCGGTGTTCCTGTCGTGTGCGGTATCCGCCAATGTGCTCTTCCCGTTCCGCTGCCGGCGCGGGCTTAGTAGCCCTCGCCGAACTTGTCGGCCACCAGGGCCTCCAGCGCATGCGCCAGCGCATCAGCATCGGGCCCCGAAGTCTCGACGTCAATAGTCGTTCCTTTCGAGGCTGCCAACATCAAAAGGCCCATAATGCTGTCACCGGAGGCGGACAGCCCGTCCTTTATCACCTCAGCCGAGGCGTCAAACCCTTCGACCACCTCTACCAGCTTGGCCGAGGCGCGGGCGTGCAGCCCTTTTTCGTTGATGATTTTCAGCGTCTTCAGAGCCATTTAGTGTGCCTGCTCCCCGTCAGGGTTTACGTTTTGCGCGTTGATATACTTGCGCCCGGCCTCCATGGCCTGCCGGACCGCATCGGCCACCGGCAAGTGGCGGGATTTCGCCAGCTTGATCAGCATCGGAAGGTTGGCCCCGTAAAGAATGCGGCGGTCGGGCGGTGCGCAGGCCTTGAGGCTGAGGTTGGAGGGCGACCCGCCGAACAGGTCTGTCACAACCACAACCCCGCCGCCGGTGTCGACCTCATTGGCGGCGGCGCAGATCTCGTCCTGCTTGGCCGCCCGGTCGTCATCGGGTCCGATGGCGATGGCCACCAGGCTGGGCTGCGGACCCACAACGTGTTCCACCGCGGCGAGGTACTCCTTCGCCAGCCCGCCATGCGCAACGATCACAATCCCGATCAACCCGGCCTCTCACTTTTTTGCTGGCCTTGCAGCTCGCGGTGTCTAATTGACACTTGCTGGCCGTCTTCCGCAAGGGCCTTGGCCAGGGTTTCCGCCATCGTCACCGATCTGTGCTGGCCGCCGGTGCAGCCGAAGGCGATGGAAAGATGCGACTTCCCTTCGTGGCGGTAGGCGGGCAGCAGCAGCCGGGTCAGGTCCAGAACCCGGGTGAAGAACGGCTCATACAAGGGGTCCGTCTTGACGTAGTCCTGAACCGCACGGTCCTCGCCGCTCAGCCGCCGCAGCGCCGGCTCCCAGTAGGGGTTCGCCAGGAACCGGCAGTCGAATACCATATCGATGCCGTGCGGCATGCCGCGCTTGTAGGAGAAGCTTTGCACAGACAGCGCCAGTGCCCTGCCCTCCGGTGCGAACCAGCGCTCAATCTCCGCCTTCAGCTGGTGGACGTTCATTTCCGATGTGTCCAGCAGGATGTCGGCCCGGTCGCGGATCGGCCCCATCAGGTCGAGTTCGCGGCGCACGCCTTCGCCTGGAGATTCGGCAGGCGCCAGCGGGTGGCGGCGGCGGGTTTCCGAATAACGGCGCAGCAGCACATCCGGCTGTGCGTCGAGATAGAGCACGGTCAGCTCCAGCTCGCCGCGCCCGGCCAGCATGTCGATCACATCCAAGAGCGCGCGCGGCGAGAAGTCCCGGTTGCGGCTGTCCAGCCCCAGCGCCATCGGGCGCGGCGCAGCGGCGGCGTCGAACAGCCCGGGCAAGAGGCGCAGGGGCAGGTTGTCGATCGCCTCGAACCCGAGATCCTCCAGCACGTTGATCGCCGTGGTCCGGCCTGCGCCGGAGGGGCCGGTGACCAGAACCGCCGGTACCGCCTGTTTCACCTGCTCAGGCATCCGGGTCCAATGCTCCGCATCTGAGGTATTGCATCAGGGCCGGGGCGAAATGGGCGCCGTCCACCCGTCTGAGCCGGGCCACCTCCTGCTCCAGAAGCCGGGTTGTGCGGCGCACCGGCAGGCGTTCGGTTTCCGTTTCGTCGAGGTCCACCAGCGCCGCCACTGGCACCGGGCTGCGGATCTGCGCGTGCAGCAGCCCCATAAAGCGTGCCTCGATCAGCCCGCGGATCGGTTCCGGCGTGCTGGCGACCAGCAGACCGTCCAGAAGCTGGACCTGCACCCGGTCATCCGCCACCAGCTGGGCGCCAAAGGCCATCAGCTGCAGCGCCAGCGCGGACTTACCCTGGCCGGAGGTGCCGGTGATCAAAAGCCCCCGCCCCTCCAGTGCGACGCAGGAGGCATGCAGGATGAGGCTTTCAGGTTCAGGCATAGATTACACCGGCAGACCAACCACGAACCGCGCGCCCAGGGGTTCGGAGGTGACATCGGCCTCAGTCGGGCGGATGTTTTCGGCCCAGATCACGCCGCCATGTGCCTCGACGATCTGCTTGGAGATCGCCAGGCCAAGGCCGGAGTTATTGCCGAAATGCTCCATCGGGCGCTGCGAGTAGAAGCGTTTGAAGATCTTGGACAGCGCCTGGTCCGGGATGCCGGGGCCGGTGTCCTCGACCACCACCAGCACCCGGTTGGCGCGGCGCCGCGCCCAGACGCGGATGGCGTCGCCCTCCTCGCAGAAGGAGATGGCGTTGGTGATCAGGTTGACAAAGACCTGTGCCAGCCGGGCCTCCAGCCCTTGCAGCATAATCGGCTGGGCCGGAAGATCGGTGATATAGTCGATCCCCTTGGCGCGGGCGTCCTCGCCCAGATACTGGTTCAGATTGCCCAGCATGGCCAGCAGGTCGAACTCCTCTTCCTCCTCCTTAACCAGCTCGGCGTCGAGCCGCGAGGCATTGGAGATGTCGCTGACCAACCGGTCCAGGCGACGTACGTCATGTTCGATCACATCCATCAGCTTCTCGCGCTGATCGTCGCGCTTGACCATGCGCAGGGTGCCGACGGCCGACTGCAAACTGGCCAGAGGGTTCTTGATTTCATGCGCCACATCGGCAGCAAACTGTTCGTTGCTGTCGATGCGGGAATACAGCGCCTTGACCATGCCGCGCAAAGCCCGGCTGAGGCGGCCGATCTCATCCGGGCGGGCGGAGAGGTCGGGAATGCGGATCCGGCCCGGGCTGGATTTGCGGCTGCCGCGCTCGCGGCCCAGTTCGGCGGCCTCGGCGAGGTCGGCCAGCGGGTTGGCGATGGTGGAGGCCAGCACCAGGCTGAGGCCGACCGAGACCAGCAGGGCGACAACGAACATCTGCAGCACCCGCTCCTGCTCGCCGCGCACCAGCGCGTCCACTTCGCCGGTGGGCGAAGTCAGGGCAATCACGCCGACGGCCGCCCCGTTGTGGAGGATCGGTGTCGCGGCAGAAATCACCCGGCTGCCGGTGGTGTCGACCACGGTTTCAACCCCGGTGCCGCCGTTCATCGCCTGGCCGACCAGGCCGCCCAGCCGCTGCTCCAGCGACGGGCCGGGACCCTCCGTGCCGCTAGCAGGTGCGCTGCTGCTGCCGGCAATGCCCCACAGTGCAGACAGCATATCGCTGATCAGAGTCCTGCTGGTGCCGCTGTCATTCAGCACATTCAGGGCATCGCTGCGATCGACTCCCTTGACGCTGGAAATCAGATTGCCGGTGGTGTCGAAGACAAAAGCCTCAACGCCGCCGCGCAGGCTGAGACGCGCCAGCGTGTCCTCGGCCTGGATGCCATCGCCGGCCGCAAAGCTGACCGATCCTGCAGCCGGCATTTCCGCTTCAAACACGTCGGCTGCGAGCATCGCCTCAGAGACCAGCGCGCCGGCACGCTGCTGCACCAGGCTTTGGCGCGAGGAATTCAGATAGAGGATGCCAGAGACCAGAATGATCAGCGCAATCAGGTTGAAGGTGATGATCTTGCGGGTGAGCGGCGAGCCCTTGAGCGACAGCAGCCCGCGGCGCGCGCGTTTGACCCGCATTTCCCGCGTGACGGATTGCTCGGGGGTGACCCAATCCTCCCCCAAGACCACATCGCCGCCCTGCTGGCGTTGCACTATGCTGGTATCGCGCATGCGCGCCCACTCCTCCGGCCGGGGGCTTGCGCCCCGCTTAAACGTGCCGCCTATTCTTCATTATAACGGTAACCGATTCCATAAAGAGTTTCGATTGCCGCAAATTCCGGATCCGCGCTGCGCATCTTCTTCCTCAGACGCTTGATATGGCTGTCGATGGTGCGGTCGTCCACATAAACCTGGTCATCATAGGCCACATCCATCAGCTGGTCGCGGCTTTTGACAAACCCCGGCCGCTGGGCCAGCGCCTGCAGCAACAGGAATTCGGTCACCGTCAGCGACACATCCCTGCCCTTCCAGCTGACCGCGTGGCGCAGCGGGTCCATCCGCAGATTGCCCCGCTCCATCACCTTGGTCTCGGGGCTGCTGGTGCCGGCGGCATCGCTGCTGATCGCCTCCTGACGGCGCAACAGCGCCCGGATCCGCTCCACCAAGAGCCTCTGCGAGAAGGGTTTCTTGACATAGTCGTCAGCACCCATCCGCAGTCCCAGAACCTCGTCGATCTCGTCGTCCTTGGAGGTCAGGAAGATCACCGGCATCTGGGTTTTCTGGCGCAGCCGCTGCAGCAGGTCCATGCCATCCATGCGCGGCATCTTAATGTCCAGCACCGCCATATCGGGCAGCTTCTTGTTGAACGCATCCAGCGCCGCCTGGCCGTCATTATAGGTTTCGACCTCAAAGCCCTCGGCCTCAAGCGTCATGGAAACCGATGTCAGGATGTTCCTGTCATCGTCAACCAAAGCAATCTTTGACATTGGAATTGCCCCTAATCTGCTCTGTTCACTGTTTTGTTTTAGCCAACTTCATCGCCGTTCTGATGCGCCGAATCAATCCCATTTGAGGAATCGCGGCGATCTTTGGACTCTATTGGGGCAAAAATACCTTAGCGTCTGCTGAACAAGCGGGCGCTTTTCGCCATTGCAAATAATGGTTGCGCTAAACATCGCCTTGGTGGCGCTAACTAGGGTAAGCCGGCCTGTTCACCGACTAAAACGCCATGTTAAGACCGCGCCACCGGCAGCGACGCCGTTTTCTATTGCCCCAATGGCGCAGCCGCGCAGCCTGCGTGCCGCCCGCGCCGCCACAGGAGAAAAAACGCATGACATCTGGACGGGTTAACCCGCAATTCCGCCTCGAAGATCAGGGCATCGAGGGCCTGGGCAATGTCTATTACAACTTCATGGAGCCGGCGCTGATCGAAGCCGCGCTGAAGCGCGGCGAAGGCACGCTGGGCAATGGCGGCGCCTTCCTGGTCACCACCGGCAAATTCACCGGCCGCTCGCCCAAGGATAAACACGTCGTAAAAACCGACAGCGTGCGCGACACCATCTGGTGGGACAACAATGCGGCGATGAGCCCGGAAGGCTTTGATGCGCTTTATGCCGACATGCTGGAGCACATGAAGGGCAAGGACTACTTCGTCCAGGACCTGGTGGGCGGCGCTGATCCGGCACATGCGATCAACGTCCGCATGGTGACCGAGCTGGCCTGGCACAACCTGTTCATCCGCACCATGCTGCGCCGTCCTGACCGTGAAGACCTGGATGATTTCACCGCCGATTTCACCGTCATCAACTGCCCCAGCTTCAAGGCCGATCCCAAGCGGCACGACTGCCGCAGCGACACGATCATCGCGATGAACTTCGACCGCAAGATGATCCTGATCGGCGGCACCGAATACGCAGGCGAGAACAAGAAATCCGTGTTCACCCTGCTGAACTACCTGCTGCCGGAAAAGGGCATCATGCCGATGCACTGCTCCGCCAACCACGCCAAGGGCAACCCGGTCGACACGGCCGTGTTCTTTGGCCTTAGCGGCACCGGCAAGACCACCCTGTCCGCCGACCCCGACCGCGTTCTGATCGGCGATGACGAGCATGGCTGGGCCGACAACGGCACCTTCAACTTCGAAGGCGGCTGCTATGCCAAGACCATCAACCTGAACCCCGAGGCTGAGCCGGAAATCTATGCCACCACCTCCAAGTTCGGCACCGTGATCGAGAACATGGTGTTCGATCCGGAGACCAAGGAGCTGGATTTCAACGACGACAGCCTGACCGCCAACATGCGCTGCGCCTACCCGCTGCATTACATCTCCAATGCATCGTCCAGCGCCCGCGGCGGCCACCCGAAGAACATCATTATGCTGACCTGCGATGCCTTCGGCGTGCTGCCTCCGATCGCGCGGCTGACCCCGGCGCAGGCGATGTACCACTTCCTGTCCGGCTTCACCTCCAAGGTGGCGGGCACCGAGCGCGGCGTGACCGAGCCGGAGCCGACCTTCTCCACCTGCTTTGGCGCGCCCTTCATGCCGCGCCGCCCGGAGGTTTACGGCAACCTCTTGCGCGAGAAGATTGCCCAGCACGGCGCGACCTGCTGGCTGGTGAACACCGGCTGGACCGGCGGCGCCTATGGCACCGGCAGCCGGATGCCGATCAAGGCCACCCGCGCGCTGCTGACCGCGGCGCTGGACGGCTCCCTGGCGGATGCAAAATTCCGCAAGGACGCCAACTTCGGCTTTGACGTGCCGGTCAATGTGCCGGGCGTGCCGGAACTGCTGCTGGATCCGCGCCGCACCTGGGACGACAAGTCGGCCTATGACGCGCAGGCGGCCAAGCTGGTGCAGATGTTCTCCGACAACTTCGAACAGTATCTGCCGTTCATCGACGACGACGTGAAGGCCGCGGCCATCGGCTGAGGCCGACCGCATTCCCCTGAGGAAAGAAAACCCCGGCCCTGCGCCGGGGTTTTTCATTTAAGGAAATTAATTTTACCCTAAACACTTCTTTAACCCTTCCGGCGCAAATCTTCCGCAAGCGCAGCTTTGCGCCTGATTTACCGATATTTGCGCCGCATCCGGGGAGGGCGAAGTGGATAGAGAGGCTTTGACGGTTTTCAACAGCATATTCAGCACCGGAAGCGCTTTTGTGTACCGCTGCGCCAATGACGAGAACTTCACCATGAAATTCATGGCGGGACAGGTCGAAAAACTCTGCGGCTGCCCGAAATCGGACATTCTGGGAAACGCAAAGGTATCTTATGCCGGATTGACCCATGCAGAGGATATCGACCGCGTCTTTGCCGATGTGGATGCTGCCATTGAAAAGCGGGGAAACTGGGACGTTGCCTACCGGCTCAGCCGGCCCGATGGCTCCGAAACCTGGGTGCGCGAACGCGGCAACGCAGTGTTCAGCGACAGCGGTGAAATGATCTATCTGGAAGGACTGGTTGTGGATGCCTCGGCCGAGGTTAGCCTGCGCAGGGAACTGCAGGAGACGCTGAACCGCACCGAGGCGGCCAACGCCGAGATCATCAATCTTGCCGAGAACATCCTGCGGTCGGTGCAGAAGCTGTCCATTCTGGCCATAAACGCCGGGATCGAGGCCGCGCGGGCAGGCAAGGCGGGTCTGGGTTTTGCCTATCTTGCCCGGGAGATCAAGGCGCTGGCGGATGAGAACAACCGCTGGGCCAACCGCATCACCGACACGATGGCCCAGCGCAAGCGCGACGAGGCGCGGGAGGCCGCCAGCGGCTCCAAGGCCGGTTAGCGGGACACCGATCCCGCAACCATATCCCGCACCTTGAGCGCATAGCGGTCCGTCATGCCGGAGACGAAATCAGCCAGCGCGTGCATCGCCGTATAGGCGTCCTCCACCCTGCGCAGGTCCAGATCCACGGCACGGATCAGCTTGGCCCAGTAGCCGTGCCTTGCCTTCAGTTCCTCGACGTCCCAGCCGCACGCGGCCAGGTCGCCGTAAAGACCGTGGAAGTGGTCCAGCACCGCGTGCAGCACTTGGCGCCCGGTGATCTCCAGTTCAGTCTTGCGGCGGGCCACAAAGATCCGCTGCTCTGACAGCTCTTTCAGCCGGGCAAAGGCCTGCGCCTTGGAGGACACTTCCATCAGCCCGTCGTTGAATTCGCCCATCAGGATGGCGTCATAGTTTTCCAGAAAGGCGGTCACGGCGGCGTCGATCGACTGGCCGATGGCAAAGGCGCGCAGCAGCCCGATGCGGTCGCGCATCGGCAGGCCGCGGTCCTCGTTCGGTTTGCCGACGATCGCTTCCAGCGCCTCCGCAACCTCAGTGCGGTCCAAATCGCCCATGCTGGCCGCGTCCTCGATATCCAGAATGCGGTAGCAGATGTCATCCGCCGCCTCGACCAGAAAGGCCAGCGGATGCCGCCGCCGCCAGCCGCCCGGTTCGGCCGGAAGGCCCAGCGCCTCGGCGGTCTCTTCAAACAGCGCTGCTTCCGACTGGAACACGCCGAATTTCTTGAGGCCGACATAGGGCGCCTTGCCGGCCCCAACAGCCTCATCCCGCGCCAGACGGGTGCAGGGGTATTTCATGAACGCCCCCAGCGTCGCATAGCTGAGCCGCAGCCCGCCCTGCTGCTGCGCGTATTCCAAGCGCCCGACGATGCGGAAACCCTGCGCGTTGCCCTCGAAATGCTCGAACTCGGCGCGCAGGTGCGGCGGCACTTGTGCTGCGATGCCGTGGCCGGACCGGAACTGAGCTGCGAACCAGTCGCCGATGCTGTCCTCGCCGGAGTGGCCAAACGGCGGGTTGCCGATGTCATGCACCAGGCAGGCGGCCTCGACGTGGCCTGCCAGACGCGCCACCTGATCCGCTGCCAGGCTGCCGCGCTCCGCCAGCGCAGCTCCTACCCCTGCGCCCAGCGAACGACCCACGCTGGCGGTTTCCATGCTGTGGATCATCCGGTGGTGCACGTGGTCATGGTTATGCAGCGGGTGCACCTGGGTTTTCTGCGCCAGGCGGCGGAATGGCTCCGAAAACAGGATCCGGTCGTAGTCCTGCAGGTAGGCCGGGCGGCCCGGTTTCTCGCCATACTCCGGCCGGCACAGCCGCCCCGGGTTCAGCAGCCTGTTCCACTCCATCGCCATGCGCCTGCTCCTTTGCCTGTTTGACAGCGCTTAAACGGGAGGCCGGGCGGAATTGCAAACGCTTCAGCGCGGCTTGATCCCGGCCGGCTCCAGCTTGTGTTCGGGCTCCACGTGAATCACCGCCTGCGCATCCGGAAGCGCCGCTTTCAGGGCCGCCTCCACCCGGTCGCAAATGTCATGCGCGGCCTGCACGGACATGGCGCCGTCCACCACCATGTGAAACTCGACAAACAGGGCGCGGCCGGCGCGGCGGGTTTTCAGCCCGTGCACCTGCAGCGCCCCGGCCGCGGAGCGGTGGATGATCTCCTCGATTCGCGCGCGCTCCGCTTCGGGTGCGGCCATGTCCATCAGCCCGTTGACGGAGGACGCGATCACCCGCCACCCCTCCCGCAAGATGTTCACCGCCACCAGCAGCGCCAGCAGCGGGTCGAGAATGGCCCAGCCGCTGGCCAGTGCCAGCCCCAGCCCCGCCAGCACCCCGGCAGAGGTCCAGACATCGCTCATCAGGTGCCGCCCGCCTGCCGACAGCGCCGGAGAGCTCAGCCTTGCGCCTGCCCGCAGCAGGACTTGCGCCCACAGGAGGTTCACCGCCATCGCCAGCGCGTTGACCAGCAGGCCCGCGGGGGCCCAATCCGCCATCTCCGGCCGGGAAAGGGCGTTCACGGCCTCATGCACGATCACCAGCGCGGCGATCACGATCAGGATGCCTTCGATCACTGCCGAGAAGTATTCGGCCTTGTGGTGGCCATAGGGGTGGCCTGCGTCCGGCGGCCGCTGCGCATAGCGCACTGCGAACCAGGCCATTACCGCGCCGCCGATGTTCACCAGCGATTCCAGGGCATCGGACAACAGGGCCACCGAGCCGGTCATCATCCAGGCCGCGATTTTCAGCCCCATCACCGCCAGCGCAACAAAGATAGAGCCCGTTGCCAGCTGCTGCGCATTGAACCTTTGAGACATGATCCCTCCCGCCTGCGCCTTGCCTACATCAACAGCCCGCGGCGCAGCAGGTTCAGCCCCGCAACCAGCAAAACCACCAGCGTTGCCTGCCGGAACAGCGCCTGGTCGATCCGGTCATGCAACCGCCCGCCGATCCACATCCCCGCCACCGCCGGCACGATCAGCGCCAGCGAGAATGGTGCCGTTTCGGCCCGCATCACACCTGAGCCGGTATGCGCAACCAGAAGCGCCACCGCACCCAGGCCGTAGATCACCCCTTGCACCCGGATCTGTTCTGTCTTCTCGGTGCCCAGCGCCGTCAGGTAAGCCACCGTCGGCGGCCCCCAGACGCCCGAGACGCCGCCGATCAGCCCGGCAACGCCCCCCACTACAGCCTCGCTGCGGCGGCTGGGATTGGAGAGGGTGAGCACCTTTCCCATCAGCTGAATGCAGGCAAAGACCGTCACCGGCAGGCCAATCACAAGAAGCAGCGCCTGCTGCGGCAGAACCCGCACCATCTGCGCACTGAGCAGCAGGCAGACAAGACCAGTCAGCAGGAACACCCGGAACCGGCGGATCGAGGCCAGGGCGGCCGCCGGACCTTGCCGCAGCGCCTGCATCCCGTTTGCAACCAAGGTTGGCAAAATCAGCCCTGCAAGCGCCAAATCGGGCGCCAGAAACAGACTGAGGCCGGAGATAAAGATCATCGGCATGGCAAAACCGACCAGGCCTTTGACGGTGCCGGCCAGCAGCGCAATGCCAAATGCAGCCGACAGCTCCGCCGGGGAAAGGAGAGAAAACAGTGCCGTCATGCCACCGCTCTATCACATCCGCAGCGTGCTGCACTGGCAAAATCGACACGCAATATTTGATCCAAATGACACGCCAGTTAGTATTTTTGTTGCGCTGCACCTGCAAAATGATTTACCACCGGGCGACCGAAGAAGGATCTGATTCATGGCCCACGACGGACAGGACTTGCATATGAAACCGACTCTCATTCCCGACCTGCTGGCGCTGACCGCCGCATCGCTGGAACCGCTAAACCAGCTGTTTGAGGCCGCGCGCGCCTCGGTCAAGGATATGGTGAGCGAGGAGGGCCGGGTATCCGGCCGTCTGATCGAGGAAAACCAGGTGGCGGCACACGGGCTGTCGTGGCTTGCCACTTACGTCTACTGCCTGCGGCAGATGCAGAAATGGGCGGAAAACCTGCAGGCCGAAGGCAAATTCGGCGAGATGGAGCAGCTGATCCACCAGATCGGCTTTGGCGAATACCTGCTGCAGGTCAGCGGCGGCATCCAGATGAACCAGGGCGAGATCATCCGCCTGCAGGATCTGGGCCTGGGCGCTGACGCGCTGAACACGCTGAAGGTGCCCGCGGTGGAGACGCTTTGCGCGCATGGCAACAGCCAGGCCGCACGGACCCGGCTGGTGGAGCTGATGGAGGTGCAGGCCGGTTCCACCATGTTCGGCAACTCCGGCCTGGAAGAAGAGCTGGAGATGATCCGCGACCAGTTCCGCCGCTATGCGGTGGAGAAGGTCGAGCCAAATGCCCATGACTGGCACCTGAAGGATGAGCTGATCCCGATGGAGGTGATCGAGGAGCTGGCGGAGATGGGCGTCTTTGGCCTGACCATTCCGGAAGAATACGGCGGCTTCGGCCTCTCGAAGGCCTCGATGGTGGTGGTCTCCGAGGAGCTGTCGCGCGGCTATATCGGTGTCGGCTCGCTAGGCACCCGCTCTGAAATCGCGGCAGAACTGATCCTCTGCGGCGGCACCGAGGAGCAGAAAGCCAACTGGCTGCCGAAGCTCGCCAGCGCTGAAATCCTGCCCACCGCCGTCTTCACCGAGCCGAACACCGGCTCCGACCTTGGCAACTTACGCACCCGTGCGGTCAAGGACGAGAACGGCGACTACAAAATCACCGGCAACAAGACCTGGATCACCCACGCCGCCCGCACCCACGTGATGACCCTGCTGGCGCGCACCGACCCGAACACCACAGATCACCGCGGGCTGTCGATGTTCCTGGCGGAGAAGACCCCGGGCACAGATGAGCACCCGTTCCCGACCGAAGGCATGACCGGCGGCGAGATCGAGGTGCTGGGCTACCGCGGCATGAAGGAATACGAGCTGGGCTTCGACAATTTCCACGTGAAGCAGGAAAACCTGCTGGGCGGCGAGGAGAACAAGGGCTTCAAGCAGCTGATGGAGACCTTTGAATCGGCCCGCATCCAGACCGCGGCCCGCGCCATCGGCGTGGCGCAGTCGGCGCTGGATATCGCCATGCAGTACGCGCAGGAGCGCAAGCAGTTCGGCAAGGCGCTGATCAATTTCCCGCGCGTCTCCGGCAAGCTGGCGATGATGGCGGTGGAGATCATGATCGCCCGCCAGCTCACCTATTTCTCGGCCTGGGAAAAGGACCACGGCCACCGCTGCGACCTGGAGGCCGGCATGGCCAAGCTCCTGGGCGCGCGGGTCGCCTGGGCGGCCGCGGACAATGGCTTGCAGATCCACGGCGGCAACGGCTTTGCGATGGAATACAAGATCTCCCGCGTGCTGTGCGATGCCCGCATCCTCAACATCTTTGAGGGTGCTGCCGAAATCCAGGCGCAGGTCATCGCCCGCCGCCTGCTGGGCTGACCGCCGCCAGTGACCACCGCAGGGGAGCATTCCCCTTCTTGCCCGGCGTTCGCGCCGGGCTTTTTTACCACCCGGACCCGCGCTGCATGCGTCCGGTCCGAAACCGCAGCGCAAAATAACTTTATTTCCAGTACAGGTTGTTCGCTCCTTTGCGAAACCTGTTTAACAAGGGGGTATGACACTGCTGCGCTGCCTCCTCCTGCCATTCCTGATTCTTCTGTCCGCCTGCGGTGATGCGGTGCCGGCGGATCACCCGCGCATCCTGGCGATGGGGGATTCCCTGCTGGCGTGGCATAGCCTGGCGGGCAAATCGATTCCGGACACAGTGGCGCGGGAGTTGCAGGAACCGGTGGTGGACCGCTCGGTCTCTGCCGCGCGGATACTTTACAAACTGCCCCTTTCCGGCGCCGCCGGGATGAACATCCGCAAGCAGTACACGCCCGGGAAATGGGACTGGGTGATCGTGAACGGCGGCGGCAATGACTTGTGGCTCGGCTGCGTTGCCTGCGGCCGCAAGATGGACAAGCTGATCACGGCTGACGGGCGTGGCGGGGCCATCGCCGCGATGCTGTCAGAGCTGCGCGCAACCGGTGCCAAGGTGATCTACGTCGGCTATCTGCGCAGCCCCGGCGTGGGGTCGCTGATCGAGCATTGCCGGGACGAGGGCAACGCACTGGAAGCCCGCATCACCCGTCTGGCGGCACAGGATGAAGGTATCTTCTTTGTGTCAAACAAGGACATGGTGCCCCACGGCGACCGCTCCTACCACGCGCCGGACATGATCCACCCCTCGATCAAGGCCAGCGGCGAGATCGGCCGCAAGGTCGCCGAGATTATCCGCACAAACTGAATGGGTCTGCTCCCGCCCCCTTGCGGCGCATTCCTGGAATGCGCCTGAGGCGTTGAGCCGGGCGCCGTGCTGCGCACGGCGCGGCAGTGCCTCGCCGGAATGACACGGCAGGCGCCGCGCCCTGCGCGGCGCCGGGCCCAACGGGCGCAAGGCATTTCCAATGCCGCGGCGGCGGGCGGGAGCACTTGCTGCAGGCTTTGCTTGTGCGGGGCGCTGCCGCGTCCCAAATTGATTTGAGATGCTATTGCTGGAGGTCTTGATGCTGCGCGCTGCTCTGATCGGCTCCCTGCTGCTTGCAAACGCCTGCGCTGGGGATGAGAGCCTGTCGGCCTATGGCGCCGCAGGCAAGATGTGGCAGCTCCAGAGCATCGATGGTGCAGCCTTTCCAGCCTCCGCGCACCTGACGTTTCCGGAACCGGGCAGGATCGCCGGCCGCGGGCCTTGCAACAGTCTCCAAGGCAGCCAGAATGCCCCCTATCCGTGGTTTGAAACCGGGCCGCTGGCGGTGACGCGCGCTGCCTGCCCGGAACTGGAGGCTGAGGCCGCGTTCCTCCATACCCTGCAGGAGATGACGCTGGCGGAGGTGTCGGGCGATGTGCTGATCCTCAGCAACGAGGCGGGCCGCGAGATGCTGTTCAAAGACGGCGGCTGAGCTGATCCATGAGCCGCCCGCGCGCCTCAGGCAGCGGATGGTTGCCAAGCGACGGCGCCAGGTGCGCCTCCAGGAAGTAGCCAGTGGTTCGCAGGGCTTGCAAGATTTCGGCATCGTCAGCGTTGCCCTGGCCCAGCATCACCGGCGGCAGCGGCAGCAGCCGGTCCGCCCAGTCGCCTGCGCCTTCACGTGAAACAGCCCGGCCGGTTTTCGGCGACACGTAAGCCAGACCGAAGCGGCTGCCGGTCACGGCGCAGGCCGACAGGTCCAAGCCAAAGCCCATCTCCTCCAGCAGCGCCAGCTCCCAGCGCAAATAGGCCAGCGGCCAGAGGTCTTCGTTCCCTAGAAGGTCGAGCAGCTGTTCGCTGCGGGAATAGAGGTCCGGATGCGGTTCCCGCTCCGGCAGGCAAAAGGACAAGAGCGCCGTCACGGTGTTGAGCCCGGCCAGCGCCAGCCGCCCGGAGAGCGCGGCGGCAGCCCGGCTGCGCAGGGGTTCGGCATGGTAGCTGCCCAGGTGATCTTCAAGCCGCGCCCGCCAAGTCACGTCCAGCTGCGCGCCGGGCTGCAGGATAGGGGCCATCCGGCGGCCGGCGCCGCCGCGCACGACGCCTGCATGGCGGCCGTGGCCTTCGGTAAAGACGTCGATGATGGCTGAGCTTTCGCCGTGGCGGCGCACCGAAAGCAATATGCCGTGATCACGCCACTCCAACGCCCTGCCTCCCTGTCCTGCGGCCTGCCTTACCTGAGCGCATTGCCGGATGGGCTGCAAGCGGCAGGATCATTCGAGGCCGGGTTCGTCCAGCAGGTGGCGGCCCTGCCGGTCCTCGACCTCGACCACCCAGAGGTCGGGGTCGAACTCGCGCTGGCGGCGGATGGAGGCATCGACCTCCGTCTCGGCGCCGGCGGACAGCTCATCCCATTTGCGGTTGCCGCTCATCAGGTCGTAGGTGCGGTGAAAGGCGCGGGCCTGGCCGTCGAGCGTGTTGAGCTTGACCAGCACCGCGCCTGCGGTGTCGTCGCCATGCGCGGTGATGAAGGCCGGGATGTCCTGAAACCGCAGCCGGGCCAGGTAGGCATCCACCCAGAAGCGGGCGGTGAGGCGGGTCATGCCGCGCCCTCGCCTGCGCCCGCGCCAAAGGCGAGGGCGAGGGCGGGAGCCTCCGGCGGGAGTACTTTTGGAAAGATGAAAAGCACGGGCGGCGTCAATTGCCGTCCTTGAAGTCGAGGCCCATTTCAGAGTAGCGCTCCGCCTCTTCCAGCCAGTTCGGGCGCACCTTCACCTGCAGGAACAGATGCACCTTGCGGCCCAGGAATTCCTCCAGCTCGGCGCGGGCGGCCTGGGAGACGGATTTGATCGTCTCGCCGCGTTTGCCCAGAACGATCCCCTTGTGGCCGTCGCGGACCACATAGATGATCTGGTCGACGCGGGCGGAGCCGTCCTTGCGCTCTTCCCATTTCTCGGTCTCGACGGTCAGCTGGTAGGGCAGCTCCTGGTGCAGGCGCAGGGTCAGCTTCTCGCGGGTCATTTCCGCCGCGATCATCCGCATCGGCAGGTCGGCGATCTGGTCTTCGGGGTAGAGCCAGGGGCTTTCCGGCAGCTTCCCCGCCAGCCATTTGCGCAGGTCATCGACGCCATGGCCGCGCTCTGCCGAGATCATGAAGGTTTCGGCGAATGCGTAGCGGCTGTTCAGGTTTTGGGCCAAGCCCAGAAGTTTTTCCGCGGGCACCTTGTCGATCTTGTTGATCGCCAGCGCCACGGTGCGGCCTTCGCCGATCTCCGCGAGGCCTTCGAGGATGGTCTCAACCCCTTCGGTGATGCCGCGGTGGGCCTCGACCATCAGCACGACAACGTCAGCGTCCGCAGCGCCGCCCCAGGCGGCGGCCACCATCGCCCGGTCCAGGCGGCGGCGCGGCTTGAACAGGCCGGGGGTATCGACGAACACCAGCTGCGCATCACCCTCCATCGCCACGCCGCGGATGCGGGCGCGGGTGGTCTGCACCTTATGGGTCACGATTGAGACCTTGGCCCCGACCATGCGGTTCAGAAGGGTCGACTTGCCCGCGTTGGGCTCTCCGATCAGGGCAACGAATCCGGCGCGTGTGGTCATCTGTACTGGTCCTGTTTGCAGAGCCGATCCCCTACAGGATTTTACCCACAGGGGCCAGAGGCGTTTTCACGGGGCTTGGGACAGCGTCGCACAGGCTTGCCCTGTGTCAAAGACCTGTGGCAGATCCCGTGGGAGACCCGCAGCGCCAAGCCACACCGCGAGCCAGGCCTTTCTTTGAGTGCACATAAAAGGGCTTGCCTGATGAATCGCCGTGACTTTCTGCTGGGAACAGCTGCAACTGCAGGGGTGCTTGGCTCGGGCGGCTGGGGGCTGACGGCTGCCGGTGAGGCGCAGCGGCTTATCATCCAGCCTGCCAGTTTCGCTTTCCGTGAGACGCCGACCGAGGGTCTGGTGAGCCTGTCACCGGACGCTCCGCCGCCGGTGCTGTACGGGACGCAAGGCAAACCCATGCGGCTGCGGGTGCAGAATGGCACCGAAGATTACACCGCGATGCACTGGCACGGGCTGCGGATTGCCAATGCGATGGACGGGGTGCCCTACCTGACCCAGATGCCGATCGCAGGGGGCGAGGTGTTCGATTACGCGTTCACCCCGCCGGATGCCGGCACCTATTGGTATCACCCGCACTGCATGACCATGGCGCAGATGGCGCACGGGCTGACCGGGGTGATGGTGATCCGGGAGGCGGAGGACCCCGGTTTTGACGGTGATCAGGCCATCAACCTGCGGGATTTCCGGCTGGATGATCAGGGCGCGTTCCTGCCCTATTACACGGCGCGCGGGGCGGCCCGCGGCGGGACGCACGGCAATGTGCTGACGGCGAACTGGCTGCAGGCGCCGGTCTATGATCACCCGGCGGGCGGGCTGGTGCGGCTCCGGGTGGTGAACACGGACACCACGCGGATTTACAAGCTGCATCTGAGCACGGATCAAGCGGGTATCATTGCCTGGGACGGGCATCCGATTGAGTTTGATATGCCCCTGCCCTCAGCAAAGGAGCCACTGCTGGTTGGCCCCGGGCAGCGGGTGGACTTCGCGGTGCACATGCCTGCGGGTGAAGGGCAGACGGCGGATCTGCTGGCTGAGCTGCCGGGCCAGCCAACCCGCACCATGGCGCGGCTGATTTCAATGGGCGCGAATCTGGCGCGGGATTTGCGGGAGTTGAAGCCGCTGCCTGCCAACCCGATTGCCCGGCCGGATCTTACGAAGGCAGAAGTGCATGATTTCGTGTTTGGCTGGACACCGGAGGGCGGGGCGCCGAACGACGGTTATTGCGGCTCGATGGGTTACAGTTTCTGGTCGATCAACCGCACCCCCTGGGCCGGCGATGCCGCCAAGGGCTCCGGGCCGTTGGCCACGCTGGAGCGCGGCAAGAGCTATGTGCTGCGGCTGCGCAATGAATCGCCCAACCTGCATCCGATCCACCTGCACGGGCTGGCGTTTGTGCCGATCCGCTCAAACCTGCGAAAGCTGCCGGCGCTGGTGACGGACACCCTGCTGCTGCTGAAGGACGAGGTGACCGAGATTGCGCTGGTCGCCGACAACCCCGGCGACTGGGCGTTCCACTGCCATGTGATCGAGCATCAGAAGACCGGGCTAGCGGGCTATATCCGGGTGACCTGAGCGGTCAGCCGAGCTGTTCCAGCAGCGCCTTGGCGGCAGCTTGTTCGGCCTGCCGCTTGGAGCCTGCGGTGGCGTGTGCCTCGGTGCCGTCCTGCAGCCGCGCCGCGATGGTGAAGACCGGGGCGTGGTCCGGGCCGCTGCGCGACACCTCGACGTAAGTCGGCACCTTCTGCCCGCGCGCTTGCGCCCATTCCTGCAACGAGGTCTTGGCATCGCGCGCATCGGTCTCGACTAGGTGAATGCGTCCGCTCCACAGGCGCAGGATCATCTCCGCAGCCGCGTCAAAGCCTGCGTCCTTGTAAACGGCGGCAATCACCGCCTCCATCGCGTCGCCCAGCAAGGCCTGTTTGCGGCGGCCGCCGGACATCATTTCGGAGCGGCCAAGCTTGAGCACCGCGCCAAGGTCGATCTCCTTGGCGACATCGGCGCAGGCTTCCTTGCGCACCAGCGCGTTAAAGCGCGGCGCCAGCTGGCCTTCGGTGGCGGTCTTGTCATGCTCCAGGAGCGCGGTCGCCATCACCAGCCCCAGAACCCGGTCGCCCAGGAACTCAAGCCGCTGGTTGTCCTTGCGGTTGGACGACGACACGGACGCGTGGGTCACGGCGCGCTGCAGCAGGTCGGGGCGGGCAAATTTATGCCCGATCCGTTCCTCGAACGCACGCAATTCCTTGGACAGTTTCACTCGATCCCCTTGAAGAAACGGTCGCTCCGCCAGGTCCAGAAATACAGCATGGACCGCCCGGCAGAGGAGAACATGATCCGGTCGGCACGGCCGATCAGGTTTTCAAAAGGCACAAAGCCAACCCCGCCCGCAGACTGCGGCAGGCGGCTGTCGGAGGAGTTGTCCCGGTTGTCGCCCATGAAGAAATAGTGGCCTTCCGGAACCTGGTACACACCGGTGTGGTCCATGCCCTGGTTGGTGATGTTGAGCACGATATGCTCATTGCCGCCCGGCAGGGTTTCCAGCTTGCGCGACTTCTTGCAGATGGCCCCCTGGCCCACCGGCGCGTTTTCGCAGCGCGGGAAGGAGCCCTGCGGCCCCTGGCGTTCCATCACTTCCTCGAACTGGCCAGCGTCTTCCAGCTTGACCGGGGCGCCGTTGATGAACAGCACGCCGTTCTTCATCTGGATCTTGTCGCCCGGCAGGCCGACCAGCCGCTTGATAAAGTCGTTGCCGTTGACCGGATGGCGGAACACCACCACATCGCCGCGCTCCGGCTGGCCGCCCATCAGGCGGGTGTTGTCGCCGTCCAGAAAGCCGCAGATGTCCTTGGCGTCAATGTTCAGCCCGACCGCGCCAATGCGCACGCTGGGGCAAGAGGCATAGGAATAACCGTAGGCCATCTTGTTCACGAACAGGAAATCCCCGATCAGCAGGGTTTCCTTCATTGATCCGGACGGAATCCAGAAAGGCTGGAAGAACAGGGTGCGGAAGACACCGGCGATCAGCAGCGCGTAGACGATGGTCTTGATCGTCTCAAGGATCGAACTGCCGGTCTTTGCTTTGGCCGTCATCAGGCTCTCCGGTTTGGAAACAGGGTCCGGGGCTACATGCGGGCCTGCGGGGGCCAAGTCAAGTTCCCGAAGGTGATTCCGCCGGGTCGCTGGCGGACGGGCGCGCCTCGATCACCACGAAGGCCTGCGCCCAGGGGTGGTCGTCGGTCAATGTCACGTGGATCACCGCCTCATGGCCGGGCGGGGTCATCTCGCGCAGACGGTCGGCCGCCCAGCCGGTCACATGCATCACCGGCTGGCCGGTGCGCAGGTTGGAGACCGCCATATCCTTCCAGGCGATGCCCATGCGCAGACCAGTGCCCAGCGCCTTCGAGCAGGCCTCCTTGGCGGCCCAGCGCTTGGCGTAGGTGCCCGCCACATCACGGCGGCGCTCGGCCTTTTTCTGCTCCGTCTCGGTGAAAACCCGGTTCCGGAACCGGTCGCCGAACCGGTCCAGCGTCCGCTGGATCCGCTCGATATTGGCAAGATCGGTTCCGACGCCCAGGATCATTCTTCCAGCCGTTTCAAACCCAGCTTGATGCCATGGCCCAGAAACAGCCGGTTGACCATCAGGATGACCGCCAGCAGCAGCACACATACACCTGCCAGGAACAGGGCCGGAATCGTTTGCCGCGCCTCGGCCACCACCGGATTGTTCCAGTAAAGCGGCAGCTGCACGGCCGTCAGCACCGCCACAACCCCGGTCATTGCTGCCGCGTTGACCCAGGCCGCCCTGCCCGCCAGAGGTGCCCGGGTGGCCTGCGCAATGCGCATCCCTTCCAGCACGGCGGCAAACATCGGCGGCAGCACGGTTGCCAGCCCGGCCGGCATCCCGGCCCCAAACTGCGCCAGCAGCAGACCCAGCATCAGCATCCCGGCAGAGGCCGCCATCCACAAGAGCCCGTAGCGGATCAGATTGACGTGCATCGCCCCGTCACCCCCGCGCTTCATCCATCAGGCGGCGCATCTCCTGCACCGCCGGGGTCAGCCCGCGAAAGATCGCTTCGCCGATCAGGAAGTGGCCGATGTTCAGTTCCTTCACCTCCGGAAAGGCCGCAACCGGCTGCACGGTCTCATAGGTGAGGCCATGGCCCGCATGCACCTCCAGCCCAAGCGAATGGGCATAGGCAGACATCTCCCGCAGGGCCTCCAACTCGCGGTCGCGCTCCGCGACCTTGCCCTCGGCGTGGAAGTCGCAATAGGCGCCGGTGTGCAGCTCGATCACCTCGGCCCCGATCCGGTGCGCAGCCTCGATCTGCTTGCGGTCGGCAGCAATGAAGATCGACACCCGGCAGCCCGCCGCGCGCAGCGGCGCGATGTAATGCGCCAGGCGGTTTTCCTCGCGCGCCACTTCCAGCCCGCCCTCGGTGGTGCGCTCCTCGCGCTTTTCCGGCACGATGCAGACCGCGTGCGGCTTGTGGCGCAGGGCGATCTTCTGCATTTCCTCCGTCGCTGCCATCTCGAAGTTCAGCGGCACGCTCAGCGCCTCCATCAGCCCGTCAATGTCAGCGTCGGTGATATGGCGGCGGTCTTCGCGCAGGTGGGCGGTGATGCCGTCGGCGCCTGCCTCCTCCGCCAGTTTTGCAGCGCGGACCGGGTCCGGATAAGCGCCGCCGCGGGCATTGCGCACGGTGGCGACATGGTCGATGTTCACGCCCAGGCGCAGTTGGTTCTGTGTCATGAGAGGTCTCTCATCCGTCTGAAGTCAAAGCCTTGAGCCAAAGACTAGACAGACGGCGGGCAAGAGCAAGCCTGCAAGCGATAATGGTACAATCCGGCGCGCGGCTCAGGAGCCGGTGCTGACCTCGGCACGCTGCTTGATCGCCTCGAACTTGGCCTTGATCTTGGCCCGGCGGCGCTGCTGATAAACGCGGATCACCGGCAGGCTGAGCATATAGCAGACCGTGGCGCTGATGATGCCCGGGATGATGCCGCCGATCATGTAGGGATAAAATACCTCATTATAGAACAGGTGCAGCCCCTGCCAGTCGGCCGGCTTGTCCATGAACAGCGCAAACAGGTTGTCCTTCAGGTCGGCGCCCGCGGCCAGGAATTTGCCCGCCAGCGACTTGTCGACTTCCTCGTCGAACTCGGTGCCCAAGAGCCAATGACCGGTTTGCAGGCTGGCGACCCCGATCGGCACGTAGGTCAGCGGGTTGCCAAAGAAGGTGGCACTGAGCGAGGCCAGGATATTGCCGTTCATCAGCCGCGCGATGATCGCCGCCACCAGGAAATGCATGCCGTAAAAAGGCGTGAAGGTGGTGAATACCCCGGCCCAGATCCCGCGGGCGATGCGCTCGGGCGAATCGGGCAGCCGCCGCACCCGGTGTTTCACGTACAGGAAGGCCCGGCCCCAGCCGCCGCGCGGCCAGACGAAGTCCGCAAGCGCCCGGAGGGGCGAACGTCTGTCCCGGCGCCTGAATACCAAAGCTGTCCGTCCTTCCCAGTTCCGGCTCAGAGTTTCAGCGGCTTACCCCGGAAAATGGCGTTCTTCCGGCTTGTTCCGGAACCGCGCCACCGCGGCAACATCGCTTTCCGCCTCAAGCGTCAGCATCAGCGAGTGCAACTGCTCCACATCCCGCAGCTCCACATTGATCATAAGCCGGTAAAAGTCTGGTTTCCTGTCAACAAATTCAAGGTCCGAGATATTGGCCTTTTTCTCGCCGATCAATGTGCAAATGCGCCCCAGCACCCCGGCATCATTGCCGATGGTCAGTTCCAGCGTGGTGCCATAAGCTGCCGGATGGGTGCCGCTGTGCCAATGCACGTCCATCCAGCGCTCCGGCTGGTCCTCGAATTCGCCCAGCTTGTCGCAATCGGCAGCATGCACCACCACGCCGCGGCCGCGGTAGGTGATGCCGATGATGCGCTCGCCTGGCAGCGGCTGGCAGCAGGGCGCACGCTCAAAGCTCTGCCCCGGCTCCAGCCCGATCACCGCCCGGCGGGGTGAGATTTCGTCGCCATCGCCGGAGGTGGTCAGTTCAGGATAGACCGACTGCACCACATCATGCGCGGTGATCTCGGCCGCGCCCAGCCGTGCCAGCAGCTCGTTTACGCCGCTGGCGCGCAGCGCGCGGGCCGCGGTTTCCAGCGCCTTGTCCGTCGCCTTCTTGCCAACATGCTCAAACGCCGAACGCGCAAGTTCATGCCCCAGCTTCACAAACCGCGCCCGGTCAGCTTCGCGCAGGGCGCGGCGGATGGATGTGCGGGCCTTGCCGGTGGTGGCGATCTCCAGCCAACTGACCTGCGGGGTCTGGCCCTCGGCGGTGATCACATCCACCGATTGGCCGTTGCGCAGCCGGGTCCACAGCGGCACCCGGATCCCGTCCACCTTGGCCCCGACGCAGGCATGGCCGATGCGGGTGTGAATGGCATAGGCAAAGTCGATCGGCGTCGCGCCCTTGGGCAGCTTGATCACGTCGCCCTTGGGGGTGAAGCAGAACACCTGATCCGAGTACATCTCAAGCTTGACGGCTTCGAGGAATTCGTCGTGATCGTCCTCGGCGTCAAACTGTTCGGTCAGCGAGGCAATCCACTTGGCCGGATCGACGGCAAAGGGGTTTTCCGAGCGCACCCCGTCGCGGTAGGACCAATGCGCCGCAACGCCGGTTTCCGCCACATCGTGCATCTGGCGGGTGCGGATCTGCACCTCAACCCGCTTGCCGTCGCGGCCCGACACCGTGGTGTGGATTGAACGGTAGCCGTTGGATTTCGGCTGGCTGATATAGTCCTTGAAGCGGCCCGGCACGGCCCGCCAGCGCTGGTGAATGGCGCCCAGCGCGCGGTAGGCGTCTTCTTCGGATCCGGTGATCACCCGGAAACCGTAGATGTCCGACAGCCGCGAGAAACCCTGATCCTTGGCCTGCATCTTGCGCCAGATCGAATAGGGTTTCTTGGCGCGGCCAAACACCTCCGCCTCGATCCCGGCCTTCTCCAGTTCCAGCCGCATGTCGCCGGTGATCCGGTGGATCACGTCGCCGGTTTCGCGCTGCAGGGTCACAAAGCGGCGGATGATCGACTGCCGCCCTTCCGGGTTCAGCACGCGGAAGGCCAGATCCTCCAGCTCCTCGCGCATCCACTGCATGCCCATGCGGCCCGCCAGCGGCGCATAGATATCCATGGTCTCGCGCGCCTTCTGGGCCTGCTTCTCGGGGCGCATCGCCTTGATGGTGCGCATGTTGTGCAGACGGTCGGCAAGCTTCACCAGGATCACCCGCAGATCCTTGGACATCGCCATGAACAGCTTGCGGAAGTTTTCCGCCTGCTTGGTTTCGCGGCTGCTAAGCTGCAGGTTGGTCAGCTTGGTGACGCCATCAACCAGCATCGCCACCTCGCCGCCAAAGCGGCGGGCGACTTCTTCGTAGTTCGCCTTGGTGTCTTCGATGGTGTCATGCAGCAGCGCGGTGATGATGGTTGCATCATCCAGCCGCTGTTCAGTCAGGATTGCGGCCACCGCGACAGGATGCGTGAAATAGGGCTCGCCCGAATGGCGGAACTGCCCCTCATGCATCTTCTCGCCAAAGGCATAAGCCTCTGCGATCCGTGCTGCATTGGTCTTGGGGTTGTAGTTGCGGACCAGAGCAATCAGGTCGTCAGGGGATATCATGTCCGGTCCGCAGCCTCAAAATTCTCGGAACGCGCGCCTCAGCCCTGGCCCTGGGCCTCCATCAGCGCGCGCAGCAGTTTCTCTTCCGACATGTCGTCTTCAGCGGGCTTGTCGTGGTCCGCGCCCATCAGCAGAGCCATGGAATCCTCTTCCGGCTCGTCAACCTCGATCTGGGTCTGGTTGCTCTCGATCAGACGCTCGCGCAGCTCGTCCGCGCTCTGGGTCTCTTCGGCGATCTCGCGCAGGGACACAACCGGGTTCTTGTCGTTGTCACGTTCGACAGTGATCGGGGCACCAGCCGAGATTTCGCGGGCACGGTGCGCAGCCAGCATCACCAGCTCAAAGCGGTTGGGCACTTTATCGACGCAATCTTCAACCGTCACGCGGGCCATCAGCGACTCTCCAATTCAATTCCTGGTCCAGAAGGCAGACTTCTACGCCCAAATCTTTCTCTTGACAAGGGCGGAAAACACCGCATCGCGCGCGCTACAGAGGGCACACTTCGGCCACCTCTTCCGGCGGCAGTTCCGCCAGCATTTCGGCCGCGGTTTTCTGCAAGACCGGGTGGCGCCAGCGCGGCGCGATGTCTTGCAGCGGCACCAGCACAAAGACGCGGTCCTGGATGCGCGGATGCGGCAGGATGATCTGCCCCGGCGCCTCCTGCATCTGGCGTTCCAGCGGCAGCCCCTGCCAGCGGCGGTATCCTGCTGCATCCGGCAGCACCGCGCCGCCGTGGTCGAGCAGATCCAGATCCAGCGTGCGCATTCCCCAGCGCTGCTCCCGCACCCGGGCAAACTGCGCCTCGATTTCGTGCAGACGCGCCAGCAGGGCATCAGCGGACAGGGAGGTTTCCACCGCCACAGCGGCGTTTACGTAATCCGGGCCGGCACCGGCCGGAAAGCAGGGCGTGCGAAAGAACCGCGAGACACTGCGCAGCCTGATATCCTCTGCCTGCAAAGCGGCGATGGCCTTTGACAAGGTGACTTCCGGCGCACTAGCGTCAGCGGGCAGGTTACCGCCAAGTGCGATCAACGACAGTTTCCGGTTTCCGGCCATTTTTGACCCTATTTCAGAATGGCAGTATACTTGCGGCAGATGACAAATAACTTACATTAAGTCCACCCGTTTCGCCGTTTTCAAGCTCACACTCACGGAACTCAAGGCTGAGGCGGATATACCGGAAGGAACATTTGATGTTTTACAAAGACGAACGGCTTGCGCTGTTCATAGACGGGTCGAATCTGTACGCCGCGGCCAAGGCGCTCGGGTTTGACATCGACTACAAGCTTCTGCGGCAGGAATTCATGCGCCGCGGTAAGCTGCTGCGCGCCTTTTATTACACCGCTCTCCTGGAAAATGACGAGTATTCGCCGATCAGGCCGCTGGTGGACTGGCTGCATTACAACGGCTTCACCATGGTCACCAAACCGGCCAAGGAATACACCGACAGCCTGGGCCGCCGCAAAGTCAAAGGCAACATGGATATCGAACTGACCGTCGATGCCATGGAACTGGCACCGCGGGTGGACCATATCGTGCTGTTCTCGGGCGATGGGGACTTCCGCCCGCTGATTGCCAGCCTCCAGCGCCAGGGCGTGCGGGTTTCGGTGGTGTCTACCATCCGCAGCCAGCCGCCGATGATCTCTGACGACCTGCGCCGCCAGGCCGATAATTTCATCGAGCTGGAAGAGCTGCGCGACGTGATCGGCCGCCCGCCGCGCGAGCAGAGCGACCAGCGTTCGGCAACGGTCGCGCACGGTTGAGCGCAAGCAGCCGCCTTATACCCGGAGCGAGGCGCCTGATGGGGCGGCGCCTTCTCCGGACCTGATCAATTGTCTGCCTGGCTGTTTATCTGGTTATGGCGGGCAATCACTTTCGCTGGCCAGCGGCTCTTGATGTAGGCCAGCACTGCCAGCATTTCCTCCTCCGTCAGCACACCGGCAAAGCCGCCCATGCGGCTGCGGTAGCCGTTGCCAACCACCTCCGCAACGCCGCGCCGTGTGATGTCCAGCAGCTGCGCGTCCGGGTGATGCCAGGTGTGGCCGCTTTCGTCCTGCGGCGGCGCCGGCAGATAGCCGTCGCTGTCCCGGTCCTGCCAATTTGGCTCGCCTTGCAAGTCTGCTCCGTGGCAGCTGGCGCAGTGGTCCAGATAAACCGCCTCGCCCAAGGCCACTGCCTCCGGATCCTGATAGGGCAGGATCCCGGCGGCCTGCGGGCCGCTCTCCGCCAGCCAGTAATACCCGGCCGCCGCCAACCCGGCCGCAACGGTAACGGCAACCCCCTTCTTCATGCTGTCCCCATGCCTGTTGCTGTGCAAGGCGGGCTTTTGCCGCCTTCCCCCGCGGGAACCTCCAATCACAAACCTGTGAGGCCGCCCGGGCACTGGACCTCGCCGCCTGAACCGCTTACCTCTGGCGCCCAAGGAGACGCCCATGACCAAGCCAGCCCTGACCCTCTACCTCGCAGCGCCGCGCGGCTTTTGCGCCGGAGTGGACCGCGCCATCAAGATCGTCGAAATGGCGATCGGCAAATGGGGGGCGCCGGTCTATGTGCGCCATGAAATCGTGCACAACAAATTCGTGGTCGATTCCTTGCGCGAAAAAGGCGCGGTGTTTGTCGAGGAGCTGGACGAATGCCCCGACGACCGGCCGGTGATCTTCTCCGCCCACGGGGTGCCGAAATCGGTGCCCGCCGCCGCTGAGGCGCGCGAGATGATCTATGTCGATGCCACCTGCCCGCTGGTCTCCAAGGTGCATATCGAGGCGCAGCGCCATGCCGAGGCCGGGCTGCAGATGATCATGATCGGCCACAAGGGCCACCCGGAAACCATCGGCACCATGGGCCAGTTGCCCGAGGGCGAAGTGCTGCTGGTCGAAACCGCAGCGGATGTGGCAACGGTTGAGGTGCGTGACCCGGACCGTCTGGCCTATGTTACCCAGACCACCCTGTCGGTCGATGACACCAAGGGCATCGTTGCGGCTCTGGAAGCGCGTTTCCCGAACATTATCGGCCCGCACAAGGAAGACATCTGCTATGCCACCACCAACCGTCAGGAGGCGGTGAAATCGGTGGCGCCAAAGGCGGATGCCCTGCTGGTGGTCGGCGCGCCCAACTCCTCCAACTCCCGCCGCCTGGTTGAGGTCGGCGCCAAGAACGGCTGTGCGTACGCCCAGCTGGTGCAGCGCGCCGAAAACATCGACTGGCGCGCGCTGGAAGGCATCCGCTCCATTGCGATCACCGCCGGCGCCTCTGCCCCGGAACTGCTGGTCAACGAGGTGATCGACGCCTTCCGCGCCCGTTATGACGTGACCGTCGAGGTGGTGGAAACAGCCGTCGAAACCGTTGAGTTCAAGGTGCCTCGCGTTTTGCGGCAACCTGCATAATCTCCCTCCCGGGTGCAATCCAGGTTACAGAAAACACACCCGCCGCGGGTTAATCATGATACGCATTAATCCCCGGGTATTTCCTTCGGAGCTGCATTCATGATTACGCTGCACTTTCTGATCACTGCATTTGTTGTGGTCCTCGCACCCGGCACAGGGGTTATTTACACGCTGGCCCTGGGCCTCGGCCAAGGCTGGCGCGCCTCCATTTGGGCCGCGATTGGATGCACCCTTGGCATTGTTCCGCACCTCGCCGCCGCCACGCTGGGGCTGGCGGCGGTGCTGCACAGCTCCGCCCTTCTGTTCCAAATCGTCAAGGCCGCAGGCGTGGCTTATCTCCTGTATCTCGCCTGGCAGGCGCTGCGCAGCGGCGGTGCGCTGGCCGTGTCCTCGAACCGCACCAGCCAGCCGGGATGGAAAATCGCCTGGCGCGGAGCACTGATCAACATCCTCAACCCCAAGCTGTCAGTATTCTTCCTGGCCCTGCTGCCGCCGTTCCTGAGCGGAAATCCCGCCAGCGCCACACTGGAGATGTCGGTTCTGGGCCTGGTTTTCATGGCAATGACCTTTGCCATCTTTGTGCTCTACGGGTTGTTTGCTGCCCAGGCCCGCGCATACCTGTTGAACAGCGAGCGGGTGCTGAAATGGATGAGCCGCGGCTTTGCCGCCGTCTTTGCTGGCCTCGCGGCCCGGCTGGCCGTGGAGCGCGCCTGAACCGGCCATTCGCAGAAAGGAAACGAGGCAGGTCATGAGCGACCGGCAAACACTGGACGTCTACGCGGCAGCAGCCCGGGCTTACGCGGACGGTTTTGCCCGCCCCGATGACAGGTTTCACGATCCGGATTTCGCGGCCTTCATTGCCCGTCTGCCAGCCGGCGCCCGCATTCTGGATCTGGGCTGCGGACCGGGCCATTGGGCCGCCCGTTTCAAGGAAATGGGGTTCACGGTTTCCGCCATGGATGCCTCGCCCGAGATGGCGGAACTGGCGAAATCCGGTTTCGGGATCGAGGTTGAGGTCGCCACCTTCGAAGCAGTGAGAGGTAAAGGCCCTTTCGATGGCATCTGGGCCAACTTCAGCTTGCTGCACGCGCCGCGGGCTGACCTGCCCGGACATCTGGCGCAGGTTCATCGCGCCTTGAACCCCGGTGGTATCTTCCATATTGGCATGAAGCTCGGAGACGGCGAAGGGCGAGACAAGCTGGGACGTTTCTATGCCTATTACAGCGAGGATGAATTGAAAAATCTGCTTCAAGACGCGGGCTTCACCGTAACCCGGACCCGCCGCGGCAATGGCCAGGGCCTGGCCGGCGGCGTTGAAACCTACGTGATCCTGACCGCCCATGCCTGAACTGTTTGCTTATACCGACGGCGCCTGTTCCGGAAATCCCGGCCCCGGCGGCTGGGGCGTTCTGCTGCGCGCCATGGACGGTGACTCCATCGTCAAAGAAAAAGAACTGAGCGGCGGCGAGGGTGAGACCACCAACAACCGGATGGAACTGCTGGCCGCGATCAATGCGCTGGAAAGCCTGGCGCGGCCCTCCACGATCACCGTGGTCACCGATTCCGCCTATGTGAAGAACGGCGTCACCGGCTGGATCTTCGGCTGGAAGAAGAACGGCTGGAAAACCTCGAACAAGAAGCCGGTGAAAAACGTCGAGCTGTGGCAGCGGCTGGACGAGGCCCAGCGCCGCCACAAGGTGACCTGGGAATGGGTCAAGGGCCACGCAGGCCACCCCGAGAACGAACGCGCCGATGAACTGGCGCGCGCCGGCATGGCGCCATTCAAGAAAATGAAAGGCGCCTGATGCACGGGGCCGCCGCATGAACTTTCTGACCCTGCTCGATTACGCATCGGTGCTGATCTTCGCCCTGACCGGGGCGCTGGTTGCCAGCCGGGCACAGCTCGACATCGTGGGCTTTGCCTTCGTGGCCTGCCTGACGGCGGTCGGCGGCGGCACGGTCCGGGATCTGCTGCTGAACCGGGACCCGGTGTTCTGGGTCGGTGACCCCAACTACATCCTGCTCGCAGCCGCCGCCGCGGTGACGGTGTTCTTTACCGCGCATCTGGTGGAAAGCCGGATGCGCTGGGTGATCTGGCTGGACAGTTTCGCCCTGGCGATTGCGGTGCCCGCGGGCACCGGCGCCGCGATTGCGCTGGGAAAGGAGCCGGTGATCGTTGTGCTGATGGGCATGGCGACCGGCTCGCTGGGCGGGCTGATGCGCGATGTGGTCTGCAACGAGGTGCCGCTGGTCCTGAAACAGGGCGAGCTGTACATCACCTGCGCGATGGCCGGTGCAATCACCGCCGTGCTGGCAATTTCCGCAGGGCTTGAGCTGCGGTTTGCCCTGCTCGCCTGCGCTGGCGTCTGCTGGACCCTGCGCGCGGGCTCCATCCTGTTCGGCTGGCACCTGCCCGTCTACAAAAGCCGCCCGCCCCGCAGCTGAGCCGGTTCAGGCGTTTTTGCGGCTCTCCTCCATGGCTTTCAGAAACGCCTGCCCCTCATCGCTGATACGGGCCTTGCGGCCGCGGCGGCGGTGCCAGATCTGCGCCATTTCATGGTATTCCCGCAGGCTGGCATCGCGCAGCAGGTCTTCCTTGATCTCCAGCGCGGCAGCGAAATTGTCGGCCAGCCGCCGGTCCTCCTCCTCGTTCCGGTCGAACTTGTGCCAGTAGCCGGGTTCGATGGAAGCGGTGAAATGATTGGCCCGGCCGCGGGCCTTCTTGTTCAGGAACCCGTCGCGCGAACGCAGCGCGTAATGGTTGAGCTGCGCGGCGGAATAACCGTAGCTGCCGCGCACATACAGCACGCCTTCAAGCTCATTCTGCGGCAGGCGGGTGCCGTCGGCCAGCTGCCAGTTCACCTCCTCCGGCGCAACCGCCAGGAAGGGGCGGTGAACGCCCATCCGCTCAAACTTCCCGTTGTTGCGGAACGCCGTCTTGAAGAACCGGTGCTCATCCGCCTGGCCTTCCTCCGGTTCGGCCCGGACAAAGGCCTGCGGCACCGCAGGATGGTCCGCGGTCCCCACGCCCGCATTGCCGAAGATCCGCCAGACAAATGAAACCGCGTCCGCGTCCTGCCGCTCAGCCAGCAAGCCTGGCAGCGTGCCGTCCGCGGTATTGATCTGCAGAAATTCGTCGACATCCACCACCAGCACCCAGTCGGCCCCGGCCACCTTGGGCTCATACTCGGCCCACATCAGCGCGCTTTTGTGCGGCCCGCGCCGCATCACCCGGTTGAAGCTGTGCTCCACCACCCCCATCCGGTGCAGACAGCGCAAGATGTGGTCGGTAGGGTCCGAGCAGTCGTTGGTGAACACCACGAAATCGCTGACACCGATGGATTTATAGTGGCAGATCCAATCGAGGATATAGGCGCCCTCGTCCTTCATGGTGGTCACCACCACCACATTCGGCGTGCCGCTGCGGCCAGTGTCCTGTGTCATTTTCTGATGCTCTCTGCCTCGGTTCCCGCCGCTTTTGGCTGCGGTTGCGTTATCTTATCCAACAAGATCCTCTGCGCAGCAGGAATTGCGCTTTCCCGCTGCGGCTGTGTCCCGCGCGCCTCAGCCCCGGTTATCTGGCGGTATAGCGCTGCCAGAGCCAGATCAGCACAAGCGCGCCCAGCACCGCGCCGATGAAACCGGCCATGAAGCCCATAACCGCAAGCAGGCCGCGCAGCACCAGCCCGCCCAGCAGCGCCCCGGCCATGCCGATGCAGACCGTGGTGATAATGTCCGTTTCCAGACGCATCAGCCGGGTGGCCAGGAAGCCCGCTGCGGCACCGATGATGATCAGGGCAATGATGGGCATGCCGGCCTCCGGTTACAGGCGGCTGCCCTTGGGAACCGGGAAGCCGCGCAGGAATACATCCGGATCCTGCGCACTTTTGCCTGCCCGTTGCAAGCGCAACAGCTGCACCGCACCAGTGCCGCAGGCAATGGTCAGGGCCTCGTCCAGCACCTCGCCGGGCACGCCCTGCCCCTCTGCCAGCTTTGATGCAAGCAGCTTGACCCGCTGGCCTTCGATCTCGCACCAGGCGCCGGGGAAGGGCGACAGGCCGCGGATCTTGCGGTCGACCTCCGCCGCCGGGCGCGACCAGTCGACCTGTGCCTCCGCCTTGTCGATCTTTTCGGCGTAGGTGACGCCTTCTACGGGCTGCACCTCGGGTGCCAGCTCCGGCAGGCGCCGCAGGGCCTCGACGATCAGACCCGCGCCCATTCCGGACAGCCGGTCGTGCAGCTGGGCGGTGGTTTCCTCGGCCCCGATCGCAGTGGCCTTGCGCAGCAGCACCGGGCCGGTGTCCAGCCCCGCCTCCATCTGCATGATGCAGATGCCGGTTTCGGCGTCGCCGGCCATGATTGCCCGGTGAATGGGCGCAGCACCGCGCCAGCGCGGCAGCAGGCTCGCGTGGATGTTCAGGCAGCCGTGCTGCGGCGCATCCAGAATGGCCTGCGGCAGGATCAGCCCGTAGGCCACGACCACGGCGACATCCGCGTTCAGCGCCGCAAACGCCGCCTGCTCCTGCGCGCCTTTCAGCGAGACCGGGTGGCGCACCTCCAGCCCCAAGGCCGCGGCGCGGGCGTGGACGGGGGTCCGACGGTCCTTCTTGCCGCGGCCCGCAGGCCGGGGCGGCTGGCAGTAGACGGCGGCAATGTCGTGCCCGGCCTCAACAAGCGCGTCCAGAACCGGCACCGAGAAGTCAGGCGTTCCCATGAAGATAATGCGCATTTCGTGCTCCTGCTCCCATCAAGGTCCCGCTATTGAGCACAAAGGGCTGCGCAGGCCCGCGGGGTGGCGCGGCCCGGCCTGCGGCCGGGCGGTGTTGTCTGTCAGCCGGTCAGCTTCTTCGCCTTGCGGATCAGCATGTCGCGCTTCACCTTGCTCAAGCGGTCGAAATACATCCTGCCGTTCAGATGGTCGATCTGGTGCTGCACCGAGGTTGCCTCGATCCCCACGAAATCCTTGCGGTCGATCATGCCCTGTTCGTTCAAGTAACGGACAGTCACGGCGCGCGGTCGTTTGATCTTGGCCGACACACCCGGCAGGTTCGGGCTGGCCTCGTCATGCTCGCGCAGCTCGATCGAGGCATGCAGGATCTCAGGGTTCGCCAGCTTCACCGCCTTGCCGCGCTCGGTGGAGCCATCCACCACCGCCAGCCGCAGCATCACGCCGATCTGGTTGGCGGCCAGGCCCACGCCCGGCATCGCCTCCATGGTATCCACCATATCATTCCAGATTTCGCGGATCTCATCGGTGATCTCTGTCACCTCATCAGCCTTGGTGCGCAGGCGCTTGTCGGGCCAGGGAAGGCAGGTGCGGACGGTCATGTCTGTGGGTTTCCTCAGGCGCGGGCGCGTTCGCGCTTCAGCTTCTGCATCTTGCGGGTGATCATCTGGCGCTTCAGCGGCTTCAGGTAATCGATGAACAGTTTGCCGTTCAGATGGTCGATCTCATGCTGCACGCAAGTCGCCCACAGGCCGTCAAAGGTCTCCCGCCGCGCATTGCCGTCGCGGTCCATCCATTCGACATCCACCACCTTGGGGCGGATCACCTCGGCATACTGATCCGGGATCGACAGGCAGCCTTCCTCGTAAACGTTGGTTTCGTCCGAGGAGGAGATGATTTCCGGGTTGAACATCACCAGAGGGCGCGGGTCGCCGTCCTCTTCCTTGACGCAGTCCAGCACGATCAGCCGCTGCAGGATACCGACCTGCGGCGCCGCCAGGCCGATGCCGGGGGCTGCATACATGGTTTCAAGCATGTCATCCGCCAGCACGCGCAAGTCGTCGCTGAGGTCGGGCACTGCCGCGCAGACCTTTTTCAGGCGGGGATCGGGATGGATCAGGATCGGTCGTTTCATGCGCTTCATGTATGCGATCAGCCGCCCCATCGCAACGCCCCCTTGCGCCTGCCGCTGCAGCGATTAGCTTCGCTTTCAATCTCAGGGGAGTTCACCACATGGATTTTGACACGATCATCGACCGCTGCGGCACCCACAGCTCGAAATGGGACAAGATGGAGACGCTGTTCGGCGTGTCCCCGCAGGATGGTCTGGCGATGTGGACCGCGGACTCCGACTATCAGACAGCGCCTTGTGTCATTGAGGCCGTCAGAAAGTCCGCCGAACACGGTGTCTTCGGCTACTCCTGGCAGCACCCGGAATACCTGCACGCGGTGCAATGGTGGATGAAGACCCGCCACAGCTGGGACATCCAAACCGATTGGGTGCTGACCACCCAAGGCCTGGGCAACGCCATCGCGCTGAGCCTGGATGTCTGGAGCCGGCCCGGTGACGGCGTGGTCATTTTCTCGCCCGTCTACCACGAGTTTGCCCACAAGGTGAACAAGGCCGGGCGCACGGTCACCGAATGCCCGCTGGCGCGGGATGGCGACACCTACAACCTGGATCTCGACGACGCCCAGGCGCGCCTGAACGGGAGCGAGAAGCTGCTGCTGTGGTGCTCGCCGCAGAACCCCTCGGGGCGGGTTTGGACCCCGGAGGAGCTGCGCGCGGTGGCGGCATTTGCCAAGCGCAACGATCTGATCCTGGTCTCTGACGAGATCCATCACGATCTGGTCTATCCCGGCAGCACCTTTGTCCCGATGGATGCGGCGGCGCCTGACGCGCGCGCCTGGACCGTGACCCTCACCGCCGCCTCCAAGACCTTCAACATCGCCGGGCAGCGCACCGGCAACATGATCATTCCGGACCCGGAGCTGCGCGCCGCGATGCGCCAGCGGCTGAACACGCTGGATTACGACCCGAGCGCGCTTGGCGTCGCCATGATCACCGCGGCCTACTCCCCCGAAGGCGCCGAATGGGTGGATGCCCAGATCACCCACTTGGAGGGCAACCGCAAACTGTTCGACGAGGCGGTCAACGCGCTGCCGGGACTGAAGTCATTGCCGCTGCAATCCACCTATCTGGCCTGGGTCGATTTCTCCGCCACCGGTATGAGCCGCGAGGAATTCATCAAGCGGCTGCGGAAAGACGCCAAAATCGCCACTTCGCCCGGCGACGGCTTCGGCGCCGGCGGCGAGTTCATGGAACGCTTCAACCTGGCCACCCAGCGCGCCCGGGTCGAAGACGCCTGCCGCCGCCTGACCGCTGCCTTCTCGGACCTGCAATAACCATGAAGCGCCTGCTGCGGCTTCTGGCGCTGGTCGTCCTGACCGGCGCCGCCTGGGCCACCTGGCAGGCCTTCGCACCGCGCCCTGTGCCGCCGCAGGCGACGGCGGTGGACCGGATCGACCGCATCCTGATCGAGAAATCCGCCCGCCGCCTGACCGCGAGCCGCGGCGGCGAGACGGTGCTGGAGTTCCCCATCGCGCTGGGTTTCGAACCGGCGGGCGACAAATTTCAGGAAGGCGACGGCAAAACCCCTGAAGGCACCTTCAGGATCGACAGGCGCAACCCCAACAGCGCCTATCACCTGTCACTGGGAATCGATTACCCTCAGCCCAAAGACCGCGTCCGCGCGCAGGCCGCCGGAGTCAGTCCCGGCGGCGATATTTTCATTCACGGGCAGCCGAATTCGGTGGGAAACCTGATCACCTTGCCCGGCGACTGGACCGCTGGCTGCATCGCCGTCAGCAATGACCAGATGGAAACGCTGTGGCGTCTGGCAGAGATCGGAACCGAGGTGGAAATCCGCCCCTGACCTGCCGCCTCAGATCTTGCCCTGCGACTGGTCGAAGGGGATCAGCCCGGCGGGCGCGTCCGGCGATTTGTAGAAATCCAGCGGCGGCGTGTCGGAGGCAAGCGTCGAACGCTTGAACTCATACCGCATTTCGCCGCCTTCTTCCTCGCTGGCGACAATCAGGCATTGCGACAGATGACGGGCGCCGTCGTAGATGTCGACGAGCCCGCGCAGCATCGGTGCGGTTTCCGCCTCGACCGAGAACCCCGTTTTCCAGATCCGCAACACCGGATACAGTTCATTGTCCGCCATTACCCGCAGCCTGCTTTTCTTTCGCATCCCCTGCAGGCGGGCGGTATCGAGCGCTTCCTGCACGGCCTTGGGAACGTAGGTATTCATAGCGGCAGCCTTCCAGATGCTTGAGGTATCACAGGTCCATTTATTCAACGGTGCGTCACAAATAGATAAAATCAAGTGAACTTTTCTGTAAAATTTTTGGCAGCGCAATTTTGTTACCCCTGTGCAGATGCGCAGAGGGCTTGCGCGCTGCATTGCATAGGCGCCAGGCCGCGCCGTCCTTATGTTTGAGCTGCACAACAGCAGGAGCAGACACGATGGGCTTACTGGTCGACGGAAAATGGCATGATCAGTGGTATGACACCGATTCCACCGGCGGCGCCTTCAAGCGCAGCGAATCGCAGTTCCGCAACTGGGTCACCGCCGACGGCAGCGCCGGCCCCTCGGGCGAGAGCGGCTTTCCGGCGGAAAGCGGGCGCTATCACCTGTACGTCTCGCTTGCTTGCCCCTGGGCGCACCGCACCCTGATCTTCCGCAAACTGAAGGGGCTGGAAGACCATATCTCTGTCTCTGCCGTGCATCCCGACATGCTGGGCGAGGGCTGGACATTTGAAACCGACAGCCACGGCGCCACTGGCGATTCCCTTTTCGGCAGCTCCCACCTGCACCAGATCTATACCCGCGCCGATTCCGGCTACACCGGCCGGGTGACGGTACCGGTTCTGTGGGACAAGACGCGAAATACCATCGTCTCCAACGAAAGCTCCGAGATCATCCGGATGTTCAATTCGGCCTTCGACGGGCTCACCGGCAACACCGATGACTATTGGCCGGAAGAGCTGCGCGAGCCGATTGAGGCGGTGAACGCCCGTGTCTACAGCACCGTCAACAACGGCGTCTACAAAAGCGGCTTTGCCACCTCGCAAGAAGCCTATGACGCCGCTGTAGAGCCGCTGTTCGAAAGCCTGGACTGGCTGGAGGACCTGCTGTCGCAGCACCGCTACCTGCTAGGCGACCGCATCACCGAGGCCGACTGGCGGCTGTTCACCACCCTGCTGCGGTTTGACCCCGTCTACCACGTGCATTTCAAATGCAACCGCAAGCGGCTGGTGGATTACCCGAACCTCTGGGCCTACACCCGCGAGCTGTACCAATGGCCCGGCGTGGCAGAGACCGTGGGGATGCACCACATCGTGCGCCACTATTACTACAGCCACGACACCATCAACCCGCACCGGATCATTCCGGTCAATCCAGAGATTGACTGGATGGAACCGCACCGCCGCGGCTGACCCCTGCGGCCTGACGCCGCCTGGCGTCAGATCCGCTTATCCTGCACCAAATAGGGAGTTCACGCACTGAACTGGTTGCTTTAAGAAACGGGTAATCTCATATGGCAAGCGATCAGCCTGGAGAGAAATATCCACCGGTGATGCCCGCGATGCCAGAACGCCCGCTTGATAACGCTCCTCCGCCCCGCGATCACGGCGGCAACCTCAGCGCGGCGATGGCCGAATTCGGCGGAACCCGCAGCGGCTGGATGGACCTGTCGACGGGCATCAACCCGCACCCCTACCCGCTGCCGGACTTCACCGCAGGCGACTGGGGCGCGCTGCCCGATGCAGATGCCTTGGCGGAGCTTGAGCACGCGGCCCGCGCGTTCTGGAACATCCCCGAGCAGGCAGCCGTCCTTGCCGCGCCGGGCGCGTCGGCGCTGATTGCCGTCCTGCCCGCCCTCGCCGCGCCGCGCTGGGTGCAGATCACCAAGCCCACCTACAACGAACATGCGGCCGCCTTTGAGGCTCATGGCTGGATGATCCGCGATAAAGGCCCGGCCGAAGCCCGCGTCGTCGTGCACCCGAACAATCCGGACGGCCGCCTGTGGAGCGAAGAGCATTTCACTTCACCGCTCACCATCATCGACGAAAGCTTCTGCGATGTCTGCCCGGACCAGAGCCTGATCCGCATGGCCGCCCGTCCCGGCGTCATCGTTCTGAAAAGCTTTGGCAAATTCTGGGGGCTCGCGGGGATGCGGCTGGGCTTTACCATCGGCGATCCTGAATTGATCGCCAAGCTTGCCACCTGGCAGGGCCCCTGGGCCGTCTCAGGTCCCGCCCTGCGCACCGGGGCGCTGGCCTTGCAGGACCGCCCATGGGCTGAGGCCACCCGCACCCGCCTCAGACAGGATGCGGCCCGGCTGGATGAACTGGTGCTGGCCAAGGGCGCCAGCCTGGCTGGCGGCACCGACCTGTTCCGGCTCTATAACGTGGAGGACGCCCCCGCCTGGCAGCGCCAGCTGGCCCGCGCCCATATCTGGAGCCGCATCTTCCCCTATTCGCAATCCTATCTGCGCCTGGGCCTGCCGCCTTCGGACGGTTGGGCCCGGCTGGAGGCCGCGTTATGAGCACCGCGGCGATGCTGGTTTTTGCCCTGCTGCTGGATGCCGTCTTTGGCGAGCCGAAATGGCTGTGGTCCCGCCTGCCCCACCCCGCAGTTCTGATGGGAAAGGCAGTTGGCTTCCTGGACCGCAAGCTCAACACCGGCAGCAACCGCCGCGCTCAAGGCGTGCTGGCGGCTCTCGCGCTGGTCCTGGGCGGCTATTTCGCGGGCAAACTTCTAGCGCTGCCCGGGGCGCTGGTGGAAATCCTGGTTGCCGCCGTCCTGATCGCCCAGCGGTCCTTGACAGAACATGTCGCTGCGGTCGCCAAGGGCCTGCGCAGCAGCCTGGCCGAAGGCCGGGAGGCGGTGGCGATGATCGTCAGCCGCGACACCGCCGCCATGTCCGCACCGCAAGTTGCCCGCTCCGCCATCGAAAGCGGGTCGGAAAACCTGTCGGACGGCGTCATCGCGCCTGCCTTCTGGTTCCTGATTGCCGGGCTGCCGGGGCTGATCATCTACAAGGCGGTCAATACCGCCGACAGTATGATCGGCTACCGCAATGACCGCTACAAAGACTTTGGCTGGGCCGCTGCCCGGCTGGACGATCTGCTGAACCTGATCCCGGCGCGGCTGACCGGCCTGCTGATTGCTTTGGCCGGCGGCCAGCTGCGCCACTGGAAAGATATCGCCGCCGACGCCCGCAGGCACCGCTCCCCCAACGCCGGCTGGTCCGAGGCTGCGATGGCGCGCGCCCTGGACACCGCTCTGGCCGGTCCGCGGTCCTATGACGGCGAGATGCGCGACTTCCCCTGGGTCCACGCCGAAGGCGCCAAAAGCGCCAGCGCCGAAACCATAACCCGCTCCGTCACCCTGCTTTGGAAAACTTGGGCAATAACCCTGGCCCTGACCATTGCCATCGCCGCGTTTTTCTAGCACATAAGATCCTGTGGGAGCGGAAAGACAAGGAGCGCCAGAGTTATGCGCCTATTGCCCTTTGCCCTCGCGGTGAGCCTGCTGCCCGCAGCGGCGGCGGCCCAATGCGGCGGCGGCTTTCAGAATTTCGTCAAGCTTTTGGAAGACGAGGCGGTGCAGGCAGGCTACGGCATGACCACGGTCAACGCCTTCTTTGACGGCACCCGCCAGAACCGCAGGGTGCTTGAGGCCGACCGGGCCCAGGGTGTCTTCCAGAAACCCTTTATCGACTTTTCCCGCCGCCTGATCTCGCAGGACCGCCTGCGGCGCGGCCTGCAAATGTCGCAAAGGCACGACAGCACCTTCCAGCGCATCGAAAACACCTATGGCATCAACCGCGGTGTGCTGCTGGCCTTCTGGGCGCTGGAAACCGATTACGGCGGCTATCAGGGCGATTTCAACACCCGCGACGCGCTGGTGACGCTGGCCCACGACTGCCGCCGCCCTGAACTGTTCCGGCCGCAGGTCTTTTCCGCGCTGGAGATGTACCGGCAGGGCAATTTCGACCCCAAGCGCACCACCGGCGCCTGGGCAGGAGAGATCGGCATGGTGCAGATGCTGCCCGGCGACATCCTGGAGCACGGCGTCGATGCCGACGGCGACGGCAAGGTCAGCCTGAAAACCTCTGCCGCCGATGCGCTGATGTCAGGCGCCCGGATGCTGTCGCACCTGGGCTGGCAGCCCGGACAGCCCTGGCTGCAGGAGGTCACCCTTCCCGGCGGCATGGACCTGTCGCTGACCGGCACCGCCCGCAAGAAGACCGTGTCAGAGTGGCGTGCGCTTGGCGTTGCGGCGCGCGACGGCAGCCTTCCGGATCCGTCCATGCGCGCCTCCCTGCTGCTGCCGCAAGGGCACAAGGGGCCGGCCTTCCTCGCCTACCCCAACTTCGACGTCTATATTGAGTGGAACCAAAGCTTCACCTATGCGCTGACCGCCGCCTATTTCGCCAACCGGCTGGAAGGCGCGGATGTCTATAAGGCCGGCAGGCCCGAGAGCGGGCTGAGCGGCTCTCAGATGAAGCAGCTGCAAGAGAAACTGCAGGCGCGCGGCCATAATGTCGGGAATATCGACGGCATTCTCGGCGCCCGCACCCGGCTTGCCGTGCAGAAAGAGCAGGCCCGCCTCGGCCTGCCCGCCGACGCATGGCCGACCCCGGCGCTGCTGAAGAAGCTTTAGCGCACCGGGAAGCGCTCTCCCTTTTCGGTGATCAGGATCACCCGGCTGCCGTTGCGGACATACAGGTCGCAGCGGCCAAACCCATTCGTGAAGTCCACGCAGATGCTGCCGTCCCCGGCAATCCGGTACGTGCCCCAGGCCGTGCCGCCGCCGTTTTCTTGCGAATAGGTATAGGAATAGGCGCCGTCGCGGCCATAAAGCGACTCGCCGCCGTCATAAAAGCGGAAGGACCGTCCCGGCAGCGCCTCCAGCTCAGTCCGCACGAACGGGGCATCGCCCGGGCGCAGCTGCCAGTCCGCGGCCTGGGCCGCGCCTGCCATCAGGCATAAGAAAAGGGGCATGATCCGTTTCATGCCCCCACCTTAGCGTTTGTTCTCTCAGCCCGCCGTCACGATCCGGTGACAACCGCGCTCACCAGCCGATGAACTCTTCGAAATCCTGCATCGCACGGGTCCAAAGGCTGACCGCCTGGGCAAAGTCATCCGGGCTCATCCCATCAGCGCCCAGGAACACATCCATCTCGATCCGCGCTGCACCTTCCTCGGAGATGTAGCCGCGGGCAAAGCGGTTTTCGGTGTTCCACTCGTTGATCTTGGCCAGGCGCACGCTGCCATCGGTCTGATAGCCTGAAAAGAATTGGATGGCGCTGCAATCGGTGTTGTTGCCGCAGCCGTAGTAATAGACCGAAAAGTCGTTGCCGTAATACTCAACCTTGACGTTCGGATCTCCAACGCTGTCGGTGGTCAGTTCCACCTGCGCACCCTCATCCTTGAAGAAGTCAGCCACGCTGTCGCCGGTCGTGGCCACCACATTCTGGGCCGCCGCCGCCACCGGCAGAACCAGCGCCACGGAGGCGGCAATCGCCTTAACTATACTCATTTTTGTCTCCACCAATACGTCTTGCGCCCCCGCGCCGATCCCCCGGCGCAAGAACTCAGGCCACCATCGCCTCTGCTTTTTTCAGGTCAACCGAAACCAGCTGGCTGACGCCCTTTTCCTGCATCGTGACGCCGAAAAGCCGGTCCATCCGCGCCATCGTCACCGCGTGGTGGGTGATGATCAAGAAACGGGTGTCGGTCTGGCGGCACATTTCGTCCAGCAGGTCGCAAAAACGGGTGACGTTGGCGTCATCCAGCGGCGCGTCAACCTCGTCCAGCACACAAATCGGCGCCGGGTTCGACAGGAACACCGCAAAGATCAGCGCCATCGCGGTCAGCGTCTGCTCGCCGCCCGACAGCAGCGACAGGGTCGACAGCTTCTTGCCCGGCGGCTGGCACATGATCTCAAGCCCCGCATCCAGCGGGTCGTCGCTTTCGACCATCACCAGATTGGCCTCGCCGCCGCCGAACAGGTGGGTGAACAGCATGGCAAAGCTGCTGTTCACCTGCTCGAACGCGGTCAGCAGCCGTTCGCGGCCCTCGCGGTTGAGGCTGGCAATCCCGTCGCGCAAGGTCTTCACCGCGCCTTCCAGGTCCAGCTTCTCCGCCACCAGCGTGTCGTGCTCGTTCTGCACGCCGCGGGCGTCCTCCTCGGCGCGCAGGTTCACCGCGCCCAGGGCGTCGCGCTGGCGCTTGTAGCGGTCGACATCCGCCTCCAGGCCTTCCGAAGGCGGCATTTCGTCCGGCGACACACCCAGCTTCTCCAGCAGGGCCTGCGGGGTGATCTGCTGCGCCTCGATGATGCGGCCCGCGGCTTGTGTCACCGCATCCTTGGCCGCATCGCTGCGCGCTTCGGACCGCGCCCGCGCCTCGCGCGCCTCGGAGGCCAGCCGCTCGCATTCGCGCTCCTTTTGAACCGCGTCGCGCAGCTCGGCCTCGGCGGCGATCAGCGCCTCGGTGGCGGCGGACTTGCGCGCCTCGGCGCCGGAAATCGCCTCGTTCAGCTCTTCGCGTTTCCCGGCGATTTCTGCCGGAACCGCGTTGGCCTCTTCCAGTTCCTCCTGCGAGGCCTCGCGGCGCTCCGCCAGCTCCTCGATCCGCTGCTTGGCGCTTTCCAGCCGGTGGCGCCAGCCTGACAGCTCCTTGGTCACCTCCTGCGCGCGCTTGGTACGGGCCTCGCCCTCGCGGCGCAGCTCATCATGGCTGGAGCGGTGGGTCAGCATGGTGATCCGCGCGGCCTCAACCGACTGCTTGATCTCCTCAACGGCCCCGCGCGCCTGATCCAGATCGCCAAGTTCCCCCAGCGCCTTTTCCGCCTCTTTCAGCTGCAGGCTGGCATTCAGTGCGTCTTCCTCGTGGCGGGAAACCGCAATGCCCAGAGTTTCCAGCTTGCCATCGGCCAGGTTGCGGTCCGCCTCCGCCCGGCTCAGCGCGCGGGCCGCATCCGCCACCCGCTGATCCGCCACCCGGCGCGCCTGGCGGGCGTTCTGGTCGGCCAGCGTCACCTCTTCCAGCTTGCGCAGCAGCATTTCATGCGCGCCGCGGGCGCCCTCGGCTTTGGCGCTGACGCGCTCCATGTCCTGCTTCAGCGCTTCCAGCTTGTTCAGCTGCTCCAGCCGCAGCGCGGCGGCGCTCGGGGCATCCTCGGCCCAGGCGCGGTAGCCGTCCCAGCGCCACAGGTCGCCCTCAACCGTCACCAGCCGCTGCCCCGGCTTCAGCTGCGGCTGCAGCCCGGCGGCGGCATCGCCATCCACCAGCCCGATCTGCGCCACCCGGCGCGACAGCGCCTCCGGCCCGGAGACAAACAGCCCCAGCGGCTGCACGCCCTCCGGAAGCTCTGCATCGTGGTCATAGCCCGGCAGGGACACCCAGCCGGTCGGCCCGTCCGCCTCCGCCAACGGCGCCCGCAGGTCATCGGCCAGAGCCGCCCTCAGCGCCTTTTCGTAGCCCGGCGCCACGGTCAGCTCGTCCAGGATCTGGCCGCCCTCGGCCGTGTCGCGCTCCACCAGCTTGGCCAGCGCGGTCACCTCGGCGCGCAACGCGCCCAGCTCGCCTTCGGCTTCCGACCGCTGCGAGCGCGCCTCCGCCTCAAGGCTCTGGGTCTCCGTCCGCAGCTCGTCCGCAGCCGCCAGCGCCTCCTCCGCCGCTTCAGAGGCCTCGCGGGCCTCCTCTTCGGACGTCATGGCAGCCTCGAACTTCTCCGCCGCCAGACTCAGGGCCTGTCGCGCCTCGCCCTGTGCGGCACGGGCCTTTTCCGCCTCGCCTTCCGAGCGGCCAAGCGCCCGCTGGCAATCCTCGACCGCACGGCGTGCCGACTGGTGGCGCGCGGCCAGACGGGCGACATCCTCGGTCACTTGCGCCAGATGGTCCTCGCGCGCCTGCAGGATCGACCCCGCATCGCGGGCCAGCTCCGCCGCCTCGGCCAGCCTGCCGTCGTGCCCGTCGCCGGCCTTGGACAGCTCGCGCTGCTCCCATTCCAGCCGCTCAATGGTTTGGCCCGCGTCGTTGTTCAGCCCGGACTCGCGCTCAATGTCATTGCCCAGCTGGACAATCCGGCTGCTAAGCCGCTCGATCGCCTGGCGCGCCTGCGCCTCCTGATCGCTCAGCGAATCCCGCTGCACCACCAGCCGCTGCAGCACGGCGGCGGCGATGGCCTCCTCCTCGCGCAGGGGCGGCAGCTTTTCCTCAAACGTGCCGCGCTGCGCCGCGGCCGCGCGCACCAGCGCCTCGGCCTTCGACGCCTGCTCGACCCGCGCCCGCAGTTCATCCTCGGAGGCCAGCCGCGCCTCATCCGCCTCGCGCCAGCGCCGGTACAGCAGCATGCCTTCGGACAACCGCAGCTTTTCGCCGATCTCGCGATAGCGCTGTGCCTGCCGCGCCTGCTTGGCCAGCTGCGACAGCTGCGCCGCCAACTGCTCGATCACGTCATCGACACGCAGCAGGTTGGCCTCGGTGTTCTTCAGCTTCAGCTCCGCCTCGTGACGCCGCTGATACAGGCCGGAGATCCCCGCCGCCTCTTCCAGGATCCGCCGCCGCGCCTTCGGCTTGGCATTGATCAGCTCGGCAATCTGCCCCTGCCGCACCAGCGCCGGCGAATGCGCCCCGGTGGAGGCATCGGCAAACAGCATCTGCACGTCACGCGCCCGCACGTCCTTGCCGTTGGACTTATAGGCGCTGCCCACATCACGGGTGATCCGCCGCACGATCTCCAGAATATCGCTGTCATTGAACCCGGAGGGCGCCAGCCGTTCTGAGTTGTCGATCTGCAGGCTCACCTCGGCAAAGTTGCGCGCGGGCCGCGACGTGGTGCCGGCAAAGATAACATCCTCCATGCCGCCGCCGCGCATCGCCTTGGCGCGGGTCTCGCCCATCACCCAGCGCAACGCTTCGAGAAGATTGGATTTGCCGCAACCGTTTGGACCCACAACCCCTGTCAGCCCATCGGCTATGACCAGTTCGGTAGGATCAACAAAGCTTTTGAAGCCGTTCAGCCTGAGCTTGGAAAACCGCAAAGCTGCCCCTTCGTGATTCCGTATGGAGAAAGTTCAGCGGGTCTTATCGCGTGTGTCAACGCTCCGCACCCCCAAATCGGGGCGAATGCGGATCAATCCACACTATATCTTGTGGATAAACTGCCCGTTCCGGCGGTCTTTTGCCAAGCCGGAGCTGTTTGGCCGTCAGGCGGACCGCAACAGCCGTCCCAGCCGGGCAATCCCGTCCTCAATGGCCGTGTGGTTGGAGTTGGAAAAGCTCAGCCGGATCGTATTCTGGCCGCTGCCATCGGCAAAAAACGCCTGTCCGGGGACAAAGGCCACCTTCTCCGTCTCCAGTGACCGGGCCAGCAGGTCCGCCCCGTTCGCACCTTCCGGCAAGGTCATCCAGACGAACATGCCGCCCTCCGGCCGGGTCCACGCCACGCCCTCCGGCATGTGCTCCTCCAGGGCCGCCAGCATCACGTCCCGGCGGCGCTGATAGACCGCACGCAGCTGCTCGACATGCTCATCGAAACAGGCTGCAGCCACGCCATGCACTGCCATCTGGTTGATCGACGAGGTATGCAGATCAGCGGCCTGTTTCAGCAGCACCATCTGCGAGATCACCGGCTTGGCCGCCACCGCCCAGCCGATCCGCAGCCCCGGCGCCAGCGTCTTGCTGAAGGTACCGCAGTAGACCGTCCGGCAATCCTCGATCGAGCCCTTTTGCTCCAGCTCCAGCGCCAGAACCGGCGGCACCGGCGCGCCGTCATAGCGCAGCGACTGATAAGCCGCGTCTTCGATGACGGCGCAGTCCAGCGTATCTGCGAGCTCCAGCAGCCGCAGCCGCCCGGCCCGGTCCAGCGTCTCCCCGGTCGGATTGGCGAAATCCGGCGAAAGGTAGACGAACTTCACCGCACTTCCGGCCGCCTCCGCGCCCTCGGTATAGCTCTCCGCCGTGCGGTTTCCGGTCAGCGACAGCCGGTCATAGCGCGGCTCATAGGCGTTGAAGGCCGCCAGCGCCCCCAGGTACGTCGGCCAGCCCACCAGTGCGGTGTCGCCCGGCGACAGGAACAGCTTGCCCAGATAATCCAGCGCCTGTTGGGAGCCGGAGGTGATCAGCACGTTGTCCGCCTCGCAGACAATCCCGATCTTCGCCATCTCCGCCACGATCCACTGGCGCAGCGGCAGGTAGCCCTCACTCACCGAATACTGCAGCGCCTGTGCCTGCCGCTCCGGCGCCAGCGCAGCCTGGAAGGCCTCGGCGAATTCATCCGCCGGGAACAGCGCCGGATCAGGGATGCCGCCGGCAAAGGAGATGATGTCCGGCTGGTCCAGCAGCTTCAGCAGCTCGCGGATTTCCGACGCCTTCATCCGCGCATTGCGGGTGGCAAAGATCTGGTTCAGCTGCATGCCTCTCTCCTCGCGCATGATCTAGGCCCACGGTAGGAGAGTGCAAAACAAAGTCAACGATCCTGACCTACTGTTACAGCCATCGTGATCCCTGCCCGCCCTTGCAGCCGCCCCCCGAGCGTGGTCATATGTTTTGACCAATTTAAATGAGCGTCAGGATGCCGTTTCAGAAAGTCCAGCCCGAGAAGCTCTCCGCCTCCGTCGTCAAGCAGATCGAGCAGCTGATCCTGCGCGGCATCCTGTCCCCGGGCGAGCGCCTGCCTTCCGAACGCGAACTGGCAGAGCGGCTGGGCGTCTCCCGCCCCTCCTTGCGCGATGCCATCGGCGAGCTGCAGGCGCGCGGCTTGCTGGCGTCCAAGGCTGGCTCCGGCGTGTTTGTGGCGGATGTTCTCGGCTCCGCCTTCTCCCCTGCCCTGATCCAGCTGTTCGCCACCCATGACGAGGCGGTGTTTGACTACCTCTCCTTCCGCCGCGACATGGAGGGACTGGCCGCCGAACGTGCCGCCCGGTTCGGGTCAGACTATGACTTGCAGGTGATCCAGGCGATCTTCGACAAGATGGAGGCTGCGGGCAACCCGGCGATCTCCGAGGAAGCGGCCCAGCTCGACGCCCAGTTCCACTCCGCCATCATGGATGCCAGCCACAACGTCATCATGCTGCACATGATGCGGTCCATGTTCGATCTGCTGCGCGAGGGCGTGTTCTACAACCGCCGGATCATGTTCCAGCAGCACACCACCTATGAGGCGCTTCTGGAACAGCACCGCGCCATCAACGCCGCCCTGCAGGCCCGCGACCCGCAGGGAGCGCGAAAAGCGGTCGAGGCGCATCTGGACTATGTGAAACAGGCCCTCACCGACCACCAAAGGGCTGAGCGCAACGCCGAAGTCGCGCGGCAGCGGCTGGAGCACGAGACTGGTAAGGGGTGAAGCCGCCAGATGGCGCGCAGTCAGGCGATTCCGCCCCCCGTGTTCCTTACGACCGCAACAAAAAAACCCGGCCGCCTGGGCCGGGTTCTTTGACTTCACAAGTGTCCGCGAGAGCTTAGTGCAGCTTGGCGTCCACATCCGCGATGGCGGCGTCGATCAGCTTGTTGGCCTCGGCGGCGGTCATCTGCTTGGAGATCACCTCATCCGCGGCAGCAACAGCAATCGAGATCGCCTGGTCGCGCACTTCCTTCACAGCCGAAGCTTCTGCCGACGCGATCTGCTCCTCGGCGGCCGCCAGGCGGCGGGCGATGGAGGTTTCCAGATCCGCCTTGGCAACGTCCGCTGCACGGGCAGCCTCGTCACGGGCGGCAGCAACGATCTGATCGGCCTGGGCCTGAACTTCCTGCTGCTTGCGCTCATAAGACGCCAGGATGGTCTGGGCCTCTTCACGCAGCGCACGGGCTTCGTCCAGTTCCTTCTGGATGGCCGCGGCACGGTTGTCCAGTTGGTTGCCCAGCAGGCCCGGCACCTTGGCCAGCAGCAGGATGCCGACGAACAGAAGGAAAGCCAGCAGAACAACGAAATCGGTGTTGCCCAGCGACAGGAACGGGCCTTCTGCTGCCAGCGCCGGGCCGGCCGCGCCAAAGGTCAGGGCAAGAGCGAGGATATTGCGCATGTCCTTATCCTTTCGTCCGCTGTGCAACTGCCGCAGCAACTGCGTCTTTGTCTGCCGACCCGCTCAGCGCGGTCACCAGCGCCTCCGCGGTCTCGGTGGCAACAGCCTTCACGCCTTCCAGCGCGCCGGCCTTGATTTCGGCGATCGCCTCTTCGGACTCGGCAGCCTTGGCAGCGATCTGCTCGTCTGCTTTGGCAATCGCCTCGTCCAGCCCGGCCTGGATTTCTGCACGGGTCTCAGCAGCGATGCGCTGAGCTTCCGCACGGGCATCCGCCAGAGCTTTGTTGTATGCGTTTTCGGCCTCGACAGCCTTGGCTTTCAGGTCTTCAGCCGCGGCGAGGTCGTTGGTGATGGTCCCCTGACGCTCGGCCAGCACCGCAGCGATGCGGGGCAGCGCGACGCGCGACAGAATGAGGTAGATCACGACCAGGGCGACCACGAGCCAGAAGATCTGGTTCCCGAAGGTCGAGAAGTCCAGCTGAGGCATGCCCGGAGCAGACCCGTGCGCTGCGTCTGCGGCGCCGTGTGCTGCGTCTTGCGTATTAGATGCCATGTCGTCCTCCTTGGGAACTTGCCGTTACACCGGGCAGCGCAGGGTTTTGCCGCACTGCCCGGCCGTAAGGAAATAGGTTCCTAAGGTCTTAGACGGCGAACATCAGCAGCAGAGCGACCAGGAACGAGAAGATGCCCAGTGCTTCTGCAAACGCGATGCCGATGAACAGGGTTGCGGTCTGGCCGGCAGCTGCCGACGGGTTGCGCAGAGCGCCTGCCAGGAAGTTGCCAGCCACGTGGCCCACACCGATTGCGGCTGCGCCGGAACCGATTGCTGCCAGGCCTGCGCCGACGAACTGACCGAGTTGTGCGATATCGCCTTCCATGATTTCTCTCCTTACGATGGAATGTGGTGATTTCTAGGGTGGGCAGGCCCCGTCAGGGCGCCGCCCGCTTAGCTTTCAGATCCTGGCCTTAGTGGCTCGGGTGCAGTGCGTCCTTCAGGTACACGCAGGTCAGGATGGTGAACACGTAGGCCTGGATGAAGGCCACCAGAACTTCGAGGGCGTAGACTGCGGTGATTGCGAAGATCGGCAGGAAGCTGAACAGGCCCAGGGCGCCAGCGAAACCTGCGAACACCTTCAGAACCGCGTGGCCGGCCATCACGTTACCGGCAAGACGGATGGAGTGGCTGACAGGGCGTACGAAGTAGGAAATCAGTTCGATGATGGCCAGGATCGGGCGGAGCGCCAGCGGCGCGCTCGACACCCAGAACAGGCCCAGGAAACCGGCGCCGTTCTTGACGAAGCCGACGATGGTCACGGTGAAGAATACCAGCGCAGCCAGGATCGCGGTCACCGCGATGTGCGACGTGGTGGTGAAGGACATCGGGATCAGGCCCAGGAAGTTGGCCATCACGATGAACATGAACAGGGTCATGATGTAGGGGAAGAACTTGACGCCGTCCTTACCGGCCACATCTTCGACCATCTTGTAGATGAAGCCATAGGCCAGTTCCGCCACCGACTGGGTGCGGCCCGGCACGATGGCGCGGCGCGAGGAGCCCAGCACCAGCAGCGCGAACACGGCGGCAACCGCCAGGCCCATCCACAGGGTCACGTTGGTCGGAGTGTACCAGGAGACGTGGTCACCGCCAAACAGCGGCTGCACGATGAACTGGTCCATCGGGTGGATCGCCAGCTTTGATTCCGCCGGAGCGAAAATCAGGCCCGACACCACGACCAGTGCCAGAACTGCGAAAAAGAAAATTTTGCCCATCGGTCCGCTTCTCCTGTCGCCGGCAGCCGATCCCGTCGGATCAGTCCCGGTCTTGCGCATTTTTTTCGGCCTCATCGGCCAGTTTCTTGTCCTGGATCTCCTGCGCGCTGCGAAGCATCGTCTTCACTCCGGCGGCAAGCCCCAGCAATACAAACAGCACCATGAATACCGGGAGCGTGCCAAACAGCAGGTCGAGCCCGTATCCGATGCCAAAGCCGATCGCGAGACCGGCCACCAATTCGATCACCATCCGCCAGGCCATGTTGGCCATCGAATAATGCTCATCCGCGCGCGGCTTGGGCTCCTGGGCCTTACGCGCCGCCGCCAGCTTCTCCTCCAGCTGCGCCATGCGCTGCTTTTGGTCGTCGTCGGTCACGGGCGCCATCCTCACGCGAAGTTCTGTGAAGGGTGCTAAGGCCAAGGGGCTGAGGAGTCAATTACAAGGATTGAAGTTTCAAATTCACGTCAAGCCATTGAAAACATACGGACAAAACTGCGACAGCGCAAGCCGCGCCGCCTTGCCGCAGCCGCCGTTAGCGCCAAACCGCTCCGGATTCCATATTCAACCAAAAGGTTGATTTTAGCGAACAGGCCGCCGCGGCATCCGCAGCCGCACGATCCGCCCATCGATCAGCAGCAGCCCCATCAGGATCGCCGCCATGCCCCACAGGTGCTCTGACAGCAGCTGCTCCTTCAGAACAAAGGTGCCCAGGAACAGGGCTGAGACCGGCGCGATCAGCGTCGGCAGGGTGATATTGGTCGGCCCCACCTTGGGCAGCACCCAGTAAAAGGCGATGAAGGCAGCCGAGGTCAGCACAAAGCCGATCACCAGCAAGGACGCCCAGGTCTCGATGCGCGTTACGTGCGGCAGGCCTTCGCTCCATATGGCGAGCGGCGCAATCGCGGCGGTGGCGCCGGTCAGCGCAATCGCCACGAGGACCACCGGCTCCATATCCCTGAAGCTGCGCGCGATGTTGACGGAGAAGGCATAGCACAAGGGCGCGCACAACGTGATCAGCACCGCCCAGGCCTCCGACGGCTGGCCGCCCTGCAACAGCGGCAGCGACAGCAGCACGATGCCAAGGAAGCCGCACAGCACTCCCAGCGACTTCAGCACCGTTGCCCGCTCGCCGCCGGGCCAGAAATGCGAGACGGCAACCGCCATCGCCGGGGTGGTGGCATTGACGATCCCGGCCACGCCGCTGGCGATGTGCTGCTGGCCCAGCGCATAAAAGGCAAAGGGGCCGGCATAGCTGAGCACGCCAAAGCCGAACAGCCCCAGCCAGCGCCCCGGCGCTGCGGGCACAGGCTTGCGCGCGGCCAGCACATAGATCCAGCAGCCCAGCGCGCCGAAGCCCACCCGCCCCATCGAGACCGACAGCGGCCCCAGCTCGCGCAGCAGAATGGCGTTAAACATGAACGACATTCCCCAGCCGATGCCGAGGATGAAAATCACCAGCCAGTATTTCAATGCCATGCCATCAATCCCCGCGCGCCTGAAAGCCGCTACCTTGACGGCTCAGGACAGATTGTCAAACCCGCAGGCTGTGGATAGGAGTGAAGGCATGAGCGATCCCCTCGACAGTGTCTTTGCAGCCCTAGCCGACCCGACCCGCCGGGCGATCCTCACCATGCTGCTGGAGGACGACATGGCCGTCACCGATGTGGCGGAGCCCTTCGAGATGTCGCTGGCGGCGATTTCCAAGCATCTGACGATCCTGACCCGCGCGGGCCTGATTGCGCAGGAAAAGCGCGGCCGGGTCAAATGGTGCAAGCTGCAGCCCGACGCCATGCGCGCGGCGTCGGTCTGGATGCAGGGTTTCGGCCAGTTCGAGCCGGTGAACCTGGATGCCTTCGAACGCTTCCTCGAAGCTGAGCTCAACGCCGAAGACACCCAGGCCGAAAGCTAGCGCACGACAAACACCGACGCTTTGGAATGGCGTACCAGATACCCGGCATGGGAGGTGGTGATGTAATCCAGAAGCCGCGGCGCATGGCTGCCGGCAATCACCAGATCGGCGCCGGTCTCGTCCACCGTGCGGGCCAGGATGCCGTCCACCTCCGCCGCAACGTCGTTTGAGTGGACCGTGATGCCCTCCACTTTGACCCCGTCAGCCTTCCCGGCAATCTTGCTCTCGATCTTTCTGGCCAGCGAGGTCATGACCTCCTCAGCCGCGCCATCGTTGTAGGTCTCCCCTGTGGTGCCGCCGGACACGTTGACCAGCGTCATGCGCGCGCCTTCGATCCGGGCCATTTCCATCGCCACGTCCAGCGCCTTGGACACTGGGTCGGGCAGGCGCAGGTCCACCGGGACCAGGATGTGTTTGAACATGTCACGCTCCTCGTTACCTGAGCGCGTTTCCTGCGTCTGTCATGGTAGCCGGGCCAGCCGCGGGCGCCTTGACCTCCGTCAAGCGGCGGGCCGCAGCGGTCACGCGGGCTGCTGCTCCCGCGCGCCCTCCAGCAGCATCACCAGCGCCACCACCGACATCGCCACCCCGATCAGCACCATGCCCGGCGGCGCGCCCCGGCCCAGCGCGATCTCCCACAGGATCACCCAGCTGGGCGTGAGGTAGGTATAGGCCATCACCTTGGCCGAGGGCAGCCGCAGGGTTGCATATTGCAGCAGCACAAAGGTGGCAGAGCTGGCACAGACCGCCAGATAGAACAGACCGACCCAAACGATGCCGGGCAGCTGCATCCAATCAGTCGCCAGAATATCCCGCCAGCCAAAGGCGGCCAGCAACGCGCCGCCCGCCAGCAGCATCCCGAATGTGAACACCACAGCCGGTTCGCCCCGGTTCAGCTTGCGCACCATCGGCGTATAGATGGCATGCAGCACGCAGCCCCAGAAATAGATGATCTCGCCCTGGCCGATCTCAAACGCCGCCAGCGCGCCCAGGTCGCCGCGCACGATCACCCAGACCGCCCCGCCCGCGCCCAGCGCCAGTGCCAGCGCCATCCAGGGGGTGGTGATCTGGCGCAGCAGCAGCCAGCCGAACAGCGCGCTCATCACCGGTACCAGCGTGAACACCGCCGCGGCGCTGACCGGCGCCGCGGTCTGCAGCCCGTAAAACATCAGCACGAAATAGCCGCCGAACAGCCCGCCCAGCACCGCAAACCGCCAGGGCGCGCGGAAATGGGCGCGCCGCAGCCCGGTGGTCGCCAGCGCCGCCGCGCCGATGACAACCGCGGCAATGCCGAAACGTGCCGCGTTCAGCGCCGCGGGCGCGATCTCATTCGCCACCATAACGCCCAGCGAAAACGACCCCGCCACCAGCGCCGAGAACATCAGCATCGCAAGATGCCCGCGCAGCGCCTCGCTCACAGCTGCCAGTCCTTCACCTGCTCCTTCAGGAACTTCAGGAACGCCTGCACCTTGTTGGTCCGGTGCAGATCGACATGGGTGACCAGCCACAGGGTGCCCTCCCAGTCTTCCTGCGGTGCCATCATCTCCACCAGATCCGGCTCCTGCCGCGCCTCCCAGGCCGCCATGAACCCGATCCCCGCGCCGCTGCGCACGGCCGCCTTCAGGGTCGCGCCGTCGGTACAGCGGAAGGCAATCGCCTCCGCCGGAGCATTGGCCCGCAGCCAGCGCGAAAACGGCGCCCGGCTGCCCTCGTCGTCCTGGCCGACAAAACGGTGATTGGGGATATCCTCCACCCCCTTCAGCAGCCCGTATTTGCCGGCATAGGTCTTGGCGGCATAAAGGCCGACCTGCTGCTTCATGAAGGGCTGCACCACATTGTCCGGCTGATCCGGCGCATTGCCCGCGCGGACCGCCACATGCGCCTCACCGTATTCCAGCCGGAACAGCCGCTCGCCGGTCAGATAGCGGATGATCAGCCCCGGATGCATGTCCTGAAATTCTTTCAGCGCCGGCACCATCATCGGCGCAAGTGACGCCAGCGAGGTGACCACCAGCTCACCGGACACGTCGTCGCCCTGCCCCTTCAGCCGCCCGACCAGCTGGCTGAACTGATCATCCGTGGCCTGCGCCACCCGCAACAGGTCCTGCCCGGCCTCCGTCGGCGTATAGCCGCGGGCATGGCGCTGGAACAGCTTCACCCCCAGCCGTGCCTCGATCGCGTCGATGTGGCGGATCACGGTGGCGTGATGCACCCCCAGCACCTCCGCCGCGCCGCTGACCGTGCCCATGCGGGCCACCTGATAGGCGGTGCGGACTTCATCCCAGTTTTCCATGCCAGTCTCCCTGCCAGCAGAACTGCGCGCCAGCGCACAAATGTTGTTATTTGATCGCCGTTGCGTTCAAATTTGCAATACCCCAAATTCCTGTCAGCAACAAGCACAGGACCACGAATATGACCCGCACCGTTCTCCATATCGACTCTTCCGCCCGCATCGAGGGCTCCGTCACCCGCGACCTCTCGGCCCGGATCGTCAGCCGCCTCGGCGCTGACCAGGTGATCCGCCGCGACCTGGCCGCGCCGCTGCCGCTGCTGGACGGCGCCTGGGTGGGGGCCAACTTCACCCCCGCGGACCAGCGCACAGACGAACACAAACAGCTGCTCGCCCTATCGGACTCGCTGGTGGAGGAGCTGAAACAGGCGGATACCATCGTGATCGGCGCGCCGGTCTACAACTTCTCGGTGCCTTCCACGCTCAAGGCCTGGATCGACCTGGTGGCCCGCGTCGGCCTCACCTTCCAGTACCATGAAACCGGCCCCATCGGCCTGCTGGAAGGCAAGCGCGCCGTCATCGTCATGGCCTCCGGCGGCACCCAGGCCGGCTCCGACATCGACTTTGCCACCACCTACCTGCGCCACGTGCTGGGCTTCATCGGCATCACCGATGTCGAGGTCGTGGCCGCTGACGCCATGTCCATCGACGCCGACGGCGCTCTGGCCAAGGCAGAAAGCCAGATCGAAGCCCTGGCAGCCTGACCCGCAGCGCCCCGGTCCCGCCGCCAGCATTCCCTGCGGAGCGCTGGCGGCTTTTTTACGTTTGGCAGCCCACCGCTGCCGTGCCAGTCTGCCCGCAGCGGCATCTCAAGGGCAGGCAATTTGATGAAGAAGATCGGCATTCTCGGCGGCGTCGGCTGGGCCTCCACCATCGATTATTACCGCGCCATCTGCGAAGGCGCCGGGCGGTTCTTTGCAGACCGCGGCGCGGCCGCGCCGCTGCCGGTGCCGCCCATCACCATCGAATCCGTGGTACAGGCCCAAACCCGCGCCTTGCGCGGCCGCCCGGGGGATGAGGCCAGTTGGGCCGCCTTCGACGCCGTCTTCCGCGATGCGATGCTGACGCTGGAGCGCGCGGGCTGCGACTTTGCCCTGATTGCCTCCAACACCCCGCACGCCCGGCTGCACGCGATCAAAAAGGGCGTGATGATGCCGGTCCTCAGCATCTTCGATGCCGCCGCCAAGGCCACTGCCGCGACCGGCAGCGCGCAGGCGCTGGTGCTGGGCACCGCCGTCACCATGCAGGCCCGCAACTACGCGAATGTGCTGGCGGAACACGGTGTCCGCGCCAACGACACCCTGCCGGACGCTGAAATTGCCGAAATGCAAGCCATGATCGACGAGGATTTCCACGGCGGCGCGGCCAGTGGCGCGCAGGACCGCCTGCTGCGCTTCTGCGCGCGCCACGCGCAACCCGGCACCGCCATCCTGCTGGCCTGCACCGAACTGCCGCTGGCCTTCCCGGACCTAATCGACGATGTCAGCTTTGAGGCCGGGGGCTTCCTGTTCGTGAACCCCTCCGCCGCCCATGTGGCCGCAGCGCTGGATCTGGCGCTGGAGGAGGAACGGGCCGGTTAGACCCAGTTCACCGCAACGCCGGTCTTCTCAAAGAACGCCATCACATCGGCCTGCTTCATCGCCACGGTGCGGTCATTGACCAGCGGGTGCATATAGATCACATCCGCCTCCTGCGCCTGCGCATCCATATAGAAGGTCACACCTTTCTCCACGCCGGTGATCATCGCCAGCGGGCTGACCGCGCCGGGGCGGATGCCGAGGTTCTCCAGCAGCCTGTCCGCCGAGCCGAACGACAGATTGCCGATCCCCAGTTCAGCGCCCAGCGCCTTCAGGTCGATCTCGCGGTCCTGCTGCAGCGTCACCAGATAGCTCCGCTTCTTCTTGTCGCGCAGATACAGGTTCTTCAGCCGCAGCGCGTTTTCGCCCGGCGCCATGAACTGATCCTCAACCGCCTTGGCCTCTTCCACCGTGCGCAGCGGAACATGGGTATGCAACTGGTAAGCGATGCCCCAATCGTCCAGCTGCTTCAGCAGCGCATCCGAGGAGACAGGCAGGCTGTCCTGACAGGCCGATGAGGCATCCATGATCTTACTCCGCAAGCCGTTCCGGGTCGCTGCGCACATCACGCAAAAAGACTCAGAATTGCAAGCTGTATCATCAATGCACAGAGGGCCGCGCCCGAGCCTCGGGGCGGGTGCTGAAAGCGCCCTCCCCGTGGGGGAGGGTCGGGCGCGGCCCGGCCTTTCGGCCGGGCAGACGGCGAGCAATCAGCCCGCACCCGATCCTACGCCTCGGCGAAATCCGCCCGCCGCGCCTCCTCATAGTGGTCGAAATCGGTGCTGAACCAGCCGGTGCCGCGGGTTGCGCTGGCCAGCGTGTTGCACAGATCGTCCTGCGCCGACATCGGCAGCAGCGTTTCGAACACGTCCCAGCCGGCAACGCCATCCTCGGCCTCAAAGCCCAGGATCTGCCCCTTCATCCCGCTCACCACCGGCACCAGCCCGCCGGTAAAGACCGACGGCACATGGATCTGCACCCGCATAATCGGCTGCAGCAGCACCGCGCCAGCCTCCGCCAGCGCCTCCCTCACCGCGTTCTTGCCCGCGGTGCGGAAGGCATAATCGGAACTGTCCACCGAGTGATGCTTGCCGTCCTTCAGGGTCACACAGACATCCACCACCGGGTGTCCATTGAGACCCTGCGCCAGCGCCTCGCGCGCGCCGGCCTCGACCGAGGGGATGTAGTTCTTGGGCACCGCACCGCCCTTCACGGTTTCCTCGAACACAAAACCGCCGCCGCGCGGCAGAGGCTTCACCTCGATCACCACATCGGCAAACTGGCCGGCGCCGCCGGACTGCTTGCGGTGGCGGTAATGCACCTGCACGGATTTCTTGATGGTCTCGCGCAGCGCCGGCGGCACCGGCCCCTCCTCCACCTCGACGCCGAACTCGTCCTTCAAGGCCTGCTTGATCCGGCGCATGTGCAGCGGCCCCTGCAGACTCAGCAGCACATGGCCGCTGGCCTCCTCCTGGCCCACCACCAGCGCCGGGTCGATCTCCGCCAGCCGCTCCAGCGCGCCCGACAGCCGCGCGTCGTCACGCTCATGCACCGGGGTGATCACCCGCCGGAAGGTCGAGGGCCGCGGCTGCGCCCAGTCCGGCAGCGGCGCCGCCCCGTCCGGGCCGTAGGAATAGCCCAGGTTCAAATGGTCCGACTTCACCGCCTGCCCCATATCCCCGGGTGTCAGGCGGGTGATGGCCGCGGAGCCGACACCGGTCAGCGACCCGAGCGTTGCGCCGCCAACCGGCAGCCCGTTGCCGACACTGCCGTCCAGCGCCCGCACCATCACCGTCTTGCCAAGATGCTTGACCAGATCGGCCATGCAGCCGACCGCCATCACCTTGCCGCCCCGCGACAGCCGCTCCAGCGCGACACCCACATCCGGCGCTTCATGCCGCAGCGATTTCATCAGCCGCAGAATGCCATTCCTGTGCTCGGCCGATCCCATCAGCGCCGGGATCAGGTCGTTATGCTGCAGCACCTTGGTGGCCACGTCATAAACCTCCTCCGGCATCACTTTCTGATCCTCGATCAGCTCCTCCAGCAGCGTGTCGTCAAAATCCGCAAGCGCCTCCAGCAGCTCGGTCCGCGCCTCCTGCTCGCGGGCATACATCGCCACCGGCAGCTCAATCAGCGCCGAGGGCTTGCCCTCCTGATACTGCCAGGCGCGTTCCGAGATCAGATCCACAGCACCCACAACCTGCCCGTCCTCGCGGATCGGCACTTGCCGCAGGATGATGTTGTGGCTGCAATAGGCCTGAAGCGCGGCAACAATCTCCGCCACCCGGTCCGTTGCCTGGTCCATCCGGTTGACAAAAATAAAGGCGGGGATCCCCGCCTCCTCCAGCTTGCGCAAGTACGGCGCGCTGAGGACCGCAGCGCCGGCGTCAGCCGGTACGCAGAGGACGGCAGCGTCGCTGGCGGCCAATGCCGGGCCCGCCTGCGCCAGATTGTCGGCCCCGCCCGCGATGTCGATCGCAGCCCAGTCCTCCCCCATAAATAAAAAAGGCTGCAAAGCGGCGACGCCTGCAACCTCCTGCCGTTTGCCGGCGGCGCTGTCCAGATTGGCCAGCGCCGTGGCCAGCGTTGATTTGCCGGACTGCGACGGTCCCAGAATAGTGAAAACGCGCATGTTCTCAGATCCTCCCATGGCTGATGCTGCTGCCCGCATAGGGCCGCGGACGCTAACGTTCGCGCATCATGCCTGTGCTGCAGATCTGCCTCGGCGCCCCTCCGGGCAGGCCCCGCCATTGGGTGCGGCAATGGGCCAATCTCCCGATGTTGGCCAAGCCCGCCCCTCCGAGTCAAGCGCGCAGAGGGCGTAGCTGCGCTGCTTGCCGCTCATCTCTGACGGCCAGCCGGCCGGTTCCCCGAGACCCGCAGCCTTTTGCAGGGAAAGCTGATGCCATGAAAGCCACCCGCAACACATCCGAGCGGCTGATCCTGGACGACACGCCCTGGTTCATCGGCATCGCACCCGCCCGGCTCATCCTGGCTTTCGCCGGCGCCAGCCTTGGCGCTGCCAGCACCGGCGGTGAAACCCTCTGGTTCGGACTGGGCTTTGCCGCCTTCTGCCTCTTCGTGCGCAGGGTGCGGGTGACCCTCGACCGCCCCGGTGGTAGCATCGTGATCCGGAGGCAGTCCGTGTTCGGCAGCAGCCAGGTGGAGCACCTCCTCGCCGATCTCTCCCGCGCCGAGGTCGAAAGCGCCACCAGCCGCAGCGAGGGCCGCACCCGCAAGCTCCACCGCCTCGTGCTGGTGCTGGACAGCAGCATGACCGAAGCGATCAACGCATGGCTCCACGCCGCCGGCCCCGCAAAGGTTGACTCCGGCATCCAATCCGCGTAACGCCTGCCCAAACATCCGGGAGATCTGAGTCTTCCGGTCCCTGCCCGTGCCAGGGATCGCCCCCCACCAGCGTGTTACGCCCGTGGGGGCAAACGCGTTTGGTTTGCCCCCGCGACGGACACGAGGACTTGGGCGGCATTTGCGCATGGACCGCTTGTCCCCTACATACGGGGGCGCCACACATTGAAACCGGCAACAGGAGGCCGCAGGCATGTTTGAAAATCTATCCGAACGCCTATCCGGCGTCTTCGACCGGCTCACCAAACAGGGCGCCCTGAACGAAGAAGACGTCAAATCCGCCCTGCGCGAGGTCCGCGTCGCGCTGCTGGAGGCCGACGTCTCGCTGCCGGTTGCCCGCGATTTCGTCAAACGGGTGCAGGAACAGGCCACCGGCCAGGCCGTCACCAAATCGGTGACCCCGGGCCAGCAGGTGGTCAAGATCGTGCACGACGCGCTGGTCGATGTGCTGCGCGGCGACGAGGACCCCGGCAAGCTCAAGGTCGACAACCCGCCTGCACCCGTCCTGATGGTCGGCTTGCAGGGGTCCGGTAAGACCACCACCACCGGCAAGCTCGCCAAGCGGCTGAAGGAGAAAGAGGGCAAGAAGGTCCTGATGGCCTCGCTCGACGTCTACCGCCCGGCGGCGATGGACCAGCTGGCGGTGCTGGGCATGCAGATCGGCGTCGATACCCTGCCGATCGTGCCCGGCCAGAAACCCGTCGACATCGCCAAGCGCGCCAAGCAGCAGGCGACATTGGGCGGCTATGACGTCTACATGCTCGACACCGCCGGCCGCCTGCACATCGACGAGACCCTGATGCAGGAGGTCGAGGACGTCCGCAACGTGGTCTCCCCGCGCGAGACCCTCTTGGTGGTCGATGGCCTGACCGGCCAAGTCGCGGTTGAGGTGGCCGAGGAATTCGACGCCAAGATCGGCATCTCCGGCGTGGTGCTGACCCGGATGGACGGCGACGGCCGCGGCGGCGCTGCGCTGTCGATGCGCGCCGTCACCGGCAAGCCGATCCGCTTTGTCGGCCTGGGCGAGAAGATGGACGCGCTGGAGACCTTCGAGGCCGACCGCATCGCCGGCCGCATCCTCGGCATGGGCGACATCGTCGCACTGGTCGAGAAGGCCCAGGAAACCATCGAGGCCGAACAGGCCGAGAAGATGATGAAGCGCATGATGAAGGGTCAGTTCAACATGAACGACCTGAAAATGCAGCTTGAACAGATGCTCCAGATGGGCGGCATGGAGGGCATGATGCAAATGATGCCCGGCATGGGCAAAATGGCCAAGCAGGTGCAGGACGCCGGCATGGACGACAAGGTGCTGAAGCGCCAGATCGCCATGATCCAGTCGATGACCAAGAAGGAACGCGCCAACCCCGCCCTCCTGCAGGCCAGCCGCAAGAAACGCATCGCGGCCGGCTCCGGCATGGAGGTGTCCGACCTCAACAAGCTTCTGAAAATGCACCGGCAGATGGCCGATGTGATGAAGAAGATGGGCAAAATGGGCAAAGGCAAGATGCTGAAACAGGCCATGAAGGGCATGTTCGGCAAAGGCGGTATGCCGGATATGGCCGGCATGGACCCCAGCCAGATGGACCCCAAGGCGCTGGAAGCGGCAGCCAAGGCGATGGGCGGCGGCAAGGGCCTGCCCGGCGGCCTCCCCGGCCTCGGCGGCATGGGCCTTCCCGCGGGCCTCAGCGGTTTCGGGAAGAAGAAATAAGCCATGCATCTCCCCGCCATCCCTCAGCTTGAAACCGAACGCCTGGTCCTGCGCGGACCGGAGGCGGCGGATTTCGGGCCGGTGGCAGCGTTCTTCGCCGATGAAGCGCGCTCCTGGGGATTTGGCGGGCCGCTGGACCGCAACGAGGCCTGGCGCTGGTTCGCTATGTCGGTGGGACATTGGGCGATCCGCGGCTTCGGCTTCTGGACCATCACCTGCAAGGATACAGGCGCGGCGCTGGGGATCACCGGCCTCTGGCAGCCCGAAGGCTGGCCGGAACCGGAACTGGGCTGGGTGGCCTTCCCGGCCGGCGAAGGCCGCGGCATCATGGCCGAGGCTGCCCGGGCCGCCCGCACCCATGCTTATGAGGTGATGGGCCTGCCGGCGCTCTGCTCCAACATCTTCCCCGGCAACACCCGCTCCGTAGCCCTGGCAGAGCGGCTGGGCGCGGTGTTCGAGAAAGACTTCGACAACCCCAAGCACGGGCGCGAACTGGTCTACCGCCACCCCGCACCTGCCGCCTCCTGCGACGGCGGAATGGAGGCCTACGCATGAGCTTCCATCAAATCAGCCCCAGCCAGCCCCGCCCGGCTGCTGCAGAGACGGCCTGCTTAACCGAAAATTACGCAGTCTCCCCGATACTCCTTCACCGGATGGGTGAATTTCAGGCCGGGCGGTCCGCCGCCCGGGCGAAGGGGTATATTATGGAAGACTCGCAAAAACGGTATCCGCGCCTCGTATCAAAACGTCTGATGCTGATTTCTCCGGCCGATCCGGAGTTTGACGCGAACTCTGCTTTCCTGGACCCGGGCGCACCGCGTTTCATCGACGCGGCGGAGGACCCGGATTCGCTGTGGTGGTCGATTGCCACCATCATCGGCCACTGGCACCTGCACGGTTATGGACTGTTCGCCGTGGTCGAGCGCAGCACCGGCATGACTGTCGGCCTCGTCGGCCCCTGGTTCCCCAAAGGCTGGCCGGAGCCGGAACTGTCCTGGCACCTGATGGAGCCAGGCCGCGGCAAGGGCTATGCCAGCGAAGCCGCGCAGGCTGTGCTCGACTGGCTGTTTGCAGAGGCCGGCTGGGACACCATCGTCTCTTACGTGCCGGAGGAGAACGACGCCTCCATCGCACTGGCCCGCCGTGTCGGCGCCCGCCCGGAAAAACCGGTTTCCTTCCGTCTGCAGCCCGCGCCCAACATCCGCGCCTGGCGCCACATGCCGCCGGCCGGCGCGTCCGGCCCGCAGGATGCACGGGGGCTGCTGCACTGATGCGCCCCGGCGGGATCATATCCCGGCCCGGCCGCGCCCTTCCCGTGGAAGGAGCGCGCTGATGCCGTTTGACATCCCGGTGATCGAAACCCGCCGCCTGGTGCTGCGCGGCCCCGCGCCGCAGGACTACCCGGACTTCAAGGCCACCTTCAGCTCCTTCCGCTCCCGTTTCATGGGCGGGCCGCTGAACCCTTACGAGGCCTGGATGCTCTATGCCGCCGAGATCGGCCACTGGCAGGTGCGCGGCTTCGGCATGTGGATGATCCACGACAAGGCCACCGATGAAACCTACGGCATGGCCGGCGGCTGGCAGCCCGCAGGCTGGCCGGAGCGCGAGATCGCCTGGATCATCTGGCCCGGTGCCGCCGGCAAGGGCTATGCGCTGGAGGCTGCGCACGCCGCACGCCGGCATTTTTATTCAAATCTGGGCTGGGAGACCGCGGTCAGCTATATCGACCCCAAGAATCTCGACTCGATCCGGCTCGCGGAACGGCTTGGCGCCAAGAAGGACCACGAGGCCGCCACCATCGACGGCAACGATGCGGTTTACCGCCACCCCGCCCCGGACGCCCTGAAGGACAGCCAGATTGCGCATGGGATCGACATGGAAATCGCCCATTATGCCGACCCGCTCTTCAAACCGGAGAGCTGGGCCATTGACTGAACAGCGTTTCGATACCATGTCGCTGCACTGCGGCGGTGCACAGATGGTGCACGCCCGCTGCACGCGCGGCACCCCCTTGATGCCTCCCCGGCCTGCTGAATTGCGGAGAAGCTGATGACAACAGATATCCAAGATCCCGTCGCCCGCGCAGCCCAGCTGCTGAAGGGCCACCGCGAAAGCATCGACCGCCTGGACGCGATCCTCGTCTACACCCTGGGCGAGCGCTTCAAGCACACCCAGGCGGTGGGCCGGCTCAAGGCCGAACATGACCTTCCCCCGTCCGATCCCACCCGCGAAGCGGCGCAGATCGCACGGCTCGAAGACCTGGCGCAGCAGGCCGATCTGGACCCTGAATTCGCCAAGGCATTTTTGAACTTCATCATCGGTGAAGTCATCCGCCACCACAAGAAACACCAAGAATAACAACGACAACAGGAACAACCGGGGCATACCCCGGACAACGCCATCAAAGGAGATGTACCCATGGCAATGAAAATCCGTCTGGCCCGCGGCGGCTCTAAAAAGCGTCCCTTCTACCGCATCGTGGCTGCTGACAGCCGCATGCCGCGCGACGGCCGCTTCATCGAGAAGCTGGGCACCTACAACCCGCTGCTGCCGAAAGATTCGGAAGACCGCGTGAAAATGGACATGGAGCGCGTGCAGCACTGGCTGGACCAGGGCGCCCAGCCGACCGACCGTATCGCCCGCATGCTGGAAGCAGCAGGCGTCCGTGCCAAGGCCGACCGCAGCAACCCGAAAAAAGGCACCCCGGGCAAGAAAGCCCAGGAGCGCGCCGAAGAGAAAGCTGCAAAGGCTGCTGAAGCCGCCGAAGCAGCTGCAGACGCGGAATAATTCCGTGGAGCTGCGGGGCGCTTTTCCCGAAGAGTTCCGCAGCCAGCTTGATCTGCTGATGCGGCTCCGGCGCGACGTGCGCCGGTTCCGCAGCGATCCGGTGGAGGAGGCAGTGCTGCAGCGCTGCCTCTCTGCCATTCCGCTGGCCCCGTCGGTGGGGCTGAGCGAACCCTGGCGCATCCTGCGGGTGGAGAGCGAAACCGCCCGCGCCGCGGCGCTGAAGAATTTCGAACAAGCCAATGCCGAGGCGCTGTCGGGGTATTCCGGCGAGCGTGCCGAACGCTATGCCGGCCTCAAGCTGTCAGGCATGCGCGACGCCCCGGTGCAACTGGCAGTCTACTGCGACGACGAAACCGTCCAGGGCCACGGCCTGGGGGCCGCCACGATGCCGGAGATGCGCCGCTATTCGGTGGTCACCGCCATCACCCTGTTCTGGCTGGCCTTGCGCGCCGAAGGTTTGGGGCTGGGCTGGGTTTCGGTCCTCGACCCGCAGCAGCTGAACCGCGACCTGAACGCCCCGGACGGCTGGCAGCTGATCGGCTATTTCTGCATCGGCTACCCGGAGCGGCTCTCGGACACGCCGGAGCTGGAGGAGCAGGGTTGGGAAAGCCGGATGGCGGATCTGCCGCTGGAAACCCGCTGAGGCCGCCCATGGGACGGTTGATAAGGCTTGTGTTTTTTGTTGCAGTGGCTTTTACCGCGGGCATCTTTTTTGAACGCAACCACCAAAGCGAGCTCTGCGAACAATCCGGCGGCCAGTGGCTGCGCGCAGGCTTCTGTGCAAAGGAATAAGACCATGAGCGAACTGATCTGCGTGGGTGCGGTGGCCGGCGCTTTCGGCGTGCGCGGCGAGGTGCGGCTCAAGAGCTTCTGCGCCATCCCGGAAGAGATCGAGGATTATTCCCCCCTCAGCAATGAGGATGGCAGCCAGAGCTACTCCCTGATGATCACCCGGCCGATCAAGAACGGCTTTGCCGCCAGGATCAGCGGGGTGGAAACCAAGGAGGACGCCGACGCGATCAAGGGGCTGCGCCTGTTTGCCCGCCGCGATCAGCTGCCGCAACTGCCGGATGACGAGTTCTATCACGCCGACCTGATCGGGCTGGAGGTTTACGACACCGGCGGCACCCTGCTGGGCACGGTGAAATCGGTGCAAAACCACGGTGCCTCAGACCTGCTGGAGATCCACGGCCCCGGGCTGAAGGCCACCGTGCTGCTGCCCTTCACCCTGGAGGCGGTGCCGACCGTCGACTTGAATCAGGGCCGCATTGTCGCAGACCCGCCCGAAGGGCTCATCTGAGGCGGCTGGTCACCCGGCTTCCTCACCCAGCAGCGCCTCAAACACCTGCGCAATCCTGACCGCAGCCTCCGCGCTTTTCAGCTTTTGCTCCGGCGGCTTGTGGCACAACCCTGCCCAGATTCTGAAAAGGCGGTGGGCATAGAAGAAGCGGAAAACGGGATCATTCACCAGATCCGCGCCATAACCGTCCTGGAAGGCTTCCCAATCGGCCTGCGCAACCAGCCCGAACCCAGGCGTGCGGCCTTCCGCCGCCAGATGGTCAGGGCAGTTTGCCAGCCAGAGATTGGCAAGGTCGCGCTGCGGGAAGATGCCGTCATGGTTTGAAAAGTCGATAAAGGAGACGGCCGCCTCCGGCATGAGGATATTGCGCAGATGCAGGTCGCCATGTTCGACAGCTCCGCGAAAGGAATGCCCCCGCGCTCGCTGTGCCGCCCGGTGCAGGTAGGCGCACAGCCCCAGAAACTTGTTGGGTTTCGGCACCGGCAACTGCCCGTCGCGCACCGCCTGGGCCTGGCTCGAAACCCGGGTCAGAAACGGCTTCGGCCAAAATTGCCTTTCCCCCGCGCCGGACACATCGTGCAAGGCGGCCACCGCGGACCCAATCCGCCGCAAAACACTGCTGCGGTCCCCGAACCCGTATTCCGTAAGCGCCAATTCGCGGTGCGCTGTATCCCCCCGGACAAATTCCATCAGGACGGCAGCGCTCTGCGTGTCCCGCCACAGGAGCGCTGGTGCTGACACGCCCGGCACCGCCTTCAGACTGTCGACAGCGGCCTGATGCCGGTCCAGAAAACTGGCCAGCCGCAGCGGATCGGACGCCTCGAAATCGGCACGCAAGACAAAGCTCCGGCCATCGGTGGTCCTCACCTCCAAGACACAGCGGCGATGCTCAACACCGCTGTTGACCTGCATCCTGCGGAACACGGCCCCATCTTCGGGCAGGCCGGATGCCGCGGCCGCCGTGGGCCAAAGCGCCTGTGTTCGGGCCTGTACCGCGTCCACCGCAGCAAACGGATCGCACCGGGCTGCCGCAGACGGCTGTTCTGAATTCATCGAAACACCAAAGCTTTTTATTGCGTGGAAATCTGACTGCACTAAACAGCAACATTATGACTGCACCAAGCAAATCTCATGGCCGCAAAGCCATCCGCCCGACCCTGAAGCCGCGCGAGCTGATGACGCCGACGCCGGATCTGGCGGGGGTGTGGAAAGCCAAGATCATCACGCTGTTCCCTACAGCCTTTCCGGGCGTTCTGGGCGAAAGCCTGACCGGCAAGGCGCTGCAGGAGGGCCTGTGGCAGCTGGAGACCGTAGACCTGCGCGAGTTCGGCATCGGCAAGCACCGCAATGTCGATGACACACCAGCCGGCGGCGGCGCCGGCATGGTGCTGCGCCCCGACGTGCTGGGTGAGGCGATCGAGCACACGATGGCGGACACCCGGGGCAACTGGCCGCTGGTCTACCTGTCCCCGCGCGGGCGGCGGATGGACCAGCAGATGATGCAGAGCTTTGCCCGGTGCGACGGCATCACCCTGCTGTGCGGCCGCTTCGAAGGCGTCGACGAGCGCGTGCTGGAGCATTACGGCATCCAGGAAGTCTCCCTGGGCGATTTTGTCATGACCGGCGGCGAGCTGGCAGCCCAGGCGCTGATTGACGCCACCGTGCGGCTGATCCCCGGGGTGCTTGGCAACCAGGCCTCCACCGAAGAGGAGAGCTTCTCCTCCGGCCTGCTGGAGCATCCGCAATACACCCGCCCCGCCGAATGGAAAGGCCTGGAGATCCCCGAAGTCCTGATGTCCGGTCACCACGGCAAGATAGCCGAATGGCGCCACGGCATGAGCGAACAGATCACCCAGGCGCGGCGTCCGGACCTGTGGGCGGCCTACCAGCAGGCCAAAGGCAACAAACGCTGACCCTGTCCCCCCCCCGCCCAGCACCCGCAACGCCAAACCGTTGCCGGATCGGTCAAGCCGTGCTTTAGTCCGTTCATATTCATCAGGAATTAGGAGTGCACAGCGTGGCTGGGAAATTTGAACTCTATACCGACAATGCAGGCGAATTCCGCTTCCGCCTGAAGGCAGCCAATGGCCAGAACATCCTTGCCAGCGAGGGCTACACGCAAAAGGCCAGCGCCGAGAACGGTATCGAGTCGGTCAAGAAGAACGCCAGTGACGACGGCCGTTACGAGCGCAAGGACACGGCGGCCGGCAAGTACATGTTCAATCTGAAGGCCGCAAATGGCCAGGTGATTGGGACCTCGCAAAGCTACACCAGCGCGTCGAGCCGCGACAATGGCATCGAGTCGGTCAAGACCAACGCCCCCGAGGCAGACGTCGACGATCAGACCGGCTGATTTGCAGGCCATTGCAGCCCGCAGACCAATGCGGCGCAAGTAAAGATGGGGCGCTCCAGGCCCCCTCCCGGCGCCCCGCGCATAGCCGTTACGGCTGCTGCCCTCCGTTGAGGCCATCTGCAATTCGCAGCGGTTTGGGGTTCTCGCCGTCCGGGCGTGCAGGCCAGCCTTCGCGATGGCGGCTGCGGTCGCCGTCCGTTTCCTCTGTCTGATCGTGGAACAGCACCACCTGGGTCGGGTAAGGCATGTCGATGCCCTTCTCATCCAGCGCGGTTTTGACGGCCTCGATCACCTGGGCAAAGGTGTACACGACGCTGGCCCGGTCCGGTTTGGTCCACCAGCGCAAGCGAATGTTGTTGCCGCTGTCGGCAATGGCCCAGGGCAGCGCCTCCGGCGCCGGGTCTTCCAGCACGCCCTCGCACCCCCGCACCGCCGCGAGCATGGTATCCTTGGCGTCCTCCAAGCTGTCGTTGCAGCCAACCTGCACGTCATACTGCGAGCGGCGCTGGTCAAACGCGGTGTTGACGGTCACCGCATCGGTGTAGATGTCGGAATTCGGAATGACGACCCGGCGCCCGTCGTAGGTCTTGATCAGGGTCGCGCGCGTCTCGATCCGCTCCACCGTGCCTTCATGCCCGCCAGAGACGATCTGATCCCCCACCTCAAAGGGCTGGCGCAGCAGGATCAGTACCCCGGCCAGAAGGTTTTGCAGGATATCCTTGAAGGCGAAACCGATGGCGACCGACCCGATGCCCAGCCCGGCGAACAGATCCGCAGGCGTGATCGACGGTGCAACGATCGTGATCGACAGCATGACACCTACGATGATCAGCGCCCATTTTATCAAGGCGGCGCCAACCTCGCCCAGATTGTCCCGCCCGCGCCGCTTGCCGGCCTTGCGCACGAATGACGCGACCAGCTTGGACAGAAGCCAGAAGGCTGCCAGAACAACCAAGGCAATGCCGAGGTTCGGCAGGATTTTGAAGAACCCATCGACCCAGCTGTCGATTTTCTCAAAGACATTACCGACATCTGCGTCTATCTGTTCCATCCGTTTCCCTCCGCACAGACACTTCGGGATGAAACGCGCGGCGGGCGGGATCGTTCCCCGCCCTGCGCCAGAACCGTACCAGCGGCGGCCCCTCGTTTCTTTCGCTTGATCCCTGCGGCGTTCCCGCCTATACGTCCGCTGGTCTGGAATCGCTTTTGCGGCTCCGGGCTGTTTGCGGTTTGCCGAACTACTGCCAACCGGCCTTCTTCGGCCACGCGCGGCAGGCAGGCCGCAAATTCAAGGAACGACCGGCATGATCTCTGGCGGGCGCCTGCGGGCGGACCCGGTGAAGACCAGGAGCTCTCTTGTCCGCGCCAATCTTCGCGGAAGCAACCGCGAGCGAAAATAGGAGATGATCAGATGGACCTGATCGCACAGCTGGAGGCGGAACAGATCGCCGCCCTGGGGAAAGAAATCCCCGACTTCAAAGCCGGTGACACCATCCGTGTCGGCTACAAGGTGACCGAAGGCTCGCGTTCGCGCGTGCAGATGTACGAAGGTGTTTGCATCAGCCGCAAGAACGGCTCGGGCATTGCCGGTTCGTTCACCGTCCGCAAAATTTCGTTCGGCGAAGGCGTGGAGCGTGTGTTCCCGCTGTATTCGACCAACATCGACTCGATCGAAGTGGTGCGCCGCGGCCGCGTCCGCCGCGCCAAGCTGTACTACCTGCGCGCCCGCCGCGGTAAGTCGGCCCGTATCGCAGAAGATGCGAACTACAAGCCCAAGAAAGCCTGAGGAGCGGTATCATGAAAAAAGACACCCATCCCGATTACCACTTCATCGACGTCAAAATGACCGACGGCACCATCCTCAAGATGCGCTCCACCTGGGGCTCTGAGGGTGATCAGCTGGCCCTGGACATCGACCCGACTGTGCACCCGGCCTGGACCGGCGGCACCTCGCGCCTGCTGGACGCCGGCGGCCGCGTGTCCAAGTTCAAGAAGAAATACGAAGGCCTGGGCTTCTAAGCCGCCTGCCGTATTTTTCAAACTCCCGAAGGCTGCCCCGGACGGGCAGCCTTCTTTCATTTCTCCTGACGCTGGGGCCGGATGCGCGCCCCGCGGGAAAGACAGCCCCCTCGTGAAACAAGCCCTGGCCAACGCACTGCAAGAGCGCGGATATGAAACCCTGACCCAAGTGCAGGAGGCTGTGACTCAGCCCGACGTGGAAGGGCGCGACCTGCTGGTGTCTGCACAGACCGGATCGGGCAAGACCGTCGGTTTTGGCCTGGCTTTGGCTCAGGATCTGCTGGGTGAGGATGAGGCGTTCGGCGAGGCCGCGGCGCCGCTGGCGCTGGTGATTGCCCCGACCCGCGAACTGGCGCTGCAGGTGAAACACGAGCTGGGCTGGCTCTACCGCGAGGCAGGCGCACGGATTGCTTCCTGCGTCGGCGGCATGGACATGCGCGACGAGCGCCGGACGCTGGAACGCGGCGCCCATATCGTGGCGGCCACTCCGGGCCGTCTGCGCGACCACATCGCGCGCGGCTCCATCGACCTCAGCCAGGTGCGCGGCGTGGTGCTGGACGAGGCCGACGAGATGCTGGACCTTGGCTTCCGCGAGGATCTTGAGTTTATCCTGGGCGAAGCGCCCGAAGACCGCCGCACCCTGCTGTTCTCCGCCACCGTGCCGCCGGCGATTGCCAGCCTGGCCGAGACCTTTCAGCGCGACGCGATGCGGATCAAGACCGCAGGCGAGACCAAGCAGCACGCGGATATCGAATACCGTCTGATGAGCGTGGCGCAAGCGGACGCGGAAAACGCCATCATCAACGTGCTGCGCTACTATGAGGCGCCCAGCGCCATCGTCTTTGCCAACACCCGCGCGGCGGTGAACCGTCTGGCGGCGCGCCTGACCAACCGCGGTCTGCCGGTGGTGACGCTGTCGGGCGAGCTGAGCCAGACCGAGCGCAGCCACGCGCTGCAGGCGATGCGCGACGGGCGCGCGCGGGTCTGCGTGGCCACCGACGTGGCGGCGCGTGGCATCGACCTGCCGGGGCTGGAGCTGGTGGTCCATGCGGAACTGCCCTCGAACCACGAAACGCTGCTGCACCGCTCCGGCCGGACCGGCCGCGCGGGCCGCAAGGGCGTCAGCGCGCTGATCGCGCCGCCCAAGGCGCGCGCCAAGGCCCTGCGCCTGCTGAAGTGGGCCAAACTGACCGCCGAGCATTGCGAAGCGCCCTCTGCCGATGATGTGCTGGCGCGGGATGAAGAGCGGATGCTGGCCGATCCGGTCTGGCAGCAGCCCGTTGAGGAGAACGAGCAGGCCGGTGTCCAAACCCTGCTGGACAATTTCTCGGCCGAGCAAATCGCCGCCACCTATCTGCGCCTGTTCCGCAGCCGCCATTCGGCGCCAGAGGATCTGCGCCCGGCCGGTGAGGAAGAGCCACGCAAGGAACGCAAAGCCTTTGGCCCCTCCGTCTGGTTCTCCCTGTCCGGCGGCCGCCAGGCCGGTGCCGACCCGCGCAAGGTGCTGCCGATGCTGTGCAAGGCCGGCAATATCGACCGCGACGCCATCGGGGCGATCCGGGTGCAGGACAATGAAACCTTTGCCGAAATCAGCGAGGGCGCTGTTGACGGCTTCCTGAAGGCGCTGGACGGTAAGACCGAATTGGAACCGGGCGCCGTGCTGACCCGGCTGTCCGAGGCGCCTGACCTGGGCCCTGCTCCGCGCCGCGGGCCTGGCGGGTTCAAGGGCGACCGCAAGCCCAAGCCGCACCGCGGCAAGGAAGAAGGCCCGAAGCCCTACCGCCGCAAGGCTGAGGCCGGGGAAGACAGCCGCCCGCCGCGCAAGGAGTGGAAAGACAAACCGGCGCGGGACGAGCGGCGGGAGCCGCGCGCAGAGACCCGCCCCAGCAAGCCCAAGCCGGCCGTGACGGCCAAGCCCAAGGGCGCGTCCGATCCCTCCAAGCGGATGGCAAGGCCCGGCGCGCCCGCAGGCAAGCCGTTCAAAGCCAAGGGGCCGAAACCGCCGGCGGGCAAGCCGAACAGCAAGAAGAACAAGGCGCGCGCGGCGGCACCCCAGACAGCGAAGGGCGGCAAGGGCGGCGATGCCCGCCCCAAGCGCAGCCCCTCCGGGCCTGCAAAGCACCGGTGAAGCCCGGCCTTGGTGCCCGTTAAATCCGCTGGGCCAGTGTTGCGGATTTAATGGGCGCTAACCCTAAATTCACCAGCCTGCGCGCACCACTTTTCTTGGCCGAATCCAGAGCCTATACAGGGGCACAAAGCTAAAGACGTGCACCAAAGCACGAGCGAAGGGACCTGTACATGGCGCATATCATTGTCGTCGGCAACGAGAAGGGCGGCGCGGGCAAATCGACTGTCTCCATGCATGTGGCAACCACTCTGGCCCGGCTGGGCCACAAGGTGGCGGCGCTGGACCTGGACTTGCGGCAGCGCTCCTTGGGGCGCTATCTGGAAAACCGCCAGGATTTCTGCGCCAAGGCGGGGCTGGAACTGCCGATGGTCGAAATGCATGAGCTGCCGGAGATCGACCCGGCCGGCCTGCAGCCGGGTGAAAATATCTACGACCACCGGCTTTCGGCAGCGGTCTCGGCTCTGGAGCCGGGCCATGATTTCATCCTGATCGACTGCCCCGGCTCGCACACGCGCCTGAGCCAGGTGGCACATTCGCTGGCGGACACGCTGATCACGCCCTTGAACGACAGCTTCGTCGATTTCGACCTGCTGGCCCATGTGGACCAGAAGGGCGAGACCATCACCGGTCCGTCCGTGTATTCGGAAATGGTCTGGAACGCCCGCCAGCTGCGGGCGCAGGCTGGGCTCAAGCCGATCGACTGGATCGTGATCCGCAACCGGGTCGGCACCCAGCGTATGGTCAACAAAGAAAAGATGGAGCGTGCCATCAAGATGCTGTCCAAGCGCATCGGCTTCCGCGTGGCGCCCGGGTTCTCGGAGCGGGTGATCTTCCGCGAATTGTTCCCGCGCGGGCTGACGCTGCTGGACCTCAAGGATGTTGGCGTCAAGCAGCTGAACATCTCTAACATCGCCGCCCGGCAGGAGCTGCGCGATATGATGAAGGAAGTGAACCTGCCGGGGGTCGAGGTCAGCATCTGACCCCGCCCCGGCGGCACCTTAGCCGGAACAGCCGCAGTTGCCGCGGTTGATCGTGTAGAGCTCCATCGGTTCGGCCACCCCGCGCAGCATGTAGCGGCCCAGCGACACCAGATCATGGTTGGTGCCCCTGGCAGCCAGCTTAACATCTTCGGACATGATGATGTTCTGGCCGACCGACCGGTGCATCCCGGCGATCCGGGCGGTCTGATTCACCGCCTGGCCGATCACCGTAAAGTCGAGCCGGCTCTCCGCCCCGATATTGCCATAGAGGATAGTGCCCGCGTGCAGTGCCAAGGTAAAGCCTGCGGTCGGCACGCCCTGCGCCTCGCGTTCGGTGTTGCAGGCGCGGATCTTGCCGCAGAGCTCATTGGCGGCGGCCAGAGCCGCGTGGGCGTCTTCCTCGATGCTGCCCAGATTAAACATGGTCAGCATGCCGTCCCCCATGAACTTGAGGATGTTGCCGCCATGCGCTTGGATGGTTTCCACCGCCAGCCCGAAATAGCCGTTCAGCATGTCGATCAGCTCGGTTCCGGGCAGCCGCTCGGAAAGTTCGGTAAACCCCTTGAGATCGAACAGGCAGATCACCGCGTCGATCTGCTGCGAGGAGCCGCGCTGGATCTCGCCCGACAGCACCCGGCGGCCGGCATCGCGGCCCAGGTAGACCTGCAAGAGATCGCTGGCCATCTGCCGGTTGGAGGAGGATTTCAGCGCCAGCCCGAGATGCGGCAGGGTGGTGCGGATCAGGTCCAGCTCGCGGTTTGAAAAGCCGCCAGGGCGGTCCGTCGCCCAGGAGACCAGCATGCCCTCTTGCGGATGACTGGGGTCGTTCGGCCCGGCTTCGGGCGGGGAAAACCGCACACCCTTGGCGAAATAATCCGTTGCCCCGCGTTCCCGCAGCTCCGGCAGCAGCGGGAATTCCTCCGGCGCGCCGTCTTCGAGTTTCTCGCGGAACTCGTCCAGCTCCTGATCCAGAATGTGGTAGAAGGGGCTGCGCAGCCATTCCTCGCGCGGGGACTCGCGGTATTCGTAATGCTGGTGAGACAGGCCGTCGGCCCGGGTCCAGTTAAAACCGATGCCGCCGAATTTCGGGTGAAAGGCGCGCTGCGCCAGATGGAAACGCCACAACGGCACGCCCGCATCGCACAGCCGCTGGCAATAGCCCTGCAAGAGATCCTGCTGCTGCGCCCCATGCAGTCCCTGTTCCATCAGCCAGGCAATCAGCGGTCCCGAATTGACATCAATCTGTATCATGGTTTCACCTTCAATTCCGCTGCCATATCTGGGCATTGCACCCAGCAATGTCTACGGGCCGATGCCTGCTAATTTGCGCAGCATATACCGCAAAATCGCAACCTCGCCGGTCGTGAACTGGCGGCACAGCTTGGCATCGAACTCCTGCGCCACGTCCCGCAGCTCCCGGTAGGCGGACTGCCCCGCCGGGGTCAGGGTCAAATGCTCTGCCCGGCGGTCGCTTTCATCCCGAGTGCGGGTCACAAACCGTTTCTCTGCCAGCTTGGCGACCGCACGGCTGATCTTGGTCTTGTGGATCTTGGCCCGCTCGCCGATCTCCTTGGCGGTCATCTGGCCATAGTTGCCCAGATGGAACAGCACCCGCCATTCCGTGCGCAGCATACCATAGCGGTCCTTGTAGTGCCGCTGGAACCCCAGCGAGCTTTCCTCGGCCGCCCGGTTCAGCAGAAAAGGCAGGAAATCCTGCAGAGTGAAGTCATCTTTCTCGGTCATTTGCGTCCTCTCTCCCTTGTTAGTTACAAAAACAACTAATATTCCGCAAGCAGTGATAGGAGAAACGCGCGATGAATCGGCCAGCCGATCCCCATGAAATGATCCAGGCTCCCTCGCTTGCGGGGCCGAACGAGGGCTATATGCCCGGCTTTGCCAACGACTTTGAAACCGAGGCGCTGCCCGGCGCCTTGCCGCAGGGCATGAACAGCCCGCAGAAATGCAACTATGGCCTCTATGGCGAACAGCTGAGCGGCACCGCCTTTACCGCCGACCCGCCGGAGCGGACCTGGACCTACCGGATCCGCCCCTCGGTGAAGCATTCGCACCGCTATCAGAAGATCGACCTGCCGCATTGGAAGTCGGCGCCCTGTGTCGATCCGGACGTGATCTCGCTGGGCCAGTACCGCTGGGATCCGGTGCCGCATTCCGATCAGGGGCTGACCTGGCTCACCGGCATGCGCACCATGACCACCGCGGGCGACGTGAACACCCAGGTCGGCATGGCCAGCCACATCTATCTGGTCACCGAGTCGATGGTGGACAGCTATTTCTTCTCCGCCGACTCCGAACTCTTGGTGGTGCCGCAGGAAGGCCGCCTGCGCTTTGCAACCGAGCTGGGCATCATCGACCTGGCACCACAGGAAATCGCCATCATCCCGCGCGGCCTGGTTTACCGTGTGGAAGTGCTCGAAGGCCCCTGCCGCGGCTTTGTCTGCGAGAACTACGGCCAGAAATTCGAACTGCCGGGCCGCGGCCCGATCGGTGCCAACTGCATGGCCAACCCGCGCGACTTCAAGGCGCCGGTGGCGGCGTTCGAGGACCGCGAGACGCCCTCGACCGTGACCATCAAATGGTGCGGCCAGTTCCACGAGACCAAGATCGGCCATTCGCCGCTGGATGTGGTCGCCTGGCACGGCAACTACGCCCCCTTCAAATACGACCTGCGGACCTATTGCCCGGTGGGCGCCATCCTGTTCGACCACCCGGATCCGTCGATCTTCACCGTGCTTACCGCGCCGTCGGGTGTGCCGGGCACCGCGAATATTGATTTTGTGCTGTTCCGCGAACGCTGGATGGTGGCCGAAAACACCTTCCGCCCGCCGTGGTACCACAAGAACATCATGTCGGAGCTGATGGGCAACATCTACGGCCAGTACGACGCCAAGCCGCAAGGTTTCGTGCCGGGCGGCATGTCTCTCCACAACATGATGCTGCCGCACGGGCCGGACAAGAACGCCTTTGAAGGCGCGTCAAACTCCAACCTCGGCCCCGAGAAGCTGGACAACACCATGTCCTTCATGTTCGAGACCCGCTTCCCGCAGCATCTGACGCCCTTTGCAGCAAAGGAAGCGCCGCTGCAGGATGACTACATCGACTGCTGGAGCGACATCGAGAAGAAGTTTGACGGCACGCCCGGGTTGAAGTGAAGGTGGAGGGGGCGCTGCCCCCTCTGGGCCTCAGGAAGGCCCATTCACCCCTGGAGTATTTTTGGAAAGATGAAGCCGGCACCGGCTGATGACAGGAAGACGATATGGCTTTGATGAGATCCTGGGCGGCCTCGGCCAATGATGCGGCCCACCCGTTCCCGCTGAACAACCTGCCTTATGGCGTATTCTCCGTCGACGGTGATGACCCGCGCTGCGGTGTCGCGATCGGCGATATGATCCTGGACATGCAGGCCGCCGAGGAGGCCGGTCTGGTCCAGCTCGGCGATGCGCCGCTGTTCGACGTGCCCTATTGGAACGATCTGATGGAAGAAGGCCCGGCGGTCTGGGCCGCACTGCGCGACCGCCTGACCGCGCTGCTGTCCGAAGGGGCGGCGGAGCAGGACAAGGTGGAGCCGCTGCTGGTTCCGGCCGCGGATGCAGAGCTGCACATGCCTTTTGCGGTCAGCGAATACACCGATTTCTATGCTGGCAAGAACCACGCCTTCAACGTTGGCACCATGTTCCGCGGCCCGGAAAACGCGCTGCCGCCGAACTGGCTGCACATCCCGATCGGTTATAACGGCCGCGCCTCGTCGGTGGTGGTCTCCGGCACCGACGTGCGCCGCCCCTGGGGCCAACTGAAAGGCCCGAATGACGACAAGCCGCGGTGGGCACCCTGCGCGCGCTTTGATATCGAGCTGGAGATGGGCGCCATCGTCGGCACACCCTCCGATGGACCCATCACTGTTCAGGAAGCCGATGACCACATCTTTGGCTACGTGCTGCTAAACGACTGGTCGGCGCGTGACATCCAGGCTTGGGAATACCAGCCGCTTGGCCCGTTCCAGGCCAAGGCCACTGCCAACACGATCTCCCCCTGGATCGTGACCAAGCCGGCGCTGGAGCCGTTCCGCTGCGACACGCCGGAGCGCGAAGTGGAGCTTCTGGACCACCTGAAGGACTGCGGTCCGATGCTCTATGACATCGACCTCGAAGTGACCCTGGCGCCGGAAGGAAAAGAGGCCACAACCATCGCGCGGACCAACTACAAGGAGATGTATTACTCCGCCGCGCAGCAGCTGGCGCACCACACCACCTCGGGCTGCCCGATGAATGCAGGCGACCTGCTGGGCTCCGGCACCATCTCTGGCCCCACCAAGGAAAGCCGCGGCTCGCTCTTGGAACTCAGCTGGGGTGGCAAGGAGCCGCTGACACTGGAAACCGGCGAGGAGCGCTCCTTCATCGCTGACGGCGATACGCTGACCCTGAAAGGCGCGGCCAAAGGCGATGGCTACACCATCGGGTTCGGTGACTGCACGGGCAAGGTTCTGCCCGCGCTGGACGATCCGTTCAAGAGGTAAGCACCGCCTTTCCTCTTGCCCCAAATATCTCCGCCGGAGGCTCCCGCACTTGCCTCTGGCGCACCGCTGAAAGGACTGACACATGGCCAAGGCATTCGCGTCCCAAGGGGACATGAGCGAAAAGAAAATCTCCTTCACCGAGGTGGGCGAGGGCCTTTATGCTTTCACCGCAGAGGGCGATCCCAACTCCGGCGTGATCATCGGCGATGACAGCGTGATGATTGTCGAGGCGCAAGCGACCCCGCGGCTGGCCAACAAGGTGATCGAATGCGTCCGCTCCGTGACCGACAAGCCGATCACCCATGTGGTTCTGACCCATTACCACGCGGTGCGCGTGCTGGGCGCCTCTGCCTTTGGCGCGCAGCAGGTTATCATGGGCGACGCCGCCCGCGCCATGGTGGTGGAGCGGGGGCAGGAGGACTGGGACAGCGAGTTCCAGCGCTTCCCGCGGCTGTTCGAAGGCCATGAGAGCATTCCCGGGCTGACATACCCGACCACCACCTTCTCGGATGACATGACTGTCTACCTCGGCAACCGCCGGGTTGACCTGATGCACCTGGGCCGCGCCCACACCGCGGGCGACATCGTGATCCATGTGCCGGATCAGAACGTGATGTTCACCGGTGACATCGTCGAATACCACTCGGCCTGCTATTGCGGCGATGGCCATTTCGGCGACTGGGGCAGCACGCTCGACAACATCAAGGCCTTTGACGTTGATGCCATTGCCCCGGGCCGCGGCGACGCGCTGGTCGGCAAGGAGATGGTCAACGCCGCGATCGAAAACACCCGCGATTTCGTCGAAAGCACCTACCGCCCGGCGGCCAAGGTGGCGGCGCGCAACGGCACCCTGAAGGAGGCCTGGGACGCGGTTCGCGCCGAGTGCGATCCGAAGTTTGCAGACTATGCGATCTATGAGCACTGCCTGCCCTTCAACGTCGCCCGCGCCTTTGACGAGGCCCGCGGCATCGACACCCCGCGGATCTGGACCGCTCAGCGCGATCTGGAGATGTGGGAGGCCCTGCAGGGCTGAGTCCCGGCAATTTAGCACCCGGGGCGGTTTGATCCAGATCGTGTCGCCCCGGCAGAACCTGTGAGACGCTAGACCATGCTCCCGGCCGGCTCCTGCCGGGAAAGGGTAGAGCTGTGCCTGACGGCACCCGGAATTTGGGAGGAGACCAGATGAAGAAGATCTTTGAAGTCCCTTTGTACCCCTACAAGCGCCATGCGGATGAAGACGCCTCTTCGCCCGTGCGCCGCAAGGTGGTGGTCATCGGGGCGGGCCCGGTTGGCTTGGCTGCCGCCATCGACCTGGCGCAGCAGGGCACCGAAGTTGTAGTGCTGGACGACAACGACAAGGTGAGCTTCGGCTCCCGCGCGATCTGCTTTGCCAAGCGGCCCTTGGAGATCCTTGACCGGCTGGGCTGCGGCCAGCCGATGGTCGACAAGGGCGTGCAGTGGAACACCGGCAAGGTGTTCTTCGACGACCGCCAGGTCTATGAGTTCAACCTGCTGCCGGAAGAGGGCCACAAACGCCCCGCCTTTATCAATCTGCAGCAGTATTACTTCGAGGAATACCTGGTGAACCGGGTGCGCGAGCTGCAAGAGCAGGGCGCGCCGATCGAAATCCGGGGCCGCAACAAGGTCTCTGCCATCGGCTCCCACCCCACCCACGCGGTGCTGGAAATCGACACGCCCGAAGGCTCCTATACGCTGGAGGCCGAATGGCTGATTGCCTGCGATGGCGCGGGCTCGCCCACCCGGCAGATGCTGGGCCTGGATTTCGTCGGCCGGGTGTTCGAGGACAACTTCCTGATTGCCGATGTGATCATGGAAGCGGATTTCCCGTCCGAACGCTGGTTCTGGTTCGATCCGCCCTTCAACAAGGGCCAGTCGGCGCTGCTCCACAAGCAGCCTGACGGGGTCTGGCGCATCGACCTGCAACTGGGCTGGGACATCGACAAGGAGCGCGAGAAGCGTCCGGATAACGTGATCCCGCGCCTCAAGGCGATGCTTGGCGAGGATGTGAAATTCGAGCTGGAGTGGGTCTCGATCTATACCTTCCAATGCCGCCGGATGGAGAAATTCCGCCACGGCCGGGTGATCTTTGCCGGCGATGCTGCGCACCAGGTCTCCCCCTTCGGCGCCCGCGGCGCCAACTCCGGCCTGCAGGACACCGACAACCTGTGCTGGAAGCTGAAGCTGGTGATGGACGGCAAGGCGCCGGAGGGCCTGCTGGACACCTATGACGCCGAGCGCATTCACGGCGCGGATGAGAACATTCTCAACTCCTCGCGCTCAACCGATTTCATCACTCCGAAATCTGAGATAAGCCGGGTGCTGCGCGACGCAGTCCTGGACCTGTCGGAACAGTATGAATTCGCACGCCCCCTGGTGAACTCCGGCCGCCTGTCGGTGCCTTGCACCTATGACGGCTCGCCGCTGAACTCGGCGGATGCGCTGGACGGGCCGGACCGCACCCGCCCCGGCTCCCCCTGCCCCGACGCACCGCTTGGCGACGGGTTCCTGCTGGATAAGCTGGGCGACAAGTTCGTGCTGCTGACCATAGACGCCGACGCGCCGGACGTGATCGTGGAGGAAGGCATCGAGGTCACCCGCCTGGCGTTGTCGATCAAGGATGACAAGACGCTGGCGCTGCAGCAGCGCTACCTGGGCAAGCATGAAAGCGGCGTCTACCTGATCCGCCCGGACCAGCATGTGGCCGCCCGCCGGCCTGCCTTTGATGAAAACCAGTTCCGGCACGCAATCCGCCGGGCCATCGGCAAGGAATGATCACCATGACACAAACCGATCAGCTGATCCTGACCGCCAACACCGAGCGCGCCGACGATTTCTATGCAGATCTGCTGGCAGCGCACGAGGGCCTCAGCAGGTCCGAAAGCGATGCCCTGAACGCCCGCCTGGTGCTGCTGCTCGCCAACCACATTGGAAAACGCGCAATCCTGAAACAAGCGCTGGCTGCGGCCGCGCTGAATCCCGGGGAGGACACCGCTTGAAAATCGAACAGATTCACCATGTCGCCTACCGCTGCAAAGACGCCAAAGAGACGGTGGAGTGGTACAACAAGATGCTGAACATGGACTTTGTCCTGGCCATTGCCGAGGACCACGTTCCATCGACGCATGAACCCGATCCTTACATGCATATCTTCATGGATGCTGGCAACGGCAACGTCCTGGCCTTCTTTGAGCTGCCGACCAAGCCGGAGATGGACCGCGACCGCAACACGCCGGTCTGGGTGCAGCACATCGCCTTCAAGGTCAAGGACCGCGACACCCTGATCCAGTTCAAGGAGCATCTGGAGGCCAATGGCGTCGAGGTTCTGGGCGTCACCGATCATTCCATCTTCCACTCGATCTACTTCTTTGACCCGAACGGCCACCGGGTGGAGCTCGCCTGCCCCGATCCCGCGGAAGACGCGCTGCTTGAAAAGCTGGACGCGGTGAAGTGGGAGATGCTGGAGGAGTGGTCGAAGACCAAGAAGGCACCGAAACACGCCGACTGGCTGCACGCCAAGGAACTGAACAAGGGCTGAGCCCGCACAAACGGTGGAAGGCAGCCCAAAGGGCTGCCTTTTCACAACAGGGAGGACGCGGATGACCCGCACGGTTCTTTATGATTATTGGCGCTCGTCAGCCAGCTACCGGCTGCGCATCGCGTTGAATTTGGCGGAGATCGGCTACACCACTGTCCCGGTCGATCTGGTCAAGGGCGAACACAGAAGCCCGGACCACCTGGCCCGCAACCCGCAGGGATTTGTCCCGGTGCTGGAGATCGACGGCCTGCGGCTTACCCAGTCGCTGGCGATCCTCGACTATCTGGACGAAACACGGGCGCTTGGCCTGCTGCCGCAGGACCCGGGCCAGCGCGCTCTGGCACGGGCGCTGGCACACTCTGTGGCGGTGGATGTGCACCCGGTCTGCAACTTGCAGGTGGCCAAACACGCAACCGCCCTCAGCGGCGGCGCGCCGGATATGCCCAAGGCTTGGATGCAGCATTTCATCCGCCCCGGCCTGCAAGCGTTTGAGGTTCTGCTGGCCGGATTCGAGCAGACCCCCTTTTGCACCGGCAGCGCGCCGGGGCTGGCGGACATCTGCCTGATGCCTCAATTGTATAACGCCCGCCGCTGGGAGGCGGATTTCTCGGACCTGCCGCGGATCTGCTCAGTGGAGGCCGCCTGCGCGGACCATCCCGCGTTTGCAACCGCGCATCCGGACCAGAATTCCTGACGCCCCGGTTCTGCCGCCTCGGCGCTCCGGTTCTGTTTTGTCCGGGCTTCGTTCGGGCTGCAACCGTCCGGTCTGCCCGCACTGACGGCGGTCGTTAGTGATGGATAATGTCCATTAGCGAACAAGTGGAAACTATCGGGGTTGAATATGGCGAAGCGGCGCAGGCGGCGGAATTGGTCTGAAGACGAGAAACGGATGATCTGCGCACAGACGCGGGTACCGGGTGTATCAGTGTCCCAGGTTGCCCGGCGCTATGATGTAAATGCCAATCAGGTCTTCAATTGGCTGAAGGAACCCCGGTTAGCAGCGGCGGCTTATGAGGAACGGGAAGTTGTGCCGTTCCTGCCAGTTGAAGTTCTGGATGCGGAACCTGCTTCAGCCCCGCCGGATGCCGGGTCACAGATAGAGGTGGAGCTTGCCAACGGCCCCCGCCTGAAGGTTCAGGGCGGCTTTGATACCGATGCGCTTGCCGCACTGATCCGGAAGCTTTCGGCGTGATCCCAGTTCCGGCAAGTACAAAGGTCTGGCTGGCAGCCGGGGTCACGGAAATGCGTAAGGGGTTCGGCGGCCTGTCAGCTCTGGCCGAGAAGGTTTTGGCGGAAGATCCGTTCAGCGGGCATCTGTTTGTATTCCGGGGCAGCCGGGGCGACCTGCTGAAGGTCATCTGGTGGGATGGCCAGCGCAGATGCTCCTGACGGTGATGCCGAGGGGCAGAAGGTCAAACCAAAACGCAAACCTCTGCCGCCCGATCTGCCCCGGATTGATCAGGTTCTGACGCCCGGAAACGCCTGCACATGCGGCGGCCAGCTTCGGACCATTGCCGAGGATGTGACGGAAGAGTTGGAGTATGTGCCGGGCTGGTTTGTTGTGAACCGGATTGTCCGCCCGCGCATGGCTTACTGGGATTGCGACAGGATCATTCAATCGGCACTGCCATCACGTCCGATTGAGCGCGGCCGTCCCGGTCCTGGGTTGCTGGCGCATGTGCTGGTCAGCAAATATGCGAACCACTGCCCTCTGTACCGCCAATCGCAAATCTACGGACGTGAAGGTATCGATCTGGACCGTTCCACCTTGGCGGATTGGGTTGGCCGCTCTGCGGCGCTGCTGGAACCCCTGGCTGATGCCATCGGCCGTCATGTGCGCGCTGGCCAGGCAATCCTTGCAGACGACACCCCGATCAGGATGCAGTCCAAAGGCAAGTGCGCCACGGCGCGCGTCTGGACCTATGTCCGCGACGAGCGCCCATGGGGCGGAGTTGACCCGCCTGCGGCGGCAGCTCGAACTGATCAAGCGCGCGGCCGCGGGGAAGCGTTCAGCTGCCCGCTCGCCATCCGGACGGTCTTCAGGATCTGCGCGTCCACGCTGTGGTCCTTCATAAGCTGGTGGCGCAGGCGGGAGTCCGGGTTCCGGGAAAAGCCCAATTTTACCAGCTGTGCCCCGTTCGGAAGCTTGAACTGCATGGCGTAGAGATGGCTTGGCGCGGCGGGCCAGTCGTCACCGCATTTGCCGCAGCCAAACCTTCCGGTCTGCATATTGACCCGGGCCACCCTTTGGGTGTGCCCGCATTCCCGATGCCGGTACAGACGATAGTTCGGGTCCCTGTCCGGGTCAGCTCCGATCAGCGCCCAGCCCTGAGCTGCTGCTTCCTTTTGTTCCTTCCGGCTGTGGCAGGTCTCGCAGCGCACGTCGCAGATCCACGGCAGCTTCGATCCCTGTGTCATCAATACCCTTCTTGTGACCCTCACGGCGAATAAATCTCACCAGCTCAGCTTGTGTCAGATGCCGCAAACGGATTGGCGGGCATCTGCTTAGAAGAGGCTCGGGCATTGGTGGAGCGGATCGTGCTGACGCCCGCGGCGGCAGGCGCTGGCCTGGATCTGACCCTTGAGGGGGATCTGGCCGGGCTGCTGCGTCTTGCGGCGGGTGCGCAAGGCCCGGACACGGCGAAGGCCCCGGACGGTAGATCCGAAGCCTTTGATATGTCTGAGGAAATTTTATTGGTTGCGGGAGCAGGATTTGAACCTGCGACCTTCAGGTTATGAGCCTGACGAGCTACCTGGCTGCTCCATCCCGCGACAGGTGTTTTGTCATCGATTAGAGAGGTTTTGGATTTTACTAGGTTTGGCGGTGACCTACTCTCCCAGGGCTTGAGCCCAAGTACCATCGGCGCGACAGTGCTTAACTTCCGGGTTCGGGATGGGACCGGGTGTTTCACTTGTGCTGTGGCCACCAAACCAAGAAAAATCCAATTCCGACGTCCTTGCGGAGCAAGGCTGTTGAGCGGCAGGCAGCGTGTTTGCTTCAGCAAATGCGCATTGCCGCCCGGTTGCTGTGTCACCGCCTGGTGGCGGCAGGCACAACAGCCTGCGTCGGTTACAATCAACGTTGTCCGTGTTTTTTTGGGATGGTTTGCTTGTTTGGTTTTCGTAACACT
>NZ_CYSR01000025.1 GCF_001458395.1 Leisingera aquaemixtae | reverse complement strand
TTGGCCGCCCGCCAGGCAGAACCATGGACCCGGAAGATATCCGCAACCTCCAGCTTCGGCCGGGACAACGCAGTCTATGAGGCGCCTTTCCTGCGCTTCGCCGCGGTCAGGCCGTCCAGCGGGCTCTCCACCGCCGAGATCATGCCGGCGGCAACGCTGGCATAGTGCGCCGTCGTGGTGAGTTTGGCATGCCCGAGCAGCGCCTGAATGATCCGGATATCCACGCCGCGTTCCAGCAGGTGCGTCGCGAAGCTGTGACGCAAGGTGTGCAGAGTGACCGGCTTGGTGATCCCGGCGGCCAGCACTGCCTGCTTGAACAGCCGCGAGATCTGTCTGGCCGAAAGATGCCGCCCGCAATAGCCGGGAAAGAGCGCGCGATCAGGCCCGGACACCCCCCTGTCGTTGACGGTCGGGCGTTCGGTCCACCAGACCCGCAACAGGCTCAGAATATCAACGGGCAGCATCACGTTGCGGTCCTTGCGTCCCTTCGACTGCACAATGCGGATAATGTTCTGTTCCCCGTCGATGTCGCCGACCTTCAGCCGGACGACCTCGCTTGCCCGCAGGCCGCATCCATAGGCGAGTGACAGCATAACACGCGCTTTCAGGCCGGGGGCCATGGCGAGAATGCGCCTGACCTCGTTGCGGCTCAGCACGAGGGGAACCTTCACGGGCTTTTTGAGGTGGAACACTTCGGCCGCCAGGTCATGCCGGCGCAGGGTGATCCGGAACAGGAACTTCAGCCCGGTCATGGTCTGGTTGCGGGTGCAGATGCTCGTCCCGCTCTCGATCAGATGCAGCTGGAAATGCTTCACGTCATCCGGTGAAGCTGTCTCCGGAGATCGCCCGAGCCAGGAGGCAAACCGCTTGCAGGCCCGCAGGTGGCTGGTCTGCGACGCAGGTCCCAGATTGCGTGCGGACATATCCGCAATCATGCGCGCCCGAAGGGGTGTCGCCGGTGCAGGGTGCTGATTGGTCATGGGAAAACCCTCTATCAACCGAGGCAAAATCACCTCGGCCAACAGCACACACCCGACCTCCTAAACCGCGAAACAAATACCGCTTCAGCCCAACGCCTGCCACGCAGAGCCCCTATCGCGGAGCGATTTAGTGCGTTGCGCAGAAAGCGCCCTTTGCAAACTCGGCCGTTTGACGCAACCAGCCGAGTTTTTTCGCTGCGGCGCAGTCTGCCGTTCCTGCCGTTCGCTGCGACTGCGAGGTTCTGGAGCTGGTGAAATCACACAGTGCCGGACAAAGTGAATTTTCGCTGCAAACTGCCTCGATGACGGGAAACTGCACTTTTGTCTACAGCAACCCACTAGAAGAGCAGGAAACGGATGTTCGCTGCATTGAGCAGTAACGGCAGCTTCGACTAACCGCGCTGCAGCGTTGTTAGCTTTCAGCAAACCGCAGAAATCCGAGCGGCAGTCAGTGGGTAATCTCAGATAAGCACAACTGCGGTGCCCACAGAAATCAGAACGAAAACGCAAAAGCCCCAAAAAAGCAGCATTTTCGATCTGCGTGAGACGAGCGGCTTGTTCAGAGGCAACAGCGGACGTCGTTCCATTTTCCTTTTACCTTGTTTCAGCATTAGCCACGCACTTCGTCGGGCCTTTTGATCCGGAGTGAACGACGATACCACCCAAAGTGATAAAGGCTATCGCGGCGAAGACTTCCCAGCCTGGTTGGCCTAAGCCAAGTACAAGCATGAGTATGGTGGAGAAAACGGGGGCTGAGTATCCTAGGACACCAAGCAGAGCAGCGTGACCTTGGCGCATTCCCAGATCCCAGAGAAAGAACGCACCTCCGGCAGGGCCCAAACCCAGCGCGGCGATGACCCAAACATCCGAGGCGGTCAGCGCCGGCAGGTTCGCACCCTTTGTCATCCACCAAAGGCCGCAAATCAGAGACGACGCAAAGCAGATTGTCGTCATTGCAGTGATAGCGTCTGACTGATCATGGCGGCGCAGGTTTGAGAACAGCGCCCAAAGGATTGCTCCAACAAAGGCAAGACCGTAGCCGAGTGTCTCAGATAGCTGGAGTGCAAATCCATCTTTGCCGATCAGGATTAACACCCCGGCAAAACCAAGCGCGGCTCCAAGGTAACCCGGGAACCCGCTGCGCAGCTGGAAGAACAAGTTGCCAAGAATGATCAGGCAAGCAGGCCAGAGGTAGTTGATCAGCGACACTGAGATGGGATCTGCGTGATGGAAAGCTTCCAGATATGACAAGTGGTAAGCTGTCAAAAGCCCGGCAAACAGGATGGTGCGCCGGTCCAGCAGACGCACTGGCTTCCGGCCTGTTGCGGCACATATTGCAAGCCCCATGCCCGCCGCGATCGCAAAGCAGAACGTCAGGACCAGATAGGGCGGCAGGGAGGCTGAAAAGGCTCCAAGAACCCCCAATGTGCCCCACGAAAGAATGGCCAAAGTGCCCAATCCTGTGTGCCGGGCTGACATCAGAAGACTTCGCTTCCCAGAACCGCATCATGCGAGGGTTGCAGCAGGATAGTCTCGCCAGCCTCGTTCGGGACTCCCATGACCAGGACTTCAGATTTGAAACCGGCAATGTTGCGAGGCGGCATGTTCACCACGCAAACGACGGGCCGTCCAAGCAGCTCTTCTTCGGAGTAGTTTTTGATCTGAGCGCTGGACCAGCGCTGACCTAGCGCACCAAAATCAACGCAGACCTTGTAGGAGGGGTTGCGCGCGCGGGTGAAATCCTTGACCTCGACAATCTTGCCCAGGCGCATTTCCACCTTGGCGAAGTCGTCATAGACGATCTCTGCTTTGTTCATGTCATTGTTCCTTACGACAGTGCGGCCAGAATGGCGGCTTCCGATCCTGCAGTATCGGCTGTGCCGCCCAGATCGCGTGTCTTGGTATCAGGACTTGCCAAAGAAGTTTCAATGGCTTGTTCGATATCGGCTGCGGCGTCTGCTTCGCCCAGATGCTCCAGCATCATGGCAGCGGTCCAGACAGCAGCAACCGGGTTGGCGACGCCTTTGCCTGCGATATCAGGCGCCGAGCCATGGACCGGTTCAAACATTGAGGGGTACTTGCCCTCCGGGTTGATGTTGGCCGAGGGCGCGATACCGATTGAGCCAGCGACAGCCGGACCCAGATCGGACAGGATGTCGCCAAAGAGGTTCGAGGCCACAACCACGTCAAACCAATCCGGATGCAGGACAAAATTCGCGGTCATGATGTCGATATGGAACTGGGCCGTACCGATACCCGGATGACGCTCGGCGGCGGCGGCAAAACGTTCGTCCCAGAACGGCATGGTGTGAATGATGCCATTCGACTTGGTGGCCGAAGACACATGTTTGCGCTTGCGGGTTTTGGCTACGTTGAACGCATAGTCCATGATCCGGTCCGTGCCGCGCCGGGTCAGGATGCTTTCCTGAATGGCGGCCTCGTTCTCCGTGCCCTGATAGACGCGCCCGCCGATCTCGGAGTATTCCCCCTCGACGTTTTCACGCACGATGATCATGTCGATGTCATCCGAACCACGTCCTGCCAGGGGCGAGCTGATGCCCTTCAGCAGGCGCACGGGACGGACATTGGCATACTGATCCAATTCGCGGCGCAGCGGGATCAACAGACCCCAAAGCGACACGTGATCCGGAACGCCGGGGAAGCCAACAGCTCCCAGGAAGATGCTGTCAAACGCCTTCATCTGCTCGATGCCATCTTCGGGCATCATACGGCCCGTGTCGTGATAGCGTTCGCAGGACCAGTCGAATTCGGTCCAGTCCACAGTGAAGTTGTGCTTTTGCGCCACAAGGTCAATGACGCGCTGACCGACCGGCAGAACCTCTTTGCCGATGCCGTCTCCGGGGATGGCTGCGATACGATATGTTTTTGTCATAGCCGGGATTCCTTACGCGATGCCGCCGATATGCAGGGTTTTGACTTCCAGGTATTCATCGATACCTTGATGCGCACCCTCACGGCCCAGACCGCTTTCCTTGATGCCGCCGAAGGGCGCGACCTCAGTGGCGAAGCCCCCGACATTGATACCGATCATTCCGGTTTCCAGCTCCTCGCTGACACGGGATGTGCGGGTCAGATCGTTGGTGTAGAAATAGGCTGCCAGCCCGTAGGGGGTGGCATTGGCCGCTGCAAGCGCTTCTTCCTCGGTGCCGAATTTGAAGAGCGGCGCGACAGGGCCAAAGGTCTCTTCATCGGCCACAATCATGTCTGAAGTCACCCCAGTTACAACAGCTGGGCTGATGAAGCGGGTGCTGGTGTCTTCCTGCGCCCCTCCGACAATTACAGATCCGCCCTTGGCAGTGGCATCGTCCAGATGTGATTTGATCTTGGCAATGGCAGCGTCGTTAATCATGGGACCAATTTCCACACCGTCCTCAAACCCGTCGCCCAACTTCATGTTTCCAACAACGGCTGCCAGCTTCTCAGCGAAGGCGTCGTAGACACCGGCTTGGATAAAAATCCGATTGGCGCAGACGCAAGTTTGCCCACCGTTTCGGAACTTCGAGGCCATGACACCTTCGACAGCAAGATCCAGATCGGCATCGTCGAAGATGATGAAAGGAGCGTTGCCGCCCAGCTCCAGGCTGAGGCGTTTCATAGTGCCCGCGCATTGCTCCATAAGCAGTTTGCCCACACGGGTGGAGCCGGTGAAAGACAGCTTGCGCACCGCAGGGCTGCCGGTCAGTGCTCCACCGACACCTGCAGGGTCCCCTGTGACAATGTTGACCGCCCCGGACGGAAAGCCCGCGCGTTCCGCCAGCACGCCGAGTGCGAGGGCAGTGAATGGCGTGAACTCCGAAGGTTTGATAACAACCGGGCAGCCTGCAGCCAGCGCCGGAGCGATTTTCCGGGTGATCATCGCCGCCGGGAAATTCCAGGGCGTGATGATGGCGCAGACGCCGACGGGCTGTTTCTGCACGATAATGCGGCGGTCCTGCACCGGGCTGGGGATAGTTTCGCCATAGACGCGCTTACCCTCCTCGGCGAACCATTTCACGAAAGACGCGGCATAGGCGATTTCGCCTTTGGCTTCGGCGAAAGGTTTGCCCTGCTCCAGGGTCATGAGCGTGGCCAGGTCATCCTGAGCTTCCATGATCAGGTCGAACCACTTCTCCAGCAGCGCGCCACGATGTGCTGCAGTGGTTTTGCGGAAGGTCGCAAAGCAAGCCTCGGCGGCGGCAATTGCGCGATCCGTTTCTTCGGAACCGCAGTTCGGCACAGTGCCGACAACAGAAAGTGTTGAGGGGTTGTCAACTTCGATCGTCGCGCCGTTGTCGGCGTTGATCCATTCGCCCGCGACTAGGTTTTGCTGACGAAACAGAGAGATATCTTGAAGGTTCATAATTTCCAACTCCAGCAGTTAGGAAAATCCTATCGGGTTTGCGCGAGGGGAAATCTTGAATTTGCCGAACCGGTAGCATCCTGTGCTGCAATTGGCCCGGCTTCAACATTTTGTGCCGCACCTTAGTCGCGGTCGACCAGATCCTGGATCGGTACACTGTGCTTTTCTACAACCGGCTTAATCACGATGTATGAGAAGTACTTATCGATGCCGAGGTTCCGCTCCAGAAGATCCTCCATGATCTCCTGATACTGGGACACACCGCGCGCGACAAATTTCAGCAGGTAGTCATATCCGCCACTCAGCAAGTAGCAATCCACTACATTGTCATGCTTGCGGATTTCGTTCTCGAACCGAACGAAGTCCTTGCGGCGATGGTCCGCAAGTGTGACTTCAGTGAAAACCGTTACGTGCTCCGCCAGTTTCCTGAGGTTGATGACGGCCCGGTAATTCTGGATGTAACCGGCTTTCTCAAGCCGTTTCACCCTTTGCAGGCAGGGGCTGGGGGATAAGCCCACAGCCTCCGCCAGATTCACATTGGTAATGTTGCCCTGCGTCTGCAGGGTGGAAAGAATATTGATGTCGATCCGGTCGAGTTTCGGCGTCCCCACCATATTCTTTCCTCCCGTTGCTTAGCTCGCCAACTCTGCCTGATGGGCCTTTGCCATGTCCATCATGCTGTTGAATTGGAAGTCATATTTCGGCATTTCGCCAGGGTTCATGGTGGCGCCAAAGCCCGACTTGTCGTGGCGGCGGTAGATCCAGCAATTGGACAGCCCGTATTTGTTGGCGGGTGCGTGGTCGTGAAACATGCTTTCAGCGGTGTGCAGGATTTCATGCTTCTGAATGCCCTGACGCGCGAGCATTTCAAGCATGTAGTCGAAATTGCGGTCGAACGGCTTGTATCCACCGCATCCGAACCGCCCAGAGTGAAGAACACGTGGTCCAGATCGCCAGGAGACAACTCGGCGAGCTTGGCCGCCAATTCAATTGCCGGCTCGCTGCCAAAGTGGAAATACCCGGTTGCATAGGGCAAGCGCTGCATTTGCTCAGCGGCAGCGGCAACAACATTCTCGTGGCCGTATCCTGCGTTGACGCACCACAGACCTGCAAAGCCGTCGAGCAGTTCATTGCCCTCGGAGTCAGTCAGGAAGACACCTTGCCCCGATTGCATAACAGTTACACCCCGTTTTTCGTGGGCGCGGATTGGAACCACAGGATGGAAATAGTGGGCCCGGTCTTTTTCGATAAGAGAGTTGGATCGCATCGGTTTCTTTCCCGTATGAGCTTTCAATCGAGGGTAAGGGAAACTGCCGGAAGGAAAGTGCGTTTTGCAGCCGGGAACGGCATTTTCAGCCGTCGTTTTTCCTTTGACAGCATTTTATGCTGCATCTACCCGGCTGACTTTGCGGGAATTAAAGTGGATCGTGCTCTGAGAAGCCAGTTTTGCAGCATATTCTGAAAGTATGCCGGATCATCGCGCCATTGGCTTTGGAATGCCATGCCGCGAACGAGGCACATGAATTCATTCATCATGGCTTGCCGTATGTCTGCGCTACAGCCGAACGCCGCGAGCTCGACGTGCCAGACGTCATTGAGCGCCTCGTTGAATTTTTGGGATTCTGCAGCGACATAGGCCAGTTCTGTCTCATTCACGCGGGCTTCGGACAGGTAATCCATGGACACCTGAAAAATTCCGCTTTGGTATCTTTCCCAGATGTATTCGGTCAGGGCTTTCAGTCGGTTTTGGCCAGGTTGCAGTGTCCGGGTGAAACTGCGCAGCAGATCCGCCTCGCGGCAAAGCATCTCAGCATAGGCCGCCTGAATGAGTTCCTTGCGTGATGGGAAATGGTGCAGCATCGCTCCCCGCGACACGTTGGCCTGGCGGGCGATGTCTTGTGTTGACGTATCCGCATTGTGCAGTCGAAGGGACGCAAGGACCGCAACGTGATGCTGCCCGTTGATATTCTGAGCCTGTTGCGGGTCTGGTGGACCGAACGCCCGACCGTCAACGACAGGGGGGTGTCCGGGCCTGATCGCGCGCTCTTTCCCGGCTATTGCGGGCGGCATCTTTCGGCCAGACAGATCTCGCGGCTGTTCAAGCAGGCAGTGCTGGCCGCCGGGATCACCAAGCCGGTCACTCTGCACACCTTGCGTCACAGCTTCGCGACGCACCTGCTGGAACGCGGCGTGGATATCCGGATCATTCAGGCGCTGCTCGGGCATGCCAAACTCACCACGACGGCGCACTATGCCAGCGTTGCCACCGGCATGATCTCGGCGGTGGAGAGCCCGCTGGACGGCCTGACCGCGGCGAAGCGCAGGAAAGGCGCCTCATAGACTGCGTTGTCCCGGCCGAAGCTGGAGGTTGCGGATATCTTCCGGGTCC
>NZ_CYSR01000024.1 GCF_001458395.1 Leisingera aquaemixtae | reverse complement strand
CCATTTCCAGCACGATGTCGTAGGGCACCTTGGCCTCCGCCAGCAGCACGTTCATGTGGCCCGGCAGGCGGCCTGCGACCGGGTGGATCGCAAAGCGCACAGTCTTGCCTTTCGCGCGCAGGCGGCGGGTCAGCTCGGCCACGTTCTGCTGCGCCTGCGCCACCGCCATGCCGTAGCCGGGGATGATCACCACGCTGTCGGCCTCCTCCAGCGCCGCCGCCACGCCGTCGGCGTCGATGGCGATCTGCTCGCCGTCGATCTCCATCGCCGGACCGGAGGTGCCGCCGAAGCCGCCCAGGATCACGCTGACAAAGGAGCGGTTCATCGCCTTGCACATGATGTAGGAAAGGATCGCACCGGAAGAGCCGACCAGCGCGCCGACCACGATCAGCAGGTCATTGCCCAAGCTGAAGCCGATCGCCGCCGCGGCCCAGCCCGAGTAGCTGTTCAGCATCGAGACCACCACCGGCATGTCGGCGCCGCCGATGCCCATGATCAGGTGGTAGCCGATGAACAGCGCCGCCAGCGTCATCAGCACGAGGGGCAGGAAGCCGCCGGTGTTGAAGTACCAGATCAGGCAGATGAAGGAGAGGCCCGCGGCGCTGGCGTTCAGCATGTGGCCGCCCGGCAGCTTGGTGGCGGCCGAGGTGACCTTGCCCGCCAGCTTGCCGAAGGCAATCACGGAACCGGTGAAGGTGATCGCGCCGATGAAGATGCCGAGGAAGAGTTCCACGCGCAAAAAGGCGATCTCGGCCGGGGTTTTCTTGGCAATGAGCTTGGCGAAGGTGCCGAGGTCCTCGGTGCTGGCAGCGGATGCCACATTTCCGATCTCGAAATGGGCGATGAAGCCCACGAAGACCGCCGCGAGGCCGACCAGCGAGTGCATCGCGGCAACCAGCTGCGGCATCTCGGTCATCTGCACCTTCTTGGCGACATAGGTGCCGATGATGCCGCCGCCCGCAATCAGCAGCAGCGACAACAGCCACAGGCCCGAGCCGGGGCCGATCAGGGTGGCAAAAACCGCCAGCCCCATGCCCGCGATGCCGTACCAGACCGCGCGTTTGGCGCTTTCCTGGTTGGACAGCCCCCCCAGCGACAGGATGAACAGAACAGCCGCAACGACATAGGCGGCGGTGGTGAAACCGTAATCCATGAACTCGGCCCTTCTTTAAGATTTCTGGAACATGGCAAGCATGCGCCGGGTGACGAGGAAGCCGCCGAAGATGTTGATCCCGGCCATGAAGACGCTGAGCGCCGCGAGCAGGATCACCAGGAACGAGCCGGAGCCGATCTGCATCAAGGCGCCCAGGATGATGATCGAGGAGATCGCGTTGGTGACCGCCATCAGCGGCGTGTGCAACGAGTGGGCAACACCCCAGATCACCTGGAAGCCCACGAAACAGGCCAGCGCAAAGACGATGAAATGCTGCATGAAGCTGACCGGCGCAAACAGGCCCACCAGCAACAGGAGCGCACCGCCCCCGGCCAGCAGCGTGACCTGGCTCTTGGTCTGTGCCTTGAAGGCCGCAACCTCCCTGGCGCGTTTTTCCTCCGGCGTCAGTTCCGGCACCGTCTCCTTGGGCTTGGCGGCAATCGCCTGCACCTTGGGCGGCGGCGGCGGGAAGGTGATCTCGCCCTCAAACGCCACGGTGGCGCCGCGGATCACGTCGTCTTCCATGTTGTGGTTGACCTGGCCGTCCTTGTCCGGCGTCAGGTCCGTCATCATGTGGCGGATGTTGGTGGCGTAAAGCGTCGAGGCCTGCGCCGCCATCCGGCTGGGGAAGTCGGTGTAGCCGATGATGGTGACGCCGTTGTCCGTCACCACTTTCTCGTCCTTCACGGTGCCTTCCACATTGCCGCCGCGCTCGGCGGCCAGGTCGACGATGACCGACCCGGGCTTCATTGCCGCGACCATGTCGGCAAGCCACAGCTTGGGCGCGTCGCGGTTCGGGATCAGCGCGGTGGTGATGACGATGTCCATCTCCGGCGCCAGCTCGCGGAACTTGGCGAGCTGCGCTTCGCGGAATTCCGGAGAGGACACAGCCGCATAGCCGCCGGTGGCGGAGCCGTCCTGCT
>NZ_CYSR01000023.1 GCF_001458395.1 Leisingera aquaemixtae | reverse complement strand
CGCATTGTGCAGTCGAAGGGACGCAAGGACCGCAACGTGATGCTGCCCGTTGATATTCTGAGCCTGTTGCGGGTCTGGTGGACCGAACGCCCGACCGTCAACGACAGGGGGGTGTCCGGGCCTGATCGCGCGCTCTTTCCCGGCTATTGCGGGCGGCATCTTTCGGCCAGACAGATCTCGCGGCTGTTCAAGCAGGCAGTGCTGGCCGCCGGGATCACCAAGCCGGTCACTCTGCACACCTTGCGTCACAGCTTCGCGACGCACCTGCTGGAACGCGGCGTGGATATCCGGATCATTCAGGCGCTGCTCGGGCATGCCAAACTCACCACGACGGCGCACTATGCCAGCGTTGCCACCGGCATGATCTCGGCGGTGGAGAGCCCGCTGGACGGCCTGACCGCGGCGAAGCGCAGGAAAGGCGCCTCATAGACTGCGTTGTCCCGGCCGAAGCTGGAGGTTGCGGATATCTTCCGGGTCCATGGTTCTGCCTGGCGGGCGGCCAATGCAGGCCATATCAGCCTCGACCAGTTGAAAGTGATGCACGCCATCACGCGCTGCCGCACGGCAGCGCTCGGCGGCCATGCCGCGCGGTGTGAAGACTGCGGGCATGAACACATCGCCTATAATTCCTGCCGCAATCGCCATTGTCCCAAATGTCAGGCGGGTGCGGCAAAGGTCTGGCTGGCGGCGCGCGAGGCCGAACTGCTGCCCGTGCGGTATTTCCATCTGGTCTTCACCCTACCGAAGCCGATCGCCGACATCGCGCGCACCAACAAGCGGGAGATCTACAACCTGCTTATGCGGGCGAGCGCGGATACGGTGATCCGGGTCGCCGCCGACCCCAAGCACCTCGGCGCCCGGGTCGGCATCACGTCCGTGCTGCACACCTGGGGCTCAGCAATGACGCACCACCCGCATGTCCACATGATCGTGCCCGGCGGCGGCTTGTCTGCGGACGGGGCGCGGTGGATCGACTGCCGCAGGAACTTCTTTTTGTCCGTCCGGGTTCTGTCCCGCCTGTACCGGCGGCTTATTCTGGACGGACTTGCCCGGCTGCACGATGCCGGAACGCTTCAGTTCTTCGGCGATCACGCCGAGCTCGTCGATCGCGCGGTCTTCAACGCCTTCCTGCGACCGCTGCGCAAGATCGACTGGGTCGTCTATGCCAAGGAACCGTTCGCCGGGCCAAAAGCCGTGTTGGCGTACCTATCGCGCTACACGCACAGGATCGCGATCTCAAACAGCCGACTGATCCGGTTCGATGCACACAGCGTGACATTCAAGGTCAAGGATTACCGCGTCAACGGTCCCGGGAGGCATACCACCATTACCCTGAAGACCGGCGAGTTCATTCGGCGCTTCCTGATCCATGTCCTGCCCAAGGGGCAGCATCGCATCCGCCACTACGGCTTCTTCGGGAATGGCAACCGTGCGGCCAATATCGCCAGGATCAGGGAACTGCTCGGGAACGGACAGCCAGGTCCGGATCTCGGGCACGACGGCACGGCCGGTGACACCGATGCACCCGCCCGCGTCCTCGCGCTGCCATGCCCCTGCTGTGGCGGGCGGTTGATCATCTCCGAAACCATTGCGCCAGAACGGTACCCCAGAGCGCCGCCAGGAGCAGCGAGGGCCGCTGCATGACACGCGCGCCAAAGACCGGAAGTCCAATTGCCGCTGCTCACGTTACCGCTTGCGGCCAAGCCGGAATGCCTGCAACCCGGATAGCAGTGGTGCGAAGGTTGTCGGCCCCCGCAAGACGCGGCGCATGCCCATCAAAGCTCGCAGAATCCGTACCGAAGCTGCCTGCAACGAGCGCGCTTGGGCCAACCTGCAGAGCAATAACCAAGGCAATCAACCCCTTCAAATCCCCATAGACCCAACTGGTCTGCCCAATTCCAACACCGCGATTTCCCGCTTGCGCGCTTCTCCGACGCCAGGCAATGCCGCGCATCATTCAAACGTCGCGCGTGGCGTCCGAGAAACCTGCAGCTTCCTTCCCATTACTGTCTAGTGCAGCATTTCGTAGTTTCGGGCTCACTGCCGCCATGCGGCGGCACAGCACCGAGAAACCAGCACAAGCCTCCCCAGGCCAGCTGTGATCGGCTCAAGCCAGCCCTAAGCCGACATTCATCAGCTCACGGCCCTGCTGCCTTGCAACGCGGAATAGCTAACATTTGCTTCTGCCGAACCACTGTTTGCTGCATGGTTCAGGTTGAGTAGTCTAAGCGACCAACCTACAGTTAAGCCTGAAAGGTAGGCCGGGTGGACTCGTATCTCGACATCGCACACAAAGTACTTCGGGCGTCTCGCCGGCCAATGTCGGCGAAGGGCATCCTAAATGCGGCCTATCGTGCGCAAATCGTGCCTGAACACCTTCGAGGGAAAACCCAGCATAAGACCCTCCAAGCGCGTTTGAGTGAAGATATTCTCCACCATCGGTCCTCGTCATTGTTCTATAGGACTGAGCCAGGGTTATTCTTTCTTTGCGAATTGATCTCTGACCCCAACATTCCCGAAAAGTTCAAAGAGATATTTCCGGCACGAAGACGGACCCGCGACTTACAGAATGAGCACGCGCTTGGGATCAGTCGAGACTTTTTGAAAAGGTGGCGTGAAGGTTCGGATAGCTGCGACTTGGTAGAAATGCTCGCAGATGCAGAAAGGCACGAAGCTGTCCGCTACCTGCCGCAATCTGGAGACTCCGAATATGCCACCCTTTGGACATTTTCCCTCGTAAGGAGAAATGACGAAGTACTTTCTTACAGAATAGGCAGATACCGAGATGACCGAGAGGCATTCGCAAACAAAAAAACTATTGGCTTCCCGGGAGCTGTCACCATTAGTGACAGGTCACTTTTCTCCCAGGAGGACTATGGAGCGACCGAAAATGCCTTACGAGTTTTGCTGCTAGATCTAGATTTGTCGTCACAGTCATTTCTGGACGAAAACTTAACAAAGCCGTCGCCCATTTTTACATTCGAAGCCGAGGGTGATGATGGCGTCACCGTTCTCTTAGTCGTACTCGAATGGACATGCCCAGATTGGTTTGAACCCACAACACGGAAGTTATCTTTGAACGATCCATGCTGGATAAACCTGTCAGTCCAGCCTAACAATATCGACGATTTTGAGCCTTGGAGCAAGACAACCTTGCGTAGAATTGCATCGCGTGAGTTGACGGAAGAGTGAGCAGCAAAAACGTCCCTCCTGAAAAAGCGGCTTTCATTCGGTACGAGCTAGAAAACGGCGACGACCGCAGAAAGAAAGTAGCGCTTCAAGAGATTGCTCGGACATACCGAAGCGGCGGTCGCTTTGCGCCCGATATTCGAAACGGTCTCGAAATTACGATCAATGGCCTTCTCAGCGCCCAGCAAGATCCCAAGGTGACGCGTTGGTGTCTCAACTGCATCGCGCAGATGGGAACTCGAACCGGTTCGGTACTATCGGTAGAACGACTGCTTCGGCAGCAGGTGGGCGACCCAGAGATCATTGCTGCTGCGGTAGCAGCGGCTGCGAAGCTCTATGGGGGGCAACTCGACGAGTGCGATGCGCTTGGGGCAATTCAACCGGAAATCAAGACACTTGCTGCCCTACAAATTACACCGCCGTCCAAACTCGACCTTGCTGGGTTCAAAATCGCTATTGATGTAGCCGGCGACGAGGTCTTGAAACTCGCACTGATCACCGTGGGCTTGAACAGAGCCTACGAGAATATGTTCCATCCCAAGCACTCGAATGCGGAGTTGGTGAAGGCTTTAGGACAGCACGACAACAGGATCGTGAAGCAGTATTCTGTCTGGTCAGTGATCGAAAACGTCGGACTAAGCATCAGCGACCTGGGAATTCCTTTCACCAATCTCGACAATGAGCCTTCGAATGTGCAGGCCAAGATGCTTCAACTTGGAGCGGAGAAGATCGCTGACCTCAAGGAACGCCAAGAAGTCATACGGAAGGGTTCTTATCTGCCGACGGTCGAGGCGCGGGAAGGTCTCGCAAAGGGCTTGCAGTCGGTCTATTACGACGGGCTAGAAGGTGTGACGCTGGACTGGTACGACATTGAAGGAAGCTCTCGCGTCCGTGAATTGCTAGCCGAGCATTTCGCCCGATATGGCTCCGACTGCGTTCCGTATGGAGATAAGGCGCTTGAGCTATTCGAAGCGGACCAAACGCTGAAGAAACGCCTGTATCTCGGGGCCGAGGGCACCTCACTTTTTGGAAAGTTGAAAGCAAATGACCTTCGGGAGGGTACACTCGATATGTTCGGTGGCGACCTCGATCCTTTGACTGCCCGACTAATGGAGAAGCAAAAATTGCCAATCGTGAACGTTCTTATGATGTGCGCATCACCGAAAGACGCAGGTGATCCGCTCCGCCTGGATGAAGAGGCCCGCGACCTCAAAGAACAGATCAGACTTGTCGAAAAGCCTAAGCAAGACATTATTGTCACGCACGCTTGGGCTGTGAGGACCGATCAAGTGCAAATGGAAGTCATGAACAACGCACCGGACGTCCTCCATTTCAGCGGCCATGGAGCCACTGGTATACTTTGTTTCGAGGACAAGAACGGCAACGTTGCTGACGTATCGGCAGCCGCAGTCGAAGGACTGATTAAGCTCAGCGACAGTGTTCAGTGCCTCGTCTTGAACGCTTGCTTCTCGGAGAGCATCGCCACGCAAGTAAAAGATCATGTAAAAGCAGTGATTGGCTGTTCCATAGCTATAGGCGACGAAGCCGCCATTGCATTCACTAGAGCCTTCTATCGCGCATTGCGACATGGCCACCATTACCGTCGTGCTTTTGATCTAGCGTTGAACGAGTTGCAGTTGAACGGGATGGAGAATGAAGCGAAGAAGTACAAGTTCGTTGTTGGCAACGCATAACGACTGATTGGTACGGGTCACGCTAACAACTGGCTTGAGCCGATCACAACTGGCCTGGGGCAGGCTGGTGCTGGATTTCCGGTGCTGTACCGCCGCATGGCGGCAGTGAGCGCTAATTTGACGGATGCTGCGCCCCATACCAATGTCCACTATGTGGATGAAGTTAGAAATTTAGTTTGGATCGACTGTAATGAGCGACACGCACCCAGAGCACAGTATTCATGACAAGGTTGCAAGCTGGTTGCAGAGCGAAGGCTATCCACTTGAATTTAAGACCGCTAGTAGATTCGGGGAAGCTGGTTTCCGTGTCAGCCAAGGCGAGTATTCAAGGAACTCAAAAGGTACATCGCCCAGGGAAATTGATGTCAAGGCAAGTCTGACCAGGGTGAAGGACGAATTCTTATTTCGGGCAGTCAATGTGATCGAATGCAAGTATTCTGTAAATAAGCCCTGGGTAAATTTTGTAAGCAGAAATCACCACATCGCTCACTCCGCGTGTGCAGCCCAGTCAATAGGGAATGACTATGGGTCTGCCATGATTTGGTCTATGTGCGGTAGCAGTCTCATCAGATCTATGGATTTGTTCAAAAGCCCCGACGAGCCATGTTTCGGAGGTCGGCAAGCGTTTTCATCGGGAAAAGACCAGTTTTTCGATGCCGTCCGCGCAGTATCCGGAAGCGCGGTAAACATCGCAGAGGAAAATAATCGACCCTACGAAAGCAAGGATGGCTTGCCGACGGCGTGTGTCTTAGTCTTCCCAATTATTGTAGTCCAAGGGAAGCTGTTTGAAGCAGGACTAAACGAAAGTGGAACCGATACCTTTGTAAGAGAAGTGGTGAAAACTCGTGTACACTGGCGGGGATCCGAGGACAGATCACAATTCACGACTCTAGATATTGTGAATTTCGACTATATCGATGAATTTGCAACCAATCGACTTCAAGAATGCTCACAATTGCTAGAGATAATGGAGGGAAAACATCCAGAGTTTGTTGACTTTGCAGGAAGTGGAAACCCTAATACGGTTTCTTTGTCTGGAGGCAGCACAGGTTTGGCGGGCCCTCCACCTCTGATGAGAAAGATAGTTAAAAAGTACTTGGAATGAGAGTATAAGACACCGTTTAACTTGCAGAACGGTTTAAGGTTAACGCCGCCCGCGCCTGAACCAAGAATGAAATGCCATTTTGCTGGCCTCGGCAGACGCAGACATTGAAAGCTTTGCGAAGAATGCCAGCACTGTCCCGCACTGTGTAAGTTCACCAGTTCCAGAACCTCGCGGCCGCAGCGAACGGCAGAAACGGCGGGCTGTACCGTAGCACAAAACCTCGGACGGCTACGTCAGACGGCCGAGTTTGCAGCGGCAGCTTCCTGCGCATCTCGCCCCCTGGAGCGGTCCGCAGCATTGGCAGTAGCTCGCGGGTTCGGTGAGTGCCCGCTTTCGGTGAGATGGCCCGAAAATTTTGCACCGGCAGTATCCTTGCCGCGTCACCCCAAGTCTATGACCGCTTCGGGCTGACTTGAGCCGATCACAACCGGCCTGGGGCAGGCTGGTGCTGGTTTCTCGGTGCTGTACTGCCGCATGGCGGCAGTGAGCCCCAGTGCGGAAGCGCCAAATTTCTTCTGCGCGCGCACGCAGCATGCAAACCTGCTGCGCCGCTACGAAACCACTGCTGCATTGCAGAGAGGAGAAAGCAGTCACTAAGGCAGTAAGCAGCAAGTTTGAAGCATGGCCATGTGGTTTTAGCTGTAGTGGTTCAGATGTGATCTGACAGTTGGCCGTTTTTCCGGCGGCGTCTGTCAGGCCAAGTTCAGTTCACGAACTTTTCCTTCCAGATCTGCTTGCCTTCAATCATGGTCTGGAACGGCGTTCTGCCGCAACACATTTTGCCCTGATGAGTGCGTTGGTGGTTGTAGTTATGCAGCCATTCGTCGAGGTCCGTTTGCAGCGCACCGATGCTGTCGTAGAGCTTTTTGCGGAACGCGACCTGATAGAACTCCTGCAAAATGGTCTTGTGGAACCGCTCGCAGATGCCGTTGGTCTGGGGCGATTTCACCTTGGTCTTGGTGTGGTCGATGTCATTGATGGCCAGGAAGAGCTGGTAGTCGTGCTTGTCGGCCCGGCCGCAGTATTCCGTGCCCCGGTCCGTCATGATCCGCAGCACCGGCAGGTCGTGTTCATCGTGGAATGGCAGGACGCGATCATTCAGCAGATCAGCGGCAGTGATCGGGGTTTTGGTCGTATAGAG
>NZ_CYSR01000022.1 GCF_001458395.1 Leisingera aquaemixtae | reverse complement strand
TCCGATAAATCTTTCCCCCGAAGGGCGTATAAGGTATTACTCACCGTTTCCAGTGGCTATTCCTTAGAGAAGGGCACGTTCCCACGCGTTACTAACCCGTCCGCCGCTCACCCCGAAGGGCGCGCTCGACTTGCATGTGTTAGGCCTGCCGCCAGCGTTCGTTCTGAGCCAGGATCAAACTCTCAAGTTGAAACGCTCGTTAAAGCGTATCCTTGACGTTCGAACCTCTGCCATCTTCACCAGGAGGCTAATCCTGATGAAAGTCTCTGTCTGTTGTGCTTCAGTACCAAAGGCACCGAAAGCCGAACAAACAGTGAAGCTGACACCACATCATCGGGCCGAAACCCTAGTGGCGCGATATACAGAAGTCTGATCCATCGAAATGAACCGTGACCGCCCGCATATCTCTTCAGTTATCCATCAATGTCAAAGAGCAAACACCCAGAGGCCAAAAACCAGACCGATGCGCCAATCTTCCGGCGCGCCCGCCTCTTCAAACCCTCAGATGCCGCCGTCTCTCCAGCGTGTCCCACCGTCTCTCCAGTGTGTTTCCCGTCCGATCCCGCGTCGCCGCCGCCCCGTCCGGTGTGTCTCAGCAGCGCCTCAGCGCCGCCGGTGAGGGGTGTTCTATGGCGAGCGGCGGGGAGTCGCAACCCCTTTTTTGAAGTTTTGGTGACTTTTTGACCTCGAAGATGCAAAATCGATAATAATCAGAGGCTTAGTCAGGATCTTTTTGTGATTTCAGGCCCCGTTTCCAAGCATTTCAGGGTTCGGAAAAGGGGAGTTTGGAACCCGTGTTGTGAGGCGCTACCAGATGTTGGGTCCTGAAGGCTGGAACACACAAGCGGAGCGGCGAAAAACGAGTCGAATCCAAACCCCAACCTCCGCTCCAAACCTGCCGACTCGCCGCGGCGTCCGTACAAACCGGCGAAAAGAGCCTGCCAGATGCCGCAGTCGAGGGCGGCCGCCAAAGAGAAGGAGAGTATGCCAAGGGCCGCACGCCATGGCCTCCCACGGCAGGCACAGGATTCAATCACCTGTGCGGGACGCCCGGCCGCCGGCGCGGTCTCCCTGGCTCTGCTCAACAAACGCAGAGGGCAGCGCTTGCGCGGGACGGCAGCTCTGCATTCCCGCTCTCATATATCTTACAGGCGGGACGCTGCCGCCCGTGCTGCGCGCCTGAGGCCTCGCGGCCCTCAGCGGCTGTGCCCCGGGCAGTGAGGCGCCAGGGCACGGCCGCCGCAGCAAACCTCAGAAATCATCCCAGCCCCGGGCGGCCGGCAGCGCCCCTGCCGCACAGTGCAAGGCTGCCGCGGCTGCCGGGCTCTGAAGCTCCTCGACTGCTGCAGCCCGGGCCGGTGCCGGGGCCGGAACCGGGGCCGGGCTGGCTGCGGCCCTGAACTTGGTGACCTCCTGCGACAGCTGGCTGGCATCGGACGACAACAGGCGGCTGGCAGCAGACGCCTGCTCCACCATCGCGGCATTCTGCTGAGTCACCTGGTCCAGCTGTGAAACACCCAGATTGATTTCGCTCAGCGAGGTCGCCTGCTCCTTGGCCCCCGCAGCAATGCTGCTGATATGGTCGGAAATCGTGCCGACGCTTTGAATGATCTGCTGCAGCTCCTGGCCGGTTCTGCCAACCAGCTCCACACCGCTGGCCACCTGCTGCTTGCTCTGGCCGATCAGATGCTTGATCTCTCCGGCGGCCCCTGCCGAGCGCTGCGCCAGCGCCCGCACTTCTGAAGCGACAACCGCAAAGCCGCGGCCCGCTTCGCCGGCCCGGGCGGCCTCCACCCCGGCATTCAGCGCCAGCAGGTTCGTCTGAAAGGCGATGTCGTCGATCATCCCGATGATCTTGGCGATTTCCTCGGACGAACTCTCGATCTGCGACATCGCCGCCACCGCGTCCGTCACCACCCGGCCGCTGCGCTCTGCCGCGGTCTTGGCGTCGCTGACGATGGACTCCACCTTTTCCGCGCCCTCTGCCGAGGAATGCACCGTGCCGGTCAGTTCCTCGATGGCGGCGGCGGTTTGTTCCAGGGTCGCCGCCTGGCTTTCGGTGCGGTGGGACAGATCGGCGGCCGATTTGGAAATCTCCTCTGCGGTGCGCTCCACCGCACCGGACACCTGCGTCACCGCCCCGATGGCGGTCTCCAGCTGTTCGGCCGACTGATTGAACGCCTCGCCCAGTGCCGCAATGTCCGCTTGCTCCGACAGTGTGACCCGTACCCCCAGATCCCCCTGGCTCATCGCCTCCAGCCCGCGGGCGATTTCCTGCAGGCCGAGGCGCCGCTCCGTCACGTCTGTGGCCACTTTGACCACGCGCTCGACGGTGCCGCCCTCGCCGCTGACTGGCGCATAGGTAGCCTGGATCCAAAGCGTGGTGCCCTCCTTGGTCACGCGCGGGAACTGCCCGGTGAAGACCTGGCCCGACGCCAGGCCCGCCCAGAAGTCCTTATACTCTGTGCTGGCGGCAAGCTCCGGCGCCACGAACATGGAATGATGCCGGCCTGTGATCTCGTCCAGCTGGTAGCCGAGCGCGGCCAGGAAATTGCCGTTTGCCGCCAGAACAGTGCCATCGGGCGTGAAATGAACCGTGGCTTGGGTGGCGTCGACCATGTCTGCAATGATCCTGGCGCCATTATCGTGCTCTGCCGGCTGTGCTGCCTTGAATTTGAAAAACAAAAAACTTCTCCGCGCATTTCTGAGTCTCTGGGCTCACGTCCGGAGTAGCTTGATTCGACCAGAAATTTCTTAACACCGGCCAGCGGCCCGCGCGGCAAGCCGCGGGCGAGGGCGCCGCGGCGTCCGGCCGCTTAACAGTATGACAACTTTTAGTTGCAAGAATATTTGAGAAGCCTCCCAAAGGCTGTAAAGTGAGCTTGGAACTGGTCAGGCGGCCTTGTCGCGCCCACCGCAGGGCGTGCCGCGATGCGCTGCATATTGGCCGCAGGCCCCGCGCCCGGAAACCAGGGGGAGCGACGGACATGACACTTGCCAGACACTTCGAATCTGACCAGCCCCCGCTGTGGCGCAGCCACGCCGGGTCCCGGGCGCATCTCGCCGCAGCCGTGCTGGTCGGAGCGGGCTTTCTATTTGACTTCCTGACACCGCTCGGGGTCGCCGCCGGCCTGATTTACACCGCCGCGGTCCTGTGCTCCGTCTGGGCCGACAAACCGGCCACAGCCTGCATCTATGCCGCGGCCGGCACTGCGCTGACGGGTCTTGGATACCTGCTGCTTCCGCTTGCCGGGGTTGATCAGTGGATTGTGCTGGCCAACCGGATCCTGACGGTGATCGCCCTGTGGGCCTTCGCTTTTGTTGTCTACCGGCAGAAATCCTTTCAGGCCTCGCTTGAGCAGAAGCAGAATGAGCTGACGGCTATCCAAGACAACAGCATTGCGGGTCTGATCAACATCGACCCGCAGGGCACGATCCTAAGCTACAACCGGACCTGCAGCAGAATGTTCGGCTATTCCGCCGGGGAGGTGATCGGCCAGAATATCAGGCTCCTGCTCCCTGACTCTGCCGGTTCCGGCGAGGATCCCGGCGGCGGCGCGTTATTCAGCGGCCGCCCTACGCAGTTCACCGGTGTCCGCCGGGAGGTTCTGGGGCGGCGCAAGGACGGCCAGGTCTTTCCGATCGAACTGTCCGTCAGCGAAGTCCGGGTTGGCCGCATCCACCTGTTCAGCGGCATTCTCCGCGACCTCTCTGCAGAAAAAAAGGCCGAGGCGGAGCGGGAGCGTTTCACCGAGGAACTGGCCCGGTCAAACCGGGACCTTGACGATTTTGCCTATGTCGCCTCCCACGATCTGCGGGCACCGCTTCGGGTGATCGGCAACGCCTCAACCTGGCTGGAGGAGGATCTGGCAGACGTGCTGGATGAGGACAGCCGCGAAAACCTGGGGCTGCTGCGCTCGCGCGTGGCACGGATGGAACGGCTGCTTGACGATCTGCTCGAATACTCGCGGGCCGGGCGCAAGACCGACAGCAGGTATCAGCAAACCATGCCAGGCACTGAGCTGATGCGGGAGGTTCTGATGCTGATCGACAAGCCGAAGGGCTTCACCATCACCATCGCCCCCGGCTTCGGCAGCATCCGGCTGCCCAATATGCCGCTGAAGCAGATCTTCGCGAACCTGGTTTCCAACGCGGTCAAGCACAATGACCAGGGCGCAGGCGCGGTGGACATCAGCGTGGAGGATGCCGGGGATCACTACATCTTTTCAGTGGCCGATAACGGCCCCGGGATAGACCCTGAATACCACGATCAGATTTTCAAGATGTTCCAGACCCTGAAGTCACGCGACGAGGTCGAGGGCAGCGGCATCGGCCTGTCGATCGTCAAGAAACATCTGGAACGCGCCGGCGGCACGATCTCGGTCCGGTCATCGCCCGGGGACGGCTGCGCCTTCCGCTTCACCTGGCCCAAGCAGCAGGAGGTTGAGCAGGAACGTGATTAAAATGACACCCCGCGGCAGCGGCGCCGCCCCCCACGGGGACCTGAGGATTCTTCTGGTCGAAGATGACATCGGCGATGCCAAAGCCGTCCTGCGGGCCTTCCGCAAAGTCCGCATCAGCAACGCGATCACCCGGGCGGCCGACGGCATCGAAGCTCTGGACATCCTGCGGGGAACGGGCGGAAAGGAGCGGATCCAGCCGCCGTTTGTGCTGCTCGCAGACATCAATATGCCGCGGATGAACGGCATCGACCTTGTCCGGGAACTGCGCAAAGACCCTGAACTCAGCGGCACGGCGGTATTCTTCCTGACCACCTCCCGCCACGACCAGGACATTGATGCGGCCTACGGCTTGAATGCTGCGGGCTATATCGTAAAGGAGACAGCCGGGCGCGATTTTCTGCAACTCGTTGAGATGGTCGGCCGCTATTGGCGGATCGTCGAATTCCCCGCAGCGGCAACCTGATCCCCAGCCGCTTCCCTGCCCCCCGCACGTCCTGTCGCGGCCGGGTCCCAAAGGATGCCCCGCCCCGCGCCTGCGATCCGCCGCCGGGGCGGATCCAGAGATCCCGGCAGGTATTTCCAGCAACAAAACACCGGGGGCCGGCCGCGGACAGCCCCCTGCCCTGTTGGGCCAAGCGGCCCCCGCGCATCCGCCCCGCACCGGCGCGGCGACCAGCACTGCATCTTCACCCGACGGCCAAGGCAGCAGCCCGTGGCGCGGCGCTGCCTGCCGCGGTCACATCCCTATCTGCAGCAATCTCCAGCGGCGGTCCAGGAGGCGTTTTTCCGCCCCGCTGCGGGAGGGGAGAAGATAAAGCCTGCCGCGGGCGTCCAGCGGAAGCGCGGCCGCAGGGCTGTCAAAGCCCGGTTCGCCGGCGCCCGCCTTGGGAAACGACACGCTGCTGATGGCATTGGTGAACCGCGCCGCCGCCGCCATCATCTCAGGCGCCAGCATGAAATCCATCAGCTGATCCGACGCTTCAAGATCGCCGGCATCGCTTGGGATGACAAACAGGTCGGCCCACAAATTGGTGCCCTCCCGGGGCATCGCATAATGATAGCGGTCGGTCCCCTGCTCCAGCAGCGGTGCCAGCCCGTCTGTGCTCCAGGTGACGGCCAGGCAGACCTCGCCGCCCAGCAGGGCATCATACTGATCCACATCGAACGCCCGGACATAGGGCGCAATGGCGGACAGAACGCCAAAGGCCGCCTCAATGTCACGCTCTGACCGCGATTGCGGATCCAGACCAAGATAGGCGAGCGCGGCCGCCACAACCTCCTCCACGGAATCGACAATCGTGATGCCGCAGTCCGCAAGCTTGCTGGCGTTGGCGGGGTCGAACACCAGCGCCCAGCTGTCAAGCGGCGCATCCGGCAGCCGCTCCAGCACGGCGCTGCGGTCATAGGCGATACCGGTGGTGCCCCAGAGATACGGCAGCGAATAGCCCTCCGCCTGCGGCGTGGCGTCCAGGTACAGCTGCATCAGTTGCTGGTCGATGGCCGCCGCGTTTGGAATGCCCGACAGGCCGATCTGCCGGATCGCGCCCGCCTCCACCAGACGGCCGACGGTTTCCGAGGACACCACCGCCAGGTCGTATCCGGTTCCGCGGGCAAGCAGCCGCGCCTCGGCCTCGTCAGCCTCGCCGTAGGTGTCGAGAACGAGTCTTTTGCCGGTTGCTTCCTGGAACCGCCCGGCGGTGTCCGGGGCAATGTAGCCGCTCCAGTTATAGAGCAGCACCCGGCCGGGGTCGGCGGCAGCCGGACCGGCCATCGCAGACACCGCAGACAGGGCGGCGGCGATTATCTTCAGGCGCATTTTGAATTTCCCTCCTCAGCGGGAGCGGCCTCAGGCGCGCCCGCCTCTTCCGGCCACAGCCGGGTCAGGGCGGCAGCCAGTGCCGCCTTGGTGACCGGCTTCGCCAGATAGTCGTCCATGCCCGCCGCCAGGCCTTCGGCACGCTGCTCGCTCATCGCGTTGGCTGACAAACCGATGACCGGCACCGGCGGCAGGCCCAGCTCCCGTTCCCTGGCCCGGATCGCCCGGGTAGCGTCAAGCCCGTCCATCTCCGGCATCCGCACATCCATCAGCACCAGATCCGGGGCCCAGCTGCGCGCCAGCCCCACAGCCTCTACACCATCGCCTGCCGTCATCACGGTGCAACCCAAACGCTCCAGCATCTTGCCCGCGATCATCTGGTTGACCCGGTTGTCGTCGGCAACGAGAATCTTTTTGCTGAACACGGCGCCAACCGGCCCGGGCTGCGGCACTTCGGCCGGGGGCGGCACGTCTTTCACCGGAAACTCCACGGTGAACTCCGATCCCACGCCTTCGGTGCTTTGCAGCGCAATCGTGCCGCCGATCGCTCCGGTGAGGTTTTTTACAATGGCAAGCCCCAGTCCCGTCCCGCCAAACCGCGTGGTGGTGGTGGCATCGGCCTGCGCGAATTGCTCGAAAATCCGTTCCTGGGCCTCCGGCGGCACCCCGATCCCGGTGTCCTTGACGGCTATCCGGATCACCCGGGTGCCGTCCTGCCCAGACGGCAGTTCCTGCAGCACGACCCCGACCGCGCCGTTGCCGGTGAACTTCAGCGCGTTGCTGACGAGGTTCACGACGATCTGGCGCACCGCGGTGCCGTATCCCAGCACGTGCCAGTTGCTGACCCCGGCGCTCTCCTGCAAGGTCAGATCGATGTTCGCGCTCTGGGCGCGTGCCGAGAACAGGTCAATCACCTCCAGGCACAGCCCCCGGACATTGAACGCCTCGGCCTCCATCTCCAGCTTGCCGGCCTCTGCCTTGGACAGGTCCAGGACGTCATTGATGATGCTCAGCAGGGAGTTCCCGCTGACGATCATCATCCGGATCATATGGCGCTGCTTGTCATCAAGCGCGGTGTCGTTCAGCAGCTCCGCCAGGCCCAGCACACCGTTCAGCGGGGTCCGGATTTCGTGGCTCATCGTCGCCAGAAACACGGATTTGGCCTCCGACGCGGCCTCCGCCTTGCGCCGGCTTGCCTCGATCTCCGACTGCGCGCTGATGATGAACCGCTCCATCGGCATGTGCACGAACCGGGCGGCGACAAAAACCCCGATGCCCCCGATCAGAACCGCCGCCAGCGCATAGGTCAGCTGCCGTTCCGCCGCAATCCGGCCGGTCCGCGCCTCGGCCTCCTTGACCTCCATCAGCACCGGCAGCAGCCGCCTGGACAAATTCGCGGCCAGGGCCGCGGCCTTTGCATCACCTTCGGCCTGCCGGTTTCCTGCAGGCTCAGTCAGATGCGCGGCCAGGAACAGAATGTCCTTCAGCTCGGATACCGGGTTCAGCGCCGGCTGGGACAGGATCTGCTGCGCCTGCGGTGAAAAGGCCGCCAGCGCACCAGGGGCGGTCAGTCCGGCAAGCGAGTCCGCTGCGGGCCGCGCGCTCCGCCGGATGCGCCCGCGCGCAATCAGCGCCTTCTGGCTGCCGGGGTCGTCCTTCACGGCATCAAACGCCAGGGCCAGCTCAGCCAGAGAGACCAGGATCTGGTCCAGCACGATGGTGTTCTCCGCCCGCCGGGCGACACTGTTGTGCCCGGTCAGGGTGACGCAAAAGGCGGCCACTGCGGCTGCCAGTAAAATCGCCAGGGCGATTCCGCTGCGCAGCCTGAGGTATCTTCGCGTGACACGCTGCTTTGTCATTGAGTGTCCGTCGTCATTAAGTTCCGGCAAGGCCCTGCGTCCGTTCCGGCAGACTAGGGCTGACCGCTGCATCCTGGAAAGCGAATGTTGAGAATAATTTAAAAAAACCGAAACGGTGACTTTCGCCGGTCACCGCTTTCCCCTTGCCTGCAAAGCGGCTGCGCCTTCCCGGCCCGGCGCCTGCTGCGGCTTCTGTTGAAAAAGTGAAATTCCGCCCGGCGCAGCAGACGGACATGAGGTGATCCCCAAAACCACTCTTGAAGCTTGTTAGAGTTTTCCGCGGAGACCGAAAACGGCAGATGCACGCGAAAGGCAAAGCATGACAATTGAAGCCTTGAGGATTCTGACCGGTGCAACACGCCGGTCAGGCCCGCTTCAGCACGGCGGATGCGTGGGCAGTTCCGGTTCAGGGCGAACAGAGCGTTAAGGCCCAAATTTCCATGAGTGATACCCGCAGGAGCTTGCATCCCTCTATGGTTTGGCGGTTGCCTTGCCGTTTATTCCGCCTCACACAATCACTTACACAACATAGTTGCATGGGTCAGTTTTCTGGCATAGTTCTGAAACATTCGGTACAGAATGGTTGAGCGCATCATGAGGCCAAGAGAATTTGATGAAGGTGCGGTGGTTGACGCTGTCATGCGCACATTCTGGCGCAATGGCTATGCCGCAACCTCGATGAATGATCTGGTGGAAGCAACCGGCCTGTCCCGCAGCACCATATACAATTCCTTTGGCGGCAAAAAAACGCTTTTTGCGCTTGCTCTTAAAGAATACCGGCGGGTGACCACCGGGACTGTCGCGAAGATCTCCCGCTCCGCTGATGTGCGCGGCAGCCTCCGGGCGCTGCTGATCTCCATCGTTGACGATGAGTTGAGCGACCACGAAGGCTTTGGCTGCTTTGCCGCCAACAGCAGCCTGGAGATTTCCGGCCGGGATCCGGAGCTCAGCGCGCTGGTCGCACAACATTTCCAGCGGCTGGAGAGTGGATTGCTGCGCCTCCTGAGGCACGGCCAAAAGACCGGCGAAATTTCGCCTGATCAGGACTGCCAAATACTGTCCAGGTATTTTGTTGCAGTAATTCAAGGCATTAGGGTCGTCAGCAAAGGGCTTCCGGCAGCCTCCCGCCAGCCCTATCTGCACAGTATCGTCGAAGCCTCCATCGCCACGGTGTAACAGTAATGCGAAGTTCTCCTTTTGGTTGTTGACGGTTATGGAATGAATATTCCATAACCGCCTCCAGATACCGGCCGCCCAAGCGGGTCCCCCCCCTCCGCGGCCGCTTGGACCCAGAGAACAGAGGCTCAACATGACAACTGACGCAATTTCGCCGCCGCCCCGCCCCGCCCTGCGCGTGGCCGTTCTGGGAGCCGGGCTGATGGGGGCGCCGATGGCCCGCAACATCGCTGCGGCTGGCTGCCAGGTCAGGGTATGGAACCGGTCCCCTGGCAAAGCGCTTTCTTTGGCGGCGCCGAATATCACTCCGGCTGCGGATCCGGCCGGGGCAGCCCTGCACGCCGATGTCATTGTGACCATGCTGAAAGACGCCAGCGCGATCGCAGAAGTCATGTCGGCGCTGCCCGACGCAGACAGCGTGCCCGCGGCATCTGTCTGCTGGCTGCAGATGAGCACAGTCGGGCCGGCCGACATCCCCGGACTGGAGACGCTGGCGGCCCGCAAGGGGCTCACCTTGATCGACGCGCCCGTGCTTGGCACCCGCCAACCCGCAGAGGCGGGCCAGCTTCTGGTGCTGGCGGCCGGTCCGGACAGCACCAAGGAAGTCGTCCAGCCGGTGCTGGATGCGGTCGGCAAAGCCACTCGCTGGCTGGACACCGCCCCCGGAACGGCGACCCGGCTGAAACTGGCGTTGAACAGCTGGGTCTTCGCTCTGACCCACGGAGCGGCAGAGAGCCTGGCGCTGGCCCGCGGCCTGGGGCTGGACCCGGAACTGGTGGCGGACACTCTGCGCGGCGGGCCGCTGGATACGCCCTTCTTTCAGATCAAAGCCCAGGCCATGGCATCGGGAAATTTCACTCCCGCTTTCACCATCGACAATGCGGTCAAGGACAGTGCCCTGATCGTCGGCGCCGCGCAGGAGGCCGGGGTCAGGGCGGACTTGGCCGAGGCGGGCCTGACCCGGTACCGGCGGGTGCAGGCCCAAGGCCATGGCGGCGCAGATATGGCCGCCACCTATCTCGCCTCGCAGTAGTTCCGCGCCTCAAACTTTGACAAAAACCTTTCGATTTACGGGGAAAATTCATGAGTAACTTTCTGGGAAAACGGCTGCGCGTCGGTGTTGCCGTTCCATCGACCAACACGTCCGCTCAGCCGGAGATGGAGGCCATGCGCCCCTTTGGCGTCACCAACCACATCGGCAGGATGATCATCGACGATGACTCCCTGACCCATGAGGCGGGCTTCAACCGGGTCATTGAAAACATCCGCAGCTCCACACCGGACGCCATCCGCAGCCTGCGCCATTGCGGCGTTGGGGCGATCATTGCCGCGGTGTCGCCGGATGGCTATTGGGAAGGCCACTCTGCGCATGAGGCTCTGCATGGCCGCCTTGCGGAAGCAGCAGGGGGGGCAAAGATCATTATGAGCGCTGATGCCATCCTGGCTGCGCTGAAGGCACTTGGCGGCATCCGGCGAATTGGCCTTATTTCGCCCTATCTGGAACTGGGCGATGAACCGGTTTCGCGGTTCTTCACCGACAGCGGGATAGAGGTTGCAGCCACGCATGGTCTTGGCGGGCGGACGCCGTCAAACATCTCCGACGTTACCCTGGAAAACCTGCGTGATGCGGTGCTGGACGTTGACGGACCGAATGTGGACGCCATTGTCCAAGTGGGCACCAATGTTCCCATGGCTGATTTTGCCGCCGCCGCTGAAACTTGGATCGGCAAACCGGTGCTATCGAACAATGCGGTTCTTTACTGGCACGCCTTGCGCAGCTGCGGAGTGACCGACCCGATCCCCGGCCGCGGCCTTCTCTACGAAAACCACTGATCCCCCCGCAGCGGGCATGCCCGCTGCACAGCGACATGCTCACCGCCTGCGTTTTCGGCGGTGAGCGGCAGCCAGTTTTGTAACGGCCATTCCATTACCTGACAGGACATATTATGAGCACCCCTGACTCGCTCCTCTCCAAACCCGTTGCCGCCCGCCCGCAGCAGACAGATATCACCCGCGCGTTGCTGCGCACCGCGTCGGAACGCACCTCGCTGGTTGATATGCTGATGCTGCAGGTGCGCTGCCGCAGCGAAGAAATTGCGGTCTGCGACGATACCAGCGCGCTGCGCTACAGCGATCTGGCCGAATACGCCGCCCGCCTGGCCGCCCGCCTGAAACGCGCAGGTGTCGGCGCCGGAAGCAGGGTAGGTCTTTTTGCGGACTCCTCCGCCGACATGATGGCCGGGCTCTGGGGAATTCTGTTCTCGGGCGGCGCCTACTTGCCGCTGGGCACTGATTACCCGGTGGACCGGCTCACCTATATGATCCGCGACGCTGGCGTTGATGTGATCGTCACCCAGGACAAGCTGCGCGGCCGCCTGGCCGAGATGATCCTGCCAGGGATCACCGTGATCACTCTGGATGCCCTGGATGCGGTCCCCAGCGGAGAAGACAGCGACTGCCTCTGCGGCCCCGCGATGCTGGAAGACGATCTGGCCTATATGATCTACACCTCCGGCACCACCGGCGCCCCCAAGGGCGTCGGCATTTCCCACGCTGCAATTCTGAACCAGCTGACCTGGCTGCAGACCGAGCAGAAACTGCGGGTGGGTGAAGTCATCCTGCAAAAAACCCCGGTCAGCTTTGACGCCGCGCAATGGGAGCTGCTGGCAGTCTGCTGCGGCGTTCGGGTGGTGATGGGCCGCCCCGGCGTGTACCGTGACCCGGAAGCTCTGATCGAGCAGGTCAAACAGCACGGGGTCACCATGCTGCAAGGGGTGCCGACCTTGCTGCAGGCGCTGGTTGACCTGCCGGCATTCGAAAACTGCACCACCCTCACCAGCCTGTTCAGCGGCGGCGAGGCCTTGACCCGCAAACTAGCCACCCGGATTTTTGAAGCCCGCCCCGGTTGCCGGCTGGTAAACCTCTACGGCCCGACCGAGTGCACGATCAATGCCACCGCCCAGACTGTGGATCCGGCAGGGCTGGAAACCGGCCCGGAGATGATCCCGATCGGCCAGCCGGCCGCGAACACCAGCTGCTGGGTACTGGATGAAAACCTGCAGCCGGTTGCCGAAGGCGTTTCGGGCGAGCTGTATATTGGCGGCCGCCAGCTGGCCAATGGCTACCACAACCGTGACGAACTGACGGCCGAGCGCTTCATCACCTGGATCAGCCCGGCTGGCGGCATGCCGCTGCGGCTTTACAAAACCGGCGACCTGGTGCGCCGCAATCCGGATGGCGGCCTGCAGTTCCAGGGCCGCGCCGACAACCAGGTCAAATTCCGCGGCTACCGGATAGAACTGGATGAAATCCGCTTGGCCATCGAGAACCACGACTGGGTCAAGGCTGCGGGCGTGTTCATCAAGCCCCATGCCCGCACCGGCCAGCCGGTGCTTGCTGCAGGCATTGAACTGAACCCGCGCGAAGCACCGCTGATGGATCAGGGCAATGCCGGCGCCCACCACCACAGCAAGAAAAGCCGCCTGCAGGTGCGGGCCCAGCTGTCTGGCGCCGGTTTGCGCAGTACGTCGGAAACCGAAGGGCGCAAAACCTATGCGCTGGCAGGCAAAGAAGCGGATGCTGCTCAGCGGCAGCTGGCTTTTGCCCGCAAGACCTACCGGTTCTACGAAGGCGGCGAGGTCACGGCCGAGGATGTCCTTTCGGTGCTGACGCAACAGGAGCACCCCGCTTCCGGCGCCGGGGGGCTTGAGCAGCTCAGTGCGCAGGATCTGGGATATCTGCTTCGCTGGCTTGGCCAGTTCACCAGCGCGGAACGGCTGCTGCCGAAACACGCCTATGCCTCTCCCGGCGCGCTCAATGCAACGCAAGTCTATGTGGAGCTGGCCAATGTGGCAGGGTTTGAACCCGGCTACTACTACTATCACCCGGCCCGGCACGAACTGGTTCTGACCGCGCCGCGCCCGGCTTCGGCCGCTCCTGTGATGCAGCTGCATTTCGTGGGCAAGATCCCGGCCATCGAACCGGTCTACAAGAACAACATCCGTGAAGTGCTGGAGTTTGAGACCGGCCATATCCTGGGCCTGATGGATCATATCCTGCCGGCCCATGGCCTGGGTATCGGGGCCGGCACGGATGCTCCGGATGCGCTGCCCCATCTGCACTGCGGCCCGGGTCACGTCTATATCGCCGGCTATGCGGTCACTGCACATGCAGACCGGCAGACCGGATTGCCGGTGGATTTCTACGTCCAGGCCCATGGCAGCAAAGTCTCCGGGCTGGCGCCGGGACATTATGCCTACCGCGATGGCGGGCTGCAGCCGTTCTCGCGCCACATCATGGAACAGCGCCACGTGATCGCGATCAACCAGCGTGTCTATCAGCGCGCCAGCGGCATGATCTCGATGGTCAGCCGGGACGCAGAGCGCTGGCACGCCTATATCGACCTGGGCCGCAGCCTGCAGCGGGTGCAGCAGAACAGCTGCCGGATCGGCACCATGTCCTCTGGCTACAGTTCCAAGTCCGGCAACGACCTCGTCGCGGCCACCCGTCTCAAGGAGATCCTGAACGAGCACGGGCTTGCCTCCGGTGCCTGCTACAGCGCGGTCTTCGGCAAGGTCAGCGCCGAGCAGATGGCGCATGAAGGCATGCATGAGGACAGCGTGCACATGGAAGGCCCGGCTGAACTGATCCGCCGCGACCTGCAGTCGCTGCTGCCCGATTACATGGTGCCCAGCAAACTGGCGCTGGTGCCGTCGATGCCCTACAGCGCGTCGGGCAAGGTGGATGTGAATGCCCTCAAGGCGTTCCCCGAATTCGACGATGCCGCTGCCGAGCGTGAGATCATCAAACCCCGCAACGATACAGAATCCAGTCTGGCAGCGATCTGGTGCGCGCAAATCGGACTTGAGGATGTCTCGGTACAGGATGATTTCTTTGAAATCGGCGGCGACTCTCTGAAGGCCGTCAAACTGGTGCAGGGCATCAACCGCGCCTTTGATACCAGCCTGCCGGTGCAGGTGCTGTTCGAGGACACAACCATCGAAGCGCTGGCCCGCCGCCTGACGGACGGCGGCGCCGGCTCCGGCCTGTCGCGCGCAGTGCCGCTGAAGAAGGGCGCCGGCAGCCCGGTGTTCTGCTGGCCCGGGCTTGGCGGGTATCCGATGAACCTGCGCCACCTCGCGCGGGCGCTCGATACGCCCCGTCCCGTCATCGGCGTGCAGGCCTCCGGCGTGAACCCCGGCGAGCAGGTCTGCGGCTCGATCCAGGACATGGCAGCGCGCGATGCCGAGCTGATCCGGGAGGCGCAGCCGGAAGGCCCCTACACGCTTTGGGGATATTCCTTCGGCGCACGGGTGGCCTATGAGACCGCCTATCAGCTGGAGCAGGCAGGCTGCGAGGTGGCGGAGCTGACCCTGATCGCGCCAGGCTCACCGGAGCTGCCCGGCGGCGATCCGGTGCGCGCGGATGAGGCTTCGCTGTTCCGCGATGCGTCCTTCCTGACCATCCTCTATTCGGTGTTTTCCCAGACCATCGCACCGGAGCGGGTGGCCCCGGTGATTGAGACGGTCTCGGATCTGGACGGCTTCGTGGCCTATATCGCCGCCGAAAAGCCCGATCTCGACCCGGGCACGATCTTGCGCATCACCCGGCTGGTGGCACAGACCTATGCGCCCGAATACGGGCTGCAGATCGAACAGCGCCAGGTGGCCGCGCCGGTGCGCCTGTTCAAGGCGGCGGGCGACAACCTCTCCTTCCTGGAGGAAGCCACACGCACGCTCGCCGTGCCGGCACCGGTCCACGCGCTGGCGGCCGACCACTACGAACTGCTCAAACCCGGCGGTGTGTCCGAGCTGGCCGCCGCAATCCGCCGCCACGTTCCGGCATGGCAGCCGGCCCGGCCTGAAACCCGCAGCCTGCAAGAGGCCTGATCCCATGCCCCACGTCATTATCAAGCATTTTGCCGCCACCCTGACGGCGGAACAGCACGCAACCCTCGCCGAAGCCATCACCCAGTCGGTCACTCAGGCCTTTGGCTGCTCGCCGCACGCGGTATCCATCGCATTGCTTCCGGTGGCGCCCGATGACTGGCACAGCAGCGTCTTTGTTCCCGACATCCAAACCCATCCGCAAGAATTGATCAAATCACCGGATTATTCGGCGGCTTAACCCCCGCAAACCACCTCTTGAAAGGGCATTCCATGACCACACGCATAGCCAAAGCGTCACCAGCGTTACTGCTGTTCGCAATATTCCTGATCTCCCTGAACCTGCGCCCTGCAGTTGCTGCCATCGGCCCGCTGGTGTCGCAAATCCTGGGCGATACCGGTGTCAACTCCACTATCATCGGCTTCCTCACCATGATCCCGGTGTTTCTGATGGGCATTGGCGCCATCTACGTGCGCCAGCTGCGCGCGGCATTGGGGGAGCGCGGCGGCATCACGCTGGGCGCGCTGATCATCGCCCTGGCCTGCGCAGCCCGCCTGTGGCTGCCGACAGGTGCCGGCCTTCTTGTCACCGCCGCCGGGGCCGGGATCGGCATTGCCATTGTGCAATCGCTGATGCCGGGCTTCGCCAAGCGCAACTTCGGCGCGGGAACCGGCCGGGTGATCGGCCTCTACTCCACCGGGATCGTGGCCGGTGCCTCCATCGCAGCGGGCACGGCTGCAGGGCTTGCGTCTTCCCTGGACTGGGAAGGCACGCTGGCGGCCTGGAGCCTGCCTGCGGTCCTTGCAGTGCTGATCTGGGTCATCGCCGCACGCAACGCCGATAGCGAGCGCACCGCGCCTGCCCCCGCGGCGGGCACCACGCCGCCGCAGTTCTGGCGCAATGCGCGCTGCTGGTCGCTGATGCTGTTTTTCGGGGTCGGCACTGGCGCGTTCATGCTTGTCATGGCCTGGATCCCGCCGTTCTATCTGGAGCAGGGTCTTGATCAAGGGGCGGCGGGCCTGCTGTTGTCCGCATTGACGGTGATCGAAGCCGTCACCGCCCTGGGCGTGGCAGCCTTCATCCATCACTTCCCGGACCGCCGCGGCCCGCTGGTCTTCGCGCTGATCATGACAGCCTTGGGGTTTGGCGTGCTGTACACCGCTCCGATTGACATGTCGTTCCTGGCTATGGCGCTGCTGGGTGTTGGCATCGGCATCCTGTTCCCGCTGTCGATCATCGTGGCCATCGACCACGTTGATGATCCCACAACCGCAGGCAACTTCACCTCTTTCGTGCAGGGCGGCGGCTATATTCTGGCAAGCTTCGTGCCCTTGTTTGCTGGCGCCGTCCGGGATGCGATGTCGGACCTCAGCAACGTCTGGCTGGGGATGGCGGCAGGCTCGCTTCTGATGATCTTCCTTGCTGTTCGCTACTCTCCTGAAAGCTACAAACGCTTCTCCACCATGCTGCGCAGCGTTTCGCTGGACCGCGGACTGCGCGCGGCCAGCTGACACCCGTTCCTCCCCAAGCAGGCTCTGTCCTGCCGCGCTATCCCTGTTGAAAGGCGGGGATAGCATCCGTTTTGCCAATGCTGAGGCAAAACCGCGCCGCGCCACAAGGCCTGCTGATGGAAACACCAGGGGCAAGCTCTCCCCCCTTCTTATGAAGCTGGCCGCCGGCGGAGCAACAGGCGCAGCCGTCCGTTTAAGCACCCGAAACACGGGACAGAAAAAAGACCCGGCATTCCCAGCCGGGTCCAGTTCGTGACGCAGAACGCCACACCAGGAAGACTTTCAGGTGTTTTCGTCAGCTCGTGCTGTGCGGGCTGTTTCGAATGTTCGTCTTGTTCATCCTGTTCTGGACCGCCCAAAGAAGCCCTGCGGCAGCGGACAAAAGCACCGGGTACAACAGCGCTGCGTCCTGCTGTGCCAGCAGCACAGCGACAGACCCCACCGCGACTAACGCCACCAGTTTTTCAAACAGGCTTGACGTCAGTGTCATCAGGCTGGCAGCCGCGACCGCGAAGAGGATGATGAAATTCTGCCCGGCCAAAGACAGCATGTCCTCAATCGCCAGGATGTTGAAAAGATCCAGGCTGAGCACGGCCAGCAGAACCCCCACGACCAGAAACACTGCCTTCAGCGGGCGCCCGGTTTCGTCTGCGGAAAGATCCAGCGGGACGACGTTCTCCCTGGAAAGCGACAACAGCATCCGCGAAACGGCCCAGATCGCCCCCATCAGGTTTGCCACGATTATGACAACGGCCAGAACTGACATCAAAATGCCGCCCCAGACGCCAAGATGGTGCTGCATGATAGACGAAAACGCCGCCTCGTAATTGCTCTCGATCGGTGTGAAATGAACGATCACGGCCATGCTGAAGTAAAGCAACATAGCGGCCAGGAACGACAAGCCCATCGCCAGCGGAAAGTCTCTCTTGGGGTTTCTGAACTCCTCGGACGTCCCTGCGGAGACTTCCCAGCCCGTGAAGGCGAAGAAGATCATCATGAACGGGACGCTCAGCTGGGAAAATCCGATGGTTGGACCGGTCAAGGCGCGGGCTTCACGCATTTCAGGTGTAATACCGGACAGGCCAACCGCAACAATCAGCAGGAGCGAGAACAGGATTGCCGAGGCAACCATGGCCGAAATCCTCGACGCCGCCTCGGGAGAAGCAAGTTGCGTTCCGGTCGCGATCAGCAGCAAGGCGATTGCCAGAATTGCAGGATCCGCCGGAACCAGAACGGACAGATAATGGCCGCCGGTGAGTGCGATAGCGGGCAGGCCGAAAGAAACTGCGCCAAGGAAGATAAAAGAGCTGGCTATATATGCGTATCTGCCGAACGCCTTCTGCGCGAAGGAGGACACACCTCCCGCATCCGGAAATCTTGCCCCCATGATGATAAAGACAGACAGAAGCGGCAGAGCCACAAGAGCGCACAAGGCCCAAACCCAGATCGCGTTCTCTGCGGCTTGCTGATAGGCAAGCCCCGGCAAACTCAGAAGCCCTGCGCCGATGACGATATTGAGCATCAGGCCCGCCCCTTTCAGCGGGCCCAGCGTCTTTTTAAGATCCGTCATCTTGCGAAATCCACATTGGCAAAGGAAATCAGGTACTGCACGTCCCCGAAACTTGCTTTCGAACCGTGCCTGACTCCTTTCGGAAGCTCGATCACATCCCCCGATTTGCAAACGGCTTCGCCGCCTTCCCAGTAGAACAAGAGCTGCCCGTTCAGCACGACAATGGTCTCGTCGGTATCGTGCTGGTGCCAGGGATGCTCCTTGCCCGACTGGTCGTTCTGAACTTCGACGCAGCCCTGTTGCGGCATGCAGCGTTCAACAAGCCCTCTGAAGTCCGACAAATCAGCAGCGGCTGAGTGAACGACGACAGATTTTCCAGGTGATGAAATCATGCCACCTTCTCCTCTTCATTTTGGTTTTTCTTGGTAAAGCTGTGAAACGGGCACGTGGCCGCGCGGTTCTCGTCATCCAGAAAATACTGTGCGAACTCGCGGTTGTCGGGGTCACCGTACAAACCCAGATCCTGCGACGGATTGATCAGGTCGTATTGCAGAATGCGGGAACGGATTTTGGAGGTGGCTTTCTCGGCGGTCTCCCGTGTGTCGAGAATTCCGTTGAACACCCACCGCGGTTGGAACGTCAGCATGAAGCTCGAAAAGCGCCGTGACTGCCGGTTGACATGCGCGGGCGTGTTGCAGACCACAAAGATCTGTTCGCCGCCGAAACACCATTCCCATCCCGCGCTGTCGATCTGCGCCGGAATGGTCTCGGGCCACTCTGTGTCATCGGTCTGGTGGATACCGTCCAGGGTTGACCAGAAGCGCGCGCGGTAATGCTCAAGGCTCTGGATCGGGCCCGGACGCGACAGCACGAGCAGGGAGGTGTTTTTCCCGAACGATTTGGCGTCTTTCAGATAGCACTTCAGCGCTGCAGACACTTCGCCAGGGTCCATGTTTTCAGAAAAGGCAAACCGCAGCTGATCTGCTTCGAACCCGGCGACGCCAAAGGTGCAGGGGAAGAGCCGGGAGCGAGACCTGAAATTGGTCGCCAGCTCGTTAAAAATCTTTTTCTGCCAGGTCGTTGCATCGAATGCGCTGTCAATTTCAACCCGACTGTAGATAATCTTGGTGGTCATAGACTGTCTCTCATATCTTTGCTTGGGCCTCGCGCAGGGCGGATAATCTCTGGTAGTTCGAGGCTTGCCTGTGATATGAACGCCCAGACTGTTCCCAGATAGATGCATATTGGGAAAAGACGTTTCAGTTTGGGCTTAGGCACAGTCAATTGCGCAGAAACTGTATGACCTATGGATGGATTTCAGAGAAAAGTTATTCGCCTTCTGAGCGAAAACAGCCGGGCCTCAGTCTCTGACATTGCCTCAGAGCTCGGCGCGTCGCGCAAGAAGGTCAAAGAGACGATCGACCGCCTGGTCGACAAGAAGATCATCAAACGGTTCACGATTGAGCTTGCGGCGGACGCGGAATTCACCTCGCAACCTTTCAGAGCAGTCTTCAATATCCGCCTGGTCGCGCCGAACTGCAGGCAGCTGTTTGCCGACTTGCAGAAGCACGACGAGATCCTGGGCGCGTGGAGCATCTCATCCTCAGATATCGACATGATGGTGCTTGTGGAGGCCAAGGATGTGGAAGCTGTTGAGAACGTGCGCAACAGCGTTGCGAGGCACCCGTTGGTTCAAACAATGTACACAAATTCGATCCTGACGACGTGGCGCGATCCGCGATCCAATCCGCGGCGCGACGTCGAGGCGGACGTCTGACGAACCCCTCATCGGCCGCTGTCGAGCAGACCGGCAGAAGGTTTTGCAGTTGCGGCTGACAATGGCGCTACGATTTCCGGCCATAGGGCGGCGCAATACCCAGCCATTTCAGGTAAGGCCGGCGCCTTGGCCCATCACGACCAACCGAACGGCCATCTCAAGAGCTGTCTTTGCGCTGTTTTGCCCTGCTTTGCGCCAGGCGGCAGGCGCGCTTAGCCTCGCCAGGCACGGTCTGCTTGCCACAGGGTGTGCAGGATAGCCCCCAAAGCGTGCAAGATTGTGCCTCATTGGCAGCAACAAACTATGAAGATGGCGATCCCTGAAGGACTCGAACCCTCAACCTGCTGATTAGAAGTCAGCTGCTCTATCCAGTTGAGCTAAGGGACCGCGTGGCGCCAGTTATGACAGGCTCGTGCCGGGGGTCAAGCCGCGGCGCGCAGGTCCAGGTGCATAAAGACCGACCAGGGATCTTCGCCATAGTCCGCAAACGGCCCGCATTGGACAAAGCCAAAGGATTCATACAGGCGGCGCGACGGCAGGTAGTCGTCCGTGGAGCCGGTTTCCAGATAGATTCCGGTGGCGTCTTCACGGCGGGCTAAGGCCAGCAGGAAATCCAGCATCGCCCGCCCTGCCCCGCTGCCGCGGGCCTCCGCCAGCGTGTGCATCGACTTCAGTTCCCGCGCGCCGCCGCCCAGGGATTTCAGCGCCCCCATGGCAACAGCCTGGCCGTCCCTGCGCGCCAGAAAAAACTGCACCCCGGGCTCTTCCAGCCCGCTGCCGTCAAGCGCATGGCAGCTGTCCTCCGGCGACTGCGCCGCCATTTGCGACAGATGCCGCCGGATCATCGCGGCGGCCTCCGGCTCTGCCGGGCTGGCCGGGCTGATTTGGATACCGGACACCGGAACGCTGGCGCCTTCCGGGCTAATTTGGTGCTGTGAGTCAGCCATTTCGCCTCAACATCTTGACCTGGATCATCGCAAGCAGACGGCGCAGCGCGCGCCAGCCTGACACGAACCCTATCCGCTGTTTACTATCGGGGAAAGAAATTTTCCCGGCGCTCAGCCGCTCAGAAACCGGACCGCCGCGCGGGGCCGCAACGGTCCGGAAAACCTGCGCATGAAACCCGGAAAGGCATCCGCCGCGGGCCTCAGGCCCGCTCTTGCAGGCTGATCTCCAGTTCCTGCATCACCGCGCCGGACCCGCCCGCCATCAGGCCGGTGATCCGCCCCGCGTCCAGCCCCAGCTCAACGGTGATTTCACTGGGGGACGCCGGCACCATGAAGTGGCCCTGCTCGATCATCAGCCTGGGCTTGCGAACGCCAAGATGATCATAAAGCGCGCAGGCCAGCGGCCCGGCGGCCATGCCGGTGGCCGACTCCTCAGCAATGCCATAGCGCGGCGCGAACATGCGCGTTGTGGCATCGGCAGCGGTTGCCGCGGGATCCGTTGTGAACACGTAAAACCCGATCAGATCCAGCGCCTCGCTGATCGCCTCGATCTGCGGCAGCCGGGGCTGGATGGCCGCCAGAACAGCGGCGTCCCTGACCGCCACCAGCACAAAACTGTTGCCGGTATTTGCAAGCACCGGGGCAAACCGCGGGTCCAGGCTGTCCTCGTCCAGACCAAGCGCGGCCAGCACATCCTCCGCCCGGACGCCGCGGTCTGCCCAATCGGCGGCCGCCTCATACCGCGGCGCCAGCTGCTCCATATAGGCCGCGTCATCGCGGATGATGATCTTGCGCGGGCCGTCGACGGTTTCCTTCGAGGTTTCCCCCTCCGCCACCCGGCCGAGTTCGGCCAGATAGCTGAAGGCTGCGATGGTCGCGTGGCCGCAATGGGCGATGCGCCGGGCCGGGGTAAAGAAATCCAGCTTGAAGCCTTCGCTGCGGGAGCGCGAGACAAAGGCGGTCTCCGACAGCCCGACCTTCTGCGCAATCTCAAGCATCTGCGCGCCGCTGAGGCCATCGGCGTCCAGAACAATCCCGGCCGGATTGCCGCCGGTTGCCTGCACGTGCCCGCCGGTGCCGCGGCGGGTGACAAAGCCATTGACGATACGGGCGGTGACGGATGCGGTATTGCGGGTCATGCTGCGAACTCCTTTTCATGAACTCTCATCAGCATGATCGAACTCTTGCGCCTGTTATACTGATATAACTATGATCAGTATTCATGAATGACCCTGACAGCCTTCTCCCCAGACTGCTGCAAAGCGCCCCCCTGCTGGAGGCCATTGCGGAAGAACAGAACTTCACCCGGGCCGCCCAGCGGCTGGGGGTGGAGCAATCCGCGGTGAGCCACCGGATCAAGGCGCTGGAGGCGGCCCTTGGGGTGCCGCTGTTCGACCGCACCACCCGCCGGATCACCCCGACGGAGGCCGGCCGCATCGTCTGCGGCGCGGCGCAGCAAAGCGGCGGGATCTGGCAGGCCGCGCTGTTGCGGCTGCAGGACCTCAAGACCAGCCGCAGCCTGCGGCTGTCGGTGCCGTCGTCGGTTGCCATGAAATGGATCGTGCCCGCCCTGCAGCGCGCGCAGGACAGCGGCCTGGATCTGCTGGTCGACGTGGATGACCGCCTGGCCGACCTGCACGCGGGCGAGGCCAAGGCCGCGATCCGCTATGGCATGGGCCCCTACCCCGGCCTGCATTCAGAGCCGCTGCTGCAGGCTATGCTGCTGCCGGTCTGCCGCCCGGGGTATCTGGGGCCGCAGGCCTTGCAAGACTATTGCCAGCAGCGTGGAGCGCGCCTGCTGGTCGACCGTTCCGGCGAAAGCGACGGCACCGGGTTCAGCTGGCAGGCCTATTTCACCGGCTGCGGCTGGGACTTCGGCTTTGAGCGGTCGATCAATCCCTTTGCCCGCGCCGACCTGGCCATTCAGGCCGCCATCAGCGGCATGGGCATTGCCCTGGGCCGCAGCCTGCTGGTGGAACATGACCTGGAGGCCGGGTTTCTGGAAGCCGCCGGTGCGCCGGTCAAATCCCGCGCCCGCTACTGGCTGGTCACCACACCGGCCAATGCCGCAACCGAGGGGTATCAGGCCTTGCGCGGCTGGCTGCAGGCCGAGATCTCTGAGATGCGCAAACAGCAGGCCGCCTTGTTCAAACTGCCGTAACGGCGCGCGCCCGCGGGCTGGTGCCAGGCGCTCAAACCGCCGCCTTGACCCAGCGGGCAATTTCCTCAGCCGCAGTCTCCAGGTGCTGGTCCTGCGTCAGCCCGGTCACCCTTTTGCGCGGCTTCAGGTCGTGGTCGCCGTCGCTCAGCCAGAAAAACGAGACCGCATCGGACAGGTCATAAGACGCGGCCTCCGCCTGGGTGCCGAACGGGTCGCGGGTGCCCTGGCAGATCAGCGCCGGGGTTTTCAGCCCTGCCAGATGCGCGGTCCTCAGCTGTTCGGGTTTGTTCGGCGGGTGGAACGGGTAGCCAAGGCAGACCAGACCGCGGATCCGGTTCTGCGCCCAAAGATCATCTGCAATCAGGCTGGCAACCCGGCCGCCCATGGATTTGCCGCCGATGAACAGCGGACCGCCGCAGGCGATCGCTTCGATGGCAGTGCGGAATTCCTCCTGCAGCAGCTCGATCTTCGGCGGCGGCCGCTTCGGCCCGCCGCTGCGCCGGCCCGCCATATAGGCAAACTCAAACCGGACAACCCGCAGCCCGCGGGCGGCAAGCCCCTCTGCCATCGCGGTCATGAAGGGCGTGTCCATCGCCGCCCCGGCCCCGTGGGCGAGCAGCAGCGTCGTGCCGCCCGGCGCATCGCCGTTCAGCAGAAACTTGGGTTCAGACATCGCGCGCGTCCCCGCTGCCCCGAAGAAACAAGACCCACAGTCCCGGGCACCGGCCCAGCGCGTTTCCGCAGCCCGGCAGCCGCTTCAACTGCGGCGCTGGCCTCAGTGGGTCCAGGGGCCGCGGCGGTTGGTGGCGAAATTGTCGCCGTAGCCGCCCGGGCGGATGTTGGGCTTGCGCTGCTTGGGCTCGACGACCAGCGCCTCGATGCCATGGTCCTTGGCATATTCCAGCGCCGCTTCCTTGCTGTCAAAGCGCAGTTTGACCTGGCTCTGGGTGTCGCTGGAGGAGGTCCAGCCCATCAGCGGATCCACTTCGCGGGCGCTGGCGGGCGCGAATTCCAGGACCCATCTCCGCGTCTTCGCCATGCCCGAGGTCATGGCATTGCGTGCTGGCCGGTAAATCCGCGCTTGCATGGGCTGTCTCCTGGTGTCTCAACCTGTGAATCTCGAAGTTGCGCATTTATGCGCCGGATATGCGGCTGCAGCAAGGGCGCAAATGCAGCGTATTTCGACGGTTTTGCCCTGCCGCCACAGGCGTTTGGCCGCACCAGGCCCTGATGCCCCCTTGAACAAGAACAAAAACAGACCAAAATCAGCGCGGTCCCAAACGGAGTCGCCCGATGCCCTATGCCCATTCCGACAAGTCCATGCCGATGATGACCCAGCGGGCGCCGCAGCAGCGGCCCAAGCTGGAGGGCGGCAAGCGGTTTGTCATGAACACCACCTTCGATCCGGCAGGCGACCAGCCGGCCGCGATCAAGGAACTGTCGCAGGGCGTCCTGGAGGGCGAGCGCAACCAGGTGCTCCTCGGCGCCACCGGCACCGGCAAGACCTTCACCATGGCCAAGGTGATCGAGGAGACCCAGCGCCCGGCAATCATCCTTGCCCCCAACAAGACGCTGGCGGCGCAATTGTACGGCGAATTCAAGGGCTTCTTCCCGGAGAACTCGGTCGAATACTTCGTCTCCTTCTACGACTATTACCAGCCGGAGGCCTATGTGCCGCGCTCCGACACCTATATCGAGAAGGAAAGCCAGATCAACGAGCAGATCGACCGGATGCGCCACTCCGCCACCCGTGCCCTGCTCGAACGCGATGACGTCATCATCATTGCATCCGTCTCCTGCATATACGGCATCGGCTCGGTCGAAACCTACTCCGCCATGACCCAGGACCTGAAAGCGGGCGAAATGTACGACCAGCGGCAGATCATGGCGGATCTGGTCGCCCAGCAGTACAAGCGCAACGACCAGGCCTTCCAGCGCGGCTCCTTCCGGGTCCGCGGCGACACGCTGGAAATCTTCCCCGCCCACCTGGAGGACCGTGCCTGGAAACTCTCCTTCTTTGGCGAGGAGCTGGAGCAGATCACCGAATTCGACCCGCTGACCGGTGAAAGGACCGGCAGCTTCGACCAGATCCGCATCTATGCGAATTCCCACTACGTGACGCCGAAGCCGACGCTGAATCAGGCCATCATCTCGATCAAGCAGGAGCTGAAGATGCGCCTCGACCAGCTGGTCGGCGAGGGCAAGCTGCTGGAAGCGCAGCGGCTGGAACAGCGCTGCAATTTCGACCTGGAGATGCTGGAGGCGACCGGCCATTGCAACGGGATCGAGAACTACTCCCGCTACCTGACGGGCCGCGCCCCCGGCGAGCCGCCCCCGACCCTGTTCGAATTCATCCCCGACAACGCCATCGTGTTCGCCGACGAATCCCACGTCTCCGTCCCCCAGATCGGCGGCATGTACAAGGGCGACCACCGGCGCAAGTTCACCCTCGCCGAACACGGCTTCCGCCTGCCCTCCTGCATGGACAACCGCCCGCTGAAGTTCGAGGAATGGGACGCCATGCGCCCGCAGTCGGTCTTCGTCTCCGCCACCCCGGCGGCGTGGGAGCTGGAACAGGCGGGCGGCGTCTTCACCGAACAGGTGATCCGCCCCACCGGCCTGCTGGACCCGCAGGTCGAAATCCGCCCGGTCTCGATGCAGGTGGACGACCTGCTGGATGAGGTGCGCAAGGTCACCGCCGACGGCTTCCGCACCCTTGTGACCACGCTGACCAAACGCATGGCCGAGGACCTCACCGAATACCTGCACGAACAGGGCATCAAGGTCCGCTACATGCACTCCGACATCGACACGCTGGAGCGGATCGAGATCCTGCGCGACCTGCGCCTTGGCGCCTTCGACGTGCTCATCGGCATCAACCTTCTGCGCGAGGGGCTGGATATTCCCGAATGCGGCCTCGTCGCCATTCTGGACGCCGACAAGGAGGGTTTCCTGCGCTCCGAGACCTCGCTGATCCAGACCATCGGCCGCGCCGCCCGCAACGCCGACGGCCGCGTCATCATGTATGCCGACAAGATCACCGGCTCGATGGAGCGCGCCCTGGGCGAGACCAACCGCCGCCGCGAAAAGCAGATCGCCTACAACCTCGAACACGGCATCACGCCGGAAACGGTGAAGAAAAACGTCGAGGACGTTCTGGCCGGCCTCTACGAGGGCGATGTGGACATGAACCGCGTCACCGCCCAAATCGGCAAGCCGATGCACGGCGCCAACCTGGAGGCGCATCTGAACGGGTTGCGCGACGAGATGCGCAAGGCGGCGGAGAACCTGGAATTCGAAGAGGCCGCACGCCTGCGCGACGAGATCAAACGGCTGGAGGCGGTCGACCTCGCCATCTCCAACGACCCGCTGGCAAGGCAATCGGCGGTGGAGGCCGCGTCCGAGGCCGCCGTCAAGTCGCGGGGGCGGTCAACGGCGGGCAAAGCCGGGACGCGGGCGTACCGGGGGAAATCGCAGAAGAAGTTTTCGTAGGGTGGTGAAGCGCAACAAAGGGCTGCGCCCGGCCTCGGGAGGAAGCGAATGCGCCCTCCCGTGGGGGAGGTCGGGCGCAGCCCGTGCCACAGGCACGGGCAAGCAATTATATTAAAATGAAAGGACCAGTAATGTCTTCTACAAATGGCGATCATTTGAAAGAGTATTACGCCGCATTCGATGATGACAATATTCGGGAAATAGCTCGAGTCAAACTCGCTACAAATTCTGAGTCAAACCGTGGCACTGTGCTAATTCAAGCGTCACTGCTCGAGAAACGGCTAAAAGATCTAGCGGAGGCAAGCCTCAACGACACAAAGGAAACTCGCGAGCTGTTCGCGGATCGCGGATCGCGGCCCTCTTGACTCATTTTATGCAGCCACTCTTATCGCACGCTCGCTTGGACTAGTCACCAATGACGAGTGTACAGATCTCAAGCTTATAAGGAAAATTCGAAACTCCTTTGCACATGCAGTTGAGTGCTCATTTGAAGATGACTCAATTCGCGATAGAGTTGGACGACTGTCTCAAGGTGTCGAGAATATTGACTTGTCGACATGCAGCGGCGCTGACAGATTTCGAATGGTCTCTTCAGCACTAACCATGCGAATTTACGACCGCTGGAAGCAACTCAAGGAGCAGAAAACATCTAAGTGAAACTGCCCCCTAGCACCCGACCCCGAGGGTGAGCGTTCGCAACCGCCGTCACGCCGAAGGCGTGCCACCCATTGGCTGCGCACCTTTGGTGCGACGGGGGCGGGTCGGGCGCGACGCACGGCTTTGCCGTGCATTAAGCTCCACAAAACCATCGCAACTCCATTACCCGCCTGTTAATAAACAAGTTTTCTCAACAAACCCCTTTTCACCTACCCCCCCAAAGGTGCATCCGCGCCACCTGCGCACTAGGAAATCCGGCTCCGCTGGCCGGTTTCATACAATCCACCGGCCCGCCGCACACATCCGGCAATTGAACTCCCCGCCAAATTATGCGCATCAAGCGCCTCATGGTTTGCAAGCTGCCGCATATCCGCCCGGGCCAAAGCGTCGGGCTGCTGGGAGGGTCCTTTGACCCGCCGCACCGGGGCCACGCGGCGATTTCCCATGCCGCGCTCAAGCGCTTCGGGCTGGACCACCTGTTCTGGCTGGTGTCCCCGGGCAACCCGCTGAAGGCGCGCCAGCCTGCCCCGCTGGAGAGGCGGATCAGCGCCAGCCGCGCGCTGATCCAGCATCCGCGCATCCATGTCAGCGGCATCGAGGCGGCGCTTGGCACCCGCTATACCGCCCAGACCCTGCGCCACCTGCGCCGCCGCCATCCCGGCGTGCGCTTCGTCTGGCTGATGGGGGCCGACAACCTCACCCATTTCCACCGCTGGAAGGACTGGCAGCAGATCCTGGACACGGTGCCCGTGGGGGTGCTGGCGCGGCCCGGCGACCGGATCTCGGCCCGGTTTTCGCCCGCGGCCCGGATCTACCGCCACGCCATGCTGAAGGGGAGCGAAAGCCAGCTGCTGGCGCGGGCGGACAGCCCGGCCTGGTGTTTCGTCAACCTGCCGATGGTGGATGTCAGCTCGACCGCGCTGCGCGCCCGCGGCGAATGGTCAGCGGCGCAGCAGGGCTGAGGCCAGACCGGCGCTCAGCACCACCGCCAGCCCGGCCCAGGTCCAGGCATCCGGCAGCTGGCGGAACACCGCCCAGCCCAGCCCGACGGCCGCCACCAGCTGGAAATAGACCATCGGCGCCAGCTTGACCGCCTGCACCCGCCCGTAGGCAAACAGCAGCAGCAGGTTGCCCAGCATCGAAAACGCGGCACTCCCCACCGTCAGCGCCGCAGTCGGGGCCGAGAACTCCGGCAGGCTGGCAAGGCCCAAGGGCAGCATCAGCAGCGCCGACAGCAGCAATTGCGTCAGGCTCAGCTCCAGCGGCGAGCCCACCCCCGCCAGCCAGCGCGAACTGGTCAGGAACCCGCCGTAGAAACAGCCCGCCAGAACCGCCCACAAGAGGTTGAGCGAGCCGCCAAAGCCCGGCCGCACCACCATCAGAACGCCCAGAAATCCCAGCGCCATCAACAGGCTGCGCGGCACCGTCGCCTGCTCCCGCAGCAGCAGCACCGACAGCACATAGCTGACCACGGGGCCGATGAAAAAGGCGGCAAAGACATTGGCCAGCGGCTCTGTCATCAGCGCCATCTGAATCGAAAAGATGCCGCCGGTCAGCAGCCCGGCCCGCAGCCACAGCCGCCAGTCGCCCAGCAGCGTGAACGCCCGGCGCGGCACAAAGGGCAGGATCAGCGCAGCACCGATCGAAAACCGCGACCAGGCCACAAAGGCCGGCGTCGCCAGCCCGCTGCCGGTCAGCAGCTTCCCGCACAGATCGCCCGCCGGGATCATTGACATGGCCGCAAACATGAGGATGACTGCTTGAAACATGGCTGCCAGCGGTAGCAGGACTTTTGATGGGGCAAAACCCCGGACCTTGCGGCGCAGCGGCTGGGTTCGGGTATTGAGGAAGAGCGGGTCCGCACCTTAAATATGAGCACGATGACTTCACGCCGGACGTTCCTTCTTTCCGGGCTTGCCGCACTGGCGGGCTCCTCTGCCCTGGCCAATGCGCCTGCCGTGTCGCTGCGCCCTGTTGCGCGCAAGGTCAGCTCTCTGGCGGCCGGGGCCGACGGGCTGCAGGCGCTGCTGTCGCGGGCCAAACTGCCGGGCCATGCGGTCTGTGCGGTTGCGGATGTGAAAACCGGCAAGCTGCTGGAGGCGTCCGGCAGCGGCGAGGCCCTGCCGCCAGCCAGCGTCGCCAAGGCGCTGACGGCGCTTTATGCGCTGGATGTGCTGGGGGCGGGCCACCGGTTCGACACCCGCCTTCTGGCCACCGGCGGCGTCGCCGGCGGCGTGGTGGGCGGCGATCTGATCCTGGCAGGCGGCGGCGATCCGATGCTGAACACAGACCATCTGGCGCTGCTGGCCAAGGCGCTGAAAACCGCCGGCGTGCGCGAGGTGCGGGGCAGGTTCCTGGTCTGGGACGGCGCGCTGCCGCAGGTGCCCGCCATCGACCCGGAGCAGCCCGATCACGTGGGCTATTCGCCTGCGGTCTCCGGCATTGCGCTGAACTTCAACCGGGTCCATTTCGAGTGGAAACGCGCCGCCAGCGGCTGGGCTGTCACCATGGACGCCCGCACCGAGAAGTACCGCCCCGAGGTTGCCACCTCGCAAATGGCGATCGCCTCCCGCGCGGTGCCGGTCTACACCTATGCCGGAAAATCCGGCATCGACCACTGGACCGTGGCCAGCAAGGCCCTGGGCAAGGGCGGCTCGCGCTGGCTGCCGGTGCGCAATCCGGGCGCCTACGCGGGCGACGTGTTCCGCACCCTGGCGCGGGCCAACGGCATCGCCCTGCCCCAGGCGAAACCCGCCAGATCGCTGCCCCAGGCGCAGCTGCTGGCGCAGCATCACAGCCCGCCGATGGACGTGATGCTGAAGGCGATGCTGAAATTCTCCAACAACCTGATGGCCGAGATGATCGGCATGGCCGCCAGCGCCGCGCGCAGCGGGCGGCCGGCGTCGCTCAAGGCCTCCGCCGCGGAGATGAACCGCTGGGCGGGGGAAAAATACGGCATGTCCGGCACCCGGCTGGTGGATCACTCCGGCCTGGGTGAAGAGTCCAGGATGACCCCGGCAGACCTCACGGGCGCGCTGGTGGCGGCCTACAAGGCCGGCCATTTGAAACCGCTTCTGAAATCATTCCAGTTGCGCGATGCCAACGGCCGCCCGCTCAAAAACCACCCGATCAAGGTCGCCGCCAAGACCGGCACGCTGAACTTTGTCTCGGGCCTCGGCGGCTTCATGACCGCGGCCGACGGCACCGAACTGGCCTTCACCATCTTCACCGCGGATCTGAAAAAGCGCGCCCGCATCCCCCGCGCCGAGCGCGAACGCCCCCAGGGCGCCCGCGGCTGGAACCGGCGCGCCAAGCAGCTGCAGCAGCAGCTGATCGAGCGCTGGAGCGCCGTTTACGGCAGCTGACAGCCGCGACTGGTCTGGGAAAATTACCCGTTACTGGACGTTCCGCCCAGACCAGCAGCATGGCAGATCCAGGCAAGGCGGCGGTGCGCGGACACCGCGGCAGAGCTTTGCAAAGGACGCCCTGATGACGGATTTCTTCAACGACCACGGCCAGCCCATCGGCGCGCCGCTGCCGCACTGGACCGGTGCCCGCGCGCCCGGGCACACCGGTATGGCAGGGCGCTATTGCCGGGTGGAACCGCTGGAGGCGGACCGCCACAGCGCCGATCTGTTCGAGGCGTTCCGGCAGGACCGCAGCGATGCGGTCTGGACCTATATGCCCTATGGCCCCTTTGCCGGCCCCGAGGCGCTGCTCACTTGGGTCGAGGCCAACAGCGGCGCGGATACGCAGCCCTGCTTTGCCATCGTGAACGGCGCCAGCGGCAAGGCAGAGGGCGTCGCCAGCTATATGCGCCTTCAGCCGGAACACGGCGTCATCGAGGTGGGCGGCATCACCTTTGCCCCGGCGCTGCAGCAAACGCGCGCCGCGACCGAGGCGATGTATCTGATGATGGCGCGGGTGTTCAACGACCTGGGCTACCGCCGCTATGAATGGAAATGCGACGCGCTGAACGCCCCCTCCCGCCGCGCGGCGGAGCGGCTTGGCTTCACCTATGAGGGGCTGTTCCGCCAGGCCATCGTCTATAAGGGCCGCAACCGCGACACCGCCTGGTATTCGGTTCTGGACAGCGAGTGGCCGCAGCTGGAGGCGGCTTTCAAAGCCTGGCTCGATCCCGCAAATTTCGATGCAGACGGCCGGCAGAAGCAGTCTCTGGCCCGGCTCAGGGCGGCGCAGGCCGGGACCTGAGCGGCAAGGGCGCCGCTACCCCAGCGCCGCCGCCACCTCCTGCGCCAGCCGCTGCATCCGCTTCAGCCGCGCGCTCAGCGGGCGGCCCTTGCGGCAGGTAAGCCACAGCCCGTGACGGCGCGGCCTCTGGAGCGGGATCACCGCCAGCAGGTCCCGCTGCGCATAGGCCTCAACCCCGCTGCGCGGCAGCAGCGTATAGCCGACGCCGCGCGCGACCGGGTCCAGGATCTGGCCGATCTGGTTGACATAGGTCCGCACACGCAGCCGGTCAGCGCCCTGATAGGCCTCCGGAAAGTTCAGCGGCAGCAGCTCATCCGCATGGGCAAAGCCATCGGGATGGGCGACAAAGCCGCGCGCCTCCAAAGCCTCGAACGTGATCTCCGCACCCGCATCCCGGACAGGCAGCACAAGGCAAAGCTCCTCCTCCCCCAGATGCTCCGCCTCCAGCCGGGGGTGGCCCGGGTCGTGGTCCAGAATGCCCAGATCGAACGCCCCCTCCAGAAGACCGCGCTTTATCGCCGCTTGCGGCGCCGCTTCCAGATGCGCGGTGAGGTCCGGCGCGGTCTCCAGCAGCGCCAGGATGCGGGGGTACAGCAGCGTTGCAAAGCTGCCGGAACAGGCGATCCGCACCTCTCCGGCATCGGGGCTGTCGGTGGCGATCGCCTCTCTCAGACGGCGCTCCTCATCGCGGCGCGCCTGCCCCAGCGCCCGCACCGCCTCCCCCGCCGGAGTCAGCGAAAAGCTTTTGCCGTCTTGTGCAATCAGGCTCTGGCCCAGCTGCGCCTCCAGCTTGCGCAGATGCTGCGAGACACCCGGCTGGGTCATGTTCAGCCGCTGCGCCGCGCGGGTGAAATGGCCGGTCTCAGCCAGCGTCGTGAAGGTTTCGAGCCAGGTGGCGTTCAGCACAGACCATTCCGCCATATTATCATTTCCATATGAAATGATAATTTCACAGGAGAGGGGCGCGTGTCTACCTTTCTGTCATCCCAAGCATGAGGAGACCAAAGATGACCACCACGCCCAGAACCTTCTCGCACATCGGCCTGTCGGTGCCGGACCTTGACGCGGCCGTGAAGTTTTACGCGGACGTCATGGGGTTTTACGTGCTGATGCAGCCCAGCGAAGTGACCGAGGACGACAGCGCCATCGGGCAGATGTGCACCGATGTGTTCGGCCCCGGCTGGACCCGCCTGCGCATCGCGCATCTGTCCACCGCGGACGGCATCGGCATCGAACTGTTCGAATTTGACGGCAACGAAGCGCCGCAGGACAACTTCCAGTACCGCAAGCACGGCACCTTTCATTTTGCCGTGCAGGACCCGGACGTCGAAGGGCTGCTGGAAAAGATCGTCGCAGCCGGCGGCAAGCAGCGGATGCCGGTGCGGGAATATTTCCCCGGCGAAAAGCCCTACCGCATGGTCTACGTCGAAGACCCGTTCGGGATCATCTTCGAGCTTTACAGCCACAGCTATGAGCTGACCTATTCAGCCGGCGCCTACAGCTGACGCCACGCATTGCCCGGGACCCTGCCCCGGGCAACGCCGCTCTGTCTCAAGCCTCAGGCGGCGCTCAGACCATATGGCGGGCACGCGCGCCGCGCTCGATCGCGGCGGCGTGCAGCCGGTCGATGTTCAGCTCATAGCGGACCTCAGCCAGAAACTCGAGCTCGGTCTCGCCCAGGATGCCATCGGCAGCGGCGACATCGCAGGCCAGCGCATAGGCAGTCTCGAACAGCCGCTCCGGCAGGTCATCGCGAACCAGGCCGAACAGCGCCTCCAGCCCGTCCTCCTGCTCGAACAGGTCCAGCACGGTGCGCGACACCCGGCTCACCCGGTCGATGTCATAGTCGGCAAAGACCGGCAGCATGTTGACCGCCGACTGGATCTTAACCAGCTCCGCGGTGCGGATGTTTTCGTCCGAGGCCGAGACCGCCACCATCAGGGCCACAAGGCAGTCCTGCGGGGTCATCGGATGCGGGGTTTGCTCACTCATGGACGAAATCCTTATTTGCGCAGTATTCACTCCGACAGGATAGGTACGCCCGCGGGGAGGTTCAATAACAGGCTGTGCCCAAGCGCCGGTTTTTGCGCGGCGCAACGCCGCAAATCCCGGCTGTGGCGGGGCTGGCATTATTGACTCATGCTGCATCGGCACAATAGAGGGAAGGGCCGGATACATAGGGTATCCGGGCAGATCATGCGGCACCCCGAAGAACTGACGCAACCGCCGCCGATGGAGAACATGATGTCTGATGTGCGCGAAGAAGCTCTGAAGAGCAAAGCCTGGCCGTTTGAAGAAGCCCGCCGGGTTCTCAAACGTTATGCCAAGGGCGCGCCGGAAAAGGGCTATGTCCTCTTCGAGACCGGCTATGGCCCCTCCGGCCTGCCGCACATCGGCACTTTCGGCGAGGTCGCCCGCACCACCATGATCAAGAAGGCGTTCGAGACCATCTCGGACATCCCGACCCGGCTGATCTGCTTCTCGGACGATCTGGACGGGATGCGCAAGGTGCCCGGCAACGTGCCCAACCAGGAGGCGCTGGCCGAACACCTGCAAAAGCCGCTCACCTCGGTGCCGGACCCGTTCGGCACGCACGAAAGCTTCGGCCATCACAACAACGCCATGCTGCGCCGGTTCCTGGACACCTTCGGGTTCGAGTATGAGTTCTACTCGGCCACCGAATTCTACCGGTCCGGCCAGTTCGACGAGATCCTGAAGCGTGCGGTCGACAAATACGACGACATCATGGCGATCATGCTGAAGTCCCTGCGCGAGGAGCGCCGCCAGACCTATTCGATCTTCCTGCCGATCCACCCGGAGACCGGCCGCGTGCTCTATGTGCCGATGAAGAAGGTCTGCACCGAGACCTACACCGTCACCTTCGACGACGAGGACGGCAAGGAATGGACCCTGCCCGTGACCGGCGGCAACGTGAAGCTGCAGTGGAAGCCGGACTTCGGCGCGCGCTGGGCTGCGCTGGAGGTCGATTTCGAGATGTACGGCAAGGACCACTCCACCAACACGCCGATCTATGACGGCATCTGCCGGGTGCTGGGCGTGCCCGCGCCGGAGCATTTCACCTATGAGCTGTTCCTCGATGAAAACGGCCAGAAGATCTCCAAATCCTCCGGCAACGGCGTCTCGATCGACGAATGGCTGACCTACGCCTCGACCGAGAGCCTGGCGTATTTCATGTACCAGAAGCCCAAGACCGCCAAGCGGATGCATTTCGACGTGATCCCCAAGGCGGTGGACGAATACCACCAGCAGCTGCGCGCCTACCGCACCCAGGACCTGAAGACGCAGCTCAATAACCCGGTTTGGCACATCCACGGCGGCGACGTTCCGCAGTCAGATATGGTGGTGCCGTTCTCGATGCTGTTGAACCTCGCTTCCGCCTCCAGCGCCGAGGACAAGGAAACCATGTGGGGCTTCATCAACAAATACGCCCCCAACGCCACCCCCGACACCCATCCGGGCATGGACCAGGCGGCGGGCTTTGCGGTGCGCTACTTCAACGACTTCGTGAAACCGGCCAAGGAATTCCGCCTGCCCACCGATCAGGAGCGCGCAGCGCTGCAGGATCTGGCGGATGCGCTGAAATCGCCGGAGGCCGCGCTGGCCGCGATTGCCAAGAAGAACGAGATCGCAGGCAGCACCGACCCGCTGCCCGAGGCCAATTTCGCGGATGAGGAATTCCTGCAGTCCGTGGTCTTCGCCATCGGCAAGATCCACGGATTCGAGCCGCTGCGCGCCTGGTTCTCGGCAATCTACGAAGTGCTGCTGGGCGCCTCCCAGGGCCCCCGCTTCGGCGGTTTCATCGCGCTTTACGGCGTCGAGGACACCATCGCCCTGATCGAAAAGGCGCTGGCGGGCGAGCTGGCCTGATCAGCATTAAATAACAATCAGTTAGGGCGCGGTTTTCCGCGCCCTTTTTCGGTTTCGGCCCTGTCGCGCACAGCAGCCCGCGGCCGTCCTGCGCGCAATAAAATTATCAGATCGCAAAAAAAATGTTTTGACGCTGCGTTACCTTGTCCTAACATTAAGAAACGGACCGGGACTGGCAGATGCGCAGTGTTCTGTTTGCGGGGGTAAGTGTTTTTCTTCTGACATTCCCGGTCTTAGCCCAGAGAGAGCCGGTCGCAGCCGTGACCGGCTCTCAGTTTGAGACCTTTCCTGAACCATGATGCTGAGACGGCGTTCACTTACGCCTGCCCGAACATCCGGCGGATTTTCGGCCCCCGGAACGGGTCGCCCGGATGGTGCGCTGGGGCGCTCCAATGGTCTGCCGCCCGGCCGGGGCGCGCTATCCAGCCCAGCGCGCGGCGGCGGGCTACCTGTGGCCTCGGCTGATGATCCCCGGCCGAAACGGCGCCGTGCACCCCCCGGATTGCCAAATGGTTAACCTGCAAATCTCTCTGTAAATCAACGCGGTACACATTCTTTAAGGACAGGATGAACGCGCCTGGCGGCAGGGCAGCGTACGCACCGCTTGGCAGGTTTTAACGCCGCTCCTGTACTTCCTTTTCCCCGAACGCGAGATGCGCAGCAGGAAAGGGTACTTCCATGAACAAGGCAATCACCGACGGTCTGCAGCTGATGCCCCCCGCCTTTGCGGAGGGTCTCAATGTCTGGTCCAGCGGCAACGGCACCCCCGGCTCGGACACCTATGACGGCGCCGCCAACGCGGTCTTTGTGGCGGCGGATGCGGACTTCGGCGGCTGTCTGGAGATCCAGAAGACCGAGAACATCCAGAAGCTGCGCTTCATGGGCCAGACGCCGCTGGAGCCGGGCTGCTACCTGCAGATCAAGGTGCGAATCAAAGCCGTCAGCGGCGCGCTGCCCGCGGTCCGCGTGGCCGGCTGGGCCGCGGCGGCGGGCGGCAGCCACATCGGCGGCGTGTCAGAATCCGGGATGCAGTATGCGCTCGGCCAATACGGCAGGGTGCTCGAAGTCACCGGCATCGTCGGCAGCGGCGACCGCCCCGGCGTGGATATGCCCTGGGGCCGCACCGCGGCCTATGGCCATTTCGGGCTCGACCTCACTGGCGCCAACGGCGGTGTCGTGCGGATCGACGATATCGAGATCACCGACATCACCAGCGCCTTCCTGCGTAAAATGCTGAGCGTGGTGGACGTGACCGACTATGGCGCGGTGGGCGATGGCAGCACCGACTGCACCGCAGCGTTCGAGGCCGCCGATGCCGCCGCCGCCGGGCGCCGCATCCTGGTCCCCGCAGGGGATTTCCACCTCGCCAGCACCGTGTCGCTGAGCCACGAAGCGGTGTTTGAAGGCACCGTGTCGATGCCCGCCAGCCAGATGCTGCTGCTGACGAAGAACTTCGATTTCCCCTCTTACGCGGCGGCCTTCGGCGACGAGGAGCTGGGCTTCAAGAAGGCGTTTCAGGCGCTGCTGAACAACGTGGACCATGAATCGCTGGACCTGAAGGGCCGCAAAATCACCGTGACCGCGCCGCTGGACATGCAGGCGGCGGTGCCGAACAAGACCTCCTATGCCACCCGCCGGATCATCCGCAACGGCCAACTGGAGGCCGCCAACAGCGCCGCCTGGGACACCGGCACCGTCACCTCCCAGGCGACCTACAGCCCCTCGCGGTCCACCAGGCTGACCAATGTCGCCAATATCGCCAATATCAAGGTCGGCTCCCTGGTGGAGGGCGCCGGGGTCGGCCGCGAGATCTATGTAAAGTCCAAGAACACCGGCGCCGGCGAGCTGACGCTGACCGCACCGCTGTTTGATGCGGCGGGCACCCAGACCTTCACCTTCCGCGACTTCAAGTATCTGGTGGATTTCAGCGGCTTCAGCGCGCTCAGCAAATTCGGCATGGAAGGCATCGAGTTCCAGTGCAATGCCCGCTGCAGCGCCCTGCGGCTGGCGCCCTCGGGCTCGGTGTTCTCGCTGGACGGCTGCTTCTTTTCGCGGCCCAAGGACCGCGGCATCACCTCGACCGGGACCGGCTGCCAGGGGATTCTGGTCGACAATTGCCAGTTCCTGTCAGCCGAGGATCCGCTGGATGTCGAAGACCGCGTCAGCATCGGCCTGAACGTGAATGCCAATGATGCCAAGCTGCGCAGCAACCGGGCCACCAAGTTCCGCCATTTCGCCCTGCTGGCAGGCGCCAACAACACGGTAACGGGCAATCATTTCTTTCAGGGCGACAACGTGGCGAACGGGGTCCGCTCTGCCGGGCTGGTGCTGGCGGCCAACAACTGCACCACCACCGTGTCGGACAATTACATCGACAACTGCTTTATCGAATGGACCAACGAGCGCGACCCGGCGCCGGATTTCACCACCGGCTTCTCCTTCAGCGCGCTGTCGGTGACCGCGAATGTGTTCCTGTCCGGCGACGTGGCGCCCTGGTTCAGCTATATCGTGATCAAACCCTACGGCAGCGGCCATTACCTGAACGGGCTGTCGGTGACCGGCAACAAGTTCCGCTCGCTCAACGGCAGTATCGACCGGGCGGAACGGGTTGATACCAGTTTTTCGGACCTGAATTTCTCCCGCGCCAATGATGTGGTGTTCGAGGGCAACATGTACCACAACGTCACCACCCATACCGCCAACCCCTTGCGGATACGGCACAATCAATCCTCTGCGTCGTCGTCCTGGGCGGTCAGGGCCAACGGGCAGCTGCCGTTTCAGGGCTACGCGCGCTATGTCGACAGCGTGGTGCCGCAGGGGCCAGTGCGGACCGGCGGCAACAGCACCCGCTACAGCATGCCCTACTGCGATACCCAGCAGGGCGCCAATAACGACGAAATCCGCCTGCGCTGGCAGGAGGCGCTGAAGGGCGAGGTTCAGGTGCTGCTGAGGATGGACGCCTAGGCCCGGGGCGGCGGCTGCAGATCGGCGGCGTCAAGATGGAAGGCTTTGCCGAAACCGCCATTCAGATAGGCCGCCGTCACCCGGAACCGGACAAAGCTGAAATCGGCCAGCTGCAGATACAGCTTGGCCTTGGGCTGGCGGCGCAGGTATTGCGCGGCCAGCGGGCCGTGCTCCGGGCTTTGGCGGCTGAGGAAGTCCGCCCGGCAGATCAGGCTGAGGCGGGGATGGCTGAGCGCATCGCCCTTGCCGCCCGGCTCTCCCACCAGCAGGGAGCAGGCGGGGGTTCTGCGCAGCGCGCGGGTGTGCTGGGCCAGGTCCGAGATCAGGCTGACCGGGCCGCCCTGCGGATCCAGGCCGAACGCCACCCTTGTGACCAGCGGGGTGCCCTCCTCCAGCAGCACCCCAAGCGCGGCAAAGCGGGCCTCAGCCATCAGGCTTTGCGCCAGCTGGCGGGCATCGTCATCGGCGGGGCGGACCGGCGCGGGCATGGGCACCTCCTGAGTTTGGCGCAACGTTCAGAACTTCTGCCACAAGCCCAGTTTCAGGCCAAGGCTGCGCTGGCCGGCCTGGCGGTATTCCAAGCCCACAATCAGCTCCCGCTTCTGCTTCAGCGGGTAGCGCAGCGAGGAGGTCAGCGCATAGGTGAGCTGCCCGCCCTCCGGCTTGGACAGCTCGGCCTGCAGCATCGGCGCCGCCTTGCCGGGACGGTTCAGCCCGATGGTGGCGTCCAGCTTCCAGATCGCGTCCAACCCGCTGTTGCGCAGCTCATAAGCGGCATCAATGGCCAGCCAGCCGGACCCGCGGCCGGTCTCGATGCCGCGCCCGTAGGACAGGGTGGTTCTTTGCATCAGCTGCCACAGGCCCCGGTCATGATTGCCGCCCGCCGCGGTCTCCACCGCCAGCCGGGAACGCTCGCCGGTGTGCAAGGGCAGCCGGGCAAAGAGCAGCGCATGGCCCGACACATCCGCGTTCCGGTTCAGATCAACCCCCAGGGTCAGCTTGGGCGTGACCCCGTAGGCGCCGTAATAGCCCAGCTCATACGCGGCGGCGCGGCCGCTGTGCCGCCAGGCGGCGCTGGCGGCTGCGAAACCGTGGCCCGGCTGTTCCAGCCACGCCCCGCCAGCCGCCGGCTGGGCCAGCGCCAGGGCAAGAGCGGCAGCAAAGGCAGGTTTCATCCCGGAGCCTCAGGGTTGGCGTGCGCCAACGGTTCCGCGTTATGGTTAAGGTTGTGTTAACTGCCCCCAAAGACCTCTATGCGCGCACGCCCGAAAAAACCCGTGCGCTTTCGCCGCGAACAGGCGTAGGCTGGAGGCAGTCAACGGAGGAGCCAATGCCGAAAATCGCAAAAACCGCTGATATCCAGACCGTTATCACCACCTTCGAGATGACGCCCGGGACCTGTCAGGACCTGCTGGAGGCGCTGGAGGATGCCTATCGCGAGTTCATCTCCAAGCAGCCCGGCTTCATTTCGGCCGGCTTGCATGTGAATGACGCGCAGACCCGGATCGCCAACTATTCGCAGTGGCGCCGCCGCGAGGATTTCATGGCGATGCTGCGCAGCGCGGAAATGCGCGAGCGCAACCGCAAGATCAATGAGCTGTGCCGCAGCTTTGAGCCGGTGATGTACGACGTGGCGGAGGTCTTTGGCTCGTAACCCCCTGCCCCGCCCCGCGGGCCGGCGGCTGCCTTGACGCGGGTCAAGGCAGGGCGCTGCGGTCCTCGTTACTCTGACTCAGGTTTCAAGCAATGGAGGCGACCTATGTATCATAACGTTCTGGTGCCGATTTCCTTTGATCCGGAGCGCGATATCACCGGGCCGCTGAAAGTGGCACGGCTGCTTTCGGCGCCTGGGGCCAAGGTGACGCTGCTGCATGTGATCGAACAGGTCCCGGCCTATGCGATCTCCTATGTGCCGGCGGATTTCATGGAAGACACCCGCCAGGCGCTGCAGGCGGAACTGGACGGGCTGGCGCAGACCCTGCCCAACGCCGAGGGCGTGCTGGTGGAGGGCCATTCCGGCCGCACCATCCTGGACTGGGCCGAGCAGAACAAGCCGGACCTGATCATCCTCGCCTCGCACCGCCCGTCGATGCAGGACTTTCTCTGGGGGTCGACGTCGGGCCATGTGGTGCGCCACGCGGCCTGCGCGGTGCATGTCGTGCGCTGACGCGGCGGCGGCGCAGGATCAGGCCGGCACCGCCTTTTTCAGGAGGTGCCAGGCCAGCCGCACCGCGGCGCCCGGCAGCATCGCGGAGCGCAGCAGCACCTTGTTGGAATTCACCGCCTCGGCGATGCGGGCATAGTGAACCTGTTTGTCCGCGGGCGAGCGCAGCAGGACCGTTTCCGCCTGCTGCATCGCCCGCTCCGCCTGCCGTTTGACCTGCGGCACCGCGGCCGGCTTGACCGCCCGGTAGTAGTTCAGCCCCTTGCGCACAGGAGCTTGCGCCGGGTCGAGGTTCTGTTTCACGGCCTGCGTCAGGGTTTCTTCGACCTGCACCAGCGCTTTGGCTGCTTCGGCATAGGACTGGTTGCTGTCCAGCTTCTGCGCCGCCAGCTTGTAAGTGTGGCGGTAGCAGTCGAATTTATAGACTTGCGGCAGCTCACCGCAGCGGTCGAAGCCGCGGGTCAAGGTGGTGACAACCGCCCGCGTGGTTCGCGAACTGAGCCCGCTGCTCTGGCCGCCGCCGCCTTCTCCGCCGCCGCCTCCACCGCCTTCGCCGCCCCTGGCATGGGCCGGGGCCGCTGCGAGGATCAGGGTCAGAACCCCTGCCTGGATGGTCTTTCTGCTCATCTTCCGCCTCCGTGATTTTCCGGGCAGCTTACCATGGGTGAGTTGCGCAAAAATGGGCGGAAAGCCGCTAATTCTGCTTTTTTGCGCTGCCTTTGTCTTGTGCAGCACAGCCGCACTGCCCACGTGAAGGGCAGGAGTTGAGGAAGGAGACGCAGATGCAGTGCCCGATTGACGGAACCACTTTGGTCATGGCCGACCGTGCCGGGGTGGAGATCGACTATTGCCCGCAGTGCCGCGGGGTGTGGCTGGACCGGGGCGAGCTGGACAAGATCATCGAACGCTCTGCCCAGCCCGCGCAGGCCGCGCCGAAGCCGCCGCGCCATGAGGAGCGGGGCGGGCATCACGATCCGCGCTACAACAAGCCGAACAAGAAGAAGAGCAAGAAGAACTTCCTGGAAGATCTGTTCGATTTCTGACGCACCGGCAGGCGCCGCCCCGGGGATCGGGGCAGCTGGCCGGCGGGGGAGATCAGCGGGCCGCTGGCGCGCGTGTCAGTGGTTAGTGGACCGTGCAGAAAGAGCCGTGCTTGGCGTCCTTCATCAGGGTGTCGAAATCGTCCCCCTTCATTTCGATCAGCGTCTTGTGGTCGCCGGCCTCGAACCAGACCTTGTCCAGGCCGGTCAGGCTGTCGTCGATGACGGTGGGCACATGATAGGCCGCGCCGACGCAGGGCGCCGCGCCCGGGTCGCAATCGTCAAAGACCTGGTTCAGCTCATATTCCGGCGCCAGCCCCAGGCGGCGGTCCATGATCGTTTGCAGCGCGTGCAGGTCAACCGTCTGGTTGGACGGCACGACGGCCAGGACCGGGCCTTCCTCCATATGGATGAGCACGGATTTGGCCAGGTGATCCCCTGGCACATGCGCCGATTCCGCGCATTCTGCCGCAGTGGCGGTATAGGGATGGCGGACGGTGCCGAACGGCAGGCCCTGTGCCTCGAGATGATGTTTCAGGCGTGAGGCGATCATCGTGGGGTCCTCCTGTGCTGTGAAGGCCCCCGGGCCGCTCTGGCTCAGGTCTGGGCTGCCTACGGGCCGGGTCGGTCCGTATTCCGGCGGCGTCGTCAGGTCTGGGCGCGGCAAACGGCAATCCGGGGCGCCCTCGTGTTTCTGGTGCCCCCCACTTTGCGCCCGATGGGGTGAGTCGGGCAAGGGCGGCTTGCGGGCGCCCTGTCTGCCGTCCGCACCCAGGCCGCTGCAGAGCCCGCATCCCTCATTGCCCCCCGTCCCCCCTTCGGCTATCACACCAGCCAGCAAATTCCCCCCTTAACGGAGCAATCAGATGGCCTCCTACCAGTACGTCTACCACATGCAGGGTGTCTCCAAGACCTACCCGGGTGGCAAGAAATGCTTTGAAAATATCCACCTCTCCTTCCTGCCCGGCGTGAAGATCGGTGTGGTCGGCGTCAACGGCGCCGGTAAGTCCACGCTGATGAAGATCATGGCGGGCCTCGACAAGGATTACACCGGCGAGGCCTGGGCCGCCGAGGGCGCCAAGGTCGGCTACCTGCCGCAGGAGCCGAAGCTGGACGAGAGCCTGACCGTGCGCGAGAACGTCATGCTGGGCGTGAAGGCCAAGAAGGACATCCTGGACCGCTACAACGAGCTGGCGATGAACTACTCGGACGAGACCGCCGAGGAGATGGCCAAGCTGCAGGACGAGATCGACGCCCAGAACCTGTGGGACCTGGACAGCCAGGTGGACGTCTCCATGGAGGCGCTGCGCTGCCCGCCGGACGATGCGATGCCCGCCAACCTTTCGGGCGGTGAGCGCCGCCGGGTGGCGCTGTGCAAGCTGCTGCTCGAAGCCCCCGACATGCTGCTGCTTGACGAACCGACCAACCACCTGGACGCCGAGACCATTGCCTGGCTGCAGCAGCACCTGATCGACTACAAGGGCACCATCCTGTGTGTCACCCACGACCGCTACTTCCTGGATGATATTACGGGCTGGATCCTGGAACTGGACCGCGGCCGTGGCATTCCCTACGAGGGCAACTATTCCAGCTGGCTGGAGCAGAAGGCGAAACGCCTGAGCCAGGAAGCCCGCGAGGACAAGGCCAAGCAGAAGACGCTGGAGCGCGAACTGGAATGGATGCAGCAGGGCCAGAAAGCCCGCCAGGCGAAATCCAAGGCGCGTATCGCCGCCTATAACGAGATGGCGTCGCAGTCCGAGCGCGAGAAAGTCGGCCGCGCCCAGATCGTCATTCCGAACGGCCCGCGCCTGGGGTCGAAGGTGATCGAGGTGAACGGCCTCGCCAAACACTATGGCGACAAGCAGCTGATCGAAGGCCTTGAATTCTCGCTGCCGCCGGGCGGCATTGTCGGCGTGATCGGCCCCAACGGCGCCGGTAAATCGACCCTGTTCCGGATGCTGACCGGCCAGGAACAGCCTGATGAGGGCTCTGTTGAGTACGGCGATACCGTGAAGCTCAGCTATGTCGACCAGTCGCGCGACGACCTGAACGACAACGACACCGTGTGGGAAGCGATCTCCGGCGGCGCCGAGATCATCGAGCTGGGCGACGCGCAGGTGAACTCCCGCGCCTATTGCTCCTCCTTCAACTTCAAGGGCGGCGACCAGCAGAAGAAACTGTCGCTGCTGTCGGGCGGTGAGCGCAACCGGGTTCACATGGCGCGGCTGCTGAAAGAGGGCGGCAACGTGCTGCTCTTGGACGAGCCGACCAACGACCTGGACGTGGAAACCCTGCGGGCGCTGGAAGACGCGCTGGTGGATTTCGCCGGCTGCGCCGTGGTGATCTCGCACGACCGTTTCTTCCTCGACCGGATCTGCACCCACATCCTGGCCTTTGAAGGCGACGCCCATGTGGAGTGGTTCGAGGGCAACTTCGAGGACTACGAGGAGGACAAGAAGCGCCGCCTGGGTCCGGACGCGCTGGAGCCCAAGCGGTTGAAGCACAAGAAGTTTGTGCGGTGAACTGACATCAGTCAAATATGTGCCAGGGGAAACTCTGGCACATTTTTTTTGCGTTTTCCCAGGTCGTTTCGGGGCAGCGCAGACGCGCGGAAAATCTAACGGCGGCCGTGCGCCCGCCGGGCAGAACGTAAGCGTTATTTTCGCCTTCAGGACTCAAATGCCCTCGGGTCCGAATGCAGGGGTGTCAGCGAGGCGGGACTGGCATGCCTGACCGGCGGCGCTAAACTAAGGAGGATTACGAAGCACGCAAGGGCGAGCAGCGGTGCCAGTTTGAGGTTAGTGTATGTTCCTATCCGACGAGTTTGTTTACGTTGACTTGAACAAGACGGGTAGTGTGTCTGTTTTGAATTGGCTGCACGCGCTCGAATTTCCGCCGCGACAGGTGACACACCACTTGAAGCCTGATGAGGCTATCGCCTCAAGCGGCATTCTGAAATTTGCGACGATCCGAAACCCTTGGGATTATTACCTTTCTCTCTGGTCTTACGGCGTAAAGCGAAAAAGGAAGTCGGGACCCTACCTGGCTCTGACACGGTTCCGGCCATTGAAGAGCCGTGGTTACACACAGAACCCGTTCCGCGCGGTATGCGGGTTTGTCCCTGCCCTTCTCGCTGCAGCACGCCAGGACTGGACAGCAAATCTGCACCTGTATGCCGATCCGAACAATCCCGACGCTTTTCGGACATGGCTTCGCAAAGTAATGGATCCCAAGCTGGCGCCCTTGCTGTCTGGCGCATATTATTCCTCGCGCCTTCACAGCCACAGCGGCCTTTACAGCTACCGGTTTTGCAACCTCTATTGCGCCGGCAGCAAAACCCTGCACTCGGGACATCTGCGAGATCCCCAGTCTCTTGCGGAATGGGCCGAAGAGAACTGTTATATTGACCGTTTTCTGCATACCGAGAGCCTAGCGGCCGATTTCCGGTCGGTCATGATCGACCACAGGCTGGCAAGGGCCGAAACGCTGGATACCGTGATTGGCGCGGGCAAGCCCATGAACGCATCGCGCTCGGCAGCCGCGAAAAGATCGGATTTTTACGATATGGAAACCCGGCAGCTCGTCGCGGACCGCGAGAGCCTGATCATCAACCGGTTTGGCTATGAGTTCATGGAAGAGTGAGCCCCGCCAGGGGCGTTGTGCGACAAAGCCGCTCTGACCGCGAAACAGCGCCCGCTCGCCAACTATTTACGCTGGTTTCTATACACTTCCGGAATCTTAACGCTTTGATAACCTTCTTGGCCGGATGATGGCCGCAGAAGCAGACGGGCAATGGGGCCGTGCTGCGCGGATCGGGGAGGCATCATGGCCTGGGCAGGCATTTTCCTTGGAATGATCGCGGGTCTGTTCGCTGCGGTTTACGGATATGCGGCATTCGGGCTGCCGGTCTGGCTCTGCCTGCTGATGTACCCGGCGGCCGGCACGGCGGTGACCCTTGCGGCGACCGCGCTGCTGGCCTGGCGCAGCTTTCCCCCCGGCCCTGCGGGCGGAGCAGGCGTCTGCCAGAGAGAGGCAGCCGCCGCCTGACACGGCCAGCGCAGCGCGGCGGCGGGATACGGCAGAGGCCGGAATTACCACCAAAGGCATAGCTGAAAGCCGTACTTTCCACTTATAAGGCGGAAAGCCTCCTCTTTTGCACAGTTGTTTCGCGATACTCCTGTTCTACCTCTCTGTAAGCGATCAAGGCGCATTGGAGACCAAGCATGGCCTGGGTGAGTTCTGTCATAGGGGCGGTTGGCGCCTTGGGCCTGTTGCTTGCCGCTGTGTTCCTTGGCGGCTGGCCCGTTTGGCTCGCCGTCCTGCTTTATCCTTTTGAGGCGGCGCTTCTGGCGTTTGCCGTGATCGCTTCGCTGTCCTGGCGCAACCGCCGCAGCAGCGCAAAAGCCAGCCAGAGGCCGGACAAACCGCAGGGGCTGGGTCAGCGGCCGTTCTGAGCGCGCGCGGGGCGGCCGGAAGCCTGCCTCAGCCGCGCAGCCAGCTGACGATCTGACCCTGCCGCATGGCGCCGGCCTGGCGCTTTTTCTCCTTGCCGCGCTCAAAGGCGATGAGGGCGGGAATGCCGCGGATCCGGTAGCGGGCGGCTGCGGACGGGTGATCCTGGGTGTTGAGCTTGACCAGCCGGGCCTGCACGCCCAGCGTCTTGGCCGCCTTGGCAAACTCCGGCGCCATGGACCGGCAGGGCCCGCACCAGGGTGCCCAGAAATCCGCCACCAGCGGCAGGTCATCGTTCTGCACGGCTTTCTGCAGGATCGCCGGATCCACGTCCGCCGGCGTGCCCGGCAGCAGCGCCGCACCGCAGGTTGCGCATTTCGGGCCGCGGCCCAGCTTGTCCTCCGGCACCCGGTTCAGCTGGGCGCAGGACAGGCAGGTCAGGGTCTTGGCTCCCATGGGTTCGCCTCCTCAAGCAGTCGCATGGCCTTGGTATAGCCGCCCGGCACCGCGGCGCAAGGCTGCAGGCAGCCGCTGCCGCAAAGCCGCAACCGGGGGCGCGGCAGCGGGGTCTGCCGCCTTGGGCCGCGCCGCATGCAACACTTGCCCGCCCGGGTTCGGAAAGCCGTTGACCGGCCGCCGTTCCAACCGGAAGATGAGGGGACCTGCAACAGACTACGGGGATATGGCCATGATTTCACGCCGGAAGATTCTGAGCTCGGGCACCGCAGCCGCCGCAGCCTCTTTGCTGCCGCTGCCTGCCCTGGCCCGCACAAAAGACCCAGTGGTGTTTGACCCGGCCCCGCAGGAAGTGCGGATCAGGAAGGATTTCGCCCCGGGCCAGATCCTGGTGCTGCCGCGCTCCTATTACCTGTATTTCGTCACCGATAAGCGCAAGGCGATCCGCTATGGCGTGGGGGTCGGCAAGGCCGGGCTGGAATTCACTGGCCAGGCGGTGATCCAGCGCAAGAAGGTATGGCCCACCTGGCGCCCCACCGACGAGATGATCGAACGCGACCCCAGGGCCTATGCGAAATTCGTCGACAATGAGTATATCCAGCCCGGCGGGCCGGATAATCCGCTGGGCGCGCGGGCGCTCTATCTGTTCCAGAACGGGGTCGACACCTACTTCCGCATCCACGGCACCAACCAGCCGCAGACCATTGGCCACTCGGTGTCGAACGGCTGTATCCGGATGATGAACGAGCATGTGGTGGACCTGTACGAGCGGGTGCCGCTGGGCACGGTTGTAACGGTGCTTTAGGCCCCGGCCTGCGGAAATTTGCCGCGAACCCCTGTTTTACACCGCAATTTTTCTTGCACCAGAGGGGATTCGCACCCAATTCTGTCACGGCAATGTTACGCGAATGCTATCACTATGCCTCACCCGGCGCGGTCATGAGCATCTGCAAAACTTGCCGGACTGCCGCATAAGCGGGCAGGGAACTGAAGACGACTTAGGAGAAATCGACGATGGCCACCGGCACCGTCAAATGGTTCAACACCACCAAAGGCTATGGCTTTATTGCACCCGAAGACGGCGGCAAGGACATTTTTGTCCATATTTCCGCTGTTGAGCGTTCCGGGCTGACCGGCCTCGCGGACAATCAGAAAGTGACCTATGAGCTGCGCGCAGGCCGCGACGGCCGTGAATCCGCAGTGGATATCGCGCTGGTCTCCTGATCCGGATCTTCCGATCTGCTTTGAAAATTCCAAAACAGCCCTGACGGCCAGGGCTGTTTTCAGCTGCCAATTGCGGCGATCAGCTGCAGGGCCGCCGGCCCGATGGCAGCGGCATTCAGCGCCACGCCCCGGGCGTTGGGGTGGATGCCGTCGTCCTGCATGAGGGCCTGCGCCGCCGCCGGGTCCCCGCCCGCTTCTGCCGCCATGCCCGCAAAGGCATCCGGGTGCAGCACCGCGCCGAACTCTGCCGCCAGCTCCGGGTAGATCGCGTCAAACGCCTGCTTGTACTCCGGCCCGTAGTTGCGCGGGGCCTTCATGCCGATCAGCAGGACCTCAACCCCCTTGTCCTGCGCCGTCTGCAGGATGCGGGTCAGGTTGGCGCGCGCCTCCTGCGGCTCAAGCCCGCGCAGCATGTCATTGCCGCCCAGGAGCACGATCAGCCCGTCGGGGTTGTCTGACAGGGTCCACTCGGCGCGCTCTGCCCCGCCTGCGGTGGTGTCGCCGGAAACGCCCGCATTCTGCAACACGGCCTCGGCGCCGTTTTCGTTCAGCCAGCGTTCCAGCTGCGGCACCAGCCCCTGCCCCTGCGGCAGCCCGTAGCCCTGCACCAGGCTGTCGCCCAGGGCGGTGATCCGCAGCGGATCCGCCCAGGCGGGGGCGGTGAAAAGCAGCAAACTCAGCAGTGCCAATGTCTTGCGCATGGCGGCAAACACTCCATATCCGTTAGGTGCACCCAACAGGCAGGCCCGATGACCGATCAAAAAAGCCCCGTTCTTCATCTCTTAGATGCGAGTTTGACCCTGAATAGCAATACCGGCCCGGTGGAGATCTTGCACGAAATCTCGCTGGACGTGCGGCAGGGGGAAACCTTGGGGCTGGTGGGGCCGTCCGGATCGGGCAAGTCGTCGCTGCTGATGCTGATGGGCGGGCTGGAGCAGGCCACCGGCGGCCGGGTGACGGCCCTGGGGGCGGATCTGACCGCGATGAATGAGGACGCGCTGGCCCGGTTCCGCCGCAACAACATGGGCGTGGTGTTCCAGAGCTTTCACCTGATCCCGACCATGACCGCGCTGGAAAACGTGGCGACGCCGCTGGAGCTGGCGGGCGTCAAGGATGCCTTCCCCCGCGCCCAGGCAGAGCTGGAGGCGGTGGGGCTGGGCCACCGGGCGGGCCATTTCCCGGCGCAGATGTCGGGCGGCGAGCAGCAGCGGGTGGCGCTGGCGCGCGCCCTGGCGCCGCGGCCTGCGATCCTGCTGGCGGATGAGCCGACCGGCAACCTGGACGAAGCCAACGGCCAGGCGGTGATGGACCTGCTGTTCGGCTTGCGCGACCGCTATGGCGCGACGCTGGTGATGGTGACCCATGCGCCGGAGCTGGCGGCGCGCTGCGACCGGGTGGTGCGGCTGCGCGACGGGCGCATCGACGGGGACGCGGCGCGCGAGGCGGCGGAATGAACGCCGCAGCGCTCCGCCTGGCTTGGCGCTTTGCCCTGCGGGAGCTGCGTGGCGGGCTGAAGGGATTTCGTATCTTCCTGGCCTGCCTAGCGCTTGGCGTCGGGGTGATCGCCGCCATCGGCTCTATCCGCGCGTCGATTGAGACCGGGCTGGAGCGCGAAGGCGCCACGATCCTGGGCGGCGATGCGGAGCTGAATTTCACCTACCGGTTTGCCACCGAGGATGAGCTGGACTGGGTGGAGCGGGCGGCGGTCCGCCATTCCGAAATTGCCGAATTCCGCTCCATGGCTACGGTGGGCGAGGAGCGCGGGCTGACCCAAGTGAAGGCGGTGGACGGTCTCTACCCGTTGAAGGGGCAGATGAAGCTGGCCCCTGACATGCCGCTGGATGCAGCTCTGGCCGGTGCGGACAGCCTGCCCGGTGCGGTGATGGACCGGGTGCTGGCCGACCGTCTGGGCTTGCAGCCCGGCGACAGCTTCCGGTTGGGCACGCAGGATTTCGCCCTGATGGCGATGATCGCGCTTGAGCCGGATGCCGCCGCCTCCGGTTTTGAGCTGGGGCCGCGCACCATGGTGCGGACGGCGGATCTGGGGGAGTCCGGGCTGCTGGAGCCGGGCACGCTGTTTGACACCAAATACCGGATGGAGCTGCCGCCGGGCAGTGATCTGGCCGCCTTGCAGGCCGAGGCCGAAGGGCTGTTTGAGAGCACCGGCATGCGCTGGCGCGATGCCAGGAACGGCGCGCCGGGGATCACCGCCTTTGTCGAGCGGCTGGGCGGGTTCCTGGTGCTGGTGGGCCTCTCGGGCCTGGCGGTGGGCGGGGTCGGCGTCTCTGCCGCTGTGCGCGCCTATCTGGCGACCAAGACCGCAACCATTGCCACCCTGCGCACGCTGGGGGCGGAGCGGCAGACGATTTTCCTCACCTACTTCCTGCAGATCGGCGCCCTGACGCTGGTCGGCGTGGGCATCGGGCTGGTGCTGGGCGGGCTGGGACCGCTGCTGCTGGGGCCGCTGATTGCGGCGCAGCTGCCGTTCCCGGCGGTGTTTTCGCTCTACCCTTCGGCGCTGGCCGAGGCCGCGCTCTATGGCGTGCTGACCGCCTTTATCTTTGCCCTGTGGCCGCTGGCGCGGGCGGAGCGGATCCGCGCGGCCTCGCTGTTCCGGGATGCCTTTGCCAGCCGCACCCGGCTGCCCGCGCCGCGCTACCTGCTGGCCACCGCGCTGGCGCTGGCGGCGCTGGTCGGGCTGGCGGCGTGGTTCAGCGGCTCCGCTCAGCTGACGCTGTGGACCGCGGGCGGGCTGATGGGGGCGCTGCTGGTGCTGCTGGTTGCCGCGCTCGGCATCGGCTTTGCGGCGCGGCGCGGCGCCGGGGCTGCGCGCGGGCGCCCTGCCCTGCGGTGGGCGCTGTCGTCCATCGGCAGCGCGCGCGACGGGGCGGTGCCTGCGGTGCTGGCGCTGGGGCTGGGCCTGACAGTGCTGGCCGCCATCGGCCAGATTGACGGCAACATGCGCCGGGCGATTGCCGGCAACCTGCCGGATGTGGCGCCCTCCTATTTCTTCGTCGACATCCAGCGCAGCCAGATGCCCGCCTTCCTGGAGCGGGTGGAGAACGATCCCTCCGTCACCCGGGTGGAAAACGCGCCGATGCTGCGCGGGGTGCTGACCCGGATCAACGGCCAGCCCGCGGCAGACGTTGCGGGTGATCACTGGGTGGTGCGCGGCGACCGCGGTATTACCTATGCCGCGGCCCGGCCCGAAAGCACCGAGGTCACCGCCGGCAAGTGGTGGCCCGCGGACTATTCAGGTGATCCGCAGATCAGCTTTGCCGCTGAGGAGGCCGAGGAGCTGGGGCTTAGCCTGGGCGACACGCTGACGCTGAACATTCTGGGGCGTGATATCACCGGCACCATCACCAGCTTCCGCAACGTGGATTTCTCCACAGCAGGGATGGGGTTTGTGATGGTGCTGAACGAGGCCGCGCTGGCCGGCGCGCCGCACAGTTTCATCGCCACCGTCTATGCCGAGGAACAGGCGGAAGCGGCGATCCTGCGGGATCTGGCCCGCGAGATGCCGAATATCACCGCCATCCGGATGCGGGATGCCATCGACCGGGTGTCGGACATCCTGCGCCAGCTGGCGGCGGCCACCGCCTATGGCGCGGCGGCGACGCTGCTGACCGGGTTCCTGGTGCTGCTGGGCACCGCGGCCGCCGGAGAACCCGCACGCCGCTATGAGGCGGCGCTCTTGAAAACGCTGGGCGCGCCGCGCAGGCAGATCCTGGCCAGTTTTGCGCTGCGCTCGGCTCTTTTGGGGGCGGCGGCAGGGCTGGTGGCGCTGGCGGCAGGCATAGCCGGGGCCTGGGCCATCAACGCCTATGTGTTTGAGACAGGATACACGGTGATCTGGCCGAACGCGGTGATGGTCATTTCCGGCGGGGTGCTGACCACGCTGCTGGCCGGGCTGGCCTTTGCGCTGCGGCCGCTGGCAGCCAAACCGGCCCGCATCCTGCGGGCCCGCGAATGATCAGCGCTGCGGCGGCGGCCTCAGCGGGCGCCGCAGGACACCGGCTGCAGGATGCGCAGCAGGTCGTGGTTGTCGCAGACCAGCGATTCCAGGGAAATGTCGTCCAGCGAGGCATAGAAGGCCTGCGCGGCGTCGGCCAGCGCCACCTTCAGGCGGCAGGCCCCCGCCAGCGGGCAGGTGTTGTCCGCATCGGCAAAGCATTCCACCATCGGCAAGTTGCCCTCGACATCCCGGAACACGTCGCCGATCCGGATCTCCGCCGCGGGCCTGCCAAGGTTCATGCCGCCGTTGCGGCCGCGCTGGGTCGCCAGGTAGCCCAGCTGGCTCAACTGGTTGATCACCTGCGCCAGGTGGTTTTCCGAGATGTTGCAGCATTCGGCAATCTCGGCCTTGGTCACCAGGCGGTCTTCGTGGGCGGCGCAATACATCAGCAGCCGCACCGCAATGTTGGTCCTTTTGGTAATCCGCATGGGTCGCTCCCGCAGCTATGGTGCATCGCTTATTGCACATGGCGCGAAAAAGCGGTTTGACATACATCAATAACCGGAATTGCGGCGGAAAGGCGCGCGGATGACGGCTCCTTACTTCTTTGGATACGGCAGCCTGGTGAACACGGCGACGCATGGCTATGGCGGCGCGCAGCCCGCCCGGCTGCGCGGCTGGCGGCGGGCCTGGGTGCATACGGACCTGCGCGAGGTGGCGTTTCTGTCGGCGGTGCCCTGCGCCGCCAGCACCATCGGCGGACTGATCGCCGAGGTGCCGGGCGCCGACTGGGCGGCGCTGGACGCCCGCGAATTCGCCTATGAGCGGCTGCCCGCATCGGACAAGGTGCAGCACGCGCTGCCAGGATCGCCGGAGATTTCCGTCTATGCGGTGGCGGCGGACAAGCAGAATGGCGCCACCGAGCAGCACCCGATTCTGCTGAGCTATCTGGATGTGGTGCTGCAGGGCTATCTGCAGGTGTTCGGCGAGGCGGGCGTGCAGGAATTCATCGCCACCACCGACGGCTGGAACGCCCCCCTCCTGGATGACCGGGCGGCGCCCCGCTATCCGCGCCACCAGCGCCTGAGCCGGGCGGAGCGCGCGCTGTTCGACGATCTGATCGACAGCACCGGCGCGCGCAGGATAAGCTCCGCTCATGATTGAGCAGTTCCTTTTGTACCTCAGGCGGATTGCCCGCAAGATCTGGTTCCGGGTGGTTCTGATTTCCGTGCTGTCGCTGCTGGCGCTGCTGCTGGCGCCGCTGGCCAAGCCGCTGCTGCCCGACAGCCTGAGCGAGGACTTCGGGCGCGAGGCGGTGCTGCCGGTGCTGACGATCCTGGCGTCGGGCATGCTGGCCGTCACCACGTTTTCGCTGAACGTCATGGTCAGCGCCTACCGCACTGCGGCCTCGATGGCGACGCCGCGGGTGTACCGGCTGCTGCTGGAAGATACCGTGACCCACCGGGTGCTGGCGACCTTTGTGGGCGGGTTCATCTTTTCGCTCAGCGGGGTGATCCTGTTCCGGGCGCGCTATTACACGCCCGAAGGCGCCCTGGTGGTGTTCGGCATCACCATCGTGGTCGTTGTCCTGATCGTCGGTGCCATCCTGCGCTGGATAGATCACCTGTCCGGGCTGGGCAGCATGGACCATACGCTGCGGCTGATCGAATCCCGGACCCGCGACAGCATGCGCGCGCGCCGGGATGTACCTTGCCTGGGCGGCCAGCGCTCTGACAGCAGCGGCGTTCCGGACGATGCGGCGGCGATCCCGGCCTCCCGCAGCGGCTTTGTGCGCTTTGCCGGGATGGCCCAGCTGAATGAGCTGGCGGAGGAGGCCGGCACCGAAATCACCCTGGCAAAGGCGCCCGGCGAATACATCCTGCGCGGCCAGCCGGTGGCCTGGGCCGCTGCCGGAGACAACGACTTCTGCAAGGCGGCCTCGAAGGCGATCGACATCGGCGACGTGCGCAGTTTCGATCAGGACCCGTCCTTTGGCCTCACCCTGCTGGCGGAGACGGCGCAGCGGGCGCTGTCGCCCGGCATCAACGATCCGGGCACCGCGGTCGAAGTGATGGGACGGCTGGGGCGGCTGCTGTGGGAGACCATGCCCGCCGATGAGATCAGCAGCACCCGGAAGCCGGAGTTTCCCAACGTGAAGGTGCCGCCGGTGACCGCGCGCCACCTGCTGCGCTGCGCCTTCCCGCCGATTGCCCGCAGCGGCAGCGATTCGCCCTCGGTGATGGGCTGGATGCAGAAGACCCTGCAGGAGCTGGAAAGCCACTCCAACCCGGAAATGGCCAAGGCGGCGGCGGAGATGCGCAAGGAGCTTGGCGAGGGCGGCAGCGGCTGATCCGCAGGCCGCAGCCCGCCAGGCGGTCCGCTGTTTTGCTGCGGTCCTGCGGCGCGCTCCCGCCTGTTCAGGCGCAGGCAAGCTGCCCCTCTCTCAGTTGGGCATGGCACCGCGCCAAGGCGCGGTGCGGCGCCGCGCGTCCGCGCGGCGCCCGGCCCAACCGCAGGGGATGCATCTGCGATGCAGTTCCGGCGGGCGGGAGCGCCGGCGCCCCGCCCTTGACGGGACCGCACGAAAAAAGGGCGGCCCCTGCGGCGCCGCCCCTGATCTGTGTCTTACCGGCTTTTTCCGCCGCGAACCGCCTCAGCCGCGGGCGCGGACGGTGTCCATCAGCGCCAGCAGCGCGGACATGTCGGGGCCGCGCTCCATGCCGGTCACGGCCTTCCTGAGCGGCATGAACAGCCCCTTGCCCTTGCGGCCCGTCGCTTCCTTGACGGCGGCGGTCCACTTGCCCCAGCTGTCGCTGTCATAGGGGCCTTCAGGCAGCAGCGCCATCGCCTCGGCAATGAAGTCCTTGTCCTCATCGGCCACCAGCGGCTCGGCGCCGTCGCGGCACAGCTCCCACCAGCCCGCGAGATCCTTGAGCGTGGTGATGTTTTCCTTGGCCATGTCCCAGAAGGCCGCCTGTTTCTCCGCCGGGACGCCCAGCGCGTCCACATGGGCTTGCACTGCCGCCAGCGGCAGCGACTGCAGGTAGCGGGCGGTCAGCGGATAGAGATCCTCGACATCGAACTTGGTCGGCGCGGCGCCGAAGCGGCTGATGTCGAAGCCGTCGATCAGCTCCGCCAGCTCCGACCGCAGCTCCACCGGGTCGGAGGAGCCCAGGCGCGCCATCAGGCTGAGGAGCGCCATCGGCTGCACACCGGCTTCGCGCAGGTCTCGCAGCGCCAGCGTGCCAAGACGCTTGGACAGTGCTTCGCCCTGCGGGCCGGTCAGCAGCGAGTGGTGCGCAAAAGACGGCACGGTGCCGCCCAGCGCCTCGATGATCTGGATCTGGGTGGCGGTGTTGGTGACGTGGTCGGAGCCGCGCACCACATGGGTCACGCCCATTTCGGTGTCATCCACCACCGAGGCCAGGGTGTACAGGAACTGGCCGTCGCCGCGGATCAGCACCGGGTCGGAGACCGAAGCCGCGTCGATGGAGATATCGCCCAGGATGCCGTCCGTCCACTCGATCCGTTCCTGATCCAGCTTGAAGCGCCAGACGCCGTCGCCGCGCTCGGCGCGCAGTTTGGCCTTCTCCTCCTCCGACAGCGCAAGTGCTGCACGGTCATAGACCGGCGGCTTGCCCATGTTCAGCTGCTTCTTGCGCTTCAGGTCCAGTTCGGTCGGAGTCTCGAACGCCTCGTAGAAGCGGCCGATCTCGCGCAGCTTGTCCGCCGCAGCGACATAGCGGTCGAGCCGCTCGGACTGGCGCTCCACCTTGTCCCAGGTCAGGCCCAGCCATTCCAGGTCCTGCTTGATGGCATCGACGTATTCTTCCTTGGACCGCTCCGGGTCGGTGTCGTCGATGCGCAGGATGAAGGTGCCGCCGGCCTTGCGGGCGATCAGATAGTTCATCAGCGCGGTGCGCAGGTTGCCGACGTGGATATAGCCGGTCGGCGACGGGGCAAAACGGGTGGTGGTCATCACATGTCTCCTGTTGCCTTGCCCCTTGTCACATGGGCGGCGGATTGTCCAGTTTCGGCAGTGCGGGCGCGCCTGCGGCGCGGGCCTCCGGCGGGAGTATTTCCGGAAAGATGAAAGCCGCGGCCCGTCAGTCCGGCTGCACCGGCCAGATTGCATTCAGGTCCTTCAGCCCGGTGCGGATCAGTTCGGCGAGCACCTCCAGGTCGATATCGGCGAGCTTGTTCACATAGAGGCAGCTTTTGCCAAGCTTGTGCTTGCCGAGGCGGGAGAGGATGGCGCCGTAGTCCTGATAGCCCGGCATGATGTAGATCGAGTGGCGTGCTTTTCGCGGCGAGAAGCCAGTGGCGAGGAAGTCCCCCTCGCGGCCGGAGGCATATCGGTAATGGTAGCGGCCGTAGCCGACGAGTGACGGCCCCCACATTTGCGGCGTGTAGCCGGTCACCCGGCGGAACAGCGCATCCAGCTGCTGCGCTTCCGCCGCTTTGCGGGCCGGTTCAACACTGGCGATAAACGCCTCGACGCTTACCCCGGTCGGAACGGTCTTGTTCTGGCTCATCACGCTGCCTCCTGACCGCATCCTAACCCGCCTCACGGGATTGTTTACAGCCCTCTGCCGCCGGAGCGCTAGGGTAAGGCCAGTCCAACTCCACCGGAGGTTATGCCATGACTGTTTCCCTCTCCCGCCGCGCTGCCCTGGCCGGGGCCGCCGCCCTGCCCCTCGCCGGTGCCGCAACGCCGCTGCTGGCCGGCGCCCATGGCGGCCGCGCCGAAGCGCCGGTTGCCCACTCGTTCAAACTGGCGGAGATGCCGGTCACCACTCTGCTGGATGGCTCGGCGCAGCGGGAGGAGCCGAAAGCCATCTTTGGCGGCAATGCAAGCGATGAGGAGTTTGCGCAGGTGTCGCAGGAGAATTTCATCTCTGCCGGCACCGTTCAGTTCTATTTCACCCCAACGCTGGTGGATACCGGCGGGGAGCTGGTGCTGTTTGACACCGGACTGGGCAATGGCGGCATTGCCAGGGCGCTGGCCGCCGCCGGGGTGACGCCGGACCAGATCAACGTGGTGGTGATCACCCATATGCATCCCGATCACATCGGCGGCCTGATGACCGATGGCGCGCCGACCTTCCCGAACGCCCGCTATGTGACAGGGGCGGAGGAATACAATTTCTGGTCCAAACGGGATCCGGGCGACCGGGTGGGCGATCTGGTGGCCAAGAACATGACGCCGCTGGCGGAGAAAACCACCTTTGTCGACGATGGCGCCAGCGTGGCGCCGGGGATTACCGCAATGGCCAGCTTTGGCCATACCCCGGGTCATATGTGCTATATGCTGGAGAGCGGCAACCGCCAGCTGGTGCTGACGGCGGATCTGGCCAACCACTATGTCTGGAGCTTTGCCCGGCCCGACTGGGAAGTGAAATTCGACATGGACAAGGCGGCGGCAACGGAGTCGCGCCGCCGGGTGCTGGGGATGCTGGCGGCGGACAAGCTGCCGATGATCGGCTATCACATGCCGTTCCCGGCGGCGGGCTTTGTCGAACCCCGCGGCGAGGGTTTCCGCTATGTGCCGGTGAGCTATCAGCTGATGGGGTAAGGGAAGCGGTCAGTAGCCGCTTTGCGGCCCGTATCTGCTGCCGTCGGTAAAACGCGACAGGCGGAAGTCATGCGGATCCACCACGGGGGTGTCGCCGGTCACCAGATCGGCGGCCAGTTTGCCCGCGGCCGGGCCGATGCCAAAGCCGTGGCCGGAAAACCCGGTGGCGATGAACAGGCCCGGCAGCTCGTCGGCCTGCGAGATCACCGGGATCGCGTCCGGGGTCACGTCGATCAGCCCGCCCCAGCTTTGCACCACATCGGCGCCCTGCAGCACCGGAAAGGCCTTTTGCGCCGCCGCCCAGCCGCTTTTCAGCGCCTTCTGCGACGGCGCCGGGTCCAGCACCCGGCACAGCTCGAACGGGGTTGTCTGCAGCGGCTGCCAGCGGCGGGCCTGCGCCGCCTCCTCGCGCCAGCGGCTGGTGACGCGGAATTGCAGCGCGCGCCATTCGTGGCGGAGGCTGGGCAGGAACGTCCAGCCCAGTCGGAAGCTGTCGGGCACGATATCGACCATGTTCTCCAGCGCGTCCGAGACCGTGTAGCCGCCATCGGCCCGCTTGCGCAGGCCCAGGTTGCCGGTGCGCACAGCGGTCTCCGGCCCGCCCTGCACCGGCGAGGTGCGCAGGACCGAGTTCAGGACCTTCAATTGCGGCAGGCTGATGCCCGCATTGAGGAGAAACAGCCGCGACCAGGCGCCGCCCGCCACCACCACCGCCGAACAGGCGACGCGGCCGCGTTCCGTCATCACGCCGCTGATGCGGCCGGCCGAGGTTTCGACGCTGCGCACCGCGCATTCGGTCATGATCTTGGCGCCCGCGGCCTGGGCGGCGGTGGCGATTGCGTGGGTGGCCATCTGCGGCTCGGCCCGCCCGTCCATTGGTGTCAGCAGGGCGCTGCGGGTTTTGGTCTGATGGCCCGGCATCAGCTGCGCCAGCTGCGGCCCGCGCACCATCCGGGCCGCCTGCCCCCAGCCGTCGAGGTTGCGCAGCCAGCGCTCCAGCTGCGCCTCGCGCTTGGCCGTGTCCGCGGTGTAGAGAATGCCGGAGCGGGTGAACCCGGTGTCCTGCCCGGTGCGCGCCGCCAGCCCCTCCCAAAGGCGCAGCGATTCCGCCATCAGCGGGATTTCCCGCGGATCGCGGCAGGAGATCCGCACCCACCCCCAGTTGCGCGAGCTTTGCTCGCCCGCGATCTGCCCCTTTTCGCACAAGAGCACGGAGTGGCCGCGCTCAGCCAGTTCCAGCGCGGTGGCCGCGCCAATGATGCCGCCGCCGATTACCACGGCGTCGACAGCCTTGGGCAAGGCCAGATTGGATTGGAAATGAGGCAGTCTCGGTCCAGGCATGAGGCCTCTATGCCCGCTGCGGATTCGGCGGTCCAGCGTCCACGCGGCCCCCTCTGCCGCGCATTGCGGCATTGTGTTTTTTTCGCCGCATATCAGGACTTTACCGTTACGGAAGCTGCCCGGAGAAAGGGCGGAAAGCGCGGAAAAGACCCGCGCCTTCAAGGGGTTAACGCGCGCCTCAGGTCGGGTCGCGCCAGCGGTTCACAATCGGGTAACGGCGGTCCAGCCAGAACGCCCGCGGCGTCAGCCGGGCACCAGGCGCGGACTGGAAGCGTTTGTATTCGCTGATATAAAGCAGATGCTCGACCCGTTTGGCCACGTCCCGGGAAAAGCCCGCCGCGACACAATCCGCGATTGAACCCTCCAAATCGACCAGAATTTCCAGAATGGCGTCCAGTTCCGGGTAGTCCGGCAGGCTGTCGCTGTCCTTCTGATCTTCGCGCAGTTCCGCCGAGGGCGGCTTGTCGATCACATTGGGGCGGATCACCTCGCCCGCCGGGCCTTTCATCCAGGGGCGGTGGTTGGCGTTGCGCCAGCGGCAGGTCTCGAACACGCGGGGTTTGTAGAGGTCCTTGATCGGGTTGTACCCGCCGTTCATGTCGCCATAGATGGTGGCGTAGCCCACGGCGACTTCGGACTTGTTGCCGGTGGTCAGAAGCATCTCGCCGAACTTGTTGGACATTGCCATCAGCAGCAGGCCGCGCAGGCGGGACTGGATGTTTTCCTCGGTGATATCCGCATCGCGGCCGGCAAACAGCGGCGCCAGGGTATTTGTGATGGCTTCGCGCCCTTCGCTGATCGGAACAAAGTCGTAGCGGACGCCCAGCGCCTTGGCGACGGCCTCGGCATCGTCGAGCGATTCCCGGCTGGTGTATTCCGACGGCAGCATCACGCAGCGGACATTCTCAGCCCCCAGCGCATCCACCGCGATGGCCGCGACAATCGCCGAGTCGACCCCGCCGGACAGGCCCAGCAGCACCTTCTTGAAACCGGTTTTGCCCATGTAGTCGCGCAAGGACTCGACCATCACCCGGTAGTCCTGCTCCCATTCGTCGGGCAGATGCGCCTTCTCGCCCTCTTCCACGCGCCAGCCTTCGTCGGTGCGGATGAGGTCGATCTGTGCAATGCATTCGTCGAACACCGGCATTTGCACCGCCAATGCGCCGCCCGGATTCAGGACAAAGGAACCGCCGTCAAAGACCTGGTCATCCTGGCCGCCCACCATGTTCAGGTAGATCACCGGCAGATGGGTTTCGACCGCGCGCGCAACCATGTGGTTGAAGCGCACTTCCATCTTGTTGCGGAAATAAGGCGAGCCGTTGGGGATCAGCAGGAACTCGGCGCCGGTTTCGGCCAGGGTTTCCGCCACATCCTCATGCCAGCCGTCCTCGCAGATCGGGGAGCCGATGCGGGTGTTACTGACGGAATAGGGGCCGCCCAGCGGCCCGGCCTCGAACAGGCGGACCTCGTCAAACACGGTCTCATTCGGCAGGTGATGCTTGAGGCTGCGCGAGGCGATCTTGCCGTCCTTCAGGATCAGATAGGCATTGTAGAGCCGGCCGCCCTCGACCCACGGCCCGCCGATCGCCAGCGCCGGTCCATCGGCGCAGTCCGCCGCCAGCTTTTCAACCTCGGCGATGGCGGCCTGGTGGAACACCGGCTTCATCACCAGATCCTGGGTATTGTAGCCGGTGATGAACATTTCCGGCAGCGCCACCAGATCGGCGCCGGCCTCGCGGCCTGCCTCCCAGGCGGCGCGGGCCTTAGCGGCGTTGCCTGCCAGATCGCCCACCGTGGGGTTCAGCTGCGCCAGTGTCACGCGGAAACGGTCTGCCATGCTGCATCGGCCCTTTGCAAAAATCCTTCCTCAGCCATTTACCAGATTGACAGCCAAGGAAAAGAGCAAGGGCCTGGTGCCGGGGAAAAGACATTGCGGCCCCGCCTGCGGTAGCTTAGTTTCCGGGCGAGCAACCCAATATGGCAGCAGCACCGTAATTCCTGGGCAGGCAGAGGTTTTGAATGACCCGTTTCGGCACCGCAATCGCGCTTTCCACGATCCTGGCACTGGCCGCGCCGGCCTTTGCCCAGGAGGGGGAGATCATCACCACGCAGGATGAGATCGGCGGCGTCTACGAGGGCACCTTCAAAGGCGGGCTGCAGCATGGCACCGGCACTTACAAGCTGCCGAACGGGTATGAATACACCGGCGAGTGGGTCGAGGGCGAGGTCCGCGGCCAGGGGGTGGCGCGGTTCCCGGACGGCTCAATCTATGAAGGCGAGTTCGCCCAGGGCAAGCCGCACGGTCTGGGCAAGCTGACCCGCGCCGACGGCAGCACCTATGAGGGCGAATGGCAGGACGGCCAGATCCACGGCGACGGGGTATCGGTCTATGCCAGTGGCGTGCGCTATCAGGGCAGCTTTGCCAATGGCAAGCGGCACGGCAAGGGCGTGATGCAATCGCCGGACGGCTATACCTATGACGGCGACTGGGCCGAGGGGCGCCAGCAGGGCCAGGCCAAGATCACCTATGCCGAGGGCACCGTCTATGCAGGCAGCGTGGCGGATGGCCAGCTGCAGGGGCAAGGCCGGCTGGAGACCTCGGATGGGCTGGTCTACGAAGGCGAATGGATGTCCAGTCAGATGCATGGCACCGGCCGCCTGGTGCAGCCCAACGGCGACATCTATGAAGGCGCGCTGCAAGAAGGCCGCCGCCACGGCACCGGCACGCAGACTTACGCCAATGGCGATGTCTACACGGGCGACTTCCTGGACGATCAGCGCCACGGCACCGGCACCTTCACCGAGAAGGACGGCTACAGCTACACCGGCGCCTGGGTGAAGGGGCAGATCGAAGGCAAGGGCAAGGCGGTTTATCCCGACGGATCGGTCTATGAGGGCGATTTCCGCGATGATCTGGCCGAAGGCCAGGGCAAGATCACCTATCCCGACGGCTCCACCTACGAAGGTGAATGGGTGGCCGGGGTAATCGAGGGCGAAGGCACCGCCACCTACCCCAGCGGGATCAGCTATACCGGCGGCTTCAAGAACGCCAAGAACCACGGCCAGGGGGTGATGACCTATGCCGACGGCTACCGCTACGACGGCGGCTGGCAGAACGGGCAGCGCCACGGCGAAGCGGTGGTCACCTATGCCGACGGCTCGGTCTACACTGGCGCATTTGCCGACAGCCAGCGCCACGGGCAGGGCAAGATCGTGATGCCCGACGGCTTTACCTATGAAGGCGAATGGCAGGAAGGCAAGATCTATGGCCAGGGCGTGGCGACCTATGCCAATGGCGACGTCTACGAGGGCAGCTTTGTCAACGGCAAGCGCCAGGGGCCGGGCACGATGAAATATGCCAGCGGCCAGAAGGCGGACGGCACCTGGGAGAACGGCGCGCTGGTCAGCACCGGGGCAGAGGGCGCCAGCCAGACAGAATAGGCCCCGATGAACAAAGGGCGCGCCAGGGCGGCGCGTCTTTTTCGCTTTCAGCCGATGCGGATGCGGCTCAGGTGATCCGGCATCGCGACGCCCTCCAGATTGGCAGGATCCGGCTGCGGCGGCTTCAGCTCCATCGCCATCGGCACCACGCCCGCCCAGATCGGCAGGGCGTAATCCTCCTCGTCGTCCTTGGGCGCTCCGGAGCGGATCTTGGCCGCCCCCTCCTCGATCGGCATCCGCATCAGGGCGGTGGCCTTCAGCTCCTGCCGGGTCATCGGCCGCAAGGCGTCCCAGCGGCCGGGGAAGATGTGGTCGACCATCGCCTTGAGGCTGGCAGCCTTGGCATCCTCATCCGTGACTTTCTCTGCCACCCCGAACAGCATCGCGGAGCGGAAGTTGACCGAGTGGTGGAAGGCGGAACGCGCCAGCACGTAGCCGTCCATGCAGGTGACCGTCAGGCAGACCTCTGCCCCCTCCATCGCGCGGATCGCCCGGCTGGCGGCGGAGCCGTGCCAATAGACGTGATCGCCCTCGCGCCATTGCAGCGTCGGCAGCACCGATGGGGCGCCATTGATCTGATAGCCGATATGGGCCAGCGGCATGGCGTCGAGCACCTGATACACCGTCTCGCGGTCATAGAGCCCGCGTTCATGGGCGCGGCGCAGGCGGCTGCGCTCGGTTTTCAGGGCGGTTTCGGTATCGGGCTGGCGCATTTGCGGACCTCGTGAATTCTTGTTGTGTCAGGGGGAGTGCTATGCGCAAACTGGACTGTAATTAACTTCCAGTTTCCGACAAAAAGAGCAGTCCAGTATGATTGACCTGTCCGGACTGCTGTCCAAGGCCAGCGCCGAGCCCATCTATCTGCAAATCGTCAGCGCGCTGCGCCGCCAGATCAGCAGCGGCAGCCTGGCCATCGGCACCCGGCTGCCGTCCTCCCGGGCGCTGGCGCAGGATCTGGGGGTGGCGCGCTCCACCGTGGTGACGGCCTATGAGCAGCTGGTGGCCGAAGGCTTTGCCGAGGCGCGGCGCGGTGCGGGGATCTTTGTCTGCGACGTGGCGCCGATCCGGCCGCCCGAAGCGCCGCCACGCCCCCAGCCTGCGGCGGTCCCGCCCGCGCCGGGGATGCTGCAGCCGGGCGCGCCGGACCCGGCGGTGTTTCCGGCCCGGTCCTGGGCGCGCTGTGTTTCACGTGTGGCAAGGATGGATCCGCTCAGCCTGAGCCACCAGGAAGATTCCTTTGGCGACCCCGAACTGCGGCGCGAGATTGCCGCCTATGCCGCGCGCTGGCGCGGGATAGACTGCAGCGCGGATCAGGTGCTGGTCACCAGCGGCGCGCGCGAGGCGCTGGAGCTGGCGATGGATTTTCTGGTGGAGGGCGAGGATATTGCGCTGGAAGCCCCCGGGTTCACTCCGACGCAGCGCTTTGCCGCGGCGCGCGGCTGGCCAGTGCGCTGGCTGCGGGCCGGAGAGCGCGGCGCGGAGGTGCCGCGGCAGATGGCCAAGGTCACGCTGCTGACGCCGTCGCACCAGTTTCCGCTGGGCGGCACCCTGCCGGTGCCGCAGCGCCAGGCCTTCCTGCAGGCGGCCAGGGAGCGCGACGGCTGGATCATCGAGGATGATTTCGACAGCGAGTTCCGTTATGCCGGCCAGCCGGTGCCCGCGATGGCAGCGCTGGACCGGGAGGGGCGCTGCATCTATGTGGGCACCTTCTCCAAGACGTTCTCGCATGCGCTGCGGCTGGGCTATGCGATCCTGCCGCCGGCGCTGGTGCCGCGGTTCCGGGCCCGGTTTTTTCAGCCCAGCGCCGGCGCCGCGATCACCGCGCAGCGGCCGCTGGCGGAATTCATGGCCTCCGGCCAGTACGACCGGCACATCCGCCGCGCCCGCAGGCTTTATGCCGAACGCTATGCGGCGGCGGCGGACGCGCTGGCGCAGTGGCCCGAAGCCCTGGGGTCCTTCAGGCGGCACAACGCCGGGATGCAGATTGCCTTTCACCTGGCGGGCGGGCTGGCGGACGTCCGGATCTGCCGCCGCGCCGCAAGTGCGGGCTACGGGGTCCAGCCGCTGTCGCCGCACGACCCCGAAGGCCGGTCCCGGGGGCTGCTGACCGGCTTCTGCCAGTCAAGCGCCACGGATCTGCCCGGCCAGATTGCCGGGCTGCGCCGGATCGTGGAACACGGCGGCTGAAGCCGCCCCTGCCCCTCTCATCAAAAAAGCCTCCCCGGCGGCCCGGAGAGGCTTGGGTCTGAAAGCCGTCTGATTACCAGGCTAGAGCCGGTCAGACGTACTTCTTGATCTCGCCTGCTTTCAGCCGCGACATGTAGCTGTTCAGCTCGCGCTTGACGATCGGCATCAGGAAGTAGAGCGCGATGATGTTGACCACCGCCATGGCAAAGATCGCCGCGTCGGAGAAGTCGATCACCGGGCCGAGGTTGGCGGCGGCACCAATCACCACGAAGATGCAGAAGATCACCTTGAACACCAGCTCCTTGGTTTCGCCTTCGCCGAACAGGAAGGTCCAAGCCTTGAGGCCGTAGTAGGACCAGCTGATCATGGTGGAGAAGGCAAACAGGATCACCGCCAGCGCCAGCACGTACTGGAACCAGCCGAAGGCCGAGGAGAAGGCCGCCGAAGTCAGCGCCACGCCCTTGTTGCCGTCGACGGTCTGGATCGTGGCTGCGCCCTCGTCCAGCAGGTAGAGGCCGGTGTTCGGGTCCTGCACCAGCTGGCCGGTGATGATGATCACCAGCGCGGTCATGGTGCAGATCACCACGGTGTCGATGAACGGCTCCAGCAGCGACACGAAGCCTTCGGTGATCGGCTCCTTGGTGCGCACGGCGGAGTGGGCAATAGCTGCCGAGCCGACGCCGGCCTCGTTCGAGAAGGCCGCCCGCTTGAAGCCCTGGATCAGTGCGCCAACCATGCCGCCGGCAACGCCGAGACCGGTGAAGGCGCCGTCAAAGATCTGGCCGAAGGCCCAGCCGATCTGGTCGGCATTCATCGCCAGGATGACCAGCGCAGTTGCGACATACATGACCCCCATGAACGGAACGACCTTCTCGGTCACCCGCGCAATGGATTTCAGGCCGCCCACGATCACGGCAAAAACAACCCCCGCAAACACCACGCCGGTGATCCAGCCGGGGTATTCGCCGACAACGCCGGAGATCTGCGCGTGCGCCTGGTTGGCCTGGAACATGTTGCCGCCGCCCAGCGCCCCGAGGATGCAGAAGATCGAGAACAGTACCGCCAGGAATTTGCCCATCGGCAGGCCGCGTTCGGCAAAGCCCTTGGTCATATAGTACATCGGGCCGCCCGACACGTGGCCGTCCGGGAACTCGTTGCGGTATTTGACGCCCAGCGTGCATTCGGTGAATTTCGAGGCCATGCCCATCAGGCCTGCCAGGATCATCCAGAAGGTCGCGCCGGGGCCGCCGATGCCGACGGCAACGGCAACGCCTGCGATGTTGCCCAGGCCGACGGTGCCCGACAGCGCGGTTGCCAGCGCCTGGAAGTGGCTGACTTCGCCCGCGTCATTGGGGTCGGAATAATCGCCCCTGACCAGCGAGATCGAGTGCGGGAAGGCGCGGAACTGGATCAGGCCGAAGTAGACGGTGAACACGGTGGCCGCGACCACCAGCCAGGCAACGATCCAGGGAAAGCTGGTGCCCGGGAACGGGCTGAAGATCAGGTTGACGAACCAGCCGGTCGAATTGGCGAAAATCTCATTGACGCGCTCGTCGACGGTTTGTGCCATCGCCGGGGCGGTTGCCGCCAGCAGCAGCGGCGCAGACAGGGCTGCCGCCTTAATTGAATTACTCATGACTGTCCTCTGAGTTTATCTTTACGGAACAATGGTGACCGGAACCGGCGCGGCCTGCGCCAGAGTGCCCGCGACCGAGCCGAACAGCCGCGATGACAGCCCGGAATGGCCGGTGCGGCCGATGATCAGGTGGCTGGCGCCATGCTTTTTGATCACATCAATCAGGGTTTCCGCGATATGGCCGTATTTCAGCTCTGTCACGAAGGTGACACCGTCATCTTCCAGGCTTTTGCACACGGGTTTCAGCAAGGCATCCTCTGCGCGCTTCAATTCCTCCTCGCGGCGCTTATGGCGCTGCTCGATCTCCTCCGGGGTGAGGAAGGAATAGGGCGACCACTCCAGCACATGCGCGATCACCAGCTCTGCCCCTTGTGCTTTGGCAAGGCTGACGGCAAAAGCAAGCGCCGACTTGGCAGCCTCGCTGTCGTCATATCCAAGGACAATTTTTTTCGACACTGTTTCCTCCTATCGATGGCGTCTCTTTTAATCAGGACGCCGGATCCCGGCTGCAGGAGCCAGGAATTCTCCCAACGCGAAGCTGTCTGCCGCATCTGACCTTAGGGCTGATACAGCGCAGACAAACTGTCGCATTGAAACTGGCTACGGCCCTTAATTATATTATACACTTTTTTCAACATTGTCTTGAAATTACCGGGCAAGGTTTTACGGAGGTTTGCTGCTGCCAGCACACCGCCATGCCGCAAGGTCAAAATCCCCCTTCCCATTCGGCTGCACCTCTGTATAAATCCGTGCCATGAGCATTTGCGCAGATATTCCCTTTGCCGCCGCCGCATTCCGCGGTGCAGCCCTGCGCGCCCTACTGATCCTAGCCCGCCTCTGAGCGTGCCCTTCCGGCGCGCCCGCTCAGAGGATTGCCGCACGCGCGCCATCGAAGGCTAATGATGCCCTGGAAGGGCCTAGGACAGAGACAAGAGATACCGATATGACCAAAGCATCCCCGATTTCCGGCGACAAATCCCGTGTATTGATTTTTGACACCACCCTGCGCGACGGCGAGCAGAGTCCCGGCGCCACCATGACCCATAACGAGAAGCTGGAGATTGCGGAGCTTCTGGACGAGATGGGCGTCGACATTATCGAGGCCGGCTTCCCGATTGCCTCCGAAGGCGACTTTGCCGCCGTGTCCGAGATTGCCGAGCGCTCGAAGAACGCGGTGATCTGCGGGCTGGCGCGCGCCAACTTCAAGGACATCGACCGCTGCGCCGAAGCGGTGCGCAAGGCCGCGCAGCCGCGCATTCACACCTTCATCGGCACCTCGCCGCTGCACCGCGCCATCCCGAACCTCACGATGGACGAGATGGCCGACAAGATCCATGAGACCGTGACCCACGCCCGCAACCTGGTGGACAACGTGCAGTGGTCGCCGATGGATGCGACCCGGACCGAGTGGGATTACCTGTGCCGGGTGATCGAGATCGCCATCAAGGCCGGCGCCACCACCATCAACATTCCCGACACCGTGGGCTACACCGCGCCCGCGGAAAGCGCCGACCTGATCAGGCGCCTGATCGAAACCGTGCCGGGCGCCGATGAGGTGGTCTTTGCCACCCACTGCCACAACGACCTCGGGATGGCGACCGCCAACGCGCTGGCTGCCGTCGCAGGCGGTGCGCGACAGATCGAATGCACCATCAACGGCCTTGGTGAGCGCGCAGGCAACACCGCGCTGGAAGAAGTGGTGATGGCGCTGAAGACGCGCAATGACATCATGCCCTGGTCCACCGGCATCGACACCACCAAGATCATGCATATCTCGCGCCGGGTCTCGACCGTGTCCGGTTTCGTGGTGCAGCCGAACAAGGCGATTGTCGGCAAGAACGCCTTTGCCCATGAAAGCGGCATCCACCAGGACGGGATGCTGAAGAACCGCGAGAACTTCGAGATCATGCGGCCCGAGGACATCGGCCTTTCCGGCACTTCGCTGCCCTTGGGCAAACACTCCGGCCGCGCCGCCCTGCGCGACAAGCTGGAGCACTTGGGCTATGAGGTGGGCGACAACCAGCTGAAGGACGTCTTTGTCCGCTTCAAGGAGCTGGCCGACCGCAAGAAGGAAGTGTTCGACGACGACCTCATCGCGCTGATGCGCACCGGCACGGACGCGGAGAACGACCACCTCAAGATCGTCTCGATGAAGGTGGTCTGCGGCACCGGCGGCCCGGCGGAAGCCACCGTGGAGATGGAGATCGACGGCAAGGATGTGACGGAAACCGCTGAGGGCGACGGACCGGTGGATGCGACCTTCAAGGCAATCCGCAAGATCTATCCGAACACCGCCCGGCTGCAGCTTTACCAAGTGCATGCGGTGACTGAGGGCACCGACGCGCAGGCAACCGTCTCCGTGCGGCTGGAAGAGGACGGCAACATCGCCACCGGCGAAAGCGCCAACACCGATACGGTGGTGGCCTCGGCCAAGGCCTATGTGAACGCGCTGAACCGCCTGATCGTGCGCCGCGGCCGGGTGGGTGAAGGCGCCGACACCAAGGAGATTTCCTATAAGGATCTGGCCTGAGCCAGGCTTCCTTCAGGACCAAAGGGCGCCCGCTGCGGCGCCCTTTTTTATTGCTGCCTATGCCAGCCCCGCCTTGCGCAGCCCTTCGGTGAAATGCGCGGCGTCTTCCTTGCGCCCGTAGTGCAGCCCGGCCAGCAAGCCCTCTGCCGTGGCCTCCGGCTGCATCGCGCGGATCTGCGCCACGCAGTCCTGCGCCTGCTGCGTGTTGCCCAGCCAGCTGTGGCAGGCCGCCGCCAGCGCGGTCTGCACGGCGTCCATTGACGGCAGGCGTTTGAAATCGGTCAGCGCCTCTTCGTACAGGCGAGCGGTGAAATGCGCCTTCCCCAGGTGGCTCCAGAAGCGGACCGGAAAATGCGGGTTGAGGCGCATCGCCTTCCGGATCCATTCCGCGCCCTCCTCGGGCCTGCCCTGCCAGGTCAGAAGCTCGCCCATCTGCACCACAACCAGATCGTAGTTCGGGTTCAGGGACAGGGCGCGCTCCTGGTGGTACTGCGCCTGATCGAGGTTTTCCTGCAGGATGGACACCGCCGCCATCAGCCGGTGCACGTCCGCATCATTGTCATCCATCGACGCGGCTTTCTGGATCGACTCCAGCGCCAGTTGCAGCATCGCCTCGGGATCGGCGCACCAGCCATAGCCCCAGGCCTGCCCGCGGATACAGCCGCGCCAGGCGTGGGCGTGGGCAAACTCCGGATCCAGCTCCACCGCGCGGTCGATGAGGCCCATCGCCTTGGCATTGTCCTCTGCCGTGCTGCGGTGATGCAGGACCTTGGCCGCCAGCACGCATTCATAGGCCGCGAGGCTCGCGGGTTTCTTGCGCGAGACCTCATCCTGCTGGGCCGCTTCGATCCGCCCCGGCAGGGTGGCGACGATGGCCGATGTCACCTCATCCTGGATCTCGAAGATATCGTCGAGGGTGCGGTCGTATCTCTCCGCCCAGATATGGGAATCGTTGCAGCTGTCGATCAGCTGCACGGTGATCCGCAGCCGGCTGCCGCCCTTTCGCACGCTGCCCTCGACGATGTAGCGGGCGCCAAGCTTCTCTGCCACTTCGCGGATGTTCACCGCCTGCCCCTTGTAGACAAAGGTCGAGTTGCGGGAGATCACGAACAGCTCATGGCGGCGGCTGAGTTCGGTCAGGATATCCTCAGTCAGCCCGTCGGCAAAGAACTCCTGCTCGGGATCGCCGCTCATGTTGGCGAATGGCAGCACGGCGAGGGTGGGCTTCATCACCGGCGCCGGCCCGCTGGCGTCTTCTGCCGCCACGGGTGCGCCCTCATCCAGCAACAGGCGGTAGACGCGCACCGGTTCTGAGATATTTTTCAGGGACTGCTCCCCCTGATCCTCGAACAGGAACCCGCAGGAGCCGCGCACCTGGCCGTAGACAGCCCCGGACACGCAGATTTCCCCCACCCCCGCCGCCTGCTCCAGCCGGGCCGCCACGTTGACGCCGCTGCCGTAGATGTCGCCGTCTTCATAGATGATGTCGCCAAGGTTGATCCCGACCCTGAACTGGATACGCTGGTCTGGCGGCACATCGCTGTTGCGCCGCCGCATCCGGCCCTGAATCTCCGCGGCGCAGGCCACCGCATCAGACACGCTGGGAAACTCCACCAGCATCCCGTCGCCCGTGGTTTTGATGATGGAGCCCCGGTTCTTGGCAATCGAGGGGTCGATCAGTTCAATCCTGTGGGTGCGCAGCCGGGCAAGCGTGCCTTGCTCATCCGCTTCCATCAGGCGGCTGTAGCCCACCATATCCGCCGCCAGCACGGCGGCCAGCCTGCGTTCCATCCGGCAGTCCTCCCCGGCGGAAAGCGTAGCGGGAAAGGGCCGCCTTTCAAAGGTCTTTACATAATACCAGACGTGCAGCCGCCCGCCCGGCCCCGCAGGAGGCACGCGACGTTGCGGCCATTGCCAGGGGCATGATCCATTCAACCGCCCTGCGCGGCGAAGCAGGCGGCGCGGCGCTGGCCCTGCGGGTGGAGGGCGCGATCCGGGGCTACTTGCGGGACACCGCCTTGAACAGTGCCGAAATCCGGGCCGTTTCCTCTGCCGCGCCATAGGGCGCGTTGACCACAAACATGCCGCTGCCGACCATCCGGTGGCCTTCGCGCACCGGCGGAAAAGTCACCTCGTGGCGCAGAGCATCCGGCAGCCCCTGTGCCTCCAGCGCTTTCAGCATCGGCTTGTGGGAGCCGTCCTTGAGGATCGGGTACCACAGGGCAATGACGCCGACGTTCCATTTCTTGTGCAGCTGGCCGATGATGCCGGGGATGCGGGCATAATCGGATTTGATCTCGTAGCTCGGGTCGATCAGCAGCAGCCCGCGGCGCGGGTCTGGCGGTGCCAGCGACATGGCGAGTTCGAACCCGTCCTGCTGGTGCACCTTGGCCTTCCAGGGTTTCAGAGCGGCGCGCAGGGCCGCGTTTTCCTGCGGGTGCAGCTCGGCGAAATGCAGCGAGTCGCCCGGGCGCAACAGCGATGCCGCAATCAGCGGCGAGCCGGGATAGGCGGCCGCGCCATGCGCCTTGCGGGTTTCCGACAGCGCGCGGTGCAGCGGGTGGTCTGCCGCCAGCCCCTGCCCTGCCAGAACCTTGGTGATGCCCTGCTCCGCCTCGCCGGTCTTCACAGCCTCGGGCGCGTCCAGCTGGTAGAGGCCGCGGCCCGCGTGGGTCTCGATATAGCTGAGCGGTTTGTCCTTGCGGGTGAGGTAGGCCAGCATCCAGGCCAGCAGCGCGTGCTTCTGGACATCGGCCAGATTCCCGGCGTGGTATATGTGCTGATACGAGAGCATGCGCCCCCTCTACCGGCAATCGCCAAGCGGCGGAAGGGGCAGCGTGCGGCGGATAAACGGAATCTCAACACCGCTGCGGCAGACTGCACCCCGATAAGACACCGCAGAATGCAGGTTCCCATGCCCCTTAGAATGAGCGTCCTTGCCCTGATCCTGACCTTTCTGGCCCTGCTGCTGTGGACCGCAGCGGCTGTCAGCGCGCAAGGGTATTCTCTGGTGGGCAACAACTTCTTCCTGCAAAAGGCCTCTGCCCCGATGCCCGGATCTGCGCCCGCCGCAGCCCCGGCGCCGCAGGCGGTTGCCAGCCTGCTGCCCGACACCCTGCCCGGCCCCGGCCGCGGGGCGGTGTCGCTCAATCCCGGCGCGGCCAGCCTGTTCCGCGGCCGCAGCGGCGGCGGGATGTTTGCCCCGGTCCTGAAGGCACCGCCCAGCGTCAAACGCCTGCTGGACCTGATCGCCAGCGCCGAGGCCGGCAAGGCGCAGTATGATGCGGTGCAATATGGCGCCACACGCAAGCCGCCGAAGAAGCCGACGCAGATGACGATCGCTGAGATCAACGCCTGGATCGACGCCACCCCGGGCCAGCCCCACGCCATCGGCCGCTATCAGATGATTCCGGCAACGCTGCGCCGCCTGGTGCGGCATCAGGGGGTCAAGCCGCAGGCCCGTTTCACACCCGAGCTGCAGGACCAGCTGGCGCACCAGCTGATCGAGGAGGCAGGCTACAGCACCTTCCTGGCGTCGGAAATGCCCCGCAAGACCTTCATGCTGAACCTGGCAAAGATCTGGGCAGGGCTGCCGGTGTCCAGCGGCAAATCCTATTACGAGGGCTATGCCGGCAACAGCGCCAGCCTGACCTGGGCGCATTTCAACTCGGAGATGCAGCGGATTTTTCCAAGCTGATCCGCAGGATGCCGGATCCGGAGCCGCCGCCGGCGCGTTGCGGGGGCGCTGCGACTTGGCGGAAACGCGCTGTTTCACCATAATACGCCCTTTCGCGGCTCACCCGCGCGGCATATAAGGTGGGGACAGGCGGCTCCCCGGGAGTCGCCCAAGGTATAATGGCAGCACTCACAGGATCCCTTCTACATGGCGCTTTTCGGAAACTTGGGCGGTCTGTTCTCCTCGGACATGGCCATTGACCTCGGCACGGCGAACACCCTGGTTTACGTGAAGGGCCGCGGCGTTATCCTGTCCGAGCCCTCGGTGGTGGCCTACCACGTCAAGGACGGCGTCAAGAAAGTGCTGGCCGTGGGCGAGGACGCCAAGCTGATGCTGGGCCGCACCCCCGGCTCGATCGAGGCGATCCGGCCGATGCGCGAAGGCGTGATTGCCGACTTCGACACCGCGGAGGAGATGATCAAGCACTTCATCCGCAAGGTTCACAAGCGCTCGACCTTCTCCAAGCCCAAGATCATCGTCTGCGTGCCGCATGGCGCCACCCCGGTTGAAAAGCGCGCGATCCGCCAGTCGGTGCTGTCCGCAGGCGCCCGCCGCGCCGGGCTGATTGCCGAGCCGATTGCGGCCGCCATCGGGGCCGGCATGCCGATCACCGATCCGACCGGCAACATGGTTGTCGACATCGGCGGCGGCACCACCGAGGTGGCAGTCCTGTCGCTGGGCGACATCGTGTATGCCCGCTCTGTCCGCGTCGGCGGCGACCGCATGGATGAGGCGATCATCAGCTACCTGCGCCGCCAGCAGAACCTCCTGGTGGGCGAATCCACCGCCGAGCGCATCAAGACCTCCATCGGCACCGCCCGGATGCCCGACGACGGCCGCGGCCAGTCGATGCAAATCCGCGGCCGCGACCTGCTGAACGGCGTCCCGAAGGAAATCGAGATTTCCCAGGCACAGGTGGCCGAGGCGCTGGCCGAACCGGTGCAGCAGATCTGCGAGGCGGTGATGACCGCGCTGGAAACCACCCCGCCGGATCTGGCCGCCGACATCGTCGACCGCGGCGTGATGCTGACCGGCGGCGGCGCGCTGCTGGGCGATCTGGACCTCGCCCTGCGCGAACAGACCGGCCTGGCGGTCTCCATCGCGGACGAAAGCCTCAACTGCGTGGCCCTGGGCACCGGCAAGGCGCTCGAATACGAAAAACAGCTGGCCCACGCCATCGACTACGACAGCTAACAGACCCTGACCGCCGGAACGGCGCCGGCCGGTGAGCGGCTGGAAGGGCGGCTGGAAGGAGAGACGTGGCGAAGGACAAGTCACAGCGCGACGATTACGCAACCCCGCTGCGGCGTCTGCTGACAGCGGTTTTGTGCCTGTGCCTGGCCGCGGTCTTTGTCGTCTGGCGGATCGACAGCCCGCGGGTGGAACGCTTCCGCGCCCAGGTGGCGGACAGGGTGGTGCCCAGCATGGACTGGGCGATGGTGCCGGTAACCGCGACCATCAACCTGATCCGCGATTTTCAAAGCTACCAGCGCTTGGCGGAGCAGAACCGCGAGCTGCGCAGCGAGCTGCGGCAGATGCGGGCCTGGAAAGAGGCGGCGCTGCAGCTGGAGCAGGAGAACGCCCGCCTTCTGGATCTCAACAACGTGCGGCTGGACCCGCAGTTGACCTATATCACCGGGGTGGTGATGGCCGACAGCGGCTCCCCCTTCCGGCAGTCGGTGCTGCTGAACGTGGGCAGCCGCGACGGGGTGCATGACGGCTGGGCGGCGATGGACGGGATCGGGCTGGTGGGCCGGATCTCCGGCACCGGGCGCAACACCGCGCGGGTGATCCTGCTGACAGATGCCGCCAGCGCGGTGCCGGCGACCATCCAGCCCTCCGGCCAGACCGCACTGGTCACTGGCGACAACAGCGCCGCGCCGGTGCTGAGCTTTCTGGAAAACCCCGATCAGGTGCGCCCCGGCGACCGGGTGATTTCCTCCGGCGACGGCTCCGTCTTTCCGGCGGGCCTGCTGATCGGCCAGGTGGCCAAGGACCGGTCCGGGCGGATGCGGGTGCGCCTGTCCGCGGATTACGGGCGGCTGGAGTTCCTGCGGGTGCTGCGCCACCACGGCACCGAAGTGATCCAGGACCCGGGCGGGCTGGTCGGGGCGCCGCCGGGCGATCCGGTGCCGCAGCCGCGGCCCGAGGGCTTGGGGGCAGAGAGCGCAGACGGCACGGCTGAGGCGGGCAATGGCTAATACCTCGCCCGCCCGGATCTGGACCATGCGCGCGGCGTTTGCGGCGCTGGCACTGCTGATCATGTTCTTCCACCTGCTGCCGCTGGAGACCGAGCCGCGGTTCTGGGCGCCGCCGGACCTGCTCCTGGCGCTGGCGATGGCCTGGAGCCTGCGCCGCCCGGATTATGTGCCTGCGCTCTCCATCGGTCTGGTGATGCTGCTGGCGGATCTGCTGTTCCACCGCCCGCCGGGGCTGCTGGCGCTGCTGACGGTGCTGGGCTGCGGCTTCCTCAAGGGCCGCGCAGCGCCCCATCGCGAGAGCACCTTTGCCAGCGAATGGCTGTCGGTTGCGCTGGTGCTTACCGGGATTGCCACCCTGAACCGGCTGATCCTGACCCTGTTCGGGGTTGCGCAGGCGCAGCTGAGCCTGACCGTGATCCAGGTGGTGATGACCATCGCCGCCTATCCGCTGGCAGTTTGGGCCAGCCAGTCTATTCTGGGGGTGCGCAAACTGTCCCCGTCCGAAGCCGAAGCCCTGGTGAGCCGCTGATGAAACGCAATCCCAAGGATCTGGATGCCGCACACGGCAAGATGACCCGGCGGGCGCTGTTCCTGGGCGGGCTGCAGCTGGCCTTTGCCGGCGGCCTGGCGGCCCGGATGCGCTATCTGCAGGTGGATCAGGCCGATGAGTTCCGCCTGCTGGCCGAGGAAAACCGCATCAACATCCGCCTGCTGCCGCCCGCGCGCGGCCAGATATTCGACCGCAACGGGCTGATCGTCGCGCAGAACTCGCCGTCTTACCGGATCACCGTGGTGCCGGAGGATGCGGGCGACGTCGAGGCGGTGATTGCCAAGCTCTCCAGCCTGGTGCCGCTGGACCCGGAGGACCTGGAGCGCGCCCGCACCGAGATGCGCCGCTCGCCGCCGTTCCTGCCGATCACCCTCGCCGACCAGATCGGCTGGGAGGATATCTCCAAAGTCGCCGTGAACGCCCCCGCCCTGCCCGGCGTCACGCCCGAGGTGGGCCTGACGCGGGTCTATCCGCAGTTGGACGATTTCGCCCATGTGGTGGGCTATGTCGGCCCCGTGTCCGACTATGACCTGAGCAAGATGGAAGACCCGGAGCCGGTGCTGATGATCCCGCGCTTCCAGATCGGCAAGGTGGGCTTTGAGGCCCGGCGCGAGGATGTGCTGCGGGGCAAGGCCGGCGCCAAACGGGTCGAGGTCAACGCCACCGGCCGGGTGATGCGCGAGCTGGACCGGCGCGAGGGGATCTCCGGCGCCGACATGCAGCTGACCATTGACGCCGAGCTGCAGAATTATGTGCAGGCGCGGCTGGGCCGGGAAAGCGCTGCCGCGGTGGTGATCGACTGCGAGGACGGGGACATCCGCGCGATCTGCTCCTCGCCCAGTTTCGACCCCAACCTGTTCGTGCGCGGCATCTCGGTTGCCGACTACCGGATGCTGACAGAGGACAAATACCGCCCGCTGTCCAACAAGACCGTGCAGGGCACCTATCCGCCCGGCTCCACCTTCAAGATGATCACCGCGCTGGCGGCGCTGGAAAACGGCGTGATCGGGCCGGAGGAAACCGTCTGGTGCCCCGGCTACCTCAAGGTTGCCGGCCGCCGCTTCCACTGCTGGAAACGTGCAGGCCATGGGCATGTGGATCTGAACACCTCGCTGAAACGGTCCTGCGACGTCTATTACTACGACGTGGCGATCAAGACCGGGATCGACAAGATCTCCGAGATGGCCAACATGTTCGGCCTGGGCATCAAGCACGAGCTGCCGATGTCGGCGGTGGCCCAGGGGATCACCCCGACCAAGGAGTGGAAGGCCAGCTCCTATGGCAAGGACTGGCTGATCGGCGATACCGCGAACTCCTCCATCGGCCAGGGCTATATGCTGGCGTCGCCCTTGCAGCTGGCGGTCATGACCGCGCGGATTGCCACCGGGCGCAGCGTGACGCCGCGGCTGCTGAAGTCGCTGGACGGCGTGGAACAGCCGAGCGGCGCAGGCGAGCCCCTGGCGGTCAGCGGGAACAGCCTGCGCATGGTGCGGCGCGGCATGCATTCGGTCAGCAATGACCGCCGCGGCACCGCCTACCGCTCCCGCATCATCGGCGATGGCATTCAGATGGCCGGCAAGACCGGCACCAGCCAGGTCCGCAACATCACCGCCGCCGAACGCGCGGCCGGTGTGATCCGCAACGAGGACCTGCCGTGGGAACGGCGCGACCATGCGCTGTTTGTCTGCTTTGCGCCCTATGACAAGCCCAAATACGCGGTTGCGGTGGTGGTCGAACACGGCGGCGGCGGCTCCAAGGCGGCGGCTCCGGTGGCACGCGACGTGCTGCTGCAGGCGCTTTACAACGGCACCCCGCCGCTGGAGGCCTACCCCAACGCCGACCGCAGCCGCATCAAGGCGCAGCAGGAGCGGCTGGAGCGCGAGCGCGTCAAGCGGCCGCTGGGCAGCAGGAGCAGCCGGGCATGAGCTATCTTGAGTACCACGCCAAATCGACCCCCACGGGGCTGCGCAAGATCCTGCACCTCAACTGGGGGCTGACGCTGCTGCTGATCACGGTCGCCAGTGTCGGCTTCCTGATGCTCTATTCGGTGGCGGGCGGCTCCTTCAGCCCGTGGGTGGAGCCGCAGGTCAAGCGGTTTGCCCTCGGCCTTGCGGCCATGTTTGTGGTGGCGATGATCCCGATCTGGTTCTGGCGCAACATCTCGGTGGTGGCCTATCTGGGGTCGCTGGCGCTGCTGGTCGCGGTGGAGCTGTTCGGCACCGTCGGCATGGGCGCGCAGCGCTGGATCGACATCGGCTTCATGCGGCTGCAGCCCTCGGAAGTCACCAAGATCGCGCTGGTGATGCTGCTGGCCGCCTATTACGACTGGCTGCCGCCCGAAAAGACCTCCCGCCCCTTGTGGGTGCTGCTGCCCGTGGCGCTGATCCTGCTGCCCACCGCACTGGTGCTGAAACAGCCGGACCTTGGCACCTCGATCCTGCTGATGGCGGCAGGCGGCGGGGTGATGTTCCTGGCGGGCGTCCACTGGGCCTATTTCGTGGCGGTGATTGCCGCCGGCGTGGGGCTGGTCAGCACCGTGTTCCAAAGCCGCGGCACCGACTGGCAGCTGCTGAAGGACTATCAGTTCCGCCGCATCGACACCTTCCTGGACCCCTCGCAGGACCCCTTGGGCGCGGGCTATCACATCACCCAGTCCAAGATCGCGCTCGGCTCCGGCGGCTGGTCGGGGCGCGGGTTCATGCAAGGCACCCAGTCGCGGCTGAACTTCCTGCCGGAAAAGCACACCGACTTCATCTTCACCACCCTGGCAGAGGAGTTCGGCTTTATCGGCGGTGTGACCCTCTTGGTCATCTACATGCTGATCATCCTGTTCTGCATCGCCTCGGCGATTGCCGCCAAGGACCGGTTCTCGTCGCTGGTGATCATGGGCATTGCCATCACCTTCTTCCTGTTCTTTGCGGTGAACATGTCGATGGTGATGGGGCTGGCGCCGGTGGTTGGCGTGCCGCTGCCGATGGTGTCTTATGGCGGCTCGGCGATGCTGGTGCTCCTCGGTGCCTTCGGCATCGTGCAAAGCGCCCATATCCACCGCCCGCGGCAATCGCCGCGCTAGAACGTCAGGGAGACCTCATGACCGCCAATGTCCTGTTTGCAGGCCGCGCCGATGGCTGGCCAACCTATGAGCCGCTGCTGAAAGCGGAGCTTGCCCGGCGGGGCGTGGAGGCAGATCTGCGCACCGGCTTCGCGCCCGAAGACGTGGATTATATCGTTTACGCCCCCAGCGGTCCGGTCAGCGATTTCACCGCCTTCACCCGGCTGAAGGCGGTGCTGAGCATGTGGGCTGGTGTTGAAAAAATCGTGCCTGTTGTGCCCGCTTCCGTGCCGCTCACCCGGATGGTGGACAGCGGGCTGGAACAGGGGATGACCGAATGGGTGGCTGGCCACACGCTGCGCTATCACCTGGGCATGGACCTCCATATCCGCGGGCTGAACGGGCGCTGGCACCGGCATGTCCCGCCGCTGGCCAAGGACCGGCACGTCACGGTTCTGGGCCTCGGCGCCCTGGGCACCGCCGCGGCCAAGGCGCTGGCGGCGCTGGGGTTCCAGGTTACCGGCTGGAGCCGCACCCAAAAGGAGATCGAGGGCATCACCTGCCACGCAGGCCCGGAGGGGCTGACGGCCGCGCTGCGCCAGGCCGAGATCGTGATCCTGCTGCTGCCCGACACCCCCGCCACCGAAAACACGCTGAATGCCGAGACACTGGCCCTGCTGCCCAAGGGGGCAAAAGTCATCAATCCGGGCCGCGGGCCGCTGATTGACGACGCGGCGCTGCTGGCGGCACTGGACAGCGGCCAGGTTGGCCACGCGACGCTGGATGTGTTCCGCGTCGAGCCGCTGCCGCCGGAGCACCCCTATTGGGCGCATCCCAATGTCACGGTCACGCCGCATATCGCTTCGGAAACCCGGGAAAGCACCGCGGCCGAAGTCATTGCCGAAAACATCCGCCGCGCCGAAGCCGGCGAGCCGCTCTTGCACCTCGTCGACCGCAGCCTCGGCTACTGAACGGACAAGAGCGGGCTGGCGCCCGCTCTTTCATCTTTCCTGAAATACTCAAGTCCCGCTGCCCGGCAGGCGGCTTTGCCGCCGGAAGGGGAGGCAGCGCCCGCTAGGGCGCTTTCCTTACTCCGCAGCCAGCCCGCGGCCTTTCAGCAGTGCCTCCACGCCCGGAAGCCGCCCGCGGAAGGCAACATACAGCTCCGCCGGATCCGCAGAGCCGCCGGTGGAGAGAATATGTTCCTCCAGCGCCCTGGCGCGTTCGGCATCAAAGGCTCCGCCTGCCTCCTTGAAGGCGGCAAAGGCATCGGCGTCCATCACCTCCGACCACATATAGCTGTAATAGCCCGCGGAATAGCCGTCGCCCGAGAACACATGCGCGAAATGCGGCGTCGCGTGGCGCATGGTGATCGCGTGCGGCATGCCGAGTGCCGCAAGCACTTCGTTTTGCTTTTCTATCGGGTCGGACGGCGCAGGACCGTCATGGAAGGCAAGGTCCACCAGCGCAGAGGCGGTATACTCCACCGTTTGGAAGCCCATGTCGAAATTGGACGCCCCCAGCACTTTCTCCAGCATCTCCTGCGGCATCGGCGCGCCGGTTTCCGCGTGGGTGGCAAACTCCTGCAGCACCTCCGGCACCTCCAGCCAATGCTCATACAGCTGGCTGGGCAGCTCCACGAAATCGCGCGCCACCGACGTGCCCGAGATGCTCTCATAGGTCACATCCGACAGCATCTGATGCAGCGCATGGCCGAACTCATGGAACAGGGTTCGGGCATCGTCCCAGGACAGCAGCGCCGGGTCGCCCTTGGCGAAGTTGCAGACGTTGATCACCACCGGGGCCTGCACCTCCGGGAACTTGGCCTGCTGCCGCATGGCTGAACACCAGGCGCCGGAACGCTTGGAGCGGCGGGCGAAGTAATCACCGATGAAAACCGCCACATGCCGGCCCTCCCGCGTCACCTCCCAGGCGCGGCAGTCCGGATGGTAGAGCGGCACGTCCAGCGGTGTGAACTCCAGCCCGAAAAGCCGGGTTGCACAGGCAAAGGAGGCCTCGATCATCCGGTCAAGCTGCAGATAGGGTTTCAGCTCCGCCTCATCGAGATCATGCTCCGCCTTGCGGCGCTTCCCGGCGTAGTAGCGCCAGTCCCAGGGCTCCAGATCGCCGTTGTTTCCATCGGCCTGCATCATCCCGGTCAGCACCCCGGCGTCTTTTTCGGCCCGGGCCTTGGCCGCCTCCCAGACCTCCATCAGCAGCCCGCGCACCGCCTCAGGCGTTTTGGCCATTTCGGTTTCCAGCTTGTAGGCGGCGAAATTTTCATAACCCAACAGCTGCGCCCGCTCCTCGCGCAGTTGCAGGATCTCGGCGGCAATGGCGCGGTTGTCGGTTCCGCCGCCGTTGGCCCCGCGGGCGGCCCAGGCGTTGAACGCTTTCTCGCGCAGGTCGCGGCGCGGTGAGAACTGCAGGAAGGGCGTGATCAGCGAGCGCGACAGGGTGACAACCGGACCGCCCGCGCCCTTCTCCTCGCCTGCCGCACGCGCGGCCTTGACCACAAACTCCGGCAGGCCTTCCAAGTCGTCTTCGGACAGCTCCATGAACCAGTCGCGCTCATCCGCCAGCAGGTTCTGGGTGAACTGGGTGCCCAAGGTCGCCAGCCGCCCCTTGATCTCCTGCATCCGGGTGTCGGCCGCGCCCTCCAGCGCCGCGCCGCCGCGGACAAAGCCGCGGTGGGTCAGCATCAGGACGCGCTGCTGCTCCTCGGTTAGATCCAGCTCCTCCCGCTGGTCCCAAACCGCCTTCACCCGCGCATACAGCGCCTTGTTGGCGGTAATTGCCGAGAAATGCGCCGCAAGCTTCGGGGAGAACTCCCGCTGCAGCTCCTGCCGCTTGGGGTTGCTGTCGGCACCGGCCACGGTGAAGAAGACGCCCAGCACCTGCTCCAATGCGCGGCAGGGCGTTTCCAGCGCCTCGATCACATTGGCAAAGCCGGGCGGCTCGGCGCTGTTGGCGATGGCGCCGATCTGTTCCTTATGCGCCGCCAGCGCCTGCTCCAGCGCGGGGGCGAAATCATCATCGGAAATGCTGTTGAACGGGGCAATTTCAAACGGCGTGTCCCAGCGGGACAAAAGCGGGTTGGACATATGCGGGTCTCCTTTGCAGGCGACGCTAGCGGTAAAGACGGGGGGCCGCAATCACGCTCAGGCGGGTTGCGCGGGCCGGGCCGGCGTATCCGGTTCCGGCTGCCTGGATCAGCCGCCGGCCCCGAGGCTGTGCGCCAATTCAGCCGGGATAATCCGGATCGGAACGCCCGCGATATTGGCCGCGCGGGCGATGCGCCACTCAAAGCGGCCCAACGTGCCGTCGGTATCAATCAGCGCAACCACCGCTTCCTTGCCGGTGATTTCCGCCGCGAACAGCGCCTGCTGAATACTGTCCAGGCTGCTGCGCTTGTCGAGACCGAATTCAATGACGCGGTTGCGGTTTTCGCAATCGGTCCGGATGGATGCCGCCCCGCCGGGATAGGTGAACTGATGCACCGTCTCCGTCTGACCGCCGAACAGGGCGCCGCACAGCAGCGCGATGTAGTAAGCTTCATTCACGGGAAAGGATCAGCTTGCTTGCGTGCCGCCGCAGACCGGGCAATCGTCCCGTCGGGACAACCTGATCTTGCGGGTCTCGCCATAGAGCCCGTCGTAGATCAGCATTTCGCCCCGCAGGACGGCTCCTGCCCCGATGATCTGCTTGACTGCCTCGACCGCCATCATCGACCCGACAACCCCCGGCAGCGGGCCGATCACCCCGGCCTCGGAGCAGCTGGGCGCCAGGCCGGCCGCAGGTGCCTCCGGGAAAATGCACTGGTAGCAGGGCCCGCCTTCTGCCGGGTGAAACACGCTTAGCTGCCCCTCCCATTGCGACAGCGCGCCGGAGATCAGCGGCTTGCCCAGCGCCACGGCGGTGCGGTTGACCAGATAACGGGTTTCGAAGTTATCGGTGCCGTCAAGGATCAGATCATATTCGGCAAACAGATCCGCCGCGATGTCATCGCCCAGGCGGCGGTTGTAGGGGCGCACCTCCGCATAGGGGTTCTGCGCCTCCATCGCGGCCTGGGCAGAGAACACCTTTGGCGTGCCGATGTCCTTGTCCCGGTGGATCACTTGGCGCTGCAAATTGGCGTTGTCGACCACGTCATCATCAATCACCCCGATGGTGCCAACACCAGCGGCGGCCAGATACTGCAGCGCAGGCGCGCCCAGACCGCCTGCGCCGATCACCAGCACCTTGGCCTGTTTCAGCCGTTTCTGCCCCGGCCCGCCCAGCTCGCGCAGGACGATATGGCGGGCATAGCGGTCAAGCTCGCTTTCGGTGAAGGTGCCTGCGGGCTGGCTCATCTGCGTGTCCTGGGGCTGGGCGCGGTTTCTTAAAGCCGCCACGATACGCGCATAGAAACCGGCCACAAGGGCAAAGCCGCCGAGCATAAGCCAGGGCGCGGCTGAACCGCCGGTGCCTTCGCGCAAGGGATGCCCGTCCGGCAGGGTCAGCTGCACTGCCAGCACGGCGGTGAACAGCACCGCCAGCAGCCCAAGGCGCAGGTTGCGCGGCAGGCCTAGGAACCGCCCGCCCCACCAGATCAGCGCCGCCAGGATCAGGATCCGCAGCATCAGGCCTGCCCGGTCGAGCCAAAGCCGCCCGCCCCGCGGGCCGTTGCGGACAGCTCATCCGCCCGTTCAAACCGCGCCTGCAGGACCGGCGCCACCACCATTTGCGCAATGCGGTCGCCATGCGCGATCTGAAACGGCTCCTGCCCCGCGTTCAGCAAGATAACCCCCAAGGGCCCGCGGTAGTCGCTGTCGATGGTGCCCGGCGTGTTGGGCAGCGTGATCCCGTGTTTCAGCGCCAGCCCGGAGCGCGGCCGGATCTGCACCTCATAGCCAGCCGGAATCTCCACGCGCAGCCCGGTGGGCACCAGCGTGCGCTCCCCCGGCTGCAGCACCAGAAAACCGCGGTCCGGCAGGTTGGCCCGCACATCAGCCCCCGCCGCACCGGCAGTCTCATAGGAAGGCAGCGGCACATCCCGGTCCGCAGCTTCCTCATGGATCACACGGATCGTGACCATCCCCGCTCCCCCTTCATCTTTCCAAAAATACTCAAAATCACCCGGCCAGCGCCGCGGCAATCCGCTCTGCCAGTTTGCGGGCGACCTCATCCTTGGCCATGCGCGGCCATTCCTCGGCGCCGCCGTCAGAGATCAGGATCACCGCGTTTTCGCTGCCGCCCATGATGCCGGTCGCGGGCGAGACGTCATTGGCGACGATCCAGTCGCAGCCCTTGCGCTTGCGCTTGGCGGTGGCGTTTTCGACCACATCGTTGGTTTCCGCGGCAAAGCCGACCACCAGTCCGGGCCGGCCTTCGCTCATCTGCGAGACGGTTTTCAGGATGTCGGGGTTTTCCGCGAACTCCAGAACCGGCAGCCCGTCCTTGGATTTCTTGAGCTTGCGGTCCGAGGCGCTGGCCACCCGCCAGTCCGCCACCGCAGCGGCAAAGACCCCGGCGTCTGCGGGCAGCGCCGCCTGCACCGCGGCTGCCATCTCGCGGGCGCTTTCCACCGGCACCACCTGCACCCCCTCAGGGGGCCGGACCGCTGCCGGGCCGGTGATGAACACCACCTCCGCGCCCAGATCGCGCAGAGCACGGGCCACCGCCGCCCCCTGCGCCCCGGAGGAGCGGTTGGCGATGTAGCGCACCGGGTCGATCGGCTCATGCGTGGGGCCGGAGGTCACCAGGATGCGCTTGCCCGTCAACGGCCCATCCGAGAGCTTGGCCGCGATGGCGGTCAGGATCTCCTCCGGTTCCGCCATCCGCCCGAGGCCGAATTCGCCGCAGGCCATGCTGCCCTCGTTGGGGCCCACAAGGGACACACCGTCGCCTTTCAGGATCTCAAGATTGCGCCGGGTGGCCGGGTGCTCCCACATCCGCACGTTCATCGCGGGCGCCAGCAGCACCGGCGTGTCGGTGGCCAGCAGCAGCGTCGAGGCAAGGTCGTTTGCATGGCCTTGCGCCATCTTGGCCATTAGATCCGCGGTGGCCGGCGCCACCACCAGCAGATCGGCGCTGCGCGACAGCTGGATATGGCCCATCTCGGCCTCTGCCGTCAGGTCGAACAGCTCCTGATGCACAGGCGTTCCGGCCAGGGCCGACACCGACAGGGGCGTCACGAATTCGGCACCGGATTTGGTCAGCACCGGCGTCACCCGGGCGCCCTGATCCTGCAGGCGGCGGATCAGTTCCAGCGATTTATAGGCCGCGATGCCGCCGCCGATGATCAGAAGAATATGTTTGCCAGCCAGCATTTGCGCGTCCTCGCCCGGTTTGCCGCGACTGTACTGCGCCGAAAGGGAAGTGTGAAACGGTTTTCCCGGCCCGGCGCGCCATCCCAAGGGCAGAGGCAAAGGCTCCCGTCCCCGCGCGGCACAGGCCTGCGGCCCCTGCCGCTGGCGGCGTTGGGCCGGGCGCCGCGCTGCGCACGGCGCGGTCCGGAGCAAATGCAGCGTCAGCTGCTTGCGCAGCCTCCCTCAGCCGCTTTTCTGAAACGCCAGACAGGGATCGGGACGCTCTGCCGCAGGCGCATCCAGTACCAGATCGAAAGTGCCGCTGATCTGCCCATCCTCCGACTGGCCCAGGCTGCGGATCCGGGCCTCGGGGCGGGCCTTGGCAAGGTACACCGCCAGCCCGCGGTCCGCGCGGGCGTGGCCATTGCCGGTGATCACCGCCACCGGGCCGCCGGTCTCTGCCAGCGCCCGGTCCGCGGCAGCGGCCAGGCTGGCGTCGCGCAGGCGCTGGATATCCACCAGAACCGGCAGCATCTCCGCCGGCATGGCGTTGCAGTGACTGGCCAGTTGATCCCCCTCGCGCGCCGCCTGTTCGGCAGCGGGCAGCGGCTGATCCAAGCCAAAGCGCGCGGCGGCCTCTGCACCGAAATAGGCGGCGGCACCTTCCTCCAGCGCCCGGGCGGCCTCTGCCCGCGGCACCAGCGCGCCGTACTGGCGGGCGCCCCGGGCAGCCGCAAAGACCGGCGCATAAAGGGAAAACTCCGGCCAGCCGGACTGCGCCCAGTCCAAGGCTTGCGCAACCTGCTCCGCGTCCGAAAGCGTTGCCGCATCGAGGCGCTCTGCCTGCTCCGCCGTGATCATCTCCCAGACCACGGCCTTGGGCTGCAACTCCGCCAGCAGCGCGGCCTGCCGCTGGTGATGCGCCGCGTTGTCATGCACCTCACCGAGGATCGCCACATCTGCGCCGCGCAGCAGTCCGGCCGCCGCCGCCAGATCGCCGGCGCGGGCGCCAGACAGGCCAAACGCCGCCAGAACGGCGGCGCTTGCCAAAGTTTTCAGGACAGTCAGCCGCTTTCTCATGAAAGCAGTTTCTGCACCTCCCGCGATTGGCTTTCAAGGCTCTTGCGCATCTTCTGGAACGCACCGGCCTCCAGCTGCCGCACCCGCTCTTTGGAGAGGCCCAGCTCCGTGCCGAGGCTTTCCAGCGTGCGCGGACGGTCGCGCAGCTTGCGTTCCGTGATGATAAAGCGCTCCCGGTCATTCAGCGCCTGCAGCGCCGTCACCAGCCATTTGCGCAGCTGACGGCGGTCGTGCCGCTCCTGCACCAGTTCTTCGGCTTGCGAGGTGTCATCCTCCAGCGCGTCGATCCACTCGCGGCCCTCCTCGTCGGTGGACTGCACCGCGTTGAGCGAGAAGTCGGCCCCGGACAGGCGCCCCTCCATCATCTCCACATCGCGCAGCGGCACACCGATTTCTGTGGCGATCTTCTGATGCAGCTGGTGCTGATCCAGCGGCACGCCCGAAGACCGCGCCTCACGCTCCAGCTGCGCCTGCACCCGGCGCATGTTGAAAAACAGCGACTTCTGCGACGAGGTCGAGCCGGTGCGCACCATCGACCAGTTGCGCATCACGTAATCCTGGATCGACGCCTTGATCCACCACACCGCATAGGTGGAGAACCGCACGCCGCGGTCCGGATCGAACTTGTCTGCCGCTTTCATCAGGCCCAGGCCTGCCTCCTGGATCAGGTCGTTCATCGGCGCCCCGTAGCGCTTGAACTTGGCGGCCATGGAAATGGCCAGGCGCATATAGGCGTTGATGAGCCGGTGCAGCGATGCAACATCGCGGTTATCGCGCCAGGCATAGGCCAGCCGGCGCTCGGTTTCGGCATCCAAAAGCTCTGCCTTCATTGCCTGCCTCGGCAATGGGTTTTCGAGTGTTTGATCAAGTGCCATGTGATTTCCCCCCGGAAACTAATTAACAAACTGCCGTCTTGAGGACGCGCACGGAACAATGGGGGCCCGGTTTCTATAGACCGGCAGCAACAGCACAGCGGATGCGACTCGCGGCTCATCCAAAGGCCAAAATGGGAACGTTAAATTTTATTTTGGCCCCTGCGCAGGCTTACCCGGCCTTAATAAGTGGAACCCCGGGATGCTGCGGTCTCTTGTGTTCACCGGGCCCTGCGGATACCCACAGGAACGGCTTCGGACTTACAGGTTAGCAAGAAATGCCTGCAAATGTAACTTTTATTCTTGGGGGGGCCGCCTCAGGGAAATCGGCCTATGCCGAGCAGCTGTGCTTAAACTCCGGGAAAAGCAGGGTTTACTGGGCGACTGCGCAAATTTTCGACAGTGAGATGCGCGCTAAAGTGTCCCGCCACCTCGAACAAAGGGGGTCAGGCTGGTCCACTGTTGAAGAACCGGAAACAGCGGCCAGGGTTCTGGGCGTTCTGGAGCCGGGCCAGATCTGCCTGATGGATTGCGCCACCATGTGGCTGACCAATCATTTGCTGGCAGATCACGACCTGCAAGCCGCCCAGGACGGTCTGCTGGCGGCGGTGGACCAGTGCCGGGCGGACCTGGTGATCGTGTCCAATGAAACCGGCCTTGGCATCGTGCCCGAGAATGCGCTGGCCCGCCGGTTCCGCGAGGCGCAGGGGCGGCTCAACATCGCGCTGGCGGCGCGGGCGGACACCGTGGTGCAAGTGACCGCGGGGCTGCCGCTGGTGCTGAAAGGGGCGTTATGATCACCCGGCTGTTCCTGATCCGGCATGGCCCGACTCATGCCAAATCCATGGTCGGCTGGTCGGATCTGCCCGCCGATCTGTCCGATTCGGCGGCGCTGGCGCGTCTGTCGGACTATCTGCCTGCAGACGCGCTTGTGGTGTCCTCGGACCTGTCCCGCGCGGCAGAGACCGCCACCGCCATCCAGGGGCAGCGCCAGCGCCTGCCGCATGTGCGGGCGCTGCGCGAGATCCACTTTGGCGCCTGGGAGCTGCGGACCTGGGCCGAGGTCGACGCCGAGGACCCGGAGCGCATCCGCGCCTATTGGGAGACCCCCGGCGATGTGACACCGCCCGGCGGCGAGAGCTGGCACCAAGTCTGCAACCGGGTGAATGCGGCTGTTGACGGACTGATCGGCGCGCACCGGGGCCGCGACCTGATTGTTGTCGGCCACTTCGGCCAGATCCTGACCCAGATCCAGCGGGCGGAGCTGCTGACCGCGGAAGAGGCCTTTGCCCACCGCATCGACAACTTGTCGGTCAGCGAAATCTCCCATAGACCGGACGGCTGGCGGACGGGTGTGATCAATCACCTCCCGTGACGGGTGCCATCACAAACATTCCATTTCAACATGTTACGCCCGGCGCTAGCCTGCTGGCATGACTTATGAACTTTATATCGGCGACCGCATGTTCTCCAGCTGGTCCTTGCGCGGCTGGCTCATGCTCGAAAAATTCTCCCTGCCCCATACGGTGCATATGGTGGGGCTGTATTCCGGCACCATGGCGGATGACATGGCGCATCTGGCCCCGGCCCGGCTGGTGCCTGCCCTGCGCACGCCCGAGGGCACGGTGATCGGCGAAAGCCTTGCCATTGCCGAGACGTTGGCGGAACGGCACCCGGAGGCCGGCCTTTGGCCGTCGGATCCGGCGCAGCGGGCCACGGCGCGCTGGCTGGCGGCGGAGATGGCCGCAGGCTTTGGCGCGCTGCGCGGCGGCTGCCCGATGCAGCTGGCGCATGTCTACGAGGGGTTCGAGGTGCCGCCCGCGGTGCAGGCGGACCTGGAGCGGATCGAAACCCTGTTCGCCCATGCCCGCAAGGTCTCGGGCCACAGCAGCGGCTATTTGTTCGGGGCGTATTCGCTGGCGGATGTGTTCTACACCCCGGTGGCCGCGCGGATCGCGGGCTACGGCCTGCCGGTGTCCGCTGAAACCCGCGCTTATTGCAAGCTGCTGCTGTCCGACCCGGCCTTCCTGCAATGGCAGAGGCAGGCGCATGAGGTCAGCTATGACCCGGAACCCTACGCGACGGATCTGCTGCGGCGGCCCTGGACGCTGGACTGAGCCTGCCGCGAGCGCGAATTCTGCGTGAATTCGCTGCCCGCCGCCCTTGGCGTTAACGACTCGGAAACCACGATTGCCAAGCATTTCTCCCTGCACAAGGAGGGTTGGGAGAAATGACTGCACGGTCCTACACAGTTGCCTTTCAAGGGGTTGAGGCCCGGCTGGTCGAGGTGCAATGCGCCGTCGCCCCGGGCTTGCCTGCCTTCTCTGTCGTCGGTTTGCCGGACAAGGCGGTCCAGGAAGCCCGCGAACGTGTGCGCGCGGCTTTTGCGGCGATGTCCATCGCCCTGCCCTCGCGCCGGATCACGGTGAACCTGTCGCCCGCGGACCTGCCCAAGGAGGGCAGCCATTTCGACCTGCCGATTGCGCTCGCCCTGCTGGCCGCCATCGGCATCATCCCGGCGGAAAAAGCCGAGGAGACCATCGCCCTGGGAGAGCTGTCGCTGGACGGCCAGCTGATGCCGGTGACCGGCGCCCTGCCCGCCGCCGTCACCGCGGCGGAGGAAGACCGGCTGCTGCTCTGCCCGAAACCTTCGGGGCCGGAGGCGGCCTGGGTCGATGCGGCGCAGGTGATCGGCGCCGCCACGCTGACGGAGGTGGTGCAGCATTTCACCGGCCAGCGGCGCATTGAACCCGCCGCCCCCGGCGAGGCGGTCAGCGGCCTGGGCGGCAAGGACCTGCGCGATGTGAAGGGCCAGGAGACCGCCAAGCGCGCGCTGGAAATCGCGGCCGCCGGGCGCCATCACATGCTGATGATCGGCCCGCCCGGCTCCGGCAAATCCATGCTGGCAGCACGGCTGCCCTCGATCCTGCCGCCGCTGTCGCCCGCGGAGGCGCTGGAAACCTCGATGATCCATTCCCTGTGCGGGCTGATCGACGACGGCGGCATCAGCCGCGCCCGCCCGTTCCGCGAACCGCATCACACCGCCTCGATGGCGGCGATTGCGGGCGGCGGGCGGCGCGCCCAGCCCGGCGAGATCAGCCTGGCCCACAATGGCGTTTTGTTTCTGGATGAGCTGCCGGAATTCGGGCGCCCGGTGCTGGAAACCCTGCGCCAGCCGCTGGAAACCGGCGAGGTGATGGTGGCGCGCGCCAATGCCCATGTGAAATACCCCAGCCGGTTCATGCTGGTGGCCGCCGCCAACCCCTGCAAATGCGGTTACCTGGCCGATGCCAACCGCGCCTGTTCCCGCGCGCCCCTCTGCAGCGCCGACTACCTGGGCCGGATCTCGGGCCCGCTGCTGGACCGCTTTGACCTGCACCTGGACGTGCCGCCGGTGGCTGTCGCCGACCTGGAACTGCCGCCCGGCGCCGAGGGCTCTGCCGGCGTTGCCAAGCGGGTGGCTATCGCACGGGAGATGCAGACCGCCCGGTTCCGTGACCATCCCGGCCTGCGCCAGAACGCCGATGCCGAGGGCAGCCTGCTGGAGGAGATCGCCGCGCCCGACGCCGAAAGCCGCAGCCTGCTGGTCCGCGCCGCCGAACGCTTCGGCCTCAGCGCGCGCGGCTATCACCGGGTGCTGCGGGTTGCCCGCACCATTGCCGACCTGGCCTGTGAAGAGCGGGTGCAGCGCCAGCACTTTGCCGAGGCGCTGAGCTTCCGGCTGCCCTCAACCCGCTGAGCCGCCGTCCAGCGCCGCGACCGCAAAGGCGGCCGCCTCTTCCAGCGCCGCCTGCCCTTCCGGCAGGTGCCCGGCCATGAACTGCCAGACATGCGGCACATCGCGCCACAGGGTCAGGCGCACGCTGCCGCCCGCGGCCTGCAGCCGCTCTGCCATCCGCTCGGCATCCGACAGCAGCACTTCGACGTCGCCTGCCTGGATCAGCACCGGCGGCGGGCCGGGAAACTCCGCAAACAGGGGGGAGGCGCGGGGATCAGCGGGGTCCGCGCCCGCCAGATACTGCTCGATAACCTCTTTCATCCGCCCAGCGGGGATGATCACATCCTTGTCCCGGTTGGCCTGGATGCTGGCCCCGCTCAGCGTCAGATCGCACCAGGGGGAAAAGGCAATCACGCCCGCCGGGCGCTCGCCCCTGGCCAGAAGCCCGCCCAGCAGCGCCAGCGCCAGCCCGCCGCCTGCGCTGTCGCCCGCCAGCAGGATGTCCCCCGGCCCGTAGCCCATCCGGCGCAGCGACTGCCAAGCCGTCATGGCATCGTCATAGGCGGCCGGAAACGGCGCATCCTGCAGCAGCCGGTAATCGGGGACGGCGATCTCGGTGCCTGAGGCATAGGACAGGCGGGACAGCATCCCCTGATAGGCACGGGCGCTGCCGGCCAGATAGGCGCCGCCGTGCAGGAACAGGATGATCCGCCTGCTGCGGGTCTGCCCGGCAGAGACCAGATACAGCGGCAGCGGCGCGGGCCGCCGCAGCACCCGGGTATAGGGCAGCGCCGGGCAGAACAGCGGTGCGGTCAGGTCAAAGACCTTGCGCACAAACTCCGGGCTGCCGGTCAACCGCAGCGCCGGCTTCAGGCCATAACGCATCCAGGCATTTATGGCCCGGCGCTGCCAGCTCATCAGCGGATCTTGGCTTCGATCGCCTGCCAGACCTTTTCGGCGATGTTCACCCCGTCAAACCGCTCCAGTTCCTGAATGCCGGTGGGCGAGGTCACGTTGATCTCTGTCAGGTAGTCGCCGATCACGTCGATGCCGACAAAGACCTGGCCCTTTTCGCGCAAGAGGGGCCCGATGGCGGCGCAGATTTCCAGATCGCGTTCGCTCAGTCCGGTCTTTTCGGGGCGTCCGCCCACATGCATGTTGGACCGGGTCTCGCCCGCTGCGGGCACCCGGTTGATGGCGCCCACCGCCTCGCCGTCGACCAGGATCACGCGCTTGTCGCCGTTGCTGACGTCGGGCAGGAATTTCTGCACGATCAGCGGCTCGCGGCTGAAGCCGGTGAACAGCTCATGCAGCGAGGTCAGGTTGCGGTCGTTTGCGTCCAGACGGAACACGCCGGCCCCGCCATTGCCGTACAGCGGCTTCAGGATCACATCGCCATGGACCTCCTTGAACGCCCTGATGGTCTGCAGGTCGCGGGCGATGGTGGTCGGCGGCGTCAGATCCGGGAATTTCAGAACCAGCAGCTTTTCCGGGTAGTTGCGCACCCAGAACGGGTCGTTCACCACCAGCGCCTGCCCCTTCAGCATATCCAGAAGATGGGTCGAGGTGATGTAGTGCATGTCAAACGGCGGGTCCTGGCGCAGCCAGACCACGTCGAACTCCGCCAGATCCACCTCGCGTTCCGGGCCCAGAACAGCCGGCGCATCCGCCACCCGCTGCACGGTCATGTCATGGCCGCGGGCGGTGATGCGGCCCTCCTGATAGGCCAGATGGTCGGGGCCGTAGAAGAACAGCTCATGACCGCGCGCCTGCGCCTCCTCGGCCAGGCGGAAGCTGCTGTCCGCGTTGATGTCCACGCCCATGACCGGGTCCATCTGGAAGGCGATTTTCATGGCAGTATCCCTTGTAAACTGGCCAAATACATGGCCCACCCTGCCCTGGGGTTCAATGGGTCAGGCGCGGTTCAATCCATGCCGAAAGCGTTTTCGATAATTTCCACGGCGCCGGTTGCGTTGACCAGCGCCGCGTCAAACCGCACTGGTGTGAGCTGGCCCTGCGGCGTGCTCTCCAGGTACTGCCCGGCGCTGGCATAGATGCGTTCCGCCTGCCGCGGGGTGATCCGCTGCGCCGCACCGGCGCTGGTGGCGCTGTGCTTCACCTCCACGAACACCAGCCCGTCCGGGGCGCGCAGGATCAGGTCGATCTCGCCGCCCGCCCCGCGCCAGCGGCGCTCCGCCACGGTGTAGCCGCGGTTTTCATAATGGCGGGCAACGATCTCCTCCGCCGCCTCGCCCGCCAGATGGGCGCGGGCACCGCGGTGCTGGCGGGCGCGGGCCAAGGCTCAGCTGTCCTTCGCCAGATGCAGCGCCAGCTGATAGACCTTACGCCGCGGCAGCCCGTGCATTTCGGCGACAATCCCGGCGGCATCCTTGACCGAGTTGCCCTGCAACGCGGCCTGCAGATCGCTTTCCAGATCGCCCTCGCTCACCTCCGATTCCTGCGCGCGGTCGACCAGCAGCACGATCTCGCCCTTGACCGGCCTGTCTTCCAGCCCCGCGGCCAGCTCCGCCAGCGGCGCGCGGCGCACTTCCTCGAACTTCTTGGTCAGCTCGCGGCACAGCGCCGCCGGGCGGTTGCCCAGAACCGCGGCCATATCCGCGACCGAGGCGGCAACCCGCTTGGGCGATTCATAGAAGATCAGCGTGCCGGGGATTTCCCGCAGTTCCTCCAGCCGCTTGCGGCGGGCGCCGGCGGCGTTGGGCAGGAAGCCGGAAAAGAAGAAGGCGTGGGGGGGCAGCCCCGCCAGTGTCAGCGCCGTGGCCGCCGCCGAGGCGCCGGGGGCGCAGGTCACCATGTGGCCCGCCTCCGCCGCGGCCCGGCTGAGGCCGAAGCCCGGATCGGCAATCAGCGGCATCCCGGCCTCGGAGGCATAGGCGACCGATTTCCCCTCCGCCAGCGCCTCCAGCAGCTTGGCGCGCGCGCCGCTGCCGCTGTGATCGTGGTAGGCGATGATCCGCCGCCCGCCCAGCGGCACCCCGTGAATCTCCATCAGCTTGCGCAGCGAGCGTGTATCCTCAGCCGCAAGCACATCGGCCGAGGCCAGCACATCCAGCGCCCGCAAGGTAATGTCGCGGGCCGTGCCGATCGGCGTGGCGACAAAGTACAGCCCGGGGGACAAAATGACATTCTGGTGATTCAACGCTGGACCCGCCTTTTTGGTCGTTTATGATCCGTCCTTAAACCCACACCGCGCAACCGCGCCGGGAGAACGGAGTTTCAAGCCATTATGTTTGCTGTTTTCAAACGGGCCCGCAAGGCGGCACTGACAGCTGCCGCGGCACTTTCTGCCATTGCCCTGTCTGCCTGTGATCCGGTTGCCATCAGCACCGGCCCGACGATCAACACCTCCAAACCGGTGCCGGTGGCGCTGCTGGTGCCGCGCGGCTCCGCCCAGCAGGGCGACCGGGTGCTGGCCCAGAGCCTGGAAAACGCCGCCCGCCTGGCCATCGGCGACCTGCAGGGGGCGCAGATCGACCTGCGCGTCTATGACACCGCGGGCAACCCGGCAACCGCCTCCACCGCGGCGCAGCAGGCGCTGGACGACGGCGCCCGGGTGATCCTGGGCCCGGTCTATGCCGAGGCTGCCAACGCGGCCGGCATCGCCGCCCGCCAGCGCGGCGTGAACGTGCTGGCGTTCTCCAACAACCCGGCGATTGCCGGCGGCAACGTGTTCATTCTGGGGCCGACCTTCGACAACACCGCCCGCAGGCTGACCAGCCTTGCGGCCCGCAACGGCAAGCGCAACATCCTGATTGTCGGCGGCAATGACGCGGCCGGCGCCGCAGGCCGCGCTGCCATCCAGCGCGCCGCCAGCGAGACCGGCGTCAGCATCAAGGGCAGCGTCGGCTACGACCTGTCGCAGCAGGGCGTGATCAATGCCATCCCCGCCATCCGCAGCGAAGCGGCCGGCGCGGATGCGGTGTTCCTGACCTCGACCACCGCAGGCGCGCTGCCGCTGCTGGCGCAGCTGATGCCCGAAGCCGGCGTCGATCCGGCAGTGACGCAGTACATCGGCCTGACCCGCTGGGACATCCCGCCGCAAACCCTGACCCTGCCCGGCGTGCAGGGCGGCTGGTTCGCCCTGCCGGACCAGGGCAAGGTGCAGCAGTTCAGCGCCCGCTACCAGGCCAGCTACGGCGCAGCACCGCATCCGATCGGCAGCCTCGCCTATGACGGCATCGCCGCCATCGGCGCGCTGGTTGCAGCGGGCAAATCCGACGCCCTGACCGGCGGCGCGCTGACCCAGGGGGCAGGCTTCCAGGGGGCGGGCGGCATCTTCCGCCTGCGGCCCGACGGCACCAATGAGCGCGGCCTGGCGGTTGCCACCATCCAAGAACAGAAGGTCGTGATCATTGACCCAGCCCCAAGAAGCTTCGCCGGCGCAGGCTTCTGAGGCCTCTGCCCGGCCCCCGCGGCGCGCTGCCAACGGGTTTCCCGAACCGCTGGGGCCGCTGATCTGCGGCCCTGCGGACATCTTCGATGCCGCCGCCGTCCGGGCGCAGATTGACGCATCGGCGGCGGGTTGCACCCCGGCGGAGCTGCGCGGCGAGACGGTGAAAATCCTGCGCGCGGCCAACAAGGCCGGGCGCGCGGTCATCGCCGAAGCCTTTGCTGCCAAACCTTTCGCGGCGCGCGAGCTGACCCGTTCCTACACCTTCCTGACCGACGGTCTGGTCACCACCGCGCTGCATGTCGCCAGCGGCCTGCTGCACCCGCTGGCCAACCCGACCCGGGGCGAGCGCATCGCGGTGATGGCGGTCGGCGGCTACGGGCGGGGCGAGATGGCGCCGGCCTCGGACGTCGATCTGCTGTTTCTGACCCCCTACAAGATCACCGCCTGGGCCGAGAGCGTGATCGAATCCATGCTCTATATCCTGTGGGACCTGCGGCTGAAGGTCGGCCACGCCAGCCGCACCATCAAGGATTGCATCCGGCTGGGCGCCGAAGACTACACCATCCGCACCGCGATGCTGGAGCACCGGTTCCTGGCCGGGCACGCGCCGCTGGCCAAGGAGCTGGACAAACGGCTGCGGGCAGAGCTGTTCTCCAAGGATGCCGAACAGTTCATCGAGGCAAAGCTGGCCGAGCGCGACGCGCGCCACCTGAAACAGGGCCAGCGCTATGTGGTTGAACCCAACGTGAAAGAGGGCAAGGGCGGCTTGCGCGACCTTCAGTCGCTGTTCTGGATCGCCAAGTACCTTTACCAGGTCAAGGATGCCGAAGACCTGGTGCCGCTGGGCCTGTTCCGCGCCGAGGAGATGGAGCTGTTTGCCAATGCGGCGGCCTTCCTGTGGGCGGTGCGCTCGCATCTGCATCTGGCCACCGGCCGCGCCACTGAACAGCTGACCTTTGACATGCAGGTCGATGTCGCCGCGCGCATGGGCTATGAAGACAAGGCCGGCCGCCGCGGTGTCGAGCTGTTCATGCAGGATTACTTCCGCCACGCCACCCGCGTCGGCGACCTGACCCGGATTTTCCTGACCAAGCTGGAAGCCACCCACCAGAAAGGCGCGCCGCTCCTGGAGCGGATCTTCCGCCGCCGCCCGCGGACCAAGGCCGGCTACCGGGTGGTGCATAACAGGCTGGACGTGACTGACCCGCAGGCGTTTTTGCAGGACAAGCTGAACCTGCTGCGGCTGTTCGAGGAGGCGCTGCGCACCGGCATGCTGATCCACCCGGACGCGATGCGGCTGGTGACCGCCAACCTGAACCTGATCGACGAGAATATGCGCAACAACAAGGAGGCGCAGCGGCTCTTCCTTGATCTGCTCTTGAAGCACGGCAACCCGGAGCGCGCCCTGCGGCGGATGAACGAGCTGGGCGTGCTGTCTGCCTTCCTGCCGGAGTTTGAGCCGATCGTCGCGATGATGCAGTTCAACATGTACCACTCCTACACGGTGGACGAGCACACCATCCAGGTGATCGCCAATTTCGCCGCCATCGAGCGCGGCGAGCTGGAGGATGAGCTGCCGCTGTCCTCGGAGGTGCTGCGCAAGGGGCTGAACCGCAAGGTGCTGATGGTGGCGATGCTGCTGCATGACATCGGCAAGGGACGTGCGCAGGACCATTCGATCCTGGGCGCCCAGATCGCCCGCAAGGTGGCGCCCCGGCTGGGGCTGAAGCCGTCGGAATGCGAGACCGTGGAATGGCTGGTCCGCTATCACCTGCTGATGTCGGACATGGCCCAGAAACGCGACATCGCCGACCCGCGCACGGTGCGCGATTTCGCCAAGGCGGTGCAGACTGTCAAACGGCTGGACCTGCTCTTGCTGCTGACCGTCTGCGACATCCGCGGCGTTGGCCCGGACACCTGGAACAACTGGAAAGCCGCGCTTTTGCGCGCGCTTTACGGCCAGACCCGCGCCGCGCTTGAGGGCGGCATGGAAGCGCTCAACCGCGAGCACCGCGGCGCGTCGGCCAAAAAAGCCCTGCGCCAGGCGCTGCCGGACTGGTCCAAGGCCGACCTCAAGACCGAAACTGCCCGCCACTACCCGCCCTACTGGCACGGGCTGCATGTCACCGCACACGTGGATTTTGCCGAGATGCTGCGCGAGTTCACTGCCAAGGGCGACCCGGGCGAGGTAATGATCCGGCTCTATCCTGACGTCGACCGCGACGCCACCCGCGCCTGTTTCGTGATGGAGGATCACCCCGGCATCTTTGCCCGCATCGTCGGCGCGCTGGCGCTGGTCGGGGCGAATGTGGTGGACGCGCGCTCCTACACCACCAAGGACGGCTATGTGACGGACGCCTTCTGGATCCAGGACAGCGAGGGCCATCCCTTCGACCCGATGCGGCTGCACCGGCTCAAGCAGATGATCGAGAAGACGCTCAAGGGCGAGGTGATCGCCCGCGATGCGCTGAAATCCCGCGACAAGATCAAGAAGCGCGAGCGCGCCTTCAAGGTGCCGACCCATATCACCTTCGACAACGAAGGCTCGGAGATCTACACCATCATCGAAGTCGACACCCGCGACCGCCCGGGCCTGCTCTATGACCTGGCGCGCACCCTTGCCGCCGCCAATGTCTATATTGCCAATGCGGTGATTGCGACCTATGGCGAGCAGGTGGTGGATGCCTTCTATGTCAAAGACATGTTCGGCTTGAAATACTATTCGGCGTCCAAGCAGCGGACGCTGGACAAGAAGCTGCGCGAGGCGATTGCCGAGGGCGCAAAGCGGGCGGATATATGAAGCCAATCAGATTGCTTTCGGGGTTCCTGACCGTCGGGTTCTGGACGCTGGCCAGCCGCGTGCTCGGCTTTGCGCGCGAGATCCTGATCGCCGCCTTCATCGGGCCGGGGCCGGTGCTGGACGCCTTTATCGTGGCCTTCCGCCTGCCCAACATGTTCCGCCGGTTTTTTGCCGAGGGCGCCTTTAACGCGGCCTTTGTCCCGGCATTCTCCAAACGCTACGAGGCCGGCGAGGACGCCACCGCCTATGCGCAGCAGGCCTTCAACCTGCTGGCTGCCGCGGTGCTGGCGCTGGTGGGCCTGGGCATGGTGTTCATGCCGGGGCTGGTCTGGCTGACGGCCGGGGGTTTTGTCGGCGATGCGCGGTTCGACATGGCGGTGGGCTTCGGCCATATCGTCTTTCCCTACATCCTGTTCATGTCGCTGGCGGCGCTGTTTTCCGGGGTGCTGAACGCCACCGGGCGCTTTGCCGCAGCCGCCGCCGCGCCGGTTCTGCTCAACATCTTCACCTGCGCGGCCATGACCGCAGGCGCACTGCTGGGCGGCGAGGTGGTCACCTGGCTGGTCTGGACCATACCGGCGGCCGGCGTCGCCCAGCTGGCGCTGGTCTGGGCCGCCGCTGACAGGGCCGGCATCCGCCTGCGCCCCGGCCTGCCCCGCTGGAACAGCGAAATGCGCAATCTGGTCCGGGTTGCCGTGCCTGCCGCGCTCGCGATGGGCGTCACCCAGATCAACCTTGTGGTCGGGCAGTATGTAGCCTCCGACATCGAAAAGGCCGCCAGCTGGCTGTTCATCGCCGACCGCCTGTATCAGCTGCCGCTGGGGGTGGTGGGCATTGCCGTCGGCATCGTGCTGCTGCCCGCCCTGTCGCGCCGCCTGCGGGCCGGCGACGGTGCAGGCTCGCAGGACGCCCTGTCGCGCGCCGGGGAGTTCTCGCTGCTGCTGGCGGTGCCCTCCGCCGTTGCCTTCATCACGGTGCCGCTGCCGCTGGTCTCGGTCCTGTATGAACGCGGCGCCACCGGCCCCGAAGATGTCGCCGCCATTGCCATCGCCGTTGCCATCTACGGCGCGGGCCTGCCCGCCTTCATGCTGCAAAAGGTGCTGCAGCCGCTTTACTTCGCGCGTGAGGACACCCGGACCCCGTTCCACTATGCGATGGTGGCGATGGCGGTGAACGCCGCGCTCGCCTTTGGCCTCAAGCCGGTGCTGGGCTGGATCGCCCCCGCCATTGCCGCCTCTGCCGCAGGCTGGGCCATGGTGGTGCTCTTGGCGCTCGGCGCCCGCAGCATGGGGGAGGAAGCCCGGTTCGATGCCCGCTTCCGCCGCCGCGCCTGGCGCATCCTGGCGGCCTCTGCCGTGATGGGCGCGGTGCTGTTCACGGTGGCGCAGACCGCGGGCTGGCTGTTCAAGCTGGACTACTGGCGCTACCTGTCCCTGCTGGGGCTGGTGGTGCTGGGCGGCGCGGTCTACTTCGCTGCGGGCCAGATCCTCGGCGCCTTCCGGCTTTCGGAGTTCCGCAGCGCCCTCAGCCGCCGGAGACAGGCATGAGCCGCCTGTCCTGCGCCGCTGGCACCGTGCTGTTCCGCCCGGGGCAGGACTGCCCCGGCTTTGTCCGCCTCACTGCCGGCCGCATCAAGGTCACCCTGACCGCCGCCAACGGCCGTGAGGTCGTGCTGTACCGCGTCGGACCGGGCGATGTCTGCCTGCAGACCTTTGCCTGCCTCACCGACGGCCGCCCCTACGCGGCGGAGGGCGTCGCGGAAACCGCGCTGGAAGGCGAAATCATCCCGCACGCCGCCTTCCGCGAGGCGATGTCGCAGGACGGGGACTTCCGCAGCGAAGTCCTGACCGCCGTCGCCCGCCGTTTCGCCGATTACGAGCAGCTGGTCGAGGATGTTGCCCTCACCGGCTTTGACGCCCGCCTTGCCCGCGTGCTTCTGCGGCTGGCACAGGACAGCGGCGATCTCGCCATCACCCATGACGCGCTGGCTGCCGAAACCGCCTCAGGCCGCGCTTTCGTCACCCGCCGCCTGCGCGAATTCGCCCGCCTTGGCCTGGTGGAAACACAGCGCGGGCACCTTCGGATCCTGGACCGCGCCGGGCTGGAGCGGGTGGCTCAGGATGAAACCTGAGCTTTGGTGACACTGTCACCGACAGCCCCCCTGCCGCGGTTTAAAATGGGCTCAGAAATTTCAACCTGAGTTCGAAAGGACCACGCAATGCCCCGTAACGAAGGCACCCTCGACCGCGCCCTGCGCATCCTTCTTGGCCTGATCCTGCTGTCGCTGGTGTTCATCGGCCCGCAAACCCTGTGGGGCCTCATCGGCCTGGTGCCGCTGGCGACCGGCATTATGGGCTACTGCCCGGTCTATAAGGTCCTCGGCCTGAACACCTGCCCGCTGAAAAAACAGGGCTGACCCGTCCGGCCAGCCGCACAATCAAACCAGCGCCGTCAGGAGCAGTCCTGCCCTGCGGCGCGCGCAGCGCGCTGCCCGGCCCAACGGCTGGCGGTGCCCCGCCAGGGGCGCGGGCAGCGGGCGGGAGCGCGCCGCTTCAATCGTGGCGGATGCGGTTGCGGATCCGCGCCCAGCCGCCCGGCGCCAGGAAGAACGACAGGCCGAACCCGGTGGCAAAGCCCGCCAGATCCGCCACCCAGTCCTTCTGGCCGCCAAACAGCAGCCCGAACAACAGCTGCGCGCCCATCAGGAACGCAATCAGCGAAAACGCCCGGCTCTGCTGCGCCCCGACCGAGGCCAGCGAGCGCCACAGCAAAAAGGTGAACGCCCCGATCAGCCCGTAAACCGCTGGAAACCCGCCGATCAGGGGCTGGCCGCCGCTGACCAGCAGCGCATAGCCCAGCGCGCCGCCGGCGCCGGACAGGATGAAGATGATCACCATCGCCAGATCGCCCATCACCTCGCCCACCATCTTGCCCATCGCCAGCACAAAGACGCAGACAAACAGCGCGTGGGTAAAGGCACCATGCACGAAGGTGTAGGTCGCAAACCGCTTCAGATGCTCCGGCAGCCAGCGGCCGCTGTCCTGCATCCACCAGAAGATCTCGCTGGAGAACGCATAAGACTGGATCGCCTCCAGCCGCCAGCCGATCGCCTCCGGCCCGCCCAGGATGCCGCGCGCGCCCAGCGAAAACACGGCTTCGATCCCGATGATGATCAGGACCAGCGCCACCACCGCGGCGGGCAGAGGGTTGAGGGGGGCGTTGTGGGGCTGGCTGCTCATCCGGGCTCCTTGCGGCACGGAATTCCCCGCGCCTGTTGACCTATCCTGGCCCCATGGGTAAGCGACGATGGTGCATAATTCCAGACGGGAGTTTCCGGCCATGAGCGAAACCAGCTTCACCCCGCGCGTCTTTTCGGGGATCCAGCCTTCGGGCAACCTGCATCTGGGGAATTACCTCGGTGCGCTGAAGCGCTTCGTCGACTGGCAGGCCAAGGATATCGAGACCATCTACTGCATGGTCGACCTGCATGCGATCACCGTCTGGCAGGACCCCGCGGATCTGAAAAAGTCCACCCGCGAGCTTTGCGCGGGCTTCATCGCCGCCGGCATCGACCCGGAAGAATCAATCCTGATCAACCAGTCCCAGGTGCCGGAACATGCGCAGCTGGCGTGGATCTTCAACTGCGTCGCCCGTATGGGCTGGATGCAGCGGATGACCCAGTGGAAGGACAAGGCCGGCAAGAACCAGCAGAACGCTTCGCTGGGCCTGTTTGCCTACCCGGCGCTGATGGCGGCGGACATTCTGGTCTACCACGCCACCCATGTGCCGGTGGGCGAGGACCAAAAGCAGCACCTGGAGCTGACCCGCGATATCGCGATCAAGTTCAACCACGACTTCGGCGTCGATTTCTTCCCGGAGACCGAGCCGGTGATCGAAGGCGCGGCCACCCGCGTCATGTCCCTGCGCGACGGCTCCAAGAAGATGTCGAAATCGGACCCCTCCGACGCCTCCCGCATCAACCTGACCGATGACGCCGACGCCATCGCCAAAAAGATCCGCAAGGCCAAGACCGACCCTGATGCCCTGCCCTCCGAGGTTGAGGGGCTTGAGGGGCGGCCCGAGGCGCGCAATCTGGTCAATATCTACGCCGCGCTGAACGAGCAAACCGTGGAACAGGTGCTGGCGGATGCCGGCGGCAGGCAGTTCTCGGAATTCAAGCCGATGCTGGCGGATCTGGCGGTGTCCAAGCTGGCGCCGATCTCGACCGAGATGGCGCGGCTGATGCAGAACCAGGACGAAATCGACAAGATTCTGTCCCGCGGGTCGCAGCGCGCGCGCGAGATCACCGCGCCGATCCTGCGCAAGACCTATGACATTGTCGGCATGGTTCCGCCCGTCAGCCTCTGACGCGGCGCGCAGCTGGCGGAAAACGGCCAAAGTCCAGCCGCCCCTCCCGGGACGGCTTCTTTTTTGCCGGAACGGCGGGAAACTTTTCCTGCCCTCAGCGGTTACCCCCCTACGGCCCTGTGCCGGAACAAGGAAGGAACCGCAATGAAACCGGGAATTTTCAAATCGACCACGGCGCTGGCAGTGATGGTCTCGCTGGCAGCCCCGCTGCCCGCCCTGTCGCAGGACAAGGGCAACAAGCGCTTCGACCTCACCCAGATGACCAGCGCCGAAATCGGCGAGCTGGTCGACCGCTGCAGGAAACGCGCCGACCGGCAACAGAAGAAGCTGGCCGCCGGCGGGGAAGTTCAGGAAAAATCCGGCCGGATCGCCAAGTTCTGCCAGGCCTACGGCACTGGCGCCTTTGACGCGGAGCTGCCGGGCGAGCTGCAATCCGCCACCGTGCTGGCCAGCGTCGCGGACATGACAGCCGAAGCCGAGGCCGCGGCGGCTGTTGAAGCTGAGGCCGGCGCGGACGCGCAGGCAGAAAGCGGTGCAGACACCCAGCAGCAGGCAGACGGCACCGAACCGGCCCAGGCCGAAGCCGCAGCTGAGGCCGCTGCTGACGCGAACGCCGAAGCACAGGCCGCAGCAGAGGCACAGGCCGCAGCAGAGGCACAGGCCGCCGCAGAGGCAGAGGCCGCCGAAGAGGCACAGGCTGCCGCCGAAGCTGAGGCTGCTGCCGAATCCGCAGCCGCTCAGGAAGCCGCAGAAGCCGCAGCCCTGGCAGAGGCGCTGGAGCAGGAGGCCGAAGCTCAGGCCGCCGCTCAGGAAGCGCAGGCCGAAGCACAGGACGAGCAGGCCGAGGCCCAGGCTGAGCAGCAGACCGAAGCTGAAGCCGGCCAGCAGGACGCCGCCCAGGCTGAGCAGGAGACCGAAGCGCAAGCGGATCAGCCGGCAGAGAATACAGCCGCTGAAGACACCGCAACCAGCGCCGAAGCCATTGCCGCCGATCTGGCCCAGTCGCAGGGCGATGCAGGCGAGACCCCCGACAATCCGGAACTGGTAGAGATGGACAGCCAGGCCCAGGCTGACGCCCAGGCCGAAGCCGAGACGGAAACCGCAGCCGCCGCAGCCGCCGCCGCAGAAGGCAGCGAAGGCGACGCTCAAGTGATCGAAGAAACGGTGACCGAGGAAACCGTGCGCAGCTCGGACGAGGAATTCGAAACCGAAGTCGGCGCGGACACCCAGGCCGCGGCAGAAGCTGCTGCCCCGCAGGCCAATGCCGCCCCGCAAGACGATGACAGCGGCCTGTCCGACTCGCAGCGCAACGCCCTGCTTGGCCTTGGCGCCCTGGCCATCGGGACACTGCTCAACAACGGCGGCAAGGTCGTGTCCAACTCCGGCGACCGCGCTATCGTGGAACAGGACGGCCAGTACCGCATCCTGAAAGACGACGATGTGCTGCTGCGCCAGCCGGGCTCGAACGTGACCACCTACCGGTTCCAGGACGGCTCCACCCGCACCGTGGTGACCCGCGAGAACGGGGTTGAGGTGGAAACCATCCGCTCCGCCGAGGGCCGGGTGCTGCGCCGCACGCGCATCCTGCCGGATGGCCGCAGCGTGGTGCTGTTCGACGACACCCAAAAGGCCGAAAAGGTCGTCGTGAACGAGCTGCCGCAGGTTCAGGACAACCGCCGCGCCTTCTCCAGCACCGGTGCCGTGTCGGCACAGGACCTGGCTGCAGCGCTGGCCGCGCAGGACGCTCCGCAGATCGACCGCCGCTTCTCGCTGGTGCAGGTCCGCAACATCGACGCGGTGCGCCGCCTGGTGCCTGTGATCAACGTGGACTCGGTGAATTTCGACACCGGCTCAGCCGTGATCCGCCCGCAGGAGGCCGAAGAGCTGGCCGCCCTGGGCAACGCGCTGCGCGACCTGATTGAGCGCAACCCGGGCGAGGTGTTCCTGATCGAAGGCCACACCGATGCGGTGGGCGCAGCGACCTATAACCTGGCGCTGTCCGACCGCCGCGCGGAAACCGTGGCGCTGGCGCTGACTGAGTACTTCGATGTGCCGCCTGAGAACATGGTGGTGCAGGGCTATGGCGAAAGCGACCTGGCCGTCAGCACGCTGGACGCCGAGCGCGCCAACCGCCGCGTCGCCGTGCGCCGCATCACCCCGCTTCTGGGCAGCGAAAGCTGATCCGCAAGCCTGAACAGCTGCACCCGGCGGGCCTGCCCCGCCGGGTGCTTTCCACAGCTATTCCGCCGGTGTTCGGGGCCGGGACAGCAGCCCGTATTTCAGCGCAAACGCCTTGAACGAGAACCGGCGCCTGCCGGTTTTTGCGTGTGTCTTCCCGCCCAGGGTGCGGTCGAACTCATACATGCCGATGGCGCGCTCGGCGCAGCCGCAGGCCTCGCCCAGACCGACCTTCTTGTAATAGAAACTCTCGAAGCTCTCAGGTTTCTGCATCACATCCTCCCTTGGCGGAGAAAGCTAGCGCGAAACAGCAGAACCGCAAAAGCGCCGCTACAGCCCCTTGACCCCATGCAGGGTCAGATCCGAAACCAGCCGGGCGTAATCCTCCCGCGCCTTCGAGCCGGCGCCGGTATTCCACATGTAATACCAGTTCAGCATCCCGAAGACCGACATGGTGGCGCCGCGCAGCTTGGCGCTGTCGCCGTCAAAGATCTCGGGCGCCACCGCCAGCAGCGCATCGCTCATGAACTGGACCATCTCGCGCTGATAGCCGCGCAGATGCTTCTGCTGGTCCTCGGGCAACGACCCCATTGCGCCCAGCTGCACCTGATGCTCATGGTCCGCGCCCTGATAGGCCAGCAGAATTTCCGAGACGATGCGGCGCAGCCGCTCCTGCGGGCCATAGCCGTCCAGCTCCACCTCGCAGACCCGGTCGCGCAGGTCGCTGAGGTAGGTGTCAAGGAGGCCGAAGAGAACGGCATCCTTGCTGTCATAGTAATGGTAGATGTTCGCCTTGGAGATCCCGCACTCCCGCGCCAGCTGGGTCATCGACGCGCGGTCATAGCCTGCTTCCGCAAACACTTTGGCTGCGGACTTCAGGATCTGCGCGCGTTTCTGATCATGGTCTTTTGCGATCGTGCGGGCCAAGGCTCACTCTCCCGGGTCAGGACTTGCTGCGGTTGTCGACAACGCGCTTGGCCTTGCCCTGGCTGCGCTCGACGGATCCGGGCTCGCCTACAATGATCTCGGTGGAAACGCCAACCATATCCTTGATCCGCTTGGTCAGCATCCGCGCCGCCGCGGTCTTGCTCAGCTCATCGGTGGCATCCGGGTTGGCCTCCACATAGACCCGCATCGCGTCCATGCGGCCGGATTTATAGAGCTCGATCTGGTAATGCGGCGCCAGCCCGCCGGTCGCCATCAGCTGCTCCTCCACCTGGCTGGGGAAGACGTTGACGCCGCGCAGGATGATCATGTCGTCGCTGCGGCCGGTGATCTTCTCCATCCGCCGCATCGTGCGCGCGGTGCCCGGCAGCAGCCGGGTCAGGTCGCGGGTGCGGTAGCGGATCATCGGCAGGCCTTCCTTGGTCAGCGTGGTGAACACCAGCTCGCCCATCTCACCGTCCGGCAGCACCTCGCCGGTCGCCGGGTCGATGATTTCCGGCAGGAAGTGGTCCTCCCAGATGACTGGGCCATCCTTGGTCTCGACGCATTCATTGGCGACACCCGGCCCCATGATTTCGCTGAGGCCGTAGATATCGACCGCGTGCATATCAAACGCTTCCTCAACCTCCCTGCGCATCGCATCGGTCCAGGGTTCGGCTCCGAACACACCCACCTTGAGCGAGCACTCGCGCGGGTCCATGCCGACCTTGTGATACTGCTCCAGAATGTTGAGCATGTAAGAGGGCGTCACCATGATGCCGTCGGGTTTGAAATCGGTGATCAGCCCGACCTGCTTTTCAGTCTGCCCGCCCGACATCGGAACGACAGTGGCGCCCAGCCGTTCGATCCCGTAGTGCGCGCCCAGGCCGCCGGTGAACAGGCCGTAGCCATATGCGTTGTGCACCATGTCGCCCTTGCGCAGGCCGGAGGCACGCAAGCTGCGCGCCACCAGATCCGCCCAGTTGCTGATATCATTGGCGGTATAGCCGACCACGGTCGGCTTGCCTGTGGTGCCGGAGGACGCATGCAGGCGCATGATCTCACTGCGCGGCACGGCAAACAGGCCGAACGGGTAATTGTCGCGCAGGTCGTTCTTGTAGGTGAAGGGGAACTTGGCCAGATCGGACAGCTGTTGCAGGTCGTCCGGATGCACGCCCGCCTCGTCGAAGCGCTGCTTGTACATCGCCACGTTGTCATAGGCATGGCGCACCGACCATTTCAGCCGCTCCAGCTGCAGGTTGCGGATTTCGTCGATCGAGGCGATCTCGATCGGGTCAAGATCGCTCTTGTTCGGGGTCAGGTCTTCCATGGCGTCCTCCACACCTATTCGTCAAACAACTGGCCTTTGACCGCCCGGGAAAAGCCCCGGAACTCGGCGATCTGCTGGCCGTCCTGGTTGGTCACTGTCACGTCATAGATGCCGCTGCGTCCGGTCAGGGAAATCTCGCGCGCCGTGGCGATCAGCGTATCGCCCAGCCGTCCCGGCGCGGTGAAGCTGATCACGTTGTGCTGCGCCACCGTCGACTGGTTGCGGCTGTTGCAGGCAAAGGCAAAGGCGCTGTCAGCCAGCATGAATGTGACGCCGCCGTGGCAGATGCCGTGGCCGTTGCAGTGATGCCGGGCGATGGTCAGCTCCAGCGTCGCCTCGCCCTCGTCCGCATGGGTGATCTCCATCCCCGCCCATTTGGACGCATGGTCTTCGGCCCACATGGCGGCGGCGGATTTCTCGGCGCGTTCTTTCGGGGTCATGGTCAATTGCCCTTGAACGCAGGCGCGCGCTTTTCCAGGAAGCTGGCGACGCCTTCCGCATAATCGGCGCTTTCGCCGCAGGTTTTCATCGCGTCCGCCTCGATCTCCAGCTGGTCGGACAGCGTGTTGACCGCTGCGGCCTGAATGCACTGTTTGGTCAGACCCAGCCCCAGAGTCGGGCCATTTGCGAATTTCTCAGCCATGGCGCGGGCCTCTGTCATCAGGTCGCCGTCCGGCAGCGCCTTCCAGATCAGGCCCCAATCCTCGGCCTTCTTCGCAGGCAGCGGCTCAGCCGTCAGCGCCAGCCCCTTGGCCCGCGCCTCACCCAGCAGCCGCGGCAGATGCCAGCTGCCGCCGGTATCCGGGATCAGGCCGACTTTGGAGAACGACTGGATGAACTTGGCGCTTTCCGCCGCCAGCACCATGTCGCAGGCCAGCGCCAGATTAGCACCCGCCCCGGCGGCCACGCCGTTCACCGCGCAGATCACCGGGAAGTTCAGCTCGCGGATCAGCCGAACCAGCGGCGCATAGAACTTGCGCACGGTCTGGCTCAGGTCCGGCGGCCCGTCCATCTTGCGCGGATCACGGTCGCCCAGATCCTGGCCGGCACAAAAGCCGCGGCCCGCGCCGGTCAGCAGCACCGCCCGGGCACCGCCGTCACGCGCGGCCTCAAGTGCTGCGCGCAAGGCATTGTGCATCTCTTCGTTGAAACTGTTCAGCCGGTCCGGACGGTTCAGGGTGATCTCCACCCAGGTTCCGTGATCCTCCACCAGAATCGTATCGCTCATCGCTCCCTCACCCTCTCAGCGGCGCATTGACAAACTCCTTGCATAAACCGACCGGACGGTCAATATATCTCAGCATCGGATTCCAGCCAGCCGGCCCCCTGCCGGCCTGACGAAAAGGACACCATCATGAGCCTTCTAGAGATTTCCAGCTTTGCAGCGGGTCAATGGGTCGCACCGGGCGCGGGCGCCCGCAACATCGCCAGCGCCATCACCGGCGAGGTGATCGCCAGCGCCGGCAATGACGCGCTCGACGTGCAGGCAATGCTCGACTACGCCCGCACAGTGGGCGGCCCCACCCTGCGCAAGCTGACCTTCCACGACCGCGCCCGGATGCTGAAGGCGCTGGCAGGCCACCTGAACCAGCACAAGCAGGCGCTCTACGATCTGAGCTTCAACACCGGGGCCACCCAGTCCGACCACATGATCGACATCGACGGCGGCATCGGCACCATGTTCGTCTTCGCCTCCAAGGGCCGCCGCGAGATGCCGGACGGCCATGTCTACCTCGACGGCGAAGTGGAGCAGCTCAGCCGCAACGGCACCTTCCTGGGCCAGCACATCTGCACCCCGCTACGCGGCGTTGCGGTGCATATCAACGCCTTCAACTTCCCGGTCTGGGGGATGCTGGAAAAACTGGCCCCGACCCTGCTGGCAGGCGTCCCCGCCATCGTGAAACCCGCCACCAACAGCTGCTATGTGACCGAGCTGGCCGTGAAACTGATGCTCGACAGCGGCATCCTGCCCGAAGGCGCGCTGCAACTGGTCTCCGGCGGCCTCGGCGACATGCTGGACCATCTGACCATGCAGGACGTGGTCAGCTTCACCGGCTCCGCCAGCACCGCGCTGAAACTGCGCGCGAACCCGGTGATCCTGGAAAACTCGGTCCGCTTCGTGGCCGAACAGGACAGCCTCAACGCCTCGATCCTTGGCCCGGACGCGCAGCCCGGCACGCCGGAATTCGACCTGTTCGTCAAGGAGGTCAGCCGCGAGATGACCACCAAGGCAGGCCAGAAATGCACCGCCATCCGCCGCATCATCGCACCGCAAGCACAGGTGGACGCGGTGATCGAAGCCCTGTCCGCCCGCCTGGCCAAAACCCAGATCGGCGACCCGCGGCTGGAAACCACCCGCATGGGCGCGCTGGTCTCCAACAGCCAGAAGCGCGACGTGCTGGAAAAGGCCGCGATCATCGGCCAGGAGGCAGAGCGTGTCTTTGGCGACCCGGACAACTTCTCCGTCGATGGTGCAGACGCCGACAAAGGCGCCTTTGTGCCGCCGATGCTGTTCCACTGCGCCGACCCGGACAACGCCCAGCGGGTACACGACACAGAGGCCTTCGGCCCCGTCTCCACCATCATGGGCTACCGCGATCTGGACCACGCCATCGCGCTGGCCAACCGCGGCCAGGGCTCGCTGGTGGCCTCGGTCATCACCCATGACTCTGCTGTCGCGCGCGAGGTTGCCATCGGCGCCGGCGCCTACCACGGCCGCCTCTACTTCAACAACCGCGACTCGATGAAGGAATCGACCGGTCACGGCTCCCCCCTGCCCCATATGGTGCACGGCGGTCCGGGCCGTGCCGGCGGCGGCGAGGAGATGGGCGGCGTGCGCGGCGTCAAACACTACATGCAGCGCACCGCCATCCAGGGCTCGCCCGACATCCTGTCCGCCATCGGCGAGAAATGGGTGCCCGGCGGCACCGAGATCGAAGGCCCCGCACACCCCTTCACCCGCAAGTTCGGCGAGCTGGCGATTGGCGAGACCCTGCACACCGCGCCGCGCACCGTGACGCTGGAGGATATCGAGACCTTCGCCCATTTCACCGGCGACACCTTCTATGCGCACATGGACGAGGAAGCCGCCAAGCGGAACCCGTTCTTCCCGGGCCGCGTGGCGCATGGCTACCTGCTGCTGTCCTTCGCCGCGGGCATGTTTGTGCAGCCGGACGAGGGCCCGGTTCTGGCCAATACCGGCCTCGACTCCCTGCGCTTCATGAAGCCGGTTTCGGCGGGCGACAGCATCAAGGTGCGCCTCACCGTCAAGAAGAAGACCCCGCGCAACGAGGAATACGGCGAGGTGCGCTGGCACGTGACCCTGACCAACCAGGACGATGAGGTTGCGGCAGAGTATGAGCTGCTGACGATGAACGCCTACTAAGCGGTGCAAAAGTGGCAGGCAGCGGTGACGCTGCCATGCGCCCGGACTGGCCTAACCGGTCCGGGCGAACTATATTTATCCCTATGAACGAACAGCATAACCCCTGGTTTGACACAACCGTCCAGCAGCTGAACGATCCGCAGAACCAGCGGGTCTGGTCGGTGATCGTATCGCTGTTCGGCGATCTCGCGCAGGACAAAGGCGCCCGCATCAGCGGCAGCGCCCTGACCCGCATCATCACTCCGATGGGAATCAAGCCCGAGGCGATCCGCGTGGCGCTGCACCGGCTGCGCAAGGACGGCTGGATCGAAAGCGCCCGCGCAGGCCGCGCCTCGGTCCACTACCTGACCGAATACGGCCGCAACCAGTCCGCAGCCGTCACCCCCCGGATCTACGAGCGCCGCGCCGCCGCCCCCGGCGCCTGGCACCTGCTGATCGCCGAAGACGGCGCCGGGCAGGCAACCCTGGACGACGTGCTGCTGCTGTCCAATTACGTCGCCGTGAACCGCACCACCGCGCTTGGCCACGGGCCGATGCCGCGCAACCTGGACGACCTGCTGGCGGCCGGCGTCAACAGCATGCGCGTGCCCGGCTGGCTCAAGGCCCGGCTGTTTCCAGAGCACCTGCAGGACGCCTGCGCCACGCTGCAGCGCGACCTGCAGCAGATCGCTGCGCCGCCTGCGGGCCTGACGCCCGCGCAGACCGGAACCCTGCGCACGCTGATCGTGCACCGCTGGCGCCGCGTGGTGCTGCGCCACCCGGACCTGCCGCCCAGCTTCCACCCTGAGGACTGGTCCGGGGAAACCTGCCGCGCCCTGGTGTTCCAGCTGCTCGACCGCCTGCCCCGGCCGGAGCTGTCCACCCTGGACACCCAAGCCGATTGACCACCCGGCCGCGCAATAATCCAATCGCACCGCAGCATGACCCCGCCGCGGCCCGCCAGGGTGGAGGTAAGCTCCTGTATTTGTAGATCTTTTCGCTGTCGCCAGAAAAAATCAGGAAGAATCTGCATTTCCCGGTCTTTTCTGCTTGACCCCACCGGCGGCATTCCTTAAATCGCGTCCACACGGCGAGCGGCGGAGTAGCTCAGTTGGTTAGAGCAGCGGAATCATAATCCGCGTGTCGGGGGTTCAAGTCCCTCCTCCGCTACCACCCTTCCCTTAAATACCAAAAAATCAGCAACCGCCTGCAAGGCCTGCGCCCCGCGTTTGCCGTCCGCGCGCAGCGGCTCCAGCCGCACACTGAAGCTGGCTGGCTGGCACCTGCCTGACGCGCCCGGCGCACTCGCGGATGCTTCTGCCAGCGTGCAAACGGGCCCCGCTAAGGGCCCGCTGCCTGCCAGTGGCAATGCGGTTTTTATCCGCCGGTCCCGCTGCCGCTGATGCTTTCGGCCGAGGCCAGACCCGGCGCTTCCGACGCGCCGCCCAGCTTCTCGCGCACAGCGGCCTCGATCCTGCCGCCGGTCTCGCCGTCGATGTTGCGCCAGTAATCGAACGCCCGCTGCAGCACCGTCTCGCTGACACCGTCGCTCAGATGCCCGGCCACATTCGACACCAGCCGGTCGCGGGCGGCATCGTCCATCACCTCGCGCACCAGCGTGCCGGCCTGACTCCAGTCATCGTCGTCTTCCCGCAGCGTGTAGGCCTGCCGGACCATGCCGCCGTCCGCATGCCACAGGCCGGCCTCGGGGCCAGAGGGGGGCTGCGCCGCCGGCCCGCCATAGGAATTGGGCGCATAGACCGGATCCGCAACCTTCTGCGTGCGTCCCGCCCCGTCCTTGGAATAGCTGTGGACCGGGCATTGCGCCTTGTTGACCGGGATTTCCTTGTAGTTCACGCCCAGCCGCGCCCGGTGCGCGTCCGCGTAGGAAAAGCCCCGGGCCAGCAGCATCTTGTCCGGCGACAGCCCAACCCCCGGCACCATGTTGTTCGGCTCGAACGCCGCCTGTTCGATTTCCGTGTGGAAGTCGGTGGGGTTCCGGTCCAGCACCAGTTTCCCGACCTCGATCAGCGGATAATCCGCGTGCGGCCAGACCTTGGTCAGATCGAACGGGTTGAGGCGGTAGGTCTTGGCCTCCTCATATGGCATGATCTGCCATTTCAGCGTCCAGCTCGGCGGATTGCCGTCGCGGATCGCATTGAACAGATCGCGCCGGTGATAGTCGCCGTCGCTGCCGGCCAGCTTGTCGGCCTCCTCCTGGCTCAGGTACGCGTTGCCATCGCCCTGATCGGTGTGGAAGTGGAACTTGACCCAGAACTTCTCCCCCTCGGCATTCACCAGCGAGTAGGTGTGGCTGGAATAGCCGTTCATCTCGCGCCAGGTCTTCGGGATGCCCCGGTCGCCCATCAGATAGGCCACCTGATGCGCGCTTTCCGGCGACAGGGTCCAGAAATCCCACTGCATGTCATGGTCGCGCAGGTCGTTGTCGGCCCGGCGTTTCTGGCTGCGGATGAAATGCTGGAATTTCATCGGATCGCGGATGAAAAAGACGGGCGTATTGTTGCCCACCATGTCGAAATTGCCGTCCTCGGTGTACATTTTCACCGAAAAGCCGCGCGGATCGCGCCAGGTGTCGGGGCTGCCCCGCTCGCCGGCCACCGTCGAGAAGCGGACGAGGGCATCGCATTTCGCGCCGGGCTGAAAGATCTTGGCCTTGGTGTATTTCGACACGTCCTGCGTGGTCTCGAAATAGCCGAACGCGCCGCCGCCCTTGGCGTGGGGCTGGCGCTCCGGGATGCGCTCCCGGTTGAAGTTTGCCATCTGTTCGATCAGGTAATGATCGTTGAGCACAATCGGCCCGTCCGGCCCCACGGTCAGCGAATGCTCGTCGGTGTGAACGCGCTGGCCCGCATCGGTGGTGGTCGGGGGGGTGCCCTTGCTGTCGTTGGAGCTTGTCATTCCAGACCTCTCTTCAATCACTGTGGAAAAACCTGTCGCTGCAGCGGTAAGGTCCCTGGGCGCCGCCGCTCTCGCCCGGTGCGTTATTGCCAGGAGCCAGCAGCTCCGGCTGCCTCAGCTGCCCTGCCGCGCGCCCAGCTTGTCAGCCTTCACCGCGCCGCGCTCGCCCATCGGCTCATCGGGGCCGACGGTTGTGTCATAGGTGGTCTGCGCCTCGACTTCGGCGTTGATCTCGGCCCCCAGCAGCACGATGAAGGCGGAAATCCACAGCCACATCAGCAGGACAACAACCCCGGCCAGCGCGCCGAAGCTTTCGTTGTAGGATCCGAAGTTGCCGACATAAAACGCAAACCCGGCAGAGCCTGCCAGCCACAGCACACAGGCGGAAGCCGCGCCGGGCGACGTCCACAGCAGCTCGGGCTTGTCGCGCGAGGGGCCATAGCGGTAAAGCACCGCAAGCCCGGCCATGGTCATCACCAGCAGCACGCCCCAGGCCAGCAGCGTGCCCAGCGCTTCGGTCACGGGGCCTGCATCAACCAGCGCGATAACAGACGGAACCGCCAGCGTCGCCAGCAAGCCCATCAGCAAGCCCGCAATCAGGAACAGCGTCAGGACAAGGGTAACAAAGGTCTTCATGAAGAAGCCGCGCTTCTCCTCCTCGTCATAGGCCACGTTCATGCCTTCGATCAGGCTGTTCATGCCCTTGGAGGCCGAATAGAGCGCAATCACGATACCCGCCACCGCGGCCAGTCCCAGGCCGCCTTCCCGTGACCCTGCGACCTGGGTCGCCTGGCCGACGATAATCTCCATCACCTCGTCCGGCACGACCCCTTCCAGCTGCGAAATCTGATCGACGATCTGGGCGGGCTCGACCATCAGCCCGCCGATCGCCAAAAGCGCGGTGATCGCCGGGAACAGCGCCATCAGCCCGTAAAAGGCCACACCGGCAGCGATCAGCCCCACGTGGTCCGCGGCAACCTCGTCCTTGACCCGCAGGGCGATATCCTTCCAGCCCTTGGGCGGGATCCTGTACGGTGCTTCCGCGTGCCTGCCGCGTGCCATGGCGCGTCCTCCCCGTCCGTTTCATGCAAAGGCGGAGGCTGCCGAGGCAGCCTCCGGGCCCGTCTTACGATGAAGGCTTGCCAAGATCCTTTTCCTTGGCCTTGTCGGCAGCCGCTCCGGCGATGCGCTTGCCGGCGGACTTCAACTCGTCGGCAGCAGCCTGGGCTGCGGTCTTGCCTTGCGGCGCCGCGCTGTCCATCGCCTCACGCTTCTCGCTGGCGATGGTTTCAGCTTCCTTGCGGGCGGCCTGCATCACCGCGACGGCCTTCTCCTGCTCTTCGCGGAGGATCGCTTCGGCCCGCTCCGTCATCTTGTCGCTGTAGGCGCCCAGCATGTCATCTTCGGTGCGGGTGCGCGGCAGCGCGCCGCCGATGGCTGCGCCCAGCGCCAGCGCAAGTGCCCCCGCAACCAGCGGCTGGCGGTTGTAGAAGTCCGCCGACTGGCGCGACCCGGAGGCCAGCGCCTCTGCGGCCTTGCGGCGGGCATCAATAGCGGCCTCGCGGGCCGCGATCACGCGGGCCTTGGCCTCTTCGGACAGGTTCTCGGTGCCTTCCGACAGGCGGGCGCGCATGCGGGCAGCGCTGAGCCGGGCGGCTTCTGCAGCGGAGGATGCGCCGTCACGGACCGACTGTCCGGCGGCTGCGGCCTTGTCCTTCGCGGCTGCGCCAGCATCCTTGACGGCAGAGCCCGCCGCCGAGGCCTTGTCGTGCAGCGCCGATCCTGCTGCAGACGCCTTGGCCTGCGCCGATGCGGCGGCGCCGGCAGCGCGGTCAGCCAGGCTGCTGCCATCGTCATCATCGTCGCGCGCCCAGGCGGGAACCCCTTCGGTGCCGCCCTTCATGCGCGGATCGGGGCGCGTCACCAGCGTGCCGCTGGAGGCGTGCCCGCCATAGCTGCCGCCTGCCCGGCGGTCTTCCCAGCCGCTGTCACGGCCGGCACCGCTGCGGCTCGCGCCGGAACGGCCCTGGCCGAAGATCATCCAGGCCAGCCCGACGCCAGTCAGCACCACCGCCGCCGGGTTTTCCTTGACGGTCCGGGTAATGGCATTGCCGATCTCGCCGCCGTGCTCACGCAGCTGTTCGCCCAGCTGCTGCACAACCCCGTCGACGGAAAACTTGTTCTGCAGGTGTTCAAGGTTGCTGGTCAGCTGCGCGCGATCCCGTTCAATCTCGCGCTCAATCTCGTGAACAGAACGGCTGTCATTTGTCATTGTACGTCTCCTTAATGGATTGCGCGTCGCGCTTCACGTTTTCAGCGGTGCGGGTCGGGGCCAGGCTCGACAGCTTCAGGTCGCTGGTGCCCTTGGCGATCATGCCAAAGGCGATGGCGGCAAAGGCCACGCCCACCAGAAGGGCTGCCCAGCCCGGGTCCATTCCGGCTTCGGTCAGCCCGGCGGACAGCGCCGCGGCGAGGACGTTCAGCGCCGTCAGCGCCACCACGACGCCGCCGACGATCAGGCCCAGGGCAACGGCCGCGCGGTTCATGTTTTCGCCGATCTCGGCCCGCGCAAGCGCCAGCTCGTTGCGGATCAGCGAGCTGATGTTGTTCAGCGCTTCGGACACGATGCTGGCGGCATTCGGCGATCCGCCAGGTCCGGGATTCGTCTGTGTCATTTCGGATCTCCCACGTTCTGCGTGACCGGATAGGCGCCCGCTGGTTGCGCGGGGCTGGTGGCGGGGGCAGCCGCGGACGGGTGCGCTGCAGGGAGCTGCGGTGTGTCCTGATGGCTGCTGTCCGACGCCTTGGCAAAGCGTGCGGCGGCAAAGCCCAGCAGCGCAGCGCTGCTCAGGAACATGACCGGATTCTTGCGGGCGAAATCCGAAACCGAATGGACCATGTCGCCAAGGTCCTGGTTGCGGATCGAGTCTGACACATCGGCCAGGGTGCCGGCCACCTGGCCGATCGCGCGTTCATGCGGCGAGCCGCTGCGCATTTCGTTGGAGGCGGAGCGCAGGGCCGAGGCGACGGATTTCACCTCGTCGGCGACGCTTTCCTTGGCGGCTTCGGCGCGCAGCTGCGCCTCCTTCTTGGCGGTTTCAGCAGCGGTTGCCGCGGCGGACTTGGCCTCTTCGGCAACGTTTTTTGCGGCGGCTTTCACTTTGTCTGTTCCGGACATCTGAATACTCCCTCTGATCAGGCGATAAAGTTGAGCAACGCGAGAACGACGACAACGACGCCAATGATGTAGAAGATACTGTGCATGGCTTCCTCCCCGGGCTGTATCGGTCGGTTCGATACATGGACAACTCACAGCACACCCGGTCAGTTCCAATTTTCCCGGAACGTGCAGCCTTTTGATGCGGGGATAAGCGGGGGGCCGCCGGCGGCGGGGCAGCTCAGCGGTCTTTCAGACAGGGGATGGTTCGCCACCGGCAGACCGGACCGGCCCGGCGGCTAAAATACCGGCACCTGCACGGCCAAGGTGCGCTCGTCAAACGCCATCAGCGGCATATGCCAGACACTGCCCGGCCAGCGGAGTTCCATCTCAAGCTTGCGGGGCCGGTAGACCGCCGTGTAAAGCGTGCCGAAACCCTCGCTGAAAGCCGAGGAATACAGCGGCGGCTTCAAAAACGCGCCGATGAATTTCTCTTCCGACTCCACATGCAGCGTCAGCCGCTGCAGCAGAAACCGCTCCCGCTCCACAGTCGCCGTAAAGCGGGCATGGCTGTCCCACTCCACTTTCTCCTGGTGGTTGGTGGCGACTGATACATGTTTCAGCACCGCCTTGCGGTCGGGCGCCATGAAGGCGGTCAGGAACTTGCGGTCCCGGTCGACCACGGTGACGTTATAGCTCATATGCGTCGGCAGACGGGACAGCGCCGCGCCGGCCTCCTCTGCGGTTTCACAGGTCTGCAGCACATAGCGCAGGATCAGCGGCACGCCGAAGCCTTCGCCGACCACCCGGCGGCCGCCGAAGGTCAGCGACACCGCCAGCCCGGCATCGTTGATCCCGTCCACCAGCCCCCACAGGCTGTCGCTGGTGCCCAGCACCGCGCGGCCCAGCCATTCGGTGCGCATCACCACCCCGTCAAAGGCATGCGGGCTGTAGTCGTAATTGCGCACCAGAACCGGCTCCGGCCCGGGCCACAGCGCCTGGGAACAGGCCGACAGATAGGGCGGCGGGCAGTAGAAGCTCAGAAACCGCGCCGCATGATCCGCGCCGCCCGCCAGGCCGCACAGCTCCTCATAAAGCGGCAGCAGCTCCGGCATATGCCGCTTCAGCGCGTTGACGCTGTCCAGGTAACCGGGGCGCGCCTCCGGGCCTTCGCGGACCCACCATTTGTGATAGTCGGGCCAGAATTCCCGGAACAGCCCGGCCCACTTGGGACCGGGCTGGGGTTCGTCGATGGCGCGCCAGCGGATGATCATGCCCTCACAGCAGGCCTACATGATCTTGAAGGCAGGATCGGCCACCACCGGCCCTGCCTCCTGCATCGGCAGCGGCCGCGCTTTGACATTGCTCTTGATGGCGTCGATCCAGCGCTTGCCGCGGTCATTCAGCTGGAACCCCGGCGTCATCGACCGGCCGCGGGTCACCAGAATGCCGATATCGGCGCCTTCATACCGGTAATCGCCCGGCTGCAGGATGCGCAGGAAAAACGCCTCCTGCTCGCTCTCGACCGCACGGCGGTGATAGTCGAAGCGGTCGAACTGGACGGTGCCGTCCTCGGCCATGCGGTAAATGCCGGTCTCCGGCACCTCCGTGGCGATATCGACGGAATCATCCGTGTGCTTGATCACCATCTGCGACCAGCTGTCGATCATCTTGGGATCGGCCCAGCGGTCGTTCAGCTCTGCCACGTCCAGCTTGAACTTCTTCTTGGAGAACTCCAGCAGATGGAACAGGAACAGCGGCGCGTCCGCATGGGCAAAGGCCGCGTGGTTGGTCATCGAGGACGCGCCGGTGATGCGCGGGTTCAATTCGCCCAGCCAGATCTCCCCGGTCTTCTTGTCGATCAGGAAATCCAGCTCGAAATAGCCGCGGTAGCCTTCCTTGCGCAGCTGCTCGCCGAACTTGAAGGTCAGCTCGCGCGCCCGCTCGCGGGTCTTGGGCGGAAACGCGGTCGAAAAAATCTCGTTGCCGCACCAGCCGCCGCGGTAGGGGGTCAGCTCCTTGAAGCCGACCAGTTCCGTCATCAGCGGCCCGACGATGGTGCCCTCCCTGGTCGCGCAGGCCTCGATGGCGGAGCCGCGGCAGTCGATCCGCTTCATGATCTTGATCTCGCCCTCGCCCACGATCTCATGCTCGTGGCGGCGGAAATCGGCCTCGGAATTGATGAAGAAGGTGGTGTGGCCGCTGTCGCCAAAGGCCGACTGCAGCACCACGTCATGGCCGATGCCCGCCTTTTCGCAGGTCTTCTTCAGATCCTCGTAATCCTTGACCTCCGCCAGCACGTTCGGCACCGAAGGCACCCCTGCCTTGTTGCCGATCCGGACCGTTTCGATCTTGCTGTCCATGCTCTGGCGCAGCTTGGCGCTGGGGAACCAGACCTCGCCGCCCAGTTCCTTGGCCAGGCGCTCGGTCTCCTCGTCGAACATCAGGAACACAAACTTGGGCTTGCCGCCGCGCCCCTTGATCCATTCGACCACCTCCTTGTGCTGCAGAAGGTAGTTGTTGATATCCTCGATCGACTGGAATTCGGCGTGCGGCTGCTCGGACGGGCAGAACACGTTGGGGTGCTTGCCGCCATAGCAGTCAATGTAACATATGTATTTGAAATTCTTGCACCATTCATCCAGCCCCAGCAGGTTGAAATTGGTTGCCGAGACGAAATACACAGGGTCTTCGTTGCGGTGAAAGTGCCGGCGTATTTCAGAGATATTTTTCAGTGCTGCAGATGGCATGCCTTATTTCTCCCTTCAGAAAATCTTGTGCCGGGCGGCGTTCAGCTTCAGCCGCGCCTGATTGGCCTTGGCCTGCTGTTTCAGGGCCTCCTCGGTGAACACGCGCAGCCCCAGGTCGGCCCGGTAGCCGTGGATTTCGCTGACGTCCAAGGCCCGCATGAAGGCCAGGATCTCCTGGCTTACGACCTGCCCCGGCACCAGGATCGGAAATCCCGGCGGATACGGGATGATGAAAGAGGCTGAGACCACCTCCTGGCCGCTTTCCATCGCCGCCTTGATCGAGCCGTCCAGCTCCAGATAGTCGCAATTGTTTTCCTCATAGCTCAGGAAAAACGCCGAGCGGATGTCCCCCTCGGGCGTTTCCGGAGCAGAGCGGAAAGCGTCGTGAAAGCGGCTGAAGTCGGGCAGCGGCGGCAGGTCGTGCATCAGGTTCGACACCCGCTTCTCGAAGCCGCGCTTTTCCATCATCGAGGCATCATCCAGCAATTCGTCCAGATCGGTGGCAATTTCCACCAGAACCTCGATCAAATAGGCCACCGAAGACCGCGTGGTGCCGATGTTGGTCATGAACAGCACCGTGTTGCGCGAGGTCTTGTTGATCTGGATCCCGTATTTGTCCATCAGGATCTGTGTCTTGAAGGTGTCGCCGTCCCAGCCGGTGCCGCCCACCGCCAGCGTCACCCGGGTCGGGTCCAGCACGAACTCGTCATGCACCAGGCTGTCCCAGACATCCGACCAGCCGCGCTCGGGATCGTAATAGCTTTCCAGCCCGCTTTCGCGGTGCTTGCTTGGGATCATGTCGGCGGCGGTGAGGATCCTGAAATACTTGCTCAGCCGCGGATGCGTCATGATCGCCCGCCGCATCGCCATCGCCGCCTCCACCTGCCGGTGGACGAATTCGAACCCCTCCAGCTCCACCTGCCGCCGCCCCACGTCCAGCGAGGCAATGATCTGGTAATTCGGCGAGGTCGAGGTATGGGTCATGTAGGCTTCGTGGAAACTCACCTCCACTTCGCCTTTGAAATCCTGGTCATTCACGTGGATCATCGACCCCTGCCGCAGCGAGGTCAGCGTCTTGTGGGTGGACTGAGTGGCATAGGTCCGCACCCGCGCGTCGGGCGGCGGCAGCAGCCGGGTGTTCAGCCACTCCTCCTCGCTGGCATCCTTCAGCTGCTTCTGCTGCTCCTCCCAGGCTCTGGCATGGGCGTCGCTGCGCAGCCGCTCGCGCAGCACATTGGCGGCGTTCATCGCGGTGCGCTGCCGGTACAGCGGGCTGAACCGGGCAAAGGCGAACCAGGCCTCGTCCCACAGGAAGATCAGGTCCGGCTTGATCGCCAGGCATTCCTCCATCACCCGCTCGACGTTGTAGACGATGCCGTCAAAGGTGCAGTTGGTCAGCAACAGCATCCGCACCCGGTCCAGCTTGCCCTGCGCCTTGAGGTGCAGCAGCATGTGCTTGACCTCCCGCAGCGGCACCGCGCCATACATCGAGTATTCATTCAGCGGATAGCTGTCGAGATAGACCACCTGCGCGCCCGCCAGCACCAGCCCGTAATGGTGCGACTTGTGGCAGTCGCGGTCCACCAGCACGATATCGCCGGGCCGCACCAGCGCCTGCACCACGATCTTGTTGCAGGTGGAGGTGCCGTTGGTGGCAAAGAACGTCTGTTTCGACCCGAAGGCGCGGCTGGCCTGTTCCTGCGCCTGCTTGATGGGCCCGTGCGGCTCCAGCAGGCTGTCCAGCCCGCCGGAGGTGGCAGAGGTCTCGGCCAGGAAAATATTGGAGCCGTAAAACGCCCCCATGTCCTGAATCCAGTGGCTGCGCGAAACCGACTTGCCGCGGCTGATCGGCATTGCGTGAAAGACGCCGGTCGGCTGTTTGGAATACTCCACCAGCGCCGTGAAGAACGGCGTCTTGTAGCGCGCCTGCACCCCCCTCAAGATATTGAGGTGCAGCTCCATGAAATCTTCCTGATTGTAAAAGACCCGGCGGCAGATCCCCAGATCATGGCCGGCGATCTCTTCGACCGAGCGGTCGGTGACCAGATAGGCATCCAGTTCCGGCCGGACATTCGCCACCAGCCGGCACAGCGCCGGGCCATGGTCAAGCGAACGGACCGCCTCGATGCCCTCGGTGCCGCCGGCCCAGTCCAGGTAGCGGGTCAGAAGCGACATCTCCATCTTCGAGTCGAACTTGAGGCCCGGCCGCACCACAATCGCCTGAATGTTATAGTTGAACAGGATCCCGATCAGCGCGTCCTGCAGGCTGGGCACCACCACGGTTTCATAATGGAACGGATCTTCCGGGCGGCGCATCTTCTTGAAGTTGCTGTGCAGCCAGCGCTCCTGATGCTCGTTGACGTTGTCGACCACCAGCACCTCGAAATAAGGCTTGGCCAAGGCCCGCGCCTCGGGCGGCTGGATGACCTCGTCCTCATGCTCGTCCGCATCCGCCGAGTCGCGATCCAGCGGCACATGCCGCCGCCGGTAGGCGCCGGTGGACAAGGCCCGGCAGATGCGCTGGACGGAAAACGCCACATCAGCGTAATTGCCGTGCTCGAACTGGCGCCGTATCTGCTCAAAGGCCTGCACACCGGGAAAGGCCCAATAGGTCTCAATCGGACCCAGTAAATCAAACAGCGCCCGGACATTCGTCACGAGCGCTGCTTCACGTTTGGGTTTTCGGGCACTGGCCAGGGCTTCGGTCACTTCCCTCAGCGTTGTCCACTGATCGTGACGCAGCTGGATCGCCGAGTAATAGTCGCCCATTACTTGCATGTGCACCTCCCATCCTGGTTATCGGCGGGAGATCAAAAGGCTCTGGCTACTAAGAAATGAGACTGATCAACCGCCTGCTTTTCTTTCAGCGTAGTGTATCGAATGCAATTCGGCAAACCCGTTTGCGCCGTCGCCCGGCGCGCGGGCATTCAGGCCCGCCTGCGAGCCCTGCACCGGAATCTCCAGCGGCCCCAGCGTATGCAGGTAAGCATCCGCCCCGCTGGTGCGGTCGTATACCGGGAAATCCGCCTCCCGGTCGCGGAAGCTTTTCAGCACCTGGCCCAGCCCCTTCAGGCCGACCTCGCGCTGGCGGCGCACCTGGTCAAGATCCAGCTCCAGCGGGAACATGTCCTCATGGCGGCCCGACTGGTGCAGCACCGTGGCCGACGGATCAATGATGCAGGACTGCCCCACGCCCCCGGCGCCCAGCCCGTTCACATCGACGACAAAACACTGGAACTGCGCCGCTGTGGCCCGGGCGATGGACAGTTCGGCATCCCGGTCCGCCGTCCCGGTCAGCACCGGATGCAGCAGCACCTCGACCCCCTGGCTGGTCAGCTGGCGGGTGGTTTCCGGGAACCAGATGTCATAGCAGATCGACAGGCCGAACCGGCCCACGTCGGGAATGTCGAACACGCAGAAATCCGTGCCCGCTTCCACGCCTTGCTCATACGGGCGGAACGGGAACATCTTGCGGTAGACCGCCACCACCTCGCCCTGCGGATTGATCACCGAGGAGGTGTTGTAGATCTTGCCGGCGTCCGTGATCTCGAACATCGACCCGGGCACCACCCAGATCCCGTGTTTCACCGCCGCGGCGCAAAACCGCTCAATCGCCTCATTGTGCAGCGGCTGCGCATATTTGGTCAGCGGCCCGTAGGGCGCCAGTTCGCTGAACACGGCCATCTGCGTCCAGGGAAAGCGCGCCATCAGCACGTCGATCCGGTGTATCATTGCGTCGACATTCGAATGCAGCGCGTCCACGTGCATTTGGATGCCCGCGATGGAAAATGGGGTCATTCGGCCCGTACTCCGTTGGCATTTCTGTCCGCGATGGTACAGGATTGCCGCAGCAGCCGCCATCCCGCGCAGCGCGGGCTGACGCGCAGACAGGGCAAGTGTTGCGCGCAGGCCGGCAAACCGCCTTAAGGCTAGCCGATTGCCTGCTCGATCAGCGCCGCAGCAGCGGCGCGGGCATCCCGGGCCGGGGCGCTGCTATGGGTCAGGGCGGCAAGCACAATCGCGCCCTCCTTCAGCACCATCAGCTGCCGCGCCAGCGCGTCCGGATCACTGGCCCCGGCCCCGGCCGCCAGATGCGCGAAATGCGCCTGCAGCACCTGCTTGTGGTCTGCCGACTGCAGGTTGATCGGATCGTCCGGCGACTGATACTCGGCGCTGGCCTTGATAAACATGCAGCCCTGAAACCCGGGCTGTTCGAACCATTCCTGCAGCACGTCAAACAGCGCCTCCAGCTGGCCGCGCGGGGTATCCGCCCGCGCCTCCAGCCGTGTATAAAGCCAGGTGCGGAAATCCTCGTCCCGCAGTTTCAGAACCGCCAGGATCAGCTCCTCCTTGGAGCGGAAGTGCTTGTAGATCGAGGTTTTCGACACCCCGGTCTCCGCCGCCACCAGGTCCATGCCGGTGGCGTGAAAGCCGTTCCCATAGAACAGATCCAAGGCTTTCCGGACCAGCTCGCCACGTTTGTTCGGCCTCATTGCACCTCCAGCGGGGCTATTTCTGCACCGATCAGTTAATAATATTTTCGCAACAAACGTCAAGCTAACCAACGAAAAGAAAATAACTTTCTCCAGGAACTGGAACGGCTCACGCATCTGTGCGGACAGAAACCTGTCTTTGGCCTTGAATCCCTTTACCGATCTGTTCACTTTGCCCCATATAACTTAACAGATCGGTAAATAAACATGACAGAAGCTCCCCGCCCCCCGCTGCCGCCTTTCACGCGCAGCACCGCCATTGCCAAGGTCCGCGCCGCCGAAGATGGCTGGAACAGCCGCAACCCCGAGGCCGTGGCCCAGGCCTATACTCTGGACACCAAATGGCGCAACCGCACCGATTTCCCCCAGGGCCGCGACGCGGTGCAGGCGTTTCTGGCCGGCAAATGGGACCGAGAACTGGAATACCGGCTGATCAAGGAGCTCTGGGCCTTTGACGGCAACCGTATCGCCGTGCGCTACGCCTACGAGTGGCACGATGCATCCGGCCAGTGGTACCGTTCCTACGGCAACGAAAACTGGGAATTTGCGGAGGATGGCCGCATGGCGCACCGGTTCGCCTCGATCAACGATCTGAAGATCACCGGGGACGCGCGCCTGTTTCACTGGCCGCAGGGCCCGCGCCCGGCAGACCACCCCGGCCTCAGCGACCTCGGTCTCTGACAGCCCCCTGCGCACCCCCTTGGCCGGGCGGCCCTTCCGCCCGGCCGCCTGCCGCGGATCCGCCTAGAACGGCCGCTCCTGATGCGGCGGCTTGCCGGAATAGCGGCGGTAGACCTTGGCGAAATGGGTCTGGCTGTTGAACCCCGACGCCAGCGCGATGTCGATGATCCGCATATTGGTCTGCAGCAGCAGGCTGCGCGCGTAGTCCAGCCGCAGCCGGGTGTAATAGACCTTGGGCGTGGTCTGCAGATACTTGGAGAACAGCCGCTCCAGCTGGCGCACCGACAGGCCGACCAGACCGGCGATGCGTCCCGGGGTCAGCGGCTCCTCCAGATTGCTGCGCATCAGGCTCAGGGCCGCGGCCAGTTTTTCATGCCGCACGCCCGTCCGCCCGAACTCGGACACCGTCTGGTCCTGACTGCCCTTGCGCGCGGCGGAACAGACCATCAGATCCGCCGCCGCCGTCGCCACATCGCCGCCGTGACGGTCCGCAATCAGGTCCAGCATCATGTCCGCCGTGGCCGTGCCGCCGGCGCAGGTGATCAGCTTCCCCTCCACGGTGAACAGCGAGGTCCGGACCTCCACATCCGGGTGCATTTCGGCCAGCGTGGCGCGCTGCGCCCAATGGGCGGACGCCTGGCGCCCCGACAGCAGGCCCGCCCGCGCCAGCGCCATGACACCACCGCCCAGGGCCGCCATCACCAGCCCCATGCGCTGCGCCTTGCGCAGCCAGCCCAGCACCTTCAGCGGGATGCCCGGCTCCACGCCCTGGCCGCCGCAGACAAACACCATGTCGCCCCGCGCCAGCTCCGGCAGGCCGCCGTCCACCGCCACCCTCAGCCCGTTGGGCGCAGTGACCGCCAGCCCGTCCCCGCTGACCACGCGCCAGGCATAGCGCGCGGTCCCGCCGTAACTGTTCGCCGCCTCCAGCGCTGCCACTGCGCTGGACAGGTCCAGCGGCGAGAAGGTCGGCAGCAGCAGGAAGATGCAGCGGCAGGCCGGCACGGCCCGGGCCGCTTCGGGGAGCGTCCGCATGGATTGGGTCATGGTATCCGCCCCCGCTTTGATCAGGCGCGCATATTGGCGCCATTGGCGTCGTAGACCGGCGCGCCCAGCACCTCGGCGTCGTACATCTCGCCCAGGATCTCGACCTGCAGCCTGGTGCCGGCCGCGGCGTGCTCTGCCGAGACATAACCCATCGCCATCGACGCCTGTGCGTGATGCGCATAGCCGCCGGAGGAGATGTAGCCCACCGCCGCGCCATCCTTCAGGATCGCCTCGTCGCCCGACACATCAATGCCGTCCACACCGATGGTCATGGTGACCAGCTTGCGGCTCGGCCCGGCCTCGCGGGCCTTCAGCGCAGCGGCCTTGCCCACGAAATCCTTCTTCCAGTTGATGAAGGCCTCCATGCCGCTTTCCGCCGCGTCGAAATCCGGGCGGAAATCCAGCGTCCACACGCCCCAGCCCTTCTCCAGCCGCATCGACATCAGCGCCCGCGCCCCGTACCAGCGGTAGCCCAGATCCGCGCCCGCCTCCTCCACCGATTCCGCCAGGCGCAGCAGGTACTGCGGCTTGCAGTAGATCTCATAGCCCAGCTCGCCGGAGAAGCTGATCCGGTTCAGGATCACCGGCACCCCGCCCACGAAAGTCTGGCGCAGGTCGCGGAACTTGAACGCCTCGGCAGAGACATCCTCGCGGGTGATCCGCTGCAGCAGCTGCCGCGATTTCGGACCCGACAGCGCGATGCCGTGCCAGTCGTCGGAGACGTTCTGATAGGACACATCCTCGGGCAGATCCTTCTCGAACCAGCGGCGGTGCGCCTCCTGCATGGCGCCGGAGCCGAACAGCATGAAATGCTCCTCACCCAGGCAGGCCACGGTCAGATCGCCATAAAGCTTGCCCTTCGGCGTCAGCATCGGCGTCAGCGTCAGGCGGCCCGGTTTCGGCACATACCCCGCCAGCACCCGGTCCAGATAGGCCCGCGCGCCTGCGCCCTTGAACTCATGCTTGGCAAAGTTGGCAACCTCGATGCCGCCCACGGCCTCGCGCACCGCCTTCACCTCGCGCGCAACGTAATCATGCGAGCGGTTGCGCTCGAATGTCGGCTCCTCATGCGCATCCTCCGGCCCGTCGGCAAACCACAGCGCGTTCTCCAAGCCAAACCCCTGCCCCATCCGCGCACCCTTGGCGACCAGCCGGTCGTACAGAGCAGTCGTCTTCTGCATCCGCCCCTTCGGCAGCGTCTCGTTCGGGAAGGTCATCACAAACCGGCGCTCATAGTTCTCGGTCGATTTCACGGTACCCCAGTCGGGCGTCGCAAACTCGCCAAACCGCGCCACGTCCATCGCCCAGACGTCGATGGACGGCTCGCCGTCGATCATCCACTCCGCCATAGTCAGGCCCACGCCGCCGCCTTGGCAGAAGCCCGCCATGACGCCCACCGCACACCAATAGTTCTTCATGCCCGGCACCGGCCCGATCATCGGGTTGCCATCGGGGCCGAATGTGAACGGCCCGTTGATCATATCCTTGATGCCCGCCTCACCGATGGCCGGGATGCGCTCAAACGACATCTCCAGACGGTCGGCAATCCGGTCCAGATCCGGCTGCAGCAGCTCATGCCCGAAATCCCACGGCGTGCCGCCCACCTTCCAGGGCGTGCCCTTCGGCTCATAGGTGCCCAAGAGCATCCCCTGCCGCTCCTGCCGGAAATAGATGTTCGCCTCATAGTCGATCCCGGCCGGCAGGCGGGTCGGGTGGTTGGCCACCGCATCGATCTTGTCGGTGATCAGGTAATGGTGCTCCATCGGCTGCACCGGCAGGTTGACGCCCTGCATGTGGCCGACCTCACGCGCCCACAGGCCGCCGCAGTTCACGATATGCTCGGCATTGATCACCCCGCGCGGCGTGGTCACATCCCAGCTGCCGTCGGCGCGCTGGGTGGTCGCAGTCACCGGCGTGTGGGTAAAATACTGCGCCCCATGCACCTTGGCCGACTTGGCGAATGCATAGGTCGCGCCTGAGGGGTCCAGATCGCCATCCTGATCATCCCAAAGCGCCGCGTGGTAGTGTTTCGGATCAATCAGCGGATGGCGCTCGGCCACTTCCTTGGGGCTGATGAACTCCTGGTTAAGGCCCATGTAACGCGCCTTGGACCGCTCCCGCTTGAGGTAGTCATACCAGGTCTTGTTCGACGCCAGATAAAACCCGCCGGTGATGTGCAAACCCACGGAATGGCCCGAGGTCTCCTCGATCTCCTTGTACAGATCAATGGTGTAGGATTGCAGGCGCGAGATGTTCGGGTCCGAGCTGATGGTATGGATCTGCCCCGCCGCGTGCCAGGAGGAGCCGGAGGTCAGCTCGTCACGTTCCAGCAGCACCACGTCCTTCCAGCCGAACTTGGCCAGGTGGAACAGGATCGAGCAGCCAACCACACCGCCGCCGATGATCACCGCCTTGGCGTGGCTCGGCAGCTTCTTGTCGCCGGTGCTCTCCTCCTTGTGGATGTTGAGCGTCGATTGAGCAAAATTGTCTGACATGGATTTGTCCTCAGGTCCGGGGCAAAGCGCAGGAATTGCGGCAAATGGCACCCAGGGGGTGCACAGGGGGTGTACGCGGGGTGCACAGGGGGTGCCGGGGCAATCCGGCCCGTCCTGCATAAGCTGGAGAAATGGGTGAAGAATTCCTTACCTCAGTACCACGCATCCGGGATCTCCTCTTTGCGGCGGGCGACATAGGCGGCCAGTTCCTCTTTCACCGCCTCGTCCATCGGCGGCGCCTCGTACTGGTCCAGCATCTGGTTCCAGCGGTCATAGGCGCGCTGGCGCATGTCCTTGGAACCGCCCTCTTCCCAGCTTTCGACATTCTCGCTGTCGCTGAGCTTCGGTTCGTAGAAGGCCGTCTGGTAGTTGCGCATAGTGTGCCCGGACCCCAGGAAATGCCCGCCCGGCGCCACCTCGGCGTAGGCATCGCGCGCCATCGCCTCGTCGCTGGTGTCCAGCCCCTGGCTCAGCACCTTCTGGTAGGACCCCAGCCGGTCCGCATCCATGATCAGCTTCTCGAACCCGGTGCACAGACCGCCTTCCAGCCAGCCCGCCGAATGCAGCACATAATTGGCGCCGGCCAGCATGGTGGAATGCATCGAGTCTGCACTCTCGTAAGCCGCCTGCGCGTCCTCGATCTTGGAGGCCGTCAGCGACCCGCCGCAGCGCAACGGCAGCCCGGCCCGGCGCGCCAGTTGGCCGATGGCGTAGTTGGAGACCACCGGCTCCGGCATCCCAAATGTCGGCGCGCCGGATTTCAGCGACATCGACGACAGGAAGTTGCCCAGCACAAACGGCGCGCCGGGCCGGACGATCTGGGTAAAGGCGCAGACCATCATCGCCTCTGCCATCGCCTGCGCGACTGAGGCGGCGGTGGAGACCGGCCCCATCGCGCCCGTAAGGATAAACGGCACAACGATAATTCCCTGCCCTCGGGCGCAATAGGTGCGCACCGCCTCGGTCACCACCTTGTCTACCAAAAGCGGCGAATTGGTGTTCACATTGCCCATGATCACGCAGTTTTCGTCCATGACGTCCTTGCCAAAGACGATCTCCGCCATGTCGACGCTGTCCTGCGCCCGGGACATCTCAGTGATCGCACCCAGATGCGGTTTGTCGCTCAGCGTCATATGAGCAAACAGCATGTCGAAATGGCGCTTGCTCACCGGCACGTTGCAGGGTTCGCAGATCACAAACCCGCCGTGATGCAGGTTCGGATGCATATAGGTGAGCTTCACCAGCTTCTCGAAGCTCGCCATATCGCCATAGCGCCGCCCGCCCTCCAGATCGCGCACAAACGGCGCGCCATAGATCGGCGCAAACACCTGATTGGTGCCGCCAATGGTGACGGACCGCGCCGGGTTGCGGGCCAGCTGGGTGAACTGCCGCGGCGCCTTGGCACACAGGGAGCGGATCCACTGCGCATCCGCGCGGATCGTGTCGCCGTCGATCCTGGCGCCCGCTTCTCTCCAGATCCTGAGCGCTTCCGGGTCGTCGCGGAAGGCAATGCCGACCTCCTCGAAGATCCAGTCAACCTGGGCTTCCAGCCGGGCCAGCTTCTCCTCGTCCAGCACGTCAAAGAACGGCAGGCTCCGCCGGATAAAGGGCGATGCCGGAGCGCCCGCGGGGGCGGTGTTTCTGTCGCGGGATGCGCGGGCGCGTCGGGCCATGGGGGTCTCCAGTCGTCAAAAGCTGCGTAACGATACGGTCCGCGGCCTGCGTTGTGACGGTTGAAAAATCTGATGATTTGGATAATTCAGAGTTATGCAAGACCTGTGGAAACTCCTCACCAGCCCCCGCCACCTGATCGTGTTTGAAGCCGCCGCACGGCACGCCTCCTTCACCCGCGCGGCTGAGGAACTGAACGTCCAGCAGCCGGCCGTCAGCGCCGCGATCAAGCAGATGGAAGCATCGTTGGGCGTTATTTTGTTCCGCCGCGGCCACCGCAAGGTGGAGCTGACCGGCGCAGGCATGCGGCTTTACACCGATGTGTCCAAAGCGCTGGAGGACATCCTCTCCTCCGCCAAGGCGGTGCGGCAGTTCGGGCGCAATGACCACGTAACGCTCAACTGCTCCTCCGCTTTTGCATACTACTGGGTGATGCCTAGACTGACCCGGCTGCATGAGGCGCACCCGGATATCGACCTGCGCCTGCAAAGCTCAGACCGGGAGCCGGACATCAATACCGAAGGCATCTCATTGGCGGTGCGCCGCGGCAACGGCACTTGGCCGGACTGCCATTCCGCCCTGATCGCGCCTGAGGTGATCTTTCCCGTTGCCAGCCCGCGGGTGATGGCCTCGGCGGTCAATCTGGCGACGGTGCCGAACCTGCTGCACGAACGGCTGATCCATCTGGAGGAACCGGTCCGCGAGCGCCCCAGATGGCAGCAATGGTTTGAACATTTCGGCGTCACCGGCCGCCCGCCCGCCGCGGGCATGCGCCTCAACGACTACGCGCTGGTGCTGCAGGCGGCGATTGCGGGCGAGGGCTTTGCCTTTGGCTGGCAGCATGTGACCGAGCCGCTGATCAAGCAGGGCCTGCTGGCCGCCCGCAAGGAATGGTCCTGGACCACCGGGGCAGGGTTCTATCTGGTGTGGTCCAAAACCCAGGATCTGGTTCCCAACGCGGAACTGGTGCGGCAGTGGCTGTTGGAGATGGCCAAGCCCGGAACCGCGTGACTCACGCGGCGCCGGAGGAGTCCATGGCGCGCTTCATCGACCTGCGATGCGTCAGGTACAGCCGCCGCACAAAGGCCAGCACAAACAGAATGGTCAGGATCAGCACGATGGTCGGCGCCGGCGCGCTGTCGAGGAAGAAGCTGGCATAGGTGCCCGCCAGCATCGAGAACATGCAGACCAGAACCGAGAGCCACAGCATCGTGCTGAACTTGCGCCCCACCAGGAAGGCAACCGCCCCCGGCGCGATCAGCAGCCCGATCGCCAGGATCAGCCCCGCCGCAGACAGCGTCGCCACGATGGTCAGCGACAAGGCCGCCAGCAGCCCGTAATGCAGCACCGTCACCGGCAGGCCGCAGGCCTGCGCCTGCGCCGGGTCGAAACTGTGCAGCAGCAGGTCCTTCCACTTCAGCACCAGCGCCGCACCCACCGCCAGCGAGATGATGCCCGCCGTCCACAGCTCATCCGGCTCCACCCCCAGCATATTGCCGAACAGGATGTGATCCAGATGGGCGTTGGTCTCCAGCCCCACGTACATCACGATGCCAAGCCCGAACATGCCCGAGAACACCACCCCCATCACCGTGTCCTGCTTGACCCGGCTGTTGCCGGACAAAAACCCGGTTGCCACCGCACACAGCATACCGGCGGCAAAGGCGCCGATGATCAGCGGGAAGCCCAGCACATAGGCCAGCACGATCCCCGGCAGCACCGCGTGGCTGACCGCATCCCCCATCAGCGCCCAGCCCTTCATCACCAGAAAGCACGACAGCAGCGCCGTTGGGACCGACACGATCAGGGAAATCAGAAAGGCGTTCTGCATGAACGCGAACTGAAATGGCATCAGCAATGTATCAAGGTCCATCACACGGCCCTCTGTTGTGCGGCGGGGCCGCGCTTCAGCGCCTCGCGCGCCCTGCGCTTGGCCGCCAGCAGCCCGTGTTTCGGGGCAAAGACAAACACGATCAGGAAGATCAGGGTCTGCAGCGTCACGATGATGCCGCCGGTGGCTCCATCCAGGAAATAACTGGCATAGGCCCCGAAGAAACTGGTGGCCGCGCCGATGAATACGGAAACCATGATCAGCCGCGGAAAGCGGTCGCACAGCAGATAGGCGGTCGCCCCCGGCGTCACCACCATGGCAATCACCAGAAACGCCCCCACGGTCTGCATCGCCGCCACGACAGAGGCCGACAGCAGCACAAAGAACACCGCCTTCAGCAATCCGGGACGCAGCCCGATGGTGCGGGCGTGGTTTTCATCAAAGAAGGTGACCATCAGGTCCTTCCACTTGGCCAGCAGCACCGCCAGCGACACAAAGCCGATGATCGCCAGCTGCAGCGTGTCCTCCGGCGTGATCGCCAGGATATTGCCCATGGTGATGGTCTGCACCGAGACCGACATCGGGCTGATCGACACGATAAACAGGCCCAGCCCGAAGAAGGACGTGAAGATCAGTCCAATGATCACATCGACCTTCAATCCGGACCGTTCCGACAGGAACAGCATCGCCCCCGCCGCCAGCCCGCCGGCGATAAAGGCGCCCAGCGCGAACGGCAGGCCCAGGATATAGGCCCCCGCCACCCCCGGCACCACCGAATGCGAGAGCGCATCGCCGATCAGCGACCAGCCCTTGAGCATCAGATAAGACGACAGGAAGGCGCAGACGCCGCCAACCAGCGCCGAGACCCACATCGCGTTGGTCATATAGCCGTAGGTGAACGGCTCCAGCAGATAGTCCATCATTGCTGGCTCCCGTCCTCGCGCTTGCTGTCGCTCGTCTGGGTCTTTTCGCCGTACTGGACAAAGGGGCGCTCGTCATCGGTCAGGATGGTGACCTCGCGGGTGTCGCCGTCGTCGTGCAGCGCCTGGCCGCCCAGGGTGAAATGGCGCAGCACGCCGCCAAAGGCGTGTTCCAGGTTTTCGCGGGTAAAGGTGGTCTCGGTCGGGCCGGACCCCAGCACCGTGCCCTTGACCAGCACCGTGCGGTCGCAGAATTCCGGCACGCTGCCCAGGTTATGGGTGGAAACCAGCATCACCCGGCCCTCGTCGCGCAGCTCGCGCAGAAGGGCGATGATCTGCTCCTCGGTCTTCACGTCCACGCCGGTAAAGGGCTCGTCCAGCAGGATCACCTGCCCGTCCTGCGCCAGGGCGCGGGCCAGGAACACCCGTTTGCGCTGGCCGCCGGACAGCTCGCCGATCTGGCGGTGGCGGAAATCCTGCATGTTCACCCGGCGCAGCGCCTGATCGACGGCCTCATGATCGGCCTCCTTGGGCCGGCGCAGAAACCCCATGTGGCCGTAGCGGCCCATCATCACCACGTCTTCGACCAGCACCGGAAAGGCCCAGTCGACCTCCTCCGACTGCGGCACATAGGCGACCAGGTTCTTGCGCAGCGCGTCCTTCACGGACATGCCGAGGATGCGGATTTCGCCCTGCGCGGCCGGGACAAAGCCCATGATCGCCTTGAACAGGGTCGATTTGCCCGCGCCATTGACCCCGACCAGCGCAGTCACGGTGCCGCGGGGAATGTCAAAGCTGGCGTTCCACAGCGCTGTATGGCCGTTGCGGTAGGTCACCGTGACGTTCTTGGCGGCAATCCCGCCCTCCGCAGCTGCGGCGCTGGTGTTCATGATGTGGGTCTCGCTGGCATCAAGCATGGGCTGTCCTGCAGAGTTACACACAGAAATTGTGCTTTGTGAAATGAAACGCCCCGCAACTTGCGCTGCGGGGCTCTTTGGATATGCGAAAATGCGGTCTTAATTGGTCACTTCGGTCAAACCGCGGGCCACGGTCTGAGAGGTGACCTTGAGCAGGTCCAGATAGGTCGGCACCGGGCCGTCCGCCTCGCTGAGGGAGTCGACATAGAGCTCCCCGCCATAGGCCACGCCGGTTTCCCGCGCCACCTGCTCCGCCGGGGCGGTGTTCACGGTGCTTTCGCAGAACACCACCGGGATGTCGTTGGCGCGCACGCCGTCGATCACCGAACGCACCTGCTGCGGGGTGCCGACCTGATCGGCGTTCATCGGCCACAGGTACAGCTCCTTCATGCCGAAATCGCGCGCCAGATAGCTGAAGGCGCCTTCGCAGGTCACCAGCCAGCGTTTGTCCTCGGGGATCTCCGCGATGGCCCGGCGCAGCGGCTCGATGGTGGCGCGCAGCCTGTCCTTGTATTCGCCCGCGTTCTTGACATAGACCGCGGCGTTTTCCGGGTCGTGCTCGGCAAAGGCTTCGACGATGTTGTCGATATAGATCAGCGCGTTATCCAGACCCATCCAGGCATGCGGGTTAGGCTTGCCCTCGTAAGAGCCGGCCGCGATCGGGATCGGGTCGATGCCATCGGTCAGGGTCACCGACGGCACGTCCTTCAGGTTCGACAGGAACTGTTCAAACCACAGCTCCAGGTTCATGCCGTTCCACAGGATCAGGTCGGCATCGGACGCCCGCACGATGTCGCGCGGTGTCGGCTCATAGCCGTGGATCTCTGCGCCCGGCTTGGTGACCGAGACGACTTCTGCGGCATCGCCTGCCACATTGGCCGCCATATCAGCCAGCACGGTGAAAGTGGTGACCACCTTCATCTTGTCTTCGGCCATGGCAGCGCTGGCGGCAGCGGCCGCAATCGCGGCGGCGGAAACCGTCTTGAGCAGGTTCGAAAGCATTCGATTCTCCGTTCTTGAAGATGTCTTTGCAGCATCGTTATTGCAAATCATTCGCAACTGTCAACGAAATTGAGAATGATTTGCAAAAACAGTCGCAACCCCGGGCAAGACGCGCGTTCGTGCAGGCCCGCGTAGCAAAGGGTTAACGCCGGTTAACGCCGTATAAATATTGCCCGGATCCCGGCCGTCTTTTCGCCCGAATCCGCCGCTAGACCTGACAGGGCAGCCAGAACGGCGCGGGACTGAACCTGATCCTTCAACCGTCTGAGCGAGCGATTCCATGATTTCACCCGGGACCCTTTCCGGCTGTTCTGCCGCAATCTGGCTGCTGGTCACCGGCTCCGCCGCGCTTGGCGGCCCGGTGCAAAGCATTGAGCTGCACTGCGGCAAAGCTTTGCAGCAGCCACTGTGCGACGCCTTGGCCGGCGCGTTGAGCGAAAGATTTCCCGGCGCGGCTGTCTCCGCTGCGGACGGTCAGACCGGCCCCGCCGATCTGACCCTGCGCTATGTCGGGCACTCCCAGACCGCCGACTGGATTTCTGGATACCTGGAGTGGCAGCACCGCGATGGCCGGTCCGGCCAGGGCCCGGCCATCGAACAGTCGGTCATGGACGGTCATCTGACCGCGGACAGCATTGCGGACTTTGCCGGCCACCTGGTCGGGCAAACCGAATTCCCCCTTTAAACCAAGGAGCTAGTTTGGAGCACGGTCATGTGTGAATATTGCGGTCAAGCCAATCACAGAATTCCCGAAGCCACCGGCAGCAGCGGCTCTGGCACCGGCACCGGCGATGCCGGCGGCAAGCCGACGTATACGGTCGACCAGATCGCCCAGTATCTGTACCAGGGCTTCTGGCAGGATACCGGCCGCACCCAGCGCTCCTTTGATGTGCAAACCGGCGGGCAGCTGACGGTCAACCTCAGCGGGCTGAATTCAACCGGCAAGGAGACCGCCCGCAAGGCGCTGGAAAGCTGGACCGCGCTGACCGGGATCGAGTTTACCGAGACCACCGGCAGCGCCAAGATCACCTTTGACGACAACAACTCCGGCGCCTACGCCAGCTCCACCGTCAGCAACGGCACCATTCTCAGCTCGCATATCAATGTGGACGACGGCTGGTCCGCCTACGGCAACTACTACCTGCAGACCTACATCCACGAGATCGGCCACGCCCTGGGCCTGGGCCACACCGGCAACTACAACGGCAGCGCCAGCTACGGTTCCGACGCGCATTTTGCCAATGACAGCTGGCAAATGTCGATCATGTCCTACTTCAGCCAGTCCGAAAACACTGCCGTCGATGCCTCCTTTGCCTATCTGGCGACGGCGCAGCTGGCCGATATCGCTGCGGTCCACCATCTCTATGGCACGCCTGTAAACGTGGAAACCGGCGACACCACCTATGGCGACGGCCAGACCACCGGCCGTTTCGGCATGGATCTGAACGGCGGCTGGGCGGTGGCGATTGTCGACAGCGGCGGCACCGACGTGATCAACCTCGGCTTGCGCAGCTACAATCAGACCCTGAACCTCAATGCGGGCACCTTCTCCAGCCTCAATGGCAAGACCGGCAACTTCTCCATCGCCAGCGGAACCGTGATCGAAAACGCCATCACCGGCAGCGGCATAGACAGCATCACCGGCAACGCCGCGGACAATGTTCTGGACAGCGGCGCCGGCAACGATCAGATCTCGGCAGGCGGCGGCAACGACACGCTGATCGGCGGCACCGGCGCGGATTACCTGACCGGCGGCGCGGGCGCCGACCGTTTCGTCTACCGGCAGTTGGGCGAGTCCGGCGACTCCATCGCCGACTTCAGCCTCGCCGCCGGAGACCGCGTCGATGTCAGCGCCCTGCTGCAGGAGATCGGCTATACCGGCACCGATGCGGCAGCCGACGGCGTCGTCTCGCTTCAGGCCGGCAGCGGCGGCTCCTGGCTGAAGATTTCCCACAACGGCAGCAGCACGCTGCTGGTGTTCCTGGCCGGTGTTGATGCAAACGCCGATCCGGCAGAAATCATCAACATCTCCGCCGCCCCGGACCCCGATCCGGAGCCCACACCGGACCCGGACCCAACCCCGGACCCGGATCCCACCCCGGACCCGGAACCAACCCCGGACCCGGATCCCACGCCGGAGGTCATCGACAACATCTATACCTTCACCAACAGCTTTGTGCCGAACTGGACCAGCGTTCTGGGCACCGTCACCGACACCAATGGCGGCACCGACACCCTGGATCTGAGCGCCGTGACCTATACGTCCTCGATCAACCTGCAAAGCGGCGTGCCCGGAACCATCGGCTCCAAAACGCTGACGGTCAGCGAGGGCTCGGAGATCGAGAACCTGATCCTGGGCAGCGCGTCTGACAAGGGCTACGGCAACAGCGCCGCCAACCTGATCGAAGGCCGTGACGGCAACGACCAGCTGTTCGGCCTGGACGGCGACGACACCCTGACCGGCGGCAACGGCAGCGACAAACTGTATGGCGGCCTGGGCAGCGACAGCCTGGACGGCGGTGAGGGCCGGAACCAGCTGTACGGTGAGGACGGCGACGACACCCTTCTGGCGGGCGGCGGAAGCGACAAGATCTACGGCGGCGCCGGAAACGACAGCCTCAACGGCGGCGACGGCAGCAACCGGGTCGAAGGCGGCCTGGGCGATGACGCCGTCGTCACCGGCAGCGGCAGGGACCTGCTGGACGGCGGCGACGGAAATGACACTATTACAGCCGGCGATGGCTACAACAAGGCCGATGGCGGCCTGGGCGATGACCTGATCAGCACCGGCAGCGGCAGAGACCAGCTCAAGGGCGGCGACGGAAATGACACGATTGCCGCCGGCGACGGCTACAACAAGGCCGATGGCGGCCTCGGCGATGACTCGATCAGCGGCGGCAGCGGCAAAGACCAGTTCATCGGCGGCGACGGAAATGACACCCTGTCAGCCGGCGAAGGTTTCAACAAGGCCGATGGCGGCGCGGGCCACGACTGGATCACCAGCGGCAGCGGCAAAGACCAGTTGATCGGCGGTGACGGAAACGACACGATCGCCGCAGGCGATGGCGACAACAGGGCCGATGGCGGCGAAGGCCACGACTCGATCACCAGCGGCAGCGGCAGGGACCGGATCAAGGGCGGCGCCGGAAACGATACGATTGCGGCCGGCGATGGCGACAACCAGGTTTCCGGCGACGATGGCGACGACGTGATCACCAGCGGCAGCGGCAAGGACAGGATCAAGGGCGGCCTCGGCGATGACACCCTCTCGGCTGGCGGCGGCGACAACAAGCTGGACGGCGGCGACGGAAATGATGTGATCACCAGCGGCAGCGGCCGTGATAAGGTGAAAGGCGGCAATGGCGGCGATCTGATCGAAACCGGCGCGGGCGCTGACAATGTCAATGGCGGCGCAGGCAACGATACGATCCAGGCCGGAGCGGCCGCCGACAAAGTCATCGGCGGCGACGGAGACGACAAGATCAGCGCCGGCAATGGTGATGACACCGCCGATGGCGGCGGCGGCGCGGACAAGATCAATGGCGGTGCCGGCAATGACACCATCCGCGGCGGCAGCGGCGATGACATGATTGACGGCAGCGCCGGCAGCGACCGGCTGGAAGGCGGCGCCGGGGCCGATATCCTGAAAGGCGGCGCGGATGCGGACGTGTTTGTCTTCGCCTCTGCCGAAGACGCAGGCGACATCCTGCGCGACTTCAGGCTCGGCGACGGCGATGCCCTGGATATCAGCGGCCTGCTTCTGGAGCTGGACACCAGCCTGGAAGACGCCCTGTCCAGCGGCAGCCTGTCCCTGAGCAGCACCAAAGAGGTCTGGCTGCAATACGACGCCGACGGCGAGGGCGGCAGCGATCCGCTGCAAATCGCCTGGCTGAAAGGGATCAGCTCCAGCAATCAGCTGACCGAAGACTGGTTCATCTGACCCGGTGAACCGCGCAAGGCCCGGCTTCCGGACAGGACCGGGCCTTGCGCCGCGCCGGCGGCCCGGCCTGCGCTCAGCCCCGCGGCGCCTGAAACCGCGGTACGGACCGCGCCCCGTCCGCGGTGATCGACACCAGCGACAGCGTGTGGTCCATATTCTTCATCCGGTGCCGCAGCATCAGCCGGGTCAGCCGGGTCAGATCCGCGGCATACTCCGGGCGCCCGGCCACATTCTCCAGCTCCCCCTGCCCTTCGGCATCAAACAGCATCGGCGGCAGGTCGGCGGCAAACTCCACCAGGGTAAAGCGCCCGTCCCGCAGGATCCCCAGGCTGCTGTCGCTTGGCGTGGTGCCCAGCGCCTTCTGCCACAGCGTCGGCTTCAACGGTTCTGAGAAATCCAGCTCCGAGAAGGAATACTGCCGCCAGTCCTGCGGCACCTCCCCGCGCAACAGCGGCAGCAGCGACCGCCCGTCCATGGCGTTCGGGATCTCCTGCCCCACCCAGTCCAGAATGGTCGGCGTCACGTCGATCGACTCGGTGATCTGAGAGACGCAGGCGCCGGCGTTGCCCTCGTTGCCCGGCATCCGGATGATCAGCGGCGTGTGATAGGCGGCGTCATAGACCGTCATCTTGCCCCAGGCGTGCCGGTCGCCCAGCATCTCGCCGTGGTCGGCGGTGATCACCACCATGGTGCTGTCATACTGGCCAGTGTCCTTGAGGAATTGGATCACCCGCCCGACGTGATGGTCCACCTCGGTGGCAAGGCCCAGGTAAACCGCGCGCAGGCTGCGGATAGTGTCATCCGTCGGCTCCAGATCCGGGAAGCCTTCGACAAAACCCGCCGCCGTGCTGCTGCGCAGCGCCGGGTCAAAGAACGGGTGCTGCGCGCCTTCCTGCTCCGGTGTGTCCAGCCGCTGCGGCAGCGGCAGCGAGGCGGGGTCATACATGGTGTTATAAGGGGCCGGGGCCACCAGCGGCGGATGCGGGCGGATATAGGTCAGATGCGCGAACCAGCTCTCCTTGTGATAGGCCGCCATCTTGCCCAGGAAGGAGTCGGTGAGAAACGCGGTATCGCTGTCCTCTGCCGCGTAAAGCGCCGGATCGTTCAGCCGCGGCGCACCGCCACCGGGCGAAACCGGCTTGTAGACATCCCAGTAGTTTTCAAATTCATAGCCCCGGTTCATCAGATGCGACTGCCAGGGATAGGACATCTCCAGCCGCATCTCGGTCATCTCGTGGAAGCCGTTCATCGGAAACTCATAGGTGCGCAGCGCCGGGTCGTTGGCATCAAAGGCGCGCGGGTCCTGCGCGGTGTCGGTATAGCCGAACAGCATCGGCAAATAGCCCGCCTTGCGCATCTCGGTGGCGATGTTGGGGGTGTCGTGGCGCAGCGGCGTGCCATTGCGCACCGACCGGTGGTTCATCGCATACTGGCCGGTCAGGATCGACGCCCGCGACGGCCCGCAGGGGTTGGTCACCGAGTAATGCCGCTGGAACGACACCGCCTCCTGCATGAAGGCGCGGATGCTGGGCAGCTCCACATGCCTGGCCATCGCCCCGAACACGCAATCCGCCCGCAGCTGGTCGATGATGATGAACAGGACGTTGCGGGTCGCGGGGCAGTTCTGGGGAGGGGTGGCAGGCATCCGGGAGTCCTTGCACGGCACAGGTCAGGTTTCGGCTGTCAAACTGTGATGATCCGGGCGCGGATTTCAAGCGTGGACTGCACGGCCCGGAGGAACAGCCTGCCGCGAATTGTCAGCTGGCAATTCCCGTAAAAATGTATCTATCCGGCCGCCAGACCCCGGGCGAACAGCCTGCCAAAGTGCGGCTGGGGGTCCGTGATCCCGGCCAGCCGCAGCATGTGCCAGGCCAGCGCCTGATTGCTGGAGACCACCGGCACCCCGGCCGCTGCCTCGATCTGCGGGATCACCCGCAGGCAGCGCAGGTTGGTGCAGGAGATCACGATGGCGTCGCAGTCCGCAGCGCTGGCCACCTGCTGCGCCGCCGCGGCAATCGCCGCCTCGGTGATCCGCGCCACCACCCGGTCGTCCATTTCCTCAAACGAGCCGAAACCGGCGATTTCGAACCCCGCCTCCTCCAGCTTCTGCCGCATCTGCGCCGAGACTTCCGGCAGATAAGGCGTGACAAACCCCAGCCGCGCCGCGCCCAGCGCCCGGCCCGCGGCGATGATCGCCGCCAGCGGGTCGGTGACCTTGGCCCGGGGCAGCACGGTCTGCACCGCCGCTGCCACCCTAGCCGAGCCGATCACCGTTGACGCAGACGTGCAGCCATAGCCGATCACGTCGAAATCCGGTGCGGACGGAAACAGCCGGGCAGAGTCCGGCAGATCCGCCTGCATCCGCGCCAGCGTCTCCGGGCGGACTTCGGGCACCATCGGAATGCGGCTGTGATAGAGCGCCACGCCGTCCTGCGCCATCATCCGGGCGAACTCAGGCTCCAGCGTCTCGTCGGTTTCCAGCACGATCACACCCAGCGTGGCGCGGGTGCCGATGCCTGCATCCGTGTCAAAGGGCAGTTTCATGGCCCAAGGCCTCCTTCAGATTACCGGCAGCTCGGGGGCGGCGCGGGTTGTCAGCAGCTCAGCACCCTCCGCCCGCACCACGATGTTTTCCTCATGCACCATGATACGGCCATCGCCATAGCTCAGCGAGGGCTCCAGCGTCAGCACCATGTTTTCCTCGATCACCGTCCCGTCAAACGCGGCGTGCGAGGGCCATTCGGTCAGCTGCATCCCCAGCCCATGCCCCAGCCGCCCCACGTCGCCGCCCTGATCGTCCATTTCGGCGATCACGGACTGCATCGCCTGGAACAGCTCGCGGCAGGTGGCACCGGGTTTGGCTGCGGCAATCCCGGCCTCGGTTGCCCGCCACAGCACGTCATAAGCTTGGCGCGACAGGTCATCGGCCCGGCCAATCGCAAAGTTGCGGTCGAAATCGCAGAAGTAGCCGTCCCAGGTGGCGCCGGTGTCCAGCATCACGATGTCGCCCGCCTGCAAGGGCCGGCCGGTCGGCGGCGAGATCACGTCGCTGTAGCCGCCCTGACCGGCGCCGCCGACCAGATAGGGCACATCGTCCGCCCCCTGCGCCAGCGCCTCGCGGCGGAAGGCGCGGAACAGAACCTCAAACGGCTGGCCTTCATGAGCGATTTCAGGAACCCGCGCAAACGTGCGGGAGCCGATGGCGCAGATATGGCGCAGCTTCTCGATCTCGGCGGCGGATTTCACCATCCGCAGGCTGCGCACCAGCGGCGTGGCATCCGCCACCTTCAGTCCCGGCAGCCCCGCCATCAGCCGCTCATAATCGCCCAGCGGCATCCGCAGAGAGGTCTCATGACCTTTCATCAGACCGATGGAACCGCCACGGGCCGCAATCGGCGACAGCAGCTCCGTCAGCAGGCCGAGGCCGTCATCCTGCGGCGCGGGCGCGCTCCAGGTGCGGATGTCCTCGATCCAGGTGCGGCGCATCAGGTCGGCGCCGATCTCCGGGATGATGGCAACGGGCTTGCCCGCGGGCGGCACAAACAGGAACCAGGGCCGGGTCGGGCTTTGCCAGAACAGGGTGTGGAAGCCGCTGAAATAGCGCACTTCCGGCTCCGTCAGCAGCAACAGCCCGTCCAGACCCTGCGCCGCCATCAGCGCCTGTGCTTTCTCGGTACGGGCTGCAAACTCCTCGTCCGGGAACCCGCGGGCGGGCGCGTCAGACATGGTCCTTGCCTTCCATGATCGCGGCATAGATCGCCGGATCGGTGACCCCCTCGGAACCGATCAGCAGCACGCGGGCGCTTTCATCCAGACCGAGTGTCTTCTTCATCTCAGGCGACTTGCACGCCGCGATCAGCGCCGCCAGCCCCGCCACCGCGCTTTCGCCGGCCTCCACCACCGGATCGCCGGTTTCGCCATTGGCCAGCAGCCGCACTGCGGGGGCCACGATGCTGTCGGGAATGGTCACGAAATCGGTGGCTTCTTCGGCCAGGATCTCCCAGGCCATTTCCGACGGCTCGCCGCAGGAGAGGCCCGCCATGATGGTTTCTTCCTTGATGGCGAAATTGGTTGCCTTGCCAGCCTTGGCGCTGTCGAACAGGCAGGCCGCCAGTTCCGGCTCGACAATCACCACCCGCGGCGATGCCGCACCGTAAAACTGCCGCAACGCCGCCGCGACCGAGGCCGCCAGCCCGCCAACCCCGCCCTGCAGGAACACATGGGTCGGGGGCTGCTCCAGCTCGCCGCAGGCCTCGCGGGTCATCACGCTGTAGCCGGCCATCACGTCGCGCGGCGGCTCGGTGTAGCCTTCCCAGGACGTGTCGGAAACCACGAACCAGCCGTTTTCCTCCGCCTCATTCTTGGCCAGCAGGACCGAGGCATCATAGTCGCCGTCGATCCGGATCACCTCGGCGCCCAGATCGCGCATCGCCGCGGCGCGACCCTCGCTGACCTCGGCATGGATGTAGATCCGGCAGGGCGCGCCGAACCGCTGGCAGCCCCAGGCCAGCGAGCGGCCGTGGTTGCCGTCGGTGGCAGAGACCAGGGTGATCCCGGCGCAGGCGTCCTTGTGGGCGCCCTTGCGGATTTCCTCCAGGCTGACGTCCTGGCCCAGCTGCTTGCTCAGCTCCCGCTGCAGCACCCGCAGCGCCGCGTAAGACCCGCCCAGCGCCTTGAAGCTGCCCAGGCCGAACCGCGGGCCTTCGTGCTTGTAGTCGATCCGGGCAACACCGATCTCCGACGCCAGCCCGGACAGGGACACCAGCGGCGTTGCCGCATACCCCTCCCAGGCGGTGATTTCTGCCTGAGCCTTGGCAAAATCCTGTTCCGACAGCACGCTATAGGCCGCCTCGCCGGGTTTCGGGTTTCCTGCCGTGTGGCGCAGGGCAACAGCAAATTGTTCAAGCATCGTCAGTCCTTTCCCGCTGGCAGCCGGTCCCGCACCAGCTGCACCCAGACCTCCGCGCCGATGGGCAGCAGAGCGTCGTTGAAATCATAGTCCGCCGCATGGAGCGGCTGGCCGTGCGGCCCGTCCTCGCCATTGCCCAAGAGCAGGAAGCAGCCGGGCACCGCGTTGGCGAAATGGGCAAAATCCTCCGAGAAGCTCATCGGCGGGCGGTTGCGGATCACGGCGCAGCCCGCGGCCTCTGCGGCGCGACAGACGGCCTCTGCCGGGCCTTGGGCGTTGATGGTTTCCACAAATTCGGTGTTAAAGCTCACCTCCGCCTCCACCCCGTGGGTGGCAGCCACACCGGCAGCGATCTGGCGCATGAAGCGTTCCACCGCGGCGCGGTCCTCCGGCACCCGGGCGCGCACGTCGCCCTTCAGCACCGCATGGCCCGGCAGCACGTTGCGCTGGCCGTCGGTCAGAAACTCGGTGACGGAAACAACCGCGCCCGCCCCCGGCGCCAGCTTTCGCGAGACGATGGTTTGCAGCGCCAGCACCATTTCGGCGCCGACGGTGATGGCGTCCACGCCCGCCTGCGGCATCGAGGCATGGCCGCCCTGCCCCTTGATCGCGATCTCAAACAGGCTCTCGCTGCTGCAGATCTGGCCCGTCCGGGTCGAGACCTGCCCCGCCGGCGCGCCCGGCAGATTGTGGATGGCATAGACCTCCTCGATCGGGAACCGCTCCAGCACGCCCTCGGCAATCATTGCCTGCGCGCCCAGGCCGTGTTCCTCGTTCGGCTGGAACAGGAACACCACGGTGCCGTCAAACCCCTGCTCCTGCGCCAGCCGCTCGGCGGCCCCCAAGAGCATCGCCATGTGGCCGTCATGGCCGCAGGCGTGCATGACGCCCGGCGTTTCGGAAACGTAGTCATGGGCAGAGGTTTCGCTGATCGGCAGCGCATCCATATCGGCGCGCAGCCCGATGGCGCGGTTGCCGGTGCCGGCCCGCAGCAGCCCGACCACGCCCGCGCCCTCATGCACCTCCAGCCCCAGGGCGCGCAGATGCGCCGCCACCCTGGCCTTGGTGCGGTCTTCCCGGAAGCCAAGCTCCGGGTGCCGGTGAAAGTCCCGGCGCAGCGCTGTCAGGCGGTTCTGAAAGCTGGTCATAGGCGCTCTCCAAGCTGTTTGAGGCGACTTTAGGCCGCCGCATCCGGCTTGACGCATATTATTCCGGCCCGAGGGTGACGAAATTGATCAAGCCGCCGGGCAATCGGGCTGAATTTCGTACTCTGCCCCGGCGCGGCGCCAACGGTCCTTGACGGATGGCCCAGCCCGCTAGATTTCCTCGCCTTTTTCCAGCAGGTCCTCGATCAGCTGCCGCTGGATCCCCGGGCTGTCGCCGCCTCCGAATTGCAAGGCTCCCCCGGTGTAGAGCGTGCCATAGGTGCGCGCGATATTCACCGTCTGCCCAAGGCCCGAGATCAGCTGATCCTTTTGCAGCGCGGACAGCGGGTGGATGAACACCGCCCACAGCTGGCCGCGCGCCACCGCATAGCGCGCATCCAGCGCGGTGTCGAAATTGGCCTGCATCATCCGCATCAGCTCCTCCGCCGTCAGCCCGTCGGACGGGCGCAGCGGCACCATCGCCCGCATCCGGTCCGCAGCCGGGTCGGTGATCACCAGCACCGGCACCCCGGCGATGGTCAGCTGAAAGCCCGGGCCCACCGGCTGCGCCGCGCCGTCCAGGGCAAAGAGGATGCGGCCCAGCCGTTCATAGGTCATCGGCGGCTCCGGCTCTGCGCCTGTGTCCTGCGCCAACGCGGGCGCAGCCAATACGCAAGCAATCACAAATCTCCACAGCCAGGCCATGACGGCACCTCCCCCTTTTGACGCTGCCTTTCAGGCTAATGCGCTGCCGCCTGCGGCTCCATGCACAGTTGGGTGAGGCGCCGGCAGGTGATCAGCCCGGAATTTCAGGACGATCTGCAAGATCACCGGGACGGATGGAGATTAAACGTACAGCGCTGCGGACTTAGCTTCAGATCACCGGGCTGCACAGCCGCCCGGGACATCTTGAAACCGCAGATAGATCCGATGAGGACCAACATGAAAACGCTTCTGACAACCGCCCTGATTTCGCTGACTGCCGCGCTGGCCGCGCCCGCCTTTGCCGCCGACGAGGTCAACGTCTCCAACGGCATCTCTGCCGGCGGCGCGCCGCTGGGCGCGCATGGCGTCGATCTGGTGGCGCTGCTGGACAGCCGCAACCCGGTGGAAGGCGTGGCCTCCTATTCCGCCACCGTGGACGGCGCTTCGTATTATTTCGCGTCTGAGGAAAACAAGACCGCGTTCGAGGCCAACCCGGCGAAATACCTGCCGCAGCATGGCGGCTTCTGCTCCTACGGCGTGTCAGTCGGCAAGAAGTTCGACGGCGACCCGGACCAGTATCTGGTGCATGACGGCAAGCTGTTCCTGTTCCTGAACGCCGCCACCCGCGCCGCCTTCCTGGAAGACGTGACAGGTACTGCCAAAACCGCGGACAGCCAGTGGGGCGAAATCAAGCACGTGGCGGTCGGCGCGCTCTGATCCCGCGCAGGCCGTGTCCCGCCGGGCAGGCTTTCCCACCTGCCTCTTGGCCCGCAGCTGATGTCTCAGTTGCGGGCGCTGCCGCGTCAGTCCGCGGGCTGCATCCGGCTTTCGATCACGGCCAAAGCCCGGGCTAGCGCTTCTTCGATGCTCAGCTCGCTGGTGTCAATCAGCACCGCATCATCGGCCGGCTTCAGCGGCGCCTCGGCGCGGTTCATGTCGCGGTCGTCGCGCGCCTTCACGTCGGCCAGAACTTCGGCCAGGGTGATCACCTTGCCGGCGGCCGCCAGTTCCAGGAACCGCCGCCGCGCGCGCACCTCGGCGCTGGCGGTGACAAACAGCTTCACCTGCGCATAGGGGCAGATCACCGTGCCGATGTCGCGCCCGTCCAGCACCGCGCCGCCCGCCCGGCGGGCAAAGGCGCGCTGAAAGTCCACCAGCGCCGCGCGCACTTCGGCAATCACCGCCACCTTGGAGGCCGCCTGCGCCACCTCCGGCCCGCGCAAATCCTCGCGCGCCAGATCCTGCGGCGTCAGAGTCTGGGCCGCCGTGACCGGCGCCACGCCTTCCAGCATCTTGGCGCCGACCGCCCGGTACAGCAGCCCGGTATCCAGGTGGCCGAAGCCGTAATGGGCCGCCACCGCCTTGGAGATGGTGCCCTTGCCTGCGGCGGCCGGTCCGTCGACCGCAATGGTAAAGCTCTTGCTCATGTGCGTTCCAGCCTGGCCCCCAGATTGCCCATCAGGGTTTCAAAGATCGGGAAGGAGGTTGCGATCGGGCTGCCGTCATCGACCGAGACAGCGTTTTGCGCGCCCATGCCCATCACCATGAAGGACATGGCGATGCGGTGGTCCAGGAAGCTTTCGCAGGTGCCGCCGCCCGGCACGCCGTCAATGCCAAGGCCGGTGACCGCCCACCAGTCCTCGCCTTCCTCGACCGCGACGCCATTGGCGCGCAGGCCCCTGGCCATCGCGTCGATCCGGTCGCTTTCCTTGACCCGCAGTTCCTTCACACCCGCCATCATGGTCTTGCCCTCGGCGAAGGCGGCCACCACCGACAGCACCGGGTATTCGTCGATCATCGAGGCGGCGCGCTCCGGCGGCACTTCGATACCCTTCATGCCGGGCGAGTATTTGGCGCGCAGATCGGCCACCGGCTCGCCGCCTTCTTCGCGCATGTTCTCAAACGTCAGATCGGCGCCCATATCCTGCAGGGTGTAGTACAGGCCCGCGCGGGTCGGATTGAGGCCGATGTTCGGCACCAGCACGTCGGAGCCGGGGGTGATCAGCGCCGCGCAAACCGGAAACGCCGCGGAGGACGGATCACGCGGCACCGCAATCACCTGTGGTTTCAGCTCCGGGCGGCCGGTCAGGGTGATGACGCGGCCCTCGTCGGTGTCCTCGGTGGTGATCTCGGCGCCGAAACCGGCCAGCATCCGCTCGGTGTGGTCGCGGGTGGCTTCCTTCTCGATCACCACGGTCTTGCCGGGCGCGTTGAGGCCTGCAAACAGCACCGCGGATTTCACCTGCGCCGACGGCACCGGCACCTCATAGCGCACCGGCACCGGATCCGCCGCGCCGATGATGGTCATCGGCAGCCGCCCGCCGGAGCGGCCCACGGACTGGGTTCCGAACAGCGCCAGCGGGTCGGTGACGCGCGCCATCGGGCGCTTGTTCAGCGAGGCGTCGCCCGTGAAGGTCGCGGTGATCGGAGAGGTCGCCATAACGCCCATGATCAGCCGCACGCCGGTGCCGGAGTTGCCGCAGTCGATCACATTGTCCGGCTCCGCAAAGCCGCCGACGCCGACGCCGAACACCGACCAGTTGCCGCCGCCGTGGTTCACCACCTCGGCGCCAAAAGCCTGCATCGCCTTGGCGGTGTCCAGCACATCTTCGCCTTCCAGCAGGCCGGAGATCTTCGTCTCCCCCACCGACAGCGCGCCCAGAATCAGCGACCGGTGCGAGATCGACTTGTCGCCGGGCACCTCCGCCACGCCCTTGAGCGGGCCAGAGCGGTGCGAGGTCATCGGGATGGGCGTGCCGTGTCCGGACATGGGGCTTCCTTCGTCTGTCGGTCGTTCGTCTGTTCGTTTGCGCTATCGGTAACGGATCGGGGCCGGCCGGTCCAGCGCATTTGCCCGTCGGCCTGCCTCGCCTGGTCAGCCGAGGCGGCGGAAGGTCAGGTAATGCGGCGTGCGGCCTTCGCGCAGGGCTTTCTGCTCATAGCGGGTGGAGATCCAGTCCTCCCAGGGCTGGCGCCAGTCTTCGGGGCCTTCGGCCAGCCATTCGAACCCGGCCTTCGGCACCTCCTCAAGCGTCTGGCGCACGTAATCGGGGATATCGGTCGCCACCCGGAAGATCGCGCCGGGCTTCAGGCAGCGGGCCAGCGGCTCCAGATGCTCCTGCGTCACAAACCGGCGGCGGTGGTGGCGCTTCTTCGGCCAGGGGTCCGGGTACAGCAGGAAGGCGCGCGAGACCGACCCCGCGGGCAGCACATCCATCAGGTCGCGGGCATCGCCCGGGTGGATGGCGATATTGTCCGCGCCTGAGTTGCGGATCTTGCCCAGCAGCATCGCCACGCCGTTGATAAAGGGTTCGGCACCGATGATGCCGGCATCCGGATTGCTGACGGCCTGATGCACCAGATGCTCGCCGCCGCCAAAGCCGACTTCCAGCCACACATCCCTGCCGCCAAACAGCGCGCCGAGGTCCAGCGGCGTGCGCTCCGGGTTTTCCTCCCAGCCGACGGCGCCGGGGCTGAGCTGGGCCAGATCCTCATCCAGATAGCGCTTCTGGCTGTCCTTCAGCGTCTTGCCCTTGAAGCGGCCGTAAAAATTGCGCCAGGGCGCGCCGCTGGCGTGTTTCTCTGCCGCATTGGTGGCGGCGGGCTGGGCATCCTTGGACTGGTCGTCGCGGGGCTTCTGGTCGCCGGACATGCGTCTGGGCTCCTGTTCGAGGCGGTATTTGAAAGGCTGGCCGCTCCTGTGCCGCAAGCAGGCCTTGGGGTCAAGCCGGCGTCAGCGCGGCTGCCGCTGCGGCCCGGGCAGAACCTCCCGCAGAACCCCGGCGGCGATCAGGCGCAGGCGGCTGGGATACCACTCCCCGTCGGGGCCGGTGCGCAGCGTCTCGATGGCAAAGGCAGGATCGACGCCGCGCGCCACCATATAGCTGAGATGGTCGTAGATCTCGCGCTGGGTGTCTTCATAAATCCACGAGCCGAACTCAAACGGGGTCGACCAGCGCTGCGCCTTGCGTTCGCTGCGGTAGTATTCGTGCACCGCCTGCGCCGGCCAGTTGCGCTGGTGGAACCCGATGCGGGAGCCAAGCGTCATCCGCCGCCGGTTGCCGGCCAGAAAGACATCGACGCAGGCGCTGATGCACTCGCCGTCGATCAGGGTGTCCAGCCCGTAATCCAGCACCAGCGCGGCAATCTCCTCGCCCGCAAAGACACTGCCGCCGATGCTGTTGAGCTGCAGTTCGGTGATCTGCGGCGTCTGGGCCAGGATCTCCTTCAGCTGTTCGGCATCCTCGTCGGTGATCTCCGCCGGCTCGCCTTCCACATCCGTTCCGGTGTCATAGACAAGCGTCTGGCCCTGCAGGCTGAATTTCTGCGGCAGCGTGTCCCTGGCCATCGCGGACAGCGGCAGCGCCAGGCAAAGAAAGGCAGTTGTCAATCGCAGCATCGCAGCCCCGGAAGCTGAAGAAGTCCACCCGATACTATGGCGCAGCCGGGCGGCCGGCTCCAGCCTGATCACGTCAGGAAGGCTGCCGGTGCGCCGCGCCCGGCGGGCGCGGCGCGTTGCCTGAATGTGCCGGTCCGGGCGAAAGTACCCCGGACATGAAAAGAGCGGACCCTGCGGCCCGCTCCCCCTTTGTGCCAATGGCCTCAGACCGCTTTTTTCAGCGCCTCGGCCAGATCGGTGCGTTCCCAGCTGAAGCCGCCGTCAGCCTCCGGCTCGCGGCCGAAGTGGCCATAGGCCGCGGTGCGCTGGTAGATCGGCCTGTTCAGACCCAGGTGCTGGCGGATGCCGCGCGGGGTCAGGTCCATCACCTGATCAATCGCCTTTTCGATGGCAGCGGGCTCAACTTCGCCGGTGCCGTGGGTGTCGGCATAGATCGACAGCGGCTTGGACACGCCGATCGCGTAGGACAGCTGGATGGTGCATTTGTCCGCCATCCCCGCGGCCACCACGTTCTTGGCCAGGTAGCGCGCAGCATAGGCGGCCGAGCGGTCCACCTTGGTCGGATCCTTGCCGGAGAACGCGCCGCCGCCGTGCGGGGCCGCGCCGCCGTAGGTGTCGACGATGATCTTGCGGCCGGTCAGGCCCGCGTCGCCATCCGGGCCGCCGATCACGAACTTGCCGGTCGGGTTCACGTGCCAAACGGTGTTCTCGGTCAGCCAGCCGTCGGGCAGGGTTTCGCGGATGTAGGGTTCGACGATGGCGCGGATGTCATTCGAGGTCAGAGATTCATCGAGGTGCTGGGTCGACAGCACCAGCGAGCTGATGCCCACCGGCTTGCCGCCTTCATAGATCACTGACAGCTGCGATTTCGCATCCGGGCCCAGCGCCGGCTCGGTGCCGTTTTTGCGCACCTCGGCCAGGCGGCGCAGGATGGCGTGCGAATACTGGATCGGGGCCGGCATCAGCGCGCTGGTTTCATTGGTGGCAAACCCGAACATGATGCCCTGGTCGCCGGCGCCTTCGTCCTTCTCGCCCGAGGCATCGACGCCCTGCGCGATATGGGCGGACTGCTCGTGCAGCAGGTTGGTCACTTCCACCGTCTCGTGGTGGAATTTCTCCTGCTCGTAGCCGATGTCCTTGATGCAGGCGCGGGCGATCTCGTCGATCTTGCCCATGTAGTCGTGCAGCTTGTCCTGATCGGACAGGCCGACTTCGCCCCCGATGACGACACGGTTCGTGGTGGCGAAAGTTTCAGCTGCCACACGTGCTTCGGGCTCTTCCGCCAGGAAAGCGTCCAGCACTGCATCGGAAATGCGGTCGCAGACCTTGTCCGGGTGGCCTTCGGAAACCGATTCCGAAGTGAAGGTGTAGTTCATACGGGTCATGAAAGAGTGCTCCATTGAGGTTCAGCCCGCCACGCCAGGAAGCCGTTGTGGCAGGTATCGGGCCGCATTACGCGGCAAGACCGCGCGGGTCAACTTATATTCGGATAGAGTTAATCAGCTATGAGCGCAGCGCAAGGGGCCGGCGGCGGAAGAATGCGGCAAATGCCCCCAAAAGACACAGCAGCAGAACCGGCCAGTCGCCGGTGCGGCTGTAGAGCGTCGGCGGCAGCGCTTTCGGCAGGCTTGCGTCGATGTATCCGGCCTCGCCCAGCGGCAGGCTGTCCAGCAGCGCCCCGTCCGGCGCGATCATGGCGGAGACGCCGGTGTTGGCGGCGCGGATCATCGGCAGCCCCTGCTCCAGCGCCCGCATCCGGGCCTGCACCAGGTGCTGGTAAGGGCCGGACCGGGTGCCGAACCAGGCGTCATTGGTGATCTGCACCAGCATCTGCGGCCGGGTTTCGGCGGCGTTCACATCCTGAGGGAAAACAGCCTCATAGCAGATCAGCGGCAGGGCGCTGCCGACCGGCAGCTCCATCACCTGCGCGCCGGGCCCGGCGGCATAGCCCGCGCCCGCCTGGGAGGCAAAGCCGTAGATGCCGAACCGCGCCAGCAGGTCGCCAAACGGCACATATTCCCCGAACGGCACCAGATGCGCCTTGTCATAGGTGGCGGTGGCCATGCCGCCGGCGTCCAGCAGCACCGCGGAGTTATAGTAGGCGCCTGCCTCTTCCCGCTGGATGCCCAGCAGGACCGGCACGCCGCCCGCGCTGTCCGAGATGACCCGCAGCGTGTCCCCGGCATAGTTCAGCAGCTGCGGCACCGCGGTTTCCGGCCAGACGATCAGGTCGGGGCGCGGCGCCCCTGCCGAAAACGCAACGGAGCGGCGGACGAATTCCCAGCGGTGGTCCGGGTGCCATTTCAGGTTCTGCGGCGCGTTGGGCTGAACGATTCGCACCGTCTTGCCGGCTGGCGCGGCCTGCTCTGGGGCCGGCACGGCGGCGGCCGCAGCCGCGGACAGGATCAGCGGCGCGGCGGCGGCAAGGGGCGCCTGCCGGATCAGGGCCAGCGGCAGGAAGGCCGCCAGCGTCAGCAGCCCCAGCCCCTGCGGCCCGATCCAGGGCAGCAGGTTCGCGGCCGGCGTATCGATCCAGAACTGCCCGAAGCCCGCCCAGGGAAACCCCGTCAGCAGATAGGCCCGGGCAAATTCCGCCAGCGTCCATACCGCCACCAGCACCGGCACCCGCCAGGCGCCGCGGCTGAGCCGCGCGGTGAGGCCAAAGGCCGCCCCCCAGAACAGGGCAAGGCCCGCGGCCAGGAACACCAGCGCAAACGGCGCCATCCAGGCGTGCCGCTCCGGGTCGATTTGAAAGGGTTCGATGATCCACGACAGGCCAAAGGCGAAATACCCCAGCCCGAACAGCCAGCCCGCCAGCGCCGCCGTGCGGGCCGAGGCGGCCTGCAGGACCAGCCAGCCGGCCGCAGCCAGCGCCACCGGCAGCCCGAACAGGAAATGCCAGGGGGCAAGCGCCAGCGACAGCAACGCGCCGCCGCCAACCGCCAGAGCGGCCGGCGCCAGCCGGAGCCCGCGGGCCGCCCGGCGCAGCCCGAGTGACATCATGCGGCGGCGTCCGGCAGCCGCACGCGCAGCCGCTTGATCCGGCGCGGATCGGCGTCGATCACCTCAAACTCGGCCCCTTCAGGATGCTCGATCACCTCGCCGCGGGCGGGCACCCGGCCCGACAGCATGAAGACCAGACCGCCCAGGGTGTCGATTTCTTCTTCATCGACCGCGTCATGGCTGGTCAGAGACTGGCCGATCTCGCTCTCGAATTCCGGCAGCGGCGTGCGGGCCAGGGCGATGTAGCTGCCCGGCTTCTCCTGGTACCAGGTCTGCAGCTCGTCTGCGTCGTGCTCATCCTCGATCTCGCCGACCACCTGTTCGATCAGGTCCTCGATGGTCACCAGACCGTCGACACCGCCGTATTCGTCGATCACCAGCGCCATGTGGCGGCGCTCGGCCTGCATCTTGGTCAGCAGCACCCCGATCGGCATCGACGGCGGCACAAACAGCAGCGGCCGCAGCATCCGCTGCAGGTCGAACTCAGTGCTGCCGCCATTGAAGCCATGGGTGAGCGAGAAATCCTTGAGGTGGACAAAGCCCAGCGGCGTGTCCAGCGTGCCCTCGTACACCGGGATCCGGGTAAAGCCGCTTTGCCGGAAGATGCCGACCAGGTCGTCCTTGCCGATGGTGACCGGCACCGCAGCAATCTCGGCGGAGGGGATGGCCACGTCTTCCACCCGCAGCCTGCGCAGATTGATCATGCCATGCGCGCCGGAGCCGGCGGCCGGCTGATCGCTGCCTGGATCGTCTTCTGCCTGCGGTTCCGCGCCGAACACGCTGAAAAGCCGTGCCCAGAAACCGGTTTTCTCGGTGACCGGCGCTTCTGGCGCCGTGCCGTTCATGTTCTGCAGCGCGCCCTGCGCCGCGTTAGAACTTCCTTCTGTGTCGCCCATCGGTCCTATCCAAAAGCCCCGTCTAAGAGGCGTCCTCAGTCATATATGGGTTTGCGATACCCATTTTGCCAAGTATCAGCACCTCAATCCCTTCCATTAATGCGGCATCGCGGTCACGGATGTGATCATAGCCCAGAAGATGCAACAGTCCGTGAACGATCAGATGGCGGGCATGGTCGGCCAGCAGCTTGCCTGCCTCCGATGCCTCGCGGGCGCAGGTGCCATAGGAGATGGCGATGTCGCCCAGCGGGATTTCGCCAGTGAAATCAGGCTCTGGCGGCACCGGCGTGCCGCCGTCCGTGTCCGGGGCGCGCTCCTCTGCGGGCCAGCTCAGCACATTGGTCGGCACGGGTTTTTCGCGGAACTCCGCATTCAGCCCGGCGATCTGGGCATCGTCGCAGCCCAGCAGCGAAATTTCGCACATCTCCGCATCCAGCCCGAAATGGGCCAGGACGGCAGCAACGGCCTCCTCCGCCAGCAGCTCAAGTCCGGCCTGCTGCCAGCGGGCGTCTTCGATGGTGATGTCGAGCGTCATGGATATCTTCCGGAAACGGGGGCCAGCCCCCGCACCCCCGCGGTCATTCGGGCAAGAGGACTGCGGGATCAGGCCGGCATGGCGTCTGCGTCATAGGCCTCGATGATGGCCGCCACAAGGGGGTGGCGCACCACGTCGCGGGCGGTGAAGTAGTTGAAGCTGATCTTGGGGATCGATTTCAGCAGCCGTTCGGCATCGGCAAGCCCCGATTGCACGCCCCGCGGCAGGTCGACCTGGCTGCGGTCGCCGGTGATCACCATGCGCGAGCCTTCGCCCAGGCGGGTCAGGAACATCTTCATCTGCATGGTGGTGGCGTTCTGCGCCTCGTCCAGCACCACGAAGGCATTCGACAGCGTGCGGCCGCGCATAAAGGCCAAGGGCGCGATCTCGATGCGTTTTTCCTCGAGCAGCTTGGCCAGCTGCTTGCCCGGCAGGAAGTCGTTCAGCGCGTCGTAGAGCGGCTGCATGTAGGGATCGACCTTGTCCTTCATGTCGCCGGGCAGATAGCCGAGCTTCTCGCCCGCCTCCACCGCCGGACGGGACAGGATGATGCGGTCGACATGGCCGGTGATGAACATCGAGACCCCCACCGCCACGGCCAGATAGGTCTTGCCGGTGCCGGCCGGGCCGATCCCGAAGGCCAGCTCGTTTTCAAACAGCGAATGCACATAGGCCTTTTGCGCCTCGGTGCGCGGCTCCACCAGTTTCTTGCGGGTCTTGATCTCCACCCGGCCGCCGCGGAACATCTGCAGCTGGCCATCGGGTTCGGCCTCGTCAGTTTCCGGGCCCATGCGCAATTCGCGGTCGATGTCGCCGCTTTCGACGCTGCGGCCGGTTTCCAGCCGGTCGTAGAGAGCCGTCAGCACGCCGGCCGCCTGTTCGCGCGCCGAATCTTCGCCCATCACCGAGAGCTGATTGCCCCGGCGGACGATCTGCACGCCCAGTTTTTGTTCGATGTCAGCCAGATTGCGGTCGTATTCGCCGCACAGGTCGATCAGCAAGCGGTTGTCGGGAAATTCCAGAAGCACTTCATGGGTTGCGGTCTGGTCTTGCGCGTCATTCAGGGCACCGATGGCCAAGCTGATCTCCTCATTCCAAGGTTGCCCTTTCAGTTTGCCGCCCCTGTTCCGTTTGCGCAAGCATCAGCAGCGGAAATTCACTCAATTGAAACAAATCAGCCGCCCCGAGGGGCGGCTGCAGGCAGCGGCGCTTGTCTGCCGCGGTCAGATCGGATCCCAGAGGGTCGAGCCGTTCTTGAACGGGCCGGTTGCCACATTGCGCGGCAGGTTGCTGTTGCAGACCGGCTTGCCATCGGGGGTGCGGCGCAGGTCGGCATAGCCCTCCAGGCCGTCATCAATGATCCAATGCTCGCAGCCATTGGGGTCGACCCAGATGCCTGCGGTCATGTTCGACAGGGTCGAGGAGCTGCCATCGCCGAAATGCCCGTCGGAGGATTTGTCGGCGCCCGTAGCACAGGCTGAAACTGCGGCGGCGGCGGCAAGGAGGAAGGCCGTTCTTATTGATGTCATCGTCTGTCTCTCCTCAGCGCAGGCAATAGATTTCGACACGGCGGTTCGTTGCCATGTTGGCGGCGCTGGTGTTGGGCACCCGCGGTTCGCGTTCGCCGTAGGCACGGACGTCATTGACCCGTGCGCCCGCCGAACGGGCCACCTGTGCCACCGCATTGGCGCGGCGCTGCGACAGGCCGATGTTGTATTCGTCCGAGGCGCGGCTGTCGGTGTGACCGGCGATCACAAAGGAACGGGCGCCGTCGGTCCTGGCCTTCTGGAAGAATTCGGTCAGGCGTTTGCGGCCAGCGGCATTGATGTGATGCTTGTTGGTGGCAAAGAACTGGTCGGACGGCATCACGCCGCAAATGTTGCCGCGGCGGCAGACCGGTTTGCCGTCCGGGGTGACATGCGGCGTCATAAAGCCCTCGGCGCCATCGTCCATCACCCAATGCTCGCAGCCGTCCGGATCGACCCAGATGGTGGGAACGTAGCGTTCGCCCTTGATCGTCCGCTGCTGCGACTGCGCGCCGGCCGGCGCGGCGGCGATGCTGAGCGCAGCCGAGGCAGCGGCAGCCAGCGCAATCACCTTGTTCAATTTGAATTTCGACACAACCAGATTTCCTTCACCTAAGTTCCCCAGGGTGTTAGCCGCATTGGTGCCCACCGCTCAGGCTTGACAGCAGAATTAACTGAAATTGATACTCTATATCTGTTAAATTTCTGTTTTTAGCGCGCACGCTGATTGCGCGCCACGGACACTTGGCGCGCGCGGGACAGATTGTGTCTGAGCAAGATGCAGTAAGGACACACCCGGTTCGCGCCGGGCGGCCGCGGCGGGCCTTGGGGAACCCGCCCGCGACAGGAGATTCGCGGGTGCCGCGGCAGGCTCAGCCGATCAGCTCGCCCGCCAGCGAATTCGCGCCCGAGGAGACAATCCGGACCCGCGCCAGCTCTCCGGCGTCCCGGTTGCAATCGGCGACGTGGACAGCGTGGAGGTAATCGGACTTGCCCACCATCTGGCCCGGCAGGCGGCCGGTTTTCTCAAACAGCACGCCAACCTCGCGGCCGACCATGCTGTCCTGCACCTCGCGCTGCTGCCGGGTGAGCAGGGCCTGCAGCCGCTGCAGCCGGTCGTCCGCCGCAGCGGGGTCGACCTGGGGACGCTCCGCCGCCGGGGTGCCCGGGCGGGTGGAGTATTTGAAGGAATAAGCGGTGCCGTATTTGACCTCTTCCACCAGGTCCATGGTGGCCTGGAAGTCCTCCTCGGTCTCTTCCGGGAAGCCGACGATGAAATCGCCGGAAATCAGGATGTCGGGACGCGCGGCGCGGATGCGCTCGATCAGGCGGATATAGCTTTCCGCCGTGTGCGCGCGGTTCATCCGCTTTAGGATCTTGTCCGAGCCTGCCTGTACCGGCAGGTGCAGATAGGGCATCAGCTTGGCGCAGGTGCCATGCGCTTTGATCAGGTCGTCCTGCATGTCGTTGGGGTGCGAGGTGGTGAAGCGGATGCGTTCCAGCCCGTCGATCTTGTCCAGCTCCCAGATCAGCTGCGCGAGGGTCAGGTCGCCGTTGGAACCGGCACCGTGATAGGCGTTCACGTTCTGGCCCAGCAGGGTGATTTCGCGTACGCCGCGCTCCACCAGGTCCTGAGCTTCGCGCAGGATGCGGTCCGCCGGGCGCGAGACCTCAGCGCCGCGGGTATAAGGCACCACGCAGAAGGCGCAGAATTTGTCGCAGCCCTCCTGCACGGTCAGGAACGCGGTCGGGCCGCGTTTGGCCTTGGGGCGGTTCTTCAGCTTCTCGAATTTGTCCTCTTCGGGGAAATCGGTGTCCAGCACCTTCTGCCCCGCGCGGGTCTTCGCTTCCATCTCCGGCAGCCGGTGATAGCTTTGCGGGCCGACCACCAGATCAACCAGCGGCTGGCGGCGCATGATCTCCTCGCCCTCAGCCTGGGCGACGCAGCCCGCGACACCGATTTTCAGTTCCGGCTTCTGCGCTTTCAGCCCCTTGAAGCGGCCCAGTTCGGAATAAACCTTCTCCGCCGCCTTTTCCCGGATGTGGCAGGTGTTCAGCAGGATCATGTCGGCGTCGTCGGCGGATTTGGTCTCGACATAGCCCTCGCCGCCCAGCGCTTCGGCCATGCGTTCGCTGTCGTAGACATTCATCTGACAGCCATAGGTCTTGATAAACAGCTTCTTCGGGGCGCTCATGAGTCTCAGCCTTTTAGCCTGATCCGGGGTCAGCGGCCTGCCATACAGGCAAATGCCGATGCTTGCAATGACGCCGGAATTACCCGATTTTGGCCGCAAAGGCCAGAAAGGCAGGGGCAGACGGGCATGATGCATTCTTCGCTGGAGGATTTCCTGAAGCAGGGCAAGGTGCTGCTGGCCAAAGGCCCGGTGGCGCTGGTGTTCATCGAGGATGAGGTGGAGATTGCCACCACCCTGCGCCACCACCTGCAATGCGGCTTCAAAGCGGTGGCCGCGCTGATGCCGGATGCCTTCGACCTGCCGCAGGACGTGCGCGCCAAGGTGCACCGGGTGCCGTTTGACTGCGGGCCGGAGGGCGCGGTCACCGATGCCGTCAACGCGGTCATTGCTGCGGCGCGGCCGGGCTGCTGGCTGTATTACTGCTACAATGCGGAATACCTGTTCTACCCGTTCTGCGAGACCCGCAGCATCGGCGAGATGCTGACCTTTCACACCGAGGAGCGGCGCGATGCGATGCTCAGCTATGTGATCGACCTTTATGCGGGCGATCTGGACAGTTGCCCCGGTGCGGTGTCGCTGGAAAATGCCCATCTGGATAAGTCCGGCTATTACGCCCAGGCGCGCACCGACCCCGCATCCGGCCAACCCCACGAGCGGCAGCTGGACTTTTTCGGCGGCGTGCGCTGGCGGTTCGAGGAGCACATCCCCCCGGCCAGCCGCAAGATCGACCGGATTTCGCTGTTCCGGGCCAAGCCGGGGCTGAAGCTGCAGCAGGGCCACATTTTCAACGATCCGGAATACAACACCTATGCCTGCCCCTGGCATCACAACCTGACCGCTGCCGTCTGCTCCTTCCGCACCGCAAAGGCGCTGAAGCGCAACCCCGGCTCCACCTTTGATATCGCAACCTTCCGCTGGCACAATTCCGCGCCGTTCGAGTGGCACTCGCGCCAGCTGCTGGATCTGGGGCTGATGGAACCCGGTCAGTGGTTCTGAGCGGCTGACGCCCGGCAGGCGCCCCTGCCCGCGCGCCCAGGCCGAAACGGCGGGATGCCGCTTCCCTGCCCGGGGATTATGTGTATTCTTATAGGTGTTAAATTTCTTTATGACCCTGAGAGGCACCATGGCAGCACCGCGCCAGAACATGAGCTACCGGGATATCAAGCAGGTCGTTCTTGACCGGATCCAGAACCGGATCTGGGCGCCCGACAGCCTGCTGCCGAGCGAGACCGACCTGGCGGAGGAGTTTTCCAGCACCCGCACCACCGTCAACCGGGCCCTGAGGGAACTGGCCGAGGAAGGCTTCCTGGAACGCAAGCGCAAGGCGGGCACAAGGGTGCTGAATTCGCCGGTGCGCAAGGCGCAGTTCTCCATCCCGCTGGTGCGCGATGAGATCGCCGGAACCGGCGCGGAGTACCGCTATGCGCTGGTGGAGCGCAGCGTGGCCGCCGCGCCCGCCTGGCTGTCGGCGCGGCTTGATCTGCCGCAGGGCCAGGAGGTGCTGCATGTCAGGTGCATGCATTATGCGGACAACGCCCCTTTCCAGTACGAGGTCCGCTGGATCATCCCTGGCAGCGTCCCGGAGGTGCTGGAGGCGGATTTTTCGCACTCGGGTCCGAATGACTGGCTGGTGCAGAAAGTGCCGTTCACCAATCTTGAGCTGAGCTTCATGGCCACCAAGGCGGATCAATCGGTGGCGGAGTTTCTGGATGCGCCGCTCGGGGATCCGGTGTTCACCGCGGAACGGATCACCTGGCTGCGCGGCAGCCCGGTGACGCTGGCCAAACTGTACTTTGCGCCGGGCTACAAGCTGACCACGCATCTTTGATGCCCGGGCGGGAGCCGGTCCGGCCACGGAAAAAGGCCCCGGCAGATGCCGGGGCCTTTGCGGTTGCGGGCGGGATCAGGCGTTCTGCACGCTGTCCGCGTGGGTGAGCACGTCAGGCTCCAGATCCCAGATCTTGCCGTCCAGGCCCTCGATCTGGTCGTCCTCATGCACCCGCAGGCCCACGGTGCGCTCCAGGATGAAGGACAGGATCAGCGCCGTGACCACGCCGGTGCCGATGCAGGCAGCCGTGCCCGCCAGCTGCATCACCAGCGAGATTTCCCCGTGCTGGAACGCATAGGCGCCCTCCTCGATGCCGAAGTAGCCGCCGCGCGGGGTGCCGGCCTTGAAAATCCCCAGCATGACCATCCCGAAGACGCCCGCGCCCAGGAACAGCGGGAACAGCTTGTGCTCATCAATGCCGCGCTTCAGCGTGAACTCATACACCGCGTAGGCCACAAACGGCGCCGCAAGGCCGACGATGAAGGCCTGCCAGGGCAGGTAGACATCGAAACCCGATGCCCCGGCGACATAGCCCGCCAGCGGGCCAAGCAGAGTATAGGCGTATTTGCCGGTCGAATAGGCAATCAGCAGGCCCGTGATCGCGCCGCCGGCCCAGACCATCGCGTAGTTGTTGATCGCGATACCGACGCTGGTGTCGGCCATGGTGACGCTCACTGCCAGCGCTTCGGGATCAAAGAAGAACAGGCAGGACAGGATCACCATCGGCAGCCCCGCAAAGATCAGCAGGAGGCCCGGCGCGCACAGGCCGATGCTGGGCGCCAGATAGGCCGAGATCCGCGGGTGCGGTGCCATCATGCCGGGGCGCGCGCCCAGCTTCGGGGTGAACACCAGCGCCATGCCCGCAGGGAACAGATACACAAAACCAACGCCAAAGAAGTCATGGAAACCCGCATTGGTCAGCGGCCCGACCGACCCCCAGGTGGCCCAGCTGAGTGCCGAGGACACTACCGCGGCGACGATGCAGGTGATGAAATAGGCCGGGGCCTTCATCCGCTCCGACACCGCGAAATGCAGCAGGATGTTGATGATCCCGGCAAACACCGCCAGGAAGAAGATGAAGATCTGGAAGGTGTTCAGCCCCGGAAAGGTCCCCGGATCGGTGTGATGCGCCATGGCGTTGGTCATCGCGCCGCCCAGCCACCAGTCGTTGATGGAATCCATCATGGTCGCGCCTTCCATGATGTAATACTGCCCGGCCCACAGGCCGAACCCGATGACGTAGTAGGTGGCAAACCCCAGGAAGAAGCCCAGCGTCTTTTCGATGGTCGAGTTGAACAGGTTCCTGCGGCGCGCGGTGCCCGCGTCGATCAGCAGAAGCCCGACAACCACCAGAATTGCCCCGACGATCCCCGATGCGTACAGAATGTTCTGCACCAGCGAGTTCAGAGTGACTTGCTGAGCAAATATTGTGCTCACGTCCAATGACATTTGAATTTTCCTCCCGGTTCATTGCCATTTTGCCGAGTGTGTTGCCTCGGCTTTTATCTCCCGGCGTGCGCAGCCGCCTCAGACGGGGCGGGCCGGTGTCAAGCGCACCAGATCAGGGCCGGCGTGCGGACTCATCTGGTCTCAAGAGAATGATGCGAGGAAGAAGGCGCATCACAAAGACATTTTTTATTTTCCGGAAATGTTTTTTACCTAGAGTGCGCATTTGCGGCGGAGCCTGCCGCATACGGCCAGGCAGAGAGGGTCATTGTGCCAGAAATTTGGGCTCCGCTTCCGCGAAAGGGACGCCAGCCTTCCATCCCGCGCCCGCCCTTAGCCCGGATAAAGACCTTCGGGGCAGCTCTGGCGCTTGCGGCGGGTCAGGGTTCGATAAGGCTGCCGTCCCAGGCGAAACACTGGCCGCTGTCGTCAGGCGTCAGGGCGGCGATCACATCCAGCATCCGGGACACCGCATACTGCGGCGAGAAGCGTTTCTCCGGGGCGACGTTGCGCAGGAAGGGCTGGGACAGGCCGCTTTCCACCGTGCCGGGATGCAGCCCGGCGGCAATGGCCTGCGGGTTGCGGCGGCGGATTTCTATCGCGGCATTGCGGATGATCATGTTCAGCGCGGCCTTGGACGCCCGGTAGGAGTACCAGCCGCCCAGATGGTTGTCGGAGATGCTGCCGACCCGGGCGGACAGGGCGGCGAAAACGCCCCGCCGGGCCCGCGGCAACAGCGGCAGGAAATGCTTGGCGGTCAGGGCCGGGACGACCGTGTTGGCGGTGAACAGCGCCAGGAGTTTTTCGGCGCTCAGCTCCCGCAGCGATTTTTCCGGCATCATATCCCCTTGATGCAGGATTCCCCCCGCCAGGATCATCAGATCAACCGCACCCGCCTTGCCGGCCTGTTCCGCCGCGGCTTGCAGGCTGTCCTCGTCCAGGTAATCCACCTGCAGCCTGTGCACGCCCTCCGGGACACGGGCGTCCGGGCTGCGGGACAGGCTGTGGATGCGGGCCTGCGGGTACTTGCGGGCCAGTGCGTCAACAAAGGCCGACCCGATCGCCCCGGACCCGCCGCTGACAACAATATTGCGCATAAGCAGTCACCTTCTTGAGAGCTGTTTGCTGCTGTTACGCGCCGCCGCCGCAGGCGGATCAGTTTGCCTGCACTGCCGGCATCTGCCCCGCGTAAAAAATGCGATAGCCCGTGATCCAACTTTCCCAGCGCTCCGTAACCGGACTATGCTGACACTAAACTTGGATAGGCCGCCCGGAAAAACCGCTGTGCTTCGGGCATCCCCTGAGGGCAAAGCAGTAGTGTCAAAAGACAAAACCTATTCTGAGCTGACCGTCTGGCTTTTGGCTGTGCGCGACCACCGGGACCGTGCGGCGTTCGGCGACATGTTCGATTTCCTGGCCCCGCGGCTCAAGGGGTTCATCATCCGCTGCGGCGCGCGGCCTGCGCTTGCCGAGGAAATCGTCCAGGACGTCATGCTGACGATCTGGCGCAAGGCGGCGATGTTTGACCCGCACAAGGCGCAGGCGTCGGCCTGGATCTACCAGATCGCCCGCAACCGCCATATAGATATCATCCGCAAGGAAAGCCGGCCGGTGCCCGATGAACTGGGAGAGGATCCCGGAGCCGAGCCCGACGCCAGCCAGATCCTCGCCCTGGAGCAGGAGGCCCTGCACCTGAAACAGGCGATCCAGCAGCTTCACCCCGATCAGAAGGAGATGATCGAAAAGGCCTATATCGGGGATTTGACCCATCAGGAGATCAGCACCCAGACCGGCTTGCCGCTGGGAACAGTAAAGTCGCGTATCCGCCTTGGCCTTGGGCGGCTGCGCAAGGAACTAAAAGGATTGCGTTGAATGCCTGCAATCACACATCACATCCCCGATCCGATGATCGCGGCCTATGCGTCCGGCAGCCTGCCGCACGCCTATTCCATGGTTGTCGCCAGCCACCTGTCCTATTGCCGCGACTGCCAGGCGGCGCTTGGCGCGCATCAGGCGGTTGGCGGCGCGCTGCTGGAAACGTCCGCTTGCGCGGCCTTGACGCAGGACGCAAAGCCGAAACTGATGGCGCAGCTGGATGCCCCCGCAGCGCCGGAGCCGGTGTATGACGCCGCCGGGATCTACCCCGGGCCGGTGATGCAGTCGCTGAAAGGGCGGCCGCTGCGCTGGAAGACACTGGGCATGGGGGTGAAACAGGACATCCTGTTCGAAGATGCGGCGGGATCCGCCCGGCTGCTGTATATCCCTGCGGGCCAGGCGGTGCCGGATCACAGCCACAACGGGCTGGAGCTGACGCTGGTGCTGCAGGGCAGCTTCAGCGACGAGACCGGGCGGTTTGGTGTGGGCGATGTCGAAATCGGTGACGAGGACCTGGACCATACGCCGGTTGCAGATCCCGGCGATCCCTGCATCTGCCTGGCGGCCACCGACGCGCCGCTGCGGTTCAAGGCGCTGATGCCGCGCCTGCTGCAGCCGCTGTTCCGGATCTGAGGCCCGCAAGCCGGGGGCGCTGCCCGTGCGGCGGCCCCGCTTACTTGCCGCGGTAGACCAGCCAGTCGGGCAGCAGCTCAAACGCTCTGATCGCATAGGAAAAGGGACGCGGGAAATCCGTCCGGAACCGCCGCGAGCGCATCGCGGACACCACATGCCCGGCGGCCTCCTCAGGCTCCATCAGCTGCGGCATCTTAAAGCTGTTCTTGTCCGTCAGCCGGGTTTTGATAAAGCCCGGATTGACCACGCGGACGGTGACGCCGCTGTCTCTCAGGTCAAGCCGCATGGTTTCCGCCAGGCTGATCAGCGCCGCCTTGCTGGCGCCATAGCCGATGGAGGCCGGCAGACCCCGGTATCCGGCCAAGGACCCGACCAGCGTGATGTCGCCGCGCCCGGCCTTCACGAACGCCGGCACGATCTGCCCCAGAACCCGCAGCGCACCGGTGAAGTTCACGTCGCTCATCCCCAGCACCGCGTCCGCATCCCAGTCCTGTGTCCGCATCGGCTCATAAGCGCCGGCGTTATACAGCAGCGCATCAACCGGACCAGCCCGGCGGGCAGCCTCTGCGACCGACTCCGCATCGGTCACATCCAAAGGCACCGCCCGCGCCTGCGTCAGCTCGCTTGCCAGTTCCTCCAGCGCGTCTTCGGACCGCGCCGACAGAATCAGCCGGGCGCCGGCCCGGTCGAGCTTCCGCGCCACCGCGCGCCCCAGCCCGTGACTGGCCCCGACCAGCCAGATCGTCTTGCCTGCAAAATCTGTCACGCTCAGCCTCCGGAAAATGTCGAACTGTCGGAAATCAGCGGCTTTGGCGGCGGCGGCTTGCGCAGGAACGGCGCCCGCTTGATCCAAAGCCTGAGCGCCTGCCAGTAAATCAGCGCCACCACGCGGGCCGCCCCGAAGGGCCTGCGCAGTGCGGCGCGCAGCAGGCCGCCGGATGTCACCGGGCGGCGCGGCCCGTCCAGCGTGGCCAGCACGCCCTCGGCCCCGTTGGTATAGAAAATCCGGATGTTGAACGCTTGGTCCGTCATCCCGAAATTGAACCGGTAGCGCCCCGCGACCTGCTGAAACGGCGAGACATGCATGAGCTTCTCCGCTTCGATCACATCGCTGCGCCGGATCGGGCGGAAGTCCGGGTGCGCCGCGAAATAGCAGTGGCGGTGGCCAAAGGTGTTGTTCACCTCCGCGATAAAGGCACGCGGGCTGCCGTCCCTGACCGCAATCCAGAAACTGACCGGGTTGAAGTGAAACCACAGGAAGCTCGGCTGGGTCAGCAGCAGCAGCTGGGCGCCCTCCAAAGGAAAGCCGCGCCGCTCCAGCTCCTCCCGGAACCACAGGATGCCGCGGCCGCAGCCGCGCGGGCCGCCGTGGCGGCGGTCGTGGATCGAAAACAGATTGAAGCGGTTGCGCGACAGCAGCGGCAGCGCGCCACTGGTCATATCGGTCAGAACGTAGTCCACGCCATAGCGGAAGGCGTTTTTCAGGCGCCCCCGGCGGGCGTGAAACGTCTGTGCTGAAACATGCTCAATCATGCACCGGTTACGCAGGCGCCGCCGCCCCGGATCACCCGCACGCACAGTTTTATCGCGAAAGCGGTGATCCGCTTTCTTGCCTGCGGCGTATCCGGTCCAAACAACAGCAAGGGAAAACCGTCGCATGCTGGATCAAACTCAGGGGCCACGCCGCAAGATCGCCATCGCGGGAGGCGGCATTTCCGGACTGTCCGCGGCGTATTATCTGGCTGGCAGCCATGACGTCACCTTGTTTGAGGCCGCGCCCCGGCTGGGCGGCCATGCCCGCACGGTTCTGGCGGGCAAGAACGGCGATCAGCCGGTCGATACCGGCTTCATCGTGTTCAACTATGTCACCTACCCTTACCTCACCCGGCTGTTCCGCGAGCTCGACGTGCCGGTGATCAAAAGCGAGATGAGCTTTTGCGCCAGCATCGACGACGGCCGCCTGGAATACGGGCTGAACAGCCTGCGGATGCTGGCGGCGCAGAAGCGCAACCTGGTGCGCCCGCAGTTTCACAAGATGGTCGCGGACATCGTGCGTTTCGGAAAACGGGCCGAGGCCGCCGCCACCGATGACGACAAGACCATTGGCGAGCTGGTGGAGGAACTGGGACTCGGCAGCTGGTTCCGCAACCATTACCTGATGCCGATGTGCGGCGCGATCTGGTCGACCCCGGTCACCGACGTCGATGCCTTCCCGGCCAAGTCGCTGGTCCGCTTCTTCCGCAACCACGCGCTGCTGGCGGGCACCGGCAAACACCAGTGGTGGACGGTCAAGGGCGGCAGCATCGAATATGTCCGCCGGCTGGAGGCGGCGCTGATTGCGCGGGGCTGCGAAATCCGCACCGGCAGCCCCATCCGGCAGGTCACCCGGCAGGCGGGCGGCGTTTCGGTGCAGGCAGAGGGCGCAGACCCGCGCCTGTTCGACGACATTATCCTTGCCTGCCATTCCGATCAGGCGCTGGCCATCCTGGGGGCCGATGCCACACCGGAAGAGGCCGCAGCGCTGGGGGCGATCCGCTATCAGCCGAACACGGCGGTTCTGCATTGCGACGAAGGCCAGATGCCTAAGCGGCGCAGCTGCTGGTCCAGCTGGGCCTACCGCAGCCAGGACGGCGGCGTTGGCGTCACCTACTGGATGAACCGCCTGCAAAGCATCCCCGAAAGCGATCCGCTGTTCGTGACCCTGAATCCGAGCCGCCCCATTCCTGCGGACAAAGTCTATGACACGGTGGAATTCTCGCATCCGCTTTTCGACAAGGCAGCACTGCGGGCGCAGCACCAAATCCGGGCGATGCAAGGGCAGAATAGGACCTGGTTTGCCGGCGCCTACAACCGCCACGGCTTTCACGAAGACGGTATCGCCAGCGCCATGCGGATTGTCCGCATGATGAACGCTCTCCCCTCCTCTCCGGTCAAAGGAACAGATCATGGCATTCACGGACAAAGCCCTTCAGTCGGAATTCCTGGACACCTGCGCGCGACTGCGTAAGGGGCGGCTGACGCTGCGCACCCCGGATGGCGCGCGCTATCAATTCGGCGATAGCGGTCCCGAGGCCGAAATGCAGATCAATGTCTGGGCCGCGGTTTCCGCGATGGCGGCGCACGGCCAGGTCGGGCTGGGCGAGACCTATGTGCAGGGCCTGTGGGACAGCCCGTCGGTCGATGCCCTGATGCAGCTGGCGATGCGCAACCGCGAGCATCTGGGCAGCTACGATCAGGCCAGCCCGCTGAACCGCGCCAAATTCCGCATTGTCGACACCCTGCTGCGGGCCAACTCCAAGCGCGGCGCGCGCAAGAACATCCGCGCCCATTACGATGTTGGCAATGAGTTCTATCAGCTGTGGCTGGACGATGGCATGACCTATTCCTCCGGCCTGTTCGCGGCGGAGGGCGATGATCTGGCGCAGGCGCAGACCCGCAAGAACGCCCGCATCCTGTCACGGCTGGGGGATGGCGAGCAAGTGCTGGAGATCGGCTGCGGCTGGGGCGGTTTTGCCGAACAAGCCAGTGCCGAGGGCCGCGATGTGACCGGCGTCACCATCTCGCGCAACCAGCACAGCTATGCCGAAAGCCGCCTGGACGGGCGCGCCGACATCCAGCTGCGCGACTACCGCGATATCGAGGGCAAGTTCTCCAGCATCGTCTCGATCGAGATGATCGAGGCCGTGGGCGAGCGGTACTGGCCCAGCTATTTCGCCAAGCTCAAAAGCAGCCTGGCCGAAGGCGGCCGGGTGCTGCTGCAGGCGATCACCGTGCGGGACGACTTCTTTCCGACCTACCGGACCTCCTCCGACTATATCCGCCAGTATGTCTTTCCCGGCGGCATGCTGCTGTCCGACCAGGTGATCGCGCAGCAGGCAAAATCGGCCGGGCTGCAGGTCGCGGACAGTTTCGCCTTCGGCCAGGATTACGCCCGCACCTGCCGGATCTGGGCAGAGCGCCTGGCCGCGCAGAAGCGCCGGATCGCGGAACTGGGCTATGGCGAGGCGTTCTTCCGCAACTGGCAGTACTATCTGGAGATCTGCGCCGCCTCCTTTGCCATCGGCCACACTAATGTGGTGCAGGTGGAGCTGGCCCATGCGTAGGCTGCTTCTGACCCTGTGCCTGCTGGCGGTTCCGGCGGCTGGGTTTGCCTCTCCGGTGCAGTCGCTGCTGCCGGGGGCCGAACAGCGCGGCGCGGCGACGTTCCGGTTCCTTGGTTCTCCGGTCTATCAGGCGCGGCTGTTCACGCGGGGCGCAGCGCCTTTGGACTGGTCGCAGGATTTCGGGATCGAGCTGACCTATCAGCGCCGGCTGAGCCAGAAGGATCTGGTCGAATCCACCCTGCGCGAGATGCGGCGCCTGGGGCATCCCGCCCCGGCCCGCGCCCGCTTTGAGGCCTGTTTCCAGGCCGTCTCCCCCGGCGACCGCTATCTGGCCGTCAGCCAGGGGCCGGACCGGGTGACGTTCCTGCGCAACGGGCGCACCGCCTGCACCCTGAGCCAGCCGGGCATCAAGCGCGGCTTCATGTCGATCTTTGTCGGCGCAAACACCCGCTCTGCCCGGTTCACCCGCGCGCTTCTGGGCTGATGATGCTGTATCCACGCGTCAGCCTCTATGCGATGATGCTCGCCTCGGCGGGGATCCCGCTTTATATTCACCTGCCGCAGTTTGCCTCGGTGACATTGGGGATCGGCCTGGGGGTGCTTGGCGGCATCCTCTTGGCGATCCGCCTGTTCGATCTGGTTCAGGACCCGCTGATCGGCTGGGCCATCGACCGCTGGCCGCAGGCGCAGCGCTGGTTCGCGCTGGCGGCTGCGGGCGGGCTGGCCATCGGGTTTCCGCTGCTGTTCACCCTCTCTGCCGGCCCCCTTGCGGTGCCCAAGCTGGTGCTGATCCTGCTGTTGCTGTTTTCGGCCTACAGCCTGGGCATGATCCTGCTCTATGGCCGCAGCGCCACGCTAGCCAATCATTCCACCCCGCGCGAACTGATGAGGCTGGCCGCCTTCCGCGAGGCGGGAATGCTGAGCGGTGTGATCTTTGCCGCCATCGCGCCGGCGGTTCTGGTGGCGCTCGGAGCCGCGGGCCAGGGCTATGCCGCCTTTGGCCTGGCCCTCGGCGGCTTTGCCCTGCTGACCGCTGCGGCCACCCGGCCCATGTGGAGCCGCCCGGCGGTCACCGGCCAGCCGCTGTCGGCGATGGCGCTGACCCAGGCCGGCGCGGTGCGCCTGCTGGCGCTGGCGGTGCTCAACAGCCTGCCGGTGGCGCTGACCTCCACCCTGTTCCTGTTCTTTGTCGAGGACCGGCTGCACCTGCCCGCCTATGCAGGGCCGCTGCTGGTGCTGTTTTTCCTCTGCGCCGGGCTCAGCGTGCCGCTGTGGGCGCGCCTCAGCCAGCGGATCGGGGCGAAACAGACCTTGCTGATCGCCATGCCGCTGGCCATTGCCAGCTTTGCCGGCGCAGCCTTTCTGGGGCCGGGCAGCCTGCTGGGCTTTGCGGTGATCTGCGCGGTGTCGGGCGCCACCCTGGGCGCTGACATGGTGCTGCTGCCCGCCATGTTCAGCATCGCGCTGACCCGCGCGGGCCTCAACGCCTCCGCTGCCTTCGGGATCTGGTCCTTTGCCGGCAAGCTGGCGCTGGCGCTGGCCGCCGCCCTGGCGCTGCCGCTGCTCGAACAGCAGGGCTTCCAGCCCGGGGCGGACAACAGCCCGCAAGCGCTGAGCGCGCTGGCCCTGGCCTATGCCGTCCTGCCCTGCGTTCTGAAAACCGCCGCCTTCGCCTTTGCCCTGACCCTGCCATCAGAAAGAGCAACCGCATGAAACTCCTGACCCTCGCCCTCGCCCTCATCGTGCTTGCGATGATCGCAAAAACCTATCTGTTCAGCTTCCGCTTCCAGTCCCCGGAGGATTACGCGGACAAAGGCCCGCAGTTCATCCTGACCAAGCACCTCTCTGGCGAGATCCTGTCGGAAGGGGTGATTTTCGGCCCCACCGGCAAGATGGCCAACAGCTTCACCGCCAGGATGGTGGGCGAATGGGACGGCGATACCGGCACGCTGAGCGAGGAATTCACCTATTCCAACGGCGTTACCCAAAGCCGGAAATGGTTTCTCACCCTTGGGCCCGGCAACACGTTCACCGCCACAGCCGATGACCTTGCCGGAGAGGCCAAGGGCATCGTGTCCGGCTCCACCGTGCAGCTGACCTACGAGATCATCCTGCCCGAAAGCGCAGGCGGGCACACGCTGCAGGCCACCGACTGGCTGTATCTCACCGCAAACGGGGTGATCATGAACAAATCGGAGATGCGCAAATTCGGCCTCAAGGCCGCGGAGCTGGTCGCCACCATGCGGCCTGCCAGCTGAGCCCGGCGGTGACACCCGATGACCGCCTCTGACGATCAGCCCGCCGGCCGCAGCCTCATCCTCATTCTGGGCGATCAGCTCACCCGCAACATCGCCGCGCTCAAGGACGCAGACCCTGACCGCGACATCGTCCTGATGGCGGAAGTTGCGGAGGAAGCCGGTTATGTCCGGCACCACAAGAAAAAGATCGCGTTTCTGTTTTCGGCCATGCGCCATTTCGCCAAGGCGCTCAAGGACGACGGCTGGCAGGTGCATTACGTGCGGCTGGACGACCCGGACAACACCGGCAGCCTGACCGGCGAGGTCGCCCGGCTGCGCGAGGCGCATCCGGTTGCCCGCGTGGTTGTGACCGAACCCGGCGAATACCGGCTGAAATCGGCCTTTGAGGACTGGGCGGAGGCGGCGGATATTCCCCTCGATATGCTGCAAGACAGCCGGTTTCTGTGTTCCCATGAGCGGTTTGGCGAGTGGGCCGAGGGCCGCAAGCAGCTGCGGATGGAGTATTTCTACCGCGAGATGCGCCGCGAAACCGGGCTGCTGATGGACGGCGATGAGCCGGAGGGCGGCCAATGGAACTTCGATCACGAAAACCGCAAGCCCGCTGAGGACGGCCTGACGCTGCCTAAGCCGCCGGAAACCACCCCGGATGAGATCACGGAGGAGGTTCTTGATCTGGTGGAGGAGCAGTTCGGCGATCACTTCGGCACCCTGCGCCCGTTCTGGTTCGCAGTGACCCGCGAGGATGCGCTGGCGGCCCTGGAGCGCTTCGCCGGGGAGGCGCTGCCGAACTTCGGCGATTATCAGGATGCGATGCTGGAGGGGGAGAAGTTTCTCTACCACTCCGTCCTGTCGCAGTACATCAATGCAGGCCTGCTGGAGCCGCTGGAGGTCTGCCGCCGGGTGGAGCGGGCCTATTACGAGGGCGATGCCCCCCTCAATGCGGCCGAGGGGTTCATCCGCCAGATCATCGGCTGGCGCGAATACGTGCGCGGGATCTACTGGCGCAACATGCCGGGCTATACCGAGAAGAACTTTCTGGAGGCCATCCGTCCCCTGCCCGGCTTCTACTGGACCGCTGACACGGACATGGCCTGCGTGGCGGCCGCGGTCAGCCAAACCCGCGACGAGGCCTATGCCCATCACATCCAGCGGCTGATGGTGACGGGGAATTTCGCCATGCTGGCGGGCGTCGATCCGCATCAGGTGCATGAATGGTATCTGGCGGTCTACGCCGACGCCTATGAATGGGTGGAGGCCCCCAATGTGATCGGCATGAGCCAGTATGCCGACGGCGGCCTGCTGGGATCGAAACCCTATGCCGCCAGCGGCAATTACATCAACAAGATGTCCGACCATTGCGCAGGCTGCCGCTACAGCGTGACCAAGAAGACCGGCGAGGACGCCTGCCCGTTCAACCCGCTGTACTGGGATTTCCTGGTGGGCAACCGGGACAAGCTGCGCAACAATCCGCGCCTGAAACGGGCCTACAGCACCTGGGACAGGATGTCCGGGCCGCGGCAGAAGGAATACCTAGACAGCGCGCAGAAGGTGCTGGACCGGCTTTGAACGCAGGCGCGGGGCGGGCCCCGCCCGGGCCGGGGGTCAGTCCGGCCAGGGCAGCGAATAGGTCTTCACATTGGTGAAGAACTTCATCGCTTCGATGACCCCTTCCTTGACCCCGTTGCCGCTGTCCTTGATGCCGCCGAACGGGGACATTTCGATGCGGTAGCCGGGCTGCTCCCAGATGTTGCAGGTGCCGACGTCCAGCCCGTTGATATAGGCAATCGCCCGGTTCAGATCGTTGGTGCAGACGCCCGATGACAGGCCGAATTGGGTGGAGTTCGAGATCCGCATCACCTCTGCGTCATCATCCGGCACCCGCACGATCGGGATGATCGGGCCAAAGGTCTCCTCCATCACCAGCTCGCTGCCGTGGGGCACCTTGTCCACGACGATCGGCGGCAGCAGCGCCCCCTGACGGCCGGGGTGATAGAGGATTTCGGCGCCCGCCCGTTCCGCCTGCAAAACCCGGTTCTCGAACAGTTCGGCCGCCGGTTCATGGATCACGCAGCCCAGTTCCGTTTCAGGGTCCTGCGGATCGCCAAACCTGATCTTCCGGGCCTTTTCCAACACCAGCGGCACGAAGCGGTCCGCAACGCTTTCCTGCACCAGGATGCGCTTGATGGCGGTGCAGCGCTGGCCGGAATTGCCGGTGGCCCCGGCGACGGCGATGGCGGCGGCCTTGTCCAGATCATCGCCGGACAGGTCATTCAGCACGATCAGCGGGTCGTTGCCCCCCAGCTCCAGCGCCTGGCGCTTATAAACGCCCTTCTCGGCGATCATCTTGCCCACCGGCACGCCGCCGGTGAAGGTGATGATGTCGATGTTTTCATTGGTGATCATCTCGTCACCGATGTCCTGCGGCCAGCCGGTGACCACCTGGAACATCTCCGGCGGCAGGCCCGCCTCGTACAAAATGTCGGCCAGCGCGATGCAGGTCAGCGGTGTCAGCTCCGTCGGCTTGCAGACCATGCAGTTGTTGGTCGCAATCGCCGGCGCGACCTTGTGGCTGACCATGTTAAGCGGATGGTTGAACGGGGTGATCGCCGAGATCACCCGGACCGGCTCGCGCTTGGTGAAGATCTTGCGCGCCTTGCCGTTGTGGGTCAGGTCGCAGGAGAAGATCTCGCCATCGTCCTTCAGTGCCTCCGCCGCGGCGAACTGAAAGACGTCCTGTGCCCGCTTGGTCTCATAGATCGCATGCTGGCGGCTGATGCCCAGCTCCAGCACCAGCCATTCGGCCAGCCAGCCGCGCTTCTCGCCGATCAGCTCGCCAGCCCGCTGCAGAATTTGGCTGCGCTCGTAGCGGGTGAGCCTGGGCCTGTAGTTCGCCGCAATCTCAAACGCCATGCGGGCGTGCTCCGCCTGCCCTGCGGGCACGGTGCCGACCAGTTCCCCGGTGTAGGGGTAGTGGACCGGCACGGTTGCTTCGGTAAAAACGGCCTCGCCGCCGATGCGCATGCCCTCGTTGCGGATTTCGATACTGGTCATAGCGTCCCCCGTTGGTTCACAGCGCCGCCGCGGTGCAGGCGTAGAAGAAAGCGTCAAAGTTGCGCAAAGTTTCAGGCTGCTCCGGCAGGTCCAGAACCCGGTTCACGATAAAGGGCACCTCCTGTTCCGTCAGCCCGCCGTGGCTGCGCAATGGCTCCTTCAGCGCGGCCAGGTCGTGGCGGTGGGCCGAGGTGCCAATCGTGACATTCTCGCCGGAGATCACCACCAGATGGCCGATCCGGTCCTTTGGCAGCTCAAAGCGGCGCACGGCCTCATCCTGATCCAAGACATGGGTGATCCCGTCCAGGCCCTCAATCTGCGGAATGATCTCGCTCATTATCACGCCATCGGGCAGGTACACGGTTGCAAAAGACCCCAGCGCGCCGTGGTGGACGACGTAGGGATCGGTAATCGGCAGGATCACTCGGGCCTTTCCCGCGCCCAGGCTTTCATCCAGGTAATCCTGCAGGTAGACCACATTGGGCGACCCGTCGGCGTGGTGCTTGGGTTTCATGCCGTGATCGGCAGTCACCACGATGGCCGCGCCCGTTTCATCCAGTTGCGCCAGATACCTGTCGAACATCGCATAGAAGTCCAGCGCGCCCTGCTGGTCCGGGGCGAACTTGTGCTGGATGTAGTCGGTGGTCGACAGGTACATCACGTCCGGCCGGAACTCCTGCAACAGCTTTACCCCGGCGGCAAAGACAAACTCGCTCAGCTCCGCCGAATAGACCTCCGGCACCGCCATGCCGAGCCATGCGCTGGCGTTATCAATGCCGTGCTCCGCCTTGGTGGTCTCCCCCGACCGCTCCGAGGAGAACGCGACCGCCCGGTTTTCGTCGAACCTGAGGCCCGCCCCCAAAAGCGCCCGCAGCTTGTCCTTGGCGGTGACCACGGCAACCCGGCAGCCCGCCTCGTAGAATTGCGAAAAGATGGTGGGCGCGCGCAAAAACCGCACGTCGTTCATCATCACTTCTTCGCCTGTGTCCGGGTCGATCAGGTAGTTGCCGCAGATCCCGTGCACCGCGGGCGGCCGGCCCGTCGCGATGCTGAGGTTGTTGGGATTTGTGAAGGACGGGATCACCGAATGCGCCAGCCGGTCCGTGCCAGTCTCGCGGATCCGCTTCAGCGTTGGCATCAGCCCCTTGGCGATGGCCGTCTCCAGGTACTCCGGCTCGCAGCCGTCCAGGCAAATCGCAATCGCCGGAACCTTGGGCGCCGGATAGCTGCGCCCGTTGGCGGTGACAGGCCCGGTAAAGGGGGTTCCAGTGGTCATGTCTTGAAGTCCTTTGTGTCTCAGGCGGCCAGTTTGGCGCGTTCTTTCAGGGCCGCAGCGGGCGGCGCCGCGCTGGCGACCCCCATTTCGGCCAGGGTTTCCTTGGCGGCGGCCACAACCCGCCGCATCACATGTTCGTCCATCTGCCCGATGCAGCCGATGCGGAAGCTGTCCACCACCGTCAGCTTGCCCGGGTAGAGGATAAAGCCCTTCGCCTTCATCAGATCGTAAAAGCGGCTGAACTCGAAGTTACGGTCCGCAGGGCAAAAGAATGTGACGATGATGGGGCTCAGCCAGCGGCTGTCCAGCAGGGTCTCAAACCCCAGCTGCCGCATCCCCGCCACCACCACACCGCGGTTCCTGGCATAACGCGCGCCGCGCGCCGCCACCCCGCCCTCCGCTTCATGCGCGCGCAGCGCCTCCAGGAAGGAGGCCGCAACATGCGTCGGCGGCGTGAACCGCCACTGGCCGGTCGTCTCCAGCGCGGCCCATTGCGCATGCACATCCAGGGACAGCGAATGGCTGTTGCCCTCTGCTGCCTCGATTTCCGCCTTGCGGGCCAGGACAAAGCCAAAGCCGGGCACCCCTTCGATGCATTTATTGGCCGAGGACACCATCGCCTCATACCGGATCTGCGCAGGCTCCAGCCCGATCGCGCCAAAGGCCGACATCGAGTCTATCAGCAGCTTGCGCCCCGCCGCATAGGCGGCCTCCGAAATCTCCTCCACCGGGTTCAAAATGCCCGAGGAGGTCTCGCAATGGACCGCCACCACATGGGTGATCGCGGGGTCCTGCGCCAGGATCTGCGCCACCTCCGCGCCGCGCGGCGGCAGGTAGTCGCCCTTGTCCAGCACCGCATGATCGCGGCCCAGATACCGGAGCATCTGCGCCGCGCGCTGCCCGTAGGCGCCGTTGGCCAGCACCAGCGCCTTGCCATCGCGGGGAATGAACGAGCCCAGCATCGCCTCCACCGCAAAGCTGCCCGAGCCCTGCATCGGCACGCAGTCGAACGCTTCCGCGCCTGCGCCCAGCAGCGCCAGCAGGCGGCGGCGGATCTCGCGGGTCATGGCGCGGAAGTCGTCATCCCAGCTGCCCCAGTCCCGCAGCATCGCCTGTTTCACCGCAAAGGACGTGGTCAGCGGCCCCGGCGTCAGCAAATAGGGCTCGCCCAGCCGGGGCGGTTCAAGCGGGTCCGTCGAAACACTCATCTGCAATCTCCCAACGCAGGTTGCCCGCATCATTGCCGCCCGCACTTCCATATGTAAAATTGCAAAAAACGATCTATTCATAGGCTCAGCCTATGAAAAAACAGGACCTCCGCCATGCGCCATTCCCAGCTCAGGGCCTTCCACCATGTCGCCCTTCTCGGGGGGTTCTCCCGCGCGGCAGAGGCCCTGAGCCTCACCCAGCCCGCGGTCTCGGAACAGGTGCGGAAGCTGGAGCAGGACCATGATGTGCTGCTGTTTCACCGCGAGAAGAAGCGGGTCATCCTGACCGGCGCGGGCGAAAAGCTGCTGCAGCTGACGAAGCACTATTTCGAGGTCGAAGGCCAGATCGCCGATCACCTGTCCGAAAGCGGCGCTGCGGCCGGGGGCGAGCTGCGGATCATCGCCGATTCCGCGCAGCATCTGACCGGCTTTCTGGGGCCGTTTCAGCAGCGTTACCCGAATGTCACCATTTCGCTGCGGGCCGGGAACACCGGCGCTATCCTGGATGAACTGCGGGCCTACAACGCCGAAATCGGCGTCGTGGGAAGCCTCACCCCCGGCAAGGACATGAGCGTTCTGAACCTCGGCGCGACCGAAATCACCGCCTTTGCCGCGCGCGGCCTGCTGCCGGCCTCGCAACAGAGGCTGACGTTCAGGGAGCTGGCGCACCTGCCGCTGGTGTTCCGTGAAGACGGATCGAAAACCCGCGAAAAGGTCGAAGCGGCCGCCCGCGCGCAAGGGGTCACGCTGAAGCCCGCGATTGTTGCCGAAGGGCGCGAGGCGGTGCGGGAGCTTGCCGCCTCAGGCGCGGGCGTCGGTTTCGTGTCGGCGGCGGAGTTCGGCCATGACAGCCGCCTGGTACAATACCGGCTGCAGGGGGCCGGTCTGGAGATGAGCGAAAGCATGGTCTACCTGACCCAGCGGCGCGACGTGAAGGTGATCCGGGCCTTCATGGAGTTCGCAACCGGCCTGCAGGCACAGAAAGCCGCCGCAGCGCAGCCGGGGGTATAGCAGAGGCCGGCTGTGCGCCATCGGCGGCCCTCGCCGCCAAGGCTCATCCCCGGCGCCTGCGGACCATCTGCCGAACCGCGTTAATGCTTGCGCACGGCGCTGAACCATTCCGCCATGAAGCGGCGGCGCTTCTCCGCGTCCAGATAGACCAGCAGGCCCGGCCCCAGCTGAATCGGCCGTTTCGGGCTGGCGCTGTCCACAAAGGCAACCGGCGGCTGCGCGAACGGATAGTTGGCCGCTGGCGGCTGCGACCAGGCCGCGGCAGCCAGATGGTCGGCAAAGCTGCGCGCCAGACCGGGCTGCCGCCCGCCCTTCAGCAGCACGGCAGAGCGCATCATCAGATGGGTGTAATCCTCGGGATCGATCACGATGATCTTGTCCGCCAGATCCCGCCGGGCCCGCGCATAGCTGCCCAGAACGTTATAGGCCACCAGGATCTCCCCGGACGCGACGCTTTCGATCATGCTGGAGGAACAGCAGAACAGCTGCGGGTCCAGGCTGCCGATGACCTCCATCAGCCGCCAGTAGGTTTCCGACGTACGCGCATCCTGGGTCGCAAAGAGATACCCCAGCCCGCTCAGCGAGACATCATAGGTGCCCACCTTGCCGCGGAACCGCTCCGGCTCGGCGCGCAAGAGCGAAATCAGGTCCTGACGCGTGCGCAAGGCTTCGCCGCCCGAAAACGCCGCCGCCGACACAACGATGGAGGCGGGCTCCAGGGAGAAGGCAAACACATGGCTGCGCCACTCGCCCCATTCCGGGATCAGCGCAGTCGCCGCTGAGCGGTGCGGGCGGGTGAACCCGTCATTGGCCAGCTTGGTCTGCAAGTCCATGGCCGAAGACAGGGCAACGTCGAACGGCTCCTGCCCCTCCAGCACCGCCTTCATCACCTCGCTGCTGTTGGCCACCGTGTATTCGATCGCCGCCTCCGGATGCTCCTCCAGAAAGCTGCCGATCAGCGGCTCCAGAATGGCGGTGTCCGTGGTCGAGATCACACGCAGCGGGGTGCCGTCCTCGGGGCCGATCCAATGCCGTTCCTCCACCTCGAACCCGGCTGCCGCTGCCGCCGCGAAGGCCAGCAACGTCAGCAGAGCGGAAAACAAAGCGTGACGCATGCGCCTGCTCCTGTCTGGCTGTTTTCGATAATCAGGCGGCCGCCGTGGGCCTCGGCCACCTCGCGGGCAATGGTCAGCCCCAGCCCCGAGCCGATGGTCTCCCCCGCATTGGCGCCGCGGACGAACCGGCGGGTCAGGGCCTCGGTGTCTTCGCCCGCAAAGCCGCCGGCCTCATCCTCCACTTCGATATTGCCCCAGCCGCCATTGCGGACCGTGCGCACCCGCACGGTCCTGTCGCGCCCCGAATACTTGATGGCATTGTCCAGAATGTTGCGCACCGCGTTTTGCAGCAGGATGGCATCGCCCTTGATGCTGACATCGCCATCGCTTTGGAAATGCAGGCCGATGTCCTTCAGCTCCGCCACCGGCTGCAGCCGCTCGGCCAGATCGCGGGCCAGCGCGGTCAGGTTGACCTCTTGCCGCTCCAGGCTGTCGGTGCGGAACGACACCATCGCGTGATCCAACAGCTGCCCCGCCGCGCGGGAGCTTTCGTCGATGGCGCGGATCATCTCGCGCAGGCTGGCCCGGTTGTCCTCATTCTCCACCCGCATCAGGGTGACCTCAGCCTGGGCGCGCACCGTCGCCAGCGGCGTGCGCACCCGGTGCGCGGCTTCGGCGATGAAATCCTCGGACCGGGCCAGCGAGGCCTGCAAGCGGCGGATGAAGCTGTTGAGCGACAAGACCAGCGGCGACATCTCGGCGGGGACCGGGCGGGTGACCGGGCGCAGATCCTTGGGACCCCGCCGCGAGATCGCCTCGGTCAGCGAGCGCAGCGGGGTGATGCTGGACTGGGCGGCCCACACCGCCAGGCCCGAGGCCAGCACGAAAAAGCCCACCCCCAGAAACAGCGCGGACCTGAACAGCTGTTCCAGCAAGGCCGCCTGGCCGGTGCGGGTCTGGGCCACCGACACCTGCACCGCCACCGGCGCGCCCTGCGCCGCCAGGCGGCGCGACACCGTCACTGCCCGGATCGCCTCCCCCTTGTACGCGGCGGTTTCGAACAGCGGCTGCCGCGGCTGCACCGGCTCTTCCGCCACCGGCAGATCGGCATATCCGGTCAGCACCCCGGCAGGGCTTGCGATCCGGTAAAACACCCGGTCATCGCTGACATTGCCCAGCATCGACAGGGCGGCATAGGGGATGTCGGCGGTGATTTCCCCCGCCTGCACCGACACGGAGTCCAGTATCGAGGTTGCCGAGGCCAGCAGGATCCTGTCGTGGCTTTCCTCCGCAACCGTGCGGACAAACCCCAGCACCGCAAAGAACAGCACCGCCGCCAGCAGCGCTGCGCTGCCCACCAGCTGCAGCAGCAGGCGGCGGCGGAGGGAGCCGCTGACATTGACCGCTGCGCTCATTCCAGGCTCAGCCGGTAGCCCAGGCCGCGCACCGTGGTGATCTGCACGCCGGAGCCGGCCAGATGCTTGCGCAGCCGGGCGACATAGACCTCGATGGCATTTTCCGATCCCTCCTCGTCATAGGAAAACAGCCGGTCGACCAGATTCGGTTTGGAAAAAATCCGGTCCGGCGCGTTCAGAAACACCTCCAGCAGCCGCAGTTCCCGGTTGCGCAGCGCCACGGTCCTGCCGCCAGCGGACAGGGTTCCCGCCATCGGATCGAACTGCAGGTTTCCGAATCGCCGCAGGTTGGAACTGCCGCCGCCGCGCCGCCGCAGCACCGCCCGGCAGCGCGCCTCAAGCTCGGAAAAATCAAACGGCTTGGTGATGTAATCGTCGGCGCCAAGGTCCAGCATCCCAACCCGGTCAGACACCTCGGAGCGGGCCGTCAGCACGATGACGGGGGTTTCCTTGCGGTTCTCCCGATGCGCTTTCAGGAAGCTGCGCCCGTCCCCGTCGGGCAGCATAATATCCAGTAAAATCAGATCGTAATCCGTCGTGCCGGAAAATGCAGAGGCGGTGCTCACATCCGGCGCATGGTCCACAACATGCCCGTCCAGCCGCAGCCGGTCCAGAACCGCCTTTGCCAGGCTTTCGTTGTCTTCAACCAGCAGGAAGCGCATCGGCGCCGCTCCTTCCCAAACGGGCCTTGGCGGCCCCGTGACAGGTTTGTGTCAGCTTGCTGTGCTTCCTTCAGTCATGAGCGGCTTGACCGCGATTTGTCAAATGGGAGGACAACATGAACAAATGGACCCTGACCCGCCGCGCAGCGCTGGCGGCAACAGCGGCAGCACTGGCGTTCGCCACCCCGTCCTGGGCCGGCGAGCAGGTGGCCGACAGCATCCACTTCCTGATCCCCGGCGGCGCAGGCGGCGGCTGGGACGGCACCGCCCGTGGCACCGGCGAAGCGCTGACGGAGGCCGGGCTGGTGGGCAAGGTGTCTTACGAAAACATGTCCGGCGGCGGCGGCGGCAAGGCGATCGGCTACCTGATCGAAAACGCCGCCAGCAACCACGGCACGCTGATGGTGAATTCCACCCCGATCGTGATCCGCTCGCTCACCGGTGTGTTCCCGCAGAACTTCCGCGATCTGACCCTGGTGGCGGGCACCATCGGCGACTATGCGGCCATCGTGGTGGGCAAGGACAGCCCGATCAATTCGATGGAGGACCTGCTGGCCGCCTACAGGGCCGACCCGCGCGGCACTGCGGTGGGCGGCGGCTCGGTGCCGGGCGGCATGGACCACCTGGTTGCGGCCATGGTGATGGAGGCCGCGGGCGAAGACCCGACGGCGTTCAAATACATCCCCTATGACGCCGGCGGCAAGGCGATGGCCGCACTGCTGTCGGGCGAGATCGCCGCGCTCAGCACCGGGTTTTCCGAAGCCATCGACCTGGCCAATGCCGGCGAAGTCAAAATCATCGGCGTCACGGCCGATGCCCGCGTGGACAGCTATCCCGATGCGCCGACGATGAAGGAACAGGGGCTCGACACCACCTTCGTCAACTGGCGCGGTTTTTTCGGGGCCCCCGGCCTGCCTGAGGACAAGCTGGCGGCCTATCAGGACGCGCTCGCAAAGATGTACGACACCCCGGAATGGGAAGAGGTCCGCGCCCGCAACGGCTGGGTCAACATCCACAATTCGGGCGATGATTTCCGCGCCTTCCTGGAGGACCAGGAACAGGCCATCGGCGACCTGATGAAAAAGCTCGGCTTCCTCTGACCCCGGGTAACACGCGGGGGCTTTGCCCCCGCACCCCCAGGATATTTCCAGCCAGAAGAAGCCTGCCCCTGCACAGCCGCTCACAGAGTGCCGGTTCCGCCCCCCGGCGCCGCACCCTGTGGTCAAAGCGCCGAGCACGGTCCTTCTTCTGGCCGCAAATATCCCGGGGGAGCCGCGCAGCGCGCGGCGGGGGCAGCGCCCCTTTTCCTTAAATGCCTTCACAATACCGGAGGAGAACATGGCACTCGACCGCTGGATTGCCCTGATCATCCTGATGATCTGCCTCGCCTATGGCTATGCGGCCTTCTTCACCATGGACGCCGCACTGCCGCCGTTCATGAAACGCAACCCGGTCTGGCCCAGCACCTTTCCCAAGGTGCTGTCGGTGATGGCCGTTCTGGCGGCGCTCTTTGTGCTGCTGGGGTTTGAAAAAGGCGCTGACGATCCGAAACCGATGGACATCAACTACCGCCGCTTGACGGAGTACAAGCTGGGCCAGGCGCTGGCGCTGCTGGGGCTGATGGCGGCCTACGCGCTGCTGCTGCGGCCCGCGGGCTTCCTGCCTGCCACCGTGGGCTTTCTGACTGCCGGCGCCTGGGTGCTGGGCGAGCGCAAGCTGCACATCCTGCTGCCGGTCACGGCCGGGGCGGCCGGCGTGGTCTGGTATCTGGTGCAGCAGGTGCTTGGGATTTTCCTGAGCCCCTGGCCCGCATTTCTGACAAACGGAGGCTGACATGCTCGAAGGCATCATGGCCGGGCTGGGAACGGCCTTTTCCCTCACCAATCTTCTGATGGTCATCGGCGGCTGCCTGATCGGCACCTTCATCGGCATGCTGCCGGGGCTGGGGCCGATGTCGATCATCGCCATCATGATCCCGGTGGCGATCTCCATCGGCGATCCTTCCGCGGCGCTGATCCTGCTGGCCGGCGTCTACTACGGCGCGATTTTCGGCGGCTCCACCTCCTCGATCCTGATCAACGCGCCCGGCGTCGCCTCCACCGTGGCGACCAGTTTCGACGGCTACCCGCTGGCGCGCCAGGGCAAGGCGGGCAAAGCGCTGACGGTGGCGGCGATTGCGTCCTTCTCGGGCGGCACCATCGGGGCGGTTCTGCTGATGATCTTTGCCCCGGCGCTGGCGACCGTAGCGCTGCTGTTCCATTCGGCCGAGTATTTCGCGCTGATGGTGGTGGGGCTGTCGGCAATTGCCGCCTTCGCCGGATCCGGCCAGGTCGGCAAGGCGCTGCTGATGACGCTTCTGGGGCTGATCATGGCGACGGTGGGCGAAGGCGCGCTGTTCAACATGCCGCGCTTTACCATGGGCATCATGGACCTGCAGTCGGGCTTTGGCTTCATCACCCTGGCGATGGCGATGTTCGCCCTGCCCGAAGCGATGTATCTGGTGCTGGATCCCTCCCGCTCCAGCTCCGGCAGCGGCAGCGGCGAGATCAAGGACCTGCGTATCACCAAGGCTGAGGCCAAGGCCATCGCCCCGGTGATCGGGCGCCAATCGATCCAGGGTTTTCTGATCGGCGTGCTGCCCGGCGCGGGCGCCACCATCGCGTCCTTCCTCGGCTACGCAGTGGAGCGCAACATTGCCCCGAAGGAGGAGCAGGAGCAGTTCGGCAAGGGCTCTCTCAAAGGCCTCGCCGCACCGGAAAGCGCCAACAACGCCGCCTGCACCGGCTCCTTTGTGCCGCTCCTGACGCTGGGTATCCCCGGCTCCGGCACCACCGCGATCCTGCTGGGGGCGCTGATTGCGCTGAACGTCTCGCCCGGGCCGCGGCTGATGGTGGACGAGCCGCAGATCTTCTGGGCGGTGATCATCTCGATGTACCTCGGCAACCTGATCCTCCTGATCCTGAACCTGCCGCTGATCCCCTATATCGCCAAGGTGCTGGCGGTGCCGCGCAACTACCTGATCCCCTTCATCCTGTTCTTCACGCTGATGGGGGCCTACATCGGCCAGAATAACGCCACCGAGCTGCTGATCCTGGTCGGCCTCGGGATCTGCGCGACAGTGCTGCGGTTTGCGGACTACCCGCTGGCGCCGCTGCTGATCGGGTTCATCCTGGGGCGGATGCTGGAGGACAACTTTGCCCGCTCGATGCAGCTTTATGACGGGCTGGGGTTCATCCTGGAACGGCCGATGACCCTTGGCCTGCTGGGCCTGGCCCTGATCCTGGTGGTTCTGCCCAGCTACCGCGCCCGGCGCGCCCGGCTGCGGGCCGGAGGTGCCGCCGACGCGGACTGATCCCAGGCGGGACAGTCCCCTGCCTGCCCCCCGGCTGCGCGGGCAGGCAGGACAGGGCGGTGATCAGGCCCCCGTGACGGGGGCCTGAACCGGATGATGCCGTTACGCTGCCCCTTGCAGCTCATGCAGCGGACCGAATTGCGAGACTGGCGACAAATAGAACGCGGCCAGATCCTGGTTCACCGCGGGGTCGCAGGCCATCAGAAACGACCGGTACTCCCGCCCGTCGTCCTCGCACATATAGCGGGCCGCCTCCCTGCGCACGGAGTACCCGAACCGCCTCAGCAGCAGCCCCAGGCTGCGCGGCGACAGCGACATCATTTCCGAGGCGCCAAGGCTGAAGGCCGCCTGGCACAGGCCCGCGACGACCAGCTTGGTCTCGATGGACGGCTGCGCGGTGTCCGCCAGGGTTTCATCCATGACAAAGCGGGTGCATTCCCAGGTCCGCCCGGTCTCCGGGTAGGCGCTCAGCAGGCCGCCCGGGATGCCCTGGATCTTGCCGTCCCTGGCATCCTTCAGCATGTAGCTCCAATAGCCGTCGCTGCCGCCGCAGGACGCGGCCCGCGCCCCGGCGACAACCCGGCTGCCCTGCGTGACAATCGAATAGACGGCCCCCGGCCGGTCGTACTGGTCCTGCTCGAAGGTTCCGTCGTGGTCCAGACCCCAGCCCAGTTCATCCACCAGCTTCTGCTTGCGCAGGGCAAGAAAGCCCTGATACGCCGCATTAAAACCGGACCGCTGTTCGAAAGAAAAAATATGTAGATGCATGACGCTCTCCTTATTGCAGCGCCATGATCGAAGGGTCTTAGCCGTTTGAAATCCTGAAGTGTCAGATCAGTCCGAATTTTATTACTTGTGATATAAGCTGAGCGCTTGTTTTTGCGTCCAAAGCTTGCATCGCCGTCCGCCGCCGCGCCCTGACCGTTTCCAGTTTGACGCCCAAATTCTCCGCGATTTCCTGATCTTTACAGCCATTGCACATCATCCGCAGCACATCCTTAACGGGAGCCGTGAGCGTGATGGACTGCGACGGCTCATACTCCAAAGCGTGCAAGGCATAGAGGGCCGCACGGGCAATCCGCAGTTCCTCGTCCCGCCACTTGGGGCCGGAACAGCTGAGAACGGAGACCCGCCCGTCAGCGCTGATCGCCAAAGTGTTGCCGTGAACCAGCCCGTAATTTGCGGCATCCTCGAAAAAGGTTTTTGAAGACGGAAACAGCCGCTCCAGGTCGTTCCAGGTCACCCAGCCGGTGCTGCTCAACCCGAACTGGATGGTCGGGTCCACAAGCAGGTAGGCCTGATCGACATAGCGGTCCACCCAGCGCTGCGCATAGGTGCTGTGGACAAACACCGGCTCGACCCCGTCAAAGCCCACACCAATGGAGTAGCCGCTCTCCGAGATATTATCCAACGACCTTAAAAGAATGCCGCGAATATCACTTCTCATATTGTAATCCACACGCATAGTATGCAACCAAATGTTACGATACCGCAAAAAGCGATTATCACAAATGATAAATTTTAGGCCTGGACTCGACTATGCAAAAAGAGGAAATCACCGCGGCGACCCTGGAAGCGCTGCTGCGCACGGTCGCCAAGGCCAACCAGGAAAAGCCCCGCCAAGGAACCCGCCTGTTTGAACGTATTGTGGAAAGGATCGAATCAGCGCGCGCGGGCGCTGCTGATGAGCCGGTTAACTAGTTTCGCGTCGTCTTCGGTAAGATCCGCTGCCTTGTCCAGAACACTGCGGTCATCCGCATTCGGCTCATCTGAGAACAGATAAGCCATATCGATATTTGCGACCTCGCAAATCCGGATAATCCGGGCAACGGTGGGATTGAAGCGGCCATTCAGCACCTTGCTGACGTATTCTGGGTTGTTGCCCGCCGCCTCGGACACCTCATCATAGTCCAGCCCCCGGATGTCCAGCGCCTGACGCAGGCGCTGCCGCCAAAGCTCTACCCCCTCATCCGCAGAGAGTCGCGTTTTATCTTCGTGTCTAGTCATGCCCAGAACCATACACGGAACTATAGTTCCTGCAAATAGAATTATACATCTATACTTCACTCATCCAGAGCAGGTATTTAAAAAGCGGGCGGCAGATTCCGATTTACACCTGCCCGCTGATAGAACTATATTTCTACCGCACCGAAGCGCCGGAGGACGCGATGACATTCAGCACCCCATATGCCCGGCGCAGCGGGCAGCACGGCCCGGCCATCCTGAAGACGGCTGCCGGCCCCGCCGGCCGCGGCACGCTGCCCGGCCATTTGCTGATAACGCTTGGAGGTTTTTTCACATGAACGCCAGCAGTGCGCCCCTTCCTGAAACGCAGGCGGAACGCATTCGGGCCGTGATCGCGGCAGCCCAGGACTATGCCCAGGCACGCGAAGCCTTTGATGCGGCCTCCGAAGGGCTGGAGCGCGCGCACCGCCAGAACTGCAGCACTGCCGGCCAGGACCTGGAAGAGCTTGACGCCGCCGCCGATGCCATCGGCAGAACCCAGGCGCAGGTCGCCGACCTGATCGCAACGCTGGTGACCGACGGCTCGCTGGAAACGCTCAGCAGGCTTCTGGCGGCCGAAGCCGCCCTGCCCGGCACGCCCAAGGGCAACGGCGCCTAGACCCCGCCGTCAGAGCCGCCCGCCCGGCCCCGGCGCGGTAGCGGGCGGGACGTGCGGCCGCCCCGTTACGGCAGCAGCGCCAGCCGCTTCAGGAACTGCGATTTCACCGCCTCCGCGTCCACCGTCATGCAGACCTTCACCGGGTCGCGCCCGCTCTGTGGCGCGGCCAGCGTGGCACCGGAGGTCTCCCCCTCGCAGGAAACCTCAAGCGGCACATCGCGCATCCCGAACAGCTCCGGATGGGTGCAGGCGATCACCGCCGCCGGGTCATGCAGCGAGCAGCCGTTCTTGCCCGCAACCTCGTGATAGAACTTGAGGTAGAAGTAAGACATCTCCTGCAGCATGCCGCCCAGCTCCGGCGACCTGGCCGCGATGGCCTCGAAATCCTCGGCCAGGCAAAGAATGCGGTGGGTGACGTCCAGCCCCACAAACACCACCTTGGCCCCGCCCTGGCAGACCACGTCCGCGGCGTGCGGGTCGTGATAGATATTGGCCTCTGCGTGCGGCGTGATATTGCCGCCCTCCTCCAGCGAGCCGCCCATCACCACGATGGATTTGACGTTCTGGATGAACTCCGGGTCGCGCTGCATGGCCAGGGCGATATTGGTCAGCGGGCCGATCGGACAGACTACCAGCTCGCCCTTGTGCTCGCGCGCCATGCGGCACAGGAACGCCGCGGCGTCCTCCTCCAGCGGTTTGCCCTTGGGCTCCGCCGCCGGAATGTCGCCAAAGCCTTCGTCCCCGTGCACATGCGACGAGGGGTTGAACGGCGGCAGCACCAGCGGCACGGTCGCGCCTGCGGCCACCGGCACATCCAGTTCCGCCGCTTCCAGAAGGCGCAGCGCGTTGCGGGTGGCCGTTGCCGTGGTCACATTGCCGAAGATCGTGGTCAGCCCCAAGAGGTCGATGTCCGGCGCCGCGGCGGCATAGAAGATCGCCATCGCATCGTCGATGCCCGGATCGGTGTCGATAATCAGTTTCACCATCTGTCTGCCCCTTGGCTCACTTGAACTTGTCCATCAGCTTTTCCAGCGGCGAGCGGGTGTCCGGCGCCGTCTCCCCCCTGGCCGCATTCTCCGCCTTCGCCTCTGCCTTGGGCTTGGTGGTAGAGCTGCGCGGCGGCGCCACCCTCAAGGCAACTGCATTCATGAACTTGCCGCCATCGCCCTTCGCCAGCTCTGCCGCACCGTCGGAGATGCCGCGCATCAGATCGTCCAGCCAGCCCTCATCCGCCTTGGGGAAGTCGCGCAGCACATAGCCCGCGACCGCGTCCTTGTGGCCCGGATGGCCGATCCCCAGCCGCACCCGGGCGTAGTCGGCGCCGATGTGCGAATGGATGGAGCGCAGGCCGTTATGGCCGGCATGGCCGCCGCCCTGTTTCATCCGCGCCTTGCCCGGCGCCAGGTCCAGCTCGTCATGCAGCACCACCACATCAGCCGGCGTCAGCTTGTAAAACCGCATCGCCTCACCCACCGATTGGCCGGAGAGGTTCATGAAGGTCTGCGGCTTCAAGAGCAGCACCTTCACACCGCCCAAGACCCCCTCGCTGATCAGCGCCTGGAACTTGGATTTCCAGGGACTGAACCCATGATCCGACGCGATCTGGTCCAGCGCCATGAAGCCGATGTTATGGCGGTTGCGCTCATACTTCGGGCCGGGATTGCCAAGGCCGACAAAGAGTTTCATGGGTTCTGCCCGCTTGCGTTTCAAGGAAACCGAGTGATGCCCTATTTGGGCCGCGGAATCCAGAGGCCGGCGCCCTCAGGCAAAGGCCCGGTCCGCCGCAAATGGCGACAGATCGACATTGGGCTGGCGGCCTTCCGCCAGATCCGCGATCAGCCGCCCGGTGATGCCGCTCAGGGTCAGTCCGATGTGCTGATGGCCAAAGGCATAAAGCAGCCGGTCCGATTGCGGGCTGGGCCCGATGACCGGCAGCGAATCCGGCAGCGTCGGGCGGAAGCCCAGCCACTCGCTGTCCGGCTCCGGCAGCGGCCCCAGCATCTCGGCCCCCTTGCGGGCGATATAGGCCAGCCGGCGCTGGTTCGCAGGCGCATCCAGCGATGCAATCTCCACCGTGCCGGTCAGGCGCAGGCCCTGGGCATGGGGCACCGCGTAAAATCCCGCCTCGCCCCAGCCCACAGGCCGCGTCACCCTGTGCGCCTCGCCTCCATACATCAGGTGATAGCCGCGCTCGGTGCCCAGCGGCAGCTTGTCCGTGCCCGCCCCTTTGATGCGTTTCGAGAAAGCCCCGCTGGCGATCACCGCCCGCCCCGCCGTCAGGCTTTGACCGTCCGCCAGCAGCTCCACTCCGTTGTCGGAGGTCCTGATCGCTTCCACCGACGCCCGCAGCGTGGTGCCGCCCAGTTCGGTGAAGGCCCGGTGCATCCGGGTGATCAGCTCCTGCGGGTCGCGCAAGTGCCGCGCGGCGTGGAAATGCACCGCGCGCTTGACGGGCAGGCGCAAGCCCGGCTCCATCTCCAGCGCTTCCTCCGCACCGACCTCGCGCCAGGGCACCCCCAGCGCGCGGCGCTGCTCCAGGTCCGCGGTGGCCGCTTGGGCCGCCGATGCGGTGGACCACACCGACAGCTGGCCGCGCGCCACCACCAGATCCTGGGCGCCGGCCGCCTCGATCAGCGGATTGATCCCGGCATCGGCGTGGGCCAGCAGATCCGCCAGATGCCCCGCGATCCGGCGCGAGGGCGCGGCGCGGCAATTGGCCAGAAAGGACAGCATCCAGCGCGGATTGCGCAGCGCATGGGCATAAGACAGCGACAGCGGGCTGTCCTTGGAGAACATCAGGCCGGGCAGTCCCGTCAGCACCGACGGGTCGTTCACCGGCAGGCAGGCATAGGTCGCGAGCGTGCAGGCATTGCCATAGCTGGCGCCCGATCCCGGCGGGTTCGGATCCGCCAGCAGCACCCGGTGCCCGCGCATCTGCGCCCACAGTGCGCAGCTCATGCCGACCGCGCCCGCGCCCGCAACGGCAATATCGTAATCGGCCATGCCCCGCTCCCCTCCGCTCTCTGTCAGACGGAACTGGGGCAGCGGTACCGGGGAAAGTCAATCACTTGCGGAGCGCGCGCCGCGCAAAAGAAAACGGGCCCCCGGATGGGAGCCCGCGAAACCGTTGCCCGGACGGGCGCGGGTCTTATTGTTCGACTTCGGTCGCTTCGACCTCTTCGTCTTCCTCGTCATCGGAAGAGGACAGGCCGCCGGGCGATGCGATGTTGGCAATCACGAAGTCGCGGTCGATGGTCGGCTTGGTGCCTTTCGGCAGCTCGATCGACGAGATGGTGACAACGTCGCCGATGTTCAGGCCTGCCATGTCGACAACCAGCTTCTCGGGGATATCACCGGCGGTCACAACCAGCTCAACCTCGGGGCGGGTCACGTTCAGCATGCCGCCCTTCTTGATGCCAGGGGCCTGGTCTTCGTTGATGAATTCAACCGGGATGTACAGGTTGATCTTCGAGGTGCGGCGCAGGCGCATCAGGTCGAGGTGGGTCGGCAGGTCCTTCACCACGTCGCGCTGAACGTCGCGGCAGATCACGCGCACGTCGTCGTGGCCTTCCACTTTCAGGTTCCACAGAGTGGACTTGAACTGGCCGGCTTTCAGCTTTTTCAGCAGCTCGTTGAACGGAACCTGGATTGCCAGCGGCTCTGCGTCGCCACCGTAAACCACACCCGGAACCATGCCTGCGCGGCGCGCAGCGCGAGCGGCGCCCTTGCCTGTCCCCGCACGTTCCTGGACTACGAGATCAGGAATCTCTTTTGCCATCTTAATTCTCCAATATGTCTGCCGGGGTGCCTCCAAGGCTGTCACCCCGCGTGAAGCCGTGCCTATAGACCCGTTCAGCCATTTTGGAAAGGGGTTTCCTGCCGCCGCAGCCCTTGCAAACAGGGCTGCGGCCGCTTTTCGAGGGACTCAGATCGACTTCAGATACTCCAGCAAGGCCGTTTTGTCCGCCGCGGACAGGCTGGTGCCATAATCGTGGCCGCAGCGGCTGTTGCCCGAATCAAGCTGATCGCAGCCGGTGGTCTCGATCACCTGGTCAAAGGCGGTCTGCTCCGCCGCCATGCCCACCGCCTCGATATCGTAGGCCGGGCCGGGCTTGAAGGACGCTGGGCGGTCTGCGGGCGCGGTCAGCAGATCGCGCAGCGTCGGCACCGACCCGTTGTGCAGATAAGGCGCCGCGGCCCAGATCCCGTCCAGCACCCGGGCCTCGTATTTGCAGCCCGGCTCTGCCGCGGATTTGAGCATCCCTGCATTGTCGCCCGTCGGGAAGGCCTTGCGCAGGTCTTCGAACTCCGAGAGCGCATCGCGGTCGTCTTCGTTGCCCGGCGTCGCCTCTGCGGCCTTGGCGGTCGCCACAAAATCCTCACCGAAGGCCCCCAGCGAATGCTGCACGATGGCGCCGATCACCGACACCGCCAGCACGTCGAACGCCTTGGCCTCTGCGCCCAGCGTGGTGCCGGTCAGCGGGATCGACGCCCCCTCCAGCACGCCGGTCTTGACCGTGCGGGTCAGCACCCCGCATTCCCGCGTGTCGGTGCCCGCATCCAGGATCGGCGTCTCCCAGGTGGTGTGGAAGATCGAGCGGAACTTGCCTTTCTTCTTGCCATGGCAGGCCACGCAGCCGCCCTCTGCCGCGGTCCGGTTGAACACCGCCTCGCCCTGGGCGGCCAGATCATGGTCCAGCTCCCACGGCCACTGCGGCGCGCCGATGTCCCAGATCCATTCCTCCAGCGCCTTCAGCCCGCCCCAGTTGGCCGAGTTCTGCGAGATGTAGTCCCGGTTGAACAGCACCCCGGACTGCGGCTGCGGATGGAATTCGGCAAAGACGCCATAGACCTCGCCCAGGTTGCGCGACAGCCCCAGCAGATCGTTGCCGTTGGCGGAGAACCCAGGCCATTGGGTGAAGTCCTGCCGCGCCGCGTTCCACAGGAACGGGTAGCGGGTGGGCGCATCGGCCACCGCGATGTTTTCCGGAATCAGATGGTCGTCCGCCGGGTCGCCGAGATCCAGCCCCGCCAGCCGGTTGAAGATCATCGACACCGCATCCAGCCGCGCAGGCCCCCAGGCCGGGTCCGGCAGCGAGCGGCTGATCAGGGTGTGGAAGCGGTTGCTCCAGACCTCCACTTCTGCCTTCAGCGCGTTGCGTTCGGACTCCGAAGCACCGCTGCCCAGCACCTTGTCCGCAAAGGCGTCAAACGCCGCATCCTCTGCCAGCACGGCCAGCACCGCATCGTCCAGATCCTTCAGGAAGCTCTGGAAATCGACGATGCCGGGGCCGCCGTCGATCCTGTAGGCGGTGCCGCTGACTTCGATCTGGCGGGTGTGGCAGGCGGGACAGGGCATGCCCACCGCCATATCCGCGCCGCTGCCATTGGTGGTGAAGCCCGCAGGAAGGTCCGCCTCCTGCCGCCCGGTCATCGGCAGGTAGCCATAACGCGCCAGCGCATCGTGCAGGAATGCCTCGCCGTCCGGCAGGGCCAGCGCCCGCATCCAGCCAAGCGGCATGATGCGGGCGCCCTGGTCCTGGGTGTAGAACTGCTGGCGCAGGCTGGGCGTCCAATCGCTGCCCTGATTGACATAAACCGTCTGCGCCGCTGCCGGCGCGGCCATGGCTGCCGCGCCAATCGCGCAGGTTGCTATCAACGTCCTCATCAAATCCTCCGGATACAAAATTAACAACCCATGGTTGCGCTTCTGCGGGAGGCTTGGACAGGGAAATCTCCGTTCGTTTGTCTTTATTGTGCTGGCTTCACGGTTGCCAGCGGCCGCCAAAGTCCTCCGGGATCAGCAGGTTGTGGCGCCCCAGCCCCTCGACCGAGCGTTCGCCGCACAGCGCCATGGTGGTGTCCAGTTCCTTGCGGATCACCTCCAGCGCCGCGGTGACGCCCTTTTGGCCCATCGCGCCCAGGCCGTAGACAAAGGCGCGCCCGATCATGGTGCCCTTGGCCCCCAGCGCCAGCGCCTTCAGCACGTCCTGGCCGGAGCGGATGCCGCTGTCCAGATGCACCTCGACGTCATTGCCGACCGCATCCATGATCTCCGGCAGCATCCGGATCGAGCTCAGCGCGCCGTCCAGCTGCCGCCCGCCATGGTTGGAGACCACGATGGCATCGGCCCCCAGCTTGGCCGCCATGCGCGCGTCCTCCGCGTCGAGGATCCCCTTCAGGATCACCTTGCCGCCCCACATCTCCATCAGCTTTTCGACCTTGCCCCAGTCCAGCGCCGGGTCGAACTGCTCTGCTGTCCAGACGCCCAACTGCGAGGTGTCGGAGACGCCGTGCACATGGCCCACGATATTGCCGAAGTTGCGCCGCTTGGCGCCCAGCATCTCGATACCCCAGGCCCATTTGGTCATCAGATTGGCAATGGTCCTGGGCGTCAGTTTGGGCGGCGCCGACAGTCCGTTCTTCAGATCCTTGTGGCGCTGGCCGAGGATCTGCAAATCCAGCGTGATCACCAGGGCGGAGCATCCGGCATCCTTGGCGCGCTGGATCAGGCGGCGGATATAGTCCTCGTCCTTCATGGTATAAAGCTGGAACCAAAACGGTTTGGAGGTCGCCTCCGCCACCTCCTCGATCGAGTTGATCGACATGGTGGAGAGCGTGAACGGCACCCCGAAGTCCTCGGCCGCTTTCGCCGCCTTGATCTCGCCATCGGCGTGCTGCATCCCCGTCAGCCCCACCGGGGCCAGCGCCACCGGCATCGCCACATCCTGGCCGATCATCCGGCTGGCGGTTGTCCGCCCGGACATATCCACCGCCACCCGCTGGCGCAGGCGGATCTTCTCGAAATCAGAGGTGTTCTCGCGGAAGGTCTGTTCGGTCCAGCTGCCGCTTTCGGCATAGTCATAGAACATCCGCGGCACGCGGCGTTCATAGATGCGCTTCAGGTCGTTGATATTGGTGATCACCGGCACCGGACTGTCTCCCGCTTTCGTTTGGTAAAGTTTTCTTACCAATCCAGCCCAACAAAAGCAACGCCGCCTTTGCCGCACCCCTTGAGACGCAAAAACCGCGCCAAAGGGCGCGGTTTGTTCAACTATTGGCGCATCTCGCATCTGGACCGCCCGGCGGCACCGCCGGGCAGCGCCCGACCCTCCCCACGGGAGGGCGCTTCGCACCCACCCAGGCTCGGGCGCTGCCCTAGGTGTCTTATTCGCCTGGACCCTCAGCCCTTATGCGCGCCGTCCGCAAGCGACTTCACGAACGCCAGCACTTCCTCCGGGGACTTGCCTGCGCCGATCTGGCTGACGATGGCACTGCCCACCACCGCGCCGTCAGAGATCGAGGCGATGTTCTGCGCCTTCTCCGGCGTGTTGATGCCAAAGCCCACGATGATCGGCAGATCAGTCGCCGCCTTGATGCGCGCGACCTCGGGGCCGACGTCGCCGGCCTCGGCCTCAGCGGCGCCGGTGATGCCGGTGATCGAGACGTAATAGACAAAACCGGAGGTGTTCTGCAGCACCTTGGGCAGGCGCGCGTCGTCAGTGGTCGGGGTCGCCAGGCGGATGAAGTTCAGCCCCGCCTTCTGCGCCGGGATGCACAGCTCTTCGTCCTCTTCCGGCGGCAGGTCCACCACGATCAGCCCGTCGATGCCCGCGGCCTTGGCGTCCTCCAGGAACTTGTCCACGCCGCGGTTATAAATCGGGTTGTAATAGCCCATCAGCACGATCGGGGTGGTGTCGTCGCCCTTGCGGAAGTCGGCTGCCAGCTGCAGCGTCTTCTCCAGCGTCATGCCGCTGTCCAGCGCGCGCTGCCCGGCCAGCTGAATGGTCGGGCCGTCGGCCATCGGATCGGTGAACGGCAGGCCCAGCTCGATGATGTCCACGCCCGCGCCCGGCAGCCCCTTCACCATCTCCAGAGAGGTCTCGTAGTCCGGATCCCCTGCCATCACATAGGTGACAAAGGCTTTCTTTCCGGCGGCGTTCAATTCGGCGAATTTGGCATCAATGCGGGTCATGGGCGGGCCTTGCTTTCAGGTTTCCGCTCCGGTGTGCCGAATGTTGCGCGGGAAATCAATCCCGCGCCGTGTGCCGGCCCGTGCGGCCCGCAAGAAGGCCCCGGCTCAGCCGCCCAGTGGAATGTGCCAGCGCAGCGTCACCGAGTTCACGCCGGGGTTATCATCCGCGGTCGAGGCGTTGGATTTGTGGCTGAACGCCAGCGATACCGCCTTGCCGTTCTGGAACCGCTTGCCCACCGCCACCAGGGTGCGGATTTCAAAGGCAGAGCCCAGGTCGTTGGCATCGGAGCTTTCGTGGTAGGCGCCGGGCATCAAGCTGGACTCGATGAACCAGTCATTGTTCAGATCAAACACGCCGCTGATGCCGACGCCGGCAAACACTTCGCCGGTCTCCTGCACCTCCAGCGCGGCGCCGAAGCGCGCCGACAGCCGCCCGCGCTCGTGGAACGGCGCATGCAGGTAGTCCACTGCGAACATTGCGCCGTCTTCCGCCGCATCCCGGTGATAGTCGGAATACCCCAGCCCCAGCGTCACCTCCTGGGCAGCCGCGGGCAAGACCATGGCAGCCGACAACGCTGCCGCCAGCAAAGCTGTCTGTTTCATTTCGAGCCCCTCGCAGAATTATTTATTTTGCTTAAAGATATTTTATTGCAGTGGTTTTCCAAGCCACCTCACGAAAAAGCAATATGAGGGCTTGCTGTGCAGAGCCGCACAGAAGCCGATTGTGGCGCTTTTGCCAGCCATACTTGGCTTGCGCGCCCGGCCAATGCTGCCTAGAAGCAGCTCCCAAATGGCATCAGGAGGCCGAAATGGGCTTTAAAATGGGAATCGTCGGCCTGCCCAACGTGGGCAAGTCGACGCTGTTCAACGCGCTGACCAAAACCGCCTCGGCGCAGGCGGCCAACTTTCCGTTCTGCACCATCGAGCCCAACGTGGGCGAGGTTGCGGTGCCGGACGCACGGCTGGACAAGCTGGCGGAGATCGCCAAGTCGAAACAGATCATCCCGACCCGGATGACCTTTGTCGATATTGCGGGCCTGGTGAAGGGTGCGTCGAAGGGCGAGGGCCTGGGCAACCAGTTCCTGGCCAACATCCGCGAAACAGATGCCATTGCCCATGTGCTGCGCTGCTTTGAAGACGGCGACGTGACCCATGTGGACGGCCGCGTCGATCCGGTGGCCGACGCCGAGGTGATCGAGACCGAGCTGATGCTGGCCGATCTGGAAAGCATCGAGAAGCGCCGCGCCAACCTGGTGCGCAAGCTGAAGGGCAACGACAAGGAGGCCCAGCAGCAGGACCGCCTGCTGGCCGCCGCCCAGGCGATGCTGGAAGACGGCAAGCCCGCCCGCCTGGTCGAGGTCGACGCCGAGGACGCCAAGGCCTGGAAGATGCTGCAGCTCTTGACCACCAAACCGGTGCTCTATGTCTGCAACGTGGGCGAGTCGGAATCGGTCGAGGGCAACGCCCATTCCGCCAAGGTGGCCGAGATGGCCGCGGCGCAGGGCAATGCCCACGTGATCATCTCTGCCCAGATCGAGGAAGAGATCAGCCAGTTGGACCCGGAAGAGGCCCAGATGTTCCTGGAGGAGATGGGCCTCAGCGAAGCCGGTCTCGACCGGCTGATCCGCGCAGGCTACGACCTTTTGCACCTGGAAACCTACTTCACAGTCGGCCCCAAGGAAGCGCGCGCCTGGACCATCCGCCAGGGCACTGCCGCGCCGCAGGCGGCGGGCGTTATCCACGGCGACTTCGAGAAGGGCTTTATCCGGGCCGAAACCATCGCCTATGACGACTTTGTCGCCATGGGCGGCGAACAGGGCGCCAAGGAAGCCGGCAAGATGCGCGCCGAAGGCAAAAGCTATGTCGTCAAGGACGGCGACGTGCTGCACTTCCTGTTCAACACCTGATCTGCAGCGTCCGCTGGATTGTCAGCCGCCCGTCAGCCCCGCTGGCGGGCGGTTTGCTTTTCGCGCCCGCCTGCGGCAAGGCTGCAGGAGCGCGACCGCTGCCGCCGGAAATCCCGGGACGGGCGGCGCAAACGCGCTACAGTTACTTGTGCATGCAGCGAGGGCGGGTCACCCATGGAAAAAGAAGAGAGCATCAACGTACTGGGCAGCCCGCTGGCGCCTTGTTCCACTGCCCCGGTGACCGGCTTTTTCCGCGACGGCCATTGCAACACCTGTGCCGAGGATCACGGCAGCCACACCGTCTGCGTGGTGACCACGGCGGAGTTTCTGGCCTTCAGCAAATATGTCGGCAACGACCTGTCCACGCCGCGGCCGGAGTTCGGCTTTGCGGGCCTGCAGCCCGGCGACTGCTGGTGCCTGTGTGCCGCCCGCTTCCTGCAGGCCGCGGACGAGGGCTGCGCGCCCCAGGTAAATCTTGAGGCAACCCACATGCGGGCACTGGACATCGTGCCGCTGAGCATTCTGAAAAGCTACGCCGCCGATCCGGCCTGATCCGCCCCCAGCGAAGGAGACTGCCCATGCTGCGCTTACTGGCCCTTCTCGCCGCACTCAGCCCCGCTGCGGCAACCGCCCAGCCCCATTGCAACGGCCAGACCCAAATCGACGCCAATTTCTGCGCGATGGAGAAATGGGAGATCGCCGACAGGGAGCTGAACCGGCTGTGGAGCCAGGTGAAGCCGGCCGCCGATGCCCGCGGCACCGGACAGGCGCTGCTGGCAGAGCAGCGCGCCTGGCTGAAACGGCGCGACGCCACTTGCGAGCCGGAGCAGGCCTCCGGCGGCAGCGCGGCGCCGATGTTCTATTGGGATTGCATGGAGCAGGAGACCCTGCGGCGCAATCAGGTGCTGCGGGCACTGCAGTAGCCCGGCACAAGAAAGGCCCCGGAAATCCCGGGGCCTTTTGCGTGAAGCAGAGGCGGTAGGACGCCTGCCTTATTCCTCGAAGGTGCGCCCTTCTTCGGTGTCGGACATGTCAAAGCCCAGGTGCTTGGCGACGGTGAAGACGTCCTTGTCGCCGCGGCCGCACATGTTCATCACGATGATGTGGTCCTTGGGCAGGTCCGGCGCGATCTTGGTCACATGGGCCAGCGCATGGGAGGGCTCCAGCGCCGGGATGATGCCTTCGGTGCGGCAGCTGAGCTGGAACGCCTCCAGCGCTTCCTTGTCGGTGATCGACACATACTGCGCGCGCCCGGTGTCATGCAGCCAGGAATGCTCCGGCCCGATGCCCGGGTAATCCAGGCCCGCGGAGATCGAGAAGCCTTCCTGGATCTGGCCGTCCTCGTCCTGCAGCAGATACGTGCGGTTGCCGTGCAGCACGCCGGGGCGGCCGCCCGTGAGGGACGCGCAATGCTGCATCCGGTCATCGACGCCCTTGCCGCCGGCCTCAACCCCGATGATGTTCACCGAAGGGTCGTCCAGGAACGGGTAGAACAGGCCGATGGCGTTGGAGCCGCCGCCGATTGCGGCGATCACGGTGTCCGGCAGGCGGCCTTCGCCTTCCTGCTCGGCCAGCTGCCAGCGGACTTCCTTGCCGATGATCGACTGGAAATCGCGCACCATCGCCGGATAGGGGTGCGGGCCGGCCGCGGTGCCGATGCAATAGAAGGTGTCGCGCACATTGGTCACCCAGTCGCGCAGCGCGTCGTTCATCGCGTCCTTCAGCGTGCCGCGGCCAGAGGTCACCGGGATCACCTCAGCCCCCAGCAGGCGCATGCGGAACACGTTCGGCGCCTGGCGCTTCACGTCGTGCGCGCCCATGTAGACGATGCACTTCAGCCCGAACTTGGCGCAGACGGTGGCGGTGGCGACCCCGTGCTGGCCCGCGCCGGTTTCGGCGATGATCCGGGTCTTGCCCATGCGCCGCGCCAGCAGGATCTGGCCCAGCACGTTGTTCACCTTATGCGCGCCGGTGTGGTTCAGCTCGTCGCGCTTCATATAGATCTTGGCGCCGCCCAGCTCAGCGCTCAGGCGCTCGGCATGGTACAGCGGGCTGGGACGTCCGACATAGTGTTTCCACAGATTGTCCATCTCGGCCCAGAAGGAGGGATCATCCTTGGCCTTGTTGTATTCTTCCTCAAGGCTCAGGATCAGCGGCATCAGGGTTTCCGAGACGAAACGCCCGCCGAAGATGCCAAAGCGGCCCTGTTCGTCCGGACCGTTCATGAAGCTGTTGAAAAGATCGTCGGCCATGGTTCTTCCCTCACTTTCGCAGCGCCCGCCATGACTATAGCGCAGCCGCGCCTTGGTAAAGGGAGATTGCGCAAGCGGGCGCATCCGGCCAGGGCCCCTGCCCTGCCGATGTGTTCCTGTTCTGCTGTGCCGGCTGCCTGTCCTGAAGTGCGGACGGATAAGGATGGCGGCGCCGCCAAAGGGCGGAGGCGGGACGGGAGGGTTTCTCCCGCACGCTGAACGTTGTCTCTGCGTGCCCTTGCCAAAGGGCCCTGTTCCAAGGTGCCGGGGGTGTCAGGCCCGGCGGTGACCGCGATCAGGGGGACTATGGCATCTGACGCCTAAGATCCGGTGAGGACGGCGTCCGCAGGGGGCGCAACACCCTGAACGGTGCGCTGCGGGGCAGCGGCGGCGCAGTGAGTATTGATGGAAAGATAAAAGCGCGGGCGCGGTGTTTCATCTTTCCCCAAATACTCAAAATCCGCCCCGGCAGCCTCCGCGCCGCCCGCGGCGGTGCGCTGCCCTCAGCCGCGGGCGGCGCGGGTGAAGGCTTCGATCAGGCCCGCATCTTTTTCGCCGGGGGCGCTTTCGACGCCGGAGGAGACATCGACCTGCCGGGCGCCGGTCATGCGGATCGCCTCGGCCACGTTTTCAGGCGTCAGGCCGCCGGCCAGCATCCAGGGTTTCTGCCAGTATTTGCGCCCGGCCAGCAGCCGCCAGTCAAAGGCAAGGCCGTTGCCGCCGGGCAGCTCTGCCTCCTTCGGCGGCTTGGCGTCGATCAGGAGCTGGTCTGCCACCTGTTCGTAAAGCGCGATCTGCGGCAGGTCCCCGGCATCGGCAATGCCCACCGCCTTCATCACCGGCAGGCCGTAGCGGCTGCGCACTTCGGCCACCCGCTCCGGGGTTTCGCGCCCGTGAAGCTGCAGCATGTCGAGCGGCACGGCGCGGGTGATGGCGTCCAGTTCGGCGTCGCCGGCATTCACCGTCAGCGCCACCTTGCAGAGGCCAACGGGCGCTTCGACCGCCAGCGCGGCGGCCTGTTCGATGCTGACGTTGCGGGGCGACTTCGCAAAGAAGACAAACCCTGCATAGGCAGCGCCCGCCGCGGCAACGGCGGCCACATCCTGCGGGGTGCTGAGCCCGCAGATCTTGACCCGGATGTCCGTCATGACCGGCTCAGCCTGCGTCTTCGAGGAGCGCCAGGACTTCGTCCTTGCCTTCGTTCTTCTGCTTTTTCAGCCGCTTCACTTCGCGGTTCAGCTTGCGGGCTTCGCGGGCCTTTTCGGCCGCTTCGCGGCGGTGCTTGTGCTCGCGGATCCATTCCCACAGGAAGCCAAGCACCAGCCCGGCGCCGACCCCGCCGAGAACCACCGCAAAAAGCGGCAGCGAAATGCCCGGGTTGAAGCCGAACAGCTCACCCAGCGCCTCGGGCATCAGTTTGAGCTCAACAAAACTCCGGTTGGCAAGGCACACCGACACCAGCACGATGGCCAGAGATCCCAGAACCGCATAGCGAATGTAACGCATCAGGCTTTCCCGTTCAGGCGGTCCCTCAAGAGTTTACCCGTCTTGAAGAACGGCACATGTTTTTCCTCGACATGGACGGTTTCACCGGTGCGGGGATTGCGGCCGACCCGCGAGTCCCGTTTCTTGACCGAGAAAGCACCGAAACCGCGCAGCTCCACCCGGTCGCCCCGGGCCATCGCGTTGGTCACTTCCTCAAACACCGTGTTCACGATCCTCTCCACATCCCGCTGATACAGGTGCGGGTTTTCGTCTGCAATCTTCTGAATCAACTCAGAGCGGATCATGATCTGTTTTCCTCCCAGGATGCCGTGATGTTTTGGCTATTGTTCTGAGAGTATAGGAAAAATTCCATCGCGGGGGAACAAAATGACGCATGCAGGACGGGAAAACTGGCAAGAGTTCACCCGCTTTCCAGCCTGCCGGGCCCGGATCGGGCGCCGCCGCCCGGCGCTGCATCGCGGCATCCGTGGTCCGGATGCCGCGGCGGTCCCGGTTGATTCGCGCCCCTCAGGCCGCCCGGCAGCGGCGCTAGTGGCAGGGCTGGCCCTGATGGCCGGCGCCCGCGGCGTCCGCAGGACGCCAGGCCGCGGAGGGCGGGGCGGACCGGTCGCCGCCTTCCCGGAGCGGCGGGCGCAGGCGCCACGCCGGGTTCAGCCACACGGTGGCGGCCGCAGCCTCCCCGGCGGGGATAAGCGGGCCGTTTGCGGCAACGCTCAGATGCGAGGTGTCATGCTGCGCGGTGACCGCCAGGCGGTCCCCCGGCGCTGCGGCCTGCGCTTGGTCCAGCAGGAAGGCCGTGCGCCCCCAGTGGCCGCCGGAGTCCATTCCGTTTGACACCCGGATGCCGGGCGCCAGCTGCATTTCGAAACTGACAAGGACCGCATGAACGGTGCCCGCGGCAGCGCACATGAGGTCCGTTGCGGTGCGTGCGGGGGTGAGGTCCGGATTGGTGAAATCAAACCGGAACAGCTCTGCCGCCGGGCCCAGAGGCCGCAGGCCGCAGGCCGCGAATTCGCCCGGCGTCAGCTGCGCAACGCGGGCAAAGCGGTGAAAGGCGCTCAGGTCGAAGCCTTCCGCCGCCTGCGGGCGCCACTGGTCCAGCAGGCCGCTGCTTTCCACGAGCTGCGCCTTCAGCGTTCCCCATTCCGGAACCGCACGCGCGTCTGGCTTGGCCAGCGCGGACATCGCGTGGGTGAGCGTCGCAAGCGCGCCCTCGCCCAGCAGGACGGTGTCGACGATTTCCGAGATCACAACATCCGCCCGTTCGGGAATATCCGTGCCCACGGCGATGTCGTGCGACCATTTCGGGATCACGGTGATCCGGTCGCTGAGACCGTTGTCCGAGATCACACGGGTTGCGGCCTGGGCGATCAGCGGCTGCTGTTCGCAGGTGTACACATGTTTCGCGCCGGCCCGGGCCGCCAGCATGGCCGTCAGGCCGGCACCGCAGCCGATATCCAGAACCACATCCCCGGGCCGCACCTTGGCGGCGATGGCCTCGGCGTAGGCGCGGTTGCGCGCGGTGTCGGCAAGCATCGGGAAATGCCAGCGGGGCACGAACATCTGGTGCAGCCGCTCCTGCAGCACCTGTGCCTCGTGGTGGCGGGGGTCCAGCGTAAGGGCGTCGTCAAGGATCTGCGAGGTCCGCAGGCCGCCATCGTCCAGAGGTTCGGATTTTGCGCGCTGGACCAGTGTGTCAGCGTGCGGGGCGCCTGCGCCGTGAAAATCCTGCGCAGGGTCAGCCGAGTGTCTTTTCGTCAACTTTTAGTCTTCCCGATTTAAAGCAAATGCCATTGGTTTGCATATTCATCATGCGCCTCTAACAAATGATGAAGGGAAGGCCGGGGCCGGGGCGGCACAGGCCGCGCCAGGACAGTTTTGGCCGGGCCGCCAGGAGCCGGAACAGAAAAAGCCCCGCAGTCGCCTGCGGGGCTTTCCAGTTCAGAGCCGTGAGGCCGGGTCTTAGTCGCCCGACTTCAGTGCGGCGCCCAGGATGTCGCCCAGCGATGCGCCGGAATCCGAGGAGCCATACTGTTCCACTGCTTCTTTCTCTTCCGCGATCTCGCGCGCCTTGATGGACAGGCCCAGGCGGCGGGTCTTGGAATCGACGTTGGTGACGCGCACGTCGACCTTGTCGCCAACCGAGAAACGCTCGGGGCGCTGGTCGGCACGGTCGCGGGCCAAGTCGGAGCGGCGGATGAAGGACTTCATGCCTTCGTATTCCACTTCGATGCCGCCTTCTTCGATTGCGGTCACTTCCACGGTCACGATCGAGCCGCGCTTCACGCCGCCAACCGCTTCGGCGAACTTGTCGCCGCCCAGAGCTTTGATCGACAGCGAGATACGCTCTTTGTCGACGTCCACTTCGGAGACCACGGCCTGAACCACGTCGCCTTTGCGGTAGTTCTGGATCGCGTCTTCACCGCGCTCGTCCCAGGACAGGTCGGACAGGTGAACCATGCCGTCGATGTCGCCGTCGAGGCCAATGAACAGGCCGAATTCGGTGATGTTCTTGACTTCGCCTTCGACCTGGGTGCCTTCCGGGTGAGTCTCGGCAAAGACTTCCCACGGGTTGCGCATGGTCTGCTTGAGGCCCAGGGACACGCGGCGCTTGGCACCGTCGATTTCCAGAACCATGACGTCGACTTCCTGAGAAGTGGAGACGATCTTGCCCGGGTGGACGTTTTTCTTGGTCCAGGACATTTCGGAGACGTGAACCAGGCCTTCGACGCCCGGCTCCAGCTCAACAAATGCACCGTAATCGGTGATGTTGGTGACGCGGCCCTTGTGAACGGAGTTCAGCGGGTACTTGGCGCCAACCAGATCCCACGGATCTTCCTGCAGCTGCTTCATGCCGAGGGAAATACGGTGGGTCTCTTTGTTGATCTTGATGACCTGAACCTTGACGGTTTCGCCGATCGACAGGATCTCGGAGGGGTGGTTCACACGGCGCCATGCCATGTCGGTGACGTGCAGCAGGCCGTCAACGCCGCCCAGGTCAACAAACGCACCGTATTCGGTGATGTTCTTGACGACGCCGTCCACTGCCTGGCCTTCGGACAGGTTGCCGATGACTTCGGCGCGCTGCTCGGCGCGGGACTCTTCGAGGATCGCACGGCGCGAAACCACGATGTTGCCGCGGCGGCGGTCCATCTTCAGGATCTGGAACGGCTGCTTCAGACCCATCAGCGGGCCGGCGTCGCGCACGGGGCGGACGTCAACCTGCGAGCCGGGCAGGAAGGCAACAGCGCCGCCCAGGTCGACAGTGAAGCCGCCCTTGACGCGGCCGAAGATCGCGCCTTCGACGCGCTGATCGTCTGCGTATGCTTTTTCCAGGCGGTCCCAGGCTTCTTCGCGGCGGGCCATCTCGCGGGAGATGACAGCTTCGCCACGGGCGTTTTCTGCCGAGCGCAGGAAGACTTCCACTTCGTTGCCGACAGCGATTTCAGCAGCTTCGCCGGGGTTTGCGAATTCTTTCAGATCAACGCGGCCTTCCATCTTGTAGCCGACGTCGATGATGGCCTGGCCGGCTTCGATTGCCAGCACTTTGCCTTTGACAACCGAACCTTCGTCCGGGGTGTCCATTTCGAAGCTTTCGTTCAGGAGGGCTTCGAATTCCTCCATCGATGCGTTTTGAGCCATGAGGTCTCAGGTTTCCTTTACTAACGGTTTTCTGGCCGGGCGGTTGTCTCCGCCGGTCTTGGTTAGCCCTACAGAACGTGGTCCGGAGCACATCTGATCAAACAAACACAAAGGGCCGAGGTGTTCCTCAGCCCTGCTCAGATATGCCACCCGGACGTTGGCCGCCCTTGTATTGACAGCGCGCGTATAGGCGGATTCCCGGAGTTGCGCAAGGGAAAAGCCCTTTTGGGCAAGGCGGAGACGGCATTTGTGCAGCCCCTGCCCAGCCGTTCGGGCGCCGGGGCCGCTTCAGGCCCGGTCCGGGCGCCGGTATTCCTGCTCCAGCAGCACGACGCCCGTCATCACATAGTCGACCGACGCGCCCTCTCCCCGCAGGGGGAGCATGATTTCGGTGGAGCTGCGGTATTCCGGCAGCGGGCCGACATAGGGCAGCGAGACCAGCAGCGGCCGGGGGTTGGCGGCCACTTCGGCAAAGCAGGTCCAGATCATGGACCCGGGGCCAAAGCCCGGGCGTTCAGACAGGCGGGTGCCGGCGACTTTGGTGCTTAGGGTATTAATGATCTTGCTGCGCACATAAAGCGCTTTGAAATCAGACAGCTCGCCGCTCCCGGTCCGCTCGATTTCAAAGACCGCCAGGATATTGGTCGTCGTGCTGACATACGGCAGGCTCAGTTCAGCGAGCCGCGGGAACGCGCCCGCCTCCGAGGCGTTCTGCCAAAGCATAAGAACGGGTTTCAAAGCGGGATCCAGATCACTCGCAGAAAAATCAGCGGTAAACATGGAAACTGGCACCCCTTGCAAAACTAACTGACAGCCCCAAGCCCAGCGGATATGCCGGAGGCCGAAAGGGTGCCTGCAGGCCAGTATAATGCAGATGGAATGCATGAATAGTCTCCGCAGGCGAAATTTACCTGCGGAGAAACCGGTAGCGGGCGCGGCAAAAGCCGCCCGCCGCCGGGGATCAGCCCTCTCAGGCGATTTCGGTCACGATGGTATCGCGGGACTTGCGGACCTTCTTCATCGGCAAGAGCCAGTCGCCGTCCTCCTGGCGGTAGCCCAGCGGCAGCAGCAGGACAGAGCGCAGGCCCTTGTCCTTGAGGCCGAGGATTTCGTCGATCTTCTCGGGCGTGAAACCTTCCATCGGGGTGCTGTCCACCTCAAGCTCCGCGGCGGCGGCCAGGGCAAAGCCCAGCGCGATATAGGCCTGGCGGGCGGCGTGGTCGTGGTTGGTGCGCGCCTCGCGCGGCAGGTAGGTCGCCTTGAGGTTCGCGTAATACTGGTTCAGCATCGGAATCTCGCCGCGCTCATCGGTCATCTGGCGGGTCACCGCGTCGATGCGGTCTTCGGAGTAGTTGTCCCAGGCGGCAAAGACCAGCAGGTGCGAGCCGTCGGTGATCTGCGCCTGGTCCCAGGCGTGCGGGCGGATCTGCGCGCGGATCTCAGGATTGGTGATCACGAACACCTCAAACGGCTGGGTGCCGGAGGAGGTCGGCGCCATGCGGATCGCCTCGATGATCTGGTCGATCTTCTCCTGCGGAACCGCCTTGGAGGGGTCCATCTTCTTGGTGGCGTAACGCCAGTTCAGCTTCTCGATCAGGGTGCTCTTGCTCATGCGTCCGGTCCTTTCGGTGGCCTTGCGGGAAGGGTGGTATAAATTTGTAACCGGCTATATAAGCGGTACCGGAAGGGGCACAAGAAGGCACAATTTTTAGCCCCGGTCACACGGAAGGAACCACCATGGCAGAAGGGCAATGCCCGGAGTGCGGGCGCATCAACGAGGTGCTGTCGCGGGTCGGCGACCGCTGGAGCGTGCTGATCGTGATCTCGCTGGCGCAGTACGGGGTGCTGCGCTTCAATGAGCTGAAGCGGCATCTGGGGATTTCCCAGCGGATGCTGAGCCTGACCCTGCGCGAGCTGGAACGCGACGGGCTGGTCAGCCGCACCTATCACCCGACGATCCCGCCCAAGGTGGAATACGCGCTGACGCCCTTGGGCGAGTCGTTCCGCGAGCCGGTCCGGGCGCTGGGGCTGTGGGCGCTGGAGCATCTGCCGGTGATCGATGCCGCGCGGGCGGAGTTTGACGCCACGGCAGAGGCGGAGAAGAAATCCGCCTGAGACGGCAGGCCGCTATGCCGGCTTGCCCCGCCGCTGCGCCCGGACCGCCCAGACGCGGGCGTCCCGTTCCAGCATCGCCTGTTCGGCGGCATCCAGCCGGGCGGCTGCGGCAGCGGGATCGCGGCTGCCGCCCGCTTTGGTCCAGATCCTGAGCGCGGAGGCCGGGCTCCAGGGCAGGCAGGCCGCAGCGAGCCACTGCCGCAGGGGCGGCGGCAGCGCGTCGTAGGCCTGCATCGGATTCCCCGCCCGGCGCCGCCGTTTCAGGCGCGACTTCAGGTTGCGGCCCGCCCCGCGGTCAGCCATTGCGCCGCCAGCCCGGAAACGGGTCGTCCAGGGAGGCCCAGGCCGGGTCGAAGCCGCCTGCGCTGTCGGGCATCAGGCAAGCATCCAGCCGTGCAGTGGTCGCAGCCTTGTCCAGGCCTGCGCCAATGAACACCAGCTCCTGCCGCCGGTCGCCCCAGGTCTCATCCCAGTTCTGCAGGATTTCGCGCCGGGCCTCGGGATGGGCGGGCCAGCGCTCGCTTGGCACCGCGGCCCACCACAGCCCCAGCGGACGGACCGAGGAGACCGCCCCGGCCAGCGAGAACTCCGCAGCCCACTCAGGGCGGGTTGCCAGCCAGAAATGCCCTTTGGCCCGGATCACGCCGGGCAGATCGCCGTTCAGCGCGGCATGGATCCTGGCGGGATCAAAGGGCCGCCGGGCGCGGTAGACAAAGGAAGAGATGCCGTATTCCTCCGTCTCGGGCACGTGGTGTTCGAAGCCATAAAGCTCCTTGGCCCAGAGCGGATGCTCATGCGCGCGGTCGAAATCGAAGCGGCCGGTGCCGAAGATCCGGCCTCCGTCCACTGCGGAGTAATCCGCATGGATCACCTCCGCATCCGGGTTCAGCGCCCTGATCACGGCCATGGCTGCGGCGGTCTGGTCCGGACCTGCATCCGACACCTTGTTCAGGATGATCACGTCGGCGAATTCAATCTGATCGGTCAGCAGGCTGACCAGGGTCCGGCCGTCCTCCTCGCCCAGGCTTTCGCCGCGGTCGCTGAGGAAGTCATGACTGGCGAAGTCGCGCAGCAGGTTCACCGCATCGACCACGGTGACCATCGTATCGAGCCGGGCAACGTCCGACAGGCTGGCGCCTTCGGCATCGCGGAACCCGAAGGTCGCCGCCACCGGCAAGGGCTCGGCAATGCCGGTGCTTTCGATCAGCAGGTAGTCGAACCGCCCCTCCCCCGCCAGCCGGCGCACCTCTTGCAGCAGATCGTCGCGCAGGGTGCAGCAGATGCAGCCGTTGGTCATCTCCACCAGCTTTTCGTCCTGGCGCGACAGCTCCGCCCCGCTGCGCACCAGGCCGGCGTCGATGTTCACCTCGCTCATGTCATTCACGATCACCGCAACCCGGCGGCCCGCGCGGTTGTTCAGAACGTGGTTCAAAAGCGTGGTTTTTCCGGCCCCGAGAAACCCGGAGAGCACTGTCACCGGCAGTCTGTCATCCCTCATGTTCGAATCCTATTATGTTATATCGTAACACCTAATGTGCGCAGACCTATCAGCTTCGGAGGCGGCCTGCAATTGCCGCACGCGTCCGGCGGCCGCCAGTCCGCGGACGGCCGCGTATTCAAACGCCTCCGCCTGCCGCGCGGGCAAAAGTTTTCAGCAAAACTTTTGACAACTTTCTTTTCAAGAAAATTGCGCCGCCCGCTCTCCGGTCTGCCGCCTAGAGGTCGATTTCCAGCACCCCGTCCGGCGCCTGCGCGCGGGACTGGCAGAGGATGATGGCGTCCTCGCGCTGCTTGTTCGACAGCACGAAGTCGCGGTGCTCGGCGTCGCCGGAAATCAGCCCGCATTTGCACACGCCGCAGATGCCGTCGGAGCATTTCACGTTCACATGGATACCGTTCTCGGCCAGCGCCTCGGTGGCGGTTTTCCCGGCCGGAACAAGTACCTCGCGGCCCGATTTCGCCAGCCGGAGGGTGAAGGGATGGTTTTCATATTCCGGCTGCTCGGGGACCGAGAAATATTCCATGTGGCAGGCCTCCTCGGGGAAGCCGTTGGCCGCTGCCGCGTCCAGCACCGCCTGCATGTAGGCCGCCGGACCGCAGGTGTAGACGTGGCTTCCAGGGGCATAGTGCAGCACGTCAGACAGGCCGGCACGGGTTCCCTGGTCGGAGAAATGCAGATGCACCTTGTCTGCCCAAGGGACATGTTTCAGGTCTTCCAGAAACCCGGCATTTGCCATTTTTGAACAGGAGTAGCGGAACTCAAAGTCCCGGCCCAGCGCGTGCAGCCGGTGGGCCATGGCGATCATCGGTGTCACCCCGATGCCGCCGCCCATCAGGAAGGACTTGGCGGCGTCCTCCACCAGCGGGAAGTGGTTGATGGGTTTGGAGATGAACACCATCCGGCCTTCCTCGAAGATCCGGTGCATAAGGCGGGAGCCGCCGCGGCCTGCGTCCTCGCGCAGCACCGCGATCTGGTATTTCGAGCGGTCCGCCGGGTCGCCCGACAGCGAGTACTGGCGGAAGAATTCAGGCGCGACCACCACGTCGATATGGGCGCCTGCGGTGGCTTGGGGCAGCAGGGAGCCGTCCGGCAGGGAAAACTCATATTTGGTGACGGCGTCCGTCATGTGTTCCGCCCTCGTCAGCCGAACCCGCATCACCGGCGCGTCGCCCTGAGCGGCGGTATAGACATGCTCGGGCGGCAGGCCCGCGGCGCGGCGGCGCTTGTGCTCATCGGCGGGGATCATCGCCTGATAGGCGGCAATCCCGGCCTCCCGGTCCATCGGTGCAGGCCAGGCGTAGGGCGGCGGCGCCAGCGGTGCGGGGTAGACGGCCAGGGTCTGATCCTCAAACTTCAGGTCCAGATCCTTGGAGAGCTTGCGGGCGTTGACCGGATGCTGCGAGGGCGCATAAGGCCCCTCTTCCACCATCTCCAGATCCCACCACCATTTCTTGGCCGGGTTGACCTCGCCATTGCCCAGCGCGTCGTCGAGTTTTGCCAGCAGCGGCGCGCTGCCCGGCACATGCATCGCGGCCCAGCGGAACGGCGCCTCGGCAAACAGCCCTTCGAGGTTCCAGGGGCAGGTCTTCATGCAGCGGCCGCACATGGCGCCGCCGGGCACTGTGACGCGGTAGGTGGTGCATTTCTGGCTGTCGGATTTCCAGATCTCGTAGCCGTTGAACATCAGCTTGGGCCCGGCGGTGATGGCGCCGGAGGGGCATTCGCGGGCGCATTTGTTGCAAGCCTCGCAAAACCGCTGCAGGCCGAAGTCGACCGGTTTGTCATGGGTCATCGGGAGGTTTGTGGTAACGGCGCCGGATTTCAGGCGGGGGCCGAGGAAGGGGTTCAGGATCACCTCGCCAATGCGGGAGACCTCACCCAAACCAGAGAGCAGCAAGAGCGGCGGCTGCAGCACCTCGCCGTCCATCACCGAATGCACGCGGGCGGTGTAGCCCAGGTTGCGGATTTGCTGCGCGATCACCCCGCCCAGGAGCGAGAACCGAAGGTAGGCGCGCATCGACTGGGCGCAGGCAATCCAGTCGTCGCCGGAGGCGCCCTCCATCGTTTCGTGACCCTGGTCGATGATGATGCTGATGGCGTTTTCGTGGTAGGGGGCCAGGGGCTCGCCCGCCGCGTCATGGGAGTAATAGGCCCAGTCCGGGCAACGTGAGATGCCCACCGCGTCGCAGCCGAGAAAATAAGCCGCGGCCTTGATAGTTGCAGCATTGCGGGACGCGTCCGCGGCGCTGGAATCGATATTCGGTGCCGGGTCGCCGTCCTGCAGCAGCACGAAAGCCGCGAGGGAGGAGCGGAAGGCGAAGGCGGAAGAGGATTTGCGGACGTAATTGCCGTTCTTCGCCGCCTCCTGCGGGCCTTTGCCGAGGTCGCCGAACAGGGCGCGGGCGAACATGTCGGCGCGTTTCGGAACGCGCGCGACGTTCACCTCGTCGATGTAGGTGGTGGGATCGTCGACCCGTTTCAGGGTCTCGAACGGGTGCGGGCCGTCCATGAAGCGGCGCTTGGCGTATGGGTCGCGGGCGGCGGCGCTTTTGGCGTGGGTGCCAAGGCCCAGCCGGTACGCAAGGCCCGGTGCCTGGCCCGGCACCAGCGGCAGATCGGCGGCCAGCTCCAGCGTGGTGGTGACGGCCGCGATGCCGAAGCGGGTGCCGAGAAACGGATTGGTGAGGACGCCGTTGTCAAACGTGGCCAGCCCGGCCTGCACCGCCAGCCTTCCCAGATGCACATCCGTGGCGGCGCCGGTGTGGGCGCGCGCCTCCCACCCCAGGAGGCGGAGGTAATTGGCCAGCGTCACCCCGGTTTCCGCCGCCCGCAGGCAGGCGCGCTGGTCCTGCGCGTCCGCCAGCCACTCGGTGCCCTGCTCGCCCGTTTCGGGGTCGCGGGGGAATTCGTAGACATAGACCAGCGCATGGGTGTGGTGGCGGCAATCCGCGGGCGGGGCTTGCATCGCCTCCCGCAGGTTCGCCATCACCACGTCGATGCCGGAGGCAAAGGTCTTGGTCTGTTTGCTGCGCAGCGTCTCCGCCAGTGCCGCCACATCCGGATTTGCCAGCGGTGTGTCCAGCCAGGCGCCGGAGGGTACAGTACAGACACCCGCCAGCGAGGCATCGCAGAAGTACCCGAAAGCTTTCAGGTGATCGCTGCGCTCCTGCGAGCAGGCGGGAATGTCTGCGCGTTCCTTTTTCACCAGCCCGTCGCGGGTGGCGTCCAGTATCGCCTGATAATCGCGCATAGCGTTAACGAGGGACAGCGGCGCATCGGGGCGGCGGAAGCTGACCTGGGTCAGCGGCGGCAGCGCCTCCGCCTCAGCAGGTTCTGCCTGCCGCGCCAGGGTTTCCATCGGGTAAGGCCCAAGATGCACTGGCCGGTTGCGGTAGGAAAACAGTTTGCCCATGGCTGGCCCCCGGTGAATTACAGCTTGGCGACGATGCGCGGCTCGTCCGCGAGCAGCTTGGCGGCAGCGGTGCGCAGCTGGGCCAGTTCCTGCCCGGTGAGCTTAGCCTCGAAATAAGCTGCGTTTTCCTGCGCGATGGGCAGCACCTCTGCCAGCGCGGTGCGGCCGCCCGGCGTCAGCCTGACCTGGATCTTCCGGCCATCCTGCGCGCCGCCGCTGCGGGTGATGAGGCCGCGCTCCTCCATCTGCCGGAGCGTGCGCGAGGCCGCGGTGCGGTCGATGCCGATGAAGCTTGCGATCTCTGACGGGGCAGTGAGTTCCTCCCGCCCTGCGGCCAGCAGCACGCACCACATCACCCGGGTCAGGCCGAATTCCGCGATCCGCTGTTCAAAGCGGCGCTCGACCACCCGGGCCAGCATGGTCACTTGATAGCCCAGGGAGCGGTGGAGATGAAATGGATCGTCAGGCATGATGGTTGGCAATGTCAACTACTTAATTGACGATGTCAACTATATAGCCGGATGCCGGGCTTTCCTGCTGAAGCTGCGTGGCTCTGGCTGCTGCAGTGTATGGCGGCGCAGCTAAGACCGAGCCAAATTCCTGAAGCCTGAAATAAATTTGCCTGAACCGGACATAGGATGGCGGGCGGTCCTGGCCGCTTGTCAGCGGCGCAAGACCAGCCCGCACGCGCCCCCCGGCACGCACACCCTATGCCCGGCAGGCAGCCCCCCACCCCCACCCGGGCAAGCACGGCCTGCCCGCGGCGGGGCCTTGACCGTGCGGGCAGGCCGCTTCGCCATTCGTTAAACCGGCGGTTTGCCCTTCATTGCCCGGGCAATCATCGCGATGACGAACAGCACCAGGAAGATGAAGAACAGAATTTTAGCAATACCCGCGGAGGCGCCGGCGATGCCGCCGAATCCAAGCAGGGCCGCGATCAGAGCGATAACCAGAAATGTAAGCGCCCAACCAAGCATATCATTACTCCTTTTCAGCAACGCTGCTTCAGGCAGCATCCGCTAAACCAACCCGGCAACGCGGTTTTTGTTCCCTGCCCCGGGTTGCAGAAGCGCCAGCTGGGCCCGGATCATCTGGGTGGAAACAGGCCGGGCAAGCACCGGCCACCGCAAGCATGGCGAGTGCGCGTCCAGCTCGTTTTCGGCGGTGTTTCCCAACAGAACCAGGCGGCCGCCACGGTCCTGCACCGCACTGTCGAAGTGAAGCCGGGTCACCTGCTCGGACCCCGCCTCGATAAAGGCGACGGCCACCTGCCGGTACCGCGACAGCGCCGTCAGCGCAGAATCATGCCCCTTCTGAATGCTGAGTTCGGCGGCCGGGTCGAAATCCAGAATGGCATCGCAAATATCACATGTTACCAGATAGTTCCGGGACATGATCAGATAAACCTGTGAGCAGCCTGGAGATAGCATTTCCATTGCACCAGCCTCCCTGTCTGCATAGAGTGTGTAGTTATTCCACACCCGGCGCATTAAACTGCGACATAGCTGTTAGGGGAGCGCCATGTCTTCGACTGCCTGCCGCCAATGCCCATTACGTAAACGGGCCATCTTCACGCCGATGTCGCGTGAGGAGCTGCAGTTTACCCAGCAGTTCAAAACCGGCGAACTGGTGGTGGATGCGGGCACGACAATCCTCCTGGAAGGCTCCAACAGCCCGCAGCTGTATACGGTTCTGAAAGGAATGGGCACGCGCTACACCACCCTGGAAAACGGCCGCCGGCAGGTGATCAACTTTCTTTTTCCAGGCGACTTCGCCGGGCTGCAGGCCGGGCTGATGGGGGAAATGAAGCATTCGATCGAGGCCACCACCGCGATGACGCTGTGCGTGTTCCGGCGCACCGCATTGTTTGAGCTGTACGAGCATCAGCCGCACCGGGCCTACGATCTGACTTGGATTTCCGCGGTCGAGGAGCATTTTCTGGGCGAGACCATCGCCTCGCTCGGCCAGCGCGACGCTGCGCAGCGGATTGCCTGGGCGCTGGTGCGGATCTACGAGCGGCTGAAGGCCGTGGGGATGGAGGCAAACGGCGCGGTGCCGCTGCCGTTCAAGCAGCAGGATCTGGCGGATGCACTGGGCCTGTCGCTGGTCCACACCAACAAGATGCTGAAGACGCTGCGGGACAAGAAGCTGGTGCATTGGCATAACGGCCAGCTGAAGATCAGCAATCTGCCGGCCCTGGCCACCGTGGCGATGATAGATCTTGCCGCGCCCGAACCGCGGCCGCTGATCTGACGCCGCAGCAGCACCCGGCCCGGCGGCCCGGGGATTTTCCAGACTGATCAAACTTCACGTGCGCACGGTCCCGGCCGGAGGCGTGCAGCCGGCCTGTCCGGCCCGCCCGGCCGGTCCAGACTGTGCGCGTGCCTGCGGGCGGGCACGGGCCCGCAGCGCCATCCCGCCGCCCAAGCCTCAGGCTCAGGCGGTAGAGCGGATGCGTCGAAAAACTGCGGCACCGGCACTGGAACCTTTCGCCGGCTGGCGGGTTGGGCTGGTACAAATCGCAACTGAAAGGACACGGCATGCTGTACTGGGCGCTCGTCTTCCTCGCCGTTGCAATTATTGCCGGCATCTTCGGGTTTGGCGGCATCGCTTCGGCCTCCGCCGGGATCGCACAGATCCTGTTCTTTATATTCCTGGTGCTGTTCGCAGTGGCGCTGATCATACGGCTGCTGCGCGGCTCCTCACGCTGACGGCCGGGGCCGGCGGCGGCCGCTGCTGGCCGCCGCATGCTCACCAGCCTGCAGACCGGGCACCGCACTGATTGCCGCGTGGTTCGTGTTGAACCGCCGCAATCCTGACAGAGATGAAGGAGTACTTTATGACTGACGCACTTGCAGCCACCCCGAGCCCTGACACCGTCGAAACCGGTGTCCGCGACACTGGCCCGATCGCCAGCGGCCTGGCCGATGTGCTGGCGGACACCTACCGCCTTGTTTTCAAGACCCACGCCTATCACTGGAACGTGGAAGGCCCGTCCTTTTACTCGATGCACAAGCTCACTGAAGAGCAGTACGAGAACATGTTCGCTGCCGCCGATACGCTGGCCGAACGCATCCGCGCGCTGGGGCATCTGGCACCGTCGCGGATGGATGAGATTCTGAACCGCTCCAAAATCAAAGACGCCAGCGGCGAACTGTCCGCCGGCGGGATGGCGCAAGACCTGGCCGCCAGCCACGAGCGGATCGCCCACCGGCTGCACGCGCTGGCCGAGCTGGCGAGCAGCCGCCGCGATATCGTGACCGAAGATCTGGCAACCGCGCGCTCTGCCTTCCATGAGCAGGCCGCCTGGATGCTGCGGGCCCTCGCCAAGTCCTGACACCGGAACCGGTTTTGCCTTCCTGCCACCCTCCCGTCCTGCAGGAAGGCAGCAAGCCCCGCCCCGTTCTCCTCCCCGGGGCGGGGCCATTAACAAAAGGCCGCCGCCGAGGGCCGGGCACAAAGAAGCCCGGACCGCAATAGCGGCCCGGGCTGCCAGCCTCCCGCCCTGCCGGGCAGTGTCAGCTTTTCAGGGTTTCGGTGGAGGAGAAGAACATCGCTTGGCTCACCGCCGAGCGCACCTGTTCCTCGGTATAGGGTTTCGAGATCAGGAAGGCAGGTTCGGGCCCCTCGCCCGTCAGCAGGCGTTCCGGGAAAGCGGTGATAAAGATCACCGGGCAATCGCCGTGCTTGGCCAGGATGCCGTTGACAGCGTCGATGCCGCTGGAATTGTCCGCCAGCTGGATATCCGACAGGATCAGATCGGCGCTTTCCTTGGCGGCCAGGTCCAGCGCGCTGGCTTCGGTGCGGGCGATGCCGGTCACCTGATGGCCCATCTCTGTTACGATCGCCTCCAGGTCCATGGCAATGACGGCTTCGTCCTCGATAATCATGATCTTGCCCGCTGTGGCCCGCGACATCTCCTCGTATGCGATCGAGATCAGCTCTGAGGCTTCGCTTTCAGCCACCCCCATGATGGTGCCTGTTTCAGCTGCGCTGAACTCCTCGATCGTGTGCAGCAGCAGCGCCTCGCGGGTGTTCGGTGTCAGCCGCCGCAGATGTTTCTGCGCCTTGGCGGCCAGGCCGTCATCGCTATCCTCGTCTGCCGACGGTGCGCCGGAGGAGGACCAGATCGCATGGAAGACACGAAACAGCGCCACTTTTGGAGACAGGACGCTGTCGTAATCGGCGTCACCGGCCAGGATCGCCTCCAGCGAAGCCAGTGCATATTGGTCGCCGCTGTTCTGGCTGCCAGTCAGCGCACGGGCATAGCGGCGCAGATAGGGCAAGTTTGCACCAATCTGGCTGGCGATCTGTTCTCCCGATTGAGCGGTCATTTTGTGATGTCCTTTTTTGCAATACACATGGAACTATACGCCTTAATATGCGTTTTGGTTCCAGAAAACCGCGCAAAAAACCGATGGATGGCATGACACAGCTACACCCCCCCCGGCCGCGCATGGAAACGGCCGACCGCGACATAGACGAAAACCTCAAGCGGGCTTTCGAAGAGATCGCTAATGAGCCCGTTCCTGACCGGTTCACCGATCTGCTGAAGCAATTGAAGGAAAAAGGCGCGTCGACTCCCGCCGCACCGGAACCTTCTGAGAAGGACCGCTCCGATGACTGACGCCGCACAGGACCCGAGAGACGACCTGGTCAACCACCTGGGCGCCCTGCGCGCCTTTGCGATCAGCCTGACCCGCAACGGCGCCACCGCCGATGATCTGGTGCAGGACACGCTGGTGAAGGCCTGGACGAACATCGACAAGTTCGAGAACGGGTCCAACATGCGGGCGTGGCTTTTCACCATTCTGCGCAACACCTATTACTCGCTGCGCCGCAAGCGCAAACGCGAGGTCGAGGATGCCGACGGGGCACTGTCTGCCACTCTTGCGCAGAAACCCGATCACGATGGGCGGCTGCACATGCGCGATTTTCAAGTGGCCTTTGCTCAGCTGAACGACGAACAGCGCGAAGCACTGACGCTGGTCGGTGCAGGCGGCTTTTCCTACGAAGAAGCGGCGGAGATGTGCGGTGTGAAGACCGGCACCATCAAAAGCCGTGTGAACCGCGCCCGCGCCCGGCTGAGCGAACTGATGGACTTGGGTGAAGACAGCAAAATGGAACTGACAGACACCGTCACCGCTGGGATCGTTGCCCGGCAGGGCGCCGCGTGATCAAAATGCCCCGGCTGCACGCAGGCAGCCTTTTGGTCCGGCTGGCGGCACTGATGACGCTTGCGTTGCTGCCGCTCGGATTGATTGCGCTGTACCAGACCAACGCAGTGGTGGAAGAAGCCACCCGGCTGTCGCACGCCTCGCTGCTGGACCGCACTGAGCGGGCCGCGGCGAGGGAGCGGGAGTTGCTTCAGCGCGCCGGCGGCGCGACTGAGGGTCTGGCTGCTGCAATCCTGCCGGTGGCGGACGACGCCGACAGCTGCACGCGGCTGCTCAGGGCATTTGCCGAAGGAGCGAACCCCTTCACGTTTGCCGCTTTCGTCTCCCTGGATGGCAGCGTTCAATGCGCCTCCGACGGTGTGACACGCGACCTGTCCGAAAAATGGATGTACCTTAAAGCCCAGCAGACGACCCGCCTGTCCTTTGCCTTGGGCCGCGACTTGGTGGGCGGGGGCAGCAGCTTCCTGCTGGCGACCAGCCCGGTGCTGCGGGACGGCATCCTGAAGGGTTATGTGACCATCGGGATTCCCCATAAGGTCAGCGCTGCACAGGCCGGAACGGAGGCGCCGGACACCGGCATTCAATATGTCACCGTTGATGCGCAGGGGGAAATCCTGTCAGCAAGCATCCCCGAGCAGCAGGCCCCGCTGGCCCTGCCCGTGTCGGTGCCCCGGCGCGACTTGGTGACCCTGTCCGGCGATACGTTTTTCGAGGATTCCCGCTCTGGCCGTGAGCGTTTTTTTGCTGTCAGCGAGATCCTTCCCGGGCAAGTGTCCGTGATCGGCAGCTGGCCGGTGGACAAAGCGATGTCGGCGGCCCGGAACCCGGTGTCGCTGATGACCCTGGCCTTTCCCCTGCTGATGTGGCTTGCGGGGATTTCTGTGGCGATCTTCGGGCTGCAGCGGATGGTGATCCGCCACCTCAGCGCGCTGCGCACGGCGATGCGCCGCTATGCGCTGGGGGAGCGCGAAAACCCTACATTGGACCTGGTTGCGCCGCCGCGTGAATTTGCCGAGGCGCAGCAGTCGTTCAACCGGATGGTCTCCATCCTCAGCGAAGCGGAGCGGCGGCGCGAGCTGGACCTGGAAGAAAAGACCATCCTGCTGCGCGAGGTGCATCACCGGGTCAAGAACAACCTGCAGCTTGTCGCCTCGATCATGAATATGCAGAGCCGCAACGCGCAGACGCCGGAGGCGCGGCGGATGCTGGCGCAGCTGCAGCGTCGCGTGCGCGGTCTGGCGACCATTCACCGCAGCCTGAACACCAACCCCGATATCACCACGGTCGACAGCCGCGACCTGATCGACGCGCTGATTTCCGAAATCGGCGCGATGATCCCAGGTGCCGGGCAGGAACTGACCATCAGCACCGACCTGGTGCAGGTGCCGCTGAGCCAGGATCAGGGGGTGACCTTGTCGATGCTGGTGTCGGAGGCGATGACCAACGCGGTCAAAAACGCCGGGGTGCCCGCCGGCGGAAAGCCGGAAATTCTTATCAGCCTGCGCGAAACCGCGGAAAACTGGCTGGAGCTTGAGATTACCAACACCAAGGGGAAACCGGTAGTGGCCCCCGAAGATGCCAGCGACGGGACCGGCATCGGGGCGCGGCTGATGCTGGCGTTTGCCACCCAGCTTGAAGGCGAGGCTGACACGTACGAGACTGAGGACAGCTATAGTTACCGGCTGGGATTCCCCGCGGCGGCCGGGGCTGTCCCGCCGGCACCGCCAAACCAGGATCGGGAGAAACATGCCGCAGGAGCCGCAACCTGAACAGCGCCGCGAGGAATTCGAGGTGCTGATTACTGCCGAAGAGGCCTGGCCCGCGTTTGAACGTGCGGTGCTGGGTGCTCAGCGTGAGCTTCTTGCCAGTTTCCGCCTGTTCGATTTCGCCACCCCTCTGCTGAGCCCGGAGGCGCGGGAGACCGGGGACACCTGGGCGGATCTGATTGCCGATGCGCTGCGGCGCGGGGTCCGGGTGCAGCTGGTGGTCAGCGATTTCGACCCGGTGATGGCTGCGCCGCTGCATGCCGCCGCGCAGAAGACGCTGACGCAGGCGCAGGAAATCATGGCGGGGCTCGCTCCGGAGCAGGCTGCGCTGCTGTCGGTCGCCGCCGCGCTGCATCCGACGCGGGCGGGGCTGCTGCCGCGGCTTGCGTTTTCGCCCTTTGTGCTGCGCAAACTGCGCAAGCTGCCCCGGCGGCTGCGGCCGACTGCGGCCAGCCGCCCCGGGCTGCCGCAGCTGTACCCGGTGTCGCACCACCAGAAGGTTGCGGTGATCGACCGGGAGGTTCTGTACATCGGCGGCCTGGACCTGAACCGGCGCCGTTATGACACCAAGGAGCATGATCTGCCCGCGCATGAGACCTGGGCTGATGTGCAGCTGATCCTGCGCGGCCCCGAAGCCGAAGAGGCGGCCCGCCATCTGGAGCGGTTCCGCGATGAAATCGCCCTGCGCAAGCAGCCGCCCGAGGGCCAGCTGATCCGGCGCACGATGTCCGCGCCGCGCCGTTTCGGGTTCTGGGCCTTGTCGCCCCGCACAGTGCTAAAGGAGATCGAGGAAGACCACCTGGCCGCCTTTGAGCGGGCGCAGAACCTGATCTATCTGGAATCCCAGTTTCTGCGCTCCAGCCCGATTGCGCGCGGACTGGCCGCTGCGGCGCGCCGCAACCCCGCGCTGTCGCTGATCCTGATCCTGCCCGCCCTGCCCGATGACGTCGCGTTTGAAGGCAACCGCGATCTGGATGCGCGTTATGGCATGGCGCTGCAGGCGGAAGCGCTGGACGAGGTGACGGAGGCCTTTGGCACCCGGGCCTGCATCGCCAGCCCGGTCCAGCGGCGCATGGCCGCCCGCGATGCGCCTGCCACCCTGTCGGGGTCGCCGATCATCTATGTGCACAGCAAGGTGCTGGTCACTGACAGGGATTTTGCCATGGTCGGGTCGGCCAACCTCAACGGACGGTCGATGCGCTGGGATACCGAGGCGGCCTTGCGGATCACCCAGCGCGGGCGAATTGAAACGCTGTGGAATAACCTGGCGCGGCATTGGTGGCAGGAAGACCTGCCGGCCGAGGCGCTGGATCCGGCCCATGCCGCGGCCTGGTGGCTGAAGGAGGTGCGCCGCAATCAGGTGCGCCGGCCGGAAGCGCGCCGCGGGCTGCTGGTGCCGCACGACCCCGGCAAGATGTCGGAGCTGCAGCAGCGGCTGCCGGGCGCCACGGAGGACATCGTCTGATCCCGGGTGCCCTGGGCCGGCTGCGGCAGCAGACATAAAAAAGGGCACCCGGGGCCACAACCCGGGTGCCTTGAAGGAAGCCCGAAACTGCCGGATCAAACCGGATAGGGGGAGGACTTCGGACCGGTATCTGCAAGGTCAACGCCCCTGCCCCGCAAAAGTTCCGCTCATCCTGAATAAAAGAAAACCCGGCGCGCCCAAAGGCCGCCGGGTTATCAGAATACGCTGGAAGCGGAGCCTGGCTTATTGCGCTTCCTGCGCTTCCTCGGTGATTTCATCGCCAAGGTTCGAAACGTCCCGGCCGAAGCCTTCGGTGGTTTCGCAGGCCGCCAGTCCGGCAAGGGCCAGAAGTGCGATCAGGATACGCATGACGGCCTCCTTACTTCAGTTTCGACGCGACGTTGCTGGCAAAAGCGTCGATAATGGCGTTGTAGAAAATTTCGCTGTCAACGGTCACCACGGCCGGATCGGTGCCTTCGGGATAATACGCGTTGACCTGATCCGCGGAGACGGTGAGGTCATAACGCATGTCCTTGGAGGCATCGGGCATGTCGATGTCCACGTCGCCCTTGAGCATCCATTCGCCCACGCCCAGCGCGTTTTCGAAGTTGCTTGCCAAGGAGACAGAGTCGATTTCGATATGGATTTCCGCTGCCTCTTCGGCACCTTCACCCGCGATCTGGCCCACGAGGTTTTCAGCCAGAGCCGTTTCCAGGTCGGTCTCAAGGCTGGTCCAGACTTTGGCAGCTTCGTAGTTCTCGACCGCGCTCAGGTCGGCGGTCACGTCGATTTCGGAAACCTGGGAGCCCGCAGCAGCTGCGGTGGCCATGGCGGCAACGAGGGCGGTGGTGCGGATCAGATGAGTCATTTTAATGCTCCTTTCCATGTCAGTCCCTCTTGGGGATCCAACACAGAAACGCGCCGCCGGTCTGAAAGGTTCCTGATGCGTGAACGAAATTACCGCCAATAACCGTTCTGCGCGAGATCTGGCCGACAGCAGGACAGTCGCAGACGGAACTTTGCGGGCGGGCCAAACGTAGGTGTTGCGCAGAATAGCAGCCGGAGACAGCAACCGATGAATCCTTCGAAAAAGCCCGTTGCCGCGGTCCTTCAGGAAACCAGCCGCATTGTCCGCGACAGCAGCGGACCGGTCACTGTTGCCAAGCTGACAGAGGAGCTTGGCCACAGTTCGCTGTCGGCGGTTCTGGCGGTTCCGGCGCTGGCGGTGGTCTCGCCGCTGAGCGGGGTGCCGCTGTTCTCCTCCGCCTGCGGCGTCATGATCTGCCTGGTGTCGGGACAGATGCTGCTGGGGCGAACGCATCTTTGGCTGCCGCAATGGCTGGGCCGCCGCGAGATCAAGGGCAAGACCGTGCGCAAAATGACGGCGGGCCTGCAGCGGACCGCGCGGTGGCTGGACCGGCATTCCGGAAAACGCCTGCCTGCGCTGGTGCGGCAGCCCTTTCTGACCGTCATCCGGCTGGTCTGCCTGATCTGCGGCGCGCTGATGCCGCTGCTGGAGATCGTACCCTTCTCGTCTTCGATCCTAGGGGCTGCTGTCAGCCTGCTGGCAGTGGCGATGCTGACCCGCGACGGGCTGATTGCCTTGCTGACACTGTCCGGGCTGGGGGCTGCCGCAACGGCGCTGGCGGCCGGGCTGATCTGACACAGGCGGCGTGTCTTAAACACCCGAAAGGCCGGGCTCCTTTACGGAACCCGGCCTTGAAGGGCCGCCTGGCAGTTAAGTTTGCCCGAAACGCCGGTACGAGGCAGGAAACCGGCAAAGGGACGGGGGGCAAACCGGCGGCTGTCAAAGGGGCCTGGGCGGCCCCTTTGAAACTGGGTGTGTTAGTCAGCCTGGTACTCGGGCAGAGCGTCCAGTTCTTCGCGGGTCAGATGGGTGTTCACGCGGATGTCGCCATCAACCTTGCCGATGTCCAGGTCGCCCATGGTCAGCTCGACCGGCTTTTCGCCGATGCCCAGGAACCCGCCAACGTCGATGATCACCGCTTCGACAGAGCCGTTGGTGTTCACGATCACCTGCGACACCTCGCCGATGTGTTCATCTTTGGAGTCGTAGGTCCACGCGCCGGTCAGGGCTTCTGCGGTCAGCTCGCCTTCGGCCAGCGGTTCCATGGCCGGGCCGTCCGCGTCAGGGTTGACGGCGTCCGACATGCTTTCAGCCGCGTTCTCGGTCTCGGTGGCCATCTCGCTGGCCTCCTGCTCCACTTCGGCAGCGCCAGCTTCGGCTTCATTTGCCAGCTCAGCGGCACCGGATTCGGCTTCGGTCGCCAGTTCTTCGGCCTCGGCTTCGACCTCATTGGCCATCTCTTCAGCCTCTTGCTCCAGAGTGCCGGTGTCGGCCTGGGTCTCACCCGAGACGTTGGCTTCGCCGGAGACATCTGCTGCCGGAGTTTGGATCTGAACTTCGGCCTCGGCGTTGCCGGCGGCTTCGGTTTCTGTGCCGGCAAAGGCGGGCACTGCGGTTGCGACGATCAGCGAAGTCGAAAGCATAAGATGTTTCATCGGATTGATCTCCTGTCCAGTTTCACTCATCAGCGCGCTTGAGTTACAGCCACCCAACCCGCTGCGGACCCGCTTGGTTCCCGCGCCGCGCTAATTTTTTTCAAAAAACGCGCCGGCGGACACGTGGCAGGCAGATTACCGCCTGACGCGGCCCGGCCAGCCGCGACGGCGCCGGATGGACGCGGCTCAAAAGCGGGAAAACATCAGCCGGCATTAGCCTCATGCGCGCCCCTCAGGGAGCAGAACTTCGGAGGGGTGAAACGGAAAGGGCAGCCACAAAGGGCTGCCCAAACCGGTTTGAAGGCTGTTCCGGCTTTACTCGTGTTCCGGCGCGTTGATCTCCACCGTGTCTGGCGGCGGCACCAGCATGCGGCCGCACCACAGCACCACCGGCAGCGCCACGATGGCCCCCACCGGGCCCCAGATCCACAACCCGAGAACAATTGCCCAGAACACAATGAGCGGATTGAGATCCAGCTGGCGGCCGACAAAGGCCGGGGTGACAAATTGCGCCTCGGTAAGGTTAATCGCGAGGAACACCAGCGGCGGCAGCACGGCGCCTGCGCCGCCGATCTGCGTCAGGCCCGCCACCGTCAGCCCGGCGAGCATGATCAGCGGGCCAAGATACAGGATGAAGTTCAGGATGGCCGCCGCCAGCCCCCAGATCCAGGCCCCCGGCAGGCCGATCAGCGCCAGTCCGGCGGCCGTAAGCAGGCCCAGCCCGCCGTTGACAATCGTGACCGCCGCGAAATAGCGCGCCACCGCACGCTCTGCCCGGAAGAAGCGGGCGGCATAGCTGCCCGCCTTTTCATAAAGCTCGTTCCGGGTCAGCACGAAGAAAAACAGCGTGCCTGCAAAAATGAATATCTGCGCGCCAAAGTTCGGCGCCAGCCAGAGCGCATCCGTCAGCGTCGGCAGGCCGCCGCCCTCTTCCTCCGTTTCCGCGTCCGCAGCGCCTATTGTCTCCTCAATCTCGCTGCTGATGCTTTCGATGCCGCGCAGCAGGCCGGATACCATGTCGAGCCAGCCGCGGATTTCGTATTTGATCTTGGGGACCTGGCTGGCCAGCGATGTCATCAGCGGGTCCAGCGACAGGATCAGCAGGGCCAGCAGCGCCGTGGACAGCACCAGCAGGCTGCTGGCGACAGCCACGCGGCTGACCCCGATCCGTTCCAGCCGGTCAGCCAGCGGCGCGACCACCACGCCGACCACCAGGGCAAAAACGCCAGGCGCCAGAATCGGCTTCGCGAAATACATTGCCCCGCCCAGCAAAATCAGGGTGATGATCAGCAGCATTACACGGACGGAGCGTTTGGCGATAACTGTTTGCCACATGATCTAGTGTCCCGTGCCGCTGGGCTGCCTGTGGCGTCCAGCCTCCGGCGGCGGCAGGGCGGCGGCGAAGTGATCATTCGGCATAGGGGACCTCCCAGGTGACATTGGCCTTATGGCTCCGTTCGCGCAAGCTGCCGCGTCAGTTCCGGCTCTCCGGGGCGCGCCGCTGCGGGCGTCTGCGAGGCTGGTATGCGAGCAAGCTGGCGGGCCTGGGACACTTGGGCTGCGCAGCGCCTGCAGCGCCTTGGGCGCGTTCGGCTTGCATCATATCCCAGTCTGTTTCAGGTACCCGTGCGTTTTGAGGCAAACGCCTGCAATCCCGGTTCGGTTCCCTGAGACGCCGCTTTCGCAGCTCTTTGTCAGCCCTGGGTGACCAGCTGATAGCCAGGATGCGCCACAGCGCGCAGACTGGTGATCGGTTCCTCGCCGATCCAGGTGGTGCGCTCCATGACAAACAAGGCGTCGCCGGCATTGCTCTGCAAAACCTCGCTGTCGCTTTCGGTGCCGGGCCGCGCGTAGAGCCGCAAATCGCAGCGGCTGTATGGGCGGTTGCGGACCAGCCATTCATTTGCGCTGTCGCGGGTCAGATCTACGGACGCGATTTCGGGCACGGTTTCCAGGCAGATCCAGCGGTCTTCGAAAATATAGGGGCGGCTGTCGGCCAGATGCAGCGCCTCGACCCGCAGCATCGGGCGGGGCTCAGGCAGGCCGAAATTGGCCATAATGGCAGGGGTGGTCGCCTGCACCGACTGGCGGATCAGCTGATACTGGTAGACGCTGCCCTTCTGTTCGACCTCAAGCCGGGTGATCGGGATATTCAGCGTCGCGCGGGTGACCGGATCGCGCCGCACCATGGTGCCGCCTTTGCGCCGCCGCTCCACCACCCCGCTTTCGGCCAGATCCCGCATGGCGCGGTGCACGGTCGAGCGGGCACAGCCGAAACGGGCCGCAAACTCTTCGTCGCGCGGCAGCTTGTCCCCGGGCCCGTAGGTCGAATCCAGGATCATCTGCCGGATGCTGTCCCGGATCTCCGTCCAGGAATGGCGCCGCTTGTCCGTCAATATTCATCTCCCAGGCCGCGCGGGACAATGTTCGCTGCTGCTCCATATTTCATCGTGCGGCGAAAGGCGAACGGGAACCGCGCAACCGTGATTGACAATAATATGTAGCTACATATTAATGTAAAGCACTTACAAAACAAGATCGACTCTGCGCCACCGGCCCGCGGCCATCGCAGATCCACCGACAGACGGAGGAATGGAACATGCAAAGACGGAAGTTTCTGAAAGCCGGCGCCATGGGCGCGGCGGCCACGGCGCTGGCCAGCCCGGCCATTGCCCAGGGCAAGATGCAGTGGAAGATGGTGACGGCCTGGCCGAAGAACCTGCCCGGACCCGGTGTGGCGGCGCAGATGCTGGCCGACCGGATCACCACGCTGTCGGGCGGCCGGATCGAGGTCAAACTGTTTGCCGCGGGCGAGCTGGTCCCTGGCCGCGGCGTGTTCGATGCGGTGTCCGAAGGCACCGCGGAGCTTTATCATGCGGTTCCGGCCTATTGGGGCTCCAAGTCCAAGGGCATCCTGCTGTTCGGCTCGCAGCCCTTCGGCCTGCGCGCGGATGAGCAGTTCGGCTGGCTGTACCACGGCGGCGGTCAGGCGCTCTATGACGAGATGTACGGCCGGTTCGGCATCAAGCCGTTCCTGTGCGGCAACTCCGGCCCGCAGTGGGGCGGCTGGTTCAAGACCGAAATCAACTCCGCCGAAGACCTGAAGGGGCTGAAGTTCCGCACCACCGGCCTGGCGTCGGAAATGGCCTCGAAACTGGGCATGGCGGCGGAGGCCACCAGCGGCCCGGCGATGTTCCAGGGCCTGCAGACCGGCGCGCTGGATGCCGGCGAGTTCATCGGCCCCTGGACCGACAGCGCGCTTGGCTATTACCAGGTGGCCAAGAACTACTACTGGCCGGGCGTGGGCGAGCCGTCCTCAGCCGAGGAATGCGGCGTCAACGCCAATGCCTTTGCCGAACTGCCGGAAGACCTGCAGCAGGTGGTGTCGCTGGCGTGCGAGAGCCTCTACAATCCGGTCTGGACCGAATACACCACCAAACACGCGCAGGCGCTGAAGAAGATGGTGGATGAGGACGGCGTGCAGGTGAAGATGTTCCCCGAGGACGTGATCGCCGCGATGGGCGCCGCCGCCAAGGAAGTGATTGCCGAGCTGCAGGAAGACGAGGACGAACTGGTGCGCCGTATCACCGAGAGCTTCCTGACCTACCGCGACAGTGTCGGCGGCTACATGACCTATGCCGACAACGGCCAGATGAATGCCCGCGCATCGGTGATGGGCTACTGATCTGTGCAAAGGCTGCCGGCGCCCGGGAAGACCGGGCGCCGGCTTTTTAATAGGGAGAGACGCAGGATGCTACGGGTTGCGGATGCGCTGGACGGCATCAACCGGGGTCTGGCGATGGTGATACGCTGGCTGGCGCTGCTGATGGTGCTGGCGCAATTTGCCATCGTGGTCGGGCGCTATGTGTTCGGGGTGAACTCCATCGCCGCGCAGGAAAGCGTCCTGTACATGCACGCCACCCTGTTCATGCTGGCGGCCGGCTATACGCTGCTGGTCGACAAGCATGTGCGCGTGGATGTGTTCTATGCGGGCCTCAGCCCCCGGGCCCAGCGCCGTATCGATATTTTCGGCCATCTGGTCCTGCTGCTGCCGTCGATGGCGGCGCTGCTGTACTGGTCCTGGCCGTCGGTGCGCAATTCCTGGGCCATTCTTGAAGGCCCGATTGCCGTCGGCGGCCTGGAGGCCGTCTTCCTGCTGAAATCGCTGATCCCCGCCTTCTGCGTGCTGGTGATGCTGCAATCCTTCGCCCTGCTGATCCGGCTGTTCTCGGAAAGATCCCCTCAATGACGGAATATCTCGACCTGGTCATGTTCGCAGCCCTGATGGCAGCGATCCTCATGGGGTTTCCGGTGGCCTTCTCGATTGCGGGCGTTGCCATCCTGTTCGCCTATCTCGGCTGGGTCCTGGGAGTGATGGACGTTTCGCTGCTGGGGGCGCTTGGCCAGCGCGCCTTCGGGCTGCTGAGCAATCAGGTGCTGATCGCCATCCCGCTGTTTGTGCTGATGGGCGCGATCCTGGAAAAAAGCCGCATCGCCGAAGAGCTGCTGGACACCATGGGGCGGCTGTTCGGCCAGCTGAAGGGCGGTTTGGGTATCTCGGTTGTGCTGGTGGGGGCGCTGCTGGCGGCCTCGACCGGCATCGTCGGCGCCACGGTAGTGGCGATGGGCATGATCGCCCTGCCCGCGATGCTGCGCGCGGGCTATGATCCGCGGGTGGCCTCCGGCATTGTCTGCACGGCCGGCACGCTGGGGCAGATCATCCCGCCCTCGACGCTGCTGATCATCCTCGCCGACGTGATGTCCAACGCTTTCCAGCAGGCGCAGTACGAGCAGGGCAAGTTTTCGGTCGAGGCCCTGTCAGTGGGCCAGTTCTTTGCCGCGGCGCTGGTGCCGGGGCTGGTGCTGGTGGTGCTGTACCTTCTTTATATTCTGGTCCGTGGCTTCCTGCGGCCGCAGGACATGCCTTCTGCCCCGGCAGAAATGGCCCGCCCCAGCCGCGGTGAGGTGGTGCGCGCGGTGGTGCCGCCGATCCTGCTGATCTTTGCCGTGCTGGGTGCAATCCTTGGCGGCGTGGCCACACCGACGGAGGCGGCTTCGGTCGGGGCCATCGGCGCGCTGCTGATGGCGGGCCTGCGGGCCGGCGGCCCGGTCCGGCTGATCCTGCTGGGGGCGGCCGCACTGATCCTGCTGGGCATCCTGTCGGGCGTGCACCCCATCCGTCTGCAGCGCAGCGACCTGAGCACCGGCGATTTTGCGGCGGGGCTGTTTTACGCGCTGCTGACGGCTGCGGGGGCCATTGCGGTGATCGCCGCCCTGCGCAGCGGACTGAAAAAGCGCATCCTGCATGAGGCCGTGACCTCAACCGCGACGATGACCGCGATGATCTTTGCCACCATCCTGGCGGCGGGCATGTTCTCGCTGGTGTTCATCGGGCTGGGCGGCGAGGAGCGGGTGGCGCATATCCTGGGCAACATGCCGGGCGGCCCGTCCGGGGCGCTGCTGTTTTGCATGCTGTTCATCTTTGTGCTGGGCTTCTTCCTCGATTTCGTCGAGATCTCGGTGATCGTGCTGCCGCTGGTCACGCCGACACTGATCCTGATGGGTCATGACCCGGTCTGGCTGGGCATTCTGATCGCCATCAACCTGCAGACCAGCTTCCTGACCCCGCCGTTCGGCTTTTCGCTGTTCTACCTGCGCGGCGCCGCGCCGGAGGAGGTCACCACCCGCCACATTTATCAGGGGGTGGTGCCCTTTATCGGCTTGCAAGCGCTAGGGGTCCTGCTGGTCTGGCTGATCCCCGGCCTGGCAACCTGGCTGCCCGCGGCGATTTTCTAACGCTCCGACGGAAACGGCAGCGGGGCTGCCGGCCGCAGCCAGGCAGCCCAAACCAGCGCCGGCTCGGGTGGGATGTGCCCGGCTACTCTGCCGCCGGGGGCTTGCGCGGCGCGGCCAGCTGCTCCCTGAGACTCATGGGGGCGGCGGGCGGCTCATCAAAATTCAGGCCTTCCTCCAGATGGCGCAGATGCTCATCCGCAAGCCGGACCAGCTCATCCGTCTTGCCGGCCTCCAGCGCATCGACGATCCGGTCGTGCTCATCCTCGGCGCAGGAGGAACTGCCAGTGGGGGAATAAAGCCCCAAAATCAGTGTGCTGCGCATGGTCAGCTCTGACAGGAACCGCTCCAGCACAAGATTGCCGGCGATATAGGCAATCCGCATGTGAAACTGCCGCGAGGCGCGCAGTTCCGCCGGTTTGTCACCCGCCTTGCGCGCCTTGGCTTCCTCCTGAATATTGCCGCGCAGAAAAGCGATGTCCTCTGCTGAGGCCTGGCCGGAGGCGTGGCGCGCAATCGTGCGTTCGATCGCGCGGCGGGCCTGGAAGATGTCGCGCGCCTCTTTCGGCGAAGGTGTCATCACAAAGGCGCCGCGGTTCGGGCGCAGCTCCACCACCTGCTGCGCCGCCAGCGAGGCGAGCGCCCGGCGCACATTGGCGCGGTTGCAGGCAAACAAATCGCTCAGCGCCTGTTCACCCAGCTTGGTTCCGGCCGGGAGTCGCTGCTCGGAAATCGCATCGAGAATCGCATTCACGATCTGATTTTCGGGAGAATCCTTCATCGGGCCTCAAAAAAGTTTTCCTGCGCTGCCGCAACTTAAGGGCCGTCAGGGCACTTGGCAATGGCGCCAGGGCAGGCGCCGGCTTGACCTGTTATCATTAATTGTTAACAATAAATGATAACAAAGGAGGAGCGCATGAAAATTCTGGTCGTCAATCCCAACTCCACCGAGTCGATGACACGGAAGATTGTTGAGGCCGCTCAGGCCGCTGCCAGCCCCGGCGTGACCATTCTGGGCGCAACCGCAGCCGGCGCGCCTGCCAGCATCGAAGGCCATTTTGACGAGGCGATGTCGCTGCCTGGCCTGCTGGCGCAGGTGGCGGCGGGTGAGGAACAGGGCGTGGACGGCATTGTCGTTGCCTGTTTCGACGACCCCGGCATAGGCGCCTGCCGCGAGCTGGCCACCGGCCCGGTGCTGGGCATCTGCGAAGCGGCGGTGAAGGCGGCCAGCATGCTGGCAACCTCCTTCACCGTGGTCACCACGCTGCCCCGCGCGGTGCCGGTGATCGAACATCTGATACACGGCTATGGCCTGTCACACCAGTGCCGCCGGGTGCGCTCTGCTGCGATCCCGGTGCTGGCGCTGGAGGAAGAAGGCCCGGACGCGCGCCAGAAGATCCGCGCCGAGATCCTGCGCGCCATCGAAGAGGATCATTGCGAGGCGGTTGTGCTGGGCTGTGCCGGCATGGCCGATCTCACCCAATGGCTCAGCCAGGAGACGGGCATCCCCGTCATCGACGGGGTCAGCGCGGCAACGCGGATGATCGAGGCGCTGGCAGGCTGCGGCCTGAAGACCAGCAAGATCAACGCCTATGCGCGCCCCAACCGGAAATAGTGGTATCGTCAGGGAGGAAGACATGACCATGAATGCAGAATTGGAAGCCATCGCCAAAGGCGGCGGCATCGGGGAACACAGCGGCAAGGGGATCGGGGAGGAGAGCCTTGCACCGCAGGAAACCAGGATCATGGATCCGTGGTCCTATCTGTTTGCCTGGCTCGGCGGCTGCGTGTCGATTGGCACCTTCACCATCGGCTCCGGCCTGGTGGGCACGCTGAACCTGCTGCAGACCTTTGTCGCGATTGCAATCGGCTGCACGGTGATCGGCCTCGCGCTGATGATCAACGGGCAGGCCGGCCACAAATACGGCATCCCCTTCATGGTGCAGGCGCGCTCTGCGTTCGGGTTTGCCGGCACCCGGCTGCCCGCGCTGGTGCGTTCCGTTCCCGCAATCGTCTGGTTCGGCTTTCAAAGCTGGATCGGCGCCGGGGCGCTGAACCTCGTCTCCGACACGCTGTTTGGCTATGACAACATCGTGGTCTTCTTCATCGGCTTCCAGCTCTTGCAGATCGGGCTGTCGGTGCTGGGCTTTCACGGCATCAAATGGCTGGAGAACATCGGCTCAGTCTTCATCATCGGCTCGCTGGTCTACATGTTCATCAGCGTGATCAGCAAATACGGCGAGGAAATCTCCGCCAATCTGGTCAACGTCGAAGGTACCTGGGGCGCGCCCTTCTGGGGAGCCACCATGCTGTTCCTGGGCATCTACAGCACCATGATGCTGAATGTCTCGGACTATTCGCGCGAGCTGCGCCAGAACGTCGGCCCGTTCCGCCAGGTGGCGATCTATGCCAACTCGATCCTGCCCGCGACGCTGTTCATGGGTCTGATCGGCCTGATGGTCTCCGGCGCGACTGGCGAGGTCGACCCGATCAAGGTGTTCTCCAGCGCGGTCGACAACAAGCCGCTCTTGGTCATCACCCTGCTGTTCATCGCCTTTGCCCAGGTCACCACCAACATTCTGAACAACGTGGTGCCGCCGGCCTATGCGCTGATGGATATCTTCAAGATCAAGTTCAAGACCTCCGCCGTGATCGTCGGCGTGCTCGCCTTTGCCACCTTCCCGTGGGAGCTGGTGAAGGACGAATCCGCCGCAGGCCTCAGCCTGTTCATCCAGACCTATTCCGCCTTCCTGGGCCCGATCTTTGCGATCCTGGTGGTGGACTACTTCATCCTGCGTAAGCAAACGCTGGATCTGGACAAGCTTTATGATGAAACCGGCCCCTACCACGGCGTCAACTGGGCCGCGGTGATTGCGATGGGCATCGGGGTTGCAGCGGCGCTGATCTTCTCCGGCATCTCCTGGTACGCCAGCCTGCTGCCTGCCGGTCTGTCCTATTACCTGCTGATGCAGCATCTGCCGTCGGCCAAGCGGTTTATGAGCTGACCGCACTGCAACGCGCTAAAAGGAGGGCTCCGCTTCTGGCGGAGCCTTCTTTCTTTGTAGGCACAATTTTTGATCAGGGTTTAATCCGGAGGCAGGCCAACCGCGCCAGTGGAGGTATCGGAAAAAAGGGCTGCTTGCCGGCAGTTCCTGTGCCGCCCCGCCGAAAAACATGTAAATGCATATATGTACGAAGCATGGGACTGGGCCAGATGCCGCTCCAGATGCCTCTTTCAAAGGGCTTTCAAATTTGCAAATACATGTATATTTTGAAACGCAGTCCATAACCGGACGCGAAAAGCGGCGTTCAGACCGCGCACAACGGGAGAAATAGAATGACTGCAGCCAATACATTGGACGGCCTGGGCGCGATGATCCTGTCCGGACAGGTCGAAGTGGTGGACTGCTCCGGCACTCTGGGGCCTGAGACACCGATCCTGCGCCTGCCCGAGGATTTCGCCAAGAACACGCCCAAGGTCGAAATCCACAAGATCAGCGAATACGACGAGGACGGCCCGTTTTTTGCCTGGAACTGGATGGTTCTGGGGGAGCATTCGGGCACCCATTTCGACGCCCCGCACCACTGGATCACCGGCAAGGACTATAGCGACGGCTATACCGATACGCTGGATGTGCAGCGCCTGGTGGCGCCGGTCAATGTGATCGACTGCTCCAAGGAAAGCGCCGAGAACCCGGATTTTCTGCTGACGGCAGACCTGATCAAGGCCTGGGAGGCGGAGCACGGCGAGATTGGCGCGGGCGAATGGGTGGTGATGCGCACCGACTGGGACAAGCGCGCCGGTGACGAGGACGCCTTCCTGAACGCGGATGATACTGGCCCGCACAGCCCCGGGCCGACCCCGGACGCGGTTGAATACCTGCTGTCGAAGAAAATCGCCGGCTGGGGCAGCCAGTGCATCGGTACTGATGCAGGCCAGGCCGGCGGGATGGAGCCGCCCTACCCGGCCCACAACCTGCTGCACCGGGACAACTGCTTTGGCCTGGCCTCGCTGGCCAATCTGGACAAGCTCCCGCCCAAGGGCGCGCTGCTGATTGCCGCGCCGCTGAAGATCAAGCGCGGCACCGGCAGCCCGATCCGGGCTCTGGCTCTGGTGCCGCGGGGCTGAGGCAGGTAACGCGCCCGCATCACCCCCGGAGCCGGCGCCGATGCGCGGGCGGCGGCTCCGGATCTTATCTGGCGTAAAGGAAAGATGCATGACTGCAAATGAAACCGCAGCACCGCAAGCTGCCGCGGAGGCAACATCCCCGCTGCCGCGGCTGGGGGAGATCGGGCTGGAAAACTTCCCGCCTTACCTGATGAACCGCATCATGGGGCGCTACAACGCGGCCCTGCGCGAGGAGATGGCGGCGCATGGGCTGACCACGGCCAAGATGCGGGCCTTGGCGGTCCTGTCGGTGCTGGACGGTCTGCTGATCCGCGACTTGTCGGTGTATGCGGTGGTGGAGCAATCCACCCTCAGCCGGGCGCTGGATGCGCTGGAGCGCGACGGGCTGGTTCTGCGCCAGTCCGATCCCGATGACAGCCGCGCCACCCGCATTGTGATGACCCCGAAGGGCCGCGAAACCCACGAGGGGCTTTGGCCGCATGTGGCGGAGGCCTGCGCGCAGATGTTCAAGGGCATCGACCCGGAGGAACAGCGCGCCTTTACCGCCACGCTGCAGAAGATCCTGCGCAACGTGCGCGTGAACCAATTCTGATCCCGGACCGCAACCAAGGAGGCGCCAATGGCCGAAAGATCGTTCAAGGCTGAGGTCGAGCATCTGCGCCAAGGTGCAGGCAGCAGCTTTACCGGCGAGGGCATTCTGGCCATCACCAAGGCGCTTCTGGAGAACGGCGTGGGATACGTCGGCGGCTACCAGGGGGCGCCGATTTCGCATCTGATGGATGTGCTGGCCGATGCAGAGGACCTGCTGGGCGAGTTGGGCGTGCGCTACGAGGCCAACGCCTCCGAAGCCGCCGCCGCGGCGATGCTGGCGGCCTCTGTCCACTATCCGATCCGCGGCGCGGTTACCTTCAAAGGGTCGGTCGGGGTCAATGTGGCCTCGGACGCGCTGGCCAACCTCGCCTCCTCCGGGGTCACTGGCGGCGCCATCATCATCGTCGGCGAGGACTACGGCGAGGGCTCCTCGATCATGCAGGAGCGGTCTTATGCCTTTGCAATGAAATCCCAGTTCTGGCTGCTTGATCCGCGGCCGAACCTGCCGTCCATCGTGAAATCGGTGGGCGACAGCTTTGCCCTGTCGGAGGCGTCGAACACGCCGGTCATGCTGATGGTGCGGATCCGCTCTTGCCATGTGACCGGCACCTTTGAGTGCCGCGAAAACCAGCGGCCGCCGCTGACCGTGCGCGAGGCGCTGTCCAATCCGCAGCGCGATTTCAAACGCGTGGTGCTGCCGCCGATGTCCTATCAGCATGAGCACGACAAGATCGAAAACCGCTGGCCCGCGGCGGAGAAGTTCATCCTGGAGCATGGGCTGAACGAGCGCTTTGGCCCGCAGGACGGCAAGGTTGGCCTGATCTGCCTGGGCGGTATGTACAACAGCGTGATCCGCGCCCTGCAGCGGCTGGGGCTGGCGGATGTCAGCGGCAACACCGATGTGCCGCTTTATGTGATGAATGTGGCCTACCCGCTGGTGCAAAGCGACCTCCTTGACTTCTGCGCGGGCAAGGACGCTGTGCTGATGGTGGAGGAGGGCCAGCCGGAGTTCATCGAACAACAGCTGGGCAACATGCTGTTCAAGGCGGGCAGCCAGACCAAGCTGGAGGGCAAGGGCATCTTCCCGAAAGCGGGTGAATACACCGGCCAGGTGATGATGGACGGGCTGGATGATTTCTTCCGCAAATATGCTGCCCACCTGCTTCCCGGCCAGGTGCGCGCGCCCAACACGCCGCAGCCGGAGATCCCGGATCTGAGCCAGACCGTGCCGATCCGCCCGCCGGGCTTCTGCACCGGCTGCCCGGAGCGGCCGATCTTTGCCTCGATGAAGCTGGTTGAGCAGGAACTGGGCAAGCATCAGATCTCGGCGGACATCGGCTGCCACCTGTTTGCGGCACTGCCGCCGTTCGAAATCGGCGGTCAGACGATGGGTTACGGGCTGGGACCGGCCTCCAACGCGGCCTTTGACGGCGGCGGCGAAAAGCGCGCGATCTCGATCATCGGGGACGGCGGGTTCTGGCACAACGGCCTTAGCACCTCGATCGGCAACATGGTGTTCAACAAGTCGGACAGCGTGGCGATCATCGTCGACAACTATTATTCGGCGGCAACCGGCGGCCAGGACATCCCGTCAAGCCGCGCCACGAACGCCAGCAAGTCGACCAACAACCCGATCACCAAGGCGCTGGAGGGCGCGGGCGTCAAATGGATCCGGCAGATCGACCGGACCTATGACGTCACCAGAATGCGCGAGACCATCCGCGAGGCGCTGACCACCGATTACGACGGGCCGAAAGTGATCGTCGCTTCCTCCGAATGCATGCTGAACCGGCAGCGCCGCGAAAAGCCGCAGCGCAACAAGGCGGTCAAGGACGGTGCGCGGGTGGAGATCCCCCGCTTTGGCGTTGATGAGGACATCTGTACCGGCGATCACGCCTGCATCCGCCTGTCCGGCTGCCCGTCGCTGTCGCTGAAGACGCTGGACGACCCGCTGCGCGACGATCCGGTGGCGCATATAGACCAGTCCTGCGTCGGCTGCGGCAACTGCGGCGAGGTGGCGGACGCCGCCATTCTCTGCCCCTCCTTTTATGAGGCGCGCGTGGTGCACAACCCCAGCGGCTTTGAACGCTGGGCGGCTGGATTGCGCAGCCGCGTGATCTCCTGGCTTCAGACCCGCCGCGCGGCGCGGCGCCTTACCTTCAACGGCACGGCCTCCGGGAGGATTGCACCATGACCATCGAAATGCCGCTTGCGGCCCGCCCGGACGGCCCGGGCGGGCAAGGCGTGATCAAGCTGGCCGTTCTTGCCGTTGGCGGCCAGGGCGGCGGGGTGCTGACCAACTGGATCGAATCCCTCGCCCGCAGCCAGGATTACAGCGCCCAGGCCACCAGCGTCGCCGGCGTTGCCCAGCGCACCGGCGCCACCATCTATTACATCGAGATGGCGCCGGGCAGCGTGCCGCACCCTGTGTTCTCGCTGGCGCCGGCGCCGGGCGACGTGGACGTGATGATCGCCGCCGAGATGATGGAGGCCGGCCGCGCCATCATGCGCGGCTTCGTGACCCCGGACCGGACCACGCTGATCGCCTCGACCCACCGGGCGCTGGCGGTGTCCGAGAAGATGGTGCCGGGCGACGGCATCGCCAGCGCGGAGGAGGTGCGCGCCGCCGCCGGAATCGCGGCCCGCAAGCTGGTGATGGCCGATATGGACAGCGCCGCAGTCCGGGCGGGTTCGGTGATTTCCGCCTCGCTGTTCGGGGCCCTGGCAGGCTCTGGCGCGCTGCCCTTCCCCAAAGCCGCGTTCGAGGACGCAATCCGCGCCAGCGGTAAAGGCGTTGAGGCGAGCCTGCGGGCCTTTGCCGCCGGTTTCGATCTGGCGGAGCAAGGCGAGCGGCCGGAGCCTGCACCCGCCGCAGAAACTCCGGCGGAGGCCGCAGGCCCAGGCAAGGCGCTGACCGCCTGGAACGGGCTCATGGCACGGGTTGCGCAGTTTCCGGCCGGGGTGCAGGAGATGGCCGTGCCGGGCCTGCGCAAGGTGGTGGATTTTCAGGATACGGCTTACGGAACCGAATACCTGGACCGGTTGCAGCGGGTGCTGGATCGCGACAGCGCGGACCAGGGATATGAGCTTGGCCGCGAGGCGGCGAAGCATATCGCCAATGCAATGGCGTATGACGACGTGATCCGGGTTGCCGACCTCAAGACCCGCAGCACCCGCTTTGGCCGTATTGAGAGCGAGATGGGATCGCAGGGCAAGCTGATGACCCTGACCGACTATCTGCACCCCCGCGCCGAGGAGATCGCGGGGCTGCTGCCCGCCCGCCTGGGCGCGCGGGTGGAGACCAGCCCGAAATGGATGGCCCGCCTCGACACGCTGTTCAGCAAGGGCCGCCGTATCCGCACGGACAGCCTGCGCGGCTTTGCGGTGCTGTATCTATTGGGCGGTCTGCGCGGCTGGCGCCGCCGCAGCCTGCGGCACGCGCAGGAGCAGGCGCATCTGGACCAATGGCTGGCCGCCGCGCTTGGCTATCTGCCGCAAAGCTACGGCATGGCAGTCGAGGTGATCCGCTGCCGCCGCCTGATCAAAGGCTATTCGGACACGCACGCGCGGGGGCATTCGAAGTTCGACATTGTGATGCAGGGCGCCACGCTGGTGGCAGGGCGCGAAGACGGGCCGCAATGGGTGGCCCGCCTGCGCGAGGCCGCCTTGCAGGACGAAAAGGGAGAGGCCCTGGACGGCGCGCTTAGAACCATCCGGAGCTTCGCGGCATAGCCGGGCCAAGGCGGCCGGCAGGTCGCGGGGGGTGGATGCGCGGCTATTGCGCCGGTCAGGGAAGGACAGCGGTCGCGAAATTCCGAATCAACCGGGCCGCCGACCGCCTGACATAGCTGCGCCACCAAAGTTTTTTATGCGTTTGCATATAAACTTACTTGAAGCTTAAAACTTCATGCTTGAAGGTGAGACAGCCTGGACCTAGGCTTTTTCAAGGGCGCCCGGAAAACAAGGGACAGCAAACCGCCCGGTCTGCGCGCCGCCACACATCCAGGGAGACCAACATGACATTCCGCACACTTTCCGCCGCCGTCCTTTTAGGGGCTGCCACGCTCACCACCGCCTCTGCCCAGGCCGGGGAAGTCACGCTGAAGGCGGTGACTGCCTTTGCCACCGGCACAACTTTTTCCCGTGATTTCGAAGCCTTCGTTGACTGGGTCAACGAGAACGGAGAGGGTGTGGTGCAGATCGACCTGCTGGGCGGGCCGGAAGCCGTGCCGCCCTTTGAACTGGGCAATGCAGTGCAGGCGGGGATCGTCGACATCGCCAACAACACCACCGCCTACTATCCGAACCTGCTGCCTGCCGGCGACGCGCTGCACCTGGCGCAGAACACCATTCAGGACCAGCGGGCGAATGGCTGCTACGAGTTGATCGACCAGGTCCACCAGGACCAGATGGGTGTGAAATACCTCGCCCGCGTGGGTGATCACATGAATTATCATCTATATCTGACCAAGCCGCTGGAAGGCCCGGACCTGACCGGACTGACCATCCGCACCACGCCGGTCTACCGCGCCATGTTCGAAAAACTGGGGGCCACGCTGGTGCGCACCGCACCGGGCGAGGTCTACACCGCGCTGGAGCGCGGGGCGATCGACGGCTATGGCTGGCCCAGCCAGGGCGTGCTGGACCTTGGCTGGCACGAACAGACCGCCTATCGCGTCGATCCCGGCTTTTATCAGGTGGACGTGAACTTCCTGGTCAACCTCGACAGCTGGAACGGCCTGAGCGATGAGCAGCGCGCCCTGCTGGAAAAAGGCGCGGCCTGGATCGAAGAGCAGAACGCCGGGAACATCGCCCGCAACGAGGCCGAGGCCAAAGCCCAGGCCGAGGCGGGGATCAAGACCATTACCCTGGACGGCGAGAACGGGAAGCTGTGGAGCGAGACCGCGCAGACCGAAGGCTGGGGCGAAGTGATGAAGACAGACCCGCAGCTTGGGGAAAAGCTGCAGGCCTGCCTGCTGAAGTGATGGGACCGGGGCGGCCTGATGCCGCCCCGCCTCTGTGCCCATGACCCGCTTAGACCGCAGTTTCGGCGCCCTGCTCACCGGCCTGGCCGTGCTCAGCGCTGCCCTTCTCGCCGCGATCACCCTGGTGATTCCGCTCAATGTGCTGTTGCGCAACCTCGGCCTGCCGGTGATCTACGGCGCGCTCGATGCCATCGAATACGGGCTGATGGCGGCGGCATTCCTCGGGGCGCCCTGGGTGCTGCGCCTCAACGCCCATGTGCAGGTTGACCTGATCACCCATGGCCTGCCGCCGCGCGCCCGCCGCAGGGTCGTTGTGGCGGCCTGCCTGCTGGGCGCGGCAACCTGTGCCCTCCTTGGATGGGCCGGGCTGCAGGCGCTGATGCAATCTTATGCCCGCGGCTCCATGGTGCGCACGGCGTTCACCTTCCCGGAATGGTGGACGCTGACAGTGCTGCCGTTGTCGATGGCGCTGTGCACCCTCGAATTTCTGCGCAAGATCTTCCGCCCCGCGGCGGCAGACGCGCCGCTCTCCGGCCTCTGAAAGGACTGCCGATGGACTGGATCCTTACTCTGTCGCTGATGCTGGGCGGCCTGGCCGCGCTGCTGCTGATCGGTCTGCCGGTGGCCTTCGCCTTCATCACCGTCACCATGATCGGCGCTTACGAGGTGCTGGGCGGCGACCGCGGCCTGCTGCAGCTGGCGCGCAATGCCACCCAGTCAATTGCCAATTTCCAGATGGCGCCGATCCCGCTGTTCATCCTGATGGGAGAGATCCTGTTCCAGACCGGCATCGCCCACCGCGCCATCGACGCGATCGAGCGGGTGGTCACCCGGGTGCCCGGGCGGCTGTCGGTGGTCACGGTGTTCGGTGGCACCATCTTTGCCGCGCTGTCAGGATCGACCATCGCCAATACCGCCATGCTGGGCTCCACCCTGATGCCGGGGATGCTGCAGCGGGGCTATCACCCGACCATGGCGATGGGGCCGATCATGGCCTCGGGCGCCATTGCCATGCTCATTCCGCCGTCGGCGCTGGCGGTGCTGGTCGGCAGTTTGGCAGGGATTTCCATCGCCGGGCTGCTGGTGGCGGGCGTCATGCCTGCGCTGCTGCTGGCCGCCGCCTTCGTCGTCTATATCGTGACCCGCAGCCTGCTGGATCCAACGGTGGCGCCGCCGGACGACCTGCCCCAGATGAGTCTGGGAGAGCGCTGGCGGCCCTTCCTGGTATATGTGGCGCCGCTGTCGGTGCTGTTCGCCGTGGTGATCGGCAGCCTGCTGCTGGGTTTCGCCACGCCTACGGAATCCGCCGCGCTTGGCTGTCTGGCGGCGCTTGCCACCGGTGCGGCCTACCGCTCGCTGTCGTTTGACAAGGTCGCCAAGGCGCTGATGGAAACCGTGAAGCTGTCGGTGATGATCCTTTTCATCATGGCCGCCAGCCAGACCTTTGCCCAGGTGCTGTCCTTCAGCGGCGCCACCAATGGGCTGATCAAGGCAATCAACGCGGTGGACCCGACCCCCACCATGGTGCTGGTTGGCATGATCGTGATCCTGCTGCTGCTCGGCTGTTTCGTCGATCAGGTGTCGATGCTGATGGTCACCGTGCCGGTGTTTGTGCCGCTGGCGGGACAGATGGGGATCAACGAACTGGTGCTGGGCGTGGTCTACCTGCTGACCATGGAGATCGGCCTGCTGACCCCGCCCTTCGGGCTGTTGCTGTTCGTGATGCGAGGCGTGGCGCCGGAGGGCATCGGGATGAAGCACATCTATGCCGCGGTCACGCCTTTCCTGGTGATCAAGCTGGCGGTGCTGGCGTTGGTTGTCTGGCAGCCGGCCGTGGGCACCTGGCTGCCGGGGCTGATGGCAAGATAGGCGGCCGCCTTTGCGGCGGGGCTGCGGCTGTGCTGCCTGGAACCTACAACCAAGGCGGGTTTCCTTCCGCAGGTCAGGTGCGGCACCCGCCTGGCGTGCCGGAGGGCGCCCCTTGTTCGGCGCCCAAGGCAGCTTAACTCTAGTGCGACGTCTCTGAGAAGGTTGCAAACGGGTACTGCATTTTGACCGCTTCACGCCCCCCGGAACAGCTGCTGCATCCGCGCCCGGAGGGGCTTTACTGCCCGGCGGGCGATTTTTTCATCGATCCGGTGCGGCCGGTGCCGCGCGCGATGATCACGCATGGCCATGCCGACCATGCGCGCGCAGGGCACGGCACCGTCTGGGCCAGCCCGCAGACGCTGGACATCATGGCGATCCGTTACGGCGAGGCGTTTTGCGACACCCGTATTCCAGTAGAAGGCCAAACGGAGGCAGGCGGCATTCGCGTGGCATTCACCCCGGCCGGTCACGTTCTCGGGTCCTGCCAGATCACGGTGGACGATGGCAGCACCGCCATCACCGTCTCTGGCGACTATGCGCGGGCTGACAACCCGGCCTGCGCGCCGTTCCAGCTGGCGCCCTGCGATATCTTCGTGACCGAGGCGACCTTTGGCCTGCCTGTCTTCAACCATCCCGCGCCCCTTTCCGAGATCGAAAAACTGCTGCGGTCCGTCGCCGCGCAGCCTGACCGCTGCCATCTCGTCGGCGCCTACGCCTTGGGCAAGGCGCAGCGGGTCATAGCGCTGCTGAGGCAGGCAGGCTGGGAGCAGCCCATCTATATCCACGGCGCGTTGCAGCGGCTGTGCGACTACCACATCGAACAGGGCATTGACCTCGGCGACCTGCGCCCGGCGACAACCGGTGACGGCAAGGCAGCCTTCAAGGGGCAGATCATCCTTGGCCCGCCCTCGGCGTTTGCGGCAACCTGGGCGCAGCGCTTTCCCGATCCGGTCATCTGTTTTGCAAGCGGCTGGATGCAGGTGCGCGCGCGGGCCCGCCAGCGCGGTGTTGAGCTGCCGCTGATCCTCAGCGACCACGCCGACTGGCAGGATCTGACGCGGACCATCCAGGAACTGGCACCGCAACAGGTGTGGGTCACGCATGGCCGGGAGGACGCGCTGGTGCGCTGGTGCGAGTTGAACCAGATCGCCGCCCGCCCGCTGCGGCTGGTCGGCTATGAGGAGGAAGCGGACTGATGCAGTCTTTTGCCCGTGTTCTGGAGCAGCTTGCCTTTACGCCGTCGCGCAACGGCAAGATCGCGCATCTGGTAGAGGCCTTCCGCTCGATGCCGGATCCTGAACGCGGCTACGCGCTTGCCGCCTTTACGGGTGATCTTGCGCTGCGCAATGTGACGCCCTCCCTTCTGCGGGGGCTGGTGGCAGAGGAGACAGATGCCGAACTGTTCCGCCTGTCCTATGAGTTTGTCGGCGACCTGGCAGAGACCGTTGCGCTGATCTGGCCGCATTCCGGCACGGTGGCAGACATGCCCCTGACCGATGCGGTGGAGGAACTGGCCGCCACCGCAAAGGCAGAGCTGCCTGCCTTGATTGCCCGCCGCCTGACGCACATGACGCCTTCGCAGCGCTATGCCTATCTGAAACTGGCCACCGGGGGCTTGCGTGTCGGGGTGTCGGCTCAGCTTGCCAGGACGGCGCTGGCCCGGTTTGGCGGTGTTGAGGTCACCGAGATCGAAGAACTTTGGCACGGGCTTTCCCCGCCGTATCTGCCCCTGTTTGCCTGGCTAGAAGGCGGTGAAAAGCCGGTAAGCCTCGCGGCTGCCCCCTTCCGGCCGGTGATGCTGTCGACAGCCACCAACCTGGACGATCTGGCAGAGTTCGCACCGGCCGATTTCACAGCGGAATGGAAGTGGGACGGCATTCGCGTTCAGGCGGTGAATGACAGTGGCACGCGGCGTCTCTATTCCCGCACGGGAGAGGACATTTCGCGATCATTCCCCGATGTTATCGGCGCCCTCAACTTTGAGGGCACGCTGGACGGCGAACTGCTGGTCAAGCGCGGTGGCGGCATTGCCCCGTTTGGCGATCTGCAAAAGCGTTTGGGCCGCAAGAAGCCCGGCAAAGCCATTTTGGCCAGCCATCCTGCAGCGTTTCGGGCCTATGATCTGCTGTTCTGGAATGGCGAAGACTGGCGGACGCGGCCGCTGGTTCAGCGGCAAACCAGACTGCGGGATGTTGTGGCTGAACTCAGCGATCCGCGCATCGATCTCTCCCCTGCCCTTGCCTTTGCCAGCTGGCAAGAGCTGGCAGAGCTGCGCGCAAACCCGCCCGAAAGCGTGGTCGAAGGCGTCATGATCAAGCGCCGCGGCAGTGCTTATGTTGCCGGGCGCAAACGCGGCAACTGGTTCAAATGGAAGCACGATCCGATGCTTGTTGACGCCGTCATGCTGTATGCGCAGCGCGGTCATGGCAAACGCTCGGGCTATTATTCGGATTTCACCTTTGGCGTGTGGCAGGGGAACCATCTGGTGCCCGTGGGCAAGGCGTATTTCGGCTTCACCGACGCTGAGCTGAAGGAGCTGGACCGGTTCGTGCGCAACAACACCACGGACCGGTTCGGGCCGGTGCGCGCCGTCAAGCCCGAGCTGGTGCTGGAAGTCGCCTTCGAAGGCTTGAACCAATCCAGCCGCCACAAGAGCGGCCTGGCCATGCGGTTTCCCCGCATCAACCGGATCAGGACGGACAAACCGGCCTCGGAAGCCGGCACGCTGGATGAGCTGAAACAGCTTCTTTGAGTAAGGGCTGTCATGTTTAGCACTTTGCCGCCTTGCGGTACGACCGTCGCTGACAAGTGGTCTGCGTGGCCAGATCACGTCACACGGCCAGACCATGTTCCGCTGTGCTTGCCTCCTTCAGCCACATCCGTTCGGGAACAGTTCTGCCGATAGGCGCGGAAGCGCTTGGGCAGCCTTATCCCTTTACCACTAGCGCCGATTGCTGGCCTGTCATCCTGCGGACCTCAGCCACTGCCTCGGCGAGTGCCGGGCCGACTTCTTCGGAGATCCGCTGATCAGACAGCTGCTGTGAAGTGGAGCTTGCCAGAAAAGCCACCGGCTCACCCAAATCAGACGGACGGTATGGCACAGCAGCGGCGTTGATGGTCTCGGAAAACCGGTCTTCGCCCCGCACCTGGGTATAGCCTTCAGCCAGGATCTCGCCGTGCGCGGCGGTTCTGATTGCCGCAAACTCCGCCAGCAGGTCTTCGGGCTCATCCCCGCGGCTCTCAAGAAAGCGGGCAAATTCCTCATCGCTGAGCGCCCCCAGATACGCTTTGCCGCTGGAAGAAGTATGCAACGGCATCCTGTAGCCGACGTCCAGCCAGATCGAGGAAGAGTTCACCGGCCGCCAGGCTCTGGTCAGCAGCATCCGCCGGTCGTCCTTGATGCTGATCGCTGTCAAGGTACCTGTTGCATCCGCCAGCCGCTGCATCACCGGCGAAGCAATCTCTACAAAGGCAAATGAGGCTGCCGCGATGTTCCCCAGCGCCAGTGCCGCCGGACCCAGGCGGTATTTGTCGTGCCGCCGTCCATGTGTCAAATATCCAAGCGCACACAGCGTGAAGGTCAGCCTCGACACTGTCGGGCGCGGAATGCCGGTGCGTTCGGAGATTTCAAGATTGCCCAATCCGTCATCGGTGGGACGGAATGCCCTCAGGATTGTCAGACCCCGCGCCAGTGTATTGGCAAATCTTTTATCCGATGAATCGGCTGGCATTGCATTCTCTGAGTCTGTTTGGGGTCGCGCCCGTTCAGGGCCGCCGCTGTTCACCAGCCGGATACTACTGAACCGCATTTGACAGTACCAGAGAGATTGACGGGAAAGCCACCAGCAGCAGCAGCACGACCACGTCAATGCTGAGGAACCGCCAGATGCCGGAAAACACCATCCCGACCGGGGCATCCTTGCCGACGACATTTGACAGGACAAAGACGTTCAGCCCCACAGGCGGAGTAATCAGGCCGATCTCAAGAAGCTTCACCACGACCACACCAAACCAGATCAGGTTCAGCCCGTAGGATTCCACCAGCGGCACGACCAGCGGCAAGGTCAGGACCATGATACCGATCGGATCCAAGAACATGCCCAGCACAAGATAGACTGCGCAGATCGCAAGAAGCAGCGCAGCCGTCGAGAACTCAGCCTCAGAAACCCACTCCACCAGCGCCGGCGCCATTCCAGTCAGCGCGATGGCCGCAACAAATATCTTGGCACCCGCTGCCACAAAGAAAATCGCGGCAGTTTGCACACAGGTTTCCCGCACAGCCTGCCAGATTCCGGACAAATCCAGCTGCCGCTGCGCGAGGCCGATCAGCATGGTCAGAACCACGCTCACCGCCGCTGCCGCGGTAGCGGTAAAGTAGCCGCCGTAAATCCCGACCACAATTACCGCAAAGATAACCGCCGCGGGCCAAGCCCTGCGGAACGCTTTCACCTTGTCCGCTATGCTGGCCGCTTCGCCGCAGGCGGGCACCGCCGACGGGTCCGCTCTGATCCACATCGCGATTACCAGAACAAAACCGGCCAGCGTCAGCAGCCCCGGCAGGATGCCGGCAATGAACAGCTTGTTCACCGAGGTCTCGGTAAAGATCGCATAGATGATGAACAGGATGCTCGGAGGGATCAGAGAGCCAAGTGTGCCCCCGGCAGCGACGCTGGCGGTTGCCAGCCTTGGGTCATAACCAAGGCGCAGCATTTCAGGCGTGCAGATTTTACCCATGGTCGACGCGCATGCCAGACTGGAACCGGTAATCGCGGAAAACCCGCCGCACCCCATGACCGAGGCTACCGCAATGCCGCCTCGCACCCGCAACAGCCAGACCTTTGCCGCATCATACACCGCCGTTGTGATTCCGGCACGGTAAGCGATATTGCCCAGCGCAATGAATAGCGGGATCATCGACAGGTCAAAGGAATGCAGCAGGTCGAACGAGTTGTTGAAGACCAGAGCCGATGTGGCCCGGAACGCGCGCTCCGGCAAGAAAGTACCGGTCCGGAAGGCGAAAATCGAAAAGGCCGCCACAGACGCCACGCCGATCAGGGCAAAGGCAATCGGCACACGAATGGCCAGGAGGACAAGCATTACAGCAAAGGCCACAAGGCCGATCAAGGCAGGATCCACAGTCAGTCTCCTCGGCAGATCTTTATGTTTTCAGATGGATTTCAGTTTCCGTTCGGGGCGATTTCGCCGCCGCGCAGCAGCGCCAGGCCATCGGCTGCGGCCATTACGGCAAGCCGCAACCATGCCAGCGCGATGCCCAGCACAAAGGCCAGACGCCCCGGCCACTGCGGCAGGTTCAGGTCACCGTAAAACACGTTGCCGGTCTGCCATTGGTGCAGGAAATCCCTGCCGCCGGAATACAGGATCGGCGACAGCGCCATCAGCCCGAACAAGGTGCCGAACACTGTCAGCCACCCGGACACGCGCGGCGGCAGCGCTTGTGTCAGGAACTCCACTGCGATATGCGCGCGCTGCGCAGTTGCGGCAGCCAAGGGCATCACAATTGCCAGAACCATCAGTTCGCGAACGATGACAATTGTGTCCGGCACAGCGCTGCTGAACACATTGAGTGCCACAACATCCGCAAAGATCAACAGCGCCAGCAAGATGATGGCCGCTGCCGATACATCTACAAATACTCGTTCCAGCCTGCTCAAAGTCACATCCTCCCTGGAGTTGCCGGGCAGCCCCCAGCCACCCGGCTCTTGTTTGGCCTGGCTCAGTTGCCGCGCATCCAGGGGTAGCCCTTGGCTTCGAATTCCGCAGTGTATTGAGCCACCGCAGCGGTATAGGTTGCCATCAGCCGGTCCGCATCCAGACCGACGCTGCGGGCATTTTCCATCCAGTCGGCAATGAAGGGTTCGGCTGCGGCATTGAGCAGTGCCTTGTCAGCCTCGCTTAGCTCGATGACTTCGATCTTGCGGGCGGTGCCGCCTGAGATCATCGCCTGCATTGCCTTGTCATTGGCACCCGTCACAATCTTGGCGAACTGGTCGGCCAACTCCTCGCCCGCCTGCATCAGAACCTGCTGCTGGCCCGCCTCCAGGCTGTCAAAGACCTGCTTGTTCATGAACATGCCATAGCCGCCGATCTGACCCCAATTCAGGACGGTGTAGCTGTCGATCACCTCCTCCCATTTGAGTGACGGAATGATGTAGTCGTACCCCTGGCTGCAATCGATCAGCCCAGTATCCAGGCCCTGATACGCCTCATAAACCGAGAGGTTCACGGGGGTTGCACCCATTTCTCCGAAGACCTTGCCGTAAACTCCAGCGCCGCGGACCTTCTTTCCCTTGATGTCCGAAACCGAACGGATTGGTGCACCGGTGCAGGCCACGTTCACAGCCGACGCGGTGAACGTGCCGATGTATACGAGGTTCTGGCGTGCAAGGTGCTCGGTGATCTGGGACTCTGAGCGCATAAGGTGGTCAGCTGCACGCATTGCAACCCAGGCATTTGGTCCGCCAATCGGAAAATCAGCCAGTGAATAGGCCGCCATCCCCTTCTGGAAATAGGCCGCGATGATGGAGCCTGCGTCTGCAACCCCGTCGCCGATCCCCTGCAGCGCCGCGCTCGCCTTGAACAGCGCTCCGCCCCACTGGACGTCCATCCGCAAATCGCCGCCGGACAGCTCGCCGATCCTGCTGTTATACCACTTCAGCGCCGCAGGAACCGTGCCACGGTCTGGACCGCTGTGGCCGTAATAGATCACGGTTTCCGCAGACGCTGCGGTTACCCCAAGGCTGGCTGCAATGGTCAGCCCTCCCAGAAAATTTTTCACCATTCCCATGACTGGCCTCTCCTCCTCCAAAGTCACTTTATATATTTCACTATGTGGAATTGTTGTCGCTAGTCTAGAAATTTATTCCACATAACGGAATTTTAGGGCGTGTCCGCGTTTACCGCGCAGCGGATCAGCAAGCCCGTTTCTGCCCTTCTGCAGCCAAGCAACGGAATCAGCGGTTCACACGACCACGTCCAGCTCGCTGGCGAATGTTTCGATCAGCTTCGCCTTCAGGATTTTCCCGGTCGGCGCAGCAGGCAGCGCGTTGGCCACAATAACCCGCGCAGGCCGCTTGTAGGGCGCCAGCCGGTCATGCAGAAAAGTCTTCAGCTCTTGTTCTGTCACGCTGCTGCCAGTGGCGGCGCTGACAAAGGCCAGAACCTCCTCGTTCCCTTCGACAGACCGCCCCACGACGCTTGCCACGACCACATCCGGATGCTCGGTCAGGGCCGCTTCAATTTCGACCGGGTAGACATTGAAACCGGACCGGATGATCAGCTCCTTGGTGCGCCCGGCAATATGCAGCCTGCCTTCATCGTCAAACCGGCCCAGATCGCCTGTGCGGAAAAACCCGTCCTTTGTAAAAGCTGCTGCGGTCTGCTCCGGGTCGTGGAAGTAGCCCTTCATAACCTGCGGGCCGCCCACCAGGATTTCGCCGATCCCCTCTTCGGGGGTGGCGCCCGCTGCGTCCAGATCAAGCTTGAGGCTGCATTCCCCCATCGCCAGACCGACGCTGATGTCAGGATCGCCAATGCCGTTACGGGTCGCACAAACACCCGCTGCGCCCTCGGTCAGCCCGTATCCGTTCTGCAGGGGAAGGCCATAAAATGCCTCTGCCTCGCGTTTCCAAGCCGGATCCAAGGGCGCGCCGCCCGAAGACACAAACCGCAGTTTGTGCCCGTCATAGCGCGGCTTGCCGTGGGAGCGGGCATAGTTGAACAGATGCGCATGCATCTGCGGCACTGCAGGCAGCAGAGTGACATCCTCCTGCAGCGCATTATAAAGACGCTCTGCCGAGAATTGCGCCTCCATCCGCATCGCTGACTGCGCAAAGGTGACTGAAAGCATAGTCACCAGCCCGAAGATATGGCTGAGCGGCAGCGCCAGATAGGTCACATCCGAGTTCTTGATGCCCCGCACCTCTGCCGAGGCCGCGGCCCCTGCAATAAGGTTGGCGTGGGTCAGCATTGCCGCTTTGGGAGTGCCGGTGGTGCCCGAGGTGTAAAGCAGCAAGGCAAGCTGTTCGCGCCCGTCCTCTGACACCGGCTCCGGAGAGGCTCCTGCCCGGGGCATCAGGGCCGCAGCACCAAAGGCGCCGTGAACATCCTGTGCCCCATAGTGGCCCGCGTGGGCACGCGCCGCTTCGGATGAAGCCGCTGAAAACAAAATGGCGCAGGGATCGGAATGCGCAATGATCCGGTCCAGTTCCGCCGTGGTCAGCCGGGCGTTGATGGCTACAGCCGACGCGTCCAGCATGCTTGCGCCAAAGAAGAACGCAATCGCCTCGGCACAGTTCTCGAACACCAGCACCACGCGGTCGCCTGCCCGAACACCCGCTGCCTTCAGCTGCGCCGCCGCGGCCAAAGCCGCTTCGAGCATTTGCAGCCAGCTCAGGCGGCGGCCATCCTGATCCGCAAGCGCCAGGGCATCCGGGCGGGTCTCAGCTGCTGCTTCCAGCAGCCCATGTACACGGTTGTGCATGTCACTTCTCCTCCCATTTGCCATCACGCTGCCACACCCAGCCGCGCAAATGCCGTCAGCGCCTCGGCTTCCAGCCTGCCGACGATTTCGGCAAACGGTTCCACCTCATCGACAAAGCCCAGCGCGTGGCCTGCCGACAGCAGGCCTTGGGACACGTCGCCGGTTGCATAGGCATTGCGCCCTATCTTGCCGGACACGTGCTGAAGCAGCTCTTGGATACTGATTTCGGGGTTGTCGCGCTCAAGCCGGGCGACTGTTTCAGTGGTCTGGTTGCGCAGGCTGCGAACGGTGTTGCGGACGGATTGCATCGTCAGTTGAGTGTCCAATTCGCTTGCGTCAATCATCGCTTGTTTATAGTCCGGATGCGCGGTCAGCTCACTTGCAACCAGGAACCGGGTTCCCATCACCACGCCCGAAGCTCCCATCACCAGCGCTGCCAGGATCTGCTTGCCGTGACCAATGCCACCGCCGATCAGCCAGGGGATGGTCAGCCGGTCCCCCGCCAGACCCGCATTGACCATGCTGCCGATCATGTCCATGCCGGGGTGCCCGCCGCATTCGGCCCCGACGATCGAGACCATGTCGACCCCCACTTGCTCGGCCTTCACCGCATAACGCAGGCTGGGCACCTTGTGCAGCACAGTGATCCCAGCGTCCTTTAGGATCGGCATGAATGCCTCCGGGCTGCGGCCCGAGGTTTCCACAAACCGGATGCCTTCTTCTGCGATCAGGCGGAACACTTCTTCGGTTTTCTCCCCAGGAACCAGCTTGGGGATCATCGAGACATTGACCCCAAAGGGCTTGCCGCCGCACATCTCGCGGCAGCGGCGGATCTCGGCACGCAGGTCCTTCGTTTCGGGGAAACTGGCGGCGGTGATGAAGGAAATGATTCCAGCCCGCGCCGCAGCGGACACGTACTCGGCATTGGCAAGCCATTGCAGGCCGCCCGCCACAACCGGCAGGCGGGTGCCATAGGTCCGGGTCACGGGCGTGTCGAAAATCGCCGGCAGTGCAGAAGAATGCATCATTTCGGTCTCCTTACCGGAATACTGGGGATGTTTTTGTGAGAAAGGCACCGATGCCCGCCTGGGCCTCGTTTCCGCCGAGGGCTTTGGCCATGGCATCGCGTTCATGCGCGAGCTGCTCTTCGAAGCTGGCGGTTTCCGCCTGATTGATCAGACCCTTGATATCGGCGATCGCCGTCTCAGGCCCTTTGGCGACGGCGGCCGCCAGCGCCTCGGCTTGTGCTACTGCGGTGCCTGCGGCGGCCAGTTCGGTTATTGCACCCAGCTGGTGCATGCGCTCGGCGCTCAGCGGCTCGGCCAGCATCGCCATCCGCGCCACGGTCGCCCGCGGCAGCGCCTGCGTCAGTGCATAGGTAGCGCCGCCATCCGGCACCAGGCCCGCTTTGACATAGGCCAGGGTGAACTGCGCCCTTTCTTCCGCCACGATCATATCCGCCGCCATTGCCAGCGACAGACCGGCCCCTGCCGCGCCGCCCTCCACCGCCGCGATGACAGGTTTGGGGCAGGTGCGGACGGCTCGGATAAGGGCATTCAGCTTGCCGATCTGCACCTGGCGTTCCTCATAGGGCATCTCACGGCGTTCCTTCAGCATGTTCAGATTGCCGCCGGAACAGAAAAATCCGCCTTCCCCGGCCAGGATCACTGCCGCAATTGCTGGATCAGAAGCCGCCCTCGAAAGACCGTCCTGCAGACCCTGGTAGTATTCATACGACAGCGCATTTCGCATCGCCCTGTTGCAGTTCCAGATAATCAGGGTCCCGCCGCGGACCTCATGCCGGTAAAGCGCGCTCATGCCGCTGCCTCCGTTCCTGTATTCCGCATCCGCTTGAAGACCCCGGTGGACGCCGCGATCAGCCGGCCCTCTGCGTCCCGCAGATCGCAGGCGACAAACTTGGTTGTCCTGCCGCCGCCGGTAATCCGGCCGGATGCGCGCACCGCCCCCTGCCGGGCCAGCGCCATGTAGTTGACGTTCAGCGAAAGGGTTACAAAGGGCGTCAGCCCTTGCGGATCACAGGACAGGCTGGCGGTGATCCCGCTGGCGGTATCCAGAAGCGTTGCTGCGACCCCGCCATGCAAGCTGCCTTGACGGTTCAAATGCAGCTGGGAAATCTCCATCACGCAGTGCGCCTCAACTGCCTCTGCATTGATTTCGACGTTATAGCCCATTGCCTGAAACAGAGGGATCAAGGGTCTGTCGAGAGGCATCGCCGGCATGTATCACCCCGCCTTGAGCGCGATGAAGCGCTCTAAATGATAGTCCGTATCGCCGAACAGATGGTCGATCATCGTCAGGCGGCGGGCAAAGTGGGACAAAGCGTATTCATCCGTCATGCCGATACCCCCATGCATCTGGATGCATTCTTCGGCCACCAGCGCCCCGGCCCGGCCAATCAGGTTCTTTGCGGCGCAGGCGTGGATTTCACGCCGGCCACGCGGCTGATCCAGGTTGCCCGCCAGGTTAATCACCGCTGATCGCGCTTGTTCCACTTCGATCAGCATGTCCGCCATCCGGTGCTGCAGCGCCTGAAACTTGCCAATCGGCACTCCAAACTGCTTGCGTTCCTTCAAGTAGCCGATGGTCAGTTCCTTGGCCGCCTCCATCGCGCCCAGCGCTTCGGAGCAGATGGCCGTGAGGCCGCGGGCAACAGCGGCTTCCAGTGCCTCCAACCCCTCTCCGGCAGCGCCCAGCCGCGATGAGGCAGCCAGCCGCACCCCGTCCAAAGCAACCGTTGCAGACGGGATGCCGTCCATGTTCCGGTGACCGCTGACCGTCACGCCAGGCGCATTCACCGGCACCAGAAACAGCGAGATGCCTGCCGCATCCGTTGCAGCGCCGGCTTCCCGCGCCGAAACCACCAGGGTCTGCGCCTCGGCGCCGTACAGCACATGGGTCTTGATGCCATTCAGAACGATGGCATCGCCTTCGGCAGCCGCCGTGGTCTCCACATGGTTCAGGTCATAACGCGATCCTGCCTCCCCCTGTGCCAGCGCGGCCACATGGGTGCCGGCGATGATTTCCTCCACCAGCCCGCGCTGCTGCTCACTGCCAAGGGCCGCGATCAGCCCGCCCGCCAGCACGGCAGGCAGCACAGGCTCGATCACACCGGCACGGCCCAGCTCTTCGAACACCACCATCAGGTCAAAGCCCTGGCCGCCGAAACCGCCCTGACCCTCGCTGAACATGGCGCCCAGCACACCCAATTCGGCCAATCCCGCATAGATCCCGGCGTCATAGGGCTCACCCGCTGCAATCATCGCGCGGCGGTTCTCATGCGAGTATTTGTCCGCCAGAAACCGCTGCAGCGTATCGCGGAGCATCATCCGTTCTTCGGTCAGATTGAATTCCATGTCGCCTGCTCCCGTTACAGCCCCAGAATGGCCTTGGTGATGATGGTGCGCTGCACCTCGTTCGAGCCGCCAAAGATCGACAGCTTGCGCATGTTGAAATACGCGGGGGCCGCCGCGGCGGCATGATCCGGACCCAGCGCCGCAGCATTGCTGCCGCCGTCCAGGAAATCAGGCTGGAACGGCAGCGCGTCGGGCCCCATCGCGCGGCGCAGCAGCGATGTCAGCTCTTGCCGGATCACCGTGCCCTTGACCTTGAGCATCGAGCTTTCGGCACCGGGCGCCTGCCCCTTGGCCGCAGCCGATACCACCCGCAGGTTGGTGGTCGCCATTGCCATCAAGTCGATCTCCGCCTGTGCCATCCTGGCCGCGAAATGCGGGTTCTGCGCCAATGGCCGCCCGCCGGAATTTACCCGCGCGGCCACGTGTTTCAGCGTCGTCAGCAAAGCGTTGGAGAACCCCACCCCGGCAATATTGGTGCGCTCATGGGTCAGCAGATACTTGGCATAGGTCCAGCCCTTGTTCTCCTCGCCCACCAGGTTCTCCGCCGGCACCCGGACGTTGTCAAAGAACACTTCGTTCACTTCCGGCTCGCCGTCGATCAGCACGATGGGGCGCACGGTGACGCCGGGCGTCTCCATGTCGATCAGAAGGAAAGAGATGCCCTCCTGCTTCTTGGCGTCCGGATCGGTCCGCACCAGGCAGAAAATCCAGTTCGCGTGCTGGCCCAGCGTGGTCCAGGTTTTCTGGCCATTGACCACATAGTGATCGCCGTCACGCACCGCGCGGGTCTTCACTGCCGCCAGATCGGACCCGGCGCCCGGTTCGGAATAGCCCTGGCACCACCAGTCCTGCCCGTTCAGGATACGCGGCAGGAAGCGCTGGCGCTGGTCTTCCGATCCAAACGCCAGCAGCACCGGCGCCAGCATCGACAGGCCAAACGGCAGGCTGCGCGGGGCATGGGCCAGGCAAGCTTCCTCCTCAAAGATATGGCGCTGCACCGCATTCCACTCGCAGCCGCCATAGGCCCGCGGCCAGTTCGGGGCCAGCCAGCCGCGCGTATGCAGCAGGCTGTGCCACCGCTCGATGTCAGCCTTGGCAAGCCGCTTGCCCAGCCGCACCTTCTCGCGCAGCTCATTCGGCAGGGTATCCTCCAGCCACTGGCGCACCTCGGCCCGGAACGCTTGTTCTTCCTTGGTGTAATTCAGATCCATTGCGAGCTGCCCCTCAGAAGATTTCAAACAGGCCGGCCGCGCCCATGCCGCCGCCGATGCACATGGTAACCACACCAAGCTTTGCGCCGCGCCGCCGGCCTTCGAGCAGCAGATGCCCGGTCATCCGCGCGCCGGTCATGCCAAACGGGTGGCCGATGGAAATCGAGCCGCCGTTGACGTTGCAAATCTCCGGGTCGATCTCCAGCCGGTCCCGGCAGTAAAGCGCCTGCGATGCGAAAGCTTCGTTCAGTTCCCACAGATCAATGTCGCTGACGGTCAGCCCATGCCGTTTCAGCAGGCGCGGCACCGCATAAACAGGGCCGATGCCCATTTCATCCGGCTCGCAGCCCGCAACCGCGAAGCCCTTGAACGCGCCGAGCGGTTCGGCCCCTTCGCGCTCGGCCACGGCACTGTCCACCAGCACTAGCGCCGCCGCGCCGTCGCTGAGTTGCGAGGCATTGCCGGCGGTGACGAAATGCCCCTCGCCCTGCACCGGGGCCAGACCAGCCAGCCCCTCCAGCGTGGTGCCGGGACGGTTGCAGTCGTCCATGGCAAAGGTCACCTCCTTGCGGGTGATCTCGCCACTTTCCTTGTCCTTGAAGGCCTGTGTCACAGTGATCGGCACGATCTCACCGTCGAACTTGCCTGCCGCCTGCGCCGCTGCTGTGCGCTGCTGGCTGGCCAGCGCCAGCTCATCTTGTGCGGCGCGGCTGATGCCATAGCGTTTGGCGACGATGTCGGCGGTCTGGATCATTGGCAGATACAGCTCCGGCTTATTCTCCAGGATCCAGGCTTCCTGCGCCTGCGGCGGCCGTGCGGGCGGCATCTGACTGATGCTTTCCACCCCAGCGCCGATCGCGGCCGGCGCGCCCTCCACCACAATCGAATGCGCCGCCATTGCAACCGCCTGCAGGCCGGAGGAGCAGAAGCGGTTCACTGTGGCTGCTGAAACCGACACCGGAAGGCCCGCGCGGATCACTGACTGACGGGCGATGTTGGACCCGGTCCAGCCCTCAGGGTAGCCGCAGCCAACCAGCGCGTCCTCGATCAGATCCGGCGCAATGCCGGCCCGCTGCACCGCGTGGCTGATGGCATGGCCTGCCATGGTTGCCCCATGGGTTTCATTGAAGGCGCCGCGGTAGGATTTGGCCAGACCGGTGCGCGCGGTGGAGACGATGACCGCCTGTTTCATAATAAGCTCCTTCAGGTATTGAGGCTAGCAAAGGTCCGGCCTTCGGCGGCCAGACGCTCCAGCAGCGGCGCGGGTTGCCAGAAGAAAGGATCTTCCTCATGGAAGCGACAGATATCCTGCAAGATCCTGTCCAGCCCGATGGTGTCGGCGTAATGCATCGGCCCGCCCCGCCAGCGCGGAAACCCGTAGCCGTTCAGCAGGGTCACATCCACGTCCAGCGGCCGCAGGGCGATCCCGTCCCCGACCACACGCGCGGCCTCGTTCACCATCGCGGCCATGTAGCGGCTGATGATGTCCTTTTCGCCAATGCTTCGCGGGGTAATGCCCTTTGCCGCACGCTCAGCGGCGATGATTTCTTCCACCTCTGGGTCCGGCCGGGCTCTGCCTGCCCCCTCTTCGTAAATGTAGAATCCGCGTCCGCTCTTTCGCCCGAACCGGCCCAACTCGCACAGCCGGTCGGCAAATTCCGGATAAAGCTCGCGCGGATCGCGATAGCGGGCAAGGCGTTTGCGGTTGGCCCAGCCGATATCCAGTCCTGCCAGATCTCCGACGGCAAAAGGCCCCATGGCCAGGCCGAAGCCGGTCAGAGCCCTGTCCACCGCGTAGGGGCTCGCCCCGGCCAGCACCATTCCATAAACGGACTTGCTGTAATGCGACAGGATCCGGTTGCCGATAAACCCGTCGCAGACCCCGGCACGCACCGCCACCTTCTTCAGCCGTTTTGCCAGCGCAAATCCAGATGCAACCGCATCAGGAGCAGTTTCAGCGCCCACCACCACCTCGAGCAGCCGCATAACATGCGCGGGCGAGAAGAAATGCAGCCCGATTACGTCCTGCGGGCGGCTGGTCATCGCGGCGATCGCATTCAGATCCAGATAGGAAGTGTTTGACGCCAGAATGGCACCGGGCCTGCAGACCTGATCCAGCCGGGTAAACACGTCCTTCTTAACGTCCATGCTCTCGAACACGGCCTCGATCACCAAGTCAGCCGTTGCGAAATCCTCGAAACAGGTGGTGGTGCGGAAAGACGCCGCCAGAATGGCCTCACGCTGCGTCCCGGCCAGTTTGCCGCGATCCACCGCATTGCCAAGCATCTGCCCGACACTGGCTGCGGCCTTGGCTGCCGCCGCTTCATCACGCTCGGCCAGGGTCACATCCAGCCCGCTGAGCAGGGCGCTGACAGCAATTCCCGCCCCCATAGTGCCGCCCCCGACAACCCCGACACGCCTGATCGCGCGCGGCTCCACGCTTTCAGCTTCCGGCAGTTTTCCAACCTGGCGTTCGGCAAAGAAGGCGTGGATCAACGCTTTGCTTTCATCCGATGCCATCAGGTCCTGAAACAGCGCGCGCTCTTTCTTCAAGCCCTCGCCGAACGGCAGCGTCATTGCTGCCTTCACGGCCTCCAAACAGGCCAATGGCGCAGTCGCCCCGCGAGCCGCCTTGGCCGTTTCTGCTGTGATTGCCTCCAGCTCCGCAGGCTCCAACTGGTTGCACGGCAGACTGCCGGCCCGGCGCGGCTCCTTGCCTGCCGCGATCAGTTCGCGGGCAAAGGCAACCCCTTCGGCGCAGGTATCGTTGCTGCTCCCAATCCGGTCAATCAGCCCTAGGGACAGCGCTGCATGCGTATCAACGGGTTTGCCGCCAGTGATCAGCCGGGCCGCATCTGCAGCCGGGATCAGCCTCGGCAAACGCTGCGTTCCACCAGCACCCGGCAACAATCCCAGTGAAACTTCCGGCAGACCGAAACGGGTGCCCTTCACTGCAACACGGTGATGCGCACCCAATGCCACCTCCAGCCCGCCGCCGAGTGCGTTCCCGTGTATCGCTGCGATGACAGGCACTGGCGCTGCCTCGATTTCGCTGATCAGATCCGGCAGGAACGGGGCTTGGGGCGGCTGGCCGAACTCGCGGATGTCTGCCCCGGAAAAGAAGCTGGGCCCCGCGCAGAATATAACGACCGCGCTGGTCTGCGGCTTGTTCAGCGCCGCGCGCAAACTGTCCCGCAACCCAGCACGTACCGCGTGCGAAAGAGCATTCACCGGCGGGTTGACTACCCTCACGACCGCAATGCCGTCGTCGAGTGTCAAATTGACTAGGTTCCCCATCTCTTGCCTCGCCCGTTGTTCGCAGAGTCTCTTGGTTTAGCTTTGGTACCCAGCCCGGCCTATAATTTCAATATGTAAAATTACATTTCTATTTGCGGAATTATATGAGCGCGGAGCTGACTCGGCGTTTCACCCGCCGCTACCACTTTCCGGAGACCGGAAACGGCTGCTCCAGCTGAAAAACCAGCACTTCCGGGACTATTCAGGTAACCCCGCTCGCGCAGCGCGCCGGCGTGGCGCGCCTGGCATGTCTCGGCAGCGCCAGGATGAGCCGGATGTCCACGCCGCGCTCCAGCGGATGCATTTGGGAGTAACTTTCGTCATCTGGTGGCACGACCTCCGCAGAGCTCTAGAGCCAGGCCGCAAATCGCTTGAAAACCCGCAAGTGGCAGGTCAGCAACAGGGGCGGGCAGGGATAACGTGCCGGCATTTTCCCGGACATGAGCGAGCGAAGAAGTGCAGCCGGTACCAGGTGCTGACCACTCAGGGGGAAATCTCTGTGTGCCGGGGGAGGATTGCCTCGGCCAACAGCACGTACCCGGCTTTCGGCACCGCGAAACAAGCCCCGCTTCAGCCCAGGGCAATCAACGCAGAGCCCCTATCGCGGAGTGGTTTACTGCAAGCGCAGATAGTGACCCTATCAATGCCGGGCACGCCTCATCGCAGCTTCCGTGAAGCTGCCGTTCGCTCCCATTTGCAGCATCTCTCTATGATGCACGGCCGCAGAGGGACATGCCAGGACGCCCTGGAAAACCGCGGCCGCAGCCGGTGTGCTTCAGCCAGCAGCGCTGCGGTAGACAAAAGCCGTATCAGCCCGGCTTCCGCCTGTTTCGAGAAGTTCAAGCACGGCCTGATGCCGGGGCGACTTGCGGCAGACGGGATCGGTTGCGCCAGCGTCCCCTGCCAGGGCCAGCGCCTGGCAGCGGCAGCCGCCGAAATCGGTGTCCTTGCGGTCGCAGCTGCGGCAGGGCTGCGGCAGCCAATCGGTGCCGCGGTAGGCATTGAAGGCCGCACCGCCGTACCAGATCGCCGCCAAAGGTTTACCGCGGACATTGTCAAAGTCCAGATGCGGGATGGTCTGGGCCGCATGGCAGGGCAGCACGGTGCCGTCCGGCGCGATGTTCAGCCCGGCCGTGCCCCAGCCCCCCATGCAGGCCTTGGGGTAATCCGCATAGTAGTCGGGCGGCACGAAATCAAACGCCAGCACCCCGCGCAGCCGCTGCTCTGCCTCTGAGACGATGCGCTTGGCTGCCTCTGTCTGCGCGCGGGTCGGCAGCAACTGCGCCCGGTTGCGGGACGCCCATCCGTGGAATTGGACGCAGGCGACCTCAAGCCGCCGGGCGCCCATTTCGACGGCCATTTCGATGGTGCGCTCCAGATCATCCAGATTGTGCCGGTGCATGACGGCGTTCAGCGTCAGGGGAATGCCCCGGGCCTTGATTTCGGCCGCGATCTTCATCTTGCGGTCAAACCCGCCCTTGTAGCCGCCGATCCAGTCCGCGAGCTCTGCAGTCGTGCCTTGCAGGGACAGCTGGATGTGGTCCAGCCCTGCGGCCTCCAGCGCATCCAGCCGCTTGGGCGTCAGGCCGATGCCGCTGGTGATCAGGTTGGTATAGAGCCCGCAGCCCTGTGCCGCGGCGGTCAGTTCCGCCAGATCGGGGCGCGCAGCGGGTTCGCCGCCGGACAGGTGCAGTTGCAGGACGCCCAGTTCGGCAGCCTGGCGGAAGGTGTCCGCCCATTCGGCGGTGGTCATCTCCGCCTCGCGGCCCAGCAGGTCCTGCGGGTTAGAGCAATAGGGGCAGGACAGCGGGCAGCGGTGCGTCAGCTCAGCCAGCATCGCGATGGGAGGAGGCACGGTCATGACCGCACCGCCAGATACATGCGGGCCCGCAGCCCGGCCAGGAAGCGCTGCACGTCCCCGGCGATCTGCTCCGCCGGGGCATCGTATGCCTCCGCCAGACCGGCAACGATTTCCTTGAACGAAGCGCTGCCATCCACCCGCGACAGGATCGCCTCGCCGATGGCATCCAAAGCAATGGCCTTTTCCGGGCAGAGCAGCACTGTGCCGCCCCGCACCTTATCCGTGATCATCCGCACCCCGCGCGGCAGATAGGGGCGGTCCGTGGGGGCAAACGCCAGTGTCATGCCAGCCCCTCGCCCGGCTGCCAGGCGCCCGGCGGGATCCGCCCCGGCTCAACATAGGCGCCCCAAAGCGCATCCAGCTGCGCCCACAGGACATTGGTCTTGAAGATCAGCGCCTCGCAGGCGGCGTCTTCCTTTTCCGGGTTGTTGGCCTTCTCCAGCACCCAGGCCAGGCCGAATTTCACGTCTTTCGGCGCCTCAGTCAGCCGTTTGCGGAAATAGGACAGGCTGGCGGCATTGGCAAAATCGTAGTGCTGCAGCAGGCCTTCGATTCGCCGTTCGTGGATGGAGGGGGCAAAGAGTTCCGTCAGAGACGAGGCCACCGCCTGCAGGAGCGGCATGTCGCGGACATAGCGGATATAGGCGTCGACAGCGAATTGGGTGGCCGGCAGCACGCCCCGGCCGGAGGCCACGTAGTCGGGATCCAGCCCGACCGCTTCAGCCAGCCGCAGCCAGCGGCGGATGCCGCCGCCCTCGCTGATGCCGCCGTCATGGTCTTCGATCCGGCTGCGCCAGGCCCGGCGCATGGCGGGATTGGCGCAGCGGGACAGAAAGGCCGCGTCCTTCATCGGGATCGCCGCCTGATAGGCCCAGCGGTTGATCACCCAGGCGCGGACCTCGTCCGGCGAACACTCCCCGCCGTGCAGCCTGTGGTGAAACGGGTGCTTATCGTGGTAGCGCGCCGCGCCGATGGCGCGCAGGCGGGCCTCAAGCGGCTCTGTGGCGGGCATTTCCCGGGGGTAGGCATTCATAGGGCGATCTCCATCCCATCCGCTGCAATTGTCCATCCGGCGGCCAGCACCTGCGCGCGCTCGGCGCTGCCGGGCTGCCAGACGGGATTGGTGTTGTTGATGTGAATGAAGGTCTTGGCGGCATCCACACTCCGCAAGCTGGCGATGGAGCCTTGGGGGCCGCTGATGGAGATATGCCCCATTCGCTGGCCAGTCTTGGTCCCCGTCCCGCTCTGGATCATCTCCTGATCGTGCCAGAGCGTGCCGTCAAAGAAGATCTGATCGGCATCTGCCAGTATCTCCAGCAATTCGGCGGAGACAGCGGAACAGCCGGGGATGTAATAGGCGGTTTTCGTGCCGTCGCTCAGCCGGACGCCGACGGTCTGCTCGCCCAACAGATCCGTCTCTACCTGCCCGCCTTCCAGGAACAGCGGCACCTTGCCGGGCACCGCGAAGACCGTTGCCTGCAGGCCCGGAAGCAGCTCGAAGCCCTCGCTCAACCGCACCGGGTTGCGGCCGACAGCCGCCGGAAGGGCGTTGAACACCGGGTTGGACGCCAGCACATCCAAGAGGCCGGACGTGGCGAACAGGGAAAACGGCGATTGCTCCCGCAAGGACAGCAGCCCCGCGATGTGGTCAATGTCGCCATTGGTCAGCAGCACTGCGCGCAGCGGGCTGTGGCGCAGCGACTGCGGGTGCATGGACGGGCAGTTCTGCAACTGAACACGGATGTCGGGAGAGGTGTTCAAAACCGCCCAGTTCTGCCCGTCCAGTGTCACGGCAAGCGAGGACTGGGTGGCGGAAGCGATCCTGCCGAGACGCACGTCCCGGCAGTTCCGGCAGCCGCAATTCCACTGCGGCAGGCCGCCGCCCGCTGCCGCGCCAAGAACCAGAAACCGCATGGCCGTTTTCCTGTTAGGCGATCAGAACAGATCGGGTTCGTATTCGCGGCCCTCGTCCTCGGACGGGGAGTACATGTTGATTTCCATGCCGCAGTTGATTTCTTTCAGTTTCGGGGCAGACCAGGCCATTGCATCCTCCTTTGCTGGCTTTGATCCCTTCAGCCTAGCTGCCCGCCCCTGGCCCCGGTATTGGCCTTTGGTCGTAGGGGCAGCCTCAGACTTTGGTCCAATGGCACGCAGGCGCGCCCCTCGGCAGACTGCCAGCCATGCGCGTATCCCGGTTCATACTCTGGCTTCAGGCTTGGCTGTTTGCGGCCAGCGTTCTGGCGGCGTCCCCATTGCCGCGCGAGCAGATCAGCGCTCTGATCATGCCGCCGTTCTCCCTGGGGGAGCCGGTGAACGGCAAGGGCGTCTATACCCTGCTCAACTCCGGCGGGGCGGAGGCTGGCTATGCCTTTGAAACCGAACCCCTTGCCCCCCTGCCCGGGTTTTCCGGCGCGCCGGTCAACGTGCTGGTGCTGCTGGACTTGGACGGCAATTTTCTGGATGTCCGGCTGATCAGCCATAACGAGCCGGTCTTTGTCTCCGGGCTTGGCCCGGCCCCGTTCCACAGGTTCTTCGAGCAGTATCCCGGCCTGTCGGTCTTTTCGGCGATCACCGTCGGCACCCCCTATGGCGAGACAGATTCCGGCTCATCGCTGGTCTATCTCGACGGGGTGAGCAAGGCGACCGCGTCGGTGCGGATCGCGCATGACTCGGTGATGGCCGCGGCGCTGGCGGTCGCGCGGGAGAAGATGCATGGCGTCATCGCCGCCCCCCCGGCCCGGCCGGACCCGGACCACAGCGAGCCGCTGGACTGGGCGGCGCTGGTGGATCAGGGGCTGGCCACCCGCGCCACCGTCTCCAATGCGGAGGTCGACGCGGCCTTCGCCGGCACCCTCTGGGCTGATGACGATCCGGAGGCGCAGCAGCACCCCGAGGCGCCCTATCTGGATCTCTGGATCATCGACCTCGGGCCGCCGTCAATTGCACAGGCGGCACTGTCGCGCGACGGTTACGACGAGCTGCAGGAGTTCCTGGCGATCTCCCCCGATGATGAGCCGCTCTTGCTGATTGAGACCGGCCGCCACGGGCTGGTCAGCCCGGAGTTCATCCGCAACACCGCGCCGGACCGGGTGTTTGCAACGCAGAACGGCCTGCCGGTGGCGCTGCGCGACAGCGACCTGCTGGTCGAGCTGTCGCCGGATCTGCCCGAGCCTTTGCACGACGGCACGGCAATGATCCTGCGGGCCGACCGCCGCCTCGGCTTTGACCCGGCGCAGGCGTGGACCCTGCACGCCCAAGCGATGCGTGCGCACGGCATGTTCCAGCCCGAAACCGGCACCGTGGAATTCCCTGTCACCCACCGGACCCCCGAACGCTTTTTCCTGCGGGCCGAGGCGCCGGCGCCGGTGCCGCCCTGGCTGGAGGCACTGCGCAGCCGCCGCACGGACCTGATCGTGCTGGGCGTGCTGCTGACCACGCTGACCGCCGCACTGCTGCTGGCCCAAAGCCGGATCGCCGCCCGCAAGACCCTGACCCCGCTGCGGCTGACTGTGCTGGCGGCTGTCACTCTGTTCATCGGCTGGTGGGGCCAGGGCCAGCTGTCCATCGTCACCGTTCTTGGCGTGCTGCGCGCCACGGCCGAGGGCGGCAGCTTTGCCTTTCTCGCCTACGACCCGTTTTCGCTGCTGATCTGGGGTTTTGCCATCCTCGGGCTGGTGCTGTGGGGGCGGGCCCTGTTCTGCGGCTGGCTGTGCCCGTTTGGCGCGCTACAAGAGTTCGCCCACCATCTGGGCCGCAGGCTGGGCGTGCCGCAAACGGGCCTTTCGCCGGCCTGGGACGGGCGGCTCAGGTACTTGAAATACGGCGCACTGGCCGGGCTGGTTTCGCTGGTCTTCCTGGCGCCTGCGCATGTGGACACCGCGGCGGAGGTCGAACCCTTCAAGACCGCGATCACCACCTATTTCCTGCGCGAATGGTATTTCACAGCCTACGCCGTTTTCTGGCTGGCGGCGGGGCTGGTGCTGTTCAAGCCCTTCTGCCGCTACCTGTGCCCGCTGGGCGCGGCCATGGCGGCAGGCGGGCTGCTGCGGCGGCGCAACTGGATCGCCCGGCGCGCCGCCTGCGGCAGCCCTTGCCAGCTGTGCCGGGTGAAATGCGCCTATGGCGCGATCAAACCATCCGGCGCGGTCCGCTATGACGAATGCTTCGGCTGCCTCGACTGCGTGTCGATCCACGATGACCCGTCCCGCTGCGTGCCGCTGATCCTGTCGGCGCGCAAGAAACAGCAGCTGGAGGCCGCGGAATGAGCGCCGAACTGACCCGCCGCCGGTTCCTGGCAATCTCTGCCGCCGCCCTTGGAGGCGCGGCTCCGGCGGCGCGGGCCGCGCCCGTCACCTGGCAGGGGTTTGCCCTGGGCGCCGAGGCGCGCCTGACCATCCATGCGCCGCCGCCGCTGGCAGACCGGGCAATTGCCGCCGCGCTGTCGCAGCTGCTGCAGGCCGAACAGCTGTTCAGCCTCTACGATCCGGCCTCCGCGCTGTCGCGGCTGAACCGGACCGGGGTTCTGAAGAACCCGCCGCCGCCGTTTCTGGATCTGGCCCGGCTCTGCACCCGGGTGCACGCGGCAACAGCGGGAGTGTTCGACCCCTCGGTGCAGCCGCTTTGGCAGGCGCTGGCGCACGGCGGCGGCGGTGTCCGCGCGGCTGCCCGCCTCACCGGCTGGCACAAGGTGTCGGTGACGGCACGGGAAATCCGGCTGGCGCCGGGCCAGGCGCTGACCTTCAATGGCATTGCCCAGGGCTATGCCACCGGCATGGTCCGCGCCGCGCTTGGCCGTTTGGGGCTGGAGCGGGTTCTGGTCAACGCCGGCGAGTTTGCTGCCCTCGGCGGACCGTTCCGCATCGGGCTCGCCGATCCGGACCACGGCGCCTTTGCCATCCGCAGCCTGACCGGCCGCGCCATCGCCACCTCCAGCCCCGGCGCGCTGCGGCTGCAGGGTGCGGCGCATATCCTGCACCCCGCGCGTGACCGGCGGCCGCTATGGGCGACCGTCAGCACCGAGGCCGGAAGCGCCGCGCTGGCGGATGCGGCCTCCACCGCCTTCTGCCTGATGACTGAACGTGAAATCAGTGCCGCGCTGGCGCGCCTTCCGGGCGGCACCAGCGTTACCCTGCTGGCGCAGGACGGCAGCCAAAAAACGCTGGGATAAGAAGGATCAGCGCAGCTCAGGCGGACGGTGGCTGAGGCCGTGGGCCGCAAAGATGGCGGCAATCCGGCCATCCTGCAGCGCGGCGGCAATGGCATCTTCTACCGCATAGGCCAGCGGGCGGTAGGAAAAATGCACCGCCACCCCGGCGGTCCAGGTGCCCGCGGAGAAGCCGGGCAAAGGCGGCGTGTGGACGGCGGTCTGCGCGGTCAGCCCGGCCTCCAGCTGCGCCAGCGGCCCCATCGCGGCCTTGGTTTCGGCCCGGTCCAGGCCTGCCATTGCCGCCGCCGCCGTCGGGTAACGGCGGATATTGCCGCTCAGCTGGCCGCCGGGAAAGGCTGAAAGGTAGAAGTCGGCGATGGAATCATTCTCCACCGCGACGCTGTCGAAGCGGAAATAGGCGGGCAGTGGCGGGTCTTCGGGATAGGCGTCGCGGCGGTAGGCGATGGCGACCTCCTCGACGTGGTACTGGCCGGTGAACACAACCTGTTCGACCCGGCAGGCAAATTCGCTGTCATAGGGCACATGCAGCATGACGTTGGCAACGCTGCCGCCCACGACCGGTCCTTTCCAGATCCAGTTGCGCAGGTCCGCGTCCAGATTTTCGCCCGCCGCGACCAGGGTGAACCGGGCCTCGACCCCCAGCTCCGCAGCAATCAGCCGGGCGAGGTCGATGTCGGCGCCTTTGATGCGGCCCGCCTCCTCGTAGGACCAGGGGGAAAACTCCTCATAGGCCGCAAAGGTGATGAAGCCGCGCTCAAGGATGGCCTCCAAGTCCTGCCCGACAATGTCGCGCGAGGCGTTCTGCGGCTTGGGCTGCGGCACGTGGTCCGCACAGCGGGTCTGCCCGGCCTGCGCCCAGCCGCAGGCCAGCGCCGCAATCGTAAGGAAACCGGCCAGTTGCTGTCTCATGTGCCGCCGCCCTCCGCCCTAATGCGCCGCCGAGAGGCCGACAGTCAGGGCCTCCGCAGCCCCGGCAAAGTCCGGCTGCGCGCCGCCGATCAGGCTTGCCGCCCGGTAGGCCGCGCTGTCAGCGACCGGGGCGCCGGAGCCGGTTTCGACACCCTCCGCGATTTCCGAAAGCTCTGCCTGCAGCGCCGCCGCATCACCGCCGCCGCCGCTGGCCAGGGACGTCAGTTCGTCGCGGATCTCCAGCAGCCGGCCGGTGGCCTCGTCCAGAGCGCCATCATCGGGCCGGGTTTCCAGATAAGTGCGTATCGCCCAGGCGGCCTTCTGGCCCAGCAGCTCCCCGAAGGCGGGCATTTTGGTGATGCCGTTCTGGGTGTAACCGGTGCGGAAGCGTTCGACGAACCACTCGTCGCCCATCTCCTCCGCCTCCAGGTAACGCAGGTCAGGCGCCAGCCCGCCAGAAACGCCGCCCAGCCCGTGGCAGCGGGCGCAGTTCTGGGTGTAGCCGCTGCCGCCAATGTCAATCGCCGCCTGCCAGACCTCCGCCTCCTGGCCGCGATAGGGATTTTCTGTCAGCCATTCCTCGCCCACATCGGGCAGGGCATCGGTATTCACCGGCTGCGGCGCGACGTCTCCGTGGGCAAGCGCCGCTGTGGCAAGAGCCGCGAGCCCGAGGGCCGCAAAAGGCAATTTGAACATGAGTTCCTCCCGTAAGTTTGTGCTTGCCGAAAGCATAGCCAGCCCGGCCCCTGCCCCGATACGCGACTTAAGTTGGAGAACCGCGCAGGCGGCCTACGACCTTGGTCCAATGGCAGCGGGCCTCTGGGCGGCAGTACGCTCGGCCCATGCAGCCAGAACCGGGTGCCCCCATGCGCTTCCTGATCACACTCCTGATGGCCCTTTGCCCCGCCGCCCTTGCCGCCGCCGGGCTTGAGGTGCCGGTCATCTACCTGAAGCAGCAGGAACAGCAGCCCCCCACCCTTTCCAATCTCGACCCGCAGCCCGCGGACCTGGGCGAAACCGGCGCCCGGCTGGGGCTGGCCGACAACCGGACCACCGGCAGCTTCCTTGGCCACAGCTACAGCCTGGAGACGGTGGCGGTACCGCCGGGCGGCGATTTTGCCGCGGCGGCGCGCGCGGCGCTGAGCCGCAGCGCGCTGCTGATCCTCGATGCGCCCAAGCCGGCGCTGCTGGCTGCCGCCGCCCTGCCGGAGGCGGAGGAAGCGCTGCTGTTCAACACCGCCAGCCCGGACACCGGCCTGCGCAGCGGCGACTGCCGCCGCAACCTCTTGCACACTCTGCCCTCGGACCTGATGCGCAGCGATGCGCTGATGCAGTTTGCGCTGACCAAGCGCTGGACCGGCCTCGCGCTGATCTCCGGCAGCCACCCGCAGGACCAGGCCTTTGCCGCTGCCCTGCGCCAGAGCGCCGCCAAGTTCGGGCTGGAAATCGCCGCTGAGCAGACCTGGGACTATGGCGCCGACATGCGCCGCAACGCCGCCCAGGAGGTGCCCTTGCTGTCGCAGGGACTGGGCCGCCATGACCTGCTGCTGGTCGCCGACGAGTTGCAGGATTTCGCCCGATACCTTCCATACAACACCTGGTTGCCGCGGCCGGTTGCCGGCTCCGAGGGCCTGGTGCCAACCGCTTGGGCGCCGGTGGTCGAGCAATGGGGCGCCGCGCAGCTGCAATCGCGGTTCCACGATCTGGCCGGGCGCAAGATGCTGGCGCGGGACTACGCCGCCTGGGCCGCGGTGCGCAGCATCGGCGAGGCTGTGACCCGCACCGGCTCAGCCGACGCGGACGTCCTGCGCCAATACCTGCTGTCGGACGCGTTCGAGCTGGCGGGTTTCAAGGGCCGCCCGCTCAGTTACCGCAGCTGGAACGGTCAGCTGCGCCAGCCGATCCCGCTTGCCACTCCCCGCGCGCTGGCAGCGCAGGCACCCTTGCCCGGTTTCCTGCACCAGCACAGCGAACTTGACACCCTGGGCCTTGATGAACCCGAAAGCCGCTGCGGAGCCTTCCAATGACATTTTCTGCAAAACCCCTCGCCGCGCTGGCCTTGCCGGCGCTGCTGGCCACCGCACCCCTTGATGCCCAGGAAATCTGGGTCACCAACGAGAAGGACGACACCATCAGCGTGATCGACATCGCCACATTGGAGGTGGTCCGCACAATCGCAACCGGGGAGCGGCCGCGCGGGATCACCTTTTCCAAGGATTTCTCGCGGGTCTACGTCTGCGCCTCCGACAGCGACACGGTTCAAGTTCTGGATGCCGCCACCGGCGAGATCCTGCACGAGCTGCCCTCGGGCGAGGATCCCGAGCAGTTCGTGCTGCATCCCGACGGCCGGCATCTTTACATCGCGAACGAGGACGACGCCGTGACCACAGTGGTCGACACGGAAACCCGCAAGGTGGTCGCCCAGATCAACGTCGGGATCGAGCCCGAGGGCATGGCCGTCTCGCCAGATGGCAGGATCGCCATCACCACTTCCGAGACCACCAACATGGCGCATTGGATCGACACGGAAACGCAACAGCTGTTTGCCAACACGCTGGTCGACGCCCGGCCCCGCCACGCCGAATTCACCGCCGGCGGCAGCGCGCTGTGGGTCTCTTCCGAGATTGGCGGCACCATCACCGTCTTTGACACCGCCACCCAGACCGAGACCGGCAAGATCGCCTTTGCTGTCAAAGGCGTGCACCCCGACCGCGTGCAGCCGGTGGGGTTTGCCTTCACCGAAGATGAAAAGACCGCCTTTGTGGCGCTGGGTCCTTCCAACCATGTGGCGGTGGTCAATGCGGAGACGCTGGAGGTGGAGGATTACATCCTGGTTGGCCGCCGGGTCTGGCACATGGCGTTTTCCCCCGACAAGTCGCTGCTGTTCACCACCAACGGCGTGTCCGGCGATGTGACCGTGATCGACACCGCCAAGCGCCAGGCGCTGAAGTCGATCAAGGTCGGCCGTTTTCCCTGGGGCGCGGCGCTGCGCCCCTGAGACCTGCCGCGCCCCGGCGGCGCGGCGCATCCAGACAGGAGGATCTCCGATGCTGAACTCCCGCCTTTTTGCCGTGGCGCTGTGCCTGGCGCTGCCCGCAGTCGCCCTGGCTGGTGACGATGATGATCCGGGCAAGGCCGGCCTCGGCCTCGCCGGGCTGCTGTCCGCCAGCAACAAGGAGGACTTGCCGCCCATCACCCTGTCGGCGGGGATGCCGCTGGCCGAGGCGCCCTGGGTGCTGAAATCCGGCACCTATTACGAGTTCGAGATCCAGGGCGACGGCAGCCAGGAGCTGGCGCTGACGGGCGCGGAGTTCTTCCGCGCGGTTTGGATCGACGAGATCGTGGTGGAGGGCCTTGAGATCCGCCCGCTGGGACTCGACAGTATCGAATTCGACGAGGCGGGCGAGATGGAGATCGGCTTCATCGCGCTGAAGCCTGGGAAATACCATCTCAAGGTGCCCGGCTCCACCGGCGATACCCAGCGGCTGGAGATCACCATCCAATGACCGGGCTGCGGGTGGAAAACCTGAGCTATGCCTACGGTGCCCGGCAGGCGCTGGACCGGGTCAGCTTCCGGGTTGAGCCCGGCACCTTCTGCGCCCTGCTCGGCCCCAACGGCGCGGGCAAGTCGACGCTGTTTGCGCTGCTCACCCGGCTGTTCGCCGCGCCGCAGGGCAGGATCGGGATTGCAGGCCACGACATGGCCCGCGCCCCGCGCCAGGCGCTGCGGCAGATGGGGGTGGTGTTCCAGCAGCCGACACTGGACCTGGACCTGACGGTGCAGTGCAACCTCAGCTATTTCGCGGCCCTGCACGGGCTGCGCGGCGCCAGGGCGCAAGCCCGGATCGAGGCCGCGCTGGAGCGGCTGGAGATGCGCGGCCGGCTGGGCGAGAGGGTGCGCGACCTCAATGGCGGCCACCGCCGCCGGCTGGAGATTGCCCGCAGCCTGATCCACCACCCCAAGGTTTTGCTGCTGGATGAGCCAACGGTGGGGCTGGATGCGGCGACCCGGCGCGCGATCACCGCCCATGTGCATGACCTGTCCCGGCGCAAGGGGCTGACGGTGCTTTGGGCCACCCATCTGACCGACGAAATTGACGACGCCGACCAGCTGCTGATCCTGCACCGCGGCAGGCTGACTGAGGACGGCACCGCCCGGCAGCTGCGCGGCGGGCTGGGGCTGGCGGATCACTTTCTCAGGCTGACGGGAGAGGCGGCATGATGGACTGGCTGGCCGCCCTGACGGCAATCACACAGCGCGAGGCGCTGCGGTTCATCGGCCAGCGCGGCCGCTTTGTCGCGGCGCTGGTGCGGCCGATGCTGTGGCTGGTGGTTTTTGCCGCCGGTTTCCGCGCCGCGCTTGGACTGTCGATCACCCCGCCCTATGCCACCTACACCACTTACGAGGTCTATATCGTGCCGGGTCTGTGCGGCATGATCCTGCTGTTCAACGGCATGCAAAGCTCGCTGTCGATGGTTTATGACCGGGAGATGGGCTCAATGCGGCTGCTGCTGACCAGCCCGCTGCCTCGCTGGTGGCTGCTGGTCTGCCGCCTGCTGGCCAGCACCGCAATCTCGATCCTGCAGGTCTACGTGTTCCTGGGACTGGCAGCGCTGTTCGGCATCCGCTTCAGCTGGGGCGGTTATGCCGCACTGCTGCCCGCCCTGGTCCCCGCCGGGCTGATGCTGGGGGCGCTGGGGCTGGCGCTGTCCTCGGTGATCCGCCAGCTGGAGAACTTTGCCGGGGTGATGAATTTCGTGATCTTCCCGATGTTTTTTCTCTCCACCGCGCTTTACCCGCTGTGGAAGATGGCCGAAAGCTCGGCGCTGCTGCGCGACATCTGTGCCGTGAACCCCTTCAGCCAGGCGGTGGAGCTGATCCGCTTTGCGCTCTATCAGCAGCTGAACGCCGCCGCGCTGGCCTGGGTGCTGCTGTCGGGGCTGGTCTGGCTGGGGCTGGCAGTCTGGGGCTACGACCCTGAGCGCGGGCTGATCCGCAAGGCTGGGAAACCGGGCTGAGCGGCCCCTGACCGCGCCGTATGCAAATGCACCGCAAACCCGGGCCGCAAGGCGCCGGGCGCTGCCGCGTTGCGCCGCCGTCCCGCCCCGGCTGCCGCCCGCGTACGACCATTGTGCAATACCGCCCGCCCGGTGCGCGCTGAATACTGTGGCAAGCCGGCAGCCCGCACCGGGCCGTGGCTGTTGAGGATCAAACGAAAGGGAGGAAGCCAATGAACCGCTTTATCGCGGCGGTCGCCGCAGGGACCATGATGGCGGGCGTCAGCCACGCCGGGGTCACCGAGGACGATCTCAAGAATGACCAGACAACCACCACCCAGGTGGTGACCAACGGGATGGGGCGGCACCTGCAGCGCTACAGCCCGCTCGATACCCTGAACAAGGACAACGTCGCAAACCTGGTGCCCGCCTGGGCCTTCAGCCTCGGCGGCGAAAAGCAGCGCGGCCAGGAAACCCAGCCGCTGATCTATGACGGCATCATGTATATCACCGGCTCCTACAGCCGGGTCTATGCCATCGACGTCGAGACCGGCCGCGAGATCTGGCAGTACGACGCCCGGCTGCCCGAAGGCATCCTGCCCTGCTGCGACGTGGTGAACCGCGGCGGTGCGATTTATGGCGACACCTTCTATTTCGGCACGCTGGACGCCCGCATCGTGGCGCTGGACCTCAAGACCGGCGACGTGAAATGGCGCAAGAAGGTGGCCGACTACAAGGCCGGCTATTCGATGACCGCAGCACCGCTGATCGTCAACGGGCTGGTGATCACCGGCAATTCCGGCGGCGAGTTCGGTATTGTCGGCGAGGTGCAGGCGCGCGACGCAGAAACCGGCGAGTTGGTCTGGACCCGGCCGGTGATCGAGGGCCACATGGGCACCTTCAAGGGTGAGGACAGCACCATGACCGGCACCCTGAATGCCACCTGGCCGGGCGATATGTGGAAGACCGGCGGCGGCGCCACCTGGCTCGGCGGCTCCTATGATGCGGAGACCGACACGCTGGTCTTCGGCGCGGGCAACCCGGCGCCCTGGAACAGCCACCTGCGCAACGCCGGCGCCCCGGTCGAGGGCAACGCGGGCGACAACCTCTATGCCGCCAGCCGCATCGGTATCGACCCCGCCAACGGTGAGATCAAGTGGCACTTCCAGACCACCCCGCGCGAGGGCTGGGATTATGACGGCGTCAACGAGGTGGTCGCCTACACCGACCGCAGCGGCAACAAGCGTTTCGCCACCGCCGACCGCAACGGCTTCTTCTATGTCCTGAACCGCGACGACGGCAAGTTCGTCAGCGCAACGCCCTTCGTCAAGGATATCACCTGGGCCAAGCGCATCGACGAGACCGGCCGCCCGGTGTTCAACGAGGACAACCGCCCCGGCAACCCGGCGGATACAGCCGACGGCAACAAGGGGGAGGTGATCTTTGCCTCGCCGTCGTTCCTGGGCGGCAAGAACTGGATGCCGATGGCGTTCTCCCAGAACACCGGCAACTTCTATGTGCCTTCGAACGAATGGGGCATGGATATCTGGAACGAGCCGATCAGCTACAAAAAGGGCGCCGCCTACCTGGGCGCGGGCTTCACCATCAAGCCGAACTACGAGGACCATATCGGAAGCCTGAAGGCGATCGACCCGGACACCGGCGAGATCAAGTGGGAATACAAGAATGACGCGCCGCTTTGGGCCGGGGTGATGACCACCGCGGGCGGGCTGGTGTTCACCGGCACCCCCGAGGGCCGCTTCATCGCCTTCGACGACGAGACCGGCGAGGAGCTGTGGTCGTTCCAGACCGGCTCCGGCATCGTCGGCCAGCCGGTTACCTGGGAGCAGGACGGTGTGCAGTATGTTTCTGTCGTCTCCGGCTGGGGCGGCGCGGTGCCGCTGTGGGGCGGCGAGGTCGCCAAGAAGGTCAACTACCTGAACCAAGGCGGCATGGTCTGGACGTTCCGCCTCCCCCGCCAACTGGCGCAAGCGGACTGATCCCGCACCGACTGAAGGTAAATGCAATGAACTCAGGCGCGTCTCCTGCGGGAGGCGCGTCTTCCATATGCGACTTTAGGCGTATACCGCTGCTGCTGCCCGCTTGCTAAGCTGGCAGGAAAACAACAGCTCTGGTGCAGATATGCCGACACACACGGACACGCCGAAAACCCCAGGGTTCAATGCGGCGCTGCTGGTGGATGACCACCCGCTGTTCTGTGACGCTCTGGCGATGACCTTGCAGGCGGTGACCGCGATCAGCAGCATGCACACTGCGCCGGCCCTGCAGGCTGCGCTCGACATGATCGCCGGGGGAATCCGCATCGACCTGGTGGTGCTGGACCTGAACCTGCCCGACGTCAACGGGCTGGACGGGCTGCTGCGCCTGCGCAAGGTGACGGACTGCCCAATCCTGGTGGTCTCCTCCATGGCCGACAACCGCATCGTCAGCTCGGTGATCCATGCCGGCGCCAACGGCTTCATTCCCAAGCACAGCCAGCGCGACGTGTTCCAGAAGGCAGTGGAGGCGATCAACCAGGGCAAGGTGTTCCTGCCCGACGGATACGTGCTGCTGGAAGACAGCGCCGGCAGCAGCGACGACGTCCTGCAGCGGCTGTCGCAGCTGACCAACCAGCAGGCCCGGATCCTGCAGCTGATCTGCGAAGGCAAGCTGAACAAACAGATCGCCTATGACCTGTCGATCGCCGAGACCACGGTAAAGGCCCATATCACCGCCATCATGCGCAAGCTAGGCGTGCAAAGCCGCACCCAGGCGGTGCTGGCCGCCAAGCAGGCGAGTTTTGCAAACGTCTTGCAAGACACGCCGCCGTCCGCCTAGTCTGGCGGACGAAATTCGGGGAGGAGAAAGGCGATGGACCCTGTCCATGGCCCGTCGGGTGCAACCATGGCGGAACCGCAGGTTGTCCGGTCCGGTTCGGTTGACTGCCGGGCGGCGGACGCTGTCGAACAACTGGCACAGGCGCTGAACCCGAACGGCCTTTCGCTGGTGGTTCTGTTTCTGTCTCCGGACACCGACGTGGCGCGGCTGATCGACGAGGCGCAGCGCCGGTTTGCCCCGGCGCAGGTTGTCGGCTGCACCTCTGCGGGAGAAATCTCAGCGGCCGGCTATGTCGAAGGCGAGATCGTCGCCATCGGCTTTGCCCAATCGCATTTTCAGACCCGCACCATCCTGATCGAGGACCTCGACAGCTTCGATCCGCACAGCGTGATCGAGCGGATGATCCGCAACCGCAGCCACATGGCGCAGGAGCCCGGCAGGTGGATCTCAGACTTTACCTTCCTGCTGGTCGACGGGCTTTCCACCAAGGAGGACGCGCTGACCTCGCAGCTGTCGGTGGGGCTGGGGCCGGTGGCCTTTTTCGGCGGGTCGGCGGGTGACGGCACCAACTTTGGCAAGACCTATGTGCTGCATGGCGGACAGGCCCATTCCAACGCTGCCATCCTGATCCAGGTGCGCAGCCGCTGCCCGATCAAGGTCTTCAAGACCGACCACCTGATCCCCTCTCAGAAGCGCATGGTGGTGACCGGGGCCGATCCGGCCCGCAGGGTGGTGCATGAAATCAATGCCGAACCCGCCGCCCGCGAATACGCGCGGGTGCTGGGCAAAGACCCGGAGCAGCTCACCGCCTTTACCTTTGCCGCGCATCCCGTCGCCGTGCAGTTCGGTGATCAGCACCATGTGCGCGCCATCCAGCGGGTCGCCGACAATGACGAGCTGGTATTTTTCTCCGCCATCGACGAGGGCGTGGTTCTGACCCTGGCCGAGCCGGAGGACATGGTGACTCACCTGGAGCGCGAAATGGCCGCGCTCAGCGCCAAGGGCCGCCCCGAAATCATCCTGGCCTGCGACTGCATCCTGCGGCGGCTGGAAGCGCAGCAGAAACAGGTCTCGCAGGACATTTCCCGCATCCTGCGCGACAACCGGGTGGCGGGCTTTTCGACCTATGGCGAGCAGATCAACTCGATGCATGTCAACCAGACCCTGACCGGGGTGGCGATCTACCCGCCCGAAGAGGGCTGAGCGATGGTGCATGAACTGATCGACCCCCGCGACACGCCGGAGCGGCAGAACCAGAAGCTGCTGAAGATCGTGGAAACCCTGATGCGCCGGGCCGAGCAGAGCTCGGATGCCTCTGGCGAGGCCTATGCCCAGTTCCAGCGTGCGGTGATGCTGGAGGAGGAGGTGCGCGTGCGCACCCGCGAGCTGGAGCACGCGCTGGACCTGCTCAACGAGTCGAACGCCAGGCTGGCGCTGGCCAATGCCGAGACCGAGGCCGCCCGCGCCAACCTGGCCAATGCGATCGAGACGGTGCAGGAAGGCTTTGCCCTGTTTGACGCGCAGGACGTGCTGGTCATGTGCAACACCCGCTTCGGCAAGCACATGGCCGATATCTACCATCTGCTGCGGCCGGGACTGAGATTTGCCGACTACGTGAACCTTGTGGCAACCAGCGTCCATCTGGCGCTGCCGGAGGGGGAGAGCGCCGAAGGCTGGGAGGCCTACCGGATCGCCCGCCACAAAGACGACCATGCGGTGTTCAACGTGATGATGGCCGGCAACAGCTGGCTGCAGGTCAGCGAGCACCGCACCCCGGACGGCGGCACCGTGATCCTGCAGACCGACATCACCGACATGATGCGGCTGGAGCGGCAGGAGCGCGAGCGGCTGCTCGACGACCAGTCGCGGGTCATCAAGGCAACCCTGGAGCATCTGAACCAGGGTGTCTGCATCTTCGACGCCCAGAACCGCCTGGTCGGCTGGAACCGCCGCGCCGGAGAGCTCTTGTCGATGCCCGCGGGCAAGTTTCAGCTGGGCATGTTTTTCGCGACCCTCTACCGCCAGGCTGCGGACAGCATCCGCATCCTGGGCGGCACCCGGCTGGACGACGTTGAGGCCTGGGTGGCCAGCACCGCCAAGCGGGCGCCCCTGTCGTTCGAGATCGGGCTGGGACGCGACCGCATCCTGGCAGTGTTTGCGCAGCAAATGCCGGACAAGGGATTTGTCATCAGCTTTACCGATGTGACCGCCGAACGCGCCGCCGTCCGCACCATTTCCCAGGTCAACGAAACGCTGGAACAGCGTGTTGCTGAACGGACTCTGGAACTGGAGGACGCGCTGTCGGAGGCGGAGCGTGCCAATGCCTCCAAATCGAGGTTCGTTGCCGCCGCCAGCCACGACCTGCTGCAGCCGCTGTCCGCCGCCAAGCTCTATGTCGGCTCGCTGGAGGACGACCTGCAGGACGCGGGCCTTAGGGACCGGGCGGCCAAGGCCGGCAACGCGCTGGTCGCGGTCGAGCGTATCCTCGGCGCCCTGCTGGACATCTCCAAGCTCGACTCCGGCCTGGCGGCAATCGACCGCACCGCCATCAGCCTGGGCAGTCTGCTGGACCAGCTGAAGGACGAACTGGAACCCGTTGCCCGGATCAAGGGGCTGGACTTCCGGGTCGTGCGCAGCGGCGCAGTGGTGGAAAGCGACGCCGCCTACCTGCGCCGCATCCTGCAGAATCTCGCCTCCAACGCGGTGCGCTATACCGGCAGCGGCAAGGTGCTGATCGGGGTGCGGCAGCGGCCCGGCCGGGTGCTGCTGGAGGTCCGCGACACCGGCCCCGGCATCCCGCCGGAGCATCAGGACAGGGTGTTCCAGGAGTTTCAGCGGCTTAACGCCAAGGCCAGCCCTTCGGACGGCATGGGGCTGGGTCTCGCCATTGTCGAGCGGGCCTGCCGGCTGCTGAAACATCCGCTGAACCTCACCTCGGAGGTCGGGCGCGGCACCTGCTTTTCGGTGGAGCTGCCGCTGAGCACGGCGGCGCGCGCGCCGTCACCCCTGCCCGTCCCCGGTGCCGGCGCCGCGGTGCCGTTCGAGCACCGGATCGTGGTTCTGATCGAAAACGACGCCGGCCTCAGGGCGGCGCTGGAGATCACGCTGGACAGCTGGGGGCTGAACGTGCTGCCCTGCGCCAGCTGCGCCGAGGCCAGAGCGCTGCTGCAGGAAATCGACATCAGCCCGGATGCGATCATCGCCGATTACCAGCTGGACGACGGGGCACTGGGAACCGATGCGATTGCCGCGCTCAGGGCGCAGCACGGGCCGGTCCCGGCCTGCCTGGTGACCGCCAACCGTTCACCGGATCTGGCGGCTGCCTGCGCCGGGCTGAACGCGGCGCTCTTGCACAAACCGATAGACACCGGCGCGCTGCGCGGCTTCCTGGAGCGTGCGCTGACCTGACCAAATCGCGGCGCGTCTCAGCGCAGGCACACGTCCGAGCGGGTCAGGAACCGCTTTCCGCTGCCGTTCTCCAGCGAGAACATCCCGCCGATGCCATCAATCGCGTCGATCACCAGGCTGGTATGCTTCCAGCGCGCGTGCTGATCGGCATTCATGTAAAACGGCACGCCGCCGATCTCCCCCACCAGCACATCGCTGCCGCCGATGATGTAGTCGCCCTGCTGAAAGCACATCGGCGCCGACCCGTCGCAGCAGCCGCCGGACTGGTGAAACAGCAGATCCTGCCCGAACCGCGCCTTCAGCGCGCCGATCAGATCCAGCGCCGCCTGTGTTGCCGTCACGGTCATGCCAGTTGCCCCGGTCATTGCAATCTCCCCCGGCTGAATGAAAAAAGGAACGGCCCCGGACACCCGGGGCCGCCTGCAGCGCGCCTTGCTCAGAAGAAGCCCAGCGCGTTGGGGCTGTAGCTAACCAGAAGGTTCTTGGTCTGCCGGTAGTGGTCCAGCATCATCTTGTGGTTCTCGCGGCCGATGCCCGACTGCTTGTAGCCGCCAAAGGCCGCATGCGCCGGATAGGCGTGATAGCAGTTGGTCCAGACCCGGCCCGCCTGGATGTCGCGGCCAAAGCGGAAGGCGCGGTTGGTGTCGCGGGTCCACACCCCGGCGCCCAGGCCGTAGAGCGTGTCATTGGCGATCTCCAGCGCTTCGGCATCATCCTTGAAGGTGGTGACGGACAGCACCGGCCCGAAGATTTCCTCCTGGAAGATCCGCATCTTGTTGTGGCCTTTGAAGACGGTCGGCTCGATATAGTTGCCGCCTTCCAGCCCCTCCAGGGCGGAGACATTGCCGCCGGTCAGCAGCTCCGCCCCCTCATCCTTGCCCAGCTGCAAGTAGGACGCGATCTTCTCCTTCTGCTCGGCAGAAGCCTGTGCGCCGATCATCGTGTCCATCGACAGCGGGTTGCCCTGTTTCACCGCCTTCACCCGCTCGATCGCGCGGGCGATGAAGTCGTCATAGATCGACTCCTGGATCAGCGCCCGGCTGGGGCAGGTGCACACCTCGCCCTGGTTCAGGGCAAACATGGTGAAGCCTTCCAGGCATTTGTCGAAATAGGCGTCATCCGCGCTCATCACGTCTTCAAAGAAGATGTTCGGCGATTTGCCACCCAGTTCCAGTGTCACCGGGATCAGGTTCTGGCTGGCATATTGCATGATCAGCCGCCCGGTGGTGGTCTCGCCGGTAAAGGCGATCTTGGCAATGCGGTTGGACGAGGCCAGCGGTTTGCCGGCCTCAAGGCCGAAGCCGTTGACGATGTTCAGGACACCTGCGGGCAGGACGTCAGCGATCAGTTCCGCCAGCACCATGATCGAGGCCGGGGTCTGCTCCGCCGGTTTCAGCACCACGCAGTTGCCCGCTGCCAATGCCGGCGCCAGCTTCCACACCGCCATCAGCAGCGGGAAGTTCCACGGGATGATCTGCCCGACCACGCCCAACGGTTCCGGGATGTGGTAGGCATAGGTGTCGGCATCGATTTCGGAGATATGGCCTTCCTCGGCGCGGATGCAGCCCGCGAAGTAGCGCCAGTGGTCGACACAGAGGGCGAGGTCGGCGTGAATTGACTCGCGGATCGGCTTGCCGTTGTCCAGCGTCTCCGCCGCCGCCAGCAGCTGGGTGTTCTCCTCCATGATACCGGCGATCTTCAGCAGCATGTTGGCGCGCTCGGTGGTCGAGGTCTTGCCCCAGGCCGGAAACGCCGCGTGGGCCGCGTCCAGGGCCGCCTCGACATCCTCGGCGTTTGAGCGGGCCACCTCGCAGATCACCTCGCCGTTAATCGGGGTGGTGTTTTCGAAATACTGGCCCGAGCGGGGTTCGGTGAATTCGCCATTGATAAAGTTGCCATAGCGCGGCTTGAACGGAAATTCGACGCCCAGATGCGCCGTGTCCAGTGCCGGATTGGCCAGCCCGTTCGTGTGGATGTTCATGCCATTCCTCCCAAGAATTGATCCAAGAAATGCAGCGGAACTGGCGGCCATGCACCTTCGATGGCAGGCACTCGGTCCGGTGCTGCTTCAAGGCTTAGACCATCGGCAATAGCCGCGGTATTCGACCAAAGTCCTTGCCGGCCGCCGGGCGGATTGCAGCCCGTCGCCGCTTAAGCATTTGATCCCGCGGCTTGATGGCGTGATCTTTTCGTTGGAATGGAAGGAGGCACCATGGGGTAGTATGGTCATGGCAGCGCCGCGACCACGCACGCTGTCAGAACAGCATTACAGCGATCGCAAGCTTCGATCGCGGAACTGAGCCGGGAGCTTGGGATCAATCCGAAGACGGTGGGAAGATGGCGGAACAAAGACTGGCCCAACGAGCCTCATTTGAACCGCGCGGGGTTTACCGGAGGCTGATTCCAGTCAGTTAGGCTGCCAAAAAATAAACCCCAGCAGGAGCTTGGCGAAGTGCTGGTCTGGAACAATAAAAGCTGTGCTGTCCGAAGGGTTTCAACGGCGGCCAGGCGAACCGGATCTTACTGGAACAGCGGTACGCCATGTATTTGAAGACTTGCAGCGCCGGCAAATCCGTTCACCGAACCCTTCACTCCAGAAAACCGAATTGCACCGCAAGCAACGGCGCTCCCGTGGCACGTCTCCGCGGGCAGGTGCCACAATAACCTCTGGTTCGTTTTCATCAGTCATGACGTGGTTCCTTGCGGCTTGGCGAGTCCGGTGCTGGACTGGCACGATTACTGGCGCGATTGTCTGCCAGAGGTGCTAGCCCTTCGTTCTCTGCAGCTTGGATTGCAGATGCGCCTGAAGGGCCTGCCCGTTCAGCATTCCGGGCAGCTTGGTCGCGACCCTGGTCCGAGACGCACTCGCCAAGGTACAGGCGGCGAACCTGGGCTTCTGACACCCCGTCGGCCTGCATGACCAAGCGCACCATTGGGTCGGCAAGCATTTCGTCAAGGAAGAACTGCGACAGATCCTTGCCCGTCAGCTTGTCCTTGGCTTGGGCGCTTTCGAGGTCCGCCAGTGAAACCGTCAGGTTGCGCGCCAGCCCGGGATGGGACGCGCGCGGGTGCAACTGTATCAAAACAGAAGCTTTCCAGGCTTGTGGTGTCAGGTGGCCCGGAGGTGCGGACAATTCGGTTTCAATGCCGTATTCCCCAGCTGGAAGTGTCTCGTCGAATCCAGGCAAGGTGAAAGGGCGGGAGAATATTGCGACGGCCTTGCGTTTCATCTGATCCATTTTCCAGTTCTCCTTTGCTGCGGTGCTGTTCCAGCCGCTCTGGCAAAGCGGAGTTGCCGCGGACTGGCGGCATCAGGGCCCTTTAGAGGGCCGTCGGGGCTGGTCTGGAACATGCAAGCGGATCTGAACCCCGCTCTCTCTTTCCTGCATTCGCGCCAGCCGAATTGTTCGGAAAAACCGCGTCACCGGTGCTCGGACCATTGAAAGAGATGTTGCGGCCGATCGATTGCGAGCCACAGTTTTCAAGCTCGCCGTGAGGCGAAGAAAGCACCCGCAGTCACATCCTATATAGGTATTCCCGGCTCAAATTGCTACGGGGCGCCGCAAACTCGAAGGCGCTGAACGAGGCTTGGAGCTGCAATTCCAAGGAACCGCCGGTATCACAGCAGAGCCGCGTGCCGCCCATTGCGGCTGGCTGTACGACCGTCTGCTGCAGGCCTGCCGCTGCAAATGACCTTTTCAACATCGGGCGCGGCCATGGCGCGAAGAAGGGCGCTGTAATTGACACGCAGCCTTATCTCGCTCCCGATGCGCAGCGGGCAATTGGTCGTTTCCACGACGAGGTGATCGCTGGTCGCTCCGATGTAGGAAACCGCTGCGGGAAAAGTGAGCCCGGCAGGATCTGTGTCTTGCAGCCCGACGGCCAGGATCGACCGGGTTTTCCAATGATTGCCGGGTACCAGGCTTAGCGCTGACAATGCGGGGTCGGACAGCTTCAAGGGGGCCAGCTTTGATTTCGCCTTCGTCTCGATCACCTCTGCCTGCAGGACGAAAGCGTCCGTGTGAAGCCCGCTTATCGGGTTCCCGGATACCGGATCGGTGCCGAGCAGGATGGCCTCACCCAGGCGCAAACTGTTCACCCTTCCCGCCGGTCCTGTACCAAGCGCCCACAGAAGATTTGCGGAACTGCCTCCGGCGACCACATCAACGAAGGGACCGCATACTTCTCCGGTGCCGTTCGCAAGCGATGAGAGTGCTGCCATATCCTCAGCAGTGGGCGCCGGGCCGGCCAGGCAGGCAAAGTTTGCTCCGATGCCTCTGAGCAGCGCGCCCGGTGTCCTGGTGACCTGAAGCGCGATGTCGGTCAGATCCTCAGGCATAATGCCTTCGCGAAGATCCCCCATCTCCACCATCAGGATGATCCCATGATTGGTGCCTTGGCGCAGGGCAGCAGCGGCGAGGCTGGCGATGACCCCAGGTTCGGTGTTGCAACTGGCTTCGCAGGACGAAACAACGCGCTCCACCTGGCTCAGCATGGGTGTCCGGATCATCAGGACCGGACAGGTTATCCCTGCCGCGCGCATGCGCTCAACATTTGCCATCCGCGCATCAGCCAGTCCTATTGCACCGCCTGCAAGCATGGCTCTTGCGATGCCCGGGTGGCCGCATACGGCTTTGGTTACCCCCGTCACAGTGATCCCGCGGGGCTTCAGGCGGTCGACAAGCACGCGCGTATTCTGGCGGATTTTGCTCAGATCTATTTCCATGCGCGGCGCGGTCATAACGCGGCCTTCCCCGGCACCGGCCGCAGTTGAGGATAGGCTGACAGAACAAGTTCAGCCAGATGCGCCGGAGGGCAGCTCAGGGCGTCGCTGACCGGCAGGTCCAGTTTCCGCGCATGGTCCCTGATCGCGGCATTGATCCCTGCGTCTGTCAGCCCTTCATGGTTGAGGGTCACGCCGATTACCTTTGTGTCCGAAAACGCTTCGATCAGGGCAATCTCGTCACTGGGATCTGGCATTGCCATCTCTGGGAAATCGCAGCGGTGCGCCCGCGCTGGTGCATGCTGAAGGATTACCGCGTCGGGCTGGCTGCCGCGCAGAATGAATGCAGATGTGCAGAACGCCGGATGGCTGAGTGCGCCCTGGCCTTCGATCAGAATGACATCCGGCTGTTCGATTTCGTACGCCGCAAGCACAGCCCCTTCCAGTTCCCCGCAGCAGAATTGCGGCGGCACCGCGTCCATCGCGACGCCATATCTGGCCCCCTGCATCAAACCTGTTTGGCCGGTGCCAACCAGAACCGTCTTGATGCCTTGCGCATTCAGTGCCCTGGCGAGGAGGGTTGCCGTGGTCCGTTTTCCAATTGCGCAATCGGTTCCCAAAATGGCGATACGGATCGCCTTTACACGCGCAATACTGCCGTCGAACAGGCGCATGTCCTTGCTGAGCTTCGGTTTTCGGATATCCCGGACAGTGACGTTCCAGGATTTTGCGGCAGCAACGATCTCCGGATCTTCGCTAAGGTACTCATGCAGGCCAGCGACGATATTCATTCCCCGCGAAATCGCTTCCAGAACGACCCGCCGGTCCTCGCCAGCGAGTTTCCCGTTGGACGGCGCCATCCCGTAAATCAGCGTATCAGGGACTGTGCTTTGGTGGGCAATGGCTGCGTCAAGGCTGCCGAAAATAGGAATCCGGTTGAACCCGCCATCCAGGATTTGCCCGCTGTCACTCCCGTGGTGCCCGCTGTCGATCACTGAAAGTATCCGATAAGCCTCTGAGTGGCGAACCAGCCCGTTTGCAGTTTTCCCGTCAATCTCGGCGAAGTTTCCTTCGCAGTACACTATTGCAGTGGGAACGGGGAGGAACGGCAGTTTGCCTGTGCTCCCAGTGTCACCGAATTGGAAGGGTGAGCGTAAGCGCCCATTGCTGATATTTCGCCGGACTGAGAGTCCAGCCTTGGCTGCGGGGTCCATGATTTGTCCTTTGGATTGAAACAAGCGCTTGGCATTCACGTGCCCGCCGCAAGTTATGACGCTGCCAATCAGGGCAGCAGAAGGTGCAAAGCCTAGTTGCTCAGGGCACAACGGCCTCTTGTCCGCTGAAAGCTCTTGTTGCACTCCCATCGGTTGCCTGACCTGTCGAGATGAGCGTTTTCAGGCAGATCTATGAGAATGCAGCGCTCTCCAGACACCTCGTAACCGCGGGCGCACTTCCACCCTGATCTGTAAGGTGCATCGTCGAAGAATGCATTTTCAGGGACAAACACGGCTGCGCATGTCCCGTCCTGTTCAAAGAACCCGCGCTCGCATGTCCATGGACGCCCGTATCTTGAGCCGTTCAGGTAGGCGCGTTCCGGCACTTCGATGGCAAGGCATTTTTCCCCTTTTGCCTCAAACCCTCGATTGCACTGCCAGGCTGGCGCACTGGTGTCGTTCGTCAGATAGGAATTTTCCGGCAGGGCAATTTCCTGGCAACTGTCGTCGATCTTCCGGTATCCGCGCAGGCAATTCCACCGCTTGCCGGTAGGATCGAGATACCCGCCGTCCGGGATGAAAACTTTGTCACACGATGCGCTTTCGACCTCGATATACCCATGGGCGTCGGCGTGTTTGCCAACAAAGACCCTTTTTGCCGAAGGCGGGCCAGTTCCAAGACCTCACCATCAACGAGGCGGTCAAAAAACCGTGTCAGCCTGCTGCAGTCTTTGCAATGCGCCAAGCGTCAGCAGGTCGCGTGCGCCGGGGCCTGCCCCACCAGAGCAAGTGACCCCGGTGCGTTTCAAGTTTCGGGTGGAGCTGTCATCAGGAGCCGTCCTATTCCGCGGCCTGCCGGAACGGGCGCCGCGCTAGCAATTCAGCGATGTCAGGACGGCAGGAGCCGCAGTTTGTTCCCGCGTGCAAGGCAGTGCCGACGTCCGCAATGCTCACCAGCCCGCCGCTTTGGATGGCGTTCAAAATGGTGTTGGCCCCGACGTTGAAGCAGGCGCAGACCACCGGGCCGGGGTCGGGCCGGTCTGCTGCCGGAATGCCGGTCAGAACACCTTCCGCGCTGGTGCCCGGCAGTCCCGCCAGGTAGTCCCGGCTGACCGCCACCGGGTCCGGCGCGGTGAACAGCGCTGCCATGACCTTGCCGTTATGAAACAGCGCCAGCCGGGTACTGCCTTTGCCGCTGTCTGTCATTATCTGCACCCCGGCCTCGGGCTGGGCGAACAGATCCCGTGCCGCGGCCTCCGGATCAGCAAGCGGAGACACCCCGGCCAGTTCTGCACGGTACCCGGCTTCCGTGCGTGCCATGGCCCAGTACTCTGACCGGGGAGCCATCGGCCGGCAGGATACGGCAAACCCGTACCAGGCCGGCTGCCAGCGCTCCGCCGCAACAACGGCGGCTTTGCTTTCCGGCTGCCCCGAAACAGGATCAACGGCAGCGGCGACAAGGGTATCAACACACGCCGAAGGGGCGGTTTCGCCGGTCCAGTGGATCGGCACGAACAGATCGCCGGGCTGCACATCGGAGGTGATCCGCGCGCGCAGGATGGCCTGCCCAGACGGGCTGCTGAGGCGCAGCAGGTCAGCGGGCTGTACTCCCAGCCGCCGGGCGTCCTCCGGGTGGATATCGGCAAAGGGTTCGGCCAGATGCCCTGACAGGCGGGCAGCCCGTCCGGTGCGGGTCATCGTGTGCCACTGGTCCCGGATTCGGCCTGTGTTGAGGCGGAACGGATACTGGCGGTCCGGCGCAGACGCCGGAGGGCGCCAGCGGACCGGCAGCATGCGGGCCTTTCCGTCCGGGTGAAAGAACTGCCCGTCCGCAAAGAACCGGCCGCCCTGCCGGTTCCGGCTCACCGGCCAGCGGACCGGGCCCAGGCTCTCGTAGTCAGAATCGGATATGCGGCTGAGGCCGGAAATGTCGAAATCCAGCCCGAAGCTGCCGGCCAGGCCGGACAATACGGCATGCTCCCGGAAGATTTGCGCCGGAGACTGATAATCGAAGGCCGCACTCCAGCCCATCCGCCTGCCCGCGTCTGCCAGAATGTCCCAGTCCGGGCGCGCTAGGCCCGGCGGCGGCAAGACAGCGCGCTGGCGGCTGATGGTGCGGTCCGAATTGGTGACAGTGCCATCCTTCTCGGCCCAAGCCGCGGCAGGCAACAGCACATCCGCCAGCCGCGCGGTGTCGGTTGCCGCGGTGATGTCGCTCACAACGGTGAAGTCGCAGGCCTTGATCGCGGCCCGCACGGCATCGGCCTCAGGCATGGTGACGGCGGGGTTGGTATGGATGATCCACAGCGCCTTGAGCCGCCCGTCGCCTGCCGCGCGGAACAGGTCGACCGCCTTCAGCCCGGGCCGGTCCGGCATTGCGGGGGCACACCAGAATTCCTGCACCGCCGCGCGGTGGCTGCGGTTTTCCAGATCCATATGGCAGGCCAGCATATTGGCCAGTCCGCCAACCTCGCGCCCGCCCATCGCGTTCGGCTGGCCTGTCACCGAGAAGGGGCCGCAACCGGGTTTGCCAATGCGGCCGGTTGCCAGATGGCAGTTCAGGATCGCGTTCACCTTGTCCGTGCCGGAGATGGACTGGTTCACTCCCTGGCTGAAGATGGTCACCACCTTTTCAGTGCCCATCCAGATGCGGCAGAAGGCTGCGATTTCGCTGTCAGACAACCCGGTGACGGAGGCATCGCTCGCAAAGGCGGCTTCCAGCGCGCCTCCCAGCCCCTCCACATGCTGCAAATACTCCGCGTCCAGCGCGCCGCCCTCATAAAGCCCGGTCAAAAGCCGGTTGAACAGCGCCACGTCGCTGCCTGCCCGAAGTTTCAGATGCATGTCCGCCTGATCGCAGCTCGCCGTGCGCCGCGGGTCGATCACCACCAGCTTGGTGCCGCGCTTTTCGCGGGCGGCGAGGATGCGCTGGTACAGAACCGGGTGGCACCAGGCGAGATTGGAGCCCGCCAGGACGATCAGGTCCGCCTGGTCGAGGTCATCATAGGTGCCGGGCACCGTGTCGGTGCCGAAGGCGCGTTTGTGGCCCGCGACGGTGGAGGCCATGCACAGGCGCGAGTTGGTGTCGATATTGGCCGAGCCAAGGAATCCCTTCATCAGCTTGTTGGCGACATAGTAGTCTTCGGTCAGCATCTGGCCCGACAGGTAGAACCCGACGCTGTCCGGGCCGTGCCGGTCCACCGCCTGCCGGAACCTGGCGGCCACCAGGTCCAGAGCACTGTCCCAATCCGTCTCCTGGCCGTTCACTTGCGGCGCCAGCAGGCGGCCCTCCAGCCCCAGCGTCTCCCCCAGCGCCAGCCCCTTGGAGCAGAGCCGCCCGCGGTTGGCCGGGTGATCGGGGTCGCCGCGCACCGCCAGCCCGCCCGCGCCATCCGGGCGCAGCAGCACGCCGCAGCCGGTGCCGCAATAGGGGCAGGCGGAGCGGGTTTCCCGGCAATCCGCACCGGGCATCACGCGGCGCTCCGCTTGCCGATTGCATCGCCGTCGATCAGAAGACGGCCGCCTTCGACGCGCACCGGGTAGGTGCCGATCCGGCCTTCATCTGCTCCCTGCGCCTGGCCGGTGTTCAGGTCGAACACCCAGTTGTGCAGCGGACAGGTGACGCTTTGGCCGTGCACGATGCCTTCGGACAGCGGGCCGCCCTTGTGCGGGCAGCGGTCATCGGCGGCAAAGACCTCGTCCTCTCCGGTGCGGAACAGGGCGACGCAGCCGACGGGGGTTTTCACCACCCGGGCGCCGTGCAGCGGGATGTCGTCGATTTGGCCGATGTCGATCCAGTTCATTCCGCAGCCTCCAGTGTGAGATTGGCAAGCGGCGCGTATTGCGCCCGCGTGGTGCTGTTCTGTGCGTGCTCGGCCCACGGGTCCTTGCGGTAGACGGATTGCGACAGCGCAAACCGCTCCGCCAGCGCCCTGCGGTTCTCAAGGTCGTCGACGATCTGCGCCTTGACCCAGTCAAGGCCGACCCTGGCCAGCCATTTGTAGATCCGGTCCAGATAGCGGGCGTTTTCGCGGTAGATCTGGGTCATGGCAGAGATCACCTCGACCGCCTCCTCCTCACTCGTCACCTTGCACAAGACCTCAGTGCCCTTGATCTCCATCCCCGCAGCGCCGCCGACGTGGATCTCGTAGCCGCTGTCGACACAGACGACGCCGATATCCTTGCAGGTTGCCTCGGCGCAGTTGCGCGGGCAGCCGGAGACCGCAAGCTTCAACTTGTGCGGCGTCCAGGCCCCCCACAGGTGTTTCTCCAGCTTGATGCCGAGGCCAGTCGAGTCCTGGGTGCCAAAGCGGCAGTGATCGGTGCCGACGCAGGTTTTAACCGTGCGCAGCCCCTTGGAATAAGCGTGGCCCGAAACCAGCCCGGCGCGGTTCAGATCGGACCATATGCCGGGCAAGTCCTCGCCCCTGACACCCAAGAGATCAATGCGCTGACCGCCGGTGACCTTGACCGTTGGCACGTCGTATTTGTCGGCGGCATCGGCGATGGCGCGCAGCTCATCCGGGGTGGTGATGCCGCCCCACATGCGCGGCACCACGGAAAAGGTGCCGTCCTTCTGGATGTTGGCGTGTTTGCGCTCGTTCACGAAACGGCTTTGCGGGTCGTCGCGGTATTCCAGCGGCCAGTCCGCCAGGAGGTAATAGTTCACCGCAGGGCGGCAGACATGGCAGCCGTTGGGGGTGGTCCAGCCAAGCTCCTGCCAGACCGCGGCCTGGCTTTTCAGCTCTTGCGACTTGATCAGGCGGCGCACGTCCTCGTGGGTGTGCTGGGTGCAGCCGCAGATCGGCTGCGCCTGCGGGGCGGCGTAGCCGTCGCCGAGCGTCACCGACAGCAGCTGCTCCACCAGCCCGGTGCAGGTACCGCAGGAGGCGCTGGCCTTGGTGGTGGCGCGGATCGCGCCGAGGTCGGTGGCGCCGCCTTCGATGGCGCTGGTGATCTGTCCCTTGCAAACGCCGTTGCAGCCGCAGATCTCCGCCTCAGGCGGCAAGGCTGCAACGGCTGACAGAGGGTCCGCGGAGGCGCCCCCCTGGAAGGCCGGACCGAAGATCAGCGTCTCGCGCATCTCTTCGATTTCTGTGCCGTCTTTAATCAGACCGAAGAACCAGCTGCCGTCGGCGGTGTCGCCGTACATCACCGCGCCCATCAGCTTGTCGTCCTCGATCACCAGCCGCTTGTAGATACCGCGGGCGGGGTCGCGGAAGACAATGTCCTCGCGGGTTTCGCCCTCCGCGAAGTCCCCGGCACTGAACAGATCGCAGCCGGTGACTTTGAGCTTGGTCGCCAGTTCCTTGACCACGAAGACGTTGGGCCGGCCCAGCAGGCTGTCCGCCAGAACCTTGGCCTGGTCGTAGAGCGGCGCAACGAGGCCAAACAGATGGCCGTCGAACTCCACGCATTCGCCGACCGCGTAGATATCGGGATCGGAGGTCTGCATCTGCGCGTTCACCTCGATGCCGCGGGCCACATCCAGATGCGCGTCATTGGCCAGCCGGGTTTCCGGGCGGATGCCCACCGCCATCACCACCAGATCGGCTCCCAGCGTCTCGCCGCTTTCCAAGAGCACCGCCCGGGCGCGGTCCTCGCCCAGGATCGCCTTGGTCGAGGCCTGGGTTTTTACGGTGATGCCCCGTGCCTCCAGATCCTTGCGCAAGAGATACCCGGCGGCCTCATCCAGCTGGCGCTCCATAAGATGGCCCATCAGGTGCAGCACGGTCACATCCATGCCGCGTTCCTTGAGCCCTGCGGCGGCTTCCAGACCCAGCAGCCCGCCGCCGATCACCACCGCCTTGCCGCCCTTTGCGGCGGCCTCGATCATCGCGTTGGTGTCGTCCAGGTCGCGGTAAGAGATCACCCCCGGCAGGTCGTGTCCCGGCACCGGGATGATAAAGGGGGCGGAGCCGGTGGCGATCACCAGCTTGTCATAGGGCACATGGCCGTTTTCGCCCTCGACCACCTTCATCTCGCGGTCGATCTTCACCACATGTTCGCCGAAGCGGCAGGTGATGCCGCGCTCCACGTACCAGTCGTCCGAATGGGTGACGATCTCCTCATAGATCTTTTCACCCGACAGCACCGGGCTCAGCATGATGCGGTTGTAATTGCCGCGCGGCTCGGCGTTGAACAGGGTAATGTCATAGGCGCCGGGGTCTGCATCGAGCAGATGCTCGATCACCCGGCCGGAGGCCATGCCGGCCCCGATAATGACGAGTTTCTGGGTCATGGTCTCACTCCGCTGCTATCTTGTCTGCGGCCGGTTTGGCGGCGGGTTTGGTCCCGTGCTCGTATTCTTCGAGGAAATCGAGCACCTCCTGCCGGTAGCTGTAATAATCAGGGTGCTCCAGCAGCGCCTTGCGGGTGCGCGGGCGCGGCAGGTCCACGTCGGTGATCTTGCCGATGGTGGCCTGCGGGCCGTTGGTCATCATCACCACCCGGTCCGCCAGCAGGATTGCCTCGTCCACGTCATGGGTCACGCAGATGGCGGTCACCTTGGTGCGGCTCCAGACCTCCATCAGCACCTCCTGCAACTCCCATCGGGTGAGGCTGTCGAGCATGCCGAAGGGCTCATCCAGCAGCAGCAGCTTGGGCGACAGGGCAAAGGCCCGAGCGATGCCGACCCGCTGCTGCATGCCGTTCGACATGGCATGCGCGGGCTTGTCCATCGCGTCCGCCAGGCCGACGCGCTCCAGGTAGTATTCCACCACGTCCTGCCGCTCCGCCTGGGACGCCTTGGGATAGACCTTGTCGACTCCGATGGCGCAGTTTTCGCGGGCGGTCAGCCAGGGAAACAGGTTGGGCGACTGGAACACAACGGCGCGCTCCGGGTCGGCGCCCTCGACGTGGCGGCGGTCCAGCTTGATCGCCCCCTTGGAAATCGGGTTCAGCCCGGCCGCCATGGTCAGCACGGTGGACTTGCCGCAGCCCGAGTGGCCGATCAGCGAGATGAATTCGCCCTTGTTGATCTTGAGGTTGAAATCCTCGACCACGGTCAGCGGCCCCTTGGGCGTCGGATAGATCTTGTGCAGCTGCGAGAAATCCAGAAAGCGTTCTTCTGTCAGCGACTTCGAGGCTTCGGCCACGGCAGCAGGCAAACCGTGGATCGGGGTCACGTTCGGCAGGATCTTCGAGCCTTCGATCCTGGCCTTGACCCCCACGTCCATCAGGTAGGACGTGACCTCTGCCCGCAGCCGCTTGAAGGTCTCGTCCGTGTTCATCGCGGAACGGTCGCGCGGGCGGGGAATGGTGACTTGGAACGCCTCTCCCAGGCTGCCGTCCGGGTTCAGCGCGATGATGCGGTCGGCCAGGAGGATCGCCTCGTCCACGTCATTGGTAATCAGCACGCAGGTCTTCTTGTCCGCCTCCCAGATCATCTCGATCTCCTCCGCCAGATTGGCGCGGGTCAGCGCATCCAGCGCCGACAGCGGCTCATCCAGCAAGAGCATCTCCGGGTCCATCGCCAGGGCGCGGGCCACATTCACCCGCTGGCGCATGCCCCCCGACAATTCCACCGGGCGGCGGCTGGCGGCATGGCTGAGGCCGACCATATTGACGTAATGGTCCACTTTCGCCTGTTTTTCCGCTTTGGGCAGGCCGGGAAACACGGTGTCCACCGCCAGCGCAACATTGCCGCTCACCGTCAGCCAGGGCATCAGCGAATAGCTTTGGAAAATCACGCCGCGCTCCGGACCGGGGCCGGTGATTTCCCTGCCCCGATAGGAGGCGGTGCCCTGCGACGGCCTATCCAGCCCGGCCATCAGGTTGATCAGGGTTGTCTTGCCGGTGCCGGAGAAGCCCAGCAGCACAAGGAACTCGCCCTCCTGAACACTGAGGCTGATGTTTTTCAGAACTTGCGTGCGGCTGGTGCCCTCGCTAAAGCTCTTGGAGACTTTTCTAAATTCAAGAATGCTCATGGCGGCTCACCGGTTGTTCGTGAAGGTAAACAGCGACTGCAGCGCGTACATCACCCGGTCCAAGAGGAAGCCGATGATACCGATGGTCAGCACCGCAACGATGATCCGGGCCAGCGACTGGCTGGAGCCGTTCTGGAACTCGTCCCAGACGAATTTGCCGAGGCCCGGGTTCTGCGCCAGCATCTCTGCCGCGATCAGCACCATCCAGCCGACCCCGAGCGACAACCGCAGCCCAGTGAAGATCAGCGGCAGGGCCGAGGGCAGCACCAGCTTGGTGATCTTGGTATAGGTGTTCATTTTCAGAACCTTGGAGACATTCACCAGGTCCTTGTCGATGGAGGCCACCCCCAATGCGGTGTTGATCAGCGCAGGCCACAGCGAACACAGCGTGACGGTGATGGCAGAGACCAGGAACGACTTGGAGAACAGCCCGTCGTTGGTGGCATAAAGCGCCGAGACAACCATGGTCACGATTGGCAGCCAGGCCAGCGGCGACACTGGTTTGAAAATCTGCACCAGCGGATTGATGGCCGCGTTCGCAGCGGGCGACAGACCGGCCAGAATGCCCAGCGGGATCGCCACGGCGGCGGCAATCAGGAAGCCGAAGAAGACGGTCTTTATCGACGTCCAAATTTGCTGGTAGTAGGACGGCGCGCCCGTATAGGGGATGTCCTTGACCCGTTCCGGCTGGCCGCGGTCGATAAAGCGCTGGTTGCGGGCCTCCACCTTCTCGTGGTGGGCGCGCTCCTTGGCAGCCTTGGCCTGCGCATCCTGGTGCAGGTTCACCGCTTCGGTCCACACCGCACCCGGGCCGGGAATGGCGCCCAGCGAGGTCTGAACCTTGGGTGCCAGCACAGCCCAGAGCATGAGGAAGCCGGCAATGGCGATGACGGGAATTGCTAGCAGCCGCCAGATTTCCTTCAACTGCGCCTTGGGATTGTCCCCGGCGGCGGCTTTCAGCACCGGGGTGACCCAGGCCAGGCCAAAGACCTGAAACCAGGCGTCCATCTTGCTGATGCGGGTAAACAGCCGGGCGCGGCGGGCCTCGGAGCTGAGCGTGTCGGGATCGGCGATCGTCATGGTGTCATCCTCTGATGCGTGCGGGGAGGGCGTGGAGCGGCGGCGGCTCTTGCTAGGTCACCGCCCCCCTGCCCTCCTGTCCGGGGTCAGCCCTGAATGGCGCTGCCGACGACGGTTTGGCCGGCCTTCAGTCCGATCGGCAGGCTGTCGATATAGGCGTTGGGCGCTTTGCCATCGAAGGGGATGCCATCGATGATGTCCTCTGCGGGCGTCGGGGCCTTGTAGCCATCGCTGTCCCAGGGGAAGTCCTCGGGACTGGCAAGCCCCTCATCCACCAGAATTTTTGCGGCTTCGAGGTAAATCTCCGGCTTGTAGACCGACCGGGCGACCTCGTCATACCAGCTGTCGGGCTTGGGTTCAGCGATCTGCCCCCAGCGGCGCATCTGGGTCAGGTACCAGACCGCGTCCGAGTAGAACGGGTAGGTGGCGTTGTAGCGGAAGAACACGTTGAAATCCGGAACATCGCGTTTGTCGCCCTTCTCATACTCGAAGGTGCCGGTCATCGAATTGGCGATCACCTCATAGTCGGCGCCGACGTAATCGGGGCGCGACAGGATCTCCACCGCTTCGGGGCGGTTGGCGTTTTCGTTTTCATCCAGCCACTGGGCCGCGCGGATCAGCGCCTTGACCACCGCCAGCGTGGTGTTCGGGTTTTCCTCGGCGAATTCCGCGGTGATGCCGAACACCTTTTCGGGGTTGTTCTTCCACAGCTCGTAATCGGTGATGACCGGAACGCCGATGCCCTTGAACACAGCCTGCTGGTTCCATGGCTCCCCCACGCAGTAGCCAGAGATCGTGCCGGCCTCCAGCGTGGCGGGCATCTGCGGCGGCGGGGTCACCGACAGGAACACTTCGGCGCCGATCTGGCCGGTCACGTTTTCGGGCGAGTAGTAGCCAGGGTTGATGCCGCCGGCTGCCAGCCAGTAGCGCAGCTCATAATTGTGGGTGGAGACAGGGAAGACCATGCCCATGTTGAAGGGCTTGCCCTTGGCGTTGAAGTCCTCAATCACCGGCTTCAGGAAAGAGGCGGAGATCGGATGCGCGATCTTGCCGTCCGCATCCGTGGGCAGGTTCGGTTTCATCATCTCCCACACTTCGTTGGAGAGCGTGATGCCGTTGCCGTTCAAATCCATGGAAAACGGTGTGACGATATGCGCTTCGGTGCCATAACCGATGGTCGCGGCCAGCGGCTGGCCTGCCAGCATATGGGCGCCGTCAAGGGTGCCGCCGATCACGCCATCCAGAAGGACCTTCCAGTTTGCCTGCGCTTCGAGCGTGACAAACAGCCCCTCGTCATCGAAAAAGCCCTTCTCATAAGCCACCGCCAGCGGCGCCATATCCGTCAGCTTGATGAAGCCGAAGGTCAGCACATCCTTTTCCAGCTCCAATGTTCCGGCCAATGCCGGTCCGGTAAGGGCAGTCGAGGCCGCAAGCGCCATCATAAGTGTCTTCATCGGGTTGGTTCCTTTTCCTAGCTGCGCCCCGCCCAGGGGACGGAACAGAAAAAAGCCGCTGACACGCACCGCCAGGAGGAGTGGCGGCGGGTCGAGCGGCTTTGCTCAGTGAAACCCGGTCTTCGGGAAAATTCTCAGTCAGGCTCCGTTGCCTGTCTGACTTCAGACTGCCGGAAGATCCGGCCTGCGCAAAAGGTTTCTTTGCTCGCGCAGCAGGAAATTCTGCGCCGCAGCGTTGCAGCGCGGCAAGCTGCCTGCTTTTTCATCAGTCCGCGGCCATGGGATCAAAAACACGGCCATCAAAGAACCGGTTCGGCAGCAGCCTGACCGCTTCCGATTCTCCTGCGGCCAGCAGCGAAACGCCGGTCGCGCCTTCCAGTTTCGACGAGGCGCCGGGCAAGTCCGCACCGGTCCCGGCCAGGGCGGAGCGGTATAGATCGCTGCGGAAGACCGGCCCGGCCAATTCCAGCGCCCTGTGCCGGTCGAGGCCAGTCCGTTCCGCCAGTTGCAGCGCAACCCATTGGGCTTGGCTGCGCCAGGGAAAGCCAGCGGCGCCGTCATGGAAGCCGATAAATCCGGAGACTTCACGCTGCAGCCCCTGGGGCGTGACCGTGAACTTTCCCGACAGCGCGCGTTCGATGATTTCGGCGGGCAGATCGAGATACCGCCGCGCGGACAGGATTTCCGCCGCCAGCCCGCGGGAAGCCGGGTCGGCCAGCCAGCGCCCCGCGCGCCACAGGGCCCGGATCAGGCGGCCGGTCAGGCCGGGTTCGGCCTCTGCCCAGGTACTGCGGACCGCCAGCACCTTTTCCGGCGCAAAGGACCAGATCGCCCGCCCGGGCAACAGCAGCGCCCCCGCGCCATTTTCTACCGCGATGGATCCCCAGGGTTCGCCAACGCAGAACGCGTCTATCTCACCGCTTTTGATGGCATCGCTCATCAGCGGCGGCGGGACCGTGCGGATGCTGATGCCGCGGCCGCGGTCCGCCGCCAGCCCTTGCAGCCAGTAGTGCAGCAGTTCCATATGCATGGAAAAGGGAAACGGCACGCCAATCCGCAGGCCGGGGCCGGCTGCGGCTATCAGGGCCTTGCCGGCGGATGCGGCGTCATTGAAGGAAAAATTGTGCCCTGCATCGGCAAGTCTGCGGGCCAGGCTGCTGCTGACGCCAATGACGGTGCCGTTGACGGACAGCACGGACAGAACAGAGAATGGCGCGCTGGCGCCGCCAACGCCAAGCGCCGCGGCGACCGGCACCGGCGCGAGCATCTGAGCGGCATCCACCTGCCCGAACGCCAGCATGTCGCGCAGGGAAGACCACGAGGGCGCGCGGTGCAGCTCCAGACTCAGCCGTTCTTCGGCGGCAAAGCCCATTTCTTGGGCGGCAATAAGCGGCGCCGCATCAGTCAGCGGAACATAACCGGCGGGGATGCGTGTCGCGCTCATGCCAGCAGCCCTGCCGCGGTGACCAGCGCCTGCGCAACCTCCGCGACGCGCTTGTTCTGGTCCATCGCGGCCTTTCGCAGCAGCGCGTAGGCTTCGTCCTCGCCGATGCCCCTGGCCTTCATGACCATCCCTTTGGCGCGGTCGATGACCTTGCGTTCTTCCAGGGCCCGTTTGGTTTCTGCAAGCTCGGTGCGCATGCGCTGAAACAGCCGGAAACGCGCGATGGCTGCGTCCAAGACCGGTTTCAGCCGGGCGGCCTGCAGCCCGTCAACCACGTAAGCCGAAACCCCGGCTTCAACAGCGGCCGCAGTCATGCCGTCTTCACTGCGGTCCACAAACATCGCCACTGGCCGGTCCTTGGGGCCTGAGGCCAGCGTCAGTTCCTCCAGCACATCGCGGGAGGGGTTGGCGATGTCGATCAGCACCACATCCGGGTCACGCATCTGTATTTGACGCGCGAGGCCTGAAGGTTCCGAGATGACCTGAATGTCAAATTCCCCGGCGTCCCGCAGCCCGTCCACAATCATGAAGGCGCGGTCACGGTCGGTTTCGACAACAACAATGGACAGGGCATCGGGCATGCGGCAGAGCATGAAAAGGGTGGAAGACGGCTGTAAAGGCTGCAGGTATGGCGCAATTTTACAACAGCCCGTTGGCGCCGAAAATTTGAGCTGACTGCCCGAGCTTTAAGCTGGGAGGAGACACACACTGGCGGCAGCCAAAACGTCGGCATTAATGTCCGCAATGGGTGATATGTGCCTACAGCGGACATGTGCGCGCTTCCTGTCTGCGTGTGCGGCGAATGGCAGGCTTGCCCCCCGTGCCGATATTGCCGCCGTTGCCCCTCCGGGTGTTTGCTGACGCAGCATCCGCTCGCAGGCGCGGCACGCTCACCGCTGTGTTGCAGCCAATGCCGCCAGACCGGGCATTCAAAACAGCCTGAAGTGCAAAATGTAATCCGCCCTTTTCGCCGCGGCCGATCTCGACAAAGACGACGTGGAGGAAGTCTTGCCCGCACAACACGTCAAGGCGGCTCCCAGCAGGTCTCTGTCCGGGCTTGCGCCAAGTGCTGAAGGCACCTTCGGGCGCAAGCCCGCCGGGCAAGCCTAATGATTTAGTATCTTGCTCAGGAAGTCCTGTGCCCGTTCGCTTTCTGGATTACCGAAGAACTCTTCCGTGGCGCGGTCTTCGACGACCCGGCCGGCATCCATGAACACCACCCGGTCCGCCACCTTGCGGGCAAAGCCCATCTCGTGGGTGACAACCATCATCGTCATACCGTCCTGCGCCAGTTCAACCATCACGTCCAGCACCTCGTTGATCATCTCCGGGTCGAGTGCCGATGTCGGTTCGTCAAACAGCATCGCAATCGGGTCCATTGCCAGCGCCCGGCTGATTGCCACCCGCTGCTGCTGGCCGCCAGACAGTTGCCCGGGAAACTTCTCGATATGCGGCAGCAGCCCGACACGGCTGATCAGGGCCTCGGCCTTGGCGTTGGCTTCGTCGCGCGACCTGACCAGAACCTTCTGCTGGCCCAGGCACAGGTTTTCGCGCACGCTCATGTGCGGGTAGAGCTCAAAGTGCTGAAACACCATGCCGATCCGCGAGCGAAGCCTGGTCAGATTGGTGCCCTTGGCGGTGACATCCGCATCCTCCACCAGGATGCGGCCCTGCTGCACCGGTTCCAGCCCATTCACGCATTTGATCAGGGTCGATTTTCCCGAGCCGGACGGCCCGCAGACAACCACCACCTCGCCCTTGCCGACATGGGTGGTGCAATCGGTCAGCACCTGAAAGTCGCCATACCATTTGGAGATGTTTTCGATGCTGATCATGCGGTTTTGGCCTTCTGAAGGCGCCGGACAAAAAGCGAGCCGGCGAAGCAAATGGTGAAGTAGACAAGGGCTGCGAAGATATACATTTCCGCCAGCCGACCCTCAGTGCGGGCGACGATTGAGGAAGCGGTCATGAAGTCGCGCAGGCTGACGACAAAGACCAAGCTGGTGTCCTGAAACAGGATGATACCCTGGGTCACCAGAATCGGGATCATGTTGCGGAACGCCTGCGGCAGAACCACATAGCGCTGAATCTGCCAATAGCTGAGTCCTGTTGCCTGCCCGGCATGCACCTGACCCTTACGGACCGACTGAATGCCAGCGCGGATGATTTCCGAATAGTAAGCCGCCTCAAACATGACAAAGGCGATCAGCGCCGAATAGAATCCGCCGATCGGGCGGCCCAGGGCCAGAGGCACCAGGAAGTAGAACCAGAAGATCACCAGGATCAGCGGCACCGAGCGGATCAGGTTCACATAGCCAGCGGCAGCCAGAGCCAGGGGCATGATGCCGGAAAGCCGCATCAGTGCCAGGCCGGTGCCCAGGATGATGCCCCCAATAACCGCCAGCAAGGTGAGCCATAGCGACAGCTGCAGACCCTGCCACAGAAAGGGAAGATTGTTCCAAATGACGGAAAGATCGAAATCACCCATGGCTCAGTCCTTTCCGACATAACCCGGGATACGGGTATATTTTTCTAGCGTCTGCGCGATCACCGTCGCGCCAAGCGCAATAACCACATAGATGACCGTTGCGGCGGTGAAGGCTTCGAACCCCTGAAAGGTGTATTCCGCGATCTGCTGGCTTTGCGCAGTCAGCTCCAGAAGCCCGATGGTGAGCGCCAGGGAGGAGTTCTTGAAGATGGTCAGGAACTCGGACGTCATCGGCGGCACGATCAGCCGGAAGGAAATCGGCAGCAGCACATAGCGGTAGGTTTGCGCGGTCGAGAAGCCGTTGGCGTAGGCCGCGCTGGTCAGGCCGGGGCCCACAGCGTTGATCCCGGCGCGGACCTGTTCGGCAACGCGGCTGGCCGTATAGAGGCCCAGGCCGATCACAGCGGTGACATACTCGGGGTTTGGCATATCCCGCTTCATCCAGCGGCCCAGATCGTCCGGGACGATCTCGGGCATCACGAAATACCACAGGAACAGCTGCACCAGGAGCGGGACATTGCGGAAAAGCTCGACATATGCGGTGCAGAGGGTGGCGACGGGCTTTGACGGCAATGTGCGTCCGACACCTACTAGCACCCCGACGGCCAGTGCCAGAACCCAGGCTGCAAGCGCGACCGCAAAGGTCCAGCCCACCCCTGATATCAGCCAGCCCAGGTACTCCCCCTCAAAAAGGACGCCCCAGTTCCAGTTGTAGTTCATGATTGTTTACCCTGTTGAAGGTGCCGGGCCCCGCAAGCGGCGAAGGCCCGGCCGTGCAAGCGCGGGAAGAGATTATTCGGGCAGCGCGTTGATCTGGAACGCAGCCTTCAGCAGATCGGTCTGCGCAACGCCCAGCGGATCGAACCACTTAGAATAGATCTCGTTGATCTCGCCTGAGCGGAACACTTCGGCCAGGGCCTTCTTGCCCACCAATTCAAAGGCGCTATCGTCGCGGCGCACCATCAGCGCATAAGGGTCGAAGGAGAGGAAATCGCCCACGACCTCAAATGAATCGGGTGTTTTCGACTTGGCGATCAGCCCGAACAGCAAGATGTGATCGGTTGCATAGACATCCACCCGGTCAGTTTCCAGCGACAGCATGCCCTCGGCATGGTCGCGCACCGGCAGCACCTTCACGTCCAAGCCCAGTTCTTCAATTGCCGCCTTTACCGCGCGCTCGTTGGTGGTGCCCTGCGCCAATGCCACGGCTTTGCCTTCCAGGTCTGCAACCGAGCCAATCCCCGATCCTTTGCGCACCATCAGTTTGGTTCCGGTGATAAAGGTGGTGGGCAGGTATTCCACCTGATCCTGACGCGTAAGGTTGTTGGTGGTTGAGCCGCACTCCAGATCAATTGTGCCATTGGCCATCAGTGCGATCCGGGTTTTCGGATTCACCGGCACGTATTTGATCGACAGTTCCTTGCCCAGTTCCGCAGACACCGCATCGACCACTTTCATGCAAAGGTCGATCGAATAGCCAACCGGTTTCTGGTTCTCATCAAGATAGGCAAACGGAACCGAGCTTTCGCGATGCCCGAGGACGATCTCGCCCGAGGCATCAATCTTGGCCAGGGTTCCCGTGCGTTCCTGGGCGGCGGCCGGGGCCGCCAGGGCCAAAGCAAAGGCTAAGGCGGCGGCTGGTTTCAGAAGTTTCATGTTTTTCTCCCTATTGAATTGTCTTGTGCTTTTGTTAATCCTGATAGCCCGGCAGACCGAAGATACCGGGGTATCCAAACAGCGCTGCGCTGCCGCCGGTATGAAGGAACACGATGTTATCCATGCCGTCGAAATAACCCTTGCGGACTTGGTCGATCAGGCCGTCGAGTCCCTTGCCAGAATAGACCGGATCAAACAGAAGCCCCTCCAGCCGGGCCAGCTTCAGAAGCGCCGCGCGCATGCCCTCGGTCGGCAGCCCGTAACCCGGCCCCACATAGTCGCAATTCGCCCGAACCGACGCCCGGTTGATTTCGGCCCCCATGCCAAGGTAATCCATGGTCTTGCAGGCCAGATCAAAGACCATGCTCTCCTGTTTCTCCTGCGGCGCCCGCACGCCGATCCCAAGCAGGTGAATGTCACTTGCAAGACCTGCAAGCCCCGCCACCAGCCCCGCCTGAGTTCCGGAACTGCCAGTGGCATGAACCAGCGCGTCGACCTTCAGCCCAAGCGCTCCGGCCTGCTCCTCCAGTTCGGCGGCGCAGTTCACATACCCCAGCGCGCCAACGCGGTTGGAGCCGCCGCCCGGAATTATATAGGTCTTGCGGCCCTGGTCTTGGAGCGCGCCAGCCAGGGTTTCCATCTCGGCATTCATGTCGGCACCGCCGGCCCGCTTGGAGATGGTTGCGCCATGCAGCTGGTCCAGCAGAACGTTGCCGTTGAAGTTATAGGCCACGTCATTCGACCCGGTGCGGTCCTCCAGAAGGATTTGGCAATCCAGGCCCAGCTTGGCCGCCGCCGCCGCCGTCTGGCGGGCGTGGTTGGACTGGGTGGCTCCCTGGGTAATAACCGTATCGGCACCGAGTTTCAGCGCTTCTGCCATCAGAAATTCCAGCTTGCGGGTCTTGTTGCCGCCAGAGGCAAGACCGGTGCAGTCATCGCGCTTGACCCAGATGCGCGGCCCGCCCAGTTCTTCGCTCAATCTATCCAGAGGTTCCAAAGGGGTCGGCAGATGGCCCAGCCGCACGCGCGGGAAGTTTTCAAGTGCGCGCTTTACAAGCGCAAGGTTGCCACCCCCGGCCATTGTGTCTTCTGTCACTGCGGTGTTCATCGAATACATCCCTTTTGCGTATTTTCAGTAAGGCTAGACGCTGGAATGGCCGTTGAATAATGCAAACATTGCAGCCTACTCATACATATTGTATGAGCAGGCATGGATACCCGCCTTTTTGAAGACGCTTTGATCCTGCTGGAGGAGCGCAGCCTGACTGCCGCGGCAGCACGCAGGAACGTAACACAACCAGCCTTTTCCAGGCGCATACGGGCCTTGGAGCATTGGATTGGCAGAAGCTTGCTGGTGCGTGAGGCCAACCGGGTAGAGCTGTCTCCCACGTTGCTTCAAAGCGAGCCGCAGATCCGGGCGCTGCTGGCACATTTACGGCAATTGCATGGGCATCTGAAGAATTCGGAAGGCATTGGCGAACCGCTGGTGCTGGTAACGCAGCACTCGCTGTCAGTGTCTGTTGTTCCGGAGATTCTCCGCAAATTCCGCAACAGCGGCCGGACGCCGCAAATCCGGCTGCGGACGCAAAACCAGGTATCTGCCATGTCCACGTTTCTGCGCCACGAAGGCGACGTGCTTTTGAGCTATGAGTACCGTGAACTGCCGCAGGTACCTTTTGACGACACTGTTGACCGTTATGTCTGGCGGCGGGACACCCTGCTTCCCGTCGCCGGCGGCGCGCTGCGGCATGATCTCCTGGAAGGCCAGATACTGCCGCCGGATGCTCCCTGCATTGATTATCCTGCCGAAAGTTTCTTTGGACAGATTTTAACGCTGCATCAAAACAGGGCTGAACGCGCCTGGACGGGTACGCCGGCAGTGGAAAGCGCATTTTCGGTGGGGATTTCCCAGATGGTTCTTGAAGGAAGCGGCGCCGCCTGGGTGCCTCACTCCATCATTCAGAACCACATCATTTCCGGTGATGCTGTCATTCTCTCTCCAGAGTACGGCCGTCTGCCGCTGGATATCGTCCTATATACCCATGTATCCAATCCACGCGGGGCACATTTCCGGAAAACAGTTGCTGACTTGGCTTGACGGAAGCTCGAAACGCCTGCGGTGGCCTGTAGGCGGCGGTCTGCGGGCGGCGGAAAAACCGGCCAGTTTTGGCCCTTTCTGGTTTCAGGGAGGGCGGGAGCATTTTCACCGTGAAACTTTATCAGCGTCCGTCGTCAGAGATTTTGGGCCAGTTGCGCCTTCAACAAGAGACAGTAGAAATCCGCGCGGGGCGCGCGGATTGCATATCCCAGGAGTCGCGGCAGGGCATCAACGGGCTGCGCCCGCTCCCCCCTGCCCCGGCATTTTCCGTTTGATTGGTCCGCCTGCCATCCGGCCGGCACACTGAACACGGGTTCTGATGTGGCTTGCGCGTCAGCCTCCACGGAGAAACCCGGTTCCTCCCGCACCAGGCGCGGGCCCCTCCCAATTTCACCGCTACGGCGCATCCTATCATTTCGCGGGTGTCAGATCACCGTCCGGCCGCAGTCCGGAAGACACGAGGTCTTCCGAAGTGAAAATCAGGGAAGGCTTCGCCACTGGCGGAACAGGAGGCGCGAGCGAGGATTTTGGAGACACGAAAAAGGAAAGGGTCTGCCGCAAGTGGCAAAACTATGTGTCGCCCGACAAGAAGTGTCGGGCGACACATAGTGTCTCCCTTTTAGGGAACTTGACTGATTGATTTTAAAGGGAAATATTTTCATCCGAAGCAGCAAAGTTACCTTTAGCGACTCATAGATTTACCTTCGTATGAAGCAGACATTCATGCAGCGCGCGGCGAAACCGGGCTTCGAGCCCGGTTTAACCGATGCTGCTAAGGTTTTAACCGGCAGCTATTGGAAAACCACTTTGCGACTGGAGCGCGCACGCTCCAGAGACGATAAGAAACCTAAGCGTTACCCAGCTCCTCCGGTCAAATCCTCAGCAAGCATCAGGGCGTTGCCGTCGGGGTCGTAGAATGTTGCGGTCTTGACCATGCCCTCGACGACATCCGTTTCGCCATCAAATCTGACCTTGGCCTGTTCCAGTTTCTGCCGA